>NZ_QPJU01000001.1:0-338879 GCF_003337425.1 Extensimonas vulgaris
CTTTCATTTGGACCAAGAGCGCCAAGGACATCCTGCAGAAGGTCATCCGGGCAAACTCGCGATTAAGTTCTAAACAGAATGAAACACTACACTAGCAGCCTGTCGGACTTTGGGCGTCGATAGCGAGAATGGGCCCCAGCGAGGCCAGTTTTTGCCGGATTCGCAGCCCCGTAGCGGGACTACGGGGCAAGAAGACGGTAAAAAATGGACCGCTGCGGCACATTCGCAGCCGACGATTCCAAAGTCCGACGGGCTGCTAGAATCCCCCGCGTCAGGAGAGAGCGCCTGCAGCCTTTGCAACAAAGCAAGCCGCAGGTGCCGCCGAAGGCGCAGGAGGTTTTCCAAACGCTCAGGCAAAAGGACTGGCAAGCGCCCGCAGCGATGCGGGCGTTTCCTTGCTGGAGAGAGATCGCCCCGCCCGCAAGCGGTGGCCATCCACCGAAGGAGCAAGCCGCTCGATGCCGTGCACCCCAGGCCGGCACAGGCGGTGAATCTCTCAGGTAAAGCGGACAGCAGGCAAACTCCGTGGCACTTCCTTGTGAGGTCGGCTGCGGTTCACTTTGCTCTGGAGAATGTCCGTGTCCACTCCTTCTGACTCCGCCGAAACCACCGCCTTGCGCACCACGCCGCTGCACGCCCTGCACCTTGAGCTCGGCGCGCGCATGGTGCCGTTTGCGGGCTACTCCATGCCCGTCCAATATCCCGCCGGGCTGCTCGCTGAACACAAGCATACGCGCAGCGCCGCGGGGCTGTTCGATGTCTCGCACATGGGTCAGCTGCGCCTCGTGGGCGCCGACGCGGCCGCGGCCTTCGAGCGCCTGATGCCTGTCGATGTCATCGATCTGCCCGTGGGCCGGCAGCGCTACGGGCTGCTGCTCAACGAGGCCGGCGGCATCATCGACGACCTGATGTTCGTGCGCCGCGAAAGTGACATCTTCGTCATCGTCAACGGCGCGTGCAAAGAAGGCGACATCGCGCATATCCAGACACGGATCGGCCAGCGCTGCGCAGTGCAGCCGCTACCCGAACAAGCCCTATTGGCGCTGCAGGGGCCGCAGGCTGCGGACGCGCTTGCGCGGCTTGCGCCCGAGGTGCAAAAACTCGTGTTCATGACGGGCATGGACGTGCGCATCGCGGGCTGCGACTGCTTCGTCACGCGCAGTGGCTACACCGGCGAAGACGGCTTCGAGATTTCGCTGCCCGCTGCGCAGGCCGAAACCTTGGCGCGCGCGCTGCTCGCGCAGCCCGAAGTGCAGCCGATTGGCCTGGGTGCCCGCAATTCGCTGCGACTCGAAGCGGGCTTGTGCCTTTACGGCAACGATATCGACACGCACACCACGCCCGTCGAGGCGGGCCTGCAGTGGGCAATCCAGAAGGTACGGCGCACGGGCGGCGCGCGCGCCGGCGGCTTTCCGGGCGCCGAGCGCGTGCTCGCGCAGCTCGACGGCCGCGTGCCGCTCACACGCCAGCGCGTGGGCCTGGTTGCGACCGAGCGTGTACCCGTGCGCGAGCACACGCGGCTCGAAAACATGGACGGCCAGGCGATTGGCGAAGTCACGAGCGGCCTGCTCAGCCCCACACTGAATCAGCCCATCGCGATGGGCTACGTGCCGCCCGACTATGCCGCTTTGGGCACCGAAGTCTTTGCCATGGTGCGCGGCAAGCCGGTGCCCATGCGCGTGAGCGCCATGCCCTTCGTGCCCACGCGCTACTACCGCGGCTGAAGGCCCGGGTCGGCGTGGAGTTTGCTCGCACGCACGGTTTACATTCACCCTGGACTTACGCAAACAAGGATGCTGCAAAGTGTTTTGCCCTGGAGCGCGCGCCTTGCCTGACCCCGATTTGCGTAATTCGTGTCACCCTCCCTTTTCCCTTTTTCAGGAGCCATTGCCATGAGCATCAAGTTTTCGCGCGAGCACGAATGGATCGACGCCAGCAACCCGCAAGCCGCCGTGGTCGGCATCACCGCGCACGCGCAGGACGCGCTGGGCGACGTGGTGTTCGTCGATCTGCCCGAGGTGGGCAAGACCTACCGTCAGGGCGAGGTGGCTGGCGTGGTCGAATCGGTGAAGGCCGCGGCCGACGTGTATATGCCCGTCACGGGCGAGATCGTCGAGGTCAACGAAGCGCTGCGCGCCGACCCCGCGCTCGCCAACTCCGACCCGCTGGGCGCGGGGTGGTTCTTCAAGGTCAAGCTTGCGAATCCCGCCGAGCTCGATGCGCTGATGGATGCAGCCGCATACGCCGAATTCTGCAAAAACGCTTGAAATACCTACGCTTTTAACTTCGCTTTCGAGAGCATTCATGCCTTCTACTCCACCGCTTGGCGTGCTGGAAAACGCCGCCGAATTTCTGCCCCGCCACATCGGCATAGACGCCGCCGACGAAGCGCACATGCTCTCGGTGATCGGCGCCGCTTCGCGCCGCGCACTGGTCGATGCGATCGTGCCGCACGCGATCGCGCGCAGCCAGGCCATGGACTTGCCCCCGCCCGTGGGCGAGGCCGCGGCACTGGCCGAGCTCAAAGCCATCGCGGCGCAGAACAAGGTGCTCAAGAGCTTCATCGGCCAGGGGTATTACGGCACGCACATGCCCGCCGTGATCCTGCGCAACGTGCTCGAAAACCCCGCCTGGTACACCGCTTACACGCCCTACCAGGCTGAAATCTCGCAGGGCCGCATGGAGGCGCTGATCAACTTCCAGACCATGGTCTGCGACCTCACGGCCATGCCCATCGCCAATGCTTCGATGCTCGACGAGGCCACGGCCGCGGCCGAGGCCATGACGCTCGCGCGGCGCAGCGCCAAGAACCCGAGCCAGCGCTTCATCGTCTCGGCCGATGCACACCCGCAGACCATCGAGGTGATCCAGACGCGCGCGGCGCCGCTGGGCATTGAAGTCGTGCTCGTGCCGCAGGCCGCGTGGGGCGCGGCGCTTGCAGGCGAGTATTTCGGCGTGCTCGCGCAGTACCCGGCGACGCACGGGCGCATCGACGACCTGCGCGCCGACGTGGCGCTCGTGCACGCCAGGCAGGCGCTGTTCGTCGTGGCGGCAGACCTGCTCGCGCTCACGCTGCTTGCGCCGCCCGGCGAATGGGGCGCGGACATCGTCGTCGGCAGCACGCAGCGCTTTGGCATGCCCATGGGCGCCGGCGGCCCGCACGCGGCGTACATGGCCTGCCGCGACGAGCTCAAGCGCTCGCTGCCCGGGCGCCTGGTGGGCGTGAGCGTGGATGCGCACGGCAACCCGGCCTACCGCCTTGCGCTGCAAACGCGCGAACAGCATATCCGGCGCGAAAAAGCCACCTCCAACATCTGCACTGCACAAGTGCTGCCCGCCGTGATCGCGAGCATGTACGCGGTCTATCACGGCCCCGCGGGCCTCGCGCGCATCGCCGAGCGCGTGGCCGCCTACACCGCGATCCTCGCGCAGGGCCTGCGCCAGCTCGGCGCTCCGCTGCGCGCGCAAAGCGCTTTCGACACCCTCGTGATCGACACCGCAGAAGCTACCGAAAAAATAGCTGCAAGCGCAGTATCTACGGGCGTAAACCTCAGAATTTATGCCAAAAACGCGGTGGGCATCTCGCTCGACGAGACCACCACGCGCGCCGACATCGAACTGCTCTGGCGCCTGTTTGCGCAGCACTTCGCCAGCGCAAGCCAAGCGCTGCCGCGCTGGGATGCGTTCGAAAACGGCGTCGCTACGCTGTTGCCCGAGGCGCTGCGCCGCAGCAGCGCCTTTCTCACGCACCCGGTGTTCAACACCCACCACAGCGAGACGGCCATGCTGCGCTACCTGCGCCAGCTCGCCGACAAGGATCTGGCGCTCGACCGCTGCATGATCCCGCTGGGCAGCTGCACCATGAAGCTCAACGCGACGAGCGAAATGATCCCCATCACCTGGCCCGAATTCGCCCACGTGCATCCGTTCGCGCCCGCCGATCAACTGCAGGGCTATCGGCTGCTCGACGCGCAATTGCGCGCCTGGCTCTGCCAGGCCACGGGCTACGCGGGCATCAGCCTGCAACCGAACGCGGGCAGTCAGGGCGAATACGCGGGGCTGCTCGCGATCCGTGCCTACCACGCGGCGCAGGGCCAGAGCCAGCGCACGGTCTGCCTGATCCCGAGCAGCGCGCACGGCACGAACCCCGCGAGCGCACAGATGGCCGGGATGCAGGTCGTCGTCGTCGCCTGCGATGCGCAGGGCAACGTCGATATGGCCGACCTGCGCGCCAAATGCGCGCAGTACGCCGATCGTCTGGCGTGCGTGATGATCACCTACCCGAGCACCCACGGCGTGTTCGAGACGCAGGTCAAAGAGCTCTGCGACCTCGTGCACCAGCACGGCGGGCGCGTGTATATCGACGGCGCGAACATGAACGCGCTCGTCGGCGTGGCGGCGCCCGGCGAATTCGGTGGTGACGTGAGCCACCTGAATCTGCACAAGACGTTTTGCATTCCGCACGGCGGCGGCGGCCCCGGCGTCGGGCCGGTGTGCGTGGTGGCCGACCTCGTGCCCTATCTGCCGGGCCACGCCACGGCGGGCATCCCTGGCGGCGTCGGCGCCGTGAGCGCCGCGCCGCTGGGCAATGCGAGCGTGCTGCCCATCAGCTGGATGTATGTCCGCATGATGGGCGCCGAAGGGCTGCGCCGCGCCACCGAGACCGCCATCCTCAGCGCCAACTACATCAGCGTGCGCCTGCGCGAGCACTACCCCACGCTCTACACCAGCGCAGGCCAGGGCACCGGCCCCGGTGAACCCGGGCGCGTGGCGCACGAGTGCATCCTCGACTTGCGCGGCCTCAAGGAAAGCAGCGGGGTGGTCGCCGAGGACGTGGCCAAGCGCCTGATCGACTACGGTTTCCACGCGCCCACGCTGAGCTTTCCCGTGCCCGGCACCTTGATGGTCGAGCCCACCGAGAGCGAGCCGCTGGCCGAGCTCGACCGCTTCATCGAAGCCATGATCGCGATCCGCGACGAGATCCGCGAAATCGAGGCTGGCCGCTGGCCGCAGGACGACAACCCGCTCAAGAACGCTCCGCACACCGCTGCGAGCCTGCTGCAGACCGAGTGGCCGCATCCTTACTCGCGCGAAGTGGCGGCCTACCCGGTGCCCCGTTTGCGCCAGAACAAATACTGGTCGCCCGTGGGCCGCGTAGACAACGTCTATGGCGACCGGCATCTGTTTTGCAGTTGCCTGCCGGTGCAAGACCTCGCCGAGGCCTGAAGCGCGGGCTTACACTGGCAATCCTGCGCTGCGCGTTGGCCTGCGGGCCACGCAGCGAGGTTTGCCACCATGACACGCCCTGACCTTTCCCTGCTGTTTGCCGCTGCCTTGGCGGAGGATGCGCAGCGTTCGTCCGCCGGTGCGTCCCCGCCAGCGACCGCTACACCGCCAACACCTGCCATGCAGGAACGACCTGGCGCGGATCGGCCGCACGGCGCCGTCGCCGCGCTGATCGCCGAGCTGCGCGCCTCGCAAGCCGAGCTCGAGAGCCAAAACCAGATGCTGCGCTACAGCCAAGCAGTGGCTGAGCGTGCCTCGGAGCGCTTCGAGACGCTGTTTGCAAGCGTGCCGCTCGCGCTCATGGTGGTCGATGCGCACGACATCGTGGTACAGGCCAACGCCATGGCGCACCTCTCGTTCCAGCCGAGCGAGCGCGACCGGCCGCTCACCATGCTGCAGCCTTTCGTGCACCCGGCCGACCTGGCGCGCGTGCAGCAGGCGTTCGCGCAGGCCAGCGAGCTCGGGCACAGCGAGGTCAAGGAGGTGGTGTTCACGATCGAAGGCCACCCTTGCATCACGGGCGACTTGCACATCGCGCGCATCGAAGCGGCGCAGGAAGACGAAGACACCCCGGCGCCGGTGCAATTCTTGTGCGCCGTGATCGACCAGGGGCCGCTGCTTGCCGAGCGCCGCGCGCTGCAGGAGCGCAATGCGCAGCTGCACGCGAGCGAAAAGCGCCTCGCCGCAGTGATCGACTCGGCGCTCGACGCCATCCTTTGCGTCGATCAAGAGCAGCGCATCACCGTATTCAACCCCACCGCGGCGGCGCTGTTCCAGTGCAACGCCGACGACGCGCTGGGCAGCCCGCTCGAGCGCTTCTTGCCCGGTGCAGCGCAGGCGCTGGCGTTTTCGCAGCTCACGACCCAGGCCATGCTCGGCGAGATGACGGCACGCACTGCCAGCGGCAAAGAGCTCGCCGTCGAAGTGAGCATCTCGTTCGAGCGCCATGCCACGAACGAGACGGCCACCGTGTTCGCGCGCGACCTCACGGGCCGCAAAAAAGCCGAGGCGCAGCGCAACGAGCTCGAAGCGCAGCTGCGCGAGTCGCACAAGATGCAGGCCGTAGGCACCATGGCCGGCGGCATCGCGCACGACTTCAACAACATCCTGGGCGCGATCCTGGGCAACGTGGAGCTTGCGAAAGCGGACTGCGCCGCGGCGCCGGACACCCCTGTGAGCCAAACGCTCCGCGAGAGCCTCGAGGAAATCGACAAGGCCGCGCGGCGCGCGCGCGATCTGGTGCGCCAGATCCTTACCTTCAGCCGCAATGAGCCGCCGCAGCGTGCTGCCGTGTCCTTGGCCGAAGTCGCGCACGACACCGAGCGCCTGCTGCGCGTCACGCTGCCGCCCACGATTGCCCTGCATCTCCAGGTGTCCGAGCAGCTCCCCGCCGTGCTCGGCGACGCGACGCAGATCGGGCAGGCCGTGCTCAATCTCTGCACCAATGCCGTGCAGGCGCTGGGCAGCAGCCGCCGCGGCCATGTCCATGTCGAAGCGCAGCGGGTACAGCCCGAGCAGCGCCTGCGCGAACGCCTGGGCCTCGCCGCCCACACCGACTACATCGCCTTGACGGTGCGCGACGATGGCCCCGGGATGGACGCGGCCACTCAGGCTCGCATCTTCGAGCCTTTTTTCACCACCAAACCCGTGGGCCAGGGCACGGGCTTGGGGCTTGCCGTGGTGCACGGCATCATGCGCACGCACGGCGGCAGCATCGCGGTGCAAAGCAGCCCCGGCCAGGGCAGTTGCTTCACGCTGTATTTCCCGGTCGCCGACAGCGCAGCCGCGGGCGTCGCAGGGGCTGGAGCGGACAACGCCGCCGGGGGAGCGGCAGCAGCGTCCGCCACTAGCGTCGCTGCGCTGCCGGCGCCAACGCCTGCCCGCGCGGCAAGCACCGCGGCGCGCGGGCACCACGTGATGTACGTCGATGACGACCAGGCCTTGGTGTTCGTGGTGCAGCGCCTGCTGCGCCGCCGCGGCTATGAGGTCAGCACCTTTACTGATCCGCAGGCGGCCTTGCAAGCCTTGCGCGCCGCCCCCGAAAAGTACGACCTGCTCGTGACCGACTACAACATGCCGGGCTTTTCCGGCGTGGAATTGCTGCGCGCCACGCGCCAGATCCGGCCTGCACTGCCCGTGGCGCTGGCCTCAGGCTACGTGAGCAGCGAAATCGAGCAAGCCGCACTGGCCGAAGGCGCGCGCGCACTGATCCACAAACCCAACGACGTGCAGGAATTTTGCGCGACCGTGGCGCGATTGCTCGAAGCCGCGCACTGATCGCACCACCCCAAGGCACCATCTCGTCGCTGCGCGCCGTGCGTCTGGCACGCGCGCCGCTTGCGACGATTTTTTGCACGCGCTCTCAGTTGCTCTGCGCCAACTGCTCGAGGATCGCGGGGTTTTCGAGCGTGCTCGTGTCCTGCGTGATCGCCTCGCCACGCGCGATGCTGCGCAGCAAGCGGCGCATGATCTTGCCGCTGCGTGTCTTGGGCAGATTTTCGCCAAAGCGGATGTCCTTGGGCTTGGCGATGGGGCCGATTTCCTTGGCGACCCAATTGCGCAACTCGTTGGCAATCTGGTGCGCCTCTTCGCCCTTGGGCAGCGGGCGCTTGAGCACCACGAAGGCGCAGATCGCTTCGCCCGTCACGTCGTCGGGCCGGCCCACGACGGCGGCCTCGGCCACGAGGTCGGTCTTGGCGACCAGCGCCGATTCGATCTCCATGGTGCCCATGCGGTGGCCCGAGACGTTGAGCACGTCGTCGATGCGGCCCGTGATGCGGAAATACCCGCGGTCGGCGCTGCGCACGGCGCCGTCGCCTGCGAGGTAGTAACCCTTGAGCTCTTCGGGGAAGTAGCTTTTCTTGAAACGCTCCGGGTCGCCCCAGATGGTGCGGATCATGCTGGGCCACGGACGTTTGATGACCAAAATGCCGCCCACGCCGTTGGGGATGTCGTTCCCCACTTCATCGACGATAGCAGCCATGATGCCCGGCAGCGGCAGCGTGCAGCTGCCCGGCACGAGCGGCGTGGCGCCGGGCAAGGGCGTGATGACGTGGCCGCCGGTTTCGGTCTGCCAAAACGTGTCCACGATGGGGCAGCGCTCGCCACCCACGTTTTTGTAGTACCACATCCAGGCTTCGGGGTTGATGGGCTCACCCACGCTGCCCAAAATGCGCAGGCTCGACAGATCGAAGCGGGAAGGGTGCACGGCGGCGTCGGTGTCGGCGGCCTTGATGAGCGAGCGGATCGCCGTCGGCGCGGTGTAGAAGACGCTGCACTTGTGGCGCTCGATCATTTGCCAGAAGCGCGCCGCGTTCGGGTAGGTGGGCACGCCCTCGAAGACGATCTGTGTCGCCCCCGCAGCGAGCGGCCCGTAGGCCACGTAGGTGTGGCCCGTGATCCAGCCGATGTCCGCCGTGCACCAGAAGACGTCCTCGGGACGGATGTCGAAGGTCCACTCCATCGTGACCTTGGCCCACAGCAGGTAGCCGCCCGTGCTGTGCTGCACGCCCTTGGGCTTGCCCGTCGAGCCGCTGGTGTAGAGCACGAACAGCGGGTGCTCGGCCCCCACGCTGACGGGTGGGCAGACGCTGCTCTGCCCGGCCAGCGCTTCATCGAAAGTCGTGTCGCGCCCCGCCACCATGGCGCAGGGCGTGGCGGTGCGCTGGTACACGAGCACGTTGCGCACGCACTCGCAGCCGCCCATGGCCAGCGCCTCGTCGATGATGGACTTGAGCGGCAACTCCTTGCCGCCGCGCATCTGGTAGTTGGCCGTGATCACGGCCACGGCGCCCGCGTCGATGATGCGCTCGTGCACCGCCTTGGCGCTGAAGCCGCCGAACACCACGCTGTGCGTCGCGCCTATGCGCGCGCACGCCTGCATGGCGACCACGCCCTCGATGCTCATGGGCATGTAGATCAGCACGCGGTCGCCCTTGTTCACGCCCAGCGCCTTGAGCGCGTTCGCAAACTGGCTGACGCGCGCGAGCAACTCCTTGTAGCTGACGCGCGTCACGCTGCCGTCGTCGGCTTCGAAGATCAGCGCCGTCTTGTTTTCGGTCGGCGTGCCCATGTGCTTGTCGAGGCAGTTGGCCGAGGCGTTGAGCTCGCCGTCGGCAAACCACTGATAAAACGGCGCGTTGGTCGCATCGAGCGTGCGCGTGAAGGGCCGCGTCCACTGCAGATGCTCGCGTGCGAGCCGCGCCCAAAAGCCTTCGTAGTCCTTCTCGGCCTCGGCGCACAGCGCGTGGTAAGCCTCCATGCCGGCGATGCGCGCCGTGCGCGCGAGCGATTCGGGCGGGGGGAAAACGCGGTTTTCGATCAACGTGGACTCGATCGTCGAAGAAGAGGTGGTCATGGCTTTCGTCTCCTACTGGGATTGGGTAAAACGGCGCAAATTTCCACTGCGGCACTTACACCCGACTGACGAGGTGGAATCTTAGCGCCGCAATCTCCATCCGTTTTGCGTGCCTTTGGCGCATTTCTACAATCGCGCCTCCGAATTCTTCGCATCCTCATCTTCTGACTTGCATCGCATGACGTCGCCCAACCCACCCAAGCACTCGCCCTTGCGCCCCTTGCCCGCGCTGATTTTTGCCAGCCGCTGGCTGCAGCTGCCGCTGTACCTCGGGCTGATTGCCGCGCAAGGGGTGTATGTGTGGCATTTTCTGGTGGAGCTGGCGCACCTGGTCGAAGCAGCATTCGGCAGCCAGACGGCGCTGCAGGCGCTCGTGACCAGCATAGGCTACAAACCCGAAGTGCAGGTCAGCACGCTCAACGAGACGGTCATCATGCTCGTGGTGCTCGCGCTCATCGACGTGGTGATGATCTCCAACCTGCTCATCATGGTCATCGTGGGCGGCTACGAAACCTTCGTGAGCCGGCTCGGGCTGGAAAACCACCCCGATCAGCCCGAATGGCTGGGCCACGTGAACGCCTCGGTGCTGAAGGTGAAGCTCGGGCTGTCCATCATCGGCATCAGCTCCATCCACCTGCTCAAGACCTTCATCAACGCCGCGAATTACGACGTCAAGGTGCTGATGTGGCAGACCATCATCCACGGCGTGTTTTTGCTCAGTGCGCTGGCGATCGCCTACACGGACAAGCTGCTCGGTACATCGGAGAGCGCGCACTGACCATAAAAATCAAGAGTGTTTTTGGCACTTTGCGCTTATGCATCCAGCGCTGGCAGCTCTCTTTTCAGGAGTTTTTCTTGCCGCTCTTGCCACGCGCTTGCGCCAGGGTTTGTTTGACCAGCGCATAGCCTTCCTCCTGGTTGCGGCGGATCGCCTCGGCGGAGAAGTCGTAGTCGCGCGAGGCCGGCTCGCCCGGCTGGCCGACGCGCACGAAGCGCGTGACCTGCAGCGGCGCGCCCACGCCCATGAGTTCGATGAACAGCGGGCGCTGCTTGATCTTGGCCTGCACTGCAGGATCGACCTGCTCCAGAATGCCCTCGACCAGGCGCCGGTATGCGCCCGCGGTTTCGCGCCAGCGTAGGTCATTGCGCACGCGCTCCGAATAGGCGATCTCGTCGCGTCGCGCCATCACTTCGACCATGTTCTGCGGCAAGGGACGCTCGCCCGCGAACAAGTCGACGACGAAGGCGCGCTTGCCTTCGGCGCCGCAGCGCTCGACCACGAGTTCGAGCGGCGAATTGCTCAGCAAGCCGCCGTCCCAGTACGCCTGGCCGTCGATCTCGGTCCAGGGAAAGCCCGGCGGCAGGCTGCCGCTGGCCAGGATGTGCTCGGGCGTCATGTCATCGACGTAGCTGTCGAACACTTCGAGCTTGCCGTTGGCCACGTTCACGGCGCCGACCAGCAGGCGCACGGGGCTGGACTTGAGCGCCTTGAAATCCACGTAGCGCGCCAGCAGCTCCTTCATCGGCGTGGTGTCGTAGTAGCTGGTCCAGTGCAGCGGCAGCGCTGCCGGGCCGGCCAGCAGGTCCGCCCAGGTCGGCAGCCAGCGTGGGCGGAAGAACTTGGGCACGCCCCAGGTCAATACCTGCAGGCTGGTGGCCACATTGTCGGCCGCGCTGCCCGGCGGAAATGGCGTATGCACCGCAAGCTCGGCCCAGAAGGCCTCGAGCGCCTGGGCCGCATGGCGCGGGTGCGCGGCGACGATGGCGCCATTGAGCGCGCCGATCGAAATGCCCGCGACGATGTCGGGATAAATGCGCTCTTCTTCCAGCGCCTTGACCACGCCGCATTCGAACGCCCCCATCGCGCCGCCGCCTTGCAGCGCGAGCACGGTCTGCGCGGGGATCTGGTCGAGCGCAAAGCCGGGGTCGGCCAGGCGCTCCTTCACGGCGCGCAGCTGCACGCGGTAGCGGATCAGGTTTTCGGCGTGGCGCGTTTCGTCGGCGGGCCGGCCCATGGAAAACAGGGCGCGCAGCACATTGCGTTGCAGGTAAAACACCGCGCACGAGCCGCTTTCGAGCGAGCCGCGCACGATGCGCTCGTCGGCGCCCTCGGGCATCCCCATGAGGCTGAAGCTCAGGTCGCCGATGTCGCAAAAAAAGCACGACACCACGTCGTGGCGCACGCGCCGCCCCAGCATGTTGCGCGCTGCAAGACGGCCTTGCTCGATGGCGTTGTCCCAGTGCTCGATGTGGCGCCGCTGCGCGAACACCGGGTCTTGAAAGCAAGTCACGTCACCCGCAGCATAGACCTGCGCCACGTTGCTGCGCAGCAGCTCATCCACGAGCACGAGCCCGCCTTCGAGCGCGATGCCGCTGCCCGCAAGATATTCGGTCGCAGGCATCACGCCCATGCAGACCACGAGCAAATCGCACGGCAGGCGCCGGCCCGAGGCCGTTTCGACCTCCTGCACGCGCTCTTGGCCATGCACGGCGACGAGCGTATCGGAGAGGAAAAACTCCGCGCCGCGGCTTTGCGCATGGCGCCGGAAAAAGTCCGAAGTCAAAGGCGCCTCGAGGTGCGGCAGGATCACGGCCTCCTGCTCGACCACGGTCACCTGCAGGCCCAGCGCCAACAAGGACATGGCGATTTCCATGCCCATGAAGCTGCCGCCCAGCACCACGGCACGGCGCGGCGCCGACACGCGGCTTTGCCCCTCTTGCAGGCCCGCGCTCTGGCGCAGCGCCTGCACGTCGGCCACGGTGCGCACCGTGTGCACGCCGGCCAGGTGCGCGCCCGGTACCTGCAGGGGCACGGGGCGCGAGCCGGTGGCGATCAACAACTGCCCCCAGCGCACGGTTTCGCCCGTATCGAGCCGCACCGTTTGCTGCACCGTATCGACGGCGAGCGCGCGCGTGCCCAATTGCAGCTCCACCGCCTGCTCGGCATAAAACGAAGGCGGATGCAGCAGGCGCTGCTGCACCTCGCTCGTGCCCAGCAGCATTTCCTTGGACAAGGCGGGGCGGTAAAACGGCGCCACCGGCTCGGCCGAGACGATCAGGATGGAGCCGCTCGCGCCCTCCAGGCGCAATGTTTCCGCCGCGGCCGCGCTCGCTGCGCCGCCGCCCAGCAGCAAATGGTCGATTGCACGCAAAGCCACACTCCTTGGTTCTGCACAAAAGCACCCTGGACTTACGCAAACAAGGATGCTGCAGAGTGTTTTGCCATGGGGCGAGCGCCTTGCCTCACCCCGATTTGCGTAAGTCGTAGCACCTTCACCTGCGCCGCAAAGGCGGGTGTCAGGGCGACTCACTACGCGGCGATTGCCGCAGCTGCGGCGGCAATCGGAAGGTCTGGCTTTACTGCATGAACCAGCCGTGGCTCACCACCAGCGACTGCCCGGTGAGCGCGTTCGTCTCGAACGCAGCAAAGAACAGCGCCGCCTGGGCCACGTCCTGCGTGGTGGTGAACTCGCCATCGACCGTGTCCTTGAGCATGATCTTCTTGATCACGTCTTCTTCGGAAATGCCGAATTCCTTGGCCTGCTCGGGGATTTGCTTGTCCACGAGCGGCGTGCGCACGAAGCCGGGGCAGATCACGTTGGCGCGCACGCCGTGCTTGGCGCCTTCCTTGGCCACCACTTTGGCGAGGCCGATCAGGCCGTGCTTGGCCGTGACGTAAGGCGCCTTGAGCATGGACGCCTCTTTGGAATGCACCGAACCCATGTAGATGATGCTGCCGCCCGTGCCCTGGCGGTACATGTGGCGCAGCGCGGCGCGCGTGGTGAGAAAGGCGCCGTCTAGGTGGATTGCGAGCATCTGCTTCCACTTGGCGAGTTCGAGTTCATCGACCGCGGCGATGGTCTGGATGCCCGCGTTGCTCACCAGAATGTCGATCTTGCCGAAGGTTTGCACGGTTTGCTCCATGCCCGCATCGACGGCGGCCTCGTCGGTCACGTCCATGGCCACACCCAGTGCCTTGGCCGGGCCGCCGAGTTCGGCGGCCGTGGCCTGCGCGCCCTGCGCGTTCAGATCGGCGATCACGACCTTGGCACCCTCGGCGACGAAGGTGCGTGCGATTTCCTTGCCGATGCCGCTCGCGGCACCCGTGACGAGGGCGACTTTATCCTTGAGACGCATGCTGACACTCCTTGCGATTGGTGGTTGGAATGCCACCATCTTATGCTGCTTGCTGCACTGCAATATGCGCCCGCCTGAAAACCAGGCCGGGCACTTCGGTTTTTGCTCTGCGCTCAGCCGAATATCAGCGCCTCAACGCCGCACGTAAATCTGGTCGAAGCTCGCGCCGTCGGCAAAATGCGCCCGGCTCGCCTGCGCCCAGCCGCCAAAGGCCTCGTCGATGGTAAACAGCTTCAGCTGCGGGAACTGCTTTGCATACTTGGCCTGGGCCTTGGCCGAGACGGCGGGGCGGTAGAAGTGCTTGCCCGCGATGTCCTGCCCCTCCTCGCTGTAAAGGTATTGGAGGTATGCCTCGGCCACCTTGCGCGTGCCTTTCTTGTCCACGTTCTTGTCCACCACGCTCACCGCGGGCTCGGCCAGGATGCTGATGGACGGCACCACCACGTCGAATTTGCTGCCAAATTCTTTTTCGAGCAGATAGGCCTCGTTCTCCCAGGCGATCAACACGTCGCCCTGCCCGCGCTGCGCGAAGGTGATGGACGAGCCGCGTGCGCCCGTGTCGAGCACCGGCACCTGCGCGTAGAGCTTGCCGACGAACTCCCTGGCCTTGGCTTCGCTGCCCGTTTTGCGCCGCGCAAATTCCCAGGCCGCCAGATAGTTCCAGCGCGCGCCGCCCGAAGTCTTGGGATTGGGCGTGATCACGCTCACGCCGGGCCGCACCAAGTCGTCCCAATCCTTGATGCCCTTGGGATTGCCCGCGCGCACCACGAGCACGATGGTCGAGGTGTAGGGTGAGGCGTTGTGCGGCAGGCGCTTTTGCCAGTCCTTGGGGATCAGCCCCGCCTGGGTGTGCAGCGCATCGGTGTCGCCCGCGAGCGCGAGCGTCACCACGTCGGCGGGCAAGCCGTCGATCACGGCGCGCGCCTGCTTGCCCGAGCCACCGTGCGACTGCTGGATCACCACGTCTTGCCCGGTCTGTGCCTTCCAGTGTTGGGCAAAGGCCTGGTTGAATTCGACGTAAAACTCGCGCGTCGGGTCGTAGGACACGTTGAGCAAGGTGACGGGCTGTGCCCATGCCGGCCAGGCCGTCAGGGACAAGCTGCCCGCCACGGCGGCAGCCCAGGGAAACTTGATAAAGTCGCGGCGCAGAGTCATACAAGGCTTTCTACAGAATGGAACATGGAATGAAATACGGCGTGTCGCGTTGTTGCGCATCGCCCGTTTGAGCGCCATTCTCAAAGTCACTCATCAAAACTGGAACGACTGATTTTTCAGTTTCTTATTCAAAATTCCTCTAAAACTGGAGCCTCCATGGCACGCACCGTTCACTGCATCAAGCTCGGCAAAGAAGCCGAGGGCCTCGACTTTCCGCCCTACCCCGGCGAACTCGGCAAGCGCATCTGGGAAAACGTCAGCAAGGAAGCCTGGGCCGAATGGCTCAAGCAGCAGACCATGCTGGTCAACGAAAACCGCCTGAACCTCGCCGATGCGCGCGCACGCCAGTACCTGGTGCGCCAGATGGAAAAGCACTTTTTCGGTGAAGGCGCAGACAAAGCTGCGGGCTACGTGCCGCCCAGCGCCTGACGCGGCACGCTGTCTCTGCCGCCCCATCGTCCTCATCACCGACCCAGCATCGCGGCGCCATGGCCGAGCCCTTGCAATGGCTGCCCGACGGCACGCCCTATAGCGCGCGCTTTGGCGACCGCTACCACAGCAGCGCGAACGGTGGAATCGACCAAGCCGAGGGCGTCTTTCTGCGCGGCTGCGGCCTGCCAGAGGCCTGGGCCGGGCAGACGCAGTGGCGCATCCTCGAGACCGGCTTCGGCCTGGGGCTGAACTTCCTCGTCACCTGGGCCGCGTGGCGCGCCGATGTCCAACGGCCGCGCCTGCTGCACTTCGTCTCGACCGAGGCCTGGCCGGTCAGTGCGGCAGACTTGCTGCGCGCGCACGCCGCGCACCCGCAGCTCGCACCGCTTGCGCAGCAGTTGCATGACCAATTCTGGGGCTTGCTGCCGGGCGTGCACCGGCTGAGCTTCGAGGGCGGGCGCGTGTTGCTCACGCTGTGCATAGGCGATGCGCAAACCCTGCTGCGTCAGCAGGATGGCACGGCCGACGCCGTCTATCTGGACGGCTTCAGCCCCCAGTGCAACCCTGAGATGTGGGGTCTGCACACCCTCAAGGCCGTGGCGCGCTGGTGCCGGCGCGGCACGCGGTTGGCCACCTGGAGCATGGCACGCAGCGTGCGCGAGGCGCTCGTGCAGTGCGGCTTTGCCGTGCAGCGCGTGCCTGGCGTGCCGCCCAAACGCGAAAACCTGCACGCCATCTACGACCCGCACTGGGAGCCGCGCCGCAGCGTGCAGACGGCGCACAGCACCGCATCCACACCCGCGCCCATGCCCGAGTCCGTGCACGCGCCGGGCCGCTGCATCGTGATCGGCGGCGGGCTCGCTGGCGCTGCCACGGCGGCGAGCCTCGCGCGGCGCGGCTGGCAGGTCGAAGTGCTGGACCAGGCCGAAGCACCGGCCGCAGGCGCATCGGCCCTGCCCGCAGGCGTGTTTGCGCCGCATGTCTCGCCCGACGACAGCGTGCTCTCGCGCCTGTCGCGCAGCGGCGTGCGCCTGGTGCTCGAACATGCGCAGATGCTGCAAGCGCAAGGGCTGCTGCGCGCGGGCGTCGATTGGCAGTGCAGCGGCGTGCTCGAACACCGCGTCGATGGCAGCCCCGGCCTGCCCCCGGACTGGGAGCGTGGCCCCGGCGCCGACTGGAGCCGCCGCGCCAGCGCCGAAACACTGCAGCAAGCGCAACTACCCCGCGATACCGCCGCCTGCTGGCACCTGCGCGCCGGCTGGATCAGGCCCGCGCGCTTGGTCGCGGCGCTGCTCGCGCAGCCCGGCATCCAGTGGCATGGCAATGCGCACGTCGCTCGCCTGCAGCGCAGCAGCGATGGGGCGCACTGGCAGGCCTTGGACGCCCAAGGCCGCGTGCTGGCCGAGGCCGCGCGCGTGGTGATCGCCGCAGGCGCGGGCAGCCGCGCGCTACTGCCCGCGGGCTGGACGCTGCGCCCGCTGCGTGGCCAGATTTCGTGGGCCCGCTGGCCCGCCGGCGTTGCCCCTGTGCTGCCCTACCCCGTCAACGGCCATGGCAATTGGGTGCCGTCGTTTCCCCTCGGCGACGAGGCCGAGGGGCCGCGTGCCTGGGTGCTGGGCTCGACCTTCGAGCGCGGCGTCGATCACCTGCCCCCGACTCCCGACGAACAACGCGCGGCCCACGCCGCCAACTGGCACAAACTGCAAACCCTGCTTCCCGCCGCGGCGCAGCAATTGCAAGCGAGCTTTGCGTCCTTCACAGACCCAGCGCACCAACCTTCATCTTCCGCCCCGCCGCTGCAAAGTTGGGCCGCGGTGCGCTGCGTCGCACCCGACCGGCTGCCCATCGTCGGCCCCGTGGCTGCGCAACCATTCCCCGGCCTTTGGGTCTGCACCGCCATGGGCGCACGCGGCCTCACGCTCGCCTTGCTGTGCGCCGAACTGCTCGCCGCGCGCTGGCACGATGAGCCCTTGCCCTTGGATGGCAAGCTCGCGCGCGCGCTGGCGGCGCAAAGGCAGGGGTGATTTCTCCTTGAATCTGGGCCCAGCGTTTATGCAACCGCAAAAAATTTTCAATGAATCGCCCGCTTGCGGACGTCCAGCAAGCGCAACCAGCTATTGATACGGTAGCGCATAGACACCCTTTGCCCCAGCACCAGACCAGCGCCCTATCAGTCCGACAGGCTCCTAGCGTTCACATCGAGCGCTCACATGACCGTCCGCATGCTCTGCAAGCGGCCCCGCTCTAAAATCACGCTGTGCGACCCTCCACACCCCCGCCCTGCCAGGCCGGGGGTTTTCGTCGTTTGTGCCCTGTGCTTTTCCCCTCCCGCGCTCTCATGGACTTGCCCAAACTCTCCCCCGGTAAACGCTTCACCCTACCGCGCCCCGTGGGCAGCGCCGATGCGCTCTTGCTTGCGCAGCTGGCCGCGCGCGAAAAATCGGGCCGGCGGCTCACGGCCATCGTCACGGCCGACGCGAGCGACGCGCAGCGCCTGATCGACGAGATGGCGTTTTTTGCGCCCGAGCTGCGCATTGCGCTGTTTCCCGATTGGGAGACGCTGCCTTACGACAGCTTTTCGCCGCACCAGGACTTGATCAGCGAGCGCCTTGCGACGCTGTGGCGCATCAGCCAGAGGGACCAGGAAACGGGCGCCGACGTGGTGCTGGTGCCGGCCACGACGGCGCTGTACCGGCTCGCGCCGCCGTCGTTTCTCGCGGCCTACACCTTTCACTTCAAGACGGGGCAGAAGCTCGACGAGGCCAGGCTCAAGGCGCAGCTCACGCTGGCCGGCTACAGCCACGTCACGCAGGTGGTGAGCCCGGGCGAATACGCGGTGCGCGGCGGCTTGATCGACCTGTTCCCGATGGGCTCGCCCATGCCGTATCGCATCGACTTGTTCGACGACGAGATCGACAGCATCCGCGCCTTCGACCCCGACAGCCAGCGCAGCCTCTACCCCGTGCCCGAGGTGCGCCTGCTGCCGGGGCGCGAATTCCCCATGGACGAGGAAGCGCGCACGCGCTTTCGGCGCCGCTGGCGCGAGCTGATCGAGGGCGACCCGACCAAGAGCCGCATCTACAAGGACATGGGCAACGGCGTGGCCACCGCGGGCATAGAGTATTACCTGCCGCTGTTTTTCGACGACACGGCCACGGTGTTCGACTACCTGGGCGCGCAGGCCACCGTGGTGCTGCACGGCGACGTGCAGGCCGCGTTCGCGCAGTTTTGGCAGGACACGCGCGAGCGCTACCGCCTGGTGCAGGGCGACCCCGAGCACCCCGTGCTGCCGCCCGAGGCGCTGTTTTTGAGCGCCGAGCAGTTCTACACCCGCGCCAACGCCCATGCGCAACTGGCGCTGCGCTCCGCCGCAGGCGCTGGCGCAACGGGCGGCGAGACGCCTGAAGGCATGGTGTCGGCCGAGAGCGCGGCCTCGGCCTACGCCGAATTCGCCACCCTGCCCGACCTCACCGTGGTGCGCGGCGCCGACGAGCCGCTCACGCGCCTGCAGGCGCACGTGCAGCGCACGCCCCAGCGCGTGCTGCTGCTGGCCGAAAGCGCAGGGCGGCGCGAGAGCCTGCTGGACTTTCTGCGCGCAAGCGGCCTGCACCCGCCAGCGTTCGAGTCGCTCGCCGAATTCCAGGCCGCGGACGAAAAGGTCGGCATCGCCACCGCAGCGCTGGGCACGGGCTTTTCGTGGCCCGAAGGCGGCATCGACTTCGTCACCGAAACCGAGCTCTTTGCCACCGGCGCCGCCACACGCCGGCGCAAACGCCAGGAGCAGACCAGCGACGTCGATGCGCTGATCAAAGACCTCTCCGAGCTCAACGTGGGTGACCCCGTGGTGCACAGCGCGCACGGCATTGGCCGCTACCGCGGGCTCGTGCACATGGACCTGGGCGAGAAAAACCCCGACGGCAGCCCGGCGACGCAGGAGTTCTTGCACCTCGAATACGCCGACAAGGCCGCGCTCTACGTGCCTGTAAGCCAGCTGCAGCTCATCAGCCGCTACACCGGTGTGAGTGCCGACGAGGCCCCGCTGCACAAGCTTGGCAGTGGCCAGTGGGACAAGGCCAAACGCAAGGCCGCCGAACAGGTGCGCGACGCCGCGGCCGAACTGCTCAACATCTATGCGCGCCGCGCCGCGCGCCAGGGCTACGCCTTTCGCTTCCACGCGCAGGACTACGAGATTTTTGCGAACGACTTCGGCTTCGAGGAAACCGCCGACCAAAAGGCTGCGATCCATGCCGTGATCCAGGACATGATCAGCCCGCGCCCCATGGATCGGCTGGTGTGCGGCGACGTGGGCTTTGGCAAGACCGAAGTCGCCCTGCGCGCGGCTTTCGTGGCCGTGACGGGCGGCAAGCAGGTGGCCTTCCTCGCGCCCACCACGCTGTTGGCCGAGCAGCATTACCAGACGCTGATCGACCGCTTTGCCAAGTGGCCCGTGAAGGTGGCCGAGGTGTCGCGCTTTCGCTCCGCCAAAGAGGTGGCGGCCACGCTCAAAGGGCTGGCCGAGGGCACGGTGGACATCGTCGTGGGCACGCACAAGCTGCTCAGCGCGTCGGTGCACTTCAAGGACCTGGGGCTGCTCATCATCGACGAGGAGCACCGCTTTGGCGTGCGCCACAAAGAGGCCATGAAGCAGCTGCGCGCCGAGGTCGATGTGCTCACGCTCACGGCCACACCCATTCCGCGCACGCTGGGCATGGCGCTCGAGGGCCTGCGCGATCTCTCGGTGATCGCCACCGCGCCGCAGCGGCGCCTGGCCATCAAGACCTTCGTGCGCAGCGAGAGCACCGGCGTGATCCGCGAGGCCGTGCTGCGCGAATTGAAGCGCGGCGGGCAGGTGTATTTTTTGCACAACGAGGTCGAGACCATCGAAAACCGGCGCCAAAAGCTGCAGGAGATCTTGCCCGAGGCGCGCATCGCCGTGGCCCACGGCCAGATGCCCGAGCGCGAGCTCGAGCGCGTGATGCGCGACTTCGTGGCGCAGCGCTACAACCTGCTGCTGTGCTCGACCATCATCGAAACCGGCATCGACGTGCCCACGGCCAACACCATTCTCATCAGCCGCGCCGACAAGTTCGGCCTCGCGCAGCTGCACCAGCTGCGCGGGCGCGTGGGCCGCAGCCACCACCAGGCCTACGCCTACCTCATGGTGCCCGACCTCGAAGGGCTGACCAAACAGGCGCAGCAGCGGCTCGAAGCCATCCAGCAGATGGAGGAACTCGGCAGCGGCTTTTACCTGGCCATGCACGACCTCGAAATCCGCGGCGCGGGCGAACTGCTGGGCGAGAACCAGAGCGGCAACATGCTCGAAGTGGGCTTTCAGCTCTACAACGAAATGCTCAGCGAGGCCGTGCGCTCGCTCAAGGCCGGCAAGGAGCCCGACCTGCTCGCGCCGCTGTCGGCCACCACCGACATCAACCTGCACGCCCCCGCCCTGCTGCCCGACGACTACTGCGGCGACGTGCACCTGCGCCTGTCGTTTTACAAAAAGCTCGCCACCGCGCAAAGCGACGAGCAGATCGACCGCCTGCTCGAAGAGATCGTCGATCGCTTCGGCAAGCTGCCGCCGCCCACGCAAACCCTGATCGACGTGCACCGCCTGCGCGTGCTCGGCAGCCGCTACGGCGTCACCAAGGTCGATGCCGCGCCCGGCGTGATCCACATCAGCTTCAAGCCCCAGCCGCCGATAGACCCGATGGCGATCATCGGGCTGATCCAGAAAAACAAGCACATCAAGCTCGCCGGCAACGAAAAGCTGCGCATCGAGCGCGCCTTGCCCGACCCCAAGGCGCGCGCGCAGCTGGTGCGCGACGTGCTGCGCAGCCTGGGCCAGCCGCTCGCGGCCGTGGCGGCGTGAGGGCGTGGAGGGGCGCGAGGGCGTTCCCATGGGCCAAGACATATGCCGCGGCATAGGCTACACTGACCCCTCACCCAAAGGAGGCACCCATGCCCCATGTCGCCGCATCCACTGCGGTTGACCGCCCGCAGCCCGAGGCGGCCCAAGCCCCCACTGCTGGCGCTGCCGTGCCGACTGCTGCTGTCAACCCCGGCGCTGATACCGACACCACAAAAATCCGCCGCGTGCGCCTGTTTCGCAACGGCGCGAACCAGGCCGTGCGCATTCCCAAAGAGTTCGAGCTGCCCGGCAAGGAAGCGCTAGTGCGCCGCGAAGGCAATCGCCTTATCATCGAGGTCGTGCCAGAGCAGCCGCCAAAAGGCACCGCTGCGGCGCTGGCCGCGGCGCTGCAGGAAATCGCCGCGCTGGGCCCCTGCACGGAGCCGTTCCCGGACATCGACGACTCCGACCTGTTGCCCCTGGATGACATCCGCTTCGAAGACGACGACCACGCATGACTGCACCTGCGTCGATCGCCCAATCCCCGCTCTATCTGCTGGACACCAACATCGTCAGCCACATGATGAAGGACGGGCTTGGGCGCGCCGCCCAGCGCGGTTATGAGCTCGCGCAAACGCACCCGCAAGCGCGCATCGTCACGAGCATCATCGTGCAGTGCGAACTCTTGTTGGGCCTGCGCAAATACCCATCCGCACGCATGCAGCAAGCCTATGCTGCGCAAATGGCCCGCTTGCTCGTATTGCCTTTCGACACTGCCGCGGCCGAGGCATATGCCAGGCTGCGCGCCACGCTGGAGCGCCAGGGCACTCCCATGGGTGCGAACGACCTGCTGATCGCCGCGCAGGCGCTCGCCATAGGCGCCACCGTGGTCAGCGCCGACGCCGCTTTTGCGCGCGTACCCGGCTTGCAGGTGAGCAACTGGCTGGCTTGATGCGGCTTCCTTGGCGGCTTTCCTGGCATTGATCCCACCACGTTTTGTCGATTCCATGCTGCTCGAAGCCACCCTCGTGATTTTGGCCGTGCTCGTGGCGCTGTGGCTCGCGCCGTGGCGCATGCTCGTGTGGCCCGCTGCCGCCGGGCGCGAACGCACGCTCTCGCCGCTCATCTCTCCGCTGCTTGCCACACTCGTGCTATTGCCCTGGGTCTGGGCGCTGCCCACCCTGCACGCCATGCCGCTGCAACTGCAGTGGTCGGGCGCTTGCCTCGTGGTGCTGGTGCTCGGCTGGCCGCTGGCCGTGCTCACGCTCGTGGCGGTGGGCGTGCTCGCGTGCTGGTTTTCGCCTGCCATGGACTGGGCGCAGGCGCTGGGCTCCATCGCCTGGCTCGGCGTGGTACCAGCCACCTTTGCGCTACTGCTCGGCGCGCTGATTCGGCGCTTCATCGGCGCTCGGATCTTCGTCTATGTGCTGGGCCGCGCGTTCCTGGGCACGGTGCTGTGCGTGTTCGCGTCCGCCATGCTGGCCCAATGGAGCGGCCACACGCTGCCCGGTGTCGATGCGAGCCTGTCGCTCGTCGGGCACTGGCTCATGGCCTGGGGCGACGGCTTCATCACCGGCATGTTCGCGGCGATTTTCGTCGCCTTCAAACCCGAATGGCTCGCCACCTGGTCTGACCGGCTGTACCTGCACCCGCCGCCACACTGAGGGGCCACCAAAATCGTTCGCATCTGACGCACATCAATCCACGAAACCGTCTGCAGCGCGATAGTGAAACTCCCGTTTCTAAGGAGGGTTTCATGAAGTTGCTAACCGACCTCTTTTCCACCGACTATGGTTTGATGAGCATCATCGGCATCCTGTTCATGATCGGTATGGGCGTTTTCTTCGTGCGCTTGTTCCTCGGCAAAATGGATGAAAGTGCACGCAAGGCCCAGCAGTCCAATACGCAAGCGCCGCACACGCCTTAGTGCGCTGCACCCCAAATAGCCTGCAATCGATCGATTCGCGCTCAAGGCGTAAGAGCGAACCGTGGTTCGATCCTGCCCGCGCGGGAAACTCGTAAAAGCTTCGATCATCTTAAGCGCTGCTGCAGGCGCAGGAAGGCAGCTTCGGTCTTGCCTTTGCCCATCGGCACTTGGATGAGCACGAGCGGCGGCTTGTTGACCTCTTCCAGCCGCTGACGGTCTGCTAAGGCGACAGCGCTGGAATACCCCCCATCGTGCGTGAGAGCAGCCGGGTGGTATCTTTTTGCCCGAGCCCGAATAAATTTCGATATCCCGCACCTTTCACGTATCCCGCAAAAGCTCGCAAAAACCTTGCGGATGGAAGCGGAATTCAATCACTGCCAATGTCTGCTGCTATGGTTCGCGGCTTGCCGCGTGTTTGACCAGCCTTCTTCAGACGCCTTCCTTCCACCGCCCCTCGCAACACCACCCATGACAGCCCCCACCACGATCCAGCTCATCGGCGCCGCCCTGTTCGGCCTGGCCGTCCTGCACACGTTTTCGACCAAGCTCTTCGAGCACCTTGCGCACACGCAGCCGCGGCATGCGGGCATCTGGCATCTGCTGGGGGAGGTCGAGGTGGTGTTCGGCTTCTGGGCCATGGTGTTGATGCTGTGCATGTATGCCCTGCTGGGCACGCACGAGGCCACGGCCTACCTGGAGTCGCGCAACTTCACCGAGTCCATGTTCGTCTTCGCGATCATGGTGATCGCGGGCACGCGGCCGGTGCTGGAGCTGGCCGGGGCCAGCGTGCGCCTGGTGGCGCGCTTTGTGCCGCTGCCGGACGGCATGGCGATGTATTTCCTCGTGCTGGCCTTCGTGCCGCTGCTGGGCTCGTTCATCACCGAGCCCGCCGCCATGACGCTGGCTGCGTTGATGCTGCGCGACCTGCTGTTTTCGCGCCAGGTGTCATCCAAGCTGAAATACGTGACGGTGGGCGTGCTGTTCGTGAACGTCTCCATCGGCGGCACGCTCACGCCGTTTGCCGCGCCGCCCGTGCTCATGGTGGCCACACCCTGGAACTGGGACTTGTGGTTCATGCTGGGGCACTTTGGCTGGAAGGCGGCGCTGGCCGTGGTGTTCAATGCCGCTTCGGCGATGCTGCTGTTTCGCGCCGATGTCGCGCACATGTCCGCCAAGCCTGCGCGCAAGCAAGCCAGCGTGCCGCTGTCCGTGGTGCTGGTGCACTTGCTGTTTCTGGCGCTGGTGGTGGTGTTTGCGCACCACCCCACCGTGTTCATGGGCCTGTTTCTGTTTTTTCTGGGCTTTACTGCGGCGTACCCGCAGCACCAAAACCCGCTGATTTTGCGCGAGGCCCTGCTCGTGGCCTTTTTCCTTGCGGGGCTGGTGGTGCTGGGCGGCTTGCAGCAATGGTGGTTGCAGCCCGTGCTCACAAGCCTGGATTCGCACACCGTGTTCTTCGCAGCGGCGGCGCTTACGGCCATCACCGACAACGCCGCGCTGACCTATCTGGGCACCCTGGTCGAAGGGCTGAGCCAGGACTTCAAAATCTCGCTGGTTGCCGGGGCCGTCACGGGCGGTGGCCTGACGCTGATTGCCAACGCCCCCAACCCCGCCGGCGCCGCCATCCTCAAGGAAAAGTTCGCCGACAACGCCATCCACCCGCTGGGCCTGCTGATCGCCGCCCTGCCGCCCACGCTCGTGGCCGTGCTGGCGTTCCAGGTGTTGTGAGCTTGCAGTGCCTCGTCCACACGGTCATTGGCCGTGCGAATACTGCAGCAGGGCGTTGATCAGGTACAGCCCGAGCAGCGCGATGCTGGCCCAGCTGCCCAGGTGCAGCACGCGCGAGACAGGCCGGTACGCCAGCGCCACCACCACGGCGCCGCTCATCACGCAGGCGCACAGCGCGGATAGCACGTGAATGGGCGCCACGTGCAGATACAGCACCCCGGGGCGAAAGGCGATGTCGTCTATGGCCAGGATCAAGATGTCGAACAAATTGCTGCCGAGCAGGTTGCCCACGGCCAGATCGATGGCACCTATGCGCACGGCCCCCCAGGTGGTGGCAAGCTCCGGCACCGAGGTAGCCAGCGCCACGAACAAGGTGCCCACGAAGGAATCCGACCAGCCCATGATCCGCGCCAGCTCCACGCCGATCAGGGGCAGCCAGATGCCGCTGCCCACGATCACCATGGCCGCCAGCGCATAGCCGGTCAACGCCACCTTGAGGGATACGGCGGGCCGCTGCGCCTCGGCCGCAGGGCGATCGCGCTGCTCTGCGAGGTACATGGTGCGCATGGCCAGGGCATACAGTGCCAGCAGCACCAGACTGCCCCAGCTGACATGGCCCACGCTGGGCAGAAAGCCTTGGGTGCTGGCCAACATCACCAGCGCTGCCATGGCCAGCAGAATGGCACCAAACCCCGCCGACAAAATGTGCCCGCCACTGGCCGCGGCGTACACAGCGCCGCGGCGATAGAACACGTCCACCAGCGCCAGGATGGCCAGGTTGAACACGCAACTGCCCAGGACGTCGCCCGCCGCCATGTTGGGGGATTGCGCCACCGTGACTGCGCTCAGCCCCGTCACCAGTTCCGGCAACGAAGTGACGGTGCCCACCAGAATCACGCCCAACCAGCTGCGCGACAGCCCCGTCCAGGCCGCGATCGCATCGCCATAGCGGATCAGACGCACACCGGCAAAGCCGATCACGACGATGCAAAACGCGAATTGCAGCCACACTTCCAACCATGCAGGCATGACTTCTCCTCTCTCGGCCAATGCCGGGGGAGTTTAGAGCCTGCACCATTGCCTGACCGATTCGCTTGCCCCTGCGCGCAGCAGCGCGCTCCGGATCAGCATCAAATCGGGACTTTGCGCAGAGATCACGTAGGCTATCAGCTATCTATTCAATAGTGCAGCACAAACGCCGCCATGATGCTGCGCTGCACCGGCGCGCCATAGGACTGGATCACGGGACTTTGGCGCGCGCTGCTGGAGAGTTTGCCCCAGGAGAAGTCGAGCGCCACGCCGGTGTGTGCGCTCGTGGGCACGAAGGCCTGGTATTCGAGCGTGTATTGGCTGGCCCCGCGCCCCGGCGCGTAAGGGCTCTGGCCCAGCGCCGCGGCGCTGGCCGCATCGAGCCCGAAAAAGCGCCGCATGCCCCGGCCGTTCATGCCCTCCACGCCGCCTTTGAGGCTGTGCTCGACGTAGCCCAGGCGCGGCAAGTCCCATTCGGCGTACAGGTCGCCATAGACCACGCCCGTGGCCTGGAGGTCGCGGCGCCAGCGCAGGCCCAGGCTCAAGGGCTCCATGGGGGCGTATTCGAGATAGACGCCGGCCTGAGCCGTGGTGTCGAACGTAGGCAGTTGGGACGCGGCGCTGCCCAGGTCGTGGCGCGAGCGGCCCCAGGTCAGCGTGCCGACCAAGCCGCCGTGCCAGTGCTGCCCATGCAGCAAGTCCACGCGCAGGCCGTCGGTAGTGGAAAGCTCGACGCGGTCCTGCCAGTTCAGATCCACGTAAGGAATGGGGATGGTGCGCTGGCTTTTCGCGCCCAGCCAGCGCGGGTAGCGCAGCGCGCCCAGGCCCAGCGTATAAGCAAACGGCTCGGGTGGCGGCGCGGCTGCCTGCGCGGTGGTGGCGGGGTCGCTACCGGGCTTGGTCTCGGCCGCCGCTGCGGCACCGTCGGCGCGCGCTGGCACTTGCAAAAAAATAGCTGCCAGCGCAAGTCCCGCCTGCGTTATGGCACTAAATGACTGAAAACGAACAAGCATGGGCAGGGGCGACTTAGCGGCGCAGGCGGAAACGAAACACAAACACGACTTACACAACTTGACTCAAGCAAGGCGCTCGCCTCATGGAAAACACTTTGTTGCACCCTTGTTGGCGTAAGTCCATACAAAAATTGACGAGAAAGTTAAATTTACAGAGCCTTCAAAATACCTACAGACCGATAACCTGCGGGGATATCGTCAGCGCCAAAGCCCTTGCGCGCGATACTTCGCCCGCATGTGTGCCACCCTGCCCTGCGCGCTGCGCGATCCATCTGTCGCCCCGGAGGGGCCGCCGGCCTCGACCTACGCCTGCGCCCTCGAGCCGCCGGGGCTGCTCGGGCATTTTCTGGCGCACCCGCCCGAGGGCTTTGCAGCGCGGCAGTTTGCGGGCGGCGTGCCCGGCTTCGTCGCCGACTTCGACTTGCTCACCACGGCCGACGAACGGCTGCTCGCCACCTTGGCCCAATGGCCGGGCCAGCGCGCGCTGCGGCGCCTGCTGACCTGGCGCACCTGCTTTGCGGGCAGCACGGTGAGCGAGTATCTGCCCCTGCCCGCGCACACCACACAGCACACCGCGCCCGCGGCGCTGCTCGACGCCGTGCTGCAAGACTGGCAGCGCAGCACGCGCCTGCTGATCTTCAAGGACATCGCGCTGCCCACCGAACTGCTGCCCGAAGACGAAACCCGCTACGCCGGCGCCTTGCTGCAGGCCTGCGCTGCGCAGGGCTTCGTGATCGTCGAGGGCCAAGCGCTGGCTTATGTGCCCATCGACTTTGCGAGCGAGGACGAATACCTCGCGCGTCTCTCGAGCGGCCGGCGCAAGGACATCCGCCGCAAACTGCGCGCGCGCCAGGGGCTGCGCGTGCAGGTGCTGGCCACGGGCGATGCCTGCTTTGCCGACGAGGCTTTGCTCGCGCGCCTGTACGCGCTGTACCTGCAGGTCTATGCGCAAAGCGAGCTGCACTTCGATCGCCTCAGCGCCGAATTCTTCCGCGCCGTGCTGCAGGATGCGGCGCTCGACGGGCGCGTATTTTTGTACGCCACGCCAGCGGGCGCACTCGTGGGCTTCAACCTGTGCTTCGTGCACCGTGGCATGCTGATCGACAAATACATTGGGCTCGATTACGCCTTGTCGCGCCAGCACAACCTGTATTTCGTGAGCTGGATGGAAAACCTGGCCTACGCGCGCACGCACGGCCTGCGCCACTACGTCGCAGGCTGGACCGACCCGCAGATCAAAGCCTACCTGGGCGCGCGCTTTGCGCTCACGCGCCACGCCGTGTACGTGCGCAACCCGCTGCTGCGCGCCGCGCTCGCGCGCCTCGCCCGCTGGTTCGAGCGCGACCACGCCTGGTTTGCCGATGAAGGCCATGATCGCCGATAACCGCCGATAACTGCCGATAACTGCCGATAACCGCTAATGACCGCCAGTACCGCCATGCCCCCTCCCCCGCCGCTGGTGCTTGACCTCGACGGCTCGGTGCAGGGCATCGACGGCGTGGCCGGTATGGGGCAGGCACTGCGCGTGCCGCTAGGAGCCTGGCAGGAAGCGATCCGCTTTGGCTGCGGCTGGCGCCGCTGGGCGGCCTTCTGTGCGCACGCCGAGGCGCTGCTTGACGCGCTCGTGCCTGCAGCGCACGGCACGGTGCTGCTGGGCAGCGGCGACTTTCACCACCTGAGCCACTGGCTGCTGCAGCGCGTGCCCGGCAGCGCACCCTTCGACGTGGTGGTGCTGGACAACCACCCCGACAACATGCGCTTTCCGTGGGGCATCCACTGCGGCTCATGGGTGCACCACGCAGCGCGCCTGCCGCGCGTACGCCGCATCGACGTACTCGGCATCGGCTCGGGCGACGTGGGCTGGCGCCACGCCTGGGAAAACCACCTGCTGCCGCTCGCGCGCGGCAAAGTGCGCTACTGGAGCGTGGGCGTGGACCTGCGCTGGACGCGCGCGCTCGGCCCCGGCGCGGCCTGCCGCAGCTTTGCCACGCCCGCGCAGCTGCTCGACGCCTTTTGCATGGAACTGCACGCGGGCGACGCGCCCGTCTATCTCTCCATAGACAAGGACGTGTTCAGCCCCGCGGTGGCGCACACCAACTGGGACCAGGGCTGCTTCGACCTGCCTGCGGCCCTGCGCGTGATCGCGGCGCTGCGCGGCCGCATCGTGGGCTCGGACATCACGGGCGAGGTCTCGATCCACCCCTACCGCACGCGCTGGAAGCGCTGGCTCAGCGCGCTGGACGCGCAGCCGGCCATCAGCGCGACGCAGCTGCAGACTTGGCAGGAAGAGCAGGCGCAGGTGAATCGCAGCTTGCTCGCGGCGCTCGCGCAAAGCCGAAAAAGCTATTAAATACATAGCTATCAGCGCTTGATGCACCTTCACTGGATGGCGATTTGGCCAAATTTTTGGGTACATGCGCCTTTCGCTGCCGACCCCAAGCTTTTCTTAAGTATCCGTCTCTACCATGGCCTTCAACGCAACGATGTTCGGAGGTCAACAATGCCAACCACCCTGTGTCCGCAACGGCGCAAGCCTGAAACCATGTCCACGCAGGAGCTCGTCGAAGTGGCCTGGGTGCGCAAAGACGAGCCTGGTGCCGAAGCGGTAGGGCGCTTCGTGCAGGCCATTTACCTCGAGCGCTATGGCGCGCGCATCGCCTTGCCGGCGGGGCCTTTTCTGGTGCTGCGTGACCCGCACGGCCGCGTGCGCGCCGCATTGGCGCTGCGGCGCGGGCAGGCGCCGTTTTTTCTCGAA
The DNA here is from genome assembly GCF_003337425.1 of Extensimonas vulgaris. GTDB lineage: Bacteria > Pseudomonadota > Gammaproteobacteria > Burkholderiales > Burkholderiaceae_C > Extensimonas > Extensimonas vulgaris. The sequence continues at coordinate 29,668 of NZ_QPJU01000001.1, forward strand.
CACTACCTGGACGCACCGGTCGAAACCGTTTTGCCCGGCGCCAGCGCAGCGCGCGAGACCATCGTCGAAGTCGGCAGCCTGGCGGCGGACATCACCGGCGGCGCGCGTGCGCTGGTGGTGACGCTGACGGCCTTTCTTGCCGCGTGCGGCATGCAGTGGGTGGTGTTCACGGCGCGGCGCGAGCTGCGCAACACCTTTGCACGGCTGGGCATCGAGCTGCATGCACTGGCGCCGGCGCAGGCCGAACGGCTGCCCGGCGGCGGGCGCGATTGGGGCACGTACTACGCGGACGACGGCGCGCCGCAGGTCATGGCCGGCGCCGTGCCGCAGGGCGCCATGGCGGTGCGCAAGGCGGTGGGTGACGTGCAGGCGCCTTTGCTTGCGCTGTGGCTGCGCGGGCTGGCGCTGGGCTGCGGCCTGGGTGCGCAAGACCTCGCGCGGAGAGCCCAATGTCCGCATTGATCGACGCCTTGCAGCACTGGGCGCGCGTGCAGCCGCATGCGGCGGCGTGGGAAGGCGCGGCGCACACGCTCGACTTCGCTGCGGCTGCGCAGCAGGTTGCCGCATGGCAGGAAAAGCTGCTGCCACTGCGCGGGCGCGGCATCGCGCTCGCGCTCGACAATTCACCTGCCTGGGCCGTGTGCGATCTGGCGGCGCTCGCGGCGCAAGTGCCCGTCGTGCCGCTGCCGGGGTTTTTCTCGGCGCAACAGCTGGGCCACGTGCTCGCCGACTCCGGCGTCGAAGCCGTCGTGACGGACAGGCCGCAAGCCTTCGCCGCCTTTGGTACGGGCGCACCGATCGTCGCGCTGGGCGAAGTGGCCGGCGAGCCCCTGTGGGCCGTGCCTTTGCAACCCACGGCGCCGCCCTTGCCGGCAGGCGTTGCCAAGGTGACCTATACCTCGGGCACCACGGGCACGCCCAAAGGCGTGTTGCTGCGCCGCGAGGCCCTGGAGGCGGTGGCCCGGTCGCTGGTGTGGGCCGCAGGCGTCGGCGCGCAGGACCGGCACCTTGCCGTGCTGCCGCTGGCCGTGCTGCTGGAAAACGTGTCCGGCCTGTACGCCCCTTTGCTCGCGGGCATGACGACCGCGCTCTGGCCGCTGGCCGACGTGGGTTTGCGCGGCGCGGCCGAGGTGGACGCCGCGCAGCTGTGGCAGGCGCTGCAGCGCGCGCGCCCCGGCACCGTAGTGCTCACGCCACAGCTGCTCGCCGCGCTGGTGGCGCAAGTCGAGCAGCGCGGCCTGCCCACCCAAGCGCTGCACTTCGTGGCCGTGGGCGGGGCCAAGGTGCCGCTGCGCCTGCTCGAGCGCGCGCAGGCCGCGGGCCTGCCGGTGTTCGAAGGTTATGGCCTGTCGGAGTCGGCGTCGGTGGTGGCCGTGAACCGGCCCGGCGCCGCGCGCCTGGGCAGCGTAGGCCAGCCCTTGCCGCACGCCCAGGTGCGCGTGGCTGCGGACGGCGAGCTGTGGGTGCGCGGGGCGGTGTGTGCCGGCTATTTGCGGCAGGCCGCACCAGCGCTGGACGCCGGCTTCTGGCCTACGGGCGACATCGGCGCTTTTGATGAAGATGGTTTCCTGTTCCTCACGGGGCGCAAGAAAGACATTTACATCACAGCCTTCGGGCGCAACGTGGCCCCCGAATGGGTCGAGGGCGAGCTCACCCAGGTGCCCGGCATCGTGCAGGCGGCCATATTTGGCGAAGGACGAGCGCGCAACGCCGCGGTGCTGCACACGAGCCTGGACGACACGGCGCTCGCCAAGGCGCTTGCCGCCGTGAATGCCCAACTGCCCGATTACGCCCGAGTGCATGCCTGGGTGCGGGCGCAAGCACCTTTTTCCATAGCAAACGGGCAGCTCACGCCCAACGGCCGCCTGCGCAGGCCGCAGATTCAGCAAGCCTACGCCGCGCAGCTGGCGCAGGCATGGTCTGACGATGAAGGAGCACTCTGACATGGGTTTTTATGCCGAACTGCTGGCCGGTACCGAGGCCGAACGCGCGGAATTCCTCGCGATCCCGCTCTTTTCCGCCGCCGTCGCGGGCCAGGTGAGCCTGGCCACGTACCAGGCGTTTTTGACGCAGGCCTACCACCACGTCAAGCACACCGTGCCCTTGCTGATGGCCGTGGGCGCGCGCCTGCCGGAGCGCCTCGAATGGCTGCGTGAAGCGGTGGCTGAATACGTGCGCGAAGAATACGGCCACCAGGAATGGGTGCTGGACGACATCCGCGCCTGCGGCGGCGACGCCGAATCCGTGCGCCACGGCGCGCCGGCGCTCGCCACCGACCGCATGGTGGCCTACGCCTGGGACACGGTGATGCGGCGCAACCCGGTGGGCTTTTTCGGCATGGTGCTGGTGCTCGAAGGCACGAGCGTCAACCTCGCCACGCGCGCTGCACGGGCCATCCAATCGGCCCTGCAGCTGCCCGACGCGGCGTTTTCGTACCTTACGAGCCACGGCGAGCTGGACCAGAGCCACATCGGCTACTTCGAGCACCTGATGGATCGCCTCGACGATCCAGGCGACCAAAGCGCGGTGCTGTGGTGCGCGCGGCAGATGTACGGTTTGTATGGCGACGTGTTTCGCAGCGTGCTGCAGACGCCGCAGGCATGAAAACCTTTCTGGACTTACGCAAACAAGGATGCTGCAGAGTGTTTTGCCATGGGGCGAGCGCCTTGCCTCACCCCGATTTGCCTAAGTCGTGCTTTTTTTTGAGGAGGCCCCATGGAACTGCGCAACAGACGGATATTGCTCACGGGCGCGAGCGGCGGCATAGGCTCGGCGCTCGCGCAGCGCCTCGCGGCAGCGGGCGCGCGCCTGGCGCTGGTCGGGCGGCGGCACGAGGCCCTGGCGCAGCTCGCATCCAGCCTGCCGGGGGCGAGCATCGTGGTGGCCGACCTCGCCACGGCGGCCGGCTGCCGCGCCGCGGTCGAACAGGCCAAGGCGTCGCTCAGCGGCGTCGATGTGCTGGTGCACCTCGCGGGCCAGGGGAGTTTTCGCTGCTTCAGCGACGAAGACCCCGACGCCATGGAGCAGATGCTGCGCACCAATTGCGTCTCGGCGATGTGGCTCGCGCAGGCCGTGCTGCCGCAGATGACGGCACGCGGCGACGGCCAGCTGGTTTTTTGCGGCTCGGTGCTGGGGGCGCTCGCGCTGCCGGGCTACACCGTGTATGCGGCGAGCAAGTTTGCGCTGCGCGGCTTCAGCGAAGGTCTGCGGCGCGAGCTTGCCGACAGCGGCGTCAGCGTGACTTACGTGGCCCCACGCGCGGTGCGCACGGCGCTCAACCCGCCCGAGGTTTACGAGATGGCCAAGGCCACCAGGATGGCGGTCGATACGCCCGAGGCCGTGGCCGAGCAAATCCTCGCCGCGATGCGCCGCGACGCCCGCGAGGCGGTGCTCGGCTGGCCCGAATCCTGGTTCGTGCGCCTCAATGCGCTGTGGCCCGCGCTGGTGGACAGGGCCATGCGCAAGCAGGCCGAGGTGGTGCGGCGTTTTGCCAAACCGCACCCCACGCAGCAAACGCAGGCAGAGCAGCAAACGTCGTAACCCATTGCAAAGGAGCAAAACATGCCATCCAAACGCCACGCCATCGGGGCATCGCTCGTGGTAGCCCTGTGTCTGGGGCTTTCCACTGCGGGCCACGCCGAGAACTCCACAGCCAGCCCGACAGCGGCGGCGGTAGCAGCCGCCACGACGCCCGAGCAGGCCGTGCGAACCCTGCAGCAGCAATGGGCCGTGGCCAACTACCAGCGCCAGGGCAAGGAGCGCGTCAAGGCGCTCGAAGCGCTGGCCGAGCAGGCGCGTGAAGCCGCAAAACGCTTTCCAGACCGCGCCGACGTGCTCACCTGGGAGGCCATCTGCCTGGCCACCTACGCGGGATCCTTGCAGGGCTTGAGCCAGCTGCGCGCCATCGGCCTGGCCAAGGAAGCGCGCGACCGCCTGCTCGAAGCCGAGGTGCTCGACCCGAGCGGCTTCGGCGGATCGATTCCGACCTCGCTGGGCAGCCTGTACTTCCAGGTGCCCGGCTGGCCGCTCGGTTTTGGCGACGATGAAAAAGCCGAGCAATACCTGAAGAAAGCCCTCGCGATCGACCCGAACGGCATCGACGCGAATTATTTCTACGGCCTGTTCTTGATGAAGAAAAAGTCCTACCCCGAAGCCAAGGCCGCGCTCGAAAAGGCGCTCGGCGCGCCGCCGCGCCCCGACCGCGCACTGGCCGACGAAGGGCGCCGCAAGGAAGTCAAGGCAGCCTTGGCAGACTTGGCGCAAAAAGCAGGCACCAGCGCAAACTGAAGCCATGCGTTTGCTGCTCGTCGAAGACGACGCCATGCTGGGCGCGGCCGTGCAGACCGGGCTGCAGCAGGAGGGCTACGCGGTCGATTGGGTGCGTGACGGCGCGGCGGCCCAGGCCGCGCTGCGCAAGGAGCGCTTCGACCTGGTGGTGCTCGACCTCGGGCTGCCGGCCATCAGCGGCATCGACGTGCTGCGCTACGCGCGCAGCATCGGCATGACGGCGCCCGTGTTGATCCTGACGGCGCGCGACGCCGTGGCCGACCGCGTCGCGGGGCTGGACGCGGGTGGCGACGACTACCTGACCAAGCCCTTCGACCTCGAAGAGCTGGCCGCGCGCCTGCGCGCCCTGCTGCGGCGCGCAAGCGGGCGCTCGGACAACGTGATCCAGTATGGCGATCTGGTGCTCAATCCGGTGGCCTGGACGGTGCATCTGGCCGGCGAGCCGGTCGATCTGTCGAGCAAGGAATTTTCCTTGCTGCATCTGCTGCTGCAAAACATGGGCAAGGTGCTGTCGCGCGAGCGCATGGAAAAAGGCCTTTACGGCTGGCAAAGCGACATCGACAGCAATACCATCGAAGTCCACGTGCACCACCTGCGCCGCAAGCTGCGGCGCGAATACATCGTCACGGTGCGCGGCGTGGGTTACATGATTCCACTGCAAGTTCCCCGGCCAACCCCATGATTTCGATTAGACGCCGCCTCACGCTCGCCATGCTGGGCGTGTTTTTGCTTGCATGGCTGCTGCTGATCGGCATCGTGTTCTGGAACGCCCGCGCCGAGATCGAAGACCTCTACGACGACCGCCTGAGCAAGATCGCGGGCGTGATCACGGGGCTGGCCTACCACGAGCTCAGCGACGAAGAAGAGCCGCCGGAAAAGGTGCTGCAAGGAGTTTTCAGCGAGCGCCTGGTGCGCCTGTACGACGGAGAGGCCGCTTTTCAGCTGTGGTACCGCGGGCGCCTGCTAGTGCGCTCTTCCGCGGCGCCGCAGGAGCGCTTCAGCAATGCCCCCGGCTTCGCCAGCGTCACGCTGCAGGGCACACCCTGGCGCGTGTTGCAGCAGGCGCACCCTTCGGGGCTCATCACGGTGTATGTGGCCGAACCCATGGCCGGGCGCGTCGCCCTGGTGCGGCATGTGCTGGGCGAGCTCGTGGGGCCGCTAGCCCTGGCGCTGCCCGTGCTCGCGGTGCTGGTCTGGATGGGCATACGGCGCGGCCTCGCACCGCTTGCGCAGACCGAGCGCGAAATCGTGCAGCGCACACCTGCGCAGCTCACCCCCATACCACTGACCCAGGTGCCGCAGGAAATCCACGGCGTCGTCGGCGCGCTCAACCAACTGCTCGAAGCCCTGCAGGCCGCCATGGCACGCGAGCGGCGCTTCACCGCGCACGCCGCGCACGAGTTGCGCACGCCGCTGGCGGTGCTGAAAACGCAGGCCCAGCTGGCCTTGCGCGCCGACGAGGGCGCACCGCGCGAGCACGCCTTGCAGCAGCTCTTGCAGGGAGTGGACCGCGCCACGCGCGTGGTGTCGCAGTTGCTCACGCTGACGCGCCTCGACCCCGAGGCCACCGGCGCGCTGCGCGCGCAGGTCGATCTGCGCACCGTCGCCACAGACGTGGTGGCCGAACTGGCCCCTTTGGCGGTGGCCAAAAATGTGGAGCTGGGCGTGGATGGCGAGGGCGAAATGCCGGTGTATGGCATCGCCCTGGGCTTGACGATCCTGGTGCGCAATCTGGTGGACAACGCGATCCGCTATTCGCCCGCGGGCGCCAGGGTGGATGTCGCGCTCAGCGCCGACGCGCACGCGGTTCACTTGATGGTTTCCAACCAGGGGCCGGGCATCCCGCCCGAAGAGCGCACGCGCATTTTCGAGCCGTTTTACCGCCCGGCCGCAAGCCCGCCCGGCGGTGCAGGGCTGGGCTTGACCATTGTGCAGCGCGTTGCCACCTTCCACGAGGCACGCATCCACGTAGGTGCCGACCCCTACGGGCAGGGGACGCGCTTCACCGTGGTGTTTCCGCGCCAAAGCGGGCACACGGATCAGGCAAACCGCTAACCCAAGCGCGCAAACTCCACCCGCACGCGAATGCCGCGGCCGCTTGCGGTGTCGAGCAACTGCAAGTGCGCATGATGGCGCTTGGCGACTTCACGCACGATCGCGAGGCCCAGGCCCGAGCCGGCGGCCTGCACGCCGCGGCCGCGAAAGTACGGCTCGCCCACGCGCGTGCGCTCTTCGGGCGGAATGCCCGGCCCCTCGTCCTCGACCTCCAAAAAGGCTGCGCCGCTCGCGGTGTCGGTGCCGCAGCGCACCGTGACGCGCCCGCCTGCGGGGCTGTATTTGATGGCGTTGTCGATCAGGTTGCCCAGCAGCTCCTGCAGCATCCAGGGTGAGCCCTGGCACTTGGCGGGCGCGAGGTCAAAGCCCAACTCGACGCCATGGCGCAGCGCGTGGTCGAGCCAGTTCGAGGCCGCGTCTTCGAGCAGCTCGCCCAGGTCCACGGGGTGAAAGTCGTGCACCGTGCTCGCCTGCTCGGACGAACGTGCGAGCGTGAGCATCTGCTGCGTGCAATGCGCAAGGTCGTCGATCGCCGCGTGGATGCGCTCGAGCCGCTCGCGCACCGCGGGGCCCGCGTCCATCGCGGCGAGCTCGAGCTGCGCCTGGATTCCCGCGAGCGGCGTGCGCAGCTGGTGCGCCGCACCCGAGAGGAACACCTGCTGCTCGGCCACGGCGCGCTCGAGGCGCTCGAGCATGCGGTTGATCGCCGTGACCAAGGGCAGGATGTCGGCCGGCACGCCGTCTTGCGGCACGGGGGTCAGGTCGGCCATCTCGCGCCGGTCGATGGCCGCGCTCAGCGTACCCAGCGGCTGCAGCGCCCGGGTGATGCCGCGGCGCATGAGCCAGGTCATGACCACGAGCAGCAGCACGTTGGGCCACAGCGTGTCGAACAGAATGCTCAACGTATTGGCGCTGCGCTTGTGGTTGGTTTCGGTCACGATCACACGGTTTTCGAAGCCCTTGGCGCGGTGGCGCAGGTCGATCAGCCGCACTTCCTGCCCCGCCACCACGGCATCGTCGAAGTCCGGGTCGGGGTCGTCGAGGTCGGGTGGTGCGCGCTGCGCCAGCAGCGGCAGCAGCGCCGGGTCGCCCACGAGCAAACGGCCCTGCGCATCGACGACGAGAAAGTGCACTTCGTCTTCAGGGTCGGCCTTGAGCAGGGCTTCGGCCTCGGGGTCGATGTGCTTGATCAGGTCCTCGCGGCTTTCGTACGCTTCGTCGGGCGTCATGCGCGTGGCCAGCGCGATCGCGGTCTTGTAGAGCACGTTGTCCTGCGCCTGCTGCGCCAGATCGAGCGCGTTGTAATAGTCGAACACCGCGCTGATGGCCACCAGCACGAGCGCCGGCACCAGCGCCGAGCGCGTGAGCCGGCTGCGCAGTGTTTCACGCTTTTTCGGTTGCATCTTATTCGATTTCCAGGCGGTAGCCTATGCCGCGCACGGTGCGCAGCAGCACGCCGCTGCCGTCGAGCTTGGCGCGCAGGCGGCTCACGTAGATTTCCACCGCGTTGCTGGTGATTTCCTTGTCCCACTCGCTCAGGCTCTCGGCGAGCTTGTTTTTGCTCACCACGCGCGGCGCGGCCAGCAGCAGCGTCTCGAGCACCGCCCATTCGCGCCCCGTGAGGTGCAGCGGCGCATCGGCGAGCGTGGCCTCGTGCGTGGCGGTGTCGAGCACCAGCGCGCCCAGGCGCAGGGCCGATTGCGCATTGGCCTGGCTGCGGCGGATCAGCGCCTGCGCGCGTGCGATCAGCTCGGGCATGGCAAAGGGTTTGACCAGGTAGTCGTCGGCGCCCAGGTTGAGCCCCTTGACGCGGTCTTCAAGAGCGTCGCGCGCGGTCAGCATGAGCACCGGCACCTTGCTGCCCGTGGCGCGCAGGCGGCGCACCATCTCGAGCCCGTCCATGCCCGGCAGGCCGATGTCGGCCACCACCAGGTCGAACGGCGTCAAGCGCAGCGCGAGCAAGGCCTGCTCGGCCGCCGTGAGGTGGTCCAGCGCGTAGCCCGCGCGGTGGAACACCTCGCGCAGGCCGTCGGCCAGCATGGCATCGTCTTCGACCAGCAGGATTCTCATGGTGCTTCTCGTCTTCGTGGTGCAAGTGCGGATAGTGGCACTGAGTGGCAATCGGCGCATCAGCGCAGACAGCGCTCGAGCTCAGCGACGATGCGTGCAAAGCCTGCGTCGTCGAGCCAGGGGCTGTTGCTGATGGTCAGCATGCGCGCGGCCAGGTCGCGCGCGTGAGGGCAATTCTGCACAGGCAGCCAGGGGCGCAGGTAGGCATAGTCAGGCAGCGCGTGGATGAACAGGCGCGTCACGCCGAGCCCGCGCGGCCACAGCGCCGCGAGCGCCGCGTCGCGCTGCGCGGGCGTGGGCAAAAGCAGCATGAAAAACGGCCAGAGGCCTTGGTAGGCACCGTCCCCTGCCGTGCCGCCCTCCGCAGCGTCGGCCGGCGCATACCCGAGCACCGTCACGCCCGGCAGGCGCGCGAGCTGTGGCAAGCGCCGCTGCGCCTGCTGAGCCAAAGCCGCCTGGAATGCCGGCAGCCGACGCAGCGCCCGCGCGCCCACCGCGCGCCGCCACGCGCCCACGGGGTGCAGCGGAATCGGCAAGTCGAACACGTCGCCCACGGCCTGCGCGAGCTGCCCGCGGCGCACGGCGCGGCGCAGGGGCAGGCCATAGACGTAGGGCAACATGCGCGGCCGGTAGCACAGCGCCAGCCCCAGCAGCTGCAGGCTGCGCCAGGCCTCGAAACCCCAGGCCGGCGTCTGCAACTGGCGCGCGGTGGCGGCAATCTCGGCGCGCAGCGCGGCATCGCGTGCAAGCCAGGCACCGCCCTCGTACAAACTCAAACCCTTGCCCGCGGCAAAGCTGAAAAAGCCCGCATCGCCGGCCAGCCCGACGCTTTGCGTGCCTGCGGGCGCCGCCACAAGCGCCTGAGCATGCGCCTGCGCCTGCACGCGCGCCCCGAAGGCCTGCGCCGCGTCTTCGACGACGAAAGCGCCCGCCGCGCGCGCCACGGCCAGCACCGGATAGAGCCGCGCCACACGCCCGCCCAGGTGCGTGGGCAGCACGGCCAGCGTGTCGGGGCCGCTGAGGGCCGCCAGGTGATCCGGGTCGAGCTCGAAGCTGCCCGGCGCCACGTCGCACACCACCGGCTGCAGGCCGCACTGCACCACCGCCAGCACCACGAGCGGGCAGGTGTAGGCCGGCACGATGACCTGCCGGCGCGCGCGCAAGCGGCGCAAGGTCTGCAGGATGAGCACCAGCGCCGCACTGCCAGAGGCGCTGATGCCGACTTCTTCAACTCCTAAAAACTGAGCTGCCAGCGCAGGTAGATCAGGCGCTAAGGGCCCAAAAAGCTCTGAAACACGCACAGGCAGCCCGGCCGTGGGCGGCACCTCGCGCGGCAAAAAACCAGGCTCAAGGCCGGGCCGGCGCATGCGTGCTCTCCCCGAGCGCGAGGCACACCACGCCCGCGATGATCAGCCCCGCACCGAGCAGCTGCAGCGCGCTGAGCGCCTCGCCAAACACCGGCACCGAGAGGATCATCACGCCGATGACTTCGAGGTGCGAGGCGGCGAACGCCGGGCCTATGGGCGCGTGGCGCAGCAGCGTCATCCAGGTGACGAAGGCGCCCAGGTAGCCCACGATGGCTCCGTACACCCAGGGCTGCAGCAGCACGCGCAGCACCCAGGCCGCATCGGGCGCAAACGGCGCCGCGTGCAGCGCCGTGAGCTTGAAGCACACCTGTGAAAAGGTGTCGAACGCGATCAGCGCCACAAAGCCCAGCAGGTAAAAGCGCTTGAGCGACATCAGCCCAGCCCCACCACGGCCACACCGGCCGCGATCAGCCCTATGCCCAGCAGGCGCAAGCGCGTGAAGTGCTCGTGAAACAGCCAGCGCCCGCCCAGCATCACGACCACGATGCTGACCATGCCCAAAAGCACCCCCTGCGCGAGCGGCACCACCGACAGAAACGCGAGCCACACCAAAAACTCGCCCGCGAAGCAGGCCACGCCCAGCCAGATCCAGGGCCGCGCGAGCATGTGCCGCCAGCGCGCCCAGCCGTCGGCCGCGCCGGGCTCTATGGCCGCCCGCTTGAAGGCGAGCTGCCCGCCCGCGTCGAGCACGGTGTTCGCCACCCACAACAAAAAGACCTGCATGCGCGCCCACATTTCCCGTTGCAAAACCCCGCCATTGTGGGCAGCGCGCGCAGGCGCGCCAAGGCAATCCAGTACGCAGCCACAGGGCTCTGGCGCCGTCAGGCAAATGAAGGCGCGGCCTTTTTACGCTGGCGCCATCAACGTACAGGAGAGCGAATGATTTTCGTGATCGACTTCGACGGCACCGTGTCCACGCAGGACACGGTAGACCAATTGCTCGCGCAGCACGCAGACCCAGCCTGGCAGGAGCTGGAAGACGCCTGGCTGCAAGACCGCATCAGCGCCGTGGAGTGCATGCAGGGCCAGATCCGCCTGGTGCGCGCCGACGCCCACACACTCGCGGCGTTTTACCGCGGCATGCGCATAGACCCGCACTTTCGCGCGTTCAGCGAGCACGTGCGCAGTTTCGCGGCGCTGGCCATCGTGAGCGACGGGCTCGACCAGGCCATCCACGCCTGCCTGGGCCGCCACGGCATCTCCGAGCTGCCCGTGTACGCGAACCACCTCGAACACATCCTGCCCGACCGGCTGGAGCTGCACTTTCCGCTGCGCCAGAGCAGCTGCCAGGCCGGCAATGGCGTGTGCAAGTGCGCCGTGGCACAAGACCTTGCGGCGCAGCACGGCGGGCCCATCGTGCTCGTGGGCGACGGCAAGTCCGACGCCTGCCTGGCGGCGCGCGCCGACATCGTCTTTGCCAAGGGTTCGCTGATCGAACACTGCCGCGCGCAGCAGATCGCGCACACCCCGTTCGAGACCTTTGCCGACGTGCTGCGCGTGGTGCGCGGCTGGCCGCAGGCCCAGCCCTTGCCCGTGGCGGCGTGACGTCTTCACGGCTCCGCGGCTGCGTCCGCCTCCCAGCCACGCCCTGACCTTCATTTTTGATAGCACATTCCGTATGAAAAACCCCGCTCCGATGACCGAAAAGCCCCTGACCCTGCTCGAAAAAGACGCCATTTATTGTTCCTGGGGCGACACCGTGCACTACGCCGACCCGCCCAAGGTGTTCACATCGTGCGAAGGCTCGTACCTCTACGACGAGCAAAACACACCCTACCTCGACCTGCAGATGTGGTATTCGGCCGTGAACTTCGGCTACCGCAACCCGCGCCTGAACGAAGTGCTCAAGCGCCAGATCGACACGCTGCCGCAGCTGGCCTGCCAGTACCTGCACGCCGAAAAGGTCGAGCTCGCCGAGACGATCTGCCAATACGTGGAGCAAAAATACGGCGTCAAAGGCCGCGTGCACTTCAACGTGGGCGGCGCGCAGGCGGTGGAGGATTCGCTCAAGATCGTGCGCAACGCCACCGGCAAGAATTTGATGTTCGCCTTCATGGGCGGCTACCACGGCCGCACGCTGGGCGCCTCGGCCATCACCTCGAGCTACCGCTACCGCCGCCGCTTCGGGCATTTCTCCGACCGCGCGCAGTTCATCCCCTTCCCGTACTGCTTTCGCTGCCCCTACGGCATGAAACAGGAAAGCTGCGGCATGTATTGCCACAACGAGTTCGAAAAGCTGTTCGAGACCGAATACAACGGCGTCTGGGACGACAAGGCCAAGCAGGCCGAATACGGCGCGTTCTACGTCGAAACCATCCAGGGCACGGGCGGCTACGTGATCCCGCCCGCGGGCTACTTTCCAAAGCTCGCCAAAACGCTCAAGGAGCGCAACATCCTGCTCGTGGTCGATGAAATCCAGATGGGCGTGTACCGCACGGGCAAGCTCTGGTCGTGGGAGAACTTCGGCATCGTGCCCGACGTGTTCATTTTCGGCAAGGCGATCACCAACGGGCTCAACCCGATCTCGGGCATCTGGGCGCGCGAAGAGTTCATCAACCCGCAGGTCTTCCCGCCCGGCTCCACGCACTCGACCTTTTCATCGAACCCGCTGGGCACGGCCACGGCGCTCGAGGTGCTGCGCATGACGCAGGAAAAAGAGCTCGAACCCGAGCTGCGCGCCAAGGGCGCCTACTTCCTGCAAAAGCTGCAGGAGCTCAAAACCCGCTGGAAGATGATCGGCGACGTCAGCGGCATGGGCATGGCGCTGCGCATGGAAATGTGCACGGCCGACGGCTACACGCCCAACCGCCAGCTTGCCGACCGCATCTTCAACGAGGGGCTCAAGGGCGACCTGTCGCTCGACGGCAAAACCTACGGGCTGGTGCTGGACATCGGCGGCTACTCCAAAAACGTGTTCACCCTCGCGCCCAGCCTCACCATCACGCGCGCAGAAATCGACCTGGGCCTGGCGCTGTTCGAGCAACTGCTGCAGCGCTGCGGCGCGCAATGACCATGGGGACTATCGGGCTGATTTGCTGAGGAGACCCCCATGACCGACGCCGCACTCGATACCCTGCTCGGGCCCAACGGCTTTTATTTGCCACGCGGCAGCAGCGCTGTGCTGCTGGTGCACGGGCTGACCGGCACGCCGGCCGAAATGCGCGACTTTGGCCGCCAGCTCGCGCGCCAGGGCTTGTCGGTGGCCTGCCCGCAACTGGCCGGGCACTGCGACAGCGTGGCCGCGCTCAAGGCGAGCCGCTGGGAAGATTGGTACGACAGCGTGGAGCGCTGCTTCGAGGCGCTCGCGCAGCGCCATGCGCAGGTGTATGTGGCGGGCCTCTCGATGGGCGCGCTGCTGTGCCTGGTGCTCGCGAGCCGCCAGCGCACACGCGTGGCGGGCCTTGCGCTGCTCTCGCCCACGTTTTTCTACGACGGCTGGAACATGCCCAAGCTGCGCCAGACGCTGTTTTTGCCGCTCATCCTCTACAGCCCATTGCGCTACGTGTTTGCCTGGCAAGAGCCGCCGCCCTACGGCATCAAGGACGAGCGCGTGCGCGCCATGGTCACGGCCGTCCTGCAAAAGCGCGACAGCCAGACCGCCGACAAGGTAGGCCACTTCAAAACCCCCGCCACCGTGATCTGGCAAAGCCGGCGCCTGATCCGCGCCGCGCGCCGCTGCCTGCCGCAGGTGCAGCAGCCCACGCTGATCGTGCACTCCACCGAAGACGACATGGCCAGCATCCGCAACGCCTACCTCGTGCGCGACGAAATCGGCGCGCACCAAGTAGAAATCTGCTTCGTCGATGACTGCTACCACGTGCTCACGCTGGACAAGCGCAAGCACGAAGTCGCGGCGCGCGTGGCTGGCTTTTGCCGCGGTGCACGGCCCGCCAGCGAACACCTGCCGCAGTACCTGTATCCCCTGCACGCCAAGGCCGCGTAGGTAAGATGCGCGGCTTTGCACTCAACCCAGGTTGTTCATGAGGACGCGGGATGATGGCGAGGCGGCTGGCGTGGCAGTTTGGTCGCGGGTGAGAAATCCATGGCCGCAGCCATGGACGCCGAGGCCGCGGCCCAAATGACCGGCAGACGTCCGCCAGCGCCCGCGTAGGTGCGCAGCACCGCCTCATGGACAATCTGGGTTCACCGCCGCCCATGCCCCCATCCACCGAATTCACCCCCGGCCTCACCGTGCGCGGCATCCAGCCGCCTCTGCGTCTGGCGGACTACAGGCTCATTGCCTTTGACATGGATTCCACGCTGATCAACATCGAGTGCGTGGACGAGATCGCCGACGCCGTGGGCCGCAAGGCGGAAGTCGCGGCCATCACCGAAGCAGCCATGCGCGGCGAGATTGCCGACTTCAAAGAGAGCCTGCGCCGGCGCGTGGCCCTGCTGCGCGGCGTGCGCGTGGCCGACATGGAACGCATCTACGCCGAGCGCCTGCGCCTGAACCCGGGCGCGCAGGAGCTCATCGCCGCTGCCCGGGCCGCGGGACTCAAAACGCTGCTGGTGTCGGGCGGTTTCACCTTTTTCGCCGAGCGCGTGGCCGCACGCCTGGGCATCGACTTTGCGCGCGCCAACGTGCTGGAGCTCGCAGACGGCCAGCTTACCGGGCGCATGGTCGATCAGCCCTGGGGCGACATCGTCGATGGCGCGATGAAGCGCGACACTCTGCTGGCCACCTGCGCGCAACTGGGCTGCGCGGGCGCGCAGGCCATCGCCGTGGGCGACGGCGCCAACGATCTGCCCATGATGGCCGCCGCGGGCCTGGCCGTGGCCTACCACGCCAAGCCCGTGGTACGCACGCAGGCCCATGTGGCCATCGACGAGGGCGGGCTGGACAGGCTGCTGGAAGTCGTACGGCCTTGAATTACTTCTTTTTCGATAGCTGCTAGCGCTCGTCCATCAAGCGCTATACGCCAATTCAATGTCTAATTTTCGGGGAGGGGAAATTCCGCATCCGCCCCTGCCGCGCCCGCCCCGTCCGCGGACCGCATAGGCACGGCCTGCAGGCCCTGCCAGACTTGCGGCTCGGCCACCAGATCGGCCAGCGTCACGCCGTCGAGCACGGCCAGATAGGCGGCAAGCGCCTGCTCGAGCACGCCTTGCAGGCGGCAGCGCCCGCGCAGCCGGCACTGGTTGCGCTCTGCGTCGAAGCATTCCACCAGCGCAAAGTCCGTCTCGGTGGCACGCACCACGGCGCCGACCGTGATCGCCTGCGCCGGCTGCAGCAACCGCACCCCGCCGCCGCGCCCGCGCGTGGTGTCGAGCAGCCCGCGCGCCGACAGCTCCTGCACGATCTTCATGAGGTGGCTGCGCGAAATGCCATGCACCTCGGCGATCTCGGTAATGGTCACGGGCTGCGCGCGCTCGGCATGGATGGCGCAATACATGAGCACACGCAGGCTGTAGTCGGTCCACTGGGTCAGGCGCATGGGAATTTGACGTGCTTCACGCAAAAGATGAATGTGGAATGAATTTTATGGCATAAAATATTCACGTCGAATATATCTTTAGGAGTTCACCCATGCCAGCCTCCGTCTCCAGCGCCGCCACCGCAAACGTCCCCGCCCTCAGTGCTGATCTGCCGATCGGCCAGATCGCCGTGCAGTGGCCCGGCGCAACCGCGATCTTTCGCCGCCTCAAGCTCGATTTTTGCTGCGGCGGCCAGCAAAGCCTGCGCAGCGCCGCCGCGGGCAAAGGGCTGGACGCCGAGGCCGTGCTGGCCGAAATCGCCCCGCTGCAGCGCAGCAACGCGCTGCCCGAAGCGACGGCGCCCGGCGCGCTCATAGACCACATCCTCACGCGCTACCACGAAGTGCACCGCGCGCAGCTGCCCGAGCTGATCCGCATGGCGCGCCGTGTGGAGGCCGTGCACCGCGCGCACCCGCAGGTGCCCGCGGGCCTGGCCGACCTGCTCGAAGCCATGGAGGCAGAATTGCTCTCACACATGCAAAAAGAAGAGCAAATTCTTTTCCCCATGCTGCGCGCTGGCGGCGCCCCGTTCGTCGGCCAGCCCATCAGCATGATGCGCAGCGAGCACGTGGAGCACGGCGCGGCGCTGCAAAAGCTCGCCGCACTTACCAACGACGCCACGCCGCCCGCCGACGCCTGCAACACCTGGCGCGCGCTGTATGCGGGCATCGCCCAGCTCGGCGAAGACCTGGTGGCGCACATCCACCTCGAAAACAACGTGCTGTTCCCGCAGTTCGAAGCCCCTGCCGCGCCGGGCTGCGCCTGCCATTGAGATGCAAAAAACATCCACCATGTCCGCGATCGCCACGCCACCCACACCCCCCACGCAAGCCGCCGACATCCGCAGCCTGGTGCACGGCTTTTACGCCGAGGCGCGCCAGGACCCGCTGCTCGGGCCGGTTTTCGAGAAGGTATTGAAAGACCGCTGGGACACGCACCTCGCACGCATGGTGGACTTCTGGAGCACGGTGCTGCTCGGCAGCAAAAGCTTTCGCGGCGACGTGTTCCGAAAACACATGGCCCTGCCCGGCCTCACGCCCGCGCACTTCGCGGCCTGGACGCGGCTGTGGCAGCAGCACACCGAACGCCGCCTCCCCCCCGCCCTGGCCGAGCAGGCCCAGCGCGTGGCGCACGGCATCGCGTGCCAGCTCTACACCGGCTACTTCAACGAGCGCCCCCCCTTCGCCCCGCCGCCGCACAGCCATGGCGGGGACGAGGCCGCGCACTCAATCTTGTAACCGCCCCGCCTCCAGCCGCAGCACGCGCCCGCAGCGCGCCGCGAGGCTTTCGTCGTGCGTGACCACGACGAAGGCCGTGCCCTGTTCGCGCGCCAGGTGCAGCATGAGCTCGAACACGGTGTGCGCCGTGGCGCGGTCCAGGTTGCCCGTGGGCTCGTCGGCCAGCACGCAGGCCGGGCGCGTGACCAGCGCGCGCGCGATGGCCACGCGCTGGCGCTCGCCGCCCGACAGCTCCGCGGGCCGGTGCCGCAGGCGCTCTTGCAAGCCCACGGCGGCCAGCATCTGCGCCGCCTGCTGCTGGCTCGCCGCCACGGGCAGGCGCCGGATGCGCAGCGGCATGGCGACGTTTTCGAGCGCGCTGAATTCGGGCAGCAGGTGGTGGAACTGGTAGATGAAGCCCAGGTAGCGGTTGCGCAGCTGCCCCTGGCGCTCGGGCGTGAGCGCGGCCAGATCGTGCCCGAGCAGCTCGACGCGCCCGGCCGTGGGCGCGTCGAGCCCGCCGAGCAGGTGCAGCAGCGTGCTCTTGCCCGAGCCCGAGGCGCCGACGATGGCCAGCGTCTCGCCCGCGCGCACCTGCAAATCGACGCCCTGCAGCACGCGCACGTCGAGCGGCCCCTCGGTAAAGCGCTTGGCCAGCCCCGTGGCCTGCAGCACCAGCTGGCCGGGCACGGGCGCCGCAAACGAAAGTGCATCCGGTTTACTCATAGCGCAGCGCCTCGGCCGGGTTCATGCGGCTCGCGCGCCAGCTCGGGTACAGCGTGGCGACGAAGGCCAGCACGAGGGAAATGAGCACGATGGGCACGATGTCGCCGCTTTGCGGGTCGCTCGGCATCTTGCTGATGAGGTAGATGTCCTGCGGCAGAAAGCGCGCGTGGAACAGCCGCTCGAGCGCGGGCACGATGACGTCGATGTTCAGCGCCACGGCCAGCCCCAGCACCAGGCCGCTGAACGTGCCTATCACCCCCACCAGCGCCCCCTGCACCATGAACACGCCCATGATGCTGCGCGGGCTCGCGCCCAGCGTGCGCAGGATGGCGATGTCGGCGCGCTTGTCGGTCACGGCCATGACCAGCGTGCTCACGAGGTTGAACGCCGCCACGGCCACGATCAGCGTGAGGATGATGAACATCATGCGCTTTTCCATCTGCACGGCGGCGAACCAGGTGCGGTTTTGCTGCGTCCAGTCGCGGATCAGCAAATTGCCGCTGAGCGTTTGCGCGAGCTCCTGCGCCACTTCGGGCGCGCGATGCAAATCTTGTAGCTTGAGGCGCACGCCCGTCGGGCCTTCGAGCCGGAAAATGCGCTCGGCATCGTCGAGATGCAGAAACACCAGCGCCGAATCGTATTCGTAATGCCCCGAAGAAAACGTGCCCGCCACCGTGAGCTGCTTGTAGCGCGGCACCACGCCCGCAGGCGTCACCTGGCCGGCGGGCGCGACCAGCGTCACCACGTCGCCCACTTCCACACCGAGCGCGCGCGCCAGCTCGTGCCCCAGCAGCACGCGGAACTGCCCGGGCACGAGCTGCGTGAGCGCGCTGCCGCGCAGCGTCTGCGCCAGGTCCGTCACCTGTGGCTCCAGCGCCGGGTCTATGCCGCGCACCATCACGCCTTTCATGTCCTCACCGCGCGCCAGCAGTGCCTGAGATGCTACGAAAGGCGCAGCACCCAAGACTTGCGGGTTGCGCCGCGCCTCGGCCATGGTGCGCGCCGGATCGGGCATGGCGTTGCCGCCGGGGGCAAAAATCTCGATGTGCGGCACCACGCTGAGCATGCGGTCGCGCACGTCGCGCTGAAAGCCGTTCATCACGCTCAGCACGATGATGAGCGCCGCCACGCCGAGCGCAATGCCCAGCATGGAAACGCCCGAAATGAAGGAAATGAAGCCGTTGCGCCGCGTCGCGCGCCCCGCGCGCGTGTAGCGCCAGCCCAGGGCCAGCTCGTAGGGAATGTTCATGGTGAGGGCGGATTGTGGCATCCCGTCCCGCACAATAACGCCCCATGCCTGCCGCCTCGCATCTGCTCATCCCCTACGCGCTCAGCCCGGCCCCAGGTTGCACGCAGGTTCTGCCAACGCTGGACTTGCCCATGCTGCGCGCATTGCTGCAGCACCTCGCGCCCGGCCCGGCGCTCGCGGGCACGCCCCAAAGCCTTTCCATGCCGTACGAGCGCGCCTGGGCGCAGGCGCTCGGGCTGCCCAGCGCAGATGGGCGCATTCCGTGGGCGGCTTGGCGGCAAGTGCAGCAAGGGCTAGCGTCCGGCACCCAAGCCTGGGCCTTCGTCACGCCGTGCCAGTGGCACATAGGCGCAGACCACGTGACGCTTGGCGACCCCGCCGCGCTGCAGCTCGACGAAGCGGCCTCGCGTGCGCTGCTGGACATCCTCGCGCCCTGGTTTGCCGAAGACGGCATCACGCTGCACTACGAGCAGCCTACGCGCTGGCTCGCGCACGGCGCGCTGTTTGCCGATCTGCCCACCGCCGCCCTCGAGCGCATCATCGGGCGCGACGTGCGCCACTGGCTGCCGCCGCTGGCGAGCTCCGACGCCGCGCGCCGCCTGCAGCGCCTGCACAGCGAAGTGCAGATGCTGCTCTACACCCACCCCTTCAACGCCGCGCGCGAAGCGCAGGGCCTGCCCGCCGTCAACGCCTTTTGGGTGCATGGCGCGGGCGCGCTGCCCGCAGACTGGCACACGCCCCGCGCAGCCACGGCCGCCGCCCCCACCACCCTGACCGTGGCCGAAGACCTGCGCGCGCCCGCGCTGCGCGAAGACTGGCACGCCTGGGCCGCCGCCTGGCAGCAGCTCGACGCCGGCCCGCTCGCCGCATTGCACGCGCAAATGCAGCGCGGCGCGGCCGTGCAGCTGACGCTGTGTGGCGAGCATGGCGCCCTCAGCTTCGGCCCGGCACGGCGCAATTGGCTGCAGCGCTTTCAGAGCGTTTTTCGGCCTTTGCGGATCACTGACCTGCACAACACGCTATGAAAATCATTAACAGAGAAATCCCCCCGCGTGCCGTCTGGGCGCTGGAGCAGGCGGGCGTGCATCCGCTGCTTGCGCGCCTGTACGCGGCGCGCGGCGTGCACAGCAAGGACGAGCTCGACGACGGCCTGGCGCGCCTGCTGCCGCCGGACGGCCTGCGCAGCATCACGCAGGCGGCCACACTGCTGGCCGACGCCATCGCGCAAGACCGGCGCCTGTGCATCGTGGCCGACTACGACTGCGACGGCGCCACCGCCTGCGCCGTGGGCGTGCGCGGCCTGCGCCTTTTGGGCGCGCGGCACGTCGATTACCTCGTGCCCGACCGCGTGACCGACGGCTACGGCCTCACGCCGCCGATTGCCGAGCGCGTGCATGCGCGCGGTGCCGACGTGCTCATCACCGTGGACAACGGCATCGCGAGCGTCGAAGGCGTGGCGCGCGCCAAGGCGCTGGGCCTGGCCGTGCTCGTCACCGACCACCACCTGCCCGGCCCGGCGCTGCCGCCCGCGGACGCCATCGTCAACCCCAACCAGCCCGGCTGCGGCTTCGAGAGCAAGGCGCTCGCGGGCGTGGGCGTGATGTTTTACGTGCTGCTTGCGCTGCGCAGCGAGTTGCGCGCGCGCGGGCGTTTCGACGCCGCGCGCCAGCCACGGCTCGACGCGCTGCTGCCGCTCGTCGCGCTGGGTACCGTGGCCGACGTGGTGCGGCTCGACGCGAACAACCGGCGCCTCGTGGCGCAGGGCCTCAAGCGCGTGCGCGCGGGCCAGATGCCCGCGGGCATGGCAGCGCTGTTTCGCGCGGCGGGGCGGCAGGCGCAGGTGGCCAACACCTTCGACTTCGGCTTTGCGCTCGGGCCGCGCATCAACGCCGCGGGGCGCCTGGCCGACATGACGCTGGGCATCGAATGCCTGCTGACCGACGACCCGGCGCGCGCCGACGAACTCGCGCAGACGCTGGACGCCATCAACCGCGAGCGCCGCGAAATCGAGGGCGACATGCGCACGCAGGCCTTCG
Source organism: Extensimonas vulgaris (assembly GCF_003337425.1). Lineage (GTDB taxonomy): Bacteria > Pseudomonadota > Gammaproteobacteria > Burkholderiales > Burkholderiaceae_C > Extensimonas > Extensimonas vulgaris. The sequence continues at coordinate 50,153 of NZ_QPJU01000001.1, forward strand.
CGCTCGCAGAAAACCTGTTCGATGCCACCGAAGCGCCGCCGCCCGCGGTGAGCGTGTTCGACCCGGATTTTCACGAGGGCGTGGTCGGCATCGTCGCTTCACGCCTCAAAGACAAGCTGCACCGCCCGACCTTCGTGTTCGCCGCGAGCGCCGCGCCGGGCAAGGAGCATGAGCTCAAGGGCTCGGGCCGCTCCATCCCGGGCTTTCACCTGCGCGACGCGCTGGACCTAGTGGCCAAGCGCCATCCGGGCGTGCTGCTCAGATTCGGCGGCCACGCCATGGCCGCGGGCTGCACCATCGCCGAGGAGCATTTCGAGCGGTTCGAGCAGGCGCTCGCGCAGGTGGCGCAGGAGTGGCTCGCGCCAGCCACGCTCACGCGCCAGCTCGAAACCGACGGCCCGCTCGCGCCCGAATACCGCCGCGCCGAACTCGCCGACGCACTGCAGCGCGAAGTCTGGGGCCAGGGCTTTGCCGCGCCCGTGTTCAGCGAAGAGCTCGAAGTGCTGGGCCAGCGCCTGGTCAAGGAAAAGCACCTGTCGCTCAAGCTCAGACACCAGGGCGAGCCGGTCGATGCCATCTGGTTCGGCCGCACCGAACCGCTGCCCGCACGCGCGCTGCTGGCCTACCGGCTCGACGTGAACGAATGGCGCGGCGAGCGGCGCGTGCAGTTCGTGATCGAAGGGGCGCAGGGCTGAGCACCCTGAGCGACTATTTGGAGCGCGGCTGACGGCCTGCGCGGAACCCAGCCCCGCGCCTGCGCTGCAGTGACGAAAGGCGCGCTCAGAAACTCTCCCACTCGCCCTCGTCTGAATTCGCAGGCGCAGCCGCCTGGCGCGCTGCCGGAGACGTGCCCAGGCGCGGCGCGGGGGCGCTGGCGGGTTTGGGCTTGGCTTGGCCCGCTGCGGCGCTGCCTTGGGATGCAGGCGCAGCAGCTTTCTTTACATTACCAAAAACGGCTTTAGCGCCCGTTGATACTGCGCCTTTAGCTTTAAATTCAGGAGCATTCTGCGATCCGGCAGCGCGTGGCGAGGGCGCCAATGCGGCTGGTGGATTCGCCATGCCCACACTGCCCACATTGAACGTGGCCACAGCCTGCGCCAGGTGCTGCGCCTGCTCGCGCAGGGCGCTTGCCGCGGCCGCGGATTGTTCGACCAGCGCGGCATTTTGCTGCGTCATCTGGTCGAGCTGCATCACGGCCTGGTTGACCTGCGCAATCCCGTCGCGCTGCTCGGTGGCAGCAGCGGTGATCTCACCGATCAGATCGCTCACGCGCTGCACGCCCGCGACGATTTCGGACATCGCCTGCCCGGCCTGCGCGACCTGCTGCGAGCCGGATTCGACGTTTTCGACGGAAGTGCCAATCAACGCCTTGATCTCTTTGGCCGCCTCGGCAGAGCGCCCGGCCAGACTGCGTACTTCGCTCGCCACCACGGCAAAGCCGCGGCCCTGCTCGCCTGCGCGGGCGGCTTCGACGGCCGCGTTGAGCGCGAGGATGTTGGTCTGGAAGGCGATACCGTCGATCACACCAATGATGTCCGCGATCTTGCGCGAACTATCGGTGATCTGCTGCATGCTCTGCACCACCTGGCCTACCACCGCGCCGCCACGCTGCGCTGCCTGCGCGGCCTGGGCCGCGAGTTGGTTGGCCTGGCGCGCCGTATCCGCAGACTGCATGACCGTGGCCGTGAGCTGCTCCATGCTCGCAGCCGTCTCTTCGAGGCTGGAGGCCGCCTGTTCGGTGCGCGCAGACAAATCCTGGTTGCCATGCGCGATCTCGTTCGCCGCAAGCGCCACCGAATCCACCCCCGTGCGCACCTCGGTCACCACGCCGCGCAAATGCTCGACCATGCGCGAAAACGCCCGCAGCAGGTCGCCGAATTCGTCCTGGCGCTGGGTTTGCAGCGTCAAGCTCAAGTCGCCTTTGCCGATCGCCTGCGCCGCCTCGACGGCACGGTGCAAGGGCTGCGTGATCGAGCGCACCAACATCGTGCAGGCAATGGCTGCGAGCACCAGCACCAGGGCTGCGACAGCAAAACCCACGAGCATGGCCGTGTGGCGCGCTTCCTCGACACGTCGTTTGACGGCCTCGCGCTGCTCTTTTTGCACCTTGATGAAGTTGTCTATGGCCGCAAACAACTTCTGCGCCGCAGGCATGAATTGCTGCTGCACCATGTCTATGGTCGCATCCCGATTGCCGCTGGCTTTGAGTTCACGCACCTTTTTCAGTAGCGCCAAGGCATCGGCACGCTCTTTCGAAACCTGGGCAAAAGCCTGCTTTTCCGCTTCCGAACGCAAGCCTTCCGCGACTTTTTTCTGCAATTCGTTGATGGCGGCGGAATTCGCCAGGCTCCTGTCCAGCAGAAGTTTTTCGGCCTCAGGGTCATAGATGCTCAACGCAGCCAGGGAGCGTTCCAGCACTACCTCCGTGAGCCCCTGCCAGCGCGTCGTCTGGGTGATCGCACTGTCGTAGCGCTCCAGATCCTGCAATGCCTCGTCAATGGCCGCACTGGCCATGTTCTGGGCAAAAAAAGTGGCTGCCAGCATGATGACCAGCAGCCCCATGACCGACCCCCACAGCTTGGGAGCCACACGCAAATCTCCGAGCTTCATCGATGTTCCTACGCACTTATGAAAAACAACCTTCAGCCATGCATGGATTGCAGCAGCGTGACGGCAGCAAGGATTTTATAGAAATCGATTTGCAATTTTTTACAGACAACCCGACCCGCCACACCAGCGCAGCAAGGCAGAAGCGCCCCACGCCGGCGCAACAAAAAAGCCGCTGGACTGCGGCTTTTTTGTTCACGGGATCTCACCTCAATGCTTCAGGGCATCCGCGGCCGTGGGCGCCACCGGGGCTGCTGCTGCCGGTGCCAGCACCGCAGCATCCTCTTCAGGCAGCGGCGAGGGCTTACGCTCGAGGGCGATTTCGAGCACCTTGTCTATCCAGCGCACCGGCACGATCTCCAGCCCGCTCTTGACGTTGTCAGGAATTTCCTGCAAGTCCTTCACGTTTTCTTCGGGGATCAGCACCGTCTTGATGCCGCCGCGCAAAGCTGCGAGCAGCTTTTCCTTGAGCCCGCCAATGGCCGTGACTTCGCCGCGCAAGGTGATTTCACCCGTCATGGCCACATCGCCACGCACCGGAATGCCCGTGAGCGCCGAGACGAGTGCCGTGGTCATGGCAATGCCTGCACTTGGCCCGTCCTTGGGCGTGGCGCCATCGGGCACGTGAATGTGCACGTCACGCTTTTCGAAGGCCTCGTCGGGAATACCAAGCTTGCGTGCACGGCTGCGCACCACCGTGCGCGCAGCTTCGACCGACTCCTTCATCACGTCGCCCAGCGAACCGGTGCGGATGATGTTGCCCTTGCCCGGCATGGTTGCCGCCTCTATGGTCAGCAGATCGCCGCCCACTTCGGTCCAGGCCAGTCCCACGACCTGACCGACCTGGTTCTGCCCTTCGGTGCGGCCATAGGTGTATTTGCGCACGCCAAGGTATTCGGGCAAATCATCGGGGCCGACCACGACCTGCGGCGTCAGCTTCTTGAGCAGCAAGCCCTTGACCACCTTGCGGCAGATTTTCGAGAGCTCGCGCTCGAGCGAGCGCACCCCGGCTTCGCGCGTGTAGTAACGCACGATGTCGCGCACGGCCGCCTCGGTGATGAGCAATTCCTCTTCCTTGAGGCCATTGTTCTTGAGCTGCTTGGGCAGCAGGTAGCGCATTGCGATGTTGACTTTTTCGTCTTCGGTGTAACCCGACAGGCGAATCACCTCCATGCGGTCGAGCAAGGCCGGCGGGATGTTCATGGAGTTGGAAGTCGCCACGAACATCACGTCGCTCAGGTCAAAATCGACCTCGACATAATGGTCGGAGAACGCGTGGTTCTGCTCCGGATCGAGCACTTCGAGCAAAGCGCTCGATGGATCGCCACGGAAGTCCATGCCGAGCTTGTCGATCTCGTCAAGCAAAAACAGCGGGTTGCGCGTGCCCACTCGAGAGAGGTTTTGCAGCACCTTGCCCGGCAGCGCGCCGATGTAGGTACGCCGGTGGCCCCGAATCTCGGCCTCGTCACGCATCCCCCCCAAGGCCATGCGCACGTATTTGCGCCCCGTGGCTTTGGCAATCGATTGGCCGAGCGAGGTCTTGCCCACGCCCGGTGGACCCACGAGACACAAAATCGGCGCCTTGACCTTGTCCACACGCTGCTGCACGGCAAGGTATTCAAGGATGCGATCCTTGACCTTGTCGAGACCGTAGTGATCCTGGTTCAGCACCTCTTCGGCATAGCCCAGATCGTGCTTGATCTTGGTTTTTTTGCTCCAAGGCAAGGCGATGAGCACGTCGATGTAATTGCGCACCACGGTTGCTTCGGCCGACATGGGCGACATGAGCTTGAGCTTTTTCAGCTCGGCTTCGGCCTTTTTGCGGGCTTCGGCAGGCATTTTGGCGCGTTTGATCTTTTTCTCGAGCTCTTCGAGATCGGCACCCTCCTCACCCTCACCCAGCTCCTTTTGGATGGCCTTGACCTGTTCGTTCAGATAAAAGTCGCGCTGGTTCTTCTCCATCTGGCGCTTGACGCGGCCGCGGATGCGCTTGTCCACGTTCAGGATTTCGACCTCGCGGTGCAACTGCTCGAAGAGATTTTCGAGCCGCTCTTTGACGTCCGCCAAATCGAGCACGGCCTGCTTGTTTTCGAGCTTGAGCGGCAAGTGCGCGGCGATCGTGTCGGCAAGGCGCCCCGGATCGTCGATGCTCGCGATCGAAGTCAGAATTTCCGGCGGAATCTTCTTGTTGAGCTTGACGTACTGGTCGAACTCTTGCAGCACGGCACGCCGCAGCGCCTCGATCTCGGGCGAATCGGCAGCCTCTTGGGCTGCTTCCACCGGCACCACGGTCGCAACGAAATGCGTATGCGCGTCGATGATCGAGCGCACTTGGGCGCGCTGCTGGCCTTCGACGAGCACCTTGACGGTGCCATCGGGCAGCTTGAGCATTTGCAAAATCGTAGCAACGGCGCCCACTTCGAACATGTCGCCGACGGCGGGCTCATCCTTGGCAGCAGCCTTTTGCGCAACCAGCATGATGCGCCGATCCGCCTCCATGGCCAGCTCGAGCGCCTTGATGCTCTTGGGGCGACCCACGAACAGCGGGATCACCATGTGGGGGAAGACCACCACATCGCGCAAAGGCAGCAGTGGAAGGTCTAGGGGAGTGGCAGGTAATGGTTTGTATCCGGACATAAAAATCCTCATCGATTGCCATCGAATATGGCCTGGGACAGGGGATTTTCAATCCCCTGGGTCAATCTGCCAGTGAACAAAAACCTGCCCGAACCTCGCCTGCCGGTTTTCTGGGCAGGCTTCAGGCTTTTTTCGCGGCTTCGCGATAGACGAGCAGAGGCGGCTTGTTTTCTTCGATCGTGTTTTCATCGACCACCACTTTTTCGACATTGCTCATGTTGGGCAATTCGAACATGGTGTTCATGAGCGCCTGCTCGAGAATCGAGCGCAGACCGCGCGCCCCCGTTTTGCGCGCGAGCGCCTTGCGCGCGATCGCCTTCAGCGCTGCGGGGCGCACTTCGAGCTCCACGCCCTCCATCGCGAGCAGCCGGGCATATTGCTTGATCAGTGCGTTCTTGGGCTCGGTCAGGATGCGCACCAGCGCGTCTTCGTTGAGTTCGGCAAGCACCGCCACGACAGGCATACGGCCCACGAGCTCGGGGATGAGGCCGAACTTGATCAAGTCCTCGGGCTCGATTTCGGTGAACACTTCGCTCAAAGCGCGTTGCTTCTTGCTCTTGACGGTGGCGCCAAAGCCAATGCCCGAAGCCTCGGTGCGGCTTTCGATGATTTTTTCCAGGCCCGCAAACGCGCCCCCGCAAATGAACAGGATGTTGGTCGTATCGACCTGCACAAAGTCCTGGTTCGGGTGCTTGCGCCCACCTTGGGGGGGCACGCTCGCCATCGTGCCCTCGATGAGCTTGAGCAGCGCCTGCTGCACGCCCTCACCCGAAACGTCGCGCGTGATCGATGGGTTGTCGGATTTGCGCGAGATTTTGTCGATTTCGTCGATATAGACGATCCCGCGCTGGGCGCGCTCGATGTCGTAATTGCAGCTTTGCAAGAGCTTTTGGATGATGTTTTCCACGTCTTCGCCGACGTAGCCCGCCTCGGTCAGCGTGGTCGCATCGGCCATCACGAAGGGAACGTCGAGCATGCGTGCGAGCGTCTGCGCCAGCAGCGTCTTGCCCGAACCCGTGGGGCCTATGAGCAGGATGTTGCTCTTGGCCAATTCCACGTCGTCTTTGCGCGCCTTGTCTTTGTGGCGCAGACGTTTGTAGTGGTTGTAAACAGCCACGGCCAGGGTGCGCTTGGCCATTTCCTGATCGATGACGTACTGATCCAGGTTGGCCTTGATTTCCGCCGGCGTCGGCAAGTCCTTGCGCCCTTCGTGCGTGAGCGCGCCGGCCGGCAATTCATCACGGATGATCTCGTTGCACAGGTCTATGCACTCATCGCAGATGAAAACGGACGGCCCGGCGATGAGCTTTTTCACCTCGTGCTGGCTCTTACCGCAAAAAGAGCAGTAAAGGGTTTTTTCACTGGAAGCGCCTTTTTTTTCGGCCATGGAGCGGTGCCTTGTAACAAACCTGGGAATGATGATAACCAAAAGAAATGCGGCATTCCCCCTCGGGGAAGCGCCGCCAGAGCAGCGAACGGCTTGGTGCGTGCGCTATCGGGCTCAACCGCGCTTGCTGATGACCTGATCCACGAGCCCGTAGTCCTTGGCCTCGTCGGCACTCAGAAAATAGTCGCGATCCGTGTCACGCTGGATTTTTTCGAGGGGCTGGCCCGTGCGCTCAGACAGGATTTTGTTGAGCTGCTCGCGCGTCTTGAGGATTTCGCGGGCGTGGATTTCGATCTCGGTCGCTTGGCCTTGCATACCGCCCAAGGGTTGATGAATCATGACCTTGGAATTCGGCAGCGCAAACCGCTTGCCCTTGGCTCCGGCAGCCAGCAGGAATGCGCCCATGCTCGCGGCCATGCCTATGCACAGCGTGGAAACATCGGGTTTGATGAAGTTCATGGTGTCGAAAATCGCCAAGCCCGCGCTCACCGAGCCGCCCGGGGAATTGATGTACAGGGAAATGTCTTTTTCGGGGTTTTCGCTCTCGAGGAACAGCAACTGCGCAACCACCAAGTTGGCCGTCTGGTCGTTCACCGGCCCCACCAAGAAAATGACGCGCTCTTTGAGCAGGCGCGAATAAATGTCGTAGGCACGCTCACCCCGGCCAGACTGCTCGATGACCATGGGGACCAAGCCCAGGTTGCGTGTATCCAATGCGCTCATGTGTTCTCCTGTCGTATGGGCATACTGTACCCAGAAAATGAATTGGGGCTTGTGCCAGCCTGCACAAGCCCCACGCAAAAAACAAGCTAGTGCAGTGTTTGACGCTTGATGCGACAAATAAAACCGATGGATTTTTGGTCTGGGCAAGGCGCAAACCGCAGCGATACCGGGTGGTATCGCGAGGATTTGCAACGCGGCCCAGGCCGAAAAGACGCGGTTTTATGTCGCAGATAGCATCGAACAGTGCACTAGGAGCCTGTCGGACTTTGGAATCGTCGGCTGCGAATGCGCCGCAGCGGCCCATTTTTTACCGGCTTCTTGCCCCATAGCACCACTATGGGGCTGCGAATCCGGCAAAAACTGGCCTCGCTGGGGCGCATTCTCGCTATCGACGCCCAAAGCCCGACAGGCTCCTAGGCTCAGTCCTGCTGCCCCATCAGCTCGTCGAAGGACAGCGTTTTTTCCGTGACCTGCGCCTTGCCGAGCACGAAGTCCGTCACGTTGTTTTCGAGCACCATTGCCTCGACGTTGCGCATACGCTCAGGGCTCGCGTAATACCAGCGCACCACCTCTTCAGGTTGCTCGTAGCTCGAGGCCAGTTCTTCGACATGGGCCTTGACCTGCTCGGGCTTGGGGTCGAGCTCGTTGGCGCGCACCAGCTCGGCCACGATCAGCCCCAGGCGCACGCGGCGCTCGGCTTGCGCACGAAAGATGTCGTCGGGCAGCTGCGCCTGGAATTTCTCGACGTCCTTCATGCCACGCTGCTTCAGATCATCGAGCATGTCCTCGCGCAGACGGGCGATTTCGGCCTCTACGCTGGCTTTGGGCAAGTCGATTTCGGCCTGCGTCAGCAGCAGATCCATCACGGCCTGCTTGTTGCGCGCCTGCAGCCGTGCCTTGACTTCGCGCTCGAGATTTTTGCGGATGTCGGCGCGCAGCGCCTCGATGCTGCCGTCGGCAATGCCCAGTGAACGCACGAAGGCTTCGTCGACCTCGGGCAGGATCGCCTCTTCGATTTTTTTGACCGTGACCAGGAAGTCCGCCGTCTTGCCGGCCACATCCTTGCCGTGGTAGTCCTCGGGGAAGGCGAGCGGGAAGGTCTTGCTTTCGCCGACCTTCATGCCGCGCACGGCGTCTTCGAACTCCTTGAGCATCTGGCCTTCGCCGATGATGAACTGGAAGTCCTCGGCCTTGCCGCCCTCGAAGGGTTCGCCGTCGATCTTGCCCTCAAAATCGACTGTGACGCGGTCGCCATCCTGCGCCGCGGCGCCCTGCGGGCGCTCGGCAAAGCTGCGCCGCTGCTTGCGCAGGATGTCTATGGTGCGGTCGATCGCGGCCTCGTCCACTGCGGCAGTGAACTTCTCGACCTGCGCTGCGGACAGGTCGGCGATTTGCACTTCGGGGAACACTTCGAACACGGCGTCGAACTGGAATTCACCCTCTGGCGCACCTTCTTTTTCGGTGATGCGCGGCAGGCCGGCAACGCGCAGATTGGCCTCGTTGGCGGCGTTGGCAAAGGCTTCGCCGACCTTGTCGTTAATGACCTCATACTGCACCGAATACCCATAGCGCTGCGACACCACGCTCAGCGGCACCTTGCCGGGCCGAAAGCCGTCCATCTTCACGCTGCGCGCCAGGCGCTTGAGGCGGTTTTCGACTTCGGACTGGATGCTGCTCTTGGGCAGGCTGAGCGTGATCTTGCGCTCGAGCTTTTCAAGGGTTTCGACGGTGACGGCCATTTTGGTTCCTCATGGGGCTGTGCAAGTGCCGCGGCTTCGCAGTGCATGGAAAATGCCGCAGATCACACATGGATGGTGCGCGGGGGGGGACTCGAACCCCCACACCATTGCTGGCGTCAGGACCTAAACCTGGTGCGTCTACCAATTTCGCCACCCGCGCGGTTTACAAACGAACAGGCGGCAGGCAATGCCGGCCGCCTCTCTGTGAATCGGTCAACGGGATATTTTAGCCTGAGCGCACACGCGGCTTTGCCCCCGGCGCAGGCCCAGATGCTTTGGCGGACAATCGCCGCGTGCAACCCCGTCCAGCGCCCATCACCCACTACGAAAACTTCCCCGTCGCCTCGCTGCTGTGCCCGCCGCGGCTGCGGCCGGCGGTCGCGGCGATCTACCACTTCGCGCGCACGGCCGACGACATTGCCGACGAAGGCCACGCCTCGGCCGCCGCGCGCCTGGCCGATTTGGCTGCCTATGCCGCCGAGTTGCATGCCGTGGCCGCAGGGCGGCCGCCGGCGCCGCGCTGGGCGGCGGTGTTCGGCCCGCTGCAGTGGGCATTGCAGCGCCACCAGCTGCCTGTGCCGCTGCTGGCCGATTTGCTCGACGCCTTTCGCCAGGACGTGGAAAAAACGCACGCCGGCGCCGGCTACGCCGACCGCGCCGAACTGCTCGACTATTGCCGCCGCTCGGCCAACCCGATTGGGCGGCTGCTGCTGCACCTCTACGGCGTGCACGACGCCGCGGCCCAGCAAGAGAGCGACGCCATCTGCACGGCGCTGCAGCTCATCAACTTTTGGCAGGACTTGAGCGTCGATATTCCGCGCGGGCGCTACTACCTTTGCGCCGCAGATTGCGTGCGCCACGGCGTGCAGCAGGCGGATGTGCTGGCCCTGCGCCTGACGCCGGAAATATCGAATCTGATAGCTGATTACGTAGACTGGACGGGCACTATCATGCAAAAAGGCATGAAACTCGTGCACCGCGTGCCGGGGCGCATGGGCTGGGAGCTGCGCCTGGTGGTGCAAGGCGGCCTGCGCGTGCTGGGCAAGGTGCAGGCGCTGCGCGGCGCAAGCTTGCACACCCGCCCGCGCCTGCGTGCCTGGGATGCCGCGCCGCTGCTGTGGCACGCGCTGCGCATGTGAGCCGCGCTGCCGGCCGACAGACTCCCAGGTTATTGCAGCCGCGGGTGCTCGGCTGCGGCGTGCAGTTGTGCGGGCGAAGGCGTCGCGCTGGCAATGGCACCCGCGGCAGGACGGCCAGTTGTCCGGGCCGCCATGCCCCCGGCCCAGCCCCCGCCCTGCGCTTCGAGCTTGAACGCCGCCGCGAGCGCCGCGAGCTGGCGCGCCTGCTCTTGCAGCGCGCTCGACGCGGCCGAGGTCTGCTCGACCAGCGCGGCGTTTTGCTGCGTGACGCTGTCGAGGTGCGTCACGGCCTGGTTGATCTGCGCAATGCCGCCCGATTGCTCGCGGCTCGCCGCGGCGATCTCGCCCACGATATCGGACACGCGCTGTATGCCCGCGACGATCTCCTGCATGGTCTGGCCGGCCACGCTGACCTGCTCATTGCCGGCGCCGACCTTCTCGACCGATTCAGAAATGAGCTCCTTGATTTCCTTGGCCGCCGTCGCCGAACGCTGGGCCAGGGCGCGCACTTCGCTGGCCACCACGGCAAAGCCGCGGCCCTGCTCGCCCGCGCGTGCGGCCTCGACCGCGGCGTTGAGTGCGAGGATGTTGGTCTGGAATGCGATGCCGTCGATCACGCCGATGATGTCGGCGATCTTGCGCGAGGACGCGCTGATGGATTCCATGGTGCCGACCACCTGCGCCACGACCTGGCCGCCGCGCCGGGCCGCGTCGGTGGCCGAGGCGGCGAGCTGGCTCGCCTGCTGCGCGTTGTCGGCGTTGTGCTGCACGGTGCTCGCGAGCTCTTCGGTCGCGGCGGCCGTTTGTTCGAGCGAGCTCGCCTGCGCTTCGGTACGGCTGGACAAGTCCTGCGTGCCCGCCGCGACCTGCGAGGCGGCGCTGGCCACGGCGTCCGAGCCGCTGCGCACCTGGCCGATCACACCGCCGAGGTTGCGGCGCATGGTTTCCATGTGGCGCAAAAGCACGCCGATTTCGTCCCTGCTGGCGTCGTCCACCGCGTGCGTGAGGTCATTGCGCGCAATCGCACCGGCCACATCGCCCGCCTGGCGAAAGCCCGTGCGCAGACGACCGAGCAGCGTGAGCATCAACGCCGTGGCCGCCAGCCCCAGCAGGGCCATGAGCGCAAAGAGCCATAGATCGGTTTCATAGCGTTCTTGCGCCAGCTGTGCGGCCTTTTGCGCGCGCGCCAACTCGTAGTCGCGCAAGGCCCGCATGGTTTGCACCACCGCCTCGCCCTCGTTACGGCCCGCAGCCAAAAACTTGGCCATGACCTGCGGGCTGAAATCGCCTGCGGCGATGGCGCGCACGGCCTCGTCGAGCTTGTCACGCCAAGCTGCGCGCGGACCTTGCGTGGCCGCAAAAATTTCCTGCTCCTGCGGATCGCTGATGCCTGCACCCAACTCCTTGATTTCCTCATTGGCCTTGGCGCGGGTCGCTGTGATCGCATCCAGATGCACACTGACGGGATGGTCATGGATGGCGGCCAATGGATTGTCCGGCGCGTGCTGGAAGGCCAGCAGCACCTGCAAGCGGTTTTGCACCGTGTAAGCAATCGATGCTTCGGCCAACAAGGCACGCCGCATGGCCTGCTCGTGCACCTCTTTGAGGCTGTCACGCGCCTGCATCAAGCCCCAGATGCCTACACCGAGTACCAAAAGAAAAGCGACCCAGAACACCGCCATGTAGAGAACAAAGCGCTTGGTGATACGAATGTTGTTGAACATGGTTCCTCACAAAAATTTGTAGCATTCTCTAACAACCCGCCATTCCGGCGCCACGACCTGCATCAAGCGGCAGGCGCAAGGCATGCGCACGTCACCCGCATGGGACAATCCCCAGCCCATGACGCCGCAGCAATACGTCCAACAGCAGGCCCTGGCCTCGGGCAGCAGTTTTTACTACGCTTTTTTGTTTTTGCCCCGCCCGCGGCGCGCGGCGATCACGGCGTTTTATGCGTTTTGCCGCGCGGTCGATGACGTGGTCGATGAGGTCTCGGACGCGGGCGTGGCGCAGACCAAGCTCGCGTGGTGGGAGGGCGAGGTCGCGCGCACTTTTGCGGGCCAGCCCAGCCACCCGGTGATGCAGGCGCTGCTGCCGCACTGCAGCGTGTACGGCATAGAGCCGCACCATCTGCAGGCCGTGATCGAGGGCTGCCGCATGGACCTGGAGCAAACGCGCTACCTCGACTTTGCGGGCCTGGCGCGCTACTGCCACCTCGTGGCCGGCGTGGTGGGCGAGGTGGCGGCGCGCATCTTCGGCCAGACCGACGCGCGCACGACCGCATACGCGCACCAGCTCGGTCTGGCGCTGCAGCTCACGAACATCATCCGCGACGTGGGTGAAGATGCACGCCGCGGGCGCATCTACCTGCCCGTGGCCGAATTGCAGCAGTTCGACGTGAAGGCGCACGAGATTTTGCAGGGCCGGTATTCGGAGCGCTTCACGGCGCTGATGCGCTTTCAGGCCGAGCGCGCCGAGCGCTGCTACGCCGAGGCACTGGCGCTACTGCCCGCAGCCGACCGTGCCACGCAAAAGCCCGGCCTGATGATGGCCAGCATCTACCGCACGCTGCTGCGCGAGATCGCGCACGAGAATTTTCAGGTGCTGCACCAGCGCATCCAGCTCACGCCGCTGCGCAAGTTCTGGCTCGCCTGGAAGGTGCAGGCGCTTGGGCGTATGTGAGCCCGATGGCAAAGCCTGTGGGTTCGATCGCAAAACCCGTGTGCCGCAAGATTGCCATCGTCGGCGCCGGCTGGGCGGGCATGGCCGCGGCACTGGCGGTGGCGCAGGCCGGGCATGAAGCTATCGTTCTGGAAGCTGCTCAGGCAATCGGTGGAAGGGCTAGAGCCCTATTTGACCCTAAAAACCCGGGCAGACCGCTGGACAACGGCCAGCACATCCTGATCGGCGCCTACAGCGAGTGCCTGCGCCTCATGCGCCTCGTGGGCGTAGCGCCCGAATCCGCGCTGCTGCGCCTGCCGCTGGCGCTGCGCTTTGCCGACGGCAGCGGCCTGCAGCTGCCCGATCTGCCGCCGCCCTGGGGCGCGCTCGCGGGCATCGCCACGGCGCGCGGCTGGCGCTGGCGCGACAAGTGGGCGCTGCTGCGCCTGGCCGCCGCGTGGCAGCGCCGCGGGTTTGCCTGCGCGCCGCACGCCACGGTGGCGCAGCTGTGCGCGGGGCTGCCGCAGCAGCTGCGGGAAGACTTCATCGCACCGCTGTGCGTGTCGGCGCTCAACACGCCCGTGCACGAAGCCAGCGGCGCAGTGTTTTTGCGCGTGCTGCACGACAGCCTGCTGGGCGGCCGCGGCGGCTCGCACCTGCTGCTGCCGCGCACCGACCTCGGCAGCCTGTTCCCCGAGCCCGCAGCGCGCTGGCTGCGCGCGCACGGCGGCGCGCTGCACACGGGGCGGCGCGTGCAGCGGCTCGTGCGCGAGGGTGCAAGCGGCAGAGGTGCCAGCGTGGCCACGGGCTGGCTGCTCGACGGCGAACGCTTCGATGCCGTGGTGCTGGCCACCTCGGCGGGCGCGGCGGCGCGGCTCGTGCATGCTGGTGCGGACACCGCCCCCGCCGCAGAGCGCCCCGCGCTGCATGCCTGGGCAGCCTGCGCGCAGGCGCTGCGCCACACCGCCATCGCTACCGTGTATGCGCAATGCGCCGCAGCGGATCGCCTGCCAGCCACCATCGGCGCCGTGCGCCGCACCGCGCGTGGCGCTGCGCAAGGCGTATTGCCGCAGCCGCTGCTCGCGCTGCGCAGCAGCGCCATGCAGCCCGCGCAGTTCGTGTTCGACCGCGGCGCGCTCGGCGGGCCGCCGGGCTTGCTGGCGTTCGTCGTGAGTGCGGCGGACACGTCCGACACCACGCGCGCAGACATCGAACGGCACGTGCTCGCCCAGGCGCAGGCGCAACTCGCGCACCTTTTGCCGGGCCCGCTGCACGCCGTGCAGACCGTGGTCGAAAAACGCGCCACCTTCGCCTGCACGCCTGCCTTGCAGCGCCCGCCTGCATCCCTCTTGCCAGGCTTGTGGGCCTGCGGGGACTACGTTGCAGGCCCCTACCCGGCCACGCTCGAAGGCGCGGTGCGCAGCGGCACGGCGGCGGGGCGACAAGCCGTTGCGTGCTTGCGTGGAGTTAGCGCTGAAACCACCACTGAATGATGAACTTGGCCAGAAAACCGACGAACCCCAGGCCCAGCCCCAGAAACAGCACGAACGTGCCAAAGCGCCCGGCCTTGGACTCCCAGGCCAGGTGCCCGATGATGAACAGCATGAACAGGATGAACGCCGCCACCCCGTAGGTGAGGAAGAAGCTCGCGAGCTGCTCCTCGGTATAGCCAAAGATCACGTGCGCACCTCCTGCCCGCCGCACTCAGACTCAGCGCCGCGCGCGCCATCGGTCAAAGGGCCGCGCGGCGGCAGGCTGGACGCATCGACCAAATCGCGGTACGCATGCCAGCTCGCATGCCCGAGCATCGGAATGACCGCGATCAAGCCCAGCATCAGCGAGCCCATCCCAAGCAAGGTGAAGCCTGCGATCAGCACCGCCCACAACGCCATGGGGCCGGGGTTGGCGATGACCACCTGCCAGCTCGTGAGCACAGCCTGCGGCAGGCTCGCGCGGCGGTCGAGCAGCAGCGGCATGGACACCACGCTGGAGGCAAAAATCGGCGCCGCGAGCAGGCTGCCGAGCGCGAGCCAGAGCGCAAACAGCGTGCCGTCGGGCGCAAGCACCACGTGATGGATGAAATCCATGGGCGTGCGAATGGGCACAGGCGCCTGCAAGGTGATGAGCGCCGCCGAAACCAGCACCCAGCCCGTGGCCGCGAGCGACAGCAAAATGCCAAAGCGCACCAGGCACCAGTAACTGCCCTCCCACACGCTGCGGTGGCTGCGCTGCCAGCTCAGCCAGGTGGCGCGCACGGTGGCAAAGTTGGCCGGCTCGCCCCGCTCGAGCGCACGGCTCAGCGCATAAAGGCTGGTCGCGAGCATGGGCGCGACGAGCAAGAAGCCCGACAAGGCCCCGGCCAGCAGCCAGAAGCGGTCATGCGCCACCGCCACGATGAGCGCGCCGAACAAAGCCAGCGCGAGGCCGTGCGCAAAGCTCACCCAGCCCGCGCGCGCCATGTCGCGCCAGCCGAGCGCGAGCCACTGCAACGGCTGCATCCAGCCAATGGTGCGCACGGCGGGCAAAGGAGGCGGGTGGAACAAAGGCATGGCAACCTCATAGCAAACGGGAAAAAATAAAAAATCAGGACGAAACACCGTGGAGCGCTGGCGCCGCCACGGGCACCCCCGCGAGCAGCCGGCACAGCGCCGTCAGGTCGGGCACGCTGGCGTGCGGCGCGTGTTCGGGGCCGTGCGGCCAGGGTGCGCCGCTGCGGTTCAGCCACACCGCCTGCATGCCAGCGCGCACGGCGCCGAGCGCGTCCAACGTGGCGTCGTCGCCCACGTGCAGCTCGGCGGCGGGCGGCACGTCCAGCGCCTGCGCGGCGGCGTGGAAGATGCGCGCATCGGGCTTGGCCACGCCCACCGCGCCCGCGGCGATGGCCGCACGAAAATGCCGGCCCACGCCCGTGCGGTGCACGTCGGCATTGCCGTTCGACACCGCAACGAGGGCAAAGCGCGCCGACAAGAATTCCAGCGCTGCATGCGCATCGGCGTAGAGCTGCACGCGCTGGCGCGCCAGGTAGAACACCTCGAAGGCCGGCTCGGCCAGCGCCGGATCGTCGCCCGCGGCCAGAAAAGCGCGGCGCAAAGTCTCACGCCGCAGGCCGCCGAGGTCGTGGCGCAGGTCGGGGCGATCCTGCTCCACCTGCGCGCGCAAGGCTTGCGCGGCCGCGGGGCGTGCGTGCAGCGCGGCGGTGGCGGGCGCGTGTTGGGCGAGCCAGTCGCGCAATGCCGCCTCGGCCCTCGCGATGGTGGGCGCCACGGGCCAGAGGGTGTCGTCGAGGTCGAGCGAGACGGCGCGGATGCGGGAAGGGTCGAGCATGGCAGACATGGGCTGGGGCAGGCTGGGGCAGGTGGAGGATAACGCAGCCGCCGGCGCAGTAAGTAGCCCAGCGCCTTTGCCCTTGCCGGCGCCATAGCGACGCACGCGCAGCCAATGCGAGCGGCGGCGCTACCGCAATCGAAGCAACCATTGCTTTGCCGCAGCTTCAGATTCGCTTCATGCCCGTGGCGTATCTTTGCCTTGTCATCAAGGATTTGCCATGAAAAACATCCAACGCCTGTACGCCACCGTGCTGCTGATTTTGCTGGCGCTGTGGCTCATTGCCGACCCGCTGCTCGTGCAGCCTTACAGCTTTTTCGGCCTGCGCGGCTCGCTCGTGCAGGGCACGGGCATCGTGGCCCTGGGCGTGATGAGCGTGGGCATGATGCTTGCACTGCGGCCCGTGCGCATAGAGCCCTTTCTGGGCGGGTTGGACAAAACCTACCGTCTGCACAAGTGGCTTGGCATCACCGCGCTGGTGGTGGCCGTGCTGCACTGGCTCTGGGCCAAGGCGCCGAAGTGGCTGGTCGGCTGGGGCCTGCTGGAGCGGCCCGCGCGCCAGCCACGGCCCGAGCCGGCCAGCGAGCTGCTGCGCTGGATGCAGGCGCAGCGCCACCTGGCAGAGTCGCTGGGCGAATGGGCGTTCTACGCGGCCGTGATCCTAATCGGGCTCGCGCTGGCCAAGCGCTTTCCGTACCGCCTTTTCTACCAAACGCACCGGCTGATGGCCGTGGTCTATCTGGTGCTGGTGTTTCACGGCTTCATCCTGCTCGACGCGGGCTTCTGGCGCTCGCCGCTCGGCCCCGTGCTGGCGCTGCTCATGACGGGTGGCACGGTGGCTGCCTGCGTCTCGCTGCTGCGCCGCGTGGGGCTACGCCGCCAGGCCGTGGGCGAAGTGGCGCAGCTCGTGCGCCACACCGACAACCAGGTGCTGCAGGTGGTGATCCAGCTCAAAGACCGCTGGGCCGGGCACGAGGCCGGGCAGTTTGCCTTCGTGACCTTCGACGACGCCGAAGGCGCGCACCCCTTCACCATATCCTCGAACTGGCGCGGCGACGGCCGGCTGGTGTTCCTCATCAAAGGCCTGGGCGACTACACCCGCAAGCTGCCCGACACCGTCACGGTGGGCGACGTGGTCAAGGTCGAAGGGCCTTACGGGCACTTCAAATTCGAGTGCAGCCACCCGCGCCAGATCTGGGTGGCGGGCGGCATAGGCATCACACCCTTCATCGCCCGGCTGCTGGCGCTGGCCGACGCGCCCGCGCTGCGCACCAAGACCATCGACCTGTTTTACAGCACCAGCGCACCCGACGAAAACTTTTTGGCCAAACTGCGCCAGGCCGCCGCAGCCGCCCAGGTGCAGCTGCACATCCTGATCAGCCCGCGCGACGGCCGGCTGGACGCCGAGCGCATCTGCCAGGCCGTGCCCGACTGGCGAAACGCCAGCGTCTGGTTCTGCGGCCCGGCGGGCTTTGGCGCAGCGCTGCGCAGCGGCTTCACGGCGCGCGGGCTGGCGCCCGACGACTTCCACCAGGAATTGTTCGAGATGCGCTGAGCGCAGCCTGCTCCCGGCACCACACCGGCCCTGCCCACCCAAACCCAGGCAGCGCAAGGCCATTGCCCGCCCGGCGGCTGGGCCCGGCGCGCCATGCCACAAAATACCCGCATGGCACGCTTTCAACCCGAACCTGCTTACACCCACGGCCAGGCCGCACGCACGGCCATTTTGCTGTGCAACCTGGGCACGCCCGACGCGCCCACGGCGCCCGCGGTGCGGCGCTACCTTGCGCAATTCTTGAGCGACCCGCGCGTGGTCGAGATTCCACGCTGGGTCTGGTGGCCCATCCTGCACGGCATCATCCTGCGCACGCGGCCGGCCAAGTCGGCCGCCAAATACGCAAGCATCTGGACGCCCGAAGGTTCGCCGCTGCGCGTGTGGTCAGAAAAACAGGCCACGCTGCTGCGCGGCTGGCTCGGCGAGCGCGGCCGCCAGGTGCTGGTGCGCACGGCCATGCGCTACGGCAACCCGGCCATTGCCAGCCAGCTCGATGCGCTCAAGGCCGAAGGCGCCACGCGCATCCTGATTTTGCCGCTGTACCCGCAGTACGCTGGCAGCACCACGGCCAGCGTGTTCGACGCCGTGCACGCCTGGGCCGCGCGCACGCGCTGGGTGCCCGAGCTGCGCCTGGTGCAGCACTACCACGACCACCCCGCCTACATCGAAGCGCTCGCGCGCCAGGTCGAAGCGCACTGGAAAAGCCAGGGCCGCGGCGAAAAGCTCGTGCTGAGCTTTCACGGCGTGCCCGAGCGCACGCTGCACCTGGGCGACCCCTACCACTGCGAGGCGCGCAAGACCGCGCGGCTGCTGGCCGAGCGGCTCGCGCTGCGCGCCGAGCAGTACCAAGTCACCTTCCAATCGCGCTTTGGCCGCGCGCGCTGGCTCGAACCCGCCACCGAGCCCACGCTGATCGCGCTCGCGCAAGGCGGCCTGCGCCGCGTCGATGTGCTGTGCCCGGGCTTCACGAGCGACTGCCTCGAGACGCTCGAAGAAATCAACCAGGAAGCGCGCGCCGCCTTCCTGCAGGCCGGCGGCCAGGAATTCCACTACATCCCCTGCCTGAACGACAGCCCGCCCTGGATCGCCGCCCTCGGCCAGATCGCCGAGCAGCACCTGAGCGGCTGGCCCACGCAAGCGCCAAACGCCGAACAACAAGCCCAGGCCCGCGCGCACGCCCTCGCCGGAGGCGCCCCTGAGGGGCCTTGCGCGGGCCGGGGTGCTGAACAAAAAATAGCATGAACCATCCGCGCGTCATCATCATTGCCGGCCCCAATGGCGCGGGCAAGACCACTTTTGCACGCGCCTTTTTGCCGCATGAAGCGCATTGCCCACGCTTCATCAACGCCGATCTGATCGCTGCTGGCTTGTCGCCCTTTGCTCCTGAAGCCGTCGCCATCCGCGCCGGGCGCCTGATGTTGCAGGAAATGGCCGACTGCGTGCAGCGTGGTGAAAGCTTCGCTTTTGAAACGACCTTGTCCGGCCTGAGCTACGTGCGCCATATCGCCCAATGGCATGCCCTCGGCTACCACAGCAGCCTGTTTTTTCTGTCCTTGCCCGATGCCGATACCGCTATCGCACGTGTGGCCGAGCGCGTACGCCAGGGTGGCCATGACGTACCACCATCGATCATCCGCCGCCGCTTTGCCGCAGGCTTGCTCAATTTCCAGCAGCATTACCGCGCCCTGGTGCACAACTGGGCGCTGTACGACAATGCCGGCCCCAGCCCCGTGCTGCGCGAATGGGGAGAAAACACATGAGCACCAAAGACATCACCCAAGCCAAAGACCCACTCCTGGCGGCGTCCCTGGCGGCGCTGGAGCGTGCCGCCGAACTCGCGCGCCAGACGGCCCTGCAAACCAACACTGCCATCGTGCTCGTGCAAGCCGGCCGTATCGTCCGCATACCGGCACAGGCGCTGCGCGAACAGCGCGACGCACCGGCCCAAACCGCAGACGCACGCTGAGCCCCTCGCCTCCGCCACTACGTGACCACCCGCCTCCTCGCGCCCATCAACTGTGCCGGCACATCGCTCCCCGAAGGGCCTTGTGCGAGCAAGCCTTGAAAAACGGCCTGCTCGCTAATGTATTGATAGCTGCTAGCGCTTGACAGATAAGCGCAAAGTGCCAATTTGACTCAAAAATTTACGGCAAGCGCCCAAGCGGCGCCGGCCACGCGGGACAATGCGGGCCTGTGCGCAGGGCTTCTTGCGCGATGCCTTGCCACCGCTACCTTGATGGGCCGCCGCGGCGCGCCTTCCGGCCCCCCCGGCAGACGGCGCACGCGCTGCCCGCCCCTGCGCCGCACGCCCAAAATACTATTGTTTACGTAGCTGCTTGCGCTGTATTGACAAGCGCTACAAGCCAATTTGTTCATAACTTTTTACGTCCGGCCCCCGCAGCCTGCCCCTCTCCATGACCACCCGCCTTCTCGCCCCCCATGAACTGCGCCTGCGCATCGCCCCCGAGTCGCTCGGCTTTGTCAGCACTGCCGAGCTGCAAGACCAGCCCCTGCCCTGGATAGGCCAGGAGCGCGCGCAAGCGGCGGCGGCGTTTGGGCTGGCGATGGAGCAGCCCGACTACCACCTGTTCGTGCTGGGCGAAACGGGCAGCGGGCGCAGTACCTTGCTGCGCCAGGCCATGCAGGACGCGGCGGCCAAGCGCCCGGTGCCGCCCGACCTGTGCTACTTGCACGACTTCGACGCGCCCGAGCATCCGCGCGCGCTGCGCCTGCCTGCGGGCCAGGGGCGGCAGCTGCGCCAGGCCATGGCCGAGATGACCAAGGCGCTGCAGACCGAAATCCCCAAGCGCCTTGCGGCGCCGGACTACAAAGCCGAGGTGGAGCGCATCGAGCGCGACTGGCACGCGCAGGAGGCGCAGGCGTTTGCCGCGCTCGATGCCTTTGCCGAGGCGCGGCACTTTCGCCTCACGCGCGAGGATGGGCGCATGGTGTTCACGCTGCTGGGCGCGCGCGGCCAGCCGCTCACCGAGGAGGAGGCCCACGCCCTGCCGCGCGAGCGCCGCGCCGCCATCGAGGCCGCCGAGCAGGAGCTGCGCGCCGAGATCGCGCGCTTTCTCGACACCATGCGCCCGCTCGAACTCGCGCGCGACGAGGCGCTGGCCAAGCTGCGGCGCCAGACCATCGCGCCCGTGGTCGAGCGCCACCTGCAAGACATCCGCCGCGACCTCAAAAAGCAGATCAAGGACGCCGTGAAGCTCGGCCGCTGGCTCGACCAGATCGAGCGCGAAATACTCGACAAACTCGATTTGTTCGAGCCCGCAGACGCGGGCGCCGAGCCCGGCAGCGCCGAGGAGGAGCGCAAGGCCGCGCTCGAAGACCTGCTCGCGCATTGCCGCGTGAACCTTGCCGTCGATAACGCAGACCGCAGCGGCGCGCCCGTGATCGTCGAGGACAACCCGCAGCTGCGCAGCCTGTTTGGCAGCGTCGAGTACCAGGCCGAGTCGGAAATGCTGGTGGCCGACTTTTCCAACATCCGCGCGGGCAGCCTGCTGCAGGCGCACGGCGGCTTCTTGCTGCTGCACCTGCGCGACCTGCTCGGCGACGAGGGCCTGTGGGAGCGGCTGCGCCGCTTTTTGCGCAGCAGCCGCCTGCAGATCGAGGAAGGCGGCGCGACCGTGCCCGGCCCGCTGGTGGCGATTGCGCTGCAGCCCGAGCCGGTCGATGTCGAGGTGAAGATCGTGCTGATCGGCTCGGTCGAGGAGTATTACGCGCTGCAGGAGGGCGATCCCGAAACTTCGCGCCGCTTTCGCGTCAAGGTGGACTTTGCCGAGCGCTTTGCCGCCACGCCCGAAACCTACCGCGCGAGCAGCATCTTCGTTGCGCGCAGCTGCCAAAAGCACGGCCTGCCGCACTTTGGCGCGGCGGCCGTGGCCCTGCTGCTCGAACAAAGCCACCGCGAGGCCGAAGACCAGCGCTACCAGAGCGCGCTGTTTGCACACACCGAGGCGCTGGTGCTCGAAAGCGCGGCGCAGTGCCGCGCGCGCAGCAGCACGCTAGTCGAGCCGCCTGACGTGCTGGCCGCGCTGCAGGCGCGCACGCTGCGCCACAACTACCCCGAGCAGCAGATGCACGAGTCGATCGCCGATGGCGAGCGCCTCATCAGCGTGCAGGGCGCGACGCTGGGGCAGATCAACGCGCTCACGCAGATCGACCTGGGTGACTACCGCTTCGGCTTTCCGGTGCGCATCACGGCGCGCACCTACGCAGGCCACGAGGGGCTGCTGAACATCGAGCGCGAGGTGGACATGTCCGGCCCCATCCACGACAAGGGCGTGCTGATCCTGCACAGCTACCTGATGTCGCTGTTCAGCCACATGGCGCCGCTGG
The DNA here is from genome assembly GCF_003337425.1 of Extensimonas vulgaris. GTDB lineage: Bacteria > Pseudomonadota > Gammaproteobacteria > Burkholderiales > Burkholderiaceae_C > Extensimonas > Extensimonas vulgaris. Next base: position 72,272 of record NZ_QPJU01000001.1, read on the forward strand.
CGCTGCACGCCTCCATCGTGTTCGAGCAGGAATACAGCGGCATCGAGGGCGATTCGGCCTCATGCGCCGAGCTTTATGCACTGCTGTCCGCGCTCTCGGGCCTGCCGCTGCGCCAGGGCATCGCCGTGACGGGCGCGCTGAACCAGCGCGGCGAGGTGCTGCCCGTGGGCGGCATCAACGAAAAGATCGAGGGCTGGTTTCGCACCTGCGCGCACGCCGGGCTCGACGGCACGCAGGGCGTGCTGATCCCGGCGCGCAACCAGCGCCACCTGATGCTGGAGCATGAAGTGCTGCAGGCCGTGGAGCGCGGGCAATTCCACATCCACACAGTGGAACACGTGAGCGCCGGCATCGCGCTGCTGACCGGCGTGCCCTCGGGCATGGCGCCGGGACTGGAACCCAGCGGCGCCGCCACCGTGCTCGCGCGCGCCGAGCAGACCTTGCTGGCCTACCGGCGCGCCTGCCGCCAGGCCATGACGGCGCTGCGGCCGCGACGGGGCTACGGCCTGCGGGCGCAGCCCCCAAATCAAGGCGCGCAAGGGTAAACCCTAGGTTTGCGCACGCGGGCTGATAGACTCGCGCGGCCATGGCGCGCGGCAAGCAACGAATCGTCGGCTAGCAGCCTGTCGGACTTTGGAATCGTCGGCTGCGAATGTGCCGCAGCGGCCCATTTTTTACCGGCTTCTTGCCCCATAGTCACGCTATGGGGCGGCGAATCCGGCAAAAACTGGCCTCGCTGGGGCACCTTCTCGCTTTCGACGCCCAAAGTCCGACAGGCTGCTGGGCGGCGCGCAGTCCGTGGCCTCTTCTACTCCAGGAACCCCAACCCATGAGCCCCACCGACCGCATCCAATGCCCTGCCCTGCAAGCCAAACTCATGAGCGCCCGCGAAGCCGCTGCGCTGATCCCCTCGGGGGCCAACGTAGGCATGAGCGGCTTTACGGGGGCGGGCTACCCCAAGGCCGTGCCGCAGGCGCTGGCCGAACTCATGGCCGAGCGCCGTGCCGCGGGTGATGCGCAGTTTCGCATCGGCCTGTGGACGGGTGCCTCCACCGCCCCCGAGCTCGATGGCGCGCTCGCGCGTGTCGAAGGCATAGACCGGCGCCTGCCCTACCAGTCCGACCCGACCTGCCGCAAGCTCATCAACGCGGGCAAGATGTATTACACCGACATGCACCTGTCGCACGTGGCGCAGGCGGCGTGGTTTGGTTTTCTGGGCAAGCTCGACGTGGCGGTGGTCGAGGTCGCGGGCATCCTGCCCGACGGGCGGCTGGTGCCGTCCTCTTCGGTGGGCAACAACAAAACCTGGCTCGACCAGGCGGACAAGATCATCCTCGAGGTCAACACCTGGCAAAGCGCCGGCCTCGCGGGCATGCACGACATTTACTACGGCACGCGGCTGCCGCCGCACCGCAAACCCATCCCGCTGACCGACCCGAGCGACCGCATCGGCGAGCCCTACCTGCGCTGCGACCCGTCCAAGGTGATCGCCGTGGTGCACACACACCAGGCCGACCGCAACACGAGCTTCAGCCCACCCGACCCCGTGTCGGAGCAGATCGCGGGCCACATCATCGACTTCCTGCAGCACGAGGTCGCCCAGGGCCGCCTGCCCAAAGAACTGCTGCCGCTGCAGTCGGGCGTGGGCAACATCGCCAACGCCGTGCTTGCGGGGCTCAACCGCGGGCCTTTCGACCATCTCACGGCCTACACCGAGGTACTGCAAGACGGCATGCTCGACATGCTGCGCTCGGGCAAGCTGCGCTTCGCCTCGGCCACGGCGCTGTCGCTGAGCGCCGAGGCTGCGGCCGACTTCAACGCCAACATCGACCACTACCGCGAGCGCATCGTGCTGCGTCCGCAAGAGATCAGCAACCACCCCGAACTCGTGCGCCGCCTGGGCGTGATCGCCATGAACGGCATGATCGAGGCCGACATCTACGGCAACGTGAACTCCACGCACATCATGGGCTCGGGCATCATGAACGGCATCGGCGGCTCGGGCGACTTCGCGCGCAACGGCTACCTGTCGATCTTCATGACGCCCTCGCTCGCCAAAGACGGCGCGATCTCGTGCATCGTGCCCATGGTCTCGCACGTGGACCATACCGAGCACGACGTGCAGATCATCGTGACCGAGCAAGGCCTGGCCGACCTGCGCGGCCTCGCCCCACGCCAGCGCGCCCCGCTGATCGTCGAGCGCTGCGCGCACCCGAGCTTCCGCCCGCAACTGCTCGACTACATCGAACGCGCCAACCAAGGGGCGCCGAGCCTGCACACGCCGCATCTGCTCGAAGAAGCGCTGAGCTGGCACGTGCGCTATCTGCGCACCGGGCACATGTGAGTGCGCCGCCAAATTTTGAGCAAAAATGGCATCAAGCCAAGATTCCATAAGCGCTAGCAGCCTGTCGGACTTTGGAATCGTCGGCTGCGAATGCGCCGCAGCGGCCCATTTTTTACCGTCTTCTTGCCCCATAGTCCCGCTATGGGGCGGCGAATCCGGCAAAAACTGGACTCGCTGGGGCACCTTCTCGCTTTCGACGCCCAAAGTCCGACAGGCTGCTAGCAGCTTCTTTTTTGGAAGCATTTTGCGGCCGCCGAACGAGCGCGACACCCGCCCATGTGCGCAGCCGCCAGCGCAAAACCCGTGCTTGCCGCACAATTCGCAGCGCATCGCCGCCCCGCGCGGCCAGAGCCCGCGGTGCAACAGGACAATTCGTCACGTGCAAGGTCTTGGGGCAGAGGGTCTGCGGCTTTTTTGCTTCAGCGGTTCCCGGCATCTCCTTGCGCCGCGGCCTTGGGGTTGGCGCAACGCGCTGTGCCGTGATCCCACCCGCACCCTCGCCCCGCACGCGCTGTCCGCCTTTCAATTGCCGAATCGAAAACGTTTGCCATGCCTTTGAGCCCTCCTTCCTGCCCCCGTACCCTGCAACACACCCGCACCGTCGTCTACCACGGCTACCAGCGCGAAGACGGCCTGTGGGACATCGAAGGCGAACTGCAGGACGTCAAACCCATCGCCACACGCAACCTGCGCACCGGCGGCATGCGCCCTGCCGGCACGCCCATTCACCACATGTCGCTGCGCGTGACGGTGAACGACCAGCTGGTCGTGCAAGCCATCGAAGCCTCCATGGACAGCGTGCCGGTCGCCGAATGCCCGCAAGCCGTCGCGGCGCTGCAGAAGATGGTGGGCTGCAGCATGGGGCGCGGCTGGCGCCAGGCGATCCAGCACAACCTTGGCGGCGTAGCCAGCTGCACGCACCTGCGCGAGCTGCTGTTCAACCTTGCCACGGCCACGTTCCAGACCATCTCGGAGAGCTTTGCCGCCGCCCACCCCGACGAGCCGCCGCGCTTTCTCGACCAATGCGTAGGCTGGGACCGGCGCGGCAACACCGTGCGCGAGCACTATCCACGCTTTTATCTCCAGCCAGAGCACGCTGCGGCAACACCCACACCAGAACGTGCCGACGCGAATGCCGTGGCGCCCGCACCCCAATGACCAGACAAAAGCCGCACGAGCCGGAAAAACCCTCACGGAAGCCCTGAAAGGAGACAGACCAATGAAAAAACACGTCTTAGGCCTGGCGGCCCTGTTGCCCCTGCTGGCACTGGCGGCAGATGGAATGGACATCATGCAAAAAGGTGGCGCCAACCCGTCAGCCCCGCCATGCATGACCTGCCACGGCGCTGACGGCAAAGGCATGGCTGCCAGCGGCTTTCCACGCCTGGCTGGGCTGCCCGAAGCCTACATTGCCAAGCAATTGGCTGATTTCAAGGCGGGCCGGCGTAAAAACCCCGTCATGCAACCCATTGCCGAGGCCTTGAGCGACGAAGAAGTCGCCGCCGTCGCTCGGGCCTACGCGGGCATGCCCAAGGTCAACGTCAAAGCCGAACCGATCGAACGCCCCGAACCGGGCACAGGTGCTTGGCTCGCCCTGCGCGGCGCGTGGGAACGCAACATTCCCGAATGCGTGCTGTGCCATGGCCCCAATGGCGTGGGCGTAGGCAGCGTGTTTCCACCGCTGGCAGGGCAATCCGCGCTTTACATTGAAAACCAGCTCAACGCTTGGCGCGGCACGCCAGCCATACCGGCCACGCGCAAGACCAAAGCCGTGCCCGCAGTGCCCCCCACGCGCGCGAACGATCCCAATGGCCTGATGGCTCACATTGCTCAAAGCCTGACACCTGCCGAAGTCAAAGCCGTCGCGGAATATTTCGCCGGACTCGGTGAAACCGAAGAGCCCTTCGACGCCAGCCAGCACCACCGCCTGCGCTGAAGATGTCGGCGCCTGATCGCAAAAAAGGATTCCAGCCATGAGACAACCATTTCCCTGCCTGCCCATGCTCCGCCAACGGGGCCTACATCGGCGTTTTCATGCACCCTTGCTGCTCATGCTGGCTGTTGGCGTTGTACACGCGGCAGACAGCACCCATGCGAATCCCTCTGCCAGCAAGGCGGCCTCGGCACCGGCCCCATCCGCCGACACCAAGGCACCTGCGAGCACGACTTATTTCCAGCCGCCGCCAGAGTCGAGCATTCCTTCGAACGCCTTTGGTGACCTGGTGCGGCGTGGACAGGACTTGTTCATGAACACCAAGGCTTTGCTGCCAAATTACGTGGGCAATGACCTGAACTGCGTCAACTGCCATCTCGACCGCGGCCGCAAACCCAATTCGGCGCCACTTTGGGCCGCCTACAACATGTACCCCGCCTATCGCAAGAAAAACAACAAGGTCAATACGTTCGTCGAGCGCATGCAGGGTTGTTTCGAGTTCAGCATGAACGGCAAGGTGCCCGCTGCCGACAGTGAAATCCTCACTGCCTTGACGACCTATGCCTATTGGCTCTCCACCAACGCACCCATTGGCAAGCCTCTAGAGGGACGCGGCTTCTCCGAGCCGCCGCCACCCAAAGGCGGGTACGACATCGCACGTGGCAAGCTCGTCTATGAAAAACAATGTGCACTATGCCATGGCACCAACGGCGAAGGGCAGAAAGTGGGGGGCACAACGGTGTTTCCGCCACTGTGGGGAAAAAACTCCTATAACTGGGGGGCTGGCATGCACCGCATCAACACGGCCGCAGGCTTCATCCAGCACAACATGCCCCTGGGCAAGGGTGAGACTTTGAGCGACCAAGAGGCCTGGGACGTGGCCGCCTACATCAACTCGCACGAGCGCCCGCAAGACCCGCGCCTGGTCAATGGCGACATCGACGAAACACGCAAACGCTTTCATGCCGACGACGGCATCAATCTGTACGGCGTGGAAATCAACGGCCACAAGTTAGGCCAAGGCGTGAAATAGCCCACGACTCACGCAAATGGGGTGAGGCAAGGCGCTCGCCGCATGGCAGAACACCTCGCTGCATCCTTGTTTGCGTAAGTCAATTAGCCATCACCCGCGCATCGGCTCGTGTAGTCTCGATGCGCCCTTGAGGCGTGACAGATAGCCCGTCGTCAGTGGGGCACCTCTAGGAGCCTGTCGGACTTTGGAATCGTCGGCTGCGAATGCGCCGCAGCGGCCCATTTTTTACCGTCTTCTTGCCCCATAGTCCCGCTATGGGGCGGCGAATCCGGCAAAAACTGGTCTCGCTGGGGCGCATTCTCGCTTTCGACGCCCAAAGTCCGACAGGCTCCTAGCCCCACATTCGTCCCCCTCGCCTCAGCGCTGCAAGTCCGCCGTGAGCTCGCGCAAGGCGGCCTCGTCGAGTGTTTCGCGTTGCAGCAGCTCGTGCGCGCAGCGCTCGAGCACGGGGCGGTTGCGCGTGAGGATGTCGGTGGCGACGTCGAACGCCTGCATCACGATGGTGCGGATCGCTTCGTCGATCTGCTGCAAGGTCGCCTGGCTGGCCTGCGGGCCGCTCGGGCCGTATTGCGGCACGTCGAGGAACTGCGCGCGCGGCGGCTCCCAGGCGACGTAGCCGAGCGATTCGACCATGCCGTAGCGCGTGACCATGTCGCGCGCGATGTCGGTGGCCTTGGCGAGGTCGTCGGACGCGCCCGTGGAGAGCTGCCCGAACACCAGCTTTTCTGCCGCGCGCCCGCCCAGCAGCACCGAAATCTTGTGCTCGAGCTCAGGCCGCGTCATCAAGAAGCGATCCTCCGTGGGCCGCTGCAGGGTGTAGCCCAAGGCGCCAATGCCGCGCGGGATGATGGACACCTTGTGGATGGCCTGGTCGCGCACCAGCGCCAGCGACACCAGCGCATGCCCCATCTCGTGCCAGGCCACGACCTCGCGCTCGTGCGGGTTGAGCACGCGGTTTTTCTTTTCGAGCCCGGCGACGATGCGCTCGATCGCGGCCGTGAAGTCGGCCAGCGTGACGAGCTCGGCGCCGCGCCGCGTCGCACACAGTGCGGCCTCGTTGCAAAGATTGGCCAGGTCGGCACCCGAAAAACCCGTGGTCAGCGCCGCCACCTGTTCCAGATCGAGCGCCGGATCGAGCTTGATCTTGCGCACGTGCACCTTGAGGATTTGCACGCGCCCGTTTTTATCCGGCCGATCGACGAGCACCTGCCGGTCGAAGCGGCCCGCGCGCAGCAGCGCCGGGTCGAGGATTTCGGGGCGGTTGGTCGCGGCCAGCAGCACCAGGCCCGAGGAGCTGTCGAAGCCGTCGAGCTCGACGAGCAGCTGGTTCAGCGTCTGCTCACGCTCGTCATGCCCGCCCACGAGTCCCGCGGCGCCGCGCGCGCGGCCCAGCGCGTCGAGCTCGTCGATGAAAATGATGGCCGGCGCCTTGGCCCGCGCCTGCTCGAACAGGTCGCGCACGCGCGCCGCGCCCACGCCCACGAACATCTCGACGAATTCCGAGCCCGAGATCGAGAAAAACGGCACCCCCGCCTCGCCCGCGACGGCCTTGGCGAGCAGCGTCTTGCCCGTGCCCGGCGGGCCCACGAGCAAAATGCCCTTGGGCAGGCGCGCGCCCAGCCGCCCGTAGCCTTTGGGGTCTTTGAGAAAAGCGACGACCTCCTGCAGCTCGGCCTTGGCCTCATCGACGCCGGCCACGTCGGAAAAATGCACGCCCGTGTCCTGCTCCACGTACACCTTGGCGCGGCTCTTGCCTATGCTCATGAAGCCGCCTATGCCGCCTTGTTTTTCCGCGATGCGCCGGAACACGAAGTACCACAGCGCCAAAAACACCGCCGCCGGCGCGACCCAGCTGATGATGTCGCGCAGCAGCGTGCTTTCGACCACGCGCGTGTAGGTGACGTTGTATTTGGACAATTGCTCTGCCAGATCGGGCTCGACGCGCGTCGCCACGATCACCGTCTTGCCATTCGGCTCGGGTTGTTTGAGGCGTCCGGTCAGGGTGCGCTCCCCGATCACCACCTCGGCCACCTTGCCATCGGCGAGCGCTTTTTCGAACTCGCTGTACGGCACGGGCTCGATCTGGCGCGTCTGCCAGATCGACTGCAAGGCAAACATTGCCAGCAAGGCGATCAGCCAGTACGTTGCGTTCCAACGCTGCTTGGAATCCATGATCCGCTCCTCTTGTTGGTTTTCTCGCCCCAAGAAGTGGGGGCTGCCCATCGTAACCGCAATACAAGACAAGTCACCCCATTCACCCGCGGGGCGGATGCAACACGCGGCGGCTACATCTCAGCGCGGCTTGGCCTGGCTGCGCTCGAGCAATGCGACCACGGCCTGCGCGCTGGCCTCGGCTGCGCCGCGGTGGGTTTGCGCGAATGTTTGCGCCTGCGCCCGCGCCTGTTCCAGCCGCGGGCCATCGAGCGCGAGCGCACAGGCTGCCTGCACTCCTTCGCGCAGGTCAGCGACGCGCAGCGCGGCGCCGGCAGCGCAGGCATGTTGCGCGGCCTCGGCAAAGTTGAAGGTGTGGGGCCCGAGCACCACGGGACAGCCGCAGGCCGCGGCTTCGATCAGATTCTGGCCGCCGAGCGGTGCAAAGCTGCCGCCGAGCAGCGCCACATCCGCCAGCGCGTAGTAAGCCTGCATCTCGCCCAGCGAATCGCCGAGCCACACGTCTGCGGGCGCGGGCGCCTCCGCCCAGGAACTGCGCCGCGCGACGCGCAAGCCCGCGCCTTCGAGCAGCGCAGCCACCTCGTCGAAGCGCTGCGGGTGGCGCGGCACGATCAGCCATTGCACCTGCGCAGCGGGGTCTGAGGGCATCGCAGTTACTTCTGAAGTGATAGCTGCTTGTGCTTGATGCGACTTGGCTAGAGGCGTTTTTCGCTCAAAAATCGGGGCCACGGCCTGCAGCCACATGGCCTCCTCGCCCTCGCGGCTGCTCGCGAGCATGACGACGGGGCGCGGGCGGTGCGCACGCCACGCTTGGCCGAGCGCGCGCTGCGCAGCGTCGGGGCGCACATCGAACTTGAGGTTGCCAAGCACCGCCTGCACGGGCGCGCCCAGGCTGCGCAGGCGCTGCGCGTCGGCCTCACTCTGCGCCCACACGGCCGTGAGGCTGCGGTAGGCGGGCACGGCGAGCGCGCGCAAGCGCCGTGCGCCGCGCCACGACTTGGCGTTGAGGCGCGCATTCGCGAGCACGAGCGGCACGCCCTGCGCCTTGCAGCCCGCGACAAGATTCGGCCAGACCTCGGTTTCCATGAGGATGCCAAGCGCGGGGCGAAAGGTGCGCAAAAAGCGCTGCACGGCGGCGCGCGTGTCCCACGGCTGCCAGACCTGCACGTCGCCGGGCTGCAGCAGCTTCGCGCCCTCGGCGCGGCCCGTCGCGGTGCCGTGCGTGAGCAGCAATCGCATATGGGGCAGGCGCGCACGCAAGGCCGCGACCAGGATGGCCGCAGCGCGCGTTTCGCCCAGCGACACCGCATGCACCCAGACCAAGGGCGCGTCGGCGCGCGCCGGCTCGACCTGCTGCAGCTGGCGCACGATCTCTGGCGCATAGCGCCCGAAACGCTCGCCCACGGCCTGCGCGTAGCCGGGCTCGGCGCGGGCGCGGCGGCGCAGCTTGCGCCGCAGCAGCGGCTGGGCGGCCCACACCAGCATGGAATACAGGCGCAGCGCGCACCAGGCAATTACGGGGTGCGGCATGGGTGCGGGAGCGAGTTCCATCGCCTGCGCGCCTGCGCGTCTGCGCTGCTGCAACGATTCAACCCAAGGCGTGCGCCGCGCTCAATGCGCAGCGGCGCCAATCTGCGCATCGGGCTTGACGCGGCGCAGCAGCGCGAGCATGTCGGCCTCGATGCGCGCGAGCGCCTCTGGCGTGTGGCCTTCGAAGCGCAGCACCAGCACGGGCGTGGTGTTGCTCGCGCGGATCAGGCCGAAGCCGTCGGGCCAGTCCACGCGCAGGCCGTCGATGGTGTTGATCTGCGCCGGCGGGCCGAAATACTGCGGCGCCAGCGCCTGCAGCTCGGCCGTGATGCGGTGCGGCTCGCCCTCGGCGCAGGCGACGTTGAGCTCGGGCGTCGCATAGCTCGTGGGCAGCGCATCGAGCACGGCACTGGGGTCGGGGCTGCGGCTCAAAATCTCGAGCAGGCGGCAGCCCGCGTAGGTGCCGTCGTCGAAGCCGTACCAGCGCTCTTGGAAGAAGATGTGGCCGCTCATCTCGCCGCCCAGGGGCGAGCCGATCTCGCGCATCTTGGCTTTGATGAGCGAGTGGCCGGTCTTGTACATCACGGGCACACCGCCTGCGGCCACGATCGCGGGGGCGAGGCGCTGCGTGCATTTCACGTCGAACACGATCGCACCGCCCGGCACGCGCTGCAGCACATCCTGCGCAAACAGCATGAGCTGGCGGTCGGGGAAGATGTTGTTGCCACCCTTGGTGACGATGCCCAGCCGGTCGCCGTCGCCATCGAAGGCCAGGCCCAGCTCGGCGTCACTGCCCTGCAAAGCGGCGATGAGGTCGCGCAGGTTTTCGGGCTTGCTCGGGTCGGGGTGGTGGTTCGGGAAGCTGCCGTCGACTTCGGAAAAGAGCTCCACCACGTCGCAGCCCAGCGCGCGGAAAATCCCCGGCGCCGAAGCGCCCGCGACGCCATTGCCGCAATCGACGACGATCTTCATGCGCCGTGCAAGGCGCACGTCGCCGACGATGCGCTCGGTGTAGGCCGGCAGCACATCGACCTGCCGCACCGAGCCGCCGGGCACGAGCTGCCAAGTCTCGGATTCCATGGAACGGCGCAGCGCCTGGATGTCCTCGCCGTAGATCGCGCGGCCGCCGAGCACCATCTTGAAGCCGTTGTGGTCGCGCGGGTTGTGGCTACCAGTGACCTGGATGCCGCTCTTGCACAGCGTGGCCGCGGCAAAGTACAGCATGGGCGTGGTCACCATGCCTACGTCGATCACTTGCAGCCCCACATCGACCAGGCCCGCAATCAGCGCCGCAGCAAGCGCCGGCCCCGACAGGCGCCCATCGCGCCCGACGGCCACCGTGCCCTCGCCTTGCGCGCGCACCGCCATGCCGAAGGCGCGCCCGAGGCCGCGCGCGGTGTTTTCGTCGAGGGTGGTGGGCACGATGCCGCGGATGTCGTAGGCTTTGAAAATCGCAGGATTCACTTGCACGGGCGGGCCTTTCGTTCCGATGGGGTCGGGAAAACCAGAGGGACAGGAGGAGTCGGCATTGTAGGTGGCGCCCCTCTACCGCAATACCCTACCGCAACACCCATCGCAATCCCCGGCGCAGCTCAGCGCCGCCGCCTGCCCCCCACGGTACAGACACAGGGTCAAAGAAATTCGGGCGACTGCACCGTGAGCAGCACGGTCTCGCCGCGCTCTTGGCGCTCGCGGTAGCGCAACCACCACACGGCCCCTTTGCGCACCGCGCATTCGCCCGCGCGCATGCCCATGAGCTCGGCAATGGTCTGGCCCAGCGTGGGCTGGTGGCCGACGATGAGCACTGCCCCGCGCGCCTCGGGCCAGCGCGCAAGTTCGAGCACGTCTTGCGCGCTCGCGCCGGGCAGCAGCTCGGCGCGCAGCTTGAATTTGCGGCCCAGCGCCTGCGCCGTCTGTTCGGTGCGCCGTGCGGGGCTGGCCAACACGCGCAAGCCTTGCGGCAGTTGCCGGTCGAGCCAGGCACCCATGCGCTCGGCCTGTTTTTCGCCGCGCGGCGTGAGGGCGCGCGCCACGTCCTCCATGCCCTCGGCGGCATCCTCGGCCTCGGCATGGCGCCAGAGAATCAAGTCCATCACATTACCACCCGGTTTCTTCGGATTGCAGCGCACCATAGCGCGCCATCAGTGCGTTTTGCGCGCCTTTTCCGGTCTGCGGGTGCGGCGGCCGCGCGTAGTGGCCGTCGGCCTGCAGCGTCCAGGCGTCGCGGTCGTCATACAGATACGCGACCAGGCACTCGTCGATGATTTGCTGGCGCAGCGCCGGATCGGTCACCGGCCAGGCGAGCTCCACGCGGCGCAGCATGTTGCGGTTCATCCAGTCGGCGCTCGAGAGGTACAAGTCTTCCTCTTGCCCGGCACGGAAGTAAAACACGCGGCTATGCTCCAAAAAGCGCCCGACGATAGAGCGCACGCGGATGTTGTCGCTCACGCCCGGCACCTGCGCGGGCAACATGCACGCACCGCGCACGATGAGGTCTATGCGCGCGCCCTGCTGGCCGGCGCGCAGCAAGGCATGGATCAGCGCCTCGTCGGTGAGCGCGTTCATTTTCACGACGATGCGCGCGTCCTCGCCACGGCACGCGGCCTGGCCTACGCGCTCGACAAAAGCCAGCAAGCGCCGCTGCAGGTGAAAGGGCGCAAGAATGAGCTTGCGCAGACGCGGTGGGCGGTTCTGGCTCGCCAGGTGGTTGAACACGCCGTCCATCTCGGCCGTGATCTGCGTGTCCGCCGTGAAGTAGCCCAAATCGGTATAGAGCCGCGCCGTGCGGGCGTTGTAGTTCCCTGTCGAAAGGTGGCCATAGCGGCGCAGCTGGCGCCCCTCGCGGCGCGTGACGAGCAGCATCTTGGCGTGCGTCTTGAGCCCCACCACGCCATACACCACCTGCGCGCCCACTGCTTCGAGCGCCTCGGCCCAGTTGATGTTGGCCTCTTCGTCGAAGCGCGCCTTGAGCTCCACCACCGCCATGACCTCTTTGCCGCGGCGCACGGCCTCGCCGAGCAGACGCATGAGTTCGGAGTCGCGCCCGCCGGTGCGGTAAATGGTCTGCTTGATCGCGAGCACCTGCGGGTCTTCCACGGCTTCGCGCAGGAAGGCGAGCACGCTGTCGAAGCTCTCGAAAGGCTGATGGATCAGCACGTCGCGCGCGCGCAGCTGCTCGAAAATCGAGGTGCCCGCCACGAGCTGGTGCGGCCACACCGGGTTCCAGGGGGGGAACAGCAGCGCCGGATCGTTCACCAAATCGACGAGCTGCGTGAGCCGCACCAGGTTCACGGGCCCATGCACGCGGTACAGCGCGGCCTCGGGCAGCTCGAACTGGCGCAGCAAAAAATCCGCCAGGAACTTCGAGCAGCCCGCCGACACCTCGAGCCGCACGGCTTGGCCGTAATTGCGCTGCTGCAAGCCCTGGCGCAAGGCCGTGCGCAGGTTGCGCACGTCTTCCTCGTCGAGCGCGAGGTCGGAGTGGCGCGTGACGCGAAACTGCGAAAACTCCGTCACCTCGCGCCCGGGGAAAAGATCCGTGAGGTGCGCGCGCACGATGCTCGAGATGCTCGCAAACAGCATCTGCTTGGGGTTGTCACCGGGGATGCGCACGATGCGCGGCAGCGCGCGCGGCACCTTGACGATGGCCACCTCGTTTTCGCGCCCGAAAGCATCGCGCCCTTTGAGGCGCACGATGAAGTTCAGCGACTTGTTCGCGACCTGCGGAAACGGGTGCGCCGGATCGAGCCCCACGGGCACGAGCAGCGGGCGCACCTCGCGCCGGAAATAGGCACTCACCCAGCGCTTGTGCGCGGCGCTGCGCTCGCTGTGCGCAAGAATGCGGATGCCATGCGCCGCGAATGTCGGCACCAGCACCTGGTTGTAGAGCGCGTACTGGCGCGCCACGAGGTCGTGCACCTTGGCCGCAAGCGCCTCGAACGTGGCCACGGTGTAGGGCCCTTTGGTCTCACCGTGCTTGACCGCGTTCACATGCGGCTCGGCGCGCACCTCGAAAAATTCGTCGAGGTTCGACGAAACGATGCAGAGAAAGCGCAGCCGCTCGAGCAAAGGCACATCGTCGCGCACGGCCCAATCGAGCACGCGCTCGTTGAACGCCAGGATGCTGTGGTCGCGGTCGAGCAAGGTGACCGGCGGGGCCGCTGCCGATGCGGCGGTGCGCGATCGAGGCGCGGGCGCCGCCTTCGCACCCGGCGCCTCGCCCCGCTCCTCGGCGTCTGCAGGGCGGGCGGCAGCGACGGCGTCCGTGGTTGGTGCAGGCGTGGAGGTTGCTGGGGCAGGTTTCATCGGATGACAGACGAAGTCGAACAAAAAATGCCGAAACAGCGAGTATCGAGCGGCAAGATGACGGTCGTGTGACAAGTCATCTGGACTTGCGCAAACAAGGATGCTGCAAATTTGCCATGCGGCGCGCGCCTTGCCTGACCCGATTTGCGCAAGTCGTGCTCATACTTCACTGTGCACCGTAACACACCAGCGCAGCGGCACGGCGCGTGCGGCGGGCCTCATGCCTGCACGGGCATGGCGGGGGGCCGCTCGCGGGATTGGTTGCGCGCTGGCCACTGCAGCAATTCGAGGCGCCCGTCCAGATGCTCGACCAAGGCCGTGCGGCTCTCCACCCAGTCGCCGTCGTTGCAATACAAAATGCCGTCGATCTCGCGCATTTCGGCGCGGTGGATATGGCCGCAGACCACGCCCTGGTAGCCGCGCCGGCGCGCCTCGGCCGCCACGGCGGCCTCGAAGTCGCTCACGTAATTCAGGGCCTTTTTGACCTTGCCCTTGAGGTAGGCCGAGAGCGACCAATACGGCAGGCCCAGGCGCGCACGCAGCGTGTTCAGGTAGCGGTTGAGCTTGAGGGTGAATTCGTAGAGGTTGTCGCCCACGTAGGCGAGCCACTTGGCGCACTGGATCACGCCGTCGAAGTAGTCGCCATGCGTGATCCAGAGCCGGCGGCCGTCGGCCGTCAGGTGCACGGCGTCTTGCGCGACTTCGATGCCGCCGAACGCGTGCTCGACGAAAGCGCGCGCGAATTCGTCATGGTTACCGGGCACGAAGACCACGCGGCAGCCTTTGCGTGCGCGGCGCAGCAGCTTTTGCACCACGTCGTTGTGCGCCTGCGGCCAAAACCATTTGCGCCGCAGCTGCCAGCCATCGACCACGTCGCCCACGAGGTAGAGGTAATCGCTCGAATGGTGACGCAAAAAATCGAGCAAGGCGTGCGCCTGACAGCCCGGCGTGCCCAGGTGCAGGTCGGAGATGAACACCGCGCGGTAATGCTGCGCTGGCGCGGACTCTGCGGGCGCATCGTCCGCGGTACGTGCGCCAGCAGCTTCGTTCGTCGAGTAGGCCATGCCGGCGCTCCAGACGTCGTGGGCGTCGAACGCAGCGCGCATCAGGCCCCCAGAAAGTGCTTGCGGTAGCGCTGGGGCAAGTCGGCCAGGCGCATCATCAGCGGCAGGTCGGCGGTGTTGAAGTCCGGATCCCACGCGGGCGCGCCGAGCACGCGCGTGCCCATGCGCAGGTAGCCTTTGATGAGCGCGGGCGGCTCGACCTGCAGGCTGGTGTCGAGCTGCTCGACGGGCAGCGGCAGCCGCGGGCGCACCTGGTATTCGATGGGCGCAAGATGCGTCTGGCGCAATTGCGCCCAGATGCTCGCGGCCACGTCGCCGCCGGCCACGCCGTTGTGCATCATGGGAATGCTGCCACAGCCGATCATGGTGTCGAGCTGGTTGCGCACCATGAAGTCGCCGAGCGCGCCCCACAGCGCCATGATGACGCCGCCCTGGCGAAAATCGGGGTGTACGCAGCTGCGGCCCAGCTCCACCATGCGCGCGCGCAGGCTGCGCAGGCGCGTGAGGTCGAACTCGGTGTCGCTGTAGGTGCTGCCCACGCGCCGCGCCTGCGCCGGGGTCAAAACGCGGTAGGTGCCTATGACCTCCTGCGAGTCCTGCGTGCGCACCAGTAGGTGTTCGCAATAGTCGTCGAACAGGTCGATGTCGTGCTCGGGCACGGGCGTCGCCAGGCGCGCGCCCATTTCACGCACGAACACCTCGTACCTCAGCCGCTGCGCCGCGCGGACTTCATCGAGGTGCCGCGCCCACGCCACTTCAATCCCTTTGCCCGCAGACGCAGGCTGCGCCGCACCATCCCCATGGCCCGGGCGGTGAAGTGACCCCCTGGGCAAGGAAATCGGTGACAGGGGCAGCGTGGGGCTGGGCAACTCGTTCATGGACAACTCTCCTTGGGATGGCGGTGATCGAACGTAAAAACCAGGCCCTTTGCGGGGGATATGGCTTTTCGTCGTCCCAGTGTGGTTGCCTCGCATGACGTGACGGTGTCAGTCTAATGTCGGCTGCATGACAGCACCTCAGAACTGCACTCTTTGGAGACGCTGCTGAATGCTTCGTAAAACATAGCGGATTACGCTTGAACCCAGATTGTTCATTAGGCGGTGCTTCGCACCTACGCGGGCGTTGGCGGACGTCTGCCGGTCATTTTGGCCGCGGCTTCGGCGTCCATGGCACCGGCCATGGACTTCTCACCCGCGACCAAACTGCCACGCCAGCCGCCTCACCATCATCCCGCGTCCTAATGAACAATCTGGGTTGAAAGAAGCCGTAAATCTGAGATTTACGCTGTGTATTCACTGCTTGAAGCGATACCCCACGCCGGTTTCGGTCAGCAGATGCCTGGGCATCGCTGGCACCTGTTCGATCTTTTTGCGCAGATTGGCCATGTGCACCCGCACGTAGTGGGTATCTTCGGTGTGGCCCGGGCCCCAGACGGCCTTGAGCAATTGGCGGTGCGTGATCACCCGATCCGGCTGCGCTGCCAGATAGGTGAGCAGTTTGTATTCGATGGGCGTGAGGTGCAGCGTCTGGCCGGCGCGCGCCACCACGCGCCCCACGAGGTCGATGCGGATGTCGCCGAACACAAGCACCGGTTCGCCTGCGGGAGACTGCTGCAGATGGCGGCGCAGCTGCGCGCGCACGCGCGCCAGCAGTTCGCCGGCGCCGAAGGGTTTGACCAGGTAGTCGTCCGCGCCGGCGTCGAGTGCGGCGATTTTGTCTGCCTCCTGGCTGCGCGCCGAAAGCACCAGCACGGGCACGGCCGACCACTGGCGCAGCGCGCGCACCAGTTCCACGCCGTCGCCATCGGGGAGTCCGAGGTCGAGCACCAGCAGGTCCGGGCGGCGCGTTGCGGCCTCGATCAGCCCGCGTTTCACGCTGTCGGCCTCGAACACCTCATGCCCTTCGGACTCCAGCGCCAGGCGCACGAAGTGGCGGATTTCCGCCTCGTCCTCGACGACCAGGATGCGGCTGCGCAATGCGGTCATGGTCTAGAACCTGTTCATGAAAAGATCATGAACAGGTTTGTACTCCTTCAACACCGCCGTCGTCTGCAGGCGGCGTGCCGCACGGGAGTTCGATAGTAAAGCGTGCGCCCGCCACCCTGCCCTGTTCGATGCGGTTCTCCGCGCGGATGCGCCCGCCGTGCGCAAGCACAATGGCGCGGCAGATCGCGAGGCCCAGGCCCACACCGGGCGTTGCACTCTCGCGCGTGCCGCGTTCGAATTTTTCGAAGAGAGCCTCCTCGC
This sequence comes from Extensimonas vulgaris, assembly GCF_003337425.1. GTDB lineage: Bacteria > Pseudomonadota > Gammaproteobacteria > Burkholderiales > Burkholderiaceae_C > Extensimonas > Extensimonas vulgaris. Next base: position 88,899 of record NZ_QPJU01000001.1, read on the forward strand.
GTCCCGGCGGTAGACCGGGTCCATCGTCGTCTATGGTGAGGGTGACGCAAGACCCTGAAGGCTTGGCCGCAATGCGCACGGCCGTGCCGGGCGGCGTGTATTTCGCGGCGTTTTCAAGCAGATTGACCAGCACGCGCTCGATCAGCACGGCGTCGAACTCGAGCAGCGGCAGGTCATCGGCCAGCTGCACGCTCACGGGTCGCGTGCGCAACGCTGGCGCGCAGGCCGCCAGCGCCGCCCCCACCACCTCTTCGAGCGGTTGCCAGGCACGGTGCAGTTGCACCCCACCGGCCTCCAGCCGCGCCATGTCGAGCAGGTTGTTGACCAGCGCGTTCATGCGCAGCGCCGATTCGCGGATCGACAGCGCGATCTCGTGCTGCGCGGCAGGATCGCGTCCTGACGCTTGCGCCATGACCAGCGCATCCGCAAGCCCCACCAGTGCAGCGAGTGGCGTGCGCAGGTCGTGCGAGATCGCCGACAGCAGCGAATTGCGCAGGCGCTCGGACTCGATCTGCAAAGTGCTCTTTTGCGCCACGTCGATGTAGTGGATGCGCTCCAGCGAAATCGCGAGCAGCGACGCACAGGTCTCGAGCAGACGCCGCTGTTCCGGCCCCAGCGCCTGCCCGCCTGCCGGCGGCTCGATCACCAGCACACCGCGCCGGCGCATCGGCGCCTTCAGCGGCAGTACCAAGCAGCGACTGGCCGGCAGCGTATCAGTGCCATGGCCAGCGGCCTCGCCGTGGTCGAAAGCCCATTGCGCCACCCCCTCATCGACCGCGGCCCCACCACTGGGCAATGGGTGCAGGCGCTCATCGTCGTCCGCCTCGAGCAAGGTGGCACGCGCGCCGAATTCCGCCGCGAGAAAGCGCGCCCCAATCTCTGCCACCTGTGCGGGCAGCAGCGCCGCCGACAGGTCGCGCGACATTTCATAGAGCCCGCGCACGCGGTGCTCGCGCAAGGTGGCCGCCTCGGCCTGCACCTTCAGCCCGGCCATGAGCTGCCCCACCACCAGGGCTACGACCAACATCACAGCAAAAGTGACGAGGTATTGGACGTCGCTCACCGCAAATGAGAAGTGCGGTGCGACGAAGAAAAAATCGAACAAGCCGACGCCGAGGAAGGCCGCCAGTACGGCCGGGCCGCGCCCCCAGCGCAGCGCCACGCCGACCACCGCGAGCAAAAACAGCATCACGATGTTGGTCAATTCGAACATGCCGACCAGAGGCGTGGCGAGCACAGCCACGAGCGCGCAGGCCCCGGCAGCCGCCAGGTAGCCCTGCCAGTGCAGGCCCATGTCTTCGCCCGACGCGTGCGCACGCCGCAACGGGCGTCTGATGATCGCCGCGGGCAATGCCACCTGCAGCACGTCGAGGTCATCCGCCAATGCAGCGATGCTCTCGGCCAACGGTGCAGCCCACGGCCAGTACCAGCGCCGCTCGCGCCGGCCCATCACCAGGCGCGCGAGGTTGTGCTCGCGCGCGTAGCGCACCAGCGCCGGGGCCAGCTCGGGCGCGCTGGGCGTCGCTGTGACGGCGCCAAGCTCTTCGGCCAGCTTCAGCGCGCGCAACACGCGCACGCGCTGGGCTTCTGGCAGGCGCTGCATCGCGGGCGTCTCCACATGCACGGCATGCCAGGGCACGTCGAGCTGTGCCGCCAGGCGCGCGCAACTGCGCACCACTTTTTCCGCATGTTCGCCCACACCGACGCAGGCGAGCAAGGCCTCGCGGTTGGGCCACACCGCTTGCACCGAACTCTGGCGCCGGTAGGCCTGCATTTCGACATCGACGCGATCGGCGGTACGGCGCAAGGCCAGTTCGCGCAGCGCCAGCAAATTGCCCTTGCGAAAGAAGTTGGCGGCCGCGCGCTCGGCCTGCTGCGGCAGATACACCTTGCCTGCCCTGAGGCGATCGAGCAGCTCGTCGGGCGGCAGATCGACCACCACCACCTCGTCGGCTTCGTCGAATACGCGATCGGGCACCGTCTCCCAGACGCGGATGCCGGTAATGCCGCTGACGATGTCGTTCAAACTCTCGAGATGCTGCACGTTCATCGTCGTCCAGACGTCCACGCCCGCCTGCAGCAATTCTTCGACGTCCTGCCAGCGCTTGGGGTGGCGCGAGCCGGGCGCGTTGCTGTGCGCCAGCTCGTCGAGCAGCACCAGCGCCTGCGGGTGCGCGGCGCCAAAGGCCAACGCTGCGTCGAGGTCGAATTCCTGCAGCACGCGGCCACGGTACGGCACCGCCTTGAGCGCCAATCGCGGCAGCCCCCTGGCCATCGCCTCGGTGTCGGCGCGGCCATGCGTCTCAACCACGCCGATCACGAGCGCCAAGCCCTGCGCCTGCGCGACGTGCGCGGCGGCCAGCATCGCCCAAGTCTTGCCCACGCCCGGCGAAGCGCCGAAAAATATCTTCAACCGCCCGCGCCGCGCATGCTCCTCTTCAGCCTGCACGCGCTGCAGCAAGGCATCGGGATCGGGGCGTTCGGGCGCATCCGTCATGGCAGCCGAATATCAACGCGCCGCTTCACAACCATCCGGCGCGCTTGAAGCGCCAGTAGAGGATGCCTGCAGCGGTGGCGATCAGGCCCAGGGCGAAGGGATAGCCGTAAGCCCATTTGAGCTCGGGCATGTGCTCGAAATTCATGCCCCAGATACCGGCCAGCGCCGTCGAGACGGCAAAAATCGCTGCCCACGCGGCCAGGCGCTTGGTCACCTCCGACTCGTCGATCGTGACCAGGGAAAGGTTGACCTGCATCGCCATGCCTATGGTGTCGCGGATCGCGTCGATCGCTGCGTTCATGCGCGCCAGGTGGTCGTGAATGTCGCGGAAATACTCCTGGGTGCTCAGGCAGACCTCGGGCACACGCCCGCCGTGCAGCTTGCCCGCGGCTTCGAGCAGCGGCGCCACGGCGTGGCGCAGCACGCTCGCGCGGCGTTTGAGCGCGTACAGCCGCTGAACGTTCGAGCGCGCCGCGCCGCCTTCGAAAATTTGCGACTCGATCTCCTCGAGGTCGGTTTCGATTTGCTCGAGGATGGGAAAGTACCTGTCCACCACCGCGTCCATCAGCGCGTAAAGAACGAAGCCGGCACCGTGGCGCAGCAGTTGCGGCTCGTGCTCGCAGCGTGCGCGCACACCGAGAAAGTTCTGGCTGCTACGGTTGCGCACCGAGAGCACGAAGTTCGCACCGACGAAGATCGCCACCTCGCCGATAGCTATATTTTCAGCAGCATTCTCGGCAGCAATGGTGTCGCCGGGCTGCATTTCGAGCAAGTGCATGACGACGAACACCATAGTGCCGTATTCCTCGATCTTGGGCCGCTGGTGGCCGTGCAGCGCATCCTCCACGGCAAGCTCATGCAGGCTGAACTCCTGCTGCATCTGGCGCAACTCCTGCGCGGTGGCGTCGCGCAAGGCAACCCACACGAAGCAGCCAGGGCGATCGAGATGGTGCCGGACCTCCTGCACCGGGATGTCGGCGAGTTTCTTCCCTTCCTGATAGACGACGCAGTTGATCAGCACGAGCATTCCTTGTTCGCATGCACCCCGTGGGGCGGGGAACCGAGTATGCATGCCCCCACTGCAGCGCAGGACAGGCCCGTGCAAATGGCTTCAGCGGCGCAAGGCATCGAGCGCCAGATTGAGTTCGAGCACGTGCACGCGCGACTCCCCGAAGAGGCCCCACTGGCGCCCTTCGGTGTGCTGCGCCACGAGGGCACGCAGCTGCTCGACGCCAAGGCCGCGGGCGCGGGCGACGCGGGCCAGCTGGTACGCGGCCGCTTCGGGACTGATGTGCGGATCCAGCCCGCTGGCCGACGCCATGACCAGGTCGGCGGGCACGGGCAAAGTATTGCCCGGATCAGCTGCCTGCAGCGCCTGCACGCGCACCTGCACGGCCTGGGCCAGCGCAGGGTTCAAAGGCCCCTGGTTCGAGCCTGAAGATGCTGCGGCGTTGTAGGGATAGGGCCCGGTCGCCGACGGGCGGCCCCAGAAATATTGCGGCGCGCTGAAGTTCTGCCCGATCAGCGCCGAGCCCACGGATTTGCCATCCTGGTAGATCAGACTGCCGGCGGCCGCATCGGCAAAGGCCAGCTTGCCTATGCCCGTCACCAACAGTGGATAGAGCACCCCGGTGAGCGCGGTCAGCAAAACGAAGAGGGTGAACGCAGGGCGCAAAAGTGTTTTCATGGCGTGATCTCCTTCAGAGCAGGTGGAATACGGCCAGCAGCATGTCGATCAGCTTGATGCCCACAAAGGGCACCACCAGACCGCCTAAACCATAAATGAGCAGGTTGCGGCGCAGCAGCATGGCCGCGCCCAGCGGCCGGTACTTGACGCCCTTGAGCGCCAGCGGGATCAAGCACATGATGATCAGCGCGTTGAAGATCACCGCCGAGAGGATGGCCGAGCCCGGCGTCGCGAGCCCCATCACGTTCAGCGCCGCGAGCTGCGGATAGGTGCTGACGAAGGCTGCCGGGATGATCGCGAAGTATTTGGCCACGTCGTTGGCGATGCTGAAGGTGGTGAGCGAGCCGCGCGTCATCAGCATCTGCTTGCCCGTCTCGACCACTTCGATCAGCTTGGTCGGATTGCTGTCCAGATCCACCATGTTGCCGGCTTCCTTGGCCGCCTGCGTGCCGGTGTTCATGGCCACCGCGACGTCGGCCTGCGCCAGCGCGGGCGCGTCGTTGGTGCCGTCGCCCGTCATGGCCACGAGGCGGCCCTGCGCCTGGTACTCGCGGATGCACTGCAGCTTGGCCTCGGGCGTGGCCTCGGCCAGAAAGTCATCGACGCCGGACTCGGCCGCAATGGCAGCCGCCGTCAGGCGGTTGTCGCCGGTCACCATCACCGTTTTGATGCCCATGCGGCGCAGTTCGGCAAAGCGCTCCTTGATGCCGCCCTTGACGACGTCCTTGAGCTCGATAGCACCGAACACGCGCTTGCCATCGGCCACCACGAGCGGCGTGCTGCCGCGCCGCGCAACCTCATCGACCACGCTTTGCAGCGCGGGCGGAAACTCCCCGCCAAGCGCCTCCACGTGCCGGCGGATCGCGTCCGCCGCACCCTTGCGCAGGCAGCGGCCGTCGGCCAGATCGACACCGCTCATGCGCGTCTGCGCCGTGAAATGCACGAACTGGGCCCCGAGCGCCGCCACGTCGCGCTCGCGCAGCTGGAACTTCTGCTTAGCCAGAACCACGATGCTGCGCCCTTCGGGCGTTTCGTCGGCCAGCGAGGCAAGCTGAGCGGCGTCCGCGAGCTCGGCTTCCTGCACGCCGGCTGCAGGCAAAAATGCGGAAGCCTGGCGGTTACCCAGCGTGATGGTGCCGGTCTTGTCCAAGAGCAGCACATCGACGTCACCCGCGGCCTCGACCGCCCGGCCCGAGGTGGCGATCACATTGGCCTGCATCATGCGGCTCATGCCCGCCACGCCGATGGCCGAAAGCAAGCCGGCGATGGTGGTCGGAATCAGACACACCAGCAAGGCCACCAGCACCGTCATGCTGATGGGCGTGCCGGCACCTGCGGCCCGAACGCTGAACATCGAATAGGGCAGCAGCGTGACCGTCACGCCCAGAAAGACGATGGTCAGGGCCACCAGCAGGATGGTCAGCGCGATCTCGTTGGGCGTCTTCTGCCGCTTGGCGCCTTCGACCATCGCGATCATGCGATCGACGAAGGTTTCCCCGGGGTTCACGGTGACCTCAATCACCAGCCAGTCCGAGAGCACGCGCGTGCCCCCGGTCACAGAGGCGAAATCCCCGCCCGACTCGCGGATCACCGGGGCCGACTCGCCGGTGATCGCGGACTCGTCCACCGAGGCCACGCCTTCGATCACCTGGCCATCGGCCGGGATGAGCATGTTGGCATCGACGCGCACGATGTCGCCCTTGCGCAGATCGCTCGCTGGCACCATGCTCCATGGCGCGTCGGCATGCCGGCCTTGCAGTTTTTTGGTCCAGGTGTCTTTTTTGAGGCCGCGCAGCGCGGCCGCCTGCGCCTTGCTGCGCCCTTCGGCCAGGGCCTCGGCAAAATTGGCGAACAGCACCGTGAACCAGAGCCACAGCGCCACGGCCAGGATGAAGCCGACCGGCGCCTCGCCCTGGCCGAACAACGCCTGCACGCCAAGCACGGTGGTCAGCATGCTGCCGACATAGACGACGAACATCACCGGATTGCGCCATTGCGCAGCGGGGTGGAGCTTTTTGCATGCGTCCAAGATGGCCGGCATCAGCAGCGCCGGGTCGAACATGCGCAATTGAGGGTGTGACATGGAAGGTTCCTCCTGCTCAATGGCTTGCAAAGAGCATCAAGTGCTCCACCACCGGGCCCAATGCGAGCGCAGGCACGTAGTTGAGCGCCCCGACCAGCAGCACGACGCCGATCAGCAGCACGACGAACAGCGGGCCGTGCGTGGGCATGGCGCCGGCGTGCGCGGCGACGCGCTTCTTGGCAGCCAGCGAACCCGCGAGCGCCAGCACCGGTACGATCACACCAAAGCGCCCGAACCACATCGCCAGGCCCAGCAGGGTGTTATAGAAGGGCGTGTTGGCCGACAGGCCCGCAAAGGCGCTGCCGTTGTTGTTGGCTGCCGAGGTGAAGGCGTAGAGAATTTCCGAAAAACCGTGCGCGCCCGGGTTGGCGACGCCCGCCACACCGGCGACGCTGAGCACCGCGATCGCCGTGCCGACCAACACCAGCAGCGGCGTCACGAGGATGGCGATGGACACCATCTTCATGTCGTAGGCCTCGATCTTCTTGCCCAGGTATTCGGGGGTGCGGCCTATCATCAGCCCGGCAATGAACACCGCCATCACGGCGAACACCAGCATGCCGTAAAGGCCCGTGCCTACGCCGCCGAACACCACTTCGCCCAGCATCATGTCCAACAGAGGAACGAGGCCGCCCAAAGGCATGAAGGAGTCGTGCATCGCGTTCACCGCGCCGCACGAGGCCAGCGTGGTGACGGTGGCGAACAGACCGCTGTCGGCGATGCCAAAGCGCGTTTCCTTGCCTTCCATGTTGCCCGCCGCGGCACTGGCGCCGTGCTGGGTCAGCAAAGGGTTGGCCTGCTGCTCGAACGACATGGCGGCCACGGCCAGCACGACGAACATCAGCGCCATGGCAATGAGCACGGCCCAGCCTTGACGGCGGTCGCCGACCATCTGCCCGAAGCTCAGGCACAGCGCCGCAGGGATGAGGAAGATCGCCAGCATCTGCACGAAATTCGCCAGCGGCGTCGGGTTCTCGTAAGGATGCGCAGAATTAGCGTTGAAAAAGCCCCCGCCATTGGTGCCCAGCAGCTTGATGGCCTCCTGCGAGGCGACCGGGCCCATGGGCAAAGTCTGCGTGCGGGTTTCGGCGGGTTCGGTGGAGGGCGCACTTTGGGCGTCCAGCACCGGTTGCCCCTGGGCATCCAGCTTCGGAGCGTCATAGTGCGTGACCTCGACCGTATTCACGTCGCGGTAGGCATCGTAGTTCTGGATCACGCCCTGCCCCATCAGGAACGCGGCGAACAGCAGCGCCAGCGGCAGCAGCACGTAGAGCGTGGCGCGCGTCAAGTCCACCCAGGCGTTTCCCATCGCCAACGTCGTATGCCGCGCAAAGCCGCGGATCAGCGCGATGACGACGACGATGCCGGTGGCGGCGGAAAGGAAGTTCTGCACGGCCAGGCCCAGCAGCTGCGTGAGGTAGCTCATCGTGGATTCGCCCGCATAGCCCTGCCAGTTGGTGTTCGTGACGAAGCTCACGGCGGTGTTGAAGGCCGAGTCTGCGCTCACGTTGGCCATCGATTGCGGATTGAGCGGCAGCCAGGCTTGCAGGCGCTGCAGCGCGTACACCGCCACGAAGCCGCACAGGTTGAACAGCAAAATGGCCAGCGCGTAGGACTTCCAGCCCATGTCCTCGTGGGGCCGCACGCCGCTTGCGCGGTACAGGAAGACCTCCAGGCGGGCCCCCAGGCGCACGGCAAAGCCGCGGCCCTCCATCACGTCGGCGATGTAGCGCCCGAGCGGCACCGCAGCGAGCAGCAGCACCGCCAAGAACACCCCGAGCAGAGTCCAGGCATGCGCGCTCATGAGAAGTCCTCCGGATGCAGCAATGCCGCCACCAGATAGACCAGCAGGCCCACGGCGATGACGCCGCCCAATACATAGGTCCAGCTCATTGCTCGGGCCCTCCGAGCTTGGCGCAGCCCAGCGTGAGGCCCACCAGCGCGAGCCACATCACGGCGATGAGTGCGAGATATGCAACGTCCATTTTTCATCCTCCTTGGCCCGCGCGAAGACGGGCTATGGGGATGCTATGGAGCCGGGCATCAAGATGATGCAAATTTACGCGCCGGGCGTATCAAGAAGGCATCAAGAAGGCCTGTCCGAAGCCGCTACACCACCCCGCTCACCTGCGCCCAAAGCTTTTCGAGGCGCTTGAGGCTCACGGGCTGGGGGGTGCGCAGCTCTTGCGCGAAAAAGCTCACGCGCAGCTCCTCGAGCATCCAGCGCAGCTCCTGCATGCGCGCGTCGGCGCGGCCCTTGCGCTCGGCGAGCAGGCGCCAGTAGCGCTGCTCGTGCGGGCGCAGCTCGGCGAGCTTGGCGGCGTCGCGCGCGGGGTCGGTGCGCACCTTGTCCAGGCGCAACACGATGGCCTTGAGGTAGCGCGGGAAATGCGCGAGCTGCGTCCAGGGCGTGGCGGCGAGGAAGTTTTTGGGCAGCAGGCGCTGCAATTGCTGCTGCGCGTCCTGCACCGCGTCGGGGGCGTTTTTCGTGTCTTTGAGCTTGCGCAGCGCGTGCGCGTATTCAAGCAGGATCGCGCCCGCGAGCCGCGCGACTTCGTTGGCGATCAGCGTGAGGCGCGCGCGGCCTTCTTCGAGGCGGCGCGCGAAGGCCGCGGCATCGGTGGGCAGCGGATCGAGCAGGAAGGCGCGCTCGAGCGCCAGGTCGATGATCTGCGCGCGCAACTCCTCCTGCGTGCCCAGCGGCATGTAGGCGATGGCCATTTTTTGCAGCTCGGGGATGTTCTTCTCAAGGTACTTGAGCGCGTCGCGCAGCTGCAGCGCAAACAGGCGCCGCAGGCCCGCGCGGTGCTTGGCTGCGGCGAGTTCGGGCTCGTCGAAGACTTCGATGGTCACGGCGTCGCCCGCGTCGATCAGCGCGGGAAAGCCGATCAAGGTCTGCGCACCCTGGCGGATTTCCATGAGCTCGGGCAGCGCGCCGAAAGTCCACGCGGTGTAGCGCTGGCCGGCGCGCGGGCTTGCGCCGGAGCTTGGCGCAGCGGTGGAAGCCGCGGCATCGCCTGAGGCACCGGCGGATGGATGCGCAGCGGCCGGCGCGGCGGAAACTCCTTTTTTGCTAGCTGCTTGTGCTTGATGTACCTTGGCTAGAGGCCGATTTTGCTCTGAGTTTCCGGGCTCGGGCGCAGACTCGGGCTCTGGCGCCCCACGCCGCAGCGCCGCAAGCGCCTGGAACGCGCCGCGCGCCTGCACGCCCCACTCGGCCTTGAGCGCGCCGAGGTTGCGCCCCTGGCCGAGCTGGCGCCCGTGCTCGTCGATCACGCGAAAGTTCATGAACAGGTGCGGCGCGAGCATGTCGAGCTTGAAGTCGGCGCGCTGCACGTCGAGCGATGTCTCCTGTCGCACTTCGCGCAGCAGCGCTTCGATCAGGCTGCCCTGGCCGAAGCGCTCAGGCGTGCCGAGCAAGGCCGCCAGGCGCGCGGCCGATTCGGGCAGCGGGACGAAGCGCGAGCGCGGACGCTGCGGCAGGCTTTTGAGCAAGGCCTGGATCTTGTCCTTGAGCATGCCGGGCACGAGCCACTCGCAGCGCTCCTCGCTCACCTGGTTGAGCACGTACAGCGGCACGGTGACGGTGACGCCGTCGCGCGGATCGCCGGGCGCGTGCAGGTAGCTGGCCGTGCAATCGATGCCGCCCAGGCGCACGCTGCGCGGAAAGGCATTGCTCGTGATGCCCGCGGCCTCGTGGCGCATGAGCTCCTCGCGCGTGAGCTGGAGCAAATCGGGCTGCGTGCGGCTCGCCGCGCGCCACCAGGCTTCGAAGTCGGCACCGCTGCAGATCTCGGGCGGGATGTGCTGGTCGTAAAAGGCGTAGATCAGCTCCTCATCGACGAGCACGTCCTGGCGGCGCGCCTTGTGTTCGAGCTCTTGCACCTTGGCGATCAGCTTGCGGTTCGCGGCCAGAAAAGGCAGGCGCGCGTCCCACTCGCCCGCGACCAGCGCTTCGCGGATAAAAATCTCGCGCGCGGCGTGCGGATCGGCCTTGCCGAAGTTCACGCGCCGGCCGCTGTAAACGACGATGCCGTAGAGCGTGGCGCGCTCGAAGGCGACGACCTCGGCGCGCTTTTTCTCCCAGTGCGGATCGAGCAGCTGCTTCTTGAGCAAATGGCTGCCGAGCTGTTCGAGCCACTGCGGCTCGATCGCCGCGATGCCGCGGCCATACAGGCGCGTGGTTTCGACCAGCTCGGCCGCAACGATCCAGCGCCCCGGCTTTTTCGACAGGTGCGCGCCCGGGTGGCGGTAGAACTTGATGCCGCGCGCGCCCAGGTACCAGTCGTCCTCGTCGCTCTTGACGCCCACGTTGCCCAGCAGGCCGCTGAGCAGCGCGCAGTGGATTTGCTCGTAGCTTGCGGGCTGGGTGTTGAGGTGCCAGCCGTGCTCGGTGACCACCGTGAGCAGCTGGCTGTGGATGTCGCGCCACTCGCGCAGGCGGCGCACGTTGATGAAATTCTGGCGCAGCAGCGCCTCGTACTGGCGGTGGCTGAGTTTGTGCGTGGGGTGTGCAGCCGCTTCGGCGGCCGCAGGAGCTGGGGCTGCCTGCGCACGCTGCGCCACGGGCAGCGCAGCGTGCGCGCCCCTGCCCTGGCGCGCTTGAGCGGCCTGTTGCTTGGCTTGCGCGCGCGCCGAGGGCAGCGTGGGCAGGCTGCCGCCGCGCGCCTCGTGGATCCAGCGCCAGAGCTTGAGGTAGCTGCTGAACTCGCTCTTGTCGTCGTCGAATTTGGCGTGCGCCTGGTCGGCCTGCTGCTGTGCATCCAGCGGGCGCTCGCGCACGTCCTGCACGGACAGCGCCGCGGCGATCACGAGCACCTCGTCGAGCGCCTGGCGCGCGCGTGCCTCCACGATCATGCGGCCCACACGCGGATCGAGCGGCAGGCGCGCGAGCTGCTCCCCCATGGGCGTGAGCGCGCCCGACTCATCGACCGCGCCGAGCTCGGCGAGCAACTGGTAGCCGTCGGCGATCGCGCGGCCCGAGGGCGCGTCGATGAAGGGGAACTGCGCTACCTCGCCCAGGTGCAGCGAGGCCATGCGCAAGATCACCCCCGCGAGCGAGCTGCGCAAAATTTCGGGGTCGGTAAAGCGCGGGCGGCTCTGGAAATCGGCCTCGTCATAGAGCCGCAGACAAATGCCGTTGGCCACGCGGCCGCAGCGCCCGGCGCGCTGGTTCGCCGCGGCCTGGCTGATGGGCTCGATCAGCAGTTGCTCCACCTTGCTTCTGAAGCTGTAGCGCTTCACGCGCGCCGTACCTGCGTCAATCACGTATCGGATGCCTGGAACGGTGAGCGAGGTCTCGGCCACGTTGGTCGCGAGCACGATGCGCCGCTGGCCGTGGGGCGCAAAAATTTTCTGCTGCTCGGCCTGCGACAGGCGCGCGAACAGCGGCAGCACCTCGGCGTTGCGCAGCAGCGGCTGGTGCGCAAGGTGCTTGCGCAGGTGGTCTGCGGCCTCGCGGATTTCGCGCTCGCCCGGCAAAAAGACGAGGATGTCGCCCGGCGCGTTGCCCGCCCAGAGCTCATCGACGCCGTCGGCGATCGCGTCGTTGAGGCCATAGTCGCGACTGTCCTCGAACGGGCGCCAGCGGATTTCGACCGGGTAGGTGCGCCCCGACACCTCGATCACCGGCGCGGGCCCCTGCGCCGAAGCAAAGTGCCGCGCAAAGCGCTCGGCGTCTATGGTGGCCGAGGTCACCACCACCTTGAGGTCGGGCCGGCGCGGCAGGATCTGGCGCAGGTAGCCGAGCAAAAAGTCGATGTTCAGGCTGCGCTCGTGCGCCTCGTCGATGATGATGGTGTCGTAGGCTTGCAAGAGCGGGTCGGACTGCGTCTCGGCCAGCAAAATGCCATCGGTCATGAGCTTGACCGAAGCGTCCCTGGAGAGCCGGTCGTGAAAGCGCACCTTGTAGCCCACGACCTCGCCCAGCGGCGTGTGCAGTTCCTCGGCGATGCGCTGCGCCACACTGCTCGCGGCAATGCGGCGCGGTTGCGTGTGGCCTATGAGCCGCCCGCGCTGCCCCGGCGCGGCGGCATTGCACTTGCCGCGCCCCAGTGCCAGGGCCATTTTGGGCAGTTGCGTGGTTTTGCCCGAACCCGTCTCGCCGCACACGATGATGACCTGGTGCGCCTGCATGGCCGCCATGATCTCGTCGCGGCGCGCCGATACGGGGAGGGACTCGGGGAATTCGATCTGCAGCGCCGGCCGGCTGGCGCTGGGGGAGGATGGAGAGTGCACGGGCGCGATTATACGAACAGCATACAGATTCACGTGCTACACTGCTTCACGTGTTCATGTGCTTTGTGCGGGGCTGACGACCATGGCCAACCTGACCATCTCTTTGGAAGAATCCATCATCAAAATGGCCCGCGTGCGCGCCATCCAAGAGGGCACCTCGGTGAGCGCCAAGGTGCGCGAATTCCTCGCCGAGTACGCGCTGGGCAACGACCGGCAAAGCGCCGCGGCGACGGCCTTCATCGAAGCAGCACGGCGCAGCCAAGCCAACAGCGAAGGCGTGCGCTGGACACGCGCAGACGCGCACGAACGGCTTGATGCCGATACCGCCACATCCGCCAACACAGCTTCGGCCACATCTTTGGTAACACCCGACACCGCCAACGCATCCAGCGCCGCGGTGACACCGTGATCTGTTTCATAGACACCAACGTACTCGTCTATGCCGTGGACGCGAGCGACCGCTTGCGCCAGGAGACTGCGCTTGCGCGCATCGCGCAGGCCAGCGCGCGCGACACGGTCGTGCTCAGCACGCAAGTGCTGCAGGAGTTCTACCAGATCACCACGCGCAAGCTGCGCCCGCCCCTGCCCGCTACCGAAGCCTTGCAACAGCTCGAGCGCCTGAGCGCTTTTTACGTCATGGGCAGCACGGCGCAAAGCGTGCTCGCGGCCGCGCAACTCGCCGAGCGCTACCAGCTGCAATGGTGGGACGCGCTGATCCTCGAATCCGCGCTACGCGCCAATGCCGACCTGCTGCTGACCGAGGACGGCCAGCACGGACAGCGCTTTGGCAAGCTCGTGGTGGAAAATCCTTTCCTCTGACCCTCTGACGCCACCCACCTTCGCCGCGCCCATGTCCGCCGTCTTCAACTTCACCTTCGTGCCCTGGTTTCGCTCGGTCGCGCCCTACATCCACAAGTTTCGCCACCAGACCTTCGTGATCGGGCTCACGGGCGAGGCCATTGCCGCGGGCAAGCTGCAAAGCATCGTGCAGGACTTGGCGCTGATCCAGGCCATGGGCGTGAAGATCGTGCTCGTGCACGGTTTTCGCCCGCAGGTCAACGAGCAGCTGCGCGCCAAGGGGCACGCAGCCAAGTATTCGCACGGCATACGCATCACCGACTCGGTGGCGCTCGACTGCGCGCAAGAAGCTGCGGGCCAGCTGCGCTACGAGATCGAGGCCGCGTTCAGCCAGGGCCTGCCCAACACGCCCATGGCGGGTGCGACGGTGCGCGTGCTCTCGGGCAACTTCATCACGGCGCGGCCCGTGGGCATCGTCGATGGCGTGGACTTCCAACACTCGGGCGTGGTGCGCAAGGTCGATGTGGCGGGCATCACGCGCACGCTGGACATGGGCGCGCTGGTGCTGCTGTCGCCGTTTGGCTTTTCGCCCACGGGCGAGGCCTTCAACCTGGCGATGGAAGAGGTGGCCACCAGCGTGGCCGTCGCGCTACAGGCCGACAAGCTGATCTTCATCACCGAAATCCCCGGCATCCGCGTGCACCCCGAAGCACCTGCGAGCGACGACAACCCCATAGACACCGAGCTGTCGCTGGCCGACGCCGAGGCGCTGCTCGCACGCCTGCCGCCGCCCCAGCAGCCCACCGACATAGGCTTTTATCTGCAGCACTGCGTCAAGGCCTGCAAGGGCGGCGTGGCGCGCAGCCACATCATCCCGTTTGCCGTCGATGGCTCGCTGCTACTCGAAATTTACGTACACGACGGCATAGGCACCATGGTGGTCGATGAAAAGCTCGAAGCGCTGCGCGAGGCCACGCCCGACGACGTGGGCGGCATCCTGCAGCTGATCGAGCCGTTCGAAAAAGACGGCACCCTGGTCAAGCGCAGCCGCACCGAGATCGAGCGCGACATAGACCACTACACCATCATCGAGCACGACGGCGTGATCTTCGGCTGCGCCGCGCTCTACCCCTACCCCGAGGCCAAAACGGGCGAGATGGCCGCGCTCACCGTCTCACCGCAAAGCCAGGGCCAGGGCGACGGCGAAAAGCTGCTCAAACGCATAGAGCAGCGCGCCCGCGCCATGGGGCTGCAGAGCATCTTCGTGCTCACTACGCGCACCATGCACTGGTTTTTGAAGCGCGGCTTCCAGCCCGTGGACCCGGACTGGCTGCCCGAGGCGCGCAAGCGCAAATACAACTGGGACCGGCGCAGCCAGGTGCTCGTGAAAAAGCTCTGAACCCGCAAAAGACCCGCTGCCGATCAGCGGCGTCCCACGCGCCAATGCCCCACGCGCACGAGCACGGCGAGCAAAGCCAAACCCAGCCCGACGAAGCCCACGAAGGCCCAGTTCGCGAGCGAGCCGCCAAGAAAAGTCCAATCAACCGCCGTGCAGTCGCCCGAGCCGCGGAAGATCATGGGCAGGGCGCGGCTCAGCGGGTAGTTTTCGATCATGCCGTAGAAGTCGCGCCCGCAGCTCACGACTTCGGGCGGGTACCACTGCAGCCAGCTCTGACGCGCCGCCACGAAAGCCCCGACACCCGCCGCGAGCAGGCCCAGTGCGGCCCATACAAATATCCAGCCTTTTTGGCCTCTAGCGCTTGCTACACCTGCGCTAACAGCTACCAATATCAAAGCATAGCGCTGCACGATGCACATCGGGCAGGGCGTGAGCCCCACGCCGTATTGCAGGTACAGCCCAAAGCCCAGCATGGCCACACACACCGCCGCCAGCAGCGCGAGCACGCGGCGCGGCGCGGCGTCTATCCAGTTCCAAAACATATGCGTCCTTGTTGCGCGGGCCGCGGCTGACACCACGAAAGGAATCAAATCCCCGCGGCCTCGTCGAGAAACACCCGCGCGCGGCGCGGCGTGAGCACCAGCGTCTCGCCCGCGCGCAAGCCCATGTCGTGGAACTGCTGCGCGGGGATATGCGCCTCGATCACGCTTTGCGGCGGCGCACCAGGGGGCGTATTCTGCACTTCTTGGTGCCCGTCGCTGGGCACGAGTTCCAGCCGCGCGATCGGGCCGACGACGATGGCGCGTTCGAGCTGCGCCACGATGCCACGCGTGCGGCCCGCATCCGCTGGCTCGGCGCCGGGCGCGTAACGCTGCACGTCGAATTCGTGCGGACGCACGTAGGCGTAGGCCTTGGCATTGTCGGCTTGCGCGTGCTCTGGCACTTCGATCTGCATGCCCTGCAGCTGCGCGAGGCCCGCGTGTGCGCGGCCGTGGAACAGGTTCACGTCGCCCAAAAAGCCATACACAAAGGGGCTGGCCGGGTGTTCCCACACCTGCTGCGGCGAGCCGCTTTGCTCGATACGGCCACGGTGGATGACCACCACACGGTCGGCTACTTCGAGCGCCTCCTCCTGGTCGTGCGTGACGAAGATGCTGGTCACATGCAGCTCGTCGTGCAGGCGGCGCAGCCAGCGGCGCAGCTCCTTGCGCACCTTGGCATCGAGCGCGCCAAAGGGTTCGTCGAGCAGCAGCACCTGCGGCTCCACGGCCAGCGCGCGCGCCAGGGCAATGCGCTGGCGCTGCCCGCCCGAGAGCTGCGCGGGGTGCCGGTCGGCGAGCCAGTCGAGCTGCACGAGCCGCAGCAAGTCCATGACTTTGGCGCGGATCTGCGCCTCGCTGGGGCGCTCGCGGCGCGGCTTCATGCGCAGGCCGAAGGCCACGTTCTCGAACACCGTCATGTGGCGAAACAGCGCGTAGTGCTGGAACACGAAGCCCACCTTGCGCTCGCGCACATGCACGTCGGTGCTGTCCTGCCCGGCAAAGGCAATGCTGCCCGCGTCGGGCGTCTCCAGCCCCGCGATGATGCGCAGCAGCGTGGTCTTGCCGCAGCCCGAGGGGCCGAGCAGCGCAATGAGTTCGCCCGAGGCGATGTCCAGACTCACGTCGCGCAGCGCCTGAAAGTCGCCGAAACGTTTGCTGATGTTGCGAATTTCGATGCTCATGGGAAATCTAAGTGTTGGGCCGCTCGGGCGGCAGGGCCGCCGCCTCGCGCAGCGCGCGTTCGTTGCGGTGCTCGGCCCAGGTCTTGATGACCAAGGTCACCAGGGCCAGCAGCGCGAGCAGCGAGGCCGCGGCAAATGCCGCCACCGACTGGTATTCGTTGTAGAGAATCTCCACGTGCAGCGGAATCGTGTTGGTCTGCCCGCGGATATGCCCTGACACCACCGACACCGCGCCAAACTCGCCCATGGCACGCGCGTTGCACAGAATCACGCCGTACAGCAGCCCCCAGCGGATGTTGGGCAGCGTCACGTGCCAAAAGGTCTGCCAGCCCGAGGCGCCGAGCACGATCGCGGCCTGCTCCTCATCGCTGCCCTGCGCCTGCATCAGCGGGATCAGCTCGCGCGCAATGAACGGAAAGGTCACGAACACCGTGGCCAGCACGATGCCCGGCACGGCAAAAACGACTTTGATGTCGTGCGCTGCGAGCCACGGCCCGAACCAGCCCTGCGCGCCGTAGAGCAGCACATAGGTCAGCCCCGCCACCACGGGCGAGACGGAAAACGGCAAGTCCACCAGGGTGGTCAAAAACGCCTTGCCGCGGAATTCGTACTTGGCAATGCACCAGGCCGCGGCCACGCCAAACACCAGGTTCAGCGGCACGGCGATGGCCGCGGTGAGCAGCGTCAGGCGTATCGCCGCCCAGGCGTCGGGCTCGCGCAGGCTCGCCAGGTAGGCGTTCAGGCCCTGGCGCAGCGCCTCGGTGAACACGGCGGCCAGCGGCAGCAGCAAAAACAGCAGCATGAAGCCGAGCGCGAGCGCCGTCAGCGCCCAGCGTACCCAGGGCACCTCGGTGGTGCCGCTTTGGGCGCGCGCCGCAGCGCGCGCGGAAACCACAGACGGATTCATGCCTACACCCCCGCCCGGCGGCGCTGCCATGCCTGCAGCGCGTTGATGAACAGCAGCAGCACGAACGAGATCAGCAGCATTACCACGGCCACCGCGGTCGCGCCGGCGTAGTCGTATTGCTCGAGCTTGCCGATGATGACGAGCGGCGTGATCTCGGACACCATGGGCATGTTGCCCGCAATGAAGATCACCGAACCATACTCGCCCACGGCACGCGCAAACGCCATGGCAAAGCCCGTGAGCAGCGCCGGCGCGATGGTGGGCAAGATCACTTTGCGAAACGTCTGCCAGCGCGACGCGCCCAGACACGCGGCGGCCTCTTCGAGCTCCTTTTCCATGTCTTGCAGCACCGGCTGCACCGTGCGCACCACGAAAGGCAGGCCGATGAAGATCAGCGCCACCACGATGCCCGCCGGCCGAAACGCGAGCACGATGCCCATCGGCTCCAGGTACTGCCCCACCCAACCATTGCCCGCAAGCAGCGCCGTGAGCGCGATGCCGGCGACGGCCGTGGGCAGCGCAAACGGCAAATCGACGAGCGCATCGACGATCTTCTTGCCCGGAAAGGCGTAGCGCACCAGCACCCAGGCGATCAGCAGGCCGAACACCAGGTTTACGAGCGCGGCGATCAGCGAGGCGCCAAAGGTCAGCCGGTACGAGGCGAGCACGCGCGGCGCGCTCACGGCGAGCCAGAACTGCTCCCAGCTCAGCGTGAAGGACTTGGCCACCAGCGCCGCGAGCGGCAGCAGCACGATCGCGCTCAAATAAAACAGCGTGTAGCCCAGCGTCAGGCCAAAGCCCGGCAGCACGCGCCAGGGCCGACGGCGCGCGGCGCGGGCTGGGGGCGTGGCGGGCAGCACCCCGGAGCGAGCTTCAGACCCAGCCTGGGGCGCCAGCGTGGAATGCGCAGCAAGCATGTGTAAACGCGATGCGTGCCAAGCGGCTCAGCGCGCGCCCGGCGTGTAGATCTTGTCGAACTGCCCACCGTCGTTGAAGTGCACTTTCTGCGCCTCCGTGAGGCTGCCGAAATACTTGGCCACGGTGAACTGGCGGATGGGCTTGAAGGTGGCCGCGTATTTTTTGAGCACGGCTTCCGAGCGCGGGCGGATCGCGTGCCTGGCCGCGACCTCTTGCGCCTCGTCCGAATACAGGTAGTCCAGATACGCCTTGGCCAGCGCCGCCGTACCCTTCTTGGCCACGGTGCGCTCGACCACCGCAACCGGGTTCTCGGCCACGATGCTGACCGACGGATACACCGCATCGACCTTGCCCGCGCCGAATTCGCGGTCGATGGACACCACCTCGGACTCGAACGTGATCAGCACGTCACCGATGTTGCGCTGCAAAAAGATCGCCGTCGCATCGCGCCCGCCCTTGGCGAGCACGGGCACGTTCTTGAACAGCTTGCCCACGAACTCGGCCGCCTGCGCCTCGCTGCCGCCCTTTTCGCGCACCGCGCCCCAGGCCGCGAGGTAGGCGTAGCGGCCATTACCACCCGTCTTGGGGTTGACCACGATCACCTGCACGCCGGGCTTGACGAGGTCTTCCCAGTCCTTGATGCCCTTGGGGTTGCCGTTGCGCACCAGAAACAGCATGGTCGAAGCCGTGGGCGCGGCGTTGTGCGGAAACCTTTGCGCCCAGTCCTTGGCGACGACGCCCTGGCTGGCCAGAAACTCCACGTCGGTGGTCGTGTTCATGGTCACCACGTCGGCCGCCAGCCCGTCGGCCACGGCGCGCGCCTGCGCGCTCGAGCCGCCGTGCGACTGGTCGATCTTCACGTCCTGGCCCGTGGTCTTTTTGTAATGCGCGACGAACGCAGCGTTGTAGTCCTTGTAAAACTCGCGCGCCACGTCGTAAGACACGTTGAGCAGACTTTGCTGCGCCCCCGCGAGCGTGCTGGCGGCCAGCGCTGCGCTGGCCAGAATGGTTTTGAGGGTTCTGAAACGAAGCGAAATCATGTCTGCGCTACCTGATGGAATCTGCGATCGGCGCATTGTCCGCAGCACCCGTTCAAACACAAACGAATATATTTTTGTTAATAAATCCCCAAAAAAGCATAAAGAGGATCGAAAAGGTCTCCAAAGTGACGCGACATCAGGGGCAACCCTGATGCCTGCCGCGTCCATGTCGGTCTAGCCTACCAAGTCAGATTCACCCCGTTCTTCATTCGGAGCCAACACCCATGACCAGCACCACCACTCTTCGCCCGCATCACAAACACTGGCCGCGCCGCCTGCCCCACGCCATCACGCCGCCCGCAACCTCGCTATGGGACAACCTCGCGGTCAGCGCGCGCCGCTACCCCGACAAAGCCGCGCTGATCTTCTTCGGCCGCCAGACCAGCTACCGCGAGCTGTGCGAGGGCACCGAACGCCTCGCGGCGTATCTCCATTCGATCGGCGTGCGCAAGGGCGACCGAGTGATCCTGCTCATGCAAAACTGCCCGCAGCTGGTGCTTGCGCACTTCGCCATCCTGCGCGCGAATGCCGTCGTCGTGCCCGTTAACCCCATGAACCTGGCCGACGAGCTGCAGCACTACATCCAGGACTCCGAAGCGCGCACGGCCATCGTGAGCGCCGAGCTCGCCAGCGAGCTCGCCAAGGCGAGCAATGGCCTCGCGCCCGCGCAGCGCCTGCAGCACATGCTCGTGACGCATTACACCGACGCCTTCGACGCGGGCGTCAGCGGCCCCGACGCGCCGCCCGCTGCCTGGGCGAGCTGGCTCACCGCGCAGCACCCGCTGCCTGCGCTCGAAGGCGGCAGCGTGCACGGCTGGGCGCAGGCGCTCGCGTGCAGCGCCGCGCCGCCCGCGCTCGAGGTCGGGCCCGACGACCTGTCCATGCTGCCTTACACCAGCGGCACCACGGGCCTGCCCAAAGGCTGCATGCACACCCACCGCAGCGTGATGCACAACGTCGAAGCCACCGGCCTGTGGGTCACCATGACGCCCGAAACCGTGTCGCTGGGCGTCGTACCCATGTTCCACATCACGGGCATGGTGGCACTTTTGCACGCTTCCATCTTCAGCAGCGTCACCGTCGTACTCCTGCCGCGCTGGGACCGCGACCTCGCCGGCCACCTGATTTCGCACTACGGTGTCACGCATTGGCTCAACATCCCGACCATGGTCATAGACCTGATGGCGAGCCCCCATCTCGATCGATACGACCTCTCCAGCCTGGTTTTCATCGGCGGCGGCGGCGCGGCCATGCCGCAAGCCGTGGCGCAGCGCCTGTTCGAAAAATTCCAGCTGCACTTTGCCGAAGGCTATGGCCTGACCGAAACCGCCGCGCCTTCGCACTTCAACCCGCCCGACGAGGCCAAACTGCAGTGCATGGGCATCCCTTGGCTCAGCACCGATTCACGCATCATCGACCCCGAAAATTTGCAGGAGCTGCCCATCGGCGAACAAGGCGAAATCATCATCCACGGCCCGCAGCTGTTCCACGGCTACTGGAAGCAGCCCGAGGCATCGGCGCAGGCTTTCGTGGAGCTCGAAGGCAAGCGGTTCTTTCGCACGGGCGACCTCGGGCGCATGGACGAGGACGGCTACTTCTTCATCACCGACCGCCTCAAGCGCATGATCAACGCCAGCGGCTTCAAGGTCTGGCCGTCGGAAGTCGAGATGCTCATGTTCCGCCACCCCGCGATCGCTGAAGCCTGCGTGATCGCCGCGCGCGACAGCTACCGCGGCGAAACCGTCAAGGCCGTGGTCGTGCTGCGCCAGGAATACCGCGGCAAGGTCGGCGCCGAAGACATCATCGCCTGGTGCCGCGAGCACATGGCCGCCTACAAGGTGCCACGCATCGTCGAATTCGTCGACGCCCTGCCCAAGAGCGGCAGCGGCAAGGTGATGTGGCGCCTGCTGCAGGAAGCAGAGCAAAACAAACCATGAAGACGAACCTCAACCGCGCAACGCATCACTGACCATGCAAACCACCCGCCCCCACTACAAATTCTGGCCGCGCCGCCTGCCCCACGCCATCACGCCGCCCGCAACCTCGCTGTGGGACAACCTCGCCGTCAGCGCGCGCCGCTACCCCGACAAGCCTGCGCTGATCTTCTTCGGCCGCCAGACCAGCTACCGCGAGCTGTGCGAGGGCACCGAACGCCTCGCGGCGTATCTCCATTCGATCGGGGTGCGCAAGGGCGACCGGGTGATCCTGCTCATGCAAAACTGCCCGCAGCTGGTGCTTGCGCACTTCGCCATCCTGCGCGCAAATGCCGTCGTCGTGCCCATCAACCCCATGAACCTGGCCGACGAGCTGCAGCACTACATCCAGGACTCCGAAGCGCGCACGGCCATCGTGAGCGCCGAACTCGCCGCCGAGCTCGCCAAGGCGAGCAATGGCCTCGCGCCCGCGCAGCGCCTGCAGCACCTGCTCGTGACGCATTACACCGACGCCTTCGACGCAGACATCACCGGCCCCGACGCGCCGCCCGCTGCCTGGGCCGGCTGGCTCACCGCGCAGCACCCGCTGCCGGCGCTCGAAGGCGGCAGCGTGCACGGCTGGGCGCAGGCGCTCGCCTGCAGCGCCGCGCCACCCGCGCTCGAGGTCGGGCCCGACGACCTCGCCGTGCTGCCCTACACCAGCGGCACCACGGGCATGCCCAAAGGCTGCATGCACCCGCACCGCACCCTCATGCACAACGCCGTGGCCGGCAGCTTCTGGGGCACGAGCACGCCCGAGAACATCACCCTCGCGGTCGTGCCCATGTTCCACATCACGGGCATGGTGAGCATGATGCATTCGTCCATCTACAGCAGCGCCACACTCGTGGTCATGCCGCGCTGGGAGCGCGACCTCGCGGGGCGTTTGATTTCGCGCTGGCGCGTGACCAGTTGGACCAACATCCCCACCATGGTCATAGACCTGCTCGCAAGCCCGAACTTTGCGCAATACGATCTTTCGAGCCTGCTCTACATCGGCGGCGGTGGCGCCGCCATGCCCCAAGCCGTGGCCCAGCGCCTGCTGGACCAGTATGGATTGCGTTATTCCGAAGGCTACGGCCTCACCGAAACCGCCGCGCCCTCGCACTCGAACCCGCCCGACCATCCCAAGCAGCAATGCCTGGGCATTCCGTTCATGAGCACGGATGCGCGCATCGTGGACCCGGAAAGCTTGCAGGAGCTGCCTGTAGGCGAATCCGGCGAGATCATCGTCCACGGCCCGCAGGTCTTCAGCGGCTATTGGAAGCAGCCCGAGGCCACTGAAAGAGCCTTCATCGAGTTCGAAGGCAAACGATTCTTTCGCACCGGCGACCTCGGGCGCATGGACGAGGACGGCTACTTCTTCATCACCGACCGCCTCAAGCGCATGATCAACGCCAGCGGCTTCAAGGTCTGGCCCGCTGAGGTCGAATTGCTCATGTTCCGCCACCCCGCAATCGCCGAAGCCTGCGTGATCGCCGCACGCGACAGCTACCGCGGCGAAACCGTCAAGGCCGTGGTCGTGCTGCGCCAGGAGTACCGCGGCAAAGTCAGCGCCGAAGACATCATCGCCTGGTGCCGCGAACACATGGCCGCCTACAAGGTGCCGCGCATCGTCGAATTCGTCGACGCACTTCCCAAGAGCGGCAGCGGCAAGGTGATGTGGCGCCTGCTGCAAGAAAAAGAGCGGCAAGCGTCGTAAAAATCAGGCCGGATACGTTTCAAGCCCCACCGAGCGCGACCGCGGCGCAGGCAAGCTCGGTGGATTTTCCCATCCCACGCCACCCCCAACAAAAAGCCAGCGCCCGGGCTGCCCCGGAAGCGCTGGCAAGGAGTTGTTCGCAGTAAAAAAGAGCGCCGTCGCTTAGAAGCGGTGCACCATACCTACGACGAAGCCGTTGATGCTGTCACCCTTCACAGCTTGCTGACCGCCCTGGCTGCCGCCCCACAAAGGCTGGATCGGAGCGATGCCATTGTCTGCATGGCCGAAAGTGGAGAACAGATAAGTGCGCTTGGACAGGCTGTAGTGGGCCGTGATGACCGCGTACTTGCTCTTTTTCTTGTAAGGCGTGCCAGCCACCGCGTCGTCGCTGGCATTGATTTCGCTGTATTGCAGGCCCACACGAAGCTCAGGTGTGAAGGCATAGTTGCCGCCGATCAGCCAAGCCTTGGAATCGAGCCAGCCATAGGGAATCTTGTTTTTGTTGCTGACTTTGTCATACAGAAAAGCCAGACGGTATTTACCCACGTCATAGGAACCCGTCAGGATCCAGTAATGAACGTCGTCGTTCGCGTGGTTGCCCAAAGCGCCCAGAGTGGGATCATTGACGCCATTGTTTTTGGTGTAGCTCAGCGCCACTTTGAACGGGGCGTAGGTATAGTTGACAACACCACCTATCCCGCGCCCGGCCGAAGAATCACCCGGCTGTTCGCCGAGGATGTACTGCACGCCCACATCGAAACCCGCGAAACTCGGGCTCGTGTAGCGGATCATGTTGCTGTTCCAGAAATCGTTGCCGATCCCCTGTGCCACCATGAGGTTGGCAGTGCTCGAGTTGATCGCGACGTCGGGCATGCCCGTGCCGTTGACGAGCTGCGCCAGGATGTGCGTGGTGTAGTCGCGGCCAAGGCGCAGCGAGCCCCAGCTGTTGCTCTTGAGGCCCACCCAGGAGCCCCGGCGCCAGAGCACGTTGGCAATCGGTGTTTGCGCACCTGTGGCGGCGCCACCCGTGGCACCGCCGCTTTTCGGATCGAGCCCGGCTTCGAGGCCGAACTGCGCGGCCAGGCCGCCACCCAGGTCTTCGGAACCCGTGATACCCCAGATCGAAGAGCTGTTGGTGTCGGTGTTCATCTTCGTGAGGCGCTTGTCCACGGTGGCCGAACGCGAGAACGTGCTCACGCCCACGTCGAGCACGCCGTACATGCGGACGTTGGATGCAGCCGACTGCGCCTGCGCACCCACGGCGCTTGCCGCCAAGACGGCTGCCATCAGAGCGCTGCGCTGGAATTTTTGGGTATGTTTCATTGATGTCTCCTGCCTTTCTGAGAGAGAACGCTGCTTGGAAAAAACCTATGGATGAACAATCATTGACCGCGCCACTTGCTCTGGGAGGAGACCAGGTCAGGCTTAGCGATGCAGACCTTGTGGGCCACTGCAACACGCCCGATCCCGGAGAGCGCAGGCAAAAATTGACACCGCGAAGATAGGCGATCCTCCAACCCAGGCATGCTGGGGCAATCCCTAGGTCGGCAGAAGATTTGTCACAAAAACAACACATGCACAGGCTTCCTACAATCTCCGCCCCATGTCCCGCCAACGCCCTCCTGCCCCTTTGCCCATGCGTGCGGGCGTGAGTCCAAGTTGCTTGGCGCTGCCTTCACGCGGCAGTGGCACCATGCTGGACCACCTGGCCGAGCGCCTGCCCGCGCTCAGCCGCGCCGCGTGGCAGCAGCGCATGGAGGCCGGTGAAGTGGTCGATGAACGCGGTGCAACGGTTACGCCGGAGCGGCCTTTCGAGCCCGGCTTGCGCATTTTTTATTACCGCCACCTGGAGTCGGAGCCGGAGATTCCATTTACCGAAGAGGTGCTCTACCAGGACGCGCATTTGCTCATCGCGGACAAGCCGCATTTCATGCCCGTGACGCCGGGCGGGCGCTATGTGCAGCACAGCCTGCTGGTGCGCCTCAAACGCCGGCTCGGCTTGGCAGAGCTTTCGCCGCTGCACCGCATAGACCGCGACACCGCCGGCTTGGTGTTGTTTTCAGTGCAGCAGCGCACGCGCGGGGTGTACCAGGCGCTGTTTCGCGAGCGGCGCATCACCAAGCAGTACGAGGCCGTGGCTGGCTGGCGTGCGGACCTGGCCTTCCCGCGCGAGCACCACAGCCGCCTCGAGGAAAGCCCGCAATTCTTTCGCATGCACGAGGTGCCGGGCGCGCCCAACAGCTGCACGCGCATGGAGTTGCTCGAAGTGGCGGGCCGCTGGGCACGCTACCGGCTCGAGCCCGTGACCGGCAAACGCCACCAGCTGCGCGTGCACATGGCCGCGCTGGGCCTGCCGCTGCGCCACGATGCGTTCTACCCCGAGGTCAACGACCCGCCCGAGGGAGACTTTTCGCGCCCGCTGCAACTGCTCGCACGCACCTTGCACTTTACCGACCCATTGTCAGGCGCACCACGGCACTTCGAGAGCCGCCGCAAGTTGCTTGCACTCGACCCGCCGCCCTTTGAACCCAGATGGTTCGTGAGGACGCGGGATGGTGGCGAGGCGGCTGGCGTGGCAGTTTGGTCGCGGGTGAGAAGTCCATGGTGAGTGCCATGGACGCCGAAACCGCGGCCAAAATGACCGGCAGCCGTCCGCCAACGCCCACGTAGGTGCGCAGCACCGCCTAATGGACAATCTGGGTTGAAATCTCGGCCCTGCACAGACTCCTCTAGAATCACCCTCTCCGGAAGACTTCGGCAGGCGAGTGATTTCATTGAAAAACTTATGTTCCGCCGGTGCTTCAGAAAAAAATTGGAGTAAAAACAACGTGTTAGCGTGTTCGCATTGGCGCTGCAGCTTGCGCCGTTTAGCGGATTCCTAGCACATCACAGAACACGGTGGGTTGGCCGAGCGGTTGAAGGCACTAGTCTTGAAAACTAGCAAGGGGGTGACCCCTTCCAGGGTTCGAATCCCTGACCCACCGCCACTCATTGCGCAGCCCTGTAGCGCGAAGCAAGTGAAGAAGCAATGGCATGATCCCAGATTGTCCATTAGGCGGCCCTACGCGGGCGCTGGCGGACGGCTGCCGGTCATTTTCGCCGCCAGCCGCCTCGCCATCATCCCGCGTCCTAATGGACCATCTGGGATGATGTCAAAGCAGCTTCACTGCTCTGCGCCATCCAGACTCTCACGCACACCACGGCGAGGTCTTGGCGACGACATCCATCCACAGTGCCCAGCCGGCCATGGCACAGAGCAAGAGCCCGGCAAGCCGTGTCCCCCAATCGGCCCGCGTGGCATTGAGGCGCGAGCGCAATTGCCCCCAGATCCAAGGGCCGACCAGCAACCAGATGCCGCTGCCAATGCCGAACAGTGCCATGGCCCATGCGCCTTGCCATACCCCACCGCTCAAGGCCGCGACCAGCAGGGCGGAATACAACAAGCTGCAAGGCATTAGCGCCCACAAAACCCCGACCACGCCTAGCCCCATGGGTGCTGCCGTCCATGCTTGCATGCGACGCCACACCGCACGGCCAGCGCGCTCCACCCAGGCCGGCTGGCGCGCTTGCAGCACCATCGCCAAGCCCCATGCCAGCACGGCCACGTGCATCAAAGTCCATACAGGCCGCAAGGCAGCCGTTTGCTGCGTCATCCAGGCCAAGCCATCCATGGCCAATGCAGCCAAGGCCCCTGCCAGTGCGTAACCTGCGAGCCGCCCGGCGTGAAAGGCCGTGAGCCGCTGAACCCCGCCGACATTGGCCCACAGCCGCCCCGCTGCTGCTGCGCTTGGCTCCACAGCGTCCCTTCTCACAACGGCTACCGTCGAAGCCCCTTGCACCAACGCTGCACAGGGCGCCGCACACATGACAAGACAATGCGGCCCGCCGACCAAGCCCATGAACAGCGCTGTTAATGAAAAAGTGAGCAGCATGCGCTGATAGCACGGCCATCAAGGCCGACTTTTCAAATGATGCGCGAAAAACGCGCCCTGTTGCGATCGGCCTGCAGATAGCGATCAAACACCATCGCGATGCCGCGCACGAAAAACCATCCCATGGAAGTCACCCGAATGCCTTCGGATCCGAGTGCAACCAAACCATGCGCAGCCAACCCCTCCAACTGCTCCAGTTCTTGAGCGAAGTATTGGCGAAAATCAATCAGCCAAGCCTGCTCTATGGGTTCGAACAAAAGCTCGCCCTGGCACATCAGCGCCATGATGACAGCCCTGCGCACAAGGTCGTCGCGCGACAAAGCCAAGCCACGCACCACCGGCAGGCGACCGCGATCCAAAAAATCGTAATACTCTTCCAAGGTCTTGGCGTTCTGGCTGTAGGTGGCGCCAATCCGGCCAATGCCAGAAACGCCAAGGCCGATCAGGTCGCAATCGGGCTGCGTACTGTAGCCCTGAAAATTCCGATGCAAGCGCCCTTGCCGCTTGGCAACGGCCAGCGCGTCCGTGGGTAAAGCAAAATGGTCCATGCCCACGTACACATAACCGGCCGCCATCAAGGCTTCCAACGAGCGTGACAACATCGACAGCTTGGCCTCGGCCCCTGGCAACTCCTCTGCATGGATGCGCCGCTGGGGCTTGAACCGGTCCGGCAGATGCGCATAGGCGTACAGCGCAATGCGGTCGGGCCGCAGCTGCTCAACGAGCGCCAAGGTTTGATCAAAAGACTCCGGCGTCTGTCGTGGCAAGCCATAGATCAAGTCCACGTTGACGGATTCGAATCCCAAGGTTCGCGCGGTCTCCACGAGCGCGAACACCTGCTCGGCCGGCTGGATGCGATGCACCGCCTTTTGCACCTTGGGATCAAAGTCCTGTACGCCGAAGCTCAACCGGTTGAAGCCGAGTTCTGCGAGCAGCGCCAGCCGCCCCGCATCCACCGTGCGCGGATCGACTTCGATGGAATATTCGCCACCCGCGGCCAACGCAAAATTGCGCTGAAGCATGACCATCAGCCTGCGCAAGCCTTCATCAGAAAGAAAAGTTGGCGTCCCTCCACCCAAATGCAGCTGGCTGACCTGTTGACCAGCGCCAAGTTGCGCCACATGCAAGTCGATTTCTTTACCCAAATAGTCCAGGTACAGCTCGGCACGTTCGTGATGCTTGGTGATGATCTTGTTGCACGCGCAGTAGTAGCACAGCGACTCACAAAATGGGATGTGCACGTAGATCGACAAAGGCAAAGCCGTAGCACCGCACAGACGGCGCTGGGTCAGCGCCAGCACGTAATCCCTGTCGCGAAAAGCTTCGACGAAGCGATCAGCGGTAGGATACGAGGTGTAGCGGGGCCCTGGCACGTCGAACCGGCGCAGGAGCTCAGGCGAGACAACAGTCATATCGATGAATCCTTGCGAATTTTGCAACTGTGCCTTAGGCTTGCAAGCAACTTATTGACTTGAGTCAAGCCACCAGTCATGTCGGCAAGCACTCCTTCGTGCGCGCAACCACCGTACCCTTACCTCAAAAGCCATGAACCCTCAAACCTTCAAAGTTGCCTGTTCCAATTGCAATTTGCGCGAACTGTGCATGCCCGTAGGGCTGAGTGACGAACAACTGCAACGCATAGACGAGGCTGTTGCCGTGCGGCGCAAGGTCAAGCGCGGCGGCACCTTGTTTCGCAATGGCGAGGCATTCACCTCTCTGTACGCGATTCGCACCGGCTTTTTCAAGACTTGCATCACTACGGAAGACGGCCGCGATCAGGTCACCGGCTTCCAGATGGCCGGGGAAATCATCGGACTGGATGGCATTGTCAACGACCACCACAGCTGTGATGCAGTAGCGTTGGAAGACGCCGAGGTTTGCGTCATGCCGTTCGACCGCCTGGAAGAACTCTCTCGAGAAGTCACGGCATTGCAGCACCATGTGCACAAGATCATGAGCCGAGAAATCGTGCGTGAACATGGCGTCATGCTGTTGCTGGGGAGCATGCGTGCCGAAGAACGCCTCGCTGCATTTCTACTCAACCTGGTGCAGCGCTTGCACGCCCGCGGATTCTCCCAGTCAGAATTGGTGCTACGCATGACGCGGGAAGAAATAGGAAGCTACCTAGGTCTCAAACTCGAAACCGTAAGCCGCACCTTTTCGAAGTTCGTCGATGACAAAATCATTGAAGTCAAGCAACGCCATGTCCGTATCTTGAACACCGATGCATTGCGCAACATCGTCAACAACCAACACGCGTGTCACTGACCGTGCACGATCTCACTCAAGAACAAATGGATGATTTTTGACAGTCTGCCGGCCGCTCATCTGCCGGCACGGGGCAGCGATTCAATTCGAAAGGTGACATTGCCAACAGTGTCGTCAAGGCACTAGAGGCCATGTTGACAAACCAAAAGACAAAAAAAGCTATGGTGTAGATCGCCTCCCGCGAAAGCAAAATGGGGTGACCAAACCAATGCAACTCCTGGGGATCGACGAGTGCAAACACCAGCATCTCCAGCACCCCTGCCATGAGGAATGCCGGCCAGGCAATCCACATCAAACGTTGCGACCACATATATTGTCTCCTTCCATTTAGCACATTCTTTCAACGAGGCTGATCTTTGGTCGGCGTCAAAACATGGTTTCGCGCCTTCAGTGCAGGCGCCAAACTCCGACCAGAGTCGGCCAGAGACCGATTGATTTCAAGGCCATGCTGATAATAATCTTCATCTATCACAGGATCTGGATTATGAACAGCAAGCCATAGTGTGACAAAACCCGCGATAATGACGATTACCGGCCCAGCAATAAGCAACCACACATAACCAAATCGCCACCATGGCCTGGCATCAATTATTAACTTAGAACCCACCGGCATCAGATACCTCCAAAAATAAAATTAACCATTTAGCGGGGAACCAAAAATACTGATTTCTCAACGACTTTGGCTTTTTCATCGAGCGACTCGATGATGAACCGTATGGGGTGCGAACCCGGTTCCACTGCCGCATAGGGAATTTGAGCGCGTACCACGACCCACCGAGCTTCAGCAGGCCCCAGATCGACCTCATTCTCTGATGCTATCTCAATACCATCGATCCCTTCTAC
Organism: Extensimonas vulgaris; assembly: GCF_003337425.1. Taxonomy (GTDB): domain Bacteria; phylum Pseudomonadota; class Gammaproteobacteria; order Burkholderiales; family Burkholderiaceae_C; genus Extensimonas; species Extensimonas vulgaris. Next base: position 118,906 of record NZ_QPJU01000001.1, read on the forward strand.
AGAAATACGATAATGATGCGCGCGCTCTGTGGCATTCATGATTTGCAAGCGATAGACATTCTCCAACTTACCACCAGCAACGATGCGTGACAGTGTGGCCCGATCCCGCACAACGTCTACCTTCATCGGGCTGCGCATCATCAAACTCGTCAACATCGCCACACAAAGCAATACCAGCAAAATGGTATATATGATGATGCGCGGCCTGAATACTCTGCGCAACATTTGCGCACGCGTCCAATGGTTACGCAAACCATTTTGCGTAACATATCGTATCAAGCCTTTTGGATAATGCATCTTCTCCATCACAGAGTCACATGCATCCACACATAAGCCGCAGCCTATACACTCATATTGCAATCCATTCCGGATATCAATGCCGGTAGGGCACACTTGAACACAAAGCGTACAGTCGATGCAATCTCCCAGTCCTTTTGCCTTGTGATCAATGTTTTTATTGCGCGGCCCACGGGGCTCGCCACGCTCTGCGTCATAACTGACGATCAACGTATCTTTATCGAACATTGCGCTTTGGAAACGCGCATAAGGGCACATGTATTTACATACCTGTTCCCGCATGAAGCCAGCATTCCCATAAGTCGCAAAACTATAAAATAACACCCAAAATATTTGCCAGCCCCCCTGAAACGCCAACAGTTCACCGCCCAACTGCCTTATGGGAACGAAATAGCCGACGAAGGTAAAGCCCGTCCAAAGCGCAACCCCAATCCAAAGAAATTGCTTTAGAAATTTCTTGCGGATTTTTTCAAAATTCCAAGGTGCTGCATCGAGCCGCAATCGAGCGGTACGATCTCCTTCCACCTTATGCTCTATCCACATGAAGATTTCTGTATATACCGTTTGCGGACAGGCAAAACCACACCAAAGCCGTCCAGCCACAGCCGTAAACAAAAACAGAGAAAGCGCAGAAATAATCAGCAGGCCCGTCAAGTAAATAAAGTCCTGCGGATACAAAACCAGCCCAAAAATATAAAAACGCCTTGCCCCCAAATCAAAAAGCACGAGCTGTCGCTCGCCCCACTGAAGCCAAGGCAAGCCATAGAACACGAGCTGCGTGATGATCACCATCGCCATCCGCCACCTGGAAAAAACACCAGAGATGGAGCGTGGATAAATCTTTTTATGTGCCTCATAAAAAGACACCAGCTCCTCAGATTCCGCAGAATCAGCAGGAGCTGGATTGATAGGGATGACCTTACGAGCCGACTGGTCAGAATGGTTCATGATTCAACGTACATTCTCATCCGCTGCAATATGGAATGATAAGCGCCGAACCCCTCTCTCCGCTGCAACATTGCAGGCGCAGGGATCAGTTCGGCAAATCTTATTTCATTTTCCAACACTCTTTGGGTTATGTGACAGTCCCCAAACATAGGCCGTCAAAACACGGATCTGGTCTTCCGTCAGCTTGTCTTTTTGTGCTGGCATCTGGTTCGTTTTGCCATTGTTGATCATCGCAATGATGGCATCTTCGCCATATCCATGCAACCAAATATCATCCGTCAAGTTCGGCGCGCCGATATCCTGATTGCCTTTACCGTCTGCGCCATGGCAGGCAGCGCAAACCGCAAATTTGGGCTTGCCCAAAGCCGCACGCACCGAGTCATGAGGACTGTTCGAAAGGCTGAGCACATAGTGAGCTACGTTGCGAACATCATCGGCAGTTCCTACAGCCGCAGCCATGGGAGGCATGATGCCAATGCGACCATTGGTAATGGTTTCCTGAATTTTTTCAGGGGTTCCACCATGCAACCAATCATTGTCCGTCAAATTCGGAAACCCCTTGCTGCCGCGCGCATCAGAACCGTGGCATTGCGCACAATTGTTCATAAACAAGCGATCTCCAATAGCCATCGCTTGTGGGTCTTTTGCCAAATCCTCGATCTTCATTGCACGAAAACGGGCATACAAAGGCTCCAATTCAGCCTTCGCTTTTGCCATCTCGGCCTCATATTGCTTTTGCTCTGTCCAGCCGAGTTTGCCGCCGAATTTTCCGAGACCTGGGTAGGCAACCAGATAAACAATACCGAACACCAAAGTAATCACGAACAACCACACCCACCACCGCGGCAATGGATTGTTCATTTCTGCCAGATTTTCATCCCAGACATGGCCAGTGGTGTTATCGCTGCTGGAAGCGACTTTTTTCCGCGCAGTCGTCCAAAGCAGCAAAAAACAGGCAACGATGCCGATGATGGTAATCCCCGCCACATAATGTGACCAAAAATCGCTTGTGAAATCGCTCATGGGATTCTCTCGATGTGATTTGTATTATTCCTGCTCGAAAGGCAGATGCGCAGCCTCTTCGAATGCAGCCCGATTACGCCCCAAATAGGCCCACACGCATATTCCAATAAATGTGACCATGGAAAAAACGGTGGTAACGACACGAAGAGTCGTAATATCCATATCCCCTCCTTACTTTATGGCCCGGCCCAAGCTTTGCAGATAGGCAACCAGCGCCTCAAGCTCCGTCTTGCCCTTGACTTCATCTGCAGCCGCATTGATTTGATCATCCGTATAAGGAACACCCACGGTACGAAGTGCGCGCATGTGCGGAGCCATGACCGAAGGATCCACCAGATTTTTAGCGAGCCATGGATAAGCGGGCATATTAGACTCGGGCACCACATCACGCGGATTATTCAAATGGATGCGATGCCATTCGTCACTGTACTTACCTCCCACGCGAGCCAGATCAGGCCCGGTGCGCTTGCTCCCCCACTGGAACGGATGGTCATATACAAACTCTCCCGCTACCGAATAGTGCCCATAGCGCAGGGTTTCAGCGCGAAAAGGACGAATCATTTGCGAGTGACAGTTGTAGCAGCCCTCACGCTGGTAAATATCGCGACCTGCCAATTGCAGGGCGGTATATGGCTCCACCCCTTTGACGGGCTCGGTGGTCGACTTTTGAAAAAACAGGGGGACGATTTCCACGAGACCACCAATCGCCACGACCAGCAAAATCAAAACAATCATTAAAAAATTGCTGGTTTCAACCTTTTCGTGCGTGAAACCAGAGGATGTATTTGCATTAGACATGATGTCATTTCCTCCGTTGTATCAGGCATGAGCAGGGTTGACGGCCGGGATCGCCACTTTGACCGAGCGGCCAGAACTTGCAGTTTTCCACACGTTCCACAGCATCAACAGCATACCGCCCAGATAGAGCAAACCACCCATGAGACGGATCACATAGAAAGGGAATGTGGCCTTGACGCTTTCAACGAAAGTGTAGGTGAGCGTTCCATCAGGATTGATGGCGCGCCACATCAGCCCCTGCATTACCCCGGCAATCCACATCGATGCGATATACAGCACGATGCCAATCGTAGACATCCAGAAATGGACTTCGATCGCCTTGACGGAATACATTTTTTCTTTGCCGAACAGGCGCGGTACAAGGTAGTACAGCGTACCGATGGAAATCAAGCCCACCCAGCCCAGAGCGCCAGAATGCACATGGCCAATCGTCCAATCGGTGTAGTGGCTCAGGGCATTGACCGTCTTGATCGACATCATGGGCCCTTCGAAGGTGGACATTCCGTAGAACGACAGCGAAACAATCAAGAAACGCAAAATAGGGTCGTCCCGCAGTTTGTGCCATGCACCGGACAAGGTCATGATGCCATTGATCATGCCGCCCCAGCTCGGTGCCAGCAGAATCAGCGAAAACACCATGCCGAGCGACTGTGTCCAGTCTGGCAAAGCAGTGTAGTGCAGATGGTGTGGGCCCGCCCACATATAGGTAAAGATCAGCGCCCAGAAGTGGACGATGGACAGCCGATAGCTATAAACAGGACGCCCTGCCTGTTTGGGAATGAAGTAATACATCATGCCCAAAAAGCCTGCTGTGAGGAAAAAGCCAACGGCATTGTGGCCATACCACCATTGCACCATGGCATCTTGCACACCCGCATAAGCCGAATAGCTCTTCATCCAGCCAGCCGGAACTTCGGCGCTGTTCACAACGTGCAGCAAAGCGACAGCAATGATGAAGGCTCCATAAAACCAATTTGCTACGTAGATATGCTTGACCTTGCGCACGCCTATCGTGCCGAAGAACACAACGGCATAAGCCACCCACACGAGGGTGATGAGGATATCGATAGGCCACTCGAGCTCGGCATATTCTTTGCTGGTCGTGTAGCCCAGCGGCAGGCTGATGGCCGCAGCGAGGATCACCAGTTGCCAGCCCCAGAATGTGAACGAAGCCAAAGGTCCGGCGAACAAACGCGTCTGGCACGTCCGCTGTACCACGTAGTAGCTGGACGCGAAGAGAGCGCAGCCGCCAAATGCAAAAATCACTGCATTGGTGTGAAGCGGACGCAATCGTCCGTAGGTGAGCCACGGTATACCCAGGTTGAGTTCCGGCCATGTCAACTGGGCCGCGATGATCACGCCCACCAGCATGCCGACCACCCCCCACACGCCCGCCATGATTGCGAACTGGCGCACTACGGTGTCGTTGTAATGCGCAACATCTTTCTTAACTGAAGAATCCATCTGGCACCTCGTTTTTTATTGCAAAAGAAGTTTCGATCAGACAAGGCCAACCCTCGTTGATGCAAGTCAACCATCTTTGAGAATGCGCTCACCCTCCTGTTCGACGCTGTCGAACTGCCCGCTGTGGATGGCCCACCATAGCCCCGCCAAGATGAGCAGGACCAGCACGACTGAAAGCGGAATCAGTAAATAAAGGATGTCCATCAGAGCGCCTCCGGCAAGGGACTGGAAGGCGGAGCGAGACTCACTTTGTGGTCTTTTGGCAACGCCATATCAACATCGCCGCGCCACCGCGCCAGTCTTGCCGCATTGAGCACGACGAGCAAGGAACTCGACGCCATGCCCAAGCCCGCAAGCCACGGCGGCATCCAACCCACAATCGCCAGCGGCACAGCCAGGGCGTTGTAGGCAGCAGCCCACCACAGATTCTGTCGCACCACCTGCATGGTCTGGCGCGCCAATGTCACCGCCTGCGGAATCAAAGACAGCTTGCCACTCAGCACAACGAAGTCAGCGCGCGACTGCGCCAGGGGTGCGGCCGAGCCGAACGCGAAGGACACATTCGCCCCCGCGAGCACCGGCCCGTCGTTGATGCCATCGCCCACCATGCCCACGCAGCGCCCCTGTTTCTGCAAAGTTTGCAAAGCCAGAAGCTTATCCTGTGGTGTGCATTCGCCCCGCGCCAGATCAATGCCAGTCTGTGCAGCCACTTTTTGCACCGCGGCTTGTTTGTCGCCCGACAATATCTGTACTGCCACACCGAGCTGACGCAACGCTGCGACTGCAGCAGGCACTTCAGGACGTAGAGCTTCTGCCAAATCGAAATGGGCAAGCTCACGCGCACATCGATCCACGGCATCTTCCGCCAGAAAAACCTGCAAGTCAGGCGCATCGGCGGACGATTGTTGCAGCGCCGCATCGACGTACCGAGCCGAACCAAGCCGCACTGAGCGGGCCGGGACGAGGCCAAGCGCATCTTCGACCGTTGCGCGCAGCCCCAGACCTGCTTCTTCGTGCAGATCGCGCACGCGCCAACGCTCGACCAACTCTGGGCGCGCGACGGATACAAGCGCTCGCGACACCGGATGCAAAGAATGGCGCGCCAAAGCGGCCGCCAAGGCAAGCGCCTGCGCTGCGTCCATGCCCGCGTCTGGCGCAACATGCACGTCGCGCAACTGCATGCCTTCGCGCGTGAGGGTTCCGGTTTTGTCGAAAACCAGGGTGTCGATCTCTGCCAGCGCTTCGAGCGCCTGCAGGTTGCGCACCAAAATCCCTTGGCGCGCGAGCGTGCCCGCGGCCGTGAGCATGGCAACAGGTGTGGCAAGCGAGAGCGCGCAAGGGCAAGTCACCACCAAGACGGCCACGGCCACCATCAGCGCGCGCTCGGGGTCTTTGCTCCACCACCACAATGCCGCCGCAGCCGCAGCCAGCAGCACACCTGTCAAAAAAGGCCGCGCGATGCGGTCCGCCAAGCGTGCGAGGCGGGGTTTTTGCAACGAAGCGCTCTCCATCAGCGCGACGATTTCGGCAAAGCGCGTCTGCTCGCCCGTGCGTTCGACGCACACTTCGACGGGGGCGAGCAGGTTGTAGCTGCCCGCGATCACCGGGCTTCCCTGTGCCCGCACAACAGGATTGGACTCGCCCGTGAGCAAGGACTCGTCGGCCTGCGTGCTGCCGCGCACAATGGTTCCATCGACAGGAAAGGCCTCGCCGGGCAGCACGCGGATGGTGTCACCCACAGCAAGGCGGCGCGTCGCAATGCGCGCAAACCTGCCATCGGGCCCAAGGCGCTCTACGCTGTCGGGCAGACGGTTCATCACCCTCTCGAGCGCGCCTGCCGTGCGATCGCGCAAGCGCAATTCGAGCCAGCGTCCAGTGAGCAAAAAGAACACAAACATGGTCAAGGAGTCAAAATAGACTTCATGACCAAATAGCCCGCCAGGGTCGAAAGTACCAGCGGTACTAACTATGAATGTAATAGCTATTCCGAGCGCCACGGGCAAGTCCATACTCACGCGCCGCGCGCGGATGTCGCGCCAGGCGCTGGCAAAAAACGGACCGCAAGCGAATAGCATCACGGGCAAGGAAAGCACCCACGAGGCCCAGCGCAGCAATTGCTCCATTTCAGCCGAAAGGTCGCCGGGCTGCGCCACATAAGCGGGCCATGCATACATCATGACCTGCATCATGCAAAAACCCGCAACGGCCCAACGCCACAAAGCCCGCCGGCTCTCCTGCAAACGCCGCTCACGCGTGAAGGCGTCGAGCGCGGGCAAGGCGGTATAGCCGGCTTTTTGCACAGCCGCGATCCATTGCGAAGGCAACACGCGGCGCGCATCCCAGACGATGCGCGCGCGCTGCGTCGCGGCGCTCACTTCGGCCTGCTCGACGCCGGGTACGGCACGCAAAGCATCTTCTATCGTCAGGGCGCAAGCCGCACAATGCATCCCTCCAAGGACGACATGGGACTCCCACTGCGGGGCATCTTCAGGCTGCGCCGATGAGGCAAAGTCCGTGTGTTCAGCCTTTTCCACACAGAGAGGACGCCCAAAAGCCGACCACTCCTGAGGATCATCCAACACCCACGCTTGCGTGTCCTGCGCTTGCACTGTGTCGGACTGCGCGCCGGCAGCGAGAGGAAAGCTTGAAAACATGGGTGTAGCCTAATTGCGCTCTCAACGCGCGCATTGATTTGGATCAAGCACCAAACCAAGGCGCTGCATAAGCTTTCATTATCGATGCAACTTTAAGGGCCAGACTTATGTACAAACGTATTTTGGTTGCCACGGATGGTTCCCCTCTGTCGGAGAAAGCAGTGGAGACGGCGCTTTCGCTGGCGGCACTCTCGAAAGCCACGTTGATCGCACTCAAAGTGGTGCCACGCTACCCGGTCAGCTATTTCGAAGGCGGCCTGCCCGTCGACGCCGGCGACGTCAAGCGCATCGAAAAGCAATGGAGCGACGCGGCCAAGGCCTTGCTAGACCAAATCAAGGCCCAGGGTGATGCGATGGGCGTAGCGGTCAAGCCTGTGGTGGTCAAGTCAGACCTGGTGGCAGAGGCCATCATTTCGGCGGCCAAAAAGCACAAGTGTGATCTGATCGTCATGGCCTCGCATGGACGCAAGGGAATCAAGCGCCTGCTGCTGGGCAGCGAAACACAACACGTGCTCACGCACTCGCACATTCCGGTGCTCGTGCTGCGCTGACCGCATGATCAGGAACGAAATAGGCCGTAAAGGCTCATGTATCAAGCGCTATAAGCTACAAATATAAAAGCACTTTGCAGCCAAAGCACGCGCTCACGCACCGAACATGTTCTGGTGCTCGGCGCGCAGTAGGTTTTTCTGCACCTTGCCCATGGTGTTGCGCGGCAGCTCCGGCACGATGACGCAGCGTTTGGGGATTTTGTAGTTGGCAAGCTGGCTTTTGAGCTGCGCAAGGATCGCCTCGGGATCGAGTTGGGTGCCAGGCTTCGCAACGACCACGGCCACGCCTACCTCACCAAAGTCCGGGTGCGGCACGCCCACCACGGCGCTCTCGGCAACGCCGGGCAGGTCGTTGATCGCCGCCTCGACTTCGGCCGGATAGACGTTGTAGCCGCCGCTGATGATCAGGTCTTTGCTGCGTCCCACGATGCTCACGTAGCCGCGTCCGTCGATCTTGCCCACGTCGCCGGTCTTGAACCAGCCGTCGGCGGTGAATTCCTCGGCGGTTTTCTCGGGCATGCGCCAGTAACCCTTGAACACGTTCGGCCCGCGCACCTGGATGTTGCCGATTTCGCCCTCGGCCAAGGGCGCGTTGGCGTCATCGACCACGCGCAGTTCCACGCCCGGCAAGGGAAAGCCCACGGTGCCACCGCGACGCTCGCTCTGCCCGCCGTAGCGCGCGTCGGCGCCATAGGGGTTGGACGTGAGCATGATGGTTTCGCTCATGCCATAACGCTCCAAAATCGTGTGGCCGGTGCGCTCCTGCCAGGCTCGGAAGGTCTCGACCAGCAAAGGCGCCGAGCCCGAGATGAACAGGCGCATGGAGCGCGCGGCCTCGTGGTTCAGCGTCGGCTCGGCCAGCATGCGCACATAGAGCGTGGGCACGCCCATGAACACCGTGGCGCGCGGCATTGCGGCGATCACGGCCTTGGGGTCGAACTTAGGCAGCCAGATCATTTTGCTGCCACCCAGCAGCGCCGCATGGATCGCGACGAACAAGCCGTGCACGTGAAAAATCGGCAGCGCGTGGATGAGCACGTCGTCGCTGCGCCAGCCCCAATAGTCCTTGAGCACCCGCGCATTCGAGAGCAGATTGCCGTGCGTGAGCATTGCGCCCTTGCTGCGTCCGGTGGTGCCGCTGGTGTAGAGGATTGCGGCCAGATCGTCGGCCGTTTTGTGGACCGGCACGTGCGCGTCATCCTGTTGCGCGGCGCGCTCGAGCAAGCTGCCGGTGCGATCGTCGCCGAGCGTGAACACATGCTGCGTACCCGCGGCGTAGGCGAGTTGCGACACCCATGCGAAATTCTCCGGCGTGCACACGACCACGGCAGGCTCGGCATTGCCGATGAAGTAGCTGATTTCGGCGCGCTGGTAGGCGGTGTTGAGCGGCAGGAACACATAACCCGCGCGCAGCGTGGCCAGGTACAGCTGCATGGCCTCGACCGATTTTTCGACCTGCACGGCGATGCGGCTGCCCTCCGGCAAGCCCAAGGATGCGAGCAGGTTGGCAATGCGCGCACTCGCCTGCTCCAAGTCGCGCCAGCTGTAGCGCAGCACGCTGCCGTCGGGCGCAGTGGCTTCGACGGCGGTTTGCGCCATATCTTGCGGAAACGCCGCGCGCAAGGCGCTGAATAGATTGTGGGAGGCAAGCTCGGAGTTCATGGCTCTACGCAAAAACAGGGCATGAAGATGAAGTCAAAAACCCATCGAACGCGCCAGATGCTGCGTTCGTAGGAGCATCTAGGGAAGGCGCATCAATGGAGAAAGCCAAATTTTGCCAAAATCGGGGACGGCAAGCACCACTCTATTCAACCCAGATTGTCCATTAGGACGCGGGATGACGGCGAGGCGGCTGGCGAGGCAGTTTGGTCGCGGCTGAGGAGTTCGTGGTGGTGCCACGAACGACGAAGCAGCGGTCAAAATGACCGGCAGACGTCCGCCAGCGCCCGCGTAGGTGCGCAGCACCGCCTAATGGACAATCTGGGTTCAAGCCGGATTGTCCACGCGGCAGAGCAGCGCAGCCGCGCCGGCGTGGGCTTCAGTGCAACCACTCGCGCCACAGGCGCTCGACTTCGCGCGAAGCGGCCACGCGGCCTTGCGCAAGCAGCGCGCGGTGGCGGTCTATGCGCTGCAGGTCGTACCAGTAATTGACCATCAAGCCATACGACTGCTTCCAACCTTTCGCCGAAGGGTCGCCACCCCAGTTGATACGTTCCACGCGCGCACCGTTGCCAAGGTGAAAGCGCGCCACCGGATCGGCAGGCTTGCCCGCGGGCAAAGCACTCGTCAAATAATAGGCCGCACAAGCCAGCAGCCATTGCCGCCATGGCGAGACGGCATCGAGCTCGCGCACCCGCTCCCAAGCAGCGAGCACGGCAGCGGCCTGCAAAGCCGTATCGCCGAGCGCGGTTTGCAGTTCTGCGCGCCGCTTTGCGTCGAGCCGATCGAGCAAGCTCTGCACGTTTTTGTTCAACCAACCACGCAGCCCCGGGATTGGCGAAAGCGTGGCAAACGCGCGCAGTCGCGGCAACTCCGTGCGCAGCGTTTCGACCACGCGTTTGATGAGCGAGTCGCCAAAGCTCACGCCGCGCAAACCGACTTGCGTGTTGCTGATCGAATAAAAAATGGCCGTCGTCGCCCGCGCCGGATCGCCCACAGGGGCGGACTCATCGATCAGCGGCACGATGCTGCCCGCCATGTGGTCGAGCAGCGCCACTTCGATGAAGATCAAGGGCTCATCGGGCAGGCGCGGATGAAAAAACGCATAGCAGCGGCGGTCCTGGCCCAGCCTGCGCTTCAAGTCGGCCCAACTGCGAATCGCGTGCACGGCTTCATACTGGATGAGCTTTTCGAGCAAAGAGGCCGGATCATCCCAAGTAATGCGGCGCAATTCGAGAAATGCCACATCGAACCAAGTCGAAAAAAGCTGCTCCAGCTCGGCGTCGAGCGGCAACAGACGCGGGTCTTTTTTGACCTCGTTGAGCAGCTCGGCGCGCAGATCGAGCAAAAAGCGCAAACCTTGCGGAAATGCTGCAAAACGCTGTAGCAGCCGTGCACGTGGCGATTCGAGTGCACGGCGCAATTCGAGCTCCGCCATGGCCGCCTGCGCCGCATCGACGGCTGCTTCGTACTGCCGCTGCGCTGATGGCAGGCGTGCCACGTCGGGCGTGAACTGCTCGCTCATCAGCAGCCACATGTCGCGCCGCTGCTCTGGCGTGGCTTGCGCGTACCAGGAGGCCACGGCCTGCGCACGGTGTCCTCCCTCGACATCGCTCGTCTGCGGTGCGGCGACGGCCTGCAAATCCGCGAGCAAGTGGCGCAAGGCGCGCGGTGACAAGGCTTCGTCGCCACGTCGCAAGGTGGCACGCAGGCGCTCGCTCGTGGAGCGCGGCGGCTCCACCCGCGACGCTGCCTCGCCCGGCACAGCGCCAGCAACCGTAGTGTCATCTGCGGCGGCCATGACGTCCTCTTCACGTGCGGCGCGGGCGCAGCGTCGGCGCTGGCTGGCGCTGCGCCCACAGCCACAGTGCCGCACCCGCCACGATCATCGGCAGGCAAAGCCACTGTCCCATGCTCAGGCCCAGCGAAAGCAGGCCCAAAAATGCATCGGGCTCGCGAAAATACTCGGCCACGAAGCGCAACACCCCGTAGCCCACGAGAAACGCCGCCGCCACTTCCCCCTGACGGCGCGGCCGGCGCGCATACAGCCACAGCAGCACGAACAGCAGCAGCCCTTCGAGCAGGAACTGGTAAATCTGCGAGGGGTGGCGCGGCTGCATGGAACCGCTTTGCGGAAACACCATGGCCCAAGGCAAGTCAGGGCTCGCAAAGCGCCCCCAGAGTTCGCCATTGATGAAATTGCCGATCCGCCCTGCGGCGAGGCCCGTAGGCACGCACGGCGCGACAAAGTCGGCCACCTGCAGCCAGGGGCGGCGGCGGGAATGGGCAAACCAGGTCATCGCGGCAATCGCACCCAGCAAGCCTCCGTGAAAACTCATGCCGCCTTGCCATACCGCGAAAATTTCGAGCGGATGCGCAAAATAATAGGCAGGCTTGTAAAACAGGCAATAGCCCAAGCGCCCGCCGAGCACCACGCCCAGGACGCCGAGAAACAAAATGTCCTCTACATCCTTCGTTGTCCACGCCCCGGGGCCGGTGATCGAAGCAAACGGCTCGTGGCGCAGCCGCAAGCGCCCGAGCAGCAGAAAGAGGCCAAAAGCGATCAGGTAGGTCACACCGTACCAGTGGATGGCCAGCGGGCCCACTTGCAGGGCGATCGGATCGATGTGCGGGTAGATCAGCATGCGTTCGCTGCGTCAAAAAAGCCATATGCCAAGGTTCTGCATACCAGCTTAGCGCTCAATCCAATAGCGAAAGATCACGCACCGCACCCTTGTCTGCGGACATCACCAGCTTGGCATAGGCCTTGAGGGCCGCGGACACCTGGCGCTTGCGCGGCTGCGCGGGCTTCCAGCCTTTGGCGTCCTGCTCGGCGCGGCGCCGCGCAAGCTCCTCGTCGGACACCAGCACGTCGATGCGGCGGTTCGGGATGTCGATGCGAATGCGGTCGCCGTTTTGCACCAAACCGATGGCACCGCCGGCAGCCGCCTCGGGAGAGACGTGCCCTATCGACAGACCCGAAGTGCCGCCGGAAAAGCGCCCGTCGGTGAGCAGCGCGCAGGATTTGCCCAAGCCCTTGGACTTGATGTAAGAGGTCGGGTAGAGCATCTCCTGCATACCGGGGCCGCCCTTGGGGCCTTCGTAGCGCACGATGACCACGTCGCCGGCCTGCACCTGGCCTTCGAGAATGTGCGCCACGGCTTCGTCCTGCGACTCGGTGATGTGCGCCGGTCCTTCGAACACCAGCAGCGCATCATCGACCCCCGCCGTTTTGACCACGCAGCCATCCTGCGCAATGTTGCCCACGAGCACGGCCAGGCCGCCCTCTTGCGAAAACGCGTAGTCTATGGAGCGGATGCAGCCCTGGGCGCGGTCGGTGTCCAGGCTGGGCCAGCGCGTGCTCTGGCTGAACGCCACCTGCGTGGGGATGCCGGCAGGGCCGGCTTTGTAAAAGTTTTGCACCTCGGGCGACGGGTTGCGCATGATGTCCCATTGCTCCAGGGCTTCCCCCAAGCTCTTGGCGTGGATGGTGGGCACGTCGGTGTGCAGCTTGCCTGCGCGGTCGAGCTCTCCCAGGATGGCCATGATGCCGCCGGCTCGGTGCACGTCCTCGACGTGGTACTTGGGGGTGTTGGGCGCCACTTTGCACAGCTGCGGCACCACGCGCGAGAGGCGGTCTATGTCCTGCATGGTGAAGGGAATCTGCGCTTCCTGGGCGATGGCAAGCAAGTGCAGGATGGTGTTGGTCGAGCCGCCCATGGCAATGTCGAGGGCCATGGCGTTTTCGAACGCCTTGAAGCCCACCGCGCGCGGCAGCACCGAGGCGTCGTCCTGTTCGTAATAGCGCCGCGTAAGCTCCACGATCAGGCGACCCGCGCGCTTGAACAGCTGCTCGCGGTCGGCGTGCGTGGCCACGAGCGTGCCATTGCCGGGCAGGGCCAGGCCCAGCGCCTCGGTCAGGCAGTTCATGGAATTGGCCGTGAACATGCCCGAGCATGAGCCGCAGGTGGGGCAGGCGGAGCGTTCGACCTCGGCCACCTCGGCATCCGACACCTTGCTGTCGGCGGCCATGACCATGGCATCGATCAGATCGATCTTGTGCACGCCCAGCCGCGTCTTGCCTGCCTCCATGGGGCCGCCCGAGACGAACACCACGGGAATGTTCAGGCGCATCGCGGCCATGAGCATGCCGGGGGTGATCTTGTCGCAGTTCGAGATGCACACCAACGCGTCGGCGCAGTGCGCGTTCACCATGTATTCGACCGAATCGGCGATCAAGTCACGGCTGGGCAGCGAATACAGCATGCCGTCGTGGCCCATGGCGATGCCGTCATCGACGGCGATGGTGTTGAACTCCTTGGCCACGCCGCCCGCAGCCTCGATCTCGCGCGCCACCAGCTGCCCCAGGTCTTTGAGGTGCACGTGACCCGGCACGAACTGGGTGAACGAATTGGCAATCGCGATGATGGGCTTGTCGAAGTCGCCGTCTTGCATGCCGGTGGCGCGCCACAGAGCGCGTGCCCCCGCCATGTTGCGGCCGGACGTGGAGGTTTTGGAGCGATATGCGGGCATGGGGTCTTTGAAATGCTGAGGATGGATGAAGTTTTTTGATTATCACCCAGCATCCCTTCACAGGTACTGCGCACACTGGCAGCACCCCTGTCCTCAGCGCGGCTTGCGCGGACGCAGTCCCAGAGACTCTTTTTGCCGCTCTATGCGCTCTTGCTTGCGCTTTTCGATTTTTTCTGCGGCCTTGCGTTTGGTGTAGCCCGAAAAGTCCGCCCAGGTCCACCACAAGGCAGCCAAGCCGAACGGCACCAGCGTCCACCACCAAGGCCAATGTGCCACCGGGCCGACCGCCAAGTATTTCAACAACACCAAAATGATGCCCAGCAACAACAGATACATAAAACACCCTCCGGAGCCTGCAATGACGGAACTGTTGGGGTTTATTCTGGTCAACCCCGCTGGCTACAATTCCGTTCAGACTGTAACCCAGCAACCTCCCTCAAGGAACCAACATGAAGCGTACTTTGTTCGCCCTCGCGATTACTGTTTCTGCCGCCATGCCGGCTTTTGCCGCCGATGAATTGGCACTGGCGCAATCAAAAAATTGCATGTCCTGCCACGCCGTGGACAAAAAGGTGGTGGGGCCTGCCTACAAGGACGTCGCGGCCAAGTACGCTGGCCAAAAGGATGCCGTCGCCAAGCTCACCACCAAGGTCATGAAGGGTGGATCGGGTGTCTGGGGCCCTGTCCCCATGCCGGCGAATACACAGGTCAACGAAGCCGAAGCCAAACGCCTCGTCACGTGGATTTTGTCGCTCAAGTGAAGCGGCGCCGGCGCAGTGCTTGAGGCTGGGAAAGCTTCCAGCATTGCCTAGGAGCCTGTCGGACTTTGGGATCGTCGGCTGCGAAGGCGCCGCAGCGGCCCATTTTTTACCGGCTTCTTGCCTCATAGTCCCGCTATGGGGCTGCGAATCCGGCAAAAACTGGCCTCGCTGGGGCACCTTCTCGCTTTCGACGCCCAAAGTCCGACAGGCTCCTGGGTCTGATCCGCTACCCACCGCCCGCGCGCATCCTGAAAAGGTCGCGCGGGCTTTTTCTTGCCCGTACCCGGCCCGGGCTCTACGCCGTCCGCAGTGGCGCCTCTCGCGGATGTGCTCTCAAAAATCGTCGCTCGAGCCCATCGCCAGACTCTCGAAGCGCGTTTGCGATTTCTGGAAGAACAGCTTCACGGTACCCGTCGGCCCATTGCGCTGCTTGCCGATGATGATTTCGGCTACGTTCGGCTCCTTGCTGTCTTTGTTGTAATAGTCGTCGCGGTAGATGAACATGATGATGTCGGCATCCTGCTCAATGGCACCCGATTCGCGCAGGTCGCTCATCATGGGGCGCTTGTCGGTGCGCGACTCCACGCTGCGGTTGAGCTGCGAAAGTGCGATCACCGGACATTGCAGCTCTTTGGCCAGCATTTTGAGGCCACGCGAGATTTCGCCGAGTTCGGTCGCACGGTTCTCGCCCTCGGAACTTGCCGAGCCGCTCATGAGCTGCAAATAATCGACCACGATCAAGCCGAGCTTGCCGCACTGGCGCGCGAGCCGCCGTGCATTGGCGCGCAACTCGCTGGGCGTAAGGCCAGGCGTTTCGTCGATATGCAGCGACACGTTACGCAAGCGTTCGATGGCCTCCGTGAGACGCGGCCATTCTTCGTCGGTGAGCTTGCCCGTGCGCAAATGCCCCTGGTCTATGCGCCCGATCGACCCCACGATACGCACGGCGAGCTGCGCAGCGCCCATTTCCATCGAAAAGATGGCCACGGGAAGGCCTTCGTTGAGCGCGACGTGCTCGGCGATATTCACGGCAAAAGCCGTCTTGCCCATGGAGGGGCGCGCGGCCAGCACCACCATATCGCCAGCCTGCAGGCCCGACGTCATGCGGTCCAGGTCTATGAAACCCGTAGGCACGCCAGTGATGTCGTTGGGGTTGTCGGCCATCTCCTGCACACGGTCGAGCAAATTCACTACCAGCGTGTCCATCGATTGGAAGCCGCGCTTCATGCGCGCGCCCTCCTCACCAATGTGGAAAATTTTCTGCTCGGCCTCGTCAAGCACCTTTTCCACAGGGCGCCCTTGTGGATTGAAGGCGCTGGTGGCGATCTCATCGCTCGCAGTGATGAGCTTGCGCAAAATCGCACGCTCGCGCACGATTTCGGCATAGCGGCGAATATTGCTTGCGCTCGGTACGTACTGAGCGAGGCTGTTGAGGTAACTCAGGCCACCAATTTCCTCGGCCTTTCCCAGGCTCTGCAGGTATTCATAGACGGTGATGACATCGGCGGGCTTGCTTCCATTGATCAAATGGGCAATGCCGGCATAGATCAAGCGGTGCTCGTAGCGATAAAAATCGCTGTCCACGAGTACGTCGCCCACGCGATCCCAGGCGTGGTTGTCGAGCAACAGGCCACCGAGCACACTCGACTCAGCTTCGATCGAGTGCGGCGGCACGCGCAATTGCGCAGCTTGCGGGTCCGGCGCTGGCAAGGCGTCGGCTTCATCGAGGGGCGGAAAGACGGCAGACATAAGGATTCTCAGTGCAAAAAGGCAGCCAACGGAATGGCAATGCTAGTGCAGTGTTTGATGCTTGATGCGACAAATAAAACCGATGGATTTTTGGTCTGGGCAAGGCGCAAACCGCAGCGATACCGGGTGGTATCGCGAGGATTTGCAACGCGGCCCAGGCCGAAAAGACGCGGTTTTATGTCGCAGATAGCGTCGAACACTGCACTAGGGCACGCAGGCAGGTCAAGAAACACAAAAGCCGCCCTGGGGCGGCCTTTGCTTCGCGGTGGATCTGATACGGCTCAGGCCGTTTCGCCATAGACCGAGACGTTGATATCGACGACCACGTCGGTGTGCAGCGCCACACTGACCGTCGAATCGCCGATGGTCTTGATGGGGCCATTGGGCATACGGATCTGCGCCTTTACGAGCTTGAAGCCGAGCTTGTTGAGCTCTTCGGCAATGTCGTGGTTGGTCACGGAGCCGAACAAGCGACCATCGACACCCGCTTTTTGCGTGATCTTGACGGTAATGCCTGCGAGTTTTTCAGCCTCGGCCTGGGCCTGGGCGAGTTTGGCTGCGGCAGCTTTTTCGAGTTCGGCGCGCTTGGCTTCGAACTCGGCCTTGGCAGCGGCCGTAGCGCGGCGCGCGCGCCCCGTGGGGATCAAAAAGTTACGGGCATAACCGTCCTTGACCTTGACGATTTCACCGAGGTTGCCAAGGTTCACGACCTTGTCGAGCAGGATGACTTGCATGGACGGGCTCCCTTAGATCTTGTGCTGGTCGGTGTAGGGCATCAGGGCCAAAAAACGCGCACGCTTGATCGCGGTGCTGAGCTGGCGCTGGTAAATGGCGCGCGTGCCGGTCAGGCGCGCGGGGATGATTTTGCCGTTTTCGGCGATGAAGTCGCGCAGCGTATCGATGTCTTTGTAGTCGATCTCTTCGACGCCTGCGACCGTGAAGCGGCAAAAGCGCTTGCGCTTGAAGAGCAGAGACTGGGTGTTGCGCTTGGGGCGCTTGTCGTTGCTGGTTTTCTTGAACGTGGCCATGGGGGGACCTCTCAAATGGGATCTGGATCGGGTTGCATATCCTGGATGTGGAGCACGACCTGCTTGCGCTGCCGCGGCGTGGCCAGAAAACCGCTGAATAACCAGCGGCTGCCCAACTCCAGCTTCGCGAGCCGCTCGGCCTGCACGCCAAAAGCGACGGCCTTGAGCATCAGCCTGACTTCGCGCGGCTGGCCGGCTTCGCTTTGCTGCGACTCATGCTCGAGCCGCACGGCGATCGCCGGCATGCCGGCGGGTGTGTAGCGCATGGGTTCGGCTTCGGCGACGCACGCACGCAGCACGAGGCGATTGTCGGCACGGGCTTGACAGTGCTCTTGCACTCCAGGAACGGATCTGAATAACGAACTGTTGCTTGATGCTGAAGACAAAAATCTTCGCTATCAGCGCTCGGCACCGCTATGTTCGGCTTGGCCGGCCTTGCGGGCTTCTTCGCGCTCTACAGTCTTCATCATGGAAGACGGGCCAGTTTCGGCCTTTTTCTTTTGCACCGTCAGGTGCCGCAGCACGGCGTCGTTGAACTTGAAAGCGTGTTCAAGTTCGGCCAACACGGCCTGGTCGGCCTCGATGTTGAGGCAAAGATAGTGCGCCTTGGCGAGTTTGTTGATGAGGTAAGCGAGCTGGCGACGGCCCCAGTCTTCGACGCGGTGCACTTTACCGCCGCCGGCGGTGATCATGCCCTTGTAGCGTTCGAGCATCGCTGGGACTTGCTCACTCTGATCCGGATGGATCAGCAAGATGATTTCATAATGACGCATGCAGACTCCTTGTGGATAAAAGCCACCCGCTGCGTGAAGCTTGCGCTTTGCGTCGGCAGGCGGTGTGGCAAGGGAAACCAGCCATTATAGCTTGGCGCTTGGATTTTGAATTCAATGCTTCAGGACGAGCTTGACTTGCCTTTGTGCAGAACAGGTTTTCAGGCCCCCGCTTGCGCGAGCGGCTCGGGTCGCGGCACTTTGATTTGGACCTTGAAGCGGGCTTTGAGCCATTCGTAGTACGCCAAGCCCTCGGCGCTGGCCCACCATTGGGCGAATTGCGCCCGGCGCTGGCGCGCGGTTGATTCGTCGGGGGCCTCGGGGGGTTTGACGGCGTTGATTTTGACGATTGCGTACCCCTGCGCGCCCAAGTCCACACCAACCCACGCGGGCAAGGCGTCGGTGTTGGCACGGAAAACGGCCTCCAAAATGGCGGGCGGCTGGTTTTGCGGCTGCTCGCGCGACAGCAACAGGGGCTCGCCAAGCCCGGTGGCGCTGTCTGGCTTGGCCCGCCAGGCGGCAAGACGAGCCTCGCCCTCTTTGTGCGCGAGTTCGGCCGATTTTTCCGCGACGTAGAGCTTCAGCACCTGATCGCGCACCTGCTCGAAGGGCAAGGTGCGAGCGGGCGTATAAGCGGTGATGCGGCCGGTGGCGAGTTGGTTCGGGCCGATTTCGATGGCTTCGGTGTTGTGCTTTTTTTCGATGGCATCGGAGGAAAACAAGGCGGCGAGAAATTTGGGGTTCGCAAGCGGCCCCTGTGCCGTGCGCGCAGGAGTGCGCTCCACGCCTGTGGCGCTTTGGATTTTGAGGTGCAGCTTTTCTGCCACTGGGCGCAGGCTGTCGGCCTGTTCATAGACGGTGTTGCTGAAAACCTCGGCCACTTCGGCAAATTTGCGCTGGGCCTGCTGCTGGCGTAGCTCTGCCTCCAGTTGGGGACGCAATTCCTCGAAGCTCGGGGTTACTGCAGGCTTGATGTCGGTGAGCTCGATGATGTGGTAGCCGAAGTCGGATTCGACGATGCCGCTGAGTTCGCCTTTTTTGAGCGCGAAAGCGGCGTCCTCGAAGGGCTTGACCATCGCCCCGCGCGCAAAAAAGCCTAGATCGCCACCTTTGGCTGCCGAGCCCTTGTCATCCGAGTATTTTTTTGCCAATTCGGCAAAGGCCGCGGGATTCTTGTGCAGTTGGGCAAGCAGTTCCTCGGCACGCGCCTTGGCTTTGGCGCGCTCGGCGGCAGGTGCATCCTTGGGGGCCTGGATCAAGATGTGGCGCGCACGCCGCTCTTCCTTGCCGCTCAGACGCGCAAGGTTTTCCTTGTAGTAGCTACGCAGATCGTCTTCGCTCACGCTGATGCCGGAGGCCACACTGTCGAGGTCGAGCACCACATATTCGACGCTCGCCTGCTCTGGCTGTTGGAATTGGCTGCTGTGGGCCTGGTAGTACGCCTGTAAGTCGGCGTCGCTGGGCGTGACACGGCTGGCGAAATCGGTGGCCGCGAGGCGCGCAATTTGCACTTCACGGCGCTGAAAAAGCGCGTCGAGCGCTGGTTTGGCCTGCGCGGGCGTGGCAAAGGCAGAGTCCATGACGCCGGCCATCACTTGGTTGACCGAAAGGTCGCGCCGCACCATGGCTTCGAAGCTCTCAGGGGTCATGCCCTGCGCGCCGACCAATGCACGGTAGGCGGCGGCGTCCAAGCTGCCGTCGGGCCGCTTGAGCGCGGCAATCGCAGGGATTTCCTGCAAGCTGCGCGCGAGGCGGCTGTCGCTCGTGACAAGACGCATTTGCTGCACTGCGGCCTGCAGCACCCGGTCGCGCACGAGGCGCTCGAGCGTGGCGTAGCGCGCCTGCGGCGAGTCAAGCAGCTTGGGGTCTATCGATGGTGCCTGCGCGCGCAGGCGGTCGGTTTCGATCTTGTGCGCGTTGTCCCACTCGGCCTGCGTGATGTCGTGCCCATCGACACGCGCGACCACGGGGCTTTTTTCCGAAAAGTAGTTGCGGTTGATTCCCACCAGCACAAATGAGGGGATGATCAGCAAGAACAGCAAGATCATGACGATTTTGGAGTGCTTGCGGATGGCTTCGAGCATGGCGGATTTCCTGGGGTGCAGCGCTGAGGGACGGTTTGAAACGGCTTTCGCTGTGCGCGTCGCGCCCTATGGGTTGGAACAGAAAGAAACGAAAAGAAAGGCGAACCTGCGTTCGCCTTTGTCAGATATGAACCAAGAGAGCCCGGTGAAGTGGTGGGTGCTGAGGGGCTCGAACCCCCGACCTACGCCTTGTAAGGGCGCCGCTCTACCAACTGAGCTAAGCACCCACTCGAACCTTGAACCCTGCGTCGCACGCGTGAACGAGTGACGTCTTGGATTAATTGATAGCGTCTTTCAACGCCTTGCCAGGACGAAACTTCGGAACCTTGGCGGCCTTGATTTTAATCTCAGCGCCGGTGCGCGGATTGCGGCCCACGCGCGCGGCGCGTTTACCCACGGAAAACGTACCGAACCCGACCAGAGATACCGATCCCCCTTCTTTGAGGGTTTGCTTGACTGCCTCGATCGCCGACTCCAGCGCTCGGGTGGCAGCGGCCTTGGAAATATCGGCGTCGTTGGCGATGTGATCGATCAATTCGGTTTTGTTCACAAAAAACCTCTTGCAGAAGATGAGGGGTGGAAACGTCCGACGGCATCCTGTGCGCATTTGGCGATGCATCCACCGGGTTGTAGCGTGGAGGCAGCTTGGCGACACTCGTTTTGGATTAAAGCCAGCGGCCAGCCCAGTGTCAATAGCCGGGCTGCCGAACGAGCCGGCAGCATCATGGGGCGCGATTTTAGAGCCTATTTGCGCAAAGCCATGGAAAACCGCGTGCGTTCGATCACGGCGCTATGCGCTGGCAAGCTGCTCGGCGATCGCGCGGCCCAGGTCCTGCGTGCGGTCTTTGCCGCCAAGGTCGGGCGTACGCGGGCCGCCGCTGTGCGGGGCTAGCACGGCTTCGATCGCGGCCAGGATGGCGTCATGCGCGGCGCGGTAGCCGAGAAAGTCGAGCATGAGCGCGCCGCTCCAGATTTGCCCGATGGGGTTCGCGATGCCCTTGCCTGCGATGTCGGGCGCCGAGCCGTGCACGGGCTCGAACAGCGAGGGCACGGCGCGTGTGGGGTTGAGGCTGGCGCTGGGCGCGATGCCTATGGTGCCGGTGCAGGCCGGCCCAAGGTCGGAAAGGATGTCACCAAACAGGTTGCTCGCCACGACCACGTCGAAAAAATCGGGCCGCTGCACGAAGTGCGCCGTCAGGATGTCGATATGGAACTTGTCCACGCGCACGTCGGGGTACGTCTTGGCCATTTCGGCCACGCGCTCGTCCCAGTAGGGCATGGTGATGGCGATGCCGTTGGACTTGGTGGCGCTGGTCAGGTGCTTTTTCGGGCGCGACTGCGCGAGCTCGAAGGCAAAGCGCAGCACGCGATCGACGCCGAAGCGGCTCATCACGGTCTCTTGCATGACGATCTCGCGCTCGGTGCCCTCGAACATGCGCCCGCCTATGCTCGAGTATTCACCCTCGGTGTTTTCGCGCACGATGAGCATGTCGATCTCGCCAGGCAGGCGCGCGCTGCCGTCGCGGCGCACCACGGGGGCGGTGATGCCGGGCATGAGGCGCGCGGGGCGCAGATTGATGTATTGGTCGAATTCGCGCCGAAACAACAGCAGTGAGCCCCACAGCGAGATGTGGTCGGGGATTTTTTCGGGCCAGCCGACGGCGCCGAAGTAGATCGCCTCGTGGCCGCCGATTTGCGCCTTCCAGTCGTCGGGCAGCATCTGGCCGTGCTTTTCGTAATAGTCCCAGCTCGAGAAGTCGAAATGGTCGAAGCGCAAATCGATGCCGAACTTGCGCGCCGCCACGTCGAGCACGCGCAGTCCTTCGGGCACGACCTCTTTGCCGATGCCGTCGCCGGCGATCACGGCAATGCGATGGGTGGGCATGAATACTCCTTGAACAATAGCTGCTAGCGCAGACCAGATAAGCGCAAACGCGCGAAAAGGCTTGAAACTTTAGCGCACGCGCGCGCGGATTTCGGGCAGGGCTTTTTGCAGGTAATACACCATGGACCAAACCGTGAGCACGACCGCCAGCCACAGCAGCCAGTGACCCCACACGCGCGTGTCCAGGCCGCCGGGCAGCGTGCCGTCGTAGAGCAGGAACGGCAGCGCAACCATCTGCACGGCCGTCTTGGCCTTGCCCAGCATGTGCACGGCCACGCTCTTGCCTGCGCCAATCTGCGCCATCCACTCGCGCAGCGCCGAGATGGCGATTTCGCGCCCAATGATGATGAGCGCGGCAAACACATCGGCACGCTGCAGGTGCACGAGCACGAGCAGCGAGGCGCAAACCAGGAATTTGTCCGCCACGGGGTCGAGAAACGCGCCGAACGCTGAGGTTTGCCCGAGCTTGCGCGCGAGGTAGCCGTCGAGCCAATCGGTGATCGCAAAGGCGACGAACAGCGCCGTGGCGATGAGATTGCGCGTACCCGGCGCGAGCGGCAGATAAAACACCCCCATGATCAGGGGAATCGCGACGATGCGCGTCCAAGTGAGCACGGTGGGCAAAGTCCAGAACATGGCGCCGATTGTGTCATGGCACGGCCGAGTGGAAACGCACGCCACCGCACTTGCGGCGCGCAGCCATCGGGCCGCGCAGGAGAGCGATTGCAAGCGCTCAGCCGAGCCGCTCGGCCACGCCAGCGGCCTCGAAGCTCGCCATCTCGCGCAAGATGGCGCAGGCCGAGACGAGCAGCGGCCATGCCAGCGCCGCGCCCGAGCCCTCGCCCAGGCGCAAGCCCCAGTCGAGCAGCGGCTCGGCCTGCATCTGCGCGAGCATCAGCGAGTGGCCGGGTTCGCCCGAGCGGTGCGCGAACACGCAGCGCTGCAGCACGGTCGGCTGCAAACGGCTGGCCACGAACACGGCGGCGCTGCTGATGAAGCCATCGACGACGATCACGCGGCGCTCCGCCGCGGCCTGCAGCACGGCGCCCGTGAGCGTGGCGACCTCAAAGCCGCCGAGCGCCGCCAAAGCCTGCAGCGGGCTCGTGGCCTGCGCGTTGGCCTGCAGCGCCTGCTGCAGCACGGCGCGCTTGCGTGCGATGCCCTCCGTATCCAGCCCTGTGCCTGCGCCGGTGCACGCGGCCAGATCGACTCCTCCCAGGCGCGCGAGCAGCAGCGAAGCCACCGATGTGTTGCCTATGCCCATCTCGCCCAGCAGCAGCACATTGCCAGGCAGGCCGCGCACGATCTCCTGCCCGTTGGCGAGCGCCTGCGCGCATTGCTCGGGCGTCATCGCCGGGCCGCAAGAAGCGTCTTGCGTGCCCGCGGCCACGCGGCGCTGCAGCAGGCGCGGCGGGCTCGCAGTCCCGTTTTGAGCCGCTGCTGTCGAAGCTGCCGTGGGCGGCTCGACCGCGCGCGCCACGCCGCAATCGACCACCGTGAGCGCCAGGCCATGCTGGCGCGCAAGCACGCTCACAGCCGCGCCGCCGGCGAGAAAGTTGTGCACCATCTGCCCCGTGACGTCCGCCGGAAAGGCCGACACCCCGCGCGCAGCCAGACCATGGTCGCCCGCGCACACCAGCATTTGCGGCTGCTGCAGCGCCGGCGCCGTGCTGCCCAGAATGTGCCCCAAGCGCAAGGCCAACGCCTCGAGCCGGCCGAGCGAGCCCAGCGGCTTGGTTTTCTGGTCGAGCGTGTGCTGCAGCCGTGCTGTGAGGGCGGGGTCGGTGATGTCTGGGATTTGGGGGGTGGTGAAGTGGGCGATGGATTGCATGGGGGAGTGTGGATGGAGAGGAAATTCGGGTCAGAAATTGGGGTCAGATTCCAATAATTTGCGGGGTGATGAAGCAAAGGCGGAAATGGGGTTCAGATTTCGATTATCGAGCGCAGGTGCTGGAGCACGTTGCGATCAGATTCCGATCACTCCCTCGCTTGGCAGAGCCCCCAGAAAACGGAATTTGACGCCAATTTCACCTCGCTCCCATGGCCAAGGCAGTGGCGTCCACCCAGCGCGCGAAGGCAATGTCGAGTTCGGTGAGGCCACCTGCATCGTGTGTGGAAAATAAGATTTCCACTTGGTGATAGACATTGAACCACTCCGGATGGTGGTTTTGGCGTTCGGCTTCCAAGGCGGTGCGCGTCATGAATCCGAAGGCCGCTTTGAAGTCCGCAAAGCGCAGCGTGCGCCGGATGGCGTGACGTTCGGCATCGAACGTCCAGGCGGGTACCTGGGCCAAGGCGGATTGCAGAGCAGATCCTTCAAGTTTGGTCATGGCTTCCCCTTTCAGAAAAGAAAATTGGGGTCAAAGAAAGAAAATTGGGGTCAGATTCCAATTTCTGGCGCCACGGGCAGACGGGGAAATAATTGGAATCTGACCCCAATTTCCCTCACGGCCCGATAGGCGCTTGCAGCACCCCCGGCGCAAAGGCGCGCTCGATCTCATCCGCGAGGCGCTCGAATGCGGCGTCCAGCGTCGGCGCCTGTGCGCCGAACAGGGCTTGCAGTACGCCCGCGTCTTCAAACAGGCCGTGCAGGTACACGCCGAGCACGTTGCCCGCGGTGTTTTGCCAGGCGATGTGGGGGATCAGTTCGTGCGCTACGTCGCCTTTGGCGGCCATGGCGGGGTGTTGCGCGGTGTGGCCGCTGTGGATTTCGTAGCCGGCGACGGGCACGCCGGCCAGCGGCGCCCAGGCGCCCGTGGCGGGGCCGAAGCGCGCTTGCGTGCGGCGCACGGTTTTGTGCGGGGCAAAACTGGTGACCAAGGGCAGCAGGCCGAGGCCCGGGGCGTTGCCATCGACATTGCCGTCAGCCTCGCCTTGGCTTTCGACGCCGTGCTGGTCGATCAGCGCCTCGCCCAGCATTTGCAGGCCGCCGCAAATGCCCAGCACCGCCCCGCCCTGCCCTGCGTGCGCGGCGATGGCGGCGTCCAGGCGCTGCGCACGCAGCCAGGCCAGGTCGGCCGCGGTGGCTTTGCTGCCGGGCAGCACGATCCAGTCGGCCCCTGCCAGCTGCGCCGGTGTGCGCGCCCAGGTCAGTTGCACGCCGGGCAGGTTTTTGAGCGGCTGGAATTCGTCAAGGTTGCTGATGCGCGGATAGGGGACGATCGCGATGCGGCGCGGTGCGCGATCCAAGGAACTATCTTTTGAATAGCTGCTTGTGCTTACCACACCTTCGCTAGAGGCCATTTTGGCTTGTAAAACCGGCAACGGCTGCGCGGCGGCCACGGGCCGGTCGTCGAACACGCCATCTTCCTCCGGCAGGCCGTGGCCAAAGCGCATGGGCAGCACGGCCACGGTGGGCACGCCGGTCAGACGTTCGAGCTGTTCGGGCGCGGGGGCCAGCAGGGCTGCGTCGCCGCGGAACTTGTTGAGCACGAAGCCGCGAATGCGCGCGCGCTCGGGCTCTGGCAGCAGCGCCCAGGTGCCGTACAGGTGGGCGAACGCGCCGCCGCGGTCGATGTCGGTCACGAGCAGGCAGCGCGCGTCGGCATGGCGTGCCACGCGCAGGTTGACGATGTCGCTGTCCATCAGGTTGATTTCGGCGGGCGAGCCCGCGCCCTCGATCACCACCACGTCGTTGTCGGCGCGCAGCGCGTCGAGCGCGGCGGCAATCTGCGGCCAGACCTGCGCACTGCGCGCGCGCCAGGGCAACGCGGTGAGTGCGGCGCTGACCTGCCCGAGCAGCACCACCTGGCTGTGCGTGTCGGCCTCGGGCTTGAGCAGCAACGGGTTCATGCGCACCTCGGGCGCGGCGCGCGCGGCCAGCGCCTGGAAGTATTGCGCCGCGCCGATCTCGCCCATGCCGCCGGCCAGGTCGGGCACCACGCGCGCGTTGTTGCTCATGTTCTGCGCCTTGAACGGCGCCACCTTCAGGCCCTGCCGGGCATAGTGGCGGCACAGCGCCGTGGCGAGCCAGCTCTTGCCCGCGCCGCTCGAAGTGCCCAGCACCATGATGCAGCGCGCGCTCATGCGCACTCCCCCAGCCCGCACGGGCGGCGGGCGGCGCCATCGCCCCCATGGCAGTCCAGCGGCCAACGCAGACGATGATTTGCAAAGCGGTGCCGGGCCCGCATACCGGCATGGACAGCGGCTTCAGCCATGGCGCGCAAAGTCTTCCATGAACTGCGCCAGGCGCTGCACGGCTTCGAGCGTGAGGCCGTTGTAGAGCGAGGCGCGTATGCCGCCCAGCGCGCGGTGCCCGGCCAGGCCCGAAAAGCCCGCGGCCTGCGCTTGGGCCAGAAAGCGCTGCGTCGCCGCGGCATCGGGCAGCTCGAACACCACGTTCATGCGCGAGCGGTCGGCCACTGCCGCGCGGCCGCGGTACACGCCGGGATGCGCATCAATCAGGTCGTAGAGCGTCTGGGCCTTGCGCTGGTTGATTTCAGCCATGCGCGCGAGGCCGCCGACTTCGTGCAGCAGCCAGCGCGTCACGAGCAGCACCACGTAGATCGCGAACACCGGCGGCGTGTTGAAGTTCGAGTGCGCGGCGGCGTGCGTGCGGTAGTCGAGAAAGTCGGGCAGGCCCTCGGGCGCGCGTGCCAGCAGCGCGTCGCGCACCAGCACCACGGTCACGCCCGCGGGGCCGATGTTTTTTTGTGCATGCGCGTAAATCAGCGCAAAACGCTCGGCCGCGCAGGGCGCCGAGAGGAAGTCCGAGGACATGTCACACACGCGCGGCACCTCGTCGAGGCCCAGCACGCGGTGGAACTGCAGCCCCTCCACGGTCTCGTTCGAGACATAGTGCAGGTACGGTGCCGTGGGCGAAAACGGCAGCTCCGCGTCGCGCGGCAGGCGCCACCACTGCGCCGCCTCGCCGCTCCACAGCACGCGCACCGGCCCGTGCCCCTGCGCCGCACGCACGGCCTTGCCGCTCCAGTAGCCCGTGTGCAGGTATTCGGCGGGCTGCGTTGCGCCGTGCAGCAGCAGCATGGGCACCATGGAAAACTGCTGCGTCGCGCCGCCTTGCAGCAGCAGCACGTGGTAGTCGTCGGGTAGCGCAAGCAATGTGCGCACGTTGCGCTCGAGCTCGGCGATGACCGCGGCAAACCAGTCCGAGCGGTGGCTGATCCCCAGGATCGACAGGCCCACTTCGGGCACTTCGCGCACGGCTTGCTGCACTTGTTGCAGCACACTCTCGGGCAGCGCGCCGGGGCCGCCGGAAAAATTGAGGCTGTTGCGGTTCATGGCTGGGATGGTGGAACGGAAGAATCAGGTGGGGCCGAAAGCGCTGCGCCAGGCTGCGCGCCCGTGCGGCGCAGCAGCAAGTCGCGCACCGCCGTGCGCAGCCTGGCCATGTGGCGCTGCTTGAACGGAAACAGCGCCTCGGAATCCATCGCGTGCACCACCATGATGTGGTCGATCTCGAAGATCAGCAGGCGCCCGTCGGCCGCCTGCGCCGCGTCCATGCAGTAGTAGTCGAGCGCCAAGCGCTCCTGGATCGCCGCGAACGCCGCCTGGTGGCGCGCGCAAAAGGCGTCGAAGTCGTCCATGAAGCGGGCCTCCTCGGCACGCTTGGCCGCGTCTTCGTACATGCCTGCGTTCACGTAGTGCACCATCCAGTGCGCCGACGCGGCCATGTGGCTCACGTAAGGGCGGCCATCGACCATGGCGATGCGGAACTTGCGGTACAGGCCATCGGCGCTGCGGTAGTCGATGAAAGGCGCAACGAAAAACGCTGGCTCCGGCACGCGCGCGAGGTACTCGGCAAGCTCCCGCGGCTGCGTGACGCGCGCAAGGTCGCGCCCGGCCTGCGAGCCCACGGGGCGCACGATCAGCGGGAACGCGCAATCTGCAAAAAGTGTAGCTGCCTGCGCGCGCTGCGCGGCCACTTCGGCGAGTTTTGACCTTTGCACCTGCACGATGGCCGGCATGCTGACGCCGGGCGCGCCCTGCAGCAGCGCGCTGAGCCGGTCGCGCCGCGTGGCCGGGATCAGCGCGGGCGCGTTGAGCACCGGCCGGCCCCAGTGCGCGAGCGCCTGTTCTAGCGCTGCGAGCAGCGGCGCATTCGCGTCCGAGTCGCCCAGCGCCACGAGCACCGCGTCGTGCGCAGGGATAGGCGCAACGAACGGCTGCTCGGCACTGCCCAAGTAGTAAAAAATCAGCTCGATGTCGCTCTCTTCGAGCAGGCAGTCCAGCGGCGTGTTCGCGGCCAGGTCGCCCGGCACCATGAGCATCAGCAGGCGCCGCGTGGGCGGCGCGCACGTGGCGGCAATGCGATAGACACGCTGCAGCTGCAGCGCCTGCGCCTGCATCGCCAGGCCCAGGTCATGCTGTTCCAGACACTGCATGACGAGCGACAGGTTCAGCCACAGCGTGGCGTCGTCGGGCGATCGATCCACCTGCGCGAGCAACGCCTGCGCCAGCGGCCGCAGATCCTCGCCCGCGATGCTCATGCGCAAAAACGGCGCGAGCCCGCGAAAGCGGCGCCAGGGTGCGGGCAGCTCGGGCGCGAACGCCGCGGGAGGCGCGGCAGGGGGCGCGAAATCAGAGGTGGATGAATGTGGCATGGAACCCGGATTGTCCATGAGGCGGTGCTGAGCACCTACGCGGGCTCTGGCGGATGGCTGGGTCAGCGTAGGTAAGTAGGTTGGGGTGTAACCCAGCCTGCCTGCTGGGGCGCATTCTCGCTTTCGACGCCCAAAGTCCGACAGGCTCCTGGCTGGCAATCCCTCCTTCGAGCGTCCGGCGCGCAAGCAGCGGTAGCGGCGTGCTCCACCGGGTGGGCGGACTCTTGCCGCACGCCCATTTCTTCCCACGCCCGCAGCAACGCATCCTGCGACGCCGGTGCACGCACGCCCAGGCGTACCAGGCCGGGCAGGCCGAACGAGCTGCAGTCGCGCAAGCGCACACCGTGGCGGCGCAGCTGCGCGCACAGCGCGGGCACGTCGGCGACCGGGGGGCGGGCGCAGAAAAACGGCGCTTCGCTCTCCAGCACCTGCCAGCCCTGCGCCCGCAGGAGCGCAGTCTGGCGCGCCTTCCAGCGGCGCAGCGTGTGCAGGCTCTCTTGCAGCCAGGCGTGCACCGCGGGCTGCGTCCAGGCGGCCAGCAGCGCCACGCCGTGCGCACCGAGGGGCCACGACGGGGCCAGCGCCTCGAGCTGCACGACCATTTGCGCCACCATCGCCTCCTGCCCACCCGCCGGGGCGATCGCGTAGGCCGCGCGCACGCCCGTCAGGCCCAGCGCCTTGTTGGGCGAATACAGCCGCCACACGGCGTCCAGCGCCGCTGCGTCCAGACTGGGCTGGCCCGACAGGCGCAGCGGCGCGTAGGCGCAGTCGAGCACGCGCACCGTGGCAGGCGCGCCGACGGGTTCGTTGTACGGTTCTTCGCAAGGTTCATCGCGCAGACGTTCACGTACCCCTTCGCGCGGCCTTTCCATGGCCTTGTGCACAAGCCCGTCCACAGACCTATCCCCAAACCCATCCACAACCCTGTCCACAGCCACATCCCGTTGCATGCCGCCCTGCATCGCCGCCATGCGCCAGGCCACGAGCGCTGCATCCGCCTGCCCGAGCGGACTGCCGGGCTCGCAGGCCCAATGCAAGCCGGGCACGGAGGCATCACCCGCATCACCCGCATCACCCACTTCGTGCACGGCGTGCACCACGCGCAGCCCCCAGGCCCGCGCGGCGTGCGCGTAGTCGCCATAGCCATGTGGGGGCAGCGCCACGGTGCGCGTGCCGGGGGGCAGCGTGTGCGCGGCCCAGGCCGTGATGCGGTAGATGAACTCGCTCGCGCTGGCCGCGATCACGATGCGCGCGGGCGCCACGCCGTGCAAGGCCGCGAGCTGTGCGCGCAGCGCGGTGTAGGCCGGGTCGGGGTAGTGCGCCGCGTCGGCCTGCTGCACGGCAGCCAGCGCCAGCGGGCACGGGCCGCAAGCGTTCGCGTTGGTGGAAAAGTCGTGCGCGGCCACGCCCTGCGCGTCGGGCCCGCCGTGCACGCGCGCCCCGTTGCTTGCATTGCCCGAATTGCTTGCGACGTTCAAAGCCAAAATGCGCCTCCAGAAACTATCAAAACAGAAGCTGCCAGCGCAAGCAGACTAAGCACAAGCGGCACTTTTCGTGCCAATTTCAGCGCCGCCTGCACGTCGCCCGCCTGCACCACTCTCCCCGCGCCGTGCAGCTGATAGACACCGGGCTTGCCCAGCCGCACGCCCAGCGCGAGCGCCATTGCGGACATGGGCCAGCCGCTGTTGGGCGAAGGCGTGCGCGCCGCCTCGCGACGCAGCGTGCGCAAGGGCACGCGCTGCGCAGCACGCGGCGGCCAGCACGCAAGCGCCGCGAGCAGCAAGGCCGTCGCGCGCGCGGGTAGCCACGAGAGCACATCGTCCGCCCGCGCCGCCCATTTACCGGCCCACTGCCAATAGCGCCCGCCGTGCATGCAGGGGTACCCCCACATCGCATCGGCAGTGTTGGCAAAGCGGTACAGCGCTGCGCCGGGCAGCCCCGCCACGGCAAACCAAAAGAGCGGCGCCACCACCGAATCGTTCAAATTCTCGGCCAGGCTCTCGATGGCGCTCTCGCGCACCTGCGCCGCATCGAGCGCCGCCACGTCCCGGCTCACGAGCCAGGCCAGCCGTGCGCGCCCCGCAGCGAGCGACTGCGCCAGCGCCGCCTCCACAGCCCCTACCTCGGCCTCGAGCATGCGCCAGGCCAGCAGCGGCTTGAGCAGCACACCCAGCAGCAGCGCTGCAGGCAGCGCCGGCAATTGCAGCGCCGCCCATTGCAAGCCCCAAGAAGCTCCTACGACGATAGCTGCAAGCGCACACCAGACAAGCGCTGAGAGCCAAAAAGACCCAAAACCCCGCGCCGTGGGAACGCGCGGCGCGATGCGCGCACCCGCCCAACCCAGGCCGCGCCCCATCCACACGACCGGATGCCAGCGCGCGGGCGGCTCGCCCAGCAGCCGGTCGATCAGCAACGCGAACGCAGCAGCGGCCGCGAGCAGCATGGGGGAAACGTCTGGGAAATCAGAAATTGCCGAAATGAGCCCGAGCATGGGGCGGGATTGTCGCGGAGATGGAGGAGCCATCGCTTTGCCAATGGAGCGTCATAGCGTCGGCAGCGATTTTGACGGGCTTGCGGCACAGCGTCCGCGAAAGACAAACGCCGCAAACGGAAACCGTTGCGGCGTTCTGATTTGACTTGTGAATCGTTGCCTTGCAAGCTAAAAAGCTTTTTCAAAACAACGACTTACAGATATCGGTGGCGGAGTGGACGGGACTCGAACCCGCGACCCCCGGCGTGACAGGCCGGTATTCTAACCGACTGAACTACCACTCCGCGTCGGTACAGCGTTTGCTTCGCTTCTTGCGAAGCGAGCCAAGTGCTGCAAACTTGGCGACCCTACGGGGATTCGAACCCCGGTACTCACCGTGAAAGGGTGATGTCCTAGGCCTCTAGACGATAGGGTCAAAACCAGGAACCAAAAAACTTTTTCTACAGCCCAACTGAGCTATCTCTGACTTGGTGGAGGTAAGCGGGATCGAACCGCTGACCTCTTGCATGCCATGCAAGCGCTCTCCCAGCTGAGCTATACCCCCTTGGCAACTGAAAGCATCGTGTGCTTGTCGTCGTCATCAGAGCCTCGCATTATAGGCCCTTTTTTAGCGATTTTTCAATCGCGCTAGAACTTTTTCACGTCCCAGCAATTCGAGCACGGCATCGACCGAAGGAGTATGGGCCACGCCCATGGTCAACACGCGCACGGGCATCGCCAGCTGGGGCATTTTGAGGCCATGGCGGGCAAGCACCTGTTTGAAGGCCGCACCGATCGCCTCCTTGTTCCACGCGCATGCAGCCAAAGCCTGGACCAAATCTTCGAGCGCAGGCTCGATCGCCTCGATCACGTGCTGGGCCCGGTCGCTCTCGGCAGGTATGACGTCGGCATAAAACCTGAAAGCCCAATCGGCGAGCGCCACGGTGGTGTCGCAGCGGTCCTTGAAAAGTGCACAGATGCGCGGCAAGCGGCCATCGGCAAGATCGGCAGGCGCAATGCCACGTTTGGCAAGCTGCTCTGCGACGAGCTCTGCCAAGGCTTCATCGGCCATCGCCTTGAGGTGCTGGGCATTGACCCAGCGCAGTTTGGCCTCGTCGAACTGCGCGGCGCTGCGGCTCAGGTGCTCCAGGTCGAACCACTGCAAGAATTGCTCGCGCGTAAAAATTTCATCGTCGCCATGGCTCCAGCCCAGCCGCGCAAGGTAGTTGATGATGGCATCTGGCAGGTAGCCTTCGTCGCGGTACTGGGTGACGGGCTTCGCGCCGTTGCGCTTGCTCATCTTCTCGCCACGCTCGTTGAGCACGGTGGGCAGGTGTGCGTAGATCGGGGGCTCGTGCCCCAGGGCGCGAAAGATGTTGATCTGGCGCGGCGTGTTGTTCACGTGGTCATCGCCGCGAATGACGTGCGTAATGCGCATGTCGATGTCATCGACCACCACGCAAAAGTTGTAGGTGGGTGTGCCGTCGGGGCGTGCGACCACGAGGTCGTCGAGCTCCTCATTGCGAATCTCGATGCGCCCCTTGACCTTGTCGTCCCACGCGACCACGCCGCTGTGCGGATTCTTGAAGCGCAGCACGGGCTGCACGCCCGGCGGGATGGGCGGCAGAACCTTGCCTGGCTCGGGGCGCCAAGTGCCGTCGTAGCGCGGCTTTTGCTTGGCCGCGAGCTGCTTTTCGCGCAGCGCGTCGAGCTCGGCCACGCTCATGTAGCAAGGATAGACATGGCCCGCGGCCTGCAGCTGGGCCAGCACTTCCTTGTAGCGCGGCATGCGCTGCATCTGGTAGTACGGCCCCTCGTCGGGGTCCATGCCGAGCCAGTGCATGCTCTCGAGGATCACGTCCACGGCAGCCTGGGTGGAGCGCTCGAGGTCGGTGTCCTCGATGCGCAGAATGAACACTCCACCTTGCGAGCGCGCGAAGGCCCAGGGGTAAAGCGCCGAGCGGATGTTGCCCAGATGGATGAAGCCCGTCGGTGAAGGGGCAAAGCGGGTGCGCACTTGCGCGGGAGGAAGAGAATTTCGTTCAGTCATTGCAAAGGGTCGCGGGGCACGATGGGTCGATACGGGTCAGGCTTCCTGCGCGTTGGGCAGCGCCAGGCGCGAGGCGTCGGCAGCACCGTCGTCGACCGCACAGCGCCCCTCGTTCATGCAGGCGATGGTTTCGGGTGTGACATCGCCCGTGACGTACACCCCATCGAAACAAGAGGCCTCGAACGCAGCGATCGCCGGATTCAATGCGCCAATGGCTTTTTTCATGCCGTCGACGTCTTGGTAGATGAGGGCGTCGCAGCCGATGATCTGGCGCACCTCTTCGATGGTGCGGCCATGCGCGACCAGCTCGCTGGCCGTAGGCATGTCTATGCCGTACACGTTCGGATAGCGCACGGGCGGCGCCGCGCTCGCCATATAGACCTTGCGCGCACCGGCTTCGCGCGCCATTTGCACGATTTCTCTGGACGTGGTGCCGCGCACGATAGAGTCATCGACGAGCAGCACGTTGCGCCCCTTGAATTCACTCGCGATCGCATTGAGCTTTTGGCGCACGGATTTTTTGCGCACGCTCTGCCCTGGCATGATGAAGGTGCGCCCCACGTAACGGTTTTTGACGAAACCCTCGCGGTAAGGGATGCCAAGCAATTGCGCGAGCTGGGTCGCGCTGGGGCGGCTCGACTCGGGAATCGGGATGATGACGTCGATTTCGCTCGGCGGTACCGTGGAAACCACGCGTTTGGCCAATGCTTCACCGAGATTCAGACGCGCCTGGTAGACCGAAATGCCATCGAGCACCGAGTCGGGCCGCGCGAGATAGACGAACTCGAAAATGCAGGGGTTGAGCCGCGGTGCATCGGCGCATTGGCGCGCATGGATTTGGCCGTCGCACGTGATGAACACGGCCTCGCCCGGAGCGATGTCGCGCTCGAAGACATGCCCCGTGCCTTCGATCGCCACCGATTCGCTCGCCAGCATCGCACTGCCGTCGGCGCCGCGCCCCAGCGCGAGCGGTCGGATGCCGTGCGGATCACGAAACGCGAGCACGCCATGCCCCGCGATCATCGCCACCACCGCATAAGCGCCGCGCACACGCCGATGCACTGCTTGCACGGCTGTGAAGACGTCTTCGGGCGTGAGCGGCACACCGCGCGTTGCGCGTTCGAGCTCGTGCGCGAGCACGTTGAGCAGCACCTCGGAGTCGCTCTCGGTGTTGATGTGCCGATGGTCGGTCAGGAACAGCTCGGCACGCAAAGCACTGGCGTTCGTGAGATTGCCGTTGTGCACGAGCACGATGCCAAAAGGCGCATTCACGTAAAACGGCTGCGCCTCTTCTTCACTGAACGCATTGCCCGCCGTCGGATAACGCACCTGGCCCACGCCAACATTGCCCGGCAGCGCGCGCATGTTGCGCGTGCGAAACACGTCGCGCACCATACCTTTGGCTTTGTGCATGAAAAACTTGCGCCCTTGCTGGGTTGCGATGCCCGCGGCATCTTGGCCACGGTGCTGCAACAGCAGCAAGGCGTCATAAATCAGCTGATTGACGGGCTCTGTGCTGACGACGCCCACGATTCCACACATAGTTCAGTTCCATCCTTTCATGGGCACGGCCGCAAATCGCGCTGCCATCTCCGCAGCCCAGAATCTGTCTGCGGTCTTTTCATGGGCTACCCTATAAAAAACACGATTTACGCAAATCGGGCTCCGGCAAAGCGCTCGCCTCACGGGAAAACACTTTGTTGCACCCTTGTTTGCGTAAGTCCAAAAAACTTTCAAGACGGCAGTTGCCGCCCCCAATCTGACGGCAAAACGGGTTTGACCTGGCTCAACATGCTGCTGAGCAAGGGCGCGCTGTACGAGGCCCGCCACCAATGCGCTTCGTGCACGGGCGTCCATGCTGCGAGCAGCGCCAAGACCAGGAGCAACACCACCCCACGCAAGGCACCAAATGCGGCACCGAGCAGGCGATCGGCTGGGCGCAAACCCGTCGCATGCACGAGCTTTTGCATGCCCCAGGCCACGAAGCCACTGGCAAACACCGCCACGACCAACACCAGCACGAAACCGACGGCATGGCGCACGCTGTTTGGGATTTCGGCAAAAGGCAGGAAAAGCGCGACGTCGGCAGAAAACCGCTGGGCCAGCCAGAACGCGAACACCCAGCCGAGCACCGACAGCATTTCGAACACCAGTCCGCGCAGGGTACCCAACAGCATGGAAACGAGCAGTACCGCCAGGCAAAGCCAGTCGAGCGCGGCCATCATGCAAGCCTTTGCACATTACAGACCCAGCACGGACGCCGACAGGCCGAGCCCATGGATTCGCGCCGCTGCCTTGTCGGCCTCGGCCTTGCTCGCAAACGGCCCGACGCGCACGCGCGTGCGTTTGCCATCCTTGGTGTCGAGCACCTGTGTGTAGGTCTTGAGTCCCGCGCGTTCGAGCTTGGTGCGTACCTCGCGTGCCTTGTCCGCGTCGGCAAAGGCTCCGACCTGGACGACGAAGCGCGCCGCATTGGTCTGCGTGGCCCCCGCGCCAGCGACCGAGGAAGCCCCCGCACCGCCCTCCAGCAGAGCGCGCACGCGCGCTGCTTCATCCGGCGAGGTTTTGCGCTCCGCAGGAACCACGGAGGGCGCTTTGGTTTCATGCTTGGCTGCAGGCGGTGCGAAAGCACTGGCGTCGGGTTTGTGGCTCGGGGCGGATTTGGGCTCGGCTTGCGCGCTCCCCTGCGGCCTGGAAGCAGCGGGCGCTACCGCGGCAGATTTCGGCACGGGTTTCGCAACAGGCGCTGGCACGAGCTCTTCGCCGCTGTCCAAACCTGCCTGCGCCACGGCAGAGCGCTCGGCCGAAGCAGGTTTGCCGGCCTCATTTCCCTCCTTGGCCGAGGATGCTGCTGGCACCACGGGCCCAGAAACCGAGCCGTCCAGCGGCGCAGCGGCCGGCGAAGAGGCCGGAACCACGAATGGCGCGACCTTGTTGCGGTCGGGAATTTCGATGGGGATGTTGGCTGGAACGGGGCGCGGCTGCGTGTCGAACAACAGCGGAAATCCGATCACCCCGAGCAACAGCAGCACGGCCGCGCCGATGAGACGATGGCGCGCCCGCCGACGCATGACCTCGACGCTTTCGGGCACGCCAGCGCGCGAACGCTGGGCAGGCTTGTGCTGCTGCGCGTTCTGGCCGGGCCAGCGAATCTTGAAAAATGCCATGGATGGGAAACCGAAGGCGTGGGTCAAACAGGCTCAGAGGCTGAGAGTTTTTCGGCCGCGGCCGAAAGGCACACCCAAACACCACCGATCGAGGCGTAAAGCGCAGCCATAGCGCGGGCTATGGCGAGCATTTGCAACGACGAGCGGGGGTGTTTGGGTGTGCAAGGCGGCCATGGACGAAATATTCTCAGCCTCTCAGTCCACATTCGCACTGTCGGCGTGGCGCGCATGCAGCCGCGGCACGCCGTGCACCAAGACGCCGCCCACCGTGTAAAAGGAACCAAAGACGACGATTCTATCAACCGGCTCTGCCGCCGCAGCCGCTGCCTGCAAGGCTTGCAGCGGATCGGCATGCACGCTGCTGGGCACGGGCCGCTGCCCTGCGGCGCACTGCCAGGTCTGCCACTGCTGCTGCAAGGCTGCCGCCGATGCGGCGCGCGGCGTGGGCAGATCGGTGAAGTACCAGCGATCGATCAACGGTGCCACCTTGGCGAGCATGGCCGGCAGGTCTTTGTCGGCCATCGCACCGAAGACCGCGTGCGTGCGCGGAAAGAAACCCATCGCGTCGAGATTCGCCGCCAGCGCCGCGACCGAATGCGGGTTGTGCGCCACGTCGAGCACCAGCGCGGGCTGCCCCGGCACGACCTGGAAGCGCCCGGGTAATTCGACCAGCGCCAGGCCGTTGCGTATGGCCTGGGCCGAGACGGGCAGGCGCTCGCGCAGCGCCGTCAGCGCGGCCAACACGCCCGCGGCATTGAGCAACTGGTTCGCGCCGCGCAGGGCCGGGAACGCAAGCCCCGTATAGCGGCGCCCGCGTCCGGCCCAGCTCCATTGCTGCTTGTCGCCGGAGAAGTTGAAGTCGCGCCCCAAAAGCCACAGGTCGGCGCCGATTTCGCGCGCATGGTCGAGCACGCTTTGCGGCGGCACGGGGTCGCTGAGCACCGCAGGGCGGCCCATGCGTAAGATGCCGGCCTTTTCGCGCCCTATGCTTTCGCGGTCGGGCCCGAGGTATTCGGTATGGTCGAGGTCTATGCTCGTGATGACGGCGCAGTCGGCGTCGATGATGTTGGTCGCATCGAGCCGCCCGCCCAGCCCAACCTCGAGGATCGCCACATCGAGCAGCGACTGGCTCAGCAGGCGCAGGATGGCGAGCGTGGTGAACTCGAAATACGTGAGCGGTATTTCATCGCCGTTTTGCACTCTAGCGCTCTCTACGGCTTCGAAGTGCGCTATCAAATCTGATGCTTTCACCGTTTCGCCGTGCACGCGGCAGCGCTCCTCGAAATGCACGAGGTGCGGCGAGGTATAGACGCCCGTGCGGTAGCCGGCCTGCACAGCGATGGCTTCGAGCAGCGCGCAGGTCGAGCCCTTGCCATTGGTGCCCGCGACGGTGATCACCGGGCAGTGAAAGCGCAAGTCCAAGCGCTGCGCCACGGTGCGCACGCGCTCCAGGCCCAGCGCTATGGTTTTTGGATGCAATTGCTCACAGTGGCGCAGCCAGCCTTCGAGCGTTTGAGGTGGGATTCGCATAGCCGGGGATTGTCGCCCAGCCCCGCATGACGCATGATGCACAAAATGCAAAACCCGCACGACATTCACATCACCGTTTATGGCATTCCCGCCTGTACCAGCGTCAAAAAAGCACGCGCCTGGCTCGACGAACACGGTTTGCCCTACCGCTTTCATGACTTCAAAAAACAGGGCGTCCCGCCCGAGCGGCTGGATGCCTGGCTGCACGCCGTGGGCTGGGAGAAGCTGCTCAACCGCCAAGGAACGACCTGGCGCAAACTCGACCCTGCCGTCCAAGCCAGCGTGCACGACATGGCGAGCGCGCGTGCGTTGATGCTCGCACAGCCGAGCATCATCAAACGCCCCGTGATCGAATGGCAACAAAATGACCAGATGCATATCAGCGTAGGCTTCGTGCCCGAGCTGTGGCAACAGTGGCACGAGCCGAGCTGAAGCTTTCGCCAGCGCAAGCCCGCTGGATCTCAGTGGCCGAAGTCGAAAATGCGCTTCGGCCGGCCCCTGACCGCTGAAATTCCCAAATCCATCGCCCCGGCGCGTTGCGCCGATCGATCGAGTGTGCGCGGCAAGGCCCACAACGGCTCGCGCACCGCATCAGCACCCATGGACGCCATGGTAAGCGTTGGCCGTAAAAAAATTTATTTAATCAATAGGAATACTTCTCAATTGCGTTAAGATTTCGAACATTACTTGCAATGCCTGACCCTGCTTCGCTGCGTGCTGGCGCAGCGTTTGCCGAGGACAAAACCGGCGCTTTTGACGACGAAAGGAAATTCCTCTTGACACCGCCCCTGCCACAACCTGCTCTGGCCCAATCCTCACAAACACCACCGTTGCGCACAGAAGGCGTCGCCGTGCCGCCAGGAGCCTGTCGAAAATGGGCCGCTGCGGCGCATTCGCAGCCGACGATTCCAAATCCCGACAGGCTCCTAGGCGCACTGATGCTGGCTGCATCGGCATCCATGGGCGCGTGGGCGCAAGAGACGAGCGACGCCGGCAGCCCCACCCTCTCCACCGTCACCGTGCGCGAGAATGTGCAAGTCCAGGCCAAGGACACGCTCAAGGTGGAAAAAACGCGCATCGGCAAGGGAGAGCAGGAGCTGCGCGACATCCCGCAGACCGTGACGGTGTTCACCGAAAAGCTCATGGCCGACCGCAACCAGGATGACCTGCGCGCCGTGCTGCGCAGCACGGCGGGCGTGACCTTTCAGGCTGGCGAGACGGGCGAGGAGGACGTGCGCATGCGCGGCTTTTCGCTGCTGCAGGCGGGTGACCTCTACATCGACGGCATGCGCGACGCGCCGCTGTACGAGCGCGACACTTTCAACGATGACCGCGTGGAGGTGCTCAAGGGCTCGGCCTCGATGCTATTCGGCAAGGGCTCGACCGGCGGCGTGGTGAACCAGGTCAGCAAAATGCCCCTGCTGCTGGATCAAAAAGAGGTCAGCTACACCTTTGGCACGGGGCGCGAGCATCGCCTCACGGGCGACTTCAACATCCAGACCGGCAAGGACGCGGCGCTGCGCCTCAATGCCATGGTGCACAATGAATACGACTTTGGCGCTTTCAAGAAAAAGCGCGGTATCGCGCCCACATACAGCTGGGGCATAGGCAGCACGGATGAGTTTTCGGTCGGCGCGTACTACCTCGACGTGCACGGCAGGCCGCTTTACAACCATCCGTGGTTCCTGAGCAGCAAGGGCACCATCATCCCGACGCTGCCGGCGCGCAATTACTACGGGCTGGCGAGCGACTACCTCGACACTTCGGCGCAATATGTGACCTTTTCGCACACGCACCGCTTCGAGGACGAGGGCTTCAACGCCGACGGCACGCTGCAAACGCGCCTGCGCCATGGCCGCTACGAGCGCGACCTCTGGGCCAGCGCGATCCGCTTCGCGCCGGGCACGACGCTGGCCAACCTCAACCCCGACACCGTCATCATCCGCACGCCCAAAGGCCGCGTGGGCATCAGCGAACTGACGCAGCTGCAAAGCGACTACAGCCGCAATTTTTCGTGGTTCGGCAAGAACAATGCCATCCTCGCAGGGCTGGACTATTACTACGACGATGCACGGCGCAACCAGAATTTTGCAGGCCCGGCGAGCGGCCTGAACACGACGGTAGGCACGCCCAACGACGGCGCCTGGCGGCCCGACACGCGCGGCAACCCCGTCTTCAACACCTACGCCGTGCACGACCTGGGTTTGTATATGCAGGATACGCTGGAGCTCACGGGAGCGTTCAAGCTTGTGGCCGGGCTGCGCTACGACCACTTCTCGGCCTCGTACTACAGCCCCTCGGGCAAGATCAACAACGAGCGCAATGACAACCTCTTCAGCCCGCGCCTGGGCCTGCTCTACCAGCCGAGCCCCGTGGCTTCGTACTACGTGTCGTATGGCACCTCGTACAACACCTCGGGCGACGCCTACCAATACGACATCAACCCCAACGCCAACACGGCCAAAACCGCGAATACCGGTCCCGAAAAGAGCCGCAACTTCGAAATCGGCGGCAAGTTCGACCTGTTCGAGCGGCGCGCGGCGCTGGGCGTCGCGCTGTTCTACAGCGAAAAATACAACGAGCGCAACACCGACCCCGACGTCGCCAGCGAACAGCAGCTGCTCTCGGGCAAGCGCCACGCCGCGGGCATGGAATTCAACCTCGCCGGGCGCATCACGCCCAAGTGGGAGATGTTCTTCAACCACACCTGGATCCCCGACGCCAAGATCGACCAAAGCAACCAGGTGCTCGCGGCGAACGGCGGCGGTGCGCAGGTGCAGGGCGACCGGCCCGCGCTCACGCCCAGGCACAGCGGCAGCCTCTGGACGACCTACGCCCTCACGCCCGAGCTGCGCCTGGGCGGCGGCCTGAACTACCGCGGCCGGCAAAATCCCGAAGGTGCACGCAATGTCACCGCGCCCGGCTTTGCCACCCTTGACGCGATGCTCGAATACACCATCGACGAGAAGAATTCACTCAAACTCAACGTGAGCAACCTGGCCAACAAGCTCTACGCCGACACGCTGTACCGCGGTTTTTACGCCCCCGGCCCGGCGCGCGCGGCGCAGCTGACGTTCAAGAGCCGTTTCTGACCCGTTTTTGATCCGCACCATGTTCCTGCACATCCCGCACATCCTGGACGCCGAAGAGCTCGCCTCGGCGCGCCGTCTGCTCGGCCCCGACGCGCCCTGGGTAGACGGGCGCAGCAGCGCCGGCGCGCAGGCGCTGGCCCAGAAAAACAACGCGCAGCTCGCGCAGGCCAGCCCCGAGGCGCAGCAACTGCGCACGCTGGTGCTCTCGGCACTACAGCGCGCGCCGCTGTTTTTCTCGGCCGCGCTGCCGCAAAAGATCTTCAACCCGCTGTTCAACCGCTACAGCGGCGATAGCAACTTCTACGGCCCGCACATCGACGGCGCGGTGCTGCACTCGCAGGCCACGGGGCAGTGGGTGCGCAGCGACATCTCGTGCACACTGTTTCTGAGTGCGCCCGACGAATACGACGGCGGCGAGCTGCTGATCCAGCAGGCGCAGGGCGAGCGCCGCATCAAGCTGCCCGCGGGCGACCTGATCCTCTACCCCGGCAGCACCGTGCACCAAGTCACGCCCGTGACGCGCGGCGCGCGCCTCGCGAGCTTTTTCTGGGTGCAGAGCATGGTGCGCTCGACCACGCAGCGCGAACTGCTCTACGACATGGACATGCACCTGCTCGCGCTGCGCCAAAGCCTGGGCGAGAGCGACCCCGCCGTGATCGGCCTCACGGGCACCTACCACAACCTGCTGCGCCTGTGGGCCGACACCTGATGGCAGGTCTTTAATCTCATTTTGATAGCTGCTTGCGCTTGATGGATAAGCGCTAGGAGCTTATTTGGCTTGAAATTCAACCATGTCCACCACGCCGCAAAGGCACACCCTGCCCACTGACCTCTTCACCCTGGCCGACCACGAGCGCCATGCGCTGGCGCGCCTGGACGGGCCGGTCTGGGCCTACTTCAGCGGTGGCGCGGCCGACGAGATCACGCTGCGCGCCAACCGCAGCGCCTGGGACGCGCTCACTCTGGCGCCGCGCGTGCTGCGCCCGCTCGCGGGCGGGCACACGCGCTGCGAGCTGCTCGGACGCACGCTCGCGCACCCCATCATGCTCGCGCCCGTGGCGTTCCAGCGCCTCGCGCACCCCGACGGCGAGCTGGCCACGGCCTACGCCGCCGCGGCGCTGGGCGCGGGCCTGGTGCTCAGCACGCAGGCGAGCCAGCCGCTCGAAGCCGTGGCCCAGGCCATGCTCGGCGACGCGGGCCGCGGGCCGCTGTGGTTCCAGCTCTACCTGCAGCCCGACCGCGGCCAGACGCGCGAACTCGTGCAGCGCGCCGAAGCCGCGGGTTACGAGGCGCTGGTGCTGACCGTCGATGCCCCGTGCAGCGGCGTGCGCGAGCGCGAGTGGCGCGCCGGCTTTCGCCTGCCGCCCGGCATACGCGCGGTGAATCTGCCTGCGGCGGCTGCGCCCTCGGCCTCTGGCGGCACCGGCCCCAGCAACGGCGCCCCAGCGGGCTCCAGCGCCCTGTTCGACGGCCTGCTGCGCCATGCCCCAACCTGGGACGACGTGCAATGGCTACAGTCCAGCACGCGCCTGCCCGTGCTGCTCAAGGGCGTGCTGCACCCCGAAGACGCGCGCACCGCGCTGGCGCATGGCGTGGCCGCCGTGATCGTCTCGAACCACGGCGGGCGCACGCTCGACACCACGCCGAGCACGGCCAGCGTGCTGCCGCGCATCGCCGACGCCACGGGCGGCGCGCTGCCGCTGCTCGTGGACGGTGGCATCCGCCGCGGCACCGACGTGCTCAAGGCCATCGCCCTGGGCGCGCGCGCCGTGCTCGTGGGCCGCCCCATCGTCTGGGGGCTGGCCCACTCGGGCGCGGCCGGCGTCGCGCATGTGCTACGCCTGCTGCGCGACGAACTCGAAGTCGCAATGGCGCTCACGGGCTGCGCCACGCTCGCGCAAGCCGGGCGCGAGATACTCGCGGATGTCGGAAATTTTTAGCCCATCGCATCAAATGAGACATATTCTCATTCATAATCCATGCCGAGCGCCACGACGAGGCCTGCCTCATGGAACCATTCACCATCCTCATGCTCAGCTTGATCCTGGTAGCCGGCTCGGCATGGTGGATCATGCGCAAATGATTTTGATGTTTTTCGGGTGCTAGCCCAGATTCCACCTGCGTTGGCAGCTCACTTTTTCATGTTTGAATCGAATTCTTTTCCAGCGCCTGCAGGCGCCCGCCGCAAGGCCGTGGTCGCGCTGCTGGTGTTGCTGCTGCACGGCGCGGCGCTGTGGGCCTTGCAGGCGGGCCTGCAGCGCCAGGCGCCGCCCGCGCCAGCGCCTTTGATCGTGCCGGCCGAGCTGCTGAGCCAAGTCACCACCCCACCTGCGCCCGCGCCGCAAAGCACTCCGGCGCCCAAGCCCGCCCCCACGCCCCCCGTGCCGGACAAGCCGCGCCCCACGCCGCGGC
Organism: Extensimonas vulgaris; assembly: GCF_003337425.1. Taxonomy (GTDB): domain Bacteria; phylum Pseudomonadota; class Gammaproteobacteria; order Burkholderiales; family Burkholderiaceae_C; genus Extensimonas; species Extensimonas vulgaris. Next base: position 162,394 of record NZ_QPJU01000001.1, read on the forward strand.
CCCAGCCTGCGCCGAAAGCGCAGCCCGCACCGGCCACGCAAGCACCTTCGGAACTCACTGCCGCGCAGCCCGCGGCCGAGCCTGCGCCCAATGCACCGAGCGCGGCGCCCACTGCCGCTCCCGCCGCCCCGACTGCCACTACGCCAGCGCCGGCACCGCCGCGCATCGAACTGCCGTCGAGCAACGCCGCCTACCTCAACAACCCCAAGCCGCCCTACCCCGCCATCAGCAAGCGCATGGGCGAGCAGGGCAAGGTGGTGCTGCGCGTGCTCATCAGCGCCGAAGGGCTGCCGCAAAAGGTCGAAATCAGCCAATCCAGCGGCTACGACCGGCTCGACCGCCAGGCCCAAGAGGCCGTGCAGCACTGGCGCTTCGTGCCCGGCAAGCGCAACGGCGTGCCCGAGGCCATGTGGACGCTGGTGCCCATTCAATTCGTTCTCGAGTAAAGGAGTTTTCATGGAATCCCAATTCGGCATCTCCAACCTCTGGGCGCAGGGCGACTGGGTGACGCGCGGCGTCGCCGTGCTGCTGCTGCTCATGTCGCTGGCCTCGTGGATCGTCATCCTGCTCAAGGCCTGGGATGTGCTGCGGCTGCGCCGGCACGCGCGCGCGGCGCAGGATTTTTGGCGCAGCGAAGACTTCGGCGCGGGCCTCGCGCGCCTCGGTGACGATCCGGATAACCCCTTTCGCCAACTCGCCCAGGCCGCGCAGGAGGCCAGCGCGCACCACGCGCAAGCGAGCCTGCAAGACCAGCTCGACCGCAGCGAGTGGATCACGCGCAGCCTGCGCAACCACCTCGACGACTGCAGCGCGCGCCTGCAATCGGGCCTGGCCATCCTGGCCTCGGTGGGCTCGACGGCGCCCTTCGTGGGCCTGTTCGGCACCGTGTGGGGCATTTACCACGCGCTGCTGTCCATAGGCACCACGGGCCAGTCGACCATAGACAAGGTCGCGGGCCCCGTGGGCGAGGCGTTGATCATGACAGCGCTGGGCCTGGCCGTGGCGATTCCCGCCGTGCTCGGCTACAACGCCCTCGTGCGCGGCAACAAGGCCGTGCTGCACCAGCTGCGCCGCTTTGCGCACGACCTGCACAGCTACTTCGTCGCCGGTAGCCGCACCGCCACTGCCACCGGGGCCGAGGCCGCCGGCAAGGTGCTGCCCCTCAAGAAAGGTGCATAACCATGGCGCTCGGAATCCAGGACGCTGCCTTCGGCGACGACGACGAGGTCATGAACGAGATCAACATGACGCCGCTGGTTGACGTCATGCTGGTGCTGCTCATCATTTTCATCATCACCGTGCCCGTGATGAAGCACTCGGTCAACGTCGAGCTGCCGCGCGCAGCCAACCAGCCCGAAGTCGTGCAGCCGACTACCGTGCGCCTGAGCGTCGCCGCCGACGGCCGCTATTTTCTGAACGGCACGCCGGTGTCGGACGACGCGCTGCCCGCACTCTTGCAGGCCGAGGCCGCCCGGCAACCGCAACCCGACCTGCACATCAGCGGCGACCGCGCCGTGCGCTACGAGCGCGTGGCCCAGGCGATGGCGCTGGCGCAGCGCGCGGGGCTGCGCAAGATCGGCTTCGTGATCGAGCCACAAAACCCTTGACACAAATAGACAAAGGAACGTAGGGCCATTGACATGGCACAGCAAAGCCCTATCTACAATGCCTGCGTTCATCTGACCGACAAGGAGCCGACGCCATGAACCAACCACTCTCCACCGTGAACCCTGCACAGGTTTTTGACCTGTCCGCGCAGGAGCAGCGCCGCAAAGTGCTGCGCAACACCTACTGGCTGCTCGCGCTGAGCCTGCTGCCCACGGTGCTCGGCGCCTGGCTGGGCGTGGCCACGGGCATCACGCAAATGCTGCACGGCGGGCTGGGGCTGATCGTCTTCATGGCCGGCGCGTTCGGCTTCATGTTTGCGATCGAAAAAACCAAGCACTCGGCCGCCGGCATCGCCGTGCTGCTCGCCTTCACCTTCTTCATGGGCCTGATGCTTTCGGGCCTGATCGGCATGGTGCTGGGCTTCAGGAATGGCGTTTCGCTCATCACCACCGCATTCGCGGGCACGGCCGGCGTGTTCGTCGTCATGGCGACGCTCGCGAGCGTGATCAAGCGCGACCTCTCGGGCCTTGCGCAATGGCTGTTCGTGGGCGTGCTCGTGCTGCTCGTGGGCAGCGTGGTCAACCTGTTCGTGGGCTCCACGGCGGGCATGCTGGCGATCTCGGTCGCGGCGATAGGTCTCTTCAGCGTCTATATGCTGTACGACCTCAAGCAGATCATCGACGGCGGCGAGACCAACTACATCAGCGCCACGCTGGCCCTGTACCTGGACTTGTTCAACGTGTTCCAGAGCCTGCTCGCGCTGCTGGGCATCTTCGGTGGCGAGCGCGACTGAGCGGCTGCTTTTTCCGTCCCAGCAAAAGGCTCCGCAAGGGGCCTTTTTGTATTACAGGTTCAAGTCCCGCAGCCCTTTGTCGATAATCCAGGCAATGCCTCGCCCCGCCATCCATCTTTTCAAGCCACGCCTCCTGCTCGTCGCCGCGTTCGGGCTGCTGCTCGCCGGTTGCGACATTCCGGGCCTGGGACCCGATCCGCGCATCGCCCAGCGCGAGGCCGAGGCGCAGGCCATAGGCGCGGCCTGCCGGCATGCGCAGCGCAGCCTCGAAGACTGCTACACCCTCAACCCCAAGGCGCCCAAGGCCGCCATCTTCGCGGGCTGGAAGGACATGGACCAGTACATGCGCGACAACAAGATCGAGGGCATCCCGCCGCAGCTCAGCAAGAGCATTCCGCCAGCGAACGGCGAAGCGGGCGGCAACACCGAAGCACCTCCCGCGGCGGACGCGGCCAGCAAGTCTTAACCCACTTAGGCCAGGCACCTCAGCCCGGCGCTTCAGACCGGCGGCTCGGGTGCTTGGGTCGAATCGGGCAACTCGAACACCGCCACGCTCTCCACATGCGCCGTGTGCGGAAACATGTTGACCACGCCCGCCGCCGCGCAGCGATAGCCCGCCAGGTGCACCAGCAGGCCCGCGTCGCGCGCGAGCGTCGCGGGGTTGCAGCTCACATAGACGATGCGCCGCGGCGGCGTCCAGCCCGCGGCAGAGGCAGGCAGCGGCGCGGCGCCCGGCGCGCCCTGGCGGGCCTGCGCAATATCGGCCAGCGCCTTGGCGAGGGCAAAAGCCCCTTCGCGCGGCGGATCGACCAGCCACTTGTCGGCCACGCCGTCGGCCATGAGCTGCTCGGGCGTCATCTCGAACAGGTTGCGCGCTACGAAATTCGTATCTGCTAATGCTTGTCCCGTCTGCCTTAGTGCCTTATTTTTCTCATAGTTTTCACGCGCCCGTGCAACCAGTGTTGCGCTGCCCTCCACGCCCAGCACCGCACGCGCCTGCGTGGCCAGTGGTAGCGTGAAGTTGCCCAGACCGCAAAACCAGTCGATCACGCGCTCGTGCGGCCGCACGTCGAGCAGGCGCAGCGCGCGCACGACCAGCACGCGGTTGATGTGCGGGTTCACCTGCGTGAAGTCGGTCGGTCGAAAGGGCATGGTGATGCCGAACTCGGGCAGGTGGTACGCCAGCTCCTCGCCGCCTGGGTCGAGCAAGTGCACCGTGTCCGGCCCCTTGGGCTGCAGCCACCATTGCACGCGGTGCGCGCCGGCAAAGGCGCGCAGCCGCGCGAGGTCGGCAGGCGAGAGCGGCTGCAGGTGGCGCAGCACCAGCGCCGTCACGGTGTCGCCACAGGCGAGCTCGATCTGCGGGCAGCTGTCGCGCGCATCGAGCGCGGCCACCAGCGCGCGCAGCGGCAACAGCAGGGCACTCACGTGCGCGGGCAGCACGGGGCAGACCTGCATGTCCGCCACGTAGCGGCTCTTGCGCTCGTGAAAGCCGATCAGCACTGCGCCCTTTTTCGCCACGTAGCGCACGGACAGGCGTGCGCGGTAGCGGTAGCCCCAGGCCGGCCCTTCGATGGGGCGCAGCACCATGTCGGGCCGCACCTTGCCCAGATGCCAGAGGTTGTCTTCGAGCACACGCTGCTTGATCGCGACCTGCGCGCCCGGGTGCAAATGCTGCATCTTGCAGCCGCCGCAGGCACCCGCGTGCAGGCCGAAATGTGGGCAGCCGGGTTGCACGCGCTGCGACGAGGGCCGGTGGATGGCCGTGAGGCTGGCCTGCTCCCACTGGTTCTTTTTGCGGTAGGTCTGCGCGCTCACGAGTTCGAAGGGCAGCGCACCCTCGACGAACACCACCTTGCCATCGGGCCGGTGCGCAACGCCCTGCGCCTCCAGATCGAGCGACTCGATGGCTAGCAGCCTGTCGGACTGTGGAATCGTCGGCTGCGAATGCGCCGCAGCGGCCCATTTTTTACCGGCTTCTTGCCCCATAGTCCCGCTATGGGGCGGCGAATCCGGCAAAAACTGGCCTCGCTGGGGCGCATTCTCGCTTTCGACGCCCAAAGTCCGACAGGCTGCTAGCCAGCCTTCTGGCAAGGGATCGGGGACACCGGGAATGGCATTAGAAAGGATGGAAGGGGAAAATTTTGCAGGCACTTCACTCATGCGGCGATTGTCTCAGACGGGTTTCCCGCTGCGCCGTGAGAATCAGCTTGAAATCTGCCGACTTCGCCCCAATCTCACTGCATGTTGTTCCATCCATAAAAAATCGACATGTCCGACAACACGCCCAACACCCCCTCCTCCGATACCACCGCTGCTGCACCAGGGCAGGAAAACATGGCAACCCACGCTGCCGACGAGATCGCGCGCCTGCAGGCCGAACTGGCCGAGCTCAAGGCCAAGAGCGCAGAGCTCGCCGATCAATTCCTGCGTGCCAAAGCCGAGGCCGAAAACGCCCGCCGCCGCGCCGAGGAAGAAATCGCCAAAGCACGCAAATTCGGTATCGAGAGCTTTGCCGAGAGCCTGCTACCGGTGGCCGACAGCCTTGAAGCGGCGCTCGCCGTCAAAGAAGCAACCCCGCAGCAATTGCGCGAAGGCGTGGACGCCACCCTGCGCCAGCTCATGACGGCGCTGGAGCGCAACAAAGTGCTCGCCATCCATCCCGCCGTAGGCGAAAAGTTCGACCCGCACCGCCACCAGGCCATCAGCATGGTGCCCGCCGAGCAAGAGCCCAACACCATCGTCGCAGTGCTACAAAAAGGCTATCTGATAGCCGACCGCGTACTGCGTCCCGCGCTCGTCACCGTGGCTGCACCCAAGCAGTGAACCGGCACTCGGGCCTGAGCGGAAATAAATCTGTCCGCTCGCCTTGAAGCGCAAGCGCCGATCCACAAGTTACGTAGCAAGCATTCCTCAGCATCCAAAGGAGAATTACATCATGGGAAAAATCATCGGTATTGACCTCGGCACGACCAATAGCTGCGTGGCCGTGATGGAGGGCAACACCCCGCGCGTGATCGAAAACAGCGAAGGTGCACGCACCACGCCCTCGGTCGTGGCCTACCTCGAAAACGGCGAAATCCTGGTCGGCGCAGCCGCCAAGCGCCAAGCCGTGACCAACGCCAAAAACACGATTTACGCCGTCAAGCGTCTGATCGGCCGCAAATTCGAAGACAAAGAGGTGCAAAAGGACATCCACCTGATGCCCTACAAGATTGTCAAGGCCGACAACGGCGACGCTTGGGTCGAAGTGCGCGGGCAAAAACTGGCGCCGCAGCAAATCAGCGCCGAAGTGCTGCGCAAGATGAAGAAAACCGCCGAAGATTACCTCGGTGAAACCGTGACCGAGGCCGTCATCACCGTGCCGGCCTACTTCAACGACGCACAGCGCCAGGCCACCAAAGACGCGGGCCGCATCGCCGGGCTCGAAGTCAAGCGCATCATCAACGAGCCCACGGCGGCAGCACTCGCTTTCGGCCTCGACAAGGCCGGTAAGGGCGACCGCAAGATCGCCGTCTATGACCTGGGCGGCGGTACCTTCGACATCTCGATCATCGAGATCGCCGACGTCGAAGGCGAAAAGCAGTTCGAAGTGCTCTCGACCAACGGCGACACCTTCCTCGGTGGCGAAGACTTCGACCAGCGCATCATCGACTACATCATCACCGAGTTCAAGAAAGAACAAGGTGTTGACTTGAGCAAGGACGTGCTGGCGCTGCAACGCCTCAAAGAAGCCGCCGAAAAAGCCAAGATCGAGCTCTCGAACTCGACCCAGACCGACATCAACCTGCCCTACATCACGGCCGATGCGTCGGGGCCCAAACACCTCAACATCAAGCTCACGCGCGCCAAGCTCGAGAGCTTGGTCGAGGATTTGATCGCACGCACGATCGAGCCCTGCCGCATCGCAATCAAGGACGCCGGCGTGTCGGTGTCCGACATCAACGACGTGATCCTCGTCGGCGGCATGACGCGCATGCCCAAGGTGCAGGAGAAGGTCAAGGAATTCTTCGGCAAGGAGCCGCGCAAGGACGTCAACCCTGATGAAGCCGTGGCCATTGGCGCGGCCATCCAAGGCCAGGTGCTCTCGGGTGAGCGCAAGGACGTGCTGCTGCTCGACGTGACGCCGTTGTCCTTGGGTATCGAAACCTTGGGTGGCGTCATGACCAAGATGATCCCCAAGAACACGACCATTCCGACCAAGTTCACGCAAACTTTCTCGACCGCCGAAGACAACCAACCTGCGGTGACCATCAAGGTGTACCAGGGCGAGCGCGAAATCGCCTCGGCCAACAAACTGCTGGGTGAATTCAACCTCGAGGGCATCGCACCCGCGCCGCGCGGCCTGCCGCAGATCGAGGTGACCTTCGACATCGACGCCAACGGCATCCTGCACGTGAGCGCCAAGGACAAGAGCACCGGGAAAGAAAACAAGATCACCATCAAGGCCAACTCGGGGCTGTCGGAAGAAGAGATCCAGCGCATGGTCAAGGACGCCGAGCTCAACGCTGCCGAGGACAAGCGCAAGGTCGAGTTGGTGCAGGCGCGCAACGAGGCCGATGCCGCGATCCACAGCGTCAACAAGAGTCTGGCCGAGCATGGCGACAAGCTCGACGCCGCCGAGAAAGACAAGATCACGGCAGCGATCAAAGAGCTCGAAGACGCGATCAAGGGCGATGACAAAGACGCCATCACGACCAAGACCGCAGCGCTGATGAGCGCGAGCCAGAAGCTTGGTGAGAAGCTATACGCCGATGCTCAGGCTGCAGGCGCCCAAGCGGGGGCCGGCAGCTCGGCCGGTGCATCATCTTCGGCCAATGCCGACGATGACGTGGTCGATGCCGAGGTCAAAGAAGTCAAAAAAGACTGAAGGCACGCAGTAGGCTTTGCTGGCCCTCTTTCCACGTTCCAAGTGACGATTCACCGCCGCGCCGAGCCCTCGCAAGAGGCGGGCGCGGCGTTTCCATGTTCCACCCTGGCTCCGAAACATGTCCAAGCGAGACTATTACGAAGTCTTGGGCGTTCCCAAGAACGCCTCCGACGATGAGATCAAAAAGGCTTACCGCAAACTGGCGATGAAGTACCACCCTGACCGCAACCAGGGAGATGCCGACAAACACGCCGAAGAAAAATTCAAAGAGGTCAAGGAAGCTTACGAGATGCTTTCCGACCCGCAAAAACGCGCGGCCTACGACCAATGGGGGCACGCGGGCGTCGACCCCAACATGCGCGGACACGGTGGGGGTGATGGTTTTGGCGGCTTTGCCGAAGCCTTTGGTGACATTTTTGGTGACATTTTTGGGCAAGGCCGCCGCACGGGTGGGCGCCAGGTCTATCGTGGCAGTGATCTGAGCTACGCGCTCGAAATCACGCTCGAAGAAGCCGCCCGCGGCAAGGATGCACAAATCCGCATCCCGTCCTGGGAAAGCTGCGACACCTGCCACGGCAGCGGCGCCAAGCCAGGCACCAGCGCCAAGACCTGCAACACCTGCGGCGGCAGCGGGACGGTGCAGATGCGCCAGGGTTTTTTCAGCGTGCAACAGACCTGCCCACACTGCCGTGGTTCGGGCAAGATCATCCCCGAGCCCTGCCCAAGCTGCCATGGCCAAGGCCGCGTGAAGAAGCAAAAGACGCTCGAAGTCAAAATCCCTGCGGGTATAGACGACGGCATGCGCATCCGCAGCACGGGCAATGGCGAGCCCGGCGTCAACGGCGGCCCGCCGGGTGACCTCTACATCGAAATCCGCGTCAAAAAGCACGAAATCTTCGAACGCGACGGCGATGACTTGCACTGCCAAGTGCCCGTGAGCTTCATCACCGCGGCGCTGGGCGGTGAAATCGAGGTGCCCACGCTCGACGGCAAGGCCGTGATCGACATTCCCGAAGGCACGCAGGCAGGCAAGCAGTTCCGTCTACGCGGCAAGGGCATCAAGGGCATACGTTCGAGCCACCCGGGTGACTTGTATTGCCACATCACCGTCGAAACGCCCGTGCGCCTCACCGAGCACCAGCGCAAACTGCTGCGTGAGCTCGATGAGTCGCTCAAAAAAGGGGGGCACCGGCACTCGCCGAGCGCCCAAAGCTGGACGGAGCGGCTGAAAAACTGGTTCAGTTGAGCGGGCACGACTTACGCAAAACGGGATCAGGCAAGGCGCTCGCCCCTGAAAAAACTTTATTCCATCCTTGTTTGCGTAAGTCCAGGCGGAGATTCGGCGCCCGTTGTGGCGAGTACCGGTTTGCGCGCTCGTTACCATCGGGGTCGAAAGGACTCATCCCCATGACGGTCAACATCAGCTTTCTCGGTGGTGCGAGCACGGTCACCGGCTCCAAATTCCTCGTGCGCTACAAAGAGCGCAAACTGCTCGTGGATTGCGGGCTGTTCCAAGGCTATAAGCAGCTGCGCCTGCGCAACTGGCAGCCCTTGCCCGTCGCACCCACCGAAATCGACGCCGTCGTGCTGACCCACGCGCACCTGGACCACAGCGGCTACCTGCCGCTGCTCGCGCGCGACGGCTACCGCGGCGCCGTGCACACCACGTCGGGGACGCGCGACCTCTGTGCCATCTTGCTGCCCGACAGTGGCCATTTGCAGGAAGAAGACGCCGCGTTTCTCAACCGCCACCACCTCAGCGAACACACACCGGCGCTGCCGCTTTACACGCGGCTGGACGCACAGCATTGCCTGCCGCAACTTCGCGCCCACGCTTTCCACCAATCGTTCGAGCCGATTCCCGGCTGGCGCGTGCGCTTCACACCCGCTGGTCACATCCTGGGTGCGGCCAGCGTGCTGCTCGAAGTCGGTGGACGGCGCATTTTGTTTTCGGGCGACCTGGGACGCCCCGACGACCTCATCATGAACCCGCCCGAGGCGCCGCCGCAGGCGGACACCGTGCTCGTCGAATCGACCTACGGAGACCGGGAACACCCACCCACCGACGTCCTGCAAGAGCTCGGCCCGGCGCTGCAGCGGCTTGCGGCACGCGGCGGCGTGGCCGTGGTTCCGGTATTTGCCGTGGGCCGGGCGCAAACCCTGCTGCATGCGATCCACTTGCTCAAGGCGCAAAAGGTGATTCCAGCCTCGCTGCCGGTCTTCCTCGACAGCCCCATGGCCGTGAGCACCACGGGACTGTTCGAGCGGCATTTGGGCGAGCATCGCCTGAACTTGCGCCAGTCGCAGGCGCTCTCGCGCGAGGCCACCATGGTGCAGACCACCGACGAATCCAAGGCGCTCGCACGCCGCCACGGCCCCATGGTGATTCTGTCGGCCAGCGGCATGGCCACGGGTGGGCGCGTGCTGCACCACCTGGCGCTGTATGCGGGCGAGCGGCACAACATGATCATCATCACGGGCCACCAGGCGCCTGGCACGCGCGGCGCGCGCATCGCCAACGGTGAAAAGCGCATCCGCATCTTCGCCCAGGAAGTGGACATCCGCGCCGAAGTGGTGACGCTCAATTCAGCCTCCGCACACTCGGACGCCAACCAGACGCTCGCCTGGCTGCGCAGCATGGGGCGTGCGCCCCAGCAAGTCTACGTAGTGCATGGTGAGCCGGGCGCAGCCGACGCGCTGCGCGAGCGCATCGCTCATGAACTGCACTGGCGCGTCGCCGTGCCCGAGCACAACAGCACCTGCCCGGCGTAAGGGATGTGCGGCTGCCCCTGCGGGCAGCGCAGGCCTTGCCACCCGTTCTGGCCCTACGCCCTAAAATCGCTTTTTCCCCACACCAAGACCTTCTCGAGAACCATCCATGGGACGCACCCTCTACGACAAAATCTGGGACGAGCACGTCATAGACACCGAGGAAGACGGCACTGCCCTGCTCTACATCGACCGGCACCTGGTGCACGAGGTCACCAGCCCGCAGGCTTTCGAAGGGCTGCGCCAGGCCGGACGCAAGGTCTGGCGCATCAGCTCGGTCGTCGCCACGGCCGACCACAACACCCCGACCACGGGCTGGGAGCTGGGCTACGACGGCATTGCCGACCCGATCAGCAAGGAGCAGATCACCACGCTGGACGCCAACATCGCCGAGTTCGGCGCGGCGGCGTTCTTTCCCTTCATGTCCAAGGGCCAGGGCATCGTGCACGTGATGGGCCCCGAGCAAGGCGCTACGCTGCCCGGCATGACCGTGGTCTGCGGCGACAGCCACACGAGCACGCACGGCGCGTTTGGCGCGCTGGCGCACGGCATAGGCACTTCAGAGGTCGAGCATGTGCTCGCCACGCAGACGCTGCTGGCCAAGAAGGCCAAGAATATGCTCGTCAGGGTCGAAGGGCCGCTTGCGCGCGGCGTCGGCGCCAAGGACATCGTGCTCGCCATCATCGGCAAGATCGGCACCGCCGGCGGCACGGGCTACACGATAGAGTTCGCCGGCTCGGCCATCCGCGCGCTCAGCATGGAAGGGCGCATGACCGTGTGCAACATGGCGATTGAGGCCGGCGCGCGCGCCGGGCTCGTGGCCGTCGATGACAAAACCATCGAGTACGTCAAAGGCCGCCCGCTCGCGCCCACGGGCGCCGAATGGGAGCAGGCCGTGGCCTACTGGCGCACGTTGCATTCCGACCCCGACGCACAGTTCGACCGCGTGGTCGAACTCGACGCGGGCAGCATCGTGCCGCAGGTCACCTGGGGCACGAGCCCCGAGATGGTGCTCGGCATCGATGCGCGCGTGCCCGATCCCGACAAAGAAAAAGACCCGAACAAGCGCAACGCGATCGAGCGCGCGCTGACCTACATGGGCCTCACGCCCGGCAAGCCGATCACCGACATCCACATCGACAAGGTCTTCATCGGCTCGTGCACCAACAGCCGCATCGAAGACCTACGCGCTGCCGCCGCAGTGGTCAAGAAACTGGGGCAGAAAGTCGCGAAAAACGTCAAGCTCGCGATGGTCGTGCCGGGCTCGGGCCTGGTCAAAGAGCAGGCCGAACGCGAAGGCCTGCACGAAATCTTCCGCGCCGCCGGCTTCGAGTGGCGCGAACCCGGCTGCTCCATGTGCCTGGCCATGAATGCCGACCGGCTCGAGCCCGGCGAGCGTTGCGCGAGCACCAGCAACCGCAATTTCGAAGGCCGCCAGGGCGCGGGCGGGCGCACACACCTCGTGAGTCCGGCGATGGCCGCGGCGGCCGCGATCCACGGCCATTTCGTCGATGTGCGCCAATTTGCCTGAGGAGGGCCCCATGAGCAAAACATCTGCCCTCCTCGCCGTATTTTTGACAGGGCTCGTGCTGAGCGGTTGCAACACCGTGCAAGGCATGGGCCAGGACATCCAAAAAGCCGGCAACGCCATCGAGCGCGCCGCCAAGTAACGGCTCCATGTAACGGCTCCAAGCCCCAGAGACATCGCCATGCAGAAATTCACTGTGCACAAGGGCCTCGTCGCCCCGCTCGACCGCGAAAACGTCGATACCGACGCCATCATCCCCAAGCAGTTCCTCAAGTCGATCAAGAAAACGGGCTTCGGCCCCAACCTGTTCGACGAGTGGCGCTACCTCGACCACGGCGAGCCCGGCATGGATCCGGCCAGCCGCAAGCCCAACCCCGACTTCGTGCTCAACCAGCCGCGCTATCAGGGCGCGTCCATCCTGCTCGCGCGCAAAAATTTCGGCTGTGGCTCGAGCCGCGAGCACGCACCCTGGGCGCTCGAGCAATACGGCTTTCGCGCGCTGATCGCGCCAAGCTTTGCCGACATTTTCTTCAACAACTGCTTCAAGAACGGTCTGCTGCCTATCGTTCTGCCTGAAAACGTCGTCGACCAGCTCTTCGACGAAGTGGCAGCTTTCCCCGGCTACGAGCTCACGATCGACCTGCCACGCCAAGTCGTCGTGCGCCCGCAGGGCGAGGAAATCCCGTTCGAGGTCAACGCCTTTCGCAAATACTGCCTGCTCAATGGCCTCGACGACATCGGTCTCACGCTGCGCCATGCAGACAAAATCCGCGAATACGAAGCTCGCCGCCTGGCCACCAAGCCCTGGCTCGCGCACACGCTGCTCGCCTGAATTAGTAGTAAAAATGACCTCTAGCCCATATAAATCAAGCGCTAGCAGCTATCAATAAAGAACTATTTCATGAAAATCGCGATCCTCCCCGGGGACGGCATAGGCCCCGAAATCATGGCCGAAGCCGTCAAAGTCCTGCAGGCGCTGGACCTGCGCTTCGAGATGGAAACGGCCCCCGTCGGCGGCGCCGCTTACGAAGCCTCGGGCCACCCGCTGCCCGAGGCCACGCTGCGGCTCGCACAGCAAGCCGACGCGATCCTGTTTGGCGCCGTGGGCGACTGGAAGTACGACAAGCTCGAACGCCATTTGCGCCCCGAACAGGCCATCCTGGGCTTGCGCAAGCACCTCGGGTTGTTCGCCAACTTCCGACCTGCGATCTGCTACGAGCAGCTCGTGGGCGCATCCAGCCTCAAGCCCGAACTCGTCGCCGGCCTGGACATCCTCATCATCCGCGAGCTCACGGGCGACATCTATTTCGGCCAACCGCGCGGGCGCCGCAGCGCACCGGACGGCGCCTTCGCGGGCGCCGAGGAAGCCTTCGACACCATGCGCTACACGCGCCCCGAGATCGAGCGCATCGCCCGCGTGGCCTTCGAGGCTGCACGCAAACGCGGCAAAAAAGTCACGAGCGTCGATAAAGCCAACGTGCTCGAAACCTTCCAGTTCTGGAAGGACGTGGTCACCGAAGTGCACCAGGACTACCCCGACGTCACGCTCGAGCACATGTACGTGGACAACGCCGCGATGCAGCTCGTCAAAGCCCCAAAAAACTTCGACGTGCTCGTCACAGGCAACATGTTCGGCGACATCCTGAGCGATGAGGCCTCCATGCTCACCGGCTCGATCGGCATGCTGCCCTCGGCCTCGCTCAACGACAAAGGCCAGGGCTTATACGAGCCCAGCCACGGCAGCGCACCCGACATCGCAGGCAAAGGCATTGCGAACCCGCTCGCCACCATCCTGAGCGCGGCCATGATGCTGCGCTTTTCACTAGCGCAGCCGGCCGCCGCCGAACGCATCGAGGCCGCCGTCAAACAGGTGCTGGCCCAGGGCCTGCGCACCGCCGACATCTGGAGCGAAGGCACGACGCGCGTGGGCACGCGCGAGATGGGCGACGCGGTGATCAAGGCATTGCAAGGCGTTTGATTTTGCTCGGCTTGATCGCGATCTGCCTGATCGCGGTCGGTTTGGCTGACTGCTAAAATCCAGACCACGATGAACGCCTCGATCCCCTTCGATGCCAACACCTGCGCAAATTCCTCGCTGCGGGTGGCTTTTTTCATCGCTTCATCCCCTCTCTCTCCCACTACCACGACCAAAAAAGGCTGAACCCAGCCGGTTTCGTCGTGCGCCGCCTTTCCGGAGCCTGACGATCCGGAAGGGCCAGCAAATGCATCGTTTGAAAGGCGCAAAATGAAACTCGGTAACCTTGTGGGCCTCGTCGGCTGGCGCGGCATGGTCGGCTCAGTCCTGATGGATCGCATGCAGGCCGAAGGCGATTTCGACCTGATCGAGCCCGTTTTCTTCTCGACCTCCAACGCTGGCGGCGTGGCCCCTGCGATGGCCAAGAACGAAAAAACACTGCAGGATGCGTACGACATCGCTGCGCTGAAAAAATGCGACGCCATCATCACCTGTCAGGGCGGTGACTACACGACCGAGGTCTTTCCCAAATTGCGCGCCGCGGGCTGGAAGGGCCACTGGATCGATGCGGCGAGCACGCTGCGCATGAAGGACGACGCCGTGATCGTCCTCGACCCGGTGAATCTGCCCGTGATCCAGAACGCGCTCGCCAAGGGCGGCAACAACTGGGTCGGCGGCAACTGCACTGTCAGCTGCATGCTCATGGGTGTGGGGGCGCTCTACAAGGCCGGTTTGGTCGAATGGATGAGCACGCAAACCTACCAGGCCGCGAGCGGTGGCGGCGCACAGCATATGCGCGAGCTGCTGACGCAATATGGCACGCTGTACGCCGAGGTGCGAGACTTGCTCGCCGACTCCAAGAGCGCGATCCTCGAGATCGACCGCAAGGTCATCGCCAAGCAGCGCAGCCTGGGCGCCGATGAAACCGCGCATTTCGGCGTGCCGCTCGCAGGCAGCTTGATCCCCTGGATCGACAAGGACTTGGGCAACGGCATGAGCCGCGAGGAGTGGAAAGGCATGGCCGAGACCAACAAAATCCTGGGCCAGGGCGAGGGCTTTGGCTCGCCGGCCGTGCCCGTCGATGGCTTTTGCGTGCGCATCGGTGCGATGCGCTGCCACAGCCAGGCGCTGACCTTCAAGCTGAAAAAAGACGTGCCCGTGGCCGACATCGAGGCCATGATCGCCGCCGACAACGCCTGGGTCAAAGTCGTCCCCAATAACAAAGAGGCCACGCTCAAAGACCTCACGCCCGTGGCCGTGACCGGCACCCTCACCATCCCCGTGGGCCGCATCCGCAAGCTCACGATGGGCCCCGAATACCTGGGTGCGTTCACGATCGGCGACCAGCTGCTCTGGGGCGCGGCCGAGCCGCTGCGACGCATGCTGCGCATCCTGCTGCAGGCTTGAGCGCCGCGCTGTCCGTGCGCATGAGCGTTGCGCCGCAGGCGTTGCTGCCTGGCAACATCTGACATCGCCGCTGAGACCTGACATCCTCACGCGTCAAATGCAGATGCCAAGTATGCTTGTCAGTGCAATGCATTGCTGCTATGGTTCTTGCACTCCTTTTGCCTTGAAAAGCAGTGGTTTGCACTTTCTTGCGTGAAACCACCGCCAAAAGCAAAATCGTCCAACCCCATCACCTCTGGCGACCAAGCCCATGCACCGTTGGAAACTTTCTGCCTTGGCGGCCGCAGCCGCACTCTCGTTCGGCATCTATAGCAGCAGTGCATGGGCCTTGGCTTTTGGGCGATTGACCGTCCAGTCGGCCTTGGGTGAGCCTCTGCGGGCCGAAATCGAGTTGCCGCAGATCACCCCGGAAGAAGCCGACACCTTGCACGTCGGGCCGGCGGCGCCTGAGGTGTTTCGCGCTCAGGGCGTGGAGTTTTCTCCCCTGCTGAACGACATGCGCATCACGCTGCGCAAGCGTGCAGATGGCAGTGTGTATTTGCAGGTCACGAGCAATCGCCCCATCAATGAGCCCTTCCTGGATTTGGTCATCGATGCCTCGTGGAATGCGGGCCATCTGATACGCAACTACACCATACTGCTCGACCCCCCGGCACTGCGCCGCCCGGCGCCCGAAATCGGTGCTGCGGCACAAGTGGCACCGTCCTCCTCTGATGCCGGCCGCACCACGGCAGGCGTGACGAGCGCGCCAGCAACCCCTGCCGCTGCGGGTAGATCCACCACCGAACGCGCCGCGACCCGGCCGCGGGCGGCACAGGCAGCCCCCTCCCCAGGTTCGGTGACGCGCATTACCGTGCGCCCCGGAGATACCGCCGCTCGGATTGCCGCGGCGCACCGTCCGGCGAGCGTCTCGCTCGACCAAATGCTGGTCGCTTTGCTGCGCTCCAACCCCGATGCCTTCATTCAAGGCAACGTCAACCGCCTGAGGTCAGGCGCCGTACTGCAGTTGCCCGACGAAGCTACCGCGCAATCCACCCCGCCCAACGAGGCCCGCCAGCTCATTGCCGCGCAAAGCCGGGATTTCAACAACTTCCGGCGCAAACTCGCGTCCGCCGCCACCAAAACCGAAATCGCTCCCGCGCAGCGCTTTGCAAGCGGCAGCGTGCAAACGGCCGTCGAAGACAAAAAAGCTGCCGCCGCAAGTCCTGACAAACTGCTGCTGTCCAAGCCCTCCGCGCCCGGTCAACCCTCGGCAGAAGACCAGTTGGCCCAGGAAAAGCAAAAGCACGAAACCGCCGCAAGGGTGGCCGAGCTTTCCCAAAACATTGCCGAGCTCAACAAACTCAGCGCAGCTTCCGCGGGCGCATCCGCTCCCGCTTCGGCCGCAGCCCCCTCTTCCGAGCCAACGCCCGCAGGGGCCAAGGCATCCTCGCCCCAAGGCTTGGCATCGGGGGCCGTGACGGCCAGCGCCGGCCTTGCTCCGGCTGAACAGGCATCCGTCGCTTCGGCTGCCAGTGTGGCTGAAGCGGCCTCAGCCCCCGCATCCCGCCCCAAGCAGCCACCGGTACCTGCCCCGCAGCCGGAGCCGCAACCCGGCTTCGTGGCCAGCCTTTTCGAGGAGCCGCTGCTGCCAGCCGTCGGTGGATTGCTGGCCTTGTTGCTCGGCTATGGCGCCTACCGCATTGCACGCAAACGCTCCAGCCAAAAGGATTTCGCTGACTCCACCATCATGGAAAGCCGCCTGCAGCGTGATTCTTTTTTTGGCTCCAGCGGTGGCCAGCGCGTGGACACCACCCAAAGCGACCTGAGCACGGGGGCATCGTCCATGGCGTACTCGCCGAGCCAGCTCGACGCGGGCGGCGACATCGACCCTGTGGCCGAAGCAGATGTCTATCTGGCGTATGGCCGCGATATGCAAGCCGAGGAAATCCTCAAGGAAGCGCTGCGCCACCACCCCGAGCGCGTGTCCATCCATGTCAAGCTCGCCGAGATTTACGCCAAAAGACAGGATCGCAAAGCACTCGAGGCCGTCGCCACTGAAGTTTTCAAGCTCACCCACGGAGAGGGCCCCGAATGGGGACGTGTTGTGGATCTGGGCCGCGCGCTGGAGCCAGCCAACCCCCTGTATCAACCCGGCGGACGCCCCAAGACTGCAGAACAAGAAAGCTCTGCCCCAGGAGGGTTTCCCAACACCCTTCCCGGTGCCGCCGCAGTCAGTAGCGGCGCTCTGCCAGAGCTGGACCTGAACCTGGAGGAGGCAGATGTTGCAGGCATTGCGGCACCCGCACCTGCGCCTGCACCTTTGACCGCCGACTCGGCCCAGCCGCAAGTTCCGACCTCGCGGGCCGCACCAGAGATGCCCGAAAACAGCTCTGGATCGGGCGCAGAGGCACAAGAAGCCGCTGTTTCGTCAACCGTTTCGCCAACCGATTCCGCGCCGCCCCCGCCAAGCTTTGCCATGCCCCCAGCGCAAGAGCCCGGTCTTGCGCCCCAAACCCTTGCCCAAGCGCCAGCGCAAGAAAAAGCCCCCACCGAAGAACCCGTGCTGGCAGAACTCGACTTCTCTGGCGCGGATTTGCATTTGCCTGCACAAGCCCCCGCGCCGCTCGAAGAGGAAGCTCCCTCCGCGGAACTCCCGTCTTTGGAATTCGACCTTGGCGATCTATCGCTGGAACTCGACTCCAACACCGACTCAGCCACAACTCCCGCCCCTTTGATGGCAGCGAACGGCGCGCCTGAGTCAACGGCACAAGACCCGCTGGCCACCAAGCTCGCATTGGCCCAAGAATTCCACTCGATCGGTGACACCGAAGGCGCACGCCAGTTGGTCGAGGAAGTGCTCGCCGAAGCCTCTGGCCCGCTGAAGGAACGCGCACAACGCCTGCTGAATGAAATCGGCTGAGCGGCTGCCCTGACCTGTCCCATACCCAGGTACACGCTGCAAAACCGCTCCTGCCCGCTTGCCCGATGAGGATCGCGCTCGGCGTCAGCTACAACGGCCAGGCCTACGACGGCTGGCAGAGCCAGCCCTCGGGCAATACCGTGCAAGACAAGCTCGAAGTCGCGCTTGCGCGCTTTGCCGCGCAGCCCGAACCGGTGCGCACGCTGTGCGCGGGCCGCACCGATGCCGGCGTGCACGGGCTCATGCAAGTGGTGCACTTCGACACACCGCTTGCACGCACGGCGTTTTCATGGGTGCGCGGCACCAATACCTTTTTGCCGCCCGACATCGCCGTGCAATGGGCGCAACCCGTGCCCGACGCCTTTCACGCACGCGCCAGCGCCGTGGCGCGGCGCTACGCCTACGTGCTGCTGCAGTCGCCCGTGCGCCCCAGCGTCGAAGCCGGGCGGGTCGGCTGGGTGTTCCAGCCGCTGAACCTCGCCGCGATGCAGGAAGCGGCCGAGTACCTGCTCGGCGAGCATGACTTCAGCGCCTTTCGCGCCGCGGCCTGCCAGGCCAAGTCGCCCGTCAAAACCCTGCAGCGCATCGCGATCTCGCGCCGCGGAACATCCACGTCCGTCCAGGCCAAGGCGGATTCCGACACCGATTGGCAGCCCTGTTACTGGCGCTTCGAGTTCCAGGCCGACGCCTTCTTGCACCACATGATCCGCAACATCATGGGCTGCCTCGTCGCCATAGGCCAGGGCAGCCAGCCGCCGCAGTGGATGGCGCAGGTGCTCGCGGCGCGCTCACGCAGCGCCGCCGCACCCACCTTCGCACCCGATGGTTTGTATTTTCTGGGGCCGGTTTATGCGCCGCACTGGGGCCTGCCCGAGCGCAGCCCTGCGTATGATTG
Source organism: Extensimonas vulgaris (assembly GCF_003337425.1). GTDB lineage: Bacteria > Pseudomonadota > Gammaproteobacteria > Burkholderiales > Burkholderiaceae_C > Extensimonas > Extensimonas vulgaris. Next base: position 181,141 of record NZ_QPJU01000001.1, read on the forward strand.
GCTGCCATGAGCTTCGCCCCCGAACAGACCCAAAAGCCCCAGCAGCCGCCACCCCCCAGCCGCCCCGCCGCACAACGCACGCGCATCAAAATTTGCGGCCTCACACGCGAGCAGGACGTGGATGCGGCCGTCGCCGCTGGCGCGGACGCGATCGGCTTCGTGCTCTACCCGAAAAGCCCGCGCTACGTGGCGCCCGAGCGCGCCGCGGCCTTGGCCAGGCGCCTGCCGCCCTTCGTGACGCCGGTGCTGCTCGTGGTCAACGAGAGCGCTTCTTTCGTGATAGCTGCTTGTGCGCTTGTACCGGGCGCCATCGTGCAATTTCATGGGGATGAGAGCGCCGAGGAGTGCTGGGCCGCGAGTGGCCACGGCAGCCGCCCTTACCTGCGCGCAGCGCGCATCCCTATCGGCGCGCAGGCCGCGCCATTCGACCTCGTAGAATACGCGCAGCAATATTCTCGCGCCCAGGCCATTTTGCTCGACGCCCAAGTCGAGGGCTATGGCGGCGGCGGCAAGGCATTCAATTGGTCACTCCTGCCACCAAACGTCAACGCTCACCTCGTTTTGTCTGGTGGACTCACGCCTGCAAACGTGACCGATGGCATCGCCCAGGTGCGCCCACGCTGCCTGTCGCTGGCCGTTGACGTCAGCTCGAGCGTGGAACAGGACGGCCCCGACGGTCGTCCCCTCAAGGGCGTGAAAAGCGCCGAAAAGATCCACCGCTTCGTTGCCGCCGTGCGCGCGGCCGATGCCCAACTTGCCTCCAAGAGCCATGTCCAGTTACCAACAACCTGATGCCTCGGGCCACTTCGGCCCCTACGGCGGCAGCTTCGTCAGCGAAACCCTGACGCACGCCATCGAGGAGCTGCGCCAAGCCTACGCGCGCTACCAGAACGACCCCGACTTTTTGGCCGAATTCCACTACGAATTGCGCCATTTCGTGGGCCGCCCCACGCCGGTTTACCACGCCGCGCGCACCAGCCGCGAAATGGGCGGCGCGCAGATCTACCTCAAGCGCGAAGACCTCAACCACACGGGCGCGCACAAGATCAACAACGTGATCGGCCAGGCCATGCTCGCGCGGCGCATGGGCAAGCAGCGCATCATCGCCGAGACCGGCGCAGGCCAGCACGGCGTGGCCACGGCCACCATCTGCGCGCGCTACGGGCTCGAATGCGTGGTCTATATGGGCGCCGAAGACGTCAAGCGCCAAAGCCCCAACGTCTATCGCATGAAACTGCTCGGCGCGACCGTGGTGCCCGTGGAATCGGGCAGCAAGACGCTCAAGGACGCGCTCAACGAAGCCATGCGCGACTGGGTCGCGAACGTGGACGACACCTTCTACATCATCGGCACCGTGGCCGGCCCGCACCCCTATCCCATGATGGTGCGCGACTTCCAGAGCGTGATCGGCAAGGAGTGCATAGAGCAGATGCCCGCCATGCTCGTCGCGCAGAACGCACGCTCGGGGCAGCCCGACGTGGTCGTGGCCTGCGTGGGCGGGGGCAGCAACGCCATGGGCATCTTCCACCCCTACATCCCGTTTGAAAACACGCGCCTGATCGGCGTCGAAGCTGCGGGCGCGGGGCTCGACACGGGCCGCCACGCGGCCTCGCTGCAGCGCGGCAGCCCCGGCGTGCTGCACGGCAACCGCACCTACATCCTGCAAGACGCCAACGGCCAGATCATCGAGACACACAGCGTCAGCGCGGGCCTGGACTACCCCGGTGTCGGCCCCGAGCACGCCTGGCTGCAGCAGATCGGGCGCGCCGAGTACGTGGGTATCACCGACCAGGAGGCGCTCGCGGCGTTCCACTACCTGTGCCGCACCGAGGGCATCATCCCCGCGCTCGAATCGAGCCACGCTGTGGCCTACGCGATGCAGCTGGCCAAGACCATGCGGCCCGAGCAATCCATCCTGGTCAACCTCTCGGGCCGCGGCGACAAGGACATAGGCACGGTGGCCGATCTTGGCGGCGCCGATTTTTTCTGCCGCCCGAGCTGCCAGGGGCAAAGCGTGAAAGGCAGCGAACACAGTGTCAAAGTAGCCAAATGAGCCGTATCGAAACCACTTTTGCCGCGCTGCAGGCGCAAGGCCGCAAGGCGCTGATCCCTTACGTGACCGCAGGCTTTCCGTTTGCCGACATCACGCCGGCGCTGATGCTGGGCATGGTCGAGGCCGGTGCCGACATCATCGAGCTGGGCGTGCCTTTTTCCGACCCCATGGCCGACGGCCCGGTGATCCAGCGCGCCGGCGAAAAAGCCCTCGCCCTGGGCGTGGGCATGGCGCAGGTGCTGCAGCATGTGCGCGAATTCCGCAAACGCAACGACAGCACGCCGGTGGTGCTCATGGGCTACGCCAACCCCGTCGAGCGCTACGACCAGCTGCATGGTGCAGGCGCCTTCGTGCGCGATGCGGCAGCCGCGGGCGTCGATGGCGTGCTCATCGTCGATTACCCGCCCGAGGAATGCGCCGAATTCGCCGCGCAGCTGCGCGCGCAGGGCATGGACCTGATCTTTTTGCTCGCACCCACCTCGACCGAGCAGCGCATGCAGCAAGTCGCGGCGGTGGCGAGCGGCTACGTCTATTACGTCTCGCTCAAGGGCGTGACCGGTTCGAGCGCGCTCGACACCGGCGCTGTCGAGCAGATGCTGCCGCGCATCCGCGAGCATGTGCACATCCCCGTGGGCGTGGGCTTTGGCATCCGCGACGCGGCCAGCGCGCAGGCGATCGGCCGCGTGGCCGACGCCGTGGTGATCGGTAGCCGCATCATCGAGCTGATCGAACCCCAGCCCTACGAGAAGGTCGTGCCGGTGGCGCGCGACTTTCTGCGCCCGATCCGCAAGGCGCTGGACGCCGCATAATCCGCATCCCCTGCCTGCAAAGGAGCACCCCATGTCCTGGCTCGAAAAACTCCTGCCCGCCAAAATCCAGCAAACGCCTGTCAAAGAACGTCGCCAGATGCCCGAGGGGCTGTGGATCAAGTGCCCGAGCTGCGAGGCCGTGCTCTACAAGACCGACCTCGAACACAACCTCAACGTCTGCCCGCAGTGCGGCCACCACCACCGCATTGGCGCGCGCGCGCGCCTCAACGCCTTTCTCGACCCCGAAGGCCGCTACGAAATCGGCCACGAGGTGCTGCCCGTCGACCCGCTCAAGTTCAAGGACAGCCGCAAGTACCCCGAGCGCCTCAAGGAAGCGATGGAGCAGACCGGCGAGACCGACGCTCTGGTTGTGATGGGCGGCGCCGTGAAGAGCATCAACCTCATCGCCGCGTGCTTCGAGTTCGAGTTCATGGGCGGCAGCATGGGCAGCGTGGTGGGCGAGCGCTTCGTGCGCGGCGTAGAGACCGCGATCGAGCAGAAAGTGCCCTTCGTGTGCTTCACCGCCACGGGTGGCGCGCGCATGCAGGAGGGCTTGTTCTCGCTCATGCAAATGGCCAAGACCAACGCCGCGCTGGGGCGGCTCGCGAAAAAGGGCCTGCCCTACATCAGCGTGCTCACCGACCCGACCATGGGCGGCGTGAGCGCGGGCTTTGCCTTTCTGGGCGACATCGTGATCGCCGAGCCCAAGGCGCTGATCGGCTTTGCCGGCCCGCGCGTGATCGAATCCACCGTGCGCGTGACCTTGCCCGAGGGCTTTCAGCGCGCCGAGTTCCTGCTGCAAAAAGGCGCGCTCGACTTCATCTGCGACCGCCGCGAGCTGCGCAACGTCGTCGCTTCGAGCCTGGCCATGCTGCAGCGCCTGCCAAGCGACGCGGTGGCGTGACGCGCCTCACCGCAAAGACTCCCGAAAGATGAGCTGCCAGCGCTTGCCCATCAAGCACTGACGGCCATTTTCACTGCATAAACACGCTGGCCTGCACATGCCCCAGCACGATCAGGGCGATCTGCAGCAGCACCAGCGCCACGAGGGCCGACCAATCCACGCCCCCCAGCGGCGGAATGATGCGCTGCAAGGGCCGCAGCACGGGCGCACACAGCCGCGCGACCACGTCGGCCAGCGGCGCGCGCGCCGGCATCCAGCTGAGCACGGCAGACACGAGCAACAAGCCCATGAGCCCCGTGATCGCCACGCGCACCAGGCCGAACAAGGCCAGCCACAGCAGCCAGACCCAGGCCACGCCCGCGCCCATGAGCAGCCACAGCAAGCCATACTGCGCCAGCTGCAACAGCAGCGCCGCCACCAGGCTGGCCCAATCCCAGCCACGCACCGCGCGCAGCACGCGCCGCAGCGGCAGCACCAGCCAGTCGGACAGCGCCATCACCACGCGCCCGAGCGGATTGGCAAACGATACGCGCTGCCACTGCATGTAAAAGCGCAGCAAGCACGCGCCCGTCAGCAGGCCGCCCACGAGGTCGAGCAAAAAAGTGGCGATTTCGTACAGCATGGACAACCCTGGAAAAGCAATTCTGCGCTGTGGGGAATGATAGCGGGCACAATGCTCGGCCCATGACCCAACGCCTCACCCTTTCGTCGCTGCCGCTGTTCCCGCTGGGCGCGGTGCTTTTCCCGGACGGCGAGCTGGCGCTGCGCGTGTTCGAGGTGCGCTACCTCGACCTGGTGCGCAAGTGCCAGCGCGCCGCGGCGCCGTTCGGCGTGGTCGCGCTGCGCGCCGGGCATGAGGTGCGCCAGGCCGGCGCGCCCGAGGAAAAGCTCTGCGAAGTAGGCACGCTCGCGCACATCGAACAGCTCCAGACGCTGCAGCCCGGGCTGATCAGCCTGCGCTGCCGCGGCGCCGAGCGCTTTCGCATCCTGCACTCTCAGCGTCTGCCACACGGGCTGTGGATAGCCGATGTGGAGCAACTGCCCGCCGACCCGTCCGTGGCGATTCCGCCCGACCTCGCGCACACGGCCACGGCGCTCGCCCAGCTGCAGGACACGCTGCGCGAGCGCACTGCGCAAGACGCCGTTGCGTCCCGCCCCACGGCAGCGCAGCTCAACGACTGCGGCTGGGTCGCAAACCGCTGGGCCGAGCTGCTGCCCGTGCCGCTCGAGCTCAAACAAAACCTAATGGCGCTGGACAACCCGCTGCTGCGGCTGGAGCTGGTGAGCGATCTGCTGCAAAAGCTGGGCATCGTGCAGTAGCTCCGCCCGGCGCAGCGGCTGAGGCTGTGTCTGCCAAGGCTTGCAATTTCGAGTGTTTTTGGCCTCTAGCCCTTACAAATTAAGCGCAGGTAGCTATGATTTTTGCATTAGCTGCAAGCGCAACCTCCGGGCCTGTGAAGCCCTTCAGCGCGGCCGGTATTCCGGCACCAGCGTCTGCAGCCAGGCGCGCAAGGCCGCGGCGTCGGGTGCGGGGCCGGCCTGTTGCAGCCATTGCTCGACCACCTGCGCGGCGAGCCCGCCGTCGGCGCCGAGCTTGGCCACGCGCAGCTTGGGGTGCGGCGTGGGTTCGGTGGTTTCGTCGTCGGCGAGCAGCTCTTCGTAGAGTTTTTCGCCCGGGCGCAGGCCCGTGAAGGCGATCGGCACCGCGTCCTCGGTCTGGCCCGAGAGGCGAATCATCATGCGCGCGAGCTCGACGATTTTGACCGGCTCGCCCATGTCGAGCACGTAAATCTGGCCCGAGCGCCCCATGAGCCCCGCCTGCAACACGAGCTGCGCCGCCTCGGGGATGGTCATGAAGTAGCGCACCATCTCGGGGTGCGTGACCGTGACGGGCCCGCCGCGCGCGATCTGCGCCGCAAACAGCGGCACCACCGAGCCGCTCGAGCCCAGCACGTTGCCAAAGCGCACCGCCACGCACTGCGTGCCCGGCCACTGCACCGCCACGCCCTGCAACACGCGCTCGGCGAGGCGCTTGCTCGCACCCATGACGCTCGTGGGGTTCACCGCCTTGTCGGTGGACACGAGCACGAAGCGCGCCGCCCCCACCTCGCCCGCCACACGCGCGGCGTGCAGCGTGCCGAGCACGTTGGTGCGCAGCGCCTCGACTTCGTTGCCGTCCTCCATCAGCGGCACATGCTTGTACGCCGCGGCGTGGAACACCACGGCGGGGCGGTGCTGCGCGGCAATGGCGCGCAAACGTTCGTATTCGCGCACATTGGCCGTGTAGTAGAGCCCCTGCATCTGCGGGTGCGTGGCGCGCAGCTCCTGCTCGAGCTGGTAGATGGCGATTTCGGACATGTCCAGGCACACCAGCCGCGCCACGCCAAAGCGCGCGATCTGCCGGCACAGTTCGGCGCCGATGGAGCCACCCGCTCCGGTGACGAGCACCGTCTGCCCCGCGAACAGCTCCGACAGGCCGCGCACGTCGAGCTGCACGGGCGCGCGGCCAAGCAGGTCTTCGAGCTGAACCTTGCGCGGGCGGCCCGCGCTGCCGGGCACGAGCAGCTCTTCAGGCGCAGGCAGGGTGAGCAGGTTCAGCCCCGAGCCCGACCAGCGCAGCAGCGCCTCGCGCCGCAGCGCCGCGCCCGGCGCGCTCGCAAGCAGCACCGTGCGCACCTGCGCGGCGGCGGCAATCTCGGCCAGAGCAGGCGCCGCACCGAGCACGGGCACACCTTGCAGCGTGCGCCCGGCGTCGGCCGCCTGCGCCGAGACGATGCCCACCACGCGCCAGCCCGCGATGCCTTTGAGGGTGCGCAGCGCTTGATCCGCCTCGTCCAGGCTGCCCAGCACGAGCAAAGGCTGGCGCGCGTCGGGGGTGCCAGCCGGCCTGCGCTCGCCCACGCTGCGCCACAGCGCACGCGCGCCGCTCAAGGCGACCAGTGCGAGCAGCGTGGCCAGGGGCAGCACCGCGCGCGGAAAATCCTGCACGCGCAGCCCCATGACCAGCGCCGTGGTCAGCACGCCGCCCAGCGCCACGCCCGCGGCCAAGCGGCGCAGGTCGGCCAGACCCACATGCCGCCACGACTGGCGCGGCACCTGCAGCAAAGCCAGCCCTGCCGCCATGCCCAGCAAGGCGAGCGGCGTGGTCTGCAGCATCTGCCCGAAGTAGCGCGCGGGCACTTCGAAATTGAAACGCAGCCAGTATGCGCCCCACCACGCGAGCGCGGTCAGCGCCAGGTCGGTGAGCCAGATCGCGCCCGGCACGCGCCGCAGCCAGGCGCCCAGGCGCAGCGGCAAAGACGCCATCGCACTCACCGCCGCAGCACGGCGCGCGCCGTGTCCCACAGAATGCGCAGGTCGCCGCGCAGGCTGCGCTGGGCGACGTAGTCGAGGTAGTAGCGCTGCTTGATCGGCATGATCTGCTCCACGTACACGCGCTCGGGGTCGGGCGCGGCGGCGAGCAGGCGCTCCTCATCGCGAAATGCGATGGCTGCGCGGTCGGTGATGCCGGGGCGCACAGACAGGATGCGCGCACGCACCTCGGGCGCGTACAGCGCCATGTAGCGCGGCACTTCGGGGCGCGGGCCCACCAGGCTCATGTGGCCGGCGAGCACGTCGATGAGCTGCGGCAACTCGTCGAGCTTGCTGCGCCGCAGCCAGCGGCCCACGCGCGTGATGCGCGCATCATGCGCCGCGGTGAGCTGCGGCCCCGCGCCATCGTGCAGGTGCATGGTGCGGAACTTGTGGATGCGAAACAACCGCCCGCCGCGCCCCACGCGCGTTTGCCGAAAGAACACCGGCCCGCGCGAGTCGAGCCGAATGACGAGCGCGATCACGCCCAGCAGCGGCAGCGCGAGCAGCAGCGCCGGCGTGGCCAGCAGCAGGTCGAAGCCGCGCTTGGCGATGTCGCGTGTCATGAAGGATGCGTGCGTGGCCGGGGTCGGAGAGTGCATGGCCGTGCGGATGCTGCTGGGCATGGTCAACGCACGCAAGCGTGCAGCGCGGCGATGACGCGGCCCTGCTCCTCGTCGCTCATCGCGGTGAACAGTGGAATGCTGAACATGCGCTGGTAGGCCGCATCGGCCACGGGAAACTGCGCGGGCGTGAGGCCGTAGCGGTCGCGCCAGTACGGCTGGCGGTGCAGCGGCACGTAATGCACGCTGGTGCCTATGCCCGCTGCAGCCAGCGCCTCTATCACCGCGTCGCGCGTCACGCGCGCGGCGTCTGACAGGCGCAGCACGAACAGGTGCCAGGCGTGCGTGTCGCCCGCGGGGGGCTGCGCGGGCAAGACGAGCGGCAGGTCTTGCAACTCGGCCAGGTACCGCGCCGCGAGTTGAGCGCGCCGCTGCACGAAGGCCGGCAGGCGCGCGAGCTGCACCCGGCCGAGCGCGCCGGCCATGTCGCCCATGTTGTATTTGAAGCCCGGCGCGACGATTTCGTAGTACCACGCCGGCGTGCGGCTTGAGAAGCGGTCGAACGCGTCGCGGCTGATGCCGTGCAGGCGCATCACGCGCATGCGCGCCGCGAGCGCTTCGTCGCGCGTCACGACCATGCCGCCCTCCCCCGTCGTGATGGTCTTGTTGGCGTAAAAGCTGAATACCGTTGCAGCGCTTGCCAACTGGCCGACAAGCGCTCCTTGAAAAGTAGCAGGCAGAGCATGCGCCGCGTCTTCCACCACGTGCAGGCCGTGGCGCTGTGCGATGCCAAAAATCGCGCCCATGTCGCACGCCAGGCCGCCGTAGTGCACCGGCACGATGGCGCGCGTGCGCGGCGTAATGGCTGCCTCGATGCACGCCGGGTCGATGTTGAGCGTGACCGGATCGACGTCCACCAGCACCGCATCGGCGCCCAGATAGCGCACCACCTCCACCGTGGCGGTGAAGGTCAGCGTGGGCGCGATCACCTCGTCGCCCGGGCCAATGCCGATCGCCTCGAGCGCCAGGTGCAGGCCCGCGGTGGCCGAGTTGACGGCAATCGCCTGCACGCCACCGCCGAGATAGGCGGCGAATTCCTGCTCGAAGGCCTTGGTTTCGGGCCCCGTGGTGACCCAGCCCGAGCGCATGGCACGTGCCACGGCGGCTATCTCGGCCTCGCCGATGTCGGGGCGGGCAAAAGGTAAAAAATCTGAAAAATTCATAATCAAATCAGACCTAAAGGAAGTCTGGTCAAGCGCAAGCAGCTATTACTTTCAGTGCAGTGGCCAGCCGCCTGCGGCGTCGATGGCGGCGTCAAGCTCGGCCTGGATCGCGAGCGTGCGCACTAGCGCCGCCAGCACGCTCTGATAGTGCGTGAGGTCGTCGTAACTCAGCGGTCGCCCCTTGCGATCTTTGAGCCATTTTTCGGCCACTCGGTAGCCGCCGATGTGCGTGTCCCACACCGCCTGCGGCACCTGGTCGAAATATTGCGCCTCATTGATCCACACGCGCCCCGCTGTGGCCCCAGCTTCGATGCCAAAGCGCACCTTCACCACCTCATTGCTGCCCGCCACCGGAAAGCCGGTGACGCGCGGCAGCACTTTTTGCAGGGTGTGCAACCCGATCAGCTCCTGCCCCAGGCGCACCAGCGTGTCGAACAGCGCCGGCTGGGCCGTCAGCGGCACGCGCGGAAAGTCGCGGCGCAAAAATTCGGCATAGCGTGCGCGATAGCCCGGCGTGTAGAGCACCGCGTACAGATAGGCGAGCGTATCTTCGGGACTGACGTTGCGGCCTTGCGCGGCCAGCAGGGCAGCGGTGAATTCTGGGGCGAGGTTGGGGCGTCTTTTTAATGCAAGCTCTTCGATAGGAATCTGCGATTCTCGGGGATAGATATATAACGGAGAAAGGTAGCTTCCATCATATGGGGTTGCCAGTTTGTGTTGCCCCGCCGGAAGGCGAGTACAAAACACAGAAAATTCTTCCTTGGTGCCTCTGGTCGTAATTATTGCAATATTTTCCTCGATCAAGTTATCATTGATCTCCGGCCTATGATAATCAAACGCATACGCCCCATACAACATCCAGCGAAAATCAAATGGCCTATAAATACAGCGTATCGGCCTATCACTCCTGGAATGCGCCAGCTTTCGAGCCAAATCCAGCTTCCAGTCCCGATTGTCAGTCAAACCATATTTTTCACGCAGCTCTTCGCTTGATATCTGAGGATCAGACAAATCAGACAATCGCCTTACAGCAGTTGATTCATCAAAAGCTATTGCAAAATTGTCTCTGTGTGAATTTGGGCCCAGGCGTGTAAGCGGCATTATGGAAGGAATTTTCCATCCTTCTTGATACTCAGACAACAAATCTTCATTTTGAGGTACAAAATAAAAATACGGTGATGCAGGAGCGAGTTTTTGCCAATCGCTGCTCTCGACATCCTGGCTTTCCAGCGCACGGTATTTGTCTTTGCGCAAACCATACAAGTCCCTGTGGAACACTTCGGCCAGCCGTGTCTTGAATGACCCGTCAGGATTCAGCGCGGGCGGGCCGCTTTTGGGTTTTTTGACGAAAATACCGATGGCCACGCCTTGCTGGATGTCGAAGACGTTTTCATCTTTGCCGCCGTCGGGCGCTTTTTCGCTTTTCTTGCTGTTGCCGTGCAAGTCGAGTACGTAAATTTCATCAAAACTTTGCATCAAACACTGGCGCATACCGCGGAACGTGGGATTGTCCAGATAACCGTGGTTGGTGACGAAGGCCAGCACGCCATGGCCGGTGCGTTCGATGCGCCACTGGGCAAAGCGGATGAATTTCACATAATCGTCGTTCAGCCATTTTGGATTGCGTTCACCCAGAGGCTTACCATCGACGGCGAAATAGTTACCAGTGAGCGCACCTTTATCGCTGATGTCCACGCCATGCAGCAACTGACGCATCCATTCGCCCTGATTGGCCGAATGCCCCGAATACGGCGGATTGCCCAGCACCACCATGACCGGCGCCTGGCGTTTGATGTCGGAGGCGGCCAGCGATTCGTCGGCCAGCCATTGGGTGAACAAGGGCAGGTTGGTAAGCTCGTGCGCTTCTTCGAGCGAATTGGTCAGGTACACGCCCAGGCGCTGGTCGGAAGCAAAGTCGTAACCACTGGCTTCGAGGGTTAGGCCCAGCTTCATGTGCGCGACGGCGTAGGGCGCCATCAGCAGCTCGAAGCCGAACAGGCGCGGCAGCAGGTGTTCCGCCACGTAGCCGGGCCAGGCGCCGTCGTTGCCGACGAAGTGCAGGCGTATCTGCTGGATGACGGCGTGCAAGAAGGTGCCGGTACCGGTGGCAGGGTCGAGGATTTGCAGGCGGTGCGTTTCGTGCTCCACGTAGCGTGAGAGGCCTTTTTTCGTCAGATCGGGCGGCGCCGGCACTTTGATGGTGGTTTTGCCTGCGTGGGCCAGCCCCTCGGGCATGGCGAAGTGTTTTTTGAGCAGCGCATCGACGCTGCGCACGATGTAGCCCACCACCGGCTCAGGCGTGTAGTAAACGCCACGCGCCTCGCGCATGGCCGGGTCGTAGGCGGCCAGAAAGGTTTCGTAAAAGTGCACCACCGGGTCTTCTTGCCGGATGGCGCGCCCGAAACTCTCGAGGATGGCGGCCATGTCGGCGCGGGCGAGCAGTTCAGCGAGTTGGTCCACCGCCCAGGCAATGCGGTCGTCGAGATCGGGGCCGGCGATCTGGTGGAACAGTTTGCGCAAAAACGGGTTGGTCTTGGGCAGTTGGTGCGCGGCGCTCTGGCGCGTGAAGCCGCCGCCAGCGGGCAGCGTACAGCGCGCAGCAAAGAGGCCGTAGCACAGCGTCTGGGCGTACATGTCGGCAAATTGCGCTGGGGTCAGCGTATCGCCCATCAGCACGTCGCGAAAGGCTTTGAGCTGAGCGTGTAGTTCGCCACGGGCGCCTTCGGCCTCAAAGGTTTTGGTGATCAGCTCGCGGATCAGGCGCCCCAGGCCCGCCATGCGCACGGCCAGGTCGTGGGGCGTGGCTTTGACGGGCATGTCAGCCTGCATGAAACGCAGCAGCAGTTGCGCCACTTCTGCCGCGGCGGCTTCGTTCCAGCGGACTTTGCCGTCTTTGTCGGGCCGCGGCAGACTGGCGCTGAGCTGGCATTCACCATCGACGAACCAGCGGAATTCGATGTAGTCGGTCAGGATCAAGTTGGGCAGCGACTCGCGGTAGCGGCGCAGTTGCGCGGATTCGGCAGCTTTGTCGAGATGGACGCCCACGTCCTTGGCCTCGACGTAACCCAACGGCAGCACGCCGCGCGTGACGATGAAGTCGGGCGCGCCGCAATCGATGCGCTGGGGCTCGTTGGTAGCTTGTACGGCGCCTTGGGCGTGCTTGCCTCCGCTCGCACTGGCTTGCGTGCCCACGGCTTCGAGCAGCGTCTTGAGCGCCGGGCGGTGCGTGTGCTCGGTGGCATTGCCGACCTTGAGCGCGGTGGCGATGGCCTCTAAATAGGGATGGAGCAGGCTCGCAGGGTTCATGGTTAAGTGTGCCTATAGCGCTTTATTCACCTGCGCTACCAGCTATTTTTTGGTTAGCAGCCGCAAGATCAGCGCGTGAGGTCTTGCATGGCGGGCCCCGTCTGGCGCTGCCACAGGATGTCGATCATCCCACGCCAGCTGCCCAGCCCGTAGCCAAGATGATAGGCGGCGATGACGGCCGGCAGGCGCCACAGCAAACCCCAGCGTGCGCCGCGGGGCGCCGCTGTGTCCTGCACTGCACCGCGCGCCGCCGCGAGTGATGCGCCGCCCAGGTACGCCGCATACGCGAGCAGCAAACCCGCCAATGGAGCATAAAAAAAGGGTAAAACCACGGTGGATACTGCCAGAGCAGCTACAAACATCATAGGAACAATCTGCCGCACCGAGCCCGGCTGGCCGTGCTTGCGCAGCACGAAGGGGCGCCAGTAGCCGTATTGGAACTGCTGGCGAAACAGCGCCCCGAGCGCGTCGCGCGGCACGTACCACGAGTGGATGCGCGCGCTTTGCCAGATGCGCCCGCCCTGGCGGCGCAGGCGCAGGTTGTGTTCGTCGTCCTGGTTGCGCACCAGGGTTTCGTCGAAGCCGCCCACGCGCGCGAACACGGCGCGCGGCCAGCAGCCCAGATAAACGGTATCGACCTCGCCCTCGTAAGCCCGGTCGCGCGAGCGCGCGCCGCCCACCACCCAGCGGCACTGAAAGGCCGCGGCGATGGCGCGGCCCCAGGCGCCCTGCCCGCGCGCGACCCACGGCCCGCCCACGTTGTCGGCGCCGCTGCGTGCAAGCGCGGCCAGGCATTGGGCCACGTAGTCGGGCGCGAAGCGGGTGTGCACGTCCATGCGCACGATGACCGCGCCGCGCGCCTGGGCCAGGCAGGCGTTCAAGCCGGTGGAGACGATGCGCTGCGGGTTGTCGAGCACGCGCAGGCGCGGCTCCTGCGCCGCACGCGCATCCAGCCGCGCGCGTGTGCCGTCGTCGCTTTGGCCGTCGGCCACGAGCAGCTCCAACTGCCAGCCTTCAGGCAAGCGCTGCGCGAGCGCCGCGTCGCACAAAGCGTCGATGTACGCGCACTCGTTGCGGCAGGGCACGATGATGCTCACGCAGCGCGCCTCGCCGGGCTCTGCGAGCTCTGGCAGCATGGGCGTGGCCGCGCGCGGGCCCGGCGCCGCCGGCTCCGCAAGGTGCGCGGGGTTTTCGGGCACGGCCATCACGGCAGGCGCTCCCCGGCGAGCAGGCGGCGGTACAGCGTGTCCATGGCGTCCATCTGCTGGCGCCGGTCGCCGTCGCGCGCAATGCGTGCGGCGTTTTGTGCGCCGAGTTGCTGCGCCTGCGCGTCGTCTTGCAGGCACGCGAGCCAGCGCTGTGCCAGCGCCGCTGCGTCGCCCGCGGGCACCAGGGCCTCGGCGGGCAGCCAGTCGCGGTTGGCGGGCAAGTCGCTGGCGATCACCGCCAGGCCGCAAGCCATGCTCTCGAGCACCGAGACCGAAGTGGCGTCGCTCTGCGGCACGCTGATCGACAGCTTGCAGCGCGCGAGCACCGCGGCCATGCCCGCGTCGTCGAGCCGGCCCTGGAATTGCACTGCATCTTGTAGCGCAAGATCGTTGACCAGAGAGCGCAAAGCACCCTCCTGGCTGCCTCCGCCGAGCAAGTGCAGGCGCGCTTCGGGGCGCACCGCGCGCACCTGCGCGAACGCGCGCAGGATCACGTCGATGCGGTAATTGGGCTCCCAGCTGCGCAGGCTCACGGCCTCGGCGGCGGGCTTGTCGGCCCAGGGCGTGGGCGCAAAGCGGCTGGTTTCCACGCCCCAGTGGATCAGCGCCCTGGGCACGCGCGGCGCGAGCTGCGCCGCCACGGCCAAAAGGTCGGGCGAGTCACCCGTGACCAATTGCGCGCGGCGCAGGCTCCAGCGCGTGAGCGCGCGCAGCAGCGCGCTCTGGCGCGGCGTCACGAGCAAGTCCGTGCCCCAGGCGGTCATCACCAAGGGCTTGCCCACGGCACTGTGCGCACGCGCCGCCAGGTAGCCGTAAGAAGTGACGTAGTGCGCATGCACGAGGTCGGGCCGCAGCGCCACGAGCGCGCGCCGCGCCGCACCCACGCGCCACAGCCAGTCGCGCGAGCGCACCACGGGCGCAAGCACGGTCTGCGCCACGCCATCGATCGGCTGGGGCCGCGCCGTGACGAGCGACACGCGCCAGCCGCGCGCCTGCATCTCACGCACCCAGCGCTGCACGTGCACGCTGGTGGCGTCGCCCAGCAGGGCGAGGTGCGGCGTGTTTACGGTGCTGCCCGCGCTCATGGCGTCTGCCTCACGGGCGCAGCCTCCGGGCCGCCGGTGCGGGTGAAGACAGGGGCAGCGGCGTCAGCATGGGCAGCGGCCAGCAGCGCGGCACGCCAGCGCGCGTAGTGCGCCGCCAGTTCAGGCTGATCGGCCAGCCAGCGCGCGTCGCCAGCGCGCGTGTCGCCCACCACTTGCGCGGGGCTGCCCGCGAGCACGGCAAAGTCCGGAAACTGCCCGCGCACCCGGCTGTGCGCCGCCACCAGCGTGCCGTGGCCCAAGGTGCTGCCCGCTTCGATGGTGCTGTGCGGGCCGATGAAGCAGCGCTCACCGATGTCGATCGGCTGCCGTATCACTGCGGCCTCGAGCGCCGCGCCCGACAAACCCGCCGCCACGCGCACCGCGCGGTGCGTGCTGTGGCTCACGATGCTCACGAAATTGGTGATTTGCGTGCCCCGGCCGATGCGCACACCGGCGCTGGCCTCGATGAAGTTGAAGTGGCCGATGAACACGTCGTCGGCCAGCTGCAAGCGGTCTTCATGTTCTATGCAGGTCGAGGGCGAAATGCGCGTGCCCGCCAGCAGCGCGCCGCCGCTGCGCTCGCCAAACAGCATGCGAAAAAACAGCAGGCGCCAGCAGCGCCGGCGCCAGCGGTTGACCCAGGCACGCACAGCCATCACGGCGCCGCCTCCGCCGCGTGGCCGGCCAGCATGGGAATGTCGCGCCAGCGCGCCAGGCGCCAAAAGTACCAGCCAAAGTACGGCACCATCACCGCCGACACCGCCCACGCACCCGCGCGCAGGCCGCCCCAGTGCAGCCCCAGCGCGAGCGCGAGCACGAAGGCCGCCTGCCCCACGAGCGCGAGCCGAAACGCCCAGCGCTGCGCCTGCCAGGCCATGGTGACCACCGCAAGTGGCGCGGCCACGAAATGCGCAGCAATGTAGGGCGCGAGTGCGCGCGCCACTTCGCCCGCCTCGCGCCAGGGCGCACCAAACACCCAGGCAAACAGCCACGGCCCGGCGAGCAGCAACACGGCCATCAACACCAGCGCCGGTAGCGCCAGCAGCACCATCACCTGCCGCACGCTGCGCCGCGCCTGCGCAGGGCTGGCCACGGCCAGGCGCGGGTACAGCGCCTGCGACACCGCGCTGCCCACCAACGTGGCCGGCGCCTTCAGATAACGCAGCGCCAGCCCCCACAGCCCCGCCGCCGCGTCGCCCGACCAGGCGATCAGCAGCGCCACGGCAAGCGCGTCCTGCAGCGTGCCCAAAAAAGCGTGCGGCGTATTGACCCAAGCAAAGTCCCGGTATTGCCGCGCCACGGCGCGCATGTGCGCGCGCAGCGCCGGGTCTGCGCGGCCCAGCACACTGCGCCAGCCGCCCGCAGGCGCCGGCTGCAGCAGCCACAGGCTGGCCAGCAACTGCGCTGCCAGCGGCGCCAGTACCAACGCCCACGCGGCCTGCGCCCCACTGGCTGCGCCTTGCCACAACCACAGGCCCAGTCCCACCTGCAGCGCGGCAGCGCCTGCGTAGTTGAGCACGCGGCTGGCCGCCAGCGCACCAAAGCGCTGCGCCCGGTTGGCCCACAGCATCAACACTTGCAGCAAGCCCGCCGTGCCCACGGCCAAAGGCAGCCAGTGCGGCAGCGGCAGCCAGCCGCCCGCATGCAGCAGCCAGGCCAGCGGGATGCTCAGCACCACCGCCACAGCCAGCAAGCGCAACGCCAGCGCCAGCAGCGCCTGCGCCGGCGCATCGGCCACGGCCAGCGGCAAGGCCTGCTCGTAGCGCAAACTGGCGGCCACCGCGAGCGACGCCGCAACGGTGGAAAACTGCGTGAACACGCCCATGGCCTGCGGCGTGAACAGGCGCGCCAGCACCGGCCCCAGCAGCAGCGGCACGAGCTGCGCCAGCGCGCCGCCGGCCAGCAGCGTCAAAGTGGCGCTGGCAAGCGTAGGCGCGCGCGTCGGCCCGGCCCCGGCACGCAGGCCGCCTAAAATCTGCGGTTTTCCCATCACATTCGACCCAAACACCGGCGCATTATCCCCGCCGGCGCTTCGGCCCATGCCCGCCATGAACAAGCCCGCCGCCCCCGCCCCTCAGAGTCCCGCCTCCAGCCCCGCCCCCCAGGACGAAAACCAGCTCATTGCCGAGCGCCGCGAAAAACTGCGCGCGCTGCGCCAGCAGCAGGCTGCAGGCGGGCCGGTGGCGTTCCCGAACGACTTCAAGCCCACGCACCACGCCGCCGAGCTGCACGCCGCCCACGGCGAGACGCCGGCCGAGCTGCTCGAAGGCAGCCCCATCGCCGTCAGCGTGGCCGGGCGCATGATGCTCAAGCGCGTCATGGGCAAGGCGAGTTTTGCCACGCTGCAAGATGGCTCGCTCAGCGAGGTGGGCGAAGGCGGCGGGCGCATCCAGCTCTACATCACGCGCGACGCCGTGGGCGACGAGCTCTACGCGGCCTTCAAACACTGGGACCTGGGCGACATCCTCGGCGCCGAGGGCACTTTGTTCAAAACCAAGACCGGCGAGCTCTCGGTCAAGGTCTCGAACCTGCGCCTGCTCACCAAGAGCCTGCGCCCGCTGCCCGACAAATTCCACGGCATGACCGACCAGGAGCAAAAATACCGCCAGCGCTACGTCGACCTGATCACCGACGAGCACGCGCGCCGGCGCTTCGTCGCGCGCAGCAAGGCGGTGGCGGGGATTCGCGAATTCATGGTGCAGCACGGCTTTCTCGAAGTCGAAACGCCCATGCTGCACCCGATTCCGGGCGGCGCCAACGCGCGCCCCTTCGTCACGCACCACAACGCGCTCGAGCAGGACATGTACCTGCGCATCGCGCCCGAGCTCTACCTCAAGCGCCTGCTCGTGGGCGGCTTCGAGCGCGTGTTCGAAATCAACCGCAACTTCCGCAACGAAGGCATCTCCGTGCGCCACAACCCCGAGTTCACGATGATGGAGTTCTACGCGGCCTACTGGAACTACCGCGATCTGATGGACTTCACCGAGCAGCTGATCCGCGACGCAGCGCTCAAGGCCGTGGGCAAGCTGCAGCTGTATTACCAAGGCCGCGCGGTCGATCTGGCGCAGCCCTTTGCACGCCTGACCATACGCGAAGCGATCTTCCAGCACACCGAGGCCGGCGCGCACGTCGATGACCCGGCCTGGCTCATCAGCGCGCTCAAGCGCCTGGGCCGCAGCGAAGAAAAAGACCGGCTCTCGAGCCGCTCGCTCGCCAGCCTGCAGGTGCTCTACTTCGAGGAAGCGGTAGAAGACAAGCTCTGGCAGCCCACTTTCATCATGGAGCACCCGACCGAAATCTCGCCGCTAGCGCGCGCCAACGACCTGCGCCCCGAAGTCACCGAGCGCTTCGAGCTCTACATCACGGGGCGCGAATTCGGCAACGGCTTTTCCGAACTCAACGACGCCGAGGAGCAGGCCGCGCGCTTTCACGCGCAGGTCGCAGCCAAAAACAGCGGCGACGATGAAGCCATGTATTTCGACCACGACTTCGTGCGCGCGCTCGAATACGGCATGCCGCCCGCGGGTGGCTGCGGCATAGGCATAGACCGCTTCATGATGCTGCTGACCGACAGCCCCAGCATCCGCGACGTGATCCTGTTCCCCGCGCTGCGCCGCGAGAGCTGAAGCGCCATTGCCCCTGCTGCTGCGCAGCGGCGCGTGGTGCGCCACAATCGCACAGCGACACTCGACCCGAAAGGCTTGGCACCATGGCGCTCGAAATCGTCTTGATCACCGGCATGTCCGGCTCGGGGAAGTCCGTGGCCTTGCATGCCCTCGAAGACGCCGGCTACTACTGCGTGGACAACCTGCCGCCCGAGTTGCTCGGCGCTTTCGTCGCACTGGAGCACAAGCACCACGGCAACCGCGTTGCAATCGCCATGGACGTGCGCAGTGCCGCCTCGCTGCCGCAGGTGCCCGAAGCGCTGCAAAACCTGCGCGCCCAGGGCATCACCGTGCAATCCATTTTTCTCGATGCATCCACCGACACCTTGGTGCGGCGTTTTTCCGAAACGCGCCGGCGCCATCCGCTGTCCAACGACGACTCCCTGGTGGGTCAGCACGCGCTCGTGCAAATCATTGAAATCGAACGCGAACTGCTCGCCCCCTTGCGCGAACATGCGCATGTCATAGATACCAGTGTGATCCGGCCCGCGCAATTACAAAGCTACGTCAAGAGCCTGGTCGCCGTGACGCCCAGCACCTTGCTGCTGGTTTTCCAGTCGTTTGCGTTCAAGCGCGGCATCCCCGTTGACGCCGACTACGTTTTCGACGTGCGCATGCTGCCCAATCCGTATTACGAACCGCAGCTGCGCCCCTTGACGGGGCGCGACGCGCCTGTGATCGACTTTTTGCGCCAGCACGAGGAGGTTGCGCTGATGCAGCGGCACATCGAGCACTTTCTCGCGCATTGGCTCGAGGTGCTGGCGCGCAGCCACCGCAGCTATGTCACCGTGGCCGTAGGCTGCACGGGTGGCCAGCATCGCTCGGTGTATTTGGTCGAGCAGCTAGCCCAGGCTTTCGGCGAGCGCTGGCGCGTGCTGCGGCGCCACCGCGAACTCGACGACGCGAAGAGCCAATAACCCGGCGCCATGACTGCCGTCATGGGTCTGTTCAGACGGCGAGTTCTGCCAGCAATTTGCGCAACGGCGCCGGCAGGCCGAGTGCGGCGCGCTCGGGCGTCCCAACCCAAGCGCCTGCGCTCCCTGCGCCCAATGCGCCCGGCACCGCCTTGCAGCCCGGCCCCTGCGCCAAGTCGACGCGTACGGGATGCAAGTGCAAATCTCTGTGCGTGAGCACATGCACGAAAGGCGCCAATTCCCGCGCCGTGAAGGCTGAGGGATGCTCTGCAGAAAAACGCGTCTGCAGCCATGCAAAAAGTTCGTCGCGTGAAGAAAACACCGGCACGCAATGCAAGCCGGCCCAAATGCCGCGCTGCGGGCGTCGTTCGAGCCACACCCGGCCCGCCGCATCATGCAGCACGAGCAACCACCAGGGCTGCGCACGCCGCGTCAGTTTGCGCGTCTTCACGGGGTAGCGCTCGGGCGCCCCCTCGTGCC
The DNA here is from genome assembly GCF_003337425.1 of Extensimonas vulgaris. GTDB lineage: Bacteria > Pseudomonadota > Gammaproteobacteria > Burkholderiales > Burkholderiaceae_C > Extensimonas > Extensimonas vulgaris. The sequence goes on from NZ_QPJU01000001.1 coordinate 200,702, forward strand.
GTGCCGTGCACAAATCGGCCACAGGGCACTGGCTGCACGCGGGATTGCGCGGCGCGCAAGGGCCCGCGCCCAGGTCCATCAAGGCCTGCGTGTAGCGTGGCATGGTGGTTTGCAAGTCCGTGCGGGGCAGCAAAGCCTCGGCCTGCAGCCATAGCCTTTGCTCGTTGTGCGCGCGCGCCAGGTCGGCATCGAAACCGAGCACACGCGTGAGCACACGGCGCACGTTGGCGTCCAAAATCGGCACGCGCTGCCCAAAACAAAACGCCGCTATGGCCCCCGCGGTGGAGCGTCCTATGCCCGGCAAGCGGGCCAACTCCTCGGCGGTGCACGGAAATGTGCCGCCCCACTGCGCCACCACCTGCTGCGCACAGCGGTGCAAATTGCGCGCGCGGCTGTAGTAACCAAGCCCGCTCCACAGCGCCATGACCTCGTCGGGCGCAGCCTCGGCCAGCGCCTGCACATGCGGAAAACGTTCGAGAAAACGCGCGTAATACCCGAGCACCGTCGTCACCTGGGTCTGTTGCAGCATGATTTCAGAAAGCCAGACGCGGTATGGATCGCGCGTGTGCTGCCAGGGTAAATGCTGGCGCCCGTGTGTGGCCTGCCAGCGCAGCACGCGCTCGGCAAACCCCTTGGTCTGAAACTTCATGCGCGTGAGACCGACGAGGAATGCGTGTCTTGGGCAATCTCGCCGGGGGCACGTATGGCCATGAGCTGTGCCGCACGGTGCGCAAGCTCGCGTTCCAGATCGATCAACTGCTGTTCATTCGACTCGATTTCAGCAATGCGCTCGACCAATCCGCTTGCGGCCTGCTGGATGCGCTCGACGGCTTCCATGCGGCGCGAAAAACTGCGCCTGCGTTCGCGCAACTGCGCATCGAGTTGTGCAGTTGCAGCCTTGCTCCAGAGCTCCAGTTCATTCGCTGCCGACTCGAATACCGTGCGCAAACGCGTCCCCAGCGCGCGCACCAGGCGCTCGGCGAATTCTGGTTGTGCGAGCTTGAGCGCATTGCCCAGGCTTAAGTAGCGCACGTGGCTGCGCTCGATGTGCGTGAGCTCCTGCGCAAAAGCACCGAACTGCGGCACTGGTGGCACTTGGAGCGAAAACCCGAACTCGGCATTCAGCTGCCGAAATGTGCCTTCGAGCATTGCATGGATTTCGGCAGCGCCGGTCTGCGCCTTGTCGATCGTGGCCCGCAAGTGCTCGAAAGTCTGGGCGTAGATTTTTCGTACGCCGAGCTTGACCCCCCTGTGCTGCAGTGCTTGCGTCAACTCGGCCAGCTCTGCCCTGAGCGCTTTCGTACCCAGCTGCTGAAAAATGTCACGCAGCAATTTGAGGTGCACGGAGCGTACGGCCTGAATTTTGGCCGTGCTTTGATCGAATTCTTGCTGCTCTCGCTCGATTCGTTTGCGCATCACGCCAATGACCGAGGCGTTTTTGCCGCGCAAGCTGCGCAATTCCGCCATCTGATCATCGAGATCGCGCCGGCGGATATGAATCAGGCGCGTCACCTGCGTCTTCAGTCCTGTCACGGCCGAGCCAACCGCCGCGCGCAAAATGGCTTGGCGCTGGCCCATGATTCCTCGCGCCAAGGCATCTTCGAGCACCGGCAGCCCGCTGGATTCGAGCAACAGGTCGTCGCAGGCAATCTTGGCCATCAGACCTTTTTGCGCCGAGATGGGCACCACCTGGGCGCGCGGCACGTCGAGCACCTGCGCCACGGTTTCACATTGGCGCTCGAGCTGCGCCTGCACCTGGGCGGGGGAATCAAGGCTGTCCCACAGAGTGTCGATCTTGTTGAGCACGACCAGCCGCGCTGCCACGCTCTCGGCAGATGGTGCCAGATGTTCTCGCCAGATCGCCAAATCCGAGCGCGTGACTCCTGTATCCGCCCCCAAAATGAAGACCACCGCATGCGCCTGCGGAATCAGGCTCACAGTGAGCTCCGGTTCAGCCCCCACAGCGTTCAGGCCGGGCGTGTCCAGAATCACCAACCCTTGTTTGAGCAAAGGGTGCGGAAAATTGATCAATGCATGGCGCCACATGGGCACTTCGACCAAGCCCTGCGCATCAGGCAAAGGATTTTCTTGGGGCAATTCGTCGTGCCAGAACCCCAGCGCCCTCGCCTGACTCTGCGTCACCTTGCGCACTTCTGCCACTTTGGCAATGGCTCGCGCCATTTGCGTTGCATCGTTCACGTCCAGCGGAAATTTCGTCCAATGCGCGGGCTGCAGGCGCCACTCTGTCAACCCCAGCGGCTGCAAACGGCTATCGATGGGCAGCAGACTGAGGCTAGGGGGAACCGCAGGGTCATAGGCCAGCTCGGTCGGACACATGGTCGTGCGCCCGGCACTCGCGGGCATGATGCGCCGCCCATAACCGGCGAAAAAAATCGCATTGATGAGCTCGGACTTGCCACGCGAGAACTCCGCGACGAATGCCACCATCACTTTATCGCTACGCACCTGCGTCTCGAGCCGCTGCAGTTGCTCTTCGATAGCCGCATCCATGAGCTCATGGTCGGCCAACCAGGCAGACAATGCCCGCAATTGCTGCGCGAAACCACGCCGCCACGCGCTATGCTGATCAAACTGCTCGTTGAAGGAGGGCCCCACGTTATTCTCGATATGGATGACTGCCGACTATGCCAAAGTCAATGCAATAAAAAGTCAATGCAATATATAGCATCCGGCGTATACCCCAGGCCGCCAGGCGTACAGTCTCAGCCTCGCTGACAGCGAGGGCAAAAATAGCTGCTGCGCTGGCCTTGCTGAAGCCAACGAATCGGCGCGCCACAGACCCGGCACGGCGCACCTGCGCGGTCATACACGTGCGTCGCATGCTGGAAATGGCCGATGGCCCCTGCCGCATTGGAAAAATTGCGCAAGGTGGTGCCGCCGAGCGCCAGCGCCTGCTCCAAGACTTCGCATATCGCCGCGTGCAGCTTGCGCACCCGCGCAGGACCCAACCGCATCGCTGGCGTCGTAGGGCGTATCCCCGCAAGAAACAAAGCCTCGTTCGCGTAGATATTGCCCACACCCACGACGAGCCGGCCCGCCAGCAAGACCTGTTTGATCGATGCCCGGCTCTTTTTGAGTGCGGCGGCGAACCCCTCAGCAGTAAACGCCTCGGACAAAGGCTCTACACCGAGCCCGCCGAGCAGCTTTTGCGCCAAGGGATCTTGCTCGCTTGGCACATACACCACCGCACCGAAGCGCCGCGGGTCATGCAGACGCAAAGTGCCTTGTGTGGTCACGAGGTCGAAGTGGTCGTGCTGGGCGGGCGGCGGCAGTCCTGGCGCGAAGCGCAGGCTGCCTGACATGCCCAGGTGCAAGAGCAAAAGCCCCTCGCCCAAATCTACCAACAGGTATTTGCCACGGCGACGCACCCCCAACACCTGCCGCCCCAGGAGGTGCTCCGGCTCACAGCCGAGAGGCCAGCGCAGAGGTTTGCCCAAAAATACCTCTTGCACCCGCGCACCTGCGATCGCGCCGGCAAAACTGCGGCGTGTGATCTCGACCTCGGGCAACTCAGGCATGGATGAACATTCCCATTCGATCAGTGCGCTTCGATTATTATGGCCCGATGATTCGACCCCATCGCTTGCGCACCATCGCCATCGCCGCAGTTTTCGTGGCGGCCATCTTTGCGGGCCTTACTGGCCGGGCCTACGCAGGTACCGAAAAGCATACCAGCCGCAATCCCACACCAGACCCCGCTGACATGCAGGCCGCGCTCGATGCGGAATTGTTCTACGACATCTTGCTCGGAGAACTGAGCCTGCGCTCCGGGGATCCTGGGGCGGCCTATGCGCTCATGCTCGAAGCCGCACGGCGCAGCGGCGACGAGCAACTCTACCGCCGCGCCGCCGACATCGCATTACAAGCCCGCTCGGGCGACTATGCCCTGAAGGCGGTACAGGCCTGGAAAGAGGCGCACCCCGAATCGCGTGAAGCCAACCGCTACCTGCTGCAGATTTTGGTAGCACTGAATCGAATCGAGGAAACGCCGCAATTGCTGCGACAAGAACTGGCCCAGGCGTCTGCAAACGACAAAAATGCGCTGCTTCTGATGGTGCCACAGCTCTATGCACGTGCCAGCGACAAGACCCTCGCGGCACAGGTGGTGGAGCAAGCACTCTCGGAGGTCGTCACGGACCCCGCCACCGCCCCCGCTGCCTGGGTAGCAATAGGACGCATGCGGCTTGCGGCTAAGGACTATGCCGGCGCGCTCGCAGCCGCCCAGCGCGCGCAGGAACTCGCTCCCACGAGCGATGGCGCCATGTTGCTTGCATTGGAGCTGCTCGAAAATGGCCAAACGCAGGCCCAAGCCTTGGTCGATCGCTATCTGGCCGGCCAGCCAAAAGCCGAATTGCGCATGGCCTACGCCGGGGTGCTCCTGAATTTGCAGCGCAATGCGGAAGCAGAAAAAGAGCTGCAGGCCGTTACGCGGGCAAAGCCTGACTTTCCCGATACCTGGCTGCTGCTCGCCGCATTGCAACTGCAGAAGAACCAGCTGAACGACACGGAAAAATCCCTGCAGCGTTTTCTCGAACTCCTCGATAAAGCCGATGTGGACGCCGCAACCCGGCAACGCGGCCAGACGCAGGCTTATCTGATGTATGCGCAAATTGCCGAAAAACGGCATGACTACGCCGCTGCCGAATCCTGGCTCAAGCGCATAGACAACGCGCAGGACATGTTCAGCGTGCAACGCCAGCGCGCATCCGTGCTCGCGCACCAGGGCAAGATCGAGCAGGCACGCGCACTCCTGCGCAATTTGCCCGGCGCGACACCGCAGGCCGCGCGGCTCAAACTGCAAGCCGAGGTACAACTGCTGCAAGAAATGCAGATGTACCGCGAAGCCTATGAGGTGCAAAGCCAACTGGTGGCGCAAAACCCGCAGGACGATGACCTCGTCTATGACTTGGCTCTGCTGGCCGAAAAGGCCGGCAAACCGCAAGTCATGGAAAAACTGCTGCGCGAGCTGATCGCGCACCGCCCGGACTACTACCACGCCTACAACGCTCTGGGCTATTCCCTTGCCGATCGTGGCGTGCAGCTCGAAGAAGCCAAGCGTCTGATCAGCAAAGCCCTCGAGTTTGCGCCTGGCGACCCTTACATCACCGACAGCCTAGGGTGGGTAGAGTTTCGCCTCGGCCGCCATGACGAAGCCCTGCGTCTGCTCGAGTCCGCCTACAAAACCCGTCCCGACGCAGAGATCGCCGCGCACCTCGGCGAAGTCCTTTGGAGCATAGGCGAACGCCACCGCGCATTGAGCATCTGGAAAGAAGGGCGGCGCCTGAACCCCGACAATGAAACCCTGCAATCGACCCTCAAACGCCTGGGCGTGCGCCTTTGAGTCGGACTGAACCATTCCCACACCCTCCATGCTTGGCCCGAGCAGCCAGTGGCCACGTCTGCCCCGGCACATCGCCCGATCGCGCACGGGCGTGTGGGCGCTTGGCCTGAGTCTGCTGCTCGCCTGCGCAGGTTGCGCGCAATTTCCGCCCGCCAGCACTCCACCAGGAGCCGCGCCGATTTCCGTGTGGGCCGGGCGCCTGGCACTGCAGGTCCAAGGCGACGAAGCCCGGTCTTTTTCTGCCCTGTTCGAGCTGCGCGGCTCGCCTGAGCAAGGTGAACTCGTGCTCTCCAGCCCGCTTGGCAACACCCTTGCCATGCTGCGCTGGCAGCCCGGCGAAGCCACGCTGCAAACGGGCCAGCAAATGCGGCAGGCCGCCTCGCTCGATGCCCTGCTGCAAGATGCCGCCGGCAGCCCCATTCCAGTGGTGGCCCTGTTCGACTGGTTGCAAGGCATCGCCACACCGGCACCCGGCTGGCAGGTCGATCTGTCGGGCTTGTCTGATGGGCGTGTGCTCGCCCAGCGCAGCGACCCGCCCCCTCCAGCGACGCTGCGCATCGCGCTCACGCACTAAGATAAGTGCCTATTTCAGTAGGCTCTACCTTGCAAGCCCTGTACGACGTACCCGCCCCGGCCAAGCTCAATCTCTTTTTGCACGTCACAGGCCGACGTGCCGATGGCTACCATCTGCTGCAATCGGCATTCATGCTGATCGATTGGTGCGACACACTGCATTTCGAGCGCCGCACCGACGGGCGCATCGCGCGCACCGATCTTGGCGGGCCGCTGCCCGCGATCGACCTCAGCGTACGTGCAGCGCAGGCGCTGCAAGCAGCCGGGGGCTGCACAGCCGGCGTGCAGATCAGCATAAACAAACGCATCCCCGCTCAAGCCGGCATGGGCGGCGGCTCCTCGGATGCGGCCACTACGCTGCTGGCGCTCAATCGACTTTGGGACTTGCATCTGCCGCGCGCGACGCTTGAGCGCATCGGCTTGACGCTGGGTGCAGACGTGCCGTTTTTCTTGCGCGGCCACAATGCCTGGGTCGAAGGCATAGGCGAGCAGATCACGCCGCTCGCACCTGCGGTGCAACTGCCCCGCGCCCGTTTCGTGATCGTGAAACCCGCGGCAGGGCTCGAAACGCGCGAAATTTTCTCCTCACCCAGCCTTGAGCGCAATTCTGATGCTGCTACAATCATGGGCTTTGCTGCAGCACCCTACAGCTACGGTCGCAATGACCTGCAACCGGTTGCCCAGGCACTGTGTCCAGAGATCCACCAAGCCATCGCATGGTTACAATCGCTGGGCTTGCAGGCCAGGATGACGGGGTCGGGCAGTGCGGTGTTTGCGCAATTGGCCCATACGCCAGAGCCTGTCGATATTTTTGAGGATGCAGACAAACTGCACCCCCAATGGCAGATCAAAGTATGTGAAAATCTGATGCTTCATCCGCTTGCGGGCTGGGCATCCGATGAAAGTTTGCGGTGAGCTGCCTTCGGCAGCTGACCTGTGTAGGGGAGTCGCCAAGTTGGTTAAGGCACCGGATTTTGATTCCGGCATTCGAGGGTTCGAATCCTTCCTCCCCTGCCAAATCTTCCACTTCTCTTCAACACACACAATCATGTCGGATCCGCTTGTAGCAATGTCCCTTGCGCTACAAGTGCGCCCAGCATTGCGCCGGCGCTGATTTGCGCGCGGATCCTCTCTTCCATCGCCGGGATGCAAATGCAAGCCAATCAACCTGATTTCATGGTTTTCACGGGCAATGCCAACCCCGGCTTGGCCGCTGAAATCGTTCACCACCTGGGCACGCGCCTGGGCGCAGCCGATGTAGGGCGCTTTTCGGATGGCGAGGTGGCCGTCGAAATCAAGCAAAACGTGCGCGCACGCGACGTTTTCGTGGTGCAGTCCACCTGCGCGCCCACGAACGAAAACCTCATGGAACTGCTGATCATGGTCGATGCGCTCAAGCGCGCCTCGGCCGAACGCATCAGCGCCGTGATTCCCTACTTTGGCTATGCGCGCCAGGATCGCCGTCCGCGCTCCTCGCGCGTGCCGATTTCGGCCAAAGTGGTCGCCAACATGCTGCAGGCCGTGGGCGTGGCGCGCGTGCTCACCATGGATTTGCACGCCGACCAGATCCAAGGCTTTTTCGACATTCCGGTGGACAACATCTACGCTTCGCCGGTGCTGCTGCGCGACTTGCGCCAGAAAAACTACGACGACCTCATCGTCGTGTCGCCCGACGTGGGCGGCGTGGTGCGCGCGCGCGCGCTCGCCAAACAGCTCAACTGCGACCTCGCCATCATCGACAAGCGCCGGCCCAAGGCCAACGTGTCCGAGGTCATGCACGTGATCGGCGATATCGACGGACGCAACTGCGTCATCATGGACGACATGATCGACACGGCCGGCACGCTGGTCAAAGCCGCCGAAGTGCTCAAGGAGCGCGGCGCGAAAAACGTTTACGCCTACTGCACACACCCGATTTTCTCGGGCCCGGCCATAGAGCGCATCAGCCAGGGGCGCGCGCTCGACGAGGTCGTGGTGACCAACACCATTCCCTTGAACGATGCGGCCAAGGAGTGTTCCAAGATTCGCCAGCTCTCCGTCGCACAGCTGATCGCCGAGACGATCCAGCGCATCGCCACGGGCGAGTCGGTCATGAGTTTGTTCTCCGACCAGGAAAATCTTTTCTGATTTTCAGTGCCTGTCGGCTTCATCGGTCAGGCGGATGCGAGAACGGCACGCAAGCCTGCGATGCTGCAGGCTTTTCAGCAACGGGGTGAGGCTGGTCGCGGCCCATCCATTTTTCAGGAGTCAGTCATGCAATTCGTCGCTTTCGAGCGTAGCAAGCAAGGTACGGGTGCGAGCCGCCGCCTGCGCAACACGGGCAAGACGCCCGGCATCGTCTATGGCGGTTCGGCCGAACCGCAAATGATCGAGCTCGACCACAATGCCCTGTGGCACGCGCTCAAAAAAGAAGCCTTCCACTCGAGCGTGCTCGACATGGAGCTCAACGGCCAGACCAGCAAGGTGCTGCTGCGCGACGTGCAATACCACCCTTTCAAGCAACTGGTACTGCACATCGACTTCCAGCGTGTCGATGAAAAAACCCGCCTGCACATGAAGGTGCCGCTGCACTTCAGCGGCGCCGAAGAATCGCCCGCCGTGAAGGTGGACAAGTGCCTGGTCACGCCCATCGTGACCGAACTCGAAGTCACGTGCATGCCCGCAGACCTGCCCGAGTTCATCGCCGTCGATCTGTCCACACTGCAAAAAGGGGCGTCCTTGCACCTCAAGGACGTCAAGCTACCCAAAGGCGTGACGGCTGTCGTGCGCGGCAGCGACCGCAACCCGGCGCTGGTATCGGTGGTGCCGCCTGCGGCCGAAATCGAAACGCCCGCCGAGGCCGCACCTGCTGCCGAAGCCAAGGGCAAAGGCAAGGGCAAGAAGTAATCCTTTTTGATGGTGATGGCGGCCGGAAGGCTGCCCGCATCCCCGCAACGGCCCACCACAGCGTGGGCCGTCGTCGTTTTTGACCTGAGAATCTTTGCATGATCAAACTCATCGTCGGCCTGGGCAACCCGGGCGCGGAATACGAGGGCACGCGCCACAACGCGGGCTTTTGGTGGCTGGACGCGGTGGCGCAGGCGCTGGGAGTGCAGCTTCAGCCCGATCGCAGCTACCACGGGCTCGTTGCGCGCACCAGTGTCGCAGGGCACAGCCTGTGGCTGCTCGAGCCGCAGACCTTCATGAACCTCTCGGGCAAGTCGGTGGCGGCGCTCGCACGTTTTTACAAAATCGCACCCGACGAAATCCTCGTCGCGCACGACGAGCTCGACCTGCCCGCGGGCCAAATCAAGCTCAAACGCGGTGGCGGCCATGCGGGCCACAATGGCCTGCGCGACATCCATGCGCAACTGGGCTCGTCCGACTACTGGCGCCTGCGCATAGGCATAGGCCATCCGGGCGTGAAATCAGAGGTCATTCACTGGGTGCTGCAAAAGCCTTCGCCCGAGCAGCGCCGGCTCATCGAAGCCGCGATTGCGCACAGCTTGCAAGCCTTGCCCGCGCTACTGCATGGCGACATGGCAAAGGCCACGCTGCTCATCCACACCACCGCTGCGCCACGCCCCAAACCCCAGCGGCCCAAGCCGGGCCCCTCGGCAGCGCCCGAGGCGGACGCTTGAAATTTCTATTTTGATAGCAATAAACGCTTGTCCATCAAGCACTAGAATCCAAAAACACCCTCAATTTTGGAGATTGATCGTGCGCAGACGCAGGTATTTTTGCCACAAGGCTTCGCGGCTTTCGACGTGCGCGGGGTTCACGGGGATGCACGAGACGGGGCACAGCAGCGCGCACTGCGGCTCGTCGAAGTGTCCGACGCATTCGGTGCAGCGCGCGGGGTCGATCACATAAACCTCGGGCCCGAGCGAGATCGCCTCGTTTGGGCACTCGGGCTCGCAGACATCGCAGTTGATGCACTCGTGCGTGATCATCAGTGCCATGGCAGCCCCTTGCTCAGCTGCTGGCCAGCCGCACCGCGAGCCCCAGAAACACCAGCCCCGCGACGCGGTTGAGCACCGTGCGCGCGCGCGCCGAGCGCTGCAGCAAGGCGCCGAACGCGCCTGAGAAGCACGCGATGGCGCCAAACACCAGCAAAGTGGCGAGCATGAAGACCAGACCCAGCACCATGGTCTGCGCGGCCACGCTGCCGCGCGCCGGATCGGTGAACTGCGGCAAAAAAGCCAGGAAAAAAATCAGCACCTTGGGGTTGGTGAGGTTCATGAGCATGCCACGCCCGACCATGCGCACGAGGCCAGGCACAGCGGCCAACTCGGCTTGCGGCGCCGCGGCCGGGCCTTGCCCACCGCGCGCAGCATCGCCTGCATGGGCCGAATCCTGCGCTGCGCCGGCTGGTGCGCGCAGCGCTTGCCAGGCGAGCCAGGCGAGGTAGGCCGCGCCGCAGAATTTGAGCACCGTGAAGGCCGTGGGCGAGGCCGCGAACAGCGCCGCCAGCCCCAGCGCCACGGCCGCCGTGTGCACCACCAGCCCCATGCACAAGCCCAGCACCACCGCCATGCCCGCGCGCCAGCCACGCTGCGCGGATTGCAGCAGCACGAACAGGTTGTCGGGGCCAGGCGTGAGCGCGAGCAGCACGGCTACGCCAAAAAACGTGCTCAGGATATGCAGGCTGGGCATGGCGGCAGGGAAAGAAAATGAAGAGATCGTTTGCCTGTGAGCTCTCAGGCGCGCCCGATGATGGACGCCGTGGCCATGAGCTCCTCGAGTAGCGCGAGCGCGACCTTGCCCGACATCGCGTACGGGTCGAGCTCGGGCTTTTCGGAGTATTTGAGCAGGATGGAGTGGTTGATTTTGGCGAGGTTTGCCTGCCCCATGGTCCAGCCGCCGAAGCGGCGCTCGCAGATTTCCTCGTAGACCAGCAGCTCGATCTGGCGGTGGCGCGCATCGTGCAGGATGTGGCTGTAGAGCCTGTTGACCGCAGACCGGCCGCCCTCTATGGCCTGCAGGAAAATGCCGCCGCCATAGCACAGGATGCCCGTGATGCCGCTCGCGGGGTTGTGGCTGCGCGATTCGGCAAGAATGGCCTCGATCGCGTCGGGGGAAGGATCGACCGCGCGGCTTGCGTATACCAGGCGCACCAGCATGTTCAGCTCCGGCCAGGGATGAGCGAAAGGAATTCACGGCGCAGGTTCGCATCCTTGAGGAACACGCCGCGCATGACGGAGTTGAGCATCTTGCTGTCGGGCTCGCGCACGCCGCGCCAGGACATGCAAAAGTGGCTTGCCTCCATGACGATGGCCAGGCCGTCGGGCTGGGTTTTTTCGATGATGAGGTCGGCGAGCTGCACCACGGCCTCTTCCTGGATTTGCGGGCGGCCCATGACCCAGTCGACCAGGCGCGCGTACTTCGACAGGCCGATCACGTTGGTGTGTTCGTTGGGCAGGATGCCGATCCAGATTTTGCCGATCACCGGGCACAGGTGGTGGCTGCAGGCGCTGCGCACGGTGAGCGGGCCGACGATCATGAGCTCGTTGAGATGCTCGGCGTTGGGGAATTCGGTCAGCGCGGGTTGCGGTGCGTAGCGGCCCTTGAACACCTCGCTCACGTACATCTTGGCCACGCGGCGCGCGGTGTCGCGCGTGTTGTGGTCGCCGTCGGTGTCTATGACCAGGCTGTCGAGCACGCCCTGCATTTTGAGTTCGACCTCGTCGAGCAGTTTTTCGAGCTCGCCGGGTTCGATGAATTCGGCGATGTTGTCGTTGGCATGAAAGCGCTTGCGCGCGGCAAGGAGGCGCTCGCGAATCTTGACGGAAACAGGCGTACCTTCGTCTTCGGTCGTCGGCGGTGGCGTCATGGTGGCGGCAAGGGGTCTGAGCATGGCAACTATGGTAACAGCGATCACAATCCCGAGATTACAAGGGTTTTTGCCCTCTCGCGTAGGTACAAAAAGCGCAAGTAGCTACCCAATCCATAGCACCAGAGCTCAATAGCGCTTGCCCGTGACCCAGAGCGCCAGGCGCATCAAGCCGTGGGCGAGCCAGTCGAGCACGCGCTCACGCAAAGGTCTTTGCAGGTAGCGCGCCGGATCGACCCGCTGCCCCGCGTGCTCCATCGCGTGCACGAGGCGCGCACGCAGCTCGCACGCAAACGCGCCATCCTCCACCACCACGTTGGCCTCGCGCGCGAGCAGCAGGCTCAAGGGCTCAAGGTTGGACGAGCCCACCGTGGCCCAGGGCTTTTCGCCCTGCGCGTCGATCACGGCCACCTTGGCGTGCAAAAAGCTCGGTGCATATTCATGGATTTCGACACCGGCTTCGAGCAGCACGCCATAGACGGGCTTGGCCGCGTGGTATTGCATGAAGTATTCGTAACGCCCCTGCAGCAGCAGACGCACACGCACGCCGCGCCGCGCTGCATGCACGAGCGCCCGGCGCAGCTTGTGCCCGGGGATGAAGTAGGCGTTGGCGATGATGATCTCCTGCCGCGCCGTAGCGATCGCACGCAGGTAGGCTTTTTCGATGCGGCCGCGGTGGCGCAGGTTGTCACGCAGCACCAGCGCGGCGCGCACGCTGGACGCATCACGCCGCAAGCGCGCGGCATGCCGCGCCGCACTGGCCGCGCGCAGCGCGCGCACAGCCTCGGGCAGGTCGCGCCGGCGCAGGTCCCGCACGGCCTCGATGTGCCACCAGAGCTGCTCCATCGCCTCGCTTGCCTGCGCGACCAGGCTGCCTGCGACTTCCACGGCAAAGTCCAGCCGCGGCGCGGCGAGCGGCCCGTGGTTCGGGTCATGGAAATCGTCGAGGATGTTGATGCCACCGCAAAACAGCAGCCAGCCATCGACCACGCAGAGCTTGCGGTGCAGGCGCCGCCAATGGCGCGGCGAGAGCAGGCCAAACCATCCTGGCGCTGCATAGACGCGCCACTGCACGCCTGCCTCTTGAAAGCGGCGCGCCCACTCTTGCGGCAGACGGCCCGTGCCTACGCCATCGACCACCACGTGCGTGCGCACGCCGCGGCGTGCAGCGCGCTCGAGCGCCTCGGCCACCACCACGGCAGCGCCCGTGAAGTCGAAGATGTAGGTTTCGAGCTGGATGTCGGACAGCGCCGCGTCCATGGCCCGCACCAGCGCCGGAAACAGCTCCTGCGCACCTTGCAGCAGACGCAGATGGTGGTCTTTTGCAAAAGTGGCCGCGGGTGCCATGGCTGCTCAGGGCGGGTCGAGCCGGAACTCGGCGATCAGCGGCAGGTGGTCGGACATGCGCCACCACAGGCGCCCGCGCGGCACGAGCAGGCCCAGCGGCTGCAGACCGCGCGCGTAGATGTGGTCGAGCTGCACCAGCGGCAGGCGCGCGGGGTAGGTGTAGGCGCGCGGCGCGTCGAGCTCGATCAGGCCAAACTCGGCGAGCATGTGCCTGGTCTGCACGCCCCAGTCATTGAAATCCCCCGCCACCACCAGCGGATCGCCCGCGGGCACCTCGCGCGTGATGAATTCCTGCAATTGCTGCGTCTGGCGGATGCGGCTGCCCGGGATCAGGCCCAGGTGCACCACGATGGCGTGCAACCGCCGCCCATGCACCTCTACCTCGACGTGCAAGAGCCCGCGCTGCTCGAAACGGTGGTCGGAAATGTCCTGGTGCTGGTGGCCGAGCACGGGCCAGCGCGAAAGCAGCGCATTGCCGTGCTCGCCGTGGCGCGTGATGGCGTTGGTGCGGTACACCGCGTGGTAGCCCTCGGGCGCGAGAAAATCGGCCTGCGGCAATTCGGGCCAGTGCGGAAAATGCTGCGCATAGCGCCGGTGAAGTTTGCGCACTTCCTGCAAAAAGACGAGGTCGGCGTCGAGCTGCTGCACCGCCTGCCCGAGGTTGTGGATTTCGAGCCGCCGCGCCGGGCCCAAGCCCTGCACGCCCTTGTGGATGTTGTAGGTGGCGACGCGCAGGATGCGGTCGCTGTCGTGGCTGTGTTTGTGCATCGCTGCCCGTGATTTTGGAATTTATGTATCAAAAAACAGAGCTTCCAGCGCTTGATGGATCAGCATTTGCGGGCGATTCGGCAATGGTATTTTTGCCACATAAAATATAGCAATCACGACGGCCGACCGACAAAGCGCGGCAGCATCAGGATTGCTTCGGCATTCGACGAGGAAAAGCAGCGCTCGGCAGCCTTGCGCCAAGGCAACCACGCAAATGCGGTGTGCTCGCGCGGATTCAATACCACAGGCGTGCCTGCGGGCACCTGCAGGCTGAAGACGCGTTCGGTGTTGCGCCACACACCGGGCGCATAGCGGTGCTGCCATTGCGGATAGATCGGATAGACGTTCTCGAGTTGCCAATCGCGCAGCACAAAGCCGGGCGCGAGCGCGTCCATGCCCGTCTCTTCGCGCACCTCGCGCACGGCGGTATCGTAAAAACTCTCGTGCGGATGGTCTTTGCTGCCCGTGACCGACTGCCAGAACTGCTCGGCGTCGGCGCGCCGCAGCAAGAGCACCTCGAGCGCCGGCGTGTGGATCACCACGAGCACGGACTCGGGGATTTTGTAAGGGCGTGGATCAGACACCACTGAGTACGGCATCCATTGCAGCGCTTACCGCACTGGCGCTGTGCGACAGTGAAATTACGGGCTTGCGCAGCAGACGCGCCGACACGGGAGCCGCCAGATGCGGCATCAGCGTCAGCGCCTCGCCCTCGACTTCAAGCACCGGACACAAATTGGTAGGCAACTTTGCCAGCCCCGCACCCACACGCGACAAGGGCATCACCAAGCGCGTCGGCAGGCTGTCGATCAAACCACTTTGCACATCGAGCACGAAAGGCACTGCGGGGCGCGAAGCCGGATTGGGATTCACATAGACATCGAACTGCGCCATGCTCAGGGCCGGACTCAGAGGCTGAGAATTTTTCGGCCGCGGCCGAAAGACGCATCAAAGCGCCACCGATCGAGGCGCAAAGCGCAGCCATAGCTCGGGCTATGGCGAGCATTTGCAACGACAAGCAGGGGTGTTTTGGTGTGCAAGGCGGCCATGGACGAAAGACTCTCAGCCTCTCAAGCTTGGTCTTGCCAGGCGACGAAGCCCTCGCACCAGAGGCCATGCTCCTCGAAATGCCGATGCTGCGCGGCAATCCACTCTTTATAAGTTTCGTTGAACTCCTGGCGCCGCTGCGCCAGGGATTTGGGCGGCGCCGCAGCCTTGAGCGCCTCGTACTGCTCGGCCGAGAGAATGACCGAATCGACGCGCCCGCCCTTTTCCACGAACACGGGTGCGCGCTTGGCCTGGGCGCAAATCTGGCCAAAGCGGTTCTTGGCTTCGGTGGCGGTGACGTGCATGGCGATCTCCAGCGGGTGAATGGCCATTTTAGCCATTCGCTCTGAATCTACCCATGCCGCCGACGCACGAGGCGCTCAAGCCGCTTTGGGCGCCTCGACGCTGCGCAGGCGGATGTGCAACTCGCGCAGCTGTTTTTCATCGACGGGCGAGGGCGCGTGGGTCAGCAGACACTGGGCGCGCTGGGTTTTGGGGAAGGCGATCACGTCGCGGATCGACTCGGCGCCGGTCATCAGCGTGATCATGCGGTCGAGCCCGAAGGCCAGGCCGCCGTGCGGCGGCGCGCCGTACTGCAGCGCATCGAGCAAGAAGCCGAACTTGAGCTGCGCTTCTTCGGGCGAGATCTTGAGCGCATCGAACACTTTTTGCTGCACGTCGGCGCGGTGGATACGTACCGAGCCGCCGCCGAGCTCCCAGCCGTTGAGCACCATGTCGTAGGCCTTGGAGAGGCATTTTTCGGGCGCGCTCACCATCCAGTCTTCATGCCCGTCCTTGGGCGCCGTGAACGGGTGGTGCACGGCATTCCAGCGCTGCTCGTCCTCGTCGAACTCGAACATCGGAAAGTCCACCACCCACAGCGGCGCCCAGCGGTCTTCGAACAGGCCCTTTTTCTTGCCGAACTCGCTGTGGCCGATCTTGATGCGCAGCGCGCCGATGGCGTCGTTGACCACCTTTTCCTTGTCGGCGCCGAAGAAGATCAAATCGCCGTCCTGCGCCCCGCTGCGCGCAAGAATGGCATCGAGCGCTGCATCGTGCAGGTTCTTGACGATGGGCGACTGCAGGCCGTCGCGCCCCTTGGCGACTTCGTTGACCTTGATCCAGGCCAAGCCCTTGGCGCCGTAAATCTTGACGAATTCGGTGTAGCCGTCGATCTCGCTGCGGCTGATTTCGGCGCCGCCGGGCACGCGCAAGGCCACGACGCGGCCGCCGGGCATGTTCGCCGCGGCACTGAAGACCTTGAAATCGACTTCTTTCATCACGTCGGTGAGCTCGGTGAACTCGAGCCGCACACGCAGATCGGGCTTGTCCGAGCCAAAGCGCCGCGCCGCCTCCTGGTAGCTCATGACCGGAAAGCTCCCCAGGTCTATGCCCAGCGTGTTCTGGAACACCGTGCGCACCATGTGCTCGAACAGCGCACGGATGTCCTGCTCGTCCATGAACGAGGTTTCGATGTCGATCTGCGTGAATTCGGGCTGGCGGTCGGCGCGCAAGTCTTCGTCGCGAAAGCACTTGGTGATCTGGTAATACCGGTCGAAGCCCGCCACCATCAGCAACTGCTTGAAGAGCTGTGGCGACTGCGGCAACGCGAAAAACATGCCCGGATGCACGCGGCTGGGCACGAGGTAGTCGCGTGCGCCTTCGGGCGTGCTCTTGGTGAGCATGGGCGTTTCGATGTCGATGAAGCCGTTCGCATCGAGGAACTTGCGCACCTCCATCGCGACGCGGTAACGCAGCATCAGGTTGTGCTGCATGTAGGGGCGGCGCAGGTCGAGCACGCGGTGCGTGAGCCGCGTGGTCTCGGAGAGGTTTTCCTCGTCGAGTTGGAACGGCGGCGTGACCGAGGGGTTGAGCACCTTGAGCTCATGGCACAGCACCTCGATCTGGCCGCTCTTGAGCTTGTCGTTCGTGGTGCCGGCCGGGCGCGCGCGCACCAGACCCGTGACCTGCACGCAATACTCGTTGCGCACTTCTTCGGCGGTGTGGAACATCTCGGGGCGATCGGGGTCGCACACCACCTGCACCGTGCCTTCGCGGTCGCGCAGGTCGATGAAGATCACGCCGCCATGGTCACGGCGGCGGTTCACCCAGCCGCACAGGGTGACGGTTTGGCCCAGCAGGGCTTCGGTCACGAGACCGCAATAATGGGAACGCATGGCCATGGCAAAACTTCCGGCGCCGCTGCGGGCGCATGAACAAATGAAAAGAAGGAAAGGAATTGGAGGACGCGCGGAACAGACGGTGTCAGTGGGCGGACTCCAGCGCAGGATCGGCCGGTGGGGCGACCACGCCCATCGAGATGATGTATTTGAGTGCCACGTCTATGCCCATCTCGAGCTCTATGCACTCGCTCTTGCGCACCATCACGAAGTAGCCGCCCGTGGGGTTGGGCGTGGTGGGCACATAGACGCTCACATACTCGTCGCGCAGATAAGCCGCGACCTCGCCACCGGGCGCGCCGGTGATGAAGGCCAGCGTCCACACGCCTTCGCGCGGCCACTGCACGAGCGCCGCGGTACGAAAGGCATTGCCGCTTTCGGAAAACACCGTGTCCGACACCTGCTTGACGCTCGAATAGATGGAGCGCACCACGGGGATGCGGCTCACGATGGCGTCGCCCCACTGCACCAGCTTGCGCCCGGCAAAGTTGCTTGCCGCGGCGCCGACGAGCAGCAAAATCAGCAGCGTGAGCAACACGCCAAAGCCCGGAATGTGCCGCCCCAGCAGACGGTCGGGCTGCCAGGCCTCGGGCAGGATCAGCAGCGTCTGGTCGAGCGTGCCGACGATCCAATGCAGCACGGCCAGCGTGATCGCAGCGGGCACGATCACGAGCAGGCCGGTCAAAAACCATTTGCGCAAGGCAGCCATGCGCAGGTCTTCAGGCTTGCGGCGCTGTAGTGGCTGGCTCGGCGCAAGCTGCGCAGGCAGCAGCGCCGTCTTTGCCGGACGCGGCCGCTGCGCAAGTCGCGCCCTCGGCAGCGGGCTCGCTCGCCGGCGCAGATTTGCCCGCGCTCTTGCCGCTGTCGCGGAAGTCGGTCACATACCAGCCCGAGCCCTTGAGCTGAAAGCCCGCCGCGGTGACCTGCTTGGCAAAAGTTGCCGCGCCGCATTCCGGGCAGACGGTGAGCGGCGCATCGGAGATTTTTTGCAGCACGTCCTGGGTATGGCCACAAGTGCCGCATTTGTAGGCGTAGATAGGCATAGTGTGAGATCGAAGGAAGTGGTATGCAAAGCCCTCAATTATAGGCGGGAGGGCTTTTTGCAATATCCGCGCAATATCCGTGCAATGGCTGCCGCCGCACCCGACTCAAAACAGCCGCAGCCGCACCAGCCACTGCATCACCAGCAAACCCAGCACGAAGCCGAGCCCGCCGTAGATCAGGCTTTGCAGCAAGCGATTCGTGCGTTTTTGCGCTTCGAGTAGTTCGCGCATCAAGGGCGCTGGTTCGGTGCGGCGCTGGCGCAGGTATTGGTGCAGCAGCAGCGGCAGCTCGGGCAGCATCTGTGCGTAGTGCGGTGCCTGCGCGCGCAGCTCGCGCCACAGGCGCTGCGGGCCCATCTGCTCGAGCATCCATTTTTCGAGGAAGGGCTTGGCCGTGCTCCACAAGTCGAGGTCGGGGTCGAGCTGGCGCCCCAGGCCCTCGATGTTGAGCAGGGTTTTTTGCAGCAGCACGAGCTGCGGCTGGATTTCGACGTTGAAGCGCCGCGAGGTCTGGAACAGGCGCATCAGCACCATGCCGAGCGAGATTTCCTTGAGCGGGCGGTCGAAGTACGGCTCGCACACGGTGCGGATCGCCGCCTCGAGCTCGTTCACGCGCGTCTCGGGCGGCACCCAGCCGCTTTCGATGTGCAGCTCGGCCACGCGCTTGTAGTCGCGCCGGAAAAAGGCCGTGAAGTTTTGCGCGAGGTATTCCTTGTCGAACTCGGTGAGCGTGCCGACGATGCCAAAGTCGAGCGAAATGTAGCGCCCAAAGCTCACCGGATCGAGGCTGACCTGGATGTTGCCGGGGTGCATGTCGGCGTGGAAAAAGCCGTCGCGGAACACCTGCGTGAAGAAGATCGTCACGCCGTCGCGCGCCAATTTGGGGATATCGACCCCCGCCGCACGCAGGCGCTCGACCTGGCTGATGGGCACGCCGTCCATGCGCTGCATCACCATCACCTCGGGGTGGCAGTAGTCCCAGAAAATCTCCGGGATCAATACCAGGTCCAGCCCGGCCATGTTGCGCCGCAGCTGCGCGGCGTTGGCGGCCTCGCGCACGAGGTCGAGCTCGTCGTGCAGGTAGTTGTCGAATTCGGCCACCACCTCGCGTGGCTTGAGGCGCCGACCGTCGGCCGACAGGCGCTCGACCCAGCTGGCCATCATGCGCATCAGGCTCAGGTCTTTTTCGATCACCGGCAGCATGCCTGGGCGCAGCACCTTCACGGCCACTTCGCGCTGCTGGCCCGTGCGGTCGCGCAGCGTGGCGAAGTGCACCTGCGCGATCGAAGCGCTCGCCACAGGCACGCGTTCGAAATGCTCGAACACCTCGGCGATGGGGCGGCGAAAGGCGCGCTCTATGGTCGCCACGGCGACGTCGGCCGCGAACGGCGGCACCCGATCCTGCAAGAGCGCGAGTTCGTCGGCGATGTCGGGCGGCAGCAGGTCGCGCCGCGTCGAGAGCACCTGGCCGAACTTGACGAAGATCGGCCCCAATTGCTCGAGCGCTTCGCGCAGGCGCTGGCCGCGCGGCTTGTGCAGCCGCCGCCCCAGCGTCAGCGCTCGCGCGAGCCAGCGCAGCCCGGGCTTTTGCAGGCCATCGAGCAATAGCTGGTCGAGGCCATTGCGCCACACCACCCAGACGATGGTCGCACCGCGCGCCCAATGTTTCATGGGTTGGTGAGCGAAGACGCGGCTGCCGGCGCGCTGCGCGCCGCCGCGAACTGCCGCAGCGCCTGCGCCGCGCGGCGCGCGACATCGCCGACCACATGCGCGGGCGCGTCGCCGATGAGGCGCGCGAGGTCTTCCTCCAAGTCCCAGCGCACGTGATCGACGAGCCAGTTGATCTCGGCCGCGAGCTGCACGTCGCCCTCGATGCGCAGCGGCGGCTTGTCGCCGCGCAGCGCCGTCTGCGCGAGCACGAGCGGCGAAGATTCGGTGATTTCGAGGTGCAGATCAGGCACGGCCGCGGCGGGCGCGAGGTCGAGCAGGCCCGCGGGCGTGACACCGAGCGCGAGCACATACGCACGCCAGCGCAGCTGCGCCACGCGCCCGCGCTGGCGCACGAGGCGCTCCATGGCCTCGGGCTCCTGCATCAGCACGTGGTTGAGCAGCAGCACCACGCGGTGCTGCACCTCATGCACCAGCCACTGCGGCGCCTGCGGCCCGGCGGCGAAACGCTCGAACAAGCTGTCGAGCAAAGAGAATGGAGAAGGTATTGCCATGGCGGGCGATTATGGCCGCGCTGCAGCGCAGGAAAGCTGCGGCAAGTATTACTGCAGCGCCTGCACTCCCGCAACCAGCCAGCCGGTAGCGCCCGACTTGGGCTTGGTCATGTTCCAGACCTCGCGGAACGGGCTGGGGCCGGCCGAGGGCTCTTCGCGGATCATGCCCGAGAACTCCACGCTGGCCATGTAGCCGTCACCGAGGTCTTCGATGCCCAGCAGCTGCGCCTCGAGCATGAGCACGTCGGTCTGGTTGGGCAGGCTGCCGCGATGCGCCTCGCGCTCAGCGAGCTGGGCGCGGATTTCGGCGAGCATTTCGTCGGTCATCATGGAGCGCAGCGTGGCGATGTCGGCGCGATCCCAGGCAGCCTGCAGGGTGGTGAAGTTGCGCTTGGCCGCAGCCAGAAACCCCGCCACGTCGAAGCCCTCGGGAATGCCCCAGTTCTGCGAACCGGAAAGCGCCGAGCCTATGACCACGCCCGAGGCTTGCGCAGCCTGGGGTGCATTCGCCGCCTCGAATGCCGTGCCGCTGCGCTCCCAGGGGCGCGCCGAGGCGTCGTTGCCGACCTTGGCGGGGTTGTATTGCGCCGGCGCCTGCGCATCCGCGGGCGAACCCGCGCCCTGCAAAGCCCAGCGCGACGCATTGGCCGCAGGGCGCGGGCGCAGGAGCATGCGCAGCACGAAGAAGGCCACGAGCACGAGCAGCGCGATCAGCAAAAACTGCCCCATCTCGGCCCCAAGGCCGAGCGAATGCGCGAGCCAGGCAAGGCCCAGGCCCGCCGCGAGGCCGCCGAGCATCGCGCCCCAGGGCTTCTTGGGTGCAGCGGGGGCCGGTGTCGGAGCGCCATTCGGCGCGGCATTGGGCGCCACAGCTGGTTTTGCTGGTACGGCCTGACCGGGGCTTTGCGGTGCGGCGTAGCGCTGCGTGACGTTGCTCGATTGTTTGCCCACTGAACGCCCGCCGCCCAGACGTGCGGCATCGGCGTTGGCATGTGCGGCAACCAGGGCCAGCACCAGAATCCAGGACCATCGTTTCATGTTCGTCGTCTCCATCGTTTCATTGATCAAAGGCTCAACACTTGATTCCAACATGCAAAGCCACGATGCCGCCCGTGAGGTTGTGATAGTCCACATGGCCAAAGCCATTTTGTTGCATCAGGGCTTTGAGCTCCTCCTGCCCCGGGTGCATGCGGATGGACTCGGCCAGGTAGCGGTAGCTCGCTTCGTCGCCCGCCACCCATTTGCCCAGGCGCGGCAGCACCTGGAACGAATACCAGTCATAGAGCTTTTCGAGCGGCTGCGCCACTTTGGAAAACTCCAGCACCAGCAGCTTGCCGCGCGGCTTGAGCACGCGGCACATCTCGGCCAGGGCGCGCTCTTTGTGCGTCATGTTGCGCAGGCCGAAGGCCACGCTCACGAGGTCGAACTGCGCGTCGGCAAAGGGCAGCTGCTCGGCGTCGCAGACCAGCGTGGGCAGCACCACGCCGGCGTCGAGCAGGCGGTCGCGCCCAGTGCGCAGCATGGCTTCATTGATGTCGGTGTGCACCACGCGGCCCGTGGGCCCCACCTTTTTGGCAAACGCCAGCGCCAGGTCGCCCGTGCCGCCCGCGATGTCCAGCACCTGCTGGCCGGGACGCGGGTTGGCCACCATCACGGTGTAGGCCTTCCAGGCGCGGTGCAGGCCTGCGGACATGAGGTCGTTCATGAGGTCGTAGCGCGGCGCGACCGAGTCGAACACGCCACGCACGCGGCGCGCCTTCTCCTGCTCCTCGACCGGTTCGAATCCAAAATGGGTAGTGCTCATGGGGCGGGCATGTTAGGCGCTCTGCTGCGCCGCGTACAGCGACAACCCTGCATTGGCGCAGGGCATAGCGACAATTCGTTGCAAAAATGGGGCTTGGCGCCCTTGTATCAAGCGCGGACAGCTATCGATTTCGATGCGGCCATGATGGTGCGCGCGGCGCCACCTTGCATCACGCCCCATCGAGGCACTGCGCCAGCCGCGCCGCCATGTCCTGCTCGAGCGCAGCGCGCCGTGCCAGCAGCGCGGCTTCGTGCTCGGGCGCGCGCGCACGCAGCGGCTGCGCCCAGACGGGGCCGGGGAAATGGCTGTCCCAAGCAAAGCGCGCGATCACGTGCCAGTGCAGGTGCGGCACCTGGTTGCCCAGCGCGGCCAGGTTGACCTTGGTGGGCGCAAGGTGCGCGCGCAAGGCTTCTTCGACCAGGGCCACGGCCTGCATACAGTGCGAACGCTGCGCGGGTACAAGGTCGGTGAACTCGGCCAGGTGCGCATTCCAGACCACGCGGTAAAAGGCCGGAAAACCCGCCTCGTCGGCGCGGATCACGCGCAGCTGCGCGCCGCGCCAGACGAGCGCCCCGCCCTCCCCTGCGCACAAGGCGCAGGCCGCCGGCGCGGCACGGGGCGTGGACTCTGTACCTATCGCCGCGCTCATACCAGCACCCGCTCTATCCCGCCCTGGTTCGCACGCTCCACGTACTCGGGCAGCCAATTTTCACCGAGGATGGCGCGCGCCATTTCGATCACGATGTAGTCCGCCTCGAGCAAGCCGTTTTGCAGGTCGTCCTGGTAGCGGCTCAGGCCCTGCAGGCAGCTCGGGCAGCTCGTGAGGATTTTGAGGTTGCCGCTCTGGGCGACGGCGCCAGCCCCGACGCCAGACTCCTGCATGCGCGCACGCAACTGGGCCTCACCCTTTTGGATTTCTTCCTGCTTGCGAAAGCGCACCTGCGTGGCCACGTCGGGGCGCGTCACGCCCAGCGTGCCCGATTCGCCGCAGCAGCGCTCGCTCTTGAGCACATCTTCGCCGAGCAGCGCCTTGACGGTCTTGAGCGAATCCTGCTGTTTCATGGGGTTGTGGCAGGGCTCGTGGTAGAGGTAGGCGTTGCCGCCCGGCAGCGTGATGCCTTTTTCGAGCAGGAATTCGTGGATGTCGATGATGCGGCAGCCGGGGAAGATTTTGTCGAACTGGTAGCCCTGCAGCTGGTCGTAGCAGGTGCCGCAACTCACGACCACGGTTTTGATGTCGAGGTAGTTGAGCGTGTTGGCCACGCGGTGGAACAGCACGCGGTTGTCGGTGATCATCTTCTCGGCGCGATCGAACTGGCCGCTGCCGCGCTGCGGGTAGCCGCAACACAAGTAGCCGGGCGGCAGCACGGTCTGCACGCCCGCGTGCCACAGCATGGCCTGCGTGGCCAGGCCCACCTGGCTGAACAGGCGCTCGGAGCCGCAGCCGGGGAAGTAAAACACTGCCTCGCTCTCCACCGTGGTGCTGGCCGGGTCGCGGATGATGGGGACGTAGTTCTTGTCCTCGATGTCGAGCAGCGCGCGCGCCGTCTTCGTGGGCAGATTACCGGGCAGCTTCTTGTTCACGAAGTGGATCACCTGCTCGCGCAGCGGCGCTGGCCCCACGGTGGCGGGCGGGCGCGCGGTCTGCTTGCGCCCCAGGCTGCGCAGCGCATCGACGGCCAGGCGCTGCGCCTTGAAGCCCCAGTTCACCATCACAGTGCGCAGCAGTTTGATCGTGTCGGGGCTGGTGGCGTTGAGCATGGCCATGGCCAGCGCGTTGCCGGGGCGCCAGCTTTTTTGCCCCATCTTGCGCAGCAGGTTGCGCATGTTCATGGTGACGTCGCCGAAGTCGATCTTCACCGGACACGGCGCCAGGCACTTGTGGCACACCGTGCAGTGGTCGGCCACGTCCTCGAACTCCTGCCAGTGCTTGATCGAGATGCCGCGGCGCGTCTGCTCCTCGTACAAAAAGGCCTCGATCAGCAGCGAGGTCGCGAGGATCTTGTTGCGCGGGCTGTACAGCAAATTGGCGCGCGGCACATGCGTGGAGCACACGGGCTTGCACTTGCCGCAGCGCAGGCAGTCCTTGACGCTGTCGGCGATCGCGCCGATGTCGCTTTGCTGCATGATCAGCGACTCGTAGCCCATGAGGCCGAAGCTCGGCGTGTAGGCGTTGGTCAGGTCGGAGTGCAGCACCGCGCCAGGCGCCGGATTTTGCGCAGAATTTTGAGCCAAATCGGCACCTAGCGCCCGTCCATCCTGCGTAAGCAGCTCCTGATTACGTAGCAGCTTGCCGCGGTTGAAATGCCCCTCGGGATCGACTTTTTGCTTGTATGCGGCAAACGGACGCAGCTCCTCGTCGGTCAGGAACTCGATCTTGGTGATGCCTATGCCGTGCTCGCCCGAAATCACGCCGCCCAGCCTGCGCGCGAGCCGCATGATGCGCGCCACGGCCTCGTGCGCGGTCTGCAGCATTTCGTAGTCGTCGCTGTTCACGGGGATGTTGGTGTGCACGTTGCCGTCACCCGCGTGCATGTGCAGCGCCACCCACACGCGGCCCTTGAGCACGCGCCGGTGGATGGCCTCGACCTCGTCGAGAATGGGCTGGAACGCCGCGCCCGTGAAAATCGCGCGCAGCGGCGCGCGCAGCTGCCTTTTCCAGCTCGCACGCAGGCTGTGGTCTTGCAACTGCGGAAACAAGGCATCGAGGTCATGCAGCCACTGCGCCCACTGTGCGCGCACCTCGGCGATCAGTGCCAGCGCCTGCGCCACGCGGTCTTCGAGCAGCTCGGCCGGCGGGATCTCGCCGGCCTCGTCGCTGCGGCCCAGCGGCAGGTCGCCGCGCGCGAAAAAGGCCTGGAGTTCGTCGCACAGCTTGATCTTGTTGCGCAGCGACAGCTCGATGTTGATGCGCTCTATGCCGTCGGTGTATTCGGCCATGCGCGGCAGCGGAATCACCACGTCCTCGTTGATCTTGAAGGCGTTGGTGTGGCGGCTGATTGCGGCCGTGCGCTTGCGGTCCAGCCAGAACTTCTTGCGCGCCTCGGGGCTCACGGCGATGAAACCCTCGCCCGAGCGCGAGTTGGCGATGCGCACGACCTCGCTGGTGGCGCGTGCCACGGCGTCCGGGTCGTCACCCGCGATGTCGCCGAACAGCACCATCTTGGGCAGTCGCCCGCCGTGCTTTTTGCTCTTGGTGGCGTAGCCCACGGCTTTCAGATACCGGTCGTCAAGGTGCTCCAGCCCCGCGAGCACCACGCCCGAGCGTTTTTGCTCGGCGAACATGAAGTCCTTGATCTCGACGATGCTGGGCACGGCGTCGCGCGCGTTGCCGAAAAACTCCAGACACACCGTGCGCGTGTGCGCCGGCATGCGGTGCAGCACCCAGCGCGCGCTCGTGATCAGCCCGTCGCAGCCCTCTTTCTGCACCCCGGGCAGACCGGCGAGGAACTTGTCCGTCACGTCCTTGCCCAGCCCCTCTTTGCGGAACACCGCACCGGGGATTTCGAGCTGCTCGGTGCGCACGGGCGTCTTGCCGTCGGCCGCGAAATAACGCAGCTCGAAGCGCGCCACGTCCACGTCGTGGATCTTGCCCAGGTTGTGGCCGATGCGCGTGACCTCGAGCCACTGCGCCTGCGGCGTCACCATGCGCCAGCTCACCAAATTGTCGAGCGCCGTGCCCCACAGCACGGCCTTCTTGCCACCCGCGTTCATCGCGATGTTGCCGCCGATGCACGAAGCCTCGGCGCTGGTCGGATCGACCGCAAACACCAGCCCCGCACGCTCCGCCAGATCGGCCACGCGCTGCGTGACCACGCCGGCCTCGGTCCACACCGTGGGCACTTCGCGCTCCAGGCCGGGCAGGCGCAGCATCTCCACGCCCGACATGGCCTCGAGCTTTTCCGTATTGATCACCGCGCTCAGCGGCGTGAGTGGCACCGCGCCGCCCGTATAGCCCGTGCCGCCACCGCGCGGAATGATGGTCAGGCCCAGTTCGATGCAGCCTTGCACCAGCGCGGCCATCTCGGCCTCGGTGTCGGGCGTGAGCACGACGAACGGGTACTCGACACGCCAGTCGGTCGCGTCGGTCACGTGGCTCACGCGCGAGAGGCCGTCGAACTTGATGTTGTCGCGCGCCGTGCAGCGCCCCAGCGTGCGCAGCACCTTGCGGCGCAGTTGCACCGCCTGCACAAGCTGCGCATCAAAACGCACCACGGCCTGCGCCGCCGCCTGCACGAGCTCGCCCACCATGCGATCGCGCTCGGTGTCCTCGCCCGGCGTGCGGCGCTTTTCCACCTCGGCGAGCCGATGCCGCAGCGCATCCACGAGCAGCTTGCGCCGCGCCGGGTTGTCCATCAGGTCGTCCTGCAAGTAAGGATTGCGCTGCACCACCCAGATGTCGCCCAGCACCTCGTAGAGCATGCGCGCCGAGCGGCCCGTGCGCCGCTCCTTGCGCAACTGGTCGAGCAAGCCCCAGGCTTGCGCGCCCAGCAGCCGGATCACGATCTCGCGGTCGGAAAACGAGGTGTAGTTGTAAGGGATTTCACGCAAGCGCACGGCCTCATCGGCCTGCGCCTGCAACTGCGTCAGCGCAATCGGAACGTTCATGGAGGATAGACCTGGAACGGACGCCAAGCGCCCATGAGCTTCGGGGCGCAAATTCTATGCGAGGGGGTTTGCCGGCGCCGGCGGGGGGCGAGCGGCCGTAGGGGTTGCGGGGTTGTCGTTGTCGTTGAAGCCGCGTGCCTTGTCCAGATTGGCCGGGCGGTTTCAAATTCGAAGTGCAACACCGCTGGTTGTGAACCAGTGAATGGTAGCCGCTTCGGCCGCTCCAGCCGAGCTTGCCCTCAGGCTCATTCTTCCTTGGAATCACGAGGTGGGCTTCGGGCTCATGCCTCGTTGGATAAGACTATCGCTTGACGGACAAGGCTGGAAGGGATAAGTTATCACCAAGTATCACCAAGCTACAGGAAAACAGCGATGGCAACTTCGCTCAAGATCGACGATGCGCTGAAAAGCCGCGTCCAAAATCTCGCCAGTCAGCGCCGCCGCTCACCGCACTGGATCATGCTCGAAGCCATCCAGCAATACGTCGAGCGGGAGGAAGCTCGCGAGAACTTCAAGCAGGAAGCCTTGGCGTCCTGGGCTGCCTACAAGGAAACCGGCCGCCACCTGACCGGCCAGGAAGTTCGCGCCTGGTTGAACACCTGGGGCACCAATGACGAAACGGCGGTGACTGGGTGCCACAAGTAATCGTCACCGAAGGCGCGGCTGACGGTTTGGAACGATGTCGGCGGTTCTTGGCCGTCAAGGCACCGGAAGCCGCCAGGCGGGCCGGCCAGGCCATCGAGCGGCAATTCCTGCTGCTGGAGACAGCCCCCGACATTGGCCGGCCTTTCCCCGAAATACCGGAACTGCGCGAGTTGGTGATTGCCTTCGGGGACTCCGGCTATGTGGCTCTGTACCGCCACGAACCGGCCGACGATGCGGTGTATGTTCTGGCCTTCCGGCACCAGAAAGAGGCAGGCTCCTGATAGAGATGCCTCGATTTTTTGAGGGCTGGAGACGCTGACATCTGTGATCCTGAGGCCGCCCTGAAGTGATGTGTCGGCCTTCGCGCGTCGCAGGCGGCGAGCCTGCGACTTCCCATCACGCCCGAATGGGCGATTTGTGAAGGCCGAGCCCTACCGTATCAACGCGGCAAGTCGCTCGACCCCATCAGGTAGGCATCGATGGCGCGTGCGGCCTGACGGCCTTCACGAATCGCCCACACCACCAAACTCTGCCCCCGCCGCATGTCGCCCGCGGCGAACACCTTGGGGACGTTGGTCGCATAGCCGCCTTGCTCGTCGGTCGTGGCCTTGGCGTTGCCGCGGGCGTCTTTTTCGATGCCGAAGGCGTCTAGCACCGCAGACACGGGGCCCAGAAAGCCCATGGCGAGCAGCACGAGGTCTGCGGGATAGACCTTTTCGCTGCCGGGCACTTCGACCATCTTGCCGTCTTTCCACTCGACATGCACGGTCTTGACGCCCGTCACTTTGCCTTTTTCACCGAGGAATTCCTTGGTGGCGATGGCGAATTCGCGCGTACAGCCTTCTTCGTGGCTGGAGCTGGTGCGCAGCTTGATCGGCCAATAGGGCCAGACCAGGGGTTTGTTTTCTTGCTCGGGCGGCATGGGCAGGAGTTCGAACTGCGTCACGCTGGCTGCGCCGTGGCGGTTGCTCGTGCCCACGCAGTCGCTGCCGGTGTCGCCGCCGCCGATCACGATCACGTGCTTGCCGTCGGCGCGGATCTGGTGTTTGAGCTTGTCGCCCGCGTTGACTTTGTTTTGCTGCGGCAAAAACTCCATCGCGAAGTGAATGCCGTCGAGCTCGCGCCCCGGCACGGGCAGGTCGCGCGACTGCTCGGCACCGCCGGCAAGCAAGATGGCGTCGAAGTCTTGGCGCAGCTGCTCGGGTGTCACCGTTTCTTTGGCGCAATTGAGGATTTTGGCGCCCTTGCCCAGCCCGTCCTTGGGCGCACCCACGAACACGCCCGTGCGCACTTGTACGCCCTCGGCCTGCATCTGCTGCACACGGCGGTCGATGTGCGATTTTTCGAGCTTGAAGTCGGGGATGCCGTAGCGCAGCAGGCCACCGACGCGGTCGTTCTTTTCGAACAGGGTGACATCGTGACCGGCGCGCGCGAGCTGCTGCGCGGCGGCCAGACCCGAGGGGCCGGAGCCGACCACGGCGACTTTTTTCCCGGTCTTGCGCGCGGGCGGCTGCGGCTGCACCCAGCCCTCGGCCCAAGCGCGGTCGATGATGGCGTGCTCTATGCTCTTGATGCCCACGGGGTCGTCGTTGATGTTGAGCACGCACGCGGCTTCGCAGGGCGCAGGGCAGATACGGCCAGTGAATTCAGGGAAGTTGTTGGTGCTGTGCAGCACCTCGATCGCACGCTGCCACTGGCCG
This sequence comes from Extensimonas vulgaris, assembly GCF_003337425.1. Classification (GTDB taxonomy): domain Bacteria; phylum Pseudomonadota; class Gammaproteobacteria; order Burkholderiales; family Burkholderiaceae_C; genus Extensimonas; species Extensimonas vulgaris. Next base: position 229,813 of record NZ_QPJU01000001.1, read on the forward strand.
CGATAGACCAGGTCGTTGAAATCGGGGATCAGATTGTTGACCGGGCAGCCGTTGTTGCAAAACGGCGTGCCGCAGTCCATGCAGCGCGCGCCTTGCACCTTGGCCTCTTCTTCATTGAGGCCAATGACGAATTCGCGGTAATTCTTCAAGCGTTCGGCAACGGGGCGATAGCCTTCTTCGAGCCGCTCATATTCCATGAAGCCAGTGATTTTTCCCATGGTGGTGTCCTTGTGCAGAGGGTGAGGTGCGAACCGACCCCGACGCGGGGCCGGTTGCGATCACTTGGCGCTCACCGCTTCCTTTTTAATAGCTGCTTGCGCTTGCTTGGCGGTCTCTTCGAACGCTTTTCGCTCATAAATTTCGGCCAGCGCACGGCGATATTCGGTCGGGAAGACCTTGACGAACTTGCTGCGCGCAGCGGCCCAATGGTCGAGCAGTTCGCGTGCGCGCTTGCTGCCGGTCCAGCGGTTGTGCTCTTCGAGCAGCTTTTTGAGCTGTGCCTCGTCGGTCTGGCCGCGATGCCAGATCGCGCGCGGCATGGTCGCGAGCTGTTCCTCGCTGGGCAGCACGCGCTCGAGCGTGACCATGGACAGGTTGCAGCGGCTCGCGAACTGGCCATCTTCGTCATAGACGTAGGCCACGCCACCGCTCATGCCGGCCGCGAAGTTGCGCCCCGTCTTGCCGAGCACCACGACGGTGCCTCCGGTCATGTATTCGCAGCCATGGTCGCCCGTGCCCTCGACCACGGCGGTGGCACCCGACAGGCGCACGGCAAAGCGCTCGCCCGCGACACCGCTGAAGAAAGCCTCGCCACTCGTGGCGCCGTAGAGCACGGTGTTGCCGACGATGATGTTGCGCGTGGCCTCGCCGCGGAAGTCCAGGCTCGGGCGCACGACCACGCGCCCACCCGAGAGGCCCTTGCCGGTGTAGTCGTTGGCGTCGCCGATCAGGTATAGCGTGATGCCGTTCGTAAGGAAGGCGCCGAAGGACTGGCCACCCGTGCCCTCGAGCTGGATGCGGATGGTGTCGTCGGGCAGGCCCTCGGGGTGCACGCGCGTGACGGCGCCCGAGAGCATGGCGCCCACGCTGCGGTTGACGTTGCGCACGGCTTCGATGAACTGCACGCGCTCGCCCTTTTCGATGGCTGGGCGGCTGCGCTCTATGAGGCGGCGGTCTAGCGTGTGCTCGATGTTGTGGTCTTGCGCCTCGCAATGGCGGCGCAGCACGGCCGCATCCACGGGCGGCTGCGCGAACAGGCGGCTGAAGTCCAGGCCACGCGCTTTCCAGTGCGCGATGCCGTGGCGCATGTCGAGCAGGTCGGTACGGCCGATGAGCTCGTCGAAGGTGCGAATGCCCAGCTGCGCCATGATCTGGCGCGCTTCTTCGGCAACGAAGAAGAAGTAGTTGACCACGTGCTCGGGTTTGCCGGAGAACTTTTTGCGCAGCACCGGGTCCTGCGTGGCCACACCCACGGGGCAGGTGTTGAGGTGGCATTTGCGCATCATGATGCAGCCCTCGACGACCAGCGGCGCGGTGGCAAAACCGAACTCGTCGGCGCCGAGCAGCGCGCCTATGACAACGTCACGCCCGGTTTTGATCTGCCCATCGACTTGCACGCGGATGCGCCCGCGCAAGCGGTTGAGCACCAGCGTCTGCTGCGTCTCGGCCAGGCCGATTTCCCACGGGCTGCCCGCATGCTTGATCGAGGACCAGGGCGAGGCGCCCGTGCCACCGTCGTGCCCGGCGATGACCACGTGGTCGGCCTTGCACTTGGCCACGCCTGCGGCGATCGTGCCCACGCCGGTCTCGCTGACCAGCTTGACGCTGATGCTCGCGTGCGGGGCGACGTTTTTGAGGTCGTGGATGAGCTGCGCCAAATCCTCGATCGAATAGATGTCGTGGTGCGGCGGCGGCGAGATCAGGCCCACGCCGGGCACGCTGTGGCGCAGCTTGCCGATGTAGTCGCTCACCTTGCTGCCGGGCAACTGACCGCCCTCGCCGGGCTTGGCGCCCTGCGCCATCTTGATCTGGATCTGGTCGGCGCTCGTGAGGTATTCCACGGTGACGCCGAAGCGCCCCGAAGCCACCTGCTTGATGCGGCTGCGCAGGCTGTCGCCGTCTTGCAGCGGAATATCGACTTCGACGTTCTCGGCGCCGAGAATGCCCTTGACCGTATCGCCCTTCTTGATCGGGATGCCTTTGAGCTCGTTGCGGTAGCGCGCCGGGTCTTCGCCACCCTCGCCGGTGTTGCTCTTGCCGCCGATACGGTTCATGGCGATGGCCAGCGTGACATGCGCCTCGGTGCTGATCGAGCCCAGCGACATCGCGCCGGTGGCAAAGCGCTTGACGATTTCGCTTGCGGGTTCGACCTCGTCGATGGGGATCGCCTTGGACGGGTCGAGCTTGAACTCGAACAAGCCGCGCAGCGTCATGTGGCGGCGGCTCTGGTCGTTGACGAGCTGCGCGTATTCCTTGTAGGTGTTGAAGTTGTTCGCGCGCGTGCTGTGCTGCAGCTTGGCGATGGTGTCGGGCGTCCACATGTGCGCTTCCCCATGCGCACGCCAGGCGTATTCGCCGCCGACGTCGAGCATGTCCACCACCGCGGGAGTGTTGGAAAAGGCGGCCTTGTGCAGGCGGATGGCCTCCTCGGCAATCTCGAACACGCCTATGCCTTCGACGCGGCTCGCCGTCCCCGTGAAGTATTTGTCTATGGTTTCGGAGTTGATGCCGATGGCCTCGAAGAGCTGCGCGCCGCAATAGCTCATGTAGGTGGAGACGCCCATCTTGGACATGATCTTGGACAAGCCCTTGCCCACGGCCTTGATGTAGTTGGCGATGGCCTTTTCGGCCGAGAGCTCGCCCGGCAGCTCCTTGTGCATCTCGGCCAGGGTTTCGAGCGCGAGGTAGGGGTGCACGGCCTCGGCGCCGTAGCCGCCGAGCACGGCAAAGTGATGCACTTCGCGCGCCGAGCCGGTTTCGACCACCAGGCCCGCCGAGGTGCGCAAGCCCTCACGCACCAGGTGCTGATGGATCGCAGAGAGCGCGAGCAAGGCCGGAATGGCGACCTGCGTCGGGCCCATGGCACGGTCGCTGATGATGAGGATGTTGGCGCCGCCCTTGATCGCATCGACGGCCTGCGCGCACAGCGAGGCGAGCTTGGCTTCGACGCCCTCGCGCCCCCAATCGAGCGGGTAGGTGATGTCTATGACCTGGCTCTTGAACTTGCCCTGCGTGTGCTTTTCGATGTCGCGCAGCTTGGCCATGCCGGCGAAGTCGAGCACGGGCTGGCTGACCTCGAGGCGCATGGGCGGGTTGACCTGGTTGATGTCGAGCAGGTTGGGCTTGGGGCCGATGAAGCTCACGAGCGACATCACGATGGCCTCGCGGATCGGGTCGATCGGCGGATTCGTCACCTGCGCGAACAACTGCTTGAAATAGTTGTAGAGCGGCTTGTTCTTGTCGGAGAGCACGGGCAGCGGGCTGTCGTTGCCCATCGAGCCAATGCCCTCTTCGCCGTTTTGCGCCATGGGCGCGAGCAGGAACTTGAGGTCTTCCTGCGTGTAACCAAAAGCCTGCTGGCGGTCGAGCAGCGCAACCTTGGAGGCCGGCGGCGCCGCAGACACGCTACCGCCCACGCTGTCGAGCTTGATGCGCAGGTTTTCGATCCACTGCTTGTAAGGCTTGGTGTTGACGATGTTGGCCTTGAGCTCCTCGTCGTCGATCATGCGGCCCTGTTCGAGGTCGATCATGAACATCTTGCCGGGCTGCAAGCGCCACTTGCGCACGATTTTGTTCTCAGGCACGGGCAACACGCCCGACTCCGATGCCATGATGACCAGGTCGTCCTCGGTGATGCAGTAGCGCGAGGGGCGCAGACCGTTGCGGTCCAGCGTGGCGCCGATCTGGCGGCCGTCGGTGAACACGATGGAAGCCGGGCCGTCCCAGGGCTCGAGCATCGCGGCGTGGTATTCGTAAAAGGCGCGCCGGCGCTCGTCCATGGTGGTGTGCTGCTCCCAGGGCTCGGGGATCATCATCATCACGGCCTGGCTGATCGGGTAGCCGGCCATGGTCAGCAACTCGAGGCAGTTGTCGAAGGTGGCGGTGTCGGATTGGCCGGCAAAGCTGATCGGGTAGAGCTTTTTGAGGTCGGGGCCGAGCACGGGCGAAGCCATCACGCCTTCACGCGCCTTCATCCAGTTGTAGTTGCCCTTGACGGTGTTGATTTCGCCGTTGTGCGCCACATAGCGGTACGGGTGCGCGAGCGGCCACTCGGGGAAGGTGTTGGTGGAAAAGCGCTGGTGCACCAGGCCCAGCGCCGAGACGCAGCGCTCGTCCTGCAAGTCGAGGTAATAGGTGCCCACCTGGTCGGCCAGCAGCAGGCCCTTGTAGATCACGGTGCGGCTGCTCATGCTGGGCACGTAATACTCTTTGCTGTGCTTGAGGCCCAGCGCCTGGATGGCCGCGCTCGCGGTCTTACGGATCACGTAGAGCTTGCGCTCGAGCGCATCCTGCACGATCACGTCGCTGCCGCGGCCGATGAACACCTGGCGCAGCACCGGCTCTTTGGCGCGCACCGTGGGCGACATGGGCATGTCGTGGTTCACCGGCACGTCGCGCCAACCCAGCAACACCTGGCCTTCGGCCTTGATGGCGCGCTCCATTTCCTGCTCGCACGCGAGACGCGAGGCATGCTCCTTGGGCAGGAAAACCATGCCCACGCCGTATTCGCCTGCGGGCGGCAGGTTCACACCCTGTTTGGCCATCTCCTCACGGTACAGCGCGTCGGGGAGCTGGATCAGGATACCCGCACCGTCGCCCATGAGCTTGTCCGCGCCCACGGCGCCGCGGTGGTCGAGGTTTTCCAGAATCTTGAGCGCCTGCGTCACGAGCCCATGGCTCTTTTCGCCCTTGATATGCGCCACGAAGCCGACGCCGCAGGCATCGTGCTCGTGCACGGATGAATACAAACCCTGTTGTTGCAAAAGCTGGGCCTCGGCAGCCGAAGTCATGGCGCACTCCTCAAATTTCTAGCAAGGGCCGCAAGATTAGTGCATTGCAGCATTCGCGGCAACAAAAATAATTGGGGTCAGATTCCAATTAATTGGCGAATTTTTTGTCCTCCATTTATTTGGGGACACATCAAAAGCATAGCTACTTACGCTTCCTGGAAGCCCTGTTTCAGCCGTTTTCATGCAAACCCGTCGGAACCCGCACCGGGCGCCCGGCCTTGGAACGAGCGACGCGCCGCGGCGATTTTTTTTGCACCTCGGCCAAAAAATCGCCCTCCCCCAGCGCCCAGCCGCGCAGCGTGGCATCCGTGAGCGCGCTTTGCTGCGCCGCACTGATGCCGGCCTGCACCAATTCGGCATACGCTGCCTCGCGCGCAAACGGCGTGTTGCCAAGCTCCCAATAAAGGGCATGCGGCGTCAGCAGCCTGTCCTGGCGCAAACCCACGTAGTGCGCGTAGCTGGACCAGGGCCAATCGCCAGCTTGCGCCACCATGCCCGCGCGCACCGGGTTCAGGTCTATGTACGCCATGCAGGCAAGCAAATAGCGTTCCGACTCGATCAGGGTGGAACGGTAACGGCCCTCCCACAGCGTGCCCGTGCGGCCATGGCGCCGGTTGAAGTAGCGCACGTAACTGCGGCCCAGGGCTTGCATCATCAACGGCAGCGCCTGCTCGGTCGTGGGCGTAGCCAGCAGATGGAAATGGTTGTCCATGAGCACGTAGGCATGGAGCTCGACACCGAATTTCTGCGCGTACTCGAAAAGCAAGCCGAGCATGCACTCAAAGTCGCTGCGATCGACAAAAATGCGCTGGCGGTTGTTGCCGCGCTGGATCACGTGGTGCGGGTAACCGGGCAAGGTGAGACGGGGAAGACGGGCCATGGGATGTCCGAAAATTGGAATCTGACCCCAATTAAATCAGAACTTCGGAGTCCGCCCGAAAATTGGAATCTGACCCCAATTATTTTGGAACCTGATTACAATGCGCCTCCCTGTCCTCCGAGGAGAAATGCCCATGAAATCCCGTGCCGCCGTGGCCTTTGAAGCGGGCAAGCCGCTGCAAATCGTAGAGATCGACGTCGCCCCGCCCCGCAAGGGCGAGGTGCTGATCAAAATCACCCATACCGGCGTGTGCCACACCGACGCCTTCACGCTCTCGGGCGATGATCCTGAAGGCGTGTTTCCTGCCGTGCTGGGTCACGAGGGTGCGGGCATCGTGGTCGAGGTGGGTGAAGGCGTGACCAGCGTCAAGCCGGGCGATCACGTGATTCCGCTCTACACCGCCGAATGCGGCGAGTGCCTGTTTTGCAAGAGCGGCAAGACCAATCTGTGCGTGGCCGTGCGCGCCACGCAGGGCAAGGGCCTGATGCCCGACGGCACGACGCGCTTTTCCTACAACGGTGCGCCCATCTACCACTACATGGGCTGCTCCACGTTCAGCGAATACACCGTGGTGGCCGAGGTGTCGCTCGCCAAAATCAACCCGCAGGCCAACCCCGAGCAGGTGTGCCTGCTGGGCTGCGGCGTGACCACGGGCCTGGGCGCCGTGAAGAACACGGCCAAGGTGCAGCCCGGCGACAGCGTGGCCGTGTTCGGCCTGGGCGGCATAGGCCTCGCGGTGATCCACGGAGCGCAGCTCGCCGGCGCCGGGCGCATCATCGCAGTGGACACCAACCCGGCCAAGTTCGATTTGGCGCGCACCTTTGGCGCGACCGATTTCGTCAACCCCAAGGATCACGACAAGCCCATCCAGCAGGTCATCATCGAGATGACGGGCTGGGGCGTGGATCACAGCTTCGAGTGCATAGGCAACGTGCAGGTGATGCGCGCGGCGCTCGAATGTGCGCACCGCGGCTGGGGCCAGAGCGTGATCATCGGCGTGGCCGGTGCGGGGCAGGAAATCAGCACCCGCCCGTTCCAGCTCGTGACCGGCCGCAAGTGGATGGGCTCGGCCTTTGGCGGCGTCAAGGGCCGCTCCGAGCTGCCCGGCATGGTCGAGGATGCGATGGCCGGCAAGATCCGCCTCGCCCCTTTCGTCACCCACACCATGCCACTGACCGAGATCAACCGCGCGTTCGATCTCATGCACGAGGGCAAGTCGATCCGCAGCGTGGTGTTTTATGACTAGGAGCCTGTCGGACTTTGGAATCGTCGGCTGCGAATGCGCCGCAGCGGCCCATTTTTTACCGTCTTCTTGCCCCATAGCACCACTATGGGGCGGCGAATCCGGCAAAAACTGGCCTCGCTGGGGCCCTTTCTCGCTTTCGACGCCCAAAGTCCGACAGGCTCCTAGATTTCTCGCAAATTCATGCGCGCCTCGAGCGCTTCGGCGTTTTCTTTGCGTTCGCTGTAGCGATCGACGAGGTAGGGCGCTATGCCGCGTGTGAGCAAGGTGAACTTCATCAGCTCCTCCATCACGTCCACCACGCGGTCGTAGTAGGGCGAGGGCTTCATGCGGTCGTCGTCGCCGAACTCCTGGTAAGCCTTGGCCACGGAAGACTGGTTGGGGATGGTGAGCATGCGCATCCAGCGCCCGAGCACGCGCAGCTGGTTCACGGCGTTGAACGATTGCGAGCCACCGCACACCTGCATCACGGCCAGCGTTTTTCCCTGCGTGGGCCGCACTGCGCCTTCGGCGAGTGGAATCCAGTCGATCTGCGCCTTCATGATGCCGGTCATGGCGCCGTGGCGCTCGGGCGAGCACCAGACCATGCCTTCGGCCCATTGCACCAGGCTGCGCAGCTCGGCCACCTTGGGGTGGCTGGGCGGCGCGTCGTCGGGCAGCGGCAAGCCGCTCGGGTGGAAGATGCGCACCTCGCCGCCCAGGGCCGTGAGCAGCCGCCCCGCCTCCTGCACCAGCAGCCGGCTGAAGGAGCGCGGCCGCACGGAGCCGTAGAGCAGCAAAAAGCGCGGCGCATGCCCGGGCAGCGCCACGGGCTGCAGGCGCGCCAGGTCGGGGCGCTGGAACAGGTCGGCGCGCAGGCTGGGCAGCTCGCCCAGGCCCATCACCGGGTCATTCATCGGGTCATTCATCGATCTATTCGTCAACATCGAGTCGGTCATTGCAAGGCTCCATTGGTTCATCCCGCATGCGGCGCGCTGGCTCTGGCCTCGTACCAGCCGCGGCTGCGGTTCACCACGCGCACCACGAGCAGCATCACCGGCACTTCGATCAGCACGCCCACCACGGTGGCCAGGGCCGCGCCCGAGTCGAAGCCGAACAGGCTGATGGCCGTGGCCACGGCGAGCTCGAAGAAGTTGGACGCGCCGATCAGCGCCGACGGACACGCGATGCTGTGCCGCTCGCCCACGGCGCGGTTGAGCAGGTAGGCCAGCGCGGAATTGAAGAACACCTGGATCAAAATGGGCACGGCCAGCAGCGCGATCACGAGTGGCTGGCGCAAAATGGCCTGGCCCTGGAAGGCGAACAGCAGCACCAGCGTGAGCAGCAGCGCGGCCATGGACCAAGGCCCCATGCGCGCGAGCGCCGCGTCCAGCAGGCCACGTGCCAGCAGGGCGCGGCGCGCGGCCTGCGCGATGGCGAGCGGCAGCACGATGTAGAGCAGCACCGACACCAGCAGCGTGCCCCAGGGCACGGCGATGGCCGACACGCCCAGCAACAAAGCCACCAGCGGCGCAAAGGCCAGCACCATGATGCCGTCGTTGAGCGCCACCTGCGTGAGCGTGAACAGCGGGTCGCCGCCGCTGAGCCGGCTCCACACGAACACCATGGCCGTGCACGGCGCCGCGGCAAGCAGGATCAGGCCGGCGATGTAGCTGTCGATCTGCTCTGCGGGCAGCATGGGCGCGAACAGGTGGCGCAAAAACAGCCAGCCCAGCAAAGCCATGCTGAAGGGCTTGACCAGCCAGTTGACGAACAGCGTCACGCCTATGCCGCGCAAATGCTGGCGCAACTCGCGCAAAGCGGCAAAGTCCACCTTCATGAGCATGGGCACGATCATCACCCAGATCAGCAGGCCCACGGGCAGGTTGACCTGCGCCACCTCGAGACGCGCGAGCGCCTCGAACGCGCCGGGCTGCCACTGCCCCAGCGCGATGCCCACGGCGATGCACACCAGCACCCAGAGCGTGAGGTAGCGCTCGAACGCGCCCATGGCGGCAGGCGGCGCGGCCGCGCGCGTTGCGCAGGGCTGGCTCATGCTGCGGCCTTCTCGGCGCCGGTGTGCCCGATGCGGGCTAGCTCGCGCTGCAGCGAGAGCGCGTCGAGCTTGTCGAGCGGCAGGCTCAAAAACAGCGAGATGCGCCGGTTCAGCAGGAGAAAGGCCTCGGCAAAGGCGCGGCGTTTTTCCTCTGCGCTGCCCTCCACCGCCGCCGGGTCGGGGATGCCCCAGTGCGCCGACACGGGCTGGCCCGGCCAGAGCGGGCAGACCTCGCCCGCGGCGTTGTCGCACACGGTGAAGACGAAGTCCAGCTGCGGGGCGCCGGGCTGCGCGAACTCGTCCCAGCTCTTGCTGCGCAGGCCCTGCACCGGCAGGCGCTGGCGCTCGAGCAGCTCGAGCGCGTAGGGGTTGACCTGCCCCGCAGGGTGGCTGCCCGCGCTGTAGGCCCTAAAGCGCCCCTGGCCCAGGTGGTTCAGGATGGCCTCGGCCATGATGCTGCGCGCCGAATTGCCTGTGCAGAGAAACAGCACGTGATAGACCTTGTCGCTCATTGCAAACTCCTTGGGTGGTGGAAAAAGAAAAAGAACGGAGGAAAGAACGCCACAGGAAAACTTCGAAAACGAGAGCTGTCCACGCTTTCTGGGCAAGCACCAGATGCCGATTTGACGGGTAAAAAAACCCCTTGCGCGGCAGGCTCAAACCGTCGCAGGCGCCGTGGCGCAATCGGCGCAGTCCGCCGCGGCGTCCAACTCCGTGCACTGCGCGGGCTGGCCCATGCAGCATTCGGCCGTGAGGTAATGAATCAGCTCCTGCATCAGCGCCAGATTGGCGCGGTAGCGCTGGTAGCGCCCCTCCTGCGCAACGGTCAGCAGCCCGGCCTGCGTCAGCGCCTTGAGGTGGAACGACAGATTGGTCGCGGGCAATTCGAGCGCGGCGGCGATCTCGCCCGCCACGAGCCCCGCCGGGCCCTGGCGCACGAGCAAGCGGAACACGTCCAGGCGCACGCCCGAGGCGAGCGATTCGAACACGGCGATGGCGGTGGTCTTTTCCATGCCGCAATTATTCAACGATTATTGAATCATTGCAATGAGGCGTGCGAATTTTCGCTGAGATGTTGTTATTTCACTATCATTAAACTAGCTTATGGCGCAGGCAAATAAATGGCTATAAGGCCATTTTATATACCGCTTTTCGCAATCAAATACATAGCATTTCTACCACAGGACTCAGGGCACCTGTGCGAAGTCGATGAAGCCGCGCTCGACGTTCGTGCTTACCAACTTCACGCGGATCTTGTGCCCCACTTCCAGGCCGGGGTTGCCTGCGACGAGCAGGCCTTCGATCGGTGGCGTGAGCACGCGCACCCAGGTCGCGCCGGGCTTGCGCCCGGTGACCAGCGCGTCGAAGACTTCGCCCAGCTTGTCTTGCAGATAAAGCGCAGCCTCGGACTTGCGCACGCTGCGCTCGACCTTGCGTGCCGCGTCTTCCTGCCGCGTGCAATGCGCTGCCAGCAGATGCAACTCGGCCCGGCCATAGGGCGGGTGCCGGGCCATCAGCAGCGCCTTGACCATGCGCAAGGTCAGCAAATCGGGGTAACGGCGGTTCGGCGCGGTCGAGTGCGTGTAGTCCTGCACCGCAAGGCCAAAGTGGCCGATGGGCTCGCCGTGCGGATCCTCGACCACGTATTCGCCCGAGCCCATGAGTTTGACGATGACCAGCGACAGGTCGGGAAAGCGCAACGGGTCTGCCTTGCACTGCTGCGCCAAAAACTTTTGCAAAGCGCGCGAGCTGGGACGCTTGGGAAGCCGCGTGCCGTATTCGGCGGCAACCTCGACGATGCGTGGCCAGCGCTCGGGCGTGCGCACCACGCGCCGCAGCGAGGCCACCCCGTTGCGCTGCAAAAAACGCGCCGTGCACCCATTGGTTGCGATCATGAATTCTTCGATGAGCTGGCGTGCGCGGTTGCGCGGTTGCTGGCGGATGTCCACCACACGGTCGCCTTCGAAGATGGCGCGCGGCTGAAAGGTCTCGAAGTCCAGCGCGCCTTGCGCTTGCCGGCGCGATCGCAGGCGCTGCGCCACGGCGTCCTGGATGCGCAGCTGGGCGTCCATCCCAGGTACGACACGTGCCGCCTCGGGCAAAGGAGCATGGCCTTCGAGCCATGCAGAAACGCTGTCGTAGGCAAGCTGCGCCTGGTTGCGCACGCGCGCACGGTGCACGGTGGAATGTGTCACGACCCCCGAGGGATCGACGACCATCTCGGTCACGATCGCAAGGCGCGTCTGGTGCGGATTCAGCGAGGTCAGGTCGGTGCTCAGACGCTCGGGCAGCATAGGAAACACACGCGCCGAGGTGTACACCGACGTCGTATTGGTGCGCGCGTGCACATCGAGCGGCGAATTTTTCTTGACCAGCGCATCCACGTCCGCCACGGCAACGAAAATCTTGACGGCGCCACGGCCCAGTTCGCCGCAGGCGGTGAGCTGATCGAGATCGCGCGAATCGTCGTTGTCGATCGAGCACCAGGGCAGTGCCGTGAGGTCGCGGATATGCGGATCATCATCGCGGCCAGGGCCGCGGATGCTTTCGAGCTGGTGCAATGCCGCGGGCGGAAACTCGGGCTCGAGCCCACGCTCGCGCATGACGGCCATGGCGATGCGCACGAGATCTGCACGCGTGTAATGCGTTTGATGGTTTGGGGAGGTATGCGCTTTTGTGTCCATGCCAACTTCGTGCGTAAAAATCTCATCGCCCTGCCGCAGCATCCCGGGCCGGGCGCAGCAAGGCAAAAACCCCCATCGCGGCCAACGCCAATACCGCCGCCACGGCAAAGGCCCACGCCGGCGCCCACGCCCACAGCGCACCGGCCATGAGCGAAGCCGGCAGATACAACAGACCCGTGGTGAAGTTGTAAATGCCGACGGCCGTCGCACGCCGCTCGGGTTCGAGGTCGGCGATGAACGCCTTGCTTTGCGATTCGTCGATCGCATAAAACACCCCATAGACGGCCAGCACCGCGACCAATTCCCAACGGCTGGCCGCCCACACCAGCCACAGATTGATGAGCGCATACAGCAGGTAGCCCAGCAGCACGATGCGGCTGCGCCCCACCCGGTCGCCGAGCTTGCCCACCAGCGGTGCCGCGAGCACACAGGTGGCGTTGAACAGCGCATACAACAGCACTACGCCACCCATGCCAAACCCGAGGGCGTGGGCGCGCAGCAAAATGAAACCCAGGCTGAAATACGCCAGCGCAAACACCCCGGCCGGCACCAGATAGCGCTTGAAACCGGCGCTCAGCAGGCGCCAGTTCGCGCGCAAGCTCTCGCGCGCGTGCGGTACGCCGGGCTGGTCTGGCACCCGCAACAGCAGCAGCACGCTGAGCACTGCGGGCACGAAAGCCACCCAGAACAAAATGCGGTAGGTATCGGCCGATTCGCCCAGCCAGCGCAGCAACGCGTAGGCCAGCAGCGGCCCGAGCACGGCACCGGCCTTGTCGAGCGCCTGGTGCACACCGAACGCGTAGCCGCGCTTGTCCGCCGCGGCGATCGACGACAGCCAGGCATCGCGCGGCGGCCCGCGAAAGCCCTTGCCCAGGCGCTCGACGACGCGAAACACCGCCAGCCCCGTGACCGACGAAGTCACGAGCAAAATCATCTTCGCGAGCGTCGAAAAGGCGTAACCCGCCGTCGCAAACCACTTGCGCTGCCCGCTGCGATCCGACAGCCAGCCCGAGAGGTAATTGAGCGACGAGGCCGAAAAATCCGCGAGCCCCTCGATCAACCCGAGCAGCGCGCTCGAGGCCCCGGCCACGGTGGTAAAAAACACCGCAAACACTGAAAAAATCATCTCCGAGCTCACGTCGGTGAGCAGGCTCACGAAGCCGAGCTTCAGCACGTCGGGATGCAGCCGCGTCCGCGGTGCGGTCGATTCAGGAGGCGACAGGGGCGAAGGAGGTGCGGACATGCTGTCCTCGAAGGGATGTGAAGATGCGCCGCAGTCACGCACCGGCAACAGCGTACCGATAGCAAGAAAGCGCGCAGCCATAACCCTAACAGGAAAATAGCATGGGTACCCCTGCGCCGGCCATGACGATAATGTCAGCCATGTCAGAACGCATCATTCCCGTGCTCGATTGGCGTCAGCGGGTGCGGCCAGCGACCATCCCCTCGATCTCTACCGTGCCCACAGGCGAGTTGCGCGACCTGCTCGGGCGGCCGTTGCGCGATCTGCGCATCAGCGTCACCGATCGCTGCAACTTCCGCTGCAGCTATTGCATGCCCAAAGAAGTGTTTGGCAAGGATTACCCCTACCTGCCGCACAGCGCACTGCTGCGCTTCGAGGAAATCACCCGCCTCGCGCGGCTGTTCCTGGCGCACGGCGTGCGCAAGATCCGCCTCACCGGCGGTGAGCCACTGCTGCGCAAGGGGCTGGAGGAGCTCATCGCCCAACTCGCGGCGCTGCGCACCGCCGATGGCCGCGCCCCCGAACTGACCCTGACCACCAACGGCGCACTGCTCGCACGCAAGGCCGAGATACTGAAAGACGCGGGCCTCGACCGCCTCACCGTGAGCCTGGACGCGCTCGACGACGCGGTGTTTCGGCGCATGAACGACGTGGACTTTCCCGTCGCCGAAGTCCTTGCCGGCATCGCCGCGGCGCAACAGGCGGGCTTTACACGCATCAAGGTCAACATGGTGGTCAAGCGCGGCACCAATGACCAGCAAATCCTGCCCATGGCGCGACACTTTCGCGGCAGCGGCGTGACGCTGCGCTTCATCGAATACATGGACGTGGGCAACAGCAACGGCTGGCGCATGGACGAAGTGCTGCCGTCCGCCGAAGTGCTCGCGCGCCTGCGCACCGAGCTGCCGCTGGTGCCGCTGCCGCCCAGCGCCCCCGGCGAAACCGCCGAGCGCTGGGGTTACGCCGACGCGCAAGGCCGCCACGACCCGACGCTGGGCGAGATCGGCCTCATCAGCAGCGTCACACGCGCCTTCTGCCGCGACTGCAACCGCGCGCGCCTGTCCACCGAAGGCCAGCTTTTCCTGTGTCTTTTTGCCCATGAAGGCTGGGACTTGCGCAGCCTGCTGCGCTCGGGCGCCGACGACGTCACCATCGCCGCGGCCATCGCGGCCATCTGGCAGGGCCGCAGCGAGCGCTACTCCGAACTGCGCAGCACCTTGCCAGCCGCACCCGCCCAAGGCGCACGGCGTGTCGAGATGAGCTACATCGGCGGCTGAGCTGACCCATGGCAGTGCGCCGCCTCCCGGAGCAAAAGGCACCCCAATCGCCCATGCAACCCACACAAGTGCGCCATGGAAATTCAAACTTCGGACATCACCGGCCTGGTGCTCGCCGGTGGCCAGGGGGCGCGCATGGGCGGGCTGGACAAGGGCTTACAACACTTTCGCGGCGCTCCGCTGGCACTGCATGCACTGCGACGCCTACAGCCGCAGGTAGGTGCGTGCATGCTCAGCGCCAATCGCAATCTCGACGCCTACGCGGCCTTTGGCGTTCCCGTCTGGCCCGATGCCTCACCGGCTGGCCAGCCCGATTACGCCGGACCACTTGCTGGATTTTTGAGCGGCCTCGCGCATTGCCGCACCCCCTGGCTGCTCACCGTGCCCTGCGACACCCCGCTGTTCCCCCCCGACCTCGCGGCGCGCATGGCCGCGGCGCTCGCGCGCACGGGTGCGGACATGGCCATGGCTGCAGCACCCGAACTGCCGACGGACACCAGCCCCGCCCCGCCCCGCCTGCGCGCCCAACCCGTGTTCTGTCTGCTGCCGACGCGCCTGCGCTCCAGCCTCGAAGCCTACATGCGCGGCGGCGGCCGCAAGATCGCGGCCTGGGCCGGACACCAGCACTGCGTCCTCGTGCCCTTCGACCAGCCCGGCGACGACCCGCGCGCGTTTGCCAATGCCAACACCCTGGCAGAGCTGCACGCGCTCGAATCCATACCGTGCGCCCATCCTCCGTCTGAAAAACCCTTTGCTGCATGAATGGACGCGCCTGTGTCACTCCCCAAAAAAGAGCTATGGCGAACACACCCGTGCAGGCATGACCTGCATCAAGAAAAACATTTGCCAACGGCTCACGATATTGAACAGGAGGAAATGGAATGCCTTACAACCCACACTACTTGACCCATCCCCCGACACGTGTCGAAGTCGATGCCCTGCCCGGCCCGGTGCTGCTGGAGTTCGGTGCCCCCTGGTGCGCCCATTGCCAGGCGGCCCAAGCCCTGATCGAAACGGTGTTGCAAGAACACCCCGAAGTCGAGCACCTGAAGATCGAAGACGGGCGCGGCCAACCGCTGGGGCGCAGCTTCGGCGTCAAACTCTGGCCTACGCTGATTTATCTGCGCGCAGGAACCGAGCTGGCACGTGTCGTGCGTCCCCATGATGCCCAGGCCCTGCGCGCAACCTTGCAAAGCTGAATGGAAACGACCGACCGAAGCATGCCTATGCAATACCAGTACGAATCCATGATCCGCGCGCTCGACGAGGCACTCAACGCGCACCTCGCCTGGGGGCGAAGGGTTTTTCGCAGCGCCCTGACGCACACTGCACCCGGCGCAGACGTGCTGGAGCCTGCGGCACACGAAATTTGCCAGCTCGGGCAATGGCTGCAGTCCCATGCAAACCTGCTGCAAACCATCAATCCGCACAAAGCGAAAGCACTGGAAGCCGCCCACCGTCGCATGCACGATGCGATCCGCGCCATCATGGAACAGGAGCTGGCAGGACAAACCGTACCGGCCGCGCAGATGGATGCTTTCGAGCAGGCGCAGGACGAATTGATACGCTTGCTCACGGCGCTCAAGGCGCGCCTCATCACCGATGCGATCCGGCATGATCCACTCACCGGACTGCCGCTGCGCTATGGCCTGGAACACGATTTTTGCGAATTCCAAAAAGCCTGCCGGCGCAACCAAAATGCGTTTTATCTTGCAATGATCGATGTCGATCATTTCAAGCAGGTCAATGATCGCCTCGACCATCAGGTGGGCGATCAGGCACTGCGCCATCTGGCGCGCACCCTGCGAAAAAACATCCGGGGGAATGAGCCGATCTATCGTTTCGGCGGTGAGGAGTTCGTCGTTCTGCTGCAGACACGCGGCGCCGAAGATGTCCAGCATGCCGCGCAAAGGCTGCTCGAAGCGGTACGCACCGCACTGATGCCCCTGCCGCAAAAAGAGCCCCTGGCCCTCAGCGTCACGATCGGTCTGACACAGGTGCAGGACGACGATGACCTCAGCTCCGCGCTACAGCGCGCCGACCAGGCCATGTACGCAGGCAAACAAGCGGGACGCAACCGCTTCGTCCTGTGGGACGCGCCGCCACAACCCACGCTGGCCCAACGCACCGGCTGACCACCATGGGTGGCGCGGGGCGCATGGGCAAAATCAGGCATCTTTCACGGCATCGCACGCGCCACGATGCGGCAAGCCTTGCCGCTGCGGCCACGCGGCATGGCCTGCCCCAGTTCGCCGCGCACGCACAGCCGCTCCACGCCTTGTGCCGCAGCATATGCCTTGAGCGCGGCGCGACATCGCTCCATCGCCGCCTGCCCGTCCGCACCCTGCAGGCCCAGGCGCAGCACCAGCGTGTGCGCGTCTAGCTGGCGCAGGTGAAAGTCGAATACGCCAGCCTCTTCTTCGAGCACAGTGGAAACCGCCATCGGCAGCAAGGTCACGGGCCGGCCGTCGCGCCCTGCCATCACCAGCGGCTCGTCCTGACGTCCCTGCACCGTGAGCGCAGGCAGCGGCGAGCCGCAGGCGCAGGGCTCTGCATGCAGCGTGACCTGGTCGCCGAGGTCGCAGCGCACCAGCGGCTGCACATGGTTCGCCAGATTGGTCAGCAGCACGCTGCATGAAGGTTGTCCCGCAGGAACGGGACGGAAAAGCTCGTCCACCGGCTCCAGGATCACCCAGTCGGCATTCAAATGCAACTGACCGTGCGCACACTCCCAGGCCATGGAAAGGAACTCCGATGCGCCGTAGCTGCTGCGTACCACGCCGCCCAAGGCCGCGCTAATGTGCGCGCGCGCTGCGGCGCCCAGGGTTTCGCCGCCGAGCCAGATTTCGCGCGGCGCTATGCGCAAGCGGCCCTGCGCGGCCTCGTCGGCCAGCACGCTCGCCACTGTGGGGTAGGTGGCGAGCACCGTGGGCGCGAAATCATTGAGCGCGCGCACCAGCTCGTCCACGGGCTGTTGGATGGAAAAGCTGCGCATGGTGGCCGCGAGCCAGGGGTTGAGTGCGCACAGGCGCCGAAACGACACATAGCTCGCGAAATGCCCGCTCGTGGCACCGACGAAAGCACTGCGCTCGCTCAGGTACCAGGGGTCGAACCAGCGCCGCAACGCCTGCGGTGGCGCGCGGCGCAGGGCTTCGAGCGCGTCGTACACCGCCATCGTTTGCGCGTCCTGCACGAAGATGCCGGGCTCGCCGCTAGTGCCCGAACTCTCCCACACCAGGTAGCGCCCGAGCCAAGGCTCGGCAATGCGTTGCGGGTCGGCCGTGAACGCGCGCAGGGCCTCGAGCTCCAACTGGGGGTCGGTCACCCAGTCGGCGAATCGCGCCATCAACTGCCCGCGCGTCACCATCGGCAGCGCTGCCAGCGGCGTATCGGCTCGCGTCCCCGCAGGCCAATGGTTTCGGTAAAAGCGCGAGCCACGCAGCGCTGCATCGAGCAATCGCTGCAATCGCCTACGCTGGCGAGCTGCGATACCCTGTGGCGGCCCCTGCTGGGCAACCAGCAGATCGAGCGCCACCGCCGACAGGCTCACAAGATCCAGAAGCGTGTGCATTGCGGCACCCATGCGCGTCCCTTTGAATGAGGATCGAAGACGCGATAAAAACACGGCGGGAAACCCGTCTGGCCTGCCCGGAGGGACTCGAACCCCCGACCTATAGCTTAGAAGGCTATTGCTCTATCCGGTTGAGCTACGGGCAGATGGGCCGCAGCGGCGCGCAACGTCGCGCGGTGTGCAGCGATCATAACCGTGGCTGCACGATAGGTTCCGAGGGCACGCTTGCGTGCTGGCCGAAATTGGATCAAATCCTTTTCCATCCCTAGAATGGTCTGGTCTGCACACAACACCACAAAACCATCGCTGCAGACGGGCCTCGATCCATCGTTCCAAGGAGACAAACCCCATGAGCATCACCGCGCTCGAAATGAACCTGCTGCGCCGCCAGAACCTCGGCGACAGCCTGCGCCGCTCGGCCCTCACGGCGCCGAACAAGCCCGCGATCATCTACTACACCACCGACGGCGCAAGCCGCAGCGTCACCTACGCCGAGCTCAACCGCAGGGCCAACGCTGTGGCGCACAACCTCATGCAACGCGGCATCACCAAGGGCGACAAGGTGGCCGCGCTTTCGCGCAACAGCATCGAATTCCTCGTGCTCGGCTACGCGCTGCACAAGATCGGCGCTTGGCTGGTGCCGATCAACTTCATGCTGCAGCCGCCCGACGTGCAACATCTGATCACCTTTTCCGAAACCAAGTGGTTCTTCGTCGAAGATGCCTTACTGGGCAACATGTCTCCCGTGCTCGACAAACTCACCGGCGTGCAGCAGTTCGTGCAATTCGGCCCGAGCCCGAGCCGCCCTGCGGGCTGGATGGCCTTTGACGAGTTGCTGCCCGGCCCCACGCACGATCCTGAGGTGCTCATCGAAAGCGATGACGTGGCCACGCTGCTCTTCACGAGCGGCACCGAATCCGCGCCCAAGGGCGTGCTCTCCACGCACGCCAATTACTACGCGGCGCACCTGGGCTGGTCGATGAACATCGGCTATTCCAAGGATGACCGCTTTCTGGTCAGCATCCCCTTGATCCACATGGCCGCGTACCTTTTTTGCACGCTGTGCCTGACCCACCAGATCACCATCGTGATGACGCAGTCGCCCCAGCCCGTGCAAATGATCGAGCTGATCGAGCGCCACCGCATCACGGCGACGGCGCTGCCGCCCACGCTGTACGTGGCGATGATTGCCTGCCCCAATTTCAAGACCTGCGACCTCAGCAGCGCCAGCAAGTTTGTGAGCTGGGCCTCGACCATACCCAAAGCCATGATCGATGGGTGGAAGCAAGTGGCGCCGCATCTGCGCTTTTACTCAGGCCAGGGCATGAGCGAAACCACCGCCGCGCCCCAGACGGTGGGCAGCATCGGCAGCTGGGACGAAATGCCCAACGGCGACGGCCGCTGGGTCGGCTGGCCCGCAGCCTATTGCATTGAGCTGCGCCTGGTCGATGACGAGGACAAGGACGTGCCCATAGGCACGGCCGGCGAGCAGATCGTGCGCGGCCCGGCGGTGATGAAGGGTTACTACAAGAACGAAGAAACCAACCAGCGTGTGTTCCGCGGCGGCTGGTTCCACACGGGCGACGTCATGTTCCGCGACGCCGAAGGCAACCACTTCTTTGCCGACCGCAAGAAGGACATGATCAAGAGCGGCGGCGAAAACGTCTATTGCCAGGAGGTCGAAAGCGTGCTCGGCACGCACCCCGCCGTCATGCAGTGCGCCGTGTTCGGCCTGCCCGACGAGCGCTGGGGTGAGGCCGTCGCCGCGGCCGTGATCGCGCGCGCCGGCAGCACCGTCACCGAGGCCGAACTGATCGAATACTGCCGCGAGCGCCTGGCCGGCTTCAAGACGCCCAAGCGCATCTTCTTTCGCACTTCGATGCCCATCAGCGCCGCGAACAAGCTGCTCAAGCGCGAGCTCAAGGCCGAGTACGCGAAGGCTTTGGCATAAGTTGAATTGGCCTGCGTCGGCCGCGCTGTCATGGGCGGGGCCGACGTTTTTGCGCTGCCTTGCGCGCCGCGCGCTGCGCATCTTCGAGCGCAGCCGCGGCCTGCCAGGCAGCAAATTCTTCGGGTGTCTCCAGCGTGATGCGGCCCAGCACGCCGCTGCGAAAGTCGTTGAGCACGATCTCGGCGGCCTTTTGCCGGCTCACGCGCCCGCCTGCCATCACGGCGCCGCGCTTGCGGCCTATGGCTTCGAGCAGTTCTTCGTCGGGCAATGCCGCGAGCGCCGCGGGCGCGAGGCCAAGCCGGTAGCGCGCTTCGAGCAAGTAGGCGTAGTGCGGCTGCAGGCGGCGCAGCAGCTCGAGCGCCACCAGTTCCTCGTCGTAGGCGTTGCGGCCCACGGCGCCGCTCGCGGCCAGGTGGAAACCGCTTTGCGGCACGGCGATGCGCGGCCAGAGCATGCCCGGTGTGTCCCACAGATAAAAGTCGTCGGCGAGCGTGATGCGCTGCTCCTGCTTCGTGATGCCGGCCTCGTCGCCCGTCTTTGCCTGGCGTTTGGCGTTCAAGGTGTTGATCAGGGTGGACTTGCCCACGTTGGGCACGCCGCACACCAGCACGCGCAGGGGCTTGGCCAAGCCGCCGCGCTGCGGTGCGAGCGCGCGGCAGCCTTCGATCAGGCGCCTGGCCGGCGCCGCGTCCGCTGCGTCGAGCGCGAGCGCGCGCGTGCCGGGCTGGGCGCCGTACCACGCGAGCCACTGCTGTGTGCGCTCGGGGTCGGCGAGGTCTTGCTTGTTCAGCACCTTGAGCGTGGGCTTGTGGCCCGTGAGCTCGGCGAGCAAAGGGTTCGCGCTCGAGCCCGGCAGGCGCGCATCGAGCAGCTCGATCACCACGTCGATGTCCGCAATGCGCGCAGCGATCGCCTTTTGCGTGCTGCGCATGTGGCCGGGGAACCATTGGATGGCCATGCGAGAGAGTCTTTCGTCCGTTGAGAAAGTCGAAAACTGGAAATTGAAGGTGCCATGCCAAGGCATATCGCACACGGCGGCGGGCTGGCCATGCCATGTGTAGCTTGCACGAATTTTGCATGTCTTTGCACGATGTCGCACAGGCGATTTTCGCCCAACCCTGCATTGCGACCGCTCAGCCAGGATTCAGTCGATGCCCCCCGCATTCCTGCCCGCCTCCGCTACCGACCGCTTGCGCGACGCGATCGCCGCGGCCACGCGCGCGCCCGAGCCTGAATGCGTGTCGGCGCGCGTCGCAGAAAGCGCCTGGCCGGCCGGTCTTTTGCCGCACGTCGAGCAGCTCGCCAGGGAACTCGCGCAGACGCTGCGCGACAAACAACTCAAGCAAGGCGGCGTGGCCGCGCTGATGGCCGAATTCAGCCTTTCGAGCCGCGAGGGCGTGGCGCTCATGTGCCTGGCCGAGGCGCTGCTGCGCATCCCCGACGTCGCCACGCGCGATGCCCTCATCCGCGACAAGCTCGCGCACGGCCAGTGGCGCGAGCACCTGGGCCACAGCCGCTCGATCTTCGTCAATGCCGCAGCCTGGGGCCTGCTCGTCACCGGCAAGCTCGCGGCGATCGTCGAGGAAAGGGTGCTGTCTTCCGCCCTCACGCGCCTGCTCGCACGCGGCGGCGAACCGCTGGTGCGCAAGGGGCTGGATCTGGCCATGCGCCTGCTCGGCGAGACCTTCGTCACCGGCCGCACGATCGATGAAGCGCTAGCGCGCGTGCAGCCCCTCGAAAAGCAAGGCTTTCGCTACTCCTTCGACATGCTGGGCGAAGCAGCGATGATGGCGCAAGACGCCGAGCGTTACCTAGCCGACTACGAACATGCCATCCACGCCATCGGCCGGCGCGACGCCGGGCGCGGCGTGGTCGGCGGCAACGGCATCTCGGTGAAACTGAGCGCCCTGCACCCACGCTACCACTGGTCCCAGCCCGAGCGCGTGCACACCGAGCTGCTGCCGCGCCTGCTGCAGCTGTGCCGGCTCGCCAAACGCTACGACATCGGCCTGAACATCGACGCCGAAGAAGCCGACCGGCTCGAGCTTTCGCTCGACCTGCTCGAAGCGGCGCTCGCCGATCCCGAGCTCGCCGGTTGGGACGGGCTCGGCTTCGTCGTGCAGGCCTACCAGAAACGTGCGCCCTTGGTGATCGACTGGCTCGTGGCGCAGGCGCGGGCCCGGGGGCGGCGCCTGATGGTGCGCCTCGTCAAAGGCGCCTACTGGGACAGCGAGATCAAGCGCGCCCAGGTCGATGGGCTCACCGGCTACCCCGTCTATACGCGCAAGGTGTACACCGACGTCTCCTACCTCGCCTGCGCCAGGCGGCTGCTGGCCGCGCGCGACGTGGTCTACCCCCAATTCGCCACGCACAATGCGCATACGCTCGCAGCGATCTTTCACCTGGCCGGCGCGCGCTGGCGCCCTGGCGACTATGAATTCCAATGCCTGCACGGCATGGGCGAGCCGCTCTATGCATCGCTCGTGGGTCACCCCGAGCGGTACCGCCAGGTGCGCATCTACGCCCCGGTGGGCAGCCACGAGACGCTGCTGCCTTATCTCGTGCGCCGCCTGCTGGAAAACGGCGCCAACACCAGTTTCGTGAACCGCATCGCGGCCGACGTGCCGCTCACAGCGCTGCTCGCCGACCCGGTGGCGCGCGCCCAGGCACTCGGCGGCGCGCCACACCCCCGCATCCCTGCGCCGCCCGAACTTTTCGCCCCACAGCGGCGCAATTCGCTGGGACTCGATCTCGCCGATCGCAGCACGCAGCAGCGGCTCGCAGCGCGCATCGCCGCCGAGGCCGCCATCACGCGTACGGCCACCCCACTCGTGGGCGGAACGGCGCGCGCAGGAGCCGTCGGGCTGTCCTGCCGCAACCCGGCCGATGTGTCCGACCTGCTCGGTGCGGCGATCGAGGCCGACGCAGCGGCGATCGAAGCGGCCCTCGAAACCTCCGCCCATGCCCGCTGGGGCGAGACCTCGCCGCAAGAGCGCGCGCAGCGGCTCGAAGCGGCCGCCGACGCGCTCGAAGCCCACAGCGACGCACTGTTTGCCCTCATCGTGCGCGAAGCCGGCAAGACCTGGGCCGACGCTGTGGGCGAGATCCGCGAAGCCGTCGATTTCTGCCGCTACTACGCCGCCGAGATGCGCTGCCTTGCGCCCGGAAATCCCCGACCGCTGGGCCCGGTGGTGTGCATCAGCCCGTGGAACTTTCCCTTGTCTATCTTCGTCGGCCAGATCGCGGCGGCTCTCGCGGCGGGCAATGCCGTGCTCGCCAAACCCGCCGAGCAGACCCCGCTCACCGCCTTCGAGGCCGTGCGCCTGCTGCACGAAGCAGGCATCCCGGGCGAAGCGCTGCAGCTGCTGCCGGGGCGCGGCGAGACGGTGGGGGCGCGCCTGGTGGCCAGCCCACGCATCCGCGGCGTCATGTTCACCGGCTCCACCGCCGTGGCACGTGCCATCCAGCGCACGCTCGCCGCGCGCGCCGAGGAAGTGCCGCTGATCGCAGAGACCGGCGGCCTCAACGCGATGGTCGTCGACTCGAGCGCTCTCACCGAGCAGGTGGTGGCCGACGCGCTCACCTCGGCCTTCAATTCGGCCGGGCAGCGCTGCTCGGCGCTGCGCGTGCTGTGCCTGCAGGAAGAAATCGCCGACAAGACCTTGGGCATGCTGCTCGGAGCGCTGCGCGAGCTGCGCCTGGGCGACCCGCGCGAACTGCGCACCGACGTCGGCCCGGTGATCGATGTCGAGGCCAAAGCGGCACTCGAAGCGCACGTCGCACGCATGGCCCGCGCCGGCTACCGCGTGCACAGACTGGAGCCGCCGCCCGGCTGCGCCGCCGGAACCTTCGTCGCCCCCACGGTTATTGAAATTGATAGCATCGAGTCCATAGGCGGAGAGCACTTCGGCCCCATCCTGCACGTGCAGCGCTTTCGCGCCAACGCGCTCGACGCCCTGCTCGAAGAAATCAACGCCACAGGTTACGGACTGACGATGGGCGTGCACAGCCGCATAGCCGCCACGGTGGAATACGTCGCGCAGCATGCCCAGGTCGGCAACCTTTACGTCAACCGCAACCTCATCGGCGCGGTGGTGGGCGTGCAGCCTTTCGGCGGCGAGGGGCTCTCGGGCACCGGACCCAAAGCGGGCGGGCCGCTGTACCTGCTGCGGCTGCTCGCGCAGGCTCAGTCGCCGCATTTTGCCCAGGCGCGGCGCCCGGCCGAAGCCCCGGACGTAGCAGCGCTGCGTGACTGGCTCGAAGCGCAGGGCGAGGTGCTTTTCGGCGCTGAGGAGCGGCAACGGCTCCTGGCGCTGCTCAAATTTCACCTGGCCCATGTGCTCGCCCCTCTCGAACTCCCCCTGCCCGGCCCCACGGGCGAGGACAACCGGCTGCGCCTGCTGCCGCGCCGTCTCATCGGCGGCATCGCCACCACGCCCGCGGGCTACGCCGCGCAGCTCGTGGCCACTGTCGCGAGCTGCGCGCCGCTCGTCTGGCCTGCCCAGGCGCAAGCGCAGAAAATCTGGCGCACCCTGCCCGCAGCACTGCAAGCGTGCTGCCGCCTGAGCGAAGACCTGCTCGCCGAACCCATAGACCTGCTGCTCTTCGAGGGCGAGGCCGCGCCCGCTATGGCGTGGCGTCAACGGCTCGCCGAACGCCCCGGCCCGATCGTGCCGCTGCTCACCCCGCCCTACCGCCCCGAGCGCCTGGCGCGCGAGCGCAGCATCAGCGTCAACACCGCCGCGGTGGGCGGCAACGCGAGCCTGATGACGCTGGAGGATTGAGCCACGCCCCCGGCAAACCCCAATGTATTTCTGATCGAGAAACCGTTATGCTATGTCCCCAATAGCGCCTTGCGCTTGATGCGATTGCCTCTACTGCCATTTTCACCCCAAACCCAGGAGAAGCCCATGTCCCTGCTGCGCACCATCCGTCTTGCTTGCCTTGCTGCCGGCCTTGCCGCGCCGCTGGCCCATGCCGACTGGCTCGTCGGCGTCGCTGGCCCGTTTACCGGCCAGTACGCCTCGGCCGGCGACCAGATCAAGAAAGGAGCCGAGGCAGCCGCCGCCGACATCAACGCCAAAGGCGGCGTGCTCGGGCAGAAGATCAGGCTCGAATACGGCGACGACGCCTGCGACCCGAAGCAGGCCGTCGCTGCCGCGAACGCACTCGTGAACAAGAAAATCCAGTTCGTGCACGGTCACTGGTGCTCGAGTTCCACCATTCCAGCGTCCGACATCTACAACGACGCCGACATCCTGATGGCCACCGTCTCAACCAACCCGCAGGTGACCGAGCGCGGGCTGAAAAACATCTTCCGCATCATGGGCCGCGACGACCAGCAGGGCGCAATGATCGGCCAGTGGATCACCAGCCACTTCAAGGACAAGAAGGTCGCGGTGCTCGACGATAAAAGCGCCTACGGCAAGGGCCTTGCCGACGAAATCGCCAAGGCCATGAAGGCTCACGGCAAGACGCCCGTGCTGCGCGAATCGATCACTGCCGGCGAAAAGGATTATTCGGGCATGGTCACGCGCCTCAAGAATGCCGGCGTCGATGTGCTCGCCTACGGCGGCTACCACACCGAAGTCGCCCTGCTGCTGCGCCAGGCCGACCAGATCGGTCTGCCGCTCACGGTGTTCGGCGGCGACACCATGACCAACTCGGAACTCGTCACGGCTGCGGGCAAACTCGCTGACCGCGTCTATTTCACGTTCACGCCCGACCCGCGCAAGAACCCCAAGGCAGCCGCGATCGTCGAGCGCTTCCGCGCGGCCAAGATCGAGCCCGAAGGCTACGTGCTCTACGCCTACGCGGCGCTGCAGCTGTTCCAGCAGGCCGTAACTAAGGCCGGCGGCGTCGAGCGCGCCAAGCTCGAGCCGGCACT
Organism: Extensimonas vulgaris; assembly: GCF_003337425.1. GTDB lineage: Bacteria > Pseudomonadota > Gammaproteobacteria > Burkholderiales > Burkholderiaceae_C > Extensimonas > Extensimonas vulgaris. The sequence continues at coordinate 255,593 of NZ_QPJU01000001.1, forward strand.
GCGCCAGGGCAAGTTCGATACCGCCATCGGCACGCTCGAATTCGACGCCAAGGGCGACCTCAAAACGCCTGCGTTTGCCGTCTACAAGTGGACCGGCGGCAGCTACGACTACGCCAAGTAAGCCGCTTCGCATCGCTTCAAGAAACGGAGCAGGCCGTTGGCTTACGCACTGCAGCAGCTGATCAACGGCCTCACGCTCGGGGCCATGTACGGCCTGATCGCAATCGGCTACACGATGGTCTATGGAATCATCGGCATGATCAACTTCGCGCACGGCGAGATCTACATGGTCAGCGCCTTCATGGCCGTGCTGGTCTATGTGCTCTGCGCGGGCCTCGGCCTGGGGCCGACGCCGCTCGTACTGCTGGCGATGCTGCTCGTGGCCATGGCGTTCACCGCGCTCTACGGCTGGGCCGTGGAGCGCATCGCCTACCGGCCACTGCGCGGCGCACCGCGGCTCGCGCCGCTGATTTCGGCGATCGGGATGTCGATCTTCCTGCAAAACTACGTGCAGCTCACGCAGGGCGCGCGCATCAAGTCCATCCCGCCGCTGTGGCAGGGAGACATCACACTGTGGGCGGCGGCGGACTTTCGCGTCACCCTGGGCTGGGTGCAGCTCGCCACGGTGGTTCTCACCGTGCTGGTGATGGCAGCCTTCGGCTGGATGATCGCGCGCACTGCGTTCGGCCGTCAGCAACGCGCCTGCGAACAAGACCCGAAGATGGCGGCGCTGCTGGGCATCGACGTCGACAGGACGATCTCGCTCACCTTCGTGTTGGGCGCAGCGCTGGCCGCGGTGGCGGGCATGCTCGCGGTGCTGCAGTACGGCGTGATCGACTTCACCATAGGCTTCGTCGCGGGCATCAAAGCCTTCACCGCCGCGGTGCTGGGCGGCATAGGTTCCATCCCCGGCGCGATGCTCGGCGGGCTCATCATCGGTCTGGTCGAAGCCTTCTGGTCGGCCTACCTGTCGCCCGAATACAAAGACGTGGCGACCTTCACGATCCTCGTGCTGGTGCTGTTGCTGCGTCCCACCGGCCTGCTCGGGCAGCCGGACGTGGAGAAGGTCTGATGGCGGCCGCCTCTGCCACACCCCCATCGCCCGCACCTTCGTCCACCGCTGCGCTGCCGGCGCGCCTGCGCGATGCGTTCGCCGTCACGGTGCTCGGCGGCCTGCTCGCCCTGCCCTTCATCGGCCTGCGCACCGCAGAGGACGGCGGCGCACTGGTCGTGCAAACACGCTGGGGCGCGCTGGGGTGGACGCTGCTGCTCGTGTTTTTCACAAGGCTGCTGCTGCGCGCCGGTATCGACTTCTGGCAGCAGCGTCGCCCTGCGAAGCGCCTTGTGCCCACGCGCGGGCACACCGCAGTGCGCCGCGCCAGCGCGGGCGCGATCCTCGGGCTTGCATTGCTGCTGCCGCTGCTGCTGCCAGGCAACCGCTATGTCATCGACACCGCGACCACGCTCGGCATCTACGTGATGCTCGGCTGGGGGCTCAACGTCGTGGTCGGGCTCGCGGGCCTGCTCGATCTGGGCTACGTGGCCTTCTATGCGGTCGGCGCGTACAGCTACGCACTGCTCTCCACGCAGCCTGGCTGGAGCTTCTGGGCAGCGCTGCCGGTGGCCGGGGCCCTGGCCGCGGTGTTCGGCATCCTGCTCGGCTACCCCGTGCTGCGGCTGCGCGGCGACTACCTGGCCATCGTCACGCTGGGGTTTGGCGAGATCATCCGCATCATCCTGCTCAACTGGACCTCCTTTTCAGGCGGCCCCAATGGCATAGGCGGCATTCCGCGCCCGAGCTTTTTCGGCCTGCCGTTCGCGCGCAGCAGTGCCGGGGGCCGAACCTTTCACGAATTCTTCGGGCTCGATTTCTCGCCCATGCACCGCATCGTCTTCCTCTACTACCTGATCGTGGCGCTGGCACTGCTTACGCATGCGCTCGTCACGCGCCTGCGCGTGCTGCCCGTGGGACGCGCCTGGGAAGCCCTGCGCGAAGACGAAATCGCCTGCAAGGCGCTGGGCCTCAACACCACGCGCATCAAGCTCTCCGCCTTCGCGATGGGGGCCATGCTTGCGGGCTTTGCCGGTGTCTTCTTCGCAGCGCGCCAGGGTTTCATCTCGCCCGAGAGCTTCACTTTCGGCGAATCCGCCACCATTCTTGCGATCGTCGTGCTCGGCGGCATGGGCTCGCAGCTCGGTGTGGTGCTGGCCGCAGCCGTGCTCGTCGTGCTGCCCGAAGTCGGGCGCCAGTTCGCCGACTACCGCATGCTCGTTTTCGGTGCAGCCATGGTGACCATCATGGCCGTGAAACCCACGGGGCTGCTCGCGCGGCGCGAACCCACGGTACGCCTCGCCCCGGCACGTAAGGGCGCCGCATGAAGCCGCTACTGACGGTGGAGCAGCTCGTGATGCGCTTTGGTGGCATCACGGCCATCGACGGCCTCTCGCTCGAAGTGCCGCGCGGACGCATCACGGCGGTAATCGGCCCCAACGGCGCGGGCAAGACCACGCTGTTCAACTGCATCACAGGGTTTTACCGCCCGAGCGCCGGGCGCATCGTGCTCCATACCGCAGAGGGCGAACAGGAACTCACCCGCCTGCAAGGCCACCGCATCGCCCGTGAGGCGCGCATCGTGCGCACCTTCCAGAACATCCGGCTCTTTGCCGGCATGACCGTGCTCGAAAACCTGCTGGTCGCGCAGCACCGCGAACTGCAGCGCGCCGCGCGCTTCTCTCTCGCGGGCCTTCTGCACACGCCGGGCTACCGCCGCGCGCAGCAGGCGGCGCTCGAGCGCGCGCGCCGCTGGCTAGCCGAACTGGGCCTGACGCAATACGCCGACCTGCCCGCCGGTGCGCTGCCCTACGGCACGCAGCGCCGCGTGGAGATTGCGCGCGCCCTGTGCACCGAGCCGCAGCTGCTGTGCCTGGACGAGCCCGCGGCGGGGCTGAATCCCAAGGAGTCGGCCGAGCTCAACGCGCTCCTGCTGCGCCTGCGTGACGCGCACCACCTGACGCTCCTCTTCATCGAACACGACATGAATGTCGTGATGAACGTCTCCGACCACGTGGTCGTGATGAATTTCGGCCGCAAGATCGCCGAAGGCGCACCGCAGCACGTGCAGCACGACCCCGAAGTCATCGCCGCCTACCTTGGTGCAGCCGAAGACGCCGAGGAAGAAAAACCCGACGTCGAGGTGGGCAATGCTTGAGTTGCAGGGCGTCAGCGCCCACTACGGCGCCATCCAGGCGCTCAAGAGCGTCGATCTGCAGGTGCGCGCCGGCGAAATCGTCACGCTGATCGGCGCGAACGGTGCCGGCAAGTCAACGCTGATGACCACCATTTTCGGCATGCCGCGCGCCAGCAGCGGCCGCATCGTGCTCGCCGACGAAGACATCACCGCCTTGCCGCCGCACCACATCGCCCAGCGCCAGATCGCCCTCGTGCCCGAAGGCCGGCGCATCTTCGCGCGCATGAGCGTGCGCGAAAACCTGCTGGTCGGCATGAGCGCCGCGCGCGGCACCCGCGGCGCCCACGATGCCGAAACAGGGCTGCGCCACGTGTTCGCGCTTTTTCCCATCCTCGAAGCGCGGCAGACGCAGCGCGCGGGCACGCTCTCGGGCGGCGAGCAGCAGATGCTCGCGATCGGGCGCGCGCTGATGGGCTCGCCGCGCTTGCTGCTGCTCGATGAGCCCTCGCTCGGCCTCGCGCCGCTCGTGATCCGCACCATTTTCCACACGATCACAGCGCTCAACCGCGAACTCGGCCTGACCATTTTGCTGGTCGAACAAAACGCCCGCCAGGCACTCAGGATCGCGCACCGCGGCTATGTGCTGCAAAACGGCGCCGTCGTGCTCGAAGGCAGCGGGCAGGACTTGCTCAACGATCCGCAGGTGCGCGCCGCTTACCTCGACGCTGCCGCGTGATCCGGACTTGCGTCCGCCGTGCGGGTACAAGCGCGAACAAGACTGCCAATTGCACCCATACCAAACGCATGGTAGGCTGCGCCAGCCAGCAAATTGCCTGCCCGCCGAGTTCGACGGTGCCTCACATCCCGCCAAAGCTCCGCACTCTCTCCGCACTCTCTTTCTAACGCCTTCCACCCCATGCAAGCCCCCACCACCCCACCCCTTGCCGAAACACCCCGCCCTGCCGCCTCCATGGTGCTGCTGCGCCAGGCGCCCACGGGCCTCGAAGTGCTGCTGCTGCGCCGCACGGCGCAGGCTGCCAACATGCCGGGCCTGTACGTTTTCCCCGGCGGCAAGCTCGATGACGCCGACCAGACGCTGGCCGAGTCGCTCCTCGACCAGCCGCCCGAAAACCTGCGCGAAGGCCTCAACGAGCCCGGCATAGACGCTGCCACTGCCGCCGGTCTGTACGTTGCCGCCGTGCGCGAGGCGCTCGAAGAATGTGGCTTGCTGCTCGCCGAAGCCGCTGGCGACCTGGCGCGCCTCGATGCGCCGCAGGCGCGGGAACTGCTGCGCGTGGGCCAGTCTTTTGCCGACGTGCTGAGTACGCTGCAATTGCGCGTACCCACACGCCGGCTAGTGCCCTGGTCGCGCTGGATCACGCCGCGCGCGCCCACGATCAACACCACGCGCCGCTTCGACACGCGCTTTTTCGTCGCCGAAGCGCCACAGGGCCAAACGGCTGCGCACGACGACGAGGAAACCACCGACAGCGTCTGGATCGCACCACGCACCGCGCTCGAACAGTACCGCGACCGGCTCATAGACCTGGCGCCGCCGCAGATCATGGGCCTGGCGCATCTGGCCCGCCACAAGGATGTGCAAAGCGTGCTCCAGGAGGCGCGCAGCAAGCGTCCGCCACTCATCGAACCAGAGCATTACCACCGCGATGGAACGCGCGTGCTGTGCTACCCCGGCGACGCAAAACACTCCGTCTCCGCACGTGCACTGCCCGGCCCCACGCGGCTGCTGCACGTCGAAGGACGCTTTACGCCCGAGGAAGGGTTTGAGGCCCTTTTTGCCTGATGTACGACGGCCATCCTCATGGTTGGGCGGACGGCCCACCCCTAAAACGGTGCGGGTAAAATCGCGCCCCTCACCGGGCGCCCTGCGTAGGGTGGCTTGCGCCAGACGCACCAGACTGCGCAACCTCGACAGAGGCGGTTTGAGCTCTGCCGCATGCCGATATTGCCGGCCCCTGCCTGTCGCCCACCACTGCACACAGCCGCCCCAGCCGACTTCTTCTCCCGAGCTTCATGAACACCTCCCTCACCCCCGCCCCCATTTCCCCCGTGGAAGACATCGTGGCTGAGCTGCGCGCTGGCCGCATGGTCATCCTCGTCGATGAAGAAGACCGCGAAAACGAAGGCGACCTCGTACTCGCCGCAGACCATGTTACGCCCGAGGCCATCAACTTCATGGCCAAGTATGGGCGCGGGTTGATTTGCCTCACGCTCACGCGCGAGCGCTGCGAGCGTCTGCGGCTGCCGCCGATGGTCACGCGCAACGGCACCAAGCACGCCACGGCTTTCACCGTGTCCATAGAAGCGGCTGAAGGCGTGACCACGGGCATTTCCGCTGCCGACCGTGCGCGCACCGTGCAGGCCGCCGTGGCACCGCACGCCGTGCCAGAAGACCTGGTGCAGCCCGGCCACATTTTTCCGCTGCAGGCGGTCGATGGCGGCGTGCTCATGCGCGCCGGCCACACCGAGGCCGGCTGCGACCTGGCCGCCATGGCCGGCTGCAGCCCCGCCGCCGTGATCTGCGAAGTCATGAAAGACGACGGCACCATGGCGCGCCTGCCCGACCTGCAGCTGTTCGCGGCCGAGCATGGCTTAAAGATCGGCACCATCGCCGACCTGATCGAGCACCGCAGCCGCCACGAGTCGCTGATCGAAAGAATCGGCAGTCGCCCGTTGCAAACCGCTTATGGCGAATTCATCGCGCATGCCTACCGCGACAAACCCAGCCAGGGACTGCACCTTGCACTGGTCAAAGGCCAATGGCACAGCGACGAGAGCGTACCAGTGCGCGTGCACGAGCCGCTTTCGGTGCTCGACTTGCTCGAAGTGCAGCGCACCATGCACTCGTGGGGCCTGGACGAGAGCCTGCGGTACATCGAGCAACAGGGCCGCGGCGTGGCCGTGCTGCTCAACTGCGGCGAAAGCGCGGCCGAGCTGCTGGCCCAGTTTGAAGGCACTGCGCGCGCCACCCAGGCCCCCGAGCGCGGCCGCATGGACTTGCGCACCTATGGCATAGGCGCACAGATTCTGCGCGAGTGCGGCGTACACAAAATGCAACTCATGGGTCAGCCGCGCCGCATGCCGAGCATGGTAGGTTACGGTCTCGAAATCACCGGCTACATCGCCAAAGCGAAGGAGTAAAGCATGCAAGACGCGGAACAAGGCAGCGCCCTCGAACTCGACGGGCAGGGCCTGCGCATCGCCATGGTGCAGGCGCGCTTCAACGAAGGCATCACCGACGCGCTGGCGGCCGCCTGCCGCGATGAGTTGCTGGCGCTGGGCGTGGACGCCGAAGACATAGACCTCGTGCGCGTGCCCGGTGCGCTCGAAGTGCCGCTCGCGCTGCAGGCGCTGGCCGAGAGCGAAAGCTACGACGCGCTGATCGCGCTGGGCTGCGTGATCCGCGGCGAGACCTACCACTTCGAGCTCGTCGCGAACGAGTCGGCCGCGGGCGTGACGCGCGTGGCGCTCGACTACCAGATTCCCATCGCCAACGCCATCCTGACCACCGAAGACACGGCGCAGGCCGAGGCGCGCCAGACCGGCAAAGGGCGCGACGCCGCGCGCGTGGCCGTGGAAATGGCGCGCCTGCTGGAGGACTTGTGATGAGCGACAGCGACGCCACTGTGCGCCCGGCCCGTCCCCCGAAGCAGACGCGCACCGGCCTCAAGAGCAACGGCGCGCGCAAGGCGGCCTCGAAGCCGCAGCGCAGCCGCGCGCGCGAGTTTGCGCTGCAGGCGCTGTACCAGCACCTCGTCGGACACAACGAGGCCGCAGCCATAGACGCCTTCACGCGCGACCTGGCAGGCTTTCACAAGGCCGACGCGGCCCACTACGACGCACTGCTGCACGGCTGCATTGAGACGGCGCAGGACCTGGACGCGCTCATCGCGCCGCAGCTCGACCGGCCGTTGGGCGAGCTCTCGCCGATCGAGCACGCCGTGATGTGGATAGGCGCGTATGAGTTTCAGCATTGCCTGGACGTGCCCTGGCGCGTGGTGCTCGACGAGTGCATCGAACTGGCCAAGGAGTTTGGCGGCACCGACGGCTACAAATACGTCAACGCAGTGCTCAACGGCTTGGCACCGCGCCTGCGCGCTGGCGAGGTGGCTGCGGACAAGGCCATGTCCAAGCCACGGCCACAAAGCCAGGGGCCGCGCCCCGTGCCCGCCACCGTGCAGCCCGACGCCACCCACGACTAAGCCCCTTCGGCTCCGAAGCGACCCACATGAAGTTTTCCACTCGCGCCGCACGCATAGAGCCGTTTTACGTCATGGAGGTGGCCAAGGCCGCGCAGGCGCAGGCGCGCGCTCTCGCGGGCACGCGCTCGCCCATGATTTTTCTCAACATCGGCGAGCCCGACTTCACGGCCCCACCGCTGGTGCAAGAAGCCGCCGTGCGCGCCATCCACGCGGGCAGCACGCAATACACGCCCGCGCTCGGCCTCGATGCGCTGCGCGAGCGCATCAGCGGCTGGTACCAGGAGCGCTTTGGCGTCAGCGTGCCGGCGCGGCGCATCGTGGTCACGGCGGGGGCTTCGGCGGCGCTGCAGCTCGCCTGCCTGGCGCTGATCGACGCGGGCGACGAAATCCTCATGCCCGATCCGAGCTACCCCTGCAACCGGCACTTCGTGAGCGCTGCCGAAGGCCGCGCCGTGCTGCTGCCCGCCACGGCGCAGGAGCGCTTTCAGCTCAGCGCCGCGCAGGTACAGGCCGCCTGGGGCGAGAAAACGCGCGGCGTGCTGCTCGCCTCGCCCTCCAACCCCACGGGCACCTCGATCGCCCCTGACGAATTGCGCCGCATCCACGCCGTGGTGCAGGCGCACGGCGGCATCACGCTGATCGACGAGATCTACCTTGGCCTGTCCTACGACGCCACGTACGGCCAGACCGCGCTCGCACTGGGCGAAGACCTCATCAGCATCAACAGCTTCAGCAAATACTTCAACATGACGGGCTGGCGCCTGGGCTGGATGGTGGTGCCCGAAGCCATGGTGCCCGTGGTGGAGCGTCTCGCGCAAAACCTGTTCATCTGCGCGAACACGGTGGCGCAGCACGCGGCGCTGGCCTGCTTCGAGCCCGACAGCATCGCCGAATACGAGCGCCGCCGCGCCGAATTCAAGGCGCGGCGCGACTATTTCATCCCGGAGCTGCAGGCGCTGGGCCTTGCCGTGCCCGTGATACCCGATGGCGCGTTTTATGCTTGGGCTGACTGCAGCGCCGCGGCTGCACGCCTGGGCGTGCAGGGCAGTTGGGACTTCGCCTTGGAGTTGATGCGCCGCGCCCACCTGGCCGTGACGCCGGGGCGCGACTTTGGCAGCTTCGAGACGCAGCACTTCGTGCGCTTTTCCACGGCCAACGCGCTACCCCAGTTGCAGGAAGCCGTGGCGCGGCTGCACAGCTTGCTGGGCTGAGAGGACGAGCGCAATCGACGCACAGGAGGTGCATCCATGGCATTCGAATGGCCGGTCCGTGTGTACTGGGAAGACACCGACGCCGGCGGCATCGTCTTTCACGCCAACTACCTCAAATACTTCGAGCGTGCGCGCACTGAATGGCTGCGCGCACGGGGCGTCGAGCAGGGTACGCTGCGGGAACAAACCGGCGGCGTTTTTGTCGTAACCGACTCGCACCTGCGCTATCTGCGCCCGGCGCGCCTCGACGATGCGCTGATCGTCACCGCCAAAGTGCAGGAAACAGGGCGCGCATCGCTTTCCATGCTACAACAGGTACTCCTCAAAACAGAGCAGGCCGCGCAGCAGACGGCATCTTTACTGGTCGAAGCCGTCATCCGCATCGGCTGGGTCGATGCCTCCACCCTGCGTCCTGCGCGCATCCCCCCTTGGCTTCTGGAACGACTTTCATGAATGCACAAAACATGTCCATCCTCACCCTGGTGCTGCACGCCAGCTGGGTGGTGCAACTCGTCATGCTGCTGCTGCTGGGCGTCTCGATCGCCAGCTGGGGCACAATTTTTCGCAAGCTCATCACGGTGCGGCGCGTGAAGGCGCTCAACGAGGACTTCGAGCGCGAATTCTGGTCCGGCACCAGCCTGAACGACTTGTACGCCAGCGCGGCGCAGAACGCCCGCCAGGGCGGGCCCATGGAACGCATCTTCGCGAGCGGCATGCGTGAATACCAAAAGCTGCGCGAGCGCCGTATCAGCGACCCGGGCACGCTGCTCGACGGCGCCCGCCGCGCCATGCGCGCGAGCCTGCAGCGCGAGATGGACGTGATCGAATCCGGCCTCTCGCTGCTGGCCTCGGTGGGTTCGGTCTCGCCCTACGTGGGCTTGTTCGGCACGGTGTGGGGCATCATGCACGCCTTCACCGGCTTTGCAGGCATGGAGCAGGTCACGCTCGCCACGGTTGCGCCCGGCATCGCCGAAGCCCTTGTGGCCACGGCCATCGGCCTTTTTGCTGCCATTCCGGCCGTGCTCGCCTACAACCGCTTTGCACACGACATCGACCGCGTGACCCTCCAGCAAGAGACCTTCATCGAAGAGTTCTCCAACATCCTGCAGCGCAACCTGGGCACACCTGCATCCAGCGCCGCCACCTCGGCGTCGGGCGGCTGAAACCAACGAGACGCCAAGGAACCATCGATGCCCGCTCTGGCTTCGCGCGGCCGCGGCCGCCGCACCATCAATGAAATCAACATGGTGCCCTTCATCGACGTGATGCTGGTGCTGCTCATCATTTTCATGGTGACGGCGCCCATGCTCACGCCCGGCACCATCAACGTGCCCAAGGTCGGCAAAGCCAACCGCCAGCCCGTCAAATACGCCACCGTGCTCATCGCCAAGGACGGCCGCCTGCAGTTCAAGGCCGACGGCAGCACGCGCAGCGTGAGCGAAAAGGAAGCCGCCGAAGCCGCGTTGCGCTGGCAACAAGACCAGGCGGACGAACAAGCCGCAGTCATCATTGCGGCTGACAAAAGCGTGACTTACGAAACCGTGGTCAAGGCCATGAGCGCGTTGCAAAAAGCCGGCGTACAGCGCGTGGGCCTGTCGGTCACGCAAGGCGGTGGCTGAAGGGCTCGACCCTGCGGCCCTATCGAACGCCATGCCCAGCACCATGGATCGCGAGCCTCTTGCGCCGCCGCCCCCGCCCGGACGGTGGGCGGCCGTGCTGCTGTCGCTGCTCGCACATGCCTTGCTGCTCGCCGCACTGGCCTGGGGTGTGCGCTGGAAGGCGAGCAGCGAGCAGACCGTCGTGCAAGCCGAGCTCTGGGCCGCACTGCCGCAGCAGGCAGCGCCACGCATGACGCCACCTCCACCTCCGCCGCCACCATCACCGGAGCCAGCGCCGGCACCGCATGTGCCCAAGCCGCTGCCGCCCGTCCCTATGGCCGCGCCCGACACGCACGACGCCGACATCGCCTTGGAGCGCCAAAGAAAACGCGAGGAGCAAGCCCGCCAGCAGGCGCTGGAGCGGGCCCGCGAGGAAAAGCGTGCGCAAGCAAAAAGGGAGCGCGAGCAAAGAGAAAAAGAAAAAGCAGCTCAGGAAAAAGCCGCGCAGGAAAAAGCCGCGCGTGCCAAGGCAGAGCGCGAGAAAGCCGAACGCGAGAAAGCCGAGCAAGAAAGGCTTGCGCAGCAGAAAAAACAGGCCGAAGACAAGCGCAAGGCCGAAGCGCTGGCACGCCAGCTCGAAGCGCAGCGCCAAGAAAACCTGCGCCGCATGCAAAGCCTGGCCGGTGCGAACGGCGACGCCACCGCCACGGGCAAAGACCTGCGCAGCGCCGGGCCGTTAGGCCCCTCGAGCAGCTATGCCGGCAAGGTGGTGGCCAAGGTCAGGCCCAACATCGTCTATCCAGACGAAATCGTCGGCAACCCGCGCGCCGAAGTCGAGGTGCGCACCGCGCCCGACGGCACCATCGTCGGCACGCGCCTGCTGCAGTCCAGCGGCAACAAGGCCTGGGACGATGCCGTGCTGCGCGCGCTGCAAAAAACCGAGACGCTGCCGCGCGACATCGACGGCCGCGTGCCCCCGTCGCTCGTGATCGTGTTCCGGCCCAAGGATTGAGCCCCTGCCGGCGCATGGGTTTTCGCTCGTTTCCCGATGTTTGGGACAATCGCCCCATGACCCTCCGAAGCCCCGAACTGCTGCTGCCCGCCGGCTCGCTCGACAAAATGCGCGCGGCCTACGACTTTGGCGCCGACGCCGTGTATGCCGGCCAGCCGCGCTACAGCCTGCGTGCGCGCAACAACGAATTCCGCCTCGAGCAAATCGCGCAAGGCATCGCCGAGGCGCACGCGCGCGGCAAAAAATTCTTCGTCACGAGCAACCTGCTGCCACACAACGACAAGGTGCGCACCTACCTGCGCGACATCGAGCCCGTGATCGCGTTGCGCCCCGACGCGCTCATCATGGCCGACCCTGGCTTGATCATGCTCGTGCTCGAAAAAATGGAGCACGGCGGCTGGCCCGAGGTGCCCATCCACCTCTCGGTGCAAGCCAACACCATGAACTACGCGGCCGTGAAGTTCTGGCAGAAGGTGGGCATCGCACGCATCATCCTCTCGCGCGAGCTGAGCCTCGACGAGGTCGCCAAAATCCGCGAGGAATGCCCCGACATCGAGCTCGAAGTGTTCGTGCACGGCGCGCTGTGCATCGCCTATTCGGGCCGCTGCCTGCTCTCGGGCTACTTCAACCGGCGCGACCCGAACCAGGGCACCTGCACCAACGCCTGCCGCTGGAATTACCAGACGCGCCCCGCCGCGCTCGACCCCAACACCGGCGAGCCCATCGCCCAGCCCATGGAAGCCGACTTCAGCTTCAACCAGGCGCAGGAAGAGGCGCAGGCCACGTTTGCGGCCTGCGGCGGCAGCGCACGCCACCCGCTCGCCGACCAGGTTTATCTGCTCGAAGAAAAAGAGCGCCCCGGCCAGCTCATGCCCATCATGGAGGACGAGCACGGCACCTACATCATGAACAGCAAGGATTTGCGCGCCGTAGAGCACGTGCAGCGGCTGGTGGAAATCGGCGTGGACTCGCTCAAGATCGAGGGCCGCACCAAGAGCCTGTACTACGTCGCGCGCACGGCGCAGGTGTATCGCCGCGCGATCGACGACGCCGTGGCCGGGCGGCCGTTCGACCCGACGCTGATCACCGAACTCGAGGGCCTGGCCAACCGCGGCTACACGAGCGGTTTTTTGGAGCGCCGCCCCATGCACGACTACCAGAACTACGAAACCGGCCACTCCACGGCGCGGCGCAGCCAGTTCGTCGCTGAGGTGCGCGCCGTGGGCGATGGCTGGGCCGAGGTGGAAACGAAAAACCGCTTCGACGTGGGCGACCTGCTCGAAGTCATCCACCCGAGCGGCAACCGCCTGCTGCGCCTGACGCAGATGGTCGACCTCGAGGGCCAGCCCGTGCAATGCGCCCAGGGCAGCCCGGTGCGCGTGCGCATTCCACTCGAAGGGCCCGCCGAGGGCGCCTTGCTCGCGCGCGTGCTCGAGTCTGCGTAAAGTCCCCGCAGCAAAAAGCGCCGGCATACGGCGCTTTTTTTGTGGGCAAACCAAGTTTCGCTGTTACCGCGCCGCGCGAAAGCGCGGCAGCACGACGCCCGTATCGCCCACGGGCTCGCACACCAGTTCGACCAGCATGTCGAAAGTCACGGCGAGCGGGTCGTCGCCGACGAAGGAGCTGATCATGCGCGGCCCCTCTGCGAGCTCGACCAGCAGCACGGCGTAAGGCGTGTCGTGCTTGAAGGCCGGGCCGGGCGCGCGGTACACCACGCTGAACGAGTGCACGGTGCCGCGCCCGCTCGCGGGGCGATGCTCCAAGTGCTCGCTGCCGCACTCGCGGCAGATGGCCTGCTGGTAGAACTGCACGTGGCCGCATTGCTTGCAATGCTGCAGCAGCAGCTTGCCTTCTCGAATGCCGCGCCAATACGCCTCGGAATCGGCATCGGGCATGGGCAGTGGCTTGATGTGGGCTTCTTTGGGATTGATCACAGTGTGGCCTCCGTGCCGAGGATGGTCGTGGCTTGCGTGGCAAACCCCGCGCCCAGGCTGTGCACTAGGCCGAGCTCAGCGCCCTGCACCTGGCGCTCGCCGCATTGCCCGCGCAACTGGTGGATCACCTCGTAAAAATGGAACAAGGCCCCGGGCATGCCCGAGTGCGCGAACGACAGCAGCCCGCCGTGCGTGTTGCACGGAATCGCGCCGCCGTAGGTCATCTGCCGGTCTTCGACGAAGCGTCCGCCCTCGCCCTTGGGGCAAAAGCCCAGGTCTTCGAGCATCATGATCACCGTGCCCGTGAAGCAGTCATAGACACCGGCCACGTCCATGTCCTTGGGGCCGTAGCCCGCCATCGCGTAGGCCTTGGCGCTCGATTGCACAGCGCCGGTGGTCGTGAGCGTGGGCATGAGGAAGATGTGCTCGTGCGTGTAGCACTCGCCGCCGCCGAGGATGTAAACCGGCTTTGGAATGCCCAGCGCCTTGGCGCGCTCGGCCGAGGTCACGATGAAAGCCGCGCCGCCGTCGGAGATGAGCGAGCAGTCGAGCTTGTGGTAGGGCGTGGTGACCATGCCGGAGTTGAGCACGTCCTCGACCGTAAGCGGCTCGGTCATCTGTGCGCCGGGCGTGCGGCGCGCGTGCTCGCGCTGGATCACCGCCACCTGCGCGAACTGCTCGGCCGTGGTGCCGAAGTCGCGCATATGGCGGTGCGCCGTCATCGCAAAGGTGTTGGCCACCGGGATGCCGAAGGGCATTTCGTACTGCTGGTCACGGCTCTCGGTCATGGAGCGCAGCGCGAGGTCGGGCGAGAGGCCCGTGAGCAGGCTGTCGCCGCCGACGATGAGCACCGTCTCGGCCAGGCCGCCGTGGATGGCAGCCGCAGCGACGTTGAACATGGTCGCCGCGGTGGCGCCCGAAACCTGCAAGGTGTTCGAAAACGTGGGCTGTATGCCCAGGTATTCGCTGATGGCGACGCTGAAGCGGTGGAACGGCGAGGCAAAGGCGTGGCTCGAGAGCACGCCGTCGATGTCGGTTTTCTTGAGGCCGGCATCGGCCAGGGCTTTGTAGGCGGCGTCGGCAGCGAGCGCCAGGGCGCTCTTGCCGGGTACGCGGCCCACGGCAGAGATGCCGCAGCCTATGACCGCCGTCTTGCCGCGCAGACTTCGGTTCGCAGTGGGAGAGGTAGCCATGGATTCCTTTCGGTGTTGAGCTTCATGCCTTGGTGATGCGCTGGCGCAGCTGCGCCTTCAAAATCTTGCCCACGGGATTGCGCGGGATCGCATCGATGTATTCGATGCGCTCGGGCAATTTGTAAACGGCCACGCCGATCTGCTTGAGGTGCGCGACGATGTCTTCGAGCGTGGGCGGGTGTGCCTTGTCCTTGGGCACGACGTAGATGCAGGTTTTTTCGCCCATGATTTCGTCGGGCACGGCCACCGCGGCAGCCTCTTGCACACCGGGGTGCGTGAGCACGAGGTTCTCGACCTCGGCGGCGCTGATGTTGAAGCCGCCGCGGATGATGATGTCCTTCTTGCGGTCGAAAAAGCCCACATGGCGCTCGTCGCGCACGATGAAGTAGTCGCCCGTGCGAAAGAAGCCATCGGCCGTGAACGAGTTCTGCGCGAGGTCGGGGCGGCGGTAGTAGCCCGCGAACACGTTGGGCCCGCGATAGACGAGCTCGCCCACCTGGCCGGGCTGCGTGCATTCGACGTCGGCGTCGTCGAGCAGCTTGATTTGTATGCCCTGCACCTTGGACGGCCACTCGACACCGGGCTTGCCCCACCAGGGGAAATGGTCGCTGCGCTGCGCGAAATCGGGCACGTCGAGCGGCCCGGCGATCAGTCCCGTGCCTTCGGTCTGCCCCCAGAGGTTGCAGATTTCGATGTTCCAGCGGCGCTTGAACTCCTCCATGCTCCAGCGCGACGGCGGCGCCGAACCCGTAGCGATCGAGCGAATCGACGACAGATCGAGGCTGTCCACGTTCGGCAGCTTGAGGATCATGTTCAGGATCGCGGGCACCAGGATGGTGAACTGCACGTTTTCCGTGAGCATCTGGCGGATCAGCAGCTCGACGTTGATCGGGTGGTGCAACAGCAGGGTGCCACGGCCGGCAAGCCAGCTCATCCACGCCACGGCCCCGGTCATGTTGACCATGGGCGCGGGGGCGAGCACGCGGTCGCCCTCCTGTATGCCCACGACTTCGGGGATCAGCCGCATCTGGGAAAACCAGTTGTTGTGCGACATCGGGCAGCCCTTGGAGTGCGACTCGGTGCCCGAGGACCAGCACAGGCTGAAAATGTCATTGGCATCGAGCTTGACGCGCGCGAGCAGCGCCGGATCGGGCGCCTGCGCGGCCATGGCGGTGATCTCTTCGAGCGCCAAGGTCTCGTAGCCTACATGCTGCGCCATCGCGATGTGGTCGAACCCCTTGAAGTCTTTGACGCCGATGTAGCGCCGGGCCTGGCTGGCCTCGGCCACGTTGCGCAATTCGGAGTCACGCCACTGCATCGCAATGGGCGAAAGAATGCCGCCAGCGCGCGCCACGGCGAAATACAGCGCCATCAGCTCCCACACGTTGGGCAGCTGCGCGACCACGACTTCATCCTTTTGCAAACCACGGCGCAGCAAACCCGTCGCGATTGCATCGACCGCGGCACCGAACTGCTGCCACGTCACTGCGGTGGCGGGCGTGCCTATCAACTCGGCGCGATCGGGCGTATCGACGACGCAGGGGCGCTGCGGCACGTCGGCGACATGCTGGGCGAGCAGATCGAGCAAAGTTTTGCTCCCCCAAAAGCCCGAGGCGGTGTAATGGTCTATGGTGGAGGCGGAATGCAGGATCATGATTACTCCTATAAAAGTAGCTTATAGCGCAATGATTATGCGCCTTTCAAGGCGATTTGACGCAAATTCGCTTTGAGGATCTTGCCCACGGGGTTGCGCGGGATCGTGTCGAGGTATTCGATGCGCTCGGGCAGCTTGTACGCGGCGACGCCGATGCCTTTGAGGTGCGTCACGATGTCCTCGAGCGTAGGCGGATGCGCCTTGTCTTTGGGAACGACGAAGACGCAGGTTTTTTCGCCCATGATCTCGTCGGGCACGGCGATCGCTGCGGCTTCTTGCACGCCGGGGTGCGTGAGCACGAGATTCTCGACCTCGGCCGCACTGACATTGAAGCCGCCGCGGATGATGATGTCCTTTTTGCGATCGAAAAAGCCGATGTGGTGCGCATCGCGCACGACGAAAAAGTCGCCCGTGCGGTAAAAACCGTCGGGCGTAAATGTGCTTTGGGCCAGGTCGGGGCGCCGGTAATAGCCTGCGAATACGTTCGGGCCGCGATAGGCAAGCTCACCCACCTGCCCGGGCTGCGTGCATTCGGCGCCCAATTCGTCGAGGAGCTTGAGCTCCACGCCGCGAATGCCCGAGGGCCACTCGACGCCAGGGCAGCCCCACCACGGAAAGTGATCGGCGCGTTTGGAAAACTCGGGCACGTCCTTGGCGCCCGCAAAAATCGCCGTGCCTTCGGTCTGCCCCCAGCCATGCACGATTTCGATGTTCCAGCGGCGCTTGAACTCTTCCATGCTCCAGCGTGAAGGCTGCGAAGAACCTGCGGCGATGCAGCGCACATTCGAAAAATCGAGCTGATCGACCTGCGGCAGTTTGAGGATCAAGTTGAGCACGGCCGGCACGAGCAGGGTGAAGTGCACCTCCTCGTGCATCATCTGCTGCAAAAGCAAGGGCATATTGAGCGGGTGATGCAGCAAGGTGGTGCCGCCCACCGCGAGCGAAACCAGCCAGGTGCCCACGCCTGTCATGTTGACCACGGGTGCCGTCGCGAGCACCCTGTCCCCTGGGCGCAAGTCGGCCGTCTTGCGAATCAGGTTCATCTGGAAAATCCAGTTGTTGTGCGACATCGGACAGCCTTTGGACAGGGCTTCGGTGCCCGAAGACCAGCACAGGCTGAAAATGTCGTTGGCATCGATGTGGATGGCGTCGAGCCGGGCCTTGTCGGCCGCGCCGTGCGCCATCTCGTCGATGCGTGCCATGGGGAACGCTGTGAAACCAAATTTTTGCGCAATCGCCATCGGCTCGGCGCCCTTGAACTCGGGCAAGCCAAAGAAGAAACGCGCCTGCGTGATGTTCTTGACGTTTTGGAATTCGTTGTCGCGCCACTGGACGGGCATGGGCGAGAGTATCCCGCCAGCGCGGCTCACGGCCAGATACATGGCGATCAGTTCCCAGACGTTGGGCAGTTGCACCACGACGATTTCATCTTTTTGCAGCCCCAAGTCGAGCAAGCCCGTGGCAATGGCATCGACCATGGCCGCAAACTCGCGGTAGCTGAATTTTTGTGCCGCGGTGCCGACGAGATCGGGCCGATCTGCGGGATCGACCACCGCCACGCGCTCGGGCTCCTGCCTTGCCGTGTCGTAGAAGTGATCGAGCAAGGTACCTTGCCCCCAGTGCCCGCTCTGGGTGTAGCGCTGCAATGCCTCGGCACTGTGCAGGATCATGGTTTGTCTCCTCTTTTGTTGGGTGGATGGGTTGTTGCCGCCGCGCACACCGCCAAGGTCTGCTGCGCTGGATGCCCAGCCTTCAGTCTGCGGCGCTTGCCAAGACGGCGCCCAGACTGTGCTTGGCTCTGCCCCCCATTTCCACCCGGGTTATCCCTGCTTTGCGCTGCGCACGCTCAGAAACCGTACAGACTCGCAAACTCTTCCAGAGAAGCACGTTCGGTGATGAAGGCGTTTTCCGGCGCAGAGGGGTCTTCGTAGCCCAGCGCGATGCCGCAGGTGAGGATTTCATGCTCACTGATGGGCAGTTGCTCGCGTGCGATCTTGTGGTACCAGGCAAAGGCCGCCTGCGCGCAGGTATGCAGGCCCTGCCCGCGCGCGGCGAGCATGATGCTCTGGATGAACATGCCCAGGTCCATGAAACTGCCCGTGTTCAGCCGCCGGTCCATGGTCACGAGCAGGCCCACCGGGGCGTCGAAGAAGAGGTAGTTGCGCAGCATCTGCTGCTCGCGCGCGCGCTTGTCGTCGCGGCCTATGCCTAAGCTCGCATACAAACCCAGCCCGCAGCGGCGGCGCCGTTCGAGGTAGGGCTCGACCCAGGTCGTGGGGTAGTACGCGTATTCCGGATGGTGGCGATCGGGCTCATGCTGCGCGGCGTGGTAGATGGCTTGGCACAGCCGCTCGCGCGCCTCGCCGGCCACGGCATAGACCTTCCACGGCTGCACGTTGTTGCCGCTGGGCGCACGCGCGGCGACGCGCAGGATGTGCTCGAGCACGGGCAACTCGACAGGCTTGGGCAGAAAACGCCGCACGGACTTGCGGCTCGTGATGGCTTCATCGACATGCATGGGGTGGCTCGTCCTTGGGTAATACCACCCCGATTTGCTGGACTCGCGCGCGCAAATGCGCTAGGATGGCGCCATGAATTCTAACAAACAACCGTTTGCCTGGGTGCCGACGCCGGAGGACATCGCTTCTGCTCGGCTAACTGCCTTCATTCACAAAACCGGCATGCCGGACTTCGACACGCTGGCCGCGCGCGCCGACGCCGACCCAGCCTGGCTGATGCAGCAGGTGTTCGAGTTTTGCGACTTTCGCTTTTACAAGCCCTACACGCAAATGCTCGACATGTCGCGCGGCATAGAGTGGGCGCGCTGGTGCGTGGGTGGCACGACCAACGTGGTGCTCAACTGCCTCGACCGCCACCGCGGCACGCCCGTGTGGAACCAGGTCTATCTCGAATGGGAGGGCGAAGACCCGCAGCAGCGCCGCACGCTGACCTATGCCCAGTTCGACGCCGAGGTCTGCCGCCTCGCCGCCGCACTGCAGTCGCTGGGCGTGCAGCGCGGCGACCGCGTCGGCCTGTACATGCCCAACCTGCCCGAGACCTTCATCGCGTTCTTTGCCGTGCTGAAGATCGGCGCAATCCTGATGCCGCTGTTTTCGGGCTTCGGACCGCAGCCCATCGTCTCGCGCCTCAACGACGGCCAGGCCAAGGTGGTGTTGACCGTCGATGGCACTTGGCGCCGCGGCACGCCGGGCCACATGAAGTCCGTGCTCGATGAAGCGCTGGCCGAGGTACCCAGCGTGCAGCATGTGCTGGTGCTGCGCCACTTGGGCGACGCCATCCCCTGCCCCATGACGCCGGGGCGCGACCATGACTGGGCCAGCCTCGTCGCCCAGCAGCCGAGCGAGCTGCCCACCGCCGAGATGGCTGCCGACGACGCCGCCGTCCTGCTCTACACCTCGGGCACCACGGGCAAGCCCAAGGGTTGCGTGTGGACGCACGTGAGCTTCCTCGGCTCCATGGTCACGCGCGACATGCACATTTGCGCTGATTTCAAGCCCTCCGACCGCTTCTTTTTCATGAGCGACATGGGCTGGATGGTAGGCGCGATGTGCGCCTGCGTGCCGAGCTATTTCGGCGGCAGCCTGCTCGTGGCCGAAGGCACGCCCGACTTCCCCGACACAGGCCGCTTCTGGCGCCTGGTGCAAGACCACAAGGTCACCTACCTTGGTGTTGCACCCACGCTGATCCGCAGCCTCATGCGCTATGGCGACGAAGAGGTCGAGCGCTATGACCTGTCTTCGCTGCGCGTGACCTGCTCGGGCGGCGAGGCCTGGACGGAAGCGCCCTGGCGCTGGTTTTTCGACCACGTCTGCAAAAAGCGCCTGCCCATCATGAACATCGTGGGCGGCACCGAAGTGGGCGGCTGCAACTTCACCGGCACCATGATCCACCCGATGCGCCCCGGCTCTTTCGGTGCACGCGGCCTAGGTGCGGGCGTGGACATCGTCGACGAAAGCGGCAAGCCCGTGCCGCGCGGCCAAGTGGGCGAGCTCATTTTGCGCAATCCCAACATCGGCTTCACCAAGAGCCTGTGGAACGACGACGAACGCTACCTCGACAGCTACTGGCGCATCATCCCCGGCGTCTGGGTGCACGGTGACTTTGCCATGCAGGACGAAGACGGGCTTTACTACATCCTCGGGCGCAGCGACGACACCATCAAAATCTCGGGCAAGCGCACAGGTCCGTCGGAAATCGAAACCCTGCTGACCCAAACGGGCAAGGTGTCCGAGGTTGCGGTCGTGGGCGTACCTGACGAAATCAAAGGCTCGGCCATCGTCTGCGTGTGCGTGCCCATGCCGGGCGTGCAGCCCGATGCAGCGCTCGAAGCCGAGCTTTCGCAAGCGGTGGTGCATGGCATGGGTGCCTCGTACCGGCCCAAGCAAATCGTCTTCGTGCACGATCTGCCCAAGACGCGCAACATGAAAATCATGCGCCGCGTGGTGCGCGCCGTCTACAAGGGCGAAAGCCCGGGCGACCTGTCTTCGCTCGTCAACCCCGAGAGCGTGGCGGAACTGCAGAGCAAAGTCGGCCCATAAGCGGCATCGCCCGCAAAACAAAAGCCTGCGATGAAACGCAGGCTTTTGGTTTTTGACCGCTGCGGCCCGCCACTGGGATGCGATTGCCGCAGCGGGCCGGAGTGTTTTCAGCGCCGCTGTGCGCTGGGTGTGGCGTTACCCCCTAAGCCGAAATGCTCTATGGCGATCTTGCGCAGCATGAATTTCTGGATCTTGCCCGAGGCCGTCATGGGGAATTCTTCGACGAACATCCAGTATTTGGGCACCTTGAAGCGCGCCACGCGCTCTTGCACGAAGGCCGTGAGCTCTTCTTCGCTGCTGGTTTTCCCGCTCTTGAATTGCACGAAAGCCGCGCCGACCTCGCCCATGCGCTCGTCGGGCACGCCGCAGATATAGACCTGGTTGATGGCCTCGTGCTGGCCAATGACTTCTTCGACCTCCTTGGGCGCGACCTGCTCGCCGCCGATTTTGTATAAATCCTTGGCCCGGCCCGTGATTTCGAAATAACCGTCCTCGCGGCGGCGGAAGATGTCGCCCGTGCGCAGCCAGCCGTCCTTGTCGATGGCGTCGCCGGTTTCCATGGGCTTTTTGTAGTAGCCGCGCGTGACGATGTTGCCGCGCACGGCGAGTTCGCCTTCGTGCACGTCGGGCGGCAGGTCTTCCTTGGTCGAAGGGTCTATGAGCTTGAACTGCGCCTGCAGGCCGCCGAACTCTTCCACGCCGGAGGCGCCACCGGGCTTTTCTTTGCCCACTGCCGTGCTGATGAGTTCGAGCGGCGCGCCAAACGGCGTGTACATGGCCGCGCCGGCGACTTCGGTCATGCCCCACGCGGTGAACAGCTCCTTGATGCCCAATTCGCGCTGCAGCGCCTCCCAGACCCACAGCGGTGTCGGCGCAGCCGCATTGATCATGGCGCGCAGGCTGCTGAGGTCGTATTTTTTGAGGTCAGGATGGTTGAGCAGCGCGACGGCAATGGTCGGCACGCTGGCGATGCGCGTCGCCCTGCTGGCTTCGAGCAAGGCCAAAAACTTGCCAGGGTCGAACAAGGCCTGCGGGATATACGCGCCACCGACGAACAGCACCGACAAAAAGCCGATCTTGTAGCCAAAAATATGGTGCAGCGGCAATGGGCTCGCGAGACGCTCTGCGTCGTCATAGCACTCGCTCCAGGCTGTGCCGTAGGCGCTGCGCATGAGCATGTCGTGCGTCAGCATCACGCCTTTGGGGCTGCCCGTGGTGCCCGAGGTGTAGCAGATCAGCGTCACCTCATCGGGGTAGCGCGAGGCCTTTTGGCGCTCGGCCAGCGCTTCGTCCGAAACCCCATCGCCCAGGCGCAGAAAACTTTCCCAGTCCAAAGCGCCGCCGTAGCGCGCGCCAGACGGCGACTGCACGACCACGTGGCGCAGGCGCGGAAAGGATTCGGCACGCCAACTGCCCGGCGCGCCCTGCATCTCGGGCAGCATGTGCTGGAGCTTTTCGATGTAGTGCCGGTCTTCGCAATGGTCCATCGCAATCAGGCACACGCTGTCGGATTGCTTGACCTGGTAGGCCAGATCGACCGCACCCATGCGTTCGTTGAGCGGCACGCTGACGCAACCGATCTTGGCCACCGCAAGCTGCAAAAAAGCGAGCTCGGGCACCGTCGGGAAAAGCATGGCCACGTGCTCGCGCCGCTGCACGCCGAGCACCATCAGGCTTTTCGCGAGCCGATCGGCAATCTGGCGCGACTCGGCATAGGTGTAGATTTTTTCAGGCGTGTAGATGTGTTCGCGCTCGGCATATTGCGCAGCCAGGCGGTCGAACCAATCGCCCATGGTCAGGCGCTGCCAGACTGGGACGCGCTGCGCCAGCGCGGCACGTCTTTGCGCTGCGATGTCGGCAGCGGTGGATGCTTGCATGGAGTGGCTCCTTTGCGAAAAAAACTTCTCTTTTAATAGCTGCTAGCGCTTGATACATAAGGGCTAGAGGCCAATTTTGCTTATAAAAACGGGGCAGCGGCGCCGCCTAACGGTTGAAATACGACGCGAAGTCTTTGCGCACCTGGTTTTTTTGGATCTTGCCCGTGGCCGTCTTGGGCATGGCATCGACGACGACGACCGCCTTGGGGCATTTGAAGGGGCTGAGCTTTTGTTTGACCTTGGCCAGCAATTCGTCGGGGTCTATGGTCTCGCCGGGGCGCACGGTGACCACGGCGGTCACGGCCTCGCCCCAGCGCTCGTGCGGCAGGCCCACGACCACGACCTCGGCGAGCTTGGGCTCGACGGCGTAGAGCGCTTTTTCGACCTCGATCGAGGCGACGTTCTCGCCGCCGGACTTGATCACGTCCTTGTGGCGGTCTTCGAACCAGAGCATGCCGTCCGCGCCAAAGTGCCCCACGTCGCCCGAATGGAACCAGCCATGGCGAAAGGCTTCGCGCGTGGCTTTCTCGTCGTGCAGGTATTCGGTCAGCAGGTGCGGACTGCGATAGACGATCTCGCCCGACTGCTCGCGCGGCAGCAGGTTGCCGGCATCGTCCATGATGCCGATCTGCACGTTGATGCCGGCCGTGCCGATGGCGCCCGGATGCGAGAGCTGGTGCTCGGGGCGAAAGCAGGTCGAGGCCGGGCTCATTTCGGTCTGGCCGAACATCAGCGAGAGCTCGCAGCCGAACACGTCTATGAGGCGGCGCAGGTCGTCGTCGGGCATGGGCGCCATCGCGTACACGGCGCGCCGCAGGCTGGAGACTTTGCGCGGCTTGCGCTCCTGCTCTTCGAGCAGCGCGCGGAACATCATCGGCAGGCCGAAGAACATGGTGATCTGCTCGGCCTCTATCAGGTCGAGCAGCACCACGGGGTCGAAGGCTTCGAGGATGTAGAGCGTGGCGTTCGAGGCGATCGCGGGCGTGCAAAAGGCGTTGAGCTGCGCCGTGTGGAACATGGGCATCATGGCCACGACCTTGTCTTTGGCCTTGAGCTCGGTGTCGATGATGACGCCCAGCGTCTCCAGGTAGATCGCCAGGTGGCTGCCGACCACGCCCTTGGGCGCCGAAGTGGTGCCGCTGGTGTAGAGGTAGGACAGTGGCGCGCGGTCTTGCACCAGCACTTCGGGATCGGTCTGCGCGCGCCCCGCGCCGAGCTGCGCCAGCGACTGCGCCTGCACGCGCTGCGGCAGCGCGATGTCGGCGGGCGCGGGGCCTTCGATGACGATCAGGTCGCGGATCGCCGGCAGGTCGCCAAGCACCAGCGCCAATTCACCGAGCCAGCGCTGCTGCGCCACCACGCCGCGCACCTGCGCGTGGCCGAGCACGTAGCTGAGCTCGCCCTGACGCCAGAACAAATTCAGCGGCGTGCAGACCACGCCGATCTTGGCGCAGGCGTAGTAGGTGACGAGGAACTCCATGCAGTTGCCCGACATCAGCGCGAGCGCGTCGCCCTGGCGGTAGCCGAGCGCGAGCAGGCCGTGCGCCGTGCGGTTGACCCATTGGTTGAACTCTTCGTAGCTGATGCGGCGCGCGCCTTCGACCAGGGCGGTCTTGTGCGGGTCGCGCGCAGCGCTGCGCGTGAGCATGTCGCCGACGTTGACGCGCTGCGCGAGGTTGAGTTGCAGGGCAAAGTCTGCGGTGGGTGCATTCATGGTGGGTTGTCTCCTGAAGGGTTTTGCTGGTGTGACGCCCGTGTGGCGTCACGACTGCGCTATCGCGACGTCGTGTGGTTGCGGATTTCGTGCAGGCCGAACTTTTCCGAGGCGAGCTGGCGCAGGAGGAATTTCTGCACCTTGCCCGAGGCCGTCATGGGGAAGTCCTCGACGAACACCCAATACTTCGGAATCTTGAAGCGCGCCACGCGCGTCTGCACGAAGGTGGTGAGCTCTTCTTCGGTGCAGCTGCGCCCGGCCTTGAACTGCACGAAGGCCGCGCCGACCTCGCCCATGCGCTCGTCGGGCACGCCGCAGATATAGACCTGGTTGACGGCCTCGTGCTGGCCTATCATTTCTTCGATTTCTTTGGGCGCGACCAGCTCGCCGCCGATTTTGTACAAGTCTTTGGCCCGGCCGGTGATGAGGTAGTAGCCGTCGCTGCGGCGGGCAAACACGTCGCCCGTGCGCAGCCAGCCGTCCTTGTCTATGGCCTCGCCGGTCTCTATGGGTTTTTTGTAGTAGCCGCGCGTGACGATGTTGCCGCGCACGGCGAGCTCGCCCTCCGGGGCGTCGGGCGGCAGGTCTTCCTTGGTCGAAGGGTCTATGAGCTTGCATTCGACCAGGTTGCCGCCAAACTCCTCCAGTCCCGCGACGCCGCCCGGCTTTTCGAGGCCCACGGTGTTGGTGATGACTTCGAGCGAGGCGCCAAACGGCGTGTACATGGCAGCGGCCGAGGTCTCGGTCATGCCCCAGCCGGTCACCATTTCGGTGATGCCCATGTCGCGCTGCAAAGCCTCCCAGACCCACAGCGGCGTGGCCGCGGCGGCGTTTTTCATGGCGCGCAGGCAGAGCTTGCGCTGGGGCAGATCGGGATGATTGAGCAGCGCCACCGCAATCGTCGGCACGCTCTCGATGCGCGTGGCCCGGCTTTGCTCCAAGAGTTGCAAAAAAGCCCCGGCGTCGAACAAGGCCTGCGGAATGTAGGTGCCGCCAACGAACAGCAAGGCCAGAAAACCCTCCACGTAAATGAACATGTGGTGCAAGGGCAATGGGCTTGCGATGCGCTCGCCCTCGATGAGGCCCTGGCTGTAGGCTGCGCTGTAGGCGCTGCGCATGAGCATGTCGTGCGTGACCATCACGCCCTTGGGGCTGCCCGTGGTGCCTGAGGTGTAGCAGATCAGCGCCACTTCGTCGGGGTAGCGCGAGGCTTCCTGACGCGAGCGCAGCGCCTCGTCGGAAACACCATCGCCCAGGCGCAAAAACGCCTCCCAATCGAGCGCTCCGCCGTAGCGCGCGCCCGACGGCGACTGCACGACCACGTGGCGCAGGCGCGGAAAGGATTCGGCACGCCAACTGCCCGGCGCGCCCTGCATCTCGGGCAGCATCTGCTGGATTTTGTCGATGTAGTGCCGGTCTTCGCAGTGGTCCATCGCAATCAGGCACACGCTGTCGGACTGGCGCACCTGGTAGGCCAGATCGACGGCCCCCATGCGCTCGTTGAGCGGCACGCACACGCAGCCGATCTTGGCCACGGCGAGCTGCAAAAACGCGAGCTCGGGCACCGTGGGAAAGAGCATGGCCACGTGGTCGCGCCGCTGCACGCCCAGCGCCATCAGGCTCTTCGCAAGGCGATCGACGATCTGGCGCGACTCGGCGTAGCTGTAGCTTCTCTCGGGCGTATAGATGTGCTCGCGCTCGGCGAATTCGGCCGCGAGGCGGTCGAACCAGTCACCTATGGAGAGGCGCGTCCATTGCGGAATGCGCCGCGCAAGGGCGGCGCGGCGTTGTTCGAGGCTGGGCGCGGTTTGCGCTGGGTTCATTTGTGTCTCCATTCGTTGTGGTGCGGCACCCGGCCTTTAGCGGCCTTTCCAGACAGGTTTGCGCTTTTCCGCAAAGGCGCGCGGGCCTTCCTGTGCGTCTTCGCTCGCGTACGCCGCGCGGTAGATGTTGTGCGCGAGCGCCATGCCGGCCTCGCAGCCCGCGCTCATGGCCGTGAGGATGGCCTCTTTGCCCGCCATGACCGACAGCGGCGCGTTGTCGCGGATGCGCTCGGCCAGCTGTTGCGCGCGTGCGCGCACGGCGTCGGGCGTGTCTTCGAGGTAGTTGATGAAGCGCAGTTCATGGAAAGGCTCGATCGGGTAGAGCTCGCCCGTCAGCACCATTTCCATGAGCAGCGGCTGCGGCAGCATCCACAGCAGTGGAATCGCCCAGGGGCTGCCGCGCCCGGCGATGCGCGTTTCGGTGATGCCCACCTGCGTGCCCTTGAGGCCCACGCGCAGGTCGGAGTTCAAACTCAGCATCATGCCGCCCGCGATCAAATGCCCCGTCATCGCCGCGATGATGGGCTTGGCCACGCGGCGCTGGCGGCTGTGGAACGGGTCTTTCATCTTGGTGAGGATGTCCACGCCCTCCTCTTTCTTCACGCGCGCGGCTTCGCGCAGGTCCAGCCCCGCGCAGAAGGTGCCGCAGTCGGACGAAGTGAGTATGGCCACGCGCACGTCCTTGTCGGCGTCGACGGCGTCCCAGCACTCATAGAGCCGATTCGCGGCGGCGGGCGAGAGCGCGTTGCGCATCTCGGGACGGTTGATCTTCACGGTGGCAATGCCATCGCGCACTTCGTACAGCACGGAATCTGCGTCGCTCATGGGTTTCTTTCTTGCAAGGGAATGGGAAGTCGTTGAATGGGAAGAAAAGTAGCCGAAGCCGGGTGGACTCAGGCGCGCGTGACTTTCCACGCCGGGGCGCGCTTTTCGAGGAAGGCAGCGATGCCTTCGCGCGCCTCGGGCGTTTCCCAGGCGTCGGCGAGGCAGTTCGCGGTGTAGTCCATGCACTCCACGGGTGGGCGTCCAACCACGTCATTGAACAGGCGCTTGGTACGCGCGATCGCGCTTGCGGGCAGGCTCCGCACGAGTGCGAGCTCTTCTTCGATGACGCGGTCGAGCTCCTCGGGCGGCACCACGCGATCGAGCAGGCCCACGCGCTCGGCCTGCACCGCGTCGATGAACTGCGCCGTGAGGCCGTAGCGGCGCGCCTTCGCAAGGCCCAGGCGACGCACGACGTAAGGCCCGATGTTCGCGGGCGCCAGGCCCAGCCGCGCCTCGGTGAGCGAAAAGCGCGCCGTGGTCGCACCCACGGCCACATCGCAAATGCAGGTCAGGCCAAAGCCGCCGCCCGTCGCCGGGCCGTTGATGCGCCCGATCACGACCTTGGGCAGGTTGTCGAACTCGTAAAACAGGTCAGCGAGTGGACGCGAGTCGGCGATGCGCTGTGCGCGGCTCTGACTCAGCACGGTCTTCATCCAGTTGAGGTCGCCGCCCGCGCAGAAGGTCTTGCCCTCGCCCGTGAGCACCAGCGCACGCACCTGCTCTTTTTGCGCCACCACCTGCAGGGCGTGGCGCAGCTCGGCCACGACGTCCAGGCTCAGCGCGTTTTGCATGTCGGGGCGTGCGAGCGTCAGGCGCGCGACGGCGTCGCCCTCAAAGGTGAGTTTGATCGATTGGTAGTGCATGGCTTGTCTCCTCGGTGGTTTTGTTCTATCGGCGGGGCTCGCTCATGCGGCTGCGCCCTCGGTTTTTTCGGCGCCCCCTGTTTCGCCGCTTTCCTCGGCTTCGATCACGGCGACCACGAGGCCGCGCTCGACCATCTGGCCGGGCTGCACGTTGAGCGATCGCACCACGCCGTCGTGCTCGGCCGTGATGCGCAGCTCCATCTTCATCGATTCCATGGTCGCGACCACGTCGCCCGCGCGCACCTGATCGCCCACGGCAACGTGGGTCTGCAAGATCATTCCCATCATGGGCGTGCGCAGCTGGCCGCTCGCCTTGCGCGCCGCGGCCACCTGGTTGACGTACGAAGCCATGCCCAGCGTGAACGCACCCGCGCCGCCCTGCACGAACAGCGCCTCACCTTTGCGCGCGATGTGCAGCGTTTCATAGCAGTCGCCGCGGCGCAAGCGCCACTGGCCGTCTGCCAGGGGTGTGAGCGCCAGGCGCACGGACTCGGCGCCAACCTGCACCGTGATCTCGCCATCGGGCGCGAGCGCGCCTACGCGCACTTCGTGCGTCTGACCGCCCGAGTGCACGAGCAGCGCCGGCAGCGGCGTGATCGAATCGCTGCCCGCGTGCATCTGCCAGCCCGTCACGTCGAGCGCCGTCCAGGCGCCATAGTCCGGCGCGCTGGTGCGCGCCGCGCGCAGCCACCAGGCGGCCGCAGCGGCGATGGTGTGCAGCGGCGCGCTGGGCGTGGCGATGCGCCACTCGGCCAGCACCTCGTCGACCAGGCGCGTGTGAAAAGTGGCCGCGCGCGTGTCGGGCAGGCGCAAGAGGCGGCGCAAGAAAGCGATGTTGGTCTCCACCCCGAGCACCTGCGTTTCGCCCAAGGCCCAGTCGAGCTTGTCGAGCGCAGCATTGCGCGTGGGCGCATGCACGATGAGCTTGGCCAGCATGGGATCGTAAAACGGCGTGACCGCCATGCTCGCGCGCACGCCCGACTCGACGCGCACGCCACTCGCCGGAAAGCGCACCTCGACGAGTTCGCCCGTCGAGGGCATGAAGTTCTGCGCCGCGTCCTCGGCGCACACGCGCGCCTCGACCGCGTGGCCCTGCACCTGCAGGTCCTGCTGGCGCAGGGGCAGGCCCTCGCCCGCGGCGATGCGCAGCATGAGCTCGACGATGTCCAGGCCCGTGACTTCCTCGGTCACGGGGTGCTCGACCTGCAGGCGCGGATTCACTTCGAGGAAGTGGTGCTGCCCGTCGTGCACGATGAATTCCACCGTGCCCACGCCGCGATAGCGCAGGCGCTCGCCCAGGCGCACGGCGTCGCTCAGCAGGGCGGCGCGCAGGGCCGCATCGAGGTTGCTCGCAGGCGCTTCTTCGATCAGCTTTTGGTAGCGCCTTTGCAGCGTGCATTCGCGCTCGAACAGGTGGATCACGTTACCCTTGCCGTCACCCGCAATCTGCACCTCGATGTGCCGGCCGTGCTCGATGAAGGGCTCCACGATCAGCGCCGGGTCGCCAAAAGCGCTCGCACCTTCGCGCATGGCCGATGCGATGTCGGCCTCGAGCGTGTCCAGCGTGCGTACCACGCGCATGCCCTTGCCGCCCCCGCCCGCTGCCGCCTTGAGCACCACGGGCAGCGGCATGCCGCGCACGGTGGCGGCAATCGCGGCCGCGTCGCGGCTGGGCTGTTCGCTGCCACCGAGCACGGGCACGCCGGCGGCGCGCGCCTCGTGCTTGGCCGCGGCCTTGTCGCCCAGACGCTCTATGGATTCGGGCGTGGGGCCGATGAAGACCAGCCCCGCCGCCTCGACGGCGCGCGCGAACGCGGGGTTTTCGGCCAGAAAGCCGTAGCCCGGATGGATGGCCTGCGCGCCCGTGCGCCGCGCAGCCGCGATCACGGCGTCCATGCGCAGATAGCTCTCGGTGGCGGGGGCGCCGCCGATTTCGATCGATTCGCCGATGCGATCGACGTGCAGCGCGTCGCGGTCGGCGCTCGAATGCACGCCTGCCACGGCAATGCCCAGGCGCTCGCAGGTGCGCGCGATGCGGCAGGCGATCTCACCACGGTTTGCGATCAGGATTTTTCTGAACATAAAACTTCCAAATCAGTAGCTGCTAGCGCTTGATGCATAAGCGCTAGAGGCCCATTTGATGCATATTTTTGGGACGACAGCCAGGTTCGCACTCACATGCGGAACACGCCGAAATGCGTTTCCTTGGCCGGCAGGCGCCCGGCGAGTTCGAGCAGCAGCGCCATGGTGTCGCGCGTCTCGGTCGGCTCTATGACCATGTCGCACCACAGGTGCGCGGCGTAGTTGTAGGGGCTCGCAAAGCGCTCGAACTGCTCGCGGATCGGCTGCTTGAAGCGTTCTTTTTCTTCCTCGCTCCAGCTCGTGCCCTCGCGTTCGTGGATGTTCTCGCGCACCATGGTCAGCGTGGTGGCGGCCTGCTCGGGGCCCATGAGCGCCGCGCGGCCCGTAGGCCACATCATCATCACGTTGGGCTTGAAGGGGCGGCCGCACATTGCAAGATAGGCGGCGGCGTAGGAGCCGCCCGTGATCAGGGTGTAGCGCGGCACGTTGGCCGAGGCCATGGCCGTCATGAACTTGGCGCCGTGCTTGGCAATGCCCTGCTGCTCCACGGCCTGGCCGACCATGAAGCCCGACACGTCGGCCATGAACAGCAAGGGGATGTCGCGCTGGCAGCACAGCTCGATGAAGTGCGCCCCTTTGATCGCGCTTTCGGAAAAGATCACGCCGTTGTTCGCAAGAATGCCGATCTGAAAACCCTTGATGCGCGCAAAGCCGCAGATCATGGTGTCGCCGTACAACGGCTTGAACTCCTGCAGGTCGCTGTCGTCGATCAGGCGCAGCAGCACCTCGCGGTTGTCGGTCGGGTGGCGGGTGTCGGCGCTCACGATGCCGTAAATCTCGCGCGGGTCGTGGCGCGGCGGCAACGGCGGGGCCACGTCCCAGCGCTGCCTGGGGCCCGTGCCCAGGTTCGCGACGATGCCGCGCACGATAGCGATGGCGTGCGCGTCGTTTTCGGCCAGGTGGTCGGTCACGCCGCTGATGCGGCTGTGCATCTCGCCGCCGCCCAGGGTTTCCACGTCGACCACTTCTTTGGTTGCGGCATAGACGAGCTGCGGGCCGCCGAGGAACATGGCGCCCTGGTTGCGCACGATCACGGCCTCGTCGCACAGCGCGGGCAGGTAGGCGCCGCCCGCGGTCGAAGGCCCGTGCACGGTGGCGATCTGCGTGATGCCCTCGGCGGACATGCGGATCTGGTTGTAGAAGATGGAGCCAAACTGCCCGTCGTCGGGGAAGATGAACTCCTGCTCGGGCAGATTCGCGCCGCCCGACTGCACCATGGTGATGCATGGCAGGCGGTGCTGCCAGGCGAACATCTGCGCGCGCACGTGCTTTTTCGCGGTGATGCCGTAGTAGGTGCCGCCTTTGACGGTGGCGTCGTGGATCATGATCATGCAGGGCCGCCCGCTGACCAGGCCCACGCCCGTGATGATGCTGCCGCCCGGCGGCACGCCCTCGTATAACCCATCGCCCGCGAGCTGGCCGAACTCCAGAAACGGCGAGCCAGGGTCGAGCACGGCCGCGAGACGCTCGCGCGGCAGCAATTGCTTGCGCTGCTTGTGCAGGCGCCGTGCTTTTTCAGGGCCACCCGCCAAGGCGCGCGCACGGCGCTCGTGCAGTTCGGCAATGCGCGCCTCGTAGGCTTCGCGGTTGCGGCGGAATTCGTCGGTGTGCACCGACACGTTGGAAACCATTGCTGTCATTCGATTCCTCTTTCGTCTCGGTGCCCCGGCGGTCCGCCTCGTGGCGGGTCAACCCAAGGCCGCAAAGCGCTGCAGGTGATGGTCGGCGCTGCCAAACAGGTTGCAAAACAGCGTCAGGCGCCGGAAGTAGTGGCCTATGTCGAGCTCTTCGGTCATGCCCACGCCGCCGTGTAGCTGCACCGCCTGCTGCGCCACATAGCGCGCGCGCTCGCCGATGGCCGATTTGGCCGCGGACACCATGCGTGCGCGCGTGCGCGCGTCGGCATGATCGACGTGCAGCGCCGCCATGAGCAGCATGGAGCGGCTCGCCTCCACCGCGGCAAACATATCGACGATGCGGTGCTGTATGACCTGGAAGCTCGCGATCGGCACGTCGAACTGCTTGCGCGTCTGCACGTACTCGCCCGTCTTGCGCAAGAGCGCCGTCATGCCGCCGAGCGCGTCGGCGCAGGCCACGACGGTGCCCAGATCGATGACTTGTTCGAGCAGCGCGAGGCCCGCGCCCTCGGCGCCCACGAGGGCGTCGCGGCGCACCTGCACGCCGTCGAGCACCAGATCGCCCGCCTTGCTGCCGTGGTAAGTGCGGTAGCCTGCAATCTTGAGCGCAGGCGTGTTCGCATCGAGCAGAAACAGGCTGATGCCCTGCGCGTCGTCCGCCGCGCCCGAAGTTCTGGCCGCGACCACGAAGCCGTGCGCCCAAGGCGCGCCGAGCACGCCCGTCTTGCGCCCGCTGAGCGCCCAGCCGTCCCCTTGCGCACGCGCCTGTGCCGTGACGTAGCGCAGCTCGTGGCGCGCGTCGGTTTCGCCGTAGGCCAGTGCAAGGATGCGCTCGCCCGCGGCCACGGCGGGCAGCCAGGCTTGCTGCTGCGCGGGCGTGCCGGCCAGCGCGAGCGCCTGCGCGCCGAGCACCGTGCTCGCCAGGTAAGGCTCGACCACGAGCGCCGCGCCCATGGCCTCGGCCACCTGCGTGAGTTCGACCACGCCGCCAAAGCCGCCGTGCGCCTCGGGTAGCCCCAGGCCCAGCCAGCCCATGTCGGCAAACTGCTTCCAGTGCGCGGCGCTCATGCCGGCGTCGGAGGCGATGGTCTTGTTGCGCGCGTCGAAGGTGTATTCGGTTTGCAGGTACTTTTGCGCGGCGTCGCGCAGCATTTTCTGCTCTGCAGAGAGTTCGAAATTCATGGCTTGTTCCTCCTGCGGGCTTTATCAATGCGCGCCGCCCGCGAGCAGCATCTTGGCAAGCACGTTTTTCTGCACCTCGTCGCTGCCGCCGTAGATCGTCGCTGCGCGTGAAAAACAGTAGCGCGGCATGGCATGGGCAAAGCGTCCCTGACCGAATTCGCCTTGCTCGTGCCAGGGCCAGGCAAGCTCGGCCGCAAGCTCCACGTCGAGCTCCGAAAGGGTCTGTTGCACCGCCGTGCCCATGGTCTTGAGCAGCGAGGATTCGGGCCCGGGCGCCTTGCCCGCCGCCGTGGCCGCAAGCACGCGGAAGTTGGTGTATTCGAGCGCCATCAGATCGATCTCGGCGCGCGCGATCTTGAGGCGCAGCGCCGGGTCTTCGATGGCCGGGCGCCCGCCCGAGCGGCGCTCGCTGGCCGCGGCGCGCAGGTTCGCAAGGTGCGCCTTGGAGTCGGCCACGCCCGCGATGCTCGTGCGCTCGTGCGTGAGCAGGTATTTGGCAATGTCCCAGCCCTGCCCTTCGCGCCCCACGAGGTTGCGCTTGGGCACGCGCACGTCGGTGAAGAACACCTGGTTCAGGTGGTGCTCGCCGTCGATCGAGACGATGGGGCGGATTTCTATGCCCGGGCGATCCATCTCGATCAGCAAAAACGAGATGCCCTCCTGCTTCTTGCCCGTGTTCGCCGTGCGCACCAGGCAGAACATGTGCGTGGCCCAGTGCGCATAGGTGGTCCAGATTTTGGAGCCGTTGATCACGTAATCGTCGCCATCCGAGACGGCCGCGGTCTTGAGGCTGGCCAGGTCCGAGCCCGCGCCGGGCTCCGAATAGCCCTGGCACCACCAGTCTTCGCAGCGCCGGATGCGCGGCAGGTATTGGGCTTTTTGCTCGGGCGTGCCGAAGGCGATCAGCACCGGCCCGAGCATGATGACCCCCATGGACAGGCCGACAGGTGCGTTGGCCGCCGCGCGCTCGAGGTCGAAGATGTAGCGCTGCGTCGGCGTCCAGCCCGGCCCGCCGTACTCCTTGGGCCAACCGGTGACGAGCCAGCCGCGGTCGTCGAGCTTGCGCTGCCACTGCACGATCTCGTCTTTTTGCAGCATTTGTCCCGTGATCACCTTGCGCTTGAGCGACTCGGGCGTGTTTGCCTGGAACCAGGCGCGCACTTCGCGCTGGAACTCCAGGTCTTGCGGGCTGAAGTCGATATCCATGGTGTCCTCTCAGTCTGCGTGAAGTAGGCTCAGATCGTGATGCCGCCGCCGCACACCAGCGTCTGGCCACTGATGTAGTTGGACTCGGGCGTGCACAGCAGATAGACCGAACCGGCCGCCTCTTCGGGCGTGCCTGCGCGGCCCAGCGGAATGCTGCGCTCCATCATGGCGAGCAGGTCGGGGTTCACGCCGACTTTGATCTTGCGGCCCTCGATGTCGATCGCGGCATCGCCCTTGGCCGGCGCCTCGGTCAGGCGCGTCTTGATCATGCCGAAGGCCACGCAGTTGACGTTGACCTTGTAGCGCCCCCATTCCTTGGCCATGGCCAGCGTCAGGCCCACGACGCCCGCCTTGGCGGCCGAATAATTGGCCTGGCCAGCGTTGCCGCCCAGTCCCGCGATCGACGAGATGTTGACCACCTTGCGGAACACCTCCTGGCCCGCGTCGGCTTCTTTTTTGGCGGCAAAGCGGATGTAGTCGGCAGCGGCGCGCAGGATTTTGAACGGCGCCGTCAGGTGCACGTCGATGATCGCGTACCACTGCTCGTCGGTCATCTTCTGGATCACACTGTCCCAGGTGTAGCCGGCGTTGTTGATGATGATGTCCAGGCCGCCAAAGCCCTCGGTGGCGGTCTGCACGAAGCGCTCGGCGAAGCCGTCGGCCGTGACGCTGCCAGGGCAGGCGAGCGCCTGGCCGCCCGCTGCATGAATGTCTGCCACGGTTTGTTCGGCCGGTGCTGCATCGAGATCATTGACGACCACTTTGGCGCCCTCGCTCGCGAGCTTGAGCGCAATGGCGCGACCAATGCCGCGGCCGGAGCCGGAAACGATGGCCACTTTGCCTTCGAGTTTTTTCATGGTGCTGGTCCTTTGCTGGAGAGAAAAAGGGAAGCGGCGCACGCGCGTTGACCTGCCACCCCTGCGCCCGCGCGCAGCAGTGGCTCGGCCGGCGTGGGCCAGGATGGCAAAAAATGCAGCGGTTTCAGCCCTGCGCGATCAGGGCCTCGCCCGCGAGGGTGATCTCACCCGTGCTCTTGGCCGCAGTGAGCTCCACGCGCACACAGGGACGGCCTGCGCGTTCGGTCTTTTCGACCACCTTGCCCGAGCAGCGCACGCGGTCGCCCAGGTGCGTGACGGCGGCAAAGCGCACGCCAAAGCTCAGCAGCTGGCGCTGCGGCACCCACTCGGTCAGGGCGCGCCCGAGGTAGGCCATGGACAGCATGCCGTGTGCAAACACGTCGGGCATGCCGGCCTTGCGCGCGAAGTCGATGTCGATGTGGATGGGGTTGTGGTCGCCCGAAGCGCCCGCGAACAGGGCGAGCGTGGTGCGCGTGATCGGGGGCAGCTCCAATACGGGCATTTCATCGCCAATCTGGAGCACTTTGATGGGGGTATTCATGGGAAAAGCTCCTTCAAGCATGGCGCACGACGATGACCGAGTGAAGGTCGGCGACATGCTCGCCGAGCTGGTTGGTCACGCGCGTATCTTTGGCGATGAATTCGAGCGCGCCGCCTTTTTTCTCGTAGATGTCGGTGATCTTGGACTCGAAGCGCAGCGTGTCCCCCGCGCACACCGGCGCGTAGTAGTCGAAGCGCTGCTCGCCGTGCAGCACCTTGCCCAGGTCGATGTTGAGCGTCTCGATGAGCTGCATCATGGCGCCCGAATCGCCCTCGGCGCCGAAGATGAAGGTCGGCGGCGCCACCACGTTGCGATAGCCTGCGGCGCGCGCGGCTTCGACATCGGTGTAGATCGGGTCTTTTGCGCCTATGACCTTGGCAAAAAAGGCGATGCGACCTTTTTCCACGTCCCACAGCGTGGGCGGCTGGGTGTAGCCGATGAATTTTTTATCGATCATGTTCGCGTCTCCTTGGATCCTGCGGCGCTCAGTTGGTCTGGTACATCGTCACCACACAGGCACCGCCCAGGCCGAGGTTGTGCTGCAGCGCGATGCGCGCACCTTCGACCTGGCGCTTCTCGGCCGTGCCGCGCAGCTGGTGCGTGAGCTCGTAGCACTGGGCCAGCCCGGTCGCACCGAGCGGATGGCCCTTGGAGAGCAGGCCGCCCGAGGGGTTGGTGACGACCTTGCCGCCGTAGGTGTTGTCGCCGTCGAGCACGAACTTCTCGGCACCGCCTTCGGGGCACAGGCCCAGCGCCTCGTAGGTGATGAGCTCGTTTTGCGCAAAGCAGTCGTGCAGCTCAACCACATCGACATCCTCTGCTCCGATGCCGGTGCGCTCATAGACCTGGCGTGCGGCATCGCGCGCCATGTCGTAGCCGACCACGCGCATCATGTCCTTGGACGTGAAGGTGCTCGGGAAGTCCGTGGTCATGGCCTGGGCGACGATCTTCACCTGCGTGTTGAGGCCGTGCTTCTTCGCGTATTCCTCGGAGCAGACCACGGCAGCCGCAGCGCCGCAGGTGGGCGGGCAGGCCATGAGGCGCGTCATCACGCCGGGCCAGACCGCGGGTGACTCCATGACCTCCTGCACCGTGACTTCCTTGCGAAACAGCGCGAGCGGGTTGTTCACGGCGTGGCGGCTCGCCTTGGCGCGGATGGCGGCGAAGGTTTCGAGCTTGGTGCCGTACTTGTCCATGTGCGCCTTGCCCGCACCACCGAAGTAGCGCAGCGCGAGCGGGATTTCGGGGTGGCCCACGAGCGCGTCGGTCACGCGGTCGAACTCTTCGAACGGCGTGGGGCGGTCGGTGAACTTGGCCTTGATCGCGCCCGGCTCCATCTGCTCGAAGCCCAGCGCGAGCACGCAGTCGGCCGCACCGCTCTCCACGGCCTGGCGCGCGAGAAACAGCGCGCTCGAGCCCGTCGAGCAGTTGTTGTTGACGTTGATGATCGGAATGCCCGTCATGCCGACCGGGTACAGCGCGCGCTGGCCGCAGGTCGAATCGCCATAGACATAGCCGACGAAGGCCTGCTGAATGGCGCCGTAGTCGACACCGGCATCGGCCAGAGCCTGGCGCGCGGCCTTCTCGCCCATGACGTGATAGAAGTCGCTGGCGCCGGGCTTGGCAAACGGGATCATGCCGACACCGGCAACGATGACTTTGTGGCTCATGAAAATCTCCTAAGGATGAAGGGGTGCCTACGTCACGCAAAAGGAACAACGAGGACTTTGGCAGTCTATCTAACGCTTGACAGTCCTGCAAGCCAAATTTACATTGCGTCGCTGAAGCCGTTTGATGGGCTGGCGCATGCGCCCCCACGCGGGGACTTCCCCACGGGGCTCTGGCAACGCCTGCTCAAGCCCCAGGACGCGCCAACGACAACGACATTCAGGAGACAAACCCCATGAGCATCACCGCGCTCGAAATGAACCTGCTGCGCCGCCAGAACCTCGGCGACAGCCTGCGCCGCTCGGCCCTCGCGGCGCCGAACAAGCCCGCGATCATCTACTACACCACCGACGGCGCAAGCCGCAGCGTCACCTACGCCGAGCTCAACCGCAAGGCCAACGCCGTGGCGCACAACCTCATGCAACGCGGCATCGCCAAGGGCGACAAGGTGGCCGCGCTTTCGCGCAACAGCATCGAATTCCTCGTGCTCGGCTACGCGCTGCACAAGATCGGCGCCTGGCTGGTGCCGATCAACTTCATGCTGCAGCCGCCCGATGTGCAACACCTGATCGATTTTTCCGAAACCAAGTGGTTCTTCGTCGAAGATGCCTTGCTGGGCAACGTGGCCCCCGTGCTCGACAAACTCACCGGCGTGCAGCAGTTCGTGCAATTCGGCCCGAGCCCGAGCCGCCCTGCGGGCTGGATGGCCTTTGACGAGTTGCTGCCAGGCCCCACGCACGAGCCCGAGGTACTGATCGAAAGCGACGACGTGGCCATTCTGCTCTTCACGAGCGGCACCGAATCCGCGCCCAAGGGCGTGCTCTCCACGCACGCCAACTACTGCGCAGCGCAGCTGAGTTGGTCGATGAACATGGGTGTGGCCCAGGATGACGTCTTTTTAGTGAGCATTCCGCTGATCCACGCAGCAGGCTACGTGCTGTCCACGCTGTGCCTGACGAACCACGCCACCATCGTGATGACGCAGGCGCCCCAGCCCGTGCAGATGATCGAGCTGATGGCGCGCCACCGGGCCACGGGCACAGCGCTGCCGCCCACGCTCTACGTGGCGCTGCTCGCCTGCCCCAACTTCAAGACAAGCGACCTGAGCTGTGCGACCAAGCTGATCACTTGGGCCTCCACCATTCCGCGTGCCATGGTCGATGGTTGGAAAGAAGTAGCACCGAACGCACGCTTTTACTCGGGCCAGGGCATGAGCGAAACCACCGCCTCCCTGCTGACTGCCGGCTTCGTTTCGAGCTGGGCCGAAATGCCCAACGGCGACGGCCGCTGGGTCGGCACCCTGCTCGCTTATGGCGCCGACGTGCGCCTGGTGGATGACGAGGACCAGGATGTTCCCGTGGGGATGGCCGGTGAGCAGATCATCCGCGGCCCTGTGGTCATGAAAGGCTATTACAAAAACGCCGAGGCCAACGAGCGCGCATTCCGTGGCGGCTGGTTCCACACCGGCGACGTTTTGTTCCGCGACGCCGAGGGCAATTACTTCTTTGCCGACCGCAAGAAGGACATGATCAAGAGCGGTGGTGAAAACGTCTATTGCCAGGAGGTCGAAAGCGTGCTCGGCACGCACCCTGCCGTCATGCAGTGCGCCGTGTTCGGCCTGCCCGACGAGCGCTGGGGTGAGGCCGTCGCCGCGGCCGTGATCGCGCGCGCCGGCAGCACCGTCACCGAGGCCGAACTGATCGAATACTGCCGCGAGCGCCTGGCCGGCTTCAAGACGCCCAAGCGCATCTTCTTTCGCACTTCGATGCCCATCAGCGCCGCGAACAAGCTGCTCAAGCGCGAGCTCAAGGCCGAGTACGCCAAGGCGCTGCAAGCCTGACCTGGCCATCACCATCACGACGCACGCAATTCAGAGGCTCAGGCAAGGCGCTCGCCCCATGGCAACACACTTTGCTCCAGCCTTTTTTGCGTAAGTCCAGACCAAGGAGACGAAGCGACATGACCACCCCCACCACCATTTTGTTCGAGCAGCGCGGCGCTGCGGCCTGGATCACGCTGAACCGGCCCGCGGCCATGAACGCGCTCTCCGACGCCATGTGCACCGAGCTGCTCGAGGCCATCGAGCGCTGCGAGCGCGACGCCGCGATCCGCGTGATCGTGCTCACGGGCGCCGGGCGCGCGTTCTGCGCAGGCGCCGACCTCAAGGGCGTGTTCGAAAACACGCAAAGCGGCCCAGGCCCGCGCGACCCCATGGGCGAGTTCCTCGACCTGGTCAACCGCATGATGGACAAGCTGCGCTTTTGCCCCAAGCCGACGATTGCGGCGCTCAACGGCCTGACCATGGCCGGCGGGCTCGAGCTGGCCATGGCGTGCGACCTGATGCTGGCCGCAGAGAGCACGCGCATCGGCGACGCGCACGCCAATTTCGGCGTCTTTCCCGGTGCCGGGGGTGCGGCCATTCTGCCGCGGCGCATAGGGCCGACGGCGGCCAAGTACCTGCTCTTCACGGGCGACACCCTGCCCGCGCGCGACCTGGTGCCGCTGGGCCTCGTGAACAGTGTCGTGCCCGATGCCGAACTCGTGCCCGAGGTCGAAAAGCTCGCTGCGCGCATCGCGAGCAAGAGCCCGCTGGTGTTGCGCCGCATGAAGCAGACCGTGGCCGACGGGCTCGAGCAGCCCGAAGCGGTCGCGCTGCGCCTGGAGCGCCTGGTGCTCGAGGCGCACAGCCATTCGCACGACATCAAAGAGGGGCTCGCCGCCTTCGTCGAAAAGCGCACGCCGAACTTCAAGGGCTATTGAGCCCCGGCTGCGGCGCGCAAGCCCAGGGCTTTTCAGGCAGCGACTGCCGCCCGAATTTTTGAAAAATCCACTCCAAAAAGATAGCTGCTTGCGCTTCATTCATGAGCGCAAAAGCCCTTTTTTAATATCATTTTTTCGCTATTGTTTTTGTAACTCAGGAGCCCTCCATGAGCCACGCCCAGCCTCCCGTTTACATTGCCGGCATCGGCATGACGCCGACCGGCAAGTTCCTCGACAAGAGCATCAAGCAGCTCACGGCCGACGCCGTGCACGCGGCGCTCGCGGACGCGGGTCTGACCGTGGCCGACATCGAATCGGCGTTTTTCTCCAACGCCACCCAAGGCGCGCTCGAAGGGCAGACCATGGTGCGCGGCCAGATCGCGCTGCGCACCATGGGCTTCGAGGCCATTCCCATCTTCAACGTCGAGAACGCCTGCGCGAGCGCGAGCTCGGCCTTTCACCTCGCGGTGCAGTACGTGCGCTCCGGGGCGGGCGAGATCGCGCTCGCCGTGGGCGCCGAAAAAATGTTCTGCACCGACAAGGCCAAGATGTTTGGCGTATTCGACGGGGCCTGGGACGTCTCCACGGTCGAGCAAAACAAAAGCACGCTGCTGCAAATGGGCCACGGCGTCGTGCCACCCGAGGGCAGCACGTCCAAGGCGCCGTACAGCCTGTTCATGGACATCTACGCGGCCTTCGGGCGCTTTCACATGCGCGAGTTCGGCACCACGCAGCGCCAGATCGCCGCCGTCTCGGCCAAGAACCACGGCCATTCGGTGCACAACCCGCTCGCGCAGTACCGCAACGCCTACACCATCGACGAGGTGCTGGCCGCGCCGCCCATCACCTACCCGCTCACGCTGCCCATGTGCGCGCCCGTCAGCGACGGCGCCGCGGCGGCCATCGTGTGCTCCGAAGCCGCGCTCGCCCGGCTCGCGCAGCGCCAGCGTGCGATCCGCGTGCTCGCCTCGGTGGTGGCCACGGGCACCAACCGCCGCCCCGAGGACGTAGGCCAGCACATCACCGTGCATGCGGCCAAGAAAGCCTACGAAATGGCCGGTGTCGGCCCCAAGGACATCTCGGTGGCCGAGGTGCACGACGCCACCGCGATCGGCGAGATCATCCAGAGCGAAAACCTCGGCTTTTGCGCCTTCGGTGAAGGCGGGCCGCTCGCCGAGCGCGGCGCAACCACGCTCGGCGGACGCATCCCCATCAACACCTCGGGCGGGCTCGAATCCAAGGGCCACCCCATAGGCGCGACCGGCATAGGCCAACTGCACGAACTCGTGCAACAGCTGCGCGGCGAGGCCGGCGCGCGCCAGGTGCAAGGCGCACGCTTGGCGATCGCCGAAAACGGCGGCGGCCTCTACGGCATCGAGGAAGCCGTGGCCGCGATCACCATCCTGGGCCGCTGAAGCGCCCCGTCCTTACCCCACCCATTTCACCAACGCACCTGCGCGGAGCCCATCATGAACTTTCTGCCCACCGAAGAACAACGCATGGCCGTCGAAGGCTTCACCCGCTTTCTCGAAGACAAGCTGCGCCCCATCGTGCAGCGCTACCAGCCCGACAAATTCATCGAAAAAGAGCGCATGCTCGAGATTTTCCAGATGATGCTGCCCTATGGCATGGGCGGCAACGGCCTGATCTCGGAAGAAAACGGCGGCATGGGGCTGCCCTGGCTGACCTACGCGCTGATGTACGAACAGCTCGCGCGCATCTCGGGCGACGTGGCGCTTTCGCTCCTGATCCAGCAGCTCGGCGCGTATTCGCTCGAGGTCTGCACGAACGAGGCCATGCGCAAAAAATACCTGCCGCGCATGGTGCGCGCCGAGATCATCTCGTGCAGCGGCATCAGCGAGCCGGGCGTGGGCTCGAACGTCGCCGAGGTCACCTGCCGCGCGCAGCGCGACGGCGACCACTACATCGTCACGGGCGAAAAAACCTGGATCTCCAACGGCCACTATTCCGACTTCTGCATGGTCGTCGTGCGCACCTCGAGCGAGGGCTCGGGCAACCTCTCGATGATCCTCGTGGACCGCGCCGAACACGGCTACGAAAGCCGCAACATCGACAAGCTCGGCCTTAACAGCACCTCGACCGCGCAGCTCTTTTTCGACCACGTGCGCGTGCCCGCCGAGAACATGATGATCGCCCCCGGCGCGGGCCTCAAGAGCACCCTGGTGCTGTTCGAAAAAGCCCGCCCCATGGTGGGCCTGACCTCGATCGGCATCGCGCAGGCCGCGCTCGACAAGGCCGTGGCCTACGCCAAGGAACGGCGCCAGCACGGCAAACCCATCGGCGGCCACCAGCTGATCCAGGGCATGCTGGCCGAGGCCGCGACCGAGCTCGATGCGGCGCGCCTGCTCGTATACCGCGCGTTTGACCTGATTGACCATGGCGTGCGCAGCGAAGTACAAAGCGCCATGGCCAAGTGGTATGCCACCGAAATGGCGGTGGACGTGGCCTCCAAAGCCCTGCAAGTGCACGGCGGTAACGGAATCACCAAGGAGTTCGGAGTGGAATTGCTGTTCAGAAACGCCCGCATGATGCCCATCCCCGATGGCACGACGGAAATCCAGAAACTCATCATCGGCCGCGCGCTGACCGGCATCAACGCCTTCTCTTGATGGCCTCTGAACACTCCCACTCCATGGACAAAAACACCTCTGCAGGAGCCATCAAGGCCACGGTGCTCACAGCCCTGAATGTCACCTTGCGCTTCGGCGGCGTGACTGCGCTGTCGGACGTCTCCATCGCCGTGCGCGACGATGAACTGCTCGCGATCATCGGCCCCAACGGTGCCGGCAAGAGCTCGCTCATGAACGTGCTCAGCGGCTTTTACCTGCCGCAGGAAGGCAGCGTGCACTACCGCGGCGAGAGCATCAAAGGCCGCCCCGTGCACCAGATTGCGCGCGACGGCATCGTGCGCACCTTCCAGGGCACGCACCTGTTTTCCAACCTGAGCGTGATCGACAACATCCTCGTGGGCCGCTACAGCCTGATGCGCTCGGGCCTGCTGCAATCCTTCCTCTACTTCCCGTGGACGCAGCGCGAGGAGTCGCAGCACCGCGAGGTGGTCGAGGACATCATCGACTTCCTCGAAATCGAAAGCATCCGCCACCAACCCGTGGGCACGCTGGGCTACGGGCTGCGCAAGCGCGTGGATCTGGGCCGCGCGCTCGCGATGGAGCCCCAGGTCTTGCTGATGGACGAACCCATGGCCGGCATGAACACCGAAGAAAAAGAAGACCTTGCGCGCTTCATCATCGACGTGCGCGAAGCCAAGCACATCCCCGTGGTGCTCGTGGAGCATGACATGGGCGTGGTCATGGACCTGGCCGACCGCGTGGCCGTGCTCGACTTCGGCCGCAAGATCGCCGACGGCACGCCTGCGCAGGTGCAGGCTGACCCGGCCGTGATCAAAGCCTATCTGGGAGCCGCGGCATGAGCGCCCCCTCTTCCGTGATCCCCACGCTGCCGCAAACCCTGCTCGCGCACGCGCAAAACCACCCGCAGCGCCTGGCGCAGCGCGTCAAGCGCAAGGGCATCTGGCGCACCTACACCTGGAGCAACGTATTCGAGCGCGTGCGCAACATCGCCCTGGGCGCGGCGGCGCAAGGCCTGCAGCGCGGCGAAACCGTGGTCGTGATCGGTGAGAACGAACCCGAGCACTTCTGGGCGCTGTTCGCCGCGCAGTCCCTCGGCGCCAAGACCGTCTCGGTCTATCCCGACGCCACGCCCGACGAGCTCCACTACCTCTGCGAAGACTCCGAGGCGCGCTTCATCTTCGCGCAAGACCAGGAGCAGGTGGACAAGGCGCTCGCGGTGCTCGACCGGCTGCCCGACATCCGCGGCATCGCCTACTGGGACGACGCGGGCATGTGGTCGTACCGGCACCCGCTGCTGCTGTCGCTGGACACCTTGAGCGCCGAGGGCGCACGCCAGCACGAGCGCCAGCCGCAACGCTTCGCGCGTGAAGTCGCCGACGGCCGGGCCGACGACCTGGCGCTGCTGACCTACACCTCGGGCACCACGAGCAAGCCCAAGGGCGTGATGATCAGCCACCGCTGGCTCATAGACAACGCTCTGCGCATGAAGAGCGCGCTGCCGCTGCAAGAGGGCATGGAATACCTCTCGTACACGCCGCTGGCCTGGGTCACCGAGCAGTTGCTGGGCGTGACGCTGGGCCTGATCACGCCCCTGGTGGTGAACTTCCCGGAGGCGCCCGACCAGGTCTTGCCCAACCTGCGCGAGCTCGCGCCGCACATCGTGCTGTTTGGCCCGCGCCAGTGGGAAAACATCGCCGCGACCATCGAGGCGCGCATGCTCGACGCGAGCTGGCTCGCGCGCCGCACCTACCGCTGGGGTCTGCGCATCGGCCACGACGTGCATGTGGCGCGGCTCGAAGGGCGCGCCGCGCCGCTCGCCTCGCGCCTGCTGCTGCCGCTGGCCGAGGCGCTGGTGCTGCACCCGCTGCGCGACCAGTTCGGGCTCATCCACGCCAAAGTCGCGGTCTCGGGCGGCACGGCCATGGCGCCCGACGTGTTCCGTCTGTTCCACGCCATGGGCGTGGGCCTGCGCAACGTCTATGGCTGCTCGGAGTTCGGCCTGATCGCGGGCCACCGCGGCGAACGCTACGACCTCGAGACCGTGGGCCCGCTGCTCGACGTCGATCCGGCTTTTGGCGAGCCGCTGCAGACGCGCATCGCCGACAACGGCGAGCTGCAGTTGCGCGGCGGCACGGGGTTTTTGGGCTACTGGCACAAGCCCGACAAGACCGCGGCAATGGTTCGCGACGGCTGGTTCCTCACGGGGGATGCGGTGCGCCAGACCGAGCGCGGCGAGCTCGTCTATCTCGACCGTGTCGAGCACCTCGTCAAGCTCGCGAGCGGCCACCTGTACCCGCCACAGTTCATCGAAACACGTCTGCGCTTTTCGCCCTACATCAAGGACGTGATGGTGCTCGGTGACGCCACGCGCCCCTGGGTCGGCGCGCTGATCAACATCGACATGGCCG
The DNA here is from genome assembly GCF_003337425.1 of Extensimonas vulgaris. Lineage (GTDB taxonomy): Bacteria > Pseudomonadota > Gammaproteobacteria > Burkholderiales > Burkholderiaceae_C > Extensimonas > Extensimonas vulgaris. The sequence goes on from NZ_QPJU01000001.1 coordinate 300,280, forward strand.
TCGTAGGCCGCTGGGCCGAGGAGCGGCGCATCGCGTTCTCGACCTTCACCGACCTGTCGCAGCGCCCCGAGGTGCGCGAACTCGTGCGCGAGGAGATCCGCCGCATCAACCAGTTCCTGCCCGAGGGCTCGCGCGTGGTGCGCTTTGCCAACTTTCCCAAGGAGCTCGACCCCGACGAAGGCGAACTCACGCGCACGCGCAAGCTGCGCCGTGAATTCCTCGCGCAGCGCTACCAAGCACTCATCGAGGGCTTGTATGCAGGAGCCGCAGAGATCCCCTGCGAGATCGCCGTGACCTATCAAGACGGCCGCCAAGGCGTGCTGCGCGCCACCGTCGTCGCCACCGACATCGAACCCCAGACCGCAGGGGGACGCAACGCCCGGAGTGCCCAAGCATGATGACCGAATTCTTCAACTACACGCTCAATGGCGCCCTGCTCGGGCTGCTGTACGCGCTCGTGGCCATGGGCTTCGTCGTGATCTACCGCGCGAGCAAGGTCTTCAACATGGCCGTGGGCGAGATGATCGTGCTCGGCGCCTTTTTGCTCTGGTGGGCGATCCAGTCGCGCGGCATGCATCCGGCACTGGGCATAGGCGTGGCGCTGCTGATCGCGGTCGTGGTCGGCTTGCTGATCGAGCGGCTGCTGTTTCGGCGCCTGATCGGCGAGTCGGTGTTCTCGATGATCATGGTCACCATCGGCCTCTTGATCCTGATGCGCGGTCTGGTGCTCGTGATCTGGGGCCCGCAGGAGCGGCAGTTCCCGGCGATCTTCCCGCTCGCGCCGCTGATCGTGTTCGACATGATCGTGCCGCGCTCACTCGCCGCGGGCGGCGTCATCGCGGTGCTCGCCGCGTTGGGGCTGCACTGGTTCTTCAACCACAGCCGCAGCGGCCTGGCCATGTCAGCGGTGGCCGAAGACCACCAGATCGCCCTCTCCATGGGCATCAGCGTGCGCCGCTCGATCGCCTTTGCCTGGGCGCTGGGTGGCGTGCTCTCGGTCGTCACCGCCATGGTCTATCTGAGCGGCAAGTCGCTCACCTTCCTGTCCTCGGAAATCGGCTTTGCCGCGCTGCCCGTGGCGCTGCTCGCGGGCCTCGAGTCGATCGCCGGCCTGCTGCTCGCCGGCCTCATCGTCGGCATCGTGCAAGGGCTGACTTCCGCCTACATCGACCCACTGATCGGCGGCAACGCCGCTGCGGTGGTGCCCTACATCTTCATGCTGGTGGTGCTGGTGGTGCGTCCTACCGGCATGTTCGGCTGGAAACGCATCGAAAGAGTCTGACACCATGGATCCCTCCGGCATCTTCCCCACGAGCTACGCGCAAGACCGCGCCCTGATACGTACGCGCCCCCAATGGGTGGTGTTCTGGCTGTTCATCGTGCTGCTCTTTTTGTACCCCTGGCTGGCATCGGCACGCCTATTGGCCGTGGCCAACCTCATCCTGGTGACCTCCATCGTCGTGATCGGCCTGCAGATCACCACGGGCTACGCAGGGCAGATCAACCTCGGCCAGGCAGCCTTCATGGGCGTGGGCGCCTACGCCGCGAGCGTGATCGCCACCAAGACGGCGCTGCCTTTTTGGCTCGCCGTGCCCATGGGCGGCCTCGTCGCCGGGTTTTCGGGCTGGCTGTTCGGCCTCACGGCGGCGCGCATCAAGGGTTTTTACCTGGCCCTGACGACCATCGCGGCGCAGTTCATCTTCCACTTCCTGGTGCTGAACCTGCCCTCGGCCTGGCTCGGCGGCGTGACCGGCTTCAGTCTGCAGCCCGCGCGCCTGGGCAGCATCGTGTTCGACACCGACCGCTCGCTCTATTACCTGTTCCTTGTCGTCACCATGGTCATGGTGTTCGGTGCCTTCGGCATCCTGCGCAGCCGCCACGGCCGCGCCTTCGTGGCCGTGCGCGACGACGACGTGGCCGCGGGCATGATGGGCATAGACGTGGCCGGTGCCAAGTCGCGCGCCTTCGTGCTCGGTGCGTTCTATGCAGGCATAGGCGGCGCTCTGTGGGCCTACCAGGTGCGCTACGTCTCGGTCGATCAGTTCACGCTGTTTCACTCGATCTGGTTCATCGCAATGATGATCGTGGGCGGCCTGGGCTCCATCGTCGGCGCCGTGCTCGGCACGGTGCTGATCCGCGGCGTGCAGGAGACCATCACCAGCCTCGGCCCCGACCTGGTCGAGCGCATCCCCAGCCTCAGCAGCGACCTGGTTTTTGCCAGCATGAACGTCTTTCTGGGTTTGATCATCACGCTGTTTCTGCTGCTCGAACCCAAAGGCCTGATGCACCGCTGGAACATCCTCAAACTCAACTACCGGCTCTGGCCGTTCCATCACTGACTTCCTGCAACCCCCCTTTTCCCATTTTTTCGTCCCTCAGCAACTACCTGGAGACTTTCATGCAACGCAACACCTTTCTCAAACTCTCGGCCGCGCTGGCTGCAGGTCTGGCCCTGAGCGCCCCGGCGCTGGCCCAGACCAAGACCATCAACATCGCTGGCCTCGCCGACTTCGCCGGGCCCTACGCCAACGTCATGCCCGAGATGGCCGGCGCGCGTGCCGCCGTGTTCGAGTGGTGGAACAAAGAGGTCGGCAGCAAGCTCAATGCGCAGATCGCCGTCAAGACCTACGACACGCGCTACGACGTCGCGCAGACCTCCAGCCTGTGGCCCGGCATCAAGGCAGAGCTCAAACCCGTGGTCGTCCTCGGCCTGGGCGGCAGCGACGCCGCAGCACTGCAACAGCGCCTGCCCGAAGACAAAATCCCCATGCTGCTGGCCACCGCCACCTACGGCTTCGGCTGGAAGCCCAACCAGTGGGCCTTGAACCTGCGCCCCACCTACGCGCACGAGGCTGGCGCGTTCATCGAGTGGTATCGCGCCACCAAACTCGAAGGCAAGCGCCCGGTCAAGGTGGGCATCATCACGTCGGAAGCGACGCCGGCCTATGCGGACCAAGCCAAGGGCCTGCAAAGCTACGCCAAAGCGCACCCGGACAAAGCCACGTTCGTCGAAGCCATCTGGACCGAGGTGCAGCCCACCGACATCACGCTGCCCGTGCGCCGGCTGGCCAATGCCGGCACCGACGTGATCGTGATCCAGACCAACACCGCGCAGGCCGTAGCCACCAAGCGTGCGCTGCAGGCGCTGGGCAAAAACATTCCCATCGTGCTGTCGCTGCACAATGGCCTCGCAGCCTCGTCCAAAGCGCTGGGCAGCCCGAACGGCTTTGCGGGTGACTATGAAGCCGGCGCCATCGCCGACGCGAGCGACAGCGACACGCCGGCGCGCAGGTTCTACCGCATGCTGCAAGAAAAATACGGCCTCAAATCGGGCTGGAACGCGATGACCATCATGGGCCTGGCGCAAAGCATGGCTGCCGCACGCGCCATCGAGCACACGATCAAGAGCCAGGGCGCCGACAAGGTCACGGGCCAGACGGTGTACGACACCCTCATGAAGACCAAGTTCACCAGTGCCGAGCTCATGGGCATCATGGCGGGCATGGACTTCAGCCCCGAAAACCCCTTCCCCACGGCCAGCTCCAAGCTCAACATCGTGACCATGAAGGAAGACGGCAAAGTCGTGCGGGCCGCCGGCGACATCCCCATGCCCACGGTGCCCAAGTGGTGACAGCGCAAGCGCAGACCCAAGCCGGGGTGGCGACCCCGGCCGCATTGCTCGCGCTCTCCAACGTCGAGGTGCTTTATTCAGAGGTCATCCTCGCGCTCAAGGGCGTATCGCTGCAGATTCCCGCGGGCGGCTGCGTCGCGCTGCTGGGCGCCAACGGCGCGGGCAAGAGCACCACGCTCAAGGCCATCTCGGGCGTGATCGACTCGGAGGACGGGCGCGTTTCGGGCGGCAGCATCACTTTTGCCGGCCAACCCATTCACGGGCTGGACCCGGCGACCGTGGTGCGCAGCGGGCTCGTGCACGTGATGGAGGGCCGGCGCGTGCTGCAACACATGACAGTGGAGCAAAACCTCATCATCGGTGGGCACATGTTCCCGTCCGCACGCGCGATGCGCGCGGCGCTGGAACGTGTCTATGAGGCCATCCCGCGCCTGGCCGACCTGCGCAAACGCACCTCGGGCTACCTCTCGGGCGGCGAGCAGCAAATGCTCGTGATCGGCCGCGCCATCATGGCCCAGCCCAAGCTCATGCTGATCGACGAGCCCTCGCTGGGCCTCGCGCCGCGCATGACCGACGAGGTCTTCGCCGTGCTGCGCAAGCTGCGCGCGCAAGGGCTTGCGCTGCTGATCGTCGAGCAGAATACGCGCGTGGCGCTCGAGATCGCCGACTACGGCTACGTCATGGAAAGCGGGCGCATCGTGCTCGAAGGGCAGGCGCAGGAGCTGCGCGACAATGAGGACGTGCGCGAGTTCTACCTCGGCCTGGACCGCGAAGGCGCCCGCAAGAGCTTCCGCGACATCAAACACTACAAACGCCGCAAGCGCTGGCTCGGCTGAAACAGCAACATCGAACCCAAGGAGATCTTCATGAGTGGCCCCCTCAAAGGCTTGAAAATCATCGAATTCGGCGGCATCGGCCCCGGCCCCTTTTGCGCCATGCTGCTGTCGGACATGGGCGCGGACGTGATCCGGCTCGACCGCAAGGCCGACAAAGGCAAGGATCGCGGCCCGGCGGCCTTTCTTGCGAGCGGCCGCCGCGGCGTGTTGCACCGCGGCCGGCGTTCGGTCGCGGTCGATCTCAAAGACCCGCAAGACAAAGAAAAGGTGCTGCAGCTGATCGACGGCGCCGACGCCATCATCGAGGGCTATCGCCCCGGCGTGATGGAGCGCCTGGGCCTGGGGCCGGACGTGCTGCTCGCACGCCATCCGCGCCTGGTCTATGGCCGCATGACGGGCTGGGGGCAGGACGGCCCCATGGCGCAGGCCGCGGGGCACGACATCAACTACATCGCACTCTCGGGCGCGCTCAGCACCATTGGCCGCGCGCAAGGCGGCCCGGTGGCGCCGCCCGCGATGATCGGCGACCTCGGCGGCGGCGGCATGATGCTGGCCTTCGGCATCGTCTGCGCCTTGCTCGAAGCGCGCAACTCGGGCAAGGGTCAGGTGGTCGATGCCGCCATCGTGGACGGCGCGGCGCTGCTGACTTCCATCGTCTGCGACCTCAAGGCGCTGGGCTTGTGGCAAAACAAGCTGCAGTCCAACCTGCTCGACGGCGGCGCGCATTTTTACGACACCTACGAGTGCGCCGACGGCCAGTGGATCTCGATCGGCTCGCTCGAGCCGCAGTTCTACACCCTGCTGCTCGAAAAGCTCGGCATCACCGACCCCGACTTCGCACTCTCGCGCCAGCGCGACCCTGCCGCCTGGCCCGAGCTCAAGCGCAAGATCGCCGACATCTTCCGCAGCCAACCGAGTAGCCACTGGCGCGATCTGCTCGAAGGCACGGACGTGTGCTTTGCGCCCGTGCTCACGATCGAAGAAGCCGCGCAGCACCCGCACAACCGCGCGCGCGGCACCTTCTTCGAACGCGAAGGCATCCTGCAGCCTGCGCCCGCACCGCGCTTCAGCCGCACGGTGCCCGAGCAACCCGGGCCCGCGCCTTACATCGGCGAGCACGATGACGAAATATTGCAGTAAGTACGCACACTTCGCACTACGAAAGCCGCAGCAAGCTGCGGCTTTTTTGTGCGCCATTGGGTGCAAAAACTGGTCATTCATACAGCCTTTTGCCCCGCCGCACTACAATCCGCGGCCATGGCAAGCAAAGCTTCAACCGTTACCACCAGCGCGTATGCCGAGAGCTCTATCCGCGTGCTCAAGGGGCTCGAGCCCGTCAAGCAACGCCCGGGCATGTACACGCGCACCGACACCCCGCTGCACATCGTGCAGGAGGTGCTGGACAACGCCGCCGACGAGGCGCTCGCGGGCTTTGGCAAGCGCATCAAGCTCACGCTGCACGCCGACGGCTCGGTGAGCATCGAGGACGACGGGCGCGGCATCCCCTACGGCCTACACCCTGAAGAAAACGCCCCCGTGATCGAACTCGTGTTCACGCGCCTGCACGCGGGCGGCAAGTTCGACAAGGGCCAGGGCGGCGCGTACAGCTTTTCGGGCGGCTTGCACGGCGTGGGCGTGAGCGTAACCAACGCGCTCGCACGCCGGCTCGAAGTGACGAGCTACCGCGACGGACAGGTCGCGCGCATCGTGTTTGCCGGCGGCGACGTGCTCGAGCCGCTCAGCGTGCGCCCGAACCAGGGCAGCGCCGAGGGCGACCGCAAGCAAGGCACCACGGTGCGCGTGTGGCCCGACGGCCGCTACTTCGAGTCCGACGCGCTGCCGCTGGGCGAGCTGGTACACCTGCTGCGCAGCAAGGCCGTGCTCATGCCCGGCGTCACGGTGCAGCTCATCGACGAAAAGAAAAAAGACAGCCAGACCTGGCAATACAAGGGCGGTCTGCTCGACTATTTGCAGCAAAGCCTGAGCGCCGAGCCCGTAATCCCGGTGTTCGAGGGCGCGGGCTTCGCCGACGCCGGCCACGACAGCTTTGCCGAGGGCGAAGGCGCGGCCTGGGCCGTGGCCTTTACCGAAGAAGGCGCGCCGGTGCGCGAGAGTTACGTCAACCTGATCCCCACGAGCGCCGGCGGCACGCACGACAGCGGCCTGCGCGACGGGCTGTTCCAGGCCGTGAAGAGCTTCATCGAACTGCACGCGCTGCTGCCCAAAGGCGTCAAGCTCCTGCCCGAAGACGTGTTTGCACGCGCGAGCTACGTGCTCTCGGCCAAGGTGCTCGACCCGCAGTTCCAGGGCCAGATCAAGGAGCGCCTGAACTCGCGCGACGCCGTGCGCCTGGTTTCGAGCTTCGTGCGCCCGGCGCTGGAGCTGTGGCTCAACCAGCATGTCGAATACGGCAAAAAGCTCGCTGAACTCGCCATCAAGGCCGCGCAAAGCCGCCAGAAGGCCGGCCAGAAGGTCGAAAAGCGCAAGGGCTCGGGCGTGGCCGTGCTGCCGGGCAAGCTGACCGACTGCGAAAGCCGCGACCTGCGCTACAACGAGCTCTTTCTGGTCGAAGGCGACAGCGCCGGCGGCAGCGCCAAAATGGGGCGCGACAAGGAGTCGCAGGCCATCTTGCCGCTGCGCGGCAAGGTGCTCAACACCTGGGAGGTCGAGCGCGACCGCCTGTTCGCCAACGCCGAAGTGCACGACATCGCCGTGGCCATAGGCGTGGATCCGCACGGCCCGCACGACAGCCCCGACCTGTCGGGCCTGCGCTACGGCAAGGTCTGCATCCTGAGCGACGCCGACGTCGATGGCTCGCACATCCAGGTGCTGCTGCTGACGCTGTTTTTCCGCCACTTTCCCAAGCTCATCGAAGCCGGGCATGTGTACGTGGCGCGCCCGCCGCTGTACCGCGTCGATGTGCCCGCGCGCGGCAAAAAGCCCGCGAGCAAACACTACGCGCTCGACGAAGGTGAGCTCGCCGCGATCCTCGACAAATGCGCCAAGGAAGGCGTGCCGCGCGAAAAATGCCAGATCAGCCGCTTCAAAGGGCTGGGCGAAATGAGCGCCGAACAACTGTGGGAAACCACCCTCAACCCCGACACGCGCCGCCTGCTGCCCGTACAGCTGGGCGACCTCGACTTCGCCACCACCGAAGCACGCATCACCCAACTCATGGGCAAGGGCGAAGCCGCCGCACGCCGCGAGCTGATGGAGCTGCGCGGCGATGCGGTGGAGGTGGATGTGTGATCGCTGCCGCCGCATAATCGATGCCCCTTTGCCACCACCGGAGGCCATGCGATGAACCGACGCCAGACCCTGGAAACCCTGGCACGGGCCAAGCCCGTGCTGCAAGAGCGTTACGGTGTCAGGCGGTTGGCCCTGTTCGGCTCCACCGCCCGGGGCGACGCCCGTGGTGACAGCGATGTGGATGTGCTGGTGGCGTTCGACGGCCCGGCAACTTCCGACCGGTATTTCGGCGTGCAGTTTTATCTGGAAGACGAATTGGGCTGCGCCGTGGACCTCGTGTCAGACAAGGCGCTGCGCCCCGAGCTGCGCCCCTATGTCGAGCAAGATGCCGTCGATGTCTGAACCCACTCGCGCCTGGGCCTTCTACATAGACGACATGATCGCCTTTGCCGAAAAGGTGGTGCATTACACCCGAGGGCTCGACCAGAACGCTTTTGAAACGAGTCCGCTCCACCAAGACGCTACGCTGCGCAATCTGGAGCTGATCGGTGAAGCGGCAACCCACATTCCCACCGACATCAGGGCACTGTATCCCGATATTCCCTGGCGGCGTATCGTGGCAACGCGCAATCGGCTGATCCATGCCTATCTGGGCATCGATCCTGACACCGTGTGGAGCATCGTCCGTGACGATGTTCCCAGTTTGCTCGCCCGGTTGCATGACATGAAAAACCGGTTAGAACGATCGAGTCGTCAGTAACCATGACGGCATGCACTTGCCGCATCGCCCCCTCAACGCACCGCCCGCCCCCGCGCCGCTTCTTCGACCAAAGCCGCCATGGCCAGGTCATCGGCGCCCGCGCGCTCGCGCAGGCCGTGCGCCACGCCGGCCTGGTTTTCCGGCACCTGGTTCTGGCTCGCCTTCCACTTGCCCGTGAGGCGCGTGATAGTGATCTCTATGCCCACGACGGCACTGAACATTTTTTCGATGTAGTCGGCCGGTGCGTCGTCGATCTGCCAGGGCTGAGCGGAGGCGGCCTCGTGCTGCGCCGTGAGCGCCGCGAGGTGCGCGCGCAGCCAGGCCCGGTCATCGACCGCGCGCAGCGCACCATGGGCATGCACCACGGCGTAGTTCCAGGTTGGCACGGCCTTGCCCGTTTGTGCCTTGGTGGGGTACCAGCCGGGCGTGATGTAGGCGTCGGGCCCGTGGAAGATCGCGAGCGCATCAGTGCCCGAGGCGCATTCGCGCCAGAGCGGATTGGCCCGCGCGACATGGCCGCGCAGCGTGCCCAGCGGGCCGTCCTCTGGCGAGAGGTGCAGCGGAATGTGGTTGGCATCGAGCCCGCCCGCCGCCAGCGTGACCAAGGTAGCCAGTGGCCGCGCACGCATGAGCGCGTGCAAAACTTCGGTGCGCGGCTCGGAAAAATGGGCAGGGAGGTACATGGTGGACGATCCTCAACAAAATAGTCAGCAACATTCTTATCACCTGGACTTACGCAAACAAGGATGCAGCAAAGTGCTTTGCCATTGGGGCGTGCGCCTTGCCTGACCTCGATTTGCGTAAGTCGTGACCACTTGTCCACGATTTTTTCCTGAACAGGTTCTCAAAAAGCCTTCACAGCAGATGCCGGCTTTCCAGCAAGCCTCTGCCCTGCACAGACAATACGCCCATGTCAGAAACACCGCCCCCCACGCTGAACCCCACCCCAGCCCCGCCCGCCGACCCCGACAGCCTGGCCGCCTATGCCGAGCGCGCTTACCTCGAATACGCTTTGAGCGTGGTCAAGGGTCGGGCGCTGCCCGATGTGTGCGACGGGCTCAAGCCGGTGCAGCGGCGCATTCTGTATGCGATGCAGCGCATGGGCCTGGGCTGGGGCGGCGCGAACAGCAACACGCCGCCCAAGCCCGTGAAAAGCGCGCGCGTGGTGGGCGACGTGCTCGGGCGCTTTCACCCGCACGGCGACCAGGCCGCTTACGAGGCGCTGGTGCGCCTGGCGCAGGATTTTGCGCAGCGCTACCCGCTGATCGACGGGCAGGGCAACTTCGGCAGCCGCGACGGCGACAGCGCCGCGGCCATGCGCTACACCGAGGCGCGGCTCGCGCGCATCAGCACGCTGCTGCTCGACGAGATCGACCAGGGCACGGTGGACTTCGTGCCCAACTACGACGGCTCGACCGAAGAGCCGCGCCAGCTGCCCGCGCGCCTGCCCTTCGTGCTGCTCAACGGCGCCAGCGGCATTGCCGTGGGCATGGCGACCGAAATCCCCAGCCACAACCTGCGCGAAGTGGCCGACGCCTGCGTGGCGCTGGTCAAGAACCCCGCGCTGAGCGACGACGAACTCTTCACCCTGCTGCCCGGCCCCGACTACCCCGGCGGCGGGCAGATCATCAGCCCCGCGGCCGACATCCGGGACGCCTACCGCACGGGCCGCGGCAGCCTCAAGGTGCGCGCGCGCTGGAAGATCGAAGACCTCGCGCGCGGCCAGTGGCAGCTCGTGGTGACCGAGCTGCCGCCCGGCGTGAGCGCGCAGAAAGTGCTCGAGGAAGTCGAGGAACTCACCAACCCCAAGCTCAAGGCCGGCAAAAAAACCTTGACGCAAGAGCAGACGCAACTCAAGGCCAGCATCCTGGCGGTGCTCGACGGCGTGCGCGACGAATCGAGCAAGGACGCACCCGTGCGCCTGGTGTTCGAGCCCAAGAGCAGCCGCATCGCGCAGGCCGAGCTCATCTCGCAGCTGCTCGCGCACACCAGCCTCGAAACGTCCGCGCCCATCAACCTGACCATGGTGGGCTTGGACGGCAGGCCCACGCAAAAAAGCCTGCGCCAGATGCTGCAGGAGTGGATCAGCTTCCGCCAGGACACCCTCACGCGGCGCTCGCGCCACCGCCTGGCCAAGGTGCTCGACCGCATCCACATCCTCGAAGGGCGGCAGATCGTGCTGCTGAACATCGACGAGGTGATCGCCATCATCCGCGCGAGCGACGAGCCCAAGGCGGCGCTGATGGCGCGCTTTCACCTGAGCGACCGGCAGGCCGAGGACATCCTCGAAATCCGCCTGCGCCAGCTCGCGCGGCTGGAGGCGATCAAGATCGAGCAGGAATTGCAGGAGCTGCGCGCAGAGCAAGCGCGCCTCGAAGACATCCTGGCGCAGCCGGCGAGCCTGCGCCGGCTCATGGTCAAGGAGATCGAAGCCGACGCCAAGACTTTTGCCGACGCGCGCCGCACGCTGATCCAGGCCGAGAAAAAAGCCGTCGCCGAAGTCAAGGTGATCGACGAGCCCGTCACCGTGGTGGTGTCGGCCAAAGGCTGGGTGCGCGCGCGCAGCGGCCACGGCCACGACGCCGCGGGCTTTGCGTTCAAGGCCGGCGACGGGCTGTACGGCACCTTCGAGTGCCGCACGGTGGACACGCTGCTCGTGCTCGGCAGCAATGGGCGCGCGTACAGCGTGCCCGTGGCCAGCCTGCCCGGCGCGCGCGGCGACGGCCAGCCCATCACCACGCTGATCGAGCTCGAACCCGGCACGCAGCCCGTGCATTACTTTGCCGGGCCAGCGCAGGCCACGCTGCTGCTGTCGGGCTCAGGCGGCTACGGCTTTTTGGCCACCGTCGAAGACATGGCCTCGCGCCACAAGGCGGGCAAGGCCTTCGTCACGCTGGCCGAAGGCGAGACGCTGTGTGCGCCGGCGCTGGTCAGCGGCGCTCAGGTCGTGCGCCGCGCCGCGCTCGACGGCAGCATCATCGCCCCGCCCACCACGCCCGAGGGCACACCGCTGCCCGGCGCGCTGGCCCCGGCCACGCAGGTGTGCTGCGTGTCGGCGCTCGGGCGCATCCTCACGTTCGAGCTGGCCGAGCTCAAGCTCCAGCCCAAAGGCGGGCGCGGCCTGATGCTCATGAGCCTGGAAGGCAGCGACACCCTGGCCGGCGCCGCAGGCTACACGCGCAGCGTGCGCGTCGAAGGCCTCGCGCGCGGCGGCAGACCGCGCGCCGAGACGCTCGAGATCCGCAGCCTGAACAACGCCCACGCCGCGCGCGCGCGCAAGGGGCGCGAGGCAAACTTCGGCTTCAAGCCCACGGGCGTGATGCGCATCGAATAATCTCTGGACTGTGACGCAAACTAGTGTAGTGTTTGATGCTTGATGCGACAAATAAAACCGATGGATTTTTGGTCTGGGCAAGGCGCAAACCGCAGCGATATCGGGTGGTATCGCGAGGATTTGCAACGCGGCCCGGGCCGAAAAGACGCGGTTTTATGTCGCAGATAGCGTCGAACACTGCACTAGGATGCAGCGCGGTGTTATGCCATGGGGCGAGCGCCCTGCCTCACCCCGATTTGCGTCAGTGAATCTGTTGTGCGCCGAGCGACATCGGCCACCCCCCTCTTTTGCCCCCTCTCGCACCATGACGACGCCCACGCCTCCATCCACCCTCACCAGCCCCGCCGCCGCGCGCCCCGTGCGCTCGCAATACGAAGACTTCATGCGCCACGTGTTCACGCACGGCGTGCACAAGGGCGACCGCACGGGCACGGGCACGCGCAGCGTGTTCGGCTACCAGATGCGCTTCGACCTGCGCGAGGGCTTTCCGCTGGTCACGACGAAAAAGGTGCACTTCAAGTCCGTCGCGCTCGAGCTGCTGTGGTTTTTGCGTGGCGATAGCAACGTGCGCTGGCTGCAGGAGCGCGGCGTGACGATCTGGGACGAATGGGCCGGCCCCGACGGCGACCTCGGCCCCGTCTATGGCGTGCAGTGGCGCAGCTGGCCCGCGCCCACGCCCGAAAACCCGCACGCCGCCATAGACCAGATCAGCGCCGTGATCGCCACCCTCAAGACCAACCCCGACTCGCGCCGCATCATCGTGAGCGCCTGGAACGTGGCCGAGCTCGACAAAATGGCCCTCATGCCCTGCCACGCCTTCTTCCAGTTCTACGTGGCCCCGCCGCAAACGCCCGGCGCGCGCGGCACGCTGAGCTGCCAGCTCTACCAGCGCAGCGCCGACATCTTCCTCGGCGTGCCCTTCAACATCGCGAGCTACGCGCTGCTCACGCACATGGTGGCGCAGCAGTGCGACCTGGACGTGGGCGACTTCATCTGGACCGGCGGCGACTGCCACATCTACAGCAACCACACCGAGCAGGTGCAAACCCAACTCGCGCGCACGCCCTACCCCTACCCCGAACTACACCTGCGCCGCCGCCCGCCGAGCATCTTCGACTACGAATTCGATGACTTCCAACTGCGCGACTACCAGCACCACCCGGCGATCAAGGCGCCGGTGGCGGTGTAGGGGGTTTGCGAATAGGGGGCAAAAATGCCGCTAGTGCTGTCTATCAAGCGCAAGATGCTACTTTTAGCGGAGCTATTCATTGGGCGCACGCCATGCTCGAATTGCGCTCAGCCATGGGCCGCTTCTTGAATGACCTCGGTCGCCCACTGGTTCAGGCTCTTGCCCGCGGCCTGCGCAGCCATCAGGGCCGCGCCATGCACTTCGGGCGGCACGCGCAGCATGAGCTTGCCCGAGGCGGGCTTTTCCGGCTTGACGCCTCGTTCCTCGCAATCTGCGAGGAAGTCGTCGATGGCATCCGCCATCGCTTGACGCAGCTCATCCACCGTCTCTCCATGAAAGCTGATGATGCTGCGCAGCCCGAGCACGCGGCCGATGAAAATATTGTCCCGCTCGTCGAACTCGATGCGGGCTGTATAACCCTTGTACGTCATGGTGTTCATGGCTTGACTCCTACCCGTTCCAACAACTCGCGCACCTCCTCGACTTGGTATCGTTTGGCCTCCTTGCCGGGATGGGGGCGATGACAGAGCCACTGCTCGCCGCGCAGCACGATCTTGACACGCGAGCCGGCGCGCTCATGCACTTCACCCCCAAGGGCGACAATCAAGGCCTCGATGTCGGCAAAGACGATGGCGGACGATGTCGGCTTGGCAAAAATAGACAGCAAAGTCTTGCGCTGCTTCGTATTCACGCCCCAATGCTAGCAAATAATGATTGCATTTGCCTCCCAAAATTTGGGGAGTTCGGGACTGCATCTCTACCATCCCATGACACGTCGCCACACGCCACCCCCATGCTCACTCCTCGCCCACCGTCCAAGCGCATAGAAATCACCGCCTTGCTCGGCATAGGCGCCTTGCTGCTCTTCATTGCCCTATTCCTCGACCCCATCGGTAATAGCCCGGACACGGGGGTCTTCGACTTGGGAACGCGCGGCACGAAGTGGCTGCTGGGTATTTTGGGCGCCGGCTTTGTCGCGGCTGGCGTCGGTGCGATCTGCAAAGCAAAAGGCACCAAAGAGTAAAGCATCAAAATGCCATATAGCGCTCATATATCAAGCGCATGCAGCTATCAATAGCGTAGTTCTAGAACATTCCTCCCCCTCCCCTCAAGGACTCCCTATGGGCGACCCCGGACTTTTCTTCATCATTGGTACGAGCGCGCTGCTCGTGCTCGTCGTGCTGCTGCAACTGGCGCTGCTGCTGCGCAAGCCGCGCTGGGAGACGCCCGCGGACTTGCTAGCGCGGCTCGGGGTGCTGGAGCAGAACCTGCAGGCGCTCGCGCAGGCCAGTGCGCGCAGTGAGGCGCGCAGCGAGGCGGGCAGCGAGCGCGTGGAGCAGCAGTTGCGCGCCTTGACGCAGAGCACCGCGCAGAGCCTGGAGGCCACGCGCGAGGCCGTGGGCGCGAAGCTCGACGGCAAGCTCGACCAGACGCTGGCCGAGGCGCGCAACGGGCGCGGCGAGCTGCTCGCGGCGCAGCGCAGCTTCGAAGCCAAGCTCGAGCAGCGCATCGGCGGCTTCGACGCCTCGATGGGCGGGCGCTTCGATTCGCTGCAGCTGGCCTTGCTCGGGCGACTCGACGAATCGGGCAAGGCGCAGCTGGCCCTGGCAGCACAGGCGCAGACCGAAGCCGCCGCGGCGCGCAAGGAGCTGGCCGAGACGCTGCACGCCTTTCGCGCCGAACTCGGCGCCACGCTGCAGCAGCTGGTCGCCGAGACGCAGGCCGCGCGCGCAGCGCTCGCGCAGAGCGCGGCCGCGTTCGAGCAGCAGATCGAACAGCGCTTCGAAGCGCTGCGCAGCGCCACGCAGGCCACGCTCGATTCGCTCAAGGCCGACGTGGGCACGCAGCTGGGCGTGCTCTCCACCGCGCTCAAGGACCAGCTCCAAGGCCACGGCAGCCAGCTGCGCCAGCAGTTTTCCACGCTGCAAGAAACCCTCGCGCAGCAGCTCGCCGCGCTCGCGCAGGGCGCGCAGCACAATTCCGAGCAACTGCGCAGCGCGCTCAACGAGCGCCTCGCGGCGATCCAGGCCGACAACAGCGCCAAGCTCGAGGCCATGCGCCGCACCGTCGATGAAAAGCTGCACGCCACGCTGGAGCAGCGCCTGGGCGACTCGTTCAAGCTCGTGAGCGAGCGGCTCGAACAGGTGCACGCGGGCCTGGGCGAGATGAAAACCCTCGCGGGCAGCGTGGGCGACCTCAAGCGCGTGATGACCAACGTGCGCACGCGCGGCACCTGGGGCGAAATCCAGCTCGGCGCGATCATCGAGAGCCTGCTCACGGCCGAACAGTTCGGCCAGAACGTCAAGACCGTGCCCGGCAGCAACGATCTGGTCGAATACGCGATCAAGATGCCCGGCAAGAGCGCCGACGAGACGGTGTGGCTGCCGATCGACTCCAAGTACCCAATCGAGCACTACCAGCGCCTGCTCGACGCGCACGAGGCGCTCGACGGCGCGCAGGTGCAGCAGGCGGCCGCGGCATTCGAGGCCTCGATCCGCCAGGAAGCGAAAAAAATCGCCACCAAGTACCTGAGCCCGCCGCACACGACCGACTTTGCCATCCTGTTTCTGCCTACCGAGGGACTGTTTGCCGAAGTCTGCCGCGTGCCGGGCATGGTCGAGGCGCTGCAAAACGACTACCGCGTGGTCGTCGCGGGCCCGACCACGCTCGCGGCCATGCTCAACAGCCTGCGCCTGGGCTTTCGCACGCTGGCGATCGAAAAGCGCTCGTCCGAAGTCTGGAACCTGCTCGCGGGCGTCAAGACGGAATTCCGCAAGTTCGGCGAGATCGTCGATTCCACGCGCCGCTCGATCGACGCCGCCGCAAACAAATTCAAGGACATCGGCGTGCGCACGCGCGCCATCGAACGCAAACTGCGCGACGTGGAGGAGCTGCCCGCAGCCGAAGCGTCAGACCTGCTGGGCGCCGAGGCGCTGGGGCTGGACGAGGAAGAGGACGCAGAGAACGCAGGCGCGGCGGAAAAGGTCAAGGGCTGAACCCGCGCGACAATGCCACGCCCGCCGCCACCCCACCAACCATCGCCCCGCGCATCCATGATCACCCGCCGCCAACTCTGGGGCCTGCTCGCGCTCACGCTCATGTGGGGCGTGAACTGGCCCATGATGAAGCTCTCGCTGCAGCAGCTCACGCCCCTGTATTTCCGCGCGAGCACCATGCTGCTCGGCGCGGCCTGGCTGTTCATCTATCTGGCCCTGCGCACGGGCGCGCGCATGTGGCCGCGCGGGCGCGAGTGGGGCGCCATCGTGCTGCTGGGGCTGCCCAACGTGCTGGGCTGGCACACCTTGTCGATCTTCGGCGTGCAGGAGCTCGCCTCGGGGCGCGCGGCCATCCTGGGCTTTACCATGCCCATCATCACCGTGGTGCTGGGCGCCCTGTTCTTTGCCGAGCCCATCACCCCGCGCGTGCGCCTGGCGGTGCTGTGCGCGGCGCTCGCCATCGGCCTGCTGCTGTGGAACGAACTGCAAAGCCTGAGCGGCCGCCCCACGGGCGTGGCCTGGATGCTGGGCGCGGCGCTGTGCTGGTCCATCGGCACGCTGATGTTCCGGCGCGCGCACCTCACGCTCTCGCCCCTGGTGGTCACGGTGTGGATGCTGCTGCTGGGCGCGCTCGCGCTGTGGCCGCTGGCGCTGCTGCTCGAGCCCGTGCCGCACGTGGCGGCGTTTTCGGCGCCGATGTGGATCAGCCTTGCCTATGGCGTGCTGGTCAACTACGGCGTCGCGCAGCTGATCTGGTTCAGCATGGCACGCAACCTGCCCCCCGCCGTCAGCGGCATGAGCGTGCTCGCCATCCCGCTCGTGGGCACGCTCAGCGCCACTTTCATCGTGGGCGAGCGGCCGCACTGGCAGGACTGGCTCGCCATGCTGTTCGTGATGCTCGCCATCGCCAGCGTGCTCTGGCCCGCGCGCCGGGCCAAGGTGACTGCCACAGAACCCCTTGCCCAGCCGCCGGCCGCACCTCCGGCCGCACCTCCGGCCACACCTGCTGCCGCCCCGCTCGCAGCACCAGCCCCTGAGCCGCCCGCCGCTCCGCAGGCCACAAGCCCCACAGGCACCGCACAATAGCGGCATGTCTGCCCCAACCCCTTCCCAGCTTTATCCGCCTTCTGCGTCCACCCCAGGCTGCGCCGCGCCCTGCGCGCAGCCGCCCACGCTGCAGGTGTGCCTGATCTTCGCGCGCGCCGCCAATGGCGTGATCGGCCACCAGGGGCGCATGCCCTGGCACCTGCCCGAAGATTTGGCGCACTTCAAGCAGCTCACGCTGGGCGCGCCCGTGATCATGGGGCGCAAGACCTGGGACTCGCTGCCGCCGCGCTTTCGCCCCCTGCCGGGCCGGCGCAACATCGTGCTTACGCGCCAGCCAGATTGGCATGAAAATGGCGCAGAGCGCGCATCCGACTTGCGTGAGGCGCTGCAATCATGCGAGCAACCTGGCACCGTCTGGGTGATCGGCGGCGCGCAGGTCTATGCCCAGGCCCTGCCGCTGGCCACGCGCATCGAGGCCACCGAAATCGCGCAGGACTTCCCCGGCGATGCCTTTGCCCCTACGCTCGGGCCCGAATGGGCAGAAACGGCGCGCAGCACGCACCAGAGCGCCAGCGGCCTGCCGTTCAGCTTCGTGCGCTACGAGCGCAAAGGCGCCGCGGATGACTCCTTGATCCATAGCGCCTAGCGCTTGATATATCTGCCATAGAGGCCAAAATCGTATGCAACTCGCCACCTGGAACGTCAACTCCCTCGCAGTGCGCCTGCCGCAGGTGCTCGACTGGCTCGCGCGCAACCCCGTCGATGTGCTGTGCCTGCAGGAGCTCAAGCTCACCGCGGACAAATTCCCCGCCGAGGCCTTCCGCGAAGCCGGCTACGAAGCCGCGGTGTTCGGCCAGCGCACCTACAACGGCGTTGCCACCTTGAGCCGCACGCCCTTGCGCGACGTGGTCCAAAACATCCCCGGCTTTGCCGACGACCAGGCGCGCGTCCTCACCGCCACGGTGGACACGGCCGCGGGGCCGCTGCGCGTGGTCAATGCCTACGTGGTCAATGGCCAGGAGCCTGGCTCGGAGAAGTTCGCCTACAAAATGCGCTGGCTCGAGGCGCTGCGCGACTGGCTGCGCGGCGAGCTTGCGGCCCACCCGCGGCTGGTGCTCATGGGCGACTTCAACATCGCGCCTGAAGACCGCGACTCCTACGACCCCGAGGGCCTGCGCGAGACCATCCACCACACGACGCAGGAGCGCGAACATTTCCGCGCGCTGCTGCAACTGGGCTTGGTCGATGCCTTCCGCCTGTTCGAGCAGCCCGAAAAAAGCTATTCGTGGTGGGACTACCGCATGCTCGCGTTCCCGAAGAACCGCGGCCTGCGCATAGACCACATCCTCGTGAGCGAAGCCCTGCGTCCCGCCGTGCGCGCCTGCACCATCGACCGTGCGCAGCGCAAGGTGCGCCCGCCGAGCGACCACGCGCCAGTGCTCGTGACGCTTTCTTTTTGAGAGCTTCTTGCGCTTATTTCACCTAGGAAAATGGCCGATTTGATCCAAATTTACAGGCGCAAATGCGAGCGATGCTGCGCTGGCTGCTGATCGCGCTCGCGCTGCTGGCGCTGCTCTCGGCGCTCGCGTTGTGGTCCTGGGGGCAGCTCGCGCGGCGCGCGCAAGGGCCCCCGGCGCACGCGCTGGCGCCGCAGCCCGACGCCACGGCGCTCGATCGGCTCGTCGCGCCGCTGCTCGCCGCGCACCCCGATGCAAGCGCGGCGGCGCTCGTCACGCGCAACGTGCAGGCCTTCACGCTGCGCGCGCAGACCGCGCGCGCGGCGCAGCGCAGCCTGGACGTGCAGTACTACATCTGGCGCGACGACCTCACGGGCCGGCTGCTCAAAAACGAGCTGCTCGCCGCCGCCGAACGCGGCGTGCGCGTGCGCCTGCTGATCGACGACATGAACACCGCCGGGCGCGACGACCTGCTGCTCGCGATGGACGCGCACCCGCAGCTCGAAGTGCGCCTGTTCAACCCCGCGCGCAACCGCAGCACCACGCTGCGGCGCGCGATCGAAATGGGGCTGCGCTTCGTGAGCGTGAACCGGCGCATGCACAACAAAGCCTGGATCGCCGACGGCCGCGTGGCGCTGGTCGGCGGGCGCAACGTGGGCGACGAGTATTTCGACGCGGCGCAGCAGGTCAACTTCCACGACGCCGACCTGCTGCTGCTCGGCCCCGCCGTGGCGCAGGCGAGCGCGATCTTCGACGCGTTCTGGAACAGCGCCGAAGTGATCCCGCTGCGCGCGCTGCACCCTGGCGCGCCGGCCGCGGACGCCGGGCAGCTGCAGCGGCGCCGCAGCGCCTGGCTGCAGCAGGCGCGCGCGTCCGACTACCTGCACCAAGTCCAGCAGGCCCCGCCGCTCGCCGACAGCCTGCACGGCGCGCTGCGCCTGCACTGGACGCCGCAGCTGCGCGTGCTCTCCGACCCGCCGCAAAAGGCTGCCCCCTTCGCCAGCCGCCGCGCGCCCGCGCACTGGTTGATGTACGACCTGCAGGCGCTGCTCTACAGCGCGCGGCGGGAAAACTGGCTGGTTTCGCCCTACTTCGTGCCCGGCGAGGCGGGGACGCTGCTGTTCGCAGGCCAGGCCGCGCGCGGCATGGACGTGCGCGTGCTGACCAATTCGCTCGCCGCCACCGACGTGGCCGTGGTGCACGCGGGCTACCTGCGCTACCGCCCGGCGCTGCTCGCCGCGGGCGTGCATTTGTACGAGCTGCGCCGCGGCAGCGCCGAAAGCACGTACCGCATGGGCAGCAGCGGCGCGAGCCTGCACACCAAGGCGGTGGTGGTCGATGGCCAGCGCGGCTTCGTGGGCTCGTTCAACTTCGACCCGCGCTCGGCGCAGCTCAACACCGAAATGGGCGTGATGTTCGACGACGCCGCGCTCGCCGCCGAAGTGCGCGCCATGGTGGCGCACGCCATGCAACCCGCCGCGAGCTACGGACTGCAACGCGACGCGCAAGGCGGGCTGCGCTGGCTCGGCACGCCCGACGCGCAAGGCACGCGCCAGGCGCTGGACACCGAACCCGACACCGAATTCTGGCAACGCGCCCTCGTGCGCGTGCTCAGCTGGCTGCCGATAGAGTCGCAGTTGTAGCTACCATAAAAGTAGCTGCTTGCGCTTATCCAGACTACACAAACTGGCAATTTCTTTATAAATCCAAATTCTCCATGAGGCAGCGCTTCGGGCCTATACGGGCGCTGGCGGACGGCGAACAGGCATTGCGGCCAAGGCGGAGAAACCCGTCATTGCGAGCCCCGCAGGGGCGCGGCAATCCAGTCCCGTCCTATGCAGCGTGCGCAGGCGCTGTTGCCAAGGCCCCATGGATTGCCGCGGGCCTGCGGCCCTCGCAATGACGGGGGACGATCGGCCCGCGTGCCAACAGGACAATCTGGGATAAACGATCACTCGGGCGGCGCGTCCAGCCCCAGCTCCTGGATCTTGCGCGTGATGGTGTTGCGCCCTATGCCCAGGCGCTGCGCCGCCTCCATGCGCCGGCCGTGCGTCGCGGCGAGCGCGGTGCGGATCAGGCGCGACTCGAAGCGGCGCGTGAGCGCGTCCCAGACCTCGCTGTGGCCGCTCGCGAGCAGCTTTTGCGCCTCGGCCTCGAGCCAGCGCTCCCAATCGCCTGCGCCGGCTCCTTCCGCCGCTGCTGCGCGCGTGCCGTTCACCGATGCGGGCTGCGCCGCCAGCGGCACTGCAGCCGCCGCCATGCCCCAGGCTCCTGCCGGCGTGCTGGCCGCCAGCGGCGCAGGGCTTGGCGGCGCGGCAAACGCCGCTGCCACAGGTGCTACAGGTGCCGCAGGTGCCGCCGTTGTAGGTGCCAGCGTCGCAGCGCCACTGGCGGCGGCGGGCGCAGAGGCCGGCGCTTCGAGCGCGGGCGCCTCGAGCACTTCGGGCGGCAAGTCCTGCACCGAAATCACCTGCGCCGGCGCCATCACCGTGAGCCAGTGGCAGATGTTTTCGAGCTGGCGCACGTTGCCCGGAAAGGCAAACTGCTGCAGCCGCGCGAGCGCCGCGTCCGAGATGCGCTTGGGCTCCACGCCGAGCTGGCGCGCGCTGTGCTGCAGAAAATGGCGCGTGAGCATGGGAATGTCCTCGCGCCGCTCGCGCAGCGGCGGCAAGCGCAGGCGGATCACGTTGAGGCGGTGGAACAAATCCTCGCGGAACGCCCCTTCCTTCACGCGCCGCTCCAGGTCCTGGTGCGTCGCGGCGATCACGCGCACGCGCACCTTCACGGCCGCATGCCCGCCGACGCGGTAAAACTGCCCGTCCGAGAGCACGCGCAGCAGGCGCGTTTGCAAGTCGAACGGCATGTCGCCGATCTCGTCGAGGAACAGCGTGCCGCCCTCGGCCTGCTCGAAGCGCCCGCGCCGCTGCGTCTGCGCGCCCGTGAAGGCGCCGCGCTCGTGGCCGAACAGCTCGGATTCGAGCAAGTCCTTGGGGATCGCAGCCGTGTTGATGGCCACGAACGGCCCGCCCGCCACGGGCGAGTGCTTGTGCAGCGCGCGCGCCACGAGCTCCTTGCCCGTGCCCGACTCGCCCGTGATCAGCACCGTGACCTGGCTCTGGCTCAGGCGCCCGATGGCGCGAAACACGTCCTGCATCGCCGGCGCCTGGCCGAGCATCTCGGGCGCTGCGCTCTGGCCGTCCTCGACGACCTCCTCGCGCTGGCGCTCCTCGACCGCGCGGCGGATCAGCTCCACCGCCTTGTTGAGATCGAACGGTTTGGGCAAATACTCGAACGCGCCGCGCTGGAACGCCGATACCGCGCTATCGAGATCAGAGTACGCCGTCATGATGATGACCGGCAGCCCCGGCTCGCGTTCGCGCACTTTCTCGAGCAGCTGCAGGCCCGAGCCACCCGGCATGCGGATGTCGCTCACGAGCACCTGCGGCCCTTGCTGCGCGTCGTCGCCCGATGCCACGTCGGCCAGGGCCTCGAGCACTTCGCGCGGATGCGAAAAGCTGCGCGTGGGCAGGTCTTCGCGCGCCAGCGCCTTTTCCAGGACGAAGCGGATCGAAGGGTCGTCATCTACTATCCAGATCGGCTTCATGCGTCTCTCCACATTCCGTTTGTTTGCTGCATCTCGGGCGAGCCTGGCGCGCTGGCCGCAGCGCAGCACTCGCCAGACATCACCGGCAGTGCGCCCGCCTCAAGGCAGCGGCAGCAGGATGCGAAAGTCGGTGCGTCCGGGCTCGCTCTCGCACTCGATCAAGCCATCGTGCTGCTGCACGAAAGTCTGCGCGAGCGTCAGCCCCAGCCCCGACCCGCCTTCGCGCCCCGACACCAAGGGATAAAAAATCCTGTCCTTGATGGCTTCCGGCACGCCCGGCCCGTTGTCGATGACATGCAATTCCAATGCCAGCCGATAGCGCTTGCGCCCAAAGGTCACCTGGCGCAGCACCCGCGTGCGCAGCGTGATGCAGGCGTCGCCCGCGGCGATGCGCTCGGCGAGGGCCTGCGCCGCGTTCTGCACGATGTTCAGCAGGGCCTGGATCAGTTGCGCGCGGTCGCCGCGGAACTCGGGGATGGAGGCGTCGTAGTCGCGCTCCACGTGCAAGCCCTGCGGATGCTCGAGCAGCACCAGCGCGAGCACGCGCTCGCAGACCTCGTGGATGTTCACGTCGCCCACCTGGTGCGGATGGCGGTGCGGCGCCAGCAGGCGATCGACCAGCGCCTGCAGGCGGTCGGCCTCGTGGATGATGACCTGCGTGTATTCGCGCAGCTCACGCTGGCCCAGCTCCATCTCGAGCAACTGCGCCGCGCCGCGTATGCCGCCCAGTGGGTTCTTGATCTCGTGCGCCAGGTTGCGGATCAGTTCCTTGTTCGCCTGCACCTGCTCGCGCAGGCGCTCCTCGCGATCCTGGCGCGCGTGCTGCTCGAGCGGCCACAGCTCGACCAGAATGTCGCCCTGCCCATCCATGGCGGCCACGTTCACGTGCGCGGGAATCAGCTCGTGCTGCAAACCCCTGAGGCTGGCCTCGAAGCGCAGCCCCGCAGCTTCCTGCTGCCGCGCGCTGACCAGGGCCATCTGCAGCAGCGCCGGTTGCGCAAAAAAGCTCGCAAACTCCACCCCTTCGAGCGTGCGGCGCGACAGGCCCAGCGCGTTTTCCAGCGCCGCGTTGGCAAAGCGCACCGCGCCCTCGCCATCGAGCACGGCCACCAGGGTGGACATCCAGTCCAGCGCCTGAAAACGCTCAGCCTGCATGGTCGCCCGCCGCGCAGCCCGATGCCGGCCTACGCGCCTCGCTCATTTGCTGCCGCCCGACGAGGCCGGCAGACGCCCCAGCTCGCGGCGCAGGCTCGCAATATCGCTCTCCACGCGGTCGATTTCGGCCTTGAGCGCGGCCGTGCGCTCCTGGTAGGCTTGCACGTTGCGCATTTCGAGCGCGCTGCGCTGCGGAAAGCCATCGTTGTATTCCTTGAGCAATTCGGCGCGGCGCGCCTCGGCCTTGCGCAGCTCGGCCTCGAGAATGGCGCGCGCATCGCTGTCGCGCGCACGCTGCTCGCTGTCGTTCACACGCGGCGCGGCTGCAGGCGCAGCCGAAGGAGCCGCACCCGACGCGGGCGCCGGACGCATTCCCGGCACCACGGTGACGTTGCCCCCTTCGACCAGCTTGCACCCGCGCTCCTTGGCCCGCGTGGCATCGTTGGTGTATTCGTTGCCACAGCGGTAAATCCGGTTTTGCGCCCAAGCCGGCGCCGCAGCACCGGCCACGGCAAGAGCGAGCAACAGCAAAGGCGTGGTGGGCGGTTTTGTCATTCATCTTCCTCGTGCGGGGCCGGCGGACTGAGTGTCGCTGGCGGGGTTGGATTCGCAAGTATCCCGCAATTCGCCAAGCCCTTCGCCCCCACTGCCGCGCAGCTGAAAACGAAAAAAGGCGACTGAGGCCGCCTTTTTCTCGCACCGATGCCGCGTGCAGACGGGGCATCTTGCGCTCATCAGAGCGAGTAATACATGTCGTATTCGACCGGATGCACGGCCATGCGATAGCGCGTCACTTCGCCCATCTTCAGCTCGATGTAAGCGTCGAGCATGGAGTCGGTGAACACACCGCCCTTGGTCAGGAAGGCGCGGTCGTTGTCCAGCGCCTCGAGCGCCTGGTCTAGGCTATGGCACACGGTGGGAACCAGCTTGTCCTCTTCGGGCGGCAGGTGGTACAAGTCCTTGGTTGCGGCTTCACCCGGATGGATCTTGTTTTCCACGCCGTCGAGCCCGGCCATCAGCATGGCCGCAAACCCGAGGTAGGGGTTCATCAGCGGATCAGGGAAGCGCGCCTCGATGCGCCGCCCCTTGGGGTTGGCCACGTAAGGAATGCGGATCGACGCCGAGCGGTTGCGCGACGAATACGCGAGCTTCACCGGCGCCTCGAAGTGCGGCACCAGGCGCTTGTAGCTGTTCGTGCCAGGGTTGGTGATGGCGTTGAGCGCGCGTGCATGTTTGATGATGCCGCCGATGTAATAGAGCGCAAACTCCGACAAGCCCGCATAACCGTCGCCCGCGAACAGGTTTTTGCCGTCTTTCCACACCGACTGGTGCACGTGCATGCCCGAGCCGTTGTCGCCTGCATAGGGCTTGGGCATGAAGGTCGCCGTCTTGCCATAGGCGTTGGCCACGTTGTGGATCACGTATTTTTGCAACTGCGTCCAGTCGGCGCGCTCGACCAGCGTGCTGAACTTGGTGCCGATTTCGTTCTGGCCCGCACCCGCCACTTCGTGGTGGAACACCTCGACCGGAATGCCCAGGGATTCGAGGATCAGCGACATCTCGGCGCGCATGTCCTGCGTGCTGTCCACGGGCGGCACGGGGAAGTACCCGCCCTTGACCGTCGGGCGGTGGCCGCGGTTGCCGGATTCCATCTTGGTACCCGAATTCCAGGGGGCCTCGTATTCCTCGATCTCATACATCACGTGACCGGGCTCGGTACTCCAGCGCACGCCGTCGAAAATGAAGAATTCGGGCTCGGGGCCGAAAAATGCGGCGTCCCCCAGGCCGGAGGCCTTGAGGTAGGCCTCGGCGCGCTTGGCGATCGAGCGCGGATCACGGTCGTAGGCTTTGCCGTCGCTGGGCTCGATCACGTCGCAGGTCAAAATCAGCGTGGTTTCTTCGAAGAACGGATCGATATTGGCCGTATTCGGGTCAGGGATCAGCTGCATGTCGGACGCTTCGATGCCCTTCCAGCCGGCGATCGAGGAGCCGTCGAAGGCGTGCCCGGAAATGAACTTGTCTTCATCGAAATGCGAGATCGGCACCGTGGTGTGCTGCTGCTTGCCACGGGTGTCGGTAAAGCGAAAGTCAACGAACTTGACTTCGTTTTCCTTGATCATCTTCATCACGTCTGCAACGGTTTTGGCCATCAGGTTCTCCAGAAAAGGCAATGAAAAATAACAACACGACTTACGCAAATCGGGGGCAGGCAAGGCGCTCGCCCCTTGGCAAAACACTTTGCGGCATCCTTGTTTGCGCAAGTCCAGAGCAACAAACTAAAAGCAGTTACCGTGCCAGCCCAAGCCGCCACTG
Source organism: Extensimonas vulgaris (assembly GCF_003337425.1). GTDB lineage: Bacteria > Pseudomonadota > Gammaproteobacteria > Burkholderiales > Burkholderiaceae_C > Extensimonas > Extensimonas vulgaris. The sequence continues at coordinate 325,791 of NZ_QPJU01000001.1, forward strand.
CACCACGACAGCGCGCCAGAAGCCCACACACGTTCCCCGCGATCGCGAATGCACCATCTCGGTGCATTTTTTGCATGAAAAAAGTGAATCAACCGTTTCGCACCGTTTCGGCACCTTGTTCTGCACCAATTTCGCGCAGTCCTGCCAGCAATATCTCCCAGGCTGCGGCCACATGTTCGGTCGGGCCTTTGACGCCAATTTCGATGTGACGGCCATGAATCGGGTCATCGACGCTGGGCAAGCTGAAGGTGCGCACACGCGGATGCTGGCGCTCTATCCGCTCCATCAGCGCAACGAGCTCTGACTCCTGGACGCCGAAGATGCGCACCGAGCGTTCTTGCTGCGGCGCACGGTGAAAGAGCGCAGCGTAGTAACGCGCCAGCACCCACTCGATCATGGGCCAAGCCATCACGGGAAAGCCGGGGACGAAATGTACCGCACCCGGCCCCTTGCCAAAGCAGCTGAACCCCGGAATTTTGTTGTAGGGATTCGGAATGATGCGCGCCCCGACAGGAAACATGCCCATCTGCAGGCGCTGCACGTTGTCAGGGCGCTGCGGCTCGTACGGCAGCCCTTGCTCTCGCGCCATGTCCTGCATGCGCTCGCGAATCAAAACCTCTGCCTCGGGATGCAGAGCAAGCTCCACGTTCAGAGCACGCGCGGCACACTGGCGCGTGTGATCGTCGGGCGTCGCGCCAATGCCTCCGCATGAAAAAACGATGTCGCCCGACGCAAATGCGGCGCGCAAACTGCTCGTGATGCGCACCGGGTCATCACCGACATACGCCACATGGGCCAGCCGCAGTCCACGTGCGGCAAGCAGTTCCATGACTTTGGCCATGTGCTTGTCAGCGCGTTTGCCCGACAAGATTTCATCGCCAATGATGAGCAATCCGATCTTTGGAATCATCCTTCACCCTTTGTTTGCATTGCACGACGGCGCCTGCGCAATGCCTGGCTGTACCGGCAACTGCCGCGCATCGGGCCTGCGCGCAAAACCGCATCCAGCATCGACCTCATGCAGCGAGCATATCCCGGCCGATAAAGTGCAGGCGGGGTGCATGCTTGTTTTTTGAACTTTTGAACGCCAAAACGCCAAACGCCAGCCCATGGGCTGGCGTTTGGCTTGGAATCACACCCAAAGGCCGCGCAAAGCAGCCTCGGAGGGATTAGAACGAGTGGCTGATACCGAACTCGTAGGCGTTGACGGACTCGCCAGCCTTGATCGTTATGCCGGACAGACCGCTGATGCCAGTACCGCGTGCAGCGACACCGTCATTGGAGACGTGCGAGTACGTCCCATACAGAGCGGTACGCTTGGACAGGTTATAGACATAACCCAGAGCGTACTGCTTGGACTTGTCGTTCGGAGCGTTATCGCTCTTGTTACGCAGGTCGTTGTACGAGAAACGCACCACACCAGGGCCCACGGGAGCAGTCAGACCGACCAGCCACATTTGGTACTTCTTCTCAGGCAGACCGCCTTCCGACTTGGCCTTTTCCTGGCTCCACATCGCGAAGGGCTTGATCACGCCGAAGTCGTAGCTGGCGCCGATGCTGTAAGCCTCTGCGTCCTGCAGGAGAGCGGAGCTTGCCTTCGTAGGATCCTTGTCGGACAAAGCGTTCTTCTTGATCTTCATGTAGTCGGCGCCGATGTTCAGCGGGCCGTTGGCATAGCCGCCACGCACACCATAGCCATCGCCGTTGTTGGTCATGTTGGTGTTATACGGAGCAGCACTGCCAGCCTTCTCGCCGAAGATGTATTGCACCTGGCCGTAGAAGCCGCCGAGGTTCGAAGGCAGGAAGTAGCTGATCGTGTTGCTCTTGCGATCGTCGATGCCGGTGATCTGGTTCTTCATCAGGCTGCCGGAGCCAGTAGCCTCGAACGGATCGAAGGCCAGCAAGTTGTTGTAGTGCACGGCGTTGTCGCGGCCGAGGCGCACTTCACCCCAGTTGTCGCCCATCAGGCTGATGGTCGAGCGGCGCTTGAATTGCAGACCGCCGCCGTAGGCGCCGTTTTTGTTGCCGTCGCCGGTGTCAGCGTTGATGCCGGCTTCGAGCCAGAAGCCAGCCTTGAGGCCACCGCCGAGGTCTTCCACACCACGAACGCCCAGACGGCTCGTCTTGAGGCCACCGTTGGTCAGGCCGGTCACCGAGTTGGTGCCAGAGCTGTGCCCCACACCCACGTCCATCACGCCAAACAGGGTGACGGAAGATTGCGCCATGGCAGCGCCAGAAGCTGCCAGGACAGCCAAGGCGATCAGAGACTTTTTCATTGCGAATACTCCTTTGGGTTAAACATGCAGCGCCGGTTGGATGCGTGGGACATGTAAAAGTTGCATGCCTCTACATCACCGGGCGACAACCTCCTTGTCCAGGAAGTTGCTGTTATTGCACCAGACGCAGGCGTATTGCGCAAAGAAAAAGCGCAGCCTAGGGTTAACCCGTTGCTGCACCGCAACAGTCCGCTCTTTGATCGGCCTGTCATTTTCATGCCGTATTGCAAAAATATGCCCTAACCCATTGATCTATCTCTATAAAACCTCCTCTTTCGACTTTGTCGTCAGCGCCTCGATCTACAATGCCCCGCACTTGTGCCGCCTCTCTCGGGATGCGACAAGCACATTTCATGCCTCCACATTCCCCTTTTGCTTTCATAGCCATTGCATGGACTCCTTGCTTACTGCTGCCGATACGGCATTGCGCACCTTGTTCGCCAATCCCAAGGCTGCGCAAGAATCACCTGCGGCATCGGCTGCGCCCGCCAGCGCACAGACGGACGCCGCGCTCTCGCCCGAGGAAAAGCGCCTTGCGGGCGCGTTGATGCGTGTGAACCACGTGGGCGAGGTCTGCGCGCAGGCGCTCTACACGGCGCAGGCGGCCGTCACGCGCGATGCGGCCTTGCGCCAGCATCTTTTGCAGGCCGCGCGCGAGGAGCTCGACCACCTGGCCTGGACGCGCGAGCGCATTGACGCACTGGGCGCGCGCCCCAGCCTGCTCAACCCGCTGTGGTTCGCGGGCGCATTTGCCATCGGTTTGGTTGCGGCCAAGGTCAGCGACCGCGTGAGCCTGGGTTTCGTGGTCGAGACGGAAAACCAGGTGTCCGCACACCTGCAAAGCCATTTGCAGCGCCTGCCCGCGCAGGACGCCGCCTCGCGCGCCGTGGTGGCGCGCATGAAGGACGACGAGGAGCGCCACGCCGCAAACGCGCGCGCCGCCGGCGCGATCGAGCTGCCGCCGCCCGCGCGTGCGCTCATGAAACTCGCCGCCAAGGTCATGACGACGACGGCGCATTTCATTTGACTTGCCGCGCCAGCAGCGGCGCACTCAGACCTCCTGGACTTACGCAAACAAGGATGCAGCAACGTTTTTTGTCAGGGGACAAGCGCCTTGCCTGACCCCGTTTTGCGTAAGTCGTGACCTCTTTGCTCAAACCTCCACGATCTCGAAGCCGGTGCTGATCTGCGCCGTCTTGCCCAGCATGATGCTGGCCGAGCAGTATTTTTCGTGGCTCATGGCGATGGCGCGCTGCACCGCCGCGGGCGGGATGCCCTTGCCCGTCACGGTGAAGTGCATGTGGATGCGTGTGAACACCTTGGGGTCGGTGTCGGCGCGTTCGGCCGTGAGCTTGACGCTGCAGCCGCGCACGTCGTGGCGCCCGCGCTTGAGAATCAGTACCACGTCGTAGGCCGTGCAGCCGCCCGTGCCCGCGAGCACGGTTTCCATGGGGCGCGGCGCCAGGTTCTGGCCGCCGTTGGCGGGGTTGGCGGCGTCGGGCGCGCCGTCCATGGCGAGCACGTGGCCGCTGCCGGTTTCTGCCACGAAGCCCATGGCCGAGCGCGTGCCGGCCGCGCCGGTCCAGGTAACTGTGCATTCCATATTCCAAATTCCTCCAGCTGGTTTGTGCCGCTTTTGCAACACCTTGGGTTCATGAAGCGTTTTTTGCTGCATTGCAACAAATGCTGTGCTACAGTAGCGCCATGCGTTGATTCTTTGTAGCAACGCCTCGATTGTCTCCTCCATCTCCTCAAAGGATGGATTCAGCCCCGGGCCGCAACGCCTGGGGCTTTTTTTTTTGCCTTTTTTGCGCTCTTGTGCGCCTTTTCGCGCCTTTCCCGGCGACTGCCACGGCCTATGATGACGGCCCCGCACGCGCTGGCTTCCTCTCGATTGCCCCATGAGTTCACACCTGACCCCTTTCGACTACCTGAAAAAAATCCTCACCGCGCGCGTCTATGACGTGGCGGTGGAGTCGCCGCTCGAGCCCGCGCGCAACCTGAGCCGGCGCCTGCACAACAAGGTGCTGCTCAAGCGCGAAGACCAGCAGCCTGTGTTCAGCTTCAAGCTGCGCGGCGCGTACAACAAGATGGCGCAGCTCAGCCCCGAGCAATTGCAGCGCGGGGTGATCTGCGCCTCGGCGGGCAACCATGCGCAGGGCGTGGCCATGAGCGCGCACAAGCTCGGCACGCGCGCCGTGATCGTCATGCCCACGACCACGCCGCAGCTCAAGATCGACGCCGTCAAGACGCTGGGCGGCGAGGTGGTGCTGTGGGGCGACAGCTATTCCGACGCCTACACGCACGCGGTGCAGCTCGAGCGCGAACAGGGCCTGACCTTCGTGCATCCGTTCGACGACCCGGACGTGATCGCAGGCCAGGGCACGATCGCGATGGAAATCCTGCGCCAGCTGCAAAGCCTGGGCAGCAACCGGCTCGACGCGGTGTTCGTCGCGATCGGCGGCGGCGGGCTCGTGAGCGGCGTGGCGAACTACATCAAGGCCGTGCGCCCCGAGATCAAGGTGATCGGCGTGCAGATGAACGACTCCGACGCCATGCTGCGCTCGGTGCAGGCGCAAGAGCGCGTCACCCTGCCCGACGTGGGCCTGTTTTCGGACGGCACGGCCGTGAAGCTCGTGGGGGAGGAGACGTTTCGCATCACGCGCGGGCTGGTCGATGGCTTCGTGAGCGTGGACACCGACGCGGTGTGCGCGGCGATCAAGGACGTCTTCGTGGACACGCGCAGCATCGTCGAGCCCGCGGGCGCGCTCGCCGTGGCGGCGATCAAACAGTACGTGGCGCAGCACAAGACGCGCGGCGAGACCTACGCGGCCATTTTGTGCGGTGCAAACATGAACTTCGACCGCCTGCGCTTCGTGGCCGAGCGCGCCGAGGTCGGCGAGGAGCGCGAGGCGCTGCTCGCGGTGACGATTCCCGAAGAGCGCGGCAGCTTTCGGCGCTTTTGCGAGCTCATCGGCAGCCTGCCCGGCGGGCCGCGCAACGTGACCGAGTTCAACTACCGCATCAGCGACGCCGCGCTCGCGCACGTGTTCGTGGGCCTGACCACGCACGGGCGCGGCGAGTCGAAAAAAATCGCCCAGCACTTCGAGCGCCACGGTTTTCGCGCGCTGGACCTCACGCACGACGAGCTCTCCAAGGAGCATCTGCGCCACCTCGTGGGCGGCCCTTCCGCGCTCGCGCAGGACGAGCGCCTGCTGCGCTTCGTCTTCCCCGAGCGGCCCGGCGCGCTGCTCAAGTTTTTGAGCCTGATGCAGCCGAGCTGGAACATCAGCCTGTTCCACTACCGCAACCAGGGTGCGGACTACGGCCGCATCCTTGTGGGCCTGCAGGTGCCGCCCGAGGACGATGCGCTGTTCGCAGAGTTTCTGGCCACGTTGGGCTACCCCTGGGTGGAAGAGACGGACAACCCGGCGTACCAACTCTTCTTGCGCTGAATTTTGAGCCAAATCGGCCTTTAGCCCAGATTGGATAAGCGCGAGCAGCTATCGATTCAGGATCAACTCGATGCGCCAAGCCCTGCGCCACTACCTGCTCGCGCTGCAGTTTTTCACGCGCATTCCGGTCACGGGCCGGCTCGCGCGCTGGGTGGGTTACAGCCCGGCCTTGCTGCGCGCGAGCGCTGCGCATTTTCCGGGCGTGGGCTGGATCGTCGCGGGCGCGGCGGCGCTCGTGTATGCGGCCTTGCACCTGGCGCTCGCGCCCAAGCCCGGGGCGAGCGCAGTGGCGGCGGTATTCAGCACCATCGCCACGGTGCTGCTCACGGGCGGCTTTCATGAAGACGGCCTGTGCGACGTGGCCGACGGGCTCGGCGGAAGTCTGGAGCGCGCGCGTGCGCTCGAAATCATGAAAGATTCGCGCATCGGCGCGTTTGGCGCCATGGCGCTGGTGCTCGCGCTGCTGGCCAAGGTCAGCCTGCTCGCGCTGCTGGGCGCGCAAAACCCCACGCCTGCACTCGCGGCACTCGCGGGTGCGCACGTGCTGTCGCGCTTGTGGCCGCTGCTCGTGGTGCGCACGCTGGCGCACGTGGGCGACAGCGCACGCTCCAAAAGCAAGCCGCTGGCCGACCAGATCAGCTCCAACGCGCTGGCGACGGCCTTTTTGTGGTGTTTGATGCCGCTGGCGTTCGTGTGGTGGGCGCAGTCAGCTTTGTTTTTGGTAGCAGCTTGCACGCTCAGCGCGCTCGCCGCGGCGTGGCTTGCGTGGCGCTTTGCGCGGCGCCTGCAAGGCTACACGGGCGACTGCCTGGGCGCCGTGCAGCAGGTGGGCGAGATTGGCTTTTACCTCGGCGCGGCGCTGGCGTTGTAATGGTGCAGCACCTGGTAGCGCGTGCCCACGGTCTTTCGCGGCGCGTCGGGCGCCATCACGGGGTGCGACTCGACCAGCGCATAGCGCGAGACATGCCAGCGCACGGGGCTCGCGAGCGCTGCGGGCACCGGCGCCTCTTGCGCATCTTCCGCCTCGTAGCGCCGCGCGAGCGTGATATGCGGGCGGAACGCGCGCTGCTCCACGGGCAGGCCCAGACGCTGCAACGCCGCGCCCAGCGCCGCGTGCAAAGCTGCGAGCGCGGGCGGTAACGCATCGGGCAGCGCGACGAGCATGCCGCGCGGCCAGCGTTCGCAGCGGCGAAAGACCAGATCGAACGGTGCAAAGGGCACGCGCAAGCCTTCGACCAACGCCGGCAGCTGCGACCGCGGCACGGACCCCAAAAAGTGCAAAGTCAGGTGGATTTGCTGCGGCGGCACCTTGCGGTTGCGCGCGCCTGCAGCATCCAGGCCGAAGCGCTGCACCAAGTCTGCAGCCCAGCCGACCGGCGGCCACAGCGCAAGGAACAGGCGTGCAGTGGCCGGGGCGGCCGGAGCGGGCAAGCAAGGTGCGGGGGTGGACATGGCGCTGCACACCAACTCTGCACAGGCGCATCAAGCCCGAAAGCGCCGCCGCGTGAGTGCGAGCGCGAGCCAGAAGGCGCCGATGGTGGTGAGCGCGAGCACCAAAACGTGGCGCAAGGGCTGGGCGGGCCACTGGTCCATGAACAGGGGGCGCACGAGTTCGACCGCGTTTGTCAGGGGCAGCGCCGCCGAGAGGGTGCGCACCAGCGGCGGGAGCTGCTCGCGCGGGAAGAACACGCCTGAGAGGAACATCATGGGCGTGAGCACCAGGGTGAAGTAGTAGGTGAAAAAGTCGTAGCTCTTGGCGAGGGCATTGAAGATCAGCGCCAGGCTCGAAAACATCAGCCCCACGGCCAGCAGCACCAGCCAGGCCACGAGCAGCTTGGGGCTGTGGCTGATGCCCAGCGCGAGCATCACGCCCATGATCGCCGTGACCGTGAAGATCGACTTGAACGCGGCCCAGAGCATCTCGGCCAGCACTACATCGTCCAGGCGCAGGGGCGCGTTCAGGATGCCTTCCCAGGTTTTTTGCACGTGCATGCGCGAGAAGGCCGAATACAGCGCCTCGAAGCTCGCGGCGTTCATCGCGCTCATGCAGATCGAGCCGCTCGCAAGGAACAGGATATAGGGCACCTGCCGGCCGCCGCCCACGTCGATCTGCCCCACCAACGCCCCCATGCCGTAACCGAAGGCGACGAGCCACATCAGCGGCTCGGCGATGTTGCCCAGCAGGCTGGGCACGGCCAGCTTGCGCCAGACGAGCAGATTGCGCAAAAACACCGGCCACCAGCGCAGCGACAGGCTGGGCGGGCGCCATAGTGAGGGGGCGGGCGGGGGTGTCTGGAGGCTTGGGGTCATGGGCGCTGCGCTGGGTGGAGCAATGGAACGGTGCGGCAGGAATTATCGTTGGCGCCTGCCCTACCCGGCACCCGTCCGGCACCCATCCGGCGCCGCGCCGACCGGGCCGGGCGCGGCGGCGCGCGCTGATGCGCATGGCGAGGGCTCGATTACAGTCACGTTTTTCACCCTTGGAGCCCACCCATGACCACGATCGGAACGCCGCTATCCCCCCACGCCACCAAAGTCATGCTGCTGGGTGCCGGCGAGCTGGGCAAGGAGGTGCTGATTGCGCTGCAGCGCCTGGGCGTGGAGACCATCGCGGTCGATCGCTACGCACACGCGCCGGGCCAGCAGGTGGCGCACCATGCGCGCACCATCGTGATGAGCGACGCGGCGCAGCTCAAGGCGTTGATCGAAGCCGAGCGCCCGCACCTCGTCGTGCCCGAGATCGAGGCCATTGCCACGCCCGTGCTGCAAGAGCTCGAAGCCGCGGGTGTGGTGCGCGTGATCCCGACCGCGCGCGCGGCGCGCCTGACCATGGACCGCGAAGGCATACGGCGCCTGGCGGCCGAAACCCTGGGCCTGCCTACCAGCCCCTACCGCTTTTGCGACTCGCTCGCCGAGCTGCAAGCCGCGATCGACGGCGGCATCGGCTACCCGTGCATCGTCAAGCCGGTAATGAGCAGCTCGGGCAAAGGCCAGAGCAAGATCGACGGCCCCGCCGACGTGGCCAAGGCCTGGGACTACGCCATGGCCGGCGGGCGCGTGAACCAGACGCGGGTGATCGTCGAGGGCTTCATCGACTTCGACTACGAAATCACCCTGCTCACGGTGCGCGCACCGAATGCGTCGGGTGCACCGGAGGCGCCGGGCGCAGGCGGCCAGATCGCCACCCAGTTTTGCGCCCCCATCGGCCACGTGCAGGTCGCGGGTGACTACGTCGAGAGCTGGCAGCCGCACCCCATGCCGCCCGCGGCGCTCGACAAGGCCCAGCAGATTGCGCGCGCCGTGACCGACAACCTCGGCGGCCAGGGGATTTTTGGCGTGGAGCTGTTCGTCAAGGGCGAGCAGGTCTGGTTCAGCGAAGTCAGCCCGCGCCCGCACGACACCGGCATGGTGACCATGATCACGCAGTGGCAGAGCGAGTTCGAGCTGCACGCGCGCGCCATCCTCGGGCTGCCCGTCGATACCAGCCTGCGCAACCCGGGCGCGAGCGCCGTGATCTACGGCGGCGTGGAGGCGCGCGGTGTCGTGTTCGACGGCGTAGCTGAGGCGCTGGCCGTGCCCGGCACCGACCTGCGCCTGTTCGGCAAGCCCGAGAGCTTTGCCAAGCGCCGCATGGGCGTGGCGCTCGCGCGCGCCGACGACGTGGCCACGGCGCGCAGCCGCGCCCAGCTCGCCGCGAGCAAGGTGCGCCCGCGGGCGGCCTAAGTCAACGCCCGCGTAGGTGCGCAGCACCGCCGAACGGACAATCTGGGTTCACCCCTCGTCCCGTATCTGCCGCCCCGTGAGTTTGAGGAACAAATCCTCCAGATTCGCCGGGCGGTGCAGCGTGCGCAGCTGCGGGCGCGCCTCGAGCGCGTGCAGCAAGGGGCGCGCGTCGGGGGTGTAGAAGAACACCGTCTCGCCGCTCGTCTCCACGCGCGCGGCGAGCGCGCGCAGCGCCGCGTCCTGCGCGAGCGTGAGCGCGCCCACGCCATAGACCTCGACCACCTCGCGCTCCAGGTGCTCGGCGATCAGCGCGCGCGGTGCGCCCTCGGCGATCTTGCGGCCGTGGTCGAGCACCAGCAGGCGCGTGCACAAGCGCTCGGCCTCGTCCATGAAATGCGTGGTCAGCAAGATCGACTTGCCCTGCTGCAGCAACAGCTGCAGGCGCTCCCACATCAGGTGGCGCGCCTGCGGGTCCAGCCCCGTCGTGGGCTCGTCGAGCAGAAGCAGGCGCGGATCGTTGACCAGCGCCCGCGCGAGCGACAGGCGCCGCCGCATGCCGCCCGAGAGCTCCGCGGGCCGGGCTGCAGCCTTGCTGGCGAGCGCGGCGAATTCGAGCAACTGCGGCACGCGCGCGTCCATCACGCGGCGCCCCAGGCCAAAGTAGCGCCCATAGACGCGCAGATTCTCGGCGCAGCTGAAGTCGGGGTCGAGCGTGTCGAACTGCGCCACCACGCCGAGTTGCGCCTTGATCGCCAGCGCGTCGCGCGGCATGTACAGCGGCGCCGCGCCCGGCTGCGCGGTAAAGCGCACGCTGCCCGCGTCGGGCGCAGCCTGGCCCAGGCACATGCGCAGCGTGGTGGTCTTGCCCGCGCCGTTCGGGCCGATGATGCCCAGGCACTCGCCCGCGTCGATATGAAAAGACAAGCCATCGACGACGGCATGGTCGCCGTAGCTTTTGCGCAGGTGCTGGACTTGGAACAGAGCGGTCATGACAGTGGGGAAATTGCGAGAGGGCACGGCGCGTGCGCCACAAATTTGAACCCAGATTGTCCATTCGGCGGTGCTGCGCACCTACACGGGCGCTGGCGGACGGCTGGCGGTCATTTTGGCCGCTGCAAAGAAACCCGTCATTGCGAGCCCCGCAGGGGCGCGGCAATCCAGTCCTGTCCATTGCGGCGTGCGCAGGCGCTGTTGCCAAGGCCCCATGGATTGCCGCGGGCCTTCGGCCCTCGCAATGACGGGAACAATCATCCCGCGTCCGAATAGACAATCTGGGTTAAAAAGGTATTTTACGCAGATATATCAAGCGCAAGCAGCTATTTAAAAAAGAGCGCCACTTGCGCCATGCGCAGCCCACAAACCCTCACTGAAACGCCACTTCGGCAAAGCTGCGCAGCTTGCGGCTGTGCAGGCGCTGCGCGCCGGCGGCGCGCAGGATGTCGATCGCGTGCATGCCTATGCGCAGGTGCTGATCGACGCGCTCGCGGTAGAACTGGTTGGCCATGCCGGGCAGCTTGATTTCGCCGTGCAGCGGCTTGTCGCTCACGCACAGCAGCGTGCCGTAGGGCACGCGAAAGCGAAAACCGTTCGCGGCGATGGTGGCGCTTTCCATGTCGAGTGCGACGGCGCGGCTCTGGCTGAAGCGGCGCTGCCCTCGTCCCCAACCTCGGCGCACAAGCATGCGCGGCGCTGGATTCGCCATGCGCTCGCGCGCTACGACGAGTTCACCGTTAGCATCGTGAGCAGTGACGAAGGCCGCGCGCTGAACCGCGACTACCGCCACAAGGACTACGCAACCAACGTGCTCACCTTCGACTACGCGCAGGAGCCTATGGTGCTGGCCGACCTGGTGCTGTGCGCACCCGTGGTCGAGAGCGAGGCGCGCGCGCTGGGCAAGCCCCTGGCCGAGCACTACGCGCACCTGATCGTGCACGGCACGCTGCACGCGCAGGGCTGGGACCACGAAACCAGCGAGGCCGACGCCGAGGCCATGGAGGCGCGTGAGTCCGAAATTCTGTGCGGCCTGGGTTTGGAAGATCCTTACCAGCACAGCGATCGGTAAACGCCACGGGCCGTAAAGCGCATCGGATCAGGCCGCGCGCCAGCGTGCATCGAAATTTGCCCGCTGGACGCTTGCTACTGCTTGCTTTACGGTCACTGCTTCACGAGCCTATTTGGCGACCCTGCAGAACCATCAGTAGCCACCTCAGCGGTGTAGAGCGTTTTTGCATCCACTGGTGCGGCTATGCCCTCCGTGGCCTTGCCACTGAAGTAGCCGCATGCAGCGGCATTTGCGTACTGAAGTTTGAAGCGGAAGAAATTTTTGCCGTTTTCTGCGGCCGTCACGGTTCCTGAAAATCCACATGTCCCTACAAACCCATTCACATTGCCGCTGGCACTAATGGACAACATCGCGCCTGAATCGGCTCTGTACGAGCCCGCGTAAGCCTGCATGTTCGCGGGCTGGTCGTAGCCCGTAACGTATTGATATTGGAGGTTTTGTGTGCCGATGGAAGGTGCGCGCAAAGTGGCGGTGATTGATTGCTTTGGAACGAAACTACCCTGGATCGAACCCGTGTCTTTTGCCGTCCCCTGCCAACCGCTGATGGTTCCCGAAAACGACTGCCCGGAAGCCGAAACCTGCCCTTTGTAAGCCGTACCGGTGGTGTCGATGGCCCATACCTCACCACTTTCCAACGCAAGCGCTGCCGCGTCACCCGCAGCAGTGGTCCAAAACCCAGCCAATGCCGCCGCTGGTTGTGGCGCTGGTGTCGGTGTAGCGCCCGAGGAACCTCCATCTCCTCCACCGCAACCCGCCAGCAATCCGAGCGCTGCGAGCGCCGTCGTGATGGCTGCTGCCTCTTTCAACCCTGCCATTTTCATGAAAACCCCTTTTTCGGTTTGTTGATGGTGATTGCACGCGGCTCGGCCCCCTGCTTTGCAGTTCTGCCAGACCGAGCAGGAAACATCTTATCACAAAAAGTCTTATCTGGAATATTTTGGCTGCGCCACGACGATGCGCGGCCGTGTCCAGCTCCCTGCATGAGTCCCGCTACCAACGTCTGCGCTCCTTGCTGCGCGCAGCGCGCCGCAACGCGGGGTTGACACAGGCGCAATTGGCGCGGCGGCTGCAACTCGGGCAGTCGTTCGTCTCCAAAGTCGAGCGCGGCCAGAGCTACGTGGACGTGGTGCTGTTGGTCGATTGGTGTGATGCTTGCGGCACCTCTGCCGCGGATATCGTGAACGCATTGAAAAACGAGAAAAACGACCGCTGGCCCACTACCGCGTAAGTACGTCCGTCACCCATGCAAGAAGCCAAGGGGCGGAAACTTTTGAAAGAAATACGCCTTTTACGAAGGTACATCAAGCGCAAGCAGCTACTTAAAAAAGAGCGCCACTTGCGCCACGCGCAGCCCACAAACCCTCACTGAAACGCCACCTCGGCAAAGCTGCGCAGCTTGCGGCTGTGCAGGCGCTGCACGCCGGAGTTGCGCAGGATGTCGATGGCGTGCATGCCTATGCGCAGGTGCTGATCGACGCGCTCGCGGTAGAACTGGTTGGCCATGCCGGGCAGCTTGATTTCGCCGTGCAGCGGCTTGTCGCTCACGCACAGCAGCGTGCCGTAGGGCACGCGG
>NZ_QPJU01000001.1:338977-630915 GCF_003337425.1 Extensimonas vulgaris
GCGCTCGCGGTAGAACTGGTTGGCCATGCCGGGCAGCTTGATTTCGCCGTGCAGCGGCTTGTCGCTCACGCACAGCAGCGTGCCGTAGGGCACGCGGAAGCGAAAGCCGTTCGCGGCGATGGTGGCGCTTTCCATGTCGAGCGCGACGGCGCGGCTCTGGCTGAAGCGGCGCTGCGGCGTGTTTCCGGGCAGCAGCTCCCAGTTGCGGTTGTCGGTGCTGGCCACGGTGCCGGTGCGCATGATGCGCTTGAGGTCGGCGCCGTGCACCTGCGTGACCTCGGCCACGGCCTGCTCGAGCGCGACCTGGATTTCGGCAAGCGCCGGGATCGGCACCCACAGCGGCAGGTCTTCGTCGAGCACGTGGTCTTCGCGCACGTAGGCGTGGGCGAGCACGTAGTCGCCCAGCTGCTGGCTGTTGCGCAGGCCCGCGCAGTGGCCCAGCATCATCCAGGCGTGCGGGCGCAGGACGGCGATGTGGTCGGTGATGGTCTTGGCGTTGGCCGGGCCCACGCCGATGTTGACCATGGTGATGCCGCTGCCGTCGGCGCGCACCAGGTGGTAGGCGGGCATTTGCGGCAGGCGCGGCGGCGGGGCGCCGCGCTCGTCACCGGCCTCGGCGGGCAGACCCGCGCGGCGCGTGACCACGTTGCCGGGCTCGACGAAGGCGCAGTAGCCGCTATCGGGCCGCGCCATTTCGGCGTGCCCGAGGCGGACGAATTCGTCGATGTAGAACTGGTAGTTGGTGAACAGCACGAAGTTCTGGAACCACTCGGGCAGCGTGCCCGTGTAGTGGCGCAGGCGGTGCAGCGAGTAGTCCACGCGCGGCGCGGTGAAGAGCGCGAGCGGTTTGGGCTCGCCTGGCACGGCCTCCCAGGTGCCGTTGGCGATGCCGTCGTCCATGGCCGCAAGGTCGGGCAGGTCGAACAGGTCGCGCATGCGCAGGCGGCGTTCGGGGCTCAAGGCGCCTTCAAAATAATCGTCTTCGGCGAATGAGAAGTGCACGGGGATGGGCTGCGTGCTCGTGCCCACTTCGAGCGCCACGCCGTGGCTCTGGCGCAGCAGCTGGAACTGCTCGAGGTAGTAGCGCGCGAACAGGTCGGGGCGCGTGAGCGTGGTTTCGTAATGCCCCGGCCCTTCGACGAAGCCGTAGGCGAGCGCCGTAGGAGCGCGCACCACGGTGTCCACGTGCAGGCGCACGAAGGGGTAGCAGGCGCGCACCGGCTGCGGCGGTGTTTCGCCCGCGACGAAGCGCGACATGGCGGCGCGCAGGTGGTCGATTTGCTGTTGGTAGATCTGCTGCACCTGCGCGAGCGCGGCGGCCGGGTCGGTGTGGCGGGTGGGGGCGATGAAAGGTGGTGGCTCGAACATGGTGGTATTGTCCACGGCCGCGGCGCCGTCCTGTGCTGGCAGGGGCAAGCGCCGTGGTTTGTGATGAACCCAGATTGTCCATTAGGCGGTGCTGCGCACCTACGCGGGCGCTGGCGGACGTCTGCCGGTCATTTTGGCCGCTGCTTCGTCGTTCGTGGCACCACCACGAACTCCTCAGCCGCGACCAAACTGCCTCGCCAGCCGCCTCGCCATCATCCCGCGTCCTAATGGACAATCTGGGATGAAAGGCAATGCAGCAATGGAGACTTCGGACGGCTTGGCCTCGGCTTGGGCGGCGCTGGCGAGCGCGCTCGGCTGCGGCTTGCTCATGGGCATAGAGCGCGAGCGTAGCAAGGGCAGCGGCCCGCACCGCGCGCTCGCAGGGGTGCGCTCGTTTGCGCTCACGGCGCTCGCCGGCGCCACGGCAGCGCTGTTGGCCATGCCGGCATTGCTCGGCGTGGGGGCGCTGTTCGTGGCCATTCTGGGCGTCACCGCGTATGCCAAAGACCGCTCGGGCGATCCGGGCGTGACGACCGAGATCGCGCTTTTTTTCGTCTACGTGATCGGCGCCATGTGCACGCAAGACCGCCTGCTGGCCGCTGCACTCGCCGTGGTAGCGACGGGCTTGCTCGCCGCGCGCGAGCGCCTGCACCGTTTCGCCAACACCTGGCTGCAACCGGGCGAAGTGCGCGACGGCCTGATCCTCGGAGCCCTGATCCTCATCGTCGCGCCGCTGATGCCCGACCGGCCGCTGTGGGGCGAGGTACTCAACCCGCAGCTGCTCGTGCGCCTGCTCGTGGTGCTGCTTTTGATCCAGTCGTTCGCGCACCTGGGGCGGCGCCTGCTGCAGGCGCGCCAGGCGCTGGCCCTGTCGGCGCTGGCCTCGGGCTTCGTCTCGAGCACGGCCACCATCGCGAATCTGGGGCTGGAGCTGCGCGCAGGGCGCGGCACGCTGCGCGCGCAGGCGGGCGGCGCGGTGCTCTCGTGCGTGGCCACCATGCTGCAAATGCTGGCCGTGGCTGCGACCATTCAGCCGGCCTGGCTGCCCCAGCTGGCGGCGCCGGCGCTGGCTTCGGCGCTCGTGGCCGGTGTGTACGGGGGTTGGCTCGCACACACGGGTCTGCCCCAAGCGGCCGGCAAACCGGCGCAACTTCCCGCCGATACGGCCATGTTTCGCCTGCGCGATGCGTTGCTGATCGCACTATTGCTGACAGCCGTACAGGCGGGCGTTTATGGGCTGGGCCTGTGGCTGGGTGACGCGGGCATGATGACCGGCGCCTTGCTTGCGGCGCTCGCGGACATCCACTCCGTCATCGCCGCGCTGCTCGCGCATGGCGCCCCCGGCACCCCCGCGGCGCCCATGGTCGAGCGCACCCTGATGGCGGCCATGCTGGTGCATGCGCTGAGCAAGAGCGGGATGGCGCTGGCCAGCGGCGGCAAGGGATATGGCTGGGCCGTAGCGGCGGGCGTGCTGGCGCACACGCTGGTGTTCGTGCTCGGCTTATGGCTTTTGTGAGGACTGCGCGCGCCCTTGGCGCCACTCCTGCTCGAGCCAGTCGAGCACCGGGTACGCGCCCGGCAGCACCGGGCTGACCTGCAGCGGAAAGTGCTGCCAGGCCATGGTCTGGCCCTCGCGCATGTCGAAGTCGCCGCTCCAGCTGCGCACCTTGCACCAATGCAGGCGCACGAGTGCGTGCGGGTAGTCGTGCTCGGTCACGCGCCAGACGCTCGCCGGGCCGATGGTGATGCCCAGCTCCTCGTGCAGCTCGCGCCGCAGCGCCTGCTCCACGGTCTCGCCGGCCTCGATCTTGCCGCCCGGAAATTCCCAGTAGCCCGCGTAGGGCTTGCCGGGCGGGCGCGTGGCCAGCAGCAGTGCGCCGTCGCCGCGCAGCAAGATGCCCACGGCGACTTCAGTATGCGTGCGCTGCGAGCCTTGCGGCTGGCTCGGCGCCGCGCCGGCGCCAGTCGCTTCGGCTTGCGGCTGCGATGGCGGCTCAGGATGCGCTGACACCATGGCGGCCCGCAAAATCGCGCGCGAACTGGTAGGCCACGCGCCCGCTGCGCGAGCCACGCTCCAGCGCCCACACCAGCGCCTCGGCGCGTGCGGCCTCTATGGCCGACTCCGGCACCCCGAGCGCCGTGAGCCACTGGCGCACGATGACGAGGTATTCGTCCTGGCTGAAGGGGTAAAAGCTCACCCACAGGCCGAAGCGCTCGGAGAGCGAGATTTTTTCCTCGACCACCTCGCCGGGGTGCAGTTCGCCGTCCTCGCTGTGCTGGTAGCTGAGGTTTTCCTTCATGTATTCGGGCAGCAGGTGGCGGCGGTTGCTGGTCGCGTAGATCAGCACGTTGGGCGTGGCCGCGGCCACCGAGCCGTCCAGGATCGACTTGAGCGCCTTGTAGCCGGGCTCGCCCTCCTCGAAGCTCAGGTCGTCGCAAAAGACGATGAACTTCTCGGGGCGCGCGGCCACCACCTCGACGATGTCGGGCAGGTCGGTCAGGTCGCTCTTGTCCATCTCGATCAGGCGCAGGCCCTGCGCGGCAAAGGCGTTCAGGCAGGCCTTGACGAGCGAAGACTTGCCCGTGCCGCGCGCACCCGTGAGCAGCACGTTGTTCGCGGGCCGGCCCTGCACGAACTGCTCGGTGTTGCGCACGATTTTTTCTTTCTGCGCGTCGATTTCCTGCAGGTCGGACAGGCGCATCGCCGCGACATGGCGCACGGGCTCAAGCACGCCATGCCCGTTGCTGCGCTTGCGGTAGCGCCAGGCGATGGCGGCGCCCCAATCGGGGGCCGAAAGGGGCTGGGGAAGAATGGACTCTATGCGGCCGATGAGCTGCTCGGCGCGCACGAGCAAATGCTCGAAATTTGGATTCATTTTGGCCTCTGGCGCTTATGTATCAAGCGCAAGCAGCTATTTTTAATATAGCAATTTCAAGAACGGTAATCGGCGTTGATGCTCACGTATTCGTGGCTCAGGTCGCAGGTCCAGACCGTCTCGGCCGCCGTGCCGCGCCCGAGCCGCACGCGCACCGTGATCTCGCTTTGCTGCATCACGCGCTGGCCATCCTCCTCGCGGTAGTCGGGGTGGCGCCCGCCCTGCTGGGCCACGTGCACGTCGTCGAGGTACAGGTCTATGCCGCCCTGGTCGAGGTCGGCAATGCCCGCGTAGCCCACGGCCGCAAGGATGCGGCCCAGGTTCGGGTCGCTCGCGTAAAACGCCGTCTTGACCAGCGGCGAATGCGCGATCGCGTACGCCACCTTGCGGCATTCCTCGGCGTCGCGCCCGCCTTCGACGCGCACCGTGATGAACTTGGTCGCGCCCTCGCCGTCGCGCACGATGGCCTGCGCGAGCTTTTGCGCCACCTCGCGCAGCGCGGCAAAGAGCGCCTGCCCCTCGGCGCTCTCTAGCGAGGTGATGGGCGCGTGCTGCGCCTTGTGGGTGGCCAGCACGATGAACGAGTCGTTGGTCGAGGTGTCGCCGTCTATGGTGATGCGGTTGAACGAAGCCTCGGCGAGCGCGTGCGCGATCTGGGGCAGCAGCGCCGGTGCGATGCAGGCGTCGGTTGCCAGAAAGCCCAGCATGGTCGCCATGTTCGGGCGGATCATGCCCGCGCCCTTGCTGATGCCCGTGACCGACACCGTGGCCGCGCCCAGGCGCAGCTGCGTGCTGAAGGCCTTGGGCACGGTGTCCGTGGTCATGATGCCTTCGGCGGCGCGCGCCCAGTGGTCGGGAGCAGCGTCGGCGAGCGCCGCGGGCAGCGCCGCGATGAGGCGCTCGTGCGGCAGCGGCTCCATGATCACGCCGGTGGAAAAAGGCAGCACCTGCGCGGGTGCGATGTCCAGCAGCCGCGCAAGCGCGATGCACGTGGCGTGCGCGCGTACCATGCCGTCAGCGCCCGTGCCCGCGTTGGCGTTGCCGGTGTTGACGAGCAGCGCGCGGATCGGCAGCCCGCCCGCAAGGTGCGCACGGCTGATCTGCACGGGCGCGGCGCAAAAGCGGTTTTGCGTGAACACGCCCGCGACGCTCGTGCCCTCGTCGAGCAAAAACACCGTGAGGTCTTTGCGCGCGGCCTTGCGGATGCCGGCTTCGGCCACGCCGATGCGCACGCCCGCGATGGGGCGCAGCTCGGCAGCGACGGGGGGCTGGAGGTTCACGGGCATGGGGGTTCCTTTTTCAAAAACGCGGGCGAAACGCTGTGCGCTGCACGCTGCGCCGGCGCGGCCAGCCGTGCGGACGCGCTCAGCTCAGCTTGCCGTGGCATTGCTTGTATTTTTTGCCGCTGCCGCAGGGGCAGGGGTCGTTGCGCCCCACGCGCACGCCCGGCGGCAGCGTGAGCGGTTCGCGCGCGGTCGGCGCCTCTGCCGTGACCTCGACCGCGCCGGTTTCGGTGGGCGCGGTGTAGGTGACGTTGGCGATGTGCTCGCCGCGGCTTTCGAGCTCCTCTGCGGCAGCGTCGAGCTGGCTGCGCGACTGCACCTGCACGGTCATGAGCGTTTTCGTGACCTCGTTCTTCACTTGGTCGAGCATCTGGCGGAACAGCTCGAAAGCCTCGCGCTTGTATTCCTGCTTGGGCTGCTTTTGCGCATAGCCGCGCAGGTGGATGCCCTGGCGCAGGTAGTCGAGCGCCGCGAGGTGGTCGCGCCAGTTCGAGTCCAGGCTTTGCAGCAGCACCATGCGCTCGAACTGCGTGAAGTTTTCGCGCCCGATCTGCTCGACCTTGGCGTCGAAGGCCGCCTGCGCGGCCTGCAGCACTTTTTCGAGGATGTCCTCGTCGGTGATGGCCTCGGACTGCGCCACTTCCTGCTGCAGCGCGAGCGGCAGCTGCCACTCTTGTGCGAGCGCTTTTTCGAGGCCCGGCAAGTCCCACTGCTCCTCGACCGAATCGGCAGGCACATATTGGCGCACGAGGTCGGTGAAGCAGTCCTCGCGCATGGCGCGGATCACGTCGGAGAGGTCGGAAGCGTCGAGGATTTCATTGCGCTGCTGGTAGATCACCTTGCGCTGGTCGTTGGCCACGTCGTCGTATTCGAGCAGCTGCTTGCGCATGTCGAAGTTGCGCGCCTCGACCTTGCGCTGCGCCGATTCGATGCTGCGCGTGACGATGCCGGCCTCGATCGCCTCGCCGTCGGGCATCTTGAGCCGCTCCATGATGGCCTTGACGCGGTCGCCCGCGAAAATGCGCATCAGCGGGTCGTCCAGGCTCAGGTAAAAGCGTGACGAGCCCGGATCGCCCTGGCGCCCCGAGCGGCCGCGCAGCTGGTTGTCGATGCGGCGGCTTTCGTGGCGCTCGGTGGCGATGATGCGCAGGCCGCCGAGCTCTTTCACCTTCTCGTGGTCGCGCTGCCAGTCGGCGCGCAGCTGCGCAATGCGCTGCTGGCGCGTGGCTTCGTCGAGCTCTGGATCAGCCTCTATGGCCGCGACCATTTTCTCGATGTTGCCGCCGAGCACGATGTCGGTGCCGCGCCCGGCCATGTTGGTGGCGATGGTGATCATGCCGGGGCGCCCCGCCTGGGCGATGATCTCGGCCTCGCGCGCGTGCTGCTTGGCGTTGAGCACCTGGTGCGGCAGGCCCTCTTTCTTGAGCAGCTCGGAAATGAGTTCGGAGTTTTCGATCGAGGTCGTGCCCACGAGCACGGGCTGGCCGCGCTCGTGGCACGCGCGGATGTCCGCGATGGCCGCGGCGTATTTTTCGCGCGTGGTTTTATAGACGCGGTCGAGCTGGTCCTCGCGCCGGCTTGGCCTGTTGGGCGGGATGATCACGGTCTCGAGGCCGTAGATCTCCTGGAACTCGTAGGCCTCGGTGTCGGCCGTGCCGGTCATGCCGGCGAGCTTTTCGTACAGGCGGAAGTAGTTCTGGAAGGTGATCGACGCCAGCGTCTGGTTCTCGGGCTGGATGTTCACGCCTTCCTTGGCCTCCACCGCCTGGTGCAGACCCTCGCTCCAGCGCCGGCCTTGCATCAGGCGGCCCGTGAATTCATCGACGATGATGACTTCGCCGTTTTGCACCACGTAATGCTGGTCGCGGTGGTAGAGGTGGTGGGCACGCAGCGCTGCGTACAAATGGTGCATCAGCGTGATGTTGGCCGGGTCGTAGAGCGACGCGCCTTCAGGGATCAACCCGCGGCTCGCCAGCAGCCGCTCGGCCGTCTCGTGGCCCTGCTCGGTCAGGTACACCTGGCGCGACTTTTCATCGACGGTGAAGTCGCCGGGCTTGATCACGCCCTCGCCGGTGCGCGGGTCTTCCTCGCCCTCCTGGCGCACGAGCAGCGGAGCGATCTCGTTCATCGCGCGATACAGCGCCGTGTGGTCTTCGGCCTGGCCGCTGATGATGAGCGGCGTGCGCGCTTCGTCGATCAGGATCGAGTCCACCTCATCGACGATGGCGTAATACAGGCCGCGCTGCACGCGGTCGCGCGCCTCATAGACCATGTTGTCGCGCAGGTAGTCGAAGCCGTATTCGTTGTTCGTGCCGTAGGTGATGTCGGCGCGGTACGCGGCCTGCTTTTCCTCGCGCGGCAGGTGCGGCAGGTTGATGCCCACGCTGAGGCCCAGAAATTCATACAGCCGCCCCATCCATTGCGCATCGCGCTGTGCGAGGTAGTCGTTCACGGTGACCACGTGCACGCCCTTGCCGGCCAGCGCGTTCAGGTACACGGCCAGCGTAGCCGTGAGGGTCTTGCCCTCGCCCGTGCGCATTTCGGCAATCTTGCCGTAATGCAGCGCCATGCCGCCGAGCAGCTGCACGTCGAAGTGGCGCATCTTCATCACGCGCTTGGATGCTTCGCGCACCACGGCAAAGGCTTCGGGCAGCAGCTCGTCGAGCGAGGCGCCGCCCGCGAGGCGTTCGCGGAACTCCTGCGTCTTGGCGCGCAGAGCTTCGTCCGACAGTTTCTCGAGCTCGGGCTCCAAGGCATTGATGCGCGCAACCGTCTTGCGGTATTGCTTGAGCAGCCGGTCATTGCGGCTGCCGAAGATTTTGGTGAGGAAGTTGGTGGCCATGCGCACGAGGCCGCTGCATCTGCCGTGGGCAAGACACAAGTCGGCCGATAATGGATAGATGTTTCGGGCACGGCTGCCTGCCGTGGGCTTTCGACGCTGTGAGACGCAGAAACACTAGAAACAGGCAGCCCTTGCCGGGACGGCGATTTTAGAGCTTATTTGGGCTTGGACTTTTGCGCGGCATCGCGGCCATCGAACCCACCCTGCGTGGATAATCTGCGCCGCCATTGTTCCCACTCTTTTGCACCCGCCCCTTTCCTCATGCACCGCCGCCATTACGCCATCTCGCTGCAGCAGGCCACCCAAGAGGCGCCCACTTTGGCAAAGCTGGCAGAACTCACGCGCGACTCGAGTGCCCGGCTGCAAAGCATAGAAAGCCTGATTCCCGCCGCGCTGCGCCCCGCCATACAGGCCGGCCCGATCGAGGGCACGAGCTGGTGCCTCATCGTGCATGGCAATGCCGCGGCGGCAAAACTGCGCCAACTCAGGCCGGCGCTGCTGGCGCACTTGCGCAGCAAAGGCTGGGAGGTGGAGGCCATCCGCCTGCGTATCCGATCCTGAAAAATCACCGCGTGGCCGGGAGGTGGACGGGAATGCCTGAAGCACAGGCATGGGGGCGGGGTGTGAAGTGGTGCCGATTGTCGGATTCGAACTGACGACCTACCGCTTACAAGGCGGGTGCTCTACCAGCTGAGCTAAATCGGCGCGATGGGGATTCTACTGGCAAATACGGCATGCAGACGCACACCAACGCTGCTTTCGCCGCAGCCGTTCACTTGATGCGTTTGAGTGCCGGACGCGCCCCTGCGCCCGCGGGGCGTGGCGGCTCGGGCGGCTCGTCGGTGTCTTGCGCCTCGCCATCGCGTGCGTCGCTGGACACAAGCTGGATGACGCGATCCGCACTGGCGCCGGGCTTGTCAGGCGCCGCGCCCGGGGTGTGCAAAGCGTCAGCCGCAAGCCCATCGTCTTGCATGTCGGCAGACAAAGGAAACGCCATGCCTTGACCATTTTCGCGCGCATAAATGGCCATGACGCGCTCTACGGGAACCACGATGTCGCGTGCACGGCCGCCGAAGCGGGCCTTGAACGTGATCAGGTCGTTGCCGAGCTGCAAGCCGCCCGTCGCGTCATAGCTGACGTTGAGAACGATCTCGCCATCTTTGACGTATTCGCGCGGCACATCGACCGTGGAATCGACGCGCACCGCGAGGTAGGGGGTAAACCCGTTGTCGGTGCACCATTCATGGATGGCGCGGATCAGGTAAGGGCGCGTGGAGCTGGTTTCCGGCAGGTTCATGCGGGGCATGGAGAGAAGGGTTGCTGGCAGACGGATTTACTTGCGCATGACCTTCTCGGAAGGCGTGAGCGCTTCAATGTAGGCCGGACGCGAAAAAATGCGCTCGGCGTATTTGAGCAGCGGCGCGGCATTCTTGCTCAATTCAATCCCATAGTAATCGAGCCGCCACAGCAACGGCGCTATGGCCACGTCGAGCATGGAAAAATGCTCGCCCAACATGAATTTGTTTTTCAGGAACACGGGCGCAAGTTGCGTCAGGCGTTCCCGAATATGGGTGCGCGCTTTCTCTTGGGCTTTCTCATTGCCTTTGGTGGCACGCGACTCGAGCGTATGCACGTGCACGAACAGTTCTTTTTCGAAATTCAGCAAAAACAGACGCACGCGCGCGCGATCGACGGGGTCACCGGGCATCAACTGCGGATGCGGAAAACGCTCGTCGATGTATTCGTTGATGATGTTCGATTCGTACAAAATCAGGTCACGCTCGACCAGGATGGGCACCTGGCCGTAGGGATTCATGACACTGATGTCCTCGGGTTTGTTGTAGAGATCGACGTCGCGGATCTCGAAATCCATGCCTTTTTCGAACAACACGAAACGGCAGCGATGCGAAAAAGGGCAAGTCGTGCCCGAATAAAGCACCATCATGATGTATGCGGCTCCTGAAAACCAAAAGAGTGGGACACCATACCCAGCGCCCACTCCGTGAAACGAGACACGCCCCACAGGGGACGTGCCACCTTATGTGAGGATTACTTCACGTCTTTCCAATAGGCGGCATTGAGCCTCCATGCCAGCACCGTGAAGAACGCCAGATAGAGCAACACCCAAACGCCGACGCGCGTGCGGGTCTTTTGCGCGGGCTCACCCATCCACTGCAGATAGTTCACCAGGTCGGCCACGGTTTGATCGAACTGCAGCTCGCTCATGGTTCCTGGGCTCAATTGCTCCCAGCCTTTGAAAACCTCGGTGCTGTGACCATGGCTTTCGACTTCTTCGAAGACGGCGCGGCGTTGGCCTTGCAGCTGCCATAACGCGTGCGGCATACCGACGTTCGGGAAAGCGAGGTTGTTCCAACCCGTGGCCTTGGTGTCGTCGCGGTAGAAAGTGCGCAGGAAGGTGTAAAGATAGTCGGCGCCACTGCCGCCCGCGCCAGCGCGCGAGCGGGCAATCAGGGTGAGGTCGGGCGGATTCGCGCCAAACCATTCCTTGGCCTGGCGCGGGTCGATCGCGGCCTTCATGGTCTCACCCACCTTATCGGTGGTGAACATGAGGTTGTCCTTGATCTGTTGCTCGGTCAGACCGATGTCGCGCAAGCGGTTGTAGCGCATGAACGCGGCAGAGTGGCAGCCCACGCAGTAGTTGACGAAAATCTTCGCACCGTTTTGCAACGCACCGAGATCGGTGGTTTTGTTGGGCGCCTTGTCCCAGGGTATGCCCGCTTCGTTTGCTTGCACGGCGGCGCCCGTGAGCAGGCCAAGGGCAGCGGCGAGCGTGAGGAGGATTTTTTTCATGGTGATCGTCTCCAGCTCAGTGGGCCGCGAAGGTCACGCGCTCGGGCACAGGCTTGGGTTCACCCAAGCGGCTCCACCAAGGCATGAGCAGGAAGAAGCCAAAATAAAACAGCGTACCCACTTGCGACACGCGCTCGCCGATCGGCGAAGGCGGCTGCACCCCGAGGTAGCCGAGGATCAGGAAGTTGATCACGAACAGGCCGTAGAGGTACTTGTGCCAGCTCGGCCGGTAGCGGATCGACTTGACCGGGCTGTTGTCGAGCCAGGGCAGGAAGAACAGGATGATCACGGCGCCACCCATGGTCACCACGCCCCAGAACTTGGCGTCGATCGAGAGCATCATCGCGACCACGACCACCGCCGCCACGGCGATGATGGCCTTGAGAAAGCCCGCGGTCCGTGCCTTGAAGATGCCAAACAGCGCACCGAGCACCACGCAGGTGATGAGCGCATACATCATTTCGCTCGTGATCGCGCGCAGCATCGAATAAAACGGCGTGAAGTACCACACCGGCGCGATGTGCAAAGGCGTCTTGAGCGGATCGGCCGGGATGAAGTTGTTGTATTCGAGGAAATAACCACCGGCTTCGGGCGCGAAGAAAATCACGGCCGCGAAAACCATCAGAAACACGCCGACGCCGAACACGTCGTGCACCGTGTAGTACGGATGGAAGGGCACGCCGTCGAGCGGATGGCCTTTGTCGTCCTTGGGCGCCTTGGGGCCTTTGATTTCGATGCCGTCAGGGTTGTTCGAGCCCACATCGTGCAGCGCGAGCAAGTGCGCCACGACCAGGCCCAGCAGCACCAGCGGCACGGCGATCACGTGGAAGCTGAAGAAGCGGTTCAGCGTGGCGTCGCTGACCACGTAGTCGCCGCGGATCAGCAGCGAGAGGTCAGGGCCGATGAAGGGAATCGCGGAAAACAGGTTCACGATCACCTGCGCACCCCAGTACGACATCTGGCCCCAGGGCAGCAGGTAGCCCATGAAAGCCTCGGCCATCAGGCACAAGAAGATCAAGCAGCCGAAAATCCACACGAGCTCGCGCGGCTTTTGGTAGCTGCCGTAGATCAGGCCGCGGTACATGTGCAGATATACCACGATGAAGAAGGCCGAGGCGCCCGTGGAGTGCATGTAGCGGATCAGCCAGCCCCAAGGCACGTCGCGCATGATGTATTCGACCGAAGCAAAGGCGAGGTTCGCGTCGGGCTTGTAGTGCATCACGAGAAAGATGCCTGTGACGATCTGGATCACCAGCACCAAGAGCGCGAGCGAGCCGAAGATGTACCAGAAGTTGAAGTTCTTGGGCGCGTAATACTCCGACATGTGCACGCGGTAAGCCTCGAACAGCGTCGGAAAGCGGTTGTGCATCCAGTTGCCGAACTTGGCACCCGCGGAAGCATTGGGAGAAATTTCCTTGAATTCAGCCATGGGGTGCTCCTTCAAGCCTTCTTGTCTTCACCGATCAGCAGACGCGTATCGGAGAGGTACATGTGCGGCGGGATTTCGAGGTTGTCGGGCGCGGGCTTGTTCTTGAACACCCGCCCGGCCATGTCGAACGTGGAGCCGTGGCAGGGACAAAGCCAGCCGCCGGGCCAGTCGCTGGGCAGCGAGGGTTGCGGCCCGGGCGTGAATTTATCGGACGGCGAGCAGCCCAGGTGCGTGCAGATGCCGATGGCGACGAAGATCTCGGGCTTGATCGAGCGCCATTCGTTGCGCGCGTAAGGCGGCGTGAATTGTTCGGGATGGCGTTCGGACTTGGGGTCTGCGAGTTCGGGATCGATCTTGGGCAGCGCAGCCAGTTGCTCGGGCGTGCGGCGCACGATCCACACGGGCTTGCCGCGCCATTCCACGGTGATCTTCTCGCCCGGCTTGAGCGTGGAAATATCCACCTCGACCGGGGCGCCTGCGGCCTTGGCGCGCTCCGAGGGCTGAAAGGTGCTCACAAAAGGTACGGCGGTTGCCACGCCGCCCACCACGCCGGCGCAGCTGGTCGCGATCAGCCACGTCCGTTTTTCGGAGTCGATGGGAGTGTCACTCATGGGATCCTCGATGAACATCGCTAGTTGGGGTCAACGGGCGATTGTAGCGGAGCGCCTAGGGGTATTTGCGGGCAGCACCAAAGCCGCGCTTTCGGTGATACTGGCGCCGTTTGGCGCTACCACAAAAGGAGTTTCCATGGGCATGATGCAAGAATTCAAGGAGTTTGCCGTCAAGGGCAACGTGATCGATCTCGCCGTGGGCGTGATCATCGGCGGGGCGTTCGGCAAGATCGTCGATTCGGTGGTGGCCGACCTGATCATGCCCGTCGTGGGGCTGGTGTTCGGCAGGCTCGATTTTTCCAATTTGTTCATCGCGCTCGGCGAAGCGCCTGCGGGCACGGCGCACACGCTCGAGGCGCTGCGCAAGGCGGGCGTGCCCGTGTTTGCGTATGGCCATTTCATCACCGTGGCGGTGAACTTCCTCATCCTCGCGTTCATCATTTTCATGATGGTCAAGCAGATCAACCGCTTCAAACGCGAAGCCCCGGCCGCAGCCCCGGCGCCCGCCACGCCGCCGCCCACGCCCGAAGAAGTCGTGCTGCTGCGCGAAATCCGCGACAGCCTGCGCGGCACTTCAAAATAGATAGCTACTAGCGCAGACCTACCAAGCGCTGCAGACCTTTTTTACCCCGAAAGCTGGCGCGCCATGCGCACCGCCGCGATCAGGCTCGCGGCGTCTGCCACGCCTTGGCCGGCGATGTCGAAGGCCGTGCCGTGGTCGGGGCTGGTGCGCACCAGCGGCAGGCCCAGCGTCACGTTGACGCCCTGCTCCACGCCCAGGTATTTGACGGGGATCAGGCCCTGGTCGTGGTACATGGCGACGACCACGTCGAACTCGCCCGGATGCGCGGGCGGCGCGTGGCGCGCGCGCATGAACACCGTGTCCGGCGCAAACGGGCCCAGCGCGTCGATGCCCTGCGCGCGCGCCTGTGCGATCGCCGGCGCGATGGCCTCGATCTCCTCGCGCCCAAAGAGGCCACCCTCGCCCGCATGTGGATTGAGCCCCGCGACCGCAATACGCGGCGCATGCCCCAGGCTGCGCTGCAAGGCGGCATGCGTGATCTGCAAGGTCTGCAGCACGTTCGCGGGCGTGACGGCGGCTATGGCGGCGCGCAGCGGCACGTGGATGCTCACGAGCACGGTGCGCAGCTCCTCATTGGCGAGCATCATGCGCACGGGCAGTTCCTCCAGCGCCACGCCCAGGTGCGCCGCAGCCTCGGCCTGCAGCAGCTCGGTGTGGCCGGGGTAGTAGATGCCGGCGGCGGCGAGCGCCTCTTTGTGCAGCGGCGCGGTCACGAGGGCAGCGACTTCGCCGCGCAAGGCGGCGCGCGCGGCCCACAGCACGCAATCGGCC
The DNA here is from genome assembly GCF_003337425.1 of Extensimonas vulgaris. Classification (GTDB taxonomy): domain Bacteria; phylum Pseudomonadota; class Gammaproteobacteria; order Burkholderiales; family Burkholderiaceae_C; genus Extensimonas; species Extensimonas vulgaris. The sequence continues at coordinate 353,552 of NZ_QPJU01000001.1, forward strand.
GCCGCGCGCCCGGCCGCGGCGCTCACGCGCCCCCAGGGCTGCGGCCCCGGCAGGCCCGGCAGCTGCAGCACGGGCAGGCAGCGCGGCGGCATCTGCAGCGCCTCGGCCGGCTCCTGCAGCAAGGCCACGGGCAATTCGGGCTGGCCTGGCAGCCTGTCGGACTTTGGAATCGTCGGCTGCGAATGCGGCAAAAACTGGTCTCGCTGGGGCCCATTCTCGCTATCGACGCCCAAAGTCCGACAGGCTGCTGGGCGCACGAGGCACTGGGCGGCACGGCGCATGGTGGCCAGGTCGCCCACCGCGAAGCAGCCGCGCAGCACTTCGGGTGCGTCGCGGAAGGCTTTGGCGACGATTTCCGGGCCTATGCCTGCGGAGTCGCCCTGGGTGATGGCGATGGGTTTCATCTTGAATTTAAAAGAAAAACGGCCTTAGAGTAGATGTAGCAAGCGCAAGCAGCTACTCTTTATGAAGCACTCTTCATGCCGGATTGTCGATGTCGATGAAGCTGTGCGCGAGGCCCCATTGCTGGGCGACATGCGCGGCCACGGCCGGTGCGCCGTAGCGCTCGGTCGCGTGGTGGCCCGCGGCGAGGTAGGCCACGCCGAGCTCACGCGCCAGGTGCGCCTGCGGCTCGGAGATTTCGCCCGTCACGAAAGCCTGGGCTCCGGCGGCGACGGCGGCCTCGAAATAGCTCTGCGCGCCGCCCGTGCACCATGCGACGCGCGTAATCGGCTCTGCCGCCTCGGCGCCAGGGCCCGGCGGCACCAGCGTCACGGGGTGGCGCAACACCTGCGCGACGTGGCCGGCCAGCGCCTGCACATCAGCGTAGTGCACGGCGGCGACGCAGCCGAGGTCTTGCTCGCCAAAGCGCGCCAGGGGCCTCCATCCGAGCTCGTGCCCGAGGCGCACGTTGTTGCCGAGCTCGGCGTGCGCATCCAGCGGCAGGTGGTAGGCGAACAGGTTGATGTCGTGCGCGAGCAGCAATTGCAGGCGCTGCTTCATCCAGCCCGTGACGCGCCCGTCCTGCCCGCGCCAGAACAGGCCGTGGTGCACGAAGATCGCGTCGGCGCGCGCGGCGATCGCGGCCTCGATCAGCGCCCGGCTCGCGGTGACGCCGCTCACGATGTGGCAGATCTGCGCCCTGCCCTCGACCTGCAAGCCGTTGGGGCCGTAGTCCTTGAATCGCTCGGGCTGCAGCAGGCCGTCGAAGGCTTGCAACAGCTGCGTGCGGGAGATGCCGTGTGCGCTGGTGTCCATGGGGCGCATTGTCGCGCAGCGCGGTGCCCCAGCACGGCACGGCACATGGATGGTTGCCGCGCGCGCCCCGAGGCGTTCAGCCGCGCAACACCAGCCACTGGCTGCTCGCGCAAGCGAGCACCAGTGCGCCGTAGGTGAGCATCTTGCCGTCGCGCCCGAGCAGCACCAGCCCGGCCACGAGCACGGTCGCGCCTACTGCGAAAAGGATAGCTACCTGCGCACGCCACGAGAGCGCTGGCGGCCTTTTTCGCATCAAAATCCGCGTCCCCGCGACGAGCAGCAGCGCCACGCCCGCGGCGGGCGCAAGGAAGTTCAGCAAATGGTCGAGGGCGGCGAGCAGGGACATGGAAAATTGATCGGCATCAAGCCTTTTGCACATACAGCGCAGTCAGCGCGCTCGGGCAAGGCATTGGGGGATGCGGCTTGGCGGGCGCGAATTTTATAATCCGCCACCATGGCAGTCTGGGCCCTGGGCATCAACCACACCACTGCGCCGCTCGATCTGCGCGGCCGCTTTGCGTTTGCGCTCGACCAGATCGCGCCCACGTTGCACAGCCTGCGCCAGACGCTCGCGGGCTCGGGGCCCCATCCGCAGGTCGAAACCGCGTTGCTCTCCACCTGCAACCGCACCGAGATCTACTGCGCCGCCGAGCAACCCGCGCTCGAGCACACGCTGGACTGGCTCGCACACAGCGGCGGCGTGCGCCCCGAACTGCTGCGCACACACATCTACGCCTACGAGGACGCCCTGGCCGCGCGCCACGCCTTTCGCGTCGCGAGCGGGCTCGACTCCATGGTGCTGGGCGAGGCGCAGATCCTCGGCCAGCTGAAAGACGCCGTGCGCGCCGCCGAGTCCGCGGGCGCGCTGGGCAGCACGCTGAACCAGCTCTTTCAGCGCAGCTTTGCCGTCGCCAAGGAGGTGCGCAGCTCCACCGAAATCGGCGCGCACAGCATCAGCATGGCCGCGGCGGCGGTGCGCCTGGCGGGGCAGCTGTTCGAAGACCTGGCAAAAATCCGCGTGCTGTTCGTCGGTGCGGGCGAGATGATCACGCTCGCGGCAACGCACTTTGCCGCGAAAAACCCGCGCGCCATCGCCATCGCCAACCGCACGCTGGAGCGCGGCGAGCAGCTTGCCACGCGCTTTGGCGGCGAGGCGCTGCGCCTGGCCGACCTGCCCGAGCGCCTGCACGAGTTCGACGCCATCGTGAGCTGCACTGCGAGCAGCCTGCCCATCATCGGCCTGGGCGCAGTCGAGCGCGCGCTCAAAAAACGCCGCCACCGCCCCATGTTCATGGTCGATCTGGCCGTGCCGCGCGACATCGAGCCCGAGGTCAAGCAGCTTGGCGACGTGTACCTCTACACCGTCGATGACCTGGCGAGCGTGGTGCAGACCGGCCAGGCGCAGCGCCAGGCCGCCGTCGCGCAGGCCGAGGCCATCATCGACGCGGGCGTGCAGAGCTTCCAGCGCTGGCTCGAGCAGCGCAACCCCACGCGCGGCGTGGTGCCGCTGATCCAGCAGCTCAACACCCAGGCCGACGAATGGCGCGCTGTCGAACTCGCGCGCGCCAAAAAGCGCCTGGCCAAGGGCGAAGACCTGGACGCCGTGCTCGAGGGCCTGGCGCGCGGCCTCACGCAAAAAATGCTGCACGGCGCGCTGGCCGAGCTGCACGCGGGCGACGCCGCCACGCGCGCGCAGACGGCGCAGACCGTGGCGCGCCTCTTTTTGCGCTCGCAAAGCAAGAGCAGCCTGTAGCGGCCCTGCCTGCTGGTGCGCCCCCCGCGCCCCCTCCTCCATTTTCAAGCCAAAATGGCCTCCAACGCTTGCGCAGCAAGCGCAAGCAGCTATCACGCAAATAGCACAAGAATATTCCCTGCATGAAACCCTTTCTCCGCCACCAGCTCGAGCGCTACGCCCAGCGCCTGGCCGAGCTCGACTTTCTGCTCTCGCGCGAAGACATCATGGCCGACATGGCGCAATACCGCCTGCTCTCGCGCGAGCATGCCGAAGTCACGCAGATCGCGGGCCGCTACGCGCGCTTGCGCCAGCGTGAGGCCGACCTGGCCGAGGCGCGCGCGCTGCTTGCCGACCCCGCGCAGGCCGAGCTCGCCGAGATGGCGCAAGAAGAAATCACCGCCGCCGAGGCCGATATCGCGCAACTCGAAGCCGAGCTGCAACGCCTGCTGTTGCCCAAAGACCCCGACGACGCGCGCAACGCCTATCTCGAAATCCGCGCGGGCACCGGCGGCGACGAGTCGGCGCTGTTCGCGGCCGACCTCGCGCGCATGTACACGCGCTACGCGGCCAGCAAAGGCTGGAGGGTCGAGATCATGAGCGCCCATGAAAGCGAGCTCGGCGGCTACAAGGAAATCGTGCTGCGCATCGAGGGCGACCATGCCTATGGCGCGCTGCGCTTCGAGTCGGGCGGCCACCGCGTGCAGCGCGTGCCCGTGACCGAGACGCAGGGGCGCATCCACACCAGCGCCTGCACCGTCGCCGTGCTGCCCGAGCCCGATGAAGCGCAGGCGGTGCAGATCAACCCGGCAGACCTGCGCATAGACACCTTCCGCGCGAGCGGCGCCGGCGGCCAGCACATCAACAAGACCGACTCCGCGGTGCGCATCACGCACCTGCCCACGGGCATCGTCGCCGAATGCCAGGACGACCGCAGCCAGCACCGCAACAAGGCCAAGGCCCTGCAAGTGCTGCAGGCGCGCATCCAGGAAAAGGAACGCAGCGAGCGCGCCGCCAAGGACGCCGCCACGCGCAAGGGCCTGATCGGCAGCGGCGACCGCAGCGACCGCATCCGCACCTACAACTTCCCGCAGGGGCGCGTGACCGACCACCGCATCAACCTCACGCTCTACAAGCTGCCGGCGATCATGGACGGCGACCTCGACGAACTGCTGCAAGCGCTCGCGCACGCGCGCGAGGCCGAGCAACTGGCCGAACTCGAAGCCGTGGGCGCGGCCTGATGACGCACGATGCTGCCATGCAGGATTTCAAGCCAAATCAGCCACTAGCGCAGGTGCATCAAGCGCTGGGGGCTATTGATTCAGGAGCCATCACGCCGCCCACGCCCGCCGCCGCGCTCGCCTGGGCGCAGGCGCTCGGGCTCGCGCGGCTGGACGCGCAGGTGCTGCTGCTGCACGCGCTGGGCCACCCCGCCAGCGACCGCGCCTGGCTGCTCGCGCACGACCGCGACCCGCTGCCCGCCGCCCGCCTCGCGCACTTTGCCGCGCTGTGCCGGCGCCGCGCCGCGGGCGAGCCCGTGGCCTACCTCACCGGCGTGAAGGAGTTTTACGGCCTGCCGCTCGCCATAGACGCGCGCGTGCTCGACCCGCGCCCCGACACCGAGGTGCTCGTCGATTGGGCGCTCGAAGTGCTCGCGGGCCGCGCCGCGCCGCGCGTGCTCGATTTGGGCACGGGCAGCGGCGCGATCGCCCTCGCGCTGCAGCACCAGCGCCCCGACGCGCAGGTGCTCGCCGTCGATGCGAGCGCCGACGCGCTCGCCGTAGCCCAGGCCAACGCGCGGCGCCTCGCGCTGCCCGTGCAATTCATGCAAAGCGATTGGCTCGAAGGCGTGCGCGGCAGCTTCGACCTCATCGTCGCCAACCCGCCCTACATCGCCGCAGACGACCCGCACCTGCCCACGCTGCGCCACGAGCCCTCGCAGGCGCTGGTCAGCGGCGCGCAAGGGCTGGACGACCTGCGCCGCATCGTTGCCGACGCGCCACGGCACCTGGCGCCCGGTGGCTGGCTGCTGCTCGAACACGGCTGGGACCAGGCCCGCGCCGTGCGTCAGTTGCTGCACGCGCAGGGCTTGGTGCAGGTGCAATCGAAATGCGACCTCGGCGGGCACGAGCGCTGCAGCGGCGGCCGTCTGCCGCCCTGAGAACCCAAAATCGACAGCGCTCCTATTTCAATGCCGAACCCGAGTCGGACTTGCTATCTGCTGCCTGTAAAGCCATGTCCCTATACCAGCACAAGCAAATCGGCCAGGCACCATCCCAGAAGGCCGTCGATGAAATAATTGCGCATCTCTCTGATTTACAGGATTCCACCCCATGACCGACACCCAGCAACGCATCGACGACCTCGTCAAGTCCAACGACATCGTGCTTTTCATGAAAGGCACGGCGAGCTTTCCCATGTGCGGCTTCTCGGGCCGCGCGATCCAGATCCTCAAGGCCTGCGGCGTCGATCCGCAGCGCCTGACCACCGTCAACGTGCTCGAAGACGAAGCCATACGCCAGGGCATCAAGGAGTACAGCCACTGGCCCACCATTCCGCAGCTCTACGTCAAAGGCGAGTTCATCGGCGGCTCGGACATCATGATGGAGATGTACGAGTCGGGCGAGTTGCAGTCTTTGCTTGCGTTCAAGCGCTGACCGAACGCACAAGCCCGTTGCTGCTTGCTGCAACGACAAGGGGCCCACCGGGGCCCCTTGTCGTGTGCGTGGAAACGAAGCGCTGGCCTTATTGAGTGCCCAGGCTTTTTTCATGTACGAGGATGCCATCGAAAATGATGGCCGTGATCTGCCGCGCGAAGTCTTGAAACGAACCGCGCTCGGGGTTGTACCACTCCACCGTCCAGTTCAAGGCGCCGATGACGAAAAGGCGAATGATGGTCGTCGAAGCGTCCGCGCGCAATTCGCCGGCGGCCAGCGCTGATTGCAGCAGCTGGTCCCAATAATCGGCATATTCGCGCCGCACCACGCGATGCTTGGCTTTGGCACTCTCGGGAATCTGGCCATAGATGCGCATGTTGGCCGAGGTGAAATCGCCGTGGTGCAGCATGCCCCACAAATGCCCTTCGATGCCCGCCGCGATGCGGTCGCGCCAGGGTGCGTCCTTGGGCAAGGCGTCTATGCGCGCGCGCACCGTCTCATAGACGATTTTGATGCCCTTGTCGAGCACCTCGCCAAGGATTTGCTCTTTGGATTCGAAGTGGTAATAGATGCTGCCAGCCTTCACGCCCGCTGCGTCGGCCACTTCACGCAAGGTGGTGGCGGCGTAGCCATGCTGGCGGAACAGGCGCGCCGCTTCGAGCAGGATGCGCTCGCGCGTGGCGTTGCCGTCCAGATCGTGGCCGGCAGATTTCGAGGCGGATTTGTCGTTCATGAAAATGTCCATCCCGTGGAAACATGGATCGGGGTTCAGACCCACCTCAAAATCATAGCGCCTGCGGCAGACCCCATGCGGGAATGTGCCGCATTTTCTCAATAAAACCGGAGGGCGCTCACTTGACCCACTTGCGGAAGTCGGGCTTGCGCTTTTCGAGGAACGCGCGCACGCCTTCTTTCGACTCGTCGGTGTTGTAGTACAGGCTCAGCGCCTGCATGCCCAGGCTGCCGATGCCGCGGATGTGCTCGGTCGAGGCGTTGAACGAGCGCTTGGCAATCGCGATCGCCGTGGGACTCTTTTCCACCAGCTCGCGTCCCCACTTGGTCACTTCGGCGTCGAGCTGGTCGTGCGGCACGACGACGTTGCACAGGCCCATCGCGAGCGCTTCCTGCGCGTTGTAGCGGCGGCACATGTACCAGATTTCGCGCGCCTTTTTCTCGCCCACGACGTGTGCGAGGTAGGCCGTGCCCCAGCCCGGATCGACCGAGCCGACCTTGGGGCCGACCTGACCGAACACGGCTTTTTCGGAGGCGATGGTCATGTCGCACAGCGTGGCGAGCACGTTACCGCCACCGATGGCGTAGCCCTGCACGCGCGCGATCACGGGTTTGGGCACGTCGCGGATGGCGCTGTGCAGCTCTTCGATGGGTAGGCCCGCGGTGCCGCGGCCGTCGTACTGCCCCGAGTGCGCCGATTGGTCGCCGCCGGTGCAAAACGCGCGGTCGCCCGTGCCCGTGAGCACGATCGCGGCGATGTTTTTGTCCCAGCCGGCCTTCGTCATGGCCTGGATCATCTCTTCCACGGTCTGGCCGCGAAAGGCGTTCATGACCTCAGGACGGTTGATGGCGATGTAGGCGATCTGCTCGCGCTCTTCGTAAACGATGTCGGTATAGCTCATGTCTGTGTTTTCCGGAATTTCGATTTCAGCCGATCATGCTGTAGCCGCCCGACACCGACAGCACCTGGCCTGTGACATGGCCCGCTGCCTTGTTCGAGGCCATGAAAACCACGGCGTTGGCGATGTCCTGCGGGCGCCCCACTTTGCGCAGCGGCAGGGCCTTGGCGACTTTTTCGAGTTGCTCGGGCGTGAACATGCTCTCGGCGTGCGTCCACATGCTGTTGCCGCCGACTTCGTCGGCCGACGAAGGAATGGTCACGCCCGGGCAGACCACGTTGCAGCGGATGCCATAGCGGCCGTTTTCTTTCGCGATGGTTTTCATGAAGCTGTTGACCGCGGCCTTGACGCCGCCGTACACGGCTTCGCGTGGCTCGCCCTGGCGGCTCGCGTCGGAGCTGATCGAGACGATGGCGCCGCTGTTTTGCTTGATCATGATGTCGAGCGCATGCTTGGTGCAGTTGAGCACGCCGACGTAGTTGATGTCGATGACCTTGCGCCAGAACTCGGGCGTGGTCTGGGTGAAGAACATCAGCTGATCCCAGCCCACGTTGTTGACCAGCACATCGACCCGGCCGTGCTTGTCCATCGCGGCCTTGAACAGCGCGCCCACCTGGTCGAACTGGGTCACGTCGGTCTTGACCACCTGCGCCGAGGCCGCGCCCAGCGTGCGCGCGAACTCTGCCGTCTTTTCAGCCTGGGCGGTGTCGATGTCGCCAATGGTGACATGCGCGCCTTCGCCCGCAAAAGCGAGCACGATGGCGCGGCCGATGTTGGAGCCGCCGCCGGTGACGATGACTGATTTTCCTTTGAGGTCGAGATCCATAATTGACTCCTGGCGCACGCGGCGCATGGTTGATGAAAGGCTGGGGCATTATATAGGGCTGCCAAACGATAGTTAGGTTTGTTGTTAGGCCACCACCGCAGCCAAAGCGGGCCTCACGCACCCATTTTTTATCTTGCAAGGAGACGACACATGGAGACGACCACCGACTGGGCTGCGATCGCGGCCGAACTCGAGCGGCTTTTGAAGCTGCGCGCCACGCCTTTCGGCATGAAGCTGTTTCGTGAACGTGCGCAGATGGAGGCGATCCCGAAAATCCGCCGCCCCAAGGCCATCCACACCATGGACCAGATCGTCGCGCAGGCCGCGCGCCTGGGCTGGACGGTGGGCGTGTGCGCCGACGACCTCGTGGGCGCACAGTGCCGCGCCGTGGTCGGCCTGGGGCGCGCCAAGGATGCGCAGTGGCAGTCGGGCGAGCAAATGGTGGGTGTGTGGTACAAAACGCTCGAAGACGCCACGCGCCACCAGCAGGCCATGCACTGCGTGCCCGACGGCATGTATGAGGCGCTCGCGGTATCGCCGCTGGCCTCGGGCAGGCTGGGCACGCCCGACATCGCGCTGTTTTACGCCACGCCGGGCGCGATGATGTATTTCATCAACGGCCTGCAGTGGTCGGGCTACCAGAAGTTCGACTGGAGCGTGGTGGGCGAGTCGGCCTGCGCCGACTCCTGGGGCCGCGCGCTCGCGCAGCGCACGCCCAGCCTGTCCATCCCCTGCTTTGCCGAGCGGCGCTACGGCGGCGTGCTCGACGACGAAATGCTCATGGCCCTGCCGCCGGAATACCTGCCGCGCGCCATCGAGGGCATGCACGCGCTGGCGAAAAACGGTCTGCGCTACCCCTTCCCGCAGTATTCGATCCAGCAGGATGCACGCGCGGGGCTCGCCGTGAGCTACCCCGGCGCGCCGGGGGCCTGAGCATGCGCCTACAAACGCTATTTTTTGAGTAGCTATCAGCGCTCATCCATGCTGCACCAGAGGCCTTTTTGACCCAAAATTTCAGCGCACTGATCGACTTTGCCAACCCGTACGATGCAGCGGCGCCGCGGCTGCGCCATGCCTTTGCCACGCCGCGCGCACTGTGGGTGGCACGGACACCCGACGAGGTGCGCGCCGTGCTCGCGGCCGTGCAGGCGGCGGCGCAGCAGGGCGCCTGGTGCGTGGGCTTCGTGCGCTACGAGGCAGCGCCCGCTTTCGATGCCGCCCTGACCACGCACGCCGCCGACGGGCCGCTGGCCTGGTTTGCCGTGCACGACGCGCCTCTGCCCTGGCCGGCGCAGGTGGCGCACCCTGCCACGCCGGCACATCCACCCGCGCTGCACTGGCAGCACCTGCCAGAGCGTGCCGCCTTCGACCAAGCATTTGCAGCCATCGCGCAGGCCATTGCACGCGGTGAAAGCTACCAGATCAACCTCACGGCGCAGCTGCGCGGCCGCTGGCAGGGGGCCGCAGGTCTGAGCACATCGTCCACGGCTTCGTCCGCTGCATCGCCCACCACCACGCGCAGCGCCGCACGTGCACTGTTCGCCGCGCTGCAGCGCGCCCAGCCCGGCGGCTATGCGGCCTGGCTGGACGCGGGCGAAGAACAAGTCCTTTCCGTCTCGCCCGAACTGTTCTTCGACTGGCAGGGCACGCGCATCCTGACCCGCCCCATGAAAGGCACGGCCGCGCGCGGCACCACGCCCGCCGAAGACGCCGCACGGGCCGCGGCGCTGCGCGCATCACCCAAGGAGCGCGCCGAGAACGTGATGATCGTGGACTTGCTGCGCAACGACCTTTCGCGCATCGCCGAGCCGCACAGCGTGCAGGTGCCGGCGCTGTTTCGCACCGAGGCGCTGCCCAGCGTGTGGCAGATGACCTCCGACGTGCAGGCGCGCACCAGGCCCGGCACCGGCCTGGCAGACGTCTTTGCCGCGTTGTTTCCGTGCGGCTCGGTCACCGGGGCGCCCAAGGTGCGCGCCATGCAGATCATCCGCGCGCTCGAGCCCGGCCCGCGCGGCATCTACTGCGGCGCGATCGGCGTGGTGCGCCCCGCAAACACGGCGGACGGCGGCATCCACGCCACCTTCAACGTCGCCATACGCACCGTGGTACTGCGCGCCGGCGAGGCCCGCTGCGGCATAGGCAGCGGCATCACGGCCGACGCTACGGCAGAAGGCGAATGGCAGGAATGGCAGCACAAACGCGCCTTTCTGACCGGCTGCAGCCCGGCCGCCAAAAGCCCTGCCGGAGCGCATTCCGTGCCCGACCCCGAAAACACCCGATGACCGTGAACCCGACGCCAGAAACCACCCACCCCACAGCCCACCCCACGGGCCCGGCTTCCAGCACCGGCCCGCAGGAGCCCTTGGCCCTGCTCGAAACCCTGGCCTTGCACGAGGGCACGCTGCGCCATGCCGCACAGCACCTCGCGCGCATGGCCGCGGCGGCGGCGCATTTCGGCTACCCCTGGCGTGCCGCAGAGGTCGAGCAATGCCTGCAGACGCTCGCGCAGCGCCACCCGCAGGACCTGTGGCGCGTGCGCCTGCTGCTGGACGCCGCAGGCCGGCCGAGCGCGCAGGCCTACCCTCTTGCGCCCACCGCGCAGCCCGTGCGCCTGCAACTGGCCACGCAACCCTTGGTCGAGGCGCTCAGCCCCACGCTCGGCGCCTTCGTGCGCTACAAGACCACGCGCCGCGCCCACTACGAAGCCCTCGCGCCCACACAGCCGGATGTTTTCGACACCGTGTTGTGGAACACGGCGGACGAACTCACCGAATGCACACGCGGCAACGTCGCCGTGCGCATTGCAGGGCGCTGGCTCACGCCCGCGGCCGAGTGCGGCCTGCTGCCCGGCGTGGCGCGCGCACTCGCCCTGCAGTCGGGCCAGCTGCAAGAAGCCGTGCTGCGCCGGCAAGACCTGCCGCGCGTCGAAGCCTGGGCGTTCTTGAACAGCCTGCGCGGCTGGCTCGATGCCACGCTGGAAGCCGCGTGAGGCCAGCGCCACCGCTCTTGGCGCCGTCTCAGTACCGCCGCCGGCTCAGCTCGGCAAACAGGTCTTTATAGATTTTGTAGCGGCTCGGGCTGATTCCATCGGGGCCCGCGCGCCCAACGGCTTGCAAAACGCCGCAGCCGGGCTCGTGCAAGTGGCTGCAGTTGTGGAACTTGCACGCCCCGGCGTGCGCGGCGATGTCGGGCATGCAGGCCGCCAGCTGCATGGGCGCGATGTGCTGCAGGCCGAACTCCTGAAAGCCCGGCGAATCGATCAAAGCCGTGCGGCGTGCGCCGTCGCCGCCGCCATCGACCCAGTACCAGCTGGTGCTCGTGGTGGTGTGCTTGCCCGAATTCAGCGCCTGCGACACCTCACCCGTGAGCGCCCGCGCGCCGGGCACGAGCAGGTTCACGAGCGTGCTCTTGCCCGCGCCCGAGGGGCCGAGCACCAGCGTGGTGCGGCCCTCCAGATACGGCATCAAGAGCGCGCGCACGGCCTCGGGCGGCTGCGTGGTGAGCGACAGCGCCAGCACGGGGTAGCGCGGTGCGCCGCCCTCTCCCGGCTCGCCCGGCGCATCCGGGTCTTTCATCGTGCGATACGGCAGCAGCCGCTCCCAGGCGCGCGCAAAGGGCTCGGCCAGGTCGCTCTTGTTGAGCACGATCAGCGGCCGGATTTGCGCGGCCTCGGCGGCGATCAGCGCGCGCGCGAGCTGGCTTTCGGAAAACACCGGCTCGGCCGCGATCAGGATCAGCACCTGGTCGAGGTTCGCGGCAAATGACTTGGTGCGCAGCTCGTCCTGCCGGTACAACAGGTTGCGCCGCGGCAGCACCTGCTCGATGCTGCCCTCCTGCCCCTGGCCCGGCGCGGGCTGCCAGAGCACGCGGTCGCCCACCACCGCGAGGTTTTTCTTGCCGCGCGGGTGGCACAGGCGGCGCACGCCGTCCGCACCCTCGACCCAGCAATGCCGGCCATGGCCCGCGACGACCAGCCCCTGCTGCAAGGCGCCGGGCTCAGACATGGCAAACCTTTTGCCTTGCTACTTTTTCATTAGCTACTGGCGTTTGATACGTCTGCATAAAATGGCATTTTGGTTCATGAACTCGCGGCGGGCGCAGGCAGCCGCGCGAGGCGCTCCACGGCCGGCGGGTGCGAGTAGTAAAAGCGCACATAGAGCGGATCGGGCGTGAGCGTGGAGGCGTTGTCCTCGTGCAGTTTGAGCAGCGCCGAAGCCAGCGCCGCGCCGCTCGCCTGGGCGGCGGCGTAAGCGTCGGCCTCGAACTCGTGGCGGCGCGAAAGCCCGGCCCACAGCGGCGCGAAAAAGTAGCCGAACACCGGCACCACCAAGGCAAACAGCAGCAATGCCAGAGCGTCGTTGGGCACCTGGCTGCCAGGGGCGAGCAGGAAGTTCGGGCGCACACCCAATCCCGTGTAAAACCACGGCTGCGTCGCGAGCCAGCCCAGCAGCGCAAAACCCGCCAGGCTCATGGCAAACAGGGCCGCCATGCGCTTGCCGATATGGTGGTGCTTGAAATGCCCGAGCTCGTGCGCGAGCACGGCCTCGATCTCGTCGGGCGTGAGCCGCTGCAGCAAGGTGTCGAAAAACACCACGCGCTTGGCCGCGCCCAGGCCGGTGAAGTAGGCGTTCGCATGCGCGCTGCGGCGGCTGCCGTCCATCACGAACAAGCCCTTGGCGGCAAAACCGCAGCGCGCGAGCAAGGCCGTGATGCGCTGCCTGAGCGCCTCGTCCGCAAGTGGCGTGAACTTGTTGAAAAGCGGCGCAATCACCATCGGGTACAGCACCATGAGCAGCAGATTGAAGCCCATCCACAGCGCCCAGGCCCACAGCCACCACAGCGTGCCCGCAGCGCCCATGAGCCACAGCACCGCCGCCGCCAGCGGCAAGCCCAGCAGCGCGCCCACGAGGGTGGACTTGAGCAAGTCGGCCAGCCACAAGCGCAGTGTCATGCGGTTGAAGCCAAAGCGCTGCTCGATCACGAACGTCTGGTAGAGCGTGAGCGGCAAATCGATCACGCCGTTGATGAGCGTAAACACCGCAAGCAACGCCAGTTGCTGCAGCAGCCCGCCGCCGCGCTCGCCCACGAGCGCGAGCAGCGCCTGGTTGAGCGCGTCCAGCCCGCCCAGCAGCGTCCAGCCCAGCACCACGGCCGTATTCAGCGCAATCTCGAGCAGGCCCAGCCGCCCCTTGGCCAAGGTGTAGTCGGCCGCCTTCTGGTGCGCAGCCAGCGGAATGCGCCCGACAAAAGGCGGCGGCACCTGCGCGCGGTGGCGCGCCACGTGGCGCATCTGCCGCGTGGCCAGCCAGAACTTGAGCAAAAGCTGCACACACAGCGCCAGGGCAAACACCAGCGTGAACGCGAGCGAAGGGGAAAATGCGTCGTGGCCTATCATGCGCCGGGAGTTTACGGGCAGTTTGCGCGGAAAATCGGCGCCATGTCCCAAGCCCCTCAAGCCCCCAAAGCCCCCGGCCCCACCGCCAGCCTCGTTCCCGCCGCTGCCGCGGACGCCACCGCCCCCGCAGCGCTGCCCAAGTCCGACCAGAACCTGGTCTGGCTGGACTGCGAAATGACGGGCCTCGAGCCCGACACCGACCGCCTGCTCGAAATCGCCGTCGTCGTCACCGGCCCCGACCTTGCGCCGCGCGTCGAAGGCCCCGTGTTTGCGATCCACCAGGAAGACGCCGTGCTCGAGCGCATGGACAAATGGAACAAGGGCACGCACGGCAAAAGCGGCCTGATCGCGCGCGTGCGCGCCTCCACGATCACCGAGGCCGAAGCCGAACGCCAGCTGCTGGCCTTTTTGAGCCACTACGCGCCCAAGGGCAAGGTGCCCATGTGCGGCAACAGCATCGGCCAGGACAGGCGCTTTCTGGTGCGCTACATGCCCAAGCTCGAGCGCTTTTTCCACTACCGCAACGTGGACGTGAGCACCCTCAAGGAACTCGCCAAGCGCTGGAAGCCCGAGGCCTACGAGAGCTTCAAAAAAGCGCAAAAACACACCGCACTCGCCGACGTACACGAATCGATCGACGAGCTCGCGCACTACCGCACGCATTTCTTGCGCGTGTGAATGGCCGTGAATGCGCGCAAATTTTTCCTGCAGAAAATTCCCAGCCGTGCCATAATCGCGCCCCTGCCCAGGTACAGCGCCTGGGCAGTTTTGTTGCATCTCCCCTCACACTCCCGGGCCGGTACATGCCGTGCTGCTGTCAAGGCGCCTGCTGCATTCATTGCACAGCCAGGCGACGCGCAGCCCCACCGCATTTGCGAATGTGCCCACCCTCGCGCTACCCAGCCGGCGCCAACCCGGCTCTCTCATTGCGCGCAGGCTTCGTTTGAAGGTGGATGTTTTTAACCACCCGTGAAGCCGTAGCAAGCTGCGCTTGCTATTGTTTTTTATAAAGAATCCGTCCATGACCGACACTTCGCAAGTGCGGGGCGAGCACGCCCCCGTTTCCCCCATCTCCGCCCCCGTCTCTCCCTCTGCCGCAGCCTTGGCAAGCGAGTCCACGCCCGAAAACGGCTTTGCCGCGCTGGGCCTCGCGCCCGAACTGCTGCAGGCCGTGGCTGAGCTGGGCTACACCGCGCCCACCGCCGTGCAGCAAAAAACCATTCCGCTCGCCATGGGCAATGGCGCTGCTGCCATGGGCTTCATCGACCTGATGGTGTCGAGCCAGACGGGCAGCGGCAAGACCGCCGCCTTCCTGCTGCCCGTGCTGCACACGCTGCTGCGCCAGCAGGCCGAAGCCCGCGCCGCACAGGAGCGCACCGCTGCAGACGCCGCCCATACCGCTGCCGCGCGCGGTGAGGACGCCCCGCGGCGCGCCAAGCGCAAAAACCCCACCGACCCGCGCAACTTCAAGGCCGCCACGCCCGGCGCGCTCGTGCTGTGCCCCACGCGCGAGCTGGCCCAGCAAGTCGCCAATGACGCGATCGACCTCGTCAAGCACTGCCGCGGCCTGCGCGTGGCCAGCGTGGTGGGCGGCATGCCTTACCAGATGCAGATCGCCCGACTGCAAAACGCCAACCTCGTCGTCGCCACGCCCGGGCGCCTGCTCGACTTGCAGCGCTCGCAGCAGCTCAAGCTCGATCAGGTGCAGTTCCTCGTCGTCGACGAGGCCGACCGCATGCTCGACCTGGGCTTTGCCGACGACCTCGCCGAAATCCACCAGCTCACCGCGCAGCGCCGGCAAACCATGATGTTCAGCGCCACCTTTGCGCCGCGCATCCAGCAGCTCGCCCTGCGCGTGATGCACGACGGCGGCGCCTCGATGCAAAAGGTGCAAATCGACACGCCGCAGGAAAAGCACGCCAACATCGAGCAAAAGCTCTACTGGGCCGACAACGCCCAGCACAAGCGCCAGCTGCTCGACCACTGGCTGCGCCACCCGGCGATCGAGCAGGCCATCGTGTTCGCGAGCACCCAGATCGAGTGCGACGGCCTTGCCAACGACCTGCAGCAAGAGGGCTTTTCTGCCGTGGCCTTGCACGGCGCGCTGAGCCAGGGCCTGCGCAACCGCCGCCTGATGGCGCTGCGCAAGGGCCAGGTGCAGATCCTCGTGGCCACCGACGTGGCCGCACGCGGCATCGACGTGCCCAGCATCACGCACGTGTTCAACTTCGGCCTGCCCATGAAGGCCGAGGACTACACGCACCGCATCGGCCGCACGGGCCGCGCCGGGCGCGACGGCCTGGCCGTGACCTTTGCCGAATTCCGCGACCGGCGCAAGATTTTCGACATCGAAAACTACAGCCGCCAACCCTTCCAGGCCGCCGTGATCCCCGGCCTGGAGCCCACGCAGCGCGCTCCCCAAGCGGGCCGCTCGTTCGGTGGCAAGGGGCAAGAGGGACGGCGTGGCGGCGCTTCGGGCGGGCGGGCCCGCGAGGGCAGCGGCTACGGTGGCGGCCGCGGCAAGCGTAGCGATTTTGCGCGTGATGATTTTGCCCCGCGCTCCTTCGGCCCGCGCCGCGACGGCGAAGGCTACGGCCGCAAGTCCGGCTTCGGCGATTTTTCCGGCTCCAGGCCCGCTGCGGCACCCGGCGGTGCCGGCCGTGGCAAGGCTTTCGTGCCGCATGCGGCACGCGAATCGCACAAGCGCGCCGCGCGCTGAGCGCTTTCGCCTTCGCGCTTGGGGTGCCCTTTTCGCCACCCCAAGCGTAACGCCATGGGTAATGCCATAGGTAATGCCATGGCGCGGGGCATGTTCCCTGCTGAAACAGGCTGCTGCGGGCAGCGTCGGGCCTATCATGTGCACTTCGTAAAAAACCGCTTTTTTCTGGAGAGCTCATGGCCAATGCCCCCTTCCACTGGGACGATCCTTTTTTGCTCGAGCAGCAACTCAGCGCTGACGAGCGCATGGTGCGCGATGCCGCCGCGTCGTACTGCCGCGACAAGCTCGCGCCGCGCGTGCTCGAAGCCTTCCGGCACGAAAAAATGGACACCAGCATCTTCCGCGAGATGGGCGAGGTCGGCCTGCTCGGCCCCACCATCCCCGAGCAGTATGGCGGGCCGGGGCTGAATTACGTGGCCTACGGCCTGATCGCGCGCGAAATCGAGCGCATCGACTCGGGCTACCGCTCCATGGCCAGCGTGCAAAGCTCGCTCGTGATGGTGCCCATCCACGAATTCGGCACCGAGGCGCAAAAGCAGAAATACCTGCCCAAGCTCGCGCGCGGTGAGTGGATTGGCTGCTTCGGCCTGACCGAGCCCGACCACGGCTCCGACCCCGGCAGCATGGCCACGCGTGCGACCAAGGTCGCGGGTGGCTATCGTCTCAAGGGCAGCAAGATGTGGATCACGAACAGCCCCGTGGCCGACGTGTTCGTGGTCTGGGCCAAGGAGGTCAGCGAAAGCGGCGCCGTGGGCCCGATCCGCGGCTTCGTGCTCGAAAAAGGCTTCAAGGGACTGAGCGCGCCCGCCATCCATGGCAAGGTGGGGCTGCGCACCTCGGTCACGGGCGAGATCCGCATGGACGACGTGTTCGTGCCCGAAGAAAACGCCTTCCCCACCGTACAGGGCCTCAAAGGGCCGTTCACCTGCCTCAATAGCGCACGCTACGGTATCGCCTGGGGTGCGCTGGGCGCGGCCGAGTTCTGCTGGCACACGGCACGCCAATACACGCTGGACCGCAAGCAGTTCGGCCGCCCGCTCGCGGCCAACCAGCTGATCCAGAAAAAGCTCGCCGACATGCAGACCGAGATCGCCCTGGGCCTGCAAGCCTGCCTGCGCATGGGCCGCATGAAGGACGAAGGCACGGCTTCGGTCGAGGCCACTTCCATCATCAAGCGCAACAACTGCGGTAAGGCACTGGACATCGCCCGCATGGCGCGCGACATGCTGGGCGGCAACGGCATCAGCGACGAATTCGGCGTAGCGCGCCACCTCGTGAACCTAGAAGTGGTCAACACCTACGAGGGCACACACGACATCCACGCGCTGATCCTGGGCCGCGCGCAAACGGGCATTGCGGCGTTTGCGAACTGAACCTCGTCCGCTGCCATCCACGCGCCGATGATGAAGATCTTTTTGGCCATGAGCCATTGTCCTGAAAGCGCATGAAGCTATCAAATACATAGCTTCACATTGGGAACGACCAGGGTGCGCACTAGAATCGCGACTTCTCCCTATTTGTTTCCGTCTGTGACAGATTCCGCAAAGGACCGCCATGACAAACGTGCAGCAGGAAGTTGACGAGCGCACCCACCTGACCAGCTCGAACCAGTTCGAGCTGTTGTTGTTCAAGCTGGGCAAGGACAAGGTGCTCGGCCAGTCCGAGCTGTTCGGCATCAACGTGTTCAAAATCCGCGAGATCGTGGCCATGCCCGAGATCACGCCGATCGCCGGGGCCTCGCCCTACGCGCTGGGCGTGGTGAACCTGCGCGGGCAGGTCATCCCCGTGTACGACCTGCCCGCCATCGTCGGCTGCACGCCCGAAAAGCTCAACATCCTGCTCGTGACCGAATACGCACGCAGCACCCAGGCTTTCGCCGTCGAGTCGGTCGAAGACATCGTGCGCCTCGACTGGAAGCAGGTGCTTTCGGCCGAGGCCAGCGGCGCCGCGGGCAAGCTCGTGACCAGCATCGCGCGGCTCGACGGCAACCAGGATGGATCACGCCTGGCGCAAGTGCTCGACGTCGAAGCGATCTTGCAAATGGTTGCACCCAGCGCGACGGCAGACGTGAACCCGAGCCAGGTGGGCGAGCGGCTGCAATTGCCGCCCGGCACCATCGTGCTCGCGGCGGACGACTCCTTCGTCGCGCGCTCGCTCATCGAGCAGGAGCTGCAACTGCTGCACGCGCCTCACGAAATCACCAAATCCGGCAAAGAAGCCTGGGAGCGACTCAACGCCATCGCCCAAAGCGCCGAAGCCGAGGGCAAGAGCGCGCGCGACAAGGTGGCGCTGGTACTCACCGACCTCGAAATGCCCGAGATGGACGGCTTCACGCTCACGCGCAACATCAAGCAAGACCCGCGCTTTGCGGGGATTCCCGTGGTGATCCATTCCTCGTTGTCAGGCAGCGCGAACGAAGACCACGTGCGCAGCGTGGGCGCGGACGGCTACGTGGCAAAGTTCGCCGCACAGGAACTGGCCGAAACCATACGCCGCGTGCTCAGCGCGCGAGGCTGAGCCACCCAAGCCCTCTGCCCACACCTGCCGAGCGGCGCCATGCCTGCTGCGCATCTTTCGCCCCCCCTGCCACAGCCGCGTGCGGTTGCGGCGGCACCCATGGGGCGTCTTGCTTTCGCGCTGGTCTGCGCGACGCATTTGCTGTCCCCGTCGGCTCTGCACGCCCAGGTGCTGCGCTGCACCGATGCGCGCACGGGCGCGGTCACCTACACCAACGACGCCTGCCCCAGCGGCAGCAGCGTGCGCGAGGTGGAGCCGCGCAAGACGCCCGAAGAGATCGCCCGCGAGCGCGCCCAGGCCGCCGAGGCGCTGCAGCGCAAGCAGCAGCAATTGCAGGCCGAATCCGCCGCCCAGGCCCAGGAGGAGCGGCAAAAGGCCCTGGAAGAACGTGAGCGCAAGCGCGCCGCGCAAGCCGCCCAACCCAGCGCGCACGACTACGCCCATTCGGCAGCCTGCGCACGCTCGCGGCGCAACCTCGACGTGCTGGCCAGCAGCCTGGGCAGCACTTACGAAGACCAGGCGCGCCTCGAAGCCGCGCAGCGCCAGATGGATCTGGACTGCCTCGGCCCCGAAGGCTACGCCGAAGTGGAAAAGGCGCGCGCCTTGCGCTCCGAACCCAGCGTGCCGCCGGTGATCGTCGTGCCGCAGCGCCGCCCAGGTTACCGCCCCAACCACCCCGAGCCATCGCCAACGCCGCCGCAAAAACCCGGCGGAGCCTTCCAGTGCGACGTGTTCCGCTGCTGGGATGGCAAAGGCAACGTGTATCCGGTACCGCGTTGATGCTACTGATAACGAAGCTGCTTGCGCAATACAGATAAGGCTTGGCGCACAAAACGGCGCCAAACTCCGAAAAATCCGCCTGCGGTCATCGCGCCCATTGCCGCTACCTGGCGCGCAAACCCTCGGCCACGGTGGGGTAGCGCAGCCGCAGGCGCAGCTCGTGCCGCAGGCGCCGGTTGTCGAGGCGGCGCGATTCGCTCATGAAGCTCAGCAGCAGCGGTGGCAGTTGTTCCTGCGCCGCACTGCGCGCCAAGCGCGGCGGGCGCGGCAGGCCGTACAGGTCTGCGGCAAGGTCGAAATAGTCGCCCATCTTCATCGGCTGCAGGTCGCACACATGGTAGGCGCGCTGCGGCCGGCCGCGCCACAGTGCCGCGAGGCAGGCGCGCGCGAGGTCGTCGGCGTGGATGTGGTTGGTGAACACGTCGTCCTGCGGCGCGAGCGCGGGCGTGCCCTTGCGCAGCCGTGCCTCGGGCGTGCCGCCTGCGCGGTCGGGGGCATAGATGCCCGGAATGCGCAAAATGCTCGTGCGCACCCCGGCGCGGCCCAGATGCCGCACTGCGCGCTCGGCATTCGCGCGGCGCTGCGCACGCGCCGTGGCCGGCGCCAGCGGGCGCGTCTCGCGCACCCAGGCGCCCGCGCAGTCGCCGTACACGCCGCTCGTCGAGGCATAGACGAGCGCCCGCGGCGGCGTGCGCAGCCGCAGCACGCGCACCAATGCCTCGGTGCGCGGATCGCTCCAGCAGGCCGCCGCAGCGCCCGCGGCAGGCGGCGGCGCGAGGTGCAGCACGTGCGTGGCCAAACCCGCGAGGCGGCGCAGCGTGGCCGGCGCGTCGAGGTTGCCGAGCAAGGGCGTAATGCCTTGCGCGCGCAGCTCGGCCACGCGCTGCGGGCTCGAAGTCAGCGCCAGCACACGCAGGCGCGGCGCCCCGGCCTGCGGCGTCGCGCCCCGCTGCGCGCCGACCACCTCACTGCGCAAGGCACGCACCACGCGCAGACCCACGTCTCCGCAGCCCACGATCAACAGCCGCGCACGGCGAAAACGCGCGGGCAGCGCGCCCATGGGGCGGAAAATGGCAAGTCTTTGCATGGCAGCGGTGATCAGTAGGAAAAGGTCAAATTTGGAGAGGCCACGGCACAATCTTGCCCCAGCAACCTGTCCCATGTTCCCGAGGATCACCCCACATCATGACGACCCCAGCCTCGTACCAGATCACCGTGCAACCCAGCGGCCGGCGCTTTTCCGCGCAGGCGGACGAAACGATTTTGAACGCCGCGATCCGCGCCGGCGTGGGCCTGCCCTACGGCTGCAAAGACGGCGCCTGCGGCTCGTGCAAGTGCAAAAAGCTCAGCGGCAGCGTCGTGCATGGCCCGCACCAGGACAAGGCCCTGAGCGCCGCCGAAGAGGCCGCGGGCTTCGTCCTGACCTGCTGTGCGCAACCGCGCAGCGACGTGGTGCTCGAATCGCGCCAGGTCACCGACGAAAGCGCCTTTCCGATCAAGAAAATGCCCGTGCGCGTAGCCGCGCTCGAGAAAAAATCACCCGACGTGATGCTGCTGCGCCTACAGCTGCCCGCGGCCGAGCCGCTGCGCTACCACGCGGGCCAATACCTCGAATTTCTGCTGCCCGGGGGCCTGCGCCGCGCGTACTCGATGGCGAACGCTCCGCACACGCTGGGCACGCCGCCGCACGTCGAGCTGCACATCCGCCTCATGCCCGGCGGCCACTTTACCGAGCAGGTCTTTCACACCCTCAAAGAAAAAGACATCCTGCGCGCCGAGGGGCCGTTCGGGAGCTTTTACCTGCGCGAGGATTCTGGCAAGCCCATCATCTTGCTGGCCTCGGGCACGGGCTTTGCGCCCATCAAGGCCATCATCGAACGGCTACAACACTTGGGCAGCACGCGCCCCGTCACGCTCTACTGGGGCGGGCGCCGGCCGGTCGATTTGTACCTCGACGACTGGGTGCGCGCGCGCCAGGCCGAGATGCCGCAGCTGCGCTACGTGCCCGTGGTTTCGGACGCGCTGCCCGAAGACGGCTGGAGCGGCCGCACCGGCTTCGTGCACCAAGCCGTGCTCGACGACTTTGCCGACCTCTCGGGCCACCAGGTCTATGCCTGCGGCGCACCCATCGTGGTCGAATCGGCGCGCACTGCCTACTGCGCCGAGCGCGGCCTGCCGCCCGAGGAGTTCTACGCCGACGCCTTCACCTCCGAGGCGGACAAGCACCCCCAAGCCGCCTGACGCCACCCACCCGCCACCGTCGAGACTGCAAGAGCCCGCCCATGACCCGCATCCGCATCGCCCTCGTGTCCGACATCCACGGCAATCTGCCCGCGCTCGAGGCCGTGCACGCCGACCTGCGCCGCCGCGGCGCCGATCTGGTGGTGAACCTGGGCGACAGCCTCTCCGGGCCCTTGCTCGCGCGCGAGACGGCGCAGTTCCTGCAGGCCCAAGGCTGGCCCGCGGTGGCCGGCAACCACGACCGCAACCTGATCGAACAAAGCCCGGCGCAGCTCGCCCCGCCCGACGCCTGCGCCCATGCGCAGCTCGGCGCGCAAGAGCTCGCCTGGCTGCGCACGTTGCCCGCAACGCTGCGCGAAGCCGACCTGTTCTTCTGCCACGCCACACCACAGCACAACTGCAGCTACCTGCTCGAAACCGTGCTGCCCGGCGGCGCCGTGCGGCTCGCCAGCCCGAGCGAAATCGCGCAGCGGCTGGGCGCAGAGCGCGCCGCATTCGTCGCCTGCGGCCATACGCATTTACCGCGCGCGGTGCGCACCGCGGCAGGGCAATGGATCGTCAACCCCGGCAGCGTGGGCCTGCCCGCGTTCGAGGACGACAGCCCCTGTCTGCATCGCATCGAAACCGGCTCGCCCGACGCACGCTACGCCCTCGCCGAGCGCACCGCACGAGGTTGGAGCGTCGCACTCATCAGCGTGCCCTACGACCACCGCCCCATGGCGCAACTGGCGCGCAGCCGCGGCTTTGCCGACTGGGCCGTGGCCCTGGAGACAGGGTACATGGGGCCATAGCCAGGTGCCTGCGGTTTTCCCGCATGCAAAGCGGGCATGTTCTGTGCTTCAATAACGCTGTGATATAGCCGTCAGGAGCACATGATGAACGAGCATAGCCTTGTCCCTCCTTCTCCTTTGCGTTTACCCGTGGCGCAGATACGCCACGTGTTTTCCCCCGCCGAGGTCGAGCGCAAGCTCGCGCGGCTGCAGGAAGCGGGCAACCAGCGCGACTACGACAACCTGCGCAGCGTCTATGAACGCATGCTCGAGCGCGGCCCCGAGCGCTTCCAGGTCAAGCCCGCGGGCGTGCCCGACATGGCTGGGCTGTACGAGGCACTGCCCAACTTCAGCGCCGTGCTCGACGACGTGAAGCGCCATGTGGCGCTTGCGCAGGACAGCAGCGACGGCCTTGAAGTCACGCCCATGCTGCTGCTGGGCCCGCCCGGCATAGGCAAGACCCATTTCGCGCGCCAGCTCGCCGAGTTGCTCGGCACGGGCATGAACCTGCTGCCCATGAGCTCCATGACGGCGGGCTGGCTGCTCTCGGGCGCCTCGTCGCAGTGGCGCGGTGCGCGCCCGGGCAAGGTGTTCGAGGCGCTGGTCGAGGGGGAATACGCCAACCCCGTGATCGTCGTCGACGAAATCGACAAAGCGAGCGGCGACGCGCAGTACGACCCGCTGGGTGCGCTCTACAGCCTGCTCGAGCACGACACGGCGCAGAGCTTCACCGACGAATTCGCCGAAGTCGCCATAGACGCGAGCCAGGTCATCTGGATTACCACGGCCAACGACAGCCGCAGCATCCCCGACCCCATCCTGAACCGCATGAACGTGTTCGAGGTCGATGCGCCCACGCTCGACCAAGCCCGCACGATCGCGCGCAATCTCTACCAAAGCATTCGCGCCGGGCACGATTGGGGCCGCCTGCTCGACCCCGAGCCGCTCGATGACGTGCTCGATGTGCTCGCGCAGATGCCGCCGCGCGAGATGCGCCGCGCACTCATGACAGGCTTTGGCAACGCACGGCTGGAGCGGCGCGCGAGCATGCAGGTCGCCGATCTGCCCAAGGCCGCCGCAGGCCGCAGCCGCATCGGCTTCGTGCAGTGAACGCTGCCGCGCTGCGGGCGGCGAACAAAAAAGTGGCGTAGCCGTTCACAACGGCCTTTTGCGGTGTCAGGCCGCCGCGTACATGCGGTCTTCGAACACCCACTTGCGCTGCGCGCCCAGCACCGCCATCGGGTACGGCGCCTGGCCGCGGCTGCCGTTGTAGCGGCCCAGGGCTAAAAAGAGATCGCCGCGCTCGCGCTCGAGGTAGTGGCGCAGGATCACGCAGCCAAAGCGCAGATTGGTCTGCATATGAAACAGCTTGCCCGCGTCGCCGTCGCCGATCAGACGCGCCCAGAACGGCATGACCTGCATGTAGCCGCGCGCTCCGACGCTGGAGACGGCGTACTTGCGAAAGCCGCTCTCGACCTGGATCAAACCAAGCACCAGCGACACGTCCAGCCCCGCGCGTCGGGACTCGTACCACACGGTCTGCAGAAAGTCGCGCCGCTGCTCCCATTGCGGCAGGCGGCTGCGCAGGCGGTCGCTCATGGTGCCCAGCCAGCGCAGGTAGCGAATGCGCGCATCGGTGCTGGCAAATTCGGGCTCGGGCGGCGCCGCGTTGCTCACGGCCAGGTGCAACGCCGTGCGCACCGAGTCCGCGAGCGGCTCCTCGACCTGTCCGCCTGCATGCGCTGCGGTCGGCACTGCCAGCCAGACGGCGGGCGTCCCCAAAGCCGCCAGGCAGGCACGCCGCGACATGCCCGGGGCCCCAACCATCTCTGTGCGCCGCATGCCCATACCGTCATGCCCCCATGCGGCCCTGCAGGTGGGCCAGGATGTCCGCGAGCGCAACTTTGACAGCCGCCGTTTCGCGGCGGTGCTGGTATTCGACCTGCGCCTCCTTCAAGCCCCGCTCGGACAGCACGATGCGGTGCGGCACGCCGATCAGCTCCCAGTCGGCAAACATCGCGCCCGGGCGCTCGCTGCGGTCGTCGAGGATCACGTCGATCCCCGCAGCGCACAGGTCGGCATAGAGCTTTTCTGCCGCAGCGCGCACGGCCTCGCTGCGCTCCATGCCGATGGGGCAGATCACCACCGTGAACGGCGCGATGGCGTCGGGCCAGATGATGCCGCGCTCGTCGTGGTTTTGCTCGATGGCCGCAGCCGGCAAGCGCGTGATGCCTATGCCGTAGCAGCCCATTTCGAAATGCCGTGGCTTGCCGTTTTCATCCAAAAACGTAGCATTCATCGCACGACTGTATTTGGTTCCGAGGTAAAACACATGACCAACCTCGATGCCGCGCTCGATCGCGAGCTCGCCTTTGCCGTCGGGCGAGCGGTCGCCCGCGACCACGTTGCGCAGATCGGCTACGGCGTCGGGTTCCGGCAGGTCGCGCACCCAATTCACGCCGCGCAGGTGGTGGTCCTCTTCGTTCGCGCCGCAGATCCAGTCGGCCATCAGCGCCACCTCCCGATCCGCCACCACTTTCACCGGCTTTTGCAAACCGATCGGGCCCAGGTAGCCGGGCTTGCAGCCGAAGTGTGCTTCGATCTCGGACTGCGTGGCAAAGCGAAAGCCCTGATCCAGCCCCGGCACCTTGCCGACCTTGACCTCGTTCATGTCGTGGTCGCCGCGCAGCAGCAGCAGCCAGATCTGCGTGTCGATGATGTCGCCCGCCTCACTCGTGCGGTCGGTGGCCAGCACGAGCGACTTCACTGTGCTCGCCAGGGGCACGCCGAGCAGTTCGGCCACTTCGGCGCAGGTGCTCTTGCCGGGCGTGGGCACTTTTTGCAGCGGCTGGGTGGCCGCAGGGCGCGGGCCTTGCGGCGCGAGCGCCTCGGCCTTTTCCATGTTGGCGGCGTAGTCGCTCTGCGGGCAGTAGACGATGGCGTCCTCGCCGGTCGCGGCAATCACCTGGAATTCCTCGCTCAAGTCCCCGCCAATGGCACCGCTGTCCGCCGCCACGGCGCGGTAGCGCAGGCCGAAACGGTCAAAGATGCGCCGGTACGCCTGCGCCATGGCCTGGTAGCTGGCCTGCGCGCCCGCCGGGTCGCGGTCGAAGCTGTAGGCGTCCTTCATGATGAACTCGCGCCCACGCATGAGTCCGAAACGCGGCCGGCGCTCGTCGCGGAACTTGGTCTGGATCTGGTAAAAATTCTTGGGCAGCTGCTTGTAGCTGTGCAGTTCCTGGCGCGCGATGTCGGTCACCACCTCTTCGCTCGTGGGCTGTACGACATAGTCGCGCCCGTGGCGGTCCTTGATGCGCAGCAATTCGGGGCCCATGGCATCGAAGCGCCCCGTCTCCTGCCACAGCTCTGCCGGCTGCACGATGGGCATGCATAGCTCCACGGCGCCCGCGCGGTTCATCTCTTCGCGCACGATGGCCTCGACCTTGCGGATCACGCGCAAACCCATGGGCATGTAGTTGTAAATGCCGGCGCTCAGCTTTTTGATGAGACCGGCGCGCAGCATGAGCTTGTGGCTCACCACTTCGGCGTCGGCCGGGGCTTCTTTGAGGGTAGAAATGAAAAATTGAGAGGCTTTCATCGAGCGGGATTTCAGTCTGTTCAGACCCGTCCTCTTGCCGCGCGCGGGGCGCTGTGCATAATGGACACAGTTCAAAAAATTTTGGGGTTTGATTATGCTTGACCGGGACGGCTTTCGGCCGAACGTCGGCATCATCCTGCTCAACCAAAAAAACCAGGTGTTCTGGGGCAAACGCATACGCACCCACAGCTGGCAATTCCCGCAGGGCGGCATAGACCGGGGCGAAAGCCCCGAGCAGGCCATGTACCGCGAATTGCACGAAGAGGTGGGTCTGCGCCCGCAGCATGTGCGCCTGGTGGCCCGCACGCGGGACTGGTTGCGCTACGAGGTGCCTGACCGGTACATCCGCCGCGAATCGCGCGGACACTACAGGGGCCAGAAACAGATCTGGTATTTACTGCAACTGCTGGGCCACGACTGGGACTTGAACCTGCGTGCCACCGACCATCCGGAGTTCGACGCCTGGCGTTGGAACGACTACTGGGTGCCGCTGGACGTGGTGGTGGAGTTCAAGCGCGGCGTCTATGAAATGGCGCTGACCGAACTCGCGCGTTACCTGCCACGCAGCGAGCAGCAACGCAGCCGCTATCTGCGCAGCAACATGCGCGGCCCTCGCGACATGGCCGAGCGGCAGGGCGGCGGTTTCGCAGCGCGCACCGATTCCATGCCCCGCATGGGCTCTTTGCTGGTCAGCCCGGACGTGGAGCTTCCGCCGGGCGCAAGCTTCGACCCAGACCCGCAAAAGAGCGTTGCAGCTCCCACGGTGCCATGTGCGCCGGCCAGCCTGCAGGTGGTCAAGACTACCGGCTGACCAACCCGGCCCCGCCCATCGGACTGGCGCGGGACCGTCACACAAAACTCAGCCCGCCGTCAGCACCAGGTTGTCGCGGTGCACCATTTCCGGCTCGGCCTGGTAGCCCAGCAGCTTTTCGAATTCGGACGAGGGCTTGCGGCACAGCAAGCGCGCCTCGGCACTCGCGTAATTTGCGAGGCCGCGCGCGATTTCGCGCCCTTCGGGGTCGCGCACGGCGATCACGTCACCGCGTGAAAAATCGCCCTCCACCGCGGTCATGCCGATCGGCAGCAGGCTTTTGCCCTCGGCGCGCAGCTTGGCCGCGGCGCCCGCGTCCACGGTCACCGCGCCGCGCAGCTGCAGGTGGTCGGCCATCCACTGCTTGCGCGCCTGCAGTTTCGGCGTCTGAGCCAAGAGCAAGGTGCCTATGGGCTCGCCCTGCGCCAGACGCAGCAGCACGTCGGGCTCGCGTCCCCAGGCGATCACGGTGGAAGCGCCCGAACCTGCCGCGCGCTTGGCCGCGAGGATTTTCGTGATCATGCCGCCCTTGCCTATGCTCGAGCCCGCGCCGCCGGCCATGGCCTCGAGGGCCGGGTCGCCCGCCTGCGCCTCGTGCACGAACTGCGCCGCAGGGTCGCGGCGCGGGTCGGCGGTGTAGAGCCCTTTCTGGTCGGTGAGGATCACGAGCACGTCGGCTTCGATCAGGTTCGCCACGAGCGCGCCCAAGGTGTCGTTGTCGCCGAATTTGATCTCGTCGTTGACGACGGTGTCGTTTTCGTTGATGACCGGAACCACGCCCAGACGCAGCAGCGTCAGCAGGGTGGAGCGCGCATTCAGGTAGCGCTCGCGGTCGGCCAGGTCGGCGTGCGTGAGCAAGACCTGCGCGCTGCCCACGCCCTGCTCACGCAGCTTGGTTTCGTACATTTGCGCGAGGCCCATCTGGCCCACGGCGGCCGCGGCCTGTAGTTCGTGCACCAGTTTCGGGCGCGCGCTCCAGCCCAGACGCTTCATGCCTTCGGCAATGGCGCCGCTAGACACCAGCACCACCTCGCGGCGCACGCCGTCTGCGCCGCGCACCAGCGCTGCGAGCTGGCGGCTCCATTCACCCATCGCCGCCTCGTCGAGGCCGCGGCCTTCATTGGTGACCAGGCTCGAGCCCACCTTGACCACCCAGCGCCGGGCGTCGCGCAATACATTCGCAGCCATTTTTACTGTTTTTGGGCTTTAACGCTCTATATATGGGCGCTAGCAGCTATTGATTTAGGACTCATCGGAATGCGCTGCCGCATCCACCTCGAAGCGCGGATCACGCTCTGGCTGCGCATTTTCGGCTTTTTGCTCGGCCTGCACGTGCTGGTAGATGGCCTGCATCAAGGGCTCGCAGCCTTCGCGCGTGAGCGCCGAAATCTCGAACACCGGCCCCTTCCAGCGCATGCGTTTGACGAAGTCCTTGACGCGCGCGGCGCGCTCTTCGGCCGGCACCATGTCGAGCTTGTTGAGCACCAGCCAGCGCGGTTTGGCGTACAGCTTGGGGTCGTATTTTTTGAGCTCGGCCGCGATCGCCTTGGCCTGCGCCACCGGATCGACTTCGGGGTCGAACGGCGCCAGATCGACGACGTGCAGCAGCAAGCGCGTGCGCTGCAGATGGCGCAGGAATTGGTGCCCCAGCCCCGCGCCTTCGGACGCGCCTTCGATCAGCCCTGGAATGTCGGCGATCAC
This sequence comes from Extensimonas vulgaris, assembly GCF_003337425.1. Classification (GTDB taxonomy): domain Bacteria; phylum Pseudomonadota; class Gammaproteobacteria; order Burkholderiales; family Burkholderiaceae_C; genus Extensimonas; species Extensimonas vulgaris. The sequence goes on from NZ_QPJU01000001.1 coordinate 382,187, forward strand.
GAAGCTCTGCTCCGGCCCCACGCGCACCACGCCGAGGTTGGGGTGCAGGGTCGTGAACGGATAGTCGGCGATCTTGGGGCGCGCGTTCGAAACCGCGGCAATCAGGGTCGATTTGCCCGCGTTGGGCATGCCAAGCAGCCCCACGTCGGCCAGCACCTTGAGTTCGAGCTTGAGGCTCTTCCTCTCGCCTGGCCAGCCCGGCGTTTTCTGCCGCGGCGCGCGGTTCACGGCGCTTTTGAAGCGCAGGTTGCCAAAGCCGCCATCGCCCCCTTTGGCGAGCAGCACCCTCTCCCCCGGCGTGAGCAGCTCGTGCAGCACTTCGCCAGTTTCGGCGTCGCTGATGATGGTGCCCACGGGCATCTTCAGCGTGATGTCGTCGCCGGCCGCGCCGAACATGTCCGAGCCCATGCCGTGCTCACCACGCTTGGCTTCGAAACGGCGCGTGTAGCGAAAATCGACGAGGGTGTTCAGGTTGGGATCGGCAAGCGCATAGACATGCCCGCCGCGCCCGCCATCGCCACCGTTCGGGCCACCGAACTCCTTGAATTTCTCGTGCCGGAACGACACGCAGCCGTTACCGCCGTCGCCGGCGGCAACGTCAATAGAGGCTTCATCGACGAACTTCATGGGAATCTAGTGTAGTGTTTGATGCTTGATGCGACCAATAAAACCGATGGATTTTTGGTCTGGGTAAGGCGCAAACCGCAGCGATACCGGGTGGTATCGCGAGGATTTGCAACGCGGCCCAGGCCGAAAAGACGCGGTTTTATGTCGCAGATAGCGTCGAACACTACACTAGTGTACGCAAGTGCAAAAACCACGCCGCAGGCAAATGCCTTGCTGCAGCAAGAACCATCAAACTGCTGCCCAAACCGCAAATTACAAGTCATTCGCCGCAGCAAACGAGGCGCCGAAACAACGCGCCGAAAATGCGAAAGCCCCGACCAAGCGGGGCTTTGCCGATGACAGCAGGAAAAGCCCGTACTCAGGCCGCCGCTGCCACGGGAATCACGCTGACCGTCTGCTTGGACAGAGCACCCTTGGTGCCGAAGGACACCTGACCATCAACCAGTGCAAACAGGGTATGGTCGCGCCCGACTGCCACGTTCGTGCCGGCGTGAAAGCGCGTGCCGCGCTGGCGCACGATGATCGAGCCTGCACTAACTGCCTGACCACCGAAGGCCTTCACACCCAACATCTTGGGCTTGGAATCACGCCCGTTACGCGTAGAGCCGCCGCCTTTTTTCTGTGCCATGACATTCGCTCCTCAAACGGAAATTGCACCGATGCGCAGCTCGGTGAACTGCTGGCGGTGGCCTTGGCGTTTTTGGTAATGCTTGCGCCGACGCATCTTGAAAATGCGCACCTTGTCGTGCTTGCCATGCGCCACCACGGTGGCCGTGACCGTCGCGCCGGACACCAGGGGAGTGCCCACCTTGAGCTCGGCGCCGTTTCCGACGGCCAGAACCTGGTCGATCACGATATCCTGGCCTACGTCCGCAGCAATCTGTTCTACTTTGATCTTCTCGCCGGGGGCAACGCGATACTGCTTGCCACCGGTTTTTATGACCGCGTACATGGGAACCTCTTCTGAAATTTCGAAAGAATCTCTGCCTGTCTTTTTTGCAGAGCCGTATATTCTACCACGGCCAAGTCCGGCTTTTCCTTCCAGCTTTTCCTTGGCATCGCAAGACCCATCCCCCATCGTGGTGCGCAAAGCCTCCTCGTCTCTTGCCAGCCTCCTGTTTGCTGTCTCCTGTTTGCACATCCCCCGCTACAATCCCCGCGACGCTCAAGAAGTCCGCGCCTTTGGCTCGCTTGCGCGTTTTTGTCTGAAAGTTACCTGCGATGCTGCGCCCTATCTCGCCTTTTGTTATTGTCTTTCTGGCTTGCGGCATTCTGACCGCCTGCTCCAGCACTCCCGCCGACCCCACAGCAGGCTGGAGTCCGAACCGTATCTATTCTGAGGCCAAAGATGAAATGAACGGTGGCGCTTTTGACAAGGCCATCGATCTTTACGAAAAACTCGAAGGTCGTGCAGCAGGCACACCGCTGGCGCAGCAAGCCCAACTCGAAAAGGCTTACGCCCAGTACAAAAACGGTGAAAAGGCCCAAGCCATTGCAACGCTGGATCGCTTCATGAAGCTGCATCCAGCAAGTCCCGCGCTCGACTATGCGCTCTACCTCAAAGGCATCATCAATTTCAACGATGATCTCGGCCTGTTTTCATGGATCTCGCGCCAGGATCTTTCCGAGCGCGACCAAAAAGCCGCCAAAGATTCTTTCGAGGCTTTTCGTGAATTGGTGACGCGCTTTCCGGACTCCAAATACGCCCCCGATGCGCGCCAGCGCATGGTGTATATCGTGAACGCTCTGGCCCAGTACGAGGTACACGTTGCGCGTTACTACTACAAACGCGGTGCCTACGTCGCGGCCATCAACCGGGCGCAGGCTGCCTTGGCCGAATACAAAGACGTGCCTGCGCTCGAGGAAGCCCTCTATATCCTCATGCAGTCTTACGATGCGCTGGGCATGACGCAATTGCGCGACGACACGCGCCGCGTGCTGGAAGCCTCATTTCCACAAAGCATCTATCTGAGCCAGGGCCTCAAGCCCAAGTCCAACCCCTGGTGGAAGTTGTGGTGATGCGGGCGCCGGAGTTCGCTCTGTGCAAAGCCCCGCGGTTTTGCACCCGCATGCGCCCATGAAGCGTGCCTTTCGTCTTGTTGGCGCCACCGGCATTCACAAGGGCGACCGTGAATACCAGCAAGATCAGGTAGCGCTACTGGCGCATCCCCATCACAAAGGCTGTGTTCTTGCCGTCGTTGCCGATGGCATGGGGGGCCGCAGTGGCGGCCGCAAAGCATCGGATCAGGTGCTGCTGACGGCCCGCCAGCGCTTTGAGCGCTACGCCCCACAGGTTGACGATCCTGCAGAATTTCTCGAAAACATCGTCACCGAAGCGCACATCGTCATCCGCCTCACTGCACTCTCGGCCGAAGAAGAGCCCCACAGTACGCTCGCGGCCTTTTTGATCAACCCCAGCGGCACCTGTCACTGGGTGCACTCCGGGGATTCGCGTCTCTACCATTTTCGCAACGGTCGCCTGCTCTTTCGCACCAAGGACCATTCTTATGTGCAGGCGCTGGTCGATCGAGGCGAACTGACCGAAGCCGAAGCGCAAAACCATCCACGCGCCAATATTCTTCTGGGCTGCCTTGGTACGGACAGCGACCCGCCTGCAGCCCTGCACACCATCGAAAACCTGCAGCCGGGGGATGTGCTCCTCGCTTGCAGCGACGGGCTCTGGCATTACTTCACCTCGGCGGAACTCGCGGCGGTCGTTGACGCGCTCACGCCACGCGAAGCCAGCGAATTTCTGATCGAAAAAGCCCGCGCCCGCGCCCAGGGCAGCGGAGACAATCTTTGTCTCGCCGTGGTCAAGATAGAGGCTGCGTCGCCAAGCCACGCAAGCGCCGTATAACGCAGCATACGCTACGGGGCCGGCGGCAAGGGGGCGGCAGATTTGTGCCCGGCGGCGGCATTTTCGGCGCGCTTCTTTTCGAGGCGTGCCCGGTGTTCCTGCGCGTCGCGCTGTTTTTCGGCGTAGCGCGCCCGCTCGCGCGGGACTTGCTCGGTATCGGCGCGCGCACGGCGCTCTTGCTGTGCGGCCTGGCTTTGCTGGTGTGCTCGGGCGTCCTGCGCGCGGTGTTCGGCATCGCGCGCGCGCTGCTGCTGTTGTGCGGCCGGATCGGGCTTTTTGCGCACCGTACCCTGCCCTGCGGGCGGGGGCTTGGCTGCGTCGCTTTGCTTTTTCTCGATCTCGCGCAGGCGTTCTGCAGCCTTGCGCTTGCGCTCGAGGTCGTTGAGTTCAAGTTCGCGCTGTCGCAACGGCGCCTCGGCCTGGCGTGCACGCTTGCGCGCGTCCCGCAGACAATCCTCGACGGCAAAGCGCTGGTAGCACGCCTTTTCTTCACGCGCGCGCTGCTGTGCGATCGCCGCGCGTTGCTGTTGGATGTGGGAACGTTCGGCCCGGATGCCATCTTCAGGTGCATCGGAGTCTGCAGCGGGCTGAGCATATGCAGCCGCTACGCTTGCACAGAGCACCAATGCCAGCAGGCGCGCTCCCAGTCCAGTATGGCGCAATGCACTCATGTCAACCCCGTATCTACGCTGCGGCGCTCGAGCGCCAGGTATTCTTTGGACTGCATCTCGTGCAGCCGCGACACCGTGCGCGGAAATTCATGCGCGAGCGGCCCTTCGGTGTAGAGCTGCTCAGGCGGCACCGCGGCCGAGAGGATCAGCTTGACGCGCCGGTCGTACAACACATCGATGAGCAGCGTAAAGCGCCGCGCCGCGGAAGCCATGCTCGCGCTCATCGCCGGCACGTCGGACAGCAGTACCGTGTGAAAGCGCGTGGCGATTTCGAGGTAGTCGTTTTGCGAGCGCGGCCCGTCGCACAGCGTGCGAAAGTCGAACCACACCACCCCGCCCGAGCGGCGCCGTGCGCGCAATTCGCGCCCCTCGATGTGCAGCAGCGGATCTTCGTCCGGGCCTTCGGCAAGCTGCTCGAAAGCCTGGTTCATCGCCGCATCCGCCTGTGGACCGAGCGGCATGTGGTACAGCTGCACCTGCTCGAGCGTGCGCCGCCGGTAGTCGGTGCCGTTGTCCACGTTCACGACCTCGAGCTTTTCCTTGAGCAGTGCGATCGCGGGCAGGATGCGGTCGCGGTGCAGACCGTTCGGGTACAGATCGTCGGGCGCGAAGTTGGACGTGGTGACGAAACCCACGCCGTTGTCGAACAAAGCCACGAGCAGGCGGTGCAGGATCATCGCGTCGGTGATGTCGGCGACATGGAACTCATCGAAGCAGATGAGCTTGTAGCGCTTGGCGATGCGCGCCCCGAGCGCGTCGAGCGGATCGACCGTGCCTTGCAGCGCGGCAAGCTCGCGGTGCACCTCGCGCATGAACTCGTGGAAGTGCAGGCGCACCTTGCGCTTGATCGGCACCGCCTGGAAAAAGCAGTCCATCAGAAAGCTTTTGCCACGCCCCACGCCGCCGTACATATACACGCCGCGCGGCACCTCGGGACGGTTGATGAGCTTTTTGAGCGCGTTCGAGCGCCGCGCTTTGTAGCTGGCCCATTCGTCGGCGCAACGCTGCAGCGCCTGCACGGCCCGCAGCTGCGCCGGATCGCTGTGAAAGCCTTTAGCAGCGAGTGCGGCGTAGTAGGCCTCTTTGACGTTCACGTTGGATTTCTATGAAAAGAATAGCTGCTAGCGCTTGATACATAAGCGCTAAAGGCCAATTTCTCTATGAATTTCAGAAGTTGAGCGTGCGCTTGTCCACCGCGAGCGCGGCCTCCTTGGTGGCCTCGCTCAGGCTCGGGTGCGCGTGGCAGATGCGCGCGATGTCCTCGCTGCTGGCCTTGAACTCCATCGCCACCACAGCCTCGGCGATGAGCTCGCTCGCCATGGGGCCGATGATGTGCACGCCCAGGATTTCGTCGGTGTCGGCATCGGCCAGCATCTTCACCATGCCCGTGGTGTCGCCGAGCGCACGCGCACGGCCATTCGCAAGGAACGGGAAGGTGCCCGCCTTGTAGCGCACGCCGTCGGCCTTGAGCTGCTGCTCGGTGCGCCCGACCCAGGCGATTTCGGGGCTGGTGTAGATCACCCACGGGATGGTGCCAAAGTTGACATGCCCATGCTGACCCGCGATGCGCTCGGCCACGGCCACGCCCTCTTCCTCGGCCTTGTGCGCCAGCATGGGGCCGCGCACCACATCGCCCACGGCCCACACGCCGGGCAGGTTGGTTTTGCAATCGGCATCGACGACGATGGCGCCGCGCTCGTCGAGCTGCAGGCCCACGGCCTCGGCGTTGAGCCCCGCGGTATGCGGCACACGCCCGATCGAGACGATGAGCTTGTCCACCTCGAGCGTTTGCGCCGCGCCTTGGGCGTCGGTGTAGGCGATGGTGAGCGCGGCTTTCGCCCCCCTGCCGGTCTTCTTGACCTCATCGACCTTGACGCCAAGCGCAATCTTGAGGCCCTGTTTGTCGAAGGCTTTTTTCGCCTCCTTGGCGATCTGCTCGTCGGCCGCACCCAAAAAGGTCGGCAGCGCTTCAAGGATGGTGACCTCGGCACCGAGCCGGCGCCACACCGAGCCCATCTCAAGGCCGATCACGCCAGAGCCGATCAGCCCGAGCCGCTTGGGTACCGCCCCCATGCGCAGCGCACCGTCGTTGGACAGCACGAGTTCCTCGTCGAAAGGCACGCCAGGCAAAGCGCGCGGGCTGGACCCCGTGGCGACGATGACCTGCTTGCCGAGAAGGGTTTCTTCGGTAGCACCCGACACCTTGATTTCGTAACCGGATTCGGTCGCCCCAACGAACGAGCCCTGGCCGTGAAAAAAGCTGACCTTGTTCTTCTTGAACAGGTAGAGGATGCCGTCGTTGTTCTGCTTCACGACCGCATCCTTGCGTCCGATCATTTTCGGAACGTCGATCTTCACATTGCTCGCGCTGATACCGTGCTCTGAAAAATGGAGCTTGGCATGCTCGAAATACTCCGAGGACTGCAGCAGCGCCTTCGAAGGAATGCAGCCGACATTGGTGCAGGTGCCGCCCGGCGCGGGGCCGCCACTGGCGTTTTTCCACGCATCGATACAGGCCACGTTGAAGCCCAACTGCGCGGCGCGTATGGCCGCAATGTAGCCGCCGGGGCCTGCGCCGATGACGACGACATCGAATGATTTGGACATGGGAAATTCTCTGGTTCGGTGAACGAAAAACCCACGCGCAGCAGCACCGGCAAAAGCCTGCTGCACGGTGGGCATACAGATGGCTCAGATGTCAAACAGCAGGCGCGCGGGGTCTTCGAGCGCCTCCTTCATTGCGACCAAACCGAGCACGGCCTCACGACCGTCGATGATGCGGTGGTCATACGACATGGCGAGGAAGTTGATCGGACGGATCACGATCTGGCCGTTTTCGACCACGGCGCGCTCCTTGGTCGCGTGCACGCCGAGAATGGCCGACTGCGGCGGGTTGATGATGGGCGTAGAGAGCATGGAGCCGAACACGCCACCGTTGGAGATCGAAAAGGTGCCACCCGTGAGCTCCTCGAGCCCAAGCTTGCCGTCCTTGGCTTTTTGTCCGAATTCGGCGATTTTCTTTTCGATCTCGGCAAAGCTCATCTGGTCGGCGTTGCGCAAAATGGGCACCACCAGGCCACGCGGGCTGCCCACGGCGATACCAATGTCGAAGTAGCCGTGGTAGATGATGTCGTTGCCATCGACCGATGCATTGAGGATCGGATATTTTTTGAGCGCATGCACGGCCGCCTTGACGAAAAAGCTCATGAAGCCAAGCTTGACGCCGTGCTCCTTCTCGAACTTTTCCTGGAACTTCTTGCGCATCTCCATCACCGGGGCCATGTTGACCTCGTTGAAGGTCGTGAGGATGGCGTTGGTGGCCTGCGATTGCAGCAGGCGCTCGGCGATGCGCGCGCGCAGCCGGCTCATGGGCACGCGCTGCTCGGGGCGATCGCCCAGATTCGGCGCAGGCACAGGCGCCGCCACGGCGGGCAGCGTGGGCGGCTTGACACCCGTCGGGATGCTGGGGGCAGCCGGTTTGGCAGCACCCGTAGCGAGGGCGCCAAGCACGTCGCCCTTGGTGATGCGCCCATCTTTGCCGGTTCCGGTGACGGCTGCAGCAGACAGTTGCTGCTCCGCCATCAATTTGGCCGCAGCAGGCATGGCCACACCCGCTTTCGCACCGGATGCCGGTGTCGGTGCTGGCGCCGCCGCCGCGGCGGGCGCTGCGGCCGTGGCAGGACTCGCGGGCACAGAAGCGGCGGCCTGTGCGCCGGCAACGCCTTCGGTGTCGATCTTTGCGATCACCTGATCCGACACCACGGTACCACCATCGCCGACGACGATTTCCGTGAGCACGCCCGAGGCTGGTGCCGGCACTTCGAGCACCACCTTGTCGGTTTCGATCTCGATGAGGATCTCGTCCTCTGTCACGGGGTCACCGACTTTTTTCTTCCAATTCAACAGCGTGGCCTCGGCCACGGATTCCGACAGTTGCGGGACTTTGACTTCTACGATAGCCATGAGAATTCTTTCGTAAAGGGTTTTGTTCTGAGGGGGTTTATGGCCTTGTCATTTGGTCAGGACAAAACCCTTGAGCTTGGCGAAAGCGGCTTCGACCAAGGCTTTTTGCTGCTCCTGGTGCAAATGCGCGTAACCGACCGCCGGCGAGGCCGAGGCTGCGCGGCCCGCATAGCCGAGTCGTTGACCGTCGAGCATGTTCTCGTGGATGTAGTGCTGCACGAAGAACCAGGCACCCTGGTTTTGCGGCTCGTCTTGACACCAGACGAGGTCCGTGGCCGCGGGGTACTTCTTGAGCTCGGCGGCAAAGGCGCGGTGCGGGAACGGGTAGAGCTGCTCGACGCGCACGATGGCCACATCGTCGGCGCCTTTTTCGGCACGTTTTTGCACGAGGTCATAGTAGACCTTGCCCGAACAGGCGATCACCCGCTTGACCTTGGCGGCTTTCTTGAGCACGCCCTCGTCCTGCTCGCCAATGATGGTTTGAAAACCGCCCTTCGTGAACTCGGACAAAGGCGAAGTAGCTTCCTTGCGGCGCAGCAGCGACTTTGGTGTAAACAAAATCAAAGGCTTGCGCAGATCGCGCAGCATTTGCCGCCGCAATACGTGGAAAATTTGGCTCGCCGTGGTCGGCTGCACGAGCTGCATGTTGGTATCCGCAGCCAGCTGCATGAAGCGCTCGACGCGCGCTGAGCTGTGTTCGGGGCCCTGCCCTTCGTAGCCATGCGGCAGCATCAACGTAACCCCGTTGAGGCGCCCCCATTTGACCTCGCCCGAAGCGATGAACTGGTCGATCACCACCTGCGCGCCATTCGCGAAGTCGCCGAATTGAGCCTCCCAGATCACGAGCGAATTCGGATCGTTCGACGCATAGCCGTACTCGAAGGCGAGCACGGCTTCCTCGGACAGGATGGAGTCGATGACGACGAAGGGCGCCTGATTGTCGGCCACATGGTTGAGCGGCACATAGGTTCCCGCATCCCAACGTTCGCGGTTCTGGTCATGGATCACGGCATGGCGGTGCGAGAACGTGCCGCGGCCGCTGTCCTCGCCGGAAAGGCGCACGGGGTAGCCGCTCGCCACGAGCGAGGCAAAAGCCATGTGCTCGCCCATGCCCCAGTCGACGGGGATTTCGCCACGGCCCATCGCAGCGCGGTCGTCATAGACCTTCTTGACCAAGGGGTGCGGCGTGATGCTGTCGGGCAAGGTCGTCAGGCGCTCAGCCAAACGTTTCCACTCGGAAAGCGGGATCGTCGTGTCGCAGGCATCCGTCCACTTCTGGCCGAGAAAGCGCGACCAGTCCACCGCATATTTGCGCTGCACATTGGCGATCACCGGCGCCACAGGATGCTTGCCTTCTTCGAGTGCACTGCGGTAGGCACGGGCAAGCTCATCGCCGAGCGTGTCGCCTAGCCCTTGCGCGGCGAGCTTGTCCGCATAGAGCTTGCGCGTGCCGGGATGGGCCGCGATGCGCTTGTACATCAAAGGCTGCGTGATGCTGGGCGTGTCTTGCTCGTTGTGGCCCAGCCGGCGAAAGCAAGTGATGTCCACCACCACGTCTTGGTGGAACTCCATGCGAAACTCGAGCGCAAGCTGGGAAGCGAGCACGACGGCTTCAGGGTCGTCCCCATTCACGTGCAACACCGGCGCCTCGACCATTTTCACGATGTCCGTGCAGTACACAGTCGAGCGCATGTCGCGCGGATCGGAAGTGGTAAAGCCGATCTGGTTGTTGATGACGATATGCACCGTACCGCCCGTGGTGTAACCACGCGTTTGCGCGAGTGCCAAAGTCTCTTGATTCACCCCTTGGCCACCAAAAGCTGCATCTCCGTGCACCAGCACGGGCAGCACTTCCATTTGGCTCGCTTTGATATCGCCGCGGCGATCCATGCGCGCGCGCGCCGAACCCTCGACCACGGGGTTGACGATTTCGAGGTGCGATGGGTTGAAGGCCAGCGACAAATGCACTGGACCGCCCGGCGTCGCCACATCGGAGCTGAAGCCCTGGTGGTATTTCACGTCGCCTGCGGGCAAGTCCTCGGGTGCCTTGTGCTCGAACTCGGCGAACAGGTCTGCGGGCATTTTGCCCAGCACGTTGACGAGCACGTTCAAACGCCCGCGGTGCGCCATGCCGATCACGATTTCCTGCACGCCCTTGATGCCGGCCTGCTGGATCAACTCGTCCATCGCCGGAATGAAACTCTCACCTCCCTCGAGCGAAAAGCGCTTTTGCCCCACGTACTTGGTGTGCAGGTAGCGCTCCAAACCTTCCGCGGCCGTCAGACGCTGCAGGATGTGTTTTTTCTTTTCTGCATCGAACTGCGGCTTGCTGCGGATGCTCTCGAGCTTTTGCTGCCACCAACGCTTTTGCGCCTGGTTGGTGGTGTGCATGAACTCTGCCCCCAGCGTACCGCAGTAGGTTTCGTGCAGCGCATTGAGCAATTCGCGCAAAGACATCTTGTCTTTGCCAAAAAACGTATTGCTGGTGTCGAACACCGTTTCGAAGTCGGCGTCCGTAAAGCCATAAAACGACGGCTCAAGCTCCGGGATGTCAGGGCGCTCGGCGCGCTTGAGCGGGTCGAGATCGGCCCAGCGCTGCCCTACGTTGCGGTACGCAGCGATCAGCTGCTGCACCGCCGTGCGCTTGCGCCCCATCTCGGCGTCGGCGCTGGCCACCACGACCTTGGTGCCGCCTTGTTTGGCGCGCTCGGCAAAGGCATTGATGACGGGAAGGTGCGGGATGTCGCGTGCGTTGGTGCCATCGACGGCGGGCACGTGCTGCAGGGCATCGAAATAATCACGCCAGTTCTCCGGCACGCTGGCCGGATTGACGAGGTACTTTTCGTAGAGCTCTTCGACGTAAGGCGCGTTGCCGCCGAAAAGATACGTGTTGCTCAGAAAGGCTTGATAAACGGATGGCGAATCGCTCATATTGCGCTGACCTCCGCCTCCCTGCGGGAGGCATTAGCTGGTTGGGAAACCTTCCGCGACACGGCTGAACCGGTTGGCGGATGCGACTGTGGCTGGGGAAGGGCCGGTAGCAGGGTGGATTTTGCCACTGAAACATAAACCCGGATTGTTCATCAGGACGCGGCATGATCATTCCTCGTCATTGCGAGGGCCGACGGCCCACGGCCCGCAGCAAACCATGGAGCCTTGGCAACAGCGCCTGCACACGCCGCAATGGGACAAGTCGCTTACAGTGTCTCGTTTTCTCCTTCGCAAAAGCCCGCGCATGAACTCGCCGACCTTGCAAAACAAGACCTTCGCCCTCTTGCTGACCGCAGTCACGCTGGCTTTCGGCGCCATCTTGTGGCAATTCCATGGGGCGATTTTTTGGGGCGGCGCGCTTGCGATTTTGTTTTCGCCATTGCACCGCAAGTTGTTACGCCGGATGCCCAATCGGCACAACCTCGCTGCCCTTGCCACCTTGCTGCTGTGTCTGCTCGGGGTCATCTTCCCGGTGGGGCTGGTGGGCCTTTCATTGATCCAGGAAGCGAGCGCTGTCTATCAACGTGTGAATTCCGGGCAACTCAATTTCGGCATCTATTTACAACAGATCATCGACGCCTTACCCCCCACCCTGGCCAGACTTCTGGACCATTTTCATTTGGCCACGGCCGCAGAAGTGCAGGCACGACTGGCCTCCGCTGCCGGACAAATCAGCCAATTCATCGCCACGCAAGCCTTGAACATAGGCCAAAACACGGTGCAGTTTTTCGTAGGCTTTGGCGTGATGCTGTACCTGTTGTTCTTCTTGCTGCGCGATGGCGCGACATTGGTGCATCGCATCAGCCATGCCGTGCCCCTGGATCGCCACCATAAGCGCCAATTGGCCGACAAATTCACCACCGTGATTCGCGCCACCATCAAGGGCAACCTCGTTGTCGCGGCCTGCCAAGGTGCGCTTGGAGGGTTCATTTTCTGGGCATTGGGCATCCAGGGGGCGGTGCTCTGGGGTGTTCTCATGGCCTTCTTGTCGCTGCTCCCGGCGATAGGCGCGGGATTGATCTGGGCGCCTGTAGCCATTTACTTCCTCGCCACGGGTGCCGTCTGGCAAGGTTTGGTACTGACGGGATTCGGCCTGGGAGTGATCGGGCTGATTGACAACTTGCTGCGCCCCGTTCTGGTCGGAAAAGACACGCGCATGCCCGACTATGTCGTGCTGATTTCCACACTTGGGGGGATGGCGCTCTTTGGCCTCACGGGCTTCGTGATAGGCCCGACCATCGCCGCATTGTTCATCGCCTGCTGGGATTTGTTTGCGCCCCTCGACGACACCAGTGCCGGGCAGCAATAAAAAACCTGCACCCCCGTTCGAGACGGGCGGTGCAGGTTTTTTGGAGATCCGTCGATCAATCGATCAGACGATCAGACAATCAGTTCAACGGGGTCTTCTTGCCGTCTTTGTAGTAGTACAAAGAAATCGCAGGGTTTTTGAGTTCACCGTTGGGTTCGAACGCGATGGTCGCTGTGACACCTTGGTAGTTGGACTTGAGCAGATAAGGAATGTAGACCTTGGGATCCCAAGAATTTGCGCGCTTCATGGCATCTGCGAACAGCATGGTCGCGTCATAGGTGTAAGGGCTGTAAATCTGGTACTGCCCAGGGAACTTGGCATCGTAGCGCGCCTTCCAGGCCAGACCGCCAGGCATTTTGGCGAGCGAAGTGCCCCCTTCAGCGCAAACCACGTTTTCCAACGTCTTGGCGCCAGCGGACAACTTGGCGATTTCTGTCGTACAAACGCCATCGCCACCGAAGAACTTGGTCTTGGTCATACCCAGTTGCTCCATCTGGCGCAACATCGGCCCCGCCTGGGGATCCATGCCGCCAAAAAAGATGGCGTCCGGGTTCTTGGACTTGATGGCGGTCAAAATGGCCATGAAGTCCGTCGCTTTGTCGTTCGTGAACTCTTCGTCGACGACCTTCATCCCTTTGGCAAGAGCGGTCTTTTTGAAAGCCTCGGCCACCCCTTGTCCATAGGCAGTGCGGTCATCGACGATTGCCACGGTCTTGAGCTTGAGCGTATCTGCCGCGTAAGAGGCCAGCCCAGCACCCAAAGCATTGTCATTCGCGATGATGCGAAACGAGGTGTTGTAGCCCGGCTTCATCAGGGCGGGGTTGGTCGAAGACCCCGTGATGTGCGGAATGCCGCATTCGTTATAAATCTTGGCCGCAGGAATCGTCGTTCCGGAGTTCAAGTGGCCCACTACACCGGCGACCTTGGCATCGCACAATTTTTGTGCCACCGCCGTGCCCTGCTTCGGATCGGCCGCATCGTCTTCGGGCACCAGTTCGAACTTGACTTTTTTGCCGCCAATGGTCATGCCCCGCGCGTTCAAGTCCTCGATGGCCATGCGCGCGCCGTTTTCGTTGTCCTTGCCGTAATGCGCCTGCGGGCCGGAAAGCGGAGCCACATGGCCGATCTTGATGACCTGCTCCTGTGCCGAGGCTGCGCCGACGGCAGCCAAGCCAGCGATGAACGTAAGTTTCCATTTCAGTTGCATAGAAATTCTCCAGTAAAGATGAAATGCTGAGAGCGTTTTTATCCCAGATTGTTCATCAGGACGCGGGATGATGGCGAGGCGGCTGGCGTGGCAGTTTGGCTGCGGCTGAGGAGTGCGTGGTGGTGTCACGAACGACGAAGCCGCGACCAAAATGACCGGCAGGCGCCCTCCAGCGCCCGCGTAGGTGCGAAGCACCGCCCAATGGACAATCTGGGGTTATATCTCAACACGCGGAACATAACGCAATTTATGGGCCAGTTGGTGCGCTTTGTCAGCCCAAATGCGTACAAAGCGACAAGGGAATTCCCTTACCCGCGCTCAACGCGACCTTCCGCCAGTTCCGCAGCCACGGCTTCATAGACCGTTTGACGCAACACGGATTCGACCTCTTCGCGCAATCGGGGCAGCAGGGAACGTGTCTGCTCGTGCACCACGGTCGCAATCGCCTCGCGCAGCCGCTGCTCCAATGCCATGTCGACCCGCTGCAGGACACGATGCACGATTTCCTCCTCCTGCACGAACAAAAGGGACTGCGGGGCAGAGGCATTCGTCTGGGCGGGGGACATTTCATCGGCCTCTGGAACGACCTCGGTCAAGGTGGGCACGAAGCGAGGCGGAAAAGATGGGGGGTTGGCGGCAAAAGACATCAAGAGGCTCCAGCAATCACCAGGTCATGGCGTTCTATCGCATAACCCTGTGCCGCGTAATATCGCCAGCGGGCGCGTGCGTCGCGGCGATCGCCGGGGTCACCGCTGCTGACGACCTCGATGAGACGCGCAAAGGCATCAAAGCCCACAGGGACGTCACTGCCCAGGTTCAAAAGTACGTCACGGTGTGGCGCAAGGTGTGGGCTTGGCGCCAGCACCACGGGTGACGCCTGCAGCAACTCCTCGCTCGCATCGCTGCGGCAGTGCGCAACGAAGTCCTGCGGAGCGAGTTGCCATAGCATGTCGTCCAGTAGCGCGAGAACTTCTGGTGGCCCAACGATCACCAGCCGCGCAGCGCTGCGCACGGCCTTGCGCGCGAAGCGACAGGCATAGACGAGTTTGTCGGGCACATTGAAATGAAACGCCACCGCCGTCATACACACCGGAGCCTTCGTAGCCCCTTGCTTGCGCGCATCAGATCCGCGGCCCAGATTTGGCACGCGCCGAGCGCGACGCTGCCTTGACAGGGGCCGGCGCTTGCTGAGCCTCCTGTTGTGCCCGGCCCAACAAAAAGTGCAGCAGCAGCCCCACGGGCCGCCCGGTCGCACCTTTGGCGGTACCGCTTTTCCAGGCAGTGCCGGCAATGTCCAGGTGCGCCCACGGCCATTCACCCACGAAGCGTTGCAGAAATTTGGCGGCCGTGACCGAACCCGCAGGTCGACCCGCAACATTGGCGACATCGGCGAAATTGCTCTTGAGCCCCTCCGCGTACTCCTCATCGAGCGGCATGCGCCAGCACAGATCGAGCGCCGCCTCCCCGGCTGCGCTCAGTTGCGCGGCGAGCGTCTCATCATTCGCATACAAACCACTACGCACTGCACCCAGCGCGATCACACAGGCGCCCGTGAGCGTGGCAATATCGACCAGCGCGGCAGGCTTGAAGCGTGCTGCGTAGGTCAGCGCGTCGCAGAGAATGAGCCGACCTTCGGCGTCCGTGTTGAGCACTTCGATGGTCTGGCCGCTCATGCTCGTGACCACGTCGCCAGGCTTCAAAGCGCGCCCGTCGGGCAGGTTTTCGCAAGCCGGAATGAGCCCGACCACGTTGAGTGACGGCTGCAACTCTGCCAATGCGCGGAACACGCCGAGCACACTCGCCGCACCGCACATGTCAAACTTCATCTCGTCCATCTCGGCGCCGGGTTTGAGAGAGATACCGCCCGAATCGAAGGTAATTCCCTTGCCCACGAGCACCACCGGCGCCTGCTTTTTGTCCGCGCCGCGATAATGCAGTTCGATGAAGCGCAGCGGCTCCTTGGAGCCGCGCGCGACGGCCATGAATGCTCCCATGCCCAGGCGCTCCACGTCCTCGGGGCCATGGACCTTGCAGTCGATGCGCGGCTCGCGGGCGAGGGACTTGGCCACTTCCGCGAGGCGCGATGGCGTGGCATGGTTGCCGGGGCGGTTGCCCCATTCGCGGGCAAGATTTTGGCCATGCACGAGTGCCATGGCTTGAGCAAACGCCGGGCGCAGCGCCTCCTCGTGCGTAACGCCGAAAACGACTTTTTCGAGGCCCGGTACCTCGGCCTTGGGTTTGGTGGCGGTATAGACGTAGCTGGCCTCGGCAACCGCTTGCACGGCCGCAGCCAACACCGTGTCGGACGCCCCATCGGCCAAGGAAACGACGGCATGGCGCACCGCAGGGGCCTTGAAATCCGCGCTCACCGCGAGCAAAGCCTGGCGGATCGCGCTCGGCGAGCCCTTGCCCACGCCCAGCAGGAGCACCCGCCGCGCGCCCACGGCAGGCGGCTGGTAGAGATGGAGGTGTTTCCCAGGTTTGGTGGTCAGATCCCCTTTTTCGAGGGCGCGCGCCGCCAGGATGGACAACGCATCTGCACCGGGCACGAAGCCTTCGGCGACGGGCACGACCAGCAAATCACATTTTTGCGCTGCAGCCGTGGAGAGGCTCAGGGTTTGAAGTTCGAAGTTCATAATCGGCGTTTTCCTTTGGCCCGGATTGTCCATGAGGACGCGGGATGATGGCGTGGCGGCTGAAGAACCTTCGGGCGCGCAGCGTCGCACCATGGACTGCCCGGATTTACAGCAATGTTATTCGATTCATCGATTCGCAAAGAGCTCGCGCGCAGCTTTGGCGCGACCCTTGTGGTGCTCGTCACCGTGGTCATGACCATGGTGCTGATCCGCACGCTCGGTCAGGCCACGCGCGGCAGCGTCAACCCTGCCGACGTGACGCTGGTCATGGGTTTTACGGTCTTGGGTTACATGCCCACCATTTTGGCCCTGAGCCTCTTCATCACCGTGGTCGCCGTGCTCTCACGTATGTACCGCGACAGCGAAATGGTGATCTGGTTTGCGTGCGGCCAGGGGCTCGCACGTCTGCTGCCCCCGCTGCTGCGCTTTGCCTGGCCGGTGATCGCCGTCGTAGCCGTGCTCGCGCTGCTGGTCTGGCCTTGGACGAACAGCCAAGTGCAAGAGCTCAAAACGCGTTACGAGCAACGCAGCGACATCGACCGCATTGCGCCAGGCGAGTTTCAAGAATCGGCCAACGGCAATAGGGTGTTCTTCATCGAAAAAGATACTGATGGCAAACAAAGGGGCAACAACGTGCTCGTGGTGGATCAAAAAGGCGCGTCCGAATCCATTACCTCGGCACGCAGTGCCCGGCTACAAATTCTGGGTGCTGATCGCTTTGCCCTGCTGAGCCAAGGCCAGCGCCTGGAGTCCGCACGGGATCGCCCGACCTTACGTTTGAGCGAATTCTCCGAATACGGCATACGCATCGGCGCAGCGCCTGCAAACCCGCTGGACAATCCCGATGTGAGCACGCTTGCCACGCGCACTCTATTGCTCCAGCCCACTCCCGCGAACCAAGGTGAGCTGGGCTGGCGCATCGGACAAGTGCTCTCGGCATTCAACCTCGTCGTGCTGGGACTGGCACTCGCCAGCGTCAACCCCAGGGCAGGCCGCAGCAGTAGCCTGGTGCTCGCACTGCTCGCCTTCATCGTTTATTTGAACTTCATGACGCTCGGACAGACCTGGGTCGCTGCGAATCGGATTCGCTTCATACCCTTCATGCTCGCACTGCACCTTGGCATGCTCGCTCTGGCGGCCCTCGTGCTCGCGGCGCGCCACAACGGCTGGTCGCTGCGTTCTTGGTTGACGCTCAAGGGGCGCGCATGAGAACGCTGCGCCGCATGATCCACCGGGAGGCGCTCGTGTCCGTGGGCTACGCGACACTGGTATTTCTTGCGCTGTTTTTCTTTTTCGACCTGGTCGATGAGCTCCGTTCCGTCAACCGCTACAACGCCCAGGGCTACGGATTCGGACAGGCCCTCATCGTGACGGCGCTCACGGTGCCAGGCCACCTCTATGAATTGCTCCCCATCACGGTGCTCATAGGCACCATTTTCGTGATGGCACGGTTCGCACAAAGCTCCGAATTCACCATCATGCGCACCAGCGGCATGGGGCCAGGGCAAGCGCTGCGCACTTTGCTCATACTAGGTGGTTTTTTCGTCGTACTGACCTTCGTTGTCGGTGACTATGTGGCCCCACAATGTGACCGGCTCGCGCAGACCCTCAAGATGCGATTCACAGGGCGCCTTGGCAGCGGCGGCACAGGCGCATGGCTGAAGGAGCGCCAGCAAGACCATTCGTTTGCCGTGAACGTGCGCGCCCTCACGCCGGACGGCGAGATGCGCGACGTGCGGATTTTCGAATTCGATGCGCAGGGCCATCTGGCCTCGCATGTGCACGCAGCGAAAGCCCGCTTTGGCCAAGACAAGGTTTCATGGGTGCTCGAGCAAGTCCAGCAAAGCCGCTTTCACCTCGAAGACGAGGCCCATGCCTGGGTCGAGCGCACGCAGATTGCAAGCCTGGCTTGGCCCACGCAGATCAAGGCCGAGATGGTGTCGGCCACCTTGCGCAAGCGCGAGCGCATGACCACGTTCGACCTGTTCGAATACATCCGCCACCTCAAGGCCAACGGCCAGACGGCGCAGCGTTACGAAATCGAACTCGGCCGCAAGGTGTTTTACCCACTGAGCTGCCTGGTCATGGTGGTGCTGGCGCTGCCGTTTGCCTACCTGCACTTCCGCTCGGGCGGCATTTCGGCGCAGGTGTTTGGCGGCATCATGGCCGGCCTGAGCTTTTTCCTGCTCAACAACCTGTTCAGCCACGTGGGCAACCTGCAAAACCTGTCGCCCTGGATCGCCGCCGCGGCACCCAGCCTGATTTATTCCTTGCTGTCGCTGGCGGCCTTCGGCTGGCTGGTGCTGCGCCGCTGAAGGGGCGCCCATGCCGCCCAGCGCCCCGGCCATTGTCCTGTTTGCGCACGGCTCGCGCGATCCGCTCTGGCGCGCACCCATTGAGGCGGTGGCGGCGTACATCCGCCAGCACCACCCCGAACGCCTGGTGCGCTGCGCCTACCTCGAATGCTGCGCTCCTACACTTGCCGAAGCTGCAGCAGATTTGATAGCGCAAAGCGCAGAACACATCTGCGTCATGCCGATGTTTTTAGGCTCAGGCAAACACGCCCGCGAAGACCTTCCGGCCTTGCTCAAGCAGCTGCAGGCAGCGCATCCGGCGGTGCGCTTCACCCTGCGCACGGCGATCGGTGAAGACCCGCGTGTCACGGCACTCATCGCCGCCATCGCCTGCGAGTCGCCAAAGTAGACATTTTCAGCATAATGATGCAATTCTTTAGAATTAAAAACCATGAATCTGCATCAATTCCGTTTCGTCCAGGAAGCCGTGCGGCGCAACCTCAATCTGACCGAGGCGGCCAAAGCCCTGCACACCTCGCAGCCGGGCGTCTCCAAGGCCATCATCGAGCTCGAAGAAGAGCTCGGCATCGAAATTTTTGCGCGCCATGGCAAGCGCCTCAAGCGCATCACCGAGCCGGGCCAGCAGGTGCTGCAAAGCATTCAGATCATCCTGCGCGAAGTCGGCAACCTCAAGCGCATAGGCGACGAATTCAGCGCCCAGGACAGCGGCACGCTGAGCATTGCCACTACGCACACGCAGGCGCGCTACGTGCTGCCCACTTCGGTGGCGCGCCTGCGCGAGGCCTACCCCAAAGTGCACATCAGCCTGCACCAGGCCACGCCACAGGAAGTGGCGCGCATGGTGCTCGACGAGGTCGCAGAAATCGGCATCGCCACCGAATCGCTGGCCGACTACCCCGACCTCGTCACCCTGCCCTGCTACGAATGGTCACACGTGCTGGTGCTGCCGCCTGCGCACCCGCTGGCGCACAAAGAGCGCGTGGGCCTTGAAGACATCGCACACGAGCCGCTCATCACCTACCACCCCTCGTTCACCGGGCGCGGCAAGATCGATCAGGCTTTTGCGACGCGCCAGCTGCAGCCGCGCATCGTGCTCGAAGCCATAGACTCGGACGTGATCAAAACCTACGTGCGCCTGGGCCTGGGCATAGGCATCGTGGCCGAAATGGCCATGAAGGACGACCCCGTGGGCGACCTCGTGGTGCGCCCGCTCGGACACCTGTTCGGGCAGAACGTCACGCGCGTGGCCTTCAAGCGCGGCGCCTACCTGCGCAATTTCGTCTATCGCTTTGCCGAACTGCTGAGTCCGCGCCTGAGTCGCGAACTCATCGCCCGCGCCATGACCGGGCATGTGCACGATTACGAACTCTGACAACCCCCTCTCCATCCTCCCCTCCAACGCCATGACCGCGCCCATCGTCCGCACGCCCGAACTGCACAGCAAACTGCCCGAAGTCGGCACCACCATCTTCACCGTGATGTCGGCGCTCGCCGCGGAAGTGGGCGCCGTGAACCTTGGCCAGGGCTTTCCCGACTTCGACTGCGACCCGGCACTCGTCGAGGCCGTGTACCAGGCCATGCGCGCGGGCCACAACCAATACCCGCCCATGCCCGGCGTGCCCGCCTTGCGTAGCGCCGTTGCTTCCAAAATAGAAGCGTTGCACGGCCGCAAATACAGCGCAGACAGCGAAATCACCATCACCGCCGGGGCCACGCAGGCGATCCTCACGGCCATCCTCGCCTGCGTGCGCCCGGGCGACGAGGTGATCGTGCTCGAGCCCTGCTACGACAGCTATGCGCCCAACATCGCGCTCGCGGGCGGCACCGTGGTGCGCGTGCCGCTCACGCCCGGGAGCTTCCGGCCCGATTTCGACAAAATCGCCGCGGCACTCTCGCCGCGCACGCGCGCGCTGCTCATCAACAGCCCGCACAACCCCAGCGCCACGGTCTGGAGCGCGCAGGACATGCTCACTTTGCAGGAGCTGCTCGCGCCCACCGACGTGCTCTTGATCAGCGACGAGGTCTATGAACACATGGTGTTCGACGGCGCCGAACACCAAAGCGCCGCACGCTTTGCGGGCCTCGCGGCGCGCGCCTTCATCGTTTCGAGCTTCGGCAAGACCTTCCACGTCACGGGCTGGAAGGTCGGCACCGTGGCGGCGCCCGCGGCGCTCACGGCCGAGTTTCGTAAGGTGCACCAGTTCAACGTCTTCACCGTGAACACGCCTATGCAGCACGGCCTGGCCAGCTACCTGCAAAACCCCGCGCCCTACCTGCAGCTGCCCGCGTTCTACCAGGCCAAGCGCGACCTGTTCCGCGCGGGGCTGGCCGGCTCGCGGCTGCGCCTGCTGCCTTGCGCCGGGAGTTACTTCCAGTGCGTGGACATTTCGGCCGTGAGTGACTTGAGCGAGGCCGACTTCTGCCAATGGCTCACGCGCGAAATCGGCGTGGCCGCGATCCCGCTCTCGGCTTTTTACGGAGACGGCTTCGACCAGCGCGTGGTGCGTTTTTGCTTTGCCAAGAAAGACGAGACGCTGCGCTTGGCATTGCAGCGATTACGCAAGCTCTGATTCAGCCCAGAAAATGGAAAGCCCGCCCCATATTTTTATGGGAGCGGGCTTCTTTTACCCAGGAGTCGCATTGTTTTCCAGGGCTTGAATTGGTAGGACGTACAAGATTCGAACTTGTGACCAACGGATTAAAAGT
The DNA here is from genome assembly GCF_003337425.1 of Extensimonas vulgaris. Taxonomy (GTDB): domain Bacteria; phylum Pseudomonadota; class Gammaproteobacteria; order Burkholderiales; family Burkholderiaceae_C; genus Extensimonas; species Extensimonas vulgaris. The sequence goes on from NZ_QPJU01000001.1 coordinate 403,469, forward strand.
CCGCTCAACCCCACTTTTACCCCTGTTGACCGATGTTGACGTTTCCCTAGTAAATCAACGAGTTGCAGCACACACTTCAAGCGTTACCGTTGATTCAAATTCGCCTTTTTCGATAGAATCCGCTTACACAGCGATTACATGGCGATTACATGGAAAGGGGCGAGCACCGTGGACAAGATCAATTTCACCGCCGCGCGCGTGGCGAACTTCACCTGCCCGCCTGGCAAGGCCCAGGCGTTCCTTTGGGACGCCGACGCGCCCGGCTTGGGGCTGCGCGTTACCAGCAACGGCGCCGCGTCCTATATCTTTCAGGCCCGTGCAAACGGCGCACCGCTGCGCGTCACCATCGGCAGCCCCAGCACCTGGCCCCTACCCCAGGCACGCGCAAAAGCGCGCGAGCTGCGCCAGCAGATAGACCAAGGGCACGACCCGCGCGAAGTCAAGCGCGAGCGCGTGCAGCAAGCCGCCGCTGCCCGTGCTCTACAGCAAGCCGCCCAGGTGCGCGCGCTTGACGTGTGGGCCGCCTACTGCGAAGAGCGCAAGGCCGCATGGGGCGAGCGCCACCACCACGACCACCTTGTCATGGTGGCGCCTGGTGGCGAACCCAAGAAACGCGGCAAGGGCACCACCGCCCCCGGCCCGCTGCGCGAGCTGCTGGAAAAGCCCTTGTCCACCCTGACCGCCGCCGCCGTGGAGGGCTGGGCGAAGCGCCACGCGCCCGAGCGCCCCACCGTGGCCCGGCTGGGGCTGCGCCTGCTGCGCGCCTTCATCAACTGGTGCGCCGCGCATCCCGACTACGGCCACGCCATCAAAGACGCTGGCGCAGCCAAGTCGCGCAAGGCCCGCGAGCAACTGGGCACACCCAAGGCGAAGGGCGATGCGCTACAGCGCGAGCAACTGCCCGCCTGGTTTGCCGCCGTGCGCCAGCAAGAACCGGCCATCGCAGCCTACCTGCAAGCGCTGCTGCTGACCGGCGCCCGCCCCGGCGAGCTGCGCGACCTGCGCTGGGAAGACCTGGACTTCACATGGAAGAGCATGCGCATCCGTGACAAGGTAGAGGGTGAGCGCACCATCCCCTTGACGCCCTATGTGTCCACCCTGCTGCAAGCGCTGCCGCGTCGTGGCGCGTGGGTATTCATGACGGCCCGCACCGACGGCCCTATCACGTCCCCGAACCACCAATTGACAAGGACGTGTGCCACCGCTGGCGTGCCCCACGTCACCCTGCACGGGCTGCGCCGCAGTTTTGGCACGCTCGCCGAATGGGTGGAGGCACCGACTGGCGTAGTCGCGCAAATCATGGGGCACAAGCCGAGCGCCATTGCCGAAAAGCACTACCGCGCCCGCCCGCTGGACTTGCTGCGGATGTGGCACACCAAGATCGAGGGCGCCATCCTCGAAGCTGCTGGCATCGCCCAGCCCCAGGAAGACGCGCAGCGCCTGCGCGTGGTGTAAACGCCTGCTATACTGTAAACAATTGATTTACAAAAATGATCCGCTCATTCCGTCACAAGGGGCTGCAAGCGTTCTATGAAACAGGCAGCAAAGCAGGCATTCAGTCGATTCACGAGCGCCGCTTGCGTGAGTTGCTGACCGCCTTGGATGCCGCCCAGGCCCCGCGTGACCTGGCCCGGCCATCCTGGCGCTTGCACGCCTTGACTGGTGACCTGCACGGACATTGGGCAGTGACCGTGCAGGCCAATTGGCGGCTGACATTTCGCTTCGACGGCCCCGACGTGGACTTGCTCGATTACGTGGACTATCACTAGGAGAATCAAGCCATGATGCACAACCCCGCACACCCCGGCGAGCTGCTCGCGGGCTGGATTGAAGACGTGGGCTATTCCGTCACCGGCTTTGCGCAGCACATCGGCGTTTCGCGCGTCATGTTGAGTCGCATCCTGCACGGTCACGCTGGAATCTCTGCCGATATGGACTTGCGCTTGTCCGAAGCACTAGGCACCACCCCCGGCTTTTGGCTGCGCATGCAAGCTGCGCACGATCTTTGGCAGGCGCAGCAACGCGCCGCCGCCCGCCCCGTCGTGAAGCGCATCGCACCGCCTGAAGCCGTTACAGCGTAACCGTTTCGCCAGCGCCTAGCCCGAGGCTGATCCCCGAGGGCGAAGAGCCGGGTTCCTGCCCCGGCCTGGCGCTGGCACCCGAATGCAGGCAGCGCGCAGGACGCACACTATGCCCGACACAGACCGCCCCCAGCTACCCAAAAGAGATTGGTTCACCATCGAAGAAGTCGCCCGGCGATGGGGCTGCACAATTGAAGACCTGATTGACTATGGCGAGAATGAAGCGCTGCGAATATCGGTAAGACCCGCGCGAAAGATTTGCATTGCCTGGCGTGAAAAGAGCGCCACCAAAAACACGCCAAACCAATGGACTGAAACCATATTGCCGCTGGGCTTGACGCCTGAAGATTTACGCGGCGCTTTTGGCGATGGTTGCAGGCCATATATTGTGCTTCCCCCGGTTTCGGGAAACGAAGCATTGGTTGGGGACGTGATCTTAGATTTTGACCCCCCGCAGATATTCACCGCAAAAGACCTGGTCATAGTCCACGAAGAACTAGACCGCTTTGAGCGTGAATACCGCATTGGCGCCCATGCTGGCGAATTGCCAAAACCAAAACCAAAGCTAGGCGAGCGCGAGCGCCAAACGTTGCTGGCGCTCATCGGCGCCATGCTGGAAACCCTCGTGCACAAAGGCCCCTTCAAGTCCCAGGCCGAGCTTGTCACGTTCCTGGAAGACGAATACGCCCTACCCAAGCGCACCACCGACGGGAAGTTTGCAGAAGCCAACAGAGCGCTTCAAAACAAATAGCGCAGCATTGCACCTGCAACGCCCACCATTGCAGGTGCAATGACTTTCTCTGCGCCCATCGGCACATTCCAGCCATCAACACCGCTTGATGGAAGGAATCGCCGATGCAACCGACCCAATATCCCCCACTTCAAAATGAAACCCGTCACGCCGTCGATACGGCGTGCGCGGCATTTCATCTTGGGCGCAAGCCGCAAACCCTGCGCACGTGGGCCTGCTTTGAAAATGGCCCCATCCGGCCCATTCGCTTGCATGGCCGCCTGCTCTGGCCCACTGCCCAACTGAAAAAACTGCTGGGCGCTGCCTGATTGGAGCGCCGCATGCAAGCAATCAAAAAAAATGCCGCCCGGCTATGGGCGGCAATAACGGTTTCTGAAAACCCGGTTGCAGACCTGATTGTAACGACTGCGTTCGTTTGCGCAAGCGTTGGTTTTCAGATTGGCGTGTTTTGCGCCGTGGCAATTGGAATGCGAGGTTGCGCATGACCGATTACCTCGACCAATTCCGCCGCGTACTCGAAGCGCGCGGGCTGATACCGCCCGGCCAAATAATCGCGGACGGGAAAATTCACCGCTGCGACGCCGTGGGCAAGCATGGGCGCAGCGATGGCAGCTATCTACTACACCTTGACGGCATCCCGGCTGGTGGCGTGCAAAACCACCGTGACGGGTTGGGCTGGCAAAGCTGGCGCGCTGACATAGGCCGCAAGCTGACCCCTGCCGAAGAGGTCGCCCACCGCGAGCGCGTGCGCACCATGCAGGCGCAGCGCGCCCAGGAAGAGGCGCAGGCCCGGCAAGCTGCCGCAGAGCGCGCCGCCCAGCTTTGGGCGCAGGCCGAAGCGGCAAGCGATGCGCATCCCTATCTGGTGCGCAAAGGCGTCCGCTCCCACGGCCTGCGCCAGCACGGCGCCGCTTTGCTGGTGCCCGTGCATGACGCAGCCACTGGCGAGCTGGTGAGTCTGCAAAGCATTGGCGCCAGTGGCGACAAGCGTTTTCTTCCTGGTGGCCGTGTGAAGGGCTGCATGCACCTGCTGGGCGAGCTGACCGCCGCGCCCGCCGTGCTGCTGGTGGCCGAAGGCTACGCAACCGCCGCGACCCTGTATGAGGCGACCGGCCACCCCGTGGCGTGCGCGTTCCACGCTGGCAATCTGGCGCCAGTGGCCCAAGCGCTGCGCAAGCGCTACCCGGCTGCGCGCGTCATAGTTTGCGCCGATGATGATGCAGCGACCGCAGGCAACCCCGGCATGACCGCCGCCCGGCAGGCCGCCGCCGCCGTGGGTGGCGTGGTGGCCGTGCCCGACTTCGGCCCCGACCGGCCCGAAGGCGCCAGCGACTTCAATGACCTGCACCAAGCGCGCGGGCTTGAGGCCGTGCGCCAGTGTGTGGAGGTAGCCCTTGCCGCGCCGCCCGTGCCGACATTCCCGGCGCTGCCCGATGGCGACGCATGGGACGCCCCGCAGCCCCTGCCGGACGCCCTGCCGCCCGTGCAAGCCTTCGATGCCGAACTGCTGCCCGAGGCCCTGCGCGGCTGGGTTGAAGACATAGCGCATCGCATGCAATGCCCGCCCGACTTCGTGGCCGTGGCCGCGCTCACGGGTTTGTCTTCGCTTGTCGGTGCCCGCGCCGTGATGGCGCCCAAGCGCTTCGACGATTGGCGCGTGGTGCCCAATCTGTGGGGGCTGGTGATTGGCCGCCCCGGCGTCATGAAAAGCCCCGCGCTTGCCGAAGCACTGAAGCCCTTGCACCGCCTCGAAGCCGAGGCGCGCGAGGCATGGCAGGCAGACCACGATGAATGGCGCCTCGATTGCGAGGTGGCATCTTTGGCTGGCGACGCAAACAAAAAGAGCGCCGCAAAGGTAGCCGCCAAAGACCCAAGCGCCGCACGCGAGCTGCTGCGCCCTGCCGACCTGCCGCCCGAGCCGAGGATGCGCCGCCACGTGGTGAACGATTCGACCGTGGAGGCGCTGGGTGAGATTCTCGAATCCGCACCATGGGGCACCCTGGCCTACCGCGACGAACTGCACGGCCTTCTGTGTAGCCTAGACCGGCAGGGGCAGGAAGGATCGCGCGCCTTCTACCTTCAGGCATACGATGGCGACAAGGGCTACACCTTCGACCGCATAGGGCGCGGCACGCACTACCTGCCGCGCGTGTGCCTGGCGCTGCTGGGGGGCATGCAGCCCGGCAAAGCGCAGTCCTACGTCCGCGAAGCTGTAGCTGGTGGCGCTGGCGACGATGGCCTGCTACAGCGCTTCGGCCTGACCGTGTGGCCCGACGTTGACCACGCCTTCGAGTTGGTGGATCGGCCGCCCGATGCCGAAGCCAAAGCGCGCGCGTGGCGGGTTTTCGAGCGCTTGGCAGAGTTGCAGCCCGACGGCGAAGAGCCGCAAGCCTGGCGCTTCGACGACGCCGCCCAGGCCTTGTTTGCCGAGTGGCTGACCGGCCACGAGACAGAGATTCGCGGCGACGAACTGCATCCGGCGCTTGTCTCGCACCTTGCCAAATACCGAAAGCTGGTGCCCGCCCTGGCGCTGCTGTTCGCGCTGATCGACACACCAGACAGTGGGCGCCAGATTGGCGAGCACGAACTACTGCGCGCCCTGGCGTGGGCCGAATACCTGCGCACGCATGCCGAGCGCCTCTACAGCGCCGCCACCACGCCAGAGACAACCGGCGCGCGCGCCTTGCTGGACAAGATCAAGGGGCGCAAGCTATGCGATGCCGACGGCGTACTGCTGGCGAGCTTCACGCCCCGGCTGGTGGCCGCCAAAGGCTGGGCTGGCCTGCAAACCACCGAGGCCGCCCGCAAGGCTGCCGAGCTTCTGACCGATTACGGATGGCTGCGCCGCGAGCTGGTGCCCACTGGCGCGCAAGGCGGGCGCCCCAGCGAGCGCTACGAGGTTCACCCGGCGCTGCTGAAAGGGGGCGCAGCATGACCTGGCTTGACCGGCTTAAAAATCAAAAAGTCCCAGTCACCCGCCCTACAAAAACCACAAAAAGGGTTTCTGTTGTTTTTGTAGGCCCGTTGGCCGGGACTTCTGAAAATTTCGATGGGGTACGCCAGACAGTTGATGGGGCTGGTGCTGCGCCACTACCGGTAGCAATGGAAGCCGCGCAGCGCCAGAGCCCAGGGATGCCAATCACCCCCGCCGCTATCTACGAACCTTCGCAAGCTGGCGCCGCCCTGCTGGGGCAGGAAAAAATTACAGAAGTCCCAGTCGCCCGCCCTACAAAAACCACAAAAAGGGTTTCTGTTGTTTTTGTAGGCCCCTTGGCTGGGGTTTCTGGAAATTCGCACCCCGCCCGCACCTGCCGCGACTGCGCCCACCGCCTGGCGCATGGAACCTGTGGCGACCCCGTAGCGGCTGGACTGGCGCCGCACTACTCAATCCGCTGGGCGCCCGAGGGCCACGCGGCTACCTGCCCAGCGTACAGCGCCCGGCCCCGGGCGCCGAAGACGTGGCCGCACGCGCCCGCCAACGATGAAGAGCTGCGCACCATGACCCACCGCCTGGCGCACTTCGAGCGGCTGGGGCTGCCCGACCATGAGGCTGGGCGCATGGCCGACAAGCTGCTGCTGCGCGACCGTGATCTTGATGACCGCCGCGTGTGCCTTGAGTGCCAGCACCTGCGCGGCAGACCAGGCGCGTGGCGCTGCCCCATGCCTGCGCCGATGGTGCAACAGCTACAGCGCTGCCCAGCCTTCGCTGAGGTGCGCCAATGAGCCGCCCATGCGCTGCGTGCGCACACCACGCGCAAGCGCACGTGGATCGCTTTGTGTGCCTGGCGCCCAGCCCCGCGCGGCTGATCCCCTTGGAGCAATTCCAGGCGCGCGACGCCCACTGCCATGAGTGGCGCCGCGACAGATTCCAGACCGAGCAAAAGACCGACAAAGACCGAGCACCGCATCAACCAATCCCATGAGGTAACACCATGTCTTTGACCTTGAAAGAAACTTCCAGCGCTGGCGACTACGAATTGCCACCCGCAGGCACCCACGCCGCCCGCTGCCACCTGGTGGCTGACCTTGGCACCGTCGAAACCACCTACGACGGCAAGACCACCGCGAGCCGAAAGCTGTTGATCGGCTGGACACTGGCCGAGCTGCGAAGCGATGGCAGTTCGCACACTATCTTCAGGCGCTACACCGCATCGCTGGGGCCAAAGGCCGCCCTGCGCGCGATGCTGGAAAGCTGGCGCGCCAAAGCGTTCGGCCCTGAAGAGCTGCGCGCTTTTGACGTGGCGCGCTTGGCTGGCGTGCCCGCCCTGATCGGCGTGATCCACGTCACCAAGGGCGACCGCACCTTCGCAAACATCGCATCCGTGGGCGCGCTTCCAAAAGGGCTACAGGCGCCACGTGCGCAGGTGCCCGAAATTGTCTTCGACCTAGACAGTCCCGACGCATGGCAGGACATTGAACTGCTGCCCGCTGGCGTGCGCCGTCAGGTTGAGTTGTCCCCCGAATGGCAGGCCGTACTTGCCAAGCGTGGCGCACCTGCTGCACCTGCTGCCCAGGCTGGGGCACCTGCATCGTCGGGCTTCGACGATATGGACGACGACATTCCCTTCTAAAGCTCTTGGAGACTGCAATGACTGCTATCTTTTTTGACATTGAAACCATCCCCAGCCAAGCGCCCGGCGCCCGCGAGCAGGCGCGGCAATCCGTGCGCGCGCCTGGCACATTGCGCAAGGCCGAAAGCATTGCGGCATGGCACGCAGAGCATGGCGACGAAGCCGCCGAAGAGCTTTACAAGCGGCAGGCTTTGAGCCCGAGCGATGGCGAAGTCTGCTGCGTAGGATTCGCACTTGACGATGCCGACCCCGTGGCCGTGGTGCGCGAGCTGAATGAGTCCGAGGGCGACTACCTGCGCCGCGCGCTCGCTGTAGTCGATGAGCACCTGCGCGAAGCCAACCGGCAGGCCGACCCGCTGCTGCAACCGTGGATCGACGGCGCGCCCGTGTACCCCGTCGGCTTCAACGTCCTGAAGTTCGATTTGCCATTTTTACGCTGGCGCTGCTGGGCGAACCGGATCGCCACGCCGTCATGGCTGCCCGGCCCGTTTGCCCGAGCGCCGCGAGACCTTTGCGACGTGATGCTGCTCGCTGCTGGCCCCACGGGCATGATGAGCCTGGACAAGGTTTGCAGGGCGCTGGGGATTGCGTCACCGAAGGCTGAGGGCGTTGATGGCTCGCAGGTGCTTGACCTTTGGCGCAACAGTGCGCATGCCGATCTTGCCGCTTACTGCTGCGCCGACGTGGCGGCCACACGCGCATGCTGGCACGTCATGCAAGGGAGCTTCGGCGCCGCAGAGCCCGCCGTGGCGCAGGAGGCTACAGCATGACCGAGACACACTACATCGGCGTTGACCCAGGACTGACCGGCGCCGTGGCCGTGCTGACCGAGCGCGGCGAGCTGGTGGAGGTTGCCGACCTGCCGACATTTAAGGCGGCATCAGGGCGCAGCCTGATCGATGCGCAGCGCCTGGCGTTGATGCTTGGCAAGTACCGGCACAGCGCCCGCGTGTTCGTCGAGCAGGTGGCCGCTCGCCCGACCGATTCGCGCGTAGCTGCGTTTGCCTTTGGCCGCTCTTTAGGGGCTATCGAGGCCGCCGTGGCAATCGCTGGCATCCCTATGACGCGCTCGCAACCTGCGGCGTGGAAGCGCACAGCGGGCATTGGCGCTGGCTCAGCAAAGGATGCCAGCATCGAAGCAGCACGGCGCCTTGTCCCAGCGAGCGAGCCGCTACTGACCGCGAAGTCGCACCATAACCGCGCCGATGCGCTGTTGATCGCCTGGCACGGACTGCGGCACGGTTAGCACGACAAAAAAGGTACTTCCCGGCCACCCAGCCCGAGGGTAATTCGACCCCCGCGGCTTGGGTAGGTAGTACCGTGTTGGAGTACTGACGCGACCATGCCACGAGCACCAGACCAAGCCGCCCGAGCGCGTAGAAACGAAGCGATGCGCCTTGATCGGGCTATGGGGCGCACCGTTCGCCAGATTGCAGCGCTGCACGGCGTGGGGCTTGGCACGGCCTGGCGCGTGTCTCATGATGTTCCAATGCTGCTGCTGCCCGCCTGGCACCGAAAGCGCCTGCACGAAGAGCCGTGCACGCAGAACATAAACATGCACAGCTATCTGGCGCCACGCTGATCGAGCGCCACGGCACCGCCACAAAGACCCGGCCCCGAGCCGGGTTTTTCTTTGGGCCTGCGCGCCCTGGTGCACCACCACCATGACCGGCGTGATCGAGGAAAACCGAATAACCCCACGCCGTTGTCGGTTACATAGCGCTTACATGGAGTTTTTGTAAGAAAAAAGCACCTAGGCATTTCTGCGCTAAGTGCTTGATTTTATTGGTAGGACGTACAAGATTCGAACTTGTGACCAACGGATTAAAAGTCCGCTGCTCTACCAGCTGAGCTAACGTCCCATTTTTTGCCGCTGCATGCTTAACCGCATACAGGAAAGCCTTGCATTATAGCTTCTCTTTTTCAGACTCCTTGATTTTTTGCGATGGGCTCGTGAGTCGATCGAGCACCCAGCCGGCGGCGCATAGGCCGAAGGTGGCGGTCACGGTGACGACCGAGCCGTAGCCGTGGCAATTGAGCGTGCCGTCGCCCTGCACGGCGCAGGAGGCATCTGGCGGGGCGACGGCCTCGCGGCTGAAGACGCAAGGGATGCCTATGGGTTTGCCCGTGCGTAGCGCGCCGTGGTGTTTGCGCAGGCGATAGCGCAACTGCGCGAGCAGCGGGTCGTGCGTGACGGCGCTGAGGTCGGCGATCTCCACCTTGTGCGCCAGGCGCTTGCCGCCCGCGGCGCCGGCGCAGATGAGCAGGGCTCCGGTCGCGCGCGCCCAGGCAGCCATCGCGGTTTTGGCCTGCACCTGGTCGCAGGCGTCTATGACGGCATCCGGCAGCTCGGGCAACAAGGCGGGCCAGTTGTGCGGCGTGGCGAACTCTTCGATGCAGTGGACGCGGCAGTAGGGGTTGATCTCGGCGATGCGCGCCTGCATGGCCTGCACCTTGGCCTGGCCCAGCGTCGAAGACAGCGCATGAATCTGGCGGTTGACGTTGGATTCGGCCACGTGATCGAAGTCGATCAGCGTGATGCGCCCGACGCCGCTGCGCGCGAGCGCTTCGGCCGCCCAGGAGCCTACGCCACCGACGCCGACGACGGCCACGTGGGCCGCGCGGATGCGCTGCGCGCCTGCGATGCCGTAGAGGCGCTCGAGGCCGCCGAAGCGGCGCTGCAAATCTACCTCTTTCGGCACCGCAAGCATTGCAGGGTCTGCGTGAGCAGCACTCATTTCAATAGCAAAAGACGCTCTTTGGCCGCCACGGCCGCTTCGGACTGTGGGTAGGTGCGCAGCAGGTCTTCGAGCGTTTTGCGCGCGCTGCGTGTGTCCTTGAGCTCGATCTGGCAGTTCGCGATGGCAAGCTGGGCCTCGGGCGCCTTGGCATGCAGCGGCGCTTGCGCGAGCAGTTGCTTGAAACTGTCGATCGCCGCCTTGTAGTCGCGCAAGGCGTACTGCGCGTTGCCGAGCCAGAAGCGCGCCGAGGGGAGGTAGCCGCTGCGCGGGTATTGCTGCAGAAAATTAGCGAAAGCCGTGCGCGCGTCGGCAAATTTGCCGGCGCGAAACGCCGCGAGTGCGGCCTCGAAGTCGCGGATTTCCGCAGGATCGGCCTGGAACTCCTGGCCATCGACCGAGACTTTGACCGGCTCCAGCTTGCGCAGGCGTGCGTCCAGCGCTTGCGCCATGTCTTTTTGCTGGCGCTGCAAATCGGCCACGTCACGCATCAATTGTTCGTTTTGCCCACGCAGCTTGGCTTGGTCGGCACGCAGCGTCTCGATTTGCGACTGCAGATCGAGCAGGCCGCGCCGCTGATGCTCGTTTTCGTTCGTCAGCTGATCGACGCGCTGGCGTAACTCGAGGATGGCACGGCGCGCCTCATCGTCCTCGAACAAGCCGGCGTGGCCCGCTGGCAAGAGCGCACAAAACAGCACCAACGCGAGCAAGGCCCGCGCTGCACTCGACAAGCGCCACCAAAAGCTTGCCATGGCCATCAACGGTAGGAAATTTCGACGCGGCGGTTCTTCGCCCAAGCTTCTTCATTGTGGCCCTCGACGGCGGGCTTTTCCTTGCCGAAGCTCACGGCTTCCATCTGGCTGTCGGATACCCCCAGCAGCGCCAATGCGCGGCGCACGGCCTCGGCACGTTTTTGACCCAAGGCGAGGTTGTATTCGCGCCCGCCACGTTCGTCGGTATGGCCTTCGAGCACGACTTTGCGGCTCGGATTGGCCTTGAGAAAACGCGCATGGGCTTCGAGCAGCGACTGGAACTCCGGCTTGATGACGTAGCTGTCGAAGTCGAAATACACGAGCCGGCTCACGCCTTGCGGGCCGGCCGCGTCACGCGCGCTTTGCCCCAAATCCACGCCTGCCACGGTGCTTTGCGCGGTGTTGGAAGTGTCGGCCCCGGTGGTCGGGACGGCGGTTTTGTCTTCGACGGGCGGCTCGCTCAGTTTGACGCCGGAGCTGCAGCCAGCCATGAGGATGGCAATGACAAAAGCCAGGGTAATGCGTTGGATCATGGAAATTTCTCCGCAAAGTCATGAAAGGAAAAAGTACGACACGGTCAAAACTCAGGTTTTCTGGAACGGCCCCCAGTCGGGCTCGCGGATGTCGCCGCTCTGTCCGGCCAGGCGCGCCTTGATCTTGCCGTCGAGCGTGGTCGTCATGAGCGCCTCGCGCCCTTGGACTTGCGTGGCGTAGAGGATCAGGCGGCTGTTGGGCGCAAAGCTCGGGCTTTCGTCGGCGTTGGTGTCGGTGATGGCGGTGATCGCGCCCGAGCCCAGCTCCATGACGTGCAGCTTGAAGGCGCCGCCGATGCGCGCAATGTAGGCCATCCAGCGGCCGTCGGGGCTCAGCGCGGGCGAAATGTTGTAGTTGCCCGTGAAGGTCACGCGCTCGACGTTGCCGCCGCCCACGGGCATTTTGTAGATTTGCGGCGAGCCGCCGCGGTCGCTCACGAAATAAATGCTGCGGCCGTCCTTGGTGAAGACCGGCTCGGTGTCTATGCCCGCGCTCTGGATCAGGCGGCGCGGCTCGCCGCCGTTCGCGTCGATGAGGTACAGCTGCGAATTGCCGTCGCGCGTGAGCGTGACGGCCAGCGTGCGGCCGTCGGGCGACCAGGCGGGCGCGCTGTTGGAGCCGCGAAAGTTGGCGATCAGCCGGCGCCGCCCCGTGGCCACCTCGTGCACATAGACCACGGGCTTGCGCGACTCGAAGGACACGTAGGCGATCTGCGCGCCGCTGGGCGACCAGGCGGGCGAGATGATGGGCTCGGGGCTCGTGAGCGCAGGCTGGGCGTTTTCGCCGTCGGCGTCGGCGATCCAGAGGCTGTAGCGCCCGCCCGCTTTGGTCACGTAGGCGATGCGCGTGGAAAAAATGCCGCGCTCGCCGGTGAGTTTTTCGTAGATGAAGTCGGCGATGCGGTGCGACACCAGGCGCAGGTCGCCCTGCGTGACGACGAAACCCTGCCCGCCGAGGTCCTGCCCGCGCACCACGTCCCAGAGGCGAAAGCGCACGTCGTAGCGCCCATCAGCCAGGCGCGTGACGCTGCCCGCAGCGAGCGCGTCGGCGGCTTTTTGCCGCCACGGCGCGAGGTCGGGGCGCGACATTTCATCAAGCGCCGCGCCCGCGGTATCGACGCCGCGAAACTGCCCGCTGCGCTCCAGGTCGGCCTGCACGATCGCGGCGATCTTCTGCGGCGACTGCGCCTCGCCGCGAAACGGTGCGATGGCCACGGGCAGCTGCGTCAGCCCCACGCCCGTGACCTCGACGCGAAACTGCGCCAGCGCCGGCAAGGCCGGGCTGACCGCCAGAGCCGCGAGCATCTGGCGACGCAAGAGCCCAGGGCGCTGCGGCAGAGACGAAGGGGAGCGAAGAGAGGAATGTGAGAGATCAGTGGTCATGGACTGCCTGCGAAAACCGCGCATCTGCCGCCTAAGCCGAAAAGCCTCGAATGGTACACACAGCACCCACTGCGGGCGTGACAAATCGTCTAAGCACCGATGACCCGTAGAATCCGCGCGCCATGCAAAGTTCCCCATCACAAAACGGAGCGCAAGAGAGTGCTGGTGTGCCACCCGCGCCCGCCCCATCCCCGGCGCCCGAGGCCGGCCTGCGCGCGCGGCTGGCGCGGCTCTCGCCCTACTTCGGCAACCAGCGCCTGGCCTGGTTCGTGGCTTTTGCGGCCACCATTGCTGGCGCGGCGACCGAGCCCTTGATTCCGGCCCTGCTCAAGCCGCTGCTGGACCACGGCTTTACCGAGCGCGACTTGCCGCTGTGGACGGTGCCCGTGGCCATCGTGGGCATTTTCTTCATCCGCGGGCTCGCGCAGTTTGCCGGCCAATACGCGCTCGCGCGCATCGCCAACGACGGCATGCAGAAGCTCCGCCAACGCCTGTTCGAGCGCATCCTGGTCGCGGACATGGCGCTGTTTTCGCGCAAGACGGCGAGCGCGCTCTCGAACGCCGTGGTGTATGAGGTGCAGACCGGCGCGATGCTGCTGGTGCAGGCGCTGCTCGGCATTTCGCGCGACGGCTTCACGCTGGTGGCGCTGCTGGGCTACCTGATTTATCTGAACTGGCAGCTCACGCTGATCGTGGCCGTGATGGTGCCGGGCGTGGGCTGGATCATGAAGACGCTCTCGGGCCGCGTCTATCGCCTGACCAAGAGCAGCCAGGAGGCGACCGACGAGCTCGCCTACGTGGTCGAGGAAAATGTGCTCGCGCACCGCATGGTGCGCCTGCACGGCGCGCAGGCCAGCCAGGCCCGGCGCTTTGCACGCCTGAGCCAGCGCCTGCGCCAGCTCGCGATCAAGTCTACCATCGCCTCGGCGGCGACGACGCCGCTCACGCAGCTGCTGGCCGCGGTGGCGCTGTCGGCGGTGATCTGCATCGCGCTGTGGCAAAGCCAGGGCGCGATGGCAAACCGCGAAGTGACCGTGGGCGGCTTCGTGGCCTTCATCGCGGCCATGCTGATGCTGATCGCGCCGATCCGCCGCATGGCCGACATCACGAGCCCGATCACGCGCGGCGTGGCGGCGCTGGAGCGCGGGCTTGCGCTGCTCGACGAGGCCGGCGCCGAAAGCGGTGGCAGCTACGCGGTAGCGCGCGTGCAGGGCGCGATCACGCTGCGCGACGTGAGCGTGCGCTTCGACCCCGAACGCGCGCCCGCGCTCGATCACGTGAGCCTGAGCGTGCAGCCCGGCGAAGTGGTGGCGCTGGTCGGCCCCTCGGGCGCGGGCAAGACCACGCTCGTGAACCTGCTGCCGCGCTTCATCGATCCAACCTCGGGGCAGGTGCTGCTCGACGGCCACGCGCTGCCCGAGTGGCGCCTGGACGCGTTGCGCGCGCAGTTTGCGATGGTGAGCCAGGACGTGGTGATGTTCAACGACAGCATCGCCGCCAACGTCGCGCTCGGACAGGAGGTGGACGAGCAGCGCGTGCAGGCGTGCCTGGCTGCGGCCAACCTCGGCGACTACGTGGCCGCGCTGCCGCAAGGCATACACACGCTGGTCGGGCACAACGCCACGCAGCTCTCGGGCGGGCAGCGCCAGCGGCTCGCGATTGCGCGCGCGCTCTACAAGGACGCGCCCATCCTGATCCTCGACGAGGCGACCTCGGCGCTCGACACCGAATCCGAGCGCCTGGTGCAAGAAGCCCTGCAGCGCCTGATGCAAGGGCGCACCACGCTGGTGATCGCGCACCGCCTCTCGACGATAGAGCACGCCGACCGCCTCATCGTGATGGACAGAGGCCGGGTCGTCGAACAGGGGACGCACGCAGAACTGATGGCGCGCGGCGGCCTCTATGCGCGCCTGCAGACGCGGCCCGGCGGGCTGGAGTCCGAAGATGCTTGAGCGCCAGCAGCTCAGCGGTAGCCGCTGAACAGGATCGCGATGTTCACGGCAAGCGCCAGCGTCCACACGGCACTGCGCGCCATGGCCTTGTCGGCCACGTAGAGCCAGATATAGACGAGGCGCAGCGCGATGAAGGCGAGCGCGAGCGCATCGACCAGCCCCTGGCGCGCGCCGAGCTGGTGCGCGATGATGACCGCGCCAATGAAAAACGGTAGCGCCTCAAAGGTGTTGGCCTGCGCCGCGTTGGCGCGTGCGGCCGCGCCCTGCTGGCGCGCGAGCCATTCGCGTGGGGCGTGGTTGTCGTAGCCGCCCGCTTGCGGCGCGCGGCCGAAGCCGCCTTTTTTCGCGAGCGTGGCGCAGACCAGCGGCAGCAACGCCGCGATCAGCACGCACCAATAGGCCAGGGTGAAGTGGGTTGTCGTTGGCATGTTCTCCTCCGTGGGTGTCATTGCGGGGATGGCGATGTTGCCAGAAGCCACGCGCCCACGCAGGGCCAGGGCACCATGGGGAAGAACGAACGGCGCAAGAGGCGGCACGCCCTCAGCGCCGGTCGGCAAGCGCGTGTGCGATGGTGCCCAGGTCCACGTATTCGAGCTCGCTGCCCACGGGCACGCCGCGCGCCAGGCGCGTGACGCGCACGCCGCGGCGTTGCAGCGCCTCGCTGAGCACATGCGCCGTGGCCTCGCCCTCGGCGGTAAAACTCGTGGCGAGGATCACTTCCTGCACCACGCCGTCGCTCGCGCGCGCGATCAGCTCCTGCAGGCCGATGTCCTGCGGCCCCACGCCGTCGAGCGGGCTCAGCCGCCCCAGCAGCACGAAGTAAAGCCCGCGAAACGCCCCGGTGCGCTCGAGCGCCGCCTGGTCGGCCGGCGTCTCGACCACGCACAGCCGCGTGGCGTCGCGCTGCGGATCGAGGCAGGTGCTGCAGACCTCGGCCTCGGTGAAGGTGTGGCAGCGCGCGCAGTGGTGCACCGAGCGCACGGCGCCCTCGAGCGCGCGCGCGAGCTGCTCGGCGCCTGCGCGGTCGTGCTGCAGCAGGTGGAAAGCCATGCGCGTGGCCGACTTCACGCCCACGCCCGGCAGACGTCGCAAGGACTGGATCAGCGCATCGAGCGCATGGGACTGGGTCATCCAGAGGGCAAAAAATAAAACGAAAACCGGCTCAAAGGCAAGCAGGACGCGCGCTAGTAGCTATCAAAAATTCAGAACGGGAACTTCATCCCACCGGGCAACCCGGCGGTGAGCTTGCCCATTTTTTCGGCCGAAGTCTCTTCAGCCTTGCGCACGGCGGCGTTGAAGGCTGCGGCCACCAGGTCTTCGAGCATGTCCTTGTCTTCGGCGAGCAGGCTCGGGTCTATGGTGACGCGCTTGACATCGTGCTTGCAGGTCATGAGCACCTTGACCAGGCCCGCGCCCGATTCGCCCTCGACTTCGATCTGCGCGAGCTCTTCCTGCGCTTTCTTGAGGTTGTCCTGCATGGCCTGGGCCTGCTTCATGAGGCCGGCGAGCTGTCCTTTGTTGAACATGAAATTTCCTTTGCGAATGAAATAATGGGGGAATGTGGATGTGGATCGCAGCGGCTTTTCGTCAGTCCGGCCGGATGCTGCCAGGGACGATTTTCGCGCCGAACTCGCGCTGCAGCGTCTGCACGTAAGGGTCGCCCATGACGATTTCTTCGGCCTGGCGCTGGCGCGCGCTCGCAGCGGCGGCGTTGCGGCGCGCCGGGCTGTCCGTGACCAGGCCGACTTCCACGCTGATCCGGCTGGCGTAGCCCGCAGCCTCGAGCGCGCTGCGCAGGCGCTCGCGCGCCGTGGGCTGGTTCAGCGCCTCGCGCTCTACACGCAAGTGCCAATGGTTGCCGTCGCGCGCCACGAGCTGCGCCTGCAAGGCCAGTTCGCGCACGAGCGCACTGATGGCCTCGCTCGCCACGAGCTGCTGCACTGCGGCGTGCCAGACGTCGCCGTCTTCGCCACCTTCGCCATGTTCGCCGCGCTCGCCCGCCACAGCTCGCGCGCCTGCTACGACCGGCGCTGGAGCGGCCGCCGTGGCATTGCTGGTGGCACTGGCCAAGGATGGCGCCGCCGTGGGCACGGCTTCGGACACCGCTGCCGAGGCAGTCGGCACCCGCGGCTGCAAGCGCGAGCTCACCGGCTCCGCCATTTGGCGCACCGGAATCGCTATGACAGCAGGAGCTGCTTGCGCTTTATCTGTCTGCCTTAGAGGCGTTTTTTGCTCTACATCGGGAAGCGCCGCAGGCTCCGTTGAGGCATTGTCGGCAGGTGTTTCAGCGACACCTTGCGTCAATGCTTCAAAAACTCCTGAATTCGTAGCTGCCTGCGCAGGTGGGATGCGCGCTAAAGCCTCTTTTTGCTCTAATTTTTGCACAGCAGGCGGCGCCATGGGTACCGCTGCGGCAGGCGCGCGCGCGGCGGCTTCAGGCGGCGTCAGTGTTTTTTTTTCCGCGTGGGCTGCACCGCCAGCGCCGCCCGCCGGTTTGAAGGCCAGCAGGCGCAGCAGCACCATGGTGAGCGCGGCGTATTCGTCGGGCGCAAGGCCCAGCTCGGCGCGGCCGTGCAGGCACAGGCTGTAGAGCAGCTGGGTTTCGTCGGCCGGCAGCAGCGCGGCCAGGCGCGCGGTTTCGATGGCCTCGGGGTCTTGCGCATCGACGGCGGCGGCCATTTGCGGCACGGCCTGCAGCACCGCCATGCGCTGCAGCACGGCGCTCATTTCTTCGAGGGTGGAAGCGGCCGAGAGGCCATGCAGGCGCAGCGCCTCGGACGTTTCCACCACCGCGCGGCCGTCGCCCTGCGCCAGCGCGTCTATGAGGCGAAAGACATAGCTGCGATCGACACTGCCCAGCATCTGGCGCACCGCGGCCTCCTGCAGCTGCCCGCTGCCGTAGGCGATCGCCTGGTCGGTCAGCGAAAGCGCATCGCGCATGGAGCCGCGCGCGGCGCGCGCAATCAAGCGCAGCGCCTGCGGCTCGGCGGGCACGTTTTCTGCCGCGAGCACGCGCACGAGGTGGCTCTGCACCGTCTCGGGCGCCATGGGCCGCAGGTTGAACTGCAGGCAGCGCGAGAGCACCGTGACGGGCACTTTTTGCGGGTCGGTGGTGGCGAGCACGAACTTGAGGTACTCGGGCGGCTCCTCCAGCGTCTTGAGCATGGCGTTGAAGGCCGTGTTCGTGAGCATGTGCACTTCGTCGATCATGAAGACCTTGAAGCGTCCCTGCACCGGCTTGTAAACGGCCTGCTCGAGCAGCGCCTGCACCTCCTCGACGCCGCGGTTCGAGGCCGCGTCGAGCTCGGTGTAATCGACGAAGCGGCCGCTGTCGATCGCCGTGCAGGCCGCGCACACGCCGCACGGGCTGGCCGTGATGCCGCCCTGCCCGTCGGGTCCCTGGCAGTTGAGCGACTTGGCCAGGATGCGCGACACCGTGGTCTTGCCCACGCCGCGCGTGCCCGTGAACAGGTAGGCGTGGTGCAGGCGCTGCTGCGTGAGGGCGTTGCTCAGCGCCTGCACCACGTGCTCCTGCCCCACCATTTCGGCAAAGTTGCGCGGGCGGTACTTGCGGGCGAGCACGACGTAGGACATGCGGCCGATTCTACGGGCAGGCTACAATCGCCGGCGACGGGCCTCCTCGCATGGTGAAGCGGCCAACCGGGTCAGGTGGGGAACCAAGCAGCCCTCACCGTGGAGCCAGTGCCGGGGTCAGGCTCGTCACCTTTCTTCTTTTTCCCTCTTTTCCCGCCCTTCGTCCTTTGCGTGCGTGGGTTTCGGGATTTCCACGCACCAGACACTTTGCCCGCTGCGCAAAGTATTTTTTGCAATAGATGCGGCCCAGGCCTCTGACCGACGCTGCCCAATGCCTCACTTATCGTCCCCGCCCCCCCAGCGCAAAGCCTTGTTTGACAAAGGGCCTGTAGGCCGGCACGGCGGCTGGCAGCTTGCGCTGCTGGCCCTTTGGCTGTGGGCCTGCAGTCTGCCTGCGCAGGCCGGGCCATGGCTGATCAATAACCGCCCCACGGCGCGCGCACACGAGGCCGTAGAAATTCTCGCCGACGCCGCGAGCGAAGGGCTGGAGCCCGAGGATTACGGTGCTGGCGCACTCGCGCAGGCCGTCGCTGCCGCAACGCACGGCGCGGCACTGAACAAGGCCACGGCGCAGCAACTCGAAAACGCACTCAGCACCGCGCTGCAGCGCTTCCTGAGCGACCTGCATTCGGGCCGCGTCGATCCGCGCGCCGTGCACCAGGACTACAGCCTGCCCGCCCCCACGCGCACCGACCCGGCGCAGCTGCTGCAGCAGGCGCTCGCTGCGCCCACCTTGCACGCCGGGGTGCGCGCAGCGGCGCCGCAACTGCCGCAATACGCCCAGCTGCGCAGCGCGCTCGCGCAATACCGCGCGCTCGGCGCGCACCCCGCCTGGGCCGCGCCGCTGCCGCCTTTGCTAGCTCCTGCGGCAGCCTCGGCCCCCAAGACCGCGGCGAAAGTTACGGCGCGCAAGGCCAGCCGCAATCCCAAACTTGATCTGGGCCAGGAATGGGTCGGACTGCCGCTGCTCGTGCAGCGCCTCGTGGCCCTGGGTGATCTGCCGCCGGACACGCCCGTGCCCGCGCGCTACGACGAAAGCGTGCAAAACGGCGTCAAGGCCTTCCAGGAGCGCCACGCGCTTGACCCCGACGGTGTGATCGGCCAGGCCACGCTGGAGGCGCTCAGCGTGCCGCCCGCCGCGCGCGCACAGCAGATCGCGCTGGCCATGGAACGTCTGCGCTGGACGCCGCTGTTGCGCGGCCCGCGCATGATCGTGATCAACGTGCCCGAATTCATGCTACGCGCCTACGAGCAGCAAGATGGCCGCATCGTGCTGCGCCTGGCCATGAAGGTGATCGTGGGCAAGGCGCTGAACACACGCACGCCCTTGTTCGACGAAGACATGCGCTTCATTGAGTTCAGCCCCTACTGGAACATCCCGCCCTCGATCGCGCGCAGCGAAACCATCCCGCGCCTGCGCCGCGACCCGAGCTACTTCGAACGCGAGGGGCTCGAGTTCGTCGATTCTCAGGGCGGAGTGCACACCACGCTCTCACCGGCCCACCTCGACGCCGTGCTGCGCGGCCAGATGCGCATCCGCCAGCGCCCCGGGCCGCGCAACGCGCTGGGCGACATCAAGTTCATCTTTCCCAACAACAGCAACATCTACCTGCACCACACGCCGGCGACGCAACTGTTCGCACGCCCGCGGCGAGACTTCAGCCACGGCTGCATCCGTGTCGAAGACCCGGTGGCGCTCGCACGCTTCGTGCTGCAAAACGACCCCGCCTGGCCCGAGGAGCGCATCCGCGAAGCCATGGCCGCGGGCAAGTCCAGCACCATCCGCCTAGCCGAACCCATCCCCGTGGTGATCGCCTACATCACTACGGTCATCAAGCAAGGCAAGGTACATTTCTTTGCCGACCTCTATGGTCACGACCGCCTGCTCGCGCAGGCGCTGCGCGAGCAGGCCGAACAACGCCGTGCCGCGCCCTTACCCGTGCCCGTGCCGCGGATCGCACCATAGAAAAGAATGCGGAAAACCCGCTTTTCGCTCAGGAAACCGCCATGCCCCAGTTGCCGTACCCATTTACCCGCCACACCACGCGCCGCCGCCTCCTTGGCCTGGGCCAGTGGCTGCTCGCTGGCGCCGTGCTGCCGCAGGCGCCGCGCGCCTTCGCCAGCGTGCCCGAGGCGCGCAGCCTGTCGTTCCACCACACGCACACGGGCGAGCGCCTGGCGCTGGTGTATGCGCTCAACGATCAGTTTGTGCCCGAGGCACTGTTCAGCCTGAACCACTTTCTGCGTGACCACTACAGCGGTGCCATCGGCAGCATGGACCCGCAGCTCTTCAACCTGTTGCACCTGGTGCGCCAGGAGCTTGGCACACAGCAACCCTTCGAGGTGATCTCGGGCTACCGCAGCCCCGCCACCAACGACACCCTGCGCAACACGCGCGGCGGCGGCGTGGCCAAGCACAGCCTGCACATGGTCGGCAAGGCCATCGACGTGCGCCTGCCCGGCGTGCCGCTCACCGAGCTGCGCGACGCCGCGCTCTCGCTGCGCCAGGGCGGCGTGGGCTTTTACCCGAGCGAGCAGTTCGTGCACCTAGACACGGGGCCGGTGCGGCGCTGGTGAGGTGAATCATGAATTTCAGCATCGAATGCGAAGAAGAAACCGACGGTCGCTGGATTGCCGAGGTGCCTCAGCTACCGGGCGTCCTGTGCTACGGCAACACGGCCGAGGAAGCCATGGCCAAGGCTGAAATACTGGCGCTGCGCACGCTGGCCGAGCGCCTCGAGAACAGCGAGGCTCGTCCCGTTCCCATCCATATTTCCATCCCCATCGCCGCATGAGCCAATGGCCGTCCATCAAGGCCAGGCGTCTGCTTACGGTGTTGCTTGGCATGGGCTGGAGGATCAAACGGCAGTCGGGTTCTCACCGCACCTTGACTCGCGAGGGATGTCCAGATTTCGTCTTCGCCTTTCACGACGGCGAAGAAATCGGTCCGCGGATGCTCGCGCGCATCGCCAAACATACCGGCATCACTCCGGGAGACCTGTAGCCCAGTGGTTGCTTGCTGCGCCTCGACGCGGCCAAGCTACACCACCACCACGCGCCCGTCCCCACTGAGAAAAGCCGTGTACACGGATACATCGCCCGCTGGTGCCACCAAGGCTTTCACCGCCTCGCGGTAATGCTTCAGTTGTGAGAGCAAATCGGCCTGCTGCTCGGGCGCGGCGGCGCTTTTGTAGTCGAGCACCCACCAGCCCGCGAGCTCGGCCGGGCTGTGGCGATGGACGAGGCGGTCCAGGCGCAGGCTCTGGCCCTGGTAGTGCAGCGGCACCTCGTTCGCGGCCTGCGCGATGCAGTCCGGCTCCCAGGCCCAGGCGCCGTCGCCCGCGAGGATGCGCTGCGCGAGCGCGGCCGCCTGCGTGGCGGTGGCAAGGCTCAGGCCGTGCGTCTGCGCGAGCAACGCGAGACGCGTCGCAGGCCAGCCCGCGCGGCGCCAGGTCTGCAGCTGCAGCGCGCTCGCAACGCCGGCTTGTTCGAGCAACTCGTGCATGGCATTGCCCAGGCGCGCCGCGGGGTCATGCGCTGCGGTGCTGTCCGGCCCCTGCGGGGGATCGCGGGCGGCGCTGGAAGCTGGGCCTGACACGGCGCCAGCCCCGGCGGCCCCGGCGGCCACGCGCGCAGGCTCAGCCTGGACAAAGACGGGCAGTTCCGGCAGCACGAAAGTCTGGCTTGCGGCAGCACCCGGCAGCGGCATCTCGGACGCTGCCTGCCTGGCGGCGGCGCTCTGGCGCTGGGCGTCGTCGGGCGTCGCAGTAGCCGCAGACACCGGAGCCACCGACACCGGAGCCACAGACGATGAGGCAATGGCCGGCGAGGCCGCCGCGGGCGCATGGGCAGCCTCCAGCGCCACATCTTCGAGCAAGCCGCCCGCCGCGGCGCCGATTTGCTGCCACCAGCTGTCGGCCGCGCTGCGGCTGGTCTGCGTGGCCGAGAGCACGAGGCAGCGGCGCGCGCGCGTCATGGCGACGTAGAGCTTGTTGCGCTCTTCGCGCAGGCGTGCCTGCAGTTCGGCGGCGAGCGTTTCTTCGGCGCTCGGCGGCGGCTCGGACTCCTTGGCCAAAAAAACGAGGCGGCGCGGCGCGGCCTGCGCGCCCGGCCAGTCGATCAGCACACCCATGCTCTCGGCCTTTTGCGCGGGTGCGTCGCAGTCCAGCAGCAGCACGCAGTCCGCCTCCAGCCCCTTGGCGCCGTGCACCGTGAGCAGGCGCACGGCCTGCAGATCGGCGCGCAGCGGCGCGGGCACGCCGCCTTTTTTCATGGCGCGCACGAAGGCGTAGGGCGTGAGGTAGCGTCCGCCCGCGTGTTGCAAGGCGGCGCCGAGCAGCGCGCGCAGCTGCGCCTGCACGAGCTGCCGCTGCGCCGCGGGCGCGGCCGCGGCAAAGCGCGCGAGCACGTCGCCGTGCGTGTAGATGGCGTGCAGCGCGTCGTGCGGCGGCAGGCTGCGCACCCAGCCCTGGTATTGCATCAAAATGGGCCCTAACGTGCGTCCATCCTGCGTGAGCAGCTCCTCTTTTTGAATCAGCTCGAACCAGCTTGCCGGCTGCGCACAAGCGCGGCGCAAATACGCGAGCTGCACGAGCTGCACGAGCTGTGCGTCCGCCAAGCCGAACAAGGGCGACTTGAGCGCACGCGCGAGCGCCAGGTCGTTGCCCGGCGAGACCAGCGCGTCGAGCAGCGCCACCACGTCCTGCACCGCGGGGGCGTCGTAGAGGTCGGCCTTCTCGGGCTGCACGCAAGGGATGTGCAGCGCGCGCAGCGCTTCTTCCATGAGCGCGAGGCGGTCGCGCTTTTGCGCGAGCACCAGCACCTCGCGCGGCGGCGTGCCGCTTTCGATCTGCGCCGCCACCCACTGCGCAGCCTGGGCGCATTCGCGCAGGCGCAGGCTTTCCTCGGGCGTGTGGCGCGGCGTCGTGAGGCTGTCGCGCCATTCTGGCTGGGCTTGTGCTTGCGCCGGGGTCTGCGCAGACGCGGGCGACGCGGCCTGCCCCTCGGCGCCGCTTTGCATGCCGCTTTGCATGCCGCTTTCGCCGGCGCCCTCGGCACCATTCACGCCGCCCTGCCCGGCGTCGATGCCCTCCTGCATGTCGCTCGCTTCGGCAGCCGTGGCTGTGATCGGCGGCAGGCGCAGCAGCCGACCCGCGTCGCGCGACTCGGTGCTGTGCGCGCGAAAGCCGCTCGTGTGGCCCTGCGCCTGCGCGGCCTGCATGACCTGGTTCACGGCTGCGAGCACGCGCCGCGCGTTGCGCCGCGTGTGGTCGCAGCTGAGCAAGTCGCCACCGAGCGCCGTGCGCACGAAGTCCTGCGCAGCCACGAACACCTGCGGCTCGGCGCGGCGAAAGCGGTAGATGCTCTGCTTGGGGTCGCCCACGATGAACACGCTGGGCGCCGCACCGCCGCCCGCGCCCGCGTAGCCCGACAGCCAGGCGTGCAGCGCCTGCCACTGCAGCGGGTTGGTGTCCTGGAACTCGTCGATGAGCAGGTGGCGCACGCGCGCGTCGAGGCGCTCTTGCACCCAGCCGCTGAGCACAGGGTCGGCGAGCATGCGTTGCGCCATGCGCTCGACGTCGTTCATGTCCACCCAGCCGCGCGCGCGCTTGAGCGCGGCAAACTGCGCGAGCAGACAGCGCGTGAGCCGCGCCATGCGCTGCTGGTGCAGCCAGGCCGCATGCTGGCGGCGCGCGCGCAAAAGCACTTGCAATTCGGCCTCGGCTTCTTGCGCCGCAGGAAATTTTTGCAGGTGGTTTGTCAGCCGGTCGGCACTCGCCACGAAAAGTGCCTTGCGCAACCTGTCCAGCCGCGCGTCGAGGTCTGCACACGTCAACGCATCGACGATCGCGGCGGCGGCTTTTTGCGGCGTCTTGTTGCGCTCTGCGGCAAGCGCTTTCGCCCACGCCTGCCAGCGCGCGAGCGCCTCGGGTTGCGCGAGCGCCTGCGCCGGTTCTTCGAACGCCTGCAATGGGGCAGACATCTGCGCGAAATGCGGCACCGATGCCGCGACCACGCCGGCTGCGTCGGCCAGGTCGAATTCCACGCGTTTGGCCAGCACTGCGGCGAGCGCCTTGTGCGTTTGCGTGCGCCCATGCGTGGCCACCACGGCTTCGTAGTCGGCACGCAGCGCCGCGTCCGCCGCGACGGCTTGCAAAAACGGCTGCCAGACCTCGCGCACGGCCTGCGCGTCGTCTTCGAGCAGCTCGAAGCGCGCGGGCAGGCCATGCTCCTGCAGCACCGCGAGCGGCGCCGTGCCCAGCAGCGCGGCAAACCAGCTGTGGAAGGTGCGAATCTGCACGGGGCGCGCGCTCTCGAGCACTTGCCGATATAAATTCCGTAGCTGCTCACGCTGATTGGATGCGGCCTGTGGGCTCAAACCCCTGTGAATCAGCTCCTGCGTGAGTGCCTCGGGCGGCAGTTGCGCGAACTGTTGCAGCCATTCTTGCAGGCGCGCGCGCATCTCGCCCGCGGCCTTTTTGGTGAAGGTGATGGCCAGAATCTCGTGCGGCGCGCAGCCTTCGAGCAGGGCGCGCAGCATGCGCGAGACCAGCATCCAGGTCTTGCCCGCGCCCGCGCAGGCTTCCACGGCCACGCTGCGCCGCGGGTCGCAGGCGATGGCGTAAAACTCGGCGCGTTCGACGTGGCGGCCATTGTGTTCGTAGGCGGCTTGTTCGGGCAGCAGCGCGTCTGCGTCCGCCTCTTTGTCGGAAGGTTCCATCTCGGTCGGCTTGCTCGTCATTGCCAAAAATCCTTGCGGCACAGGCCGCGCGCGGCGCAAAAGTCGCACACCGGGCCTTCGCCCAGCGCGGGCAGCGGCGCCCCGGCGGCGATGCGGCCCAGGTCGCTGCGGATGCCGGCGCGCAGCAGCGTGCGCAGCGCGAGCACGTCTTGTTGCTCGTAGGTCGCGGTTTCGCCGCGCTCGCCCACGTTCACATAGGCCGCGCGCAGGCGTTCGGCGCCGAGCAATGCGGCATAAAACGCGAGTTGCGTGTCCTCGGCGCCGTCTGCGATGCGCTGCTTCGTCTTGGCTGCGCTCTCGGTTTTGTAGTCGATCACGAAGGGAATGGGTTCGCCTTCCGGCGGTTCAGGCACTTCATCGACGCGGTCCAGCTTGCCCACGAGCCGCCACGCGTCGAGCGGCTGCTCGAGCGCCAGCTCCGCCTGCCGAAACACCGCGCCCTGCGCTTCGTGCTCTGCGAGCCAGCGCAAATAACCGTCGCGCACCTGCGGCCAGGTCGCGGCAAAGGGCAGAAAGCCGCCCGCGTCCAGCCCCAGATGCGCCGTCGCGGACTGCGCCGCGGCGTCGAGCAAGTCCGCACGCGCGGCAGCATCGGACGCGGGCGCGAAAACATCTGACGCTGACGCATCACGCAGCCGCTCGTGAAAATGTTGCAGCACGAGGTGCAGCCAGCTGCCGAAGTCGCGCTTGTCGATCTCGGCTTCGAGCTCGCCCGCCTCCTGCAAACCGAGCTGGCGCAGCGCAAAAAAGCGGTACGGGCAGGCGCGCAGGTCGGCGTACATGCTCGCAGAGAGCTTGCGCACGGGCAGCGATGCCGCGCTGGGCGCGGGCCGCAGCGTAGGCGCCGCGCAGACTTCGCGGGCGCAGCGCGCGTCCACGCCTGCCGCGGTCAGGCCGTCGCATTGCAAAGCCTGCAGCAAGGGGCTGGGCAAAAGCGGCTCGCCGCCCTCGTCGCTGCTGCGCCAGAGCACATCCACCGCGGGCAGCTGCATGGCGCTGCGCCAGGCGGCGCGCTGCGCGGCGGCGAGCTGCGCGCGCGTGGGCAGGCCCCAGGCGCTGCGCTGCGCCTCGCTCCACGGGCCCTGGGGCTCGGGCGCGGCCGGCAGGCGCTTTTCGTCGCAACCGGCCAGCACCAGCGCATCGAAGGGGCGTGCGAGCAGTTGGGCCAGCGGCAGCAGCACCACGCGCGCGCCCGCTGGGGCCGGCGGCACATAACGCGCGGCCTCGAGCACGGCGTCGGCCCAGCGCGTGAATTCGGCCAGCGTGAGGCGCTGCGCCGCGCCCTCCCAGTCGTCCAGGCCCCACTGCAGCGCTTCGTGCAGGCGCAGCGCCTGCAGCACGAGCGCACCCGCCGCGTCGCCCTCGAGCGGTGCCCACAGGCCGCTGGCCGCAAGCAACTCGCGCAGCGCACGCAGCCAGTCCGCGAGTGGCCGCGCCGCGTGCAGGCGCGCGCGCCAGCGCTCCACCGCGGTGATGAGCTCTGCCTGCGGCGGCCACTGGCTCCAGTCGCGCGCGGCCACGCTGCGCCAGCGCGGCGCGGGGTCGGCGCGCAGGCTGCGCTCGAGCGCGTCGAGCGTGGCGGCGTCGATGGCCGGCGCCTGCTTGAGCGCGTCGAGCACGGCGTCGCTCGCCGCGTCCCAGGCGCAGGCCTGCAGCAGCGCCATGGTCTGCGCCGCGGCACGCGTGGTGGAAAGCGTCCAGCCCGTCTCGTCGCGCACGGCCACGCCCGCACCCTCGAGCTGCGCGCGAATGCGGCGCGTGAGCGCGCGGTCGATCGCCCCCAGCGCCACGCGCGTGCGCCCTTGCGCGAGATGCGCGAGCACGCAGGCGGCCGCGCGCTGGGCCTCGTCCTCACCGTCGCTCGCGGCGTGCACGGCGATGCGCGGCTTGGCATCGTCAGCACTGTGCAACAAATCCT
Organism: Extensimonas vulgaris; assembly: GCF_003337425.1. Classification (GTDB taxonomy): domain Bacteria; phylum Pseudomonadota; class Gammaproteobacteria; order Burkholderiales; family Burkholderiaceae_C; genus Extensimonas; species Extensimonas vulgaris. The sequence continues at coordinate 430,484 of NZ_QPJU01000001.1, forward strand.
CTTTTTGTAGCTGCAGCACGAGCGCGGGCGTGCCACCACCGTCATTCCAATACGCACACAATGCCTGCGCCAAAGAGTCGGGCTGCAGGCCTTCGAGCAGCACGAGCACATCCGCCGCCGCGCGCACCGCGGGCGTGAACAGCACGTCGGTGGGATGCGACGAAGCCAGCACCCACTCGAGCGCGATGCGCGCCACGGCGGCCTCGTAGCGCAAAGGCTGACCGGCGTCCGGCGCGGGCAGCAGGCTGCGTGCGTGCTCGGCCCAGGCGCTGCGCTGCGACGGCGGCACGGCAGCGACGGCCGGGGCGAGCTGTACGGCGGCCTCCTGCAGCGGCGCGGCCAACAGCGCACGCTCGGCGCCCAACCCCGCGCGCTCGAGCAGGCTGCGCGCGCTCAGGGCGTCGCGCGCCGCTTCGCCGCTGAAGTCGCCCGCCGCCGGCACCCAGGCCGCGAGCGTGCGCGCCCAGCTGCGCGTGGTCGCAAAGCGCGGCGCAAAGCCCTCGGGCTGCCAGCGAGCCCAAAAGCGCTGCGCCCACGGCAGCAGCTGCGCAAACGGCAGCAGCACCACGGTGCGCGCTTGTGGCACGGGATGCGCGCGCAGATGCTCCGCGAGCCTGGTAAAAACAGGGCGCCAGACGCTTTCGTAGCAATCGTCTAAAGCTATCGCATCCATAGCGTGCACAGGAGCAGCCATACCGCCATGCACAGAATCGGTTTCTGTCAAAATGCCCCCCAGTCAACTGAGAGCCTATTTCCATAGGCTCTTAGCGAGCCCCAGCAATAAGGAATCTTTATGGCCAACGAACTCATCAAACACATCTCCGACGGCAGCTTCGAGGCTGACGTGCTCCAGTCCCCCACGCCGGTGCTGGTGGACTTCTGGGCCGAATGGTGCGGCCCCTGCAAAATGATCGCCCCGATTCTCGACGAAGTCGCCAGCAGCTACCAAGGCAAGCTGCAAGTCGCCAAGATGAACGTCGATGACAACCGCGCCATCCCCGCCAAGTTCGGCATCCGCGGCATCCCCACGCTGATGCTGTTCAAAAACGGCCAGCTCGCTGCCACCAAGGTCGGCGCAGTGGCCAAGGCGCAGCTCACGGCCTTCATCGACGAGCAACTCGCTTGAGGGCCCCCCTCTTTTTTGGTTTCCATTGCGCGGTGCGGCAGCGACAGCTTGCCGCATCACCAGCGCTCGCCGCGCACAGCGCTGAAGCCGCAGCGTTTTTCCTGTCATAATCAGCGCCCATTCGGCTGGCCCACAGCGCAGCCGGCCCGAGCCCACCGGGCTCACCCTCCGGGCAGACCCGCAGCGCCGACACCGCGCTTTGCCGGGGCCGCTGCCCTCCTCTTTTCCCATCGCTTTCCCAGCCACTCCGCCAGGAGTCCCCTTCATGCACCTCAATGAACTCAAGGCACTGCACGTGTCTGAAGTCCTGAAACAAGCCGAAGAGCTTGGCATCGAAAACACCGGCCGCATGCGCAAGCAGGAGCTGATGTTCGCCATCATCAAAAAGCGCGCCAAGACCGGCGAGCAGGTGTTTGCCGACGGCGTGCTCGAAATCTTGCCCGACGGCTTCGGCTTTCTGCGCAGCCCCGACACCAGCTACACCGCGAGCACCGACGACATCTACATCTCGCCCAGCCAGGTGCGCCGCTTCAACCTGCACACCGGCGACATGATCGAGGGCGAGGTGCGCATTCCCAAGGAGGGCGAGCGCTACTTCGCGCTCAACAAGCTCGACAAGGTCAACGACGGCCCGCCCGAGCAGAACAAGCACAAGGTGATGTTCGAGAACCTCACGCCGCTCTTTCCCAAGGAGCAGCTCAAGCTCGAGCGCGACATCAAGAGCGAGGAAAACATCACCGGCCGCATCATCGACATCATCGCGCCCATAGGCAAAGGCCAGCGCGCGCTGATCGTCGCGCCGCCCAAGAGCGGCAAGACGGTGATGATGCAGCACATCGCCCACGCGATCACCGCGAACAACCCCGACGTGCACATGATGGTGCTGCTGGTCGACGAGCGCCCCGAAGAAGTCACCGAAATGCAGCGCACCGTCAAGGGCGAGATCATTGCCTCGACCTTCGACGAGCCCGCCACGCGCCACGTGCACGTGGCCGAGATGGTGATCGAGCGCGCCAAACGCCTGGTCGAACTCAAGAAAGACGTGGTGATCCTGCTCGACTCGATCACGCGCCTGGCGCGCGCCTACAACAACGTCGTGCCCTCGAGCGGCAAGGTGCTCTCGGGCGGCGTCGATGCGAACGCGCTGCACCGCCCCAAGCGCTTTTTCGGTGCCGCGCGCAAGGTTGAGGAAGGCGGCAGCCTGACCATCATCGCCACGGCGCTGGTGGACACGGGCAGCCGCATGGACGAGGTGATCTTTGAAGAATTCAAGGGCACGGGCAACTGCGAAATCCACCTGAGCCGGCGCCTCTACGAGAAGCGCGTGTTCCCCGCGATCGAGCTCAACAAGAGCGGCACGCGGCGCGAAGAGCTGCTCTTGCCGCCCGAAATCCTGCAAAAAACGCGCATCCTGCGCCAGTTCCTCTACAACATGGACGAGATCGAAGCCATGGAGCTCATGATCAAGAACATGAAGGCCACGAAGAACAATGTCGAATTCTTCGACATGATGCGCCGCGGCGGCTGAAGCCTAAGCCCACAAAAAAGCCGTGTGCGATAATAGAGAGCTTTTTCTGGCGGAAAGTACGCTCGATTCTCACGGTGCAGGGGTTGCGCCGGGTCAGGCGCGGCTGCCGCAGCACCCATCCGAGGAACGATCATGAAAGAAGGCATCCACCCCAACTACCGCGAAGTGCTGTTCGTGGACCAATCCAACGGCTTCAAGTTCGTCACGCGTTCGTGTGTGAACACCAAAGAAACCGCCAAGACCGACGACGGCCGCGAACTGCCGCTCTTCAAGCTCGACACTTCGAGCGAGTCGCACCCGTTTTACACCGGCACGCAAAAATCGGTGGACACCATGGGCGGGCGCGTCGAAAAATTCCGCAACCGTTTCGCCAAGGCCGGCGCCAAGAAATAATCCCCGGTCGATCGGGGCTGGATGCCTGGCCCGCGCCTGGCAGACTGTGCGCAACGCACCCTCCTGCAGCCCACCGAAAAAGGCAGCACGGCAGCTCAGGCCACCGCGCTGCCTTTTTCTTTCTGGACTTACGCAAACAAGGATGCAACAAAGTGTTTTGCCATGGGGCGAGCGCCTTGCCTGAGCCAGATTTGCGCAAGTCGCATCTTTTTTCTGCGCACGCAGGCACACTGCAGGGCACACGGCACGCAGCCCCAGCCCACCTCCCCCCCTTTTCCTGCCGCCGTGAATCCGCCCAACCCCGCCATCGTCAGCCAGGATGCCGCGCGCCCTTTGCCGCGCTGGGCACTGCTGTTGCTGTGCCTGGCGTACGTCGTGAGCGGTTTCGTCGGGCGCAGCCCGTGGAAGAGCGTGGACGTGATGTCGCTGGGCTACATGCTCGAACTCGCCCGCGGCCACACCGACTGGCTTGCGCCGCAGCTGCTGGGCCTGCCTGCTGCCGCCAGCGACGGGCTGCTGCCGTACTGGCTCGGTGCCTGGGCGATCCAGGCCACCGCCCCCTGGCTCGATGCAGCCGTGGCGGCGCGACTGCCCTTCATCGCCCTGCTCGGTCTCACGCTGCTCGCGACCTGGTGGGGCGTGGTTTACCTCGCGCGTCGCCCGCAGGCCCAGCCCGTGGCCTTTGCCTTCGGCGGCGAGGCCAAGCCCGACGACTACGCCCGCGCCATCGCCGACGGCGCGCTGCTCGCACTGCTCGCCTGCCTGGGGCTGGCGCAACTGGCGCATGAAACGAGCAGCTACCTCGTGCAATTGGCCTGCACCACGCTGGTGTTTTATGGCGCCGCAGCCCTGCCCTACCGCCAGTGGCTCGCGCTTGGCAGCTTTGGCGCGGGTCTGTGCGGACTAAGCCTCTCGGGGGCGCCCGGCATCTCGGCCTTGCTCGGGCTGGGCTGCCTGATACTTTTGTGGCGCGCACCGGCCGACGCGCTGCCACAAGTACCCATGCTGCGCAAGCGCTGGAGCCTGACCATGCTCGCCTGCACGGCGCTTGCCGCTGCGCTCACGGCTGCGCTGGGCCTGTGGCATTGGAACGTGGGCGACACCTGGCTCGGTTGGCAGGATTGGCGCAATCTGCTGCGGTTGCTGCTCTGGTTCGGTTGGCCCGCCTGGCCGCTGGCCTTGTGGACGCTGTGGCGTTGGCGCCAGCAGCTTTTGCACACGCCCGGCCCGCCGCATTTGCTGCTGCCGCTGTGGTTCGTGCTGGTTTCGCTGGCCTCCACCTTCACCACGCAACCGGCCGACCGCAGCCTGCTGCTGGGCCTGCCGGCCATGGCCGCGCTCGCCGCCTTTGCCCTGCCCACGCTCAAGCGCGCGATGGCGGCGTTGATCGACTGGTTCACGCTGCTCTTTTTTACGGCGCTGGCCCTGGCGCTGTGGGTGGTGTGGGTGGCCATGCAGACCGGCGTGCCCGCCAAGCCCGCGGCCAACGTTGCGCGGCTGGTGCCGGGCTTCGTTCCCGGCTTTTCCTGGCCGCCCCTGCTGCTCGCGCTGGGCGCTAGTTTTTGCTGGTGCGCGCTGGTGTGGTGGCGTGCCGCGCGCCACCGTGCGCCGATCTGGAAAAGCCTGGTGCTGCCCGCGGGCGGCACCGTCCTGTGCTGGCTGCTGCTCACTACCGTGTGGCTGCCTGCGCTCGACTACGCGCGCAGCTATGCGCCGCAGATGCAGCGCCTCGTGCATGCGCTCGGTGCGGCGCCGGGTTGCGTGCAAGTGGGGGGCGTCGGCCGCCCGCAGGCCGCGGCGCTGCTGTACCACACGCAGCTGCGCCTCGTGGCTGCGCGGCCGACCTCGGCCTGCCGCTGGCTCGTGGTCGATGCGGACAACTGGCCCGGGCGCGTTCCCGGCGTGGTACCGCATGAATGGCAGCTCGCCGCGCGCATCGTGCGCCCGACCGACAAGGACGATGCGCTGCTGCTGCTGCGCCGCATCACAGAAACCACCGCAGACGCGCCATGAGCGAGCGCGCCCTCATCGTGCGCCACGCGCTCACGGTGCTCGTGGGGCAGTGGGCGGTGATGGCCTTCGGGCTCGCAGACACGGTCGTCGCGGGCCGCCACAGCGCCACGGCGCTCGCTGCCCTCTCGGTGGGCGCGGCGATCTTCATCAGCATCTTCATCGCACTCACGGGCGTACTGCAAGCCTTGCTGCCCTTGTGGGCCGAATGGCACGGCGCGCAAGCGCCGGCGCGCATCGGCCGTTCGGTGCGCCAGGCGCTCTATCTGTGGGCGCTGCTCAGCGTGCTGGGCATGGCGCTGTTGCTCGCGCCCGATGCGCTGCTGCGCTGGGCCGAGGTGCCGCCCCCTTTGCGCGCCGAGGTGCAGCGCTACCTGGCCGTGCTCGCCTTCGCGCTGCCCGCAAACCTGCTGTTTCGGGTTTATGGCACGCTCAACCAGGCGCTGGGCATGCCGCACCTGGTCACCTGGCTGCAACTGGGCTCGCTGCTGTTCAAGCTGCCACTGTCGGTCTGGCTCACCTTTGGCGGCGCGGGCCTGCCGGCGCTCGGCGCAGCGGGCTGTGCCTGGGCCACGGTGCTCGTGCAGTACGGCATGCTGGCGCTCGCCTTGGGGCTGCTGCGCCGCCAGAGCGTCTATGCGCCCTTGCAATTGTGGCGCCGGCTGGAGCCGCTGCACCTGCCAAGCCTCGCGCAGTTCGCGCGCCTGGGCGTGCCCGCGGGGCTCGCGATCCTGGTCGAAGTGACCTCGTTCACGCTGATGTCGCTGTTCGTCGCGCGCCAGGGCACGGTGGCTGCAGCCGCGCACCAGATCGCGGCCAACGTGGCCGGCATGCTCTATGCGCTGCCGCTCGCGCTTGCCATCGCCACGAGCGCGCGTGCGAGCTACTGGCTCGGCCGCGCTGCACCCGCCCAGGCTGCAGCCGTGGTTTGGATGGGTTTTAGGCTCGCAACCGGCGTGGGTATTGCCGCAATAGCTATTTTGCTCATAGCTAAAGACGCGCTTGCAGCCCTCTACTCACAGAACCCCGAGGTGCGCACCCTGGCAAGCGCCCTGCTGCTGTGGATCGCGGCCTACCATGCGGCCGATGTGGTGCAGACCTTTTGCGTGTTCGTGCTGCGCTCGTACCGCATCACGGTGGCGCCGCTCGTGATCTATGGCCTTTTGCTGTGGGGGCTGGGCTTGGGCGGAGGCTACGTGCTTGCCTATTCAGGCTGGGGGCCGTGTGCCCCGCAGCCCTCACCACGCACGTTCTGGGCCACGAGCACCCTCGCGCTCGTGCTCGTCGCGGCGCTGTTTTGGGTGCTGCTGCGGCGCACCCTCAAGGCGCGAGTGCAGGCTGTGCAGCCGCCCGCAAGCGGATCGCCGGAAAGGTGACCGAAAAGGTCGAGCCCTTGCCCACCGTGCTCGTGATGTGCAGTGCGGCGCCGTGGCGCTGCAGCACGTGCTTGACGATCGCCAGCCCCAGCCCCGTGCCGCCGGTTTCGCGCGAGCGGCTGCGATCGACGCGGTAAAACCGCTCGGTGATGCGCGGAATGTGCTCGGGCGCAATGCCCACGCCCGTGTCATGCACGCTGAAAACCGCCGTGCCATCGGCCTCGCGCCGCCATTCGACCGTGATGCTGCCGCCCGCAGGCGTATAGCGCACGGCATTGGTGATGAGGTTCGACAGAGCACTTTGCAGCTCGGTCGCGGCGCCCGCGATCTCGCCGGCCTCTTGCAGCGTCTCGGGCGCAGGAAACTGCAGCACATGCGGGCGCTGCACGTCCTGCGTCAGCAGGGACGAAAGTGCCCGTGCCTCCTGTTCACAACGCCGCACCAGGCTTTGCACCGGCGTCCACTCATCGAGGCCCGGCAAGGGACTGCCCTCGAGACGCGAGAGCGTGAGCAGGTCTTCGACGATGTGCTGCATGCGCGCGGCCTGCTGCCCCATCATGCCGAGGTAACGACTGCGCTCCTGCGCGTCGAGTGGCAGGGTTTGCAAGGTTTCGATGAAGCCCGACAGCACCGTCAGCGGCGTGCGCATCTCATGCGACACGTTTGCGACGAAATCGCGCCGCATGGCGTCGGCCTGTTCGAGCGCCGTGACATCGCGCGCCAGCAGCAGCATGCGCCCACCATCGTAGGGAAAGAGCTGTACCGACAACCGCACGGGGTGCGCGGGCGTGCTCTCCCGGCTGCGCAGGATCACGTCGTGGCTGAAATCGTGGGCCGCCCAATACGCACTGAACTCCGGGTCACGCACGAGGTTGCCGATGAATTGCATCAGGTCGCGCTGCACATCAAGGTCAAAATGCGCCGCAGCGATTTCATTGCACCATTCGATACGCCCTTGTCCGTCGAGCAACACCACGCCGTTGGGCGTGGCCTGCAGTGCCGCCAGAAGTTCCTGCACCCGAGCCTGGCTGTATGCGACTTGCGCCTGCCCCTGCCGTAGCAAGCGCCGCGCCCTATCGGCCGCCTCGCCCCAGAGTCCGCGCAGCTGCGGCGCCGCAGAAACGTCGCCGGCGCGCAGCCAGCGCAACACTTGGCCTGCGCGCCAGACGTCGAGCGCAAACCAAGCCCACACTGCGAGGCCCGCGCCCAGCAAAGCGCCCCACGCCCCCTCCAGCCACCACCCAAGTCCCCCGCCAGCGACCTGACACAGCAAAAAAAGAAGCCAATGCCTGAACATGCGTGAGCCGAGCCTTGTGAATCCGGCAGGTGCCGCTCAGGCCCGTAGCAAAGCCGCTGGCTGGCTCGTGAAACGATAGCCCGCGCCACGCACGGTCTCGACCATGGCCCCTGCAGGACCAAGCGCCTCACGCAGGCGCTTGACGTGCACATCGACCGTGCGTTCCTCGATGAATACATGGTCGCCCCACACCTTGTCGAGCAACTGGGCGCGGCTGTGCACACGCTCGGCATGTTTCATGAAAAAGTGCAGCAGTTTGAACTCCGTCGGCCCCACTTTGAGCGCACGCCCCTGGTAGGTCACGCGGTGCGTGGCGGCGTCGAGCACCAGATCGCCCTGCGCCACGCTGTCGTTGACCTGCTCGGGCGCGCGGCGGCGCAGCACGGCGCGGATACGCGCGAGCAACTCCTGTGTGGAAAAAGGCTTGGTGATGTAGTCGTCGGCCCCGGCGTCGAGCCCCGCGACTTTGTCGGGCTCGTCGCCGCGCGCCGTGAGCATGATGATGGGCACGGACTTGCTGCGGCTGTCGGCGCGCCATTTGCGTGCGAGCACGAGGCCGCTGTGCCCCGGCAGCATCCAGTCGAGCAGGATCACGTCGGGCAAAACGGTGTCGATCTCGCGCTGGGCCGAATCGCCATCCTCTGCCCAAATCGGCTGAAAACCGTTGTGGCGCAGGTTGACGGCGATCAGCTCGGCAATCGCAGGCTCGTCCTCGACGATCAAAACGCGGGGCATTTTTTTCATCCGCACTCTCACTCAATGCGACAAAGTGGATTCGATTTCGTCCATGGCCACGTGGCGCACGTCCTTGCCTTCGACGAGGTAGATGATGAGCTCGGCCAGATTCTTGGCATGATCGCCAATGCGCTCTATGGCCTTGGCAAGAAACAGCAAATCCAGGCTCGGCGAGATGGTGCGCGGGTCTTCCATCATGTAGGTGATGAGCTTGCGCACGAAGCCGTCGAACTCCTGATCGATCAGATCGTCTTCTTTGAGGATGGCGATCGCCGCCCTGGTGTCGAGCCGCGCCAGCGCATCGAGCACTTTGCGCAGCTGCGCCGAAGCAAGATCCGCCGCCACGCGCAACTCGCCTGCGGGCAGCGAGCGCGCCGCCCCGCTCTCGATGATCGATTGCACCATGCGCGCCATTTTGTTGGCTTCGTCGCCCATGCGTTCGAGGTTGGTCGTGGCCTTGGAAAACGCGATCAGCAGGCGCAAATCGCGGGCCGTGGGCTGGCGCCGCGCAATGATCGTCGTGAGCTCATGGTCGATCTCCACTTCCATGGCATTGACCCGATGCTCGGTCACCATGACTTGGTGCGCAGCATCGAGGTTGAACTGCGACAGCGCGTAGATCGCCTGGCGTATCTGCGCCTCGACGAGCCCGCCCATCTCCATGACGCGCGCAGAGACGGTGTTGAGCTCGTTGTCGAATTGCGAGGAGAGATGTTTCTCGGTCATGGTACGTCCCTTAGGTTCATCAGCCCCATCGCTTCAGCCGAAACGGCCCGTGATGTAGTCTTCGGTCTCTTTGCGCTGCGGCTTGAAGAACATCTGCTCTGTTTCGCCGAACTCGACCAAATCGCCCAGGTACATGTACGCCGTGTAATCGCTCACCCGCGCCGCCTGCTGCATGTTGTGCGTGACGATCACCACGGTGTATTCGTCTTTGAGCTCAGCGATCAATTCTTCAATCTTCGCCGTGGAGATCGGGTCGAGCGCCGAACATGGCTCGTCGAGCAGCAACACCTCGGGTCTCACGGCAATGCCGCGTGCGATGCATAGGCGTTGCTGCTGCCCCCCGGAGAGGCTCGCGCCGCTTTGCCGGAGTTTGTCTTTGACTTCGTCCCACAGCGCCGCCTTGCGCAGCGCCCATTCGACGCGGTCGTCGAGGTCGCTCGCTCCGAGGTTTTCAAACAGTTTGACCCCGAAGGCGATGTTGTCGTAAATCGACATGGGAAACGGCGTGGGTTTTTGAAACACCATGCCCACCCTCGCGCGCAGCAAGGCCACGTCCTGCTTGCTCGTGAGCACGTCTTCGCCGTCGAGCAGGATCTGGCCTTGCGCGCGCTGCTCGGGATAGAGCTCGTACATGCGGTTGAAGGTGCGCAGCAAGGTCGATTTGCCGCAGCCCGACGGCCCGATGAAAGCCGTGACCTTGTGTTCCGGGATGTCCAAATCGATGTTTTTCAGGGCGTGAAACTTGCCGTAATAGAAATTCAAGCCGCGCACCGCGAGCTTGGGGCGAATCTTGGCAGGAGCCGTGACAGCCGGTGAGACGATGGGCATGGCAAATCTTTCCTGGTTCCGTTCATTGCTGGCGCGAAAGCATGCGCGCGAGGATATTGAGACCCAGCACAGCGAGCGTGATCAAAAACACGCCGGCCCACGCAAGCTGCTGCCAGTTTTCATAAGGGCTCATGGCAAATTTGAAAATGGTCACCGGCAGGCTGGCCATGGGCTTGGAGAGGTCGGCGCTCCAGAACTGGTTGTTGAGCGACGTGAACAGCAGCGGCGCCGTTTCGCCCGAAATACGCGCCACGGCAAGCAGCACCCCCGTGATCACGCCCGCGCGTGCCGCGCGCAAAGTCACGAGAGTGATGACTTTCCACTTGGGCGAACCCAGTGCATACGCCGCCTCGCGCAAACTCGCGGGCACGAGCAGCAGCATGTTTTCGGTCGTGCGTATGACCACCGGAATCACGATCAATGCAAGCGCCAGGATCCCTGCGTACGCCGAGAAACTCCGCAAGCGCGCAACCACCACGGCATAGACGAACAGGCCGATCACGATGCTCGGCGCCGACAGCAAAATGTCGTTGACGAAGCGCGTGACCGCCGCAAGCACACTTTTTTTGTCGTACTCAGCCAAAAACACCCCTGCCATCATGCCTATGGGCGTGCCCAACGCCGTGGCCAGCAGCACCATCGTGAGCGAGCCGAAAATCGCGTTGGCGAGGCCACCGGCATCGTTGGGCGGCGGAGTCATTTGGGTAAACAAGCCGAAACTGAACCCCGCCAGACCAAGCCGCAGCGTCTCCCACAAAATCCAGACGAGCCAGAACACGCCAAAAACCATGGCAACGAGCGACAAGCTCAGCGCCACCTGATTGATGCGCTTGCGCCTTTGGAAGCGCACCGCACGCTGCTGCGCCAAACCACTCATGTGCGCGCTCCTTCATTTTTTTGCAAGCGCATCAGCAATACCTTGGACAAAGCCAACACCACGAAGGTGATGAAAAACAACACCAAACCCAGATAGATCAACGAAGCCTGGTGCAGTCCCTCGGCGGCTTCGGCGAACTCGTTGGCCAGCGCCGAAGTGATACTGTTGGCCGCCTCGAAAAGCGACAAGGACTTGAGCTGGTTCATGTTGCCGATGACGAAGGTCACTGCCATGGTTTCGCCAAGTGCACGTCCCAAGCCCAGCATGATGCCGCCAAGCACGCCGGTCTTGGTGTAAGGCAGCACGACCTTCCATACCACCTCCCAGGTCGTGGAGCCGAGCCCGTAAGCCGACTCCTTGAGCATCGCAGGTGTCACCTCGAACACGTCACGCATCACCGAGGCGATGAACGGGATCACCATGATGGCCAAAATGATGCCCGCCGACAAAATGCCTATTCCTACGGGCGGCCCCGAAACCAGGGCTGCCAGATATGGCACGCCGCTGAACCAGGCTTGCAGTGGCTCCTGCACGAAGCGCGCGAGGATGGGTGCAAACACCAGCAAACCCCACATGCCATAGACGATGGAGGGCACCGCGGCGAGCAACTCGATCGCCGTGCCCAACGGGCGCTTGAGCCACGCGGGCGACAGCTCGGTCAGGAACAAGGCAATGCCGAAACTCACGGGCACTGCGATCAGCAAGGCAATGAACGAGGTCGCCAGCGTGCCATAAATCATCACCAGCCCGCCGTACTCGTCTTGCACCGGGTCCCACACGCTGCGCCCGAGAAAACCCAAGCCGTAACGCGCAATGGCGGGCCACGCACCGATCACGAGCGACACCAGGATACCGACCAAAACCGCCAAAGTCAGCGCAGCAGCCGCCCAGGCCAGCCAGGCAAAAATGCGATCGGCAAGCGCATTCGTCAGAAGTTTCGGGCGCGCGGGAGGGGTGCCGCGCTGCGCCTTCGGTTCAACGGCGGCGGTCGGCAAGGCGCGCACAGGCAGGGAAGTGGACACGTTGGCGATCCTCAATGCATCACGACGTCATTTGTAGGCAACCGGCTTGCCCGAGGCATCTTTGATCTCGGCCCACGACTTCATGACCATCTCCTTGACGCTGGCCGGCAACGGCACGTAGTCCAGGTCGGATGCCGTTTTGTCGCCATTTTTGTAGGCCCAATCGAAAAACCGCAGCGCCGCGGCAGCCTCGGCGGGTTTGTCCTGCACTTTGTGCATCAGAATGAAGGTGGGGTTGGTGATCGGCCAAGTGGCGTTGCCAGGCTGGTTCGTGAGGATCAGGTAAAAGCTCTTGGGCCACACGGCGCCTGCGGCGGCGGCCTTGAAAGCGTCTTCGTCTGGCGAAACGTAGCGGCCAGCAGCATTTTGCATTTGCACGTACGTCATCTTGTTTTGCTTGACGTAAGCGTACTCGACGTAGCCAATCGAGTTCGGCAGGCGGCCCACGAAAGCGGCCACGCCTTCATTGCCCTTCCCGCCGGCGCCGACGGGCCAGTTCACTGCCGTGCCCTCGCCAACTTTGCTCTTCCACTCGGGATTGACCTTGGAGAGGTAGTTGGTGAACACGAACGTGGTGCCCGAGCCATCGGCGCGGCGCACCGGTGCAATGGCCGCATCGGGCAACGCCAAGCCTGGATTCAGCGCCTGAATCGCAGGATCGTTCCATTTCGTGATCTTGCCCAAATAGATGTCGCCAAGCACCTGGCCATTGAGCTTGAGCTTGCCGGGCTCCAGGCCTTTGACATTGACCACGGGCACCACGCCGCCGATCACGGTGGGGAATTGCACCAAGCCCTTTTTCTCGAGCTCATCTTCCTTCAAAGGCATGTCGGATGCGCCGAAGGCCACCGTTTTGGCATCGATCTGTTTGAGACCTGCGCCAGAGCCCACAGATTGGTAGTTGATCTTGACACCCGTGGCCTGGTAGTAATCCGCGGCCCATTTGGCGTACAGCGGCGCCGGGAAGGTAGCACCTGCGCCGGTGATCTCTTTGACTTCCTGCTGCGCCTGCGCGCCAGCAGCCATGCCGACGGCAACCGCACCTGTTGCAAAAAAGCGGATCATTGAGAGCTTCATGGGAACACCTCTTGGGTTGGAAAGGGATGCGCCACTTTATCGGGCTGCAATGACAGAAATGTGACATTCGCCAGCCTTTGTCATGCCTACCCCAAACACCCTTTGGGCTGTCACTGTTTTGTCATGCGCGCACCCTAGCATGGTCTTTTCTTGCAAGCTGCAAGCATGGCCCATGATCCCCTGGTGCGTCTGCTATGCTGAACTGCAGCAAAAAGCGCAACACGCGCCACAACATGAACGACGGAACACTGCTTGCGGCTGTGGACTTGGGCTCCAACAGCTTTCGCCTCGAAATCGGCCGCTTTGCCTACGGCCACATCGAACGCATCGAATACCGCAAAGAAACCGTGCGCCTGGGCGGCGGCCTCGACGAGGAACGCAAGCTCACGCCCGAAGCCATGCAGCGCGGCTGGGAGTGCCTCGCGCGCTTTGGCGAGCGGCTTGCAGACTTCAGCCCTTCGCAAGTGCGCGCCGTGGCCACGCAAACGCTGCGCGAGGCGCGCAACCGCCAGGAGTTCATCGCGCGCGGCAGCGAGGTGCTGGGCTATCCGATCGACGTGGTCTCGGGCCCCGAAGAAGCGCGGCTCATCTACCAAGGCGTGGCGCACCTGCTGCCCCAGTCGGATGAGCGCCGGCTCGTGGTGGACATCGGCGGACGCTCGACCGAGCTCATCGTCGGGCAGCAATTCTCGCCGCAGCTCATGGCCTCGTACCGCGTCGGCAGTGTGGCGTGGTCGGCGCGTTACTTCGCCCAAGGCGCGTTCACGCCGCAAGCGTTCTCGACTGCTGAAATCGCCGCCAAGGCCGTGCTCGACGAAGCGCTGGACACTTTTCACCGCAACGCATGGGAAGTCGCCTATGGCGCTTCGGGCACCGTGGGTGCCGTTGCAGACATTCTGGCGCTGGCCGGGCTTGCGCCAGCGGGCGCCATCACGCGCGCCGGGCTGGACTGGCTGCAAGAGCGCCTCGTGCGCGCCCAATCGGCCGAACGCTTGCGTCTCGAAGGGCTCAAGGACGAGCGCAGGCCCGTGCTCGGCGGCGGACTCAGTGTGCTGCGTGCCGTGTTCGATCTGCTGCAAATCGACCAAATGCAGGCCGCGCAGGGCGCTTTGCGCCATGGTCTGCTCTACGACTTGCTCGACCGCGAGCAGCCCGCGACCGACTTGCGTGCCGCTGCGGTGCAGGGTCTGATGCAGCGCTTTGCCGTCGATGCCGCACAGGCAGAGCGCGTCGCGCGCACCGCGGGCATTTTGTTCGCACAGGTTGCGCCGCCATCGCCAGCCAGCGCCGCCGCGGCGCGCGAGCTCGAGTGGGCCGCCCGCATGCACGAACTGGGCAGTCTGATCTCGCACAGCGATGCGCACCGTCATGGCGCGTACATCCTCGACAACACCGACGTGCCCGGCTTCACTGCGACCGAATTGCACAGGCTGGGCTTGCTGGTGCTGGGGCAGCGCGGCAAAGTCCGCAAGCTCGAGGCCGAATTGCACGGCGACACCGGCCTGGTCGTGCAGCTGCTGTGCCTGCGCCTGGCCGTGGCGCTGTGCCATGCCCGCCGCGACCCCGACATCGCCGGGCTAACGCTGCAGTTGAAAGGCACGCACCACGTGCTCACGACGCGCCCCGGCTGGGCCAGGGCCTACCCGCAATCGGCTTACCTGCTGCGTGAAGAAGCCCTGGCGTGGCAAAAAACTCCGTGGGAGCTGCGGCTAGAGTTGCATTAACCCAGATTGTTCATTAGGACGCGGGCTGATCGTTCCCCGTCATTGCGAAGGACGAAGGCCCGTGGCAATCCATCGGGCCTTGGTAACAGCGCCGGCGCACGCTGCAAAGGATGGGATTGGATTGCCGCGCCCCTGCGGGGCTCGCAATGACGGGTTTCTTTGCAGCGGCCCCAATGACCGACAGACGTCCGTCAGCGCCCGCGTAGGCGCGCAGCGCCGCCGAATGGACAATCTGGGATGAACCCCCTGCCCCTTTCTTGCCAAAGCTGCCATGCCCTCTGCACCAATCTGTCCCCCGCCGTCGGCCGAAACCAGCACTGCCGCACCTTCTTCCTCTGTTGGCTTGCAGGGCCTGAGCAGTGCCGAGGCGGCGCGACGCCTCGCTGCCGAAGGCCCGAACCTGCTGCCTGGCAACGCGCCCAAGTCCTTCTGGACGATCGTGCGCGAAGTCCTCACCGAACCCATGTTTTTGATGCTGCTGGTCGCCGGCAGCATCTACCTGATGCTTGGCGACCGCAGCGAAGCCTTGTTCCTGCTCGGTTTCGTGTGCGTGGTGATCGGCATCACGGTGGCGCAGGAGCGCCGCACACAGCGCGCACTGGAGTCGCTGCGTGATCTCTCGGCCCCGCGCGCTTTGGTGCTGCGCGATGGTCAGGAGCAGCGCATCGCGGGCCGCGACGTGGTGCGCGGGGACTTGCTCGTGCTGCACGAGGGCGACCGCATCGCGGCCGACGCCGTGTTGCGGCAAGGGCAGCTCGAGGTCGACGAGTCGCTGCTCACGGGCGAATCGGTACCCGTGGCCAAGCTGCCCTGCCCGCCGCAATCTGCCCGCAGCAATGACGATGCGCCCCTGCCCGACGAGGAGGTGCATCTTTTGTACGCAAGCACCGTGGTGACGCGCGGTGTGGGCATTGCCGAGGTCTGCGCCACCGGCGCGCGCAGCGCTGTCGGGCGCATCGGGGCAGACCTCGCTGCCACCGTGGAGCCGCCCTCTGCGCTGCAGCAGGCTTCGCGCGCCCTGGTGCGCCGGCTCGGTGCGATCGCGGGGCTGCTCGCTGCATTTCAGGTGCTGCTGGGCTGGTGGTGGGGCGGCCGGCCGCTGCTCGAGAGCCTGCTGACCGGCATTGCGCTTGCGATGGCCATCCTGCCCGAAGAAATCCCGGTCATCCTCACCGTGTTCCTCGCGCTCGGCGCCTGGCGCATCGCCCAGCAAAAAGTGCTCACGCGGCGCGTCGCTGCCGTCGAAGCCTTGGGCGCGATCACCGTGCTCGCGGTGGACAAGACCGGCACGCTCACGCTCAACCGCATGGCCGTGGCCGAGCTCGCCACACCCCAAGCGCAGTGGCGCGCCGAAGGTGCGCAAAACCTGCCCGAAGCGTTTCACCTGCTGACCGAATTCGCCCTGCTGGCGACGCCGCTGGACCCGTTCGACCCCATGGAAAAAGCCATCCAGAGCTTCGGCCACCGCTGGCTCACGGGCACCGAGCACGTGCACGATGATGCGCAGCCCGAGTTCGAGTACGCGCTCTCGGGCGAAATCCTGGCCATGACGCGCGTTTATGCGAGCAGCAACCCAGCGCAGCACCTGCTCGCCACCAAAGGCGCGCCCGAGGCCGTGATCGACCTGTGTCACCTGCCCGCGGCGCAGCGCGAAGCCATTCAGCGCCAGACGCAGGCCATGGCCGAGCGTGGGCTGCGCGTGCTCGGCGTGGCGCGTGGGCGCTGGACGGGCGCGCCGCCGGCAGCAGGCCGCACGCCCCTCTGGCCCGCCAGCCAGCATGACTTCGACTTCGAATTCCTGGGCCTCGTGGCGCTGGCCGACCCGCCGCGCCCGGAAGTCCCGGCCGCGCTGGCCGAATGCCGCGCGGCCGGCGTGCGCGTGATCATGATGACGGGCGACCACCCGGCGACGGCCCGCGCCATTGCGCGGCAAGTGGGGCTCTCCGAGCGGCCCGACGTCATCACGGGCGCCGAGATCGAGGCGCTCGACGATGCCGCCTTGCGCGCACGCCTGCAGCATGTGGACTTGTGTGCGCGGCTCAAGCCGCAGCACAAGCTGCGCCTCGTGCAGATGCTGCGCGCAGCCGGCGAGGTCGTGGCCATGACGGGCGACGGTGTCAACGATGCGCCCGCACTCAAGGCCGCAGACGTTGGCATCGCCATGGGCGAGCGCGGCACCGACGTGGCGCGCGAGGCCGCCGCGCTGGTGCTGCTCGATGACAGCTTTGCGCGCATCGTCGCGGCGATCCGCCAAGGGCGGCGCATTGACGACAACATCCGCAAGGCCACGCGTTTCGTCTTTGCTGTGCACATGCCCATCATCGCACTTGCGCTCGTGCCCACGCTGTTGCGCTGGCCCGCACTGCTGTTGCCCGTGCACATCGTGCTGCTCGAGCTGCTGATCGACCCGATCTGCTCCGTCGTCTTCGAAGCCGAACCCGAGGATGAAGACTTGATGCGGCGTCCGCCGCGCGCGGCGTCGGACTCGCCCTTCGCCGCAGCTCCGCTGCTCCTGGGCGTTGCGCAGGGGCTGGGAATGGGCGTGCTTTTGCTTGCCGGCCAATCCTGGCTCGTGGCCTCTGGCTGGAGCGCAGAACAAGGCCGGACCATCATTTTCTGCACGCTGGTGCTTGGTGTGATGCTATTGGTTTTGGCAAATCGCGACCTTGCCCATCCTGCCTGGCATGGCCTTGCCGACCCCAATCCCTGGCTTGCGCGCATGGCCGGCGTGATGGCCCTGCTGCTGCTCGCGGTGCTTGGCGTGCCCTGGTTGCGCGAGCTCATGGGTCTGGCCCTGCCAGGTACGCCAGGCGCGCTCATCGCTGCCGTGCTGCTCGCGCTGTGTCTGTTGTGGCTGGAACTGCTGCGCTGGCTGCGGCCCAAAAGCCGTCGCCATGCTTAAGACGCCAAGACTAAGGCACGCGCGCGAGCGGCGCGTGGTCCAGATCGGGCCGGTGCCACGGATCGATGTGCGTCATGAGGTTGAGTACGCGGTGGCGCTGCAAAACGCGGCGGCGGGCTTCTACGGCGATGTCATGCCCCTGTTCGACGCTGAGGTTCGCGTCCACCTCGAGGTGCGCATCCACCAGCATCAAGTCGCCCATCTTGCGCGTGCGCACGTCGTGCACGCCGCGCACGCCGGGCGTTTCGAGCAAGGTCTGGCGGATTGCCTGCACTTCCTGCTCGTCGGCCGCGCGATCCATGAGGTCGTGCAGTGCGTCCCAGGCGAAACCCCAGCCCATGCGCGCCACCATGAGCCCGACGATCAGCGCCGCGATGGGGTCGAGCAACGGATAGCCGGCCAGATTGCCCGCAATACCTATCCCTACAACCAGCGACGACGCCGCATCCGAGCGCGCATGCCAGGCGTTGGCCACCAACATGCTCGACTTGACGCGCTTGGCCACGGCGAGCATGTAGCGAAACAGCAATTCCTTGGCAACCAAGGCCACCCCCGCGACCCACAGCGCCACCGCATGCACCTGCGGCACCGCATGCGGACTTTGCACTTTGGCAAGCGCCGCCCACAGCATGCCCAGGCCCACGCCGAGCAGCAGCAGGCCCAGCGCCAGCGAGGCCGCCGTTTCGAACCGCTGGTGGCCGTAAGGGTGGTCGGCGTCGGCGTCTTTTTGCGCATGGCGATTGGCCAGCAGCACGACGAAATCGGCCACCAGGTCTGACAGCGAATGGACACCGTCGGCAACCAAGCCCTGCGACTTGGACAGAATGCCCACGACGATCTGCACCGCCGTGAGCAACAGATTCACCGCCACGCTCACCCAGGTGCTGCGCGCAGCCGCCGCAGCGCGCTCGGCCGCCGTGTGTTCGGTGTCTTCATGGTCTTGCAGGGGCGAGATCAGCATGGGGCAATGGCAGAGTGAACAAAATATGACGATGCGGGCGAACGTGCCACAAAGCAACATTGTGCCCATGATCTCATCGTCGAAAGCATGCCACGGCCTGCACTGATTTTTTCAACCTATAGATTCACTCCTTTGAACCCAGATTGTCCATTAGGCGGTGCTGCGCACCTACGCGGGCGTTGGCGGACGTCTGCCGGTCATTTTGGCCGCAGCACAGCCAGCGGTGCAGCCCCGAGCTGCCCTCCTGTGCTGCAGCACTTTTTACTGCACCATGAGACTCCCAACTGCCATCCCCGACGGGTGTTGCACTTCGGAATCGGGAGCATGGTTCAAGGAAATATGAAATTCGTAGTCTTGGTGCCACCTGCAGTGAGCATGGGCAGAGCCTCTGTCTTGTCCGCATACCCATTCAAGCTGGCCCGCAGCGTGTAGCGGGCAGCAACGAGGTTGTCCGGGCTGAAGACCAAGGGCGCAGGTGCTGGCGCATAGGCGGCGACCAAGGGTGCGGCCACGGGCAGTTGAAAGGTGTAGCCACCCGTCACGCCGTCCACGTACTGCCCGGCGACTTCCACGACGCCCCCTATCGTGAGAGGCTGCATGGCGCGCACCAGGGTGTCGACAGGTGCCGTGCCGGTGGCAGTTGCCGTGCCCGAAGGTGGCAAGGCAATCGGAGTGGACGTGCTGGCGATGGGCGTCACGGTTTGCGCCGTGACCGGAACGCCGGTGACTACCGCCGTAGTGCGTCCTGGCGCCGTCATGACGAGGGTGTAACTACCCGGCGCCACGGGTTGCAGCAAGAACTTGCCACTGGCATCCGGCGTGGTGGCCTTGACGATGGTGCCGTCGCTTTGCTGTAGCGAGACGCCGGCAACCCCGCCGCCGATGGCTGGATCGACATAACCCAGCA
This sequence comes from Extensimonas vulgaris, assembly GCF_003337425.1. GTDB lineage: Bacteria > Pseudomonadota > Gammaproteobacteria > Burkholderiales > Burkholderiaceae_C > Extensimonas > Extensimonas vulgaris. The sequence continues at coordinate 449,973 of NZ_QPJU01000001.1, forward strand.
CGCCCGAGATATAGCGCGGAATCACCGCTACCACGGGTTTGAGCAGGTACTGCCCCGAGGCGCCGGCAGAAACGATGGACTTGCAGGCGTCGAAATCAAGCACGAAGTCGGCCATCTGGTTGGGGCCGATGTCGATGTTGATGTTGGCCTTGACCCCCGACTGCTGCCCGCTCGGCGTCTTGAGCGCGACCTCCTTGCCGCCCGTGGGCCAGACGGAGTTGGCCAGTGGCTGCGTCCCGCCGTTGGCGGCCAGCACCAGCCGCATCTGCGTGTATTTGCCCGTGGGCAAGGGCAGCTGGCCCAGTTCATACAGCACGCCGTTGGTCAGGCCGAGCAGGTCCAGGCGCACGGCGGGGTTGAGCGTGAGCTCCGACCAGCCGGGGTCGGTCTCGCTGGCGCTGCTGCTCTGGTGTACGCGGACTTTCTGGATCGTCACGTTGACGGCGTCGTAGCCGCACGCAGGGGCATCGGTCACCGCAAGGCGCAAAGTGCCCGTGCCGGCACTGCCCCCGTCACCCCCGCCGCCCCCGCAGGCGGCCAGCCCGGCGATGAGGATGCCGCCCACAGCGAGCTTCAGATTTCGGAGCAATTTCATGGTCATGGTGTCCCTCTTTGGTGGATGATTTGCCGCGGCCATTGAACCATCGGGCTGCCGCGGAGCATGCCCTGCGCTCTGCCATAGGGAGCGCGGGGCAGGGCAGTTTAGGGTGGATGGCGGCAACTCTGCGTGAGCGCATGTTACGCAGGCAACCAGGGGGTTCGCCGGGTGTTTTCCGTGCGTATGGCGAAACACTGGCGATCCAATAGGGACGACCTATCGGCAAGCCCCCCCGATTCATGCCGCTGTCATGAACGGCTTGCACCATCAAAAACGCAGCAGGCACGCTCCAGGGCGTGCTTGCTGCGTTTCATTCATCCACCCCAGGCTAAAACCATGACACGCAAAAACCCGAAACCCTTCCTGAAACTTGCCACCCCGCTGGCCTGTGCTGCCGCACTGGCCCTTACCGCATGCGGCGGTGGCGGTGGCGGCAACGACCCTTTCACCATGGCCGCGATCGGTGACGTGCCATACGGCTCCAGCCCGACGGACACCGCGCAGTTCAAAGCGTTACCCACGTTCTTGCAGGCGCTGGATGCGGATCAGGACGTGTCTTTCGCCGTTCATCTGGGCGACATCCATTCGGGCAGCGAATACTGCACAGAGGACTACGACAGGGCGATCTACCAATACTTTTCGGCCCTCAAACATCCCCTGGTCTATACGCCGGGCGACAACGAGTGGACCGACTGTCACCGTGCCAAACAAGGCGGCGGCACCTACAACGCCGCGACCGGCACCATCGATTACAAACTCGATGCCAATGGCAACCCCATGGGCTACGCGAACGGTGATCCGGTAAAAAATCTGGAACTGATACGTTCGATTTTCTTTGCTCAGCCGGGCAAGACCCTGGGCGGCAGCATGGCTGTGCACTCCCAAGCCACAGAGTTCGACCCCAAGTACCCGAGCGACAAAAATTACGTCGAAAACGTCTGGTTCGAAAAATCTGGCGTCCTGCTTTTTACGGTCAATCTGCCAGGCTCCTCGAATGACACGGTACCGTGGTACGGCGCGCCTGCCATGAGCGACGCCCAGAAGCAAGAAGTGGCAGACCGTAGCGCTGCCGACCTGCACTGGATCGACACCGCCTTCAACCGCGCCGTCGCCAACCAGGATTACGCCGTGGTCATCCAAATGCAAGCCGACATGTGGGACCTCACCCAAACACAGGCCCAGCTCGCGCAGTACCAGCAGTTCATCGACAAAATCGCCCAGCGTGCCAAGGACTACGGCAAGCCGGTGCTGTTGTTCAACGGCGACTCGCACATCTACCGCTCCGACAATCCGCTCGTCCAGGGCTCGCCCTGCATCGCCGAGCCCAGCTCGGGCGCCGCTGCCGTGGCCTGCAGCGATGATGCCTACGCCAACCAGCCCCACGGCTACAACGTGCCCAACTTCCACCGCATCACGGTGCACGGCAGCACCATGCCGCTGGAGTGGCTCAAGCTGAAGGTGGACCCCAACTACAGCACCAGCGCCCACGCCACGGCCACGCGCTTTGGCCCGTTCTCGTGGCAGCGCATGCAGCCCAAGCTGTAACCCGCCGGTAGCGCAGGTCTGCCGCCGATGCGGCGGCGGGCTGCCAAAATTTTGGTTTTTCACGCAAAAACGAGAGCGCCTTGTGCTTGATGGTGAAGCACAAGGCGCTTTTTTCATCACTCATTTTTGCTTCAGAAAAAAGAGCGAATCAAAAGAGCAAATCGCCAGTGCAGCCGCACGCCCGCGCCGTGGCTCAATCCGTCAGCCCCGCCGCCTCGACCAGTCTTTGCGTGTACGGATGCCGCGGCGCCCGCAGCACTTGCAGCGCGGGGCCGGATTCGAGCACGGCGCCGTCTTTCATCACGAGCACCTCGTGCGCCATGGCGCGCACCACTTCCACGTCGTGCGTGATGAGCAGGTAGCTCAGGCCCTTTTCACGCTGCAGGCGCTGCAGCAGGCTCAGCACCTGCTGCTGGATGGTGACGTCGAGCGCGCTCGTGGGCTCGTCGAGCACGAGGACCTGCGGCTGCACGATCAGCGCGCGCGCAATCGCGATGCGCTGGCGCTGGCCGCCCGAGAATTCGTGCGGGTAGCGCGCGAGCAGGCCGGGGTATTGCGCCGCCGTCAGGCCCACTTCGGCGAGCGCGGTCTGCACGCGCTGGCGCCGCGCGGGCGCGTCGAGCGCGGGTGCGTGCACGCGCAGCCCTTCGCCGACGATCTCTTCCACCGTGAGGCGCGGCGAGAGCGACGAGAACGGGTCCTGGAACACCACCTGCACGCGCCGGCGCAGCGCCTGGTTGGTGGGCAGGTTGCGCGTGGCCGGCTGCTGCCAGCGCTGGCCCGCGAGTTGCAAGTCGCCCGTGTGCGGCAGCAACCCGAGGATGGCCTGCGCGAGCGTGGATTTGCCCGAGCCCGATTCGCCCACCACGCCCAGCGTGCGCCCCGGCAGCAGCTGCAGCGTGACGCCGCGCACGGCCTCGAAGCGCCCCTGGCGAAACCAGCCGCGCCAGCCCGGCAGCGGCACGGGGTAGCTCACGCCCAGGTCTTGCGTCTGCAGCACCGGCGCGCTATCTGGCGGCGGGGGCGCTTCCACCACGTTGCGCTGCGGGCGGCTTGCGAGCAGGCGGCGCGTGTAGGGGTGCTGCGGCGCGCGAAAAAGTTCGGCAACGGGGCCTTGCTCGACCAGCACGCCGTGCTCGAGCACGGCCACGCGGTCAGCAAAGCGGCGCACGAGGTTCAGGTCGTGCGTGATGAGCAGCACGGCCATGCCGGTCTGACGCTGCAGGTCGGCGAGCAGGTCGAGGATTTGCCGGCGCAGCGTCACGTCGAGCGCCGTGGTGGGCTCGTCGGCGAGCAGTAGCGCGGGCTCGCTCGCGAGCGCCATGGCGATCATGGCGCGCTGGCGCTGGCCGCCGCTGAGCTGGTGCGGGTAGGCGCCGGCGCGCCGTGCGGGCTCGGGGATGCCCGTTTTTGCTAATAATTCGATAGCTGCTTGCGCAGACTGCGCGGGCGTGAGCGCCTTCTTTAACTGTAAAACCTCGGCGATCTGCCGGCCTACGGTCATGAGCGGGTTCAGCGCCGTCATCGGCTCCTGGAACACCATGGCCACTTCGCCGCCGCGCACGGCGCACAGCTCGCGCTCGCTCAGCGCGAGCAGGTCGCGCCCGCGCAGCCTGGCCTGGCCGCTGATGTGGGCCTCGCCCGCGAGGCGCAGCAGGCTCAGCGCCGTGAGCGTCTTGCCCGAGCCCGATTCGCCCACGAGCGCGAGCTTTTCGCCCGGCGCGATGGCAAAGCTCACGTGGCGCACCACCTCTTTGCTGCCAAAGCGCACGCACAAGTCCTGCACTTCGAGCAGCGGGGTGGCTGGGGTACTCGTGGCGCCGTTCATCGTTCGGCCTTGCGCGGGTCGAGCGCGTCGCGCAGCGCGTCGCCCATGAAGGTCAAGAGCAGCAGCGTGAGCACGAGCACGCCGAAGGTGAAGAGCGAGATCCACCACGCATCGATGTTGTTCTTGCCCTGGCTCAGCAGCTCGCCCAGGCTGGGCGTGCCCGGCGGCACGCCGAGGCCGAGGAAGTCGAGCGAGGTCAGCGACAAAATCGCCGCGCTCATGCGAAAGGGCAGAAAGGTGACTACGGGCGTGAGGCTGTTGGGCAGGATGTGGCGCCAGATGATCTGCCAGTTGCCCACGCCGAGCGCGCGCGCGGCCTTCACGTAGTCGAGCTGGCGGTTGCGCAGAAATTCGGCGCGCACGTAGTCCGACAGCCCCATCCAGCCAAACAGCGACAGCAGCACGAGCAGCAGCGCCACGCTGGGCGCAAACACCGCGCTGAAGATGATCAGCAGGTACAGCTCGGGCATGGAGCTCCAGATTTCGATGAAGCGTTGAAAGGCCAAATCGACCTTGCCGCCGAAAAAGCCTTGCATGGCCCCCGTGAGCACGCCCAGCAGCACGCCCGTCGCGGTGAGCACGAGCGCGAACAGCACGCTCACGCGAAAGCCGTAGATCAGCTGCGCGAGCAGGTCGCGCCCGCGGTCGTCGGTGCCCAGCCAGTTGTCGCGCGTGGGCGGCGCGGGGTTGGGGTACTTGGCAAAGTAGTTGATCGTGTTCGCGCCGTAGGGGTTGAGCGTGTAGATCGCCCAGTTGCCGCCTTGCGCGAGGCGCTCGCGGATGAAGGGGTCGAGGTAGTCGGTGGGGGTTTCGAAGTCGCCGCCGAAGACCTTTTCGGGGTAGTCGCGCAGCATGGGGAAGTAAAGCTGCCCTTCGTAGCGCACAAGCAGCGGCCGGTCGTTGCTGATGAGCTCGGCGGCCAGGCTCAGCAGCACCAGCGCGCAAAAGACGATCAGGCTGCCGTAGCCCAGGCGGTTGCGGCGAAAGCGCCGCCACGCGCGGTACGCGGGCGACCAGCCCGGCGTGGGGTCGATCGCGGGGGGCATGCCCGAATCGGCGGCGCCGGGGTCGGCCGCGGTGGGGGCGTTGGTGGCAAATTCAGCCATGGGCGCCCGGGGCCAACCGTGTCTTGTAGCTGCCGGCGATGTCGCTGCGCCCGCGCCCGCGCCCGACGAAGGCCGAAAAATGCGCGCGGCCGCTGCGTTGCGCGCGCACCTGCTCGTCAAAGCGCTGCACGCAGGTTGGCAGCACCTCGCTCACGCCCAGGCCCGTAGCTTCGGCCAGAAAGTCGAGCTGCCGCTCGGCTTGGCCCTCGAAACGTGCATTCATGCGCATGGTCGTGCTCCTGATGGATCGTTGTCTTGCATTGTGTGGTCGCCCGGGCCCATCCTGCCGTCAATGCCCCTCATCGAACTTCACGCGCGGATCGACCCACACGTAGCACAAGTCGCTCACGAGCTTGGTGAACAGCCCGATCAGTGTGAACAAATACAGCGTGCCCAGCACCACGGGGTAGTCGCGCCGGATCACGCTCTCATAGCTCAACAGGCCCAGCCCGTCGAGCGAAAACAGCGTTTCGATGAGCAGCGAGCCGGTGAAAAACGCGCCGATGAAGGCCGCCGGAAAGCCCGTGACGATGGGAATCAAGGCGTTGCGAAACACATGCCGCCACAGCACCTGGCGCTCGCTCAGGCCCTTGGCGCGCGCCGTGAGCACGTACTGCTTGCGGATTTCTTCGAGGAAGGCGTTTTTCGTGAGCATGGTCGTCACCGCAAAGCTGCCCAGCACCATGGCCGTGACGGGCAGCGTGATGTGCCAGAGGTAATCGACGATGCGCGCACCCCACGAGAGCTCGTCCCAGTTCGGCGAGGTCAGCCCGCGCAGCGGAAACCACTGCAGCTGGCCACCAAAGATCACGAGCAGCGCCACGCCGAGCACGAAGCCGGGGATCGCGTAGCCCACGAGCACGAGCAGCGTGGTCAGCAGGTCGAAGCGCGAGCCCGCGCGCACCGCCTTGGCCACGCCCAGCGGCACGGCCACGAGGTAGCTGATGAAAAACGTCCACAACCCCAGGCTCACCGAGACGGGCAGCTTTTCGACGATGAGCTGCCACACGTCCTTGTTCTGGAAAAAGCTGCGCCCGAGGTCGAAGCGCGCAAACTGCTGCAGCATCTGCCAAAAGCGCACGTGCGCGGGCTTGTCGAAGCCGTACAAGGCTTTGATCTGCGCGATCCGCTCGGGATCGACCCCTTGCGCGCCGCGGTAGCTGAGCCCCGCGCCCTCGCCGCCGTGCCCCAGCCCGGCCTTGGCCTCGGCCAGGTATTGCTCCACCGGCCCGCCGGGCACGAACTGGATCACCACGAAGGTCAGCAGCAGCACGCCCAGCAGCGTGGGCAGCATCAAGAGCAGGCGTTTGAGGATGTAGGTGCTCATGCTTTGTCCGCCTGCGTCCCTTCCCGGCAGGGCAAGGGCGCGTTTTCATGCGGTGTCGCAAAAATTGCCGGGGCGCGATTTACTTCCGATAAAAGAGCGTCCAGCGCATTATTCATAAGGGGAAACAGCATTTTTGACCCAAATTTAACGCTGTGCATCCCTGGCCCACCAGGTGTCGATGACCCAAGTTTCGCCCGGCGCATACGGCGGCACCTGCGCGGGGCGCGCGAGGCGCCAGGCGTTGTAGGCCATGCGGTGCGTGCTCGCGCTCCACTGCGGGATCAGGTAGTGGCTGTGCATGATGATGCGGTCGAGCGCGTGGCAGGCGGGCAGCAGCTCGGCCTGCGTTTTGGCGGCAACCATGGCCTCGATCATGGCATCGACGGCAGGGTTTTTGACGCCGGCAAAGTTGCCCGAGTCCTCGGTGTCGGCGGCCTTGCTGCCGAACAGGTCGGCAAACTCCTGGCCGGGGTTGTGCGTGCCCTGAAAGGCGAGCGAGGTGATGTCGAAGTCGAATTTTTGCAGCCGCTGCTGGTACAGCGCAAAGTCCACGGCGCGAAAGCGCAGCGTGATGCCGAGCTTTTCGAGGTTGCGTATCCAGGGCGCGACCACGCGCATGCTGCCTTCGCCGCTGTCGAGGTATTCGAGCTCCAGCGCCTGCCCCGCGGCGTTGCGCAGCACGCCGCCCTGCACCACCCAGCCGGCCTCTTGCAGCAGCGCCTGCGCGCGCCGCAGGTTGGCGCGCAGCGAGTGGCCGTCGTCGGTGCGCGGCGGCTCGTACATGGGGCCGAAGGCCGCCGGCGGGATAGCGTCGCGCCAGGGCTCCATGAGTGCGAGCTCTGGCGCGCTGGGCAGGCCATGCGTCTCGCACGCGGTGTTGCCGAACAGGCCGCGCACGCGCTGGTAGGCGCCGTAGAAAAGCTGGCGGTTCATCCACTCGAAGTCCAGCGCCAGCCCCAGCGCCTCGCGCACGCGCCGGTCTTGCAGCAGCGGGCGGCGCGTGTTGAGCACGTAGCTCTGAAACCCCGAGGGCAGCTTGTGCGGGAATTCGCCCTTGACCAGTTCGCCCGTCGCAAAGCGCTTGCCGTTGACGCGCCGCGCCCAGTCGGCCGCGCTGAAAAAGCGCATCAGGTCGAACTCGCCCGCCTTGAGCGCCTCGAGCCGCGCGGTGTTGTCTTTGTAAATCTTGACCTGGATGCGGTCGAAGTTGGCCGTGCCGCGGCGCACGTTGAGGTCGCGCGCCCAGTAGTTCGGATCGCGCACGTAGGTGATGTCCTTGCCAAAGCGCACCGGGCCGATGCGGTACGGGCCGCTGCCTATGGGCGTGTCCATCACCACCTGGTCGAAGGGCTTGCCCGCGCCCCAGTCGCGGCTGAACACGGGCAGGCCGCCGACGATGAGCGGCAGCTCGCGGTTGGGCTTTTTGAAGTGGTAGCGCAGCGTGCGCTCATCGAGCACCTCGGCGCCGGCCACGTCGATCAGCAAGGTCTTGTAGGCAGGCGAGGTGTGGGGGCCGACGAGCGTGTCGAAGCTGTATTTGACGTCCTGCGCGAGCACCGGCTTGCCGTTGTGAAAGCGCGCCTCGGGCCGCAGGCGAAAGGTGGCCGAGAGCCCGTCGGGCGCCACATCCACGTCCTGCGCGAGCAGCCCATAGCCCGTGGCGGTTTCGTCGAGCGCGCCCACGAGCAGCGTGTCGAACATCAGCTCGGAAAGGTAGGCCGGCGCGCTGCCCTTGATGGTGAACGGGTTGTATTTGTCGAACGTGGAGGCGCGCGAATTGCTCACCAGGCGCAGCTCGCCGCCCTTGGGCGCGGCGGGGTTCACGTAGTCGAAATGCGCAAAGCCCGCGGGGTAGCGCGGCTGCCCCCAAAGCGCGTAGGCATGCGCCGCCCACGCCGGCACGGCGCACATCCAGAGCACAAAGAGCAAGCAAAACCGCATGCGACAATTCTGCACGACTTGAATACCGTCCCACAAAGGAGAACGAACATGGGTTTTCTGACCGGCAAGAAGCTGCTCATCACGGGCGTGCTGTCCAACCGCTCCATCGCCTACGGCATCGCGCGCGCCTGCCATGCGCAGGGGGCCGAGCTCGCCTTCAGCTACGTCGGCGAGCGCTTCAAAGAGCGCATCACCGAGTTTGCCGCAGAGTTCGGCTCCACGCTGGTGTTCGATTGCGACGTGGCGAGCGACGAGCAGATCGAGCGCCTGTTTCGTGACCTCTCGCAGGTCTGGCCCAAGTTCGACGGCTTCGTGCACAGCATAGGCTTTGCGCCGCGCGAGGCGATCGCGGGCGACTTTCTCGAAGGCCTGTCGCGCGAGGCCTTCCGCATCGCGCACGACATCAGCGCCTACAGCTTCCCGGCCATGGCCAAGGCCGCGCTGCCCTACCTGAACGAAAAAGCGGCGCTGCTCACGCTGTCGTACCTGGGCGCTTTGCGCGCCATCCCGAACTACAACACCATGGGCCTGGCCAAAGCCAGCCTCGAATCCAGCGTGCGCTACCTGGCCGAATCGCTGGGCCCGCGCGGCATGCGCGTGAATGCCATCAGCGCCGGCCCCATCAAAACGCTGGCCGCCAGCGGCATCAAGGACTTCGGCAAGCTGCTGGCCGTGGTCGCCAACGCCGCGCCGCTGCGCCGCAACGTCACCATCGACGACGTGGGCAACGTCGCGGCCTTTTTGCTCTCAGACCTTGCGAGCGGCGTCACGGCCGAAGTCACCTACGTCGATGGCGGCTTCAGCCAGACCGCGGGCCTGAGCCGCGACATGGTCGAATAAGATCCGAGCAAGTCCCAGAGATTTAACCCAGATTGTCCATTAGGACGCGGGATGATGGCGAGGCGGCTGGCGAGGCAGTTTGGTCGCGGCTGAGGAGTTCGTGGTGGTGCCACGAACGACGAAGCAGCGGCCAAAATGACCGGCAGACGTCCGCCAGCGCCCGCGTAGGTGCGCAGCACCGCCTAATGGACAATCTGGGTTTAAGCCAAATCGACCTCCAGCGCTTGATGGATAAGCGCAAGCAGCTATTTTTATAGAAGCAAGCGCAGCATCCTATGCCCCTGACCTTGGCCGCCCCCGCGCACAGCGAACTCCTCATCAAGAAAAGCCGCTTCATCGGCTGCGTGCAGCCCATGCAAGACCGCGCCGGCGCGCAGGCCGTGGTCGATGCGCTGTGGCGCGAACACCCGGGCGCCGCGCACATCTGCTGGGCGCTGCTGGCCGGCGGCCACTCGGCCGCGGTCGATGATGGCGAGCCCGGCGGCACCGCGGGCCGGCCCATGCTCGAAGTGCTGCGCCACCAAGACCTCGACGGCGTGCTCGCCACCGTGGTGCGCTACTTCGGCGGCGTCAAACTCGGCGCAGGAGGCCTCGTGCGCGCCTACACCGACACCGTGGCGCAGGCGCTGCTCACGGCCACCAAGGTGCCGCTGCAGCGCCTGCAGACCTTGCAATGCGAGGTGCCCTACGCGCTCGAAGGCCTGGTGCGCCGCGAGGCCGCGCAGGCCGGCGCCGAACTGCTCGCCGTGCAGCACGGCGCCCAGGTCACGCTGCGGCTGCGCCTGCCCGAAGCCCAGGCCAGCGCCTTCGTGCAGCACCTGAACGACCTCGGCCAGGGCCGCATTGGCTGGCAGCAAGTGCGCGACTGACTGAAGTGCGCGACTGAACGGGAGTGCGCGCCGCCTGCACGCGCCACGGTCTGACACGTTCTGACGCCGCTCCCGCAAACCCGCCAAGGCACAATCGCGATATGAATATCGTGATCCTCGACGATTACCAGGACGCCGTGCGCAAGCTGCGCTGCGCGAGCGTGCTCGACCCCTACACCGCCAAGGTCTATACCAACAACGTCAAGGGCATAGGACAGCTGGCCGTGCGCCTGCGCGACGCCGACATCATCGTGCTGATCCACGAGCGCACGCAGATCACGCGCCAGCTCGTCGAAAAGCTGCCGCGCCTCAAGCTCATCGCCCAGGCCGGCCGCGTGGGCGAGCACATCGACGTGGCCGCCTGCACCGAGCGCGGCATCGCCGTGGCCGACGGCGTGAGCTCCCCCGTGGCGCCGGCCGAGCTCACCTGGGCGCTCATCATGGCCGCGATGCGCCGCCTGCCGCAATACATCGCCAACCTCAAGCACGGCGCGTGGCAGCAGTCGGGCCTCAAGTCGGCCTCCATGCCGCCCAATTTCGGCCTCGGCATGGTGCTGCGCGGCAAGACGCTGGGCATCTGGGGCTACGGCCAGATCGGCCGGCTCGTCGCGGGCTACGGCCGCGCCTTCGGCATGAACGTGAGCATCTGGGGGCCCGAGGCCGAGCGCGCGCAGGCCCTGGCCGACGGCTACCAGGCCGCGAGCAGCCGCGCCGAATTCCTCGCGCAGTGCGACGTGCTCTCGCTGCACCTGCGCCTGGCCGACACCACGCGCGGCCTGCTCGGGCTCGAAGACCTCTCGTGCATGAAGCCCACGGCGCTGCTCGTGAACACCGCGCATGCGGCGCTGGTCGAGCCCGACGCGCTACTCGCCGCGCTCAACCGCGGCCGCCCCGGCATGGCCGCGATCGACGTGTTCGAAAGCGAACCCATCCTGCAGGGCCACGCGCTGCTGCGCCTCGAAAACTGCATCTGCACGCCGCACATCGGCTTTGTGGAGCAAGACAGCTACGAGCTCTATTTCAGCGCCGCCTTCGACAACGTGGTGAACTTCATCCAGGGCAAGCCCAGCAACCTCGTCAACCCCGAGGCGCTGCAAAAGCGGCTTCGTTGACTGCGATGGCTGGTGCCGCGCATGGCCAACGCGTGGTCTGCTGCACACAATTTGCGAACGCATGCACGTCCTTGGGCCGTTATAATCAACGTTTTGCTGGCAAAGCCCTGTCGGCCAATACTAGTTCGAGACGGGGCAAAACCGCCGCGCATGGCTTGCAGGCCCGATCTTCCTGCACACCCTCTGCGGGCATCCAATGGAAACCATTAGCGAATGACCACCATCCGTGTAAAAGAGAATGAACCTTTCGAGGTTGCGCTGCGCCGCTTCAAGCGCACCATCGAAAAGCTGGGCCTGCTGACCGACCTGCGCGCACGCGAGTTCTACGAAAAGCCCACCGCCGAGCGCAAGCGCAAAAAGGCGGCTGCCGTCAAGCGCCACTACAAGCGCGTACGCAGCATGCAGCTGCCCAAAAAATTGTACTGACGCGCGTCGCGACACCCGTTCGCATACCCGCGAAACCCGCGCTTTGGGACGCCAGGCGCGGGTTTCGTTTTTTGCCTTTTCTTATTCCTGTCAGGAGAACGCCATGTCCCTCAAAGACCAGATCACCGAAGACATGAAGGCCGCGATGCGCGCCAAGGACAGTGCACGCCTGGGCGCGATCCGCCTGCTGCTTGCCGCGATCAAGCAAAAAGAGGTCGATGAACGCATCACGCTCGACGATGCCGCCGTGGTCGCCGTCGTCGACAAGATGATCAAGCAGCGCAAGGACAGCATCGCCGCCTTCGAGCAGGCGGGTCGCCAGGACTTGGCGGACAAAGAAAAAGCCGAACTCGAAGTGCTGCAGGCTTATTTGCCCGCGCGCCTCTCGGCCGAGGAAGTCCAGGCCGCGGTGCAGGCCGTCGTGGCCGAAGTCGGCGCCGAACTGGGCCGCAAGCCAGGCCCGGCCGACATGGGCAAACTCATGGGCGCGGCCAAGGCGCGCCTTGCGGGCAAGGCCGATATGGGCCAGGTTTCGGCCGCGGTCAAGGCCGCGCTGGCCGGCTGAAGCCCCACGCCACTACTGCATCAGCTGCCCGCCACCTTCATGCGCCGGATCAAGAGAGAGCCCACGGTCTTGGCGCCGAGGTTGTAGGCGTCGGCGCCCACGGCGACGATGTCTTTGAACATCTCTTTGAGGTTGCCGGCGATGGTGATCTCTTGCACCGGGTAGGCGATCTGGCCGTTTTCGACCCAGAAACCGCTCGCGCCGCGCGAATAGTCGCCCGTGACGTAGTTCACGCCCTGGCCCATGAGCTCGATCACGAACAGGCCGGTGCCCAGTTTTTGCAGCATGGTGACGAGGTCGTCACCGGGCTGCGTGAGGCGCGAGCGCAGCGTCAGGTTGTGCGAGCCGCCCGCGTTGCCCGTGGTCTTCATGCCGAGCTTGCGCGCCGAATAGCTGCTGAGGAAGTAGCCCTGCACGCGCCCGTCCTCGACGACCTGGCGCGGCGCCACGCGCACGCCCTCGTCGTCGAAAGGCACGCTGCCTTTGCCGCGCAGCACGAACGGGTCTTCGTCGATCAGGATGTGGCGCGGGAACACCTGCTTGCCCAGCGAATCGAGCAAAAAGCTGCTGCGCCGGTACAGCGCGGCGCCGCTCACGGCTTGCACGAAGCTGCCGAGCAGCCCCGCCGCGAGCGGGGCCTCGAACAGCACCGGGCACTCGGTGGTGGCGATCTTGCGGCTGCCCAGGCGGCTCAGGGCGCGCTCGGCGGCGTAACGCCCCACGGCGCGCGGGTCGGCGAGCTCGCGCGGATCGCGCATGGAGCTGTACCAGGCGTCGCGCTGCATTTCGGCGTGCTTGCCGGGCAACGCCGCGATGGGCGCGACCGCAATGCTGTGGCGCGAGCTCGGGTAGCCGCCGCGAAAGCCGTTCGTGTGCGCGCTGAAAAAGTGGCTTTGCTGCGCCGACACGCTCGCACCTTCGCTGTTGCGGATCAAGGGGCTGGTTTCGAAGGCGGCGGCTTCGCATGCGAGCGCGATGCGCGCGGCCTCGGCGCTGTCGATCGGCCAGGGGTGGAACAGGTCGAGGTCGCGGTGCGTGCCGGGCGGGGCGATGTCTTGCGCGTCGGGCAGGCCAGCGTGCGGGTCTTCGGCGGTGAAGCGCGCAATGTCGTAGGCTGCCCGCACGGTTTGCGCGATGGCTGCCGCCGAGAAGTCGGAAGTGCTCGCGTTGCCGCGCCGCTGGCCCACATAGACGGTGACCCCGAGCGACTTGTCGCGGTTGCGCTCGACGTTTTCGAGCGCGCCTTTGCGCACGCTGACCGAGAGGCCGCAGCCCTCCGACGCCTCGGCCGCGGCTGCCGTGGCGCCGAGCTTTTTGGCGTGCGCGAGGGCCTGATCGACCAGGTCTTCGAAAAACGCGCGGCTGTAGCTGAAGCCCGTTTCGGGCGGGCTTGCAACGGCAGCACCAGACGATGATGCGCTGCGTGGAGAGCGCGTGGGGCGCGAGGGCCGGCTTGCAGGTGTTTTCATAGCGGCGGCTATGATACTTGCCGAAGCCGCACGATGCCTTTGCCGCGCCAGCTGCGGCGCTTATCCTTTCCCGTCTCCCCATGTCACGCAAACCCACCAGAGGCTATTACGTCAAAGGCCAGTTCGTCGCCGCGGGCAGCGAGCTCGATGTGCAATTGCAAGCCGAGCGCAAAGGCACGCAGGGCCCAAGCCGCACCGACCGCAAGCGCGAGAGCGCGGCGCTGCAGGCGCTGGGCGAAGACTTGCTCGGCCTGCGCGCCGACCTGTTCGCACGCCTGTCGCTGCCCGATGCGCTGCGCGACGCGCTCGCCGAAGCGCAGCGCATCACGAACTTCGAGGGCAGGCGCCGCCAGATGCAGTACGTGGGCAAGCTCATGCGCCAGCTCGACCCGGAGGCGCTCGAAGCCATTCGCGCCGCACTCGACGAGCAGCACAGCGGCTCGGCGGCAGAAAACCAGCTGCTGCACGCCGCCGAACAATGGCGCGAGCGCCTGCTCGCTGACGACACGGCCCTGCCCGCGTGGCTGGCCGCGCACCCCGGCACCGACACCCAACAGCTGCGCGCGCTGATCCGTCAGGCACGCAAAGACGCACCGCCTGCCGACCAGGGCGCCCTATCGCAGGGCCTCGCACCGCGCAAAGGCCGCGCCTACCGCGAGCTCTTCCAATTGCTGCGCGCGCAGCTTGCTGCGCCCGATGCTTTGCCAACCTCCACCGCTTCCGTGCCCGACAATGAGTGACTCCAGCCCTAGCCCAACCAAACTGCCTGCCCCCGCACGCAGCCTGGCGCCGGTCAAGATCGGCATCGTATCGATCAGCGACCGCGCCAGCAGCGGCGTGTACGCCGACCAGGGCCTGCCCGCATTGCAGGACTGGCTCACGCGTGCGCTGCAAAACCCCATCACCTTCGAGCCGCGCCTGATTCCTGACGAGCAAGAGCGCATCAGCGCGACGTTGATCGAGCTCGTCGATGCCGGTTGCGCGCTGGTGCTGACCACCGGCGGCACCGGCCCCGCGCCGCGCGACGTAACGCCCGAGGCCACGCTGGCCGTGGCGCACAAGGAGTTGCCGGGCTTTGGCGAGCAGATGCGCCAGATCAGCCTGAAATTCGTGCCCACGGCCATCCTCTCGCGCCAGGTCGCGGTGGTGCGCGAACGCGCGCTCATCATCAACCTGCCGGGCCAGCCCAAGGCGATTGCCGAAACGCTTGAGGGTCTCAAAGATGCCGCGGGCAAGGTCTTGGTGCCCGGCATCTTCGCCGCCGTGCCCTACTGCATAGACCTGATCGGCGGCCCCTACCTCGAAACGCACGAAGCCGTGTGCAAGGCTTTCCGGCCCAAGTCGGCGCAGCGGGCTTGACGCCGATCAAAAAACCGTCGCGCAGCCTTCACCGCGCCTTGGAATGCGGTTATACCCACGCGAGCGGGGCGCGATGGGCGCGCCCCGGCCCCTGCCATCCAAGGAGAGCCCCCATGCGCAAGATGAAAGCCGCCGTCTTCGTCGAACCCGGCCGTATCGAAATCACCGAAAAACCCATCCCCGACGTGGGCCCCAACGATGCGCTCGTGCGCATCACCACGACCACGATCTGCGGCACCGACGTACACATCCTCAAGGGCGAATACCCCGTCGCCAAGGGCCTGACGGTGGGCCACGAGCCCGTGGGCGTGATCGAAAAACTCGGCAGCGCCGTGACCGGCTACCAGGAAGGCCAGCGCGTCATCGCGGGCGCCATCTGCCCCAACTTCAACTCCTACGCCGCGCAGGACGGCGTGCCTTCGCAGGACGGCAGCTACCTGATTCCGCAGGGGCTGTGCGGCTGCCACGGCTACAAGGCCACGGCGGGCTGGCGTTTCGGCAACCTGATCGATGGCACGCAGGCCGAGTACGTGCTGGTGCCGGACGCGCAGGCCAACCTCGCGCCCATCCCCGACGGCCTCAGCGACGAGCAGGTGCTGATGTGCCCCGACATCATGTCCACGGGCTTCAAGGGCGCAGAAAACGCCAACATCCGCATCGGCGACACGGTGGTGGTCTTTGCGCAGGGGCCGATCGGGCTGTGCGCGACGGCGGGCGCGCGCCTGCTCGGCGCGACCACCATCATCGCCGTCGATGGCAACGACCACCGTCTGGGCGTGTCGAAAAAAATGGGCGCGGACGTGACGCTGAACTTCAAGAGCTGCGACGTGGTCGACGAGGTCATGAAGCTCACCGGCGGTCGCGGCGCCGATTCGGCCATCGAGGCGCTGGGCACGCAGGGCACTTTCGAGTCGGCGCTGCGCTGCATCAAGCCGGGCGGCACGCTGTCGAGCCTGGGCGTGTATTCGACCGACCTGCACATCCCGTTGTCGGCCTTCGCCGCGGGCTTGGGCGACCACAAGATCAACACGGCCCTGTGCCCCGGCGGCAAGGAGCGCATGCGCCGCCTGATGAACGTCATCGCCTCGCAGCGCCTGGACCTGGGCGTGCTGGTCACGCACCACTACCGCCTCGACGACATCGTGGCGGCTTATGACCTGTTCTCGCACCAGCGCGACGGCGTGCTCAAGGTGGCAATCAAGCCTTGATGCGATGGGCTAGGATTTCGAGCAAAAAATGGCTCTAGCGCCCGTTATATGGGCGCGAGATGCTCATTTAAACATAGCAACCTGGCAATCGCCTCGCATGCCGCCTGCGCACTAGTGCAGTGTTCGACGCTATCTGCGACATAAAACCGCGTCTTTTCGGCCTGGGCCGCGTTGCAAATCCTCGCGATACCACCCGGTATCGCTGCGGTTTGCGCCTTGCCCAGACCAAAAATCCATCGGTTTTATTGGTCGCATCAAGCATCAAACACTGCACTAGCGTGGGCGGGCTCGCTGCGTTCACTTGCCAATCAGCGCGTTGAGCTTGTCGGCCTCGAAGTGCTCTTCGCGCGCCGCGTCGCCGGGCACGCATTCGGCGGCATGCAAGGTTTGCGAGAGCTTTTCGATGGCCTGCCACAGCAGGGCGATTTGGTGCTCCTGCGTGGCGGCGTTGTCGATCAGGCCGCGCAGCGCGAGCGAGAGCGGGTCGTCGTTTTGCGTGATGCCGTAGGCTGAAAAGCCCATGCGCGAGGCCGCCGCTTCGCGCCGCGCGTCGGCCTCGGCCTGGATGATGCGCGCGGGGTTGCCCACGGCGGTGGCGCCCGCGGGCACGGGTTTGGTGACCACGGCGTTGCTGCCGATCTTGGCGCCGTCGCCCACCGTGAAGCCGCCCAGCACCTTGGCTCCGGCCCCTACGACCACGTCGCGGCCCAGCGTCGGGTGGCGCTTGGCGCCCTTGTAGAGCGAGGTGCCGCCCAGCGTCACGCCGTGGTAGATCGTGCAGCCATCGCCGACTTCGGCCGTCTCGCCGATCACGATGCCCATGCCATGGTCGAAGAACACGCGCGCGCCGATCTTCGCGCCCGGGTGGATCTCTATGCCCGTCAAAAAGCGCGACATGTGCGAAATGAAGCGGCCCAGCCACTTGAAGCCATGATTCCAGCATGCATGCGCCCAGCGGTGCAGCACCAGCGCGTGCAGACCGGGGTAACAAGTCAGCACCTCCCAGGCCGTGCGGGCGGCCGGGTCGCGTTCGAGGATGCACTGGATGTCGGAGCGCAGGCGGGAAAACATGGTGTGCTTGGAGGGGGCGTTGCGGCTTGCAACGGCTGGCAGTCTAGCGCTTTGCCTGCGCGGCCTCGATCATGGCCTTGGCAACACCGCGCAGGATGTGGATTTCTTCGCGGTGCAGTTGCGCGCGGTTGAAAAGCTGCTGCAAGCGTGGCATGAGCTTTTTCGGCGCCGCGGGGTCGAGAAAACCGAGCGCCGTGAGCGCCTGCTCCCAATGCGCAAGCATGCCCGCGACCTGCGCGGCGTCGGCGAGCATGGGCTCTTGAACAGGCGCAGGAGCCGCCGCCGGCGCAAAGCCGCCGAGCGCAAGGCGCCACTCGTAAGCGATCACCTGCACCGCCGCCGCGAGGTTGAGCGAGCCGAAATCGGGGTTCGCCGGGATCGATAGCGCCACATGGCAGCGATAGACGTCCTCGTTGGCCATGCCGTAGCGCTCCGGGCCGAACAGAAAGGCCACACTCTGCGGGCGCACCACATTCAAAGCCAAATCGGCCTCTTGTGCTTGATGGCTTTGCGCTTCCAGCTCTTTTTTCAGGAGCATCTCGAAATGCTCGCGCGGCGTGCGCGTGGGCGGGCCGAAGTCGCGCGGCGTCATCGCCGTGGCGCACAAGTGTTCCATACCGACGAGCGCCTCGTCGAGCGTTGCCACGATGCGCGCCTGGCGCAGCACGTCGAGCGCGCCGCTCGCGCGCTGAATGGCCTCCTCGCGCCGCAGCACGTTGCTCCAGCGCGGCGCGACGAGCACGAGGTCGTCGAAGCCCATGACTTTCATGGCGCGCGCCACAGCGCCCACGTTGCCGGCGTGGCTGGGTTGGATCAGGACGAAGCGGGTTTGCATCGAGGGTCTCTGTTTATTGCCTGCGCTGATGTGGCACGAAGACCAGCAGCGTGCCACTCATCTGCCACTCACAGCGCCAAAAACAAAAAAGCTCCGACACGCGGAGCTTTTTTGTTTGTTGATTTATAAGGAAAATCTGGTCGGGGTGAGAGGATTCGAACCTCCGGCCTCTACGTCCCGAACGTAGCGCTCTACCAGGCTAAGCTACACCCCGTTGCGCCCCGAGAGGCGCGTCTGTCTGCAAACGCTTCAGGCACGCCGCTCAAGCAGCTGAGCACTCAATTTTAGCAGACTGGCCGAGTAGGGGTTGATGGGCAGTTGCTCGGCGGCACTCATGGCGCGCTTGGCTTCAGCGAGCGCTGCTTCGCGCGTTGCCTGCAGCGCTCCGGTGCTGCGCACTATCTGCACGATAGCGTCGAGGTTGTCGGTGCAGCCCTGCTCTATCGCGTCTTGAATCACGGCCACTTGCTCTGGCGTGCCTCGCTGCAAAGCAGCAATCAGCGGAAGCGTCGACTTCCCTTCCCGCAGATCATCGCCAAGGTTTTTGCCCATTTCGGCGATGTCACCGTCGTAGTCCAGCAGGTCGTCAATGATTTGAAAGGCAGTACCTAGCGCTTGTCCATAGGTGGCGCAAGCCTCTTCGATGGCACGAGGGCATTGCGCAAGTATGGCGCCCAAGCGCGCACTGGCTTCAAAGAGTTTGGCCGTTTTGGAGCGAATTACCTTTAAATAGCCCACCTCGTCGAGCGAAGCGTCATGCATGTTCATCAGTTGCAACACTTCACCTTCTGCAATGACATTGGTCGCTTCGGCCAGAATTTCGAGCACCCGCATGCTGCCCGTTTGCACCATCATTTGAAATGAACGGGTATGCAAAAAATCTCCTACCAGCACGCTTGCGGGATTCCCAAAAACTTCATTCGCGGTGGCACGACCCCGTCGCAGCGTCGAGCCGTCTACCACGTCGTCATGGAGCAATGTGGCCGTGTGAATGAGTTCAACGACAGCGGCGAGATTGAAGCGTTGTTCTCCACGATAGCCCAGGGCCCCGCAGACCAGCAGCAACAATGCAGGGCGCAAGCGCTTGCCACCCGCAGCAATGATGTAACGCGAGATTTGGGCTATCAGAGGCACCGATGAGGTCAAACGCTCGGCAATGACTCGATCGACTTGCTGCATATCATCAGCAATGATCGCAAGCGGTGAAACGGTGGCTTCAGGGCAGGTAGTGGTCAAGGTGGAGATCGTAGAGTCTGGCCCAATTATAGAAAGCGGGGCGATCAAGGCGATCAAGGCAAGGCCCCCAACCACAACCATCGCGCAGATACGCAACCCTGGCTGCCCTGAGCCCAAAGGTGTGATTTCATTGGCGGAACAGCTCACAGCCTTTTGCACCTGTAAGGCCCAGGTTGTTCATTCTGAAGGGGATGATGGTGCGGAACTGGCAGGAAGACGTTGAGCATCTGCTTGAGCGCCTCGAGCGTGTGGCACGCCACCTTTGGCGATATCAGCGTGATGGAGCCGCAGTACCGCCACGCCACCAAGCGGCTGCGCCCCTTTGCGCGCAGCGCCGGGGTTCGGGCCAGGGGCTGCTCGCGCCTGCTGCAGCGAGTGGTGACGGATTTTGCGGCCGACCCGCCCTTTGCCAAGGCGATGGACAAGCTCGTCGAACACTATGGCATCGTCCTGGGCGAGAGCACCATCCGTCACATCACGCTGCACCACGCCCAGGCGATCCACCGCGTCAGCGGCGGTGCTGCGCAAGGCCTGCCCGAAGCTGTGGCGCCCGCGCAGACCTTCATCGTTCAGACCGACGGCACCATGGTGCCCACCGTGCGCAGCGGCAGCGGGCCGGGTGATCGACGCAAAGGCAAGAGCGTGCAGTGGCAAGAAGCAAATCCCAAAGCGTGCTGTCTGCCCTGGGGCAAACAGCACGAAAAGGCTGAGGGTGGTCTCCAAGCCTGGGGTTCAGGGCTTCAGCGTGTCCCAGCTCGGCTCTGACATCATGCGCGCCCAGTGGTGGTACATGCCCCGCGCGGCTTCTTCGGCGTAGACGTAGGTCGTCTTGCCCGGAAAGGCCGGGTCACTGCGGTCGGGCATGTTCAGGCCCATTTGCGCACACAAAGGGGCGCTCCTGGCCTTGTGACCGCGCAGCACGCGCTGGATTTCGACCCAGTTCTCGCCATCGTCCTGCTCGAAGGTGCCGCCGGCGTTGAAGGTGCGGATGTTCTGACGGCGGAACTCTTCCTTGATGTCTTCGGGTGCGTCGGCATCGACGACGATGAAGGCCCACACTTCCACTTCGTTGGGGCCGCGCGGTTGCCAAGTGCGGATGGTGTTGATGCCGGGCAAGAACGAACAGGTAGGAAACACCGTCATGTGCTCGCCAAACATGGTCATTGCCGGCATTTTGGTGAGGCGCTTGGCGGCTTTTTCGGCGGCAGGGCCCTGCGTCCAGTATTGCGTGATCTTGGGCCCGCCCACAGCCAGCAAAATTCCAGGGTCGTTGGTGTACCAGCCGGAACCGTGACCGCCCCAGGTGGCGCGGTACTGATGCCCGGTGGTCGGCAGTTGCACTTGCGTCAAGTCCATCTCGGGCGGCAGGCTGGCCAGAACGGCCGACAGGTGTGACATCGTGCCAGCGTGGTACATGTCGCTGCAAAACTGTTCGGCGGCGAACTTCCAGTTGCAGGGAATGACCCATTTTTGAATGCCGCCCACCACTTCGGTGCCGGCTTCGGTACGGTCGAGCATCAAGTCCATGTAGTACATGGCCTCGCCCAAATAGGTCTTGAGGTCAGGTGCTTCGGCATCCCAGTTCGCGAAGATCAGGCCCTTGTAGGTTTCCACGCGCGCCTGCAGCGGACCCCAGTCGGCCTTGTCGAAGCCGCAGTCGCCTTCTTTCTGGTCACAAAAGGCGCCTTTTTCGAAAGGCACGTTGACCAGATTGCCGGCGATGTCATACGCCCAGCCGTGGTAGGTGCAGGTGAAAGCCTTGGCATTGCCCGCATCGGAGCGGCAAATGCGCATGCCACGGTGGCGGCACTGGTTCAGAAAGACTTTGATGCTGCCGTCTTTCTGGCGCACCATGACCACCGGGTCTTCACCCATGTAGGTGGTCATGTAGTCGCCGGTCTTGGGGATGTGGGCATCGTGCCCGAGCAAGAGCCAGGAGCGACCGAAGACGCGCTCGAGCTCGAGCTCGTACAGCTCCTGGTCGGTGTAGATGCGCGGGTCGATCAAACCCTTGTCTTGATCGACCAGTGCGCGGATGGCTTCGTCCGTCCAGCGACGCTTGAACGTCATCGGCACGGCTTGCACTTCGCGTTCCGAATGTATTCCCATGATGCAGGTCTCCTAGTACCCAAAATGCCAACACAAAAAAGCCCATTGCGCGCATTAGGACCTGAGGCGCGCGATGGAATGTTCAGAACTGTTTGCGCACGCCCAAAAAGGTCACCAGCGGGTCCAGCCTCACCGAGGCCGTGACGGGTGCGCCGCCCATGGCCGGTACGGTTCCGGTGGCATTGGTCTTGAGGTAGAGCTTCTGTACGGACAAAGCGATGCTGTAGCCATCACCCAACGGCCAATCGGCGCCGACCAGGAACACACCACCAAAGTTGTTGTCCACCTTGATGTTCTGCAGGGCACCAGGACTGGCGCTGAATACCTTGATGTAGCTGATGCCGCCTCCGAAATAGGGGCGGATGGGGCCCCACATGCCGGGCGTGTAATTCATGGTCAGGATCGCCGGGCCGACCTTGACGCCCGCAAGCCGTCCCAGCGGGCCAAGGTTGCCCGTGCCGGACAGGTCTGATTTCACGGGGTTGGCAAGGTCCAGACGCGCCATCCAGTTGGGCGTCAATCGGTAGCCGATCTCCACGCCGAGTACGTTGTCGCTGCTCGCATGGACACCTGCGCCGGGTACGGGGCCGCCGGCATACAGGTCGGCCTTGGTGCTGAAGGCGAGGTGCACAGGGCCCACTGCCACCGACCAGGGTGATGTGCCCTCAGGCTCGGTTTGCGCATGGGCGCTTCCGAGCAGTGCGGCGCAGGCCAATGGCAGCAGGGTCTTGGAAAAGGGTTTCATGAAAGTCTCCTTGCGTTTGTTGGAAGAGCGGCACGCCTCCCGCAGCGCAGAGGCGGCCAGCACGTTTGCTTTTAGGTGGAAAAGGGGACGCGACGCTCAGGCGTTGCGCAAAAAGTCCAGCGTCAGTCGGTTGAAGGCGTCTGCATGCTCCCACTGCGCCCAGTGGCCGCAGCGCGGGAAAACGTGCAACTGCGCGTCCTGCATGTTCGCGAGCAGCTTGAGGCCATGGTCCAGAGGCACGAAGCGGTCGTCGCGTCCCCAGGTGACCAGGGTCTTGGCCTTGATCTCGCCCAAGCGTGGCGAAACGTCCCAAGCCGAGAGCGGTACTTTTTGTGCGCTCAGAACGAAGTTCTTCAGGTGCTCGGGGTTGCGCTGGATGTTGGCCCAGCGGCCTTGCACGAGTTCATCGGTGATCAGGCTCTGGTCGAACAGGAAGACGTTGAGCATCTGCTTGAGCGTCTCGAGCGTGGGCTCGGCGTACAGCTTGAACATCAGCTTGATGCCCTCCATGGGCATGGCAGTGAACAGGCTGACGCCGAGACCGCCTGGCCCCATGAGGATCACTTTGCCGGTGCGCTCAGGGTATTCAAGGGCAAAATTCAACGCCCCTGCGCCGCCCATGGAGTTGCCCACGAGGTGCGCTTTTTCGATGCCGAGCTCGTCCATCATGGCCTTCACGGCACGTGCATTGACCAGCCCGCGCTGCTCCTCCATGACGATGGTGTCGGACTTGTTGAAGCCCGGTGCGTCCGGGAGGAGCACGCGGTAGCCAGCCTCGACGAAGGGGCCGATGTTGCGGTAGTAGTTGCTCCAGCCGCCCGCGCCCGGTCCGCCGCCGTGCAACATGATCACGGCCTCGCCCTGACCCGCGTCATTGAGGTGGATGCGGAAGTTGGAGAGCCCCTTTTCGTTGATGGTGACGAATTTACTTGTCGAACTTTCGGTGAGTGCTGTCATGGAATTTCCTTGGGGTGGGTAAAAAAGAGGAACGTGTGGTGCCGTTCAGCCTTGCTCAGGCAAAAGGAGCGGCTTGTGCCCCCACATGGAGATGTGGCCATGTCGCGTCACCGTCCAGGAAGCATCGACCGTGCGCGCACCGTAACCGAACTCGACATCAATTGGCGCCGCGGGGGTGCGGCCATAAAAGGAAATCATATGATCGTTGATGTGGCGGCCGAACTGCATGCTGATGAGTCCCTCGGCATCGAAGCGGTCGTAGGCGTGGCCCACGTCGTCCAAGGTGTTGACTTGCAGCATGAAGTGGTGGATGCGCTTGGGCAGCGGCAGCTCCCCGATGGCGATCGTGTGGTGGCGGCCGTTGCAATGCAAAAAATGCCCTTCAGCAGACAACTGCGGGCCGAGTTGGATGTCGACGACATCAGACAACTGGAAGCCAAGCACGTCCATGTAAAAGGCCAATGCCTTTGCGGCATCAGGCACACAGCGCACGAAGTGCCCGAGCCCCTGGTCTCCGGTGACGAAGCCGGACACGGGGGCGCTTGCCAGAAATGGGTCTGGATAAACCTCGAAAGGGCCGTAATAAATCTCGATCGGCAGCTCGAATGGGTCTTGCAGGCATAACATGCCCATGACCTTGCGCTGCTGCAGGAGCGCTTCGTCGCCGCGGGTGAATGGAACCCCTGCCTCGCGCAGCTTGTCGGCCATGCGCTCCAGTGCTGCAGCGTTATCGACTTCCAGGCCGATGTAGGCCAGGTCGTCGAGTTCGCCTGGATGCACGGCAATGCGCCATGCGCGCTGGTCCATGCGGTAGAGGGCGCCATCGCCCGCTTTGCCGGCGGGCATCAGGCCGAGCTTTTTGGTCATAAAGGCGTCCCAGGCGGGCACATCCTTGACGGCGAAGCCGAGGTAGCCCAAACGTTCAATGCTCATGGTGAGTCCTTGGTTAAGAAAGTTGCAATTTCTGTGGCAGGTCCTTACCGCCACAAGATTCAAAAAAGCCACGCACGCCCAAGCCGCCGTCGTGGTTGAGCAGCGCGCCCGTTGCGGGGTAGTTGTCACTGCGCGACGCGAAGAACACATAAGCGCCCGTGTATTCGCGCGCTTCAGGCATGCGGCCGACAGGCAACACGGAAAGCAGCATCTCCCCCAGCGGAACATTGGCCACTGATTGGTCGGCCATTCCCAGCGCGGCTGGGCCACGCAGGTCGGAATTCAGGCCGCCCGGCGCTACACCGTTGACACGCACGTGCGGCGCGAGTTCGAAGGCGAGTTCGCGCACCAGACCCACCACAGCATGCTTGGCCCCCGTGTAGAGCGGGCCGCCGCCGTTCGGGTAGAAGCCCGCGTTAGAGATCGTGAAGACCACGCTGCCGCGGCTTTGCACCAGCGCGGGCAGGCAGGCCTTGACGGCGAGCAGATAGCCCTTGACGTTGATGTGAAAGACCTCGTCGAAGGCGGCGTCGATCCTGTCGTCAGGGATATCGACCAGTGGCATCGAATAATCCCAGATGCCCGCGTTGGGGATCAGGCAGTCGATCTTGCCAAAGGCGGCCACGCATTCGCGCGCGGCCTTCTGGTGGTCGGCCAGCACGCGCACGTCACCTTCGATGCCCAGCACTTTGGCGCCGTGTGCGGCCTGGAGTTCCTGAAGCTTGGCCGCCGACTTGTCGAGCACGGCCACGCGCGCGCCTTCGGCCACGAACCGGTCCACGATGGCCCGGCCCAGGCCCGAGCCACCGCCGGTGACCAGGGCTACTTCATTGTTGAGTTGCATGTTGTTCTCGCTTGGGTTTCAGGCATGCAGCGCGGCTGCAGAAAAATCGACCAGCACGTCCCGCCCTTCGATGCGAATCGGGTAAACCTTCAAGGGCTCGCAGGGCGGGGGCGACTTGACCTTGCCTGTGCGCACACAAAACTTTCCCATGTGCAGGGAGCATTCCACGACATCGCCGTCGAGGTAGCCACCTTCGGACAGTGACCACTCTCCGTGGGTGCACTGGTCCTGCGTGGCAAAAAACTCCCCATCGACATTGAAGATCGCCACCTTTTGCGCGTCATGGCTGACTTGCAAGGCTTCTCCGGGCGGAACGTCGTCCACGCTGCAGGCTTTGGTAAATGCCATCGTGCTGGTTCCTTCGCTCAGAAAAACACGCTGAGGTTGTTGGCCAGAATCGTGCTCTGGTCGATCAGGATGGTGCGGCGAGCAATCTTGAAGCCCAGGCCGTTGTTTGCGCGGCGCAACACGTCCCGGCGTTCACCGGCAAAAATGTCGACTTGCCGCTCGAGACGGTTGCGATAGACCAGGAAGGCCGATGCCACTTCGAGTGTGCCGGGTGTTTCGGTCTCGCGCACGATCACGTTCGAGATGATGTGCCGGGTGCGCGAAGGCGGGTCTTCGGCCCAGTTCAGCTCGGAGGTGCGCTGGCGGATGCGGCCGCGCAGGGTTTCATGGTCTTCGTCAAAGTGGGCGTTGCCGTTTGCAGGCAGGTATTCCTTATCTCCCTCGCGCTTGGTGCGGGTGGTGCGCAAGGGCATCCAGTAGTGGATGTCCTGCTCGAGCAGGTCGAACCACGCGTTGAAGTTGTGATGGTCCAGCAACTGGGCTTCGCGGTAGTAAAACTGCTCGACTTCGTGTTGCAGTTGCGCGCTCACGGGCTGGGCGGGCCAGGCAAATTCCTTGATCAGTTCGGCCGTTTGCTGGGCCATGGCGACAGCGGTCATGTGATATCTCCTTGAAGTAAAAATAAGGGGCAGTGGCTCCTGTGCCGGCAGCTATATGGTGTTGCGCCGGGAGGCAGCAGCAAATCTCAAAGCATGCTGTCTGCTCTGCGGCAAACAGCACGAAAAGTCTCCAAGCCTGGGGTTCAGGGGTTCAGGGCTTCAGCGTGTCCCAGCTCGGCTCGGACATCATGCGTGCCCACTGGTGGTAAAAGCCCCGCGCGGCTTCTTCGGCATAGACGTAGGTCGTCTTGCCCGGAAACGCCGGGTCACCGCGGTCGGGCATGTTCAGACCCATTTGCGCGCACAAGGGAGCGCTCTTGGCCTTGTGGCCGCGCAGCACGCGCTGGATTTCGACCCAGTTCTCGCCGTCGTCCTGCTCAAAGGTGCCGCCGGCATTGAAGGTGCGGATGTTCTGGCGACGGAACTCTTCCTTGATGTCTTCGGGTGCGTCGGCATCGACGACGATGAAGGCCCACACTTCCACTTCGTTGGGGCCGCGTGGCTGCCAGGTGCGGATGGTGTTGATGCCGGGCAGGAACGAACATGTCGGGAACACACCCATGTGCTGGCCGAACATGGTCATGCTGGGCATGCCACCCAAACGCTTGGCCGCCTTTTCTGCGGCCGGACCTTGCGTCCAGTATTGCGTGATCTTGGGGCCCATGGAAGCCGCGAGAGCCAGCGGGTCGTTGGCGAACCAGCCTGCGCCGTGGCCACCCCAGGCGGAGCGGAACTGGTTCCCTTTGGTCGGCAACTGCACTTGCGTCAAGTCCATCTGGGGCGGCAGACCCGAAAGAATGCCTGACAGGTGCGACATCGTGCCGACGTGGTACATATCGCTGCAGAACTGTTCAGCGGCGAACTTCCAGTTGCAGGGAATGACCCACTTCTGAATGCCGCCCACCACGGTGGTGCCCGCCTCGGTGCGGTCGAGCATGGTGTCCATATAGGGCGTGGCGTCGCTCAGATAGGTCTTGAGGTCGGGGGCCTCGGCATCCCAATTTGCGAAGATCAGGCCCTTGTAGGTTTCCACGCGCGCCTGCAGCGGACCCCAGTCGGCTTTGTCGAAACCGCAATCGCCTTCTTTCTGGTCACAAAAGGCGCCTTTTTCGAAAGGCACGTTGACCAGGTTGCCGGCGATGTCATAGGCCCAGCCGTGGTAGGTGCAGGTGAAGGCCTTAGCGTTGCCCGCATCGGAGCGGCAAATGCGCATGCCACGGTGGCGGCACTGGTTGAGGAAGACTTTGATGCCGCCATCCTTTTGCCGCACCATGATCACAGGGTCTTCACCCATGTAGGTGGTCATGTAGTCCCCGGTATTGGGGATGTGAGCATCGTGCCCCAGCAAGAGCCAGGAGCG
Organism: Extensimonas vulgaris; assembly: GCF_003337425.1. GTDB lineage: Bacteria > Pseudomonadota > Gammaproteobacteria > Burkholderiales > Burkholderiaceae_C > Extensimonas > Extensimonas vulgaris. The sequence goes on from NZ_QPJU01000001.1 coordinate 477,203, forward strand.
GCCGAAGACGCGCTCGAGCTCAAGCTCGTACAGTTCCTGGTCGGTGTAGATGCGCGGGTCGATCAAGCCCTTGTCTTGATCGACCAGTGCGCGGATGGCTTCGTCCGCCCAGCGACGCTTGAACGTCATCGGCACGGCTTGCACTTCGCGTTCCGAATGTATTCCCATGATGCAGGTCTCCTAGTACCCAAACTGCCAACACAAAAAAGCCCGGCGCATGCGCGCACTCACCGGGCCGCCTTCACCACTGCACGCCTGGCGTACAGCGCCCAAACGATCCACACAGGGTGAATCACCAAAGTCGTCAATCCGAAGGCCATGGCCTCATGGCTCCAGACGATGCTGTAGATGTCCCACAGGGCATCGACCACCTCGGTGGCGATGACGATGTCGAACACCGCCAGGTAGCGCAACGGGTCGCGCGCACCCCACAAGGCCACGATGCCGATGGCGCCCAGCTGCAGACCCACGACGGCCCAGGCGTCACTGAGCAACCGAAAGCCGGGCGTGGCTGCGTCAGGCACGAAGCCTGGGTACATCTGGCTGAACAGTGAGGCCGAAGCAAACGGCAGCGTGCCCAGCAGGTTCGCCAGGTAAAAAAGACCCAGCGCCCACAGAAAGATGCGTCCTTGCTTCATGCCTGCTCCGGAGATGATTGTGGTTGGCGGCAAAATCTACTGAACATGTGTTCGATGTTCGGCAATTCTCCAACTAATAAATCATTTAGGAATAAGTGGAAACCCTAAATAAATCTCGATATTTTTCTTGTTACCATCAAAAGGCGCTTTTCTTGGTGCCTGCTCTTTCTTGGCTGTAGGGTGGGTGTTGCTTTTACGTTCTGACCTCATTGACCTATGCTCCATGACATTGCCCTTCCCGTTGCGTCTTCCGGAGCAGAGGATGCGCCGCGTACGCTGATAGAGATGGCCTACCACGGCCTACGCCGCGCCATCATCGACGGCAAACACGCACCCAATGAGCCGCTGCGCGTCGAGCACCTGAAAAAGACCTATCAAGTCAGCGCGGGCACCTTGCGTGAGGCCTTGGCGCTGCTGGTGTCGGATGCGCTGGTGGTCACGCAGGGCTACCGCGGCTTCAAAGTGGCGCCGATGTCACTGCAGGACTTGGCCGACTTGTGCCGCGTGCGCACCTTGATCGAGTGCGAGGCCGTGCGCGAGAGCATGCAGCAGGGCAAGGATGAGTGGGAGGCGGGGGTAGTGGCCGCGTACCACAAGCTCTCGCGCGCCGAGGAGCGACTGTTCGTGGATACCATCAGCGCCTTTGATGAGTGGGAAGTGCGCAACCGCGAATTCCATGAGGCTTTGGTCTCTGCCTGTTCATCATCCTGGCTGCGCCGCATGCGCGCAGTGCTCTATCAACTGGCCGAGCGCTACCGGCGTCTCTCGGCTTTCGAAGGTGCGCCGCCGCAGGAGGTGCATGACGAGCATGCTGAAATCTACGCCGCAGTGATGGCGCGCGATGTGGCGCGCACGACCGAACTGCTGGACAGGCACATTCACCATGCTTACACAGCCATTCGCGCAAGCAATTTGCTGAAGTAGACCGACGTTTTTCTCCTTGACCCATTCGAAGCAACACACCATGTCCCCTGAAGCATTGAAGTCCCCCGTCGTCGTCCTCGGCGCCGGCTTAGCCGCCGTTTCGTTTGCCACCGAGCTGCGCCAGGCCGGCTATGCAGGCCTGCTCACCGTGGTCGGCGACGAAGCCGAGCCGCCCTACGACCGCCCGCCCCTGTCCAAGGACTTCATGGGCCATGGCGACGCCGAAAAAATCCGCCTCGACCACAAGCGCGCGCCCGAGGTCGAATGGCTGCTGGGCGTATCTGCGCAGTCGTTCGACCCACAGGCGCACACGGTGGCGCTGTCGGACGGGCGCACGCTGCCCTACGGCACGCTGGTGCTGGCCACGGGCGCGACGCCGCGCACGCTGCCCGCCTTGCAGGGTGCGCCCATGCCCGTGCACACGCTGCGCACGCTCGAAGACGCACGGCGCATCCAGGCCGGGCTGCGAGCGCAGGCGCGGCTGTTGATCGTGGGCGGCGGCGTGATCGGGCTCGAGCTTGCGGCCACGGCGCGCGCTGCGGGCGCCAGCGTGACGCTGGTCGAAACCCAGCCGCGCCTCATGGGCCGCGCGGCCTCTCCCACGCTCTCGGACTTCGTTGCGCGCTACCACGCGGCGCAGGGGGTGGACTTGCGCTTTGGCCGCAGCGTCGCGGGCTTTGACGACGGCGCCGTGCTGCTCGACGACGGCACGCGCATCGCGGCCGACATGGTGGTCGTGGGCATAGGCGTGGTGCCCAACGACGCGCTCGCGCGCGCGGCCGGGCTGGCCTGCGACGATGGCATCTTCGTCGACGCTTTTGGGCGCACCACCTGCCCCGATGTCTATGCCATAGGCGACGTGACGCGCCAGCGCAACCCCTTGAGCGGGCGCTTCGAGCGCATCGAAACCTGGTCGAACGCGCAAAACCAGGCCATCGCGGTGGCGCGCCACCTCGCCGATCCGGCCGCGCCTGGATACGCCGAACTGCCGTGGTACTGGTCCGACCAGGGTGCGCTGCGCATCCAGGTGGCGGGGCTGGCGAGCGGCGACGAGGAAATCGTGCGCGGCGAGCTCTCCATCGACGCGCCCAAGTTCACGCTGATCGAGCTGCAAAAGGGCCGCATCGTGGGCGCCACCTGCGTGAACAACGCGCGCGACTTCGCGCCGCTGCGCCGATTGCTCGCAGCCGGCGCGCAGCCCGACCGCGCCGCGCTCGCCGACCCGGCCACCGATTTGCGCAAGCTCGCGGCCGCCGTGGGCGCTTGAGTGCATGCACGTGACCGGCGCGTAGCTCAGGGAAAACCCGCGCACCGGCGCGGTGCGGCGTTTCTAGAATGAGCAAGGCCCCGTTTCTCGCGGGGCCATGCTCTATCTAGGAGACACATTCATGGATCGTCGTTCGCTCATCAAAAATGCCGGCATCGCCGGAGTGCTCGCCGCGGGGGCGGCACCTGCGGTGCATGCGCAGCAGGCCATACGCTGGCGGCTCGCGTCGAGCTTTCCGCGCTCGCTGGACATCGTGTATGGCTGTTCGGAGCTTTTCTCCAAAATGGTCAAGAGCATGTCGGGCGGCAAGTTCGAGATCACCATCCACAGCCCCGGCGAGCTGATGCCGGCTTTTGGCGTATTCGACGGCGTGCAAAGCGGCTCGGTCGAAATCTGCCACACCATGGGCTACTATTTTTATGGCAAGAACCCGGCGTTTGCGTTGAGCTCTTGCGTGCCTTTCGGCCTCAATTCGCGGCAGATGACGGCCTGGCTCATGCACGGCAACGGGCGCAAGCTCGTGAACGAGTTTTACGCGCAATACGGCGTCACGAGCTTTTTCGGCGGCAATACGGGCACGCAGATGGGTGGCTGGTTTCGCAAGGAGATCAAGACGCCGGCCGACTTCAAGGGTTTGAAGATGCGCATGGGCGGCGGACTGATCGGCGAGGTGGTGCAAAAACTCGGCGCCGTACCGCAGAACATCCCGGGCGGCGAGGTCTATACCGCGCTCGAAAAAGGCACCATAGACGCCGCCGAGTGGGTGGGCCCCTACGACGACCAGAAGCTCGGCTTCAACCGGGTGGCGCCGTATTACTACTACCCCGGCTGGTGGGAGGGCGGGCCGAACGTGGACTTGTTCGTCAACCAGAAGGCGCTCGCGGCGCTGCCCGACGAATACAAGACCATCCTCGAGGCGGCTTCGATCTACCTGCACACCAACGTGCAGGCCAAGTACGACGCCTCGAACCCGGCGGCGCTCAAGCAGCTCGTTGCGGCCAAGACCAAGGTGCTGCCGTTTTCGCAGGCCATCATGGAAGCTTCGTACAAGGCTTCGATGGAAGTGTTTGCCGAAAACGACGCCAAGAGCCCCGAGTGGCGCAAAATCTACGCCGACATGCGCGCCTTCCAGCGCGACGAGGTGCTGTGGTTCCGCTTTGCCGAGGCCTCGTTCGACGGCTTCATGTTCCGGCAAAAGCTCTGACCACTGCCCGGGATGGGACTCAGCGGCTCACGGCGCGGCGCGCGGCGCGCGTGCACACGAAGATGCCGCCGACGACGAGCGCCGTGCCCGCGGCCATCCACGGCGTGAAGGGCTCATCGAGAAGCCACACGCTCATGAAGATGGTCGAAAGCGGCCCCACCATGCCGATCTGCGCTGCCGCGCTCGCGCCTATGCGCTCTATCGCCATCATCATCAGCAGGATGGGCGCGGCGGTGCACAGCGTGGCGTTGAGCAGCGACAGCCACAGCACGGGCGGCACGACGACGGCGGCCGCGAGCGGCCGCGTCAGCGCAAAGTGCAGCAGACAGCACAGGCAGGCCACGGTGCTTGCCAGGCCCACGAGCCGCAGTGAGCCCAGCTGGCGCACCAGCGCATCGCTGTGCACCAGGTACACGGCATAGCTGAGCGTGCTCAGCAGCACGAGCAGCGTGCCCCAGGCCACGTGTGCGCCTTGTACGTGGACTTCGAGACCGAACACCAGCACCACGCCGCAATAGCTGATCGCCATGCCCAACAGCTGCCCCCAGCGTATGCCGCGGCCATACACGATACGGCCCAGCAGCATCACGAGCGTGGGGTTCAGGTAGAGGATGAGCCGCTCCAGGCTGGCGCTGATGTAGCGCAGCCCCTCGAAATCGAGCAGGCTCGCGAGGTAGTAGCCCGTCACGCCGAGCGCGAGCACGCCCAGGCGCTCGCGCGCCGTCAGCCGCGGGCGGCCCCGGCCCGCCCACCAGGCCATCAGCACGAACATCGGCAGCGCGAACAGCATGCGGTACATCAGCAGCGTGATGGCGTCGGCGCCATAGCGAAAACCGAGCTTGACGATGATCGCCTTGGCGCTGAAGCCGACCGCGCCGAGCAGCGCAAGGATGAGTCCGGATGCTATTTTTTCGTTAGCTGCTTGCGCTTGCTGTATCTGGGCTGAGGGCACTTTTTACTTAAATAATAGACTGGGGATCGCGTTCAGTCCTCGACAAAGGCTTCTTCGCGCTTGCTTTTCACGGATGGCAGCAGCACGATCACCAGCAGCAGCGCGGCCACGGCGAGCAGGCCCGCAGAGATCGGCCGCGTGACGAACACGCCCCAGTCGCCGCGCGAGAGCAGCAGCGCACGGCGCAGGTTCTCTTCCATCATGGGGCCGAGGATGAAGCCCAACAGCAGCGGCGCAGGTTCGGTGCCGAGTTTGTGAAAAAGGTAGCCAATGAGCCCGAACGCGCCCACCATCCATACGTCCCAGGTGGTGTTGTTGGTCGAATACACGCCGATCGCGCAAAACAGCACGATCGCCGGGAACAGCCAGCGGTAGGGTACGGTGAGCAGCTTGATCCACATGCCGATCAGCGGCAGGTTCAGGATCACCAGCATCGCGTTGCCCAGCCACATCGAGGCGATCAGCCCCCAGAAGAGCTCGGGGTTGCTGCTCATGACCTGCGGGCCGGGCTGGATGTTGTGGATGGTCATCGCGCCCACCATCAGCGCCATCACGGCATTGGGCGGGATACCCAGCGTGAGCAAGGGGATGAACGAGGTCTGCGCGCCCGCGTTGTTCGCCGACTCGGGCGCCGCGACGCCGCGGATGTTGCCCTGGCCGAAGGGCACCTCGCCAGGGCGCACGCGGGTTTTCTTCTCGACCGTGTAGGCGGCAAATGAGGCCAGCAGGGCTCCACCGCCGGGCAATATGCCCAGCGCCGCGCCCAGGCCGGTGCCGCGCAACACGGCGGGGATCATGCGCTTGAAGTCCTCCTTGGTTGGAAACAGGCCTTGCACCTTGGCGGCGAAGACTTCGCGGCTGCCCTCGGGATGCGAAAGGTTGGCGATGATCTCGCCATAGCCGAATACGCCCATGGAGATCGCGACGAAGCCAATGCCGTCGGTCAGTTCAGGGATGTCGAAGCTGAAGCGCGCGACACCCGAGTTCACGTCGGTGCCCACCAGGCCCAAAAGCAGCCCGAGCACGATCATGCCTATGGCCTTGAGCAGCGAGCCCGAGGCCAGCACCACCGCGCCGATCAGGCCCAGCACCATGAGCGAGAAGTATTCGGCCGGGCCGAACTTGAAGGCGACTTCGGTCAGCGGCGGCGCAAAGGCCGCGAGGATCACCGTGCCCACGCAGCCCGCAAAGAACGAGCCCAGCCCCGCCGCTGCGAGCGCCGGCCCGGCGCGGCCCTTGCGCGCCATCTGGTAGCCGTCGATCACCGTGACCACGGACGAGGATTCGCCGGGCAGGTTCACGAGGATCGCCGTGGTCGAGCCACCATACTGCGCGCCGTAGTAAATGCCCGCGAGCATGATCAGCGCCGACACCGGCGGCAGCGCGTAGGTGGCCGGCAGCAGCATGGCGATGGTCGCCACCGGGCCTATGCCGGGCAGCACGCCGATCAGCGTGCCCAGCAGGCAGCCGACAAAGCAGTAAATCAGGTTTTGCGCCGTGAACGCGACGCCGAAGCCGAGCGCGAGGTTGTGAAAGAGTTCCATGATGATTCCTCTGCTCAGCCAGCGATGAAGCTGGGCCAGACCTGAAATTGCAGCTTCAGCGCCCAGACGAAAGCCGCATAACTGCCCACGGCCAGAATCGTCGCGAGGATCGCCACTTCGAGCGGCTTGAACTGATCACCCGCAAGGCTCGCGATGAAGGTCAGCGCGTAGATCGCGACGATCAGCCCCATGGGCGGAATACCCAGGTTGGGCAGGCCGCCGAGCAAGATGCCAAACGCAAAATTGGCCGCAAGGATGAAGACGAGCGGCTTCCAGGCCCAGCGGCCGATGGGGTCGCCATCCTCGGTTTCGACCGTGGTGGCCTTGAAGGTCACGACCGCGCCTATGAGCGCGAGCAGCACACCCAGCAGCAGCGGGAAGTAGCCCGGCCCCATGCGCGCGCCCGTGCCGATCTGATAGTTGGTCGATCCCCAGGCGAAAGCTCCGCCGACCGCCATGAACATGAGGCCGGCGAAAAAGTCCTTCTGGCTTTTGATTTTCATGCAACGTCTCCTTCCGAATGAAGCGCCCGATTGTGGCGTTTTTGGGAGCGTATTCTGGCGCCAATTCATGCGCTGCCACGCGCGCGACTGCCGAAAATACCCGTGCCCACGCGTACCATGGTGCTGCCCGCGTGGATCGCGGCCTCGAGGTCTGCGGTCATGCCCAGCGACAAGGTGTCGAAGTGTTCCAAGCCGGCTGCGCCTTGCGCGCGGATATAGTCAAAAAGGCGCTTGGCCCGCATGTGAACTTCCAATTGCGCTTCGAAATCGGGAGCTTGATCGGGGATGCACATGAGTCCGCGCACGCGCAGCTGCGGCAACCGCACCACGGCAAGGGCCAGATCGAGGGCCGCGGTCGCAGGTACCCCGGCCTTGCTCGGTGCAGCGTCGATGTTGACTTGAATGCACACTTGCAACGGCGCCAGGTGGGCAGGCCGCTGCGCGGCGAGGCGTTCGGCAATCTTGAGGCGGTCTATCGTCTGCACCCAGTCGAAGTGCTCGGCCACGAGGCGCGTCTTGTTGCTCTGGATCGGCCCTATGCAGTGCCACTGCAGCGCAGCCCAGCCTGCCATGCGCAGCGCCTGGATTTTTTCGACGCCCTCTTGAATGTAGTTTTCACCGAACGCCCGCTGGCCCGCGGCTGCGGCCTCGGCCACGGCTTGCGCGTCAAAGGTCTTGGAGACGGCGAGCAGCGAAACCGTTGCCGGATCGCGTCCTGCAGCGGCGCAGGCCTTGGCCAGGCGCGCGCGCACCCGTTGGAGATTGTCTGCAATCGTGGTCATAATGATTGCCAAGCCTACCAAAGCCTAACCGACGAGACCGAGGGAACCGTGGACATCACCCAGCTGCTTGCATTCACCGTCAAAAACAAAGCCTCCGACTTGCACCTGTCGGCCGGCTTGCCGCCCATGATTCGCGTCAATGGCGACGTGCGGCGCATCAATGTCGATCCGCTGGACCACAAGGCGGTGCATGCCATGGTCTACGACATCATGAACGATGCGCAGCGCAAGACCTACGAGGAGTTTCTGGAGGTCGATTTTTCCTTCGAGGTCGAGGGCCTGGCGCGTTTTCGCGTGAACGCCTTCAACCAGTATCGTGGTGCGGCCGCGGCTTTTCGCACCATTCCCAGCAAGATCCTGACGCTCGAGCAGCTCAATGCACCGAAAATTTTTGGCGACCTGGCGCTCAAGCCGCGCGGACTGGTGCTCGTGACCGGCCCCACGGGCTCGGGCAAATCGACCACGCTCGCGGCCATGGTGAACCACCTCAACGAAACCGAATACGGTCACATCCTGACGATCGAAGACCCGATCGAATTCGTGCATGAGTCCAAAAAATGCCTGATCAACCAGCGCGAGGTCGGGCCGATGACGCTCTCGTTCGCGGCCGCCCTGCGCTCGGCGCTGCGTGAAGACCCGGACGCGATCCTGGTGGGCGAAATGCGCGACCTCGAAACCATCCGCCTGGCCATGACCGCGGCCGAAACCGGGCACCTGGTGTTCGGCACGCTGCACACTTCGAGCGCCGCCAAGACCATAGACCGGATCATCGACGTGTTTCCGGCCGAAGAAAAGGAAATGGTGCGCGCCATGCTGTCCGAATCACTACAGGCGGTGATCTCGCAGACGCTGTGCAAACTCAAGGACGGCTCGGGCCGCATCGCCGCGCATGAAATCATGCTCGGCACGAGCGCCATCCGCAACCTGATCCGCGAAGCCAAGGTGGCGCAGATGTATTCGACCATCCAGACCGGCAACAGCGTGGGCATGCAGACGCTCGACCAGTGCCTTACCGACCTCGTGCGGCGCAACCTCATCAGCCCCGCCGAGGCGCGCAGCAAAGCCAAGAGTCCGGAAAATTTCCCCGGTTGAAAAACGCCGGATATTCAAGCGGCGTCAACGGAGTACCCAGCAATGGAACGCGATCAGGCCAGTAAATTCATCAACGATTTGCTCAAACTGATGATCAATCGCAACGGCAGCGATTTGTTCATCACCGCCGATTTCCCACCGGCGATCAAGGTCGATGGCAAGGTGACCAAGGTTTCGGCCCAGCCCTTGTCGGCGACGCACACCATCGCACTGACGCGCTCGATCATGAGCGATAAACAGGTGGCCGAATTCGAGCGCACCAAGGAGTGCAATTTCGCGATCTCGCCAGCAGGAATCGGGCGCTTTCGTGTGAACGCCTTCGTGCAGCAGGGCAAGGTGGGCATGGTGCTGCGCACGATTCCACTCACGCTGCCGACCATCGATGGTTTGGGCCTGCCCCAGGTGCTCAAAGACGTGGCCATGACCAAGCGCGGCCTGTGCATCGTCGTCGGTGCCACGGGCTCGGGCAAATCGACCACGCTCGCGGCGATGGTCGATTGGCGCAACGAAAACTCCTTCGGCCATATCGTTACGGTGGAGGATCCGGTCGAATTCGTGCATCCGCACAAGAACTGCGTAGTGACGCAGCGTGAGGTCGGGTTGGACACCGACTCCTGGGAAGTGGCACTCAAAAACACGCTGCGCCAGGCGCCCGACGTGATTCTGATGGGCGAGATTCGCGACCGCGAAACCATGCAAAACGCGATCATGTTCTCCGAGACGGGGCACCTGTGCATGGCTACATTGCACGCCAACAATGCGAATCAGGCATTCGATCGCATCGTGAACTTTTTCCCCGAAGATCGGCGTGCGCAGTTGCTCATGGACTTGTCGCTGAACCTGCGCGCCATGATCTCGCAGCGCTTGGTTCCCAGGCAGGACGGCAGAGGGCGCGTCGCTGCGGTCGAGGTGATGCTCAATACACCCTTGATTGCCGATTTGATTTTCCGCGGCGAGGTGGTGGAGCTCAAAGAAATCATGAAGAAAAGCCGCAACCTCGGTATGCAAACTTTCGACCAGGCGCTTTTCGACGCGTTCGAAGGGGGCTTGATCAACTACGAGGACGCGCTGCGCAATGCCGACTCGGTCAACGACCTGCGCCTGCAGATCAAACTCAACAGCCAGCGCGCCAAATCGCCCGACCTTGCCGCGGGCACCGAGCATTTCGCCATCGTTTGATGTTTTTGCTCTTTTCGCGCCCGGGGCGCCCGAGCCACCGGGGCACGGGCAAATTCTTTTTTTGAAGGTCTCTCATGCCAAGCAGTATCCAAGCACGCAATTACGACAGCACCGCACCGCGCAAAGTCGCGTTTCTAGGCCTCGGCGTCATGGGGTATCCCATGGCGGGTCATCTCGCACGCGCGGGCCATGCCGTGACCGTCTACAACCGCACCGCGGCCAAGGCCATCGCCTGGTGCGAGGAATTTGCCGACGCACCCAGCAAGCCCCGGCATGCGGCCACGCCGCGCGAGGCCGTCGCGGGCGCGGGCCTCGTGTTTTGCTGCGTGGGCAATGACGACGACTTGCGCTCGGTGGTGCTCGGCGAGCAGGGTGCTTTTGCGGGCATGGCGCCGGGCGCGGTCTTCGTCGATCACACCACGGCCTCGGCCGAGGTCGCGCGCGAACTCTACGCGCAGGCGCGCGCGCAGGGGCTGCAGTTCGTCGATGCGCCCGTGTCGGGCGGGCAGGCGGGCGCGCAAAACGGCCAGCTCACGGTGATGTGCGGCGGCGACCAGGCAGCTTACGAAGCTGCTTTGCCGGTCATCCTGGCGTATGCGCGCGCCTGCACCCTGCTCGGGCCCGTGGGCTCGGGACAGCTCGCGAAAATGGTCAACCAGATCTGCATCGCAGGCATCCTGCAGGGCCTGGCCGAGGCCATCGCGTTCGGGCAGAACGCGCAGCTGGACATGAAGCAGGTGCTCGATGTGATCAGCAAGGGCGCGGCGCAGAGCTGGCAGCTCGAAAACCGCGGCAAGACCATGGTCGATGGCAAGTTCGACTTCGGCTTTGCCGTCGATTGGATGCGCAAGGACTTGGGGCTCGTGCTGCAAGAGGCGCGGCGCAACGGCTCGCGCCTGCCGCTCACGGCGCTGGTCGATCAGTTCTACGGCGACGTGCAGAAAATGGGTGGCAACCGCTGGGACACTTCAAGCCTGATCCAGCGCCTGCGTTGATTTTTCTGCGGCTTTTGCTGCTTTTTGCATCAGCCGCCCGAGGCTGGTGCGGCCGTGGCGGGGGTGGGTTGCGGCGGGGGCACGAGGCGGCGCAGTTCGTCTTCCGAGACGATCTCGAACACGCGCACCACCTTGGCCACGCCGGGCACGCCGCGCGCGATCTCGGTCACGCGCTCGGCCTCGCGCTGCGTCACGATCCCCATCAGATAGACCACGCCGCGCTCGGTCACGACCTTGAAAGCGCTCGATGACAGGTCGCGCGCATCGACGATGCCGGCGCGCACCTGCCCGGTGATCCAGCTGTCGCTGGAGCGCTGGCCCAGCGATGCATTGGGCATCACGGCCAGATCGTTGACCACGCCGCGCACGTTCTCGATCTGGGCGATGGCTGCCTCGACGCGCTGGCGGTCTTGCGCGGTGGGCACTTCGCCGGTGATGAGCACGCGCCGATTGAAGCTCGTGACGTTTACGTGACCACGCTCGCCGAGCAGTTCGTTCAGGCGGTTCGTGGCAATGAGCTCTATGCGCTCGTCTTCGAGTTGTGTACCTGCGGTACGGCGATCCGCTGCGACCATGCCCGTCATGGCCGCGCCGCCCAGCACCACGGGGGCGCACGCGCTCAAGCCGAGTGCGAAAACCAGGGTCAAGACCTGTAGCGGCCGCTTTGTGTACGTCCTCGCATCGTTGTTTGCTATCAAAATCATTCTTCCTCGCCCAGCAATTGGGCGTCTATGCCGTCGCAGAGGCAATGCAGCACCAGGGTGTGCACCTCGCGCACGCGCGCGGGGCGGTCGTGCGGCACGGCGACCAGAACGTCAGTTTCGCGCAGCCGCTGCGCAAGCGTGCCGCCGCTGCGCCCCGTGAGCAGCAGCACCATGAGCTCGCGCTCGTGTGCGGCTTCGAGCGCCTCCAGCAAGGCGGGCTCGTCGCCCGCCACGGACAGCATCAGCAACACGTCGCCCATCTGACCGAGCGCGCGCACCTGGCGGGCAAAAGCGGCTGGAGGCTGCGCAGCGAAGGTGCTTTCGGCGCTCAGCAAGCTGGCGTCGGCCCCGAGCGCGAGCGCGGCGAGCTCGGGGCGCTCGCGCTCGAAGCCGGCCACGCACAGCGCGGCAAACTGCTGCGCCACCGCCGCCGACGCGCCCAGACCGCAGGCCAGCACCTTGCCGCCGCCCGTGATGCACGCAACGATGGCTTGTACGGCCGCGGCGATGGGCGCCGCCAACGCCTGCGCCGCCTGGAATTGCAAGTCTGCCGCGTCGATGAAGTGCTGCTGGATGCGCTGTTCGAGCATGCGCCGATGATAGCGCCGCCCCATCGGCGCTTCTTCGGGGTGCTTCTTCGGGGGTCAACCATCCGCGTCGAACGCCCCCTGCAGCCATTGCAGGCCCTGCGGCTCCAGCAGCACCACGTCGAAGCGGCAAGGCAGCGGTGCGGGCAGGCGCAGCAGGTAGTGGCGCGCCGCGAACACGATGCGCCGTTGTTTGACGCTGCCAATGCTCGCCGCGGCGCCGCCGTGGCTGGTGCTCGCGCGGCTGCGCACCTCGACGAACACCAGCGTGCCGTCGGGCGCGCGCATCACGAGGTCGATCTCGCCGCCGCCGCGCCCCGGCGTTCGATAATTGCGCGTCACGAGTCGCAGGCCCGCGGCCTGCAGATGGGCCAGGGCGCGGTCTTCGGCCATGTTGCCTTGCTGCCGCGTCGTGGGCTGCCGCGTGGTTTCGGCGGCCTTGCTGGGCGCGGCGGGTTTTTTCCAGGGGAATGGCATTGAGTGCATCTTTCGCATTGGCGCTGGGCGCGGCGCACGCGGCAGCGGCTGCGCAGCATTATCCGCAGGGGGCGCTGTACGTGGTCGCCACGCCCATAGGCAACCTGGCCGACGTCACGCTGCGCGCGTTGCACGTGCTGCAGCTCGCCGAGCGCATCGCCTGCGAGGACACGCGCCACACGCAGGCGCTGCTGCGCGCCTACGGCATCGACAAGAAGCCGAGCCAGCTGCTCGCGGTGCACGAGCACAACGAGGCCGAAGCCGCGCAGGCGGTGCTCGCGCACCTGCGCGAAGGCGAGCGCGTGGCCTACGTGAGCGACGCGGGCACGCCCGGCGTGAGCGACCCCGGCGCACGGCTGGTTGCCGCAGTGCGCGCCGCGGGCCTGCGCGTGCTGCCGCTGCCGGGCGCGAGCAGCGTGACCACGGCACTGAGCGCGGCCGGCGCCGTGGCACCGAGCGCGGCGCAGGAGGGCTTCGTGTTCGCAGGCTTTTTGCCGACCAAGACGAGCGAGCGCGCCGCCGCCGTGCAGCAGCTCGCACACGAGGCGCGCTGCGTGGTGCTGCTCGAAGCGCCGCACCGCATCCTCGAGCTGGCACAGGCGCTCGCGCCGCTGGGCGAGCGCCCTGTGACGCTGGCGCGCGAGCTGACCAAGCAGTTCGAGGAGATCGCCACCGTCCCCGCGCAGGGCCTGCCGGCTTGGTTTGCCGCCGCGCCCGAGCGTGCACGCGGCGAATTCGTCGTGCTGCTGCACCCCGCCGCCCTTGCCGCGAGCGACGCCGGCATGGAAGCAGGCCAGCGCGCGCTGCGCCTTTTGCTGCCCGAGCTGCCGCTCAAGACCGCCGTGCGCCTGGCCGCGCAGCTCAGCGGCGCGCCGCGCAACGCGCTCTATGCGCAGGCGCTCGAGTGGAAGGGGACGGAGGATTGATCCGCCTGCGCTACGCGAAGATTTGTATAAAACCGGCTTCTAGCCCTTATCTATCAAGCACAAGCAGCTATCAATAAAAGAGCTACCCCGCACTGCCCAGCGACAGCCCCGCGTGCTCACGCAGCGGGTGGAAGTGGATTTTGGGAAAGCGCTCCTGCGCCAGGCGCACGTCGTAGGGGCTGGTGCACAGGTAGGCCAGCGCGCCCGCGGCGTCGTGCGCCATGCGTGTGGGGTAGGCGGCTTCGAATTCACGCAGCTCTTGCGGGCTGTCGGCGCTGATCCAGCGTGCGCTCGTGTAGGGGCAGCCTTCGAGCCGCACTTCGCAGTCGTATTCAGTGGCCAGGCGGTGCTGCACCACCTCGAACTGCAGCTGCCCCACGGCGCCCAGCAGCATGTTGCCGCCCATGTCGGGCTTGAAGACCTGGATCGCGCCTTCCTCGCCGAGCTGCAAAAGGCCCTGCTGCAGCTGCTTGGTGCGCAGCGGGTTTTTCAGCACCACGGTCATGAACATCTCGGGCGCGAAGAAGGGCAGGCCGGTGAACTGCAGGTTCGCCCCGTCGGTGATGGTGTCGCCCAATTGCACGCCGCCGTGCGTGGTAAAGCCGATGATGTCGCCCGCGTAGGCTTCTTCCACGGCCTCGCGGCGCTGGCTCATGAAGGTGACCACGCTGGTCGGGCGCAGCTCCTTGCCCGTGCGCTGCACCTTGAGCTTCATGCCCGGCGTGTAGCGGCCCGAGGCCACGCGCACGAAGGCGATGCGGTCGCGGTGGTTGGCGTCCATGTTCGCCTGCACCTTGAATACCACGCCCGAAAAGCCCTCGTCGTCGGGCTGCACGGTTTTTTCCACGGGCTGTTTGTTCACGAGCAAGCTGCTCAAGCGCGGGCCGGGCGGCGGCGCGAGGTCGACCAGCGCGTCCAGCACCTCCATCACGCCAAAATTGTTCACGCCCGAACCGAAGAACACCGGCGTCTGCTTGCCGGCCAGAAAGGCCGCATGATCCCAGGCGGGCGAGGCGCCCACGGCGAGTTCCATGCTCTCCATGGCCTCGTCGAATTCGCTGCCGAAGCGCGCGCGCAGGCGCTCGGTTTCGCTCAAGGGGATGGTTTCGAAGTCCTGCGGGCGCCGCTCGGAGCCGGCCTCGAACACCGTCATGCTCTGCGTGCGCAGGTTGATGATGCCGCCAAAGCGCTTGCCCTGGCCCACGGGCCAGGTCATGGGCACGCAGGACATGCCGAGCTCGCGCTCGACCTCGTCGAGGATGTCGAGCGGCGCGCGCACTTCGCGGTCCATCTTGTTCACGAAGGTGATGATGGGCGTGTCGCGCTGGCGGCAGACCTCGATCAGCCGGCGCGTCTGCGCCTCCACGCCGTTGGCCGCGTCGATCACCATGAGCGCCGAATCCACGGCCGTGAGCACGCGGTAGGTGTCTTCGGAAAAGTCCTTGTGGCCGGGCGTGTCGAGCAGGTTGATGACATGCTCGCGGTAGCTCATCTGCATCACGCTCGAGGCCACCGAGATGCCGCGCTGCTTTTCGATCTCCATCCAGTCGCTGGTGGCGTGGCGGCTGGCCTTGCGGCCCTTGACGGCGCCGGCGATCTGGATCGCGCCCGAAAACAGCAGCAGCTTTTCCGTCAGCGTGGTCTTGCCCGCGTCGGGGTGGGAAATGATGGCAAAAGTGCGGCGGCGCCGCGTTTCACTGGCGTAGGACACGGAGTTCTCGGGTGTGGGTTGGGCCCCCGCCGCGCAGCGATAGGCCAGGCGGGGCAAAGCGGCGCATGGGCCGCAGGGAGTCAGAGCGAGAACACAATTTTACCGATGCTCCCGCAGACCGTGCGCACGTTCGATTTAGGCGCACGATTTGGCCGCACGATTTGGCCGTGCTTTTCAAGATATAATGCTGTGCTTTACGGCGTGTAGCGCAGCCTGGTAGCGCACTTGCATGGGGTGCAAGGGGTCGCGAGTTCGAATCCCGCCACGCCGACCAATAAAATCAAGGGCTTACGTGAGTGATCGCGTAAGCCCTTTTTCCTATTCTGGCGGAAACGGCTTTCTGGTGCCTACATGGTGCCTACAACGCCATTGCTCAGCCCACCCCGGGGACACCCGCCGGGCCCCACCAAACTGACGGCCCTCGCTGTCGCACGGCCACAAAAAACCCGGCACGGTGGCCGGGTTGTGTGGGTGTCGGCGGGCCGACGCACACCCTATCCGCAATGCCCGGCTCCAATTGCCGGGGGTGCGGGTGCGGGCATCGCCGACCACAGCACAAGTATAGCCGTCCGG
The DNA here is from genome assembly GCF_003337425.1 of Extensimonas vulgaris. GTDB lineage: Bacteria > Pseudomonadota > Gammaproteobacteria > Burkholderiales > Burkholderiaceae_C > Extensimonas > Extensimonas vulgaris. The sequence continues at coordinate 493,261 of NZ_QPJU01000001.1, forward strand.
AATGCGCAGCAACAAACCTTAACGCGCCTCCGCTGGCGCGAATGCCGGGCACTCGCCGCCATCGAACCGCTCGCGCGGCGGCCAGCAGCGCCCTAGCTCGTCTGGGGCCAGCCCAGCGGCCGCACCCACCAGACAGCACCCGGCGGCGGCAAGGTTTTCGCAGCTCCAGCACCCGCGCATCGGGTTTTTTCGGGTCTCGGGTTCTGGCGCGGATGGGAGTCTCCACACGGAACCGGCCGAGAACCCCCGGCGTTCGATGATGACCCCGGCAACTGCCGATGCGCGTTGGAGCGTCCTCGATGCGATCCCACGCGCGGCCGCATGCACGCGGACGGTGGCCGCTGGCATCGGGCCACGCTCGAGAACGATGCGCAGCCACGCGGCGGCTTCGTCAACCGCTCGGCTCATGTCGCGACCTCCGTGAAGCGGTCGCAGCGCTGGAGCTGAACCGTGACCCATTCGCGCGGAATCAGGCCAAACACCGCACAGCGCCAGCCCGCGCGGTCGGCGCGGATGTGGCGGCATTCCAGACACAGACGGCGGTCATCCGCATCGCGGTCGCGCAGGTGCAACACGTCGGCAACGCGCTCGGCTTCGTCGGTTGACGCGCCCAGCGCCTCGGCATGCGCGATCCGGCGGGCCATGCGCGCGAGTTCGGCAGCATCGGCGGGCCGGTAGTCTGCCGGGTTGTAGGTTGTAGTCGTAGCGCTACTGCTACAACCCGTTACGCTGTAACGCTCACGCCACGGCAACCCCCCAGCGCCAGCGGCTTGGACATAGGCCGACCACAGCCCTGACCCCTCGGGGCACCGCTCGCCGCAGCCTTTGCCAGCGGCGGCACAAACCCGGCAGGCAAACGTGTGACGCAGGTACTCGCGATGCACCACCTCCGCCGGGCGCAACCCATCCGACGGCGCGGCGTCGGCGGGCGGGGCGACCGCCTCGGGCTTCTCCATCGGCTCCACGCGGCCAGGATCGTTGGCGGCCTCGACTTTTGCGCATGCAACCCGACCATCTTCGACTTTCGGGGTTACGGGGTTACAGGGGTTACAAGCGTCGTAACCCGTTGTTTTTTCAAGCGTAACCTGTAACCCCACCTGTAACCCAGTGCGGGTTACGGGGTTACAACCCGCTGCGCGGTCGCGGTAGCGGCGGATCACGTCAGACAGCGCCATCGCTGGCCTCCTCGTTGACGGTGAGGGGGTACACCTTGACCACGCGGCCATCGATGCGCACGGCCTGCGCATGCCTGCCGTCCGCCCCCGGCGCGGGCAGCATCTTCAAGGCGACCAGCGTTTCGAGTGCGGGTTTGAAGTCCAACCCCCGCAGCGCCTCGCGCAGCCCGTCGGCAGTGAACAGCCATTCCCGCCGACCGTCGCGCATACGCCACCAACCCGCACGATCCCGCACCAGTCGCGCGATGTCTTCGTCGGTATGGATGGCGCTGAAACGCGCGTCGCCGTGCCGGTCGATGAACGCAGTCACGGCCTCGACCACTTGGGCGGTTTCCGTGCGCCCGGCGCTGCGCGTGCTGCGCCACAGCCGGTACGCTTCGGCGGCGGCATCGATGGCGGCTCCCTCGGGCCAGTCGGTCAGCCCGTACTGTGTCGCCAACTCCCCGGCCAAGGCGATCAGCGCGAAGCGGCCCGCAGCGCGCATGCGCTGCCCATCGTCCGCTGGCGCATCGAACACGGGCAGGGTCTTGATGTCCGCCAGCGCTGCCGTCAGGTCGGTGTCGTCCTGCGTCAGTCGCTCCAGAAACGCGCGGCCCGCATGCCCGTAGTGCTGCGCGGCGGCGCGCTTGATGGCGTCCGACAGCGCGCGCCCGTCGGGGTGTTCGTGCAGGGTGTCCCACGCGCCATGCTGACGATCGACGAACACGTCCAGCAGCCGCGCCCCCTGCCCGGCCTTGACGCGCTTGCCCCCTTCGGCCATCGACGCGGCAATGGTGCGCTCACCCGTGCTCAGCACCATGCAGCGCCAGCGCGCCAGCGCGCGCGCCCCTCCGCTGCGGGTAGCCCTTTGCTTGCCCACTCCGTTGCCGAGCATGTAGGCCACCTGCCCGACCTCCTGCGGGTTGGCCTCGCTGATTTCGTCCAGACACAGCAATGCGTCGGAAAACAGCATCGCGGCCCCCTCCAACCCGTTGGCGGTCGCCTTCCATGTCCGCTTGAACAGCTCCGGCCCCCAAATGGAGCGGGCGGCCTCCAGCATCGTGGACTTGCCGGTCGAAGACGGCCCGACCAGGTGCACGCCCCCGCCCTCGGCATGGCAGCGCGCCAGCAGCGGCCCCGCGAAGCCCACCGACAGCGCCAGCGTCAACAGCGGGTTGCCCACGGCCAGCAGCGCCACGCCCTCGATCCAGCCGCGCAGCGTCCCGCCGGTTGCGTACTCGGCAGCGGATGCGTCGGCTTGGAAGATCACTTCCCCAGCCTTCGGGCCGATGGCGCAGTCGGGCAGGACGAACGTGTCGCCGACCCACCCGGTCGAACGCGTGCATGTCACCCGGCGGCGCGGGGTGCGCCATTGCAGGTACTGCGCCAGCCGCGCCCGATAGGTCGGGTCGATTTCCAAGCCTTGCCGCAGCAGTTCCCCGCGCAGCTCTTCGCCGGAACCGCGCAGCAGCTCCATCGGCATGGCCCACGTGCGCCACGTGCCAAGGGACGATTGAAAGCGCAGCACGCGGCCCACGTTGTCGCCGTGCACGTCGGCGGTCAGGGCTTCGACGTGGAGCGGCCCGCATACCCACAGGTCGCGCGGTTCCAGTCGCTTGTTGTCCCCGCGTCCGACCTCTTCGACAAAGAAGGACCAAACGCCCGGACGCAGGCGGCGGCCCTCCAACTCGACCCAGCGGTCGAACACGCGCCACGTGGGGCGGTCTTCGATGGCGGGGTATGCGTCCGGCATGGCGTCCGGCTCGGGTGTAACCCTTGTAACCCGTGCAACCTCCGCCGGGGTTACAGCATCGAATGGTTCTAAGTCTTTGTTTTGATTATGGTTTTTTGGCGGTGTAACCCCTGTAACCCGTGTAACCCCATTTTTTGATGATGCCGGGGTTGCATGTTCAACGATCGCCAGCCCATCGGCTCCGGGCAGCTCAACAGCATGCAGACTGCGTTCATCCATGGCGCACCCCCTCCCGCTGCTGCCACAACATCAGGTCATTGAAGTCGGACAGCGCCAGCGGCGCACCGTGCGGCCAACGCGGACGCAGCACCTCGCCGCCGACAGCGACGGCGGCCTCGCGCGCGGCGGTCAACCCCGGATTGCCCTGCGTCAGCCGGTCATCGTCGGCAGCGATCACGATGCGCACGTCGGGCCGGGGGCGGCGGATCGCTTGGGCCACCGGCAGCAGGTTGCCGCAGTCCACGGCGGCTACATGGGCGGCACCCGGGACCAGCGCCAACAGGTGCACGCTCATGGTCGTTGCGAAGCCTTCGGCGATCAGCACGGCGGCGGCTTCGTGCGGGTCACCCGCCACAGGGATGAAGCGCCCGCGCTTGGCCCCTCCCGATAACAGCCGCTTGGAACCGTCAGGCGCGATGCGTTGCAGACTCCACAGCCTGCCGTCAACGTCGTACAGCGGCAGGATCAGCTCGTCCCCGGTTTGCTGCGCGATACCGGGCGGGATGCCCTTGGCGGCCAAGTAGCGGTGCCCCGGATCGGCGGGCCGGGCGTTCTTCCACCACGCGGCGGCTTGCCCAGCGGCTCGCTCATGGGCGGCCTGCTGTTCGGCGTCGCGCTGGCGGCGGGCCTCCAGCATGGCGGCGTTCAGGGCGCGGCGCTGCTCCCGCGTCAGCGGCTTGTCACCCCGGCTCGACCACGTGACGCGTGCACCCGTGCGCCAGTGCCCGGCGGCTCCATGGTCGGGGTGCAGGACACACCAACCGTTGCGGGCTCCCCGGCGGTCGCCCTCGACGTGGAAGCGGCACACCCGGCCATCGGCAACGATGGCGGCGGGGTCACTGGGGACGATCCCGGCTCGCGTCAGAGCGTTGAGCAAGCCGGCCACGGGGTCGACATCGAAAGGTACGACCGCATTCATGACCGCACCCCCAGCAGATCGATAATCGCCCACGCGAGCGGCAGTCCGCTCAGCATCCCTCCAACGAACGGCAGCAGGTCGGTTTTGAGGAGGATTGCGGCGCGCGCCGGGGCGTGCCACAATGCACGCGCGGACTGCCGTGTGACAGCGCCGTCCGTTTTTTCCCCCATGTCTCGCCCCGCCCGCCCCAGCGGGGTTTTTCTTTCGGCGCGCGGCAGGGCTCGCACCGTCGAAGGAATCTTCTTCATGGTGCAGCCCCCTTCACTTGGCAGCGGCGATTCGCTGCTCGATCCATTGCCGGATCGCGCTCTCTGGCCACGCGCTGGTGCGCTGGCCGATCTTGATGGGCTTGGGGAATTCGCCCTTCCCGATCATTTCATACAACTTGCTTTTGGAAACGCCGACGGTGTTCAGCACCAGCGGCAGACGGAGAAGTTTTTCCATGTTGGTGGTTCTCTGTGAACGCGACAAAAGCGCATTTCCTCGCCGTGGTCGCGGGTCACATGTCCAGCCCGCCGAGTCTCGCTGACCCATTCCGGTGGGGCCGCTTACGCGGTATCCGTGCCGGTCAGTCCTGCCGCTTTACGTGGTGCAGGGTTTGCGCTCAGGCGCGCGGGCGACGGCCTATTAGGTCATGCTTGGGACGAAACCGTCCAGCGCCGTGCTGCGCGGCGCTTGGCGGTAGCGCACCGACCATCTGGTGTTACGCGGGTGTAAACTGTGAATCGGCTCGCTCCTTCTCCGTCGCGGGTGCGCGAAGCGGCGGATGTAGTAGGGGCGGCAGTGGCTCTCCCCGCGGCCGCCCTATCGGGATCGACCTCATACCCGGTCACGACCCAAGCATTCGCTCCGGGTTGTTTGGCCAGCCCGCGGTCGATGTTGGCCGTCACACTCTTCATGGCCGACCGGCTTAGGGCAATTTGACTCCCCGGCCGCATCGCGCGCTCACCACGCTCCACCCAGCCACGCGCGGGCAGGATGAAGTTGTTGATGATCTCGGCGTCCGTCAGGGCCAGATCCTTGAAGTACGGCACGTTCTGGCGCAGCCAGGTGCGGATGGCCGCAATCGCCCGGCGCACGAAGCCCAGTTCCGGACGGGTCTGCGCCAATTCGGCCAGCACCTCCTCGGCCACCTGGCGGCGCTCCTTCTGGCTCCCCAGATCCTTGCCGTACTCCTTGGCCTTCGCGCGCAGCAGGTCTGGCCGCGCGGCCGCCAGGTCGTCCAGCACCTTCACCAGGCCGGGGCCGAACACGGCGCGCAGCCCGTAGTGGCCAAGCGCCTCGTGGAACAGCGCTTCGGCCGCGTCGCTGATGCTGCGCAGGCCATCGGCCACCAGGTACACGGTGCCGCGGTCGTAGAAGGCGCGCGGCACCCCCGTCGCGCCGGCGGCGCGCTGGCGGGCGTCCTCCTGGCGCGCGGCCTCCGGCACGCGCATGTCCTGCATGTTTGGCACCACCACCACGGTCGGCGCCTGGGCCCAGCGTGACGTGATGGTGTCGGCCACCTGGCGCACGGCGGATTCCGTCATGCCTCCGGCGCGGCCGCGGCTCAGTCCGGCTTGCGGCCGGTCCGATTCGGTCATATACTTCGCTGGCGTGAAGCCGACAGATCGCTGAACCACCCCTGGCAATTGGAGCCCGGCAGTCGTAGCGAGAAGTCGGCTTCTGCTTTTGTCGGCGTACTTCAGCTTCCCAGCGCGAATCCACTGCGGAAACTTCCACTGCGCATCGTTACGCGGATACATGCTGGGCAGGTAAACCACCTCCAGGCGCCCGGACGATCCATTGGGCTCGACAGCCACAACCACCGGGCTGCCATTCACCACAGCTTCAGTCACCAGCAACAGCCGACCCGGCCGCGTGTCCGACTCAAAGACCAAGGCCGGGTTTTCCAGCAAGCCAGCCAAATCCCGCAACTGCGCCTTGGGCACGCCATGCTCAAGGTGCATCTTGGCAATCAGATTGCGGTTCGTGTAAACCGGCTTGTCGTCCACCCCCAGCATGCGCAGCACTTCAGGGGTGCGAATCCCTACGTCGATCTGCTGGCGCAAAGCCTGCTTGTCATCGCGCAACCCAGCGTCAATCGCGCGGTCCACCTCGGCATAAAACTCGGGTGAACGGCTGAACAGCGTCACACCCTGCTCCGTCTCCCGCGCCTTGATCCAGCCCTCCAGGCGCTCGCCGGCCTCGGGCTTTGGCGCATCCTCTGCCGCTGACTGCTGCTCGGCAGGCTGCTGGGCCGATGGCTGCTCCTGCGCCGGCTGGCGGAACAGGTCGCCCGTCGTGTCCTGGCGGCCGTCCTGCGTTTCGAGCGAGAACATCCCGGCACCGGCTTCACTCTCACGGCGGATCTGCTCGCGCGCATCGCGCTGCTCGGCCGTCTCGGCGCGCTCCTGCTGGGCCAGCACGTCCTCACGGGTGGGGTTGGTCAGCAGTGGTTCGGCAGGCTCGCCGCGCATCCTTGCCTGCACGCGGCGCTCCATCTCGTCAAACTGCTCGTCGGTGGCGTCCCACTCGCCATCCGGCGTCTGACCGATGCCCATTTCCTCGGCCACGGCAGCCTGCGCCTCGGTGTAGCTCTCGCGGCCCTCGGCCTTGCGCTTCAGCTCAGCCTGCGCGGCCGGCGAAAGCTGGCGCAGCTCAAACCCGCCATCGACCGCCACCACCTCATGCGTGCCGGTCAGGTCGTAACGCTCCTGGTACTGCTGCGCGCTGGTCTTGCTCTTGAAGGGCTTGCCGTTTTCCTGGCGCACCACGCGGTCGGATTGCAGCCGGCGCACCTCGGCGGCGCGCTCTTCGCTCTTCACCCAGGCGTTGTAGTCCTTGGGCAGGTTCTCGACCGGCTTTCCGCCCTGCTGCACGAACTTGACGTAGGCGGCGGCCTTGTCATCCATGGCCAAGTCGCCAAACGCGCTGGCGCCATTGACGCCCGCGGCCTTGTAGAGCTTGGCGGCCTCGCCACGCTCCAGCAGGTTGTTCAGGATCTGTGTCGGGAAGGTGCGGAAATCGCGCTCAAGCTGCTGCGCTTGGTCGGCAGGCAGCGCGTCCGGCTCTGCCTTCGGCTTCGCCGCCTTCTTCGGCTTCTTCGCCTTTACGGCTTGGCCGTCTGCCGCTCCCGCACGTCCTTCGGCTGCGGTTGCTCGCCCGTCAGCACCTTCTTGCTGTCCTGCTCCGGCACGCGCGGCTGCGGCGCCATCGCCTTCTTCAGCTCGCGGATCGCCTTGGCCAACTTGCTGTTGGGCTTCAGGCGCGGCATCTTGTCCGGGTTCGCTTCCGCGATCCGCAGTAGCTCCAGGCCCGCTTTCTCCTGCGCGCTGTCGCCCGACTGCCGTCCGTGCTTCACCAGCACCGACCCCAGGATCGCCGCTGCCAGCGGGTTGTCCGCGGCCTTCTTCGGGTTGAGCTTCTGCATCGCTTTGTCCTTCCGTGATCGGGTTGATTGTCGCCAGAATCTCACCGGCCGTCACCACGTCGCCAAACATGCCGGGGTCGGCGCTCGTGGCCATGGCGGCGGTCACGTAGTCGCTCAGGCTCTTGGTCAGCTTGTCCTTGCCCACGGCCCGCGTCATGTACTGGCCGGAATAGAACATGCGCAGCACGCCCACGGTCGTGGCGTCCGGTGTCTCGCCCGTCATCAGGTCGGGCTGGTTCACCAGGTCGTAGAGCATCGTGCCGTCGCGGCGCGCCTTGCGGATCAGGCCGATCGCCTGGATCAGGTTCTGCGTGATGTCCGTCTGCGGGTTGATGGCGCCCAGCTTCGCGCTGTCGCGCATGTTGGCCCACTGGCCGGCGACGGCCTTCAGCGCCTCGCCAATGGCCTTGATGTCCGTGTCCGTGGAGTCGAACATCTCTTCAACGATGTCCGAATCCCCGTAGGCGGCCTGCATCAGCGCGGCCTGGATGCGCTTGCGGCCGTCCTGGGAAAGTTGCCCGTCACCGGTCATCATCCCGGCCACGTCCTGGCCAGCGGCTTGCAGCTTGCCAATGAACGCGCGCACGAAATCGCGGTTGGCCGCGCTGGTGATCTCCCCCGGCTCATACACCGACAGCACGCTCGAATCCATCAGCGGTGCATCCTGGCGCGCCAGCTCGGCCGGACTCATGCCCAGGCCCTGGCCCTGGCTCTTGGCGGCCATGTTGGCGGTGTTGGCCGCATCGGAGTACACGCGCACCAGCATCGGGTTCGGCGTGCGCGCGATCACGTCAGCCGGGATGCCGTGCATCGCCCCGTCGGCTTGCATGCCGGCCACGTACTCGCCGGCCGTGCCCATCTCATGCGCGGCACGAACACCTGCGGTGCGGCCGTTGTTCAGCGCCTTGATCGTGCCGGGTGTCGTGCTGCTGAACTCCGGGTTCTGGCGGCCATCGGCAAAGTTCGACGGGTTGACCTTCGTGGCATCCACCACGGCGTAACGGAACGGAACGCGCTGGCCGTCGCTCATCACGGCCACGTCCTGGCGGCCGAAGTTCTCCGCGGGGATGCGGCTCACGTCGTCGCCCACGGCAAACACCATCGGCGCCCCGCTGTCCGGCGTGCGGCTCGGCCCCAGGCGCATGTAATCTGGGTTGCGGGCGATGTCGCTCATCTGCACCACGGACGCAGCGCGCGAGCGGTCACGGTTTTGCAGGTCCACGCTCGGCTGCGGTTGCAGCGGCGGCAGGATGGGCTCTGCCTGCTTGGCCTGCGGCGCCTGGAAGCGCCGCAGCAGGTTCTCGATCGCCTCGCCGGGCAGGAAGCTCAGGCGGTCGAACTGCTCGGGCTCCTTCTGGCGCAGTCGGGCCACGAAGCGTTTGACGGAGTTGTACTGGCCGGCAAAGCCGTGCTGGTCGACCAGGTCCTGGAAGATGGCCATGGCGTTGCGCTTGAGACGCAACTGCGCCTGGATGAACTCACGGTGGGGTTCGCACAGGGAGGAGGCCAGTGGCGCAGGGGCAACAGCAGGAGCCGGTGGCCGGGGTGGGGCAGTTTGACTGGCCACCGCCTCAGAGCCGGTGGCCACCCCGGGGCAGTTTGCCCGTTCGGCCGCAAAGCGTTGCCGGTAGGCGCGGATGGTGTGACGGGAGATACCTGTGACCCGCTCGATCTCTCGCTGGCTGGCGTTGGCCTCCAGCAGCGTCCATATGGTGGTTTGCAAGTGTGGCTTCAAGACGTTCACTCCGGTGGTCCCCTCGTTGGTGAGGGGGTGAAAGTAACGTCCTGCCTGTCGGCCAGCGGGCGACCAACATGCCAAGCTCAATGCATCAGGTCACCACTGGTCAGGTGGAGCAATTTGGGTGGCCATAAGTGGAGCACTTTGGGTGGCCGCCGGGGGTCGAGCATGAACATCATGCCGCACTCAACGGTAGCCTACCCCTCCACCACCAGTTCCAACTCGCCCACCCGGCTGCCCTGGTTCACCTCGAAGATCATGGTCATGAGTTGCAGCAAGGTCTTCTTGTACTCGCTGTCATCGTTGTCTGCCAGATCCTTGCCCTTCATTTTGGAATCAACGAAGCGGCCGGCGTAGGAGAGGCGTATGGCCTGGATGCGCGCCCTGAATGCGTCGTCGCCTCTGATCATCCTCCTCCCGACTCAGCGGAATGAAGTTCGATGTTCCCTCGCGGCCTTCGATAATGCGATTCAGTAGCTCCCCCGCGCGCAACGACACCACCTGTGCGCTCTTGGGACAGCAATGCCGCCCCCAATCGGCTATCAGGCGGCAGCACCCCGCGCCAGCGGGATCACGTTAACGCGCTCTTCCGTGCCGCTGATGACGCGCTCCAGGAACTCCCCCAGCGCATCGAACGCGCGGGCTTGCTCTGCCCAGCGGCGCGTCACTTGGTAGGTACGTGACACCTTGCTTGGCACCTTGTGATTCAGGCATTCGTCCACGATGGCCGGATGAACACCCAACTTGTCGGCCATCAGTGTCGCTCCCGTGCGGCGCAGATCGTGCGCTGTCCAGTGGCCGCCGGGCAGCACCAGCGCATCGGTCGCCAGCGTGCGCCGGGACAGGCGCTCTTGCAGCGCACTGCGCTGGCGGTCGGCAATCTGCTTGCCAAATGACTTGATGCACACCGGCCCCTTGCCCACCCGGTCGGGGAACAGCCACGGCGTCGGTTGCCCATCCCGCCCCAGTTCGCGCAGTTCCGCCAGAGCGCGCATGTGCCGCAGCGCGAAGTCCGACATGTGGACTACGTGCTCCCGTCCGTTCTTCGCGTCCTCCGCCGGGATGCGCCACTTCCGGGCCGTCATATCGACGTTATCCCACCGCGCGCCCAGTAGCTCACCCGCGCGGCATACAGTGGACAGGATCAACCACACCGCCAACTCGCTGCGGCGGTTCATGCGGGACTGTGGCAGCGCTTGCGCCAGCAGGCGGATTTCCTCAACGCTCAGCACGCGCTCGCGCTCTTCACCGACCGTTCCGCCCACGTCGGATCGCCCCAGCCCCTCCAACGGGTTCGTCGGGATGATTTCGCGCAGCACCGCGAACCGAAGCATTTGCTTGAGGTCGGAAAACAACACCCCCACCGTGCGCAGCGCCCCGCGCGCCTTGTGGGTGTCGAAGATGGCCATCAGGTCGGACTTGCGCAGGTCCGCGACAGCCACATCGCCAATGGCCGGGAATACATGGCGCTCGAACTGCTGGCGGACATACAGCCCGCCATCTTTGCGGCCCGATGGCTTGCCGTTCGGCCCGATCTGCCGCGCCAGCTCCACGGCGGCCCACCGCTCGAACAACTGCCGCACCGTCAGGCGGCGCTGCCGTTCGAGTTCGGCTTGCCGCGCGGCATCTTCCGCCTCGCGGCGCTGGCGCTCCAACTCCGCCAGCCGTGCACGATCTTTCTCCTCGGCGATGCGGCGCTGCTGCTCGAAGTAGCCGCGCAGGTCGCGGATCGCAGGGATACCCTTTTTCTCGTCACCGCGATACAGACTCGACCACTCCAACGCGATCTTGCGCGCGTCGGCAACGGACAACCCGGCGCGACCGCTCGGGTCGTAGTCACCGATTTTCAGGCGTACCTGTCTTCTGTCGCGGTCGGCGTAGCGGAAATAAAAAGACCGTGACCCGCTGGGTGTAATGCGTCCGATGAACGCTCCGCGTCCTCTGCCCAGCGATTCCACGATCCAGCGATCCGCCCCGGATGCGGCCGCATCCATCCCCTTTGTCGTCACCTGTGCCATGCGCCTATCCCCAATCCGCCCGACACGCCCCGCGCCTTCTGGTGCCTACACGGTGCCTACAACGGCCCGGCTTGAGGTGGACTTTAGCAGACAATCATGGACGCAAAAATCGCGGCCAATCTCGTATGTGCTTGTTTTTTAAGATATGCGGCAAACGATCGTGGACGGCCTAGGTTGCAAAACAACAACAATAAGATTGCATGGGGTGCAAGGGGTCGCGAGTTCGAATCCCGCCACGCCGACCAATAACGATAAGGGCCCCCAGCTATCAAGCTGAGGGCCCTTTTCTATTTCAGCGGTCAAATCGCCGGCCACGCCCAGACTGGCGCCGTAGGCTCCGTCTTCAACCCAGATTGTCGATTGGGCGGTGCTGCGCACCTACGCGGGCGCTGCGACATAAGGAAGCGCAACGATGGCGCTGCCTACTTCGGGCTCGCAACCGCTGAATGGAAATCTGGAAAATCCGGGAAATCGGGGGTTGATAGAATCTTCGCCCCGATTGTCGCTGTGGCACTAACGCCGCCCCGGCCTGTCTCTTTGCGCTTTCTTGCGCCGCTTTGCCCCCTCTCCCGCCCACCATGTCGTCGAACCTGCACCCCATGCTCAATGTGGCCATCAAGGCCGCCCGCGCCGCCGGCGCCCTCATCAACCGCGCGGCGCTGGACGTGGAAGCCGTGCGCGTGTCGCAAAAGCAGATCAACGATTTCGTCACCGAGGTGGATCAGGCGGCCGAGCAGGCCATCATCGAGACTTTGCTCGCGGCCTACCCGGGCCACGGCATCCTGGCCGAAGAGTCGGGCAGCCAGCACGGCGCCAAGCATTCCGAACATGTCTGGGTCATAGACCCGCTGGACGGCACGACCAACTTCATCCACGGCTTTCCGGTGTATTGCGTGAGCATCGCGCTCATGGTGCGGGGCAAGGTCGAGCATGCCGTGGTGTACGACCCCACGCGCAACGACTTGTTCACCGCCACCAAAGGCCGCGGCGCCTACCTCAACGAGCGCCGCATCCGCGTGAGCAAACGCACCCAGCTCAAGGACTGCCTGATCTCCACGGGCTTTCCGTTCCGCCCCGGCGACGACTTCAAGACCTATCTGCTGATGATGGCCGAACTGATGCCGCGCACCGCCGGCCTGCGCCGCCCGGGCGCCGCGGCGCTCGATCTGGCCTACGTCGCGGCAGGTTTCACCGACGGCTTTTTCGAGACCGGCCTGAGCATCTGGGACGTGGCTGCGGGATCGCTGCTCGTGACCGAAGCGGGCGGGCTGGTCGGCAACTTCACGGGCGAGGCCGACTTCCTCGAACAAAAAGAATGCCTCGCCGGCACGCCACGCATCTACGGCCAGCTCGTGCACCTGCTCGGCAAATACAGCAAGTTTGCCAACGCAGGCGACAAGGCTGGCGTGCGCCAGGCGGTGCAGGAGGCGCCCGGCGCATCCGGTGCCATGTCGGCCGAAGATGATGCCCCCAGCGCCCCAGAAGACGCCGATGAACGCAAGGAGAGCGGCGAGGCGGCAGCGTAAAGACACGCGCCACCATCATCGCTGCGCTCTCGGTACGCTGCACGCAGATAGCGCACACGCCTGCAGCTTTTCAACCGCAGCCCATTAACCGCAGCGCACGGCCGTGATGCGCCCCTGCGCATCGACGATCAGATTCAGCCGCTCGGCGTTGAACTCCAGCGTCACCGCCTGCCCCTGGCGCAGCACCCGCGCCATGGCCGCGCCCGAAAGCACGCGCGCCTGCTCCACCACCGAAGCCGTGCCCTGCTTGCCGATCACGGCCTGGGCCGGCTGCGCATTGCAAACGCCGCCGCGCGGGCCTGGGCTCGGGAATGCCACTTCGTTTGGGCCGGGCGGCGCAGCGCAGCCGGCGAGCAGACCAAGGCCTGTTGCAGTCAGAAAAAGGAAAACGATACGCATCCAAAAACTCCAGAGTTGCAGGGTTGAGCGAGGCCTTGCGCAGGCGGTGCGCAACGATAGCGCCACCCACTTCGCGCCCCGTCACCAACGGTAAGCGCAGAATGCCCGTTCCGGGCGGGGCTGCCGGAGTCTGCGCTGCTCGTGCCACGTCATTGCGAAGGCCGTCTGGGGCATGGCAGCCCATGCGCAAGCGCACGCAGCATAATCGCGGCCACTTTTTCACCCTGCACCCTTTCCCCGGAACCTCCATGGACATCGTTTTGCTGATCAAGGCCGCCGTCATGGGCGTGGTCGAAGGTTTGACCGAGTTTTTGCCCATCTCCTCCACCGGCCACCTGATCCTCGTGGGCGCGCTGCTGCACTTCGACGATGCCAAGGCCAAGGTGTTCGACATCGCGATCCAGACCGGGGCGATTTTTGCCGTGATCCTGGTTTATTGGCCCAAGATTCGCACCACGCTCGCGGGGCTGCCGCGCGAGCGCAGCGCGCAGCGGCTCGCACTCAACGTGCTGATCGCGTTCCTGCCCGCGGTGGTGCTGGGGCTGCTCGCGGGCAAGGCGATCAAGGAACACCTGTTCACGCCGCTGGTCGTGGCCAGCACCTTCATCGCGGGCGGCTTCATCATCCTCTGGGCCGAGCGCCGCGCACCGCGTGCGACGCGCATCGCCACCGTGGACGAGCTCACGGCGTTCGACGCGCTCAAGGTCGGCCTGGTGCAGTGCCTGGCCATGGTGCCGGGCACGAGCCGCAGCGGCGCGACCATCATCGGCGGCATGCTGCTCGGGCTGTCGCGCCAGGCGGCGACGGACTTCTCCTTCTTCCTCGCGATTCCCACGCTGATCGGCGCGGGCGCCTACAGCCTCTACAAAGAGCGCGCGCTGCTGTCGCTGGCCGACATGCCGCTTTTTCTGACGGGGCTGGTGTTTTCGTTTCTCAGCGCCTGGCTGTGCGTGCGCTGGCTGCTGCGCTACATCAGCACGCACGACTTCATCCCGTTTGCCTACTACCGCATCGCCTTCGGCCTGCTCGTGCTGCTCACGGCCTGGACGGGCTGGGTGCAGTGGGTGGAATGAGCGGCACGGGCACCACCGCGTGATGCGCTATGCATTGCGGAGCTGCTTACGCTTGCAACTCGGCCGTCTCAAGCTGTTTTTGCTTGAAGAGCGCATGAAATCAGCGCAAGCAGCTCCTGGAAAAGGAGCAATCACTCCTGCAAGCGCTTGAGCCGGTACAACGCCTCGAGCGCCTCGCGCGGGCTCAGCGCGTCGGGGTCTATGGTGGCAAGCGCCTCTTCGACCGCGCTCGGCGCCGCCAGCGCGGTGTCGGGTTCGGGCGGCGGGGCGAACAAATCGACCTGCAATTGCCCGGCGCGCGCACGTTCTTCGAGCGTGGCGAGCGTGTGGCGCGCGTGCTGCAGCACGGCGGCCGGCATGCCCGCGAGCTTGGCGACCTGGATGCCGTAGCTGCGGCTCGCCGGGCCGGGCTGGATCTCGTGCAAAAACACGATGTCGCTGCCCGACTCGGCCGCGCTCACGTGCACGTTCACGGCGTGGCGCGCGCTCGCGGGCAGCTCGGTGAGCTCGAAATAATGCGTGGCAAACAGCGTGAAAGCGCGCGTCTTGTCGTGCAGGTGCGTGGCGATGCCGCTGGCGAGCGCAAGGCCGTCGAAGGTGCTGGTGCCGCGCCCGATTTCGTCCATCAGCACCAGGCTGTGCGGCGTGGCGCTGTGCAAAATTTGCGCGGCCTCGGTCATCTCGAGCATGAAGGTCGATTGCGCGTTCGCGAGGTCGTCGGCCGCGCCTATGCGCGTGTGGATCGCGTCGATCGGCCCGAGGCGGCAGGCGCGCGCGGGCACGTAGCTGCCCATGCTCGCGAGCAGCACGATCAGCGCCACCTGGCGCATGTAGGTGGACTTGCCGCCCATGTTGGGGCCGGTGATGATCTGCATGCGCATGTTCGCGTTCAGGCGCGTGTGGTTCGCGATGAACGCGCCGCGCGAGGTTTCGGCCAGGCGCGCCTCGACCACCGGGTGGCGCCCGGCTTCGATCTCGATGCAGGGCTCGGGCGCGAACTGCGGCGCGCACCAAGCTAGCGTGAGCGAACGCTCGGCCAGCGCGCACAGCACGTCGAGCGCCGCGAGCGCCTGCGCGAGCCGCGTGAGCGCGGGCACATGCGGCTGGAGCTGGTCGAGCAGCTGCTCGTACAGCCATTTTTCGCGCGCCAGCGCACGCTCCTGCGCCGACAGCGCCTTGTCCTCGAAGGCCTTGAGCTCGGGCGTGATGAAGCGCTCGGCGTTTTTCAGCGTCTGGCGGCGGCGGTAGTCCGCGGGCACGCGCTCCAGGTAGCTGCCCGTGACTTCGATGTAAAACCCGTGCACCTTGTTGAACTGCACGCGCAGATTCGGGATGCCGGTGCGCGCTTTTTCGCGCCCTTCGAGGTCGAGCAGAAAGTCGTCGCAACCGGTTTGGATCGCGCGCAGCTCGTCGAGCTCGGCGTCGAACCCGGGCGCGATCACGCCGCCGTCGCGCACCAGCGCCGCAGGCTCAGGCGCTATCGCGCGCGCGAGCAAATCCACGCAGGCGGCGGGCGGCTGCAGCGCTGCAAAAATTTGCATCAAATACGGCTCTTGCGCAGGTAAATCCTGCGCAAGCAGCTCTGTTTTTTGGAGCGTCCTGCCCAGCGCCAACAACTCGCGCGGACGCACCTGGCGCAAGGCGATGCGCGCCGTGATGCGCTCCACGTCGCTCACGCCCTGCAGCGCAGCGCGCAGCGCCTTCCAGGCGCCATCGCCGTCCATCCCACGCAAAGCCGTGATCGCCGCGAGACGCGCGCGCGCCGCGCTGCGCTCGCGCTGCGGCGTGAGCAGCCAGGTCTTGAGCAAACGGCTGCCCATGCCCGTGCAGCAGGTGTCGAGCAGCGAAAACAGCGTGGGCGCATCGTCGCCGCGCAGCGTCTTGACCAGCTCCAGATTGCGCCGCGTGGCCGGCGGCAGATCGATCAGCGCGTCGTCTCGCTGCACCTGCACGCCGTGGATGTGGCTCAGCGCCCGACCCTGCGTGTGCTCGGCGTAAGCCAGCAAAGCCGCCGCCGCCGCGTGCGCGAGCGGCAAGTCTTGCGCATTCCAGGCGTGCAAGCTCGCTGCGCCCAGCACTTCGAGCAGCTTGCGCTCGCCCAGCGCGCTGTCGAACTGCCAATCGGGCCGCGGGCTCAAAGGGCAGGCCAGCGTGCCGCTGTGGCGCAGCGCTTGCAATTGGTTTTCGAGCGCCGTGCTGCAGCCCGCGCTGTAGATCAACTCGCTCGGCGCGATGCGCGCCAGCCAATCCGCGAGCCCTTGCGCCGTGCATTCGGCCAGGTGCACCAGCCCTTGCGTGACGCTCGCCCACGCCAGCCCATAGCGCCCGCGCGGCCCCTGATGCAGCGCGAGCAACAGCGCCTCGGCCTTGTCGGGCAGCAGCTCGGCGTCTGTCAAGGTGCCGGGCGTGACCACGCGCACCACCTTGCGCTCCACAGGCCCCTTGCTGCTTGCCGGATCGCCCACCTGCTCGCAAATGGCCGCCGATTCACCAAGCCGGATCAGCCGCGCGAGGTAATTGTCGAGCGCATGAAACGGCACCCCCGCCATCGGAATCGGCTGCCCCGCCGAATGCCCGCGCTGCGTCAGCGTGATGTCGAGCAAGCGCGCGGCCTTTTCCGCGTCGGCGTAAAACAGCTCGTAAAAATCGCCCATGCGGTAGAGCAGCAGCGTATCGGGGTACTGGGCCTTGAGGGCCAGGTACTGCTGCATCATGGGCGTGTGGGTCTTGTCGGGCGCGGCGCCCGCTGCGGCCGCGGCAGAAAAGTCGTTGCGTGGCTTCATTTCTGGAACAGCACCGCCCTGCGTCAGACCGGGAACACGCCCGTGGAAAGATAACGGTCGCCGCGGTCGCAGACCACGAACACCACCGTCGCCTGCTGCACGCGCGCGCCGATCTGCTGCGCCGCCCAGCACGCCCCGGCCGCAGAAATGCCCGCAAAAATGCCCTCTTCGCGCGCGAGGCGCCGGCACATGTCCTCGGCGTCGTCCTGGCCAACGTAGATCAGTTCATCGACCAGGCCAGGGTCGTAAATTTTGGGCAGGTATTCCTCGGGCCACTTGCGTATGCCCGGAATGCGCGCGCCCTCCTGCGGCTGCGCACCGATCACTTGAATGGCGGGGTTCTTTTCCTTGAGGAAACGCGCCACACCCGTGATCGTGCCCGTAGTGCCCATGGCGCTCACGAAGTGCGTGATGCGCCCGCCCGTCTGCTCCCACAGCTCGGGCCCCGTGGTTTCGTAGTGGCTGCGCGGGTTGTCAGGGTTGGCGAACTGGTCGAGCACCTTGCCTTCGCCGCGCTTTTGCATGGCTTCGGCGAGGTCGCGCGCGTACTCCATGCCGCCGCTCTTGGGCGTGAGCACGAGCTCGGCGCCAAACGCCTTCATGGTCTGCGCGCGCTCGATCGAGAGGTCTTCGGGCATCACGAGCACCATGCGGTAGCCCTTGATGGCCGCGGCCATGGCCAGCGCAATGCCGGTGTTGCCCGAGGTGGCCTCGATCAGCGTGTCGCCGGGACGGATCTCGCCGCGCTCCTCGGCGCGGCGGATCATCGAAAGCGCAGGCCGGTCTTTCACCGAACCGGCAGGGTTGTTGCCCTCGAGCTTGGCCAAAATGACGTTGCCGCGCGTGGCGCTGTCCTGCGCACCGATGCGCTGCAAGGCCACGAGCGGCGTGCGGCCTACGGTGTCTTCTATGGTTGGGTATTGCATGGCCTAACTGTGCCATAATTGCCGGCTTCATTGCATGCCGCCCGGGTGGTGAAATTGGTAGACGCAGGGGACTCAAAATCCCCCGCCGCGAGGCGTGCCGGTTCGAGTCCGGCCCCGGGCACCAGCGCAAAAAAGAGCCGCTCTGTCGTTTGTGACGTGCGGCTTTTTGCTTTTTCTGGCGCAAAAAGCGGGCTGCAGCCTCAAAAACCATGGCGTAAGATGGCCTTGCCCATCAACAAGAAACGAAGGAGACGCACCATGGAACCAGCCTCGAACGAATTCGACTACAGCACGCCCGCGCCAGGAATCGGCGTCTTGCGCCTGCAGCGGCCGGCGCGCCGCAACGCGCTGCATCTGGCGCTGATGCAAGCGCTGCACCGGCTCTTCGACCAGATCCTGGCCGGCGGCACCCTGCGCGCGCTGGTGCTGTATGGCGAAGGCGGGCATTTTTGCGCCGGGCTCGACCTCAAGGCGTGGGTTGAAGACAAAGGCTTCGATGACTCGGACGTGCTGCAAGCCATGCGTCTGCAGCAGACTTTCGCGGGCTTGATCCAGCGCTTGCGCGCCAGCGACGCGGCCGTGATCGCCGCCGTGGATGGCGTGGCCGTGGGCGCGGGCATGGCGCTGACGCTGGCGGCCGACGTGCGCTTTGGCACCGCGCGCACGCAGTTTCACATCGGCGCCGTGCGCATTGGCCTGACCGCGGGCGAGTGCGGCATCAGCTACCACCTGCCACGCCTGATCGGTGCGGGCCGCGCGTTCGAGTTGATGCTCACGGGTCGCCCCATGCCCGCCGACGAAGCATTGCAAGCGGGCCTGCTCAGCGGCCTCGTGCCGCCCGAGCAGCTGCTGCCGCGCGCGCTCGAATGCGCACAGCAGATCGTCGCCAATCCACCCTACTCCACCGCGCACACCAAGCGGCTCATGTGGCAAAACCTGGACGCGCCCAGCCTGGCGGCCGCGCTCGAACTCGAAAATCACGCGCAAGTGCTCGGGCTGATGACGCCGGACTTCAATGCTGCAGTGCAGTCCTTCGCGCAAAAGAAAGCACCCCTGACTGCCGCTGCAGTGGCGTCCCCGCAAGGCTGAAAACCAGCAAAAGAAGTCGGATATTTTGATCGCCATCGCAAATTCACCACTATAATTCGAGGCTTCGCGGCTGTAGCTCAGCTGGATAGAGTACTTGGCTACGAACCAAGGGGTCGTGGGTTCGATTCCTGCCAGCCGCGCCAGAATTAACGTTCTAGAGCAACGGGTTAGTCACAAAAGTGACTAACCCGTTTTTCTTTGTTGGCGGATTTGACGGCGGCGCCTCAGAGGCTCAGAGTTTTTGAACCTCTGCGTAAATTTCCTGCAATGTGCTCTGGCAAGCACCGGCCCAGCCTACAGTTCGTAAATCCGCGAATCACGCCTTCAGCACGCATCAGTGCAGCCTGATGGCCCTTGCTTCTTGTCATACGCTCGTCCAGCAGCCTGTCGGACTTTGGGCGTCGATAGCGAGAATGGGCCACTGCGGCGCATTCGCAGCCGACGATTCCAAAGTCCGACAGGCTGCCAGGCTCGTCTGGCGATACCTCAGCGCAGCAGGTTGCTCGCCTCGCGCGCCAAAGTCTCGATGCGCGCCCAGTCCTTCTGCGCGATCGCATCCGCAGGAACGACCCACGAGCCGCCAACGCAGGCCACGTTGGCCAGCGATAGGAACTCGGCCGCATTGCCCGCGTGAATACCACCGGTGGGGCAGAATTTGACGTCGCCAAAGGGGCCCTGCCAAGCTTTGAGCATAGGCGCACCACCCGCCTGCAGTGCAGGGAAGAACTTGAGCTGCTGGTAGCCATCTTCCTGAGCCAGCATGATTTCGCTGCTAGTGACTACGCCGGGCAGCAGCGGCATTCCCAAGTCGAGGCAGGCCTTGCCTACGGCGCGGGTGTAGCCCGGACTCACGCCAAAACGCGCGCCGGCCAGCGCGGCGGCTTGGGCATCGGCTGCGCTGCGGATGGTGCCGGCGCCGGCTACGGCCTCAGGCACTTCTTTGGCGATGCGCTCGATGCATTGAAGGGCCACCGGCGTGCGCAGCGTCACTTCGAGCATACGGATGCCGCCGCCAACCAGCGCCCGGGCCAGGGGCGCGGCATCTTGTGGATCGTTCAACACGATGACGGGAATGACGGGCGCATCATGCATCACGTCGAGGGCAGTGAAGGTTGGTGTCATGTCGTTGGATTTTCAGAAGGCGGCCAAACCAGGGGCGGATACGGCGGCAGCGTGCTCGACGCCAGAAACTGCCATCGCGCCCGGTGTCGCCGGTAATTCAGAACCAGGTGCAGGCACCTTGCTCTGCCGTAGCGGCGTTGCGGCGCATGCTGGCAAAAAGTTCGCGGCCCAGGCCACGGCCATTGGCCGCGCACTGGGCAGCCGGCATGGAGGCCGTTTCGCGCTGAGTCCATTCACCCTGCGGCACCAGCACAGCCAGCGTGCCGGCTACGGCGTCGAGGCGGATCAGGTCGCCGTCACGCACCTTGGCCAGCGGTCCACCGGCAGCCGCTTCAGGTGACACGTGGATGGCTGCAGGCACCTTGCCCGACGCACCGCTCATGCGGCCGTCGGTGACCAACGCCACTTTGAAGCCTTTGTCTTGCAACACCGACAGCAGTGGGGTCAACTTGTGCAGCTCGGGCATACCATTGGCCTGCGGCCCTTGCCAGCGCACCACACAGACCACGTCGCACTCCAGCTCGCCGGCGGTGAAGGCATCCTGCAACGCCGCCTGAGAGTCAAAGACCCTCGCCGGAGCCTCGATCACCTTTCGGTCGTCCGGCACCGAGGAAACCTTGATCACGCCACGCCCCAGGTTGCCAGTGAGCAGCCTAAGGCCACCGGTGGCGCTGAATGGGCTGTCGACCGGTCGGGCCACCTCCAAGTTTTTCGACGGCCAGGCGGGCACCCAGTGCAGTCCGGCGCCGCTCTGGGTGACCGCCGGGATCTGGGTGTACTCGGCCAGGCCCCCTGGGCGCACGGTCAGGACGTCGGCGTGCATCAGCCCCGCCTCCAGCAGTTCATGGATCACGAAGCCCGGGCCACCTGCGGCCTGGAAGGCATTTACGTCAGCCGTGCCATTGGGGTACACCCGGGTCAGCAGCGGCACCACGTCTGATAACTGCGAGAAATCGTTCCAGTCAATCAGGATGCCCGCCGCGCGCGCGACAGCCACCCAGTGGATCAAGTGGTTGGTGGAGCCGCCCGTAGCGAGCAGTGCGACCACCGCATTGACGATACAACGCTCGTCCACCAGTTGGCCGATGGGTGGCACCCGGTAGTTGCCCGGCGCGGGGGTCTTGCCGAGCACGGTGCGCACGGCCTCGCGCGTCAGACGCTCGCGCAGGTCGTCACGGGGTTGAATGAAGGCCGTGCCGGGCACATGCAGTCCCATTGCCTCCAACAGCATCTGGTTGCTGTTGGCCGTACCATAAAAAGTGCAGGTGCCTTGGTCGTGGTAGGCCTTCATTTCAGCATCGAGCAGGCCCTCGCGGCCCACCAGGCCCTGGGCGGCCCGCTCGCGCACTTTGGCCTTGGCGCTGTTGGACAGACCAGATGACATGGGGCCGGCCGGCACGAACACTGTGGGTAGATGTCCGAAATGCAGCGCGCCGATCAGCAGGCCGGGCACGATCTTGTCGCAGACGCCCAACATCAGCGCGGCGTCGAACATGTCGTGCGTCAGTGCGATGGCGGTGCCCATGGCGATCACGTCGCGGCTGAACAAGCTCAGATCCATGCCCGCTGTGCCTTGCGTCACCCCATCGCACATGGCAGGCACGCCGCCTGCCACCTGTGCGGTGGCGCCCAATTTGCGGGCCTCGTCCTTGATGACTTCGGGATAGGTGCGCAAGGGTGCATGGGCGGACAGCAGGTCGTTGTAAGCCGTGACGATGCCAATGTTCGGCCCGTGCTCGGCCAGGATGCGCAGCTTGTCATTGGCTGGCAATCCGGCCACCGCATGGGCGACGTTGGCACAGCCCATGCGGTCGGTACCACGCGCGCGAGCACCGATTTTGGCAATCTGCTGCAGGTAAGCCGCGCGCAGATCGCGGCTCTTTTGGCGAATGCGTTCGGTGACGGCGTGGAGCGTTGGGTGGAGCATGGTCATGGCGCGCGGTGAAAGGGAGGGTGCCGCCCTTCTATGAGAGCGGCCAAGCGAACGATTTCGGTTTCATCGGACCTCGTGGCCGGCAGCGGAACCCATGCAGCAAAGGCCCGAATGCTTGCGCACGACGTTGGCAACCGTCTCCATCAAGGCATCGGCTCAACCCAGATGGTTCATTAGGAGACGGGCCGATGGCGAGGCGGCTGGCAAGGCAGTTTGGTTGCGGATGAGGAGTTCCTGGTGCTGTCACGAACGACGAAGCCGCGGCTCAAATGACAGGCTGACGTCCGCCAGCGCCCGCGTAGATGCACAGCACCGCCTAATGAACAATCTGGATTCAAGTCCATGCCGCAGGCTAGGAGCCTGTCGGACTTTGGAATCGTCGGCTGCGAATGCGCCGCAGCGGCCCATTTTTTACCGTCTTCTTGCCCCATAGCACCACTATGGGGCTGCGAATCCGGCAAAAACTGGCCTCGCTGGGGCGCATTCTCGCTATCGACGCCCAAAGTCCGACAGGCTCCTAGGAGCATCAAGCCGATGGCTCGGTGATTGGCTCAATGCGCCCCAGCAGAAACATGAAGGCACCGATGCCGACGATCAGGATCACGCCCGCCAGTAAGAAGGCATTGATGAAAGAGCCGGTGGCACCCACGATGAAGCCGGTGGCGATCGGTGCGGCGGCGCCCATCAGGTTGTTGCCAAAATTCATCAGCCCACCTACCGTGCCGACTCCGCCCTTCGGCGCTATCAGAGAAGGCAGCGACCAGCTCACCGGCGCTGCGGCGGCCAGGCCACCCAGGGCGATGGAGATCCACAAGATGGCCCACACCGGGTCTGTAGTTTGCGTGGCGCCAAACACCGCCAAGCCGAGCACCATGCCGCACACCAGCACCGTTTTTCGCACTATTGACTCAGGATAGCCCTTGGCGATCAGGTGGTCGATCAGCCAACCGCCGACGAACAGATCGGTCAGTGTGGCCACCATCCACGGAATGGCTGCAAAGCCGGCTGACTTGAGGATACTCATGTGCATGGCCTGTACCAGATAACCTGGCAACCATGTCAAAAAAAGATAAAAGGAATAGCCATAGGCAGCGAATCCCAGTATCAAACCCCAAACCTTCGGCTGGCGCAGCAGGAAGCCCAACATGCCGCTCGTGCCGCCGGCCGGCGCACCTTCAGGCGCTGCACCGCCCTCGACGATGTAGCGACGCTCGGCGGCGCTGAGCTTCTCGTCCTGACTCGGATCGCGATAGATCAGCAAGAATGCAAAGAAATAAAGAAAGCTCAGCACCGCACACACCCCAAAACCCCAGCGCCAGCCAAAACCCACCACCACGAAGGCCACCAAAGGCACGCCGATCACATTCGAGAACTTGGCCGCTGCATCGAAGATAGCGGTAGCCAGCGCACGTTCGCTTCGTGGAAACCAATAGCCCGTGGCCTTTGAACTGACCATAAAGCCTGGCGCCTCGGCAATGCCCAGCAACATGCGTGCGGCAAAGATGCCGGCCCAGCCGCTGGCCAGAGCCGTCAACGTCGAGGCAATGCCCCACGCCAGCGCACCCCAGCGCCCGATGCGCGTGGGGCCGTAGCGGTCCAACAGCATGCCGGCCGGCACCTGCAAAAGCGCATAGGTCCAGAAGAAGGCGGAGAGGAAGAAACCAATCTGCTCGGGCGAAAGGTGGAATTCCGCTTGAATCTGCGGCGCTGCCACCGACAAGCTCAGGCGATCGAAATAGTTAACCAGCACACCCGCGCCGAGCAGGCCGCCGATGCGCCAGCGCCGGTTGGGTACAGGGCTCTGCTGCGCTGGGAATTCCGCCGTGCCCGTGGCGAGTGAGGAGGATGTGGTCGTCATGATGTCTTTTATCGAAGGAACGTGATAGGGAAGGATCAGCTGGCAGCCGGTGGTTCCTGCTGCAGCCATGCGCGCACCCGTGCAACGGACTGCGCTAAAGGCGCAGTGGCTTGCACTGCCAGCACCCCGGGCTCGCCGACAGGAGACTCCAGAGTCTGGAACTGGCTGTCCACCAGGCTGGCGGGGAAAATATGCGCTGCTTCACGGGCCTGCACCCTGGCGGCGGCCTCGTTGCGGTCAATCTGCATGAAGATGAAGCACAAGCCTGGAACTGCAGCACGCAGTCGGTCGCGATAGGCACGCTTGAGAGCCGAACAGGTGAGTACTGCGCCGCTTTGGTGAGCCGCCATTTCCTCGCCCAGGCGTTTCAGCCAACCTGCGCGATCAGCGTCGGTCAGGGGGGTGCCGCTTTTCATCTTGCGGATGTTGGATTCCGGATGAAAGTCATCACCCTCGATCAGCGGTAAGCCCAACTCGGTCGCCACCGCATGACCCAAGCTGGACTTGCCGCAACCTGCCACGCCCATGACCACCAGCCAGATGGGTTTGTGCGATGTCTCCATCGGATCTCCTCTTTGGATAGCGCTATCTTCCGGGCGCGGAAAAGAGGTCGCTGCGACCCCCAGGTTGCTTTGGTGAGCCTGCCGATGTGGCGACCCTCTTGGATAGCGCTATCCTAAAGCATAATCATCGTTCAAATTACTAGGGTTTACACCAAATGCTCTGCCCTGACAGGGATGCCAAGTCTCCCCGAAGTGGCCGTCGGAGCACCGGCCGCGTAACTTTGCAGGATGTGGCTCGCGCCGCAGGCGTGAGCCCGATCACCGTCTCGCGCGCGCTACGCGGCGAGCGAGCCGTTGCGCCCGAGCTGGTGGCACGCGCCAGGGCCGCCGCGGAATCACTGGGCTACGTACCTGATCCTGCGGCCCGCGCCCTTGCCTCGCAGCGCAGCAGCCATGTGGCAGTGCTTATCCCTTTGCTGACCAATACCCTGTTCGTCGACTTGCTGGAGGCCGTGCAGTCCACCCTGCGCACTGGCGGTTACCAGACACTTATCGGGGTGACTCACTATGATCCCCACGAGGAAGAGCAATTGCTGCGCGAGCAACTCGCACATCGCCCTGCCGGCCTGATCGTGACCGGCTTCGAACGCAGCGAAGGAGCTCGTACCTTGATCCAGACCAGTGGCGTGCCCTGTGTGCACATGATGGAAATACGCCGCGCCCCTGGCGTGTACTGCGTCGGCTTTTCGCAGCAGGCCGCTGGCCAAGCACTCACCGAGCACCTGCTGGCCCGTGGCGCTCGCCGCATTGCCTATGCCGCGGCACAACTGGATGCCCGGGTGATGCAGCGCGCTGAGGGCTATCGCCGCGCCCTGCAGAACGCGGGCTGTTATGACCCGGCACTGGAATTTCTGTGGCCCGAGCCATCGTCCTTGGCCCTGGGCGCGCAAATGTTTGCTCACATCATGGTCGAGGCCACGCCCGATGCTATCTTTTTCTGTAACGACGACCTGGCCCAAGGCGCGCTGATGGCCGCGCCACGTCTGGGCATCTCGGTGCCCACAGACGTTGCAGTGGCTGGATTCAATGACCTGCCCGCTAGCGAACAACTGGTACCCAGCCTGACCAGCGTCCATACACCACGGCGGGAGATCGGACAGACGGCGGCGCAGATGCTGCTGCAATTGATGCGTGGCGAGCCTATTGAATCTGAGTGCATCGAGCTGGCATGGAAAGTGGTGCAGCGCGAGAGCGCCTGACATGAGATAGGGCCGGCTCTATGCCCTTTCCGCTTTCGGGTGAAACTTGACCCTGGAATCACCATCGGTTGCTGGGCGTGCCTTTTTTCACCTTTAACCCAGATTGTCCATTAGGCGGCGCTGCGCGCCTACGCGGGCGCTGGCGGACGGCTGCCGGTCAAACTGCCTCACCAACCGTCTCGCCATCATCCCGCGTCCTAATGAACAATCTGGGTTTGATTTTCTTTTTCGCGCCATGAGCAAAGCCTTTACCAAGGAAACCGACGCGCCAGAAGATGAAGCGCTGGCGCTGCCGCCGCTGCCTGCAGGCGGCAAAAACTACATCACGCCACAAGGCTACGCGCGCCTGCGCGCCGAACTGCTCGACTTGATCGACAACGAGCGCCCGAAGGTCGTCGAAGTGGTGCACTGGGCTGCGAGCAACGGCGACCGCTCGGAAAACGGCGACTACCTCTACGGCAAAAAACGTCTGCGCGAGATCGACCGGCGCATCCGCTTCCTGACCAAGCGCCTCGAAATCTCCGAAGTGGTCGATCCCTCGCTGCACGCGGGCAGCGACCAGGTATTTTTCGGCGCCACGGTGACCTACGTCGATGACCTGGGGGAAGAGCGCACGGTGACCATCCTCGGCATCGACGAGGCTGACACCACCCAAGGTCAGGTGAGCTGGATTTCACCCGTCGCCCGGGCCCTGTTGCGCGCGCGTGTGGGTGACGAAGTGCAACTGCCGACGCCAGGTGGCGTGCGCACGCTAGAGATTTTGCAGGTGCGCTACCCCGAAAAGCCCGCCGCCCTCACCCCAAAAGCCTGAAAAGTTCAGCCCTGCGGCGTCATGCGCACGGCACGCAGCACTGCGGGCGTGCGCCGCAGGTTGCGCAGGGCCGCTTCGAGGTGGGCTTGGTCGCGCACGGCGATGAGAAAGCGCAGCTCGGTGGTTTCGAGCGCGGCTTCGTCGGGCATGTCCACGTGGATGATGTCCACCTCGGCGTCGGCCAGCGCAGAAGCCACCCGCGCGAGCACGCCCTTGCCGTTCGTCACGGTGACGGTGATGGCCGTCTCGAACAGGCGCGCGGGTTCGTCCGACCAGTCAACGGCGATGAAGCGTTCGCTGTCCTTGTCCTGCAGGCGCTTGGCCACGCTGCAGTGGGCGTTGTGCACCACCAAGCCCTCGCCGCGCCCCAGATAGCCCACGATGGCGTCGCCCGGCACAGGGCGGCAGCAGCTCGCGTATTGCACCGAGGCGCTTTCGCTGCCGTCGAGCATGATCGCACCCTGCGAGAGGGTCTCGTGCGCGGTGTAGCGCTCGCGGCTCATGAGCAGGGCGTCAGGGCGATGACCCAGTTCAGCCAGCAGCGCCACCAGCCGCTTGGCGACGATGCTCGCGATGCGCTTGCCCAGGCCAATGTCGATCATGAGCTCGCTGCGCGTGCGGTTGCCGGTAAAGCGCAGCAGTTTGTCCCAGATCGGCTGGGTTTCGGCGTTGAGCGGCGGCAGTTGCGCCAGACCCTCGGCGCGCAATGCCTGGGTCAACAGCTTTTCGCCCAGCCCTTCAGATTCGGTTTGTGCGAGCGTCTTGAGGTAGTGGCGGATCTTCGAGCGCGCGCGTCCCGTGCGCACGAAGCCCAGCCAGGCCGGGTTCGGTGTGGACACCGGCGCTGTGATGATCTCGACCACGTCGCCGTTGCTGAGCTCGGTGCGCAGGGGCACGAGCTCGCCGTTGATCTTGGCCGCGGTCGCGTGGTCGCCCACGTTGCTGTGAATGGCGTAGGCAAAATCGACCACCGTCGCGCCCCGCGGCAAGGCCATGATCTGGCTCTTGGGCGTGAACACGTAGACGGCATCCGGGAACAGGTCGACCTTGACGTGGTCCCAGAATTCGGCCGCGTCGCGGGTTTCGTTTTGGATGTCCAGCAGCGACTGCAGCCACTTGGTGCCCAGGCGCTCGGCCGCAGTGCCATCGGCGTTCTGCGCCTTGTAGAGCCAGTGCGCAGCCACGCCCGCCTCGGCAACCACGTGCATTTCTTCGGTGCGGATCTGAAACTCGATACTCAGGTTCGCCGGCCCCACCACGGTGGTGTGCAGCGACTGGTATCCGTTGAGCTTGGCGATCGCGATGTGGTCCTTGAACTTGCCCGGCACGGGTTTGTACATCTGGTGCAGCACGCCCAGGGCGGTGTAGCAGTCGGTGACTGTGGGCACGATCACGCGAAAACCGTAGATGTCCGTCACCTGCGCGAAGCTCAGGTGCTTGAGTTGCATCTTCTGGTAGATCGCGTACAGCGTCTTTTCCCGCCCCGCCAGGCGCACCTTCATGCCTATGCGCGAAAAAGCCGCATCGACTTCGGCCTGCACTTTTTTGATCAGGTCGCCACGCCGGTTGCGCGACTTGTTGACGGCCTTGGCCAGCGTGGCGTAGCGCCAGGGGTGCAGATAGCGAAAGGCCAGGTCCTGCAACTCGCGGTAGGTCTGGTTGAGCCCAAGGCGGTGCGCGATCGGCGCGTAGATTTCGAGCGTTTCGCTCGCGATGCGCTGCCACTTGCTGCGCGGCATGTCGGCGAGCGTGCGCATGTTGTGCGTGCGGTCGGCGAGCTTGATGAGGATCACGCGCACGTCGCGCGCCATGGCCAGCAGCATTTTTCGAAACGACTCGGCCTGGTTTTCCTCGCGTGTGTGGAACTGTAGCTTGTCGAGCTTGGTCAGGCCATCGACGAGTTCGGCCACCGTGACGCCGAAGCGCTCGATCAAGTCGGCCTTGGTGACGCCGCAGTCCTCCATCGCGTCGTGCAGCAGCGCCGCCATGAGCGCGGGCGCGTCGAGCTTCCAGCTCGCGCACAGCGCCGCCACGGCGATCGGATGAGTGATGTAGGGCTCGCCGCTGTTGCGCAGCTGGCCCAGGTGCGCCGCGTCGGCAAATCGGTAAGCCTTGCGCACCTGCTCTATGCTGGCGGCGTCGAGGTAGTCTAGGCTGTCCACGAGCGCAGCAAAGCTCGCTGCAGCGGCATTGGCCGCGGCATTCGTGGCCGCAACGGTGCCCCCTGTAGGCGCAGGGTTTGCTGCAAGAGGTGGGAGTGCCGCGTTCATACGTTCAAATGTAGCGTGCAAACGGGAATAATTGCAGCCCGCAAACAAAAAGCACCGCCAAGCGGTGCTTTTTATGATAAGGGCGTGGCCCAAAAGTACCAGAGCGTTCAGCCGGGCACTTTTTTCAGCATTTCGAGGCCGACCTTGCCAGCGGCGATTTCACGCAGCGCCGTGACCGCAGGCTTGTTACGGCTTTCGATGCGCGGTGCATGGCCTTGGCTGAGCATGCGCGCGCGGTACGCTGCGGCGAGCACGAGTTGGAAGCGGTTGGGGATTTTTTCCAGGCAGTCTTCTACGGTGATGCGTGCCATCGATTTTCTCCGGCGGGTGTTCAGATGATGTGCAGCGCTTTGAAGGTCTCGGCGCGGGCGCGCAACTGGGCGGCGTACTTGAGGCGCTGAGCGTGCACTATGGTT
Organism: Extensimonas vulgaris; assembly: GCF_003337425.1. GTDB lineage: Bacteria > Pseudomonadota > Gammaproteobacteria > Burkholderiales > Burkholderiaceae_C > Extensimonas > Extensimonas vulgaris. Next base: position 522,442 of record NZ_QPJU01000001.1, read on the forward strand.
TTCAGATCGAAAAGCGCGCGCTCGAAAAGCTCGTTGATTATAACGTAGTCGAATTTGTCCACTTGCCGCATCTCTTGCGCTGCATTCTTGAGGCGCATCTCTATCACTTCAGGAGGATCCTCACCGCGGCGCTCGAGGCGCGCACGCAGCTCTTCCCAACTGGGCGGCAGGATGAAAATGAGCACGGCCTGCGCAAATGCCTGGCGGATCTGCATAGCCCCCTGGAAGTCGATTTCGAGCACCACGTCAACGCCTTGTGCGACTCGCTCCGCTATGGCTTGTTTGGACGTGCCGTAGCGGTTGCCGTGCACGTTCGCCCATTCGACGAACGCCTGCGCCTGCACCATCGCATCGAACTCTTGCGGACTGATGAAATAGTATTCGCGCCCGTGCTTTTCCTGTCCACGCGGTGCGCGCGTGGTGTGCGAAATTGACGGCCGCACATGCGAGTCGAGTTCGAGCAGGGCTTTCACGAGGCTGGATTTACCAGCCCCGCTGGGCGCCGAAACTACGAAGATATTGCCTGGATAGTCCATGGTTTGTCTACACCGGAAGCTATTTTATACATAGCATCAAGCAGCCGCCTTCACTCGATGTTCTGCACCTGCTCGCGCATCTGCTCGATCAGCACCTTCATATCGACGCTGATGCGCGTGAGTTCGAGCGCGGCCGACTTGGAGCCCAGGGTGTTGGCTTCGCGATGCAGCTCCTGGATCAGAAATTCGAGACGCTTGCCGATTTCGCCGCCTTTGTCCAGCAAGCGCTCGATCTCGTCGAGGTGCGCGCTCAGGCGCGTGAGTTCCTCGGCCACGTCGATGCGCAGCGCAAAGGCCGTCGCCTCGGTCAGTGCGCGCTCGCGCGCGGCTTCGGGCGGGACGCTGCCTTCGACGGCAGCCATGGCCTCTTGCCAGCGCTCGAGAAAGCGCTGGCGCTGCTGCTGCACGAGCTGGGGCACGAGCGGCTGCGCCTGCAGCGCAAGCGCGCGCAGTTGCGCGAGCCGGTCGCGCAGCATGGCGGCCAGGCGCTCGCCCTCGCGCGCTCGCGCGGCGCGCAGGGCGTCGAGCGCTTGCTGCGCCAATGGCGTGACGATCGCACTCCAATCTTCAGCGGGCGTCGCACTGTTTGCACACAGACGCAGGGCATCGGCTACGCTCAGCAGCGGCGCTTGCGGCAGCCACGCGCGTATGCCGTCTTGCAACATGTTGAGGCGTTGCAGCAGGCGCGGCGAGAGGTCGGGCAAGTCCACGCCGTCGCTGTTCTCGAGCACGGCACGCACCTCGACCTTGCCGCGTCTGAGCTGAGCGGTCAGCAGGCTGCGCAACGCCGGTTCGGCGGCGCGCAATTCGTCGGGCAAGCGAAAACTCAAGTCGAGAAAGCGGCTGTTGACCGACCGAATCTCGAGCCCGAGCCGGCGCTTCTCACTCACTGCTGGCTCGGCATCGCCCTCTGTGGTGCCAGGGTGGTGCTGCACGCTGGCGTATCCGGTCATACTGTAAACTGGCATGGGATTTTGATGGCTTACTTGACAAGCCGGTGATTATCCTGGTTCCACACGTTGATTCCGGATCACGACTTACGCAAATCGGGGTCAGGCAAGGCGTTCACCCCATGGCAAAACAATTTGCGGCATCCTTGTTTGCTTAAGTCCAGCGGATGATTCCGAGCCTTCACGCACACATGTCCAAAATCAAGCCGGCTCCTTTACCACCCCATACCGTCATCGGAGGCTATCGCGTGGTGCGCCGCTTGGCATCGGGCGGCTTCGGCGTGGTCTATCTGGCCTTGGATGCAGAGGGCAAACAAGTCGCGATCAAGGAATACCTGCCATCCTCGCTGGTGGCACGCGCGCCCGGCGAATGCTTGCCGCAGGTGCCCCCCGAGAAACTCTCGCTGTACCGGCTTGGCCTCAAGAGCTTTTTCGAGGAGGGGCGCTCGCTCGCGCAGATTGCGCACCCTGCAGTGGTTAGCGTGCTCAATTTCTTCCGCGAAAACGAGACTGTCTACATGGTCATGAACTACCTGGAGGGTGCCACCCTGCAGGATTTCATCGTCACTGCGCGCGATCTCAAGCAAGCAAAAATTTTTCGTGAGTCCACCATCCGTTCGCTGTTCGATGAAGTGCTGCGCGGCTTGCGTGTGGTGCACCAGCACAAGATGCTGCACCTGGACATCAAGCCGGCCAACATTTTCATCACTGACGACGACCGGGCCGTGCTGATCGACTTTGGCGCGGCGCGCGAGGTGCTCTCCAAAGAAGGGAACTTCATCCGCCCCATGTATACCCCCGGCTTCGCCGCGCCCGAGATGTATCGGCGCGACAGCGGCATGGGGCCATGGACGGACATCTACGCCATAGGTGCCTGTATCTATGCATGCATGCACGGTTACCCACCGCCCGAGGCACCGCAGCGCGCCGAAAAAGACCGCCTGACGCAAGCGCTGGCGAAGCTGCGCGGCGTGTATTCGGACAGCCTCATCGAAGTCGTGGAATGGTGCATGACGCTCGACCCCGGCTCGCGTCCGCAGTCCGTTTTTGCTTTGCAAAAAGAGCTGGGCCGCGAAGGTGAGCGTCGCTACACCAAGCTCTCGGTCTCTGAAAAAATGCGCCTGCAGCTCGACTCCATCCTCTCCGATCCCAAAAAATCCCTTGCCTCGTCTGCGCGCGACGCAGCCAAGCCCCGATGAAGTTTTCCGTATTCCAGCTCAGCCGCCGTGGCGGGCGCGCAAAAAATGAGGATCGGATGGGTTACTGCTATACGCGCGAAGCCAGCCTGTTTTTGCTCGCCGATGGCATGGGCGGACACCCTGAAGGCGAAGTGGCCGCACAGATTGCGGTGCAAAGCATGGCCGAGATGTTCCAGGCGCAGGCCAAGCCACGGCTTGCAGACGTGCCAGCCTTCCTGGCTTCGGCCCTGCTGGCTGCACACCACCAAATCCTGCGCTACGCCGACGACCAAGGCATGCCCGATGCCCCGCGCACCACGCTGGTGGCCGCCGTGCTGCAAGCCGGTTCGGCCTACTGGATCCACTGCGGCGACTCGCGTCTTTACTTGGTACGCGACGGCCAGCTCGTGGCGCGCACGCAAGACCACTCGTATCTCGCGCAGCACCCTGCGCGCCCGCTGGAGGTTCCCCACGCCAACCGCAATGTGCTGTTCACCTGCCTGGGCTCTCCGCTCAAACCCGTCTCCGACCTCGGGGGGCCCTTTGCGCTCGCACAAGGTGACCGCATTTTGCTGTGCTCGGATGGGCTGTGGGGGGTGCTTGACGACAAGACCATCGCACAGCAAATGGAGCGTCTGCCGATCGACAAAACCGTGCCCACGCTTGTCGATGCTGCGCTGCGCAAGGCCGGCGCAACCAGCGACAACGTCACCGCCATCGCGCTCGAATGGCAAACGCCCGATGATGCAAATACTTCGCTGGGTATTTCCACCGACCACATCGACGAAGACGGATTCGCCTCTTCCTTCGAGGCTGAATCGCTGAATGAGAGCGACGTGGCACAGTTGGACGAGTTCGACGACGCGGCGATCGAGCGCTCGATTGCCGAAATCAACGAGGCCATTCGCCGCTCTGCCGCGCGCCGTCGCTGAACCCAGATGGTTCATGAGGACGCGGGATGATGGCGAGGCGGCTGGCGTGGCAGTTTGGTCGCGGGTGAGAAGTCCATGGCCGGTGCCATGAACGCCGAAGCCGCGGCCAAAATGACCGGCAGACGTCCGCCAGCGCCCGCGTAGGTGCGAAGCACCGCCTCATGGACAATCTGGGTTGAAAGCACGCTGCGGCTGCACCGCGCGACCCATCGTAAGCACGCCTTGCACGGCCGGCGCAGCGCCCCCAACTGTGTGCCGGCCATTGCGTCAATGCAGTCCATCATCACCCTCCTCACTCATCCCACAAGCCATGAGCACCATCTTCCGTAGCAACCAACGCCCCGCCGACGCCTTGCGCCCGGTGCGCATCACACGCAACTACACCATGCACGCCGAAGGCTCGGTGCTGATCGAGCTCGGCAACACGCGCGTGCTGTGCACCGCCTCGGTCGAAGACAAGGTGCCGCCGCACCAGCGCGGCAGCGGCGCGGGCTGGGTCACGGCCGAATACGGCATGCTGCCGCGCGCCACGCACCAGCGCAACGACCGCGAGGCTGCGCGCGGCAAGCAAAGCGGACGCACGCAAGAAATTCAGCGCCTGATCGGGCGCTCGCTGCGCGCGGTGTTCGACCTGCGGCTGCTGGGCGAGCGCACCATCACGCTCGACTGCGACGTGATCCAGGCCGACGGCGGTACGCGCACCGCGGCGATCACCGGCGCCTGGGTGGCCGCGCAGGACGCCGTGCACCAGCTGCTTGCCAGCGGCAAACTGAGCCAGTCGCCCATCCGCGAAGCCGTGGCCGCCGTGTCGGTGGGCATGCTGCAGGGGACGCCGCTGCTGGACCTCGAATACGAGGAAGACCAACGCTGCGACACCGACATGAACGTGGTCATGACCACCGCAGGCGCCTTCATCGAGCTGCAGGGCACGGCCGAAGGGGCGGCGTTCACGCGCGCGCAGCTCGACCAGATGCTCACGCTGGCCGACAAAGGCATCCGCGAGCTGCTCGCGCTGCAACAAAAAGAGCTATATGAATAATAGCTGCTTGCGCTTGATACATAAGGGATAGGTGCCAATTTGACCATGAAAATCGTGCTGGCATCGAACAACCCCGGCAAGCTCGCCGAGCTGCAAGCCATGCTCGCGCCGCTGGGCGTGGAACTGCTGCCCCAAGGCGCGCTCGGCGTCGGCGAAGCCGAGGAGCCGCACTGCACCTTCGTCGAAAACGCGCTCGCCAAGGCGCGCTTTGCCGCGCAGCACACGGGCCTGCCCGCGCTCGCCGACGACGCGGGGCTGTGCGTCGCTGCCTTCGGCGGCCTGCCGGGCGTGCAAACCGCCTACTACGCCACGCAATTCGGCTACGCCAAGGGCGACGCGAACAACGTGCGCGCACTGCTCGAGCAAATGCGCGGCATCACCGACCGGCGCGCCGCGCTCGTGAGCACGCTCGTGGCCGTGCGCAGCCCGCAAGACCCCGAGCCGCTGATCGCCGTGGGCCGCGCCGCAGGCGAGATCACCGAGGCACCGCGCGGCAGCCACGGCTTCGGCTTCGACCCCGTGATGTACCTGCCCGAACTCGGCCAGACCTTTGCCGAGCTGCCGCCCGAAGTCAAAAACGCGCACAGCCACCGTGGCCAGGCGGCGCGGCAGATGATGCAGCTGCTGCGCGAGCGCTGGCTTGCCGGCTGAAATCTCCATGCCCACCATCCCCATCCACCCGGCTGCATCCGATGCGCAGCACGGCGCCGACCCCGCCCCTGCCCTCACTGCCGAGCCCGCCCCGGCCACGCCGCGCGACCTGCAGCAATCCATGCGCCCGGGCGTGCTGCACCTGCCCAGCCTGCCGCCGCTCGCGCTCTACGTGCACCTGCCCTGGTGCCTGAAAAAATGCCCGTACTGCGACTTCAACTCGCACGCGCTGACGGCCAGCGGGGCCGAGGCCGAAGCGCTGCAGTCGCGCTACCTCGACGCGCTCGTCGCCGACCTCGAAGCCGCGCTGCCGCTCGTGTGGGGGCGCAAGGTCTTGAGCGTCTTTCTCGGCGGCGGCACGCCCAGCCTGTTCGCGCCCGAGCGCATCGAAGCGCTGCTGGGCGCGCTCCGCGCGCGGCTGCCGCTGCTGCCGGGCTGCGAGATCACGCTCGAAGCCAACCCCGGCAGCTTCGAGCGCGAGCGTTTTCACGCCTTTCGCGCCGCGGGCGTCACGCGCCTGTCGGTGGGCGTGCAGAGCTTTTCCGACCGCCACCTGCAGGCGCTGGGCCGCGTGCACGACCGCGCGCAAGCCCTGGCCGCCATGCAGGAGGCCGCGCAGGCGTTCGACAATTTCAACCTCGACCTGATGTACGCCCTGCCCGGCCAGACGCTCGCAGAATTAGAGCAGGATGTGCACACTGCGCTTGCCTTTGCGCCGCCGCACCTCTCCATCTACCAGCTCACCGTCGAGCCCAACACCTACTTTGCCAAACACCCGCCGCCCGCGCTGCCCGAGGACGACCTGGCCTACGCCATGCTCGACCGCATCACCGCGCTCACGCAGGCCGCGGGCCTACAGCGCTATGAAGTCTCGGCCTACGCGCGGCCCGGCCACGCCTGCGTGCACAACGGCAATTACTGGCAGTTTGGCGACTACCTGGGCCTGGGCGCGGGTGCACACAGCAAGCTGAGCTTCGCGCACCGCATCGTGCGCCAGGTGCGCTTTCGTGATCCGCAGCGCTACATCGCGCAGGCGCTCACGGGCCAGGCCGTGGCGCAGGACGACGAGGTACGCCGCGCCGACCTGCCGTTCGAATTCATGCTCAACGCACTGCGCCTGCGCGCAGGCTTTGCGCTGCAAGACTACTGCGACCGCACCGGCCTGCCGCTTTCGACCATCGCCCCGGCGCTGGAGCAGGCCGAACGCCAGGGCCTGATCACACGCGACCTGGGCCACGTGCGCCCGACGGCGCGCGGATTTGACTTTTTGAACGACCTGCTCGCGTTCTTTTTGCCGGAGTAGCAGCCTGTCGGACTTTGGGCGTCGATAGCGAGAATGGGCTCCAGCGGCGCATTCGCAGCCGACGACTCCAAAGTCCGACAGGCTGCCAGGTTTGTCTGGTGATAGGATGGCTCACTTGCAGAACTTCACACAGCATTGCTTCCATGGCTGCCACCGCTGACTCTTTGCAAAAGCAAGCCCCTTCGATTGCCCTGCCCGGACTGGTGCGGGCTTTGGTTACTGCGGGGAAACTGTCGCAAAAAACCGCGGAGGAGATTTACAAAAAATCCCAAGCGGGGCGCAACAGTTTCATCGCAGAATTGACGGGATCGGGTGCAGTCTCTGCGGCCGACCTGGCGCACACTGTTGCCGCCGTTTTTGGCACTCCTTTGCTGGATCTCGATGCCGTCGATCCATTGCATTTGCCCAAAGGATTGCTGGATCAGAAAATTTGCAGCGCATATCGCGTCGTTGCCCTCGGCAAAAGAGGAAACCGGCTCATTGTGGCCACGGCAGACCCTACTGACCAGGAAGCCGGCGAGAAAATCAAATTTACAACCCAATTGGGAGTCGAATGGGTCATTGCGGAGTACGATAAACTCAACCGGTTCATTGACGCAAACGCCAAGCCGGCCACCGATTTCAACGAATATACTATCTCTGACGGCAGCGATTTTGAATTCGATTTCGGCATTGAGGCAGGTTCGGACGACGCCGCACCGGAGAGCGTGGACATTGGGGAGTCCGAGGTCGAAGACGCTCCTATCGTCAAATTCCTGCACAAAATGTTGCTCGACGCATTTCACATGCGCGCCTCCGACCTGCATTTCGAGCCTTTTGAAAATCAATATCGTGTCCGTTTTCGTATCGATGGCCAATTGCGTGAGATTGCATCGCCTCCGGTCGCGATCAAAGACAAGCTGGCTTCGCGCATCAAAGTTATTTCGCGACTGGACATATCAGAAAAAAGAGTCCCTCAAGACGGGCGCATGAAACTGAAAATAGGACCCGATCGCGTCATCGATTTTCGCGTCAGTACCTTGCCGACGCTTTTTGGTGAAAAGATCGTCATTCGTATTCTCGATCCAAGTTCTGCAAAAATGGGCATAGACGCCCTGGGTTACGAACAGGAAGAAAAGGAAAGGCTTCTTCAAGCAATCAACCGTCCCTATGGCATGATTCTTGTTACGGGCCCTACCGGCTCAGGCAAAACGGTTTCCCTCTATACCTGCCTGAATTTATTGAACAAGCCTGGAGTCAACATCGCAACAGCCGAAGACCCTGCGGAGATAAATCTTCCGGGCGTCAACCAGGTCAATGTGAATGAAAAAGCAGGATTGACTTTTGCTGTCGCGTTACGCGCCTTTCTGCGCCAAGACCCGGACATCATCATGGTGGGTGAGATTCGCGATCTGGAAACCGCCGATATTTCCATCAAGGCAGCGCAAACCGGACATTTGGTGCTTTCCACCCTGCACACCAATGATGCTCCGACGACCTTGACACGCATGCGCAACATGGGAATTGCGCCATTCAATATCGCTTCGAGTGTCATATTGATTACGGCGCAACGTTTGGCGCGCCGACTTTGCCCTGCATGCAAGCAACCTGCGGACATCCCGATGGAGGCACTGCTGGACGCCGGATTTCACGAACATGAACTCGATGGCACCTGGGCGCCCTATCGCGCCGTTGGCTGTTCAGCCTGCAACAATGGCTATAAGGGCCGTGTCGGCATCTACCAAGTCATGCCCATATCCGAAGAAATCCAGCGCATCATTTTGCGTGACGGCAGTGCAATCGAAATTGCAGAACAATCGCGGCGAGAAGGTGTGCGATCGCTGCGTGAGGCCGGCTTGCACAAGGTCAAATTGGGCTTGACTTCACTGGAAGAAGTGCTGGCCGTCACCAACGATTAAGTGAGGAAGCAGCATGGCGACCGCAATTTCAAAAAGAGATGTCAAGGATTTCGTCTTTGAATGGGAAGGCAAAGACAGAAACGGCAAAGTGGTTCGTGGAGAAACCCGCGCCGGCGGCGAAAACCAAGTGCAGGCGACCCTGCGCCGGCAAGGGGTTTTGCCCACAAAAATCAAAAAGCGCCGCATGCGCGCGGGCAAGCGAATCAAGCCCAAAGACATTGCCCTGTTTACACGCCAGTTGGCTACGATGATGAAGGCGGGCGTGCCGCTTTTGCAGGCTTTCGACATCGTCGGGCGCGGCAATAACAATCCTAGCGTGACCAAACTACTCAACGACATCCGCATGGATGTCGAAACCGGCACCTCTTTGAGCAGCGCTTTTCGCAAATACCCCATGTATTTCGATAGCCTGTACTGCAACCTCGTCGAGGCAGGTGAGGCTGCGGGCATTCTGGATTCGCTGCTCGATCGGCTCGCAACCTATATGGAGAAAACCGAGGCCATCAAATCAAAAATCAAATCTGCCTTGATGTATCCGGTTTCCGTGATCATTGTTGCATTTGTCGTGGTCACGATCATCATGATCTTCGTGATCCCGGCCTTCAAGGAGGTTTTTACCTCTTTTGGCGCCGATCTTCCTGCTCCCACTTTGTTCGTCATCGGGCTCAGCGACACTTTTGTGCGCTGGTGGTGGCTGATTTTTGGGGTGCTTGGCGGAGGCATTTATTTTTTCATGCAAGCCTGGCGGCGTAGTGAAAAAATGCAAATGTTCATGGATCGCTTGCTTTTGCGCCTGCCGATTTTTGGTGATTTGATCAACAAGTCTTGCGTGGCGCGCTGGACACGCACGCTTTCGACCATGTTCGCTGCGGGCGTGCCTCTGGTCGAGGCGCTGGACTCCGTGGGTGGGGCTGCCGGGAATTCGGTCTACGAAATGGCCACGAAAAAAATTCAACAAGAAGTCTCGGTAGGCACCAGTTTGACGGCGGCCATGACCGATGCCAATGTTTTCCCTTCGATGGTGCTGCAAATGTGCGCCATCGGCGAAGAATCCGGCTCCATCGATCACATGCTGGGCAAGGCGGCTGACTTTTATGAAGCCGAGGTCGATGACATGGTCGCGGGCCTCTCGAGCCTGATGGAGCCCATCATCATCGTGTTTCTGGGCGCCATCATCGGCGGCATCGTGGTGTCGATGTACCTGCCGATCTTCAAACTCGGGCAGGTCGTTTGATGGGCCTGGAGCTTTGGCCGCCGGCGGTGCAAGTGGCGCTGGCAGGTGTTTTGGGCCTGCTGCTGGGTAGCTTTCTCAACGTCGTCATCTACCGCCTGCCCAAGATGATGGAGCAGCAATGGGCGGCGGAATGCGCCGAGTTTGTGGCACAGCAGCAATCCGATGGCGCAAAGCCCCCGGCGCACGCTGGGGTGACGGCGCCGGTTGCGCCCGCGCAAGCCTTCAACCTCTGGACGCCACGCTCGCGCTGCCCCGCATGCGGGCACGGCGTGCGCTGGTGGGAAAACATCCCCGTGCTGAGCTTTTTGTATCTGCGCGGGCGCTGCTCGGCCTGCGGCGCGCGCATTGGCTGGCGCTATCCGCTCGTCGAACTGGCGACCGCTGGCCTCTTTGCCTGGTGCATCGCCCGCTGGGGCTGGACGCCTGCGGGACTTTGCTGGTGCGGCTTTGCGGCGGCCTTGCTCGCGCTGGCCTGCATAGACTGGGACACCACGCTGCTGCCCGACGACATCACCCAGCCTTTGCTGTGGGCGGGCTTGCTGGCGTCCGTGCTGGGCTGGAGTGGCGTGCCGCTTTCCCAGGCCGTGGTCGGCGCGGCGGCGGGGTATTTGTCGCTGTGGCTGGTGTATTGGGGCTTCAAGCTCGCCACGGGCAAGGAGGGTATGGGCTTTGGCGATTTCAAGCTGTTTGCCGCCCTGGGTGCCTGGTTTGGCTGGCAGGCGCTGGTGCCCATCATCCTGCTCGCTTCGGTGATCGGCGCGCTGGTGGGCATCGCCATGAAAGTATTCCACACCCTGCGCCCGGGCGGCTACGTGCCTTTTGGGCCCTTTTTGGCTGGTGCGGGCATCGTTGCCATGGTGTTCGGGCCTGGCGCCATCTTGCAGGCCGTCTGGATGCTGCTAGTGTAGTGTTCGACGCTATCTGCGACATCAAACCGCGTCTTTGCGGCCTGGGCCGCGTTGCAAATCCTCGCGATACCGCCCGGTATCGCTGCGGTTTGCGCCTTGCCCAGACCAAAAATCCATCGGTTTTATTTGTCGCATCAAGCATCAAACACTACACTAGGATGAAACACATGCAAAAAACCTTGCGCCTCGGTTTGACGGGTGGCATAGGCAGCGGCAAGAGCACGGTCGCGCAGATGTTCGTTGCGCGCGGTGCCGCATTGATCGATGCCGACCAGATCGCTCGCGCCGTGACGGGGCCGGGCGGCGCGGCCATGGCGGCGATCGCCGAGGCGTTCGGGCCCGAATACGTGGCGCCCGACGGCGCCATGGACCGCGAGCGCATGCGCCGCCTCGCCTTTTCCGACCCGACGGCGCGTGCCCGGCTCGAAGCCATCGTACATCCGTGCGTGCTGCACGAAAACGAGCGCCGCGCCCGCCGCGCGATGGAGCAGGGCAGCGCGTTGATCCTGTTCGACGTGCCTTTGCTCGTGGAGTCCGGCCACTGGGAGCGTCGGCTCGACGGCGTGCTCGTGGTGGACTGCAAGGTCGAGACGCAGATCGAGCGCGTGATGCTGCGCAATGGCCTGGCTCGCGCCACCGTCGAAGCCATCATCGCCGCACAGGCAACGCGCGAGGCGCGCCGCGGCGCGGCCGACGTGGTGATTTACAACGACGACGGCGTGACCTTGGCCGATTTGCAGCGACAAGTGGCGCAAACGCTGCAATGCTTGGGGCTATGATCCCGCACGGCGCTGCCGTTGGTGTGCTGCCTGCTTTTGCGCAGCCGCCGGCAGCCACCGGCAGCAGCCGCGACACCCCGAGCCCCGAGGAAGCCCTCAGCGTGATTCTTTACGAGTACCCCTTCAACGAGCGCATGCGCACTTATCTGCGGCTGGAGCAATTGCTGCTGCGGCTGGGCGAGCTGATTCCGCGTGCGCAGGCGCTGGACCACCACTTCGCGCTCGCCACCCTGTTCGAGCTCATGGACGTGGCCGCGCGCTCCGACCTCAAGGCCGACCTGTTCAAGGACATCGACAAGCACAAGCAGCAGCTCGAGAGCTACCGCGGCAACCCTTCGATCTCGGAGCAGGCGCTCGACGCCGTGCTGGAGCAGCTCGAGCACTGCCATGCCGCGCTCAACGCCGAGCCCGGCAAGATCGGCCAAAGTCTGACCGAAAACGAGTGGCTCATGGGCATACGCAACCGCATCGGCATCCCCGGAGGCACCTGCAGTTTCGACCTGCCCGCCTACCACGCCTGGCAACACCAAAGCCCCGAGGCGCGCCAGCAGGACTTGCAGCACTGGGCGGGAACGCTGGCGCCACTCGCCCAAACCGTGTATTTGCTGCTCAAACTGCTGCGCAATGCCGGCATGCCGCAAAAGGTTGCGGTCGTCGGCGGCCAGTTCCAGCAAAACCTGCCGCAGGGCCGCACCTACCAGCTTTTGCGCCTGCGCATAGACCCTGCGCTGGGTTTGATTCCCGAGATCAGCGGCAACCGCTTGCTCCTATCGGTGCGGCTTTTGCGCCAGCAGGCCGACGGCCGCTTGCTTGCCAGCGGCGAGGACGCCGCATTCGAAATCGCCTTGTGCGCGTAACGCCATGCCGCGCACCCCCGCCCCACCAACACCCGCGCCCGAGCGGCATGTGACTTGCCCGACTTGTGGCGGCGACAGCATCTACGGCCCAAGCAACCCCTACCGGCCATTTTGCAGCGAGCGCTGCAAACAGATCGACCTGGGCGCCTGGGCCAGCGAGTCCTTTCGCGTCCCCACCGAGGCACCGCCCGACGACGCGCCGCATGGCGACCCGCGCCTCGATAAAGCATGAAAATGGCTGCAAGTGCTTATATATCAAGCGCGAACAGCTCTTATTTGAGTAGCATTGTCAGACCTCTGACCCGTCCCCCTGTCTGACCCATGAGCCCCGCGCCCGTGCACACTTTGCCTTTTTGGCAACAAACGCCCGAGGCGCTCTATGCCCAGTTGCAGTGCGGTGCTGCAGGGCTCAGCGCAAGTGAGGTGCAAAACCGGCTCGCACGCTACGGCCCCAACAGCGATGCGCCGCCGCCCAGCCGTGGCCTGCTGCGCGCCATAGGGCGGCGCCTTTTGGAGCCGCTGTCGCTGATCCTGCTGGGCGCGGGTGCCGTTTCCGCTGTCACGGGCGACAACGTGGGCGGCGGCATCATCGTGACCATTCTGGGCCTCTCGATCGGCCTGGACACGCTGCAGGAAGGCCGCGCCACGCGCGCCGCCGAGATGCTGCGCCAGTCCGTGGCGCTGCGCGCCGAGGTGCTGCGCGACGGTGCTTTTCGCCAGGTGCCAGTGCAGGACATCGTGCCCGGCGACGTGATCCGCGTGCGCGCGGGCGACATCATCCCCGCCGACGCGCTGGTGCTGCAAGCTGATGCCTTCACCGCGGGCGAGGCCGCCCTCACGGGCGAGCCCTACCCCGTCGAAAAGCACCCCGGCGTGGTCGATGCCGCCAGCCCGGCCGAAGCGCGCAACGCGCTGTTTCGCGGCGCCGTGGCGCAGACGGGCGAGGCGCTGGCGCTGGTCGTGGGCACGGGGCGCAATACGGTATTCGGCGCCGCCGCGCTGGTGCTCGGCGAGGCGCAGCAGCCCTCACCGTTCGAGCGCGACATGCACGCCTTCGGCCTCATGACGGCACGCCTGACGCTCGCGCTCGTGCTGCTGGTGCTCACGGCGCACATGCTGTTCGGCCGGCCGGTGCTCGAATCGCTGCTGTTCGCCGTGGCGCTGGCCGTGGGGCTCACGCCCGAATTGCTGCCCATGATCACCACCGTGACGCTCGGACGCGGGGCGCTGCGCATGGCGGCGCGCAAGGTGATCGTCAAGCGCCTGGCGAGCATCCACGACCTGGGCGCGATGACGGTGCTGTGCACCGACAAGACCGGCACGCTGACGCGCGCCGAGATCGCGCTCGACCGCAGCCTGGACGCAGACGGCAGCCCCGACCCGCGTGCCGCCCAGCTCGCTGCCATCGCGGCCGATCTGGGCGGCGACCGCGGCGCGCTCGACACGGCGCTGCAGGCCGCGCACCCTGAGGCAGCGCAGGGCTGGACGCTGCTGCGCCGCCAGGCGTTCGACTTCAACCGGCGCTTGGGGAGCGTGCTGGCTGAACACTCCACCGCGTCCAATGCGAATGGAGACGAGCATGAGACGCTATCACAAACAGAGCGCCTACTGATCGTCAAAGGCGCCCCGGAGGCCGTTTTGCCGCTGTGCACGCAGCGGCGCGTGGGCGACCAGCTGCTGCCGCAGGGCGATGCCGAGCGCGCGCAGGACGCCGCGCGCCTGCGCCAGCTCGCGCAGCAGGGTCTGCGCGTGCTCGCCGTGGCCTCGCGGCGCTGGGCGCCGCAGGACGCGGCGCCGCAGGAACTCGAGGAGTCGGGGCTGGTCTTCGAGGGCTTGTGCGCCTTTGCCGATCCGCCCAAGCCGAGCGCGCCCGCAGCGATCGCGCGGCTTGCCGCGGCCGGGGTGCGGCTCAAGATTCTTTCGGGCGACGACCCCGTCGTGGTGCAGCGGCTCGCGCAGCAGATGGGGTTGCGCGCAGAGCAGGTGCTCACAGGCGCCGACATCGCGCAGCTTGGCAACGAGGCGCTCGCGGTGCAGGTGCAGGCGGTGGACGTCTATGGCCGCCTCACGCCCGACCAGAAGGCGCGCATCGTGCATGCGCTGCAGGCCCGCGGCACGGTCACGGGCTTTCTGGGCGACGGCATCAACGACGCACCCGCGCTCAAGGTGGCCGACGTCGGCCTGTCGGTGGAGGGCGCGAGCGGCGTGGCGCAGGCCGCAGCGGACATGATCCTGCTGGCCTCAGACCTCGAAGTCGTGGCCGACGGCGTCGAGGAAGGTCGGCGCACCTTCGTCAACATCCTCAAGTACGTGCGCATGGGGGCGAGTTCCAATTTCGGCAACATGCTGTCCATGGCCGCGGCTTCGCTGCTGCTGCCCTTTTTGCCCATGTTGCCCACGCAGGTGCTGCTCAACAACCTGCTGTACGACTTTTCCGAGATCGGCATCCCTTTCGACACCGTGCGCCCCGAAGCCCTGGCGCGCCCGCAGGTGTGGGACATGCACGGCCTGCTGCGCTTCGCGGGCATCATGGGGCCGCTGTCGTCACTGTTCGACCTGGCGACGTTCGCGGGCCTGCTGTGGCTGTACCGCGCGACGCCCGAGGCCTTTCACACGCTCTGGTTCATGGAATCCATGGCCACGCAGATTCTGGTGATTTTCATCATCCGCACGCGCGCCCTGCCCTGGCAGGACAGGCCGCACCCCGCGCTCACGGCCTCGTCGTTGGTAGCGCTGGCCGTGGCCCTGGTGCTGCCCTTCACGCCGCTCGCCGGCTGGTTCGGCTTCGTGCAGCCGGGCTGGGACATGCTCGGCGGAATGGCGCTGCTGGTGCTTGTCTATCTGCTGTGCGCGCAATGGCTCAAGGGCTTTGCCTTGACCGGGAAATTTGGATAAAAAAAGCGCTTTTCCCAAGGTATATCAAGCGCTTATAGCTATCGTTTCTTATCTTCGCCTGCAGACTTTGGGGGCGTGAAACCCAGCGCTTCCAACGCCTCTGGGGACAGGTGCAACTCCTCGACCTCGGGCTGGCGCCTTTCGATGCTGCGCCGCCGCTCGTGGCGCGTGGGTGGGCCTTGTTCCACCTGGCGTCTGTCCACGGCTGTTCTTTTATCACCCGTCGCTGGCGCGTTGGCTGGGGGTGTCGCGGGTTGATCTTTGCCCATGGAAAGTCCTTTTGCCAGGCTCACTTGCCCCAGCTGTCCTTGAGGCCCACCGCCAGGTTGAACACGGGGCGCTGCGGCGTGTGCTCGACGCGGTCGGCGACGAAGTAACCGTGGCGCTCGAACTGGAACTTGTCGTCAGGGCGTGTCGTGGCGAGCGAGGGCTCGACGATGGCCTGCACCACGCGCAGGCTCTGCGGGTTGAGCAGTTGCAAAAAGTCTTTGCCGCCCGCGTCGGGCTGCGCGTCGGTGAACAGGCGGTCGTACAGGCGCACTTCGGCGCTGATGCCGTCGGCTGCGCCCACCCAAGTGATGGCCGCCTTGACCTTGACGCTGTCCGCGCCCGGCGTGCCGCTCTTGGTGTCCGGCAGCACGCTGGCGTGCACCTCGGTGACCTGGCCGCTCGCGTCCTTCACGCAGCCCGTGCATTCGATCACGAAGCCGCCCTTGAGGCGCACGCGGTTGCCCGGGAACAGGCGCTTGTAGCCCTTGGGCGGCACTTCGGCGAAGTCGTCGCGCTCTATCCAGACCTCTTTGCCCAGCGTGAAGCGGCGCGGCGGCGGCGTGGGCTGGTCTTGCGGCGCATGTGGCAGGGCCGGCAGCTCGCAGGGCTCGAGGTGGCCCGCGCCGAAAAGATCGTCCCAATTCGTGAGCACGAGCTTGAGCGGCTCGAGCACGGCCATCGCGCGCGGCGCCTTGTGCTCGAGCTCGTCGCGCAGCGCGCCTTCGAGGGCGCTGTATTCGATCCAACTGTAATCTTTGGTGACGCCGATGCGCTCGCAAAACAGCTGGATCGCCTCGGGCGTGTAGCCGCGGCGGCGCAGGCCCACGATGGTGGGCATGCGCGGGTCGTCCCAGCCCTGCACGATGCCGGCATCGACCAAGTGTTTGAGCTTGCGCTTGCTCGTGACCACATAGGTCAGGTTCAGGCGCGCGAATTCGTACTGGCGCGGCTGCGGCGTGGCGATCAGCCCGCCCGCGACGAGGTGGTCCAGCAGCCAGTCGTAGAACGGGCGCTGGTCTTCGAATTCGAGCGTGCAAATGCTGTGCGTGATGCGCTCGAGCGCGTCCTCGATCGGGTGCGCGAAGGTGTACATCGGGTAGATGCACCAGCGCGTGCCGGTGGCGTGGTGCGCGGCGTGCTTGATGCGGTAGAGCACCGGATCGCGCAGGTTGATGTTGGGCGAGGCCATGTCGATCTTGGCGCGCAGCACTGCGGCGCCGTCGGGCAGCTCGCCCGCCTTCATCTGGCGAAAGCGCGCGAGGTTCTCGGCCACGCTGCGCGTGCGGTAGGGGCTGTCCACCCCCGGCGTGGCAAAGTCGCCGCGGCGCGCGCGCATTTCTTCGGGCGTTTGCTCATCGACGTAGGCCAGGCCTTGTTCGATCAGGTACTCGGCCGCCCGGTACATGAAGTCGAAATAGCTGCTCGCGTAATAAAGGTGCTCGGTGCCGAAGGCGTGCCAGTCGAAGCCCAGCCAGCGCACGGCGTCGATGATGCCGTCCACGTACTCCTGGTCTTCTTTTTCGGGGTTGGTGTCGTCGAAGCGCAGATGGCACACGCCACCATAGTCGCGCGCCAGACCGAAATTCAGGCAGATGCTCTTGGCGTGGCCGATGTGCAAATAGCCGTTGGGCTCGGGCGGAAAGCGCGTGCGGATGCGCGCCGGATCGAGCGGCCCTGCCGCATGGTGCGCTGCATCACCCGGGCTGCCGCCCCAGCGCGCCTGCGCGAACTTGCCCTGCGCGAGGTCGTGCTCGATGATCTGACGCAAAAAATTGCTGGGCTGTGGGCGCGGCGTGGCAGCACCGTTGTCGCTGCCCTGGACATTGGCGGGGGAATGGGGCGAACTCATGGCAGCGATTGTAGGTGGCGCCCCACGGCACGCCACCGCAACGTACGCCGCACTTGGCGCCCCGGCCTCTCGTGTTTACCTGCAGAAACAAGCTTCACGCAAGCGTGTGACATCCTATGGCGCACTTGCTGCGTTGTATTCGTAGGCCCGGTCGCCTTTGCAGTGCACCGGGCAATAAGGTCAGAGTGACCTTGAAGGAGGTTCCCATGAAAAAAGCACGTTTTTCTTCCCGCTCTGCAGTTGCTGCACTGGGCCTGGGTGCAGCCTTGCTACTGGGCGCCGGTGCCGCACAGGCACGTGACTCGGTGTATTGGTCGGTCGGCGTGGCATCCCCGGGCGTAGCCGTGGGTGTGAGCAACGCTTATCCAGCCGTGGTGGCGCCGGTGGCCCCCGTCGTCGCCGTGGCGCCGGCGCCGGTCTATTACGCCCCGCCACCCGTCGTTTATGCACCGCGCCCCGTCTATTACGCCCCACCCGTGATGGTGGCGCCGCGCGGTTGGTATCGTGGCGGACATCACCATCATGAGCACGGGTGGGAAGGCCATCGACGCTGACTTCCGCTGTCGATCGCCATTGGCACTAGTTTCTTCCGGCTACCGTAGCAGCTCGATCGTGCGCGGCCCTGCGGCTGTTGCGCGCGCCGCATAATCGGCTCCCCACCTTCCTTGCCGCCGCAGGCTGCGGCGGCAGCGTCTGGAGTCGATTCCCTGTGAAAACCGTTTTCGTCCTCAATGGGCCCAACCTGAACCTGCTGGGCACGCGCGAGCCCGCCATCTACGGCGCGCAGACCCTGGCCGATGTCGAACGGCTGTGCGCCGCGGCCTGCGCGCGCCACGGTTTTGCGCTGCGCTTTCACCAAAGCAACCACGAAGGCGCGCTCGTGGACTGGCTGCACGAGGCCGGGCGCCTGCACGCCGCGGGCACGCTCGCGGGCGTGGTGCTCAATGCCGGCGCCTACACACACACCAGCATCGCGCTGCTCGACGCCATCAAGGGCACGGGCGTGCCGCTCGTCGAGCTGCACATCAGCAACGTGCACGCGCGCGAGTCTTTCCGCCACCACTCCTACATCGCCGCCGCGGCCAGGGCGCAGCTGTGCGGCTTCGGCGTGCAAGGCTACGCGCTGGCCATAGACGGCATTGCAAGCTGGTGATTTTTATGGAGCAGGATTTTTCCCTTCCCGAAGCGGCGCGCGCGCTCGAAGCCCAGGCTACGCGCCACACCACGCCCTGCGGCGCGGGCGCGCTGGTCTGGCATGTGTGGGGCCAGGCGCGGCCCGGCGCGGCGCCGCTCGTGCTGTTCCACGGCGGTGCTGGCAGCTGGACGCACTGGCTGCGCAACATCGACGTGCTGGTGGATGCAGGGCACCAGGTCTGGGTGCCCGATCTGCCGGGCTTTGGCGACTCGGCGAGTTCGCCCTTCGGCGGTGACGCCGACGGCGCGGTCGAGCCGCTGCGCGCAGGGCTCGCGCAATTGCTGGGCGGCCAGCCCTGCGATCTGGTCAGCTTTTCGTTCGGCGGGCTCACCGCGGGCCTGCTGCTGGCCGCGCACCCGCAGCTCGCGCGGCGCCTGGTGCTCGTGGGCGCGCCCGCGATGGGCGTGGTGCCCAAGCGCCAGTTCGAGCTCAAGGCCTGGCGCCATCTGCCCACGCTGCAGGAGCAGTTGGACATCCACTGCTACAACCTCGGCGCGCTGATGCTTTGGGACAAGGCGCGCATCGACGACTTCGCGCTGCGGCTGCATGTGGCCAACGTGGTACGCGACCGCGCGCCGCACCGGCGGCTGTCGCACACCGACATCCTCGCGCGCTCGCTGCCGCGCGTGCCCTGCCCCGTGTATGCCATCTACGGCCAGTATGACGCGCTCTACAAAGACTGGATCCACCAGCTCGAAGACGCCTATGCCGCGGCCGCACCCGACTTCCGCGGCCTGACGCTGATCCCGGACGCGGGCCACTGGGTGCAGTTCGAGCGGCCGCAGGCATTCAATGCGGCGCTGCTCGCGGCATTGGCCTGATCGGACGAATATGGGCGCGAATATGGCCGCGTAAGCGCTCGCTAGAATCTTCGTCTTTCCTGCCTTTCAACCCGACGGCATCCGCATGGGGTGCCGTTTTCACGTGCGACCGATGAGCGACATCCCCCAACAGCCCGGCCTGGCCAACCTGTCCAAATCCTTCGACCCTGCCCCGCTCGAAGCCTTCTGGGGCCCCGAGTGGGAGCGCCGCGGCTACGGCCTTGCAGGCTACCGCGGCACGGGCCGCCCGAAGGAAGGCGCGCCGCCGTTTTGCATCCAGCTGCCGCCGCCCAACGTCACGGGCACGCTACACATGGGGCACGCGTTCAACCAGACCATCATGGACAGCCTCACGCGCTACCACCGCATGCGTGGCTACAACACGGTGTGGGTGCCGGGCACCGACCATGCGGGCATCGCCACGCAGATCGTGGTCGAGCGCCAGCTGCAGGAGCAGGGCCTCTCGCGCCACGACCTGGGCGCCACGCCCGAGGAGGCGCGCCGCAACTTCGTCGCCAAGGTGTGGGAGTGGAAGGAGCGCAGCGGCAACATCATCACGCAGCAGATGCGCCGCCTGGGCGACAGCGTGGACTGGAGCCGCGAATACTTCACCATGGACGCGCGCCTGTCGCAGGTGGTCACCGAAACCTTCGTACGCCTGTACGAGCAGGGCCTGATCTACCGTGGCAAACGGCTCGTCAACTGGGACCCGAAGCTGCAATCGGCCGTCTCCGACCTCGAAGTCGAAAACGAGGAGCGCGACGGTTTCCTCTGGCACATCGCCTACCCGCTCGCCGACGGCAGCGGCAGCCTCACGGTGGCCACGACGCGCCCCGAAACCATGCTCGGCGACGTGGCCGTGATGGTGCACCCCGAGGACGAGCGCTACCGCCATCTGATCGGCAAGAGCGTGATCCTGCCGCTCGTGGGGCGCGAGATTCCGGTGATTGCCGACAGCTACGTGGACAAGGAATTCGGCACCGGCGTGGTCAAGGTCACGCCCGCGCACGACGCCAACGACTACGCCGTGGGCCAGCGCCACGGCCTGCCGCTTTTGTGCGTGCTCACGCTGCAGGCCACGATCAACGACAACGCGCCCGAAAAATACCGCGGCCTGGACCGCTTCGTGGCGCGCAAGCGCATCGTCGAAGACCTGCAGGTCGCGGGCGCCCTGGTCGAGACCAAAAAACACAAACTCATGGTGCCGATCTGCACCCGCACCGGCGAGGTGGTCGAGCCCATGCTGACCGACCAGTGGTTCGTGGCCCTGGAAAAAGTCAGCGACCAGGATCCGACGGGCAAAAGCATCGCGCAGAAGGCGCGCGACGCGGTGGAGTCGGGCGCGGTGCGCTTCGTGCCCGAGCAATGGGTCAACACCTACCACCAGTGGATGCACAACATCCAGGACTGGTGCATCAGCCGCCAACTCTGGTGGGGGCACCAGATTCCGGCCTGGTATGCCGAAGATGGTACGGTTTTCGTAGCACGCAGCGCAGACGAGGCGGCCGCCAAAGCGCAAAAAGCCGGTTATTCCGGGGCGCTGCGGCGCGACCCCGACGTGCTCGACACCTGGTATTCGTCGGCGCTCGTGCCCTTCAGCACCATGGGCTGGCCGCACCAGAGCGACGCGCCCACCGACGACTACAACCTCTACCTGCCCAGCAGCGTGCTCGTCACGGGCTACGACATCATCTTCTTCTGGGTGGCGCGCATGATCATGATGACCACCCACTTCACGGGGCGCGTGCCGTTTCGTGATGTGTATATCCACGGCCTGGTGCTCGACGCGCACGGCAAGAAGATGAGCAAGAGCGAAGGCAACGTGCTCGATCCGGTGGACTTGATCGACGGCATCGCACTCGAGCCGCTGATCGCCAAGCGCACCACGGGCCTGCGCCGCCCCGAGACCGCGCCCAAGGTGCGCGAGGCGACGATCAAGGAATTCCCGCAAGGCATCCCCGCCTACGGCGCCGACGCGCTGCGCTTCACCTTCGCGGCGCTCGCGAGCCTGGGGCGCAGCATCAACTTCGACAGCAAGCGCTGCGAAGGCTACCGCAATTTCTGCAACAAGCTCTGGAACGCGAGCCGCTTCGTGCTCATGCACTGCGAGGGGCAGGACTGCGGGCTCGACGCCCACGCCGCGTCGGGCTGCAAGGGCGGTTATCTGGACTTCAGCCAGCCCGACCGCTGGATCGTCTCGCGCCTGCAGCGCGCCGAGGCCGAGGTCGCGCAGGGCTTTGCCGAATACCGCCTGGACCACGTCGCGCATGCGATTTACGACTTCGTCTGGAACGAGTTCTGCGACTGGTACCTCGAGATCGCCAAGGTGCAGATCCAGCGCGGCAACGCGGCGCAGCAGCGCGCCACGCGGCGCACGCTGATCCGCACGCTGGAGACCGTGCTGCGCCTCGCGCATCCCTTGATTCCGTTCATCACCGAGGCGCTGTGGCAGGCCGTCGCGCCCGTCGCGGGCCGCGCGGGCCCTTCGGTGAGCATCGCCGAATACCCGCAGGCGCAGCCCGAGCGCATCGACACCGCGGCCGAGGCGTATGTGGAGCAGCTCAAGGCGCTGGTCGATGCCTGCCGCACGCTGCGCGGCGAGATGAACGTCTCGCCCGCGCAGCGCCTGCCGCTGTACGCCGTGGGCCACGCGGACTTCGTGCGCGGCGTGGCGCCGCTCTTGCAGGCGCTGGCCAAGCTCAGCGAGGTGCAGGTGTTCGACGACGAGGCCGCCTGGGCACAGGCTGCGCAGGCCGCGCCTGTGGCCGTGGTCGGCGAGACGCGCCTGTGCCTGCACATGGAAATCGACGTGGCCGCCGAAAAAGCCCGCCTGGGCAAGGAAGTGGCGCGCCTCGAAGCCGAGATCGCCAAGGCTCAGGGCAAACTGGGCAACGCGGCCTTCGTCGCCAAGGCCCCGCCCGCAGTGATCGAGCAGGAGCAAAAGCGCGTGGCCGACTTCGGCGCCACGCTCGCGCGCCTGCGCGACCAGCTCGCAAGGCTCGGCTGACTCCGCCCAACCGCTTCTCGACACCCGAATTCGTAGCACTTCGTCAAAGGCCCACCATGCCCCACAGCTCCCGCGTCCAAAAAGCCGTGTTCCCCGTCGCCGGCCTGGGCACGCGCTTTCTGCCCGCGACCAAGGCGTCGCCCAAAGAAATGCTGCCCATCGTGGACAAGCCACTGATCCAGTACGCCGTCGAGGAAGCCTACGCCGCGGGCATACGGCACATGATCTTCGTCACCGGGCGCAGCAAGCGCGCGATCGAGGACCACTTCGACACCGCCTACGAGCTCGAAGCCGAGCTCGAAGCCGCGGGCAAGGACGAGCTGCTCGCGCTCGTGCGCTCGGTGCAGCCCAGCGACATGGACTGCGCCTTCGTGCGCCAGCCGCGCTCGCTGGGCCTGGGCCACGCGGTGCTGTGCGCCGAGCCGCTCGTGGGCCAGGAGCCCTTTGCCGTGCTGCTCGCCGACGACCTCATGGTCGGCCCGCCGGGCGGTGCGCCCGTGCTCGCGCAGATGGTGAGCGCGTTCCGCCAGCAGGGCCGCTCGGTCATCGCCGTGCAGGAGGTGCCCGCCGACCAGGTGCACCGCTACGGCATCGTTGCGGGCGAGAGCGCCGGCGGCCCGCTGATCCGCATCCAGCGCATCGTCGAAAAACCCAAGGCCGCCGACGCGCCCTCGCGCATGGGCGTGGCGGGCCGTTACATCCTCACGCCCGGCGTATTCGAGGAGATCCGCCAGCAGCCGCGCGGCGTGGGCGGCGAGATCCAGCTCACCGACGGCATCGCCAGACTCCTCGAAAAAGAGGCCGTTTACGCTTACCAGTACAGCGGCAAGCGCTACGATTGTGGTAGCAAAGAAGGGTTTTTGGAGGCGACCGTGGAGCTGGCCTTGCAGCATCCGCAGGTGGGCGCATCGTTCCGCGAGTACCTGCGCGGCCTGGCGCTCTGAACCCGCGCGCCAGCGTGCACCGCGGGCGCGGGATGCGCGAGAATCGCTTTTGCCTCCCGGACCGTTTTCCGCTCCCCGTTTCCGCTCTCATTGCGACTTCGAAGGTGAACCCTCCATGCGCTACGAAACCCGCTACTGCACCCACTGCGGCACGCCGCTGATGCTCCTGGCTGCCGCCGAAGACGACGGCAACCACAAAGAACGCCTGCGCTGCCCGGCCTGCGGCTGGACGCACTGGAACAACCCCACACCCGTGCTCGCCGCAGTGATCGAGCTCGAAGGGCGCGTGCTGCTCGCGCGCAACGCGGCCTGGCCCAACAAGCAGGCTTTCGGGCTCATCACGGGCTTCATGGAAGCAGGCGAGACGCCGCAGGAAGGGCTGGTGCGCGAGGTCAAGGAAGAAACCAACCTCGACGTGAGCGCGCTCTCGCTCATAGGCGCCTACGACTTCCAGCGCATGAACCAGGTCATCATCGCCTACCACGCCGTCGCGCAGGGCGAGGTGCGGCTCTCGCCCGAACTCGTCGAATACCGCCTCGAAGCGCCTGAAGAGGTGCGCTGCTGGCGCGCGGGCACGGGCTTTGCGCTCGCCGACTGGCTGCGTGCGCGCGGCCACGAGCCAGAATTCGTCGATTTCGCCACGCGCCGCTCCGCCTGAGAAGGTATGAGAGGCTGAGCGCCCCCGCACCGCACCACCCGGAACACGCCATGCACATCGACAAAGAAATCGACACCCGCGGCCTCCACTGCCCGCTGCCCATCCTGAAGGCCAAAAAAGCCCTGGCCGACATGGCCAGCGGCCAATTGCTCAAGGTCGTGGCCACCGACCCGGGTTCGCTGCGCGACTTCCAGGCCTTTGCCAAGCAGACCGGCAACGAACTCGTCGAGCAGCAGACCGTGGGCGAGGAATACATCCACGTGCTGCGCCGGCGCTGAGCGCCGCGCCGCTTCCAAATAAAGAGCTACTAGCGCTTGATAGACGGGCGCTAGCGCCGGTTTTCATTCATATTTTCTAGTGCAGTGTTTGATGCTGGATGCGACCAATAAAACCGATGGATTTTTGGTCTGGGCAAGGCGCAAACCGCAGCGATACCGGGTGGTATCGCGAGGATTTGCAACGCGGCCCAGGCCGAAAAGACGCGGTTTTATGTCGCAGATAGCGTCGAACACTGCACTAGATCAAAGCCCCGGCCCCGGGGTGGCTGCGTGGGCGTCGCCCGGCGCGTCGAGCGCATCGAGCGCGACGTAGCGCTGGCGCCAGGCCTCGAAGGGCAACGTGTCCGCCGCCTCGATGGCCTTTTGCTCGGCCAGCGATGCCTGCGCCATGGCGCGGTAGCGCGCCTGTTGCGCATCCGACCACGGCAGCGCGAGCAAGGCGTCGCGCGCGGCCATCGACTGGTGCAGCGCGAAGTCGGCGTAGCTGTTGCCGTGCGCCTGGGCCATGCGTGCGAGCACGCGCGCCGAGGGCGTCTGCTCGGGCTCGTGCACCCGTGCCAACGCCTGCTGCAAGGCATCGCTGTAATCGCTGCCGCCCTGCGCGGCGTCGAGCGCGGCGGCCAGCGGCACGCAGGCGTCGAGCACTTCCTGCGCCCAGGCAACGAGCGGCACGCTCCGGCCCTGGCGTTGCAGGCACAGGCCGGGCTCGCGCCCGCGCTCGGCGGCCAGCTGCTGGTTGCGCTGCAGCTCGGTGATTTCTTCAGGCGTGTCGGGCGGGCTGTCGCTGAGCAGGCAGTGCAGCAAAAACACGTCGAGCACGCGCATGGTCGCCGCGCTGATGCCGACGGGCTCGAACGGGTCGATGTCCATCAGGCGCACCTCGACGTATTCGACGCCGCGCTCGCGCAGCGCGTGCAAGGGGCGCTCGCCGCTGCGCGTGGTGCGCTTGGGGCGGATGGTGCTGTAAAACTCGTTTTCGATCTGCAGCAAGCTGGTGGCAAGCTGGTTGTAGTCGCCGCCCGGATTGCGTATCCCCACGGCCTCATAGGGCGGATAGGGCCGTGTGAGCGCTTCGTACAGCGAGGCGGCGTAGCCCTCGAGGCTGTTGTAGCTCACCGCAAGGCTGGCCTGCGCCTCGCTCTGGTACCCGAGCCGCCCCATGCGCAGCGAGGTCGCGTGCGGCAGATACAGCGCATTGGGCCCCAGCGGCTGCAGGTTGTGCACGCGCCCTTGCACGAAGCAGGGACACAAGGCAGGCGAGGCGCCGAACAGGTACAGCAGCACGAACGCATGGCGGCGGAAGTTGCGGATCAGCGCAAAGTAGCCCGCGCTGTCCACGCCCGGCAGCGACCAGTTGTAGTGCACCCCTGAAATCATCTGCATGCGTCGGCCGTAGCGGTGCCCCAGGCCCATGCGGTAAACGCTCTTGGCGCGGCCCACGTTGGACGCGCCAAAGCGCGCGAGCGGAATGGTCTCGTCGGTGGGCAGCGTGCAGGGCATGCTCGCGTTCCACAGCAGCTCTCCTTGCGCGTGCAGCGTGCGCGCGACGTATTGGTGGATTTCGGTGAGCTCGTCCACGCACGCGCCCACACCCACGCGCGCGCTGGTGACGAGCTCGAGCTGCGACTCGCTGTAGTCGGTGGTGATGTGCGGGTGCGTGAGCGCAGAGCCGAGCGCGAGCGGATGCGGCGTGAGCGCGAGGCTGCCGTCGGGCAGCACGCGCAGGCCCTCTTTTTCGATGCCGCGGCGCATGCCGGCGATGGCCTGGGGCGCGAGGGCGTGGATTTTTTCTTGCAAGGTGCTCATTGTCGAAATCGGATGGAAATTCGGCCCGGAACTTACCACGGCACCCATGAATGTGCTGAACGGGGGATGAAACGCCGCCCCTGCGCCGGCATGAACGTTCGAAAGCTCAAGCGCCGCGCAATGCGCCCACGCCGCCCCCGTACAGCCAGGGCTGGTCGAGCAATTGCGCCCCGAGCAAGCGCAGCGCTGCGTCGCGCGCCCAGCGCACGGGCCCGCGCGCATGGAAGATCTGGCCGTTGCGCACCGCGCGCTCCTGCACGCGGGCCGCGCGCTGCCAGCGATTGAGCGCGTAGCGGCGCAGGCGCAAGGGCACTTCCAGCGCGTCCATGGCGAGCGCACGTTCGAGTTCGGCCGCGTCCTCGATGGCCATGCCTGCGCCTTGCGCGAGGTAGGGGCGCATCGGGTGGGCCGCGTCGCCCAGCAGCGCGACCAGACCGCGCGCCATCTCGTGCGGCCCGCGCAGCGGCGGGCGGTCGCACAGCGGCCACAGGCGCCAGCCGCAACCCGCCGCGGCCACGCCGTGCACCACGTGCTGCAGCGCACTGCAGCTGCCATGCAGCGCGGCGGCGAGGTCGGCGGCGTTCGCCGCGTGATCCCAGGATTCGAGATTTTGCGGCGCCGGCCCTTCGACGAGCACCACGAGGTTGTGCAGCTCGCTGCGGCGCACCGGGTAGTGCACCGCGTGCAAGCGCGGGCCGAGCCAGAGCGTGACTTGGTTGACATAGTCGCGCCCTGCAAGGCCCGGCAAATCCGCGAGCGCCTCGGGCGGTACGAGCGCGCGGTACGCGAGGTGGCCCGAGACGCGCGGCGGCAGGTCGCCCAGGAGCTGCGCGCGCGTGCGGCTCCACAGGCCGTCGGCGCCGAGCAGCGCGTCGCCTTCGATCGGCTTGCCGGCGCTGCCGCCCCCGGTGACGGTTGTGGCGCCGCTCGCGGTGACGGTGGCGGTGACGGCGCCACCGTCGTCGCTGAAGCGCTCCAGGCGCTGACCCAGGTGCAGCGCGATGTCAGGGTGCGCAATCGCGGCGGCGTGTAACAAGCCATGCAGATCGGCGCGGTGAATGGTCACGTACGGCGCACCGTAGCGCTGCTGCATGGCGGCGCCGAGCGGCAGCACCGCGAGTTCGCGCCCCGAGAGCGCACAGCGCACCTGGATGCGCTGCGGCAGCGCCGCCACGGCCTGCAGCGCCTGCGCAAGCCCCCAACCGTGCAGGATGCGCACCACGTTGGGGCCGAGCTGCACGCCCGCGCCGACTTCGCTAAAGGCCGCGGCGCGCTCATAGAGGCGCACCTGCCAGCCCGCACGCGCCGCGGCGAGCGCGCCCGCCAGGCCGCCGATGCCGCCGCCTGCGATCAGGAGCTGTTTTTGCATCCGCCTGGGATCAGCTTGTCAAGCCACCAGCAGCTGGCGCAACACGAAGGGCAGGATGCCCCCCGCGCGGTAGTAGTCCACCTCGATCGGCGTGTCTATGCGCAGCGTCACGCGCACCTGCTCGCGCGTGCCGTCGGGGCGGTGGATGACCAAGGTGGCGTCGCTTTGCGGCGTGAGCGCAGGGTCGGGCAGCACGTCGATGACCTCGCGTCCCGTGAGCCCCAGCGACTGCCACGAATCGGCCGCCTGGAACTGCAGCGGCAGCACGCCCATGCCCACGAGGTTGGAGCGGTGGATGCGCTCGAAACTGCGCGCCACCACGGCCTTGATGCCCAAGAGCTGCGTGCCCTTGGCCGCCCAGTCGCGGCTCGAACCCGTGCCGTATTCCTCGCCCGCGAACACCACCGTCGGTGTGTGCTCGGCCTGGTAGCGCATGGCGGCGTCGAAGATGAACATCTTTTCGCCCTGCTGCGGGCCGGGGTTCTGGTAGAGCGTGAAGCCGCCCTCCTCGCGCGCGCCGTCGGGCAGCGGCGGCAGCATCAGGTTCTTGATGCGCACGTTCGCGAAGGTGCCGCGCATCATGACCTCGTGGTTGCCGCGGCGTGCGCCATAGCTGTTGAAGTCCTCTTTCTTCACGCCGTGCGCAAGCAGCCACTGCCCTGCGGGCGATTTGACGGGGATGGAGCCCGCGGGCGAGATGTGGTCGGTGGTGATCGAGTCGCCGAACAAGGCCATGATGCGCGCGCCGCGCACGGCGACGGAATCCGCATCATTTTGGCCATTTGCGCCCGTCCCACCTGCGCTGGCAGCTCCTTTATCAAGAGTGAAGTTGGCAAAAAACGGCGGCTCGGCGATATAGGTGCTGGGTGGCCAGGTGTAGGTCGTGCCTTGCACACCTTGAATGTTTTGCCACAGCGCGCCGGGGTCGGACTGGACCTTGGCGTAGTTGGCGCGGAACGCCTCGCCATTGAGCGCAAAACGCAGCAGCGCATGGATTTCTTCGCTGCTCGGCCAGATGTCGCGCAGATAGACGGCACGCCCGTCCTTGCCCTGACCGAGCGGCTCGCGCGTCAAATCGCGCAGGAGCGATCCGGCGATCGCGTAGGCCACGACCAGCGGCGGGCTCGCGAGGTAGTTGGCCTTGAGGTTGGGGTGGATGCGCGCCTCGAAGTTGCGGTTGCCCGAGAGCACTGCCGCACACACCAGATCGTGGGCCGTGATGGCCTCGTTGATTTCGGGCGCGAGGTCGCCCGCGTTGCCTATGCAGGTGGTGCAGCCGTAGCCCGCGAGCGCAAAGCCGAGTTGCTCCAGGTAGGGCAGCAAGCCCGTCTGCGTGAGGTATTCGGTCACCACGCGCGAGCCCGGCGCGAGCGAGGTCTTGATGTGCGGCGCCACCGTGAGCCCGGCTTCCACGGCCTTTTTGGCGAGCAGACCCGCCGCGAGCATCACGCTCGGGTTGGAGGTGTTGGTGCAGCTCGTGATCGCGGCGATCAGCACGTCACCGTTGCCGAGCGTCACGTCAGCATCGCGCTGCGTGGGCAACGACGGGGCACTCACATGCACGGGGTAGCGCTCGCGCAGCTGCGCGGCCGGGCGGTTGAAGCCGTTTTCGGCCGCGGGTTTGCCAAACAGCTCGGTGAACTGCGCCGCCACCTGGCCGAGCTCGACGCGGTCTTGCGGACGCTTGGGGCCGGCCAGGCTGGGCGCGATGCTGCCCAGGTCGAGCCGCAGCACCAACGAGTATTCGACCTCGCCCGCGCGCGGCACACCGAACAGCCCCTGCGCCTTGAAGTAGGCTTCGAAGGCTTCGATCTCGTCGGCGCTGCGACCCGTGCCGCGGAAATATTCGATGGTCTTTTCATCGACCGGGAAAAAGCCCATGGTCGCGCCGTATTCGGGCGCCATGTTGCCCAGCGTGGCGCGGTCGGGCACCGAGAGGGTGCGCGCGCCTTCGCCAAAAAATTCGACAAATTTGCCCACCACCTTGTGGCGGCGCAGCAGCTCGGTCACGGTGAGCACCAGGTCGGTCGCCGTGACGCCCTCGCGCAACTGGCCCGTGAGCTCCAGCCCCACCACGTCGGGCGTGAGGAAATACACGGGCTGCCCGAGCATCGCGGCCTCGGCCTCGATACCGCCCACACCCCAGCCGACCACTCCGATGCCGTTGATCATGGTCGTGTGGCTGTCCGTGCCCACCAGCGTGTCGGGATACACCACGCCGTCCGCCCCCTGGTGCACGCCGCGCGCGAGGTATTCGAGGTTGACCTGGTGCACGATGCCAAAGCCCGGTGGCACCACGCCGAAGGTCTTGAAGGCCTGCATGCCCCATTTCATGAACTGGTAGCGCTCGCGGTTGCGCTGGAATTCGAGCTTCATGTTCAGATCGAGCGCATTGCGCGTGCCGTAGTGGTCCACCATGACCGAGTGGTCCACCACCAAATCGACGGGCACGAGCGGCTCGATCTTTTGCGGGTCTTGGCCGAGCCGCGCGGCCGCGCTGCGCATCGCCGCCAGATCAGCGAGCAGCGGCACGCCCGTGAAATCCTGCAGCACCACGCGCGCGACCACGAACGGAATCTCGTCCTTGCGCTCGGCCTGCGGCGCCCAGTTCGCGAGCTGCTCCACATGTTCGGGCAGCACCTTGCGCCCGTCGCAATGGCGCAGCACCGCCTCGAGCACGATGCGCAGCGACACCGGCAGGCGCTCGATACGGGGAAACTGGCGCGCCAGCGCAGGCAGCGAATAAAAGCGCCCGGTTTTGCCCGAAGCAGTGCGAAACTCTTCGAGCACCGAAGCAAAGGGATGCGCAGACATGTGCACGGAATTTGCCATCATCGATTCTCCCAACGTAGTCAAAGAATGCGCCATTTTGACAAACCTGCGCCGCGCGCAGCGCCGTTTCCAGCAAAACATCACCCCACGCTCGGGCATGGCCGATCCGCCCCGCCGGACCGCCCCTGGAAAGTCAAATGCAAAAAAATCGCCGCCCGCCAAGATATTTCTCAAAACAGCGGCGCCCCGCGCGCAGCAAAGGATGAAAAAAGCCAGGCACTCGCCGCCTGGCTCTTATTAACATCCTCGCGGGGACCGGCTGAGCCCGATCCACGCACACATCGAATCTCTATGGCTTCATGCGGGGTACGATACAAATGAATCAAAGTCGAAGATTCGATGATCCCGATCGCGCACAAAACCACCCAAAGCCCACAAAAACAAGAAAGGCCTCAAAGGCACGGGGAATACAGAGCCGAGACGGCTGAGCCAGATCGGGCAAAATAGAATGCACACCCGCGGAATGCGTGCCAACGCAAACCGCAAACGTCACTCAAATCGCGTATTGCTCGCGATTTTCTTTGGGCATCCACCTCGGCGGCTTGCCACGCCCCGTCCAGGTCTTGCCCGTCACGGGATCACGGTATTTGGGCGGCACTTTGCTGCCTGCCGTCGCGCTGCGCCCGCGGCTGGGTGCGCGCATCGACGGAAATACGTCCTGCACCGTCAAACCGAACTCATCCACCAAAGTACGCACTTGCGCCAGGGCATTCGCCACTTCACGCTCCCGCGCCTCTTTGATTTGCTGCTCCAGGGCTTCACGCTGCTTCAGAAGTTCTTTATAGCTGTTCATGGTATCGATGGAAAGGACATTGTAGAAGTGCCATTATAAACACATAATTTTCCAATTGGATTCAGGCACTTCCCATGAAGCCGCTCAGCACAAAAAGCCCCTTATCGACATCAGCGAGAGACGCGCTGCCTGGCGCGCAAGCCGTCCCCATTGCGACACCGGAACTACGTCCACCGCCACGATAGGACGGTAAAACCCAGCTCAAGGTTGTAATGAAAAGCGCAAAGGGGGATCGCCCGCATTCTTTGCCCCGCTTTCACGTACCGCTGCAATACGTTGCACGAAACGATCCGGTTGTGGCAAAAATCCTTCTTCATACGCGACGATATGCAAGCCTGCGCAGACTTGGAGTAACTCACCCGAACGCAGCAAAAACTCCGGCCGCGCCGGACGTCCCACGGTTTCATTGCCTTGCGCAAAGGTTTCGTAAATCAATACCCCACCGGGTGCCAGGCTTTGCACGAGCGCGGGAAACAAAGGCCGCCACAAATAATTCGTGACGAGCACCGCACCGAAACTGCGCCCGGCAAAAGGCCAGGGGCCGTTTTCGAGGTCGGCGCACACCAGTTCACCCAACCCTGCACAGGCAGACAGGGCCTGCGGCGACGCATCCACACCGACCACCGCGTACCCTTGGGCGTGCAGCCAGCGCAAGTGGCGCCCCGCCCCGCACGCCACGTCGAGCACCGTGCTGCCGGGCGCTACCAGATGCGCCCAGCGGCGCACCCATTCCGATGGAAGCTGCGTACCATGCATCTGCAATTACTCCTGAAAAATGAGCTGCTTGCACTGATTCTGCCTTGGTTTGGCGCCAAAATGACCCAAAAATTTCAGAAACAAGCCCACAACTGGTTCGCGAGCAGCACCATGAAGTCAGGGGCGGTGTACGAAGCAAACACCCCCAGCAATGCCAGGCACACAAGGCCCCAGGCCAGCCAGCGCCACCGGGGACGCCACCGGTTTCTCACGTCGTCGCGCTGAGACCTTGCCGCACCCATGGCCGCGTACCCGCTTACACCGACTGGGCGGCTGCCCTGCGGTACGGTGCCTCTCTGACAGGGAGGTTGACCAGCCCCGCAAACACCCCCAGCGCGATCGCGATGAGCCACACGGTGTCATAGCTGCCGGTTCGATCGTACAAATAACCACCGAGCCAGACGCCCCAAAAGCTGCCGATCTGGTGGCTGAAAAACACCAGCCCGCCGAGCATCGAAAGATGCTGCACGCCAAAAATCTGCGCCACCGTGGCGTTGGTCGGCGGCACGGTGGAAAGCCACAGCAGCCCGATCACGGCAGAAAACACATATACCGAAAGCGGACTGAGCGGCAGCAGCAGGAACACGCTGATCGCCACGGCGCGCGCAAAATAAATGGCCGCCAGAATGAAGCGCTTGGGCATGCGCTGCCCCATCACCCCGGCCGCATAACTGCCCAGCACGTTGAAAAGGCCGATCAGCGCGAGCGCCTGGCTGCCCACCTGCGGTGACAAGCCATGGTCCTTGAGGTAACTGGGCATGTGCACGCCGATGAACACCACCTGGAAGCCGCACACGAAGTAGCCTGCCATCAGCAACAGATAGCTCGGGCAGGCCAGCGCCTCGCGCAGCGCCTGCCCCGCGCTCTGCGCGCGTGGAGCGTGCGCCGCGCCCTGAAACCCCGGCTCGCGCAGGCCCCAGGCCAGCGGCACGATCAAGAGCGCCAGCAGGGCCAGCGCGAGCAGCGCCTGCTGCCAGCCTAGGTGCAAAAGCAGGCCGCCTTCCACCGGCACCATGAGAAACTGCCCGAACGAGCCCGCAGCCGCCGTCACGCCCATGGCCCAGGAGCGCTTGTGCGGCGCGATCTGCCGCCCCAGCACGCCATAGACCACGGCATACGTAGTGCCCGCCTGCGCGGCGCCGATGAGCACGCCCGCGCTCAGGGCAAACAGCAGCGGCGTGCGCGCCCAGGCCATGCCCGCGAGCCCGAGCGCGTACAGCAGCGCCCCGCCGACAAGCACGCGAAAAGCGCCGAAGCGGTCCGCCAGCATGCCCGCGAGCACGCCGAGCAGGCCCCAGGCCAGGTTCTGGATCGCGATCGCGAGCGCAAAGCTCTGGCGCGTCCAGCCCAGCTCCTGCGTGATCGGCTGCAGCCACAGCCCGAAGCCATGGCGTATGCCCATCGACAAGGTGACGATGGCCGCACCGCAGGCGAGCACCTGCAGCATGGGCAGGCTGCCCGCAGAGGAGGAATGGTTTGCTTGTGTCATGAAAAAACCTTGCCCCCATCCACCCTCACGCCGTGCCCGTGGAGCCATAGCCGCCGGTGCCGCGCGCGCTCGGCGCGGCGAAATCGGACACCACGTTGAACTCGGCCTGCAGCACCGGCACGATGACGAGTTGCGCAATGCGCTCCATGGGTTGCAGCGTGTACGCCTGCGCGCTGCGGTTCCAGGCGCTGACCATCAGCTGTCCCTGGTAGTCGCTATCGATCAAACCCACGAGGTTGCCAAGCACGATGCCGTGCTTGTGCCCCAGCCCCGAGCGCGGCAGGATCAAGGCGGCGTAGCCCGGGTCTTGCAAATGGATCGCAATCCCCGTGGGCACGAGCGCGCACGCGCCCGCCTCCAGCGTGAGCGGCGCATCCAGGCAGGCGCGCAAATCCAGGCCCGCGCTGCCGGGCGTGGCGTACGCGGGCAATTGCTGCGCCATGCGCGCATCCAAAATCTTCACATCGACCTTCACGGCATCCTCTCGCACGAAGTAAAAAATGGGACGCGCTGCGCCCCGAACAAAGCGACGAACTCTGCGCGCAGCGTCAATGGTGCGGCAGGCGCGCGGCGATCTCGGCGACGAGCTGCTGCGCGAGCACGCGCTTGGACGCGCGCGGCAGTTCACGGTGGCCATTCGCATCGACGAGCAGCAAGGCGTTGTCGTCCTGCCCGAAGGTCGCCGGGCCGATGTTGCCCACGAGCAGCGGCACACCCTTGCGCAGGCGCTTGGCGCTGGACTGGGCGAGCAAGTCCTCGCTCTCGGCGGCAAAACCCACGCAATACAGCGCGCCGCTGCGCGCCTGCGGCAGTTGCGCCACGGTGGCGAGGATGTCGGGATTTTCCACGAATCGCAGAACCGGCGGCTCGCCCGAGCCATCCTTCTTGATCTTGTGCGCGGCCTGCGTGGCCGGGCGCCAGTCGGCCACGGCCGCGGTGGCAATGAAGACCGAGGCGCTTTGCACCTGCTGCAGCACGGCGTCGAGCATTTGCTGCGCCGACTGCACGTCGATGCGCCGCACGCCACGCGGCGTGGGCAGGTGCACCGGCCCAGCGACGAGCGTGACTTCGGCCCCGGCCGCGCGCGCCGCGCGTGCGATGGCAAAGCCCATCTTGCCGCTCGAATGGTTGGTGATGCCGCGCACCGGGTCTATGGCCTCGAAGGTCGGCCCCGCGGTGATGAGCACCTTGCGCCCGACGAGCAGCTTCGGAGTCAAGAAAGCCGTCAATTCCTCGACCAGCTCGTGCGGCTCGAGCATGCGCCCGTCGCCGGTTTCACCGCAGGCCTGGTCGCCGCAGCCCACGCCCAGCACCGTGGCGCCGTCCTGAGCCACCTGCGCGAGGTTGCGCTGCGTCGCGGGGTGGGCCCACATCTCGCGGTTCATGGCCGGCGCGAGCAGCAGCGGCACACGCTCGCGCGGGCGCGCGAGGCACAGCAGGCTGAGCAGCTCGTCAGCGCGGCCCTGCGCGAGGCGTGCGATGAAGTCGGCGCTCGCAGGCGCGATCAGTACCGCGTCGGCGTTGCGGCTCAGGTTGATGTGCGGCATGTTGTTGGGCTCGCGCGCATCCCACTGCGAACCATAGACGGGCCGCCCCGACAGCGCCTGCATGGTCACGGGCGTGATGAACTGCGCCGCCGCCTCGGTCATCACCACCTGCACCGTGGCGCCCGCGCGCTGCAGCTGGCGGCAAAGCTCCGCGGCCTTGTAACAGGCCACGCCGCCGCTCAGGCCCAGTACGATGTGTTTGCCCGCAAGTTCCTCGTCGTTCATAGCGGCGAATGTAGCAGAGCACACCTCAAAATCCCGCCTCGCGCGCCAGCTGGGCCAGCAGCTGCGCCGCCGGCAGCGCACGCGCCAGCGGCGCGCCCTGCCCCGCCCAATGCGCGGCAAATTCATGCAGACCTTGTCGCACGGCGGCTGCGTGCAACTGCTTGGCCGCGTCGTAGGCCACCGGGTAAGCCGGCGGTGGCGGTGCACCTGCGGCCTTGCCCCATTCGATCAGGCGATTGACCAGGCCGCGCGCTGGGCGCCCCGAGAGCACGCGCGTGAGCCGGGTATGCGATGCGCGCTCGCTCTGCAACTGCGCGCGGTAGGCCTCGGAGGCCGCGGACTCGGGGCACAAGATGAACGCCGTGCCCAACTGCACCGCAGCCGCACCGAGGTCCAGCGCGGCCCGAACCCCCTGTCCGTCCATGATGCCGCCCGCTGCGATCACGGGCAGGCGCGAGTGCTGCCGCAAAAGCCGCACGAGCACGGCGGTGCTCAGACCCTCGTCGGGCGCATCGGGGTCGAACACGCCGCGGTGCCCGCCCGCCTCCATGCCTTGCGCCACGATCGCATCCAGCCCTGCGCGCTCGATCTGCAGCGCCTCGTGCACATCGGTCGCCGTGGCAAGCAGAACAATGCCCGCCGCGCGCAGCGCCTGAATCCGCGCCGCGTCGGGCAGCCCGAAGTGAAAGCTCACCACCGCCGGGCGCAGCTGCAGCAGCAGCTCCACAGTTTGCGCATCGTCACGAAAAGTTGGGTAGATCTCCTGCAAGGCCGCGGGCGGCGTCGCGCCCACTTCGGCAAACAGCGGCGCCAGATGCTGCAACCACGCGGCTTCACCTTGGGCATCGCGCCGTGCGGGAGCATGGCAAAACACGTTCACGTTGAACGGCCGGCCCGTGCGCGCGCGGGTCGCTTCGAGCATGTCGCGTGCCTGCGCGGCGCTGCACGCGCCAATGCCCAATGAACCCAGACCACCCGCGTTGGAAACCGCTGCCGCGAGCTGCGGCGTGGACACCCCGGCCATGGGCGCCTGGATGATGGGCCACTGCAGGCCGAGCCGGGTTTGCAGGTACGACATGGGTGTGCTTTCAGAAAAGGACGATTCACTGCGGCCGGAACCCACTGCCCTGAATGATGCGCGCCCACGCTGCGCGGTAGGCGCGTTCGCGCGCGTCGAGCTGCTCGGGCGCCATGAAGCCTACGCTCAAGCCCATGTCGGTGAGCTGCTGGCGTATGTCCGGCAGCGCCAGCACCTTGGCGAGCGCGCGCGAAAAGTCGGAAACGAACTGCGCCGGCACGCCGCGTGGCGCCCAGACGCCATAAAAAGGCGTGTCCTCCAGCCCCGCAAAGCCCAGCTCGCCGAACGTGGGCACGTCGGGCAAGACCGTCTGGCGCTGGGCGCCGACCACAGCGAGCATGTGCAGCTTGCCGCTGCGCAAATGTTCGATGAAGTCGGCCGACGAACCTATGCCCGCGGGAATCTGCTGGCCCAGCATGTCGGCGATCATCGGCGCACTGCCCTTGTAGGGCACGGCCACCAGGTCCAAGCCATAGCGTTTGGAGAGCAGCTGCACCAGAAATTCGGGTGTGGAGGCCGGCGCGGGGATGCCGATGGCGCTTTTGCCGCCCTGCGCCTTCACCCACGCCACGTACTGCGCCAGACTGCGCGCCGGTGTGCCCGGGGCGACGGCCAGCCCGTTCACGAAGCTGGCCACACCGCCGAGCGGCACGAAATCGGTGTGCGGGTCGTAGCCCGGATGCGCGAGCACCAGCGGCAAGATGGAGATGGTGTGGTCGTGCGACAGCAGCACCGCGCTGCCATCGGCGGGCGCGGCCTTGAGCCACTGCGCCGCGAGCTGCCCGCCCGCACCGGGGCGGTTGTCCACCATGACGGGACGCTGCAGCGCATCCTTGAGCTTTTCGGCGAGCAGGCGGGCGATCACGTCCGAGCCACCCCCGGGCGGAAAACCCACGAGGATGCGCAGGGGCTTGTCCTGCGCCGCAGCCCGGGCAACAGGCCATGCCGCCGCCGCCAACGCGCCCACGAGGAGGCGGCGACGGCTAGTGTAGTGTTTGATGCTTGATGCGACCAATAAAACCGATGGATTTTTGGTCTGGGCAAGGCGCAAACCGCAGCGATACCGGGCGGTATCGCGAGGATTTGCAACGCGGCCCAGGCCGAAAAGACGCGGTTTTATGTCGCAGATAGCGTCGAACACTGCACTAGGAGCCTGTCGAACTTTGGGTATCGAAAGAGGCATGGGTGACATGGATGGCTGCAGAAAAAAGGGGAGTGAAACGACAGGCTGAAATTCTATGGGCCGGCCAGCCCTGACCGGGCACAGCGGCGCAGCCCCACCCCGAAACCGCCCCCTATAATTCCCATTTCCCACCACCCATAAACGACATGACCAAATTCGTCTTCGTCACCGGCGGTGTGGTGTCTTCCCTGGGCAAGGGAATCGCCTCTGCCTCCCTTGCCGCGATCCTCGAATCGCGGGGCCTCAAAGTCACCCTCATCAAGCTCGACCCCTACATCAACGTCGATCCGGGCACCATGAGCCCGTTTCAGCATGGCGAGGTCTTCGTCACCGACGACGGCGCCGAAACCGACCTCGACCTGGGCCACTACGAACGCTTCATCGAAACGCGCATGCGGCGCGCCAACAATTTCACCACGGGCCGCATCTACCAATCCGTGCTCGAAAAAGAGCGCCGCGGCGACTATCTTGGCAAGACGGTGCAGGTGATTCCGCACGTCACGAACGAAATCCAGGAATTCATCCGGCGCGGCGCCGGGGTGGACGGCGAAGACGCTGTCGATGTGGCCATCGTCGAGATCGGCGGCACCGTGGGCGACATCGAATCGCTGCCCTTCCTCGAGGCCGTGCGCCAGATGAGCCTGCGCCTGGGGCCGAACAACGCCGCCTTCGTGCACCTCACCTACGTGCCGTGGATCGCCGCGGCGGGCGAGCTCAAGACCAAGCCCACGCAGCACACGGTGCAAAAACTGCGCGAGATCGGCATCCAGCCCGACGCGCTGCTGTGCCGCGCCGACCGGCGCATCCCCGACGAGGAGCGCGCCAAGATCTCGCTCTTCACCAACGTGCCCGAGTGGGGCGTGATCAGCATGTGGGACGTGGACACCATCTACAAGGTGCCGCGCATGCTGCACGAGCAGGGGCTCGACGGCCTGATCTGCGACAAGCTGCGCCTCAACACGCCGCCCGCCAAGCTCCAGCGCTGGGACGCGCTCGTCTATGAAGCCGAGCACCCGCAGGGCGAGGTGACCATCGCCATGGTGGGCAAGTACGTGGAGCTCTCCGACAGCTACAAGTCGCTCAACGAGGCACTGCGCCACGCGGGCATGCGCAACCATGTGCGCGTCAACATCGTGCACATCGACTCCGAAACCATGGACGCCGAAACGGTGCAGCAGCTTGCCGATTACGACGCCATCCTCGTGCCCGGCGGCTTCGGGCCGCGCGGCGTCGAAGGCAAGATCCGCACGGCCCAGTTCGCGCGCGAGCAGCGCATCCCCTACCTGGGCATCTGCCTGGGTATGCAGGTGGCGACGATCGAATACGCGCGCCACGTGGCTGGCCTTGCGGGTGCCAACAGCACCGAGTTCGACCCGCACACGCCGCACCCCGTGATCGCGCTCATCACCGAGTGGAAAAACGCCGACGGCAGCATCCAAAAGCGCGACGAGCATTCCGACCTCGGCGGCACCATGCGCCTGGGCGCGCAAAGTGCCGACGTGCTGCCTGGCACGCTCGCGCACCAGATCTATGGCGACGTGGTCACCGAACGCCACCGCCACCGCTACGAAGCCAACGTCCACTACCTCGACCGCTTGCGCGAAGCCGGGCTGGTGATCTCGGCCTACACCCAGCGCGAGCACCTGACCGAGATCATCGAGCTGCCGCAGAGCGTGCACCCCTGGTTCATCGGCGTGCAGTTCCACCCCGAATTCAAGAGCACGCCCTGGGATGGGCATCCGCTGTTCAACGCCTTCATCCAGGCCGCACTGCAGCAGCGCGCGCGGCGGCTCGGGGGTGCCGCAGCGGCGCAAATCGGTGCGGCATCCGTGCCCGCGCCAGCCGCAGCCCTTGCGACGGCGGCTTCACCCGCCACCACCGCTTGAGGCCACGAAGGAAGACCCCATGCAACTGTGCGGTTTCGACGTCGGGCTCCAGCAGCCGTTTTTCCTCATCGCCGGCCCCTGCGTGGTCGAGTCCGAGCAGCTGCAGATGGACGTGGCCGGGCAGCTCAAGGAAATCACCTCGGCCCTTGGCATCCCTTTCATCTTCAAGAGCAGCTACGACAAGGCCAACCGCTCGAGCGGCGCGAGCTTTCGCGGCCCAGGCATGGAGCGCGGGCTGGAGATTCTGGCCAAGGTGCGCCGCGAGATCGGCGTGCCCGTCCTCACCGACGTGCACACCGAGGCCGAGGTACCCGCCGTGGCTGCAGTCGTCGATGTGCTGCAAACGCCGGCCTTTTTGTGCCGCCAGACCGACTTCATCCGCGCCGTGGCGCAGTCGGGCAAGCCGGTCAACATCAAAAAAGGCCAGTTTCTCGCGCCACACGACATGAAGAACGTGATCGACAAGGCACGCGCGGCCGCCCGCGAGGCGGGCCTGTCGGAAGATCGCTTTCTCGCGTGCGAGCGCGGCGTGAGCTTTGGCTACAACAACCTCGTGAGCGACATGCGCGCGCTCGCCATCCTGCGCGAGACCGGTGCGCCCGTGGTGTTCGACGCCACGCACAGCGTGCAGCTGCCCGGCGGCCAGGGCACGAGCAGCGGCGGCCAGCGCGAGTTCGTGCCCGTGCTTGCACGCGCGGCCGTGGCCGTGGGCGTGGCGGGCTTGTTCATGGAAACGCACCCCAACCCCGCGCAAGCGCTCTCGGACGGCCCCAACGCCGTGCCGCTCGAGCACATGCGCGCCCTGCTCGAAACCCTGCTCGCGCTCGATACGGTCACCAAGCGCCAGGGCTTTCTCGAAGACGCTTTTCGCTCTTGACCCAGCGTAAAAGGGTCTGTTCCCAAACTCAACCTCGTGGAGACAAAAAATGAGCAGTGCCTACGTCATCGCCTCGGTCACCGTCACCAACCCCGCGCAGTACGACGAATACCGCAAACTCAGCACCGAAGCCATGCGCGTGCACGGCGCCGAAGTGTGCGTGCGCGGCGGCAAGGCCGAGGTGCTCGAAGGCGAGTTCGATCCGGGGCGCATCGTGGTCTTGAAGTTCCCCAGCATGGAAGCCGCGCGCGCCTTTTACGACTCGCCCGAATACCGCAAGGCCCGCGCCGCACGCGAGGGCGCTGCCGTCATGCGCCTGCTGGCCGTCGAGGGCGTGTGAGCCAAGCCCAAAAATCTCACTTTTTGATAGCTGCTTGCGCAGACTGCACAAGCGCCAGAGCCCTGTTTCGCTTATAAACCATTGCAAAAGGAAAAAGCTCCATGAGTGCCATCGTTGACATCGTCGGTCGTGAAATTCTCGACAGCCGCGGCAACCCCACCGTCGAGTGCGACGTCCTGCTCGAGTCGGGCGTAATGGGCCGCGCCGCTGTGCCCTCGGGTGCCTCCACGGGCAGCCGCGAAGCCATCGAACTGCGCGACGGCGACAAGAGCCGTTACCTGGGCAAGGGCGTGCTCAAGGCCGTCGAGCACGTCAACACCGAAATCTCCGAAGCCGTGCTGGGCCTGGACGCGAGCGAGCAGGCCTTCCTCGACCGCACGCTGATCGACCTCGACGGCACCGACAACAAAGCGCGCCTGGGCGCCAACGCCATGCTGGCCGTCTCCATGGCCGTGGCGCGCGCGGCCGCCGAAGAATCGGGCCTGCCGCTGTACCGCTATTTTGGCGGCATGGGCAGCATGCAGCTGCCCGTGCCCATGATGAACGTGATCAACGGCGGCGCACACGCCAACAACAGCCTCGACCTGCAGGAATTCATGCTCATTCCCGTGGGCGCACCGAGCTTTCGCGAAGCGCTGCGCTGGGGCGCCGAGGTGTTCCACGCGCTCAAGAAAATCATCAACGACAAAGGCATGAGCACGGCTGTGGGCGACGAAGGCGGCTTTGCCCCCAACGTGGCCAACCACGAAGCCGCGATCCAGCTCATCCTGCAGGCGATCGACGCGGCAGGCTACAGCGCGGGCGAACAGATCGCGCTGGGCCTGGACTGCGCGGCGAGCGAGTTTTACCGCGACGGCAAATACGTGCTCGCGGGCGAGGGCGGCCTGCAGCTCGCGGCCGCGCAGTGGACCGACATGCTCGCGAGCTGGTGCGACAAATACCCCATCATCAGCATCGAGGACGGCATGGCCGAGGGCGACTGGGACGGCTGGAAGCACCTGACCGAGCGCCTGGGCAAGAACGTACAGCTCGTGGGCGACGACCTGTTCGTCACCAACACCAAAATCCTCAAAGAGGGCATAGACAAAGGCATCGCCAACTCCATCCTCATCAAGATCAACCAGATCGGCACGCTGACCGAAACCTTCCAGGCCATCGAAATGGCCAAGCGCGCGGGCTACACCGCCGTCATCAGCCACCGCTCGGGCGAGACCGAGGACGCCACCATCGCCGACATCGCCGTGGGCACCAACGCGGGCCAAATCAAAACCGGCTCGCTGAGCCGCAGCGACCGCATGGCCAAATACAACCAGCTGCTGCGCATCGAGGAAGACCTCGGCGACGTCGCCCACTATCCGGGCCGCGCGGCGTTCTACAACCTGCGCTGACAGCGCGCCGCGCCAGAGCCGCCATCCGCTGCCATCGAGCCACCATGGGCGGGCGCCTCGTTCCCTTCGTGCTGCTGGCCTTGCTGGTGGCTTTGCATGCCCAGCTCTGGCTCGGACGCGGCAGCGTCGCGCACGTGCGCAGCCTACAGCAGCAGCTCGCCGCCCAAAAAGCCGCGAACGCCCAGGCCCAGCAGGCCAACGACCGGCTCGCGGCCGAGGTCAACGATCTGAAAGAGGGGCTGGAGATGGTCGAAGACAAGGCCCGCAGCGAACTGGGCATGGTCAAGCCCAACGAAATCTACGTGCAAATCGCGCCGCGCTGAAAACACTCGTCATAACGACGCGGGGCGCCGGTTCAGACAAACCGGCGCCCCGTTTTTTTTCTGGATGACTTACACCGGCGTGAACATCGGCACCATGGTGCCGTTTTCGCTCGGCTTCATCACCACCTTGACGCGGTCGCCGATGCGCAGGGCCTCGAAGTCGCAATCGACGATGTTGGTCAGCATGCTCACGCCCTCGTCGAGCGTGACGTAGGCGATCACGTAGGGCACGGGGCCGACGCGGCGGTTGATGCTGAAGGTGTAGATGGTGCCGGTGCCGGCGGCTTCCCGCCACTCGGTCTGCTCGCTCATACAAAACGGGCACAGGGGGCGCGGATACCAGTGCGGCTGGTTACAGCTGCGGCAGTGTTTGACGAGCAGTTTGCCGGACTGCGCAGCGGCCCAGAATTCCTTGTTGTCGGGCCAGATATCGGGCGAAGGGATGGCGCGTGTGCTTGCAGTGGTCATGGCTTCAGGCCCTTTCCAAAATCAAAGTGGCGCTGCCGTGCAAAGCGCCGAGTCTGCCGCCGGTGCCTTGCGCCAGCGCCAGCGTGCAGTTTTTCACTTGTACCGCGGGGTGCGCCTCGCCGCGCAGCTGGCGCACGGCCTCGATCACCTTGGTGATGCCGCCGCGGTTGGCCGGGTGGTTGTTGCACAGGCCGCCACCGTCGGTATTGAAGGGCAGCTTGCCCACGCCGGAGATCAGGTTGCCGTCGGCGACGAACTTGCCGCCCTCGCCTTTCTTGCAAAAACCCAGGTCTTCGAGCTGCATCAGCACGGTGATCGTGAAGCTGTCGTAGATCGAGGCGTATTGGATGTCGGCCGGCGTCACGCCCGCCTCGGCAAAAGCGCGCGGGCCCGACCAGGCCGCAGCCGAGTAGGAAAGATCGACCTTGCCGCCGTTGAGCCCCTTGGGCGCCTCGCCCGCGCCCAGCACGTTGACGATGGGACGCTTGAGCGAACGTGCGATTTCAGGCCGCGCGACGATCAGCGCACCACCACCGTCGCTGACCACGCAGCAGTCGAGCTTGTGCAGCGGGTCGGCGATCATGGGCGAATTCACCACGTCCTCGACGGTGACCACGTCACGCAGCATGGCGTTGGGGTTGTGCTGCGCGTGGTGCGAAGCCGCCACCTTGATCCAGGCGAGTTGCTCCGCCGTGGTGCCGAATTCGTACATATGACGCTGGGCAACGATGGCGTACAGGTTCACCGTGACCGGCCCGTAGGGCGCCTCGAACGGCGACTCGGGCACGTTCGGGCCGAAATTGCGCGGTATCGTGCCGCTCGAAGCCTCGGAGCGCGGCCGTCCGGCCAAAGTGATGAGGGCGATATTGCACTTGCCCGCCATGATGGCCTGCGTGGCATGGGCCACATGCGCGATGTACGAGGAGCCGCCGGTTTCGGTCGAATCGACGTGGCGCGGGCGCAGGCCCATGTAGTCGACCATGCTCAGCATGCCCAGGCCCGGCGCGTCGCCGGCGCAGAAGTAGCCATCGACATCGCTCAGCGAAAGCCCCGCGTCTTCGAGGGCGCCGCGCGCGGATTCGGCGTGCAGTTGGGCGACGGTCTTGTCCGGCGCCTTGCGGGTGGGGTGCTCGTAGGCGCCCACGATACAGGCTTGTCTTTTGATGCTCATGGAGAACCAATCAGAATGATGAAAAGGAAAGAAACGACATCTAAGCGATGAACCTGCTATCCTAACAAACGTTCGGATGGCTTGAGTATCGCACCATTCGTGCCCTCGCAAAACCGGGCAAAACCAGCCCAAAATCGAGCAACCCACGCGAGGCGGCTCCCTTTCTCAACAACCGCACCAAGGAGACAGCTATGAGCATTCGTTTCGACAACCGCGTCGCCATCGTCACCGGCGCCGGTTCGGGTTTGGGCCGCAGCCATGCGCTGCTGCTCGCCTCACGCGGCGCCAAAGTCGTGGTCAACGACCTGGGCGGCGCCGTCGATGGCAGCGGCGGCTCGCTCACGCCGGCGCAGCGCGTGGTGGCCGAAATCGAGGCTGCAGGCGGCGCCGCGATTGCCAATGCGGATTCGGTCGCAAACCCCGAAGGCGCCAAGCGCATGGTGCAAGCCGCCATCGACCAGTGGGGGCGCGTAGACATCCTCGTGAACAACGCCGGCATCCTGCGCGACCGCACCATTTTGAAAATGACGCCCGAGGATTTCGACGCCGTCGTGGCCGTGCACCTGGCTGGCTCGGCCTACTGCACCATGGCCGCCTGGCCGCACATGAAAGAAGCCAACTTCGGGCGCATCGTGATGACCACCTCGGCCGCCGGCTTGTTCGGCAACTTCGGCCAGGCCAACTATGCGGCGGCCAAGCTGGGCATTGTGGGCCTCATGAACGCGCTCAAGCACGAAGGCGCCAAGTACGACATTCGCGTCAACACC
This sequence comes from Extensimonas vulgaris, assembly GCF_003337425.1. Taxonomy (GTDB): domain Bacteria; phylum Pseudomonadota; class Gammaproteobacteria; order Burkholderiales; family Burkholderiaceae_C; genus Extensimonas; species Extensimonas vulgaris. The sequence goes on from NZ_QPJU01000001.1 coordinate 566,922, forward strand.
GTGGCGCCGATCGCGCTCACGCGCATGACCGAAGACTTGATCTCCCCCGACGTCAAGCCCCGGCTCAAACCCGAGTACGTGTCATCCATGGTGGCGTGGTTCTGCGCGCCCGAAAACCAGGCCACCGGGGACATCGTCGAAGTGGGCGCGGGCTACTACGCGCGCGTGCAAATCATGGAAGGCGAAGGCGTGCTGCTGGGCGACGGCCAAGTGCCCACGCCCGAAGAAGTGCGCGACCACTACGCGCGCATCTGCGACATGCGCGGCGCCAAGCCCTTCGAGTCGGCCAACGAGGTCATGCGCCGCGTGTTCGGTGAAATCCAGCGGCCGAGCAAATAAACACGCGAGACCTGGCGCCCGGGCTTCATCTCGGACACCGCCACGATGGCTGTTTGGGGGTTCATCAGGTCTCCTTTTGTCGTCGTCCAACATTTCACTGCAGCCCCTGCGGCCCTGGTGGCGCAAAAGGTGCATCCGGCACATCGGGCGAGGCTGCAAAAATCTGCGCCACATCGACGGCGTCGAAGTGGTACTGCTGGCCGCAGAACTCACAACCCACCTCGACCTCGCCGCGCTCGGCCAGAATGCTTTCGCACTCGTCCCGCCCCAGGCTGCGCAGCATGGCGCTCACGCGCTCACGGCTGCAGCTGCAGGCAAAACGCGGCCCGCGCGCGCCCTGCAAGGGCTCGAAGCGCAGCAGGTTTTCTTCCCAGAACAGGCGGTGCAAGATGGTGTCCGCGTCGAGCGTGAGCAGTTCCTCGCGCGTGAGACTCGCAGCCAGGTGCGCAATGCGGTTGTAGTCCTCGTTGGCGCCAATCTGCTCCTCGTTTTCGGCCGAGCTCAAGCGTTGCGCCAGATTGCCTTCGCCCGCCACCGGCATGCGCTGGATCAGCAGGCCGGCAGCCAGCTCGTCGTTGGCGGCCAGCACCAGCACGGTGTCGAGTTGCTCGGACTGCAACATGTAGTGCTGCAGCACCTCGGACATACTCGCAAAGCTGCGATAGGACGCATCTTCGAGCGGCACGATGCCTTGATAGGCTTGTTGCCCGGCCGATTTGTCCTTGGGGTCGAGCGTGATCGCACAGCGCCCGCCGCCTGCGACGTTGAGCATCTGGGCGAGCGTGGCATCCTCGGCCACAGGGCCGCGCACCGTGGCCGTGGCGCGCAGGCTCAAATCGGGCTGCACCTCGACCACGGCGAGCTTGACCGGGCCGTCGCCAAACACCTGCAGCACCAGTGCGCCGTTGAATTTGATGTTCGACTCCATCAGCACCGCCGCCGCGGCCATTTCACCGAGCAAGGCGCGCACCGGCGCCGGATAGGGGCCGGTGGCGGAATTGGCCGCGCGGCGCCGCAGGATGTCGCGCCAGGCATCGGTCAGACGCACGAGCATGCCGCGCACGGGCAGGCCTTCGAACAGAAATTTGTGTAATTCGGACACGCGCAACTTTCGCTGGACTTACGCAAACAAGGATGCAGCAAACTGCTTTGCCATTGGGGCGTGCGCCTTGCCTGACCCCGATTTGCGTAAGTCGTGTTTCGTTTTCGAAGGTTCAGTGGGGCAAAAAAAGAAGCGACCGCCAGCCGCTCACGCCAGCTTGTGCAGGCTGCGCTGGAAGCGGCGCGCGTTCTCGATGTAGTGCTGCGCACTCTGGCGCAACCCCTCGATCTGCTCGGGCGTGAGCTGGCGCACCACCTTGGCGGGGCTGCCCAGGATCATCGAGCCATCGGGGAACTCCTTGCCCTCGGTCACGAGTGCACCCGCACCCACGAGGCAGTTCTTGCCGATTTTTGCCCCATTGAGCACCACGGCGCCTATGCCTATGAGCGACTCGTCGCCTATGGTGCAGCCGTGCAGCATGACCATGTGGCCCACCGTCACGCGCTCGCCCACGACCAGCGGCTGGCCGGTGTCGGCATGCAGCACGCTCGCGTCCTGGATGTTGCTGCCTGCACCTACGGTGATGCTGTCGGCGTCGCCGCGCAGCACCGCGCCGCACCACACGCTCGCCTGCGCGCCCAGCGTCACGCGGCCGATCACCTGCGCGCTCTCGGCCACCCAGGCCGAATCGGCGACCTGCGGCACCATGCCGTCGAGTTCATACACTGCCATGCTCTCGTCTCCCTGAAGCTGTTCCGCCCTGCCGCCCGGCAGGGGCCGTGCCCAATTGTAGGGATGGAACTGCGCGCACGTGCACTGCAGCCTCTGCGTGGGCGAAACCCAGTGCAAAAATCGGCTCCAGTGCTCGATACACAAGCGCAAGAAGCTCCTTTTAATATAGCAAATGATCCTTGCGGTACGGAGTCGAATCCACCCGGAGCACGGCGTGCTGCAAGCCGCGCGGCAACCTGGCTGATTTGGCGCAAACAGGGGCAACGCAAACCAAGGATGCAGCGAGGCGCTCTGCCATGCGGCGAGCGCCTCGCCTCACCCCGATTTGCGCAAGCCGTGATGGAATACGTTGCTACACAATGCTGCAGCCTTCGTCCTGCCAGAATCCTAAAATCCCTCGACCTCTTTTGGCCTGCCCCAACCCCAACCGTCCATGTCCACTCCAGCCGCGACCTCTACTGTGACGTCTGTCCAGGGGCCATTTGCCGTCACCATGATTGCACGCCAGGCCATCGTGAACGCCCAGCAGGCCGTGATAGGTCATGAATTGTTCAACCGCGCCCGCTCGAGTGGGGAGCACACGGCGGCAAGCGATGTCATCTTGGTGTTTGCCACCTTGTCGCACACCGGCACAGAGGACTTGCTGGGCAACAAGCTCATCTTCATCAACTGCACGCATGAAAGTCTCTCGGGCGGCCACCTCGAGCTACTCAATCCAGAGCAAATCGTGCTCGAAATCCCTCCACTGGGCCACACTGCCGTCGATGAAGTCCATGCCCGCCTGCCCATTCTCAGTGCCCTGCGTGAACGCGGCTTTCGCCTTGCCTTCAACCACACGGTGCTCGAGTCGGCCTATGCCCCTTGGCTGTCTCTGGCCGACTACATCAAGCTCGACTTGTCCATACTGGCCCCAGATCAGCTCGCCGTGCTCGTGCGCTATGCAACGCGCAATTCCAAGGCCCAACTGATCGCAGAAAAAGTAGAAACCGCCCAGCAGTATGACTTGGCCTCGCAGCAGGGTATCGGGCTTTTCCAGGGCTATTGGTTCGCACGCCCGACCCTCATGGAGACGCGCGTGCTCACTCCTGCCCAGACCAGCATCATCGAACTCATCAACAAAGTGCGTCAACAAGCCAGCACCGAAGAAATTGAAGAGGTGCTCAAGAAAGACCCGAGCCTGGCCTTCAACCTGCTGCGCCTGATCAACTCCGCTGGCCTGGGCTTGCGCCATGAGATCACTTCATTGCGCCAGGCCGTGCTGCTGTTGGGTCTCAAAAAACTGTTCCGCTGGGCAGCCTTGCTGCTGACTGCCACGCGCGCGAGTGGGACACCTTCTCCCCTTGCGCACACCGCCGTGGTACGGGGTCGGCTCATGGAATTGCTGGCGCAGCAAATCCTCACGCAAGAGGACGCCGATCAAGCCTTCGTGACAGGCATTTTCTCTTTGCTCGATGTGATGCTTGGCATGCCCATGGCCTCTGCGGTGCGCTTGCTGAACCTGCCTACCAGGGTCACCAGCGCACTGCTGCGGCATGAAGGTTCGCTGGGTGACTTGCTTACCCTGGCTGAGGCTTGCGAAATGGGCGACGACTCGGCCTTCGACCGCGCCGCGCACAATTTGCACCTCACGAGCCAACAGATCAACCTCGCACACTTGCAAGCACTCGCGTGGGCCGATCAGCTCGACTGAGCAGTAACACTTGAACACAATTTGAAGCAAGAAGCCTAGAATGGGACGCTCATGCATTGCCAACCTTATGCTTCCCATGCCAAGCCCCGCTGACTCCACAGACATTGCCGCCCCCTCCGCCCTGCCGGATTTCGGGGCTGCGCCCGACGCGCAAGCGTCGAACCAGGCCATCATCGCACGCCAGCCCATCGTCGACGCGCAGCGCGCCGTCTATGGCTACGAGCTATTCGACCGCACCACCGCTTCGAACCACCACACGGCGGCCAGCGACGCCGCCTTGCTGTTCAACGCGCTCTCCAACGCCGGAACCGAAGCCTTGGTGGGCAAGAAAACGGTTTTCATCAACTGCACCCATGAGAGTCTGGCTGGTGGCCATCTGGAGCTCATTCATCCCGACAAAGTCGTGCTCGAGATCCCCCCTCTCGCCGTCGATGCCAGCGCACAAAACATCGAGGGCCGCATTGCTGCGCTGCAGGCCCTGCGCCAGCGCGGCTTCAGACTGGCTTTCGACCAGCAGGTTCTACGCCGTCCCTACGCCAGCTGGCTGCCCCTCGCGAGCTTCATCAAGCTAGACATGCAGGCCTTGAAGCCAGAACTTGCCGCCCCATTGGTGCAATTCGCCCGCGCGCACAGCCAAGCCACACTCGTCGCAGAAAAGGTCGAGACCGCCGAGCAATTCCAGCGCATGGCCGATCTCGGGGTCACACTGTTCCAGGGATTTTGGTTCGCCCAGCCCGTCCTGGTGTCCACCACCATCGCCAAGCCCGCGCAAGCCAATGTCATCCAGCTCATCAACCTGGTGCGCAAACAGGCCAGCACGGCAGAGATCGAAGAAATCCTCAAACGCGATCCGGCCCTGTCGTTCAATCTGCTGCGCTTCATCAACTCCTCTGGGTTTGGCCTATCGTGCGAAGTGACTTCGTTTCGCCACGCAGTGATGATCCTCGGCCTGAAAAAACTCTTTCGCTGGGCGGCGCTGCTTCTGACCACCTCTCGCGCCGATGGCACGGCTCCCGCAGTGGGCACTACGGCCGTCGTGCGCGGCAGGCTCATGGAATTGCTGGCCGCCGAATTGTTGCCCCCAGAGGAGTGCGACAACGCCTTTGTCGTAGGCGTGTTTTCCTTGCTCGACGTCATGCTCGGCATACCCCTGGAAAAGGCACTGCAATCCGTAGCCTTGCCAGACACGGTGACCGACGCGCTTCTGCATCACAAGGGCGTGTTCGCGCCATTTCTTGCGCTCACCAAAGCCTGCGAGAGTGGCGATGAGGAGAGCTTCGCCCGGCTCGCGCAGGAATTGCACCTCACCAACCGGCAAGTCAATTGGGCGCATCTACAGGCCCTGGCCTGGGCCGAGAGCCTGGGCGAAGAAGCGATGTGAGAGCGAATCATCCGCCCCGGGCGCGCGCAAGCACCTGCGCTACGCCTTGATTTGCAAGCGCGTCGGCGCGCTCGTTGCCCGGATCGCCCGAATGTCCGCGAATCCAGCGCCACTCGATGCGGTGTCCGCGCTCGCGCACGAGCGCGTCAAGCTGCTGCCACAAGTCCACGTTCTTCACCGGCTGCCCTGACGCGGTGCGCCAGCCTTTGGCCTTCCAGCCCGCAAGCCATTCGGTGATGCCCTTGCGCACGTACTGGCTGTCCAGGTGCAGCGTCACGGCGCACGGGCGCTTGAGCGCCGCGAGCGCCTCAATCACGGCGCGCAGTTCCATGCGGTTGTTGGTGGTATCGGGTTCTCCGCCGAACAGCTCCTTTTCGTGGCTGCCCGAGCGCAGCCACACGCCCCAGCCACCCGGGCCCGGGTTGCCCTTGCAGGCGCCATCGGTATAAATCTCTACGTGGTTCAATGCTTTTCCTTGTCCAAACGAGCGGCATGGAGCCCACGCGCCCGATCGCCGCCAGGCCCCGCGTCCGCCCCGCGCAGCCGCGCCACCGGCATGGACGCCGCGGCCCGCTGGGGCGCGGCACGCCACGTGGGTTCGAGCAAGCGCATGCCATGCACCCGCTTCACGGCCACGATGAAATACACGGCCCCCAAGACGGGCCAGGCGCGCGCGCCAAGTGCGTCCATCCAGGCCAAGCGCTCGAGCCACTGGCTGCCGCGCACGGCTGGCCGGTAGCAGCCGAATTGCGCCGATTCGACCTCGAAACTCAGCAGCCGCAGCCAGTCGCGCAGGCGCCGGTAGGCGATGAATTCCGCCACGCCGGGCACGAAGCGCCCGCCCCAGCCCATGCGCTCCCACCAGCACGAGCGCATCTGGCGCAGGCCCCACAGGCTCAGCGTATGCAGGCCGCTGATGATCACGCGGCCCTCGGGCACGAGCACGCGCTCGACCTCGCGCAGCGTGGTGTGTGGGTCGATGCTGCGCTCCAGCGTGTGCGGCAGCAGCACCAAATCCAGACTTTGCGCGGCAAAAGGCAAGGCCGCGGGATCGGCGAGCAGCGCCGGGCGCACACCGGACAGGGAATGCGCCGCCAGCGCAGCCACGCCCTCCTGCCCCAGCGCCAGCCAGCGGTGCGGCATGCGGTTGCAACGCAGCCCGTCGAGCTGCGGCAGGCCCAGCTGCAGGCTGTGGTAGCCAAACACGTCGGCCACCGCGGCATCGAAGCGTGCCTGCTCCCAAGCCAGCAGGTAGCGACCGGCAGGGCTGTCGAACCAAGCCGGGTCGAAAGAACTTAACGCATCCATGCAGGTGCCGCCCGAAAAACCCTTTGCCGCTCACCGGGCACTTGCAGCACCGCGGTTTTTATAATCTCCAGGACCATGAAGCTCATTCCTCTACCTGCGTTTAGCGACAACTACCTTTGGCTGCTCCACGATGAGGCAGGCCAAGCCTTGGTCGTCGATCCTGGAGATGCCGCACCGGTTCAAGACGCCCTCCAGCGCCTAGGAGCCTGTCCGACTTTGGGCGTCGATAGCGAGAAGGCGCCCCAGCGTGACCAGTTTTTGCCGGATTCGCCGCCCCATAGCGGGACTATGGGGCAAGAAGACGGTAAAAAATGGGCCGCTGCGGCGCATTCGCAGCCGACGATTCCAAAGTCCGACAGGCTCCTAGGGCTGCAATTGCGCGCAATTTTAGTCACGCACCACCACCCCGACCATGTCGGCGGCGTGGCCGCGCTGCGCGACGCCACCGGGGCGCAGGTCTATGGCCCGGCGCGCGAAACCGTCCCCGAGCCGCTCGTGCGGCTGCAGCAAGGCGACACCGTCGAAGTGCTGGGCCTGCGCTTTGCGGTGCTCGACGTGCCGGGCCACACGGCGGGGCATATCGCGTTTTTCGCGCCCGAGGCCGAAGGCGGGCCACTGCTGTTTTGCGGCGACACCTTGTTTTCCGGCGGCTGCGGGCGGCTGTTCGAGGGCACGCCTGCGCAAATGCTCGCCTCGCTCGACCAGCTGGCAGCGCTGCCCGACGCCACGCGCGTGTGCTGCGCGCATGAATACACGCTCTCGAACCTGAAATTCGCGCGCGCCGTGGAGCCCGACAACCAGGCCCTGCGCGACTACCAGCAGCGCTGCGAAGACCTGCGCGCCCAGGGCCTGCCCACCTTGCCCTCGACCATCGCACTCGAGCGCGCCATCAACCCGTTTTTGCGCACGCGCGAAGCCGCCGTGGCGGCCGCCGCGCAGCGCCACGACCCTGCCGTGAACCCTGCCGACCCCGTTGCCGTGCTGGCCGCACTGCGCGCATGGAAAAACGGCTTTCAATGAGCTGGCTGCGCTGGGCCCTGCTCGCCGGCTTGCTGTGGCTGGCGGGGTGTGCGACGACGGGCTCCCCGGGCGATCCTGCAGCCGGCAGCGACGGCACGCCATCATCCCCGACTGCCGCGCCCGGCAACGCAGCGCAATACCCGAGCGGCTCGCTGCGCCCCATCACACCCGGCGAGGCCGCGCGCGGCGGCGTCGCCTCGCTCACGGCGCCCGTCGATCTGTGGGATCGCATCCGCCGCGGCTTTGCCATGCCCGATCTGCAGGACGACCTGGTGCAGGACCGCATCCAGTGGTACAGCGCCCGCCCCGACTACCTGCAGCGCATGACGCTGCGCTCGAGCAAGTACCTGTTTTACATCGTCGAAGAGCTCGAGCGCCGCGGCATGCCCACTGAACTCGCGCTGCTGCCTTATGTGGAGAGCGCCTTCAACCCGCAAGCCGTCTCGAGCGCCAAGGCTGTCGGCATGTGGCAGTTCATGCCGGCCACGGGCACGACCTTCGACCTCAAGCAAAACGCCTTCCGCGACGACCGGCGCGACGTGCTCGCCTCCACGCGCGCCGCACTCGACTACCTGCAAAAGCTCTACGGCATGTTTGGCGACTGGCATCTGGCGCTGGCCGCGTACAACTGGGGCGAAGGCAACGTGGCCCGCGCCATCGCGCGCAACCAGAAAGCCGGGCTGGGCATCAAGTACACCGACCTGAACCTGCCCGCCGAAACGCGCATGTACGTGCCCAAGCTGCTGGCCGTCAAAAACATCATCGCGAATCCCGACAGCTTCCACGCCGAGCTCGCACCGATCGAAAACCACCCGTATTTCCAAACCGTGGAGATCAAGCGCGACATCGACGTGGCGCTGGTCGCCAAGCTCGCGGGCATCCGCGAGGAGGACTTTCGCGCGCTCAATCCGTCGTTTCACCGCCCCACGATCTTCGCCGCCGGCACGCCGCGCATCCTGCTGCCGTGGGACAACGCGCGCGTGTTCGAGCGCAACCTCGAGGCCTACGACCAGGGCGAATACGCGAGCTGGACGGTCTGGACCGCGCCTGCGACCATGACAGTGGCCGAGGCCGCGCAGCGCGTGGGCATGAGCGAGAGCGACCTGCGCAGCGTCAACAACATCCCGCCGCGCATGCTCATCCGTGCGGGCTCGGCGCTGCTCGTGCCGCGCAGCGCCACGCGCAACGACGACGTTCCCGGCCAAATCGCCGACAACGGCCAGCTGCTTCTGGCCCCCGAAATCGTCACGCGCCGCACCGTCGTGGGCGCACGCAAGGGTGACACCGTGGCGCGCCTGGCGCAACGCTACCGCCTGAGCGCCGCGCAGGTAGCGCAGTGGAACGACACCAAAATCAACGCCTCCTTCAAGGCCGGCCAGCCCGTCGTGCTGTTCGTGCCCGTGCGTATGCTGGGCACCAGCACCCCTGCCACAACCCACCGACCGGCAGCGCGCGCCGGCGAGCCTGCGCGCAAAAAATCCGTCTCCACCGCAAAACGCAGCGCCAGACCCGCGACCTCTGCCAAGCCGCGCATAACGGCCAAGGCTGCACGCCGCTGACGCCCCACCCACCTCTTTGCTGACCTCATGGACGCCACCACCCAACTCAACGAGCGGCGCCTTGCCGACGCCTGGGCCGAACTCTACGTCCAGGCACACAATGGCAACCCGCTGCATCCCGATGCCAATCGCCTGGCTTTTGCCGATCCCGAATTCCTCTTTCGCCGCGAAACCCGCGGCATCCGCTTCCAGCTCGAGCTGCTCAAGCCCGACCTCGGCCAGAGCGAGCAGGGCATAGAAAACACCATCGTCGTCTACGGCAGCGCGCGCATCCTTGACCCCGAAGCAGCAGCGCAGCAACTCGCCGCAGCGCAGGCCGCGGGCGACGCCACCCGCATCGCCCAGGCCCAGCGCGCCGTACGCAATGCGCGCTACTATGAAGCCGCGCGCCGCTTCGCCACCCTCGTGGCGCAATACAGCGAGCGCCAGCGCCCGTCCGAGCGCATCTACATCTGCACGGGTGGTGGCCCCGGCATCATGGAAGCTGCGAACCGAGGTGCACACGAAACCGGCGCGCTCAACGTCGGCCTCAATATTTCGCTGCCGCACGAACAGCACCCCAACCCTTTCATCACGCCCTCGCTGAGCTTCAAGTTCCACTATTTCGCGCTGCGCAAGATGCACTTCATGATGCGCGCCAAGGCCCTGCTCGCCTTTCCCGGCGGCTTTGGCACGCTCGACGAGCTCTTCGAAGTGCTGACCTTGGTGCAGACCAAAAAAGCCAAGCCCGTCCCCATCATCCTGTTCGGCAGCGACTACTGGAAGCGCCTGATCGACTTCGACGTGCTGGTCGAAGAAGGCATGGTGACGGCCGAAGACCTCGCACTGTTTCACTACAGCGACGATCCGCAACAGGCCTGGGAGCTCGTGCGCGACTTTTATGAGCTCTCGAAAGAGTAGCTGCTTACGCAGTATTCATCAGCGTTTTAGGCAATTTTATGCCTAACCGTTGGTGTCGCTGCGCGGGCGCGGCTGGTTCACCGGCGTGAGCGGCCCGCGCCCGGCAAAGAACGCAATCAGGTTGTCCGCCGCGAGCTGCGCCATCGCCAGGCGCGTGGGCAGCGTGGCGCTGGCGATGTGCGGCGTCAGCACCACGTTGGGCACCTCGAGCAGGCCCGGATGCACCTGCGGCTCGCCTTCGAACACGTCCAGGCCGGCGGCGGCGATGCGCCGCGTGCGCAGCGCCTCGGCCAGCGCCGCGTCATCGACGATGCCGCCGCGCGCGATGTTCACGAGCGTCGCCGTGGGCTTCATCAGCGCGAGTTCGGGCGCGCCTATGGTGTGGTGCGACTCGGGCGAGTAGGGCAGCACCAGCACCACGTGGTCGGCCGTGCGCAAGAGCTCCTCCTTGCCCACGTAATTCGCCTTGCATTCGGCCTCGACCTCGGGCGCGAGGCGCGAGCGGTTGTGGTAGATCACGCGCATGCCAAAGCCGTACGCGCCGCCCCGGGCAATGGCCTGGCCTATGCGTCCCATGCCGATGATGCCCAGCGTGCTGCCGTGCACCTCGGCGCCCGCGAGCAAGTCGTAAGACCAGCGCCGCCACTGGCCCGCGCGCAAATAGCGCTCGCCCTCGGTCACGCGCCGCGCCGTCGCCAGCAGCAGCGCAAAGCCGAAATCGGCCGTCGTTTCGGTGAGCACGCCGGGCGCGTTCGTGCCCTGCACGCCCCCCGCGTCCATGGCCGCGAGGTCGAAGTTGTTGTAGCCCACGGCCATGTTCGCGACGATGCGCAGGCGCGGGCAGGCCGCGAGCAGCGCAGCGTCGATGCGCTCGCTGCCTGTGGTGAGCGCGCCGTCCTTGTCGCGCAGGTGCGCCGCGAATTCGGCGGGCGACCAAATGTCGTCATGGACGTTCGCCTCGACCTCGAAGTGCTGCGCGAGGCGCTCGATCACTTCGGGAAAGATCGCGCGCGCCACGAGGATGCGCGGTTTTTGCATTGCAGTCATAGGAAGCAGATCCAGGTCATGAGCAGAAACAAGGGCAGCAAGATGCCGCCCGACCAGAGCATGTAGCCGAAAAACCCCGGCATCGCAACCCCGCGGTCTTCGGCGATGGCCTTGACCATCAGGTTCGGTGCGTTGCCGATATACGAATTGGCGCCCATGAACACCGCACCGGCCGAAATCGCCGCGAGCGTAGGCGCGAGCGGCCCCATGAGCGTCGCCGCGTCGCCGCCTGCGGTGTGGAAAAAAACGAGGTAGGTCGGCGCGTTGTCGAGAAACGAGCTCAGCGCCCCGCTGGCCCAGAAATACATGGCCGGATCGGGCGTGCCGTCGGCGCGCGTGACGGCGCCCACGATGGCCGCAAAAGGCCCCTGCGTGCCCGCCTGGAGCATGGCGATCACCGGCGTGATGGTCAGGAAAATGCCCGCAAACAGCTTGGCCACCTCCTGCATGGGCGCCCAGCCGAACTGGTTGTCCGCGTGCACCTGCGCGGGCGTGGCGCGCAGCGACAGCAGCGTGACCAGCACCAGCCCCCCGTCGCGCACCAGGCCCGGCAGTCCGAGCGGCACGCCTGCGAGCTCGAACACCACGGGCGACTTCCAGATACCCGAAAGCAGCACCAGCCCCACGATGGCCGCAAGCAGCGCCAGGTTGACCTTGCCCTCCAGCGCCAGAGCGTGCGTGTCGGGCGTGGGGTCGGTGGGTTGCAGCTCCTCGCGGCGGTGGTAGAACCAGCTGTCGAGCGCATAAAAAATCAGCAGCAGCGCGCCGACCAGAAACAGCGCCTTGTCCCAGACGTGGCGCAATGTCCAGAAAAAATCCACGCCTTGCAGAAAACCCAGAAACAGCGGCGGATCGCCGAGCGGCGTGAGCGCACCACCGGCATTCGAGACGATGAAGATGAAGAACACCACCACGTGCGCAACATGGCGCCGGTTGTCATTGGCGCGGATCAAAGGGCGGATCAGTAGCATGGACGCGCCCGTCGTGCCCATACAGCTCGCGAGCAGCGCGCCCGTGCCAAGCAGCGCCGTGTTCAACGCCGGGCTGCCGTGCAGGTTGCCACGCAGATAAATCCCGCCCGCCACGGTGAACAAGGCCGTGAGCAGGAGCACGAACGGCAGGTATTCGGCCAGCAGCGCATGCGCAAAAGCCGCCGTCGCAGCGCCCGGGCCGAACACCGCCGCGCAGGGCAGCAAAAACGCGAGCGCCCAGCCCGCCGCCACCTTGCCATAGTGGTGGTGCCAGAACAGCGGCGCCAGCAAAGGCAGCAGTGCGATCGACAGCAGCATCCCTGCAAACGGCAGGCCCCACAGCGGCGAGAGGCTCGCCCCCTGGAGCTCGCCCGCGCATGCGAGGGCCGGCGCGACGCCCAAAACACCTCCCAGAACGGCGCCATAGACAGCACGGGCCGGCCACCTCCACCCACGGCGTTGGTTCATCTTGTCTCCTCGTTCATGGTCGGCGGCGCTGCCATTTGGCCAGCATCAATTCATATTAAAAAATGCCTTTTGCGCTTATGTAGCAAGCGCTAGTGCAGTGTTTGATGCTTGATGCGACCAATAAAACCGATGGATTTTTGGTCTGGGCAAGGCGCAAACCGCAGCGATACCGGGTGGTATCGCGAGGATTTGCAACGCGGCCCAGGCCGAAAAGACGCGGTTTTATGTCGCAGATAGCGTCGAACACTGCACTAGATGCTATTTCTTATATAGCAATCACGTGCGCAGCAATGGCTGCAGCGCCGCACGCAAAGGCTCAGGCAAGGGCACGGGGCGGCGCGTCGTGCGGTCCACATAGACGTGCACGAAATGCCCGGCCGCCGCCGTTTGCGGCGCGCCTTCGGCAAACAGCCCGACCTCGTAGCGCACGCTCGACCCACCGAGCCGCGCCACGCGCAGCCCAGCTTCGACGGTCTGCGGAAAGGCCAGCGGCGCGAAATAGTTGCACTGCGTCTCGACCACCAAGCCTATGGTCGCGCTGCGCTCGATGTCGAGCACGCCCTGCTCGATCAAATAAGCGTTCACGGCAGTATCAAACCAGCTGTAATAAACGACGTTGTTCACATGACCATAAACGTCGTTGTCCATCCAACGCGTACCAATGGCGCGAAAAACACGGTAGGCGCAGCGTGGCTCGGGTACAGGCCGCAGCGCGGCCGCAGGCATGGGGGATTCGCTCATGGCGGGCGATTCTGCCAAAAAGCGCAACGACTGCACGCGCAGGCCCCCCTTTGTGGGGCACGAGAGTGGAGCGGATCGGATCCGTCGGTGCAGATTTTTAGAAAACCATTTCTAAAACGCAAAAAAATGCTGCACTGCAACAAATTTCTCTTGCAATCCGCCAGTAAGCCCCTAAAATTCGCCCCATGCTGCACTGCAACATGACTTTCGGTCAGGCCAGGGCAGAGTTTCTCAACCCTGGTCGTAAAGACTGGATTTTTTAGGAGATATCAAATGTCGCTGACCCCTGAACAAGTCATGGCCACCCACAAAGCCAACATGGAAACCTTCTTCGGCTTGGCCAACAAAGCCTTTGATGGCATGGAAAAAATGGTGGAACTCAACCTGTCCACCTCGCGCGCTGCCTTGACCGATGTGGGCACGCAAATGCAGTCGATGCTGAGTGCCAAGGATCCGCAGGAGCTGCTCTCGCTGCAAACCAGCATGCTCCAGCCGCTGGCCGAAAAAATCGCCAGCTACAACCGCCAGATGTATGAAATCGCCTCGGCCACGAGCGCAGAATTCACCAAGACGCTCGAAGCCCAGGTTGCAGATGCGCAAAAGGCCTTCACCAATCTGATCGACAGCACCGCCAAGAACGCCCCTGCCGGCTCCGAAACCGCCGTGGCCGTGATGAAGAGCGCCGTGTCTGCCGCAACCAACGCCTTCGAATCGATGCAAAAAGCCGTCAAGCAAGCCACTGACATGGCCCAAGCCAACATCAGCGCCGTGGCCGAGACGGCCGCCGACGCCGCCAAATCGGCGGCTCCGCGCAAGCGTTGAGCCAAGCATCGATCCAGCAGCCCAACGTAGCCTCTTGAATCCGCGCCCATAGCCCCGATTTCAAGAAGGCTCCAACAGTTGTCTCCTTGGATCCTCTCGAAACCCCGTTTCAGGGATCCTTTACAGCCCGGCCCCGTGCCGGGCTCTTTTTTGGCTTTTTGCCATCCGGGCTCGCGGCGGCCCCTCAGCGTTGCGCCAGGGTTTTGTATACGCCGCAGCCCAGGTACAGGTCGCCGATGCGCGTGACGAACGACATCTTGGTCTGCACTGCCCCGGTCAATGGGTTGGTAATGTCGTACTCCACCCACCCTGGCCCTCGATCTGCCTGCGCAATGATGTCGTGCAGCAAGCGCTCCCCGTCCACACCGGGAATGTCTTGCACCCTCGTGCCCACTTTGGCCGGATTGCCACCAAAGGCGAGGTAGGCGCCGGAGGCATCGAGCACGAACACATACATGTCGCGGTCGTGGTAAGGCTCACCGGGGTCGGTGATGCGACGCAAAAATGCCTCGCGCGTACTGCTTTTGGCGAGCGCCACGGCTTTGTGCACCAATGCCATGGCTTCATCGGCCGTGCCTTGCTGCAGGCGAAACGTGGACACTGCCTGCAACAAAGCCGCTGCCCGACTTTGCAGCGCCTGTGCCTGCGCAACGGCGTGCTGCGCCATTTGCGCATTGTCTTGCGTGATTTGATCGAGTTGCTGCACGGCCAGATTGACTTCATGCAGGCCGGAACTTTGCTCGGCGCTCGAATGAGAAATTTCGCTCATGCTGGCAGCCACGCGATGCATGCCCTCCGCCATGGCGGCGATGCCCGTGCCCGTCTTGCGGATGAGGCCGGAACTCGCCTCCACCTGCCGCACCGACTCCTGGATGAGGGCGCGAATCTCGCGAGCGGCATCGCTCGAACGTTGTGCGAGCGTGCGCACCTCGGTCGCCACCACGGCAAAACCACGTCCCTGCGCGCCTGCTCTGGCCGCCTCGATGGCGGCGTTGAGCGCCAGGATATTGGTTTGAAACGCAATGCCGTCGATCACCCCAATGATCTCGGCCATGCGGCGTGCGCCGTGCTGGATCGCCTGCACCGATTCGACCGCTTGCGCCATGGCCTGGGCCCCCTCGTCGGCCGCCTGGCGCACCTGGGCCGCGCGCCGATCGGCATCCTGCGTGATTTGCGCATTGTTCTGCACCGCGGACGCCAGCTGCTGCACGCTGCTGGCCGTTTCTTCGAGGCTGCTTGCCTGCTCTTCGGTGCGCTCGGCCAGCGCACGGTTGCCCTGGGCCAGACTCTGGCCACCCTGGCTCACGAGCGCGGCATTGCTGCGGATGTCGGCCACCATGGCAGAAAGCGTACGCACCATGCGCTCCAGCAGCTGCGCCAACGCGCCTGCTTCATCCCGCCCACCGGTATCCGCACGCACCGCCAAATCCCCCTGCATTGCGCGCTCCAAGGCACGCGCCAGCGCGGCGAGATCGCGCGCAAGACTCAGGTACAAAGCCACAAACCAATACAGCCCCAGCACAGCCCCGGCAAGCAGGCCCCACCAGCCCAGGCCCAGCATGGCAAGTGCCATACCCGCGAGCCAAGCCCCGCCCGATACAAGCAATTTCCCCGGCAAATGCAGACGGCGCATGAGCCTCAGCCCCGGAGCAAACAAAAAATATCCTGGCATGACGTCTCCTGATCTGGCGCAAGCATGTCAGCCGAAACTTACACAAACTTACACGACATGGGGTTCGGCAAAACTCCGCTGTCGCGCTTCATCCGGCTGCGCCCCGGCAGGGTCTCGCCCAGAAAGTCCAGAAAACAGCGCACCGCGGGCAGCAAGCCGCGGCGTGACGGGAAGACGGCGTGCACGATGCCCGGCGGCGGCGCCCACTCGGGCAGCAGGTGCACAAGACGGCCGGCGCGCACTTCGTCGGCGCACAGATAGTCGGGCAGCCAGCACATGCCCACACCCGCGAGCGCGGCGAGCTTGAGCGTGAGCAGGTCATCGACCACATAGCGCGGCGCATACTGCAGGCTGTGTTCGCGCCCGCCCGGCCCGAGCAGGCGCAGCGTGCAGCGCCCATCGACAGCCGACATGGCGATGCTGTCGAGCTGCGCGAGCGCTTCGAGCGTCTGGGGCGTGCCCTGGCGCGCGAGCAGGGCCGGGCTCGCGACGAGGATCTGGTGCGCATCGTCGAGCCGCTTGACGACCATGCTGCCGCTGTCGTCGAGCGTGGGACGCACGCGCAGCGCCACGTCCAAGCCCTCTTCGATCAGGTTGACCACGCGGTTGCTGACCTGCATCTCCACACGCACCTCGGGGTAGCGCGCCAGAAAATCGGGCATGAGCTCGCCCAGGACGGTCTGCGCGAGCGTCACCGGACAGCTCACGCGCACGGTGCCGCGCGGCGCGGTTTGTACCTGGGCCACGGTGTCCGCCGCCGCCTGCGCCGCAGCGCGCAAGTCCTGGCAATGGCGCAGGTAGGCTGCGCCCACCTCGGTGAGCGCAAGCCGCCGCGTGCTGCGCTGCAACAGGCGCACACCGAGCGCGGCTTCGAGCGCAGCCACGCGGCGTGACAGGCTGGACGTGGGCATTCCGAGCGCCCGCGCGGCCGCGGCAAAACTGCCACGCTCCACCACTTCGGCAAAGTAGCGCATGTCGTTGAGGTCTGGCAGTTGTGGCATGGCTCATCGTTCCAAAAATGGAACGATACCGTGCATTTCTGCGGTCTTGTCGATTTCCAGAGCGAATCCCACAATATTCACCAGCCATTTTTGCTTTTTCACTTCAGGAGAACACCATGCGATTGCTTCACGTCGATTCCGCCATCACCGGCGCTGCCTCTGTCTCGCGCCAGCTCAGCGCAAAAATCGTCGCGGCCTGGCAGGCCAGCCACCCTGGCACCGAGGTCGAATACCTGGACCTGGTGGCGCAGCCTCCGGGCGACTTCACCATGGACGCGATGTCGCTGCGCCTGGGCCAGAGCGAGGGCCTGAGCGAAGCGCAAAAGCGCGAAAACGCCATCACCGAGCGCCTGGTGCGCCAGTTTCTCGCGGCCGACGTGGTCGTGCTCGGCGCACCCATGTACAACTTCACCATTCCTACCCAGCTCAAGGCCTGGATAGACCGCCTCGCGCAGCCGGGCTACACCTTCCACTACACAGCCAACGGCCCTGAAGGGCTGGCCAAGGGCAAGACGGTGCTCATCGCCTCGAGCCGCGGCGGCGTGTATTCGACCAGCGACACGGGCCGCGCCATGGATCACCAGGAAAGCTACCTGCAGACCGTGCTGGGTTTTTTTGGCATCACCGACATCCGCATCGTGCGCGCCGAAGGCGTGGCCATGGGTGACGAGGCCCGCGCGCAGGCGCTGGCCGCAGCCGAACAGGCGATCCGCACGCACACCGCAGCCTGAGAGCAGGCAAACAGAGCAGAGGGCGCTGGGCGTGATCGGGCCGCATGCAGCGCGCGATAATCCGCGCCCATGAATCCCCTGCTCTCGCGCCTGCAGCCCTACCCTTTCGAGCGGCTCAAGCAACTCTTTGCGGATGTCACGCCCGCGCCCAACTATCGCCCGATCAGCCTGGGCATAGGCGAACCGCGCCACGCCACCCCGCAGTTCATCAAAGACGCCTTGTGCGCACACACGGACGGCCTGGCGAGCTACCCCGCCACGGCCGGCGAGCCGCGCCTGCGCGCTGCGTTCACCGACTGGCTCGCGCGCCGCTATGGCCTGCAGCTCGACCCGGCCACGCAGGTGCTGCCCGTGAACGGCTCGCGCGAGGCGTTGTTTGCGTTCGCGCAGACGGTGATCGACGCATCCAAGAGCAAAGGCTTGCCCGAAGACGCGCCCATCGTGGTCTGCCCGAACCCGTTTTACCAAATCTACGAAGGCGCGGCCCTGCTCGCGGGCGCGACGCCGCACTACGTGCCGAGCCTGCCCGAGCGCAACTTTGCCGTCGATTGGGACAGCGTGCCCGAAAGCGTATGGCGGCGCACGCAGCTCGTCTATGTGTGCTCGCCGGGCAACCCCACGGGCGCCGTGATGCCGCTCACGGAATGGGAAAAGCTCTTTGCCCTGAGCGAGCGCCACGGCTTTGTGATCGCCTCGGATGAGTGCTATAGCGAGATTTACTTCCAGGGCGAGCCGCCGCTGGGGGGCCTGCAGGCCGCAGAGCGCCTGGGGCGCAGCAGCTTCAAAAACCTCATGGCCTTCACGAGCCTGTCCAAGCGCAGCAACGTGCCGGGCCTGCGCAGCGGCTTCGTCGCGGGCGACGCCGAGCTGATCCGCGCCTTTTTGCTCTACCGCACCTACCACGGCGGGGCCATGGGGCCCGCGGTGCAAGCCGCGAGCATTGCCGCCTGGAGCGACGAGCAGCACGTGGCAGAAAACCGCGCGCTGTACCGGCAAAAGTTTGCCGAAGTGACGCCGCTGCTCGCGCAGGTGATGGACGTGCGCCTGCCAGACGCGGGCTTTTACCTGTGGGCCGGCGTGCCCGCGGCGCTCGGCCTCAGCGACACGGCCTTCGCGCGCGAGCTGCTGGCTCAATACAATGTGACGGTGCTGCCCGGCAGCTACCTGGCGCGAGAAGTGGCCGGCAGCAACCCCGGCGCGCAGCGCGTGCGCATGGCCCTCGTGGCCGAGACCAGCGAATGCCTAGAGGCCGCCCAGCGCATCGTGCAATTCATCCAATCCCATTCCACCTGAGCCTTCCGCTTGATTTTCATGACCCAGCAACTGCAAGCCACCATAGACGCCGCGTGGGACGACCGCGCCAACCTTTCGCCGACGAGCGCACCCCCAGAGGTGCGTGACGCCGTCGAGCACGTGATCGCCGAGCTCGACGCGGGCCGCCTGCGCGTGGCCACGCGCACGGCCGTGGGCCAGTGGACGGTGCACCAGTGGATCAAGAAGGCGGTGCTGCTGTCCTTTCGCCTCAGCGACAACGCCCTCATGCGCGCGGGCGACCTGGCTTTCTACGACAAGGTGCCCACCAAATTCGCCGGCGCTTCGGCCGCCGAACTGCAGGCCCTGGGCGTGCGCGTGGTGCCGCCCGCCGTGGCGCGCCGCGGCAGTTTCATCGCCAAGGGCGCGATCCTGATGCCGTCTTACGTGAACATCGGCGCCTACGTCGATGAGGGCACCATGGTCGATACCTGGGCCACGGTGGGCTCGTGCGCGCAGGTCGGCAAGAACGTGCACCTCTCGGGCGGCGTGGGCCTGGGCGGCGTGCTCGAGCCGCTGCAGGCAAACCCGACCATCATCGAGGACAACTGCTTCATCGGCGCACGCTCCGAGATCGTCGAGGGCGTGGTCGTCGAAGAAAACTCCGTCATCTCCATGGGCGTCTATATCGGCCAGAGCACGCCGATCTACGACCGCGCCACGGGCGAAGTGAGCTACGGCCGCGTGCCCGCAGGCTCGGTCGTGATCAGCGGCAGCCTGCCCAAGGAGGGCGGCAAATACAGCCTCTACGCGGCCATCATCGTCAAGCGCGTCGATGCGCAGACGCGCGCCAAGACCAGCCTCAACGACCTGCTGCGCGCCTGAAGCCCACACTGCAGCGACTGCGATTTGCGCGCACCACCACGAAAGGAGCCTCCCATGGGCATGATGGAGCGGATTTTGCGTCTGATGGGCGAAAAGCAGGCCTCGGACGTGTACCTTTCGGCCGGCGCACCGGCGCTGATCCGCATCCACGGCGAGTGCGTGCCGATCAACAGCCAGATGCTGCCGCCCAACGCTCCGCGCGACCTGCTGGCCGAGGTCGTCTCGCCCGAGCGCATGGAAGAGCTCGAAGAAACGGGCGAGCTCAACCTCGCCATTCCACTCGCTGGCGTGGGGCGCTTTCGTATCAGCGCGATGCGCCAGCGCGGCACGTATGCGGTCGTGATCCGGTTCATCTCGTACCAAGTGCCAGAACTCGCCTCTCTCAACATGCCCGCGGCACTAGGGGAGATCGTGCTGCAAAAGCGCGGCCTGGTACTGGTCGTGGGCGCCACGGGCTCGGGCAAGAGCACCACGCTCGCGGCCATGATAGACAAGCGCAACAGCGAACTCACGGGCCATATCCTCACCGTCGAAGACCCGATCGAATACCAGTTCAAAAACAAGAAATCCATCGTCAACCAGCGCGAAGTGGGCACGGACACGCAATCGCTGCAGATCGCACTCAAAAATGCGCTGCGCCAGGCGCCCGACGTGATCCTGATCGGCGAAATCCGCGATCGCGAAACCATGTCCGCCGCCATCGCCTACGCGCAGTCGGGCCACCTGTGCCTGGCCACGCTGCACGGCAACAACAGCTACCACGCGCTCAACCGCATCCTGAGTTTCTACCCCGTCGAGGTGCGTGCAGCCATGCTCGGCGACCTGTCCTCGGCGCTACGTGCCATCGTCTCGCAGCGCCTGGTGCGTACCGTGCAAGGCACGCGCCTGCCCGCGGCCGAGGTCATGCTCAACACCAAGCTCGTGGCCGACCTGATCGAGCAGGGCAATTTCTCGGGCATTCGCGAAGCCATGGAGTCGTCGCTGGCCGAGGGCTCGCAAACCTTCGAAGAAGACCTCGCCCGGCTCGTGCGCGATGGACTCGTGGCGCGCAAGGAAGCACTCGCCAATGCCGACTCGCCCACCAACCTCACCTGGCGCCTGCAAAACGACTTTGCCCTCGCCGCCAACGCCGCCAAGGCGCAGCAGCAACAAAAAGCCCAACCCGCCCCCAGCGAGGACGACCAACCCTCGTTCACCGAAATCGTGCTCGACGTGGACCCCGACTGAGCACCCGCTTCTTCTTTTTTATGTCCCGCACCCTGCAACTGGCCGAGCAGCTCATCGCCCGGCCCTCCGTCACGCCCGAAGATGCGGGCTGCCTCGAACTGCTCGCGCAGCGCCTCGCGCCGCTGGGCTTCGTCTGCGAGCGCATGGACAGCGGCCCGCCCGAGTTCCGCGTCAGCAATTTATGGGCAAAAAGGCCCGCAGCGCTTGATGGCTCTGCGCTAGCAGCTTCCAAAACAATAGTATTCGCAGGCCATACCGACGTCGTGCCTACCGGCCCGCTCGAGCACTGGAGCAGCAACCCCTTTCTGCCCACGCAGCGCGGCGGCAAGCTCTACGGGCGCGGCGCGAGCGACATGAAGACCTCGATCGCCGCCTTCGTCGTCGCCGTCGAGGAATTCCTCGCCACCACACCCGCGCCGCACCTGGCGCTCGCCTTTTTGCTCACGAGCGACGAGGAAGGCCCCTCGGTCGATGGCACCAAGGTCGTGGTCGAGCGCCTGCGCGCGCGCGGCGAGCGGCTCGACGGGTGCATCGTCGGCGAGCCCACCTCGGTGCAGCGCAGCGGCGACATGATCAAGAACGGCCGCCGCGGCACGCTCAGCGGCAAGCTCACGGTGCGCGGCATCCAGGGCCACGTGGCCTACCCGCAGCTCGCGCGCAACCCCATCCACCAGGCGCTGCCCGCGCTCGCCGAGCTCGCCGCGACCACCTGGGACGAGGGCAACGCCTTTTTCCCGCCCACGAGCTGGCAGATCAGCAACATCCACGCAGGCACGGGCGCGACCAACGTCATCCCGGGCAGCCTGGAGGTCGATTTCAACTTCCGCTTTTCCACCGAATCCACGGCCGAATCGCTGCAGCGGCGCGTGCACGCGGTGCTCGACCGCCACGGGCTCGAATACGACCTGCGCTGGACACTCGGCGGCCAGCCCTTCCTCACGCCCGTGGGCGAACTCGTGCACGCCGTGCAGCAGGCCATACGCGCCGAAACCGGCATCGAGACCGAGCTCTCGACCACCGGCGGCACGAGCGACGGGCGCTTCATCGCGCAAATCTGCCCGCAGGTGATCGAACTCGGCCCGCCCAATGCCTCGATCCACAAGATCGACGAGCATGTGTGCCTCGCGGACATCGAGCCGCTCAAGAACATCTACCGCCGCACGCTCGAAGCGCTCGAAGCCCAGGCCGCCGCGCAGGCCGGGGCCGCCCAGGCATGAGCGCCGCCGACCAAAACCTTCCCGCCGCCGCCCTGCCCGCCTTGCAGGGCGAAACCTTGGGCGCCTTGCTCGACGCGGGCACGCGCCTGCTCGAGGCCGCGGGCGTGGCTTTCGGCCACGGCACGACCAACGCGCGCGACGAGGCGGCCTGGCTGATCCTCTGGCGCCTGGGCCTGCCGCTGGACACGCCCATCACCGACGATGGAGCCGAAGATGCGGCCGAAAATGGCATGGCAAATCGCCCCATTACGCCCGCCGAGCTTGCGCAAGTAGCTACGCTTTTCGATGCGCGCATACGCACCCGCAAGCCCGCCGCCTACCTCACGCACGAGGCCTGGCTCATGGGCGTGCCGTTTTACGTCGATGAGCGCGCGATCGTGCCGCGCAGCTTCATTGCCGAGCTGCTCGTCGATGGCAGCCTCGATGTCTTTCTCAGCCCCGATACGCGCCAGGTGCTCGATTTGTGCACGGGCAACGGCAGCCTCGCCGTGCTCGCGGCGCTGGTCTGGCCCGATGTCACTGTGACTGCCGCCGACATTTCGCCCGAGGCGCTCGAAGTCGCGCGCATCAACGTCGCCAAGCACGGCCTGCAGGAGCGCATCCGGCTCCAGCGCTCGGACGGGCTCGCCGAACTCCCCGGCCCGTGGGACTTGATCCTGTGCAACCCGCCTTACGTGAACGCCGCGAGCATGGCGCAGCTGCCGCCCGAATACCGCGCCGAGCCCGCGCTCGCGCTCGCGGGCGGCGCCGACGGCATGGACTTCGTCCGCCGCCTGCTCGCCGATGCCCCCACGCACCTGGGCCCCCACGGCGTCCTCGTGCTCGAAATCGGCAACGAACGCGCGCACTTCGAGGCCGCCTTCCCGCAGCTGCAGCCGATCTGGCTTGAAACCAGCGCCGGCGCAGACCAAGTGCTGCTGCTCACGCGCGACGCGCTGCTCGCGCCCCCTGCCATCGCATGATCACGCTCAAAGACATCTGCCTGCGCCGCGGCAGCAAGCTCGTGCTCGACCACGCGAGCGCCACCATCCACCCCGGCGAGCGCGTGGGCCTCGTCGGGCGCAACGGCGCAGGCAAGTCCTCGCTGTTTGCGCTGCTCAGCGGCGACTTGCACGAAGACAGCGGCGAATGGTTCTTCCCGCCCGGCTGGCGCCTCGCCCAAGTCGCGCAAGAGATGCCCGAAACCGACGCCTCGGCCACCGACTTCGTGCTGCAGGGCGACACGCGCCTGGCCGAGCTGCGCCAGGCACTGCAGCAGGCCGAGCAGGCAGGCAACGGCATGGCCATCGCGCAGGCGCACAGCGACCTCGCCGACGCCGGCGCGCACGATGCCGTGGCGCGTGCACAGACGCTGATCCTCGGGCTGGGCTTTCAGCTGGCCGAGCTCGAACGCCCCGTGCGCAGCTTTTCAGGCGGCTGGCGCATGCGCCTGCAGCTCGCGCGCGCGCTCATGTGCCCGAGCGACCTGCTGCTGCTCGACGAGCCCACCAACCACCTGGACCTGGACGCGCTGGTCTGGCTTGAAGCCTGGCTGCAGCGCTACGCCGGCACGCTGATCGTGATCAGCCACGACCGCGAGTTTCTCGACGCCGTGACCACCGTCACGCTGCACCTCGAGCAGGGCCGGCTCACACGCTACGGCGGCAACTACAGCCGCTTCGAGGAACTGCGCGCGCAGCAGCTCGCGCTGCAGCAGTCTGCGTATGCGCGCCAGCAGGACAAAATCGCGCACCTGCAAAAATTCATAGACCGCTTCAAGGCCAAGGCCACCAAGGCGCGGCAGGCACAAAGCCGCGTCAAGGCGCTCGAGCGCCTGGAAAAAATCGCCCCTGTGCTCGCCGAGGCCGAGTTCAGCTTCGAATTCAAGGAGCCGCCGAGCCTGCCCAACCCCATGCTCACGCTCAGCGACGCCGCGTTCGGCTACCGCAGCGCAGACGGTCACGTGACCACCATCTTGCAGCACGTGAACCGCTCGGTGCTCGCGGGCCAGCGCATAGGCATTCTGGGCGCGAACGGCCAGGGCAAATCGACGCTGGTCAAGACCATCGCACGCCAGATGCCGCCGCTCGCTGGCCGCATCACCGAGGGCAAGGGCCTGCGCATAGGCTACTTCGCACAGCAGGAGCTCGACCTGCTGCGCCCCGGCGAGAACCCGCTCGAACACATGGTGCGCCTGGCACGCGAGATGGGCCCCACCCACCCCATGCACAACCCCGCACCCAGCCGCGAGCAGGACCTGCGCAACTACCTGGGCAGCTTCAACTTCTCGGGCGACATGGTGCAGCAGCCCGTGGGCAGCATGAGCGGCGGCGAAAAAGCCCGCCTGGTGCTGGCCATGATCGTCTGGCAACGCCCCAACCTGCTGCTGCTCGACGAGCCGACCAACCACCTCGACCTGGTCACGCGCGAGGCCCTGTCGGTCGCGCTCAACGGCTTCGACGGCACGGTGATGCTCGTGAGCCACGACCGTGCGCTGCTGCGCTCCGTGTGCGACGAATTCTGGCTCGTGGGCCGCGGCGCGGTCGCGCCGTTCGACGGCGACCTCGACGACTACCAGCGCTACCTGCTCGAAGAAAGCCGCCGCCTGCGCGAGCTGGCGCGCACGCAGGCCGCACCCGCCGGCGCGGCAAAATCTACTGAAAACGTAGCTGCTCACGCAGGCACATCAAGCACAAACGCTGGTTTTTTGCCTGAAACCGCGGCACCCGCCCTCGCGCCGCGCGAAGCGCGCCGGCAAAGCGCCCAGGCGCGCCAGCAGCTGGCCGAGAAGACCCGCCCGATCCAGCGCGAGATCGCGCAGATCGACGCGCGCCTGGCCGCACTCGCCGCCGAAAAAAGCGCGCTCGAAGAACGCCTCACGCAGCCGCTCGCGCCCGCCGACATCGCCAACTGCGGCCGCCGCCTCAAGGAATGCGGCGACGAAATCACCGCGCTCGAAGACCGCTGGCTCGAACTCAGCGCGACGCTCGAGGCGCTGAACGCCGCGGCCGACACGGCTGGAGTTGGATAAAAATCTTTCTGGCGCGAGAAACCAAGGCCCCGCAAAGCAGAACGCAAAAAAATTTGCCTGCCCTGTCAACGCAGTGTGAAGCTGTGGCGTTTTTCAGAGCATCACAGGAGTTTTCTGCCATGCAAACCACCGCACCTCTGACCCTCTGGCCCGAAGACGAGCGCGACCGCAAGCGTGCGCCGGCTCGCGGCTGCTGATCCGCCACCGTCCATGCTGCGGTTTTCGCAGCGTTATCCTCTTCCCTGCCATAAAAAACCCCGCAAAAGCGGGGTTTTTTGTTGGCACGCGGCGAATAGCTTCATCCCATGTGCAAGCCGCCGTTGACGGAAAAATCCGCCCCCGTCGAATAGCTGCCATCTTCGGACGCGAGCCAGGCCACGATGGAGGCGATCTCGCGCGGCTCGCCGAGGCGCTTGAGCGGCACGGTGGCGATGATTTTTTCGAGCACCTCGGGGCGAATGGCCTTGACCATGTCGGTGCCGATATAGCCCGGGCTCACGGTGTTCACCGTCACGCCTTTGGCCGCGAGTTCCTGCGCCAGCGCCATCGTGAAACCGTGCATGCCGGCCTTGGCCGCCGAATAGTTGGTCTGCCCGGCCTGGCCCTTTTCGCCGTTCACGCTGCTGATGTTGATGATGCGGCCCCAGCCTTTTTCGACCATGTCGCCCACGACCTGCTTGGTCACGTTGAACAGGCTGTTGAGGTTGGTTTCGATCACCGCGTCCCAATCCTCGCGCGTCATCTTGAGGAACATGCGGTCGCGCGTGATGCCGGCGTTGTTCACGAGCACGTCTATGCTGCCGTGTTGGGCCTTGGCCTTGTCAAAGGCTTCCACCGTCGAATCCCAGTTGCTCACGTTACCCACGGAGGCGTAAAACGTGTAGCCCAGCGCTTTTTGCTCGGCCACCCATTTGGCGTGGTCGCGCGTCGGCCCGCAGCCCGCGATGACCTTGAAGCCATCCTTGAACAAACGCTGGCAAATGGCCGTGCCAATGCCCCCCATGCCTCCAGTGACGTATGCGACTTTCTGACCCATTGCGGTTCTCCTCAGTAAACGATTGTTGTCCCAGCAGCCACTCTACCCAAATTCACCCCACCCGACGCTGCGGAAAACACCCATTCGCGCCGCGAGTCTGTAACCAAGCGTGTCGATCGGCCAAAGTGCACGTCGGCTAGCAGCCTGTCGGACTTTGGGCGTCGAAAGCGAGAAGGTGCCGCAGCGAGGCCAGTTTTTTCCGGATTCACAGCCGACTATTCCAAAGTCCGACAGGCTCCTAGTGGCCCAGGTCTGTGCGCATTTTGTCGTTGGGTGCTAGTATTTGTTTCCTACAAAACACCACGCGGACTGCACCGTCGTGCTTAGAAAAAAGGAGCAAACATGCAAAAACTGTCACGCAGACAATGGCTTTCTGCCACCGTGGGTGGCATCGGGCTGAGCGCATTGGCAGGCACGGCCCATGCCGCCAAAACCGTGGAAATGCCTTTTGCCAATGGACGGCGGCACCTCATCGCCTTTCCGGAAAAGCGCGAACTGATCGTGCTGACGACGCGGCCCCCACAACTTGAAACGCCATTCAGCGTCTTCAATGAAGGGCTGCTGACGCCGAATGACGCCTTTTTCGTGCGCTATCACCACAACGGCCTGCCTCCGGCCATCGACGGCGACAAACACGTCATCAAAATCGGCGGCAATGCCTGTGGCAAGCCGTTCGAGCTCACCATGCAAGCGCTCAAGACGCAATTTCGACCTGTCGAGCTCGTCGCCGTGAAACAATGCTCAGGCAACAGCCGTGCCTTTTTCGAGCCTCGCGTCACGGGCGGACAACTCGGCAACGGCGCGATGGGCAATGCACGCTGGCTCGGTGTGCCTCTCAAGGACATCTTGGCCCAAGCCAATGTGAGCGGTGCAGCGCGCTATGTGACGTTCGACGGTTTGGATTACCCCCTGATGGGCGGGGGAGATTTCGTCAAAGCGCTCGAGATCGACCATGCGCTCGACGGCGAGGTGATGGTGGCCTACCAGATGAACGGCGCCGATCTGCCCTATCTCAATGGTTTTCCGGTAGTTCTGGTCGTGCCTGGCTATTACGGCACTTATTGGATCAAGCACCTTTCCGAAATCCGCATCATCGATCATGAATTCGATGGTTTTTGGATGAAGACCGCCTACCGCATTCCAAACAACGACTGCGCTTGCGTCGATCCCGGCAAAACGCCCCCATCGACGCGACCGATCGGGCGTATGAACGTACGCTCCTTCATCACTTCGCTGCAGGACGGCGAGCAAATCCGCGCCGGAGCGCCCCTGGAAGTGCGCGGCATCGCTTTCGATGGCGGTCAAGGCATTCGGGAAGTCGCATATTCGCTCGATGGGGGACAAAACTGGCGCCAGGCCCGTCTGGGCGAAGACATCGGACGTTATTCGTTCCGCGAATTCAAGTTCGGCTTTACGCCCGAAAAAGGCTCGTACGACCTGCGCGTGCGCGCCTGGAATCGTTCTGGGCAAAGCCAGCCCATGCAGGCGCTATGGCAACCAGCAGGCTATATGCGCAACGTGGTTGAGTCCGTCAAAGTAAACGCGGTCTGATGGACTGCCCTGAAAGAAAAAGAAGAGGAGCAAAGTAATGCATGCTTTCCTGCGCACCACGCTTTTGTCAGCCGCCGTACTCGGAACGGGCGCCGCGCCACTGCTCGCACAAGCCGTCACCAAAACCTACCAGGCCCCAGCCGATACCGTATTCCTCCAACCGAGCGCGCACCCCGGCTTCGCCAAGACTGCCGTCTGCGCTGCCTGCCACTCGGCCGAGTACATCGTCTATCAGCCGCCAACCGCTGCCAGACCCTATTGGGAAGCAATGGTCAAGCGCATGAAAAACGTCTTCAACGCGCCCATACAAGAGAGCGACATCCCGGATATCGTCGACTATCTTGTGAAGACCTACGGGAACGAGCGGCCCCGTTGACCCACAAGGCCGCGAGGAGATTCAGCGCGCCTCCTGCAGCTCCAAAGGCGGCAGCGTCGTGCGCGGCGGCGGATGGGCGCGTTGCAGGTACGCGTCGATGCGCGGCCGAACGGCTGCCAAAGCGAACTCGGTGATGCAAGGCCAGGGCACTCAAGATTTGCCCGGGGCATGATCAAAAAAGCTGCCTCACTCCCACTCGATTGTTGATAACAGAAAAAACTCATTTAACATCAGCAACTTACGATCACACATCTCATCAGTACCACGAAAAATACCATGACGGCCGTCGGCAACCAATTTAAGCCAGTTCTACTACTCTGGCAGCGGCAGCAGGAACAGTGTGCACCTCACTGAAGTCAACATTCCGATGCGCTGCTTCCTGCTGTAGTTCCCCAACATTGGACTTCAGGCGATATCTTTGCTTGTCGCTGAGCGTTATGTCTTCCTCGCTGGGTGTACCAAACAGCAGGGTGGCTGTTAACGCAGGATTCCGCTCCTTTGCCAGAGCCAATTTCCACATCTTCGCTCTGGCGTCCTCCATCCCCTGGTTCTGCTGCGATGGCCTCAATAAGCCGAACTGTGCCGCGAGGCGTTGAGTGAGAATGGCAAACCGAACTGGAACACCGCCATCGACCAAAACCGCCTCACGGTTGAAATACATACTCAAGTCAGGACGCAACACTTGGATTGCCTCCTTCACCTTCGTTGTCCACTGCTGATTAACTTCTCTCTCTGGCGTTGGAAGATCATCACTGGTTGGCAATGGCTCATCAGCAATTACGCTCAGGCTGCAATTCATTAACACAATTTGCCGCAACAGGTCGTTTTCGTTGCTCGCCCATGTAGCACGCGGCGAGGACATAGAAAAATTGCTAAGCGGAATCGACGCAAGGGCAGCCTCCAGCCCATGACCATGCGCGACCGCAGACAGCGCATCCATCATCCCGCCCACCATATGGACAACACCGTCACCAGCCGCGCCATACATGCATCGCAGCACATCTTCTCGAACAAGGGATTTCGCGATATAGCGCCCGTCAAACTCGCACAGCGCCGCGACATTAATGCGTTCACCTGATCCCGGCACAGGCTCCCATCCGATCACGCTATATCGGGCGTTGTTGTCTACAAACGCAGAAAGTGTGGTCATGGCTGTTGCCTCGCGAACATAGGAGTCATCGCATTGGCTGTGTTGGCAGCGAGTGAGCCTAAATTAGACCGCGCAAGCCCACTAAAAGTCACACAATGCTGCCCGATAACTGATGGAACCGCAGCAAACTCAGCCTCAATCATTTGCCACACGGTTGAACCTACTCCAAGCAATGCTTGCTGCGCCAACGCAGCGCTAGTGCCTGCACTTTGAACGCTCGCTACCAACTGTGGCTGAAACTGGTTGGTTGCAAAAAACGCTAGCTTGTTCAGTTGCATCGGTTTGATTCCCAAGGTTCTCTCATGATCGATGATGGTGAACTGAATACCGTTCCAGAGCACGTTTCCAGGGTTGCGGTCGCCGTTCACTATCAGTTCGTCAAAAGAAATAACTTGCCCAACTTGAGACCATGCCGAAAGAATGGAGGCCAGGGCCTGCATCTGGAGAGCATCCGCATGTGTACCGATCCGTAGTCGGCTGGACAAGCTGGGATAGCCGACTTCGCGGGCACCAAACCATAAGGTGTTATCGCGGGGATCGGTGACCACGACAGGAACCAAAGTCGGTAGCCCCAGAGCATTGCCAAGCAATGCGCATAAGCATTCCGCGGCAATTTCGCGATCTCCAGCTCTTTTGACTACGCATCTTTGCGAAAGGCCTGCGATCACCACGATTGCGTAACTCGCACCTGTAATACCCTCACCTACAGGTGTCAGAGTGGCTGGAATCAAGATGCCTTGTTCGATCTTCACCTATACCTCCGAAGCGCGCTTAATATTGTTCGCCCGCTGGAATTCGCAGAGTTGTATATCGTACTCTGGAACTTGCCCGATCTGAATCCGGCTCTGCCCCTCTTTCCACTCATGCAAACATCTGAATCTGTTCGTGCTTCAGTGCGTCGATCCGAGCAAACAGCCTAATCTTCTCGTCGGCCTTCTGCTTGGCATGTTCCGACATGAAAGACAGTAGATCTTCGAGCTGTTCAACTGTGGCGATGTTCTTGAAGACCTTAGCCTTATTCACAAATACGACAGATTTCTTCTTCCGAGCCAAAAGTTCGATGACGTTGCTGAGAGTACCCGTGCTCTTGGCGTCCCAGATCATCAATCCGATGTCAGCAACCTCGGCCATGCGGATGTCTTTGGCGGTGAAGAACGCACGCGATCCCTGGGAGTGACTTGTCTCGACGCATTGAACAGGCCAATGCCCTACATTGTTTCTGGGCCGCTCACCGCTACAGAAAACGATTGCCCTCGTCGTACCGTGGTTGACCAGATACTGCTGGATCGAGGTGTCGGCTCCGTCAGCATCGCCCACCACCACCTCAAAGTCTTGGGCAACGATGTTGTCGATTCGCTCCTTGACCTTCGGATCAAGGTGCTTAATGTTCATCGAACCAGCAATGAAAACTCGCGTAGTCATCTTCATCTCCAAGTCAGTGCGGCTACGTAGATCTTCCGTACCTTGGGGTACGCACGCAGCACTTTGCAAGCGGCCTCCATTGACGCCCCGGTGTGGAACAAGTCATCGACGACGAGCACGTTCCAGGGACCATTGCCTTGGATACCATCGGTCACGCTGAAGCTGTCGCCGATCGCTTCGATCTTCTCATCCTTGGTGTGCAGGTCCTTGAGGGACTTCCCATTCGCAGCTTTCACCAGCAGGCCGTCGAAGACAGGCACCTTCACCAGCGCACCCAGCTCATTGGCTACTTCGGTGACAGGCTGCCGATGGCGCTGATTCGATGCCGGCATCGAGACGATGAACCCCACGTTGGCCAGCTTCGGGTAGATGTGCTCGGCAATGGCCTGCGCGAGCGGCTTAACCTGCGCCCAATCGCTGCGGTACTTGAGTTGATACGTGGCCTCGCCAACCTCGGTGCGGGTCGTATCAAAGCGCGCATGGCCATGTTCGTCATCACCAAGATAAACGCTTTGCAGGGTGTGCTTGTCCAGCACCCACCCGTCATCCCAAGGCCCACGAATTTGTCGAAGCGAAGCTTTCAAAGCGATCCCCCTTTGCCCAATACTTGTCGCGCTTCTTGTAATCGTCCAGCCAACACCCGCCGCGCCTGATCCTGCTCGGCCGGAGCTGCTACCTTCACCTCCTGTTGCTTCATGGCATAGTATTGACCTCAATCATGGCATCGATGACACATAGTACCATTCAGAATGCCATGAAAAAAGTCTGCTTGGACGTGCCAGAAGGCGCCAATCAGTGCCACTCCAATAATGAAAAAAGCCCGCAAAATCGCGGGCTTAGAGTTGTTTTAGTGCCTGCTGGTGCCAGCCACTGCCAGACGCGGGATCATTCCCACTCGGTCATCAATGAATCACGTAAGTCCGCGTGGTTAAAGGGATTTGCGATGATCGAAATGGGGCCTTACCGTCGTCTTTACCGTCTGCATCGGACATCTTTTGCTGGCGCGGGAGATGGGGCGATTAGCGGGGTGACGACGCTGGCGGCACCATCATCAATCGCCTTCTAGCATAGCGCAGATAGCTGCTTGGCGAGCAGGTCAGCCTGCTCGCCAAACTTCCTCGCATCGACCTTCTGCAACTGCGCCAGGTTGCGCAGCTTCCAGCGGATGCCCGGCAGATGTTCGAGGTGCGCGATGCCCAGCAATGACCACTCCGGCGTACCGGCGGCCAGCGACAGCAGGAAGCGCCGCTCGTCGTCGTCCAAGCCCTGATGGATTTCGCGCACCATGCGCTCGCGGGCAGCAAGCAGTGCATCGAGCGGCACGGGCTCGGCCGTCATGCCTTGGAAGTTGTGCTCGTAGTCGTGCCGGATGTCTCGCAACGGCGTGAACAGCACTTCATGGATCGGCCGATTGCTGCTGGACAGATAGACCACGAAGGCACGCCGGATGCCAGGCGTGATGCCCTCATGCGCAAAGAGCTGCATCACGTCGAACAGGTCGCGTGGGTGTTGCCGATCCAGTGCCGCCACCAGCTTGCCGCCGTACACGTCCTCCAGCGACACCACCGGAATCTCCAGATCGGCCATCAACACGTCGCGGGCAACCGGCGTCAGCGAAGCGCGGCGCACCGGCTGAACCGTGCCGCGCATGACGAAGTTGACTTCGACCTTGACCTGAATCGAGCCGCGACGCACCAGCAGCTTCGTCTCCCCTACTGCCGCAGCAGGCGCGTGCGTCTGAAATCCCCGCTTCTTCAGCCGCTCAGCAGCCTGCCGGATGGCCTCGTTGATGCGCGCCAACGCCTCGTCGCGCGGCAGCGTGTGATCGGGAAAAACCAGATCGAGATCGACCGACAGACGCGGCATGTCGCGCACGAACAGATTGATCGCCGTGCCGCCCTTCAAGGCGAAGGTGTCATCCACGAACACCAGTGGCGCCACCTGCGTCAGCAGGCGCGCGGTATCGAGATAGGTCTGGTTCATGGCTTGAGCACCAGCAGGCCGTCGGCCGACCGAGACACCCAAGGCCGCTCGCTGCCCGTCGGCAGCGAGGCCGAGTCGAGCTTGGCCACCCAGGGCAATGACGCCTCGCGGCCGAGTTGCAGGCACAGCCGCACGGTCTTGACGTTCGTGCAGTGCTGCAACAGCTCGCGCAGCACATCGGCACGCAGGCTGTACGCGCCTTCGACGAGTTCGCGGGCTTCCTGCAAGGGCTGGCGCACGCCAACCTCGCTCAACAGTTCCAGCAAGGCGCGCTCCGGCGCCGACACCTGCGGCGCCCCGCCGCGCTTCTCAAACGGGCCGACGTGCAGCATGGCGTCCGGCTGCTCATCGAACAGGCGCTTGCGGTGGTACTCGGCCGGGAAGCGTTCGGTGAACCATTCCGGCAAGCGTGCAGCCTTCCAGCCATACAGATGCAGCACCGGCTGCTGCGGCACGTACTGGCGCACGCCGTACCAGTCCAGCGCCGACTTGCCGCCGACGTGCAGCCCCTCGAATTGGCGCTGCAACAGCAGCAGGCTGGAATGGAGCGCCGGGGAATCGTTCGGGCGGCAGAAAACCCCCCGCGCCAAGCGCGTCAGCCACCCTGCCCGGACGTAGTGAACGGCCAGGTCGGCAGAGATGCCCAACGCCGCCAAGTCCTCCGAGGTCAGCGGCGCTCCCGGTGCCAGCCGGGTGTAGAGCGCGTTTAGCTTGCTTGAATTAGTCGTAGTCATACTACGATTTTTACAACTTTCCCAAGCGGAAGTCAATTTGATATGGCGAACCCAGTCGTAGTTTGGATACGACAACGGCAACATATTCAAAATCTCATCCCTTCGGCGCAGCCGTGCGGGAAGACGATCGGGTGTCGTCTCCCCTGCCCCGCCGGAATCCTCGATCCCCAGCAATGAACGCCTCCAGCATGTGCGGGATCAACGTCGTTGCATCGACGGCCTCGCCATACGCCTGCGCGTGCAGCGCGGCGTAGGCGTCCAGGTCGGCTTTCAGGCTGGCCGGGCAGGTGAACGTCAGCTTCGTGCTACCGCTGGACGGCAACGGGCCGAGGCGGAGTTTTCGGGCGGTACTCATCGCGCACCTCCAAGCTGATAGAACATGGGTTGGTAAGGACGCAACACGAGGTCGCGCGCCACGATCACCCGAACCGGCAAGCCCGGCCGTGCCGTCAACGTCGGCTGGATGTTCATGTTGCGCCGGGTGATCTCTTGCCCGACCTGATTGATGCTGTCCTGGGCGCTGTCGCGCCCGGCGATGACGATGCGGTTGCCGTCCTGGCGGTTCTCCGGCGCGGCCAGCTCGGCGCCGACGCCCAGCAGCGTCGTCAGCACCGCACCGGCAAAGATGCGCTTCCAGTGCCAGTCCACGTCGTCTTCCAGGCCCGCGTAGCCGGCCGGGTCAGTGCCCACGAGGTTGTCGAGCGTCAGCGATGACGTGTCCGGCAGGATGATCCGGTTCCACACCACTTGCACGCGGCTCTGCCCATAGCTGACCTGGCTGTTGTATTTGCCCAGGATGCGCGATCCCTGCGGGATCAGCAGGAACTTGCCCGTGGCCGTGTCATAGACCGGCTCCGTGACGGTGGCGATCACATCGCCCGGCAAGTCCGACTTGATGCCCGTCACCAGCGCCCCGGCGATCACCGTTCCAGCCATGACCTGATACGGCGACGTCGGCAGCGCCAGATTGCCGGAATTACGGGTTTCCGTAGAACCGGCTTTCAGGAACGCCTCTTTCTGGTCTTGCCGGTTCTGCACGGCGGTCGGGTCGGCGGGCTGGGCCGCCGTCGAGGCCGGCCCGGCGGCGAGCGGATCGAAGGCCGCGAGCGTGCTTGCCACGCCAGGTACGCCCGGCGCTGCCTGCGCCACCGTGGCCGCGGCTTGACCACCCGAGCGGAAGAACACCGACGAAGCCGCAGCGGCCTCCGCTTCCTTGCGCAAGGCGTCGTTGGGATCGTGGCCGGGGGCCGCGTAGGCGGCCACGGCTGGCTGCTGCGAGTTCACGATGGCCGGGCCGAGGTCGCCCGGCAGCGGCGGCCCCAGCTCGGGCACCTTCGGCGGCAGCTTCGAGTAGTCGGCCGGCAGGCCGTCCAGCCCTTCGGACTTCGAGACACGATCCACGTTGTAAAGCTCGGTCTGCTCGCCCGCGCCACGCCGCTGCGGCTGCAATGACCAGATCGTGGCCCCAAGCACGGCGACCGACAGGCCGCCGACGAGGATGGCCAGCGTGCGCCGGTTTAGGCGCGTGACCGGGCGCGGCTGGGCGCGCAGCGCCACCGCCTCGGGCGCGACCTTGCCCGCCTGCGGCGTGGCGAGGTCGGGGGTGTTGTCCTGGCTCATGGTCAGTTCCTCCGTGCCACGCCATCCGTGCGCTCGATCCGCACCACGTCGCCCTTGTCACCGCCCAGGCGCAGTTCGGCCGCGCCGAACAGCCGATCCACGATGTAGTACGGCGAGCGGAAGCGGTAGTTCACCAGTTGCCCGTCGCCCTGCGCGCCGATGACAAACAGCGGCGGCAGCTCGCCTTGCGCGATGCCCGCCGGAAACTGGATATAGACCTTTTCGCCGTCATCGAACGCACGCAGCGGCTTCCAGGGCGTATTGCTGCCGCTGATCGCGTAGCGGAAGCGCAGGTTCTCCAGCGCCAGCCCGGTATCGACAGGCGCGGCGGCATTGGCCGCCTGCGCCTGACGCTGCAAGGCCAGCATCCGGTCGCGCGGATACTCCCAGGACACGGACGCCATCCACGTCTTCTCCGTCGAAGCCAGCTCCAGCAGGTACGTCCTGCGGCTGGTGGTAATGACGAGATTGGTCTTGAGGCCCGAGCGGATCGGCTTGACCAGCACGTTCACGCGCAGGTCGGCACCGCTACCGCTGGACGTGTCGCCCACGATCCAGCGCACGGTATCGCCGGCGGCCACCGTCACCAGTTCCTCGCCCGGCTGGAGCGAAACCACGGTCACACGGCCGACGGCCGCATAGACCTGATACAGCGCGCCATCGGTGAAGGGCCAGACCTGAATCGCATTGACGTAGCCCTCGCGCGTGGGCGCGACGCGGGCCTCGGCATTGGCGCGCGAGACGCGCACCTTCTCGTCGGCCGGCTCCGGCGCGGGTTTGGCGTCCTCGAGCGGCTTCAACTGCGCCGGCATTGGCAGCACCTCGGGCACGGCCACCACTTCCACCGGCGCGGGCGGCTCCGGCAGCGGCTGCGCCTGCACCGGCTCATCGAGCGAGATGGTTGGCGGTGGCTTGCCCTGCGAGGCGCAGCCCGCGAGGGCGAGCAGGATCGCCGGCAAAGCGGATTTACGGAAAAGATCATTCATGGCTTGGCTCCTTCGGAAGAATCCAGTTCGCGGCTCCACGACAGGCCGTTGACGTAGATGCCCAGGGGGTTCTTGCGCAGGCGTTCTTCGGTGCGCGGCGGCTGGAGCACGATGGACACCACGGCCGTCCACCGCTCCAAGCCCGCCGCGGCGCCGTTGACGTAGCGGCGTTCCGTCCAGCGCACGTTGAAAGACGTGTCGCTGGCGCGCACGACGCTGGTGATCTGTACCGTCACCGACTCCTTGCCGATGCGCGCGAACGGGTCGTTGACCCGCGCGTAGTCGTTGAGCACGGCCGCGCCCTTGTCGGTCGTGTAGTCGTAGGCGTCCAGCCAGTTCTGGCGGACGACGATGGGGTCGATGGACAGCGAGCGCACCAGCGTCACGAAGCGCGCGATGTGGTGCGCGGTCTGCGCATCGTTGGGCCGGTACGGCGTGGCGGCTTCGCCCACGGCGCGCACCTGGCCCGCGTTGTCCACCTCCACGACGTAGGGCGTCACGAAGGACTGCGCCGAGCGCCACACCAGGCCGCCAGCCATCAGCAACGCGAGCGTCAGGCAGCCGAAGGCCATGAGGCGCCAGTTCTTCGCCTGCACGCGCGGCGAGCCGATGCGCTCGTCCCACACCTGGCCGGCAGCTTGGTACGGCGTGGCAGGCTGCGGCGTGTCGGCATAGCGCACCTGCGGTTTCTTGAATCGCATGGTCAGTTCTCCTTATGAATCGGAATCGCGCAGGCTCGGCCCCTGGCCGGAGCCGCCGCCATCGCCACCGCGTAGCGTGTGGGCGGTGGTGGTCGCGGCATGGGTGAGTTGCTGGCGGCGATGCAGGCGTTTGGCCCAAGCGGGCTGTTCCTGTTTCTGTGCGGTAGCGGCGCTGGCTGCGGCCTCGCCTGCGCCACCCTGACCGGATGCCGCACTGCCATCGGCAGCAGCGCCATTCCAGCCAGCGCGGAAGGGAGCGGCCATGCGCTGCCCGGCAGCGGAGGCGCGGGATGCCGCGCCTCGCCCGGCTGCCTGCGCGCCGGTCTTGGCGACGTTGCCCAGGCCCGCCATCGCGCCCTTCGCGCCGCCGCCAGCGGCGGCGGAACCGGCCTGAAACGCCGACTTCGCACTGCTGGCCGCCGACGTAGCGGCGCGCGCACCGCTGCCGGCCAGCTTGGCGGCGGCCGGGGCCATGCGCGCGCCAGCAGCCACGGCGCCACCCACGCCCGTCGCGGCGGCGCCGATGGCGACGGCCGTGCCGGCAGCGCCGACTGCAGCACCGGCCATTGCGCCCGCGCCGAGTTGCGGCGCACCGGAGACGAGGCCCGTGGCGATGCCGGGGCCGAAGATCCCGAGCGCCAGCAAGGTGAGCGAGGCCAGCATGATGACCAGTGCGTGGTCGATGGACGGCTCGGCGGGATGGACTTGGAACTGAGCGAACAAGCCCGAGCCGATACCGACGATCACGGCCAGCACCAGAACCTTGACGCCGGAGGCCACCACGTTGCCCAAGACCTTTTCGGCGAGGAACGCGGTCTTGTTCCAGAGCGCGAATGGCACCAGCACGAATCCGGCGAGCGTGTTCAGCTTGAACTCGATCAGCGTGATGAACAGTTGGATCGCCAG
This sequence comes from Extensimonas vulgaris, assembly GCF_003337425.1. Taxonomy (GTDB): domain Bacteria; phylum Pseudomonadota; class Gammaproteobacteria; order Burkholderiales; family Burkholderiaceae_C; genus Extensimonas; species Extensimonas vulgaris. The sequence continues at coordinate 604,401 of NZ_QPJU01000001.1, forward strand.
CACGAAGAAGCACAAGACCACGACCAGCCACGCGAGGAACATCACCACGATGGGGTCGAGGTTCACGAACACTTCGGGAAAGCCCGCCATCTCGCCGATCTGCTCCAGAATCGGCGCTCCAGCGTCGATGCCGGTTTTCGCCAGCCGGCCCGGCTGCAAGAAGTTCTCCATCGTGATGGCCGAGCCGGTGGCGGTGATGCCCAATCCCGCAAACGAGCGGAACACGATGCTGGCCAGCCAGTTGAAGTTATTGATGATGTAGGCGAAGGCACCGACGTAGAGCACCTTGCGCAGCAGCTTGGCGATCACGTCCTCGCCCTGGCCGGTGGCATGGCTCATGGCCCAATACAGGCCGACGATCGTCATGTCGATGACGATCAGCGTGGCCGTGAGGAACGCCACTTCGCCCCGCAGCAGCCCGAAACCCGAGTCGATATAAGCGGCAAAGGTGTTGAGGAATTGGTCGATGATGGTCACGTCATTCATGGCGTGTCCTCCGGTTCGGCGGGAACGGCCGCCGCCATGTCATCGGCCGGTTCCTCGAAGCTCGGCGGGATCGGCGGCAGGTCGGCCAGCGTCTGGTATTCATCCGGCCCGGCCCGGCCGGAGAAGAAGCGCCGCCGGAAGGCTTCGGCGGCGGCACGGCAAGCGTCCTCGCCCGTGGCCTGCATGACCTGTCGTGGATGGGCCGTGCATTGCTCGCGCAACGCCTTGAGCCGCACTGGATCGGCGGCCAGGGCATCCGCAAGGTGGCCGACCGGCTGCTCGCCGCAAGCGGCCAGCAGCGCGGTACACAGGACGAGGACGCATCGCATGGCGGCCTCCCGTCAGTTGCCGTAGAAGTTCACGGACTGCGGTGTGTACGGCGTGCCGTCACCCAGGAAGCGCCGCCGCACCTCGCGGGCGCGCTCCGTGGCCGCCGCCTGCCGCGCCAGCTCCAGCGAGGCCGCACGGTCTTGCGTGATCTGAAGCCGCTGCGCTTGGATCGACTGCTTGGCCTGCAAGGCCAGCAACTGGTTCATGGCCTGCATGGCTTGGAGCGCGCCTTGGGCCGACTGGCTCTTGCCCACGAGATCGGCCAGCACGCTTTCGTCTTCGCCCAGGTTCTGCGACACCTGCGCCTGCATCTGCATGGTGGTCTGCAAGCCGTTGAGCGTGTTCCGCCAACGCTCCTGCGTGTCGCGGACCATCTGGTCGCCGCTGACGGTGGCGGCGTACTGCTCGGGATACAGACGTGCGAACTCCCGATCCAGATTCGTCACGTCGTAGGCCAGGCCTCTGGCCTGGGCGATCAGCCGCTCGGTCGTCGCCAGGTTGGCGCGCAACTGGTTCACCACGCTGGACGGCAGGCTGGCGAGGTTGCGCGCCTGGTTCATCAGCATCTGCGCTTCGTTTTGGAGCTGACGAATCTGGTTGTTGATCTGCTCTAGCGTGCGGATCGCGGTCAGCGTGTTTTGCACATAGTTGCTCGGATCAAAGACGATGCGCCAGGCCAATGCTGGTGAAGGCGTCAATATCGTCAGCGACAGTGCGGCAGCAAGCGAAATGGAAAGCGCACGGATCTTCATGGCTGGTTCTCCTATGAGTGGTCGGCGGTACGGAGGGAATCCGGCGCGAGGCCGGGGAACGAGGGCAGCAGGTCGGCCGCCCAATCGAGGCCGCGATGGCGCAGCCAGGCGCCCGCGAAGCCGGGCACGCCGGCGTCCAGCAGCACGCGGTCTATGTCGCGCTGGTCTTGCGGCGTGGATGCGCCCGCGAAGGCCAGCGCCGCCGGCCCCAGGTCGAGGTCGAACAGGCGGTTGCCGAGCCGGGATTGGTAGTAGTAGTCGCGCTTGGGCTGCGCGGTGGCGACGATTTCGATCTGCCGCCTGTTGAGGCCGAAGCCCTCGTAGATCGTGCGAATCTGCGGTTCGGTGGCCTGCGGGTTGGGCAAGAAAATCCGACTCGCGCAGCTCTCGATGATCGCGGGCGCGATGCTCGAATCCTTGATGTCGGCGAGGCTCTGCGTGGCGAAGATGACGCTGACGTTCTTCTTGCGCAGCGTCTTGAGCCACTGGCGGATACGCGCGGCAAACGCCGGGTCATCGAGGAACAGCCAGGCTTCATCGAGGATCAGCAGCGTGGGCGCACCGTCGAAGCGTTCATCGAAACGCGCAAAGAGGTAATGCAGCACGGCCATGACGGCGGCCTTGCTGTGCATCAACTCCTCCATCTCGAAGCACTGCACGTCGGCCATGCCCATCCGATCGTGATCGGCGTCCAGCAGCTTGCCGTGGGCGCCGCCGAGCACGTAAGGCGACAGCGCCTGCCGCAGCGCGTTCGATTGCAGCAGCACGGAAAGCCCCGTCATCGTGCGCTGCTCCAGCGGCGCACCGGCGAGACTTCCCAGCGCCGACCAGATGGCCGCTTTCTCATCGGGGCCGACCGCCACGCCTTCGTGCAGCAAGCGGCCTTCGATCCATTCAGCGGCCCAGGTGCGGTAGCCCTCGCGGTCGATGCGCGCGAGCGGCTGGAAGGCGATTTCGCCATCCGTGCCCAGGTCGTAGTGTTCGCCGCCCAGGCCGAGGATGGCGGCCCGCATGGAGCGGCCCATGTCGAAGGCGAAGATGCGCGAGCCGCGATAGCGGCGGAACTGCATCGCCAGCGTGGCGAGCAAGACCGACTTGCCCATGCCGGTTGGACCTGCGACCAGCGTGTGGCCCACGTCGCCGATGTGCGTCACCAGCCGGAACGGCGTCGCGCCATCGGTGCGCGTGACGATCAGCGGCGGGCCGTCGAGGTGGTCGTTCTTCTCTGGCCCGGCCCATACCGCCGACACCGGCATCATGTGCGCCAGGTTCAGCGTCGAGACGATGGGCTGGCGCACGTTCGCATAGGCGTTGCCAGGGATCGAAGACAGCCAGGCATCCACGGCATTGAGCGTTTCGGGGATGGTGACGAAGCCCCGGCCCTGGATGGCGCGCTCCACCATGCGCAGCTTCTCGTCTGCGACGGCGGCGTCCTCGTCCGTGACGGTGACGGTCGCCGTCAGATAGCCGAAGGCAACTTGATCGCTGCCCAGCTCCTGCAAGGCAGCGTCGGCGTCGGCGGCGTTGTTGTTGGCGTCGGTATCGACCAGCGGGCTTTCCTGCTGGAAGATCGTTTCGCGTAGCAGCGCGATGACGTTCTTGCGCTTGGCGAACCACTGGCGGCGCAGGCGGGCGAGTTCTCTTTCCGCCTCGGCTTTGTCGAGGCAGAGAAAGCGCGTGCTCCAGCGGTACGCAAAGCCAAGGCGGTTGAGGTCGTCCAGAATCCCCGGCCAGGTCGAGGTCGGGAAGCCCCGCACCGACACCACGCGCAGGTGCTGGTCGCCCAGCATGGGCGCCAGGCCACCGACCAGCGGCGAGTCGGTCAGCAGCGCGTCGATGTGGAACGGCACTTCGGGCACGCCGACGCGATAGCGCCGCGTCGAGATGGTCGCGTGCAGGTAGGTCAGCGTCTGCGCGTCATCGAGCCAGTCAATCTCCGGCATCACGCCGTCGAGCAGGTCAAAGACGCGATCCGTTTCCGCGACGAAGGCTTGCAGCCGCTCGCGCCAGTCCACGCCATTCGTCGGCGTGTTCTCGTAGAGCATCTTGGCTGCACGGGCGCGGGATTCTTCCGGCGGCAGGTAAAGCAGCGTCAGGTGATAGCCGCTCTCGAAGTGATTGCCCGATTCCTCGAAGGCGGCCCGGCGTTCTTCCTCCACCACCCAGGAAAGCGGCTCGGGAAACTCCGAGTGCGGATAATCGGCGGCAGGCCGGCGCTCGGCTTCAATGAATAGCGCCCAGCCCGATCCCATGCGGCGCAGCGCGTTGTTCAACCGCGCCGACGTGGCGACCAGCTCGCCTTGCGTCGCGCTGTCGAGGTCAGGCCCGCGAAACCGGGCCGTGCGCTGGAAACTGCCGTCCTTGTTCAAGACGACGCCCGGTGCGACCAGCCCGGCCCAGGGCAGCCAGTCGGCAAGCAAGGCCGGGCGCTGGCGGTATTCGGCGAGATTCAGCATCGTGGCGTCCTCCCCTCACACGTCCAGCAGCGGGCGGTGTTTGATGTGCCGCGCGAACACGGCCATGAACTGCGGATCGACGCGCGCACCCCACACCGCCAGCGAATGGCCGACGATCCAGAGCACCACGCCGGGAATCCACAGTTGCAGGCCCAGGCCGACAGCGGCGGCCAGCGTGCCGTTGGCGATCGCCACGGTGCGCGGTGCGCCGCCCAGCAGAATCGGCTCGGTCAGCGAGCGATGCAGCGGCACCTCGAAGCCGTCCGCGAAGGTGTCTGGGGCACTCATACGACGGCCCCGCCGGAGAAGCTGAAGAACGACAGGAAGAAGCTCGAAGCCGCGAAGGCGATGGACAGACCGAAGACGATCTGGATCAGCTTGCGAAAGCCGCCCGACGTGTCGCCGAAGGCAAGCGCGAGGCCCGTGGCGATGATGATGATGACCGCGACGATGCGCGCTACCGGCCCCTGGATGGATTCGAGGATGGATTGCAGTGGGCCTTCCCACGGCATCGAGGAACCGGCGGCCTGTGCGGTTCCGGCCAGGAACAGCAGCAGCGCAGCCAGCAGCGGCCCTTGCCCCGCAGGGCGGGCCAGGCAGCGCAGCCGCGCAAGTCGCAAAGCCGGATTTGCAGAAAAACGGAAAGCAGGAACGATCATCTGCGTCATGGCAGTTCTCCAAGTGAGTCAGGGGATGGGGAAGTCGCCGCAGCGGGTGCGGCATCGGGAGGTGGCGGCAGCTCGGGAAACGGCGTTTCCAGCGCGTCCGCCTCCCAGTCCACCAGCCGGTAGCCCACGCCGTCGAAGCCGACGACGCGGGCGATGCTCTCGATGCGGCGCTTGCGCCCGCGCCCGGCGATGTGGATCACCACGTTGACCGCCTCTGCGATCAGCGCACGCGGCGGGTTCACCGCCACTTCGAGAATCAGTTGCTCCAGGCGCAGCAGCGCGCCCAATGCGGAGCCGGCATGGATCGTGGCGATGCCGCCCGGATGGCCCGTGCCCCACACCTTGATGAGATCCAGCGCCTCGGCGCCGCGCACCTCGCCGACGACGACGCGATCCGGCCGCAGACGCATGGACGAGCGCACCAGTTCGGTCATCGACACCACGCCTGCGCGGGTGCGCAGGGGAACGTGGTCGCGGGCCGCGCATTGCAGTTCCACCGTGTCTTCGAGCACCAGCACGCGGTCGCCGGTGGCGGCGATTTCGGCCAGCAACGCATTGGCAAGCGTGGTCTTGCCACTGCTGGTGGCGCCGGCGATCAAGACGTTCTGCCGCTCGCGGACGGCGCGAACGAGAAAGCCCGCCTGCGCGCTGGTCATCATCCCGTCGATGACGTACCGCTCCAGCGGAATCACGCCGATGGCGCGCTTGCGCAGCGCGAAGGCCGGTCCCGGCGCGGCCGGCGGCAAGATGCCCTCGAAGCGTTCGCCCGTTTCGGGCAACTCGGCGGACAGCAGCGGCTGGCCGCGATGGACTTCCGCGCCGACGTGGGCGGCGACAAGGCGGATGATTCGCTCGCCGTCCGCCTCGGGCAGTTCCACGCCCATCGGCGCGCGTCCACTGGAAAGCCGATCCACCCAAAGGGTGCGATCAGGATTCAGCATCACCTCCACCACGTCCGGGTCTTCGAGCGCGGCGGCGATCAGCGGCCCCATCGCCGTGCGCAGCATTTGGATGCGGCGGTCGAGCGACGTGGCACTCATGGACTGCGGAACGGCGCTCATGACACACGCTCCTGCGCTTGCGCGGCTGCCGCCGCGTCCTCCAACCGCATCGGGTCGGGATGCAGCTCCTCCACCACGTCGCGCACCAGGCTTCGCCCGCGCAGCAGGTGGCGACCCAACTGTTCAACGAACTGCTCGAAGCGCGCTTTGCCCTGTGCGCGAGCGGCCTCTTGGTGCGCTTCGGGGACTGGCGTGCTGACCGTGAGGTAGTAGCGAATGAACAGCGCCAGCGTCTCGATCTGGATGTTCTGGTCGCGCTCCATGCGCTCGGCCTGGCGCGAGAGGCGATCCAGCCGCTTGGCGATGGCTGCCTCGCGCTGGTCGGCGGCATCGGGCGACAGCCACGATGCAAGCGCCGCCGCGACGATGGATGACTTGGACACGCCTTTCTTGGCGGCCAGCTCATCGAGCCGCTTGGCGTGCTCCGGCTGGATGAACAGGTTGAGGCGGTAGTGGCTCATAGCTCGATTCCGTCGTTGGGGTCGAGGGAAGCCAGCCGGGCCGTGCGCTGCATGGCTGGATCAAGCTGGCGCGGGAGGGGAAGCGGCAAATCGTCGTCGTCATCGAGCAGCCCGAGGTCGGCCGCGGGCGCAGCCAATTCGGGGTCGTAGGCGACGGTTTCGGATAGCTCGGGCTGGCGGCGCGGGCCGCCGTCGTCGGCCGTACCCAAGTTCTCCAGGCCATCGGCGGATGCCGTGGCTGGTGCGGCAGGCACGGCAGGAATCGCCAGCCCGCTCCAGGCGTCGGCGCGTGCCGGCGGCGCGTCGGCATACTGCCCGTCCGCTAGCGCGGGCGGCGGCAGCACGCGGCGCTTGAAATTGGCGTCCGCGTAGTAGCGCAGCTTCTTGGCCTTGATCGGTGCCACGCTGGACACCATCACCACGGCCTCGTCGGGTGGAAGCTGCATGACTTCGCCCGGCGTCAGCAGCGGGCGCGCGGTTTCCTGGCGCGACACCATCAGGTGGCCCAGCCACGGTGCGAGCCGGTGGCCCGCGTAGTTGCGCTGGGCGCGCAGCTCGGTGGCCGTGCCCAGCGTCTCGGAGATCCGTTTGGCGGTGCGCTCGTCGTTCGTGGCGAACGTCACGCGCACATGGCAGTTGTCGAGGATGGAGTGGTTTTGCCCATACGCCTTGTCGATCTGGTTGAGCGACTGCGCGATGAGAAAGCTGCGGATGCCGTAGCCCGCCATGAAGGCCAGCGCCGTCTCGAAGAAGTCCAGGCGCCCCAGCGCCGGGAACTCGTCAAGCATCAACAGCAGCTTGTGGCGGCGCTCGATGCCATCGGAGCCGTCGAGCGATTCGGTGAGGCGCCGCCCGATCTGGTTGAGGATCAAGCGAATGAGCGGCTTCGTCCGCGAAATGTCCGAAGGCGGCACCACAAGGTACAGCGACACCGGATGCTCGGCCGCGATCAGGTCGGCGATGCGCCAATCGCAGCGCGAGGTGACTTCGGCCACGGTCGGGTCGCGGTACAGGCCGAGGAACGACATGGCGGTGCTTAACACGCCCGAGCGTTCGTTGTCGCTCTTGTTGAGGACTTCACGCGCTGCCGATGCGACGACCGGATGCGGCCCATCGCCGAGGTGCGGCGTGGTCATCATCCGGTGCAAGGTCAGCTCGAACGGGCTGGCCGGGTCGGACAGGAAGTTGGCGACGCCGCGCAGCGTCTTGTCTTCGCCCGCGTAGAGCACATGCAGGATGGCCCCGACCAGCAGCGCGTGCGAGGTCTTTTCCCAATGGTTGCGCCGCTCCAGCGCGCCTTCGGGATCGACCAGAATGTCCGCGATGTTCTGCACGTCGCGCACTTCATGCGCGCCGCGCCGCACCTCCAGCAGAGGGTTGTAGGCCGCCGACTTCGCATCGGTCGGGTTGAACAGCAGGCAATGCGAAAAACGCGAACGCCAGCCTGCGGTGATCTGCCAGTTCTCGCCCTTGATGTCGTGGATGACGGCCGAGGCCGGCCAGGATAGGAGCGTCGGCACCACCAGGCCGACACCTTTACCCGAGCGCGTGGGCGCAAAGGTCAGGACGTGTTCCGGCCCTTCGTGCCGCAGGTAGTGGCCGTCATGCTGGCCGAGAAAGACGCCAGCAGGCTGCGTCAGCCCAGCCTTGCGAATGTCGGCAGCATCCGCCCAACGGGCCGAGCCATAGGTCGTCACCTTGCGCGCCTGACGCGAGCGCCACACCGACATTGCGATGGCGACCGCCACGGCCAGCAGGCCGCTGCTTGCCGCGATCATGCCGCCGGTGTCGAACACCTGCGGCGCGTAGGCATCGAAGAAGAACCACCACTCGAACAGCTTCCACGGGTAATAGACCGGCGTGCCGTACAAGTCGAACCAGGGCGAGCCCAGGCGTAGCTGGTAGCCCAAGGCGGCGGCTGTCCATTGCGTGGCACCCCACACACCGGCGATCACGATGCCGAACACGGCGGCGATCTGCCCGAACAACACACCTTGAGCCTGCATACCTTGGCCTCCGATTTCTCCTGCGCTGATTCCCCGTGGAAAACGCGGCACAAAGGCGTGCCGCAGGCGTCAGGATCGGTGCCGGTTCAGTGCTGGTCAAAGACCGTTATCGGCAGCAAGGTGATGCAAAAAACATGGTTTCATGTAGGGACGAAACCAGTAAAAACGCCGCAGGCGTGGGCGCGCTGCGGCGTGTCGAGAAAGAAAACGAAGATATGCAGCAAGCCGCCAACGGTTAGAACTTCGGTGGCGTTTCCGATGGCGTGTAAGGTACCTTGCCGTCGCCGAAGAAGCGCTTGTTCGTGGCTTCGGCCACGCGGTTGCACAGCACGTCGCCCATCGTCGGGCGCTCGGTCTTGCACTGGCGGCGCAGTTCCTTCAGGCGTGCCGGATCGGCGGCCAGTTCGTCGACGGTTGGCACATTGGCTTCCTGCTTCGGCGGCTCCGACGGGCCGCAGGCTACCAGTGCAGTAACCAACAAGAACGGGGTAATCAGCTTCATGGTCATGGCTCGACTTCCTCTTGGGGGTCGGGTTTGAAGGGGCGCACGGCTCCGCCGCCTTCCGGTGATTCGAGTACCAGTACTCGTTCGATAAAGCGCAACAGCACATCGGAGGATTCACCTACTCGATGTAGTACATAGGTCGTGAGCAAAGGAGAACGCCCCGTTAACGCTCGTGCAATCACACCAGATTCACGGCGAGCCGCAATGTGCGGCGCTCCAGTAATTCCCAGAGCAAAGCCTGCTGATACCAGCGCCATCATCAAGTCGTAAGACGCCACACGCTCAGCAATCATCGGCTCCATGTCTGAGCAGCGCAGTACACGCTCAATCTGGCGGGCATGTCCTTCACACACATTCAGATCGCAGAGCACCAGCGGATAGCGCAGTACTTCTTCCAATGGAATACGCTTGTGTCTCAGCAGCGGGTGCCGTGCAGGCACTGCCACCATCAACGGATCACTCCACGCCGCCTCAGCCACGAGTCCATCACCAACGTCATCGGACTGCGCAAAGCCCACGTCGTACAAATCGTCGTGCAGTCCCTTGATCTGCTGCGACAGCGGCACCTCGAACAGCCGAATCTCGACCTCGGGCTCCTCCTGCCGACACAGCGCCAGCAAGGACGGCAGACGTGACGGCATGATGCCGTCGGACAGTGCAATGCGTAGCTGGCTATGGAAACCATTGGTAGCTGCCTTCACGCTGTCTCGCGCCTGCTGCAAGGCGGTGAAAACACGCGGCACATGCTCCAGAAACAGTTTGCCAGCACGAGTCAGCCGCGTGCTGCGGCTAGTGCGGACGAACAACTGCTCACCCAGATCTTCCTCCAGTTCCTTGATGGTGCGCGACAGCGGCGACTGTTCAATATGCAGTCGCTCGGCAGCACGGGCAAAGTGCAGTTCTTCGGCGACCGCCAGGAAGCAGCGCAGGTGTCGAAACTCCATGTTGTTCCTCTCTATTCGCTGGTTTGTGCAGAGCTGCTCAGCGATTCACATCCACCACCAGACGCCCACGCACCTTGCCGGCGAGTAGATCCTCGGAGGCAGCGATGGCCTCGCCTAATCCAATTTCCTGAGTAATCGCATCGAGTTGGACGAAATCCAGATCTTTGACCAGTCGTGACCAGGCCTGGATACGGTCGGCTTTCGGACGCGTCACGCTGTTGATCCCGAGCAGGCTGACGCCGCGTAGGATGAAGGGTGCTACTGTGGCCGGCAGATCCATGCCTTGGGCCAGGCCGCAAGCAGCCACGGCACCATCGGCGCGCAGACCAGCGCAGACGTTGGCCAGCGTGTGACTGCCGACTGAGTCGATTGCTGCTGCCCAGCGCTCGGCTTGCAGCGGCTTGCTGGGTTGCGAGAGGGTGGCGCGGTCGATGATGGTCTCTGCGCCCAAGGCTCGCAGATAGTCGGATTCCTGTGGCCGCCCCGTGGAGGCGACGACGTGATAGCCAAGGCGAGCCAGCAAAGCAATGGCGAAACTGCCGACACCGCCGTTGGCACCTGTAACCAGCACCTCGCCGTGTTCCGGACGCAGGCCGTGACGCTCAAGCGCAAGCACGCACAGCATCGCGGTATAGCCGGCCGTACCGATGGCCATCGCCTGGCGTGCGTCCAATCCGTGCGGCAGCGGGATCAACCATTCGCCTTGCAGCCGGGCGCGTTGAGCCAAGCCGCCCCAGTGCTTTTCGCCCACGCCCCAGCCATTGAGTAACACTGCATCGCCGGTACTGAAATCGGGGTCGTCGCTGTGCAGCACGGTACCAGCCAGATCTATGCCTGGCACCATCGGGAAATGACGAACCACGGCTCCGCCCTGGCCGGTGATGGCAAGAGCATCCTTGTAGTTGAGCGTGCTCCATTGCACTTCTACCGTTACGTTGCCTAAGGGCAATACGGCCTCGTCCAGCGTACTCAAGTTGGCGTGGTAACCGGAATCGTCTTTATCAATGAGGATGGCGTTGAACATATGTAGCTCCTTATCGGATGGGAAATCGGATTAGCGGGGCAAGACTGCGAGCGCAGTTGTGTACGCTGCACGGCACAGAACATCTATCAATTTGGATATTGACATATCCCGAAATGTAGCTATGATAGCCATGTCACCCACCCAAGTCAAAGGAGTTCATCGTGTTGACACACAACCAAACCACTTCAAACCATGCACCTGACATCCACTACGGTCATTTCATCGACAACCAATGGGTTGACGGTGAAAGTGGCGAGACCATCGACAGTACCAACCCGGCCACCGGTGCATTCCTCACCAAGATCCCGCGTGGCACGGCTGGAGACGTAGATCGTGCTGTCCAGGCGGCTGCCCGCGCATTCAAGTCCTGGGGCAAGACTTCTCCGGCTGAGCGTGCCAACGCGCTGCTGAAGATTGCTGATCTGCTCGAAGCCGATGCTGAGCGTTTCGTGGCGTTTGAGAGTATGGATGTCGGCAAGCCGGTCCGTGAGGCCCGGGTGGATGTGCCGCTGGCCATCGACCATTTCCGCTACTTCGCCGGTGCGATACGCAGCCATTCGGATGAAGCTTCCATGCTTGACCACCAAACGATGAGTCTGACGCTGAGCGAACCACTCGGCGTGGTAGGCCAAGTCATCCCCTGGAACTTCCCGCTGCTGATGGCTGCCTGGAAGATTGCCCCAGCGATTGCTATGGGCAACACGGTGGTGATCAAGCCATCAGAGATGACGCCAGTCACGATTTTGGAACTGGCAAAGATCTTCGCCAAGGTGCTTCCAGCCGGCGTGGTCAACGTCGTCACTGGCCTGGGAACGGAAGTTGGCCAGGCGATTCTCGATCATCCCCAGGTCGCCAAGCTCGCCTTCACCGGCTCGACGCGTGTCGGTGAAGGCGTGGCGGCCGCGGCAGCCAAGAGGATCATTCCGGCCACGCTGGAGCTTGGCGGCAAGTCGGCCAACATCATCTTCCCTGATGCCAACTGGGATCGGGCTGTCGAGGCGGCTGCACTTGGCATTCTGTGGAACCAGGGTGAAGTCTGCGAGGCCGGCTCCCGCCTGTTCGTGCACGAATCGATCTATGAGCGCTTCGTCGGCGAACTCAAGGAGCGCTTTGAAAAGGTTCGCGTGGGCAATCCGCTCGACCCCAACACGCAGATGGGTGCCCAGGTCAGCCAGATCCAGACCGACCGCATCATGGGCTACATCGAGCTGGCCAAGGAAGAAGGTGCTCGCATCCTCACGGGTGGTGAGCGGCTGACTGGTGGCGAATACGATGCTGGCTTCTTCATCAAGCCGACGATCATCGTTGATGTGCGCAACGACATGCGTGTCGCCCAGGAGGAAATCTTCGGGCCGGTCGTCACCGTACAGTCGTTCAAGGATGAGGATGAGGTCGTGGCGCTGGCCAATGCTTCCGACTACGGCCTCGCTGGTGCCGTCTGGACCCAGGACATCAACCGCGCAATTCGCGTGGCGCGTGCCATCGAAACCGGCCGTATGTGGGTCAACACCTACCACGACATTCGGGCCCACGCACCGTTCGGCGGCTACAAGAAGTCCGGTCTCGGCCGCGAAACCCACAAGTCCGTGCTGGACGCGTACAGCCAAAAGAAGAACATCTACATCAGCCTGAACGAAGCACCGTTCGGCGTGTTCTGAGTTCGATTCACCGCCAAAATTTTGCCAAATAACATCGAGATTTCTGGATATTTAGGAGTGTTAAAATGAGTAGAGAAATACTGTTTGAAAGCACGCAGTTGGGGCCTTACACCCTGAAAAACCGGATCGTGCTCCCGCCGCTGACCCGCTCGCGCAGTTCCCAGCCGGGCAACATTCCGAACGACCTCATGGCCGAATACTACCGTCAGCGGGCCGGGGCGGGTTTCATGGTCACCGAAGGCACGCAGATCGAGCCGCGTGGCCAGGGGTATGCCTGGACGCCGGGCATCCACAGTCCGGAACAGGTTGAGGGCTGGCGCAAAGTCACGGCTGCAGTGCATGCCGAAGGCGGCATCATCTTTGCGCAGCTCTGGCATGTAGGGCGTGTTTCGCATAACTCGCTGCAACCCGGCGGTGCGGCACCCGTCGCACCATCGGCAATCGTTGCCGACAACGTCAAGGTGTTCGTCGAAACCGGCCCGGGCCAGGGCGCACTTACGGAGCCGTCGGTGCCGCGTGCGCTGACAACCGCCGAAGTTAAGGAGTTGGTACAACTTTACGCCCAGGCGGCCCGCAATGCACTTGATGCGGGCTTCGATGGTGTCGAACTCCACTGCGCCAACGGCTACCTCGTCAATCAGTTCATCTCCGCGCACACCAATCGGCGCACTGATGAATACGGTGGCCCCCTGCAAAACCGTCTGCGCTTCCTGCGCGAGGTGGTACAGGCCGTTGCTGATGTGGTCGGCAAGGAACGGCTCGGGGTGCGATTTGCCCCGCTGTTCGCCAGCACCGAAGAAGACCGCGTCTATCTGGGACTGGTGGAGGAAGATCCCCATGAAACCTATATCGAGGCCATCAAGGTTCTCGAACAGGTCGGGATTGCCTATGTCTCGCTTGCCGAGGCCGATTGGGACAATGCGCCAGAGCTGCCCGAGACCTTCCGAAATGATGTGCGCAGCAACTTCAGCGGCAAGATCCTTTATGCCGGTAAATACACCGTGGAGCGCGGTGTGCGCGTGGTCAAGGCGGGCTGGGGCGATCTGATCGCGTTCGGCCGTCCCTTCATCGCCAACCCGGATCTGCCTGAGCGCATCGCCCAGGGCTGGCCGCTCAACGCAGTAGATCCAGCGACGATGTATGGCGGCACTGACAAGGGATACACCGACTACCCCTCTTACCGGCCATAAGGCAGTACTGGCCGCGTTCGCAGCTTCGGACGCGGCCAGTGGCGCTGCGCGCGTGCGATGGAAACCTTGAGACCCAGAGGAGCCTGACAATGTATCAGCCAAGTACAACCCCTTATCAACAGCACCAAGGGTTCGGTCGAACCTTCAAGGCCGGCCACCTGAGCCTGGGGCTGTTTTTCCCCATCGAGGCCTTCCAGGGCGATACGCCGACGATGTCCAACCAGGTCGAATTGGCCCGTCGTGCGGAAGCGCTGGGCTTCTCCGCACTCTGGTTCCGGGACGTACCGTTGCGCGACCCCAGCTTCGGCGATGTGGGCCAGGTTTTTGATCCCTGGGTCTATCTGGGCTTCATCGCAGCACATACGTCGACGATTGCACTGGGGACTGCGTCGATAGCGATCCCGCTGCGCAATCCGCTGCACACGGCCAAGGCGGCTGCGAGCGTGGACCAGTTGAGCGGCGGCCGCTTCCTTATGGGTGTCGCCTCGGGTGACAGACCTGTGGAGTTCCCTGCATTTGATGTCGACCCGGATCAGCGGGGCGACATTTTCCGGGAGCACCTGGAAGTGATCCGCAATGCTCAGCGCACCAGCTTCGAGCCGCTGCAATGGAGTCGTGGCCGATTGGAGAATGCTGACCTGATTCCGAAGCCGACTACGAACGAGATTCCATTTTTCGTGACGGGCAACAGTCGCCAGTCCATAGAGTGGATCGCGCGGGAGAGTTCCGGGTGGATCACCTATCCACGGGCACCGCAGTTGCAGAAGACAATGGTGGCGAACTGGCGGGAGGCCGTCAGAGCCCAGTCCGGGGACACTTACAAACCCTTCCTCCAGTCGCTTTACATCGACCTGGATGTGCGTCCGGACGCACCGCCGGTGCCAATCCATCTGGGCTACCGGCTGGGGCGAAATCATCTGCTGGCGCTATTGGAGTCACTTGAGTCGATTGGCGTCGATCATGTAATTCTCAATCTCAAGTATGGCCATCGTCCGGCATCAGAAGTCATTGATGAACTTGGCTCTTATATCGTGCCCCGGTTTACGGCGCACTCGCCATGAGCTTGCAAGAGACCAACTCGTTATGGGGAGTCTGACGCGCGTTCTGTGCTGCACTAGACGGTTGCAGAGACTAGCGGGCAGCGAACGCGGCGAACAGGTGGATGGCATTGCTGATGCCGACATCACTCTGGACTTTGCGGTAGTGGCTCTCACTACATCCGTGCACTGCTATTAGTAATTGAGATATTATAATATCGAGAAGAGTAGTTTTGAGGTTGCCATGAGCATTGATATCCATGAGGCACTGAAGGCTTTGGACAACCCCGCCCGATTGGCGATCTTGGCCAAGCTCAAAGACCCACGCAAACACTATCCGGAGCAAGAAGTCGATCCCGAAAAGGTCGGGGTTTGCGTGAGCATCATCCAGGAGAGTGCGGGGCTGTCACAGTCGACCATTTCACAGTACTTGACGGTCTTGCAGCGGGCCAAACTGGTCACGTCCCAGCGCATCGGACCTTGGACCTATTACAAGCGTCACGAAGGGAATATTGAAGAGTTGCTGAAGAGCCTGCAAACGTTGATCTGAACATTGGCCGTGCCGTTGCGGTGTGCGCGGCGCGGATTTTCACCTGCCTTGACGACAACGCAGAATATGCCAGGAACCAAGCTGCTGTTGTCGAAGTGGCCCGGCGTTTGGCGTCAATCTGGCTATACCGAAACACCACGCTGCCTTCCAATCTCCCACGACACCCCGCCGCCGCGTACCGTCGCGGCGATCTGCTGCCCCAGCCGCTGTTCGATCACTGGCCGCCACGGCACCAAGCTGAATCCCATGCCGTCATCCAGCATCGCGTAGCGACCGCTGGCGAGCATGACTGAGCGCCGATAGATGCCGGCCACGCGCTGCCCGTCGGTGACGGGCCGATGCTGTAGTCCGGTGTCGGCGGCAATGTCCTTGGCGACCTGCGCCAGTTCCCGATTGCGCAGCGTGCCCAGCAGGTTCCGGGCGAGGATCACACGCTGTCCCCGCCTCTCAGCCAACCCCTGTTCGGCCAGGAAGTCGGCGCGCTGTTGCAGGGTGTTCTTGACCTCGCTGCCAAAGCCCAGGTCGCCCAGCCCCTTGCCGCCGCCGATCAGTTGCTGGTCGAGCCAGGTGGCACCGATCACGCGGGCTTGCCGCTCGATCGGCAGGTGAGATTTCAGTTCCACGGTCACTCCGCCCAGCCGCTGCGCGTCGTACTGGCGGCCACGCTCGGCCAGGTCGTCCGGCACCTTCCATAAGCCATCGGCGACGCGCTCGACGATGCCGGCACGGCGCAGGGCTTCCAGCCGGCGAACATGGGCCGCGACGACTTCCTGCGGGTCGCGTCCGGCCTTGGCCCGCCCTTGTTCGATGGCAAGGTGGTCGTCAGCGCGGTACAGACCATCGCTTATCAGCGTGACGATGTTCTTGTCGGCCGCCCGCACCTCGGCGGAACCGCGTACTTCCACCACTGAGCCGGTGGGATAGTTCACCAGTTCGTCGCGGGCGTTCAACGCGACGTAGTGGGCCTTGCCGTCCACGCCGTCGATGACCAGATAGCCGCGGTCGTGCAACTCGTCGGCCAGCCCCTTGGCCGCGACGCGGCCTACGATGGTGCGGCCGCGTTCATCGGCGTCCTGGCCCGGCTCGAACACCGCCAGCTCGCGCGGCTGGCCGCTCATGGCCCGCTGCATCGTTCGGATGATGTCGCCACGCTCGCCCAGGGCGCGCAAGGTCTTCTCCGCGTCCGCATGGACGGCCCAGGTGCCGGGCTGCGTCTCGTCGGCCAGGCCCAGGCGCTGCAAGCGTTGCAGGCGGCCGATCAGCAGCAGGCGCTGGCGTTGCAGCCGGGGTTCGTTGAAGCGTTCGATCTGCACCCGGCCATCCTCGCCAGCCTCGCGTAGCAGGGTGCGGTCGAGGCTCGTCCACCGCTCCTGCTCCACTTCGCGCTGCAAGGTCTGCTGGATATCCAGTTCGGTGCGAGGCCCCAGCCATTCTGTCGCCAGCTCGGCGGCCCGGTGGCGGAAGCCGTGGGCGATGTAGTCGCCGGCGATGATGAGGTCTTTGCCGGTGTCGTCGCGTCCGCGCACGACGATGTGCGTGTGCGGGTTGTCGGTGTTCCAGTGGTTGACGGCCACCCAATCAAGGCCGGTGCCCAGGTCGGCTTCCATGCGGCCCATCAGGTGCCGCGTGTAGGTGCGCAGGTCTTCCAGCTCGGCGCCGTCCTCGGGCGAGAGGATGAAGCGGAAATGGTGCCGGTCATCGGCGCAGCGTTCCTTGAAGGCGTCGAGGTCGGCGGCATCGGTCTGCGGCCCGTAGGCTTGGCCCGGCTCGCCATCGCGGCCCACGCCATCGCGCTCGATGTAGCGCAGGTGCTTGGCGAGCGACTGCAGGCTGACCTGGCGCTGGTTGACCAGCAGGGTCTTGATGGTCACGCGCCGCGACATGGGCGTCAGCTTCGCCCCGGCGAAGCGCGCCGCCGTGTGGCCGCGCCCCAGGCGCGAGCCGGGCCGCTGGCCAGTGCCCCTCCCGGTGCCCCCAGCCGTCCCAGGACGGCGCACCGAGGACTTGCCGCTGCTGGCCTTGCCTGCCTGCTGGAGCACCTTGGAAACGAAGCCCTGGCCTCGGTTCTTCGGGGCATTGGGGCGGATGCGGAAATCGTCGTCGCGGCGGTCGGTCATGGCTGCGCTCCCTGCAAGCTCTGGCGCGCCCGGTCGTGCGAAGCACGCGGATATGCCTGCATTGGCGCGGGCCTCGCGCCACAAGCGGCACGGCGGCGAAGCCGCGTCGTGCCGCGCCACCCCCATGTGCAGACAGGCTTTCGACGCGGCCCGGTGCCGCGTCCTTTTGTCTTGCCTTCCGCTTTTGCCCTTCGCTGGCGCTCCGGGCAGCGGCGGCCCGGCGGCGCTGCGCGAGCAGCCAGCGCGCCGGCGAACGCGCGAACAAGCGCGATGAGGGCCGCAGGCCGGGCGCGTTCGAGGCAAGACGCCTGCACATGGAACGGCTGCGCCGGAGGCAGCGTGAAGTGCGGTAAGAATGCACCCGCACTGCACGCGCGACGACACGCCGACGAACAGCAGAACGTCACGCCCGATGGCACGACAAGATGCACGGCAACGTGCAGCGAGTCGGCGGCCATCATGGGCGTGACTCCAGCCAGACCGGATGCGCCACGCCGATCACGGCGGATGCGCTGACCGGCCCGAAATACCGGCTGTCGAACGACGCCGGGTTGGTCACACTCAAGAGGAACAGTTCGCCGGGTTCAAGGCGACGGCATTGCTGCCAGGATGGCAGCGGCCGGCGCCAGCGGTCAGCGGGCAGCACGGCGGCCGAAGGCACGCTGTCGATGCGGACAACGCGGCCAGTGATGCACACCTCCTGCGGCGCGACGGCGCCCACACGCTTGAGCAGCGGCACGCGCGCCGGCAGGTAGCCGCGCTGCGCAGCCAGCGCGGCGGCATCTGGCGGCAGCGTGGTCAGGACGATGCTGCCCACGGACAAAGGACGTGGCAGCGAGCCGGTGCCGTGCTCCTGTGGATCGACGCGATACCAGCCTACCGCCACGCTGTCGGACGGGTTGTAGATCAGACGCGGCATCGGATGCACGAAGGACGCCCAGGCCAGCGCCGCGAGGCCACAGGCGGACAGACCCGCCAGTACGAGGCGGGCGCGCAGGCGCGAGCGAGGACGCGGCGCGGTGCCGGCAGTCGAAACAGCGATCATGGCATCGCCCTCCCGGTCAGCCAGGCGGCGTGCCGTTCGGCCGTGTATTCGGGCAGAGACAAGCGCGCAGCGAGCCGGTTGGCGAGCGTGCGCCAGTACGCGGGCGAGACAGCGGCGGGTGCGATGCCCAGCACCTCGATGGCGTCGATGCGCTCCAGCACGGCGCGCACCTGGTTCTCGCCCTCGGCGTGCAGCAGCAGGCGCGCGCCCGGCTGGACGCCGGGGATACGCTGCGCCGCGTCCAGCGGCGTGCATGCCTGCATCACCATGAGCTGCCAGCGCACGGTGCCGTAGTCGTTGGCCTGCCAGCGGATGCGGCACAACATGGCGCCCGGCAGGAACACCGCGCAGCGCCGCCAACGGTCGAGTTGGTGTGTGCGCGCAGGTTCGCCGAAGCGCAAGTAGAGCTTGAAGCGTGGTTCGATGTAGGCCAGCGCCACGCGCGTCAGCGGCGCGCTGGCCGGCCGGCCGGAAGGTGCTGCGAGCGCAGCCGTGGCCGCGCCAGCGGCAGGCGAAGCGGATGCGGTCATGGAGTGTTCTCCCTGCGGTGTTCTGGAAACTCGCGCTCCAGCAGGCCGCGCAGCAGATCGGCCACGGTCACGCCTTGCGTGAAGGCCGACACCTTGATGCGCGCCCGCATGGCGGGCGTGATGTCGAGGGTCAGGCGAGCCGTGTAGAGGTCGCCCTTGCCCAGCGCATCGGCGTCGCCTTGGCGAATCCACGCCTCGGCGTGCGGATTCGCGGGCGGACGCGCGCCGATGCCGACGCGCTTGGCCGTGCGTTTGCTGTTCGGTGGCGGCTTCGTTGTCATGCCGGCCACCGCAGCAGTTCGTCCACCAGCGCGGTGATTTCGCGCGCGGCGGCGCTGTCCGGCGCCGTCTCGCGTGCAAGCCGGCCAGCGGCAACGCTGTCGGCGAACACGATGCGCTGATGCACTTCCGCGTGCAGCGCAGGAAGCGGCTGGTCGGCCAGCGCCTGGCGCGCTTCGCGCCCGATCACGGTGGTACTGACGCGCCGATTGATGACGAAGACCGCGCGCAGCGCAGGCCGGAACACCTGCGCCTCGCGGATCAGCGCCACCATCTCGGCGCTGGCCCACAGGTCGTAGGGGCTGGGCTGCACGGGGATCAGCACGTGCTCAGCCGCCAGCAGCGCGGAGCGCGCCAAGGCGGCGATGCGCGGCGGGCCGTCGATGACGACGTGATCGGCCCGTCTGGCGAGTTCTGGTGCTTCCTGATGCAGCGTTTCGCGCGCGAGGCCCACGGCGCTGAACAGCCGTGGCAAGCCTTGCTGGCTTCTGCGCTGCGTCCAGTCCAGCGATGAACCCTGCGGGTCGGCGTCCAGCAGGACGACGTGCTGGCCGCGCATCGCAAGCTCCCCGGCGATGTGCGTGGCGAGCGTGGTCTTGCCCACGCCGCCTTTTTGATTGAGCAGAGCGACGATCATGGCACGGCCCCCCATGCTGGAAAGCCGGACTTTTGCTGCTGCGCTTGGAGCCGAGTGATGGTTGTCCACCGCAGCGGCGTTTCTCTACTAAAAGTTAGAGAAATTAAGTTAGGGAAGTTAGAGCGCGCGCAAACCCAATGCTTGCGCGGATTTGCGGCCGATCGGCACGCCTGATAGCACGATAGGCCCACGCCTGATAGCACGATACCCCGCACGCCTGATAGCACGACGCCATCCACAGGCTTTCCCGGAGTTATTCCCGTGCCGTATGCGGCACGGGCCGGAAGGTCAGCAGCTCCATGCCGTTGTCCGGCATCCGCTCGATGCCCAGGACGTAGCCGGGCAGCGACTGCCGCGCTACAAGCGCGCGCAGGTCGCAGGCGAAGTCGTAGGGCTTCGCGGTACTGCCCGATTTCCGGTGCAGGTAGCGAAAGTCGAACTGCCAGCCGTATGCCTGCTTGCCGCCGTGCTTGCGCACTAAGCGGTACAGCCACCGCTCGATGCCGCCCGTGAGCCGGAAGTACGCCGGGTCGATGGTCAGCACCAGGGCCGCGTCGAGCACGCCCGCATAGAACCAGTCCGGCAGAATCAGCTCGATGCCCAGCGGTGTGCCGCTGGCGTCGGCCAGTTCCTTCCATTCGTTGATCCACGAGAAACGGTGCAGGCGCCGCCCGGTCGTCTCGCGGATGGACGTGGCCACCGTGGTCGATTGCAGGCGATCCAGCGCAGCCTTGAGGCGCTGGTAGTCGCGCAGCGACTTGCCGCGTCCGATGAAGCGCAGGATCTCGTAGGGCGTGGCGCGCATCAGCCGCGACGGCCGCAAGCCCGCGTCCTTCGCTTCCACGATCTGCGAGGCCGCCCATATCAGCACGTCCGCATCCCAAATCGTGGCGATGCCGTGCTCCTGCGTGCCCTCTACGCGGATCGTCACATTGCCCGCGCGGAAGTCGATGGGCTTGACCCGCTTGGACTTGCCGAGCGAGAAGAACGGATAGGCCATCAAATCCTGGCTGTCGCGCGGCGCCATGTCGCCGGGCAGGGCGCGGAACAGGTCGAGCTGTTCGCGCTCCTGCAACGGCCGTTGCCGCATGGGCAGCGCAGTGCTGGACATGGCGATGGCCTGCTGCGCACCGCCGATCAGCGCGCACGGCTGTCAGCCGAGTGGTGCTCGGCGTATTCGGGATCGGAGGTCGTCTCGAAGCTGCGGTCGGCGGCCCAGGCATCGAGGTCGGCCACGGCGTACATGACGCGCCGGCCGAACTTGCGAAAGCGCGGGCCGCCGCCGATCACGCGCTGCTTTTCCAGCGTGCGCGGCGACAGCCGCAGGTACTCGGCGGCTTCATCGTTGGTGAGGTAGCGTTGGGGCTGTGCGGCAGCGGTCGAGACAGTGGCGGCAGGCCGCAAGGGAGCGGGACGCATGGTGTGAACCTCCATCGGTTGAAAGCGCCCGGTCACACAGCGCGACCGGATGGAGGCAGTCTCAGAAAACCAAGCTGTCCTGCTCAGGGCCGTTTTGCGTCGTCCTCAAAACGACCCTTCTCAAGCGGCGGAAGCTGTGCTAGGTGGCGATAGCCGCCGCGCATCAGCGCATCGCCGCGCCGCACCAGGCGGCGCACCTTCGAGCGCAGGCCACCGTCGCTGTACCAGTCGGCCACAGCGTCGGCACCGAACAGTCCTTCGCCCACATCGCGCAAGGACGCGCCCGCCAGAGTCGCGTCGAGCGCCTGCAAGGTGTGCAGCTCCAACAGCGCGGAGGGTGTTGGCCTGGGCGTGGTGGCAGCGAAGGCCGTGCCGGACGCATGACCGCGCACAGCCGCGGCAGTGCCGCCCCGCCGGGCATAGGCCACGGCCATGCCGTCTTCCAGACCGGGCGCCAGGGCAAAGCGCAGGCAATGGCCTGGGCTGCGTGCGATCAGCGCCAGCCGTTTGCCGTCATGGAGCAGTTGCTTATGGCCGGGGATGCGCCAGAACGCGAAGATCGAGGCATCGGGTGGTGGATCTTCGTCCGGGTAAAGCTGCACCATCGCAGCGTGGCCGGGCAGCCAGGCCGGATGCGCGTCGCGCGCATCCAGGGCCGGGTCTTCCAGCAGGCGCAAGCCCCAGCGTTGCGCCGCTTCCTGTGCCGCCTGCGGCCGGCGACGATGGCGCAGCCAGTCGAGCCGGTAGTCGGGGTGCCTGCGCAGGTACTCCCAGGCGAGCGCAAGGCTGTCCAGATGCAGCACGTACAGATACGCGGCAGTCGGATACCAAGGCTCGGCGGCGCGGTCGGCCATGACGCAACCTCCTGGGAACAGGAATCGCCGCCACGGCTGGGCTACGCGCTACATCGCCATCGTCAGAACGTCATGGGTAAAAATGGTGGCTGAGGCTGTCAAGACCGATTGGCTCCGATGCGTTGCGGTATTCGTCTCAATGCTGCGGCGGCAGCGCCCCGATGTGGGGCGCCGTACAGGCCAGCCTGCCGCAGCCCACGCCAGGCATCATGTCTATTTGGATCAGACTGGTGCGGCTACGCCGCAAGAATCCCGATTGAGACTTACCCGGTATGACACCAGACTGGAAAAGTCACAGTAGGCCGTATTCAGTCCGGGATAGCCCCGTCGCGCTCGGCCAGCCGGGTGTATTCCGCAAGGGTGCGCACTGGCCGAAAATAGAGGTCGCGCAGCACGGGTCGTTTGAGCGGCCCGACGATGCCGGCCAGGTCGGACAGCTTCACTGTTCCCAGCTCCGGCATCCCCAGCCCGAGGTCGATCAGGCCGTAGGCCGTATCGCCGTCCGCAGGATCGAGCGCGGCCAGCAGCCAGATGAGGTGCGCGTCAGGGGTGAACAGCCGCACCACAGGCACAGGGTCGATGGCCCGGCCAGCGGCGCGGGCCTCGCCGTTGGCGAGCAGTTGCGCGCGCTCCGGGACGGTGGCAAGTGGCTGGGGCATGGTCGGCAATCCCACAAATCCAATGATGCACGGATGCGGTTTCACGCCGAAGCGCAGAACCGCCACACCGGATTTACGCCTTCGTGCGCAAGCACGGATGCGGTTCCATGGCTCTACAGGAACCCGCCGATGCGGATTTCTGTAAAGACACGAAAGCGGAGGGCGGCACCTAGTGAACACTATAGATTGTAGCCCTATAGAGCGCAATAGGTTGTCATCTTGGTTTTTGAAGGGAAACCATAGGTGGCGGCTCGGTACTCATTGGCAAAGGCGTTGAAGACGGTCAGGAAGGCGCGTGGCTTGAGCCAGGAAGCCTTCTCTGACGTGTCCAGCCGCACCTATATGAGCACCCTCGAACGCGACCTCAAAAGCCCGACCTTGAACAAGCTGGCCGAGCTGTGCGAGGTGATGGGTGTGCATCCGCTGACGCTGCTGACGCTGGCCTACATCGGCGACAGCCCACACAAGGCCGAGGAGCTGCTGGCGCAGGTGCGTCGGGAACTAGATGAAGTCGGCGACCCTGGCCAAGCGTAGCCCCCGGTCTGAGGCAAAAAACTTCTGTTACATTCGATTCGCAACATGCGAGAGAAGTTTCCCAAACCATTTCAATGAGAGGAGATCACATGGCAGATAAGAAAGTTATTTTTGTTGCATTCGCAATTGAAGACGAAAGGCAAAGAGACTTCTTGAAAGGCCAATCACTCCTTACGAACTCGCCATTTGAGTATATAGACATGTCCGTCAAGGAAGCCTATGCGTCGGAGTGGAAGGAAAAAGTCCGCACTCGCATTCGCCGATCAGACGGCGTGATTGCTCTCATTAGCAAAAACTCCCTGACATCAAGCGGGCAAAAATGGGAGATTGCGTGCGCGCGAGAAGAAGGAAAAAGGGTACTAGGCATCTGGGCCTACACCGATGATCGAACCAGAATTGAAGGCGTTAACACTGTTGTGTGGACGTGGGATGCCATCAAAAACTTTATCAATGGTCTTTGATACGTAAGGAGTGATGTCGTGCGTATAGCTCTTATAGTCGGCATCAATCACTACGAGCATGGTGGCTCTCTGTATGGATGCGTTGATGACGCCCACGCTGTGCAAGCTGTCCTGGCCCGGCATGGCGATGGGTCAGTCAACTTCGATTGCAAGATGTTCACTGGCACTGGCCCAACGGATCGCGTTGATCGGGCTTTGTTAAAAGATCGAGTAGAGGAGCTTTTCAAGGCGCAGGCTGATATTGCGCTATTTTACTTCGCCGGCCATGGGCACATTGAAGCAACGGGTGGATATCTACTTGCAACCGACTCTCGCCGTGGTGACGAAGGGGTATCGCTCTCCGAAGTTCTCACCGTGGCCAATAAATCTCCGGCTCGAAACAAGATAATCATTCTTGATAGTTGCCACTCAGGTATCGCCGGGACTCCCCCTGCCGCTGGGGAACTTGCCAGTCTATCTGAAGGATTGACTATTCTTACCGCCTCGGCTGCCGATCAGTATGCGACGGAAGAAAATGGCAGAGGAGTATTTACAACACTGTTAGTAGATGCGCTTCACGGTGGAGCAGCTAATCTCACTGGTGATATCACTCCAGGCAGTATTTACGCGCACGTTGACCAATCTTTGGGAGCCTGGGAGCAGCGTCCTATTTTCAAGACCAACGTTAGGCAGTTCGTTTCGCTTAGAAAAGTCAATCCACCCATCTCCCTTGACGATCTTCGGCGTATAACGGAATTTTTCCCTCAACGAGGCTATGAATATAAACTCGACCCCACATTTGAGCCGGAGTTGAAGGGAAGAGATCCGGACATGCCTCCCCCAAATCCAGAAAACACAAGAAAGTTCGCGCTGCTGCAACGATACAACCGCCTGAATCTGGTTGTACCCGTGGATGCGCCGCATATGTGGCACGCCGCAATGCAAAGTAAGACCTGCAAACTCACAGTGCTCGGCGAGCACTACCGCCGCCTTGTGGAAAAGCAACGCCTCTAGCAGGTTCAACTCAGTCTACGTCACTATGGCCACAGATCGATCCTTGGAAGGATGCGCCCCGCCGCAATAGCGGGGCGCTGCGGCGGTCACACCGCCTGGGGCTTGCTGCGCGACCAGATCAGGTCGTGCGTGCCGTTCTCGCCTTCGATCAGGCGCGCATAGACCGGTGCCGGAAACGAAGGATCGTCGAGGGTCACGGACAGGTAATCCCGCCCGGCCTCGCTGGTCTTCTTCCACGCCGCGCCGATGTCGTGACTGGCGGCCTGCAAGCGGAAGTCCGGGGCTTTCTCGTTGTCCCCCTTGTCGTTGGGAACCAGCTTGACCTTGACGTTGAGCGTCAGAGTGCGAAGCGTGCCGGCGAAGCCGTCTTTGTCTGCGGTGAAGGTGCCGATGTTGGCCATGATGTTTTCTCCTTTCGGTTGAACAAGGTTCGCGCCCATCGCGTCCTTGTTGTGATCCGGCCGGCGGGGGACGGGCTGGCTGCACCGCTTGCGGTCGCAACGCAGTGGAGAGCCGGGAGGCGAAAAGAATTTGCTGCGCGAGGAAGCCGCGTAGCGGCGGGGAAATTGTTTTCGCCGGACGGTTGCAGCCATGACGCCCGAGGCGCAGCCGTTCCCCTGCCAGGATTCACAACGAGACAAGGACGCCTTGGGCCGAACCGCTCCGAAAGGAGATGGGGCCGACTCGGCATCCCCGCCCGAAGGCTTCTCCGGCTCGCCCGCTGACGCGGTCCAAGTCAACCGCCCGACGACAGGCGAGAACGCCCCTGCCGCACCTTGCGGCGCCGGCCTTGAGGCGTGGCGTGGAAGCTCCATAGCGATGCCGGGCGGGTTGTCCGTGAACCGTCCTTCGTGACGTGATAGGCAGGAACCGCCAGCGTTGAGGACGGCACGCATCTGCACAACCTGCCGCAGCAAGCCGGGGCGTAGCCTCACAAGCCCCGTCCATCGCGGCGGGGCGCTGGCCGGGCCGATCCGGCGTAGCCGGTTCGGCGGCATCGAGGGGTGCCAAGCTGCGCGCGGCGGGGATAGCCCGCAGGGCTTTCCCCTGGAGGCAAGCGAAGCGCGCAGCGCCGCAGGCGCGAAGGCGTGAGGGATTGATGCCGAATGGCCGTGATTCGGCACGAAGCACGGGGCGCAGCCCGAAAGCCCGGCGGCGCACCGCGCCGACACGCCCAGGCCGTTCTATATTTTCAGGAAGGCATCCAAGAGAAGTTCATGACCATCCATCTACGACACGAAACACCTGACGACGTTGCCGCCATCGAGGCCGTCACGATTGCCGCCTTCGCCGATGCGCCGCACACCAGCCACACCGAGCAGTTCATCGTGCGCGCCCTGCGCGCCGCTGGCGAACTGACGCTTTCCATCGCGGCCGAGGAACACGGCCAGGTCGTCGGCCATGTGGCCCTGTCGCCCGTGACCATCACCGACGGCCACGGCCACAAGACCGAAGGCTGGTACGGTTTGGGGCCGATCTCCGTTCTGCCGCAAAGGCAGGGACACGGCATCGGCTCGCGCCTGATGGAACAGGCGCTGTCTGAACTGCGGGCCATGCAGGCCGCAGGCTGTGTGCTGCTCGGAGATCCCGTGTACTACGGGCGCTTTGGCTTTCAGGCCCATGCGGGCCTGCAACTGCCGGGCGTGCCGCCCGGCTACTTCATGGCGCTGGCCCTGCACGGGCCAGTGCCGGAAGGCATCGCGCGCTACAGCGATGCCTTCAACGCCGCCGCCTGAGCCGCCGCGAAGGCGGCGGCGTTCTGACTAGTTTGACTGTGTCAATAAAATCCCAATCTATCGGATAATTCAAGTCTTCCTCCTGAACGAGACGAACCCCAAGAAATGGAGAGCGAACTCGAC
>NZ_QPJU01000002.1 GCF_003337425.1 Extensimonas vulgaris
GCTAACCAGTACTAATTGCTCGTGCGGCTTGACCCTATAACTTTGACTGACCAAAGCAAAGTTCCAATGCATGCACTCGTATGTAAGTACCCACTGCTCATACTTGTCGCAGCGTCGCTTGTAGGCACACCAAAAAACGCAATCACCAATTCTCCTCGATTCGACTTCTATGATCTTCGCCGCGCTGTCTCCCCCAACATAACAACAACCAACAGCACGGCTTAAGTTTCGCCTGATGACCATAGCAAGCTGGTACCACCCCTTCCCATCCCGAACAGGACCGTGAAACAGCTTCGCGCCGATGATAGTGCGGTTCCCCGTGCGAAAGTAGGTCATCGTCAGGCTCCTCCTGCAACTCCCCCCTCGCCTTCGGCTTGGGGGGTGTTTTTTTGGGGGGGAGCACTCAGCCGAGCGAATTCAAAATCATAGCGCCCGGCGAAGATTGGCTGGCGCTATTTTGAGCGATTCACGGTATTTCGCTACGGTTCGACGTGCGCACTCAATGCCTTGCTCTTTGAGCATTTCAGCGAGTTGGCTGTCTGAGAATGGCTTGGCAGGGTCTTCTGCTGCGACGAACTGCTTGATGAGGGCCCGCACGGCCGTGCTCGAAGCATTGCCGCCCGTTTCCGTGCCCAAGCCTGAGCCGAAAAAGTATTTGAGCTCGAAAGTACCTTGTGGCGTGGCCATGTATTTTGCCGTGGTCACGCGGCTGATGGTGGATTCGTGCAAACCCAGTTCGTCCCCGATATCGCGCAGCACGAGCGGACGCATGGCTATTTCGCCATGAATGAAAAACGCTTTTTGCCGTTCTACGATGGCGCGCGAGACGCGCAAAATCGTGTCGAAGCGCTGTTGGATATTCTTGATGAACCAGCGCGCCTCTTGCAGGCGTTGCTGTAGGGCTTGGTGACTTTCGCCGCCCTTGTGCTCGCGCAGGGCTCCTGCATAGAGCTCATGCACGCGCAGGCGCGGCACCACGTCGGGGTTGAGCTGCACGCTGAATTGGATTGCATCGCCGCGAGTTCGGCCAAGCGTTTTGCGCACAATGACGTCCGGCACGATGAGGTTGCGCTCGACGTTTGCGAAGCGCCTTCCGGGGCGCGGTTCGAGGCGGGAAATCAAGGCCATGGCGGCGCGTGTCGACTCCTCGCTGCTACCGCATGCCTGGCTGAGGCGGCGTACATCGCGTTTGGCCAGCATTTCCAGCGGCTGCTGGCAAATGCACAAGGCTGTTTGCAAAATCTCGGCGTCGGCGCCACCTTCACGCTGCAGTGCCTTGATTTGTAACGTAAGCGCTTCAGCGAGGCTGCGCGCGCCCACTCCGGTGGGTTCTAGGTTTTGCAGCAGGCGCAAAGCTACGCTGAAGTGCTGCTGCAGCTCCTCAACTGCTTCTGGGCCATCGTCGCCCGCCAGCGTGGTTGCCAGCTCTTGAAGAGAGTCTTCGAGATAGCCGTCCTCATTGAGGGATTCGATGAGAAAGTACAGGGCGGCACGATCGGACTCGCCAAGGCGCAAGGAGAGTGCTTGGCGATGCAAAAATTCTGCCAGCGATTCGTGGCTACTTGCAAGGCCGATGGCGTCGATTTCTTCATCGCCGCCATGGCGACCTTCGTGCCCCGACGCATCGCCTCCCCATTGCGGGTCGTCAGGGGAAATCTCGATGCTACCGTCGCCGCTCCAGTCGAGGGCTTCGGCGTCGCGTGGATTTTCTGCGTCATTTTGCTCCTCCGCCCGCGTGTCGTCAGCGTTAATAGCTTCTGAAGTTGCAGCGTCGTGCGCAGCATACGCATCATTTACTGGAGATGCGTCGGCGTGCTCCAGGCCGAAGTCTTCGTGTGCTTCCTCATCCAGGCTGCGCTCTAGGAAAGGGTTTTCGTCGAGCATTTGCTCGACTTCCTGCGCAAGCTCCAAGGTGGAGAGTTGCAGCAAGCGTATCGATTGCTGCAACTGGGGGGTCAGTGCAAGGTGTTGCGAAAGGCGCAGCGAAAGGCCGGGTTTCATGGCGCGTT
Organism: Extensimonas vulgaris; assembly: GCF_003337425.1. Classification (GTDB taxonomy): domain Bacteria; phylum Pseudomonadota; class Gammaproteobacteria; order Burkholderiales; family Burkholderiaceae_C; genus Extensimonas; species Extensimonas vulgaris. The sequence continues at coordinate 2,010 of NZ_QPJU01000002.1, forward strand.
GTCTGGTGGCGAAGACTGTCGCTGCTGCTGAACCGGCGCGCTCACATGCGGAAGTGCTCGCCCAGATAGACCCGGCGCACTTCGGCGTTTTCGATGATTTCCGATGGCGTACCCTGGGCGAGCACACTGCCATCGCTGATGATGAAGGCGTGGTCGCAGATGCCCAGCGTCTCGCGCACGTTGTGGTCCGTGATGAGCACGCCGATGCCGCGTCCTTTGAGAAAGCCGATGATGCGCTGGATTTCGATGACTGCGATCGGGTCTATGCCGGCAAAAGGCTCGTCGAGCAGGATGAAACGCGGTTGCGTCGCAAGCGCACGGGCGATTTCGACGCGGCGGCGCTCTCCACCCGAGAGCGAAGGGGCCGGAGCGTCGCGCAAATGCTCGACACGCAACTCCTCCAGTAAGCGGTCGAGCCGCTCCTGGATGGTGGCTTCCGAGAGCGGGCGGCCGTCAGGGCCACGCTGCAGTTCGAGCACGGCGCGCACGTTTTCTTCCACGGTGAGTTTGCGAAAGATCGACGCTTCCTGCGGCAGGTACGACAGGCCCAGGCGCGAGCGTTTATGGATGGGCATGTGCGCGATGGAGTGGTCGTCGATGCGGATGTCTCCGCCGTCGCAACGCACCAAGCCCACGATCATGTAAAACGATGTCGTTTTGCCCGCGCCATTGGGGCCGAGCAAACCAACGACCTCGCCGTTGTCCACGCGCAGGGATACGTCCCTCACGACCTTACGGCTGCCGTAGGTTTTTTCGATGTGCAGCACCTCCAAATGGCTGCGCAGCTCGGAGGGCTTGGGAGGTGTCATTACCGCGTCCGAGGCAGGCGTGAGGGCGCTGCTCATGGGTTTTCCAGAGTGCGGCTAGGGCGCAGTGCGGGCGCACTTGCGGAGGCGGCAGGAGATGGTGCGGCCGGCACGGAAGCGGGCTCCTTGGGCGAGAGCATGGCGCGCACGCGCTTACCCGAACCTGCAGCGGAGTCGCTTGTGGCTGTTTTTTTGGGCTGGCCATCGACGGTGAACATGTCTGTGAGGTTGTTATAGACGATGACGGCACCCGTTACTTCGTCGCTCAGCGTGCCGCCACGGTAGCGGCGCAATTCGGCGCGGCGGATGAAGCGCACGGTGTCGGTGCGACCGTCGTACTCGATGACTTCGCCCTCTCCCTCGATGAATTCCTCTGGGGCGCCAGGTGGTGTGTCGCGTTTTTGCCGGAAAAAAGCACGCTTGCCCGGTTCGGCCGTGGCAACGCCGGATTGGTAGCCGTCGGGGTCTTGGTGCACCTCGACCTGAGCGCCGCGCAGCACCATGGTTCCTTTGGTCACCACCACATGCCCGGTGAACACGCTGGTTTGCTTGAGCTCGTCGTGGCGCAGCGCGTCGGCTTCAATGTTCATGGGCTTGCCGCGGTCGGCTTTTTCGGCCAGGGCCACGCCCGAAAAAGCTGTCGCGGCACTCAGCAAAAGAAGGGAGGAGAGCCGGTATTTCATAAAGGCATGGATCTTGCTTTTTTGCATTGTAGCCCGGTCTTCCCGCTGCTCGGGATTTCAGCCCTGGCGTGCCTGCGCGGCGAGGTATTCGACGATTTTGAGCACCGTCTGCATGCTGCCGGCCATGGTTCCATCGGTGTAATAGCGCCCGGCGATGCCCATGGAGGGCACGCCTTCTACACCATAAGCCTCTTGCAATTGCGTTGCGCGGCGCACTTGGTTGGCCACGCCGAAAGATTGGTACATCTCTTTGAACTTGCTTGCGTCTACGCCTTGCTGGGCGATCCAGGCGAAGATGGCCTCGTCTTTGTTGAGCGCCTGGCGCTCCACATGGATGGCGTGGAAGACTTTGGCGTGCAGAGCGTCGAGTTTGCCCATGCCTTCAAGCGCGTAGTAAAGCTTTTGCTGTGGGATGAAGCTGGCGTTGAAGGCTACGGGCACGCGCCGTACGCTGAGAAATTTGGGCGCGCTTTTGAGCCAGGCTTCGAAGCTCGGCTCGAAGGCGTTGCAGTGCGGGCAGCTGTACCAGAAGAATTCGATCACCTCCACCTTGCCTGCGGGGGCATCGGTGGGCACAGGTTTGGCGAGCTTGAGGTAATCCTTGCCCTCTTTGAAGGCCGTTTGCGCTTGGGCCGAAGCGGTGAACGGCCCCATGGTGGCCAATACCAGGGTGGATGCTGTGGACAGCGAAAACGCGCGGCGTTGCATGGTGGAATCTCCGGTCTAGACGAGGGAAAAGGCTATGAGCGCGGAATCTGCAGAAGGTTCTCGCGCCCGCACGCTCACTCAGTGCTGCACGCGCACCAGCGCAGAATCGACCCCTGCGGCTGCGAGCTTGCTTTTGAGGTCCTCGGCGTCGTCGCGTTTGGCAAACGGCCCCACACGCACGCGAAACACGGGGCGCCCGTTTTGTTCGCGCTCGCTCACGCGCGCTTCCCAGCCCAACATGGCGAGCTTGGCGCGCTGGGCATCGGCTTCGGCTTGGCTGTGAAACGCACCGGCCTGCACGAAGTAGTCGAAAGCTCCACCATCGGAAGTTGCAGCCGAGCGTGCGGCGGCGAGGTCGCCCAAAGGGTCGGACGTGCCAGACCTGGTCGCCGTTTTGCCGACTTCCGTCTTGGCCGTGCTGGGGTTGCTGGTTGCGGTGCCGGTCTTGGGGCCGGCGGGCTTGGTTTCTATGGCGGCCGAAGCATCTGCCGTATCGCTGGTTGCAGCGGGAGCGGAGGCCGGCCGTGCGACCGGCGCTGGGTTCTTGCCGTAGAGCGGTGCGTTCGGATCCCAGTTTTTGTTTTTCTGGTCTTCCTGTGCATCTTGCCCGGGCGAGCGGATGACACCCTTGTTCATGAAGGGCACGGGCACTTTGGTGACGTAGACGGCCACGGCCAGGGCGATGCCCAGGCCTACGACCAAGCCGATGATGAAGCCGACGATGGTGCCGCCGTGTTGTTGTTTGTGCATGTTCTGCCCACCTACATTTTTTGCGGCGCCGAGACGCCGAGCATTGCCAGACCATTGCGCAATACCTGCGCCGTGGCCGCGACGAGCGCGAGGCGCGCGCGTTTGACGGTATCGTCATCGACGAGGATGCGCTCGGCGTCGTAATAGCTGTGGTAGCTCGCTGCCAGGTCGCGCAGGTAGAAGGTCACGTCGTGCGGTGCCTCGCTGTGCGTGGCGGCGCTGAGCATGTCGGGGTATTTGGCCAGTTGCAGCATCAGCGCCTGCGCCTCGCGCCCTTGCAGGGGCGAAAGGTCGGCCTGCGCGAGGGTGGCCACGTCACCGCCCCAGGCGGCAAGCACCGAGCAGATACGCGCATGGGCGTACTGCACGTAATACACGGGGTTGTCGTTGTTCTGCGCCACGGCCAGATCGACGTCGAAGGTGTATTCGGTGTCGGGTTTGCGGCTGAGCAGGAAAAAGCGCACCGCGTCCTTGCTCGTCCACTCGATCAGGTCGCGCAAAGTGACGTAGCTGCCCGCGCGCTTGCTGATCTTGACCTCTTGTCCGCCCTTGATCACGCGCACCATGGTGTGCAGCACATAGTCGGGGTAGCCGGGCGGGATGCCGATCTCGAGCGCCTGCAGCCCGGCGCGCACGCGCGCGATGGTGCCATGGTGGTCCGTGCCTTGCACGTTCACGGCCTTGGTGAAGCCGCGCTCCCATTTGGTGACGTGGTAGGCCACGTCGGGCACGAAATAGGTGTAACTGCCGTCTTGCTTGCGCATGACGCGGTCTTTGTCGTCGCCGTACTCGGTGGTCTTGAGCCACAGCGCGCCGTCTTTTTCATAGGTTTTGCCTTTGGCGATCAGACGCTGCACGACTTGCTCGACGCGGCCGCTGGTGTAGAGGCTGGATTCCAAGTAATACTGGTCGAATTTCAGGTCGAAAGCGCGCAGGTCTTTGTCTTGCTCGTGGCGCAGGTAGGCCACGGCAAAATGGCGGATGGACTCGATGTCCTCGACGTCGCCGCTCGCGGTGAAGGCGCAATCGTCGGCCTGCACGGTTTGCCGAGCGAGAAAGGCGTCGGCGATGTCCTGGATGTAGTCGCCGTTGTAAAAATTTTTGCTCTCGGGGTTGTCGGGGTCGGTGGGCCAGCAAGGGTCGCCGGGCTTGAAGCCTTTGGCGCGCAACTGCACGCTGCGCGCGAGCGTTTGGATTTGCACGCCCGCGTCGTTGTAATAAAACTCGCGGTGCACGCTCCAGCCCTGCGAGGCAAACAGGTGGCACAGCGCATCGCCTATGGCTGCCTGGCGCCCATGGCCCACGTGCAGCGGCCCGGTGGGGTTGGCCGAGACGAATTCGACGATCACGCGGCCGCCGTGCGCGGGCCGAAAACCGTAGCGCGCGCCGTCTGTCAGCACCTCGCGCACCACCTGCTGGTGTGCGGCGGGCAACAGGCGCAGGTTGATGAAGCCGGGCCCGGCAATCTCAATGCTCTGTACCCAGCGCTGGAAGGCGGGCGCCGCGAGCAGCGCAGTGCGCAGTCGTTCCGCGACCTGGCGCGGATTGAGCTGCAGCGGCTTGGCCAGCTGCAGCGCGGCGGTGCAGGCGAGGTCGCCGTGCGCAGCCACCTTGGGCGATTCGAACGCCGCCTTGGCGCCGGCCCCGGGGGAGAGTTGTTCGAGTGCAGCCGCCAGGTCGGCGAGCAATTCTTGTTTGACGCAAAGCATCGCGCGATTCTACGGGGCGCTCTGGCGCTCTGGCGCTCTGGCGCTCTGGCGCGACGGCAGGCGGGGCTGTCCGTGCCGCCGCCAATCTTGGTCAGGGCGAAGCTGTGGCGTTTGCGGCACGCGCGGGCTTGGTGGTCTGCTGTGGGCCGTTGTGGGCGCTTGGGGGGTATGCTGCAATGCGAGCGGGGCGCCTTGCCCTGTTGACTCCTTTATCTACCCTTTCAGGAGAACCGCATGAAGCAATTTCTTTCCATGACCGCTTTGGGTCTGGCGCTCGCGATGGGCGCTGCCCACGCCGCCGACAGCGCCAGCGCCGCGACCGCTGCAGCGAGCAAGCCCGCCGCAGCGCCCACGACCCAGCAGGAAAAAATGAAGGCCTGCAACGCCCAGGCCAAAGGCAAGAAGGGCGATGAGCGCAAGGCCTTCATGAAAGAATGTCTGAGCAACAAACCCGCTGGCGCGCCTGCGGCTGCAGCCAGTCAAGCTGCCGCACCCCAAACGCAGCAGGAAAAGATGAAGGCCTGCAGCGCCGAGGCCAAAGGCAAGAAAGGCGACGAGCGCAAGGCTTTCATGGCCGAATGCCTCAAGAAATGAGCCTGCGCCGCTGAACGAAAAGGCCGGCCGCGTGCCGGCCTTTGATTTTGCAGGAGCGGCTTGCCTTACCAACCGCGCGCCCAGAACACGGCGAGCACCGCGATCACGGGCAGCAGGTGCGACTCGAACATGATGAGCCGGCGCACCGTGCGCACCGCGTCGGCATTGGGCAGCGCTCCTGTGGAGTGAAGGGTGCGCTGCCAGCGGCGCAAAGCCAGCGTGGGCGCCACATGCAAGGCCGCCATGAGCACGAACAGCGTCACCTTGAGGTGCAAGAGCGGCTGCGGTGCATACCAGGCGGCGCCCTTGATGCCCCAGAACACGCGCGCAAGCCCTGTGGCCAGCACCGCGAGCAGGCAGACGATGTAGATCAGGTTCAGCCGGTTCAGGCGCTGCACCACGGCGGCGTTGAGCCATTCGATGCGACACAGCGCCGCCTGGCTCGAGAGGAACACCGTCAAGGTCAATACGGCCAGCAGGTGCAGCGCGGCCAGCAGAGCTTCGAGGGTCATGGCGGATGCTCCTTCAGAGAGGAAAGCCCAGGAGATGGAGTCTTCAGGCAGCCTGCCCAAAAAACCCCGGCTGGGCGTAATTGTGCTTGAGGAAGTCTATCCACAGGCGCAGGCGCAGCGGCAGGTGTTTGCGTTGCAAAAACACCGCGTAAATGCCGCTGGGCGGCGCAGCGTAGGCCGCCAGCACTTCGACGAGGCGGCCCGCGGCGATGTCGGCGGCCACTTCCCAGGTGCTGCGCCAGGCGATGCCGTGGCCCGCGAGGCACCAGTCGTGCAGCACCTGGCCATCCGAGCAGTCGAGCGGCCCGGCGGGTTTGAAATGCATGATTTCGCTGCTGCCACCACTGCCACCACCACTGGACGCCGGCACGCGAAACGCCCAGCCGCGCGTCTGCGCTGCCGCGCTCGAGAGCGCGAGGCAATCGTGCGCCGCCAGATCGCTCGGGTGCTGCGGCGTGCCGCGGCGCTGCAGGTACTCGGGCGTGGCCACGCACAGGCGCCGGTTGTCTGCGAGGCGGATGCTCACGAGCGACGAGTCGGGCAAGTCACCCACGCGCACCGCGCAGTCGAAGCCCTCGGCGGCCAGATCGAGCACGCGGTCGCTGAGTGACAGCGATAGCGTCACCTCGGGGTGCGCCGCGCGAAACTGCGGCAGCAGCGGTGCGACGTGGCGGCGCCCGAAGCCCGCGGGCGCCGTGATGCGCAAATGCCCGGCCGCGCGCACGCCGCCCGCCGACACGCTGGCCTCGGCATGGGCCACGTCGGCGAGCAGGCGCTGGCAGTCTTCGAGAAAGGCGCTGCCCTCGTGCGTGAGGCTGATGCGCCGCGTGGTGCGCACGAGCAGTTTGACGCCCAGGTGCGCCTCGAGCGCGTCGATGCGCCGCCCGATCAGCGCGGGCGCCACGCCTTCAGCGCGCGCTGCGGCGCTCAGGCTGCCGCGCGTGGCCACGGCGACGAAGGAGGCAAACGCCTTGAACTTGTCCATCCGTTTTCACTTTTGCAAAAAAGTTGCAGGTTTCGATATTTTCAAGGGATTTATGTGTGCGGACAAATCGAATACAGTGGCCGACTCTTTCTCGCACGCGCAGCGTGCGCCCGCTTTTTGCTCCCTTTTGCGCAAGGAAACCCCGATGACCGCACGCACCACCGTCCACCGCCTGCAGGTGGCCACCATCTTGTACGACTTCATCGAGCAGCAGGTGCTGCCCGGCACCGGCGTGGAGAGTGCCGCGTTCTGGCGCGGCTTCGATGCCATCGTGGCCGACCTCGCGCCCAAGAACATCGCTTTGCTGGCCGAGCGCGACCGCCTGCAAGCCGAGCTCGACGCCTGGCACAAGGCCCACCCCGGCCCCATCCAGGACATGGCCGCGTACCGCGCCTTCCTCGAAAAAATCGGCTACCTCGTACCGCAGCCCACAAAGGTGCAGGCGACCACAGCAAACGTCGATGCCGAGCTCGCCACGCAGGCTGGCCCGCAGCTCGTCGTGCCGATTTTGAACGCACGCTACGCGCTCAACGCCGCCAATGCACGCTGGGGGAGCCTGTACGACGCGCTCTACGGCACCGACGTGCTGCCCGAAACCGACGGCGCGACCAAGCGCACGCCCGACGGCAAGGCCTACAACCCGGTGCGCGGCGCCAAGGTGATCGCCTACGTGCGCCGCCTGCTCGACGAATTTGCGCCGCTGGCGCAGGGCTCGCACAGCGAGGCCACGGCCTACCGCGTGGAAGGCGCGCGCCTGGCCGTGGCGCTGCAAGGTGGCGCCAGCACGGGGCTCCAAGACGCCGCACAGTTCGTCGGCTACCGCGGTGACGCGGCCCAGCCCAGCGCCGTGCTGCTGCGTCACCACGGCCTGCACATCGAGATCCAGATCAACCGCAACACGCCCATAGGCCAGAGCGACGCCGCAGGCGTGAGCGACGTGGTGCTCGAAGCCGCGCTCTCCACCATTCTCGACCTCGAAGACTCGGTGGCCGCGGTCGACGCCGAAGACAAGCTGCTGGGCTACAGCAACTGGCTGGGCATCCTGCGCGGCACGCTCACCGAATCGTTCGAGAAAAACGGCCAGACCCTCACGCGCGGCCTCAACCCCGACCGCAGCTACACCGCACCCGATGGCCAGGGCACGGTGCGCCTGCACGGGCGCTCGCTGCTGTTCGTGCGCAACGTGGGTCATTTGATGACCAACCCGGCCATCCTCTACACCGCCGCCGACGGCACGGTCAAGGAGATCCCCGAAGGCATCATGGACGCCGTCGTCACCACCACGATCGCGTTGCACGACCTGCAAGGCCACGGCAAGCTGTCCTCGGGCGAGGCGCTGCGCAACTCGCGCGCGGGCTCGGTGTATATCGTTAAGCCCAAGATGCACGGCCCGGCCGAAGTGGCCTTTGCTGCGGAATTGTTCGGCCGCGTCGAGCAGATGCTGGGCCTGCCGGACAGCACCGTGAAGCTCGGCATCATGGACGAAGAACGCCGCACCAGCGTGAACCTCAAGGCCTGCATTGCCGCCGCCGCGAGCCGCGTGGCCTTCATCAACACGGGCTTCCTTGACCGCACAGGCGACGAAATCCACACCGCGATGCACGCCGGCCCGATGATCCGCAAGGGCGACATGAAGAGCAGCGCCTGGATTCAGGCGTATGAGAAGAACAACGTGCTCGTGGGCCTGGGCTGCGGGCTGCGCGGCAAGGCGCAGATCGGCAAGGGCATGTGGGCCGCGCCCGACCTCATGGCCGCGATGCTCGAGCAAAAAATCGCCCACCCCAAGGCCGGCGCCAACACTGCCTGGGTGCCCAACCCCACCGCGGCCACGCTGCACGCGCTGCACTACCACCAGGTCAACGTCGCGCAGGTGCAGCAAGAGCTCGAAAAAATCGACGCCGATGCACAGCGCGAAAGCCTGCTGCAGGGCCTGCTCACGGTGCCCGTCGCGAGCCAGCCGAACTGGAGCGCGCAGGAGCGCCAGGAAGAGCTCGACAACAACCTCCAGGGCATTCTGGGCTACGTGGTGCGCTGGGTCGATCAGGGCGTGGGCTGCTCCAAGGTGCCCGACATCCACAACATCGGCCTCATGGAAGACCGCGCCACGCTGCGCATCAGCAGCCAACACGTGGCCAACTGGCTGCTGCATGGTGTGGTGGGCAGCGAGCAGGTGCGCGCCACCTTCGAGCGCATGGCCGCCGTGGTCGATGGGCAAAACGCCGGCGATCCGCTGTACCGCCCCATGGCAGGCCACTTCGACACCAGCATGGCGTACCAGGCGGCGTGCGATCTGGTCTTCAAGGGCCTCACGCAGCCCAGCGGCTACACCGAACCGCTGCTGCATGCCTGGCGCCTCAAGGTGAAGGCTGCGCGCTGAGGCGCATAGCCTGCAGATGCTTTTGTATTGATAGCTGCTGGCGCTTGATGGACGAGCGCCAGAGGCTGTTTTTGCCTGAAAATGTGCGGCCATGCCAGCGCCACAGGTTTTTACATCGACGCGCCGGCAATCGCAGTACGATTGCCGGCCATGAATGACACCACCACCACCGGAACGTCCGGCGCTGCGCCCGCCTCTTCGTACTACCAGCGCCACATCTTCTTTTGCCTCAACGAGCGCCCGAACGGCGAGGCTTGCTGCGGCCAGCATGGCGCGCAGGCGGCTTTCGAGCGCTGCAAGGTGCTGGTCAAGGAAGCCGGTCTATCGGGCCCCGGCAAGGTGCGCGTGAACAAGGCCGGCTGTCTGGATCGTTGCGCCGGCGCCCCCGTGGCCGTGGTGTATCCCGAGGCCGTTTGGTACACCTACGTGGATGCGAGCGACATCGAGGAAATTTTCCACTCGCACCTGCAAAACGGCCAGGTGGTCGAGCGCCTGCTGCTGCCGCCCGATGTGGGCCATTGAGGAACTTTCTAGCCTTTTTGGCCTCTAGCGCTGGCGTATCAAGCGCTAGTAGCTATCAAAAAGTAAGTTCCGAAGATGAAAACCCACACCGAACGCCTGCTGCTGCCCGGCCCTGCGGGCACGATCGAAGTGGCGCGCGATGTGCCAAACAGCGTGCCCGCCGGTGCGCCGCCGCGCGGCGTGGCCGTGATCGCGCATCCGCACCCGCTGTTCGGCGGCACCATGGACAACAAGGTGGTGCAGACGCTCGCGCGTGCCTTCGTGCAGGCGGGCTGGACGGCGCTGCGCTTCAACTTCCGCGGCGTGGGCGCGAGCAGCGGCACGCACGACGAGGGGCGCGGCGAGCTGCAGGACCTGCTGGCTGTGGTGCAGCAGCTCGCGCCGCCCGCGCAAGATGGCCTGCCGGCGCAGCCGCTCGCGCTGGCCGGGTTCTCGTTCGGCGCCTTCGTCACGAGCCACGCACTGGCCGCGCTGTGGCCCGAGCGGCGCATCGCGCATGTGGTGCTCGTGGGCACGGCGACCACGCGCTTTGCCGTCGCGCCCGTGCCGCCCGAGGCGCAGCTGCGCACGCTGGTGCTGCACGGCGAGCAAGACGACGTCGTGCCGCTGGCCAGCGTGTTCGACTGGGCGCGCCCGCAGGCGCTGCCCGTGATGGTGATCCCGGGCGTCGGGCATTTCTTCCACGGCCAGCTGCCGCTGCTCAAAAGCCTGGTGCTGCGCCACCTGCGCGCGACGGCGGACGACGCCTGATCGCGCGTTTTGTCCCGGCGTGCCAGGGCAGAGCAGCAAGCGCTTCCTTTTTTGTTTTTTACCGAATTTCTTCCATGCAACGCCTTTTTGCCACTTTCCGCTCTTTCGCCCTCGCCCTGGGTTTGGCCGGCGCGACGCTGCTCGCGCAGGCGCAGACCCCACAGCCGCCCGAAATCGCCGCGCGCGCCTATCTGCTGCTCGACGTGACGGCGCAGCAGACGCTCGCGGGCAAGAACATCGACATGCCGGTGGAGCCCGCCTCGCTGACCAAGCTCATGACGGCCTACCTCGTCTTCGACGCGCTGCGCTCCAAAAAGATCGACCTGCAGCAAAAGCTGCCCGTGAGCGAGCGCGCCTGGAAGATGCCCGGCTCGCGCATGTTCATCGACCCGAAGATGCAAGTGCCCGTCGATGACCTGCTGCGCGGCATGATCATCCAGTCGGGCAACGACGCCACCATGGCGCTGGCCGAAGGCGTGGGCGGCACGGTGGAAAACTTCGTGCGCCTCATGAACGAGCAGGCCAAGGCGCTGGGCATGAAGAACACCAGCTACAAAAACCCCGAGGGCCTGACCGAGCCCGGCCACACCACCACGGCGCGCGACCTCGGCATCCTCGCAACGCGGCTGATGCACGACTTTCCGCAGTACATGCACTACTACGCGACCAAGCACTACACCTACCCCGGCACGCCCGCCTCGAACGGCAACAACCGCAACCTGCTGCTGTTTCGCGATCCCACGGTCGATGGCCTGAAGACCGGCCACACCGAGGCCGCGGGCTATTGCCTCGTCGCCACGGCGCACCGCGAGGTGCCCAAGGTCGGCCAGCGCCGCCTGCTGTCGGTGATGCTCGGTGCCGCGAGCGAAAACGCGCGCGCCACCGAGAGCCAGAAGCTGCTCAACTGGGGCTATACGGCGTTCGACGCCGTCAAGCTGTTCGACGCCGGCCAGCCCGTGGCCACGCCGGCCATCTGGAAGGGTCAGCAGAACACCATCAAATTAGGCCGCGCGGAGCCCATCATCGTCGCCGTGCCCGCGGGCAGCGCCGGCAAACTCAGCACGCAAGTCGTGCGTCCTGACCCGCTTGTGGCGCCCATCGCCAAGGGCCAGCAGGTGGGCACACTGAAGATTGCGCTCGATGCGCAGCCGCTGAACGAAGTGCCGCTCGTGGCGCTCGAGGGCGTGGAGCAGGCGGGTTTCCTGGGCCGCGCCTGGGATGCGCTGCGCTTGTGGATCAAATAGTGCTGCGGCGCTGCATGCCGCGCGCCGTCAGCCAAACAAGTCGATCGTGCGCTGCAGCAAAGACAGCAAAGGCTGCTCCAGCATGGGCAGCGTGGCGGCGATGCCCAGCAGCCCCACGCTGAGCGTGACCGGGAAGCCCACGGCGAAGATGTTCATCTGCGGCGCCACGCGCGAGATGATGCCCATCGCGAGGTTCACGAACAGCAGCAGCGCGATCATGGGCAGCGCGATCCACAGCGCGCTCGAAAACACCGCCGCGCCGAGCTGAACGATCTGCATGGTGGCGAGCGCCTGCAAAAAGCTGCCGTCGGCGGGAAAGCGCTCGAAGCTTTTGACCACGGCCATGAGCACGAGCAAATGCCCATTGACCACGATGAAGAGCAGCGTCGCAATGTGGCCAAAGAACTGCCCCACGGCGCTGGTCTGGGCATTGCTCGTGGGGTCGAAAAAAGAAGCGAAATTCAGGCCCATTTGCAGGCCCACGACCTCGCCCGCGAGCTCCACCGCGGCAAACACCAGGCGCGCGGCAAAGCCCACGGCCAGGCCCACGGTGAGCTGCTGCGCGACGGCGCCCAGCGCGGCGGGCCCCGTGAAGTCAATACGCGGTTGATCGGCGAGCACGGCCTGTGCGCACAGCGCCACGAAAAAGGCCAGGCCGATCTTCACGCGCATGGGAATGGCGCGCATGGAAAACACCGGCGCCACCGAAAACAGCGCGAGCACGCGCAGAAACGGCCACAGCAGCGGCGCGATCCAGGCCACGAGCTGGGCTTCGGAGAGGGAGATCATTGCGTGCCGGGCAGTCTGGTCAACCCACCGCGCCGGGGATGGCCTCCAGCGTGCGGCGGATGTAGTCCACCAGCGCGCTGAGCATCCACGGGCCCGCGAGCGCGAACACGAGCACGGCGGCGATGAGCTTGGGCACGAAAGCCAGCGTGGCCTCGTTGATCTGCGTGACGGCCTGGAAGATGCTCACGAGCAAGCCCACGAGCAGCACTGCGCCCAGCACGGGCATGGAGATCATGAGCAGCTGCATCAGGGCTTCCTGGCCCATGGTGAGGACGGTTTGGGCGTTCATGGTCAGGTCACGAAACTTGCGGCGAGCGAGCCAATGAGCAGGTTCCAGCCGTCGGCGAGCACGAACAGCATGAGCTTGAACGGCAGCGCCACGAGCACGGGCGAGAGCATCATCATGCCCAGCGACATGAGGATGCTCGAGACCACCATGTCGATCACGAGGAAGGGGATGAACACCATGAAGCCGATCTGGAACGCCGTCTTGAGCTCGCTGGTCACAAAAGCCGGCACCAGCACGCGCAGCGGCGCGGTCTCGGCGGTGGTTTTGGCGTCGAGCTTGGCCAGGCGCGCGAACAGCGCAAAGTCGGACTGGCGCGTCTGCTTGAGCATGAAGCCGCGCAGCGGCGCCTCGGCCTTATCGAGCGCCTGCTCGAAGCTCAGCGTGCTCTTGGTGTAGGGTAAATAGGCGTCCTGGTAGACGCGCTCCAGCGTCGGCCCCATGACGAAAAAGGTGAGGAACAGCGACAGCCCGATGATGACCTGGTTGGGCGGCGCCGCCTGCGTGCCCAGCGCCTGGCGCAGCAGCGACAGCACGATCACGATGCGCGTGAACGCCGTCATCATGAGCAGCACCGCGGGCAAAAAAGACAGCGCGGTGAAAAACAGCAGCGTCTGGATAGGCACGGAGTAGCTCGTGCCCGCGCTGCCGCTGCCCACGAGCAGGGGCAGCGTGCCAGGCGTCTGCGCGGCAACGGGGAGCTGCACGAGCAGCACGCCCGAGAGCGCGAGCAGTGTCCGGCGCATTGCCCCCGGCCACTTGGGACTTGCGCGCTCAGCCATGACCGCCCTTGCCCGGCGCGGGCTGCGTCTGCGCCAGCGTCTGCGCGAACGAGGCCGCTGCGGCGGGGGCTGATGCCGGGGTGTCCAATGCGCAGGCCAGCGGCGTAGTGCCCGACTTGGCCTGCGTTTCGGCGCCGGGCTGCAGCACATGCAGGCAGTTGATGTGCTGCGCCGTGACGCCGAGCACGAGCCAGCTGCGCGCGCCCTCGGGGCCGACTTCGACGGTGAGCACGCGCTGCTGCGGCCCCACGGCCACGGCCGAGAGCACGCGCACGCCCGCGCCAGCCGCACCCACGTGCGCGAGCCGGCGCTGCTGCAGGCGCCGCACCAGCCAGGGCAGCAGTGCGAGCGCGCCCACGAACAGCAGCAGCAATGCGAGCGGCTGGCTCATGTTGGCCATGTTTGCACCATCCTGCTCGGGCTCAACCGCGGCTGAGCCGGCGCAGGCGCTCGGACGGTGTGACCACGTCGGTCAGGCGGATGCCGAACTTGTCGTTCACCACCACGACCTCCCCCTGGGCGATCAGGTAGCCGTTGACCAGCACGTCCATGGGCTCGCCCGCGAGCGCGTCGAGCTCGACCACCGAGCCCTGCGCGAGCTGCAGGATGTATTTGATCGGCACCTTGGTGCGCCCCAGTTCGACCGACAGCTGCACGGGGATGTCGAGCACGCGGCTGATGTCGCCCACGGGCGGCTCGCCGGCGACGCTCGCGGGGTGCACGGGCTCGCCCGAGAGCGGGCCGCCCTGCTCGGCATCGTGCGCCTGTTGGTCGGCGGCTTTTTGTTCCTCGAGCGCCTGCGCCCAGTCGGCAAAGTCGTCACCACTCGCGGCGTTGTTATCGGGGGTGTTGTCAGTGGCCATTTCTTTCTCCCATCCAGTCCGCATCAGCGGCGCGCAGGCACTCTTCGATGCGGATCGCGTATTTCGTGTTGTGCGTGCCGTATTGGCATTCGAACAGCGGCACGCCATCGACCGAAGCCTGGATGCGGGGCTGGCGGTCGAGTTCGATGAAGTCGCCGGGTTTCATCGCGAGCAGTTGTTCCACGGTCAGCTCGGTTTGCGCAAGTTCGGCGACGAGCGTCACTTCCGCTGCCTGGATCTCGCGCGAGAGCACCTTGACCCAGCGCCTGTCGACCTCGATCGAATCGCCCTGCGTCGCCGAATAAAGGATGTCGCGTATGGGTTCGAGCGTGGCGTAGGGCATGCAGATGTGGATGGCGCCCGCAATCTCCCCGATTTCAAGCTGAAAGGCCGTGGAGACGACGATCTCGCTGGGCGTGGCGATGTTGGCAAACTGCGGCTGCATCTCCGAGCGCTGGTAGCTGAGTTCGAGCGGGTAAATGCCTTGCCAGGCTTTTTTGTATTCGGCGCAAATCACGTCGACGAGGCGCTGGATCACGCGCTGTTCGGTGGGCGAGAAGTCGCGCCCTTCGATGCGCGTTTGGAAACGTCCGACGCCGCCATACAGACTGTCGATGACGCCGAAGACGATGGACGGCTCGCACACGATCAGGCCGCTGCCACGCAAGGGGCGCACGGCCATGATGTTGAAATTGGTGGGCACCACGAGCTCGCGCAAGAAAGCGCTGTAGCGCTGAACCTGCACCGTGCCCACGGAAATCTCGGGGCTGCGGCGGATGAGGTTGAACAGGCCGATGCGGAAATTGCGGGCAAAGCGCTCGTTGACGATCTCCATCGTGGGCATGCGCCCGCGCACGATGCGCTCCTGGCTCGCGAGGTCGTACTTGCGTATGCCGCCGCTTTCGATGGTTTCCTTCGCGGCCTTTTGGCTCTCGCCCGTGACGCCTTCGAGCAGGGCGTCGACTTCTTCCTGGGACAGAAATGCTTCGCTCATGCGCGCTCCTTGCCCGGCTATTGGATGATGAAGCTCGAGAACAGCACGCGCCGCACGGGGTTGTCGGCGTCGGAGCGCGCTGCGCTGGCCCCTTTTTTGGCGGGCAGGGCATAGCCGAGCGGGCGCGAGACCTCGCGGCGGATGTCCTCTGCCAATGCCTCCTTGCCCTCGCGCTGCAGCAACTCGTCGGAGGTGCGTTGCGAAATCAGCAGCAAGATGGCGTTGCGGATGGTGGGCAGGTATTGCTTGACTTGCTCGGCCGTCTTGGGGTCGGAGAGCTCCAGCGTGATGCCGATCTGTGCAAAGCGGTCGCCCCCCGGGTCGGCCAGGTTCACCACCATGTTCTCGAGGGGCAAATAAGTGGGCGGTGCGGGGGGCTCCGCTTTGTGTGACTGCGCAGTCCCTGCCTCGTCGTCCAGGGGCGCGTGTGAGCGCTGGTACATGATCCAGGCCGCGCCACCTCCTGAGGCTGCGAGCAGCACGAGCACCACGGCGAGCACGATGAGCAGCCGTTTCTTGCTCTTGGCTGGAGCCGCGGCGGTCTCAGGTGCCGCTGGGGAAGATGGAGGGGGCACGTTCGGATTCCTCGGTGGATGGCGGTCGGCAGGCAATGCCCAAATCGAAGCAATGGGTCAACCATTCTGGATGGACGCAAACCAGGAGGCAGCGTGGTGTTTTGCCACGAGGAGAACGCCTTGCCACACCTCGATTCGGGTCAGTCGTGCCATTATGGGCAGCGCGGCCATGGATCATAGCCAGAATAGCGCCGGGAAAACGGTGGAAAACGGTGCATCCGCACGGCTGCCACGGGCGCAGGGGATGCGCCCAAGGCCACTTTGGCTGCTCTTGCAAATGCCCCGCTGGCATTATCAAAAACATAGCTGTTCACGCTTGATGTATCTGCGTCAACGGCACAAAAGTTCCGGCATCAGGCAAAAACGTCGAGCGCGCGCCGCACGTCCACGCGCGTGCGCAGACCGGCGCCCGAGCTTGCAGGTGCAGCCACGACCAGCCCCTGCGCGCGGCCTGGCCGCCCTGGCGCTGTCTGCTCCTGCGCTTGCCCGCCGGCAGCCTGTCCCTGGCCTTGCGCCGGGGTGCCTACGCTCGTGCCCGTGAGCACCAGTCCCTGGCCCTGCAGCAACTCGCGCAGCTGCGCCATGTTCGCGTCGAGCAGTGCGCGCGTCTGCGCCTGGTCGGTCATGAAGTGCACGCGCGCTTCGTTGCCCGTGAGCGACACGCTGACCTGCACCGCGGCGCCGCCCTGATCTACGGTCATTTCGGCGTTCTGCGTCGTCTGGTGCACCCAGTAGCTGATCTGCTGCGCAAGCCGGTCATCGGCCCCGACCTGCGTCGGGTCGGCGAGCACGGCGCCGGCATCGGCAGCGCCCGCGGCCTGCTGCAGCGTCGAACCGAAGGTGCTGCCGCCCACAACGGCCACAGCCTGCGGCGCGGCACCGCCGTCTCCCGCGCGGCCTTTGGCGCGCAACCCATCGCCTGCCATGCCCGCAGTGGCTGCGCTGGCCGCGGTGATGAGCGCATCGCGCGCTGCGGCTTGGGCCGTCGCTGGCGTGGTCTGCAAGGCGCTGAATGACGGGTCGCTGCGTGGCGCGGCGTCGGCCCCGCGCGCCCCGGCGCTGGCGGCATCGGTGGGTGTGGCTGGCAGGCCGGCGCCCGCCAGCGCACCGGCGGCGGCGTGGCCGGCGTGCGCCCCAGGCGTGCCGGGTATGCCGGGTATGCCGGGCGTCGTCGCGGCTTGCGCTGCCGCGCCGTCCACAAGGCCCGCCTGCGCTGCGCTGCGCGCCAGGGTGCGGCGCAAGGCCTGCGGCCCTTGTGGACCCGGCAGGGTTTGGGGGCCGGCGGTGTCGGCCGCCTGATCGAGCCGCGCCGTCTGCGCAACCAGGCCATGGGGTTGTGCAATGGTGGCCGGCGCGTCGAACGCCATGCTGTAGCCTAGACCGGCCAGAAGCCCGTGTTGCGCTGCTTCATCCGCACCATCACCCACCGCAGCGCGCGCCGCGCCCTGGGCAGTGCCATGCAATTGCGGGCCAGGACCGAAAATGCCTTGCCAGGCCACCAGTGCAGAAGGGTCGGCCAGGGTGGTGGCAGCGTCCGTCGCCTCATCGCCAGCCGCAGCACCGCTATTCGAAGGGCCACTTGCAACCTCCTGGCCGGCGGGCACGGCAATGGCTTGCTGCGCTGTGGCGCCATCGAGCGCGAGCAGCAAGGCCGCAAAGCCGCCACGGCCTTGCGATCCCGCCTGCGTCTTGGGGTCAGCGGCGGCCTTGTCGGATGAGGTCTGCGCAGGCTGCGGCGCGCTGGGCGCAGGCGCAGAGGGGGCGATGCGTGCAGGTTCCATGGTCATTGCTCCGGGGCGTCGGCGGTTCAGGTTGATGGGGTGCGGGCGGCCTGCGTGCGCAGGCGGTGCTGCAGCATGGCGCGCTCGTCGGTCAGTTTTTGCTCGCGGCGCGCTTGCGATTGCATCTGCTCATGCTCTTTGTGTGATAGCAGCTTGCGCAGGCTCAGCAAGCGCTGCTCGGCTTTTAGAAGCTTATCCTGCGCCTGCTGCAGGCGCGCGGCGTGGCCCTGCACCACCTGGATTTGCAACTCGGCGGCGTGCTGCAGGCGTCCCATGAACTGGTAGTGGTGCTGCAGCACCTGCGGCTGCAGGCGCGCATCGGCGCGCGGGCCCCAGCGCGTTTCGGTCTCCTGCGCGTAGGACTGCAGTTGGTCGAGCTGCGCCTGCGCCGCCTGTTGCGCGGTCTGTGCGCCGCGCAGGCTCTGGCGTGCGGCGTCACGTTCGCGTTCGGCCATTTCGATGGCAAGGCGCAAGGCATTCAAGGTTTGGTTCATGGTGAGGCATCCAGCAGTTGCGCCATGGCCTGCACGCTGTGCTCGAGCGTCGCGGCTTCGTACATGTCCTGCTGCAAAAAGGCCGCCATCTGCGGCTGCAGGCGGATCGCTTCGTCGAGCTGCGGGTCGGTGCCGGGCACGTAGGCGCCGACCTGGATCAGGTCGCGGCTTTTCTGGTAGCGCGAGTAGAGCGCGCGAAAGCGCCGCGCTAGCTCGAGGTGCCCCCGCGACACCACGCTGTGCATTACGCGCGAGGCCGATTGTTCGATGTCTATGGCCGGGTAATGCCCGGCTTCGGCGAGCGCGCGCGAGAGCACGATATGCCCGTCGAGGATGGCGCGCGCGGCGTCGGCGATCGGGTCCTGCTGATCGTCGCCCTCGGACAGCACGGTGTAGAACGCCGTGATCGAGCCCACGCCGTGCAGGCCGTTGCCGCTGCGCTCGACGAGCTGCGGCAGCCTGGCAAAGCACGAGGGCGGATAGCCCTTGGTGGCCGGCGGCTCGCCGATGGCCAGCGCGATCTCGCGTTGCGCCATGGCGTAGCGCGTCAGCGAATCCATGAGCAGCAGCACATGCTGGCCCTGGTCGCGGAAATGTTCGGCCACGGCCGTGGCATACGCCGCGCCCTGCATGCGCAAGAGCGGCGGCGCGTCGGCCGGCGCCGCGACCACGACCGAGCGTGCACGGCCTTCGGCCCCGAGGATGTCTTCGATGAATTCCTTGACCTCGCGCCCGCGCTCGCCGATGAGCCCGACCACGATCACGTCGGCCTGCGTGTAGCGCGCCATCATGCCCAGCAGCACGCTCTTGCCCACACCCGAGCCCGCGAAAAGCCCCAGGCGCTGGCCGCGCCCCACGGTGAGCAAGGCGTTGATCGCGCGCACGCCGGTGTCGAGCGGCGTGCGCACGGGATCGCGCTCCATGGCGTTGATCTGGCCGCGGCCCAGCGGCACGGCTGCCACCTCGGCGAGCGGCCCGCCGTGGTCCAGCGGCTGGCCTTGCGCGTCGACCACGCGCCCGAGCAGGCCCGCGCCCATGGGCAGGCGCAGCACGCTGCCGCGCAGCAGCGCGCGTGGCGGCTCGCCCAGGCGCGGCACGGGCACGTAGGGCGCGGCCGGCACCACGCTGGCACCACTCGAGAGGCCTTGGGTGTCGCCTGCGGGCATGAGCAGGGCATGGTCGCCCGCAAAGCCCACGACTTCGGCGAGCACGGGCTCTTGGCCCGGCATTTGCACCGTGCACTGTGACCCCACGGGGGCGCGCAGGCCGCTGGCTTCGAGCACCAGGCCGGTCAAGCGCGTGAGCGTGCCGCTGCTTTGCAAAGGCAACTCTGCCCGGGCACGCGCGCGCGCCTCTTGCAAAAAGCGCTCCCAGGCGCCGGGTTCAATCGCCATGCGTGGCCTCCTGCGCGGGCGTGCTGCGGCCAGCGGCCTGGGGTTCGGACGGCAGTGCCGAGGGCGACTCTGCCGGGGGCGAGGTCTGCCACGCCGATTCGAGCCCCAGCGCGGCGATGGCGCGTTGCCAGCGTGTTGCGAGCCGCCCGTCGATCACCGTGCCGCCCGACTCGACCAGGCAGCCGCCGGCCGGCACGCTGGCGTCGGTGACCCATTGCACGCCATTTGCCTGTGCAAAGGCCGCCTGCAGCGCGGCGCCGAGCGCCTCCATGTCGGAGGGGTTCAGGCGCACCAGTGCGGGGCGGCCTTCGGCGAGCAATTGTTCGACGGCTTCGCGCACCACGGGCAGCAGTGCCTGCGTGTCGGTGGCGAGTTCGCGCCGCACCACCTGGCGGGCGAGCTCGCACGCCAGCTGCAGCACCTGCTGCGCGAGCTGCTGCTGCAGCGTGTCGAGTGATTGCGCGAAAGACTGGTACACGCCCTGCAGCCGCTCGGCGGCCTGCTGGCCTTGGTGCGCAATGTAGTCGTCGAGGCGCTGCTGCCATTCGAGGCTGGCTTGCTGGTGGCCCTGCTCCATGCCCGCGGCGAGGCCCTGGGCGTAGGCTTGGTCGTGCGCTTGCTGCAATTGCGCCGCCAGCTCCTGCGCCGACGGCGTGGTGGCCGCCGCCGGCAGCTCGGCCTCTGCAGGCGGGGTGTGTACGCCTTCGGCCGTCACGGTGCCGAATTTCCACTGCGTGACGTCGCCCACCTCTTCGCTCGGGATGAAGCGTGCGTAATGGCGCGTGTCAGACGAGGGCATCTTCGCCGCCTCCGCTGATGGTGATCTGGCCCTCGTCGGCCAGGCGCCTTATCGTCTTGAGAATTTCTTTTTGCTGCGCCTCGACTTCGGACAGGCGCATGGGGCCGCGCGATTCGAGGTCTTCGCGTAGCGCTTCGGCCGCACGCGTGGACATGTTGCGGAAAAATTTTTCGCGCACCTCCGGCCCGGCGCCCTTGAGGGCTACGACCAGCGTTTCCGAGGCCACCTCGCGCAATACGGTCTGGATCGCGCGGTCGTCAAGTTTGAGCACGTCGTCGAAGACGAACATCTTGTCCATGATTTTTTGCGCCAGGTCGGGGTCGTAGCCGCGGATCGCCTCGATGACGGCGCTCTCCATGGCGCCGCCGAGCAGGTTGATGATTTCCGCGGCCGCCTTGACCCCGCCGAGCGAGCTCTTGCGCACCTTGTCGCCGCCCGCGAGCACCTGGAACAGCACCTCGTTGAGATCCTTGAGTGCCGTGGGCTGAATGCCCTCGAGCGTGGCCACGCGCAGCATCACCTCGGCACGCTGGCGTTCGTTGAACTGCTTGAGGATGTCGGCCGCGTGGTCGGGGTCCAGGTGCACGAGGATCGCGGCGATGATCTGCGGGTGTTCGTTGCGCAGCAGCTCGGCCACGGACAATGGGTCCATCCACTTCAGGCTCTCGATGCCCGAGACGTCACCGCCTTGCAGGATGCGGTCGATCAGCAGCGCGGCTTTGTCGTCGCCGAGCGCGCGCTTGAGCACCGCGCGCACGTAGTTGCCGGTGTCGGACACGAGCAGGCTTTGCGCCGCCGCCTCTTGGGTGAAGCGGTTGATGACTTCGTCGACCTTGTCGCGCGAGACGGTGCGCATACGCGCGATGGTCTCGCCGAGCTTTTGCACCTCTTTGGGCGAGAGGTGCTTGAAGACCTCGGCGGCCTCCTCCTCGCCCAGGGACATCAGCAAAATGGCGGCGTCGTTCAGACCTTGCTCATCCATGGCGGCGTCACTCAATGAAAAAGGGCCAACGATCTCACCCTGGCAGGGCGTCGCCATTCACCCAGCTTTTGAGGATATTGGCAACGGCCACGGGGTTCTGTTTGGCCAGGGTACGCGCCTCTTCGAGGCGCACTTGTTCGGGTGGCGGGGGCAGGGCCTCGGCGCGGGCCGCAGGCGCCGGCAGGGGCGGGCGCTCGGGTTGCTCGGCTTCGAGCGCATCGAGTTTGCGCCCGGCCGCAGCGGATTTGCTGCCTTGCAACACGGGGCGCACCAGGCCCCACAGCACCAGCGCGGCGAGCAACACCATGCCGATCGGCCATGCATAGCCGCGCAACAGGTCGAGAAATTCAGGGCGCTTCCAAAGTGGCAGCTCGGAGGGCGGCGCGGCGAGCGACTGGAACGGCGCATTCATGAGGTTGACCGAATCGCCGCGATCCTTGTTGAAGCCGATGGCGTCACGCACCAGGGCAGTCATCTGCTCGACCTGCTCGGGCGTGAGCGCCTTGGTCACGGTCTTGCCCTTTTCTTCGAGCGTCTGGTAGTTCACGACCACGGCCGCGGACAGGCGCTTGACGGCGCCGGGGTTTTCGCGCGTCACACGCACGGTTTTGTCCACTTCGTAGTTGGTGATCGATTCGCGCTTGCTCGCGGCGCCAGCAGCACCCTGCTGCTGGCCGTTGGCCGCCGCCAGCGGCGCCGAGGCGCCATTGATGGGGGCGTTTGACGGCCCTGGCGGTTGGTTGCTCGTTGCGCCAGGAACGCCCGCAGGCGGCCCGGGCGGTTGCGGCCCGGTGCTTTCGACCACCTGCTGGCTGCGCACGGCACTGGCCTCGGGTGCGAGGTTGGGGCGGTGCTGCTCGGAGGTGGACTCGCTCTGGCTGAAATCGACCTCGGCGGTGACCTGGGCCTTTACGTTGCCCGGCCCGACGACGGGCTCGAGGATTTCCATGATGCGGCGTGCGTACTGCTGCTCGAGCTGCTGCAGATACGCCAATTGCTGCGCATCGGCGCCGCTGCCTGCCGCATCGGGCGCTTGCGACAGCAGCTTGCCGCTGTCGTCGAGCACGCTCACGTCTGCGGGCGACATCTCGGGCACGCTCGAAGCGACGAGATGCACGATACCGGCGATCTGCGCGCGGTCGAGCGTGCGCCCGGGGTACAGGCTCAGCAGCACCGAGGCCGAGGGCTTTTGCTGTTCGCGGAAAAAACCATTTTGATTCGGCAGCGCCAGGTGCACGCGCGCGCTTTGCACCGAGGACAAAGCTTGTATCGAGCGTGTGAGTTCGCCTTCGAGCCCGCGCTGGAAGTTGACCCGCTCCTGGAACTGCGTCATGCCGAAGCGGTTGCCGCCCTCCATGATCTCGAAACCCACCACCGAGCCTTTGGGCAAGCCCAGTGTCGCCAGGCGCAGGCGCACGTCATGCACACGATCGGCAGGCACCAGAATTGCTCCGCCGCCTTCGGAATACTTGTAGGGCACGTTCATTTGCGCGAGCTGCGCGACGATGGCGCCGCCGTCCTTGTCGCTCAAATTGGTGAACAGCACGCGGTAGTCGGCCTGCCGGCCGAACACCACGGCAGCCACGAGCAGCGCGACGAGCAGGGCCACGCCCAGTCCCAGGCGCAGGCGCTGGGAGTTGTCCAACGTCGACAGCCGCTGCAGCCAGGGCGCACGCGCCGGCGCGGCGGTGGGTATTTCTGCAAGTTCGGGCATGGTGCGTAGGTGCGTAAAAAACTGTGGGGATTTGCCTTGGCGCAGACCAAAAAGTCTGCTGCGCCGACAGGCTGGTAGGGCAGTGTCATTATTCGCGCGCTCCCCGGGTCTGTTCGTCCGATAAGGCGTTCATTTGACCATCATTTCGGCGCGCTGCAAGGTCGGCGCCGCAATAGCATTGCCCCATCGCTTCGTTCGACTTTCCAAGGATATTGCCATGGACCTGCGCATTTCAAGCACCACCGTCCCCCTTGCGGGCGCCGGTCTGGCGCGCCGTGGCGCAGCCCCGCAGGCAGACGCGGGCGGCGTCGGCGGTGCGGGCTTTGCCAGCGAACTCAAGGGCGCCTTGCAATCGGTGAGCGCGGCCCAGAACCAGGCCACGCAGCTGCAGCGCGAGGTGCAGCTCGAAAACCCCGCTGTGAGCCTCGAAGAAACCATGCTCGCGATCCAGAAGGCGCAGATCGGCTTTCAGGCCACGCTCAACGTGCGCAACCGCATGGTGCAGGCCTACACCGACATCATGAACATGCAGGTGTGATGCCCCGCGCCCGCAAGCGCGCCATGCCCGCTACAGTTGCGGCATGACGCAAAAGCTCACCCCTGCAACCACCGCCCTGCTCGTCATCGCGCCGCTGATGTGGGCGGGCAATGCCGTGGCCGGCCGCATGGTGCACACGCTGGTCTCGCCGTTCACGCTCAATTTTTTGCGCTGGCTGCTGGCCTTCGCGCTGCTGCTGCCGCTGGCCCATGGCGTGCTGCGCCCCGGCAGTGCGCTGTGGGGTCAGTGGCGGCGTTTTGCGCTGCTCGGGCTGCTGGGCATTGGCCTGTATAACGCGCTGCAATACATGGCGCTGCAGACCTCCACGCCGATCAACGTCACGCTCGTGGGCGCGAGCATGCCGGTGTGGATGCTGCTCGTGGGCGCGCTGTTTTTCGGCGCCAGGGTCGCGGCCCGGCAAGTGCTGGGGGCGCTGCTGTCGATCGGCGGTGTGCTGCTGGTGCTCAGCCGCGGCGAGTGGGCGCAGCTGCTCGCGCTGCGCCTGGTGCCGGGCGACCTGTTCATGCTGCTCGCGGCGATTTCCTGGGCTTTTTACAGCTGGCTGCTGGTGCGTACCAGCGCTCCGGCGGGCATGCGCGGCGACTGGGCTGGGCTGCTGATGGCGCAGGTGGTCTTCGGCCTGGGCTGGTCGGGCGCGCTCTCGGCCTTCGAGTGGGCCACGGGGCGTGGGCATGTCACCTGGAATGCGCTCTTCGTCGCGGCGCTCGCGTTCATCGCCATCGGCCCGGCCGTCGTGGCCTACCGCTGCTGGGGCATAGGCGTGCAGCGCGTGGGGCCGGCCATCGCGAGCTTTTTCTCCAACCTCACGCCGCTGTTCGCGGCGCTGCTTTCGGCGGCACTGCTGGGCGAGGCGCCGCAGCTGTTCCATGCTGCGGCCTTTGCGCTGATCGTGGGGGGTATCTGGGTGTCGTCGCAACGGGCCTGAAGCCCTTGGACGATCGCGCGCGACCGATCAGAACGTGCCCGGATAGGCGCCGCCGTCGGGCAGAATGTTCTGCCCCGTGAGGTAGCCGGCCTGCACGCTGCACAAAAAGGCGCAAATGGCGCCGAACTCCTCGGGTGTGCCGAAACGCCCGGCGGGAACCTGCGCCTGCTGCTGGCGGCGCATTTCCTGCGCGTTGACACCTGCGGCCTGGGCCATGGCGACGAGGGTGGCTTCAAGCCGCTCGGTCGCGAACTTGCCCGGCAGCAGGTTGTTGATGGTCACCCCCTGCGCCGCAACCTTGCTGCGCGCGAGACCAGCGATGAAACCCGTGAGCCCGCTGCGCGCGCCGTTGGACAGGCCGAGCACGTTGATGGGCGCCTTGACCGCGCCCGAGGTGATGTTGACGATGCGGCCAAACCCGCGCGCCGCCATGCCATCGACGGTGGCCTTGATGAGCTCGATCGGCGTGAGCATGTTGGCGTCTATGGCGCGCAGCCAGTCGGCGCGCTCCCAGTCGCGGAAGTCGCCTGGCGGCGGCCCGCCCGCGTTCGTGACCACGATGTCGAAGTCGCGCCCCGGCCCGCCGGGGGCGCCGAACACCGCCGCGCGGCCCTCGGGCGTGGTGATGTCGGCAGCCACCGCGAGCACCATGGGTTTTAAGCCATTTTGGCCGCTAGCCCTTGATACATCTGCGCTGGAAGCTATCAATTTAGATGCTGCCTGCTGCAGGGTGTCGGGCTGGCGCGCGTTGATGACGACGTTCACGCCCTCGCGCACCAGCGCCTGCGCGCAACCAAAGCCCAGCCCCTTGCTCGCGCCGCACACCAGCGCCCACTTGCCTGCGATTCCTAAATCCATGACGCGTCTCCTCAAAGAATCAAGACCACGAATATAGGACTTGCGCGCCAGGATTTCAGGCCGCGTCGTCCGCGCAGTGCCCGGCGTCGAGCGCAGCGAATATCTGATCGCCCTCGACCTTGACCGGATACACCATCAAAGCCTTGGTACAGGGGTAGGCGGTTGCGGCGCCAGTGCGGATGTCGAAGCGCCCGGCGTGAAACGGGCATTCGATCTC
The DNA here is from genome assembly GCF_003337425.1 of Extensimonas vulgaris. Lineage (GTDB taxonomy): Bacteria > Pseudomonadota > Gammaproteobacteria > Burkholderiales > Burkholderiaceae_C > Extensimonas > Extensimonas vulgaris. The sequence continues at coordinate 27,662 of NZ_QPJU01000002.1, forward strand.
GCAACCGACGATCTCGCCCTCGGACATGGAGGCGTCGCCATGCGTGCAGGTGTCGTCCATGACGAAGTATTCGCCCTCGAGGCACACCACGGCCAGCGGCGGCCGCCCTTCGACCTGCACCTGCAGCGGGTAGTCTGGCTCGACCTCGCTGGTGCGGGCAATGAATGTGTACGCAGGCGCGGCGCCTTCGCCTTGCGCTTGGGGTGTAGAAGAAGAAACAGAAGTGCTCATAAAACCAAAAATCAAGGAAGGAAATGGGCCGTCGTCCATCAACGCTGCCCGCAAAGGGCAAGCATCATACCCAGTCGCTTCGCTGCAACAGGTGAATCACGGTGCATCAGGCTTCCTCCAACAGCTGCTCATCCGCGCACAGAGCGTCCTCGTCCGCGCCCAGCCCCAGATAGGCGGCACGCACCATCGGGTCGTCCATGAGCGCCGCGCCGCGTCCCTCATGGACGATGCGCCCGCTTTCGAGCACATAGGCCCAATCGGCCAGCGGCAGCGCCTCGTGCGCGTTTTGCTCCACGAGCAGGATGGTCATGCCGTCGCGCCGCAGGTTCGCGATGATGGAAAACACTTCCTCTACGATCAGCGGCGCCAATCCCATCGAAGGCTCGTCGAGCAGCAGCAGACGCGGCTGACTCATCAATGCCCGCCCGATCGCGAGCATCTGCTGCTGGCCGCCCGAGAGCAGCCCCGCATGCTCCTTGCGCCGGTTCGCGAGCGCAGGAAACAGTTGGTACATGCGTTCGAGCTCGCGCTCGACTTCTGCCTTGGGGCGGGTTTGCCCGCCCAGGCGCAGGTTCTCATCGACGGACAGGTCTCCGAAAACGCAACGGCCCTCCGGGCAGTGCGCAATGCCGCGCCCAACGCGTCGATGCGCCGGCAACTTGCCCAGGGTCTGGCCGTCCAGCTCGATGCTGCCGCCGCGCAGGGGCTGCAGGCCCGAGATGGTTTTGAGCAGGGTGGTTTTGCCCGCACCGTTGCTGCCCACCAGCGCCACCAGCTGCCCGGGCATGACCTCCATGCTCACGCCGTGCAGGCATTGGATATGACCATACCAGCTGTCGACGCCGCGCAGGCGCAACAACGGCTGTACGTCCGTGGGGCGAGAGACATTTGGGATAGGCTGCGTCATGGATAACTCCTTTGCGCCGCAAAGCGGTAGGGGGATTCATTTGGTGCCCAGGTAAGCGGCAATCACGTCTGGATCGCGCGCCACCTCGGTCGGTGTGCCCTGCGCGATGCAGCGGCCATAGTTGAGCACCACCACGTGGTCGGACACGCCCATCACGAGTTTCATGTCATGCTCGATCAACACCACCGTGATGTGCTGCGCGGCCAGGCGTTCGATGATGCGCCCCATCTCGACTTTTTCGCTCGGATTGAGCCCCGCGGCGGGTTCGTCGAGCAGCAGCAGGCGCGGCGTGCGGATCAGCGCCCGCGCGAGTTCCAGCCGCTTGAGCGCACCGTAGGACATGGCGTCGGGCAGGCTGTCGGGCGAAACGTCGAGTCCCACCAGGGCAAGCAGATCCTGCACCTTGTCGCTCAGTTCGCGGTCGCGCCGTACGAGCGCAGGCAGACGCAAAATTCCGGCCCAGAGCCCGCCCTGCAGACCGACGTGCGCGCCCAGCAGGATGTTTTCGCGCACCGTCATGTTGCGGCATATCTTGAGGTTCTGGAAAGTGCGGCAGACGCCCAGCGTGGCGAGCGCATGGGGCGCCAGCGTGGCGGTGTCGTGGCCGTCGATCAGCACCCGCCCGGCGCTCGGGCGGTAAAGACAGCTCACGATGTTGAGCAGCGTCGTCTTGCCCGCGCCATTGGGGCCGATGAGCGAGTGCACATGCCCCTGACTCAAGGAGAACGTGACGTCCTCGAGCACCTTGGGGCCGCCAAAGTCCTTGTGCACGCCTTCGAGGCGCACGATGTCGTTTTCTGCCGCAAGGCTTTGCAGGACGGCGCTCATGTGCCTACCCCCGGGTGCGCAGTGCGGCGCGCGAGCCAGCGTTCGCGCAGCGTCGGCACGATGCCGCGCGGCATGAGCAGCACCACCGCAAACAGAATGCCGCCCACCACCAGGGTCTCGTACTCGGCCGCCTTGGCCAGCAGATGCGGCAGCAGCGTCACGATGCCGGCGCCCAGCACGGCCCCGGCGATGGAGCCTATGCCGCCCACCACGGCCATCATCAGGAATTGCACGGAATGCAGAAACGAAGCCGCATCCGGCGTGACAAAACCCGAGTAATGCGCATACAGGGCACCCATGAATCCGGCAATCGCCGCAGAAAACACGAAGATGCGCACCTTGTAGCTCTGCACATCGACGCCCATGGTGGTGGCAGCAATCTCGGCGTCGTGCAGCGCGCGCAGCGCGCGCCCCGCCGGAGAGCGCAGCAGATTGACCGAGGCGAGCACCGTCAGCACCAGCACCAGCAGCAGCACGCCGTACCAAGCGGCGTCGCCTTGCAGGGTGTGGCCTGCGAGCGTGAGCGGGTTGACGGACATGCCATCCGGCCCGCCGCTCCACTGCGGCTCGTTGCGCAACACGATGCCAAGCAAAAAGCCCACACCCAGCGTGGCCACCGCGAGGTAATAGCCCGACAGCTTGAGAAACAGCCGTCCCACGAGCCAGGCCAGCAGCACCGTGCCGCCAACGGCACAGACGATGGCCAGCAGCACCGGCCAGTTCTGCATGGTCGAGAGATACGCCGACAGATACGCGCCGCTGGCAAAAAATGCCGCATGGCCCAGGCTCAGCTGCCCCGTGGTGCCTATCATCAAGGTCAGCGACACGGCCACGGCGGCGTTGATGAACACCAGGTTGGCCACCGCCAGATAGAACGGATTGGGCACCAGCAACGGAAACGCCACCGCAGCAAGCAACGCAAGGGCCGCGAACCACGCCGTGCGCGCCGCACCATGTCTTGCGCCACGGGTCACACTTTCGCCCGCGCGCCCCTTCGAAGGTTTACCCGCAAGGGCCATAGATTCCATCACTCCCATCACACACGCTCCACACGCCGGCGGCCAAACAAGCCCGTGGGCTTGACCATGAACAGCAGCACGATCATCACGAAAGGCACGGCATCCTTGTAGGCGGACGACACATAGCCCGCCGTCATGGCTTCGGCCAGGCCGATCGCAAAACCGCCGAACACCGCTCCCCAAGGGCTGCCCATGCCGCCGATGATCGCGGCGATGATGCCTTTGAGGCCCACCATCACGCCCACGTCGGCATAGGTGTAGGTGATGGGCGCGGTGACGATGCCACCGATCGCGCCCAGCACGCCCGACAGGCCAAAGGCCAGCAGCAGCACACGCTTGACGTCTATGCCCATGAGCTGCGCAGTGGTCGGGTCCAGCGAGGCGGCAACAAAGCCGCGCCCGGTGCGGCTGTGGCGAAAAAACCAGGCCAGCCCGGCCAGCACCACGGCCGTGATGCCCATCACCCACAAGGCCTGCGGCAGTATCGTGGCACCGCCAATGCGCAAAGGCTCGCTGCCGCTGAACGCCGGGATCGAGCGCGTCTGCGTGCCCCACAACGCATGGGCCAGACCGCGCAACATGATGCCGAAGGCCACCGTGAGGATGATCACCTGCAGCACCCCCGAACGCTGCAGGGTGTAGGTGAACACCCGCTTCAGCAGCAAAGACACCACCAGGCCCGCGAGCACCGCGAGCAGCACGGCCAGCCAGAAGGGCATCTGCGTCTGCAGCAGCACGGCCGTGACCATGCCACCGATCATGACCGACTCACCCTGGGCAAAATTGAGCGCTCCGCTGGCGTTGTAGATCAGCGTGAAGCCCAGCGCCACCAAGGCGTAGCGTGCCCCTTCCGTGAGGCCCGAGGACAGAAACTGAATGAAAGCGTCCACGCGCACTTACTCCAGCAGCTTCCAACGCCCGTCCTTGACCTGCACGATGCGCAGCGATGTGGCCGTCAAACCCACGTGATCCGTCGGGCTCATCTTGAAGGGCCCGGTCACGCCGAGCACGGAGCTGGCTTCGATCGCGTCGCGCAGTTTGGCCGGATCGACGCTGCCGGTGCGCTGCACAGCCTCGCGGATCAGCAGCATGGCATCGTGCGCGTTGCCGGCAAAGAACGAGGGTACCTCGCCATACTTGGCCTGATAGGCCTTGACGTAGGCTTGCACCACGCCCTGCTGCGGGTTGTTGGCGGGTAGTTGGTCCCACACCAGGATGGCGCCGTTGGCCATCACCATGTCCTCTGCGGCAGCGCCGGCGAGCTTCACGAAAGCATCGGACGCCAGCGCGTGCGTGCCGTAGTGCGGCAGGGGAATGCCCAGTTGCTTGTAGTTCTTGGTGACGATGACGGCGGGTTCGCCAAAGCCGCAGTTCAGGATTGCCTGAATGCCCGGCGCCTGGCGCAGGTTGGTCAGCTGCGCGGTCATGTCGGTGTCTTTGGCGTTGAAAGACTCCTCGCGCACGATCTTCATCCCTCTTTTGGGAGCAACCTCTTGCGCCGCGGCCAGGCAGGCCCGGCCGAAGGCGTCCGTGCCTGCGATCACACCCACGTTGGCCAGGCCACGTTTGCGCATGTGGTCGTAGAGGCGCGTAATGGCCATGGCGTCCGTCTGGTTCATCTTGAAGACGAACTTCTTCACAGGGTCGATGATCACCGTGCCACCAGCGAGCGACAACATGGGCACACCGGCGCGCTCAACCAGCGGTACGGCCGACATCGTCGTTCCGGTAGTCGAGCCACCGATGATCACGTGCACGCCGTCGTTGTCGAGCATGCGCTTGACGAGCGTGTTCGCACGCGGCGGGCTGGATTCATCGTCGTAGCGGTACAGCTCGATCTTGCGGCCATCGATGCCACCACCGGCATTGATCATGTCCACATACATTTCCACCGTCTTCATGGCGCCCGCGCCCAGGTAGGACGCTGGGCCAGTCACGGAAAGATAGGCCCCGATTTTCAGGGGCGGCTTGGCTTGCGCCCAGGCTGTGGCGCCGAGCAGCGCCGAAGCGGCCAATGCCAGCGTGGCCGCCAGGCGTTTCGTGAAACGGTTTTTCATCATGTTCTCCTTGAACTTTGGATGTGAAGCGTTCTCTCTGACCTTCGAGGAGAGAGTCGCGTTGAGGGGCTCTTCTTGCCGGGCGCAAGTGGCGCGCACCTGCTCCCGGAAACTTCTTTTCCTTTTTATTCGACCTGCGTGCTCCAAGGGACGAGCCCAGGTTCAGAACTCAACCAGGCCTTGATCTCGTTTTTCTTGAGCTTGGCGTTCGAGGTCTTGGGCAGCGTGTCCACGAACACCACGTGCTTGGGTGTCTCGGGGCGGCTGAGCTTGCCGAGGCAGAAATCGATGAGGTCTGCCACCGTGGTTTGCTCGTGTCCTGCACGCTTGACGACCGCTGCGACCACGGCCTCGCCCCATTCGGGGTGCGGCACGCCGACCACGGCCACCTCTTCGACGGCAGGGTGCTCGACCAGCACAGCTTCGACCGTGGTCGGGAACACGTTCACGGCACCCGTGATGATGAGGAACTTCTGGCGATCCATCAGATACAGATAACCTCGTTCATCGAGACGGCCGATGTCGTTGGTGCGCAGCCAGCCGTCGGGCAGGGCCTCGGCCGTGGCTTCGGGCAGGTTGCGGTAGCCTTTCATCAGCGTGTTGCCGCGCAGCCAGACCTCGCCCACCTCACCCGGGGGCAAGATGGCGCCTTCGGGGTCGCGGATGGTGCAGTCGTAGTGGATGCCTATGCGCCCGACCGATTTCAACAGCCCAGGCTCTTCGCGCAGCGCGAGCTCGTGGTCTTTGTCGGTGAGGTAGCTGATCCAGCCGCCCGTGGCCTCGGTCATCGCGTAGGTCTGCATCAAGGCCACCTTGAAGGTGTCCTTGGCATCACGGATGAGCTTGGGCGTGGCCGGGGACGAGCCATAGATCATCATGCGCAGCGACGACAGGTCATAAACCGGATTGGCGCGCACTTCGGCGATGGCGCGCTGCAGCATGGTCGGCACGAGCAGGCCCACGGTGACCTTGAAACGCTCCACGTCGCGCAGATAGTTCTGCAGCTGGAATGCGCCGTCGGGCAGCACCATGGTCATGCCATTGCCCAGACCGAGCGAGGTCATCATGACCACGACCCAGGCCGAAGCCGCGGGCATGTACCACACATCGTCCGTGCTGAAGCCGAACTGGATCAGCGAGTGCAGGATGCAGTTGGCGCCGCCCTCGTGCGTGAGCAGCACGCCCTTGGGCACGCCGGTGGTACCCGAGGTGTAGCTGATGAACAGCACGTCGTCGCCCGCAAGCGCCGGCCACACGGGCTCGCCCTGCGCCTGCGCGAGCAATTGCTCGTAGTCCAGCGGCAGGCCGTGGCCTTCGCCGTAGCCGATCAGCGTGATGCCCAAAGCGGCGATCTCGCCCAGGTGCTGTTCGATCAGGGGCTTGCAGGGCGCCTGCACAAGCAGGAACCTGGTGTCGCTGTCCTTGAGCACGTGCAGCATTTCGGGCCAGGCGTACTGGGTGTTCAGCCCGACGCGCGGCGCACCGATCTTCATGCAGGCGAAGAAGTGTTCATAGACTTCGATGGTCTCCTGCGTGAGGATGGCGACGGTATCGTCCTTGCGGTGGCCGAGCTTTTGCAGCGCCACGGCAAAGCGGTCGGAACGCTCGTGCATCTGGCGCCACGTGGCGCTGCGGTCGCCGCACAGGTAGGCGGTCTTGTTCGGATAGTTCTGCGCACAGCGCCGAACCATGTCACGGGGAAGCATGGGAAAAGTCTCCTTGGTTTCTTCAGCACGACTTACGCAAATCGGGGCCAGGCAAGGCGCACGCCCCAAGGGCAATGCACTTTGCTGCATCCTTGTTTGCGTAAGTCCAGTTCAGCTCAAGCCGCCATGGGCCGGCTTTGTTTTGCGGTATCGCGTGCCGTTTTGCGTCTGGCGGTGTGTGCGGCACGACCACGCACGATGCGGAAAATCAAGCCCTTGTCGTCGAAAGCGGCTTTGAGGGCCATGCCCACTTGCACGTTCTCTGGCGCATCGGTGTCGATGCGGCAAATCAGGCGCGGGCCTTCTTCGAGCTCGACCAGGCCATGCACCAGCGGCACGGGAAAGTCGGGCGAGTAGGCGCGGCGCGTCACCGTGTAGGACAAGAGCTCGGCCTTGCCACTCGCGCGCTGCCAGCGCACGTTCGGGTCTTGCTGCGCGCACCAGCCGCGCTCGTGGTAGCCCAGCGCGGCGCCGGTTTTCTGGTTCACGGCGATCAGCAGCTGCTTTTTGGCGATGCCGGCGAGGAACTCCTCGTCGTAGCGGTGCAATTCGATGGCTTCCATAGGGTTTTCTCCTGCCAGGCACGCTCAGTGCAGCTTTGGGTGCGGGCTCACCAGCACACAGGTGTGGTAGTCGAGGCAACCGCCGTTGCCGCTGACCAGGATCAGGTCGTTTTTGACCTGGCGTTCGCCCCCGGCGCCACGCGCCTGAATCACGGCCTCGGACAGTGGCGTCATGCCCTGCAGGTAAAAGCCCGACAGATGGCCGCCGCCCGTATTGACCGGCAGCTTGCCGCCCGGCGCGGTGTGCCCGCGTTCGACGAAAGCGCCGCCGGCGCCGCGTTTGGCAAGCCCATAACCTTCGAGGCTCAGCACGCCCGCGTAAGAAAAGGCGTCGTAGAACTGGCATTGCGTCACGTCGCGCGCCGTGACGCCCGCGCTGCGGTACGCGGCCTTGCCTGCTTGCACCGCGCCCGTGAGCACTTCCGGATCGTCACCGCGCAGGCCCGAGCGGCCACGGTGTCCTTGCCCCATGCCATGGATATAGGTGGCCGGCCTGGGCGCATCGGCAGCGCGATCCGCCGAAGTGACCACGAGCGCGATCGCCCCGTTGACCGGAAAGCAGCAGTCGAGCACGCGAAACGGCTCGACCACGTACGGCGATGCCAAATAGTCCTGCAACGTGATCGGCTTGCGCAAAAAAGCCTGCGGGTTCAGCGCTGCCCATTGGCGGCAGGCGATGGCGTAGGCGCCAAGCTGCTCCGGCGTGGTGCCGTACAGCGCCATGTGCCGGCGCGCCGCAAGGGCATAGCCCGCCGTCGCCCCCAGAAAGCCCTGCCGCGCCTCCCAGCTCTCGATGCCGGACAAGGGCATGGCCAAGGCGAAGGTGTCGCCACCGCCCTTGCCCTTTTCCTTGATCGGCGTGTCAGAGAACACGCAGACGACCGCCTTGGCAAGCCCTGCTGCGACGGCCAGCGCAGCGTACTGCACCATCTGCACCGCGGTGGAGCCTTCCGAATCCATGGCGGCGAGCAAGGACAGGTCGCGCAAGCCGATGTCGTTTTGCATGCGCAGCGGCAGTTCTTCCGTGTGCGCGGTGGGGCTTTTGTTCAGCAGCAGGCCGTCGATGTCCTTGACCCGCAGGCCAGCATCGGCAATCGCCGCGAGGATGGCCGATGCGGCCAGCTCGCGCACGCTGCCTATGGGCTGGCGCGACATGGCGCTGAAACCCAAGCCCGTGATGGCTGCTTTCGCCTGGGGTTTTTTCGTCGAAGATTTCGCCATGGCGGGCATCAGATGATGAACGCCAGGCTGGGCACGTCTTCCTCGCCGTTCACGAGCATGACCTTCTTGAGGAACATGCCCAGGCTGCCGTCGGGGCGGCGGCGCAGGTGGTATTCGACGCGGCCGGGCCAGACCTCCAGCTTGCCCGTGGAAGACTTGCGCAACTCGTAGAGCACGAAGTTGCACTGCGCCTTCCAGCTGTCATCCGAGAGACGCTGCACCTCGATGTTGCTGAGCAGGCGGCGCATGGGCGACACCGGCACCTGGGCGTGGCGCTTGCCGGTGGCCAGCTGCGCGATGCGCGTGCGCAGGCGCGAGCGGTTGTCGGCAATGATGGACACGTGCTTGTTCATGTCGAAGTCGCCCTCGCCCAGCGGTACCCAATAGACCATGTCGTCCTCGACCAGCGCCTCCCATTCGAGGTAACGCGACTCGTCCGCAAGGCGCGCCTCCATATAGAGGAAGTCGCACACCATGCGGTACTCGCGCTCGCTGACCGGGCTGGTCGCGGTTGGTTCTTTCGTGGCTGTCATCGTTGTCATGTCAACGCTCCTGGTGCGCGCAGCAGCGCGGCGCGCGGTGATGGATGAAGGAAGAAATAGGGAAGGGGATGGTCTTTCTGCTAGGAGCCTGTCGGACTTTGGGCGTCGATAGCGAGAATGGGCCCCAGCGAGGCCAGTTTTGCCGGATTCGCCGCCCCATAGCGGGACTATGGGGCAAGAAGACGGTAAAAAATGGGCCGCTGCGGCGCATTCGCAGCCGACGATTCCAAAGTCCGACAGGCTCCTAGAGCACCTGGGGTTTCAGGCCGTCTCCGTCATGACCTTCTTGTAGTGGTTCCAGAAGCCCCGGTTGGTCGTCTCGTCGCTGATGTGGCCTACGACCACGCCCATGTCATCGACATGCTCGCGGTTCAGGCCGCGCGAGAGGTCGAGCCAGGCGTCTTCGCCGCGCAGGGCGATCTGCTGGCGCTCGGAGATCACGCTGTCGTCGGCCAGCAGGAAGGCGGCCGGCCCCATCGCGCCCTCGGAGTTGCGGATGATGCGTGCATTGAGCTCGTCGGAGGCACCTTCGAGCAGCATGGGCGTGTGCCACTGGATGCATTCGTGCGCGCTCACGGGCTGGAAGATGACGATGTTCATCTCGCCGAGGAACAGGTTCGGGAAGATGGCCGCGTGCGGCGGGCCGTCGCGCAGAATCTGGTCGGCCTTGGCCTCGCCGTGGAAGGCTTTCATCTGCGCCACATAGTCGGGATAGCGGTCGGCGCTGGTATTGAGCCACTCCAGATACCGTTTGTAGGTGGGCGAGAAATACAACTCGGTATGGCCGTTGCCCCAGTCCTTGGTTTCCGACTTCAGGCTTTCTTCGGTGGCGATCACGGCAGAGTCATACTGCGAGCGGATGACCTGCGCGAACGAGGCGTGCACGTCGTTGACGTGGTAGCCGTCGGTGTCGTTTTCGGGCAGCATCTTCCAGTTCGAGGCAAAGCGCTGCTTGGCCCAGCCGGCCGTGAGCTTGATGCGGCCCGTGGGCGACATGTCGCAGGAGCGGTCGAGCAGAATCTTTGCGCGCCCCAGGTGTTCGGACAGCGGCGGCACGTCGTCCTTGAAGCTCGCGAACACGAAGCCGCGGTAGCTCTCGGTGCGCAGCTTGCGCATGCCCAGCGTGGATTTGTCTTTCGTGAAACCACCCGGGTAGGGCACGTCTTTCAGATTGCCCCCGAGGTCGAACACCCAGCCGTGGTAGGCGCAGGTGAAGTATTTGTCTTTGCCGTGCTTTTCGACGCGCAGCATGTTGCCGCGGTGCGTGCAGCGGTTGACCAGCACGGCGATCGAGTTGTCACGCTGGCGCACCATCAGCACTTCTTCGAGGCCCAGCGTGCGGCGCACGTATTCGCCGGCGCTCGGGATTTCGGAGTCGTGGCCCACGAACACCCAGCCGCCGTGGAAGATTTTTTTCATCTCCTGTTCGAACAGCGCCTCGTTGGTATAGACGCTGCCGCGGATGCGGTCTTTTTCAATCAGGGCTGCCACATCCGGGGCAGAATTCAGACTAACAGTAGTTTGGGTGGTCATGACACACTCCTTTCAACGGCCGACATTGGCCCACAGACACATGAAACCTGGACTTACGCAAACAAGGATGCTGCAGAGTGTTTTGCCATGGGGCAAACGCCTTGCCGGTGCCCGATTTGCGTAAGTCGTGGAAACTTCTGACGGCGGGTGCACCACCCAGGCGCACCCGCTTCCCTTTAGAACCTGTTTTTAGCGCCCCAGGTCCTTGGCGCTGACACCCGCGATACCCCAGTTTTCCTTGGGCATGTCGTGGATCCAGACGCGCACGTTTTCCTTGGGGGCACCCAACGCTTCTTGCAGCGCCTGGGTCACTTTTTGGATCACGGCGCGCTTTTGCTCTTCGGTGCGGCCTTCGAGCAGGTAAATCTGTGCAAATGGCATAAAAAGCTCCTTGGTAAAAACCGCGCGAATCAGACGAAGCGCAGCCCCACGCTGCCCAGGTTCTGCACCTTGAGCGTGACGGCGTCGCCGGCCTGCACGGCCACGGCTTCGGTGATGCCGCCAGAGAGCACCAGGCTGCCCGCTGGCAGCTCCTGACCGCGTGCGGCCAGGTGGTTGACGAGCATGGCCACCGCAGCGGCGGGGTTGCCGACCACGGCGGCGCCGGCACCAAACGCCACGGGTACGCCGTTTTTCTCGAGCACCACGCCAAGCGTGCGCAGGTCGAGGTCTTGCGCATTTGCGATGCGGCTGCCGACGACGAAGCGCGCGGCCGAGGTGTTGTCGGCGATCACGCTCTTGGCGTCGAATTTGAAGTCGCGGTAGCGGCTGTCGATGACTTCGATGCCTGCGAGCACGAAGTCACACGCCGCGAGCACGGCGCCCACGTGGCAGCCCGGCCCTTTGAGCGCGGTCTTGGTGACGAAGCAGATCTCGGGCTCGACCTTGGGGTGGATGAGCTCGCTGACCTTGATGGCCGCGCCTTCGGGTACGGCGAATTCATCGACGAGAAAGCCGAACACCGGCTCGCTCACGCCCATTTGCTTCATCTTGGCAAACGAGGTCAGCCCAGCCTTGTAGCCGACCACACGCGCGCCGCGCGCCGTCTTGCGCGCGAGCACTGCCTCCTGCACGTCGTAGGCGTCGTCCCAGTCCATGCTGGGGTGCTGGTCGGTGATCTTGGGCGTGTCCTGCGCCTTGAGCTGGCAGTTCTCGAGGTACTCGGCCAACTGCGCGATGGTGGCTTTGTCCAATGTGCTCATCGCCGTCTCCTCAGGCTGCCTTGGCGGGGATCAGGCCGCGTTCCTTGGCCATGGTCAGGGCTGTGTCTTCGATCATGTCTTCCTGGCCGCCGACCATGCCGCGCCGGCCCAGCTCCACCAGGATGTCGCGCGCAGGGATGCCGTACTTGGCCGCCGCACGCTTGGCAAACAGCAGGAAGGAGCCGTACACCCCAGCATAGCCAAGCGTCAGCGCGTCGCGGTCGATGCGGATCGGGAAGTCCATGATGGGCACCACCAGGTCTTCGGCCACGTCGGTGATCTTGGCCACGTCCACGCCGGTTTGGATGCCCATGAGGTCGCACACCGCCACCAGCACCTCCATGGGCGTGTTGCCGGCGCCGGCACCCAGGCCCGCCGCCGCGGCGTCGATGCGCCGCGCACCCACTTCGATCGCCGCAATGGAGTTGGCCACACCCATCGCGAGGTTGTGGTGGCCGTGAAAGCCGAGCTCGGTTTCGGGCTTGAGCGCATCACGCACCGCGCTCAGGCGTGCCTTCACGCCGTCGGGCAGCAGGTGGCCGGCAGAATCGGTGATGTAGATGCAGTTGGCGCCGTAGCCCTCCATCAGCTTGGCCTGCTTGACCAGACCTTCGGGGCTGTTCATGTGGGCCATCATCAGGAAGCCCACCGTGTCCATGTCCATCTTGCGCGCCATCGTGATGTGCTGCTCGGACACGTCGGCCTCGGTGCAGTGCGTGGCCACACGGATGGTGTGCACGCCCAGATCGTGGGCCATCTTGAGGTGATCGACGGTGCCTATGCCTGGCAGCAGCAGCGCCGAGACCTTGGCCTGCTTCATCAGCGGAATGACGGCGGACAGGTATTCCTCGTCGGTGTGCGCGGGAAAGCCATAGTTGACGGAGCTGCCGCCCAGGCCGTCGCCGTGCGTGACTTCGATCAGCGGCACGCCGGCTGCGTCGAGACCGCAGGCGATGCTCTTCATCTGTTCGAGCGTCATCTGGTGGCGCTTGGGGTGCATGCCGTCGCGCAGGGTCATGTCGTGGACGGTGATTTTGGTTCCAGCAAGATTCATGGTGTGTCCCTTCAGGCGGCAACGGGTTCGAGGGTCAAGGCGCCGCTGAGGATTTCTTCGGCGAACATTTCGGCGGTGCGCGCGGCGGCGGCGGTCATGATGTCGAGGTTGCCCGCATACTTGGGCAGGTAGTCGCCCAGGCCCTCGACCTCGAGGAAGATCGAGACACGTTTGCCGTCGAACACCGGGCCGTTGACCAGCTTGTAGCCGGGCACGTACTGCTGCACTTCTTTGATCATGGCGTGGATGGATTCGGTGATCCTGGCCTGGTCGGGCTCGGTCTCGGTCAGGCAATGCACGGTGTCGCGCATGATCAGCGGCGGCTCGGCCGGGTTGATGATGATGATGGCCTTGCCCTTCTTGGCGCCGCCGACCTGCTCGATCGCCTTGGCCGTGGTGCGCGTGAATTCGTCGATGTTCTTGCGCGTGCCCGGCCCGGCCGAACGGCTCGAAACGGTGGCGACGATCTCGCCATAGGCCACGGGCTGCACGCGCGCCACGGCCGCCACCATGGGGATGGTGGCCTGGCCGCCGCAGGTGACCATGTTGACGTTCATCTCGCGCCGGCCCACGTGCTCGCGCAGGTTCACGGGCGGCACGCAAAAGGGCCCGATGGCCGCGGGCGTGAGGTCGATCATCAGGGCGCCCTCGGCGTTGACCTTGCGGCTGTTTTCGGGGTGCACGTAGGCGCTGGTGGCATCGAAAACGATTTGTACGCCGTCGGCCTTGATGTGCGGCACCAGGCCATCGACGCCTTCGGCGGTGGTCTTGATGCCCATCTCGCGGGCTTTTTTCAGACCGTCGGATTCGGGGTCTATGCCCACCATCCACACGGGCTCGAGCACTGGGCTGCGCTTGAGCTTGGCCAGCAAATCGGTGCCTATGTTGCCGGGGCCGATCACGGCACACTTGATTTTCTGCATGAAAACTCCGTCAATGAAAAATGAGATGGCGCTCAGCCAAAACGCACCGAGCAGCTGCCCAGGCCGCCGATGTGCACGGCAAAATGGTCGCCCGCCTGCGCGGGGCACATGGCGGCGAGCGCGCCCGAGAGCACGACTTCGCCGGCCTTGAGGCCGATTCCCAGGCGCCCCAGCGTGTTCGCGAGCCAGGCCACGGCGTTCACGGGCGAGCCCAGCGCCGCAGCACCCGCGCCGGTGGCGATGACCTCGCCGTTTTTCTCGAGCACCATGCCGCAGGTGATGAGGTCGATCTTGCGCGGATCGACCGCGGCGCTGCCGAGCACGAACACCCCGCACGAGGCGTTGTCGGCCACGGTGTCCTGGATCTTGATCTTCCAGTCACGGATGCGCGAATCGACGATCTCGAAGCACGGCATCACGAAGTCGGTCGCGGCCAGCACGTCGGCATTGCTCACGCCCGGGCCCATGAGGTCTTTCTTGAGCACGAAGGCGATCTCGCCTTCGGCCTTGGGCTGGATCAGCGAGGACATGGGGATGGTTTCGCCGTCGCTCACGATCATGCCGTCGAGCATGTAGCCGAAGTCCGGCTGGTACACGCCCAGCATGTTCATGACGGCCTGGCTCGTGACGCCGATCTTTTTGCCGACGATACGCTCGCCCTGTTCCAGGCGGCGGGCAATCATGCGCTGCTGGATGCGGTAGGCGTCTTCTACCGTAATGTCGGGGTGGCGGTTGGTCAGGGGCTCGACCGTGCGGCATTGGCGCAGCGCTTCATAAAGCTCGTCGCCCAGGGTTTCTATGCGTTGCTTGTCCATGCTGTGGGCCTTTGTCAAAGTTTGATGCAGACGTTTTTCAGCTCGGTATAGAACTCGAGCGAGTGCACCCCGCCCTCGCGCCCTATGCCCGACTGCTTGGCGCCGCCAAAGGGTGTGCGCAGGTCGCGCAGGAACCAGCTATTGACCCAGGCAAGACCCACTTCCATGCGCTGCGCCACGCGGTGCGCGCGCGCGAGGTCGCGCGTCCAGATGGCCGTGGCCAGGCCGTAGTCGTTGTCGTTGGCCTTGGCGAGCACCTCTTCTTCGCTGTCAAAGGGCGCGATGTGGCAGCAGGGGCCGAAAATTTCCTCCTTGAGCACGCGCGCCGTCTCGGGCAGGCCCGTCCAGATCGTCGGCTGCACCCAGCTGCCTCCCGCGAGCTCGCCCGGCATGTCGGGCACGCCGCCGCCCGTGACCAGCGTCGCGCCCTCTTCGAGCGCAAGGCGGTAGTACGACAGCACCTTGGCCTGGTGCTCTTTGCTGATCAGCGGCCCCATGTTGGTCGCGGCGTCTTCGGGGCGCCCAAGCTTGAGGCCTTCGGCGCCTTTTTTGAGCGCGGCGACGAAGCGCTCGAAAAGCGGCCGCTCGACATAGACGCGCTCGGTGCCCAGGCACACCTGGCCGCAATTGGCAAACACCGAGCGCATGGTGCCCTCGATGGCCGCGTCGAAGTCGCAGTCAGCGAACACGATGGCGGCATTCTTGCCGCCCATCTCCAGGCTGACGGGGCGCGCGCCCTTGGCGGCGGCCTTCATGATGACTTCGCCGGTGCGCGTTTCGCCGGTGAAGGTGATGGCGTTGACCTGCGGATGGCTGGTGACGTATTCGCCGGCCGAATCGGGGCCGAAGCCGTGCACCACGTTATAGACGCCGGGCGGGATGCCGGCCTCGTTCATGACCTCGCCGAGCAGCGCGGCGGTCTGCGGGGTTTCTTCGGAGGGCTTGACGACCACAGCATTACCGCACGCGAGCGCGGGGCCGACCTTCCAGGTCATGAGCAGCAGCGGCAGGTTCCAGGGGCAGATCACGCCGACCACGCCCACGGGGCTGCGGTATCCGTAGTTGATCGCGCCGCGCCCGTCGGGCGTGGCCGTTTCGAAAAATTCGGTGGGGACGTTTTTCACCACGTCCGCAAAAACCTTGAAGTTGGCCGCCCCGCGCGGGATGTCGATGTGGCTCGCCAGGCTGCGCGGCTTGCCGGTGTCCTCGCACTCGGCGGCCAGAAACTCCTCGAACCGGCGGTTGATCCCGTCGGCCACGGCGTACAGGCGTTCGACGCGCTCGGCCACGCTCATGCGACCCCAGGGGCCGCGCAAGGCCGCACGCGCTGCGGACACTGCGGCATCGACCTCGGCCTTGCCGGCCTCATGGACCTGCGCGATGACCTGGCCCGTGAGCGGCGAGCGCTTTTCGAAGGTTTTGCCGGTGGCGACGTAGGCACCGTCGATGAAATTCGAGATTTGCTTCATATCGAGGAGGGTTGCTGAAAAAACAAAGAGACCTATAGCCCTATCGCAGAAAGGCCGGCGCGCGCGCAGTCTTCGTCCTGCGCGGCCGAGCCGCCCGAGACGCCGATGCCGCCGATCAGCACACCGGCTTCGCGGATGGGCAAGCCCCCGCCAAAGACCACCAGGCGCGGGCGGTGCGGCAGGCCGATGCGCAGGGCTTCTTCGTCGCCGATCAGCTCGAACCACTGCGCCGTGGGCACGCCGAAGCTCGCCGCGGTGTAGGCCTTGTCGATGGCGATGTCGATCGAGTGCAGCGGCGCGCCGGGCATGCGCAAAAAGGCCATCAACAATCCTGCGGGGTCGGTGACGGCGACGTTGATGCGTATGCCAAGCGCCTGCGCATGCGCTACCGCCGCCTGCACGGCGGCGGCAGCGGCCTCGCAGGCGATGGCGCGCGTGCCCACGCTCAAGGTGGATTCAGCCATGGCGCGGGGCTGCATCAGGTATAGACGTCGGTGAAGGCTTCATACGCTTCGCCGGTGTGGTAGATGATGCCGCGCCACATCTCGTCGCCCGTCCAGGTGGTGACGGGGCGGTCGGGCTGCGACAGGTAGCCCAGGCCCGAGAAGGTTTCGTTGCGGTTGCCGCTCGGGTCGAAGAAATAGATGGTGGTGCCGCGCGTGACGCCATGGCGCGTGGGCGGCAGGTCCACCTTGACCTTGTTCTTGGCCATCACGTCGGCGGCCTTGAGCACGTCGGCCCAGTCTTCGAGGTAGAAGGCGATGTGGTGCAGCCCCATGCGCGGGCCGCCGACGAAGGCGATGTCGTGCGGCGTGTTCGAGCGCGACAGCCAGGTTGCGGCCTGGATGCTGTTGTCGGGCCCGACCATGATCTGCTCGACCAGCTTGAAGTCCAGGCATTCGGTGGCGAACTTGGTGGTTTCGGCGACCTTGTTCACACCCGCTTCAGGGTTGAGCTCGCACATCAGCAGTGCGTGGTCGAGCCAGTGCACGCCCGCGCCCGTGATGTTGTCGGGCCAGGGGTCGGGGTTGACCGTGCCGACCTCCGTGCCCACGTATTCCTTCATGGCGTACAGGCGCATGTCGTGTCCGCTGGGCAGCTGGAATTGCAGCATGCGCCCGGTGGCAGGCAGCGTGCCTTCGGGCAGCATCTGGGTTTTGATGCCGTAGGCCTCGATGCGCTGTTGCAAGGCGTCGAGGTCGGCATCGTTTTCGACTTTGTACGCGATGTGTTCCATGCCCGCCTGGTCGGAGGGCGTGAGGATCAGCGAGTATTTGTCCCACTCGTCCCAGCACTTGAGATAGACATTGCCTTGCTTGTCTTCCATGGTTTTCTTGAGGCCCAGCACTTTTTCATAGTGCTTGACGGCCGCGGCCATGTCCATCACCCGCAGGTTGACGTGGCCGATTCGCATGATGCCCATTTCATGTCTCCTTGACATTTGCAGTTGCACAATCTGACGCGCCGAGCTTTGCCACGCCAGCACTCCACGAAAACCCCGGGGCTTTGCCCAGGGCCTTTTTCAGCTTGCCCAGCACTTCGACCTCAACGTTCGCACGCGGTGCCACGCGACAGGCAAGACATATCCCTTCAAGCTCCTCTGCGGCGCTGACATGCGCCCGGCTCATGGGGCCGACAAGGTGCACGTTACCCGCTTTCACCTTGACCTTGCAGACGCCGCAGCCGCCGCCCAGGCAACCCACCGGGATGCCCTTGCGACCTGTGCGTGCCATGCCCTGCAGCAGGGTTTCGGTTTCTGCGCAGGCATACCACGCCTCCTGCGTGGACTCCGCCGCCGTTTGCGCAATGCACACCCAATGCCGGCCGGCGCCAGCGGGCGGGATGGGAGGTGGTGCGGGTTTCGTGCTCATGGCAGCGTTCTTTGGGTGCGGCAGCGTCAGGCAGCGTCGGCTTCAGCGAGGAAATTTCCGACCAACTGGATGAAACGCTTGGCATGCTCGATTTGGGTCCAGTGCCCGCAGCGGCCGAACACGTGCAGTTGCGAGCGTGAGATCCATTGCGACAGCCGGATGGAGTTGCTCACGGGGATCACCTGGTCTTCGCGCCCATGAATGATCAGTGCCTCGTGCGGCAGCGCGCGGATGTCTTCTTCCTTGCTCGCCAGGGCTTCGACCCAGCGCTGGCGCGGCGCGGGGAACATGGACGCATAGGACTCCTGAAAGCCGGGCTGGATACTGGCCTCGTAGCGCAGCCGTGCAAGTTCGTCGTTCACCAGATTGCGGTCATAGGCGAACCAATCCATCACCTTGCGCATGTTTTCGAACGATGGGGTGTAGCCCCAGATCGCATCGAGCGCGGGCGTGATCTCGAACGGCACCCCGGCCGCGCCCATGAGCACGAGCCGACGCACGCGCTGCGGATGGCGTATGGCCAGAGCCAGCGACAAGGCGCCGCCGAAGGAGTTGCCCACCAGGTCCACCTGCGGCAGACCCAGCGCGTCCATCAGCCCCACGGCTTGCTTCACCCAGTTGTCCATCGAATACACGGCGCCTGCAGGGCGCTCGGTGAAGCCAAAACCTGCCATGTCCGGGGCGATGACGCGCCGCTCCTTGGCGAGTTCGGGCATGACGAGGCGCCAGTTGGCCCAGGCACTGACGCCGGGGCCGGAGCCATGGATCAGCATCACCGGAAAGCCCTGGCCCATGTCGTGGTAGTTGGTGCGCAGCCCGGCTGCGACGATGCTCTTGCCGATTTCAGGAGAAGAAGGAGTGGTCGTCATGAGAAGTGTGGCGTCAAGATGGTGAACAGAGGGGCGAACAACGCGGGAAAATTAAGAGGCTATCGCGCGGCACGTCGCAGAACGGCGCGCACGCAGCAGGGTGAGGCCGGAGATTCAGTGTCAATGTCGATATTTTCACCTATCGAACGATAGGTGAAAGCCGGTGAAAACCCTTATTTTTCTCGAGATTTTTACTGCATACAATCTTCCTGGCTGATCCTGGGGTATCAAAAGCGCGCGTTTTTCAACGTTTTCCCGACGTGCGCGCGGCCCGCGGAGCCTGTCGGACTTTGGAGTCGTCGGCTGGCGCACCTTTTCGCTTTCGACGCCCAAAGTCCGGCAGCCTCCTAGCACATTTTCCAAACACGCCACCATGAACCTTGCCGACGTCGATGCCATCGAAGAACTGGAGCTGGAAGACCAGCCGCGCACGCTGATCGAAGCCACGTACCGCCAGTTGCGGCGTGACATCGTCGAGGGGCGGCTTGCCGCGGGCGAGAAGCTGCGTGTCGAACACCTCAAGTCCTGCTACGACGTGAGCTCGGGCACTTTGCGCGAGGCGCTTGCGCTGCTCATTTCCGATTCGCTGGTGGTGGCGCAAGGGCAGCGCGGCTTTCGTGTTGCGCCCATGTCGCTGGCCGACCTGGAAGACCTGACGCGCATGCGCATCCTGCTCGAATGCGAGGCTTTGCGCGAGAGCATGGCGCAAGGCACGGACGACTGGGAGGCCGACATCGTCAGCGCCTTTCACAAGCTGACGCTTGCCGAGCAGCGCCTGCGCACCGATCCGCGCGCCGCCTTTGACGACTGGGAAGCCTGCAACCGGCAGTTCCACGAGGCGCTGGTAGGGGCGTGCAAGTCAGCGCGGCTGCTCAAGACACGGCGTTTGCTGTACCAGCAGTCCGAACGCTACCGCCGCATGTCCGTGGTCAAGGGCCCGCCACCGGCCGAGGTGCATGAGGAGCACCGGGCGATTTTCGAGGCCGTGCTCGCACGCAAGGCAGACGATGCCGTGGCCTTGCTGACGGCACACACACACCGCGCCCATGCGGTGATCAAAAAGGCCGGGCTGTTGCAGTAAGCGCCGGGCTGCGACCAGATTGTTCATGCGGATGGGCTCTAGCAGCCTGTCGGACTTTGGGCGTCGATAGCGAGAAGGCGCCCCGGCGAGGCCAGTTTTTGCCGGATTCGCAGCCCCATAGCGGGACTATGGGGCAAGAAGACGGTAAAAAATGGGCCGCTGCGGCGCATTCGCAGCCGACGATTCCAAAGTCCGACAGGCTGCTAGTGCAGTGTTCGACGCTATCTGCGACATAAAACCGCGTCTTTTCGGCCTGGGCCGCGTTGCAAATCCTCGCGATACCACCCGGTATCGCTGCGGTTTGCGCCTTGCCCAGACCAAAAATCCATCGGTTTTATTTGTCGCATCAAGCATCAAACACTACACTAGCAGCCCCAATGACCGGCAGACGTCCGCCAACGCCCGCGTAGGTGCGCAGCACCGCCTAATGGACAATCTGGGTTCAACGTGCGCCATCCCCGAGTGCTACGCCCTCGCGCCGCGGGTCGGCGCTGCCTTCGAGCACGGGGCGGCCGCGGTAGCGCGTGCGCACGATGGTCGCGATACCGCTGCTTTGCGCCCTGAGGTCGACCTGGTGGCCACGTGCGCGCAGGCCGCGCACGAGCGCATCGGCGTCACCCGCCAGGCCGCCCGGCGGGGCCGAGGTGCTCACGTTCGGGTGCTCGCCGCCGACATAGGTCACGGGGCTGTTGGCGGCGCCGAAGTCGATCATGGCCGTGGCCTGCTGTGCCGAAAGGCCCCAGTCGAGCGCGCCCACCAGCGTTTTGCTCACGTACTGGATGATCGCCGCGCCGCCGGGCGAGCCCGTGGCGAGCATGAAGTCGCCCATGGAGCCGTCGGGCTTTTTGCGGAACACGAGCGTGGGCGCCATCGAGCTGCGCGGGCGCTTGCCGCCTTGCACGCGGTTCGCGATCGGGCCGTGCGCGTCGCGCGGCAGCACGGAAAAGTCGGTGAGTTCGTTGTTCAGCAAAAAACCGTGCGTCATGCGAAACGAGCCCATGCTGCTTTCGATGCTGCTCGTCATGCTGACCACGTTGCCGCGCGCATCGACCACGGTGATCTGCGTCGTGCCTTTGCCCTCGGCGCTGCTTGAACCCATTTTTGGCACCTGGGCAAACTCGCCGGGCTGCGCCGTGCCCATGCTGCGGTTGGGGGCGATCAGGCCGGCGCGTTCGCGCAGATAGTTTTTGTCCAGAAGTCCTTCGGGCAGCGGCACGAAGTCGGGGTCGGCGATGTAGCGGTTGCGGTCGGCGTAGGCCAGGCGTTCGGCCTCGGTGATCCAGTGCACGGCCTGCGCCTGCGGTTGGCCGCCGAGCGCGTCGAGCGCGGTGGGGGGCAGGGCGGGCAGGTCGAAGTTTTCCAAAATGCCCAGCGTCGCGGCCACGGTGATGCCGCCCGACGAGGGTGCGCCCATGCCGCAGACCCAGTAGGCGCGGTAAGTGGTGCAGACGGGCGTGCGGTGCAGCGCGCGGTAGCGGGCGAGGTCGTCGACAGTGGTCAGGCCCGGCGTGATCGGCACGGCCGGCTGGCCGCCGCGCGTGAGGTGGATTTTTTGCACGATGCCCGCTGCGATGGAGCCGCTGTAGAAAGCGTCCACGCCATCGTGCGCGAGCGTCTGCAGCGTGGCCGCGTAGGCCGGGTTGCGCAGCAGGCTGCCGCGCGCTTTGGGGCTGCCGTCGGGCTGCAGAAAATACGTGGCCGCCTCGGGGTCGGTGTGCAGCAGCGCCTGGGCGCTGGCAATCGCGTCGGCCAGACGGCCGCCGATGGCAAAGCCATGCGCGGCGATATCGATCGCGGGCTGCAGCAGCTGCGGCCAGGGCAGGCGCCCGTGGTCTTGGTAGGCGAGCTCGAGCATGCGCAGCACGCCGGGCGTGCCCACCGAGCGCCCGCTCTGGCGCAGCGCGTTGAATGAGGATGGCGCCTCGGGCGCGCCGTTGACGGGCGCGGGCGGGCTTTGATTGCTCTCGTTTATATAGCGCAGGTAGTCCTCGGTGGCTGCGGCTGGGGCGGTTTCGCGCCCGTCGTAGGAGGTAACGGTTTTGCGCCGCGCATCGTAGTGCAGCAAAAAAGCCCCGCCGCCCAGGCCCGAGGACTGCGGCTCGACCAGGCCCAGCACCATTTGCGCGGCCACGGCCGCATCGACGGCCGAGCCGCCGCGCTGCAGGATGGCGCAGCCGGCCTGCGCCGCGATCGGATGCGCCGCCACGACCATGAAGCGGCGCGCGCGCACGAGCGGCTTGGCGCGGTAGCCCGAGGCGGGCTCGGGCACGCCGGGCGCTACGTTGGGCGAGGCGCGGGGCTGGTCAATGCGTGTGCCGGTGTCCGCAGCCTCATCGGTAGCGCTGTACGCGCTGCAGGGTGCGAGGGTGCCTGGTTTGGTGAGGTCGCGCGCCTGCGCTGTACCTGTCGCAAGGCACGCCAGGGCGAGCCAGAAGGCAGGCTTGCGCAGGAGGACGAGTGTGGTGACAGACATGGCGCGGCGCTTGGTGGATGGTGCGTGCGGCGCGCGGTGTACGGCGGGCGCGCTCAGAGGTAGATGATGAACGCCACCAGGGCGATGATCAGGCCGTACTTGATGACGTAATACAGCGGCTTGCTGAAGCTCTTGAGCCGGCGCCGGTATTGCCCCGCGTACCAGAAGATGCGGAAGATCTTGTTGATGACGCCGGTCTTGTCGCCGGTGTCGTTGGGCGAGGCCGCGGCGCTCAGCAGCGTGCGGCCCAGCCAGCGGTTCACGGCCTGGGCCCAGCGGTATTTCATGGGGCGTTCGAGGTCGCAAAACAGGATCAGGCGGTTGCGCTCGGTGCCGTTGATGGCCCAGTGCAAAAAGGTTTCGTCGAACACGAAGCCCTCGCCGTCGTGCCAGGCGTGGCGCTCGCCGTTGACCTCGATGAAGCAGCGCTCGTCGTTGGGCGTGGCCAGGCCCAGGTGGTAGCGCAGCGAGCCGCCGAACGGGTCGCGGTGAATGTTGAGCTTGCCGCCCGGCGGCAGCTCGGCAAACATCGCGGCCTTGACGCCGGGGATGTCGCGCAGCAGCGCCACGGTCTTGGGGCACAGGGCCGCGGCCGAGGGCGGGCTGACTTCGTACCACCTGAGGTAAAAGCGCTTCCAGCCGTTTTTGAAAAACGAGTTGAAGCCCGCGTCGTCGTTCTTGTCGGTGCCGCGGATGCGCCCCTGCTCGCGCAGCGCCAGCGCCTCGTCGCGGATCATCTCCCAGTGGTCGGCGATGGTCTGCAGGCCGGGAAAGTAGCTGGTGGGCAGGTAGGCGTCGCGCGTGGGCACGGCCGAAAAGGCGTAGAGAAAGACGTTGATCGGCGCGACGAACGAGGAGTGGTCGAACAGCTGGCGCATGAACGGCAACCGCGTGCGCCCGCGAAAATGCACGTACAGCACGCAGGCCAGAAAAAGCCCCACGATGGCCCATTTGACGATGCTTGCCCCATTCAGGTCCATATCCCACTCTCCATCCATTGACGTCACTGCCGCGCCTGCCCTGTGGCGGTTGCACGCGGCAAACGCGCATTGTGCCGGCAAGCGCATGCCCTGTTCATGCGCGCAGGCATGGTTTTTGACGCAGGGCAAGCCTCAGCTTCCCGCAGACGTGCTCTTTGCCGCGCCGTAGGTCAGCAAGTCGTAGGCCGCGCGCACCCGCTGCAGGTCGCGCCCCAGGCTGCGGCTTGGCGGCAGCAGGCGCAGCCAGTGCAGGCGCGGCAGGTCGGTTTGTAGTGCGGCCTGCATCGCGGGGCTGCTGTGCGCGAGCCAGTCCGCCCACAGCGCATGGCCGGCGCCGAGGGCACCGCTTTCGACCAGGTAAATGGCGCAGGAGTGCGCATAGTGCAGCGCATCGCGCGCCTGGCACAGCGGCAGCGGCAGCACGGCGGCCGGGTCTTCCTCGAAGTCGAGGAAACCGACCACGCCGTCGCTGCAGCGCACCATGTTGCGTGCAAAGGCCTGGCTCAGGCAGGCGCCCGCGGCGTGCACCTGGGCGAGCGCCTGCAGGCCCTGCTGCCAGATCGTGAGGATGGCCTGCGGGTCGCGCGCAGCGTCCATCTCATCGATCAGCGTGCCGCGCGTGGCGAGGTTTTGCATCAGAAAGCCCTCGGGCTCGGCGGCCAGCACCTGCGGCACGCGCAGGCCCAGCGCGTGCAGTGTGCGCAGGCGGCGCACTTCGGTGGCGATGGCCTGCTGGCCGCCCGGATTCGGCACGGGTTGCAGCGCCGCCAGGCGCAGCGTGCGCGCCGCCAGACCGAGCAAGCGGTAGCGCCATATGCTGTGCGGCGTGCCGGCTTTTTTCAGCCACACGCGCTCGCCGTCGAGCTCATACGGCACGACGTTGCCCGTCTGCCGCGGCAGCTGCGTGCGCAAGAAGGCGGCGTAGGTCTCGGGCGGGTGGGCGGGGGCAGCAAAAACCGTAGCGGCAGTGGTAGCAAACAAGGGCGTCATGCGGCAAAAAGCATGCAAAAGAGCCGAGCGTAGCGCATGCACTCGCCCGCGCGCTGCAGCGGTGCCAAAAAGCTACCGCTGCTGCGTCGGCCCAAAGCTGTGCGCGTCGGCCATGGGCCAATACCGGCGGTAGAGGTTGGGCAGTGCGTCGAGCGCACCGGGTGCGGTGTCGAGCAGTGCGCCCGGCTGCAGCGGCGTGAGCAGGCGCGCCAGCGGGCGCACCTCGGTGGCGCTGATGCGGCGCACGATGTGCTCGGCCGTGATCTCGCTCGGGTGCGACAGGCCCGCGGCCTGCAGCAGCGCCTTGAGAGCGTGCAACGTGCTGCGGTGCAGCTGCGCCACGCGCTGGGCCTTGTCGGGCACGACCAGCGCGCGCTGGCGCCGCGCGTCCTGCGTGGCCACGCCCGTGGGGCAGCGGCCGGTGTGGCAGCTTTGCGCCTGCACGCAGCCCAGCGCCATCATGAAGCCGCGCGCCGAATTGCACCAGTCCGCGCCCAGCGCCAGCATGCGCGCAAGGTCGAAGGCCGACACCACCTTGCCCGCGCAGCCTATGCGCACGCGCTCGCGCAGGTTCAGGCCCACAAGCGTGTTGTGCACCAGTTGCAGGCCCTCTTGCAGCGGCGTGCCCACGTGGTCGCTGAACTCGACCGGCGCCGCGCCCGTGCCGCCCTCGGCGCCATCGACGGTGATGAAGTCGGGCGTGATGCCGGTCTCGCGCATGGCCTTGGCGATGGCGAACCACTCCCACGGGTGGCCTATGCACAGTTTGAAGCCCGTGGGCTTGCCGCCCGAGAGCATGCGCAGCCGCGCGACGAACTGCAGCAGTTCGATGGGCGTGGCAAACGCGCTGTGGCTGGGCGGCGAGATGCAGTCTTGCCACGCGGGCACGCCGCGCGCCTCGGCGATCTCGGGCGTGACCTTGGGGCCCAGCAGCATGCCGCCCTGGCCGGGTTTGGCGCCCTGGCTGAGCTTGATTTCGATCATCTTGACCTGCGGCGCGCGCGCCTGCTCGGCAAAGCGATCGGGGTTGAAGCTGCCGTCGGCGTTGCGGCAGCCGAAGTAGCCCGAGGCGATCTCCCACACCAGGTCGCCGCCGTGCACGCGGTGGTAGCGCGAGATCGAGCCCTCGCCCGTGTCGTGCGCAAAGCCGCCGATCTTCGCGCCCTGGTTGAGCGCAAGAATCGCGTTGGCCGAGAGTGCGCCAAAGCTCATCGCCGAGATGTTGAACACGCTCATCGCGTACGGCTGCGTGCAGGGGCTGACCGAGGGCGAGGGCTGCTGCGGCGTGCCGCCGACCCAGACGCGAAAGTCGTGCGAATCTATGCGCGTGGGCGCGAGCGAGTGGTTGATCCATTCGTAGCCGCTGTCGCTCACGTCGAGCAGGGTGCCGAAGGGGCGGTTGTCGGGCTCACCCTTGGCGCGCTGATAGACCAGCGAGCGCTGCGCGCGCGAAAAAGGCTCGGCCTCGCGGTCACCCTCGATGAAATACTGGCGGATTTCGGGGCGGATGGTTTCGAGCAGATAGCGCAGGTGCCCGATGATGGGATAGTTGCGCAAGATGGCGTGGTGCGGCTGGATCAGGTCATAGAGGCCCAGCAGCACCAGCAGCGCACACAGCGCGAGCGCTGCGCCCGTGGGCCAGCCCAGCGCAAGCCCGCCCTGCACGCGCTGCACGGCCACCACGCCCGCCCACAGCAGGGCGAGCGCGCACAGCAGCAGTGCGGTGTAGCGGATCGGGAACAGCGTGGGCAGGGGTTTTTGCATGGGGCTGGCAGAAAGAGTGGTGGGCTCTTGGCCATCATAAAAGCCCCTGAGGTCCGATGCTCCCGCCAGCGTAGATGCCCTTGGATACCGTGCAGTGAAAGACCGCGGATGCTTTCATAAAGATAGCTTTTCATGCTTTTTTACCGCGGGTTTTAGCCCGATTCGATCAAAAAAGGCCGCACGCGGCGGCCTTGCGAGGTGACGGCGCTGCCCGCGCGTCAGAAGTCCACGGTCAGGCCCGCGTAGATCGAGCGCCCCATGCCGGGCACGCCGGTGCCCCAGAGTGTGGTGCCGGCTTTTTCCTTGTTCATCGACATGGTCGTGCCCTGGCCCAGGTAGGCACCGCCGAGCGGCTGGTAGTAGAGCTTGTCGAACAGATTTTCGATGCCGAAGTCCACGCGCACGTTTTTCCAGCGGTAGCTCGAACGCAGATTGAAGAGCGCGTAGCCGGGCGTTTGCAGCTCGTTGCGCACGTCAGACACCTGCGACTTGCGCTTGACCATCTGCAGTTCGAGCCCACTGCTCCAGCTGTCGTACTGGTGCGTGAGCGTCAGCTTGGCGTTGAGCGGCATGATGTTGTAGAGGTGGTCGCCCGTGTCGCGGTTCTTGCCGTTGGTGTAGTTGAGCAAGCCAAGCAGCCCGAAGCGCCCGAAGTCGGTCTTGGCCAGCGGCATCTTGCCCGAAAGATCCAGCCCATACAGGCGCGCGCTCTGGTTGGCGTAGCGCAGGACGACGAACTGGTTGCGCAGGGGCATCGTCGCGGGGGCGTTGCCCATGGCGCTCCACTGCACCGCGTCGATGAAGTTGTTCACACGCGAGTAGTAGGGCGTGGCCTTGAACTCCCACTCGCGGTCGGCGGCGTGCAGGTCGAACGTGGCCGAGAAGGTGTGCGCCATCTCGTGCTGCAGGTTGGGGTTGCCGAAGTAGCCGTTGCCGTCGCCCACAAAGTTATTCATCCCTGCGGCCATGCCCATGCTGGACCAGGAATAGCGTTCGTAGAGGTTGGGCGAGCGCGTCTTGAAGGCGTAGCCGAATTCCACGCTGCGCGTGGTGTCGGGCGTGTAGCGCGCGATGGCGGCGAGGTTCCAGTTGTCGTCGCTGCGGCTGCGGTCGCTCGTGTTGAAGGCGGTGGTGCTGTACATCATGTTGTAGCCCTGCACATTGCCAGCGTCCGTTTTCACGTGCTCGTAGCGTGCGCCGACCAGGGCCATCCACTGCGCGTCGATCTGGCGCTCCCATTCGCCGAACAGGCCGATGCGGTCGCGCTTGCCATCGTTGATGTTCCAGAAGGTGTTGGGCCACATGCCGCCGCCCGATGGGGGCCACCAGTCGTCGAGGCGGTAGTTTTGCAGCTCGCCGCCTACGCGCAGCAGGTCGCGCGGGCCCATGTCTATGCTGGCCTTGAGCGACGCACCGGTGTTTTTGCTTTGCGTGTACATGGGCATGCCCGCCGCGCAGGTCGAGCCGATGGGGGAGCAGGGGTAGCCCGTGAAGGGCACGGCGCCGCCCGAGGCGCTGCCGTACCAGTAGCGCTTGTCGTCGCCAAAGTCCATGTAATGATCGACCTTCTCGTGGTAGGCGCGTGCCTCGAGCGCGCCCCAGTCGAACTGGCCCAGGTAGCGCAGGTTGATGCGGTGCTGCGTGTTGTCGAGCATGTCCATGCGCTGGTTCGGGTACAGCTGGTAGGGGACGTCCTGGAACCCGAGCTTGGCCTCGACGAGCTGGCCGCTGCCGCGCCAGGCGACGCCGAGCTCGTGGTTGCGCGTCTCGTAAGCCGTGGAGCCGACCTCGTCGCGCGCCAGCGTGTGGCCCGGGCGGCCCGTGGCGTCGTAGTTCTTGAAGTCGCCGCCGGCCTTGTAGTTGTCGGATTGCGCGATCGAGCCCGCGTAGGTGATGTTGAACGTCTCGGTGGCGTAGGTGGCGCGCAGGTTGGCGCCCGCGGCATCGCCGTTGCTGCGGTAGTGCGTGCCGGCCTGGCCCGTGGTGAGGCTGCCCGTGCCGGGCGCGGCGAACACCGGCGGCGGCGGATCGACGATGATCGCGCCGCCGATCGCGTCGCCACCCACGCTCACGGGCACGATGCCGGCATAGACCTGCATGCTGCCCACGTTGCTCGGGTCGATGTACGACAGCGGCGGGTTCATGTGGTTGGGGCAGGCGGCCATCAGGTCCATGCCGTCGAGCTTGATGCGCAGCCGGTCGTCGGCCAGGCCGTGGATCACGGGCAGGCTGGAGACGCCGCCGGCGCCGTACAGGCTCACGCCCGGCACGTCGCGCAGCAGGCTCGCGGTGTCGCTCGTGGCGGCGCGCAGCGCGGGCAGGTCTTGGGGCTCGGCGGGCGTGGCGACGGTGCGCGCCTCTTTGGGCGCGGTCACGGTGACCTGCGGCAGGCGCGGCGTCGATTTTTCCGGCGCTTCTTGCGCCTCCTGGGCGGCGACGGCCTGGCAGACCGCCGCAGCGATCAGGCCGAGCGCCAGACGCTCGGCTTTGGGGGGACGGGTTTTCATCGAATTCTCCTGAACATGAACGACTTTCACCGGCGCCGACACGGCGCCGGAAAGCAAACAGGCAGGGCCTTGCGCGCGCAGCGCATGCCTGCGGTGATACGGAGGGGTCAGGAGAAAACGGGAGGTGCGCGCGTGCGGTGCGCGCGCAGCGGCTCGTGCGCGCGCGGCGCCTGCGCGGCAGGGCCCTGCGGCGGGGCTTGCGCCGGCACGGCGCTGAAAACGATGGGCCCGGTTGCGGGCGGCAGCGCGGGCGTGTGGCCGTGCAGCACGCACAGCGGGCAGTGCGCCAGCGCCAGCAGCGCGTCGGGGCTTTGCGGCGCGGCCGGATCGGGCACGCCCGCATGCACGGTGCCCATGGCGCTGCACACCTGCTCGCCCCAGGGCAGCGCGTCGAGCGCGGCCCGGGACTGCGCCCAGGCCGACAGCAGCGGCGCGCCCAGGTTCCACAGCAGCGCGCACAAGGCCAGCCACGCGCCCAAGCGCTGGAGCCGAGTGTTGCGCAATGCCGTCATGGTGGGTTACCGATCTGCGGGTTTGCGCTCAGTCCAAGGCCGCGAGCCGCCCGGCCAGCCAGCCGAGCGCGTGCTGCACCGTGGCGGCGCGTATCTGTGCGCGTGTAGTCAGGCCGTCCGCGGCGAAGTGCCGTACTTCGCTGTGCAGCAACGGCGGCTGCCCGGTCGTGGCGCCGGGCAGACACCAGCCGAACCACACCGTGCCTACGGGCTTGTCGGCGCTGCCGCCGCTCGGGCCCGCGACGCCGGTGACGGCGAGGCTCAGCTGCGCGTGCGCATGCGCCAGCGCGCCGCCGGCCATGGCGCGCACCACGGGCTCGCTCACGGCGCCGTGGCGCGCGATCAGCGCCGCGTCCACGCCCAGCAGCTCGCTCTTGGCGGCGTTCGAATAGCTCACGAAGCCGCGCTCGAACCATTGGCTCGAACCCGCAAGCTCGGTGCAGGCCGCGGCGATCAGCCCGCCCGTGCAACTCTCGGCCGTGGCGAGCATCCAGCCGCGCCGCAGCAACTGCGCAGAAATAATGCTCAAAACAGGCTCTAGCGCAGATAAATCAAGCGCTGGAAGCTCTTGTTTTATGAGTTCCGAGGCGCTCATGCGAAGAACCTCCAGAGCGCGATCACGAGCAGCGTGCAAAACGCCGCCACCAGGTCGTCCCACAAAATACCGAAGCCGCCGCGCCAGCCCAGGCCCTTGCACACGCGGTCGGCCCAGCCCACAGGGCCGGGCTTGGCGGCGTCGAAAAAGCGAAACAGCACGAAGGCCCAGAACTGCCCCCAGCCGCCCATCGGCATGGCTAGCCACAGCACCAGCCAGAACGCCACGATCTCGTCCCAGACCACGGCGGGCGGGTCGGCCACGCCCAGGTGCCGCGCCGTGAGCGTGCAGGCCCACCAGCCGAGCACGGCGCTCGCGGCGATCAAGAGGCCGATCTGCATAGTGCCCAGCCACTGCTGCAGCACCAGGTAGCTGAGCCAGGCCCAGAACGTGCCCACCGTGCCCGGCGCAACGCGGCTCAGCCCCGCACCTGCGCCCAGCGCGACGAAGTGCGCCGGATGCAGCAACAAAAAGCCTACGTCGGGGCGCAAGACCCGGCGCGCTGCGGTGGCTGGCGTTGGCGAAGCGGGGCTCATTCCAAAGGGGCGTAGCAAATCTGGAGAAAACGCACGGTGAAGATTGCCGCGCAAGGAAACGCAAAGTGTAACGGCCGCAGCCACGCAAATGCCGGCGCACGGCGGCCGCATTGGCTGCGACAAGCGATAAACCCAGATGGTCCATTCGGCGGTGCTGCGCACCTACGCGGGCGTTGGCGGACGTCTGCCGGTCAATTCGGCCGCGGCCTCGGCGTCCATGGCTCGGGCCATGGACTTCTCACCCGCGACCAAGCTGCCACGCCAGCCGCCTCGCCACCATCCCGCGTCCTAATGAACAATCTGGGATAAAAGACATGGCTTACGCAAATCGTGGTCTGTCAAGGCGGTCGCCCCGTGGCAACACAGCCCCGCTGCATCCTTGTGGGCGCAAGTTCAGAAAAAATCTCAAGATAACCTAGGGTTATCCTTAATAAGCCATCTGTCGATATTTTGCGAAACTCTTGCTGGCTGGGGCGCTGAGCGCAACCGGACAAACGCTGGAGCGCTTGCCAAGTCAAAAACAGACTGTCCTGTTTGTTTTTTGATCTGGTGCTGTCGCGCCATTCCCCGGGCCCCTGGGAGGCCCGGGTATTCACGCAGAAGAAAGAGGAGACAGATGCAAGACCTTTCGCAACGTATCCACCTGCTGGTGGACCCCGCGCGCCAGCGCTTCAAGGTGCCGCGCGCGTCCTTCGTCGATCCCGAGGTCATGGCGGCCGAGCGCCAGGCGATTTTCGACCGCTGCTGGCTGTACCTGGGCCACGCCTCCGAGATTGCCGCGCCGGGGCAGTTCGTGACGCGCACCGTGGCCGGCCGGCGCCTGATCTTCAACCGCGACACCGACGGGCGCATCAACGCGCTCATGAACACCTGCCCGCACCGCGGCGCCACGGTGTGCCGCGAGCGCTCGGGCACGGCCAAGAACTTTTTGTGCTTCTACCACGGCTGGGTGTTCCACTCGACGGGCAAGCTGCGCGAGCAGCCCGGCCAGGCGGCGTACGCGCCGGACTTCAACGCGCAAGGCGGCGCCGACCTGACGCCCGCGCCGCGCCATGAGGAATACCGCGGCTTTCACTTCGTCTCGTTCGACAAGGACATCGTCGACCTGCCCACCTACCTGGGCCAGGCGCGCGAATACATCGACCTCGTGGCCGATCAGTCCGAAGCCGGCATGACCATCGTCGGCGGCACGCAGGAGTACAGCATGCGTGCGAATTGGAAGCTGCTGGTCGAAAACAGCATCGACGGCTACCACGCCGCCACCACGCACGCCACCTACCTCGACTACCTCAAAGGCACGGCCGGCGCGCTCGCTGCCGTGGGCATTGAAGGTGTGGGGCGCGACCTGGGCAACGGCCACGGCGTGATCGAATACTCCGCGCCCTGGGGCCGCCCGATCGGGCAGTGGATCCCGGCCTGGGGCGAGCAGGGCAAGGCCGACATCGACAGGATCATCGCGCGCCTGACCGAACGCTTCGGCGCCGAACGCGCGCAGCGCATCGCGTTCAAGAATCGCAATCTGCTGATCTTCCCGAACCTGATCATCAACGACATCATGGCGATCACGGTGCGCACGTTTTACCCGCTCGCACCGGATCACCTGCACGTGAACGCCTGGGCGCTCGCGCCGGCCGAAGAAAGCGATTGGGCGCGCAAGTCGCGCCTCGAAAACTTCCTCGAATTTTTGGGGCCGGGCGGCTTTGCGACCCCCGACGACGTCGAAGCGCTGCAGCAATGCCAGGCGGGTTTCAACAACCTGCAGGAAGTGCCCTGGAACGACATCTCCAAGGGCATGGGCAAGCCGCAGCCCGCCGCGGACGACGAGATTCAGATGCGCGTCTTCTGGACCGAATGGCACAAGCGCCTGAGCCGTTTGAACCAGGCCCAGCAGAAAAATGAAGGAGGCAGCCCATGCAAAACCTGACCCGCTCCGAAGTCGAGGACTTCCTCTACCACGAAGCCGCGCTGCTCGACGACTGGCGGCTCGACGAATGGCTCGCGCTCTTCACTGCCGATGCGCGCTACGAGGTGCCCGCCACCGACCTGCCGCGTGACGCCAACCCCGCCAGCAGCCTGTTTTACATCGCCGACGACGCCTTCCGGCTCAGCGAGCGCGTGAAGCGCCTGAACAAGAAGATGGCCGTCTCCGAGCAGCCGCGCTCCAAGACGCGCCACATCGTGAGCAACGTGCGCATTCTCGCGCGCAGCGCCGACAGCGCCCAGGTCAACGCCGCCTTCGTCACCTACCGCAGCAAGGACGGCTTCACCGACACCTACGTGGGCAGCACCGACTACACGCTGGTGCGCGGCGCCGACGGTGCGCTCAAGATTCGCAGCAAGCGCTGCGTGCTCGACCTCGAATCGCTGCGTCCGCAAGGGCGCGTGAGCATCCTGCTGTAAGAAAGAGCACCGCCATGAGCATCCCCTTTCGCTACCGCAAGCTCGGCTACGTGGCCTTGAATGTCACCGACGTCGAGCGCTCGACCAAGTTTTATACCGAACTCGTGGGGCTGGACCTCACCGAGCGCGTGCCCGGCGGGCCGGCGTTTTTGCGCTGCAGCACCGACCACCACAACATGGTGCTCTACCCGGCCGCGGCGCCGGGCGTCAAGCGCGTGGGCTTCGAGCTCGAAAGCCGCGCCGAGCTCGAACATGCGCGCAAGCACCTCGAAAGCCTGGGCCTGGCCGTGCACGACATCAGCGCCGAGGAGCGTGCCCTGCTGCGCCAGGGCGACGGCCTGCGCTTCGTCGAGCCGCACTCGGGCCTGACCATGGAGCTTTACACGCGCATGCAGCAGATGGCCGTGCCGTTCCAGCAGCGCCTGACCAAGATTGCGCGCCTGGGGCATGTGGTGCTCTCGGTCGAGCGCTTTGACGAGATGGCGGCGTTTTTGCACGCGCAACTGGGTTTTGCGATTTCGGACTTCGTCGAAGGGCACTTTGCCTTCATGCGCTGCCAGCCCAATCCGTTGCACCACAGCTTCGCGATCGGGCGCTCGCAAGGCGGCAACCACCTGAACCACGTGAACTTCATGGTCAGCGATATCGACGACATCGGCCGCGCCATGAACCGCATGCAGAAGGCCGACATTCCCATCGTCTTCGGCCCCGGCCGCCACATGCCCTCGGGCAGCATCTTTCTGTATTTCCTCGACCCCGACGGCATGACCATCGAATACAGCTTCGGCATGGAGGAGTTCCCCGAAAAAGGCGCCCGCGAGCCGCGCATGCTCGAGCCGCACCCACTCGCGCTCGACACCTGGGGCAGTCTGCCCAAGCCGGCTTTCGGCAAGGTGGGGCAGATCGAACGGCAGGAGGCGGCATGAACGCGGGCACATCTTCAGGGCAGGACTGGGCTTTCAAGGCACAGCCGCATGCAGGCCGCGTGGCCGTGGTCACGGGCGCGGCGCGCGGCATAGGGCTCGAAATCGCGCTGCGCCTGGCGCGCGACGGCGCCCGCCTGGCGCTTGCCGACGCCGATGCCGCGGGGCTCGAAGCCAGCGCGGCCAAGGTGCGCGCCACCGGCGCCGAGGTCATCACCGCCGCGGGCGACCTGTCGCTCGAAGCCACGGCCGAGGCGCTGATGCAGGCCACGCGCGACGCCTTCGGGCGCATAGACATCCTCGTGAACAACGCGGGCGGCGGGGTGATCCTGCCCTTTCTCGAGCACACGCCGCAGACGCTCAAGCAGACCATAGACCGCAACCTCTGGACGGTGCTGTGGTGCTGCCGCGCGGCCCTGCCGACCATGCAAAAGCAGCGCTACGGGCGCGTCATCATCATCGGCGCGGACTCGGTCATGAGCGGCCTGTGGGCGCACGCCGCTTACAACGCGGCCAAGGGCGGCGCGCACGGCCTGACCACGGGCCTGGCGCGCGAGTTTGCACGCGACGGCATCACCGTGAACACGGTCGCCCCCTGCGCCGTGCGCACGCCGCAGCTCGAAGAGATCGCCGCAAAAGACCCGGCGCTGGTCGAGCGCTTCGTCAGCATCATCCCCATGGGGCGCGCGGCCGAGATGGCCGAGGTTGCGTCCATGGTCAGCTACGTGGCCTCGCCCGAGGCGGCTTTCGTGACCGGGCAGGTGATCAGCGTCAACGGCGGCAGCACCATGCGCGGCTAGCCCACCGAGCGCACGCTCTTTTTTCGCACACACCATGCCCGCCAAGCAAACGCCCGAAATCCCCGCAGCGGCACCCCGCAAGCCACGGGGCACAGCCCAAAAGCCGCGCCGCACGCAGGCGATGCGCAGCGACGAGACGCGCGGGCGCATCCTCGACGCGGCCTTCGCGGTGCTCAAGGAGCGCGGCTTTGCCGGGCTCACGACGCCCGAAGTCGCGCAGCGCGCCGGGGTGTCGCGCGGGGCGCTGGTGCACCACTTCCCGAGCAAGCTCGAACTCGTCGCCGCTGCCATGGAGCACGTGTTTGGCATCGCGCTCGCCGACGGCCTGCGCCTGGCCGAGAGCGCGCGGCATTCGGGCAACCCGGCCGAGGCGCTGCTCAAGGACACGCAGGCGTTTTACTTCAGCGACTGCTTTGCCGTGGGGCTGGACATGCTGCTCGCCGGCGGCAAGGACCCGGCCCTGAAGGACACCGCCGTGGCCGTGGTGCACAACTACCGCCGTCCGGTCGAGCGGCAGTGGCTCGCGGTGATCGAGGAGCTGGGCCTGAGCCCCGAGCTCAGCGAAGACCTGCTGCTGCTCACCGTGAGCCTGGTGCGCGGCCTGGGTGTGCGCCACTTGTGGGCGCCAGACCCCGCGCAGGTGCAGCGCCTGCTGCGCCTGTGGGTGGAGATTCTCGGCAGCTACCTCGCACACCGTCAGCCCACCTCGCGCGCCGCGCAGCCCTGCGGCCCGTCGGAGCCCTCCGCAACCCCGCCCGAACCCCAGCCTGCCCGCAGGCCCCCCGCCGTATGAGCACTTTTGCAAGCATGGACGTGCACACGCACGTCGTTCCGGCCGAATTCCCGCCCTACCTGGGGCGGCGCCTGGGCGTGCGCTGGCCCAGCATGGCCGATGCCCAGCCCTGCCACAAGCACGTGATGCTGGACGGCAAGGTCTATCGCACCGTGTCGCACCAGTGCTGGGACTGCCAGGTGCGCCTGGCCGACATGGACGCCATGCAGGTCGGCCAGCAGGTGCTGTCGCCCATGCCCGAGCTGCTGTCGTACTGGCTGGAGGGCGCTGACGCGCAGGTACTCACGCGCTTTTTGAACGAGCGCATCGCGGCCATGGTGCAGCAGGCGCCGGCGCGCTTCGTCGGCCTGGGCGCCGTGCCCTTGCAGGACGTGGAGCGCGCGATCGACGAGCTCGACCATGCCGTGCACCAGTGCGGCCTTGCAGGCGTGGAGATCGGCAGCAACATCGACGGCGTGAGCATTGGCGACGCGCGCTTCGAGCCGTTTTTTGCGGCGGCCGAGCGCTGGGGTGCAGCCATCTTCGTGCACGCGCTGCGCCCTGCGGGCATGGACAGGCTGGTCGGCCCGCCCATCTTGGAGCAGGCGCTTGCCTTTCCGGGCGAGGTGGGTCTGGCGGCGGCATCGCTATTGACCGGCGGCACGCTCGCGCGCCATCCGCGCCTGCGCATCGCCTTCAGCCACGGCGGCGGCACGCTCGCGCAACTGCTGCCGCGCCTGCAGCACGCCTGGGAGCAGTTCGCGCCGCTGCAGCAGGCCATGCCCGTGGCGCCGCGCACGGCGGCGCGCAGCATGTTTTACGACGACCTGGTGTATGACGCGGCCGGCATCGCATTTTTGATCGAGAGTTTTGGCCTGGGCCAGCTCATGCTGGGCAGCGACTACCCGTTCGCGATCATGGACAAAGACCCGGTGGGCCGCATCGCGGCGCTGCCGCTGGACGCCGCCGCGCAGCAGGCGCTGCGCCTGGGCAACGCCTTGCGCTGGCTTGGACGCACGCCTGCAGAGGAGCCTAAAAACGGGTAATTTTTGCAATCAAAAAAAGAGCTTCTCGCGCTTTCCATTAAAGCGCAAGATGCCAAATTGACCACCTATTTTTTGCAATGAATTCAATAGCAAACGCCACGCCGCTGAAGCATGCGTTTTTGTTCTTTTGCTGTACCGACTTTTGGAGATTGCCGTGATTTCTGCCAACCAAGCCGCTGAGCTACCGCGCGTAGGCGTCATGATCGGCGACCCTTGCGGCGTGGGCCCCGAGGTGCTGCTCAAATCCTGGGCAAGCGGCCGGCTGCAGGCGGTGTGCCAACCCGTCGCCATCGGCAGCGCCGCGGTGCTGCAGCAGACTGCGGCGCAGCTCGGCTTGCGCGTGCCCGTGCGCACCGTCGCTGCGCCCGAAGAAGTGCGCGGCGGCGCCGACGCGCTCGAAGTGCTCGACTCGGGCGCGCTCGACCCGGCGCTGGTCACGCCCGGGCGCGACAACGAAGCCTGCGGGCGCGCCTCGGCAGTCTGGCTCGACGAGGCCGACGCCTTTGCGCGCGCGGGCCGGCTGCAGGCCACCGTCATGGCGCCCATCAGTTCGGTGGCCATGGACATGGCGGGCGTACTCGACCGCGTGGTGCAGGCCAAGCCGGGCGAAAGCTACCTGCTGCTGGTCTCGGGGCCGCTGCGCGTGGCGCACCTCACCGACCACGTGCTGCTGCGCGACGTGTCCGGGCTCATCACGGCCGAGCTCATCGAGTCCGCCGTGCACACGCTGCACGAGGTGCTGCGCCGCTGGGGCCTCGCGCACCCGCGCATCGCGGTGGCGGGCTTCAACCCGCACGCCAAGGGCCCCGAAGAAGAGCGCATGCTGCCCGGCATCGTGCGCGCGCAGGCCGCGGGCCTGGACGTGAGCGGCCCGATCAGCCCCGACACCGTGTTTCGCCACTGCATCGAGGGGCGCTACGACATCGTGCTCGCGATGTACCACGACCAGGGCCACATCGCGATCAAGACTGCGGCCTTCGCGGGCAACGTGGCGGTGGTCGTGGGCCCGCCCTACCCGCACGTGACGGTGGCGCACGGCACGGCCTACGACATCGTGGGCCGCGGCGTGGCCGACCACTCGATGTTGCTCAACGCCATCCTCACCGCCGCCTCGCTCGCCGCGGGGCGCGGCTTTCCGGCGCTTGTGTGAGCGCGTCGGCCATTTTTTGCCATGGAGAAGATATGCGATTGAATGAGTTGAGCGATGAAAGCCTGCATTTTCGCGTGCAGCAACTGCTGGCCGAATACGTCGAGGTGATCGACGACGACCGGCTCGAGCAATGGCCCGAGCTGTTCGTGGACGACGCGCGCTACGAGGTCGTGCCGCGCGAAAACAGCGACCGCGGCCTGCCGCTGGCGGCGATGTTCTGCGACAGCAAGGGCATGCTGATCGACCGGGTGGTGTCTCTGCGCCAGGCCAACATCTACGCCTTGCACTACCACCGGCATGTGCTCAGCAATCTGCGCATCACCCAGCGCAGCGACGCCGAAGTGCAGGCGCAGTGCAATTTCGTGGTGTTCCAGACGCGCGTGCAGGGCGAAACCGCCATCTACAGTGCGGGCAAGTACCAGGATCGCATCGTCGCCACCGATGGCGGGCTGCGCTTCAAGGAAAAGCGCGTGATCTTCGACACCTACCGCATCGACAGCCTGATGGTGCGGCCGCTCTGAGCAGACCAAGGAACCACGAAGATGCCAACTTCAACCCCCCACTCTGCCGCGACGGCAGCCAAGCCCCAGGACAGCGGCTGCCGCGTGCCTTATGCGGTCTTCACTGATCCGGCGTTTTATGCGCGCGAGCAGGAACAAATCTTTCGCGGCGCACATTGGTCTTTCGTGGCGCTCGAAGCCGAAATCCCCAACGCCGGTGACTACAAGACCACCTTCGTCGGCGACACCCCGGTGATCGTCACGCGCGCCGCCGACGGCCAGGTGCACACCGTGGTCAACCGCTGCGCACACCGCGGCGCCCTGCTCGCGCGCGACCTGCGCGGCAACCGGCAGACGCTCGAATGCGTGTACCACCAGTGGTGCTTCTCGCTCGACGGTGCCCTGGTAGGCCTGCCGTTTCGGCGCGGCATCCGGGGGCAGGGCGGCATGCCGGCCGATTTCGACATGCGCCAGCACGATCTGCAGCGCCTGCGCGTCGAGCTGCTGCACGGGCTCGTCTTTGCGACCTTCTCGCCCGAGACGCCGCCGCTGGCCGAATACCTCGGCCCCATGGTGATCGAGTCGATCGCGCGGATCTTCCGCAAGCCCGTGCGCCCGCTCGGCGACTTGCGCCAGTACGTGCACGGCAACTGGAAGCTCTACGCCGAAAACATCCGCGACCCCTACCACGCAAGCCTGCTGCACCTGTTCCACACCACCTTCGGTACCTACCGCTCCTCGCAGCAGGGCGGCGTGAAGCTCGACGCGCAGCACAGGCATTCGATGCTGCATGCGCGCTCGGGCAGCAACGACGCGCAGCGCGACCAGGAGGTGTACAAGGACATGCGCACCTTCAATGCGCAGTTTCGTCTGCAGGATCCGTCGCTGCTGGCCGGGCGGCCAGAGTTCGACGACGGCATCACGCTGGTGATCCTGTCGGTGTTCCCGAACCTGGTGGTGCAGCAGATCGCCAACACCCTGGCCGTGCGCCAGATCGTGCCCTATGCGCCCGACGCCTTCGAGCTCGTCTGGACCGAATTCGGCTACGCCGACGACGACGCGGAAATGACCCGCATCCGCCTCAAGCAAAGCAACCTGATCGGCCCGGCAGGGTTGATCTCCATGGAAGACGGGGAGGCCGTCGAGATCGTCCAGCGCGCCGTGGTGCGCGATCAGGACAAGACCTCCTTCATCGCCATGGGCGGAGCCGAGGCGCGCGACGCAGACCATTTGGTCACCGAGTCCTCGATCATCGGCTTTTGGGAGTATTACGCCAAAGTCGTTGGCTTCGACCACCCGAAAACCGCCGGTTGATTTTCACCCACTCACCTGCCACCAAAGGAGACATGCCATGGACGCCGCCCCCCAAACCCTACTCGACGAATGCATACACCACGAGCGCGACGCGCTGCGCGCGGTCGATCGGCGCATCTTCGTCGATGAAGAACTGTTCGAGCTCGAACACAAAAAAATCTGGCAAAAAATCTGGGTCTATGTAGCCCACGAAAGCCAGCTGCCCAAGCCCAAGGACTACCTGACCACCTGGATAGGGCGCACGCCCATCGTCGTGAACCGCGACAAGAACGGCGAGCTCAACGCCTTCGTGAACATCTGCTCGCACCGCGGTGCCACGCTGGCGCGCACCTCCAGGGGTAGTGCGAACAACTTCGTGTGCTCGTTCCACGGCTGGGCCTTCAACGCCAAGGGCGACCTGCTGTCGGTGATGAACGAGGAAGGCGCCGGCTACCCGAGCGACTTCGACAAAGCCAAGCGCGGCCTCGTCAAGGTGCGCCTGCAAAGCTACCGCGGCTTTCTGTTCGCCACGCTCAACCCCGACGCCGAGCCGCTCGAAGACCACCTGGCCGAGAGCAAAACCTTCATCGACCTGGTGGTCGACCAATCGCCGCAAGGGATAGAAGTGCTCAAGGGCCGCTCGGTTTACACCTACAACGGCAACTGGAAGCTGCAGGTCGAAAACGGTGTCGATGGCTACCACGTGGATACGGTACATGCCAATTACGTGCAGATGATCAAAAACCGCGCCCGCATCAACGCCGAAAGCAAGGGCATGAAAGTGCTCGCGGTGGGTGACTTCACGCGCAACCGCGGCGGCTACTACGACCTGAAAAACGGCCACACGGTGATCTGGACCGAAATCACCAACCCGCAGGACAGGCCCGTCTACGCCGCGCGCGAAGACATCGAGGCGCGCCTGGGCCCGGAAAAAGCCAAGTGGGCCGTGTACCGCTCGCGCAACCTGCTCGTCTATCCCAACATGTTTCTCATGGACCAGATGGGCACGCAGATCCGCGTGTTTCGCCCGATCTCCGTGGACAAGACCGAGGTCACGATTTACTGCTTCGGCCCCGTGGGCGAGGCACCCGCCGAGCGCGCCAAGCGCATCCGCCAGTACGAGGACTTCTTCAACGCCTCGGGCATGGCCACGCCCGACGACCTGACCGAGTTCAACGCCTCGCAGATCGGCTGCAAGAACTACGACGTGATGCGCTGGAGCGACATGACGCGCGGCGCCGCGCACGAAGTCGTGGGCGCCGACGCCGACGCCGCAGCGCTGGGCATACACCCGGGCAGCAGCGGCGCGCGCGTCTCGGATGAGGGTATTTTCGTGGCCCAGCACCAGCGCTGGCTCGAGTTGATGCAGGCCGAATGAGCACCAACAAGAACACCCTGGAGAGCAAAAACACCATGAACGCCACAGACCTGCAACAAAGCGTCAGCGCCTTTTTGTACCGCGAAGCCGAGTGCGTCGATGAGCGCCGCTGGGACGACTGGCTCGCCTTGTTCGACGCCCAGGCCGAATACTGGATTCCGTCGTGGGATTCGGAATACGAGCTCGTGAGCAATCCGCAGAGCGAAGTTTCGCTGATGTATTACCCCAGCCGCGCGGGCCTCGAAGACCGCGTGTTCCGCCTGCGCACCGGACGCTCGGCCGCCTCGACGCCGCTGCCGCGCACCTGCCACACGGTGAGCAACGTGCGGCCCGTGCTGCAGGCCGACGGCAGCTGCAGCGTGAAGGCGAACTTCCTCACGCACCTGTTTCGCAACGATGCGACGCAGCTTTTTTACGGTCACTACGAGTATTTGCTCACGCCGCACGAGGGCAGCTGGCTGATCCGCAAGAAGAAGGTCATTGTGCTCAATGACCTGATCGACACCGTGCTCGATATCTACAGCGTCTGAGCCGCGCGTGCGCCTTGCAAAAGGCGCGCCGCGTGCCAGGCCGCGATCCACTCCTCGTTGGTGGGCTCGACGGCCACGCGCACGCGGCTGGCGGCGCTCGAGATGCACGGCGCGTGGCGCGCGTTGGCCTCGGCGTCTATGGCCACGCCCAAAAAGGCGAGCCCATCGCACACGCGCGCACGCAGGGTGTCGTTGTGCTCGCCTATGCCTGCGGTGAACACCAGCATGTCCAGGCCACCGAGCACGGCGCAGAGCGCGCCGATCTCGCGCACGATGCGCCGCACGTACAGCGCGAGCGCCGCCTGCACACGCGCGTTGCCGGCTTCGAGCGGCAGCAGCTCGCGCGGGTCGGCCGACACGCCCGAGAGGCCCAGCAGGCCGCACTCGTGGTAGAGCATGTGGCCGACTTCTTCCAGCGTGCGCTTTTCGATTTCCATCAGGTACAGCAGCGCGCCGGGGTCGAGCGCGCCGCAGCGCGTGCCCATCATGAGCCCGTCGAGCGCCGAAAAGCCCATGGTCGTGGCCACGCTGCGCAAGTCCTGCATCGCGCACAGGCTCGCGCCGCTGCCCAGGTGCGCGACGATGGTGCGCCCGCGCGCGGCCGCGCCGTAGCGCTCGGCGAGCGCGAGCGCCATGTATTCATACGACAGGCCATGAAAACCATAGCGGCGCACGCCGCGCTCCCAGGCCGAATAGGGCAGGGGCAGCAATTTTTCGACCTCGGGCAGCGTGTGGTGGAAGGCCGTGTCGAACACCGCGACCTGCGGCAGTTCGGGGCGCGACTCGAGCAGCACCGCGATCGCCTCGAGCGCGAACGGCTGGTGCAGCGGCGCGAGCGGGATGTAGCTGCGTAGGTCGGCGAGCACGGCTGCGTCCATGCGCACGGGCGCAAAGTATTTGCTGCCACCGTGCACCACGCGGTGCGCGATGGCTGCGATGCCGCGGCCTGCACAGTGCTGCGCCACGAAAGCGCGCACGCGCGCGCGGATGTGTTCGAGCGCCGCGTGGTACGGCGCTTTGGCGTCCAGCGCCAAAGGCTGCGGCGCCTGGCCGCTTTCGCTCCACTGCGGGTGCACTCCGGTGATGCCATCGACCTTGCCACCCCATGCAGGCCGGCGTGGCAGCGGCTGCACGGCGGCATCGTAGAGCGCGAATTTGATGCTCGACGAGCCGCAGTTGAGCACCAGGATGAGGTCGTTCTTTGCGGCGCTCATGGGGGCGACACCTGGTAATGCTGGGCCAGCAGCAGCGCGAGGGCGCACGAGGCGATGCGCGTCTCGCGCGTGTCGGCGCGGCTCGTGAGCACGATGGGCACGCGCGCACCGAGCACGATGCCCGCGCTCGCGGCGCCACCAAGGTATTCGAGCTGCTTGGCGAGCATGTTGCCGCTCTCGAGGTCGGGCACCACCAGAATGTCGGCCTGGCCCGCAACGGCGGACTGGATGCCCTTGATGCGCGCGGCGGCGATCGACACGGCGTTGTCGAACGCCAGCGGCCCATCGAGGATGCCGCCGCTGATCTGGCCGCGGTCGGCCATCTTGCACAGCGCGGCGGCGTCGAGCGTCGCGGGCATGTCGGGGTTCACGGTCTCGACCGCGGCGAGGATCGCCACGCGCGGCTGCGCGACGCCGATCGCTTGCGCGAGCTCGATCGCGTTGCGCACGATGTCGGCTTTTTCTTCGAGCGTGGGCGCGATGTTGACGGCCGCGTCGGTGACGATGAAGGGGCGCGGGTAGGCGGGCGACTGCATCAGGTAGCAGTGGCTGATGCGGCGCTTGGTGCGCAGCCCCGAATCGTGCGCGACCACCGCGCCCATGAGCTCGTCGGTGTGCAGGCTGCCTTTCATGAGCGCCTGCACCTTGCTTTGCGCGGCGAGCTGCACGGCACGCGCGGCGGCGGCGTGGCTGTGCGGCACGTCTTCGATGGCGAAGCCGGAAATATCCAGCCCGGCGGACTGCGCCACGGCTTGCAGGCGCGCGCGCGGCGCCACGAGCACGGGCTCGATCAGCCCGGCCGCGTGCGCATCGAGCGCACCTTGCAGGCTGATTTCGTCGCATGGGTGCACCACGGCCACACGCAGCGGCCCGAGCGGGCGCGCATGGTCGAGCAGGCGCGTGAGGCCTGCTTCGCCCATGGTCAGGCGCACTTCGGGCAGCGTGCTGCGCGGGCGCTCTATGCGCTCGGTGGGCGCGAGCACCTCGGCCACGCCGGTGATCGTGGTCACGCCGTCCTGGTTCACGCAGCTGCAGTCGAGCTGCAGGCGTTTTTTGGCCTCGTCGCGCGCAATCACGCGCACGCTCACGCGCAGGCGGTCGCCCACGCGCACGGGCGCGAGGAATTTGAGTGTCTGCGCCAGGTAGATCGTGCCGGGGCCGGGCAAGCGCGTGCCGAGCACGGCCGAAATCAGCGCGCCGCCGAGCATGCCGTGCGCGATCACGCCATGAAAGCGCGTGGAGGCGGCAAACTCCGGATCGAGGTGCTGCGGATTCACGTCGCCCGAGAGGATCGCGAACAGCTGGATGTCCTCGGCCGTGAGCGTGCGCTCTAGGCTGGCGGTGTCGCCGATCGCGATCTCATCGAAGGTGCGGTTGCGCACCACGCGCAAGTCCGAGGCGCTGGCGTCGGCGGGGCGGGCAGGTGCGGGCAAGGCGGTTTCTGGCATGGGGGTGCGAAGGGAGTGGGAAAACGGTGTGCTCAGCCTCTCAGGCCATGCGCGTGATGCTCTTGCGGAAGTACGCGAGCGAGCCGATGAAGAACGCCGCACCGATGAGGCACAGCGCCACGATCTGCGGCCAGACCACGGAAAAGCCCCCACCACGGTAGAGGATGGCCTGCGACGCCGCGACGAAGTGCGTGGTGGGTGCGAATTCCATGATGTCCTGCGCGAGCTTGGGCATGCTCTCGCGCGGCGTGGAGCCGCCCGAGAGCATCTGCATGGGCAGAAGCACCAGCATCATCAAGAGGCCGAACTGCGGCATGCTGCGCGCGATCGTGCCCATGAAAATGCCCATCGAGGTGGTGACGAACAGGTGCAGCGCGGCAATTGCCAGAAACAGCGTCACCGAACCTTCGATCGGCACCTGCAGCGCCCCCTGCACGATGAAGTGCAGCGAGAACGCCGTTGCAAGCAACACCACCACGCCCATGGACCATATCTTGCCCAGCATGATCTCCGAGGGTGTCACGGGCATGACCAAGAGGTGCTCGACGGTGCCATGTTCGCGCTCGCGGATCAGCGCTGCGCCCGCGAGCACGATGGACAGCATGGTGACGTTGTTGATGATTTCCATGAGCGCGCCGAACCAGGATTGCGTCAGGGCCGGGTTGAAGCGCATGCGCAGCGCGAGATCGACGGGCAGCTGCGGCACGCTGCGGTAGCGCTGCACGAATTCATTGACTTCGCCCAGGATGACCTGCTGTGCATATGCGCTGCCCGTGAACGCCTGCCCCATGCGCGTGGCGTCGACGTTGAGCTGCACGGCCGGAGAGCGCCCCGCGAGCACGTCGCGCTGGAAGTTCGGCGGGATGTCGATC
Source organism: Extensimonas vulgaris (assembly GCF_003337425.1). Classification (GTDB taxonomy): domain Bacteria; phylum Pseudomonadota; class Gammaproteobacteria; order Burkholderiales; family Burkholderiaceae_C; genus Extensimonas; species Extensimonas vulgaris. The sequence goes on from NZ_QPJU01000002.1 coordinate 72,236, forward strand.
GAGAAGGTGAAGAGACCGTCGTCGAGGCCGGCATCGACCTCGTTCAGCGTGACGCGCTGCGGCGGCAGGAATTCCGGCGGTTGCAGCGCCGAGACGATGCGCCCCGACAGCGCCGAGTCGTCCTCATCGACGACGGCGACCGGTATCCGGCTGATGCGGTCGGGGATGCCGGTGGCCGCGACATACACCTGGAAGCTGAAGGCGTAGGCGATCAACACCAGCATGATGGGGTCGCGGATCAGGCTCCAGAACTCTTTGATGCCCAGCCGGTAGATGTTGGCGAGATAGCTCGATCGCTTGGCCATGCTCACTTTTCCTGTTTTTGGAGCAGTACGATGGACAGTGCCACGATGAGCAGCGCCGCGATCACCATGGGCGGGAACATCGCGTGCAGGTCGGAAAACGTGAGCGCCTTGTTGAACACGCCGCGACTGATGATGACGTATTTCGCGAGCGGATAGACCTCACCGATCATGCGCCCCGCACCTTCGAGCGAAGACACGGGATGGATGAGGCCCGAGAACTGCATCGCCGGCAGCATCGAGCCGACCATGGTGAAGAACATCGCCGCGACCTGGCTGCGCGTGAAAATCGACGCAAACAGACCGAACCCCGTCGAAAAACCGATGAAAATTACCGAAGCCAGCAACAAAGTCGGAAAGCTGCCTTTCACAGGCACGTCGAACAGCGTGACGGCGAGCAGCGTGAGCACGAGGAAGTTGAATACGCCCAGCACGATGTAGGGCAACTGCTTGCCGAGCAAGAATTCGGCGCGCGTCACCGGCGTGACGTAGAGGTTGATGATGGAGCCCAGCTCTTTTTCGCGCACCACCGACAGCGCCGTGAGGATGGACGGAATCATCATCAGCAGCAGCGGAATCACGGCCGGCACCATGGCGGGCAGGCTTTTCACGTCGGGGTTGTAGCGAAAGCGCGTCTCCACGGTCGCGGCGCCCTTGGAGATGTCCGCGCCGAGCTGCGTGCGCGCCACGTCTTCGAGCCATTTCTGGTGGATGCCTTGCACGTAGCCCTGGATGGTGTCGGCGCGCATGGGCATGGCGCCGTCCACCCAGGCGCCAATCTCCACCGCCTGGCCGCGCAACACATCCCGCTCGAAACCTGGAGGGATTTCGATGGCGAGCGTAATCTCGCCCTTGCGCATGCGCCGGTCGAGGTCTTCGTAGTCGGTGATCGGCGCGTGCTCGATGAAGTAGCGCGAGCCCGAGAGATTGAGCGCGTAGTTCTGGCTCAGCGGGCTGTGGTCGCGGTCGAGCACGGCGTAGCTGAGGTCGTTCACGTCCATGGTGATGCCGTAGCCCATGATGAGCATCAAGACCACCGTGCCGAACAGCGCCATCACCAGGCGCACCGGGTCGTGGCGCAGCTCGCGCGCCTCGCGCAAGGTGTAGCTCAAGGCGCGTCCAGGGCTGAACAGGCGCGGGCGTGGATGCGGTCGGGCATGGGGCTTGGGTGCCGTGGGTGCTGGCGCCGCGCCGCCAGCCGCGGCGGCTTCGGTCGGCGCGGCGTCCTTGAGGTAGGCGATGAAGGCTTCTTCGAGCGTGGCCGCGCCGCGCTTGGCAATGATGGCTTTGGGCGTGTCGCTGACCAGCACCTTGCCCTGGTGCATGAGCGAGATGCGGTCGCAGCGCTCGGCCTCGTTCATGAAATGGGTCGAGATGAAGATCGTGACCTTGTCCTTGCGCGAGAGCTCGACCAGAAACTGCCAGAACGCATCGCGCGCCACCGGATCGACGCCCGAGGTGGGCTCATCGAGAATCAACAGCTCCGGCCCGTGCACCAGCGCCACGGCCAGCGACAGGCGCTGGCGCACGCCCAGGGGCAGCTTGTCGGGCAGATCCCGGGGGTGCTCGGCGAGGCCGAAGCGCTCCATCAGCGCCTGCACGCGCGCCGGAATCTGCGCCTCGGGCACGCCAAACAGGCGCGCGTGCAGCACGAGGTTTTGCTCGACGTTGAGCTCGGAATACAGCGAGAACGCTTGCGACATGTAGCCCACGCGCCGGCGCGTGGCGATGTCGTGCGCATCGACCTCTTGCCCGAACAGCCAGGCTTGCCCCTCGGTGGGCGGCAGCAGGCCGGTGAGCATCTTCATGGTGGTGGTTTTGCCGCAGCCGTTGCTGCCCAGAAAGCCGAAGATCTCGCCGCGGCGGATGCGGAAATTGACGTGATCGACCGCAGTGAAGTCGCCAAAGCGCATAGTGAGATCCTGCGCCTCGATGGCGATCTCTTCGCCATCGACGAAGGGCGGCACGACCACGGCCTGGTGGCCGCGCTTTTTTTCCTCGGGCAGCAGCGCGATGAAGGCTTGTTCGAGCGTCTGCGTGCCCGTGCGCGCGTGCAGCTCCTGCGGCGTGCCGGTGGCGAGAATGTGGCCCGCATCCATGGCCACGAGCCAGTCGAAGCGTTCGGCTTCTTCCATGTAGGCCGTGGCCACCATCACGCTCATGCCGGGGCGTTCGCGCCGGATGTCGCCGATCAGGCTCCAGAACTGGCTGCGCGAGAGCGGATCGACCCCTGTGGTGGGCTCGTCGAGGATCAGCAGGTCCGGGTCGTGGATCAGCGCGCAGCACAGCCCGAGCTTTTGCTTCATGCCGCCCGAGAGCTTGCCCGCGGGACGCGAAAGGAACGGGTACAGGCCCGTGGCGCGCGTGAGCTCGTCGATGCGCCGGCGCCGCTCGGCCGCGTCGTGGCCGAACAGGCGTGCGAAGAACTGCAGGTTGTCCTCGATCGACAGCGAGGGGTAGAGGTTTTTGCCCAGGCCCTGCGGCATGTAGGCGATGGCTGGGCAGACGCGGTCGCGGTGGCGCTTGGAGCGCATGTCGCCGCCGAGCACTTCGACGCTGCCCTCCTGTATGGCACGTGCGCCAGCGATCAGCGCAAGCAGGCTGGATTTGCCCACGCCGTCGGGGCCCAGCAACCCCACCATGCAACCCGCAGGGATTTCGAGGCTGACGCCATCGAGCGCGCGCGTCTTGCCGTAGCGCAGGCCCACGCCGGCGAGGCGCGCGACGGTGCCACCCGCTGTGGCGCCGGACAGGCTGGCGCCTGCAGCGCCCGAACTGCTGGATGGCAGCGTCATTCAGGCACCTTCGCGGTCAGGTTTTGCGGCCAGGGCGCCTGCGCGTCGATCTTGACCCAGGCCATGCCGGGCAGACCCGTCTTGACCTGCTGGAGGTGCTTGCGCAGCAGCTCGGGGTCTATGCGCGCCTTGACGCGAAACATGAGCTTTTGCCGTTCGACGGCGGTTTCGACCGTTTTGGGCGTGAACTGCGCGACGCTGGAGACGTAGGACACCTTGGCGGGGATCACGTAGCCCGGCAGGGCGTCGAGCACGATGCGCGCTTCGGTGCCCAGCGGTACGCGGCCCACGATGGTCTCGGGCAGGAAAAAGGTCATGTAAACGTCGCTCAAATCGACCATGTTGAGCACCTTGCCGCCCGCGCCCAGCACCTCGCCGGGCTGCGCGACGCGGTACTGCACGCGGCCGTCGCGCGGCGCCTTGAGTTTGCTGTCGGCGATGTCCACGTCGATGCGCGCGATCGTGGCCGTCAGCGCTTCCACGGTGGCCTGCGCGCCCGTGACTTGCGCCTTGGCTGCGGCGACGGCCGACTCGGCGGCCTTGACCTGCGCTTGCGCGGCAGCCAGCGCGGCCTCGCCGTTGCGCACGGCAGCGCGGTCGTCGTCGAGCTGCTGGATCGAGGTCGCGCCCTCGGTCGAGAGCGTTTGCGAGCGCGCGAGGCGCCGGCGCGCGTTGTCGAGCTCGCTCGCGCGCTGCACGACCACGGCCTGCGCAGCCGCAAGATCGCTCTCGCGCATTTTGACCTGGGCCTGGGCGCTTGCGACGTTGGTCATCGCCTGCTGCTTTTGCGCCACGGCTTCGTCGCGCTGGGCCTTCAGCGTGTCGACCTGCATCTGCGCGAGCACCTGGCCGGCGCTGACGAAGTCGCCCTCGTTGGCAAACACGTCGACCACGCGGCCCGCGAATTTGGTGGCCACGTCGATCTCGGTCGCCTCGATGCGGCCGTTGCCGCCGACCACGGCCTGCTCGCTACCGTCGCTGTGCAGCTTTTTCCAGCCGAACCAGGCAAGCAGCGCGACGACCAGAACGATGGCGACGGCGGGGATGATTTTTTTTCTTGGCAGGGGAGCAGGCATGGCAGGACTCGTGGCGTGGTTTCAGGGGGCGGGCGGTGCTGCAGCGGCCGCTGCGGCAGAGGGCGCGGCAGAGGGCGCGGCAGTGGCGGCGGTCGTGGCCAAAGCGGGCAGGGCGGCAAATTCATCGCTGCCGCCACCGAGCGCAGCATAGAGGTTGACGCGGCTCGCGAGCAAGGCGCGGCGCGTCTGTACCAGCTGCTGTTGGGCGGTAAGCAGCTCGCGCTGTGCGTCGAGCACTTCGAAATAAGGAGCGCTGCCGTTGTCGTAACGCAGTTGCGCGAGGCGCGCGCGCTCGGCCTGTGCGGCCAGCGTGGCCTGGTCGGCACCGAGCTGCTCGCCGAGCCAGCGGCGCGCGGCAAGCGCGTCGGAGACTTCGCGGAACGCGGACTGGATGGTTTTTTCGTAGTCGGACACGGCCAGGTTGCGCCGCACCTGCGCCAGGTCGAGGTTGGCGCTGTTGCGCCCGCCGTCGAAGATCGGCAGCGACAGGCTGGGCATGAATTGCCAGGCGCTGCTGCCGGAGTCGAACAGGCCGCTGAATTCGGCGCTCGCCGTGCCGTAGGCGCCCGTGAGCGTGACGCGCGGGAAGAAGGCCGCGCGCGCCGCGCCGATGTTGGCGTTGGCCGCGCGCAGGCGATGCTCGGCGGCGCGGATGTCGGGGCGCTGCAGCAGCAGGTCAGAGGGCAGCCCCGCGCGCAGGTCTGCCGCCATGGCCTGGTCGTCGAGCGTTCCGGGCTGCGCGAGCGCGGGCAGCGGCGCACCCACGAGCAGGCTGAGCGCGTGCCATTGCGTGGCGCGCAACTGGCCGAGCTGCGCGACCAGGCTTTGCGCCTGGTGCAGCAGGGTTTCGACCTGCACGAGGTCGGTGCGTGCGATCGCGCCGACCTCGAAGCGGCGCGTGAAGATGCGCACCGATTCCTGCCGGTTGGTGACGGTCTGCCGGGCGAGCGCGAGGCGCTCGTCGAGCTCGCGCAGCGCAAGGTAGGCGCTGGCCACCTGCGTGACCAGGCTCACGCTCGCGGCGCGGCGCGCCTCGTCGGTGGCAAGGTAATTTTCGAGTGCGGCGTCGCGCAGGCTGCGCACGCGGCCCCAGAAGTCGAGCTCCCAGCTTGCAAGGCCCAGACCCACCTGGTACTGGCTTGCCGTGACGGCGCGGCCCGTGGGGCTCAGGTCGGCCGGTGTGCGCCCGCGTGCGCCGTCGGCCGTGGCCGCAATGGTCGGGAACAGGTCGGCGCGTTGGATGCCCAAAAGCGCCTGCGCCTCGGCCACGCGCAGGGTGGCGCTGCGCAAGTCGCGGCTGTTGTCGAGCGCCTGGGCTATGAGCTGCTGCAGCAGCGGCTCGGTGAAGTAGCTGCGCCAGGCCAGCGCGGCCGCCGCTACGCTGCCATCGGCGCCGCCGAGGTCTTCGGCCGCGTAGTGCTGGGCCACGGGCGCCGGCGGTGGTGCGTAGGGCGGCGCGAGCGACATGCAGCCGCCGAGCGCCAGCGCCGCCGCACCTGCGCACAGGGCCGGCCAGCGCGGGTGTGGCGGGCGGAGGGAAAGGGCAAAGGGTGCAGTCATTGCGCGCAAAAATTTATTTTTATGAACAAATTGGCCGTTTGCGAAGAAGTATCAAGCGCAGGCAGCTATTTTTTCAGGAGTAAATCGGTGGCCGAACCCAACGTGGAGCGGTCTTTCATTTTTGCAGCACATACGTGCCGGGTGCGTCGGCGAGCGGCGGATACGCCTGGCTGCCCATGGCCGGCGGTGCGACCGGGGCGCCCGAGTGCGCTTCGAGCCATGCCAGCCATGACGGCCACCAGGAGTCGGGCCGCAGCTCGGCCAGCGCGAGCCAGTCGTCGGGATCGACGTAATTGCCGCCCGCGGGCCGCGTGAGGATGCGGTGGTGGCGGCGCGGGTTGCCCGGCGGGTTCACGATGCCGGCGTTGTGTCCGCCATTGGTGAGCACGAAGGTGATCTCGGCCGGGCTCAGGTAGTGCAGCTTGTGCACCGAGCGCCAGGGCGCGACGTGGTCGGTCTCGGTGCCGACCATGAAGGTGGGCAGCGTGATGCGGCCCAGGCTCACGGGTTTGCCATCGACGTGGTAGCGGCCCTCGCTGAGGTCGTCGTCGAGGAACAGGCGGCGCAGGTACTGCGCGTGCATGGTCGCGGGCATGCGCGTGCCGTCGGCGTTCCAGGCCATGAGGTCGTTCATGGGGGTGCGTTCGCCGAGCAGGTAGTCGTTGACCATGCGCGACCACAGCAGGTCATACGAGCGCAGCATCTGGAACGCGCCGGCCATCTGTTCGGCGCGCAAATAGCCGCGCATCGCCATCTGCGCTTCGAGCAGGCTGAGCTGGCTTTCGTCGATGAAGAGCGCGAGCTCGCCGGGCTCGGTGAAGTCGGTCTGCGCGGCGAACAGCGTCATGCTGGCGAGGCGTTCGTCGCCGTCGCGCGCCATCGCGGCCGTGGCGATGGCCAGCAGCGTGCCGCCCAGGCAGTAGCCCACGGCATGCACCTTGCGCTCGGGCACGATGGCGTTCACGGCGGCCAGCGCAGCGCGAAAACCCAGATCCAGGTAGTCGTCCATGCTCAGGTCGCGATCTTCGGCCGTGGGGTTTTTCCAGGAAATGCAAAACACCGTGAAGCCGTGATCGACCAGGTACTTGACCAGCGAGTTGTGCGGCGAAAGGTCGAGGATGTAGTACTTCATGATCCACGCCGGCGTGATCAGGATGGGTTCGGGGTGCACGGTCTCGGTCGTCGGCGCGTACTGGATCAGCTCGATCAGGCGGTTTCTCAGCACCACCTTGCCGGGCGTGATGGCGAGGTTCTGGCCCACGGCAAAGTTTTCGGTGCCGGCGGGCGGCGCGCCCGTGAGCGCGCGGCGCCAGTCGTCGAGCGCATGGAAGGCGCCGCGCACGAGGTTCATGCCGCCTTCCTTGGCGGTGCGCTGCAGCGCCACGGGGTTGGTGAGCAGCTGGTTGCCCGGCGAGAACACGTCAAGGATCTGCCGCGCCGCGAAGGCGACGATGTCTTCGTGGTGCTTGTCCACGCCCCAGACGCCGCGCGTGGCGGCCTCCCACCATTCTTCGGTGAGCGAAAACGATTGCTGCAGCACGTTGAATGGCCACTGCTGCCATTCGGGCGCGGCAAAGCGCCGGTCTTGCGCCGGAGGCTTGGCGCTGGGATGGCGCGGCGGCAGCGCCATGGGTGCTGCAGCCGCGCTCTTGGGCGCTTTTTCGCTCTCGTCGGGCCTGGATTTTTCTTCGGGCGTGGCTGCCGGGGATTGCAGCTGGGCGATGGCTTCTTCGGCGGCGTAGCGCAGCAGGGCGTCGCTCTTTTGCTGCGCGAGGCGCAGCAAGTCCAGGCATTTGCCGGGCGAGGCGGCAAGGTGCATGGCCCAGTCGCCCGCGGACAGCACGCCCGCCATCGGCGAGAGCGAAGCCGTGGCGCGCGCGAGCGCAGCGCGAAACACCGGGTCGAGCTCGTCCGCCAAGGGATTGGGCAAGGTGCTGGACGGAGGGTTGGAAGCAGAACGGGGCATGGACGTGTCCTTTCGTGCGGCTCCACCGTAGGTTGAGCGCAGACTGTAGACGGCATCTCGGCGGCAGGTCTTGACGCATGTCAACGCAGCCAATGCGCCGTGGTGAGGGCTCAGGATAAACCCTGAAGGAGAAGCGTTCGTGCAAAGGCGCAGCGCCCGACTCGCCTATTCGGGTTTTTCGGCCTTGGTGCAGGCGTGCGGCGCAAAGTGGTCAAACGAGGCATAGCGCGCCGCCACGGGCTGGCCTTGGGCATCGATCAGGCGCAGGCCCGGCTGCGCCTCTATGCGCCCTATTCGCGTGACCGGCGTGGCGCTGGACAGCGCCGCGGCGGCGACGGCGACGCGCTGGGCGGGCGCGGCGGTGAAGAGCAGCTCGTAATCGTCACCGCCTGCGAGTGTGTAGCGGCGCAGGAATTCGCCGTCGGTTGCAGGGTCGAATTCAGAGCCAAATTGGCCTCTAACGCTTGATAGTTCTGCGTAAGCAGCTATCAATGGCGTAGTCACCGAACAGTCTATGCAAGCGCCCACGCCCGAGGCCCGCAGGATATGGCCGAGGTCGCCGAGCAGGCCGTCGCTGACGTCGATCGCGCTGCTGGCCACGCCGCGCAGCGCCAGGCCCAGCGCGACGCGCGGCGTGGGCAGCTCCAGGCGCGCGCGCGCCGCGGCGAGCACGGCGCCCGGCAGGCGCCAGTGCGCGGGCAATCGCCCCTGCAGCGCGGCGAGCGCCAGGGCAGCGTCGCCGAGCGTGCCGCTCACGTACACGTCGTCGCCGGGCCGGGCGCCGCTGCGCAGCAGGGCCTGGCCTGCGGGCACCTCGCCCAGCACCGTGATGCACAAGTTGCGCGGCCCCTGCGTGGTGTCGCCGCCCACGAGCGCGCAGCCGTGCGCGTCGGCCAGCGCGAACAGGCCGCGCGCAAAGCCCGCGAGCCAGTCTTCGTCTGCCTCGGGCAGCGCGAGTGCCAGCGTGAACGCGAGCGGCCGCGCGCCGCACGCGGCGAGGTCGGACAGGTTCACCGCGAGCGCCTTGTGCCCGAGCCGCTCGGGCGCGACGTCGGCAAAAAAATGCCGGCCCTCGACCAGCATGTCGCTCGAGACCGCCAGCTGCATGCCCGGCGCGGGCGCGAGCAGCGCGCAGTCGTCGCCCACGCCCAGCACCACACGGCCGGCCGTGCCCGGCGCGTCCGGCGCGGTTGCCGGCACGGGACGCGTGAAATAGCGCGCGATCAGCTCGAACTCTCCCATGTGCGGGCTCCTCGATGGCTGGTTCTTACACCGCCGCGCCGCGAAAGCGCAGCGCCGCCTGGCGGCTGACTTCGGCGAGCAGCTGCTCGCGCTGCTGGCATTCGCGCAGCCAGCGCGCGTCGTTGTGGCCGGCCTCGACCTGGCTGCGCAGCAGCTGCAGCGCGGGCGTCGCACCGCGCGCCGCGGCGTGGCCGGCGATGCGCTCCATGGTCAGCAGCAGGTGTTCGCGCAGCGGCAGGTGTGCGCCGCTGGCCGGATCGACATAGACCGCGTCGAGCCCGAAGCGGCAGGCCTGGAAGCGGTTGTAGGTATAGACGAGGTAGTCGTCCTCGGCGGGCATGAAAGGCTGCTCGGCGAGGAACCACGCGCCCAGCGCCTGCACGAAGCCCGCGAGCGCGGCGGCGCGCTCTATGGTCAGCGGCGTGTCGAACACGCGAATTTCTACCGTGCCGTATTCGGGCTTGGGCCGGATGTCCCAGTAAAAATCCTTCATGCTCTTGACCACGCCGGTGCGCGTCATCTTGTCGAAATACTTCCCGAATTCATCCCAGGTCAGCACGAAGGGCGCGCGCCCCGAGAGCGGGAAGGCAAACACCGAATTGAGCCGCGCCGAGTCGAAGGCCGTGTCGTGCCCCTGCACATAGGGGCTGGACGCCGACAGCGCGATGAAGTGCGGGATGTAGCGCGACAGCCGGTGCAGCATGAGCAGCGCGGCGTCCGCGTCGGGGCAGCCGATGTGCACGTGCTGGCCGAAGATCGTGAACTGTTTGGATAGGTAGCCGTAGAGCTCGGAGAGCTCGCGAAAGCGCGGCTTGTCGTAGATGCGCCGCTCGTGCCACTGCTGGAACGGGTGCGTGCCGCCGCCGACCACGGCGATGTTGAGCTTGTCGGCGCTTTGCACGAGCGCGTTGCGGATCTGCCCGAGCTGGCCCAGCACCTCGCCGGCCGTATGGCATACGCCCGTGGAAATCTCGATCATGCTGCTCGTCATCTCGGGCACCACACTGCCGGGCAGCGCGGTCTTGTGCACCAGGCGCAGCATGTCTTCGGCGTAGGGCGCGAGGTCGTAGTCGTGCGTGTTCACGAGCTGCAGCTCCAGCTCCACGCCCAGCGTCAGCGGCTCGGAATGCGAAAAAGGCTCAAGCGGCATGGTCATCTCCCGTGTTGTCGCGAGCTGCGTTGCCCGGCACGCGCCGCAAGAGCGGGCTCAACGGCGCCAAGCGCGCCAGAGGCCGGGGGCTCTCACCCGCACGGTACAGCGCCACCGTGGCGATCATCGCACCCAGCAGCTCCATGAGCAAAATCGCCGGCAGCGCCACGCGCGCGATCTGCGCGCCCGTGCCCGGCGCGGCGCTCGCAAACTGCGACACCAGCAGCAGCGCCACGGCAGACATGGGCGTGAGCGCACCGCCCATCCAGAACGCCTGCTTCCAGCTCGCACCGCTGCCCACCGTGCCCAGTGCCACGCCCACGATCTTCGCGAACAGGCGCACGGCCACGAGCGTAAGCGCGAGCTGGGTCACAGCCGCATCCCAATCGGCCTGCGCGGCCACGGCCGAGACCAGCACGAACATCAGCATGCCCAGCAGCGAAGCCGCGCTGCCCGGCTGGCGCGGCCAGGCCCAGGGGCGCGGGTAGATCTGCTTGAGCAGCATGCCCGCGAGCAGCGCCGCGAGCGGCGCCGAGCCCCCCAGGTGCGCGGCCACGGCCGCCGCCGCGGCGATCAGCGCGAGCAGCAGCACGGCGGTGTTCTCGCCCGTGGGGCTCATCCAGCGCAGCGCCAGGCGCAGCGCAAGCGCAAGCAGCGCCGCCACCACGATGGACACGCCCAGCACCACGAGCACGGGAAACACCGTGCCCAGCAAGCCCTCGCTCGGGCGGTTCATCTGCCCGGCACGCGCCGAGCCCAGCGCCAATGCCCACAGCGAGGAGAGCGTGGCGAGCACCGTGGCGCGGTCGGTCACCGGGCCCGTGGCGCGCGTGTCGGCCACCACGCGCACGAGCACCGCGGGCGAGGCCGCGATCGCCACGAGCGCGAGCGGCCTGGCCACCTGCGCTGGCACCTCCAGCCAGCGCAGCGCCGCATAGACGGCAAAGTAGGTCAGCGCCGATTCGAGCAGGCTTTGCACGAGCACCATGGGGTTGTGGCGAAACCAGCGCAGCGGAATGCGCCCGCCACATTCGAACAGCACCACGGCCAGGCTCAATTCGAGCAGGAACAGCGCTATGCCCTGCAGCGGCCAGACCGCGCCGTTGAAGCCCGCGAGCCCCGCGAGCGTGCCGGCCGCGGCGTAGCCCAGCACTTGCGGCAGCCCGAGGGCACGCTGGCACCACGAGCCCGCCACTGCAGCGACGGCCAGCAGCAGCGACCACTGCACCACCGGCAGCCCGGCAGAAGGGCGCAGCCACTGCGCCCAGAAATCCACGATGGCGTTCATCATCTTGCGCAAACTCCTTTCTTTTTTCAGCAAGCGCCGGAGCCGCAGTGGCGCCGCCGGGGGCGCATCACGTCGGCCCGAAATGCCCGCAGCCAAAGGGCCGCTCAGGCCGCGCTGCGCGGCGGCAGGAAGAAACTCAGCGGCGCGCGGCGCCAGCGTGCGCGCAGCGCGGCATAAACCCGTGCGCGCTCCACACCCGTGACGTTGCGCGCGCGCAGCGCCACACGAAAAGCCAGGTAAAAACTCACGCCCACATTGAGCGCGCCGATCAGCGGCAAAGTGGCAACGGCCCACCACAAGGCGCTGTGCTGCACCACCTGCCAGCCGAGCGCGGCACAGGCCGCGGCCACCTGGCCCGTGGAGAGTGTGACATGGCGCACGTCCAGACCCAAACCAAAAAACCCTGCAAGCGCGGGCACCAAACCGAGCATGAAGCCCAACGACACGTTCGCCGCGAGGCCCGAGACGTTGTGGCGCAAGAACTGCGCCCAGCGCGCCGCACGTGCGGCGCCCAGGCGCGCCGTGATGCCAGGGTGGAAGCGCAGCGCCGAGTCGAGCCGGTAGAGCACGAAAGCGTTTTCCGCCCAGCCCGCGACGATGCTCGAGGCAAAGAGCAGCACGCCCGTCAATGCCGCAAACCCCAGCGAGGGCCCGAGCAGGTGCAGCGACTCCAGCACATGCTTTGCCTGCGCGGTGCTGATGACTGGCGCCCCCGTGACCCAGGCGAGCAGCGCCGCGAGCGCCAGCACCGCCGGAAACACCACGAGCACGTTGCCCAGCACCGCCGCCACCTGCGAACGCACGAGGTGCGTGACTTCATCGACGAACGATTCCACCGCCTCCCCGGCCCCCAGCTCGTCCAATTTGGCGGCCATCGCCGGCGCCGTCATCGCGGGCTGTTTGGTGGCGACGGTGCAGTGCAGCAGCTGGATCAGCACGAAGCTCAGCGCGTAATTCATGCCCGCCCAGAAGCCGCCCCAGAACGGCGACAAGGCAAGCGCGTAGATGCCGAACTTCAGCAGCGTGGTCGGCGCCATGAGCGCGCCGCCGCCTGCGGCCATGCGCAGCATGGCGCGGTATTCGTGCGGCGTGCGCGTGATGTAGTGCTCGCCCGTCTCGGCGCTGCGCTCGGCAATGCGCGCGGACAGCAGCGAGGCATTGGTGGCAAATAGCGCGCGCAGGCTGCGCCGCTGCTGTTGCACCTGCACGAGCTGCGCCAGCAGGCGCGCTGCGGCCTGCGCGGGCTGTGGCGCGAGCAGGCAGTCGAGCAGGGCACGCACGCGCACGATGCGCTCGCGCAGCTGGCGCAGGCGAAACACCAGCCCCACCGAAATGCCCTCGTCCTCGAAGTGTGCGTACACCGTGGCCGCCGCGGCGCGGCAGGCTTCGAGGCGTGCGCGCAGCTGCTGCGCCGTGGCCTGCAGGCGCTCGGGCGTGCGCAGCGGGTGCAGCACTTCCACGCGCAGGCTCTCCACCTCGCGGATCAGCGCATGAAAAGGCTGGTCGGCACGTGCCTGCGCGCTCATGCGCAGGCGCAGCTCGGGCGCGAAGCCGGTCGCCAGAATCTGCCCCGCGCAGTAGGTCATGGCGTCGAGCAGCGTGCGCTGCCACAGCGTGGGGCCGGCGGCGTCCTGTGCGCTCTCGGTCTGCGCGCCCTCGGGCGTTGCTTCAGTGATTGGCGTCAGCAGCGCCTGCAAGCGCGCGAGCAAATCTACCTCCAGCGCCTGCAGCCACTGCGCATCGAAGGGGCCTGGCAGCGCGAGCGCGAACAGCTCGGCCGCGTCTATGGTCTCGGGGCTGTGCGGCAGCAGGCGCTCGCGCAGGCGCGCGCCGAGCTCGCTGAGCAGCGCCGTGCGCGGCGCAAAGCCGAAGTCGGCCAGCAGCGTGGTCACGTCCACGGTTTCGAGCAGCAAGGCCCAGCAGGCTTGCAGGCGCGCGCGCAGCGGCGGGCGGGCTTGCACGGCATCGATGAACAAGCCCAGCCGGTCGAGCGCAGCGGGCACCGAATCCTGCGCGCCGCGCACCCACGCGAGCAGCCCGAGCAGCCAGAGGTGGCGCGCGACCAGGCCGGCTTGCGGCTGCAGCAAGGTGTCGGGCTGCGGCGGCGCGGGAGGCTCCAGCGCCGCGAGCAGCGCGGCCAGATCGGGAGTGGGGCGGCGCTTCGTCAATGCAATACCCGTCCCTTGGAGCTTGCGCCCGGTGCGTCGGGGTCGGCGGCTTCGAGCACGAACAGGGGAATCTCGCAGTCGAACGGCGTGCCGTCCTCGCCCACGCAGAAGTAGTGGCCGTGCATGGTGCCGCTCGCGGTGCGCAGGCTGCAGCCGCTCGTGTACTGGAAGGATTCGCCCGGCTGCAGCAGCGGCTGCTGGCCGACCACGCCCAGGCCTTTGACCTCTTCGGTGTGGCCGTGCGCGTCGCAGATGACCCAGCGCCGCGCGATCAACTGCGCGGGCGCCGTGCCGGTGTTCGTGATGGTGATGGTGTAGGCGAAGCGGAATATGCCCGCGCCGGGCGCGGACTCTTCGGGCAGGTATTCAGGCTCGGCCGCGACGGCGAAGCGGTACGTGGGCTGGGGATGTTTGGACGCTGGCTTGGACATGCGGCGATGGTAACGGCGCAGGCCGGAGGCTTGCACGGCCTGCCGGCATTACCCATTACCCATTACCCGCGCGCCGCAAGAATCCACTCGGCCGCCTTTTCGGCCAGCATGAGCGTGGGCGAGTTGGTGTTGCCGCTCGTGATGGTGGGCATGGCGCCCGCATCGACCACGCGCAGGCCGGCCACGCCGCGCACGCGCAGCTCAGGGTCGAGCACGGCCATGGGGTCGTCCGCGCGCCCCATTTTGGTCGTGCCCACGGGGTGGAAGATGGTGGTGGCGATGTCGCCCGCGAGGCGCGCGAGCTCCTCGTCGCTCTGGTACTGCGGGCCGGGCTTCCATTCCTGCGGCTGGTACTTTTGCAGCGCGGGCTGGGCGACGATGCGGCGCGTCACGCGCAGGCTGTCGGCCGCCACCTGGCGGTCTTCGGGCGTGCTCAGGTAGCACGGCGCGATCGCGGGCGCGTCGGTGAATTGCGCGCTGCGGATCTGCACCGTGCCGCGGCTCGTGGGGTTGAGGTTGCACACGCTCGCCGTGAAGGCGGGAAAGCGGTGCAGCGGCTCGCCGAAGGCGTCGAGCGAGAGCGGCTGCACGTGGTATTCGAGGTTGGGGTGCGCCAGCTCGGGGCGGCTGCGCGTGAACGCGCCGAGCTGCGAGGGCGCCATGCTCATGGGGCCGCTGCGCCACAGCGCGTATTCGAGGCCGATGCGCGCCTTGCCCCAGAGCGAGTGAACCAGCGTGTTGAGCGTGCGCGCGCCCTGCACCTTGAAGACGGCGCGGATTTGCAAGTGATCCTGCAGATTCGCGCCCACGCCGGGCAGATCGTGCAGCACCGCGATGCCGTGGCGCTGCAGCAGCGCGCCCGGGCCTATGCCCGAGAGCTGCAAAAGCTGCGGCGAGTTGACCGCGCCCGCGCTCAGGATGAGCTCGCGCGCGGCGTGCGCCGTGACCATCTCCTGGCCCGTCCAGACCTGCACGCCGCTACAGCGCAGGCTGCCGTCGGGCTGGCGCTGCACGAGCAGGCGGCTGGCCTGCGCGCCCGTCCACATCTCGAAGTTCGGCCGGCCGTAGCACGCGGGGCGCAGGAAGGCCTTGGCGGTGTTCCAGCGCCAGCCGTCTTTTTGGTTGACCTCGAAGTAGCCCACGCCCTCGTTGTCGCCGCGGTTGAAGTCGTCGGTCGCGCGGATGCCGGCCTGCTGCGCGGCCTGCGCGAAGGCGTCGAGGATGTCCCAGCGCAGGCGCTGCTTTTCGACGCGCCACTCGCCCGTGCTGCCCAGGCGCCGGTGGCCGTGCAGGCGCGCGAAGTCTTCGCTCGCGGTCTCGGGGCGGTCGAGCCGCCAGTGGTCTTCGTGGCGGCGAAAGTAGGGCAGCACCGCGTCCCAGCGCCAGCGTGCATCGCCGGTGAGCGCGGCCCACTGGTCGTAGTCGCGCGCCTGGCCGCGCATGTAGATCATGCCGTTGATGCTGCTGCAGCCACCCAGCACCTTGCCGCGCGGGTAGCGCAGCTGGCGGCCATTGAGTCCGGGGTCGGGCTCGGTCTGGTAGAGCCAGTCGGTGCGCGGGTTGCCTATGCAGTAGAGGTAGCCCACGGGGATGTGAATCCAGGGGTAGTCGTCCTTGCGGCCGGCCTCGATCAGCAGCACGCGGCTGCGCCCGTCGGCGCTCAGGCGGTTGCACAGCAGGGCACCGGCAGTGCCGCCGCCGATGACGATGTAGTCGAAGGTGGTGTCGCTCATGGCAAAGAGAGGGTAGAAGGTCTGCAAGATGGTAGCGCCACGCCGGCCATACTTCCTTGCTGCTTCCTTGATTCCGCCGAACGCTATCGTATATGAAGCTGCCGTGGCAGTATCTACAAGGGCTGGAGGCGAATTTTTCTCAAATTCCTGCGCGCGCCGAAACCCGCTGCCGCGCTCGGGCACGCAAGTTCGTTACCATGCTTTACCGATGAACGACGCCGCCCCCCGCATCCTTTTGGTCGATACGCCGCAAGGCCCTTGCGCGCAACTGCTGGGGCGCTGGGGCGCGGCCGAGTTCGGGCAGCGGGCGCAATGGCGTGCGCTGCAGGCCCAGTTGCGCGCCTGCCCGGGGCAAGGGCCGCAGGCGCCGGGCTGGGACTTGCGCAGCGTGCAATGGCTCGATCACGTCGGCGCGCAGCTGTTGTGGAACCACTGGGGCCGCACTTGGCCGCAGCGCCTGCAGCTCACCGATGCGCAGCGCGCCATGCTCGAGCGCGTCGCGCGCTTCACGACCGCAGCGCCGCCGCCCGCGCGCTGGAGCGCGGCGGCGCAGATCGATGGGCTGGGCGTGCTGGTGCTGCGCGGGCTGGGCCACGCGCTGCAGCTGCTGGAGCTCGTGGGGCAGCTCGCGCTCGACCTGCTGCGCCTGGTGCGCGCGCCGCGCCGCGCGCCCTGGCGCGACATGTCGGGCCACGTGTACCGCATGGGCGCCACGGCCTTGCCGATCACGGCGCTCGTGGGTTTTTTGATCGGCGTGGTGCTGGCCTATCTGCTGTCGCTGCAGCTGCGCCAGTTCGGCGCCGAATCGTTCATCGTCAACATCCTGGGGGTTTCGCTGATCCGCGAGCTCGGCCCCATGCTCGGCGCGATTTTGGTCGCGGGGCGCTCGGGCTCGGCGATCACGGCGCAGATCGGCGTGATGCGCGTGACCGAGGAGCTCGACGCCATGCGCGTGATGGGCATCCCGCACGGCTTTCGCCTGGTGCTGCCGCGCGCGCTCGCGCTCGCGCTGGCCATGCCGCTCATCAGCGTGTGGACCACGCTCGCGGCGCTGACCGGCGGCATGCTCGCGGCCGACGTTTCCATGGGCGTCTCGCCCGCGTACTTCGTGCAGGCGCTGCCCGCCGCGGTGAAGTTCTCGAACCTGACGCTGGCGCTCGCCAAATCGGTGGTGTTTGGCCTTTTGATCGCGCTCATAGGCTGCCACTGGGGCCTGCGCGTGAAGCCCAACACGCAGAGCCTGGGCGAAGGCACGACGGCCTCGGTCGTGACCTCGGTCACCATGGTGATCCTCGTCGATGCGCTGTTCGCCGTGGCGTTCAAGAACATAGGAATTTGATGCCAAGCCCCAGTCAGACACTCAGCGCGCCGGCCGCAGCGGCTTTGCCCGCCGCGCCCGCTGCCAGCCCGGTTTCGAGCCCGTCGGCCGAGCCCGTGGTCGAGGTGCGCGGCCTGTGGACGGTGTTCGGCAAAGGGAAAGACGCCTTCGTCGTGCACCAGGATCTGGATCTCACGGTGCAGCGCGGCGAGATTTTGGCGCTCGTGGGCGGCTCGGGCACGGGCAAGACGGTGCTGCTGCGCCAGATGCTGGGCCTGGCCCAGCCCACGCGCGGCAGCGTCACGGTGCTGGGCCGCCCCGCCGCCGAGATGGGGCGCGAGGGCGCGGCGAGCCGCGTGGGCATGCTGTTCCAGCACGGCGCGCTGTTTTCGGCTTTCGACGTGCTCGGCAACGTGGGCTTGGCGCTGCAGGAGCTGGGCACGCTGCCCGCCGCGCTGGTGCGCGACGCGGCCCTGGTCAAGCTGCAGATGGTGGGCCTGCAGCCCGCGCACGCCACGCGCATGCCGGCCGACCTCTCGGGCGGCATGGTCAAGCGTGTGGCGCTCGCGCGCGCCCTGGTCATGGACCCGCCGCTGTTGCTGCTCGACGAGCCCACGGCGGGGCTGGACCCGGGCAGCTCGGACGAGTTTTGCGCCTTGCTGCGCGCACTGCACCAGTCACTCGGGCTCACCGTGGTCATGGTCACGCACGACCTGGACACGCTGTTTGCGCTGAGCACGCGCGTGGCCGTGCTGGCCGACAAAAAGGTCGTCGTCAGCGGCGCGCCGCGCGAGGTGGTGCATTTTGCGCATCCGTTCGTGCGCGAGTTTTTCGGCGGCGAACGCGGGCGCCGCGCCCTGCTCGCGCTGCCGCCCCAGGCGCCCGCCGCTGCGTTTGCGGCTTCTCAGGAGGTGTGATGGAAAACAAATCGCATGCCATCGCTGCCGGCGTGTTCGTGCTCGTGATGCTGGCCATGCTCGCGGGACTGGTGCTCTGGCTCACGCGCGACAGCGCGAACTACAAGGAATACGAGCTCTCCACCCCCGACGGCGTGAGCGGCCTGCAGCCGCAGGCGGCCGTGCGCTACAAGGGCGTGGCCGTGGGCAAAGTCACGCGCATAGGGTTCGACCCGAAGGTCCAGGGCAACGTGCTGATCCGCATCGCCGTGAACGAACAGACGCCCGTCAGCGCAAAAACCTTCGCCATGCTCAACTACCAGGGCGTGACCGGCCTTGCGCACGTCCTGCTCGACGACGCCGACAAGCCCCTGCCGCCGCTGCCGCCGGGCCCGAGCGGTTTGCCGCGCCTGCCGCTGCGCAGCTCGCCCGTGGCCCAGATTGCCGAGCAGGTGCCCCTCATCCTGCACCAGATCGAAGAAAACACGCGCCGCCTGAACCAGTTGCTCGGCGACGAAAACCAGCAATTGATCCGCACCGCCATCGACCAGATCGGCCAGACCGCAGGCAGCCTGCGCACCTTGACCACGCACGTCGACGGCATCCTGATGCAGCGCATAGACCCGGCGCTCGCGGGCCTGCCCGCCACCTTGAGCGCCGTGCAGCAGGCCGGCAACGGTGTGGCGGCGCTCGCGCAGCAGGCGCGCCAGACCACCGAACGCCTGAACGCCGCGGGTGGTGCCATAGACCAGATCACGCAGGGCACGCAAGCCTTCGCGCATGCGGCCGAGCAGTTCGCCAGCAGTACCCTGCCGCGCATCAACCGCGCCACCGAGGAAAGCGCCCGCACCGCGCGCCAGCTCGGGCGCGTGGCGGGCAACATCTCCGACAACCCGCAGGTGCTGCTCTTCGGCCCCGGCCGCGCGCCGCCAGGGCCGGGCGAGCCCGGCTTCACCATCCCGCCCCAAGCCGTGGGAGCCCAGCCATGAGAAACACTATTGATTCAGTAGTTGCTTGTGCCCGTCAATGGGGCGCCACAGGCCTATTTCATGCCTTTTTTCTGGGCACTGCGCTCACCGCCTGCACGGGACTGCCCGCGCCCGCGCAGCGCCCCTTGATGTACGACTTCGGCCCCGCGGCGCCTGCTGCAGCCCCGAGCGCTGCGCCTGCCATCGCCCGGGCGCCGGCTTCCGCGCCAGGCGCCGCCCCGGCGCTGCCAGCGCTGGCGCTCGCCGAGGTGCAAGCCGGCGGCCTGACCGACGGCAGCAGCGCCGTGCTCTACCGCCTGGCTTACGCCAACGCCCAGCAGCTGCGCCCCTACACGCTCGCGCGCTGGAGCCAGCCGCCCGCACAACTCGTGCAGCAGCGCCTGCGCGCCGAACTCGGCCGCCACCGCGCGCTGCTCGACGCCAACGACGCCGCCGCACTGAGCGATCCACGTCCCGCCGTGCTGCGCGTGGAGCTCGAGGAATTCAGCCAGGTCTTTCAGACTCCCAGTGACAGCGTGGGCCTTTTGCGCCTGCGCGCCACCCTGGTCGAGCCACGCCCGCAAGGCGTCAAGCTGCTGGGCCAGCGCGTCTTCAGCATCGAGCGCCCCGCCAGAAGCCCCGACGCCGCCGGCGGCACCCAAGCCCTCGCCGAAGCCACGCAGCAGGCCGCGCAAGAACTCGACGCCTGGCTGCGTCAGTGGGGGCGGTGATCGGGAAATTGGGGTCAGATTCGGAAATTGGGGTCAGATTGAAGCGCGGCGCGATAAATGCAGATCAAATGATGCGATAAATTGAGCGTGCAGAAGTTGCATGCAGAGAAACATAATTGTGCAGCATGAAACTAAACGACGAAGGAGACGAGCGTAATGGACGGCGCCTCGCCCTCGATCACGCCGTCGCGCACAAACACCTGCTGCCCTACGGCGGCATTGCCGCGGGCCTGCAGCTGCGGGCCGCCGGGGAGTTGCACGGTGTAGATAGGGCCGTCCACCGCAATCACGGTGCCGGTCTGCAGGGGCGCCTCGGGGATCAGGTCGCGGAACGCTTTGTAGAGATTACGCATTTACTTCGACCCCGATGGTTTGCAGCACGCTCACCTGGCCCGACACCTGCACGGACACAGACCGCACGAGGCCCTTGCGGGTGGTGGCGCCGTCTGCGTACTGCACGCACGTGCCGGGCTGGATGACGCCGGTGGCGGGCAGCACGGGCAGGCTCAGGCTTACATCGAGGCTGCGGCCCGTGGCGCCAAAAATCGATATGGCGCGCTGGCGCGCTGCGGCAATGTCGGTGATGAGCGCATCCGTCACCATGGGCGCGAGCACGTCGCCCGCGGTGCCGGCGCGCGTGACCTGCGCGAGCACGCCCTGGTTCTGCCCGCGCACGAACACGCGGTTGTACGCGGGCCTGTCAATCCACGCCACGGACTCGCGCGTGAGCACGTCGGGCGGCAGGATGATGTCTGGCGTGGCGCTGTCTGGCGGCCAGGCGGGGTACAGCGGCATCACGGCAAAGGCAAGATCGCTAGTGTGCGGGCGCAGGTACGCGCCCGCCGCCTGCGCCAGCGACGACAGCGCGTCGATGTACGTGCCCTGCACGCTCCACACGCCCGCGGGCACCAGCCAGTCCTGCAGCCGGTAATCGATGGCGTAGCCCATGGGCACGCCATTGACGGTCAGCACGTCGGCAAAGAGCTGCTGGTGCGTGCGATCCGCGGCGTTGCCAAAAACCTGCGTGGGCGCGTAGGGCGCGTCGAGCTCGGCATTGCGGCCCCGCCCGCTCACGCGCAGGGCGGCCTTGCCAAAAACCCGCTCGCGCGATACGCGCTCTGCCAATACGGTAAACGTGGTGCCGTTGACCAGCGCCTGCAGCTCCACCGGGCTGCTGCTGTCTGGCTGCACCATGTCCAGCGCGGCGGCGGGCAGCGTGGCGTCAAAGCCCCAAGTCCAGCTCGATGAGTCCAGCGCCAGCGACATGCCGATGCACGGCACCTCGGCGTTGTCGCTCGCGCGGCGCAAAATGATGTCATTGCTCACGATATACACCCGCAAGGTTGGGATGACGATGGGCTCGCCCGGCCCTGGGCCTGGCGGCTCGGTGCCGGTGTGGCGCTCGCACACAAACACCAGGTGCGCGGGCAGGCTACTAGCGGCAAGGCCGGCAAACAGCAAGTGCGCTGGCAGCGTGGGCAGGTAGCACGGCGGCGGCGCTGGTGGTGGCGGGCGCACGTACATGCCGGCGGGCGGGCGCATGGCGTTTTGGTGGCGGCCGCCGAAGCCGACGATCAGCCATTGCGCTGGGCCTTGGCCGCTGGTGCTGCCTATGGGCGGCTGCGGGCGGGCAACTTGCCAGCCGGTGCGCAGCCACGCTCTGCGGTCGCGCATGGCGTCCTGGTGGCGCTGGGATAGCAGCGGGGTTTGCGCGCGCTCTGCGTTGGCAAAGGCAGTGCGCAGCAGGTTGCGCACGTCGCGCGTGGCGTCCTGGTACAGGGCCACGGCCTGGGTGGCGTATGGCACGCCGTTGGAGTAGGCCGCGCCTATGGCCGCAGGGGTGCGCACTGCGTTGACTGTGCGCGGCGATGAGCTTGCAGCGGATTGCACGGCGCGTTGCCAGAGCGTGCTGGTGCCCGATGTGGTGGCCACGGTGGACTGCATGCGGCCCTGGGTGCCAGCCTGGGCAAAGTCTGCAAGCTGCCACGGATTGGCGGCCTGGGCCACGGTGGGGCGGGCGGTGTTGCTCAAGTACGCTGCCTGCAAGTCGGCAGGCAATGCGGGCTGCGGCATGAGGATGGCCGTGGCCGCCGTGTATATCTGCCGCACGTCGAGCAAGGCGCTGAGCGTGGGCTGCGGCAGCGTGGCGATGATGCTGGCATCAACAACGGGGCCGCCAATCAGCGTGCCATGCAGCTCTGGCTGCGCCAGCGTGCCTTGCAGCGTGGCGATTACCGTGGCGGGGGTGCTTGCATCATCCGCGCCAAAGATGAGGTCAACCGGCTGCCCCGTGATGGGCAACGGCCCAAACAGCAGATCGACCTGCGCCACGGATTACCCCAGCACGCCAGACGCCAGGCGCACCGAGCCGCCCGCGTAGAGCTGCGTGGTGGCCAGGCGGATGGTGGCGGGGCCTGCGGTGTCGGCATCGGAGGCGGCCTTGCGCTCGTAACTGGTGAGGTGGTCTTCGAGCCGGTCGCCAATCTCTCGTGTGAGGCGCGTGTTGTCGGTGAGGGTGCTGGCGATTTTTGCCAGCACGAGCAGCATGGCGCGGTTGCGCGGGTCTTGCTCGCTGCGGATGAGGTCGTCAATCTCGGATTGGGCGATGTCGGTGGGGTTGTTCATAGGCGCGCCTTAAACGGTGATGTCGATAGGTGTCATGGCCGGCGCGGGGCCGTCGATCTTGTCGCCGCGCACGTACACGGTGCTGCCTGCGGCGATGCCTGCGGGGTTGCGCACGCGCTGCGTGCCGCCGCCGGGGTATTGGATGGAGGCGGTGCCATCGGCAAAGGCGGCCTGCACGGTGGCGATGCGCAACGCGTCTTTGGGCACCAGGCGGGCGAAGCCTGCCCACACGTTGGGCGTGTCCTCGCCCAGGGTGAGCGTTTGGCGCACGGTTACGGTGCGTTGGTTGGTGGCGGCGCTGATCTGCACGGCGTTGACGATTCCGCGCGTGACGGCGCCGCCTATGGTGGCCTGTAGCAGCTTGCCGGGCGTGCCCAGCGCAATGGCGCCTCCTAGCGGCATGGTGATGCTGCGCACGTCGGGCTGCTGGTGCTGGCCGGCCAGCAGGCGCGCGCCAAGCAGGCGGGCGGCGTCGGTGTGGGTGATGAGCGGGTGCTGCACCTGCGCCAGCGCCATGTCGCCCGCGCTGTCGCTGCGGTACACGCGGGCCAGCACGCCGCCGATGTTGCCGCCAGACACCATAGCGGCGTTGGCCTGGCTGGGCGGCGCGTTGCGGCGCTGCAGCGCGGTGATGGCGGCATCGGGCACGGTGATGAGCGGCGTGGCCCCGTCAAACGCCCACGGCAGCACGGGGTAGCGCGGCTGCACGGTCAGGGTTTGCGCCAGGGTGTCCGGCAGCAGCACCAGCCCCGCGCCGGATGCGGCAGCCTGCATGGCCGCCAGCGGGCTTTGGTCTGCCCATGACCACGCGCCCGCAGGCACGAGCCAGTCTGGCGTGCCCGTGGCCCACACGATCGTCCAGCCGCTGCCGATGGGCAGGTGCGCGTTGAGCACCTGCTGCATGGTCATGTCGCTGGTGGTGCTGCCGCTGGTGGGGAGCTGATACGGCTGCGAGAGCAGTGCCGATGTGCCGCGGCCCCTGCACTGCACGGCGCGCTGGCCGAATGAGCGATCCTCGCTCCAGTCCTCCACCACAAGGCGCCACACATTGCCGTCGATGGCGGCCTGCAGGATGACGGGGTTGCCCGAGGCATCGGCGCGCACGGCGTCAACGGCGTCGGGGCCGAGCAGCGTGGCCGAAAACGTCCAGGACGGAGTGTCCACGTCGAGTGCGAGCTGCAGGCCGCGCACGGGGATGGCGATGCCATCAGACACGCGGGTGACGGAGATGTCGTGGAGCATGATGTAGGCCCGCAGGATGGGGATGATGATGGGCTCGTCGCCCTGCGGGCCTGGCACGCCGGGGCTGATGACCACGGCCCAGCCGGAGTCCAGCGGGCGGCGCGCGCCGCTGGGCATGCGCATGGGCAGGTTGCTTGGGCGGTTGCGGCCCCAGGGCATGCGCTCGGGCGTTTGCAGGTGCGTGGCATAGGTGAGCCACGGCGCGCGCTCGGCCGCGTCTGCGCGGCGCAGGTGCAGCCATGGCATGCGCTGCGGAGTTTGCGCGTGCGTGGCGTATTGGCCCCAAGGCAGACGTTCTGCGCCGTCGTTGCGGCGCGTTGCCACCCAGCGCAGGTGCTCCTCAGTTTGCAGCGCTGTGGGGCGGATGATCTGCACGGTGCGCTGCGGCGCATAGACGATGGGTGCCACGCCAAAGCGCGCCATGCCAAAGCGGCCTGCGGCACCTGCGCGCCGCACTGCTGCTTGGGTATGCACGCTCACGATGGTGGCGCCGTGCTGCCCGGCCCATGGCAGCGCGCGCTGCGCATCGAGCGCATGCGTTTGGCCCCAGCCTGCGCTGGATGCGTAGGGCAGCGCCTGCGCCTTGGCGGTGCGCATGCGCACGTCGGCAAACGCTGGCGTGATGCGGGCCCACGGCGCGGCGACGGGCACGTCCTGCGCCTGCGCTGGCGGCATCCATGCGCCTGTGGTGGCAACGGCCAGCGGGCGCTTGCGCACCACCACGCGCCGCCCGCGTGCGCACGGGCCGCCGAAACGCGCGAGCATGGGGTAGGCCATGCCGATGGTGGCTGGGGTGGGGTGGGCGTTGGAGTATGTCCAGACGGTAGGCCGCGCCTTGGCCGCGCCCATGCGCACGGCGCCGAAACGGCCCATGCCAATGGTGGCGGATGTGGGGCGGGCGTTGGAGTAGGTTCTGCCCGCCGCCTTGTGCGGGAGGCCGGCGATCGTGGCGAGCCCAACCCTTGCCATCAAAGGCATTGCATCCCCATTTGGTAGTGACGCATCGCCATTTCTGGCGTCATGGCAAAGTTATAAATTGCAGGACATGCGAGCAGACCGTTTAACCAAGGGCTCACATATCCACTCCAAGTGCTCGCATATACGTAGCCGAATACAGGATACTTCCCTGAATCAGAGCTAACATAGTTTATGGTTTTTTCTGTTGCTCCATCAATATATAAAGTTGTTGAGTTGTTGGAAAACGATAGAACGACATGATGATGTTCATTATCACAAACAT
The DNA here is from genome assembly GCF_003337425.1 of Extensimonas vulgaris. Taxonomy (GTDB): domain Bacteria; phylum Pseudomonadota; class Gammaproteobacteria; order Burkholderiales; family Burkholderiaceae_C; genus Extensimonas; species Extensimonas vulgaris. The sequence continues at coordinate 96,967 of NZ_QPJU01000002.1, forward strand.
TAGTTATTGACGTGTCAGACCTTTTTCCTCCGGAATAGACGCCAAAAACTATATTTCCTGCTGAATTTAAGTAGCAGTGCTTATCGTAAGCTGTTGGTGTTTGATTGTTTCCACTATTGTTTGCTCCAAAAATTCCGCCATATTTTGATGATGTTTTTATCCATTCCTCTATAGAGCAGTTGGTGTTGTTTATGAGCGGCTGATTTATACCTGCGCATTGACTGGAGCCGTTCAGCATCAGCGCCTTGGTGTCTCCAGTAAAAGGCTGCGCAGATGGTGATCCAAACACATTAAGCGCAACACCTCCTACGGTCGGCACGGTCGGCGCGGCTGTCGCTGCGGGCTGATCATTAAAATCCCAAAAATACGCCGCACCGTCCGCGATAATCATATCGCGGTAAGATTTATTGCATGCCATTGCCATTCCGTGCGCTAGCATTACGACACCTTTTTCCCAACGGTGAAAACACGCCAATTTGTAAGCAGCGGGGGCTTGACCAACTCAAACCAATCTTCCGCGTTGGCCGTTGTGGATAGCGTTGGCACGCTTCCGCCTGGGAATTTTGTGCCACCAGGAAACGTCAACGTCCGCCCGCCCGTCGCGTCCTGCGTGCAGATCAGCGTGATTGCTACCACGCCATTGCTGGGTACATTGGCAAACGCGAGCGTGGTGTTGGCCTGCATTGCCAGGCTGATGACGCGCGCCTTGGTGGAGGCCAGGTCTATGGTGGTAGTGGCGCCGGTGACGGTGATGCTGGCCGTGTCGTCGGTGTAGTTGCTGATGGCGGTGCCGCCAAAATCAGCCGGAGGCACGCCTACGCCGTCCAGCATGCCGGCGGTGACGCGCATGTCGATCAGGTTGCCGATGGGCCATGGTTTGGCGATGGTGCCTTCCGCGCCGCGCGTGACGGTGAGCGCGCCGGTGCTGGTGTTGTAGGCGGTGACCTCGACAATCTCCCAGTCTGTCTCGGCCCCGCTTCCGTCGGTGACGGGTAGCACCAGGCGCGTGGTGTTGCCAGCCGATAGCGCGGGCAGGTTGGCCGCGTCGCCCGTGGGGATGTAGAGGGTGGTGTCGGTGGCGGTGGCCGCGACGCTGAGCGCGGACACCCAAAAGTTTTTGTTTTTGATGGCCATGAGTAAGAACCTTGGTTTGGTAAATCAGTCAACGTCGCCGCGGCGCTCGACCACGAACGCATCGCCGGTGACTGCGGCGCCTGAGAGGATGGTGCGCGCGGCCCATACGCTGCCGGTGGCGCCCAGGGTGTTGAACCGCAGTTGGTTGCCCGCGGCCCAGCCTAGGCCCCAGCCTGCGGCGCGCAGCACGAAATACGGCTTTCCGGTCAGGTTGTTGATGACGGCAATGTCGGTGCTGGTGTTGCCGGTGGCGATGATGCCGAGGTGTTCGCCGGTGATGTTGAACGCCGTGGCGCTGGTGAAGTCGATGCGCCAGCGCTCGTTGACGGTGCCGTTGTTGAGCACCTCGATGGGGTGATTGAGGTCATCGTAGGTGGCGCTTGCGGCGTTGCCTATCAGTGTGTCGCTCCACACGCCCGTCCATGTTTGCTGGTCGAACAGGTTGGTGTAGCGCGCCTGCAGGTCGCCAAACACGAGCGCGCTGCTCACGTAGCTGGTGGCGTCGTGCGCGTAGGTGAGCGGGCGCGACAGCTCCAGCGTGCCGTCGATCTGCGTGCGGGAGACGAGGTTTTCTTCCTCGATGCGGTGGCGCACGGTGTAGGGCGCGGTGTAGCCGGTCAGGTCTAGCGGCGTGGCCATGGTGAGCGTGCCGGCGTCGAGGTCTGCGGTGTATAGGGATGGGTTGAGCTTTTTGCCGGCGGCGTCGATCACCATGACTACATCGACCGGAGAGCGGCTGAGCGTGACCACCTGGCCGGCGCTGAGTGTGGGCACGGCGTCGGTTTTGGTGTTGTGCACCACCACCACGTCGGCCGGGCGGTATATGGGCACGCGCCCGTCACGCGGCAGGCGCACGGGGTCTAGGCCCAGCAGGGCGGGGTCTAGCGGCAGCTGGGTGAGCACCACGCACGAGTAGCGGAGCGTCTCGGGCATGCACCTGGTGGGGCGCCAGATATGGCCTGTGCCGTCCACGTTGGCGGGGTTGTACCAGGGTTCGGCTTTTTCGGCGTCGGTCAGGCTGCTGTCGAGCACGGTGGCGCCAAAGCGCACGTTGACCACGCCCACCTCTTGCTGCACCTGGCCGTCCATTTCGGGGCCGGTGATTTTGCCGTTTTGGTCTGCGCTGCCGGCCAGCAGGCGCCCGTCTGCGCTGGACACCTGCACGTAGAGGCTGGCGGGGCGCAACGGCGAGCCGGGCACGCGCCAGCTGCTGTCATAGACCCAGTAGTCGCCTTTTTTGACCAAGCCGGCCTTGAGCGTAAATGCCGGGCTGCTGGCGGCTACCCACTCGGTGAGCGTGGCCACGCCGGCGGCGTAGTCGATGCTGCCGGCGGGGTGACCGCTGCCCGTCGAAAAATCGAACTGGTTGTAGAGCGTGCCCTGCTTGTCGTAGTACGTGCGCCCGCAGGCGTCGAAAAGCAGGCTGGCGGGCACTACGGGGTTTGCGGTGTAGGGCGTGAGGTCTATCTGCAGCTGGGTGATGGTGGTGGAGTCGGTGGCGGCGCTGGCTGCGTCAGATGTGAGCGAAAAATAACAGGTGGCAGTGTTGGATGCCCATGTGGCGGTGAAAAACTGCTGCTGCCACGCCGTCCCATCCCAATAGAGCGCGTAGCCTGTGGATGGGTAGATGACCGCGTTGCCGGTGACGTAATCGATGGTGCCTGCGGGGTTTGGCCCGTAGCTTTGCGGTAGTCTGTAAAACGGGTTGGAAACTGCACTGCTCAGCGGTTGCGCGATGAGCTTGCCATTGCCGTCGTCGCAAAAAACCACCGTGGCTGTGATGGACTGCGGAAACGCCGCAAGCGCCTCGATGCGCACAGAGCCCTGCTTGAGGCTGCCGCCGCCGATGCCGTTGAGCTGCAAATTGCCCTGCGTGCTGGCCGCTGTGACGATTTGCGGGCTGGTGGCGTTGGGCGGCACCTGGTTATAGGCCCACTGCACCACGGTATTTGGCGCGGGCAGCGCTGCAAACTGCAGGCGCACCTCGCGCGTGGCGTAGTTGATGCTGCCGCTGCCTGCGCTGCCGGTGAGCGCACCTTTGCCATTGTCTGTCACGCTCAAGCCGCTGCCCCAGGTGGCGGTGACCGTGCCGGGCGCTACCACATTGGCTGCATCGGAGGCCGCGAGCGTTTGGCGCACTGTGGGCGGGGTGATGGTGGGCGACACGTTGCTGAGCAAGTCGTAGTGCACAAACGAGCCCCACGAGAGCAAGATGCTGCTGCCAACATCCGGTAGCGCGCCCAGCGTTACGAGCAACGATCCGTCGATAAACGACAGCTTGCCGGAGCCCAGCGCCGTGTTGCCATCGGCATCGGCAACGGCGCCGGTGCCGTCGTCCACCAGCCGGTACCAGCGGCCGTTGCTGCGGTAGTCGAGGATGAGCGATCCGGGCGCTGGGATGGGCATGCACACCAGGCTTTGCACCAGGCCCTGCGTGCCTAGCGTGACGGGGATGGCGTGGGTGTGGGCGGGTTGGGCGACTGGTACTGCAGGATTTTTGAAATACCAGTTATAGGCGTAATTGAGCCAAGTTCCACCGTTCTGATATTCGATATGCAGCGGTGTTGTTTCGATGATTTTATAATAGACGTCATTGACTGTGAAAATATTGTCTTTTCTTGTCAGGTCAACCGTTATTCTTGACGGGTCAACCTGTAATGTTGTTGCATGCTTGTCAATGCCAATCGGAAAATATCTTGAATTTTGCCTTGTGGGTGGAGTAAAAACTATCTCATTTCCAGGCGATGCGCATGGAACAATAATTGAAGCCCCCGACGCAGACGCCAGCCCGATCGCCGTCTCGCGGCTCGTGCTGGGCACCAGGGGGGCGAACATGCTCGCGGCCTTGATGGTCATGGCGCCGGGCGTGTAGCTGCCGGTGAGCGGCTGGATGCCGTAGTAGCGCGCCGTGTCGGCCACGTTGGTTTCGCGCACGATGGTGGGCGAGCCGGTATCCTCTAGGTATGTGACCTCGGCGCCAGGGAAGGTCTGCTTGAGCGGGTTGGTAAGGCCAAGCGTAATGATGCGGCGGGTGAAGGTGGTTTCGCCGCCGCCACCAACGCCTACTGTGAACTCGCGGTCTTCGTACTTGAGGTCGGTGATGCGGATGTATTGCTCGGCGGGCGTGTAGCCGGATTTTTCGACGCTGAGCAGATAGGTTTCGCCAATCTCGGGAAGCGGCTCGGTGGTTTTTTGGTACACCAGGATGGCTTTTTGGCCGATGATCTGGTCGCCAAAGAGTTTCATGCGGCTTTTGACGCCCTTGATGACGTAGCCCTCGACGCGGTTTTGCGCGTCTGAGCGGGTGTCAAAGTCAGAGCCGGTCGTAAACAGGGTGATGTTGACATTGGGGTTTGCGGGGGGCGCAAAAACGCCGATGTGCGCGCCGGCATAGACGTCCAGGTTTTGCGTCTGCACGGCCATGTAAAACTTGCGCAGGTTGACGCGGCCGTACACGGAGTCGATGCGCGAAATTTTGGGGAACAGGTTGCCTGCCACGTTGTCGGGTATTTCGCGGCTGGTCATGCGGCCACCGCCGTCGGTGGTGTCCGTCATGCGCTGCGATTCGAGCAGCTTGATGTCGGTGGGTAGGATGGCCATGGGGGGCTAGACCTCTAGGAGTTTGATGGCGGTGACGGCCCACCAGTCGCCGGGCAGGTTGGCGTCGTCGATGTAGGCCACGGGCGCGGCGGCGATGGCTGAGCCTGAGCGGGCGTCGAACACCACGCTGCGCGTGCTGCCGCGCAGGGTGAGCTGTAGCGTTTTGCCGGCCTCACTGGCCCACGATTGCAGTTGCTGCACGTCGGCGTAGGTGATCCAGGCGCGGTCATCGGCGCCGGCGAGCGTGATGGGGCGGCCGCCCTGCAGTTGGTAGGGCTCTATGACTACCGCGCCGCTGAGGGTGTAGTCGATGGACTGCGATACGGGCTGCCAGCCAAACTCATCGACCCACTGCACATCGTCGCGCAGGGTGATGGTGCGGGCGCCGTCTGAGAGGGTGATGGGCATTTATGCGAGCGCCTGGCTGCGGCTGGTTTGGAGGGTGTCCACGATGTCGCTGGCCATGCGCTGCAGCGCGGCCTGGCCCGTGGCGTTGGTGGGGATGCCGTAGGGGTTGTTGTAGGGGCCTATGTAGAGGTTGACCACGCGGTCTATGGCCTCGAGTGGGGTCAATGAAGACGTGCTCGCATTACCACTGCCCTTCATGGCGTTGCGCAGCTTCATGGCGTCCACCTCTTTTTGCCACTCAAACTCTGTCATGGCTACGCCGAATGCACCCAACTGCCCCATCGTATTGGTGCTGAATGGGTTGTCCCGCAAATACTGCCGCTTCCACTCAGCCATCCATGCATCTGCCTGTTGCTGGGTCTCGAACGATGGCACGGCATCCACGTTGCTGATGGTTCCAGCCTTGCGCTTGGCATCCTGCAACTGCAGGTCACGGGTGGCAAGCTCGTTGGCCTTTTCCTGCGCTGCAATTGCGCGTTCCTGCTCTGCGTTCTGGCGTTCCAGGGCGCTTGTATGGGTATCCACTGCTCCTGCAGCACGCTTTTGCGCATCGGCATGCATGTTCGTACTATCGACGAGCGTCAACGTGGCCTTGCCGGACTTGTCCACCTCCACCTGGTAGCCGCGCATGGCGGCCTGCGCCTCGACCCATCCAGGCGCAATGCCATTGTTTGCTGCAATCGCAGCCTCGGCGGCCTTTTTGAACGCATCACCCATTTCGCGCGCGCTGGCCTCACCGCTGCTGGCCATGGTGTCATAGGCGTCTTTGGCTGTCGCTGCAGTTTTCTTGAGGGTTTCGTCGCTGGTGATGCCCAGCGTTTTCATGGCCTCACGCACGCTGTTGATTCCCGGCAGGGCCTTGTCCATCGCATCCTTGAGCGCATCGGCTTTGTCTTTGGCCTGGTCGAGCAGGCCGTCCGCAACCTTGTTTCCGAGCTGGGCGCGTACCTGCTCAATTTTTGCGCTGATGACCTCGAGCGCTTTCTCGCTGTCTGCGGTATCAATGGCCTTGGACAAACTGGCGGTGAGCGCGCGTCCAGTATCAACGCCCTGCTGCTTGAGCTTATCCATCCCGCCGATCAGTGCATCCACATCATTGATGGCGCTGCGTGACGCTGCACCAATCTTTCCCTGCAGCACATCAAAATCAAGGCCGGTGCGCCTTACAGCCTCGCGCAGCACGGAATCCATCATCTGGGCTACGCGCTCCCCTTCGCGGGCCGAGCCTGCAAACGCCGCACGCGCCGTCACCTCGAACTGCGCCAGGTCTTTGCCGTTCAGGGCCTGCGACCATGCATTCTGCAACTCGGTTGCCGAGATTTTTCCATCCGCCGCGAGCTTGTCCAGCACGGCAGAAAAATCCTTGATGCCCTGAACCTTGCTCAAGTCGAACGAGTCGGTGACTTTCTTGATGGCTTCCGCAGAACTCATGCCCTGCTTGGTCAGATTGTCGAACTCTGTACCACTCGCTCGCGCTGCCTTCGACAGCTCAAACTGCTTGTCTATGGCGGCCTGGATGGATGCCGCGAGCCGATCTCGATCGGCCGCATTTTGCTTGGCTATCTCAGCCTGCAGCTTCTCTGCACGGGCAAGCTCTTCCGTCTGGTCCTTGTAGCCTGCCAATTTGGCTGCGGTCTCACCGATCCATGTGCCTATATCCTTGAAATTGGCAACGATGCCCACCAGTGTGAACGTGCGCAGGCTGGCCATGATCGTGGCAAAACGGCTGGCGCCAGCTGCTGCAGCGGCTGCTGCCTGGCCCGTGGCCACAAGCTGTGCATTGCTCGCGGCCACTGCTGCAGCCGCGCTTTGTGCTGCAGCGCCAATGCCGAGAAAGTGCTGCGCCAGCCTTAACGCGGTGAATGCCAACGCAGCCTGTCCGGCGTCGATGAGCAGTCCCGCAATGGTTTGCAGGTTATCGGCCAGCGCATTGATCGCTGCTGCCGCCATCGTGCTGGCGCCGGAAGCCTTGTCGGCCTCTGCCACGTACAAAGTCCACTGGGTTGACAGGTCCTGCAGCGCTCGGCCTACCGTAGGCGGCAATTTAGCGAATTCAGAGGCCACGGCCTCACTCTGCCCCTTCAGCGCCTTGATGACCGCATCGCTGGTAAGCGCACCCGCCTCTGCCATCTTGCGCAGCTCACCCGTGCTGACCCCAAGGCCATCTGCCAATGCCCTCGCCAGCCTGGGTGATTGCTCCATCACGCTGTTGAACTCATCACCGCGAAGCACGCCGCTCTGAAGTCCCTGCACCAACTGCGTAATGGCCGCGCTGGATGCCTCCGCACTGGCGCCGCTCAGCGCAATGGTCTGTCCGATCGTCTCCGTCAGAGCCAGCGCCTGGGCGCTCGCAGCAGCCGTGGAAAGGCCTGCGTCCTTTCCGGCCTGTGCCAGGCGCGTGAATAGATCTCCAGTTTCCTGCAGTGCGCCATGGGTGCGAAGCGCCACCTCGGTGACGCCCTGCCATGTCTGCCTGAAATTCTCTCCCTCCCCTGTCACCAGCTTGATGCGGCTTTGCAGGTTGTTGACCTGGTCTGCCGTGGCGGCAAGGTCTTCCGCCATGGACTTGAGGCCTGAAATTCCCACGAACCCGGCGTAAAAACTCTGCAGTCTGGCCAGCTGCTGGCTGATCGACTCCACTCCTGAGCCGATCTTGCGGTGCGTTCCTTCCATCGCATTGCCAGCATTCTGGGCGCCTGCTGCAGCATTCTGGTACGCCGGCACTAGCCCCTGCACTGATTCGCGCACCTGCGCCACTTCCTGGCGCAGGCGCTGCTGCGCCGCCGCGGTGTTCTGAGCGGATATGCCATAGCGCTGCAACTCTGCCTGCGAGCTGGCTAGGGCCTGCTGCTGCGCTGTGAATGTGGTGCGCGCGCCTTCAGCCGCTGCCTGCAGCCGCTGGAGTGCAGCGGCCTCCTGCGCCGTGGGTGGCCCCATGGCAGATATCTGCTTGCCGTAGTTCGCCGCTTCTGTCTCGGCAGCTTTGAGAGCGCGGCCCGCATCGCGCACTTCAGCCTGTAGTCTGGTGAAACCGGTGATTGCGGCGTCTTGCGTTGCCAGCTCGCGCAAGCGCGCAGCCGCAGACTGCGCTTGCGGGGCAAGCTCGCCGCTCAAAACCTTGGAGACTTCATCCAGGTCGTTGGCGAGTCCGATGATGGACTCGCGCCCCTGCACATCGGTACGTATTTCATACGTGACTTGCTTGTCTGCCACTGCGGTTCCTACAATGCGGGCATGCCGCGCCTGATTGCATTCATGTTCTGCATCGCCTTCCTGGTCGGTGCCGGCGCATCGGTGCGCCTTGGGATGGCGATAGCTGCCGTAGCAGTGTTGGGCTTGGTCGGCTACCTTTTCTGGTGCTTGGTACGCATGTTTTTTGGCCCAGAGCGATAGTCCCCTTCCGTCCCGTAAGCCTCATGTTGCGAGCGGGCCATGGCGGCATGAGTGTTTCAGCGCCATGGCGCCAGGTTGACGATGCCGTGCCGCTTACTGCATGCGCACGCGGAAAAACGGGCTCACTCCGATGCCCGTTTTCGTCGGGTCAGACAACACCTCGCCCTCGATTTCTAGCAGGCCAAAATCCTTATCGATCAGACCCACTTTTTTCGCCGCGCCCAGCTGCACGCGGAAAATCTCCACCGTGCTCGCACTGCCACTGTCCGCCTCATTGACGCCGGCGTAATACATCTCGAGGATGGGCGCCGTCGTTGTCAGGGCCTCTATCAGGTCATGGCCTGTATGCGTGTAGCCGATGATGAGTGCATCGCCATCGGTGATCCCCGTCGCATCGGGCAGCACATAGATGCCCTCGGGCCGCACCTCGTAATTGCCCGCCATGGTTACAGTGTCTGCTGCGATCTTCACCGTGACCGACGTGGGCACGATATTGGCCAGCGGGATGATGCCTCCGCGGTAGGCCGTGTGTGTCTCATTGCTCACCGTGCCGCCAGTCACAGACGTGGCCGTGCCAAACACCGCGCGCGCCAGGTTGGCAGCGTTTACGTCTTGCAGGCTGGCGCTCATCGTTACGCCCGTCACGCGCTTGACCTGCGCGCGCGTGCCGCCACCGCCACGGGTGTAGTCGGTCTGCTTTTTGGTGTCCTCGGCAATGGCCAGCTCGAGCACCTCGATGCCGCCAATGCTTTCCATGGGTGCAGCCGATCCGGCCAGGCGCGCGTACACCACGCCAGCGTTCAGCACGGGCCGGAAGGTGCGGGTAGAAATAGCCATGATGTGATTCCTCTCTACAGTTCAGTTGGGTATCAGTTGTGGGTCGTTCTGCAGATCAACTCAGCCGTGAACGCCAGCGGCACGTATTGGTAACCGGCGCTGTAGCCTGCATTGGGTGCGCTTGCCAGCTGCAGCGGCTTGGTGGCGTCAGCGGGTTGCCACCCCTGCAGTGCCAGCAGCACCTGCTGGGCCAGCGCGCCCGCCTCGGCGCGGGCAGCTGCGCCGCTTTGCACCGCGCGCGCATTGCGCACCGCCACCACGGCGAGCCAGGTTTGCTCGATACGCACCGCGCGCCCATCGGCGCGCGATTCGGTGGGCGTGTAGCCCTGATAGATCACATGCACCGCAGGGCAAAGCTGCTTTTCCTCGGTCACGTCGGCAAGGTCTGCCGCCGTGAGCACGTGCACCGCTGGGCGCAGCGGCGCCAGGCGCTGCTGCAGGCGCTGCACCAGCTCGGCTTCGATGGCCAACAGGTTGTCCATGTCAGTAGCCACTCCAGTCGATCGCCTTGGGCTGCGTGCGCACCATGGTGGCCCCTGCGGGCTGCGCCACGGCAGTGTCCGCAGCGCCCAGGCTCACCGTGCCTTTGGCCAGTGCAGCCAGGTAGTCGTCCGCCCATTGGGTGCCGCGGCGCAGCTCCTCGGGCACGCTGGCGCCATACAGGCGCTTCACGGCAATCGCGGCCACCACGCCAGGCAGGTCAGAGCCCGCCACCAGTTCGGGCGCCAGCGGCATCACCTGTCGATACCGCGGGAACAGGTACGTATCCGCATGGCGGCTCGCACGCTCCAGCGCATCCTGCAGGCGTGCCAGCGCATCGATGGCGGCCTGCTCGGCCTCAGCGCTCCATGCGCTCAGGTCTGCCTGCGCCTCCACGGCCTGCAGCAGCGCACCATCCACCAGTGCCGCGGCACTGCCGGTGGCGGCACGCTGCGCCAGCTCGTCCCAGCCGCCGGTTGCGGCGCGGGCCATGTCGGCTATGGAGGCGTAGGTCATGGTTCAGCCAGGTATAGGTCTGCGGGGTGGATCAGCGCAGCACGCGGATCACGTCGCCCGCGGCGCCAGCGGCATCCAGTGCCACGCCGTTGGAGACGCCAGTGCTCTTCGTGATGGCGCGGCCACTGGCGTCGCTTTCCACCTCGGCACCGGCAGCAATGGCTGCGCCGGCCTCCACCAGGATGGCTCCGTGCGTGGCCACGCCTGCCATTTCGCCAGCGTCGTAAGACGCATTGGCCACGCCTATGGAGCGCTCGCCGGCGCTTGCCATGTTGCCCGTTACGTCAACAAAACGTTTCGGGGTGAGCGCCGCGGCAGCAGGCACCGTCAGCGTGAGCAGGATTTTCTCGGTTTGCATGGTTTACTCCTGTGCAATCTGTGTTTCTGTGGCATCGCATGCCGCAGGCGTGAGGCCCAGGCGCTGCGCCGCTTTGGCATCAATGGTGATCGTCTGGCCAGGTGCATACAGCACGCCGTCGTGCAGCACGTGGCTGTGCACGGCGACGAACTTGCCCAGCGCATCGGACGCTGCCTGGGCGTCCTGCATGGCATAGGGCGGCGCAACTTTGGCGTGTCGTGTGGCCATGGCTTATCGATCAGGCGTTGGTGTTGCTGATGAGGTAGCCCGCGTCCGCGCCCAGCAGATAGGGGCGGAAAATGTCGGTGTTGCGGATCAACTCGATCTTGCCGTCCTCGGTGCGCGTGTCCACCACGGGCTGCCCGCGGCGGCGCAGCGTGTAGCCATAGCTGGGCTCATACGGGCTGCGCTGGGCCATGTCGGTCTGCGGCACATAGGCCAGCACGATGTTGTCGCCCCACACGTCGCTCACCACGCCCGCATCGTTCGCGGTCACGGCACGCCCCACGTAGATATTGGGGATTTCAAAGATGTCGCGCAGGTCGTTGAGCTGCAGCACACGCTGGCGCGTATCGCTCAGGATGGCGCGCAGCTTGGGGTGCTTTTTGAGCGCCATCCAGGCCGCATAGCCGATCACCATCGTATTGGGCTCGCGTACGATTTTCGCGCGCACGGCAGCCTTGGCATCGGTGATGACCCCTTCAGGGTCGGAGTTGGCAACATCCGTGAACTGGCTGGTTCCAGACAGTGCGATCTTGTTGCCCGTGGGGTAGCTTGCCGGATTCTGCGCCAGCGTGGCCACCATGACCTCGTGGCGCAGGCGTATGCCTTCCGTCACCACGGCCGTGGCGCGGGCCTGCAACGGGAATGCAGATTCCGCGTCCTCGCGATAGTCGATCGGGTATTCGAGGTCATGCTCATCGAGCGCAATATCGATGGCGCCGATGTCCTCGGGCGCAATGCGGTTGCTTTTGGCGCGCAGCGCCCGCTCGGTGGCGTAGAGCTTGAAATGCTCCTTTCCAAAGACGGGAATCTTGCCGCCCTCCTTGTCCACCAGCACGAACGGCATCAGCGCATCGCCCACGAACTGGTCGTTGCTGTAGCCAATGGCCAGGTTGGTCAATACCGGATCGACGATCCGCAGTTTGCTCAAACGTCCCATGGTGCGTACTCCTTATGCGTGGGCGTGGGTCAGCGCAGCACGGCCGCAGCGGCCGTGGCGTAGTCGGTTTTGTGCTCGGCCATGTAGGCCAGCACCTGTTTGTGTTGCGCCAGGCGCTGCGGATCGGACTCGGCAAACGCGGCACCATCAGCAGCTGCGCCCATGGCCACCTCAGGCGCCACGGCGTCGCGCGTGGCATGCTCGCCAAACTGCACCATGGCAGGCTGCGCCTGCAATGCAGTTTTCAGCGCCGTCAGCAGCGGTGCCTTGGCGTCGCCCTCGCCAAACTCCACGGGCGCATCCTGCGCAGCCAGGTAGTCCAGCGTCGCCACCAGCACGTCGCGCGCGGCGGGCAGCATGCGCCCCTGCGCCACCAGCTCATCGCAAAATGCCACGTTGTCGGCATGCAGCCGCGCGGCCTTGGCCTGGGCCAGCTCGGCACTCAGGCGCTCGTTGTCTGCGCGCAAACGCGCGGCTTCCTCTTCGGTCACTGTGGGCTCCTCGTGGATGGTTGAGGGTTGGGAAAAGCTCGCCTGCAGCGGCTGCAGGTCCTGCGTGGCTTGTGCATCCTGCGCGGCAGCCTGTTGCTCCAGCTGGTCACGCACCAGTTCGGTTTGTGCGCTGGCCTCGAGGCTCTGCACCTGGAAGCTCGGCACCACGCGATCGGCCTCATCCTGGCCAAACTTGCCGATGATCCAGTCGCGCAGGCTGCGCCACAGGCTGGCGTTGGTCACGTCATCCCATTCGCCATATTCCATCGTCAGGATGCCTGCCTCATCGTCGGCAAACTGTGGATTGCGCAGCCCCTTCACGGCGGGCGGTTGCGCCCCCAAAAAACCCACATGGCGCAGGTAATACACACCTGGCACGGGGTTGTTCGGCGCGGTGGGGCCGTAAAACGACGCGGAGATTTTTTTGAACGCCCCTGCGGCCAGCATGTCGGCAAAATCGGGGTTCACCTGCGCAGGCAGCGCATACAGTCCGCCGCCATCCTTCCCGTTGCCATCGGCATAGCGCAGGCTCTGCACCCAGCCATACGCGGGCAGGTCGTGCCGCGGGTGACCAATCACCAGCGGCGCTTCGTGTTTCGCGGGGTCATAGGCGGCCACGGTGGCCTGCAGGTCAGACTCGGCAAACGAGATCGTTTGCCCGCCCATAGCGGTGTGCCGCCCGACCCGGAAGATATGCAGCTCTTTGGTGTCCATGCCCTGCAATGTGCTGCAGGGCGTGCGCCTGGGCGAACGCAAGCGCTTTAGTATTTTTGGCCGCGCTCAGGCGGCGTCCATGCCAGGAAGGTCAGACTGGCGCCGCAGAAAGCGCTCGCGCTGATAGGTGTCCACGATCTGCCGCACGCGCACTTCGGTCAGACCATACTCGCGTGCCAGTGTACGGTAGTCGCCCCGGAATTTGGCACACATTTCGCGGTCGCGCAGGCTCAGGCGCACCGCCACGCCCTTGGGCAAATACACCTGCCCGCCACCTTTTTGCTCGCACAGGTGCAGCAGCTGCGCCATGCACTGCGCCGCCATGGCGCGCAGCTTTTGTCCCCACTCCCCCGTGGGTGCTGCGCACCCGGCGCGCTCGTCCTGCAACACCAGTGCCTCGTACAGGCAATGCGCTATGTCGCGCATGTCCTCGGTCATGCCATCGAGGTACAGCGCCTCCAAAATGGCCAATTCGGCGGCGCTCAGGTGCCTGTCACTCATGGCGTTCCCCTTGCGCGTTGCGCGGCGCCGGCCCGCGCTTGACCCACTCCTTCAGCGCCTCGATGCAGGTATCCAGCTGGGCGCTGTTGCAAAAACGCAGTGCGCTCACATGCACCGTGCGCTCCACCCACGCATCGAGCGCGGCGCGGCTTGGGTTGTTGACCAGGCCGTCCTGGTGCAGCTGGTGCCACAGTGCCCACACCTTGCGCTCGCGCGGGCTGGCGGAGGCCTTTGCCTGCGCAAAGCGCTCTTGCGTCAGCGGGTGGCGGCGCGTGGTCTGTGCCAGGCCCATACGCACCGTCAGGCCCTGCAGGTGCTCGCGCACCGTGCGGCGCTGCGCCTGCGTCATGTCCTTGCTGCTGGCCTTGCCCGTCAGGTGCAGCAGCAACGCGCGGTAGTCGTCGTCGCTCATGCCCAGTTTGGCCTTGAGCACATGGATTGCTGCAGTGTGGTTTGCGGCCATGATCGCCTCACCGGCCCTTGTCTGCAGCATGCAGCGCAAACAATGTGAACCGCTGCGCAGGCAATTCCAGGGTTTGCGCCACCAGATCGTGGCCCATGCGCGCCACGGCCACCATCTGCCCGGTGCAGCTCGTCAGGTAAGGCGCGCCGAACTCAGCCCCGGCATGGCGCACGACACCGCCGGCGCGCACACGGCGCAGGAACCACGACGTCACCACCGCCTTTTCCGCCTTGTAGCATGCCCATGCAGACAAAATGTTGCCCGCGTCCCTGGGCCAATAGCCATTGCGCAGGCGCCGGATCGTCCAGCGCGTGAGATTGAGTGCGCGAGCGGCTTCCGACAGCGGCTTCGCATGGACAAAATCCGTCAAATCAGGCGGACACGATAAAACGCCGCAGGACGCGCGCAACGCATCCGTGGCTACCTTCGTATTGCCACACACGTTTTCAGCGCTCCCAGGCGCGTGCAAATCGTGCGTTGAGGCATTCGCTGCATGGTCATACATCATCAACCTCCAAAAATTCGAGATCCGGTGTTCTCGGACACCGGAAACCGGGCTTTGCTGCACCGGCCGTTGCCGGCCTGGAGACTGCGGCGCGCAAGGGTCAACGCGGCGCATTGGTGCACGTGCCTGCAGCGGTTGCGGGGCTGAAGCCACCCCAGGGCACCCACTGCCTGCCCTGCCGGCCTGTCGCGCCCCTCGGCGGCCGGCGCGCGTTACGCATCAGCGGTAATCCTCCGGCGTCGCCGGCGGGCGCGGCTTTGGTTCGTGCCGTGCGCAGGTGGCGTAGGGCGTGACGAAAAACGCCCCCACGTTGCACACCATGCCGCGCTCTTCGCGCCAGTAGCACACGGCCACGGCACCCTCAGAGCCCGCCACGGCCGAATGCGCGCAATTGCCGCAGCTGGGGCGCGCCTGTAGCGGCTTGTAGCCCATGTCCAACTGCCGCATCTTGATGCTGCCCATGGATCAACCCTCCACCGTGGCGGCAGCCTCGAAGGGCACGATCACGAAATCCTCCACCCCCGTCACGATGTTGATGCCGGCAATGCCGCGCACCGCATCGGGCTCGTTGAGCATTGCCTCCTTGTTGGGCTCGTACCGGGTACGCACGAAACGGCCCAGGCCCATGCGCAGCAGGGTTTCGATCACGGCGTCCGCACCGCGTATGGCAACGCTGGGGGGGCGCAGACGCCAGCTCACCTCGCCCGTCACCAGGTTGGCCGTTTTGCCGCGCTTGTCGGCCTCGCCACACAGCTCGACACGGTGCGCCTCGCACCAGGCCTGCACACCGGCCTGCAGCGCCTCGATGCGCTGCTGCCGATCGGCCAGCAATGGCTGGAACGCCTGCGTGATGGTGGCAATCTGGTCGTTCATGTCCGAGCGCAGGCGCTCGAAGTCGCGCTGCAGCTCGCCAATCTGGCGAATGTGCTGCGCGCATTCGTTGCGATCCTGCGGTACGTGCGCGTGGGTTTTGTTTTTGATGCGTGTGGCCATGATGTTTCTCTACAGGTTGGTTGAAATGACTTTTTCAGCGGTGCACCAGTGCACCGAAGAACAGACTCGGGCAGCGCTTGAAGTCCAGCGCCCCTTCGCGCGCAGGCTCATCGCGCGGCGGCACATAGACGGGGGCATGCATGCGGTCAAACTGCGGTGCCTGGGGTATGGCAAGGCGGGTATCCACGGCGCCCCACAGCATGTAGCAGCGTGAATTGCCCTCACGCCCCAGCCGCTCGATGTAACCGAGGTCTGCCATGCGCTTGAGGCGGTTATTGATATGGCGCACGCTCAGGTGCGGCGTCACCACGCGCATGTCCTGCGCGGTGGCCGGCCCCTGCTCGCGCAGAAACTCGAGCAGCTGCAGGGCCTCGTAGCTCAGTCCTTTCATGGCGTCTCTCCTTTGCGTTTTGCGATGGCCTCGCGCATGGCGCGCACGGTGGGCGATGTGCCCGCGGGCGCTGCAGCAGGCGCGGGCCTGGGCGCTGGCATGGGCGCGGTTGATCCAGGTCGCGCAATGGGCGTCGCCCCGCCCGTGAAAAGCGCGCCCACATGCGTGGGTGCGTCACTGGAGTGCGCACGGCCAGCGCTGCGGCGTTCGGCCTCGCGCGTTTGCTCGGCGGCGGCCTCGTGCCTGTCCGCCATGCCGCTCAAAATGGCGTACAGGTATCCGTGCCCCTTCATGGGCAACTCCAGGCGCTGCAGGTCGCGCGCGGCCAGCATCTGGTCAATGGCCTGCGCCCATGCGGACAGCGGAGCGGGCCAGTCACGCCCCTTCCAGGTAATGGCCTGGCGCTCCAGGTCGGGCAGCAGCTGCAGGATCAGCTTGATCTTTTTGCTCGCAGTCAGGCGCTGCTTCGGCGGTGTGAACAGGGCCACGTACTGCAACACACGCGCCCCCAGCGGAATGCTCACCGTGGCCAGCCTGCTGAGCGCGCGGTGATCCATCTCGCAGGCAAACAGGCTGCTCATGTCCAGCTCGGTGCCGCATACGGGGCAGGAAAGATCTGCCATCAGTGCCACGCCTTTCCTGCCGCCAGCAGCAGCAGCGCGCCAAGCTCGATGCACAGCACCGCCAGCAGCACCGCCGTGGTGCGTCGCATGGGCACCATCTGGCCGGCCGTGCGCCGCGCGCGGCGTGGCATGTGCTCTATCGCCCCCGGCGCAAAATAAAAGCCGCCCGCCGGCAGGGCGCCTGTGTCATGGCGTACAGCCATGCGGGGTTCCTCGCGGCAGCTGCAGGAGCCCTTGGTGCCGGCATTGCATACGCCAAGCTCCGCACACGTATATCCTCGGATCGTCATGGTTTGCTCCTTTGGATGCAGATTGCGCTCACACTGCGCGCCTGCGGGTAGTCGGCCATGGTTTGCAGCACGGCCTCGATGCCGCACGCGAACAGGCCGGTATAGCGACGGGCGCTGCCGTCTTGCATGGTGATGCGGATGCTGTAAATGGTCATGGCTCAGCACCCCGCAATCACGTGCGCATCGATCTTCGGGTAGCCCACCAGCGCCGCCGCGTTGAGCGCGCGGCACACCAGGTTGTTCACCACCAACGGGTAGCACACGCTCACCGCAGCGCTGGCATGGCCTGTGCGCGCGCCGCGCGGCGTGGCAATCAGGCGGGCGCGAATCGCATCCATGGCATCGGCCTCGAACAGGTCTGCCACCCTGGCGCCGGCACGCTCGAGTTTGTGCGTCAGGTAGCCCTCAAGGTCGTTGTCCAGCGGTTCCATGGCGATCAGTTCGCAGCGCTGCACAATCTCGCGCACCTCGGGGTTTTGTTCGCTCAGCAGCGTGCGCAGCTCGGGCTGGCCAATCAGCGCCACGCCCAGCAAGCGGCGCAGGCCGTCCTTAAGCTCCATAAAATTCTTCAGGTGTTTGAGCGTGGGTAGCGGCATGCGGTGCGCCTCTTCAATCAGTACCAGGTGCGTATAGCCCGCCGATCGGCTGCTTTTGAGCAGCTCATGCACCTGGCGGTAGCGCCCCTCGGGGCTGCTCTTGAGCTGCACATTCGGCGCCAGCGCATGCACGATGGACTCTGCAATCTGGCCCACGCGCATCGGCTTGCCGCGCGCCTCGCTGGGCTCCATGCCCAGCACATAGGGCTTGATCAGGATGATGGGCCGCGCCTCCTCGCGGATGCGCTCTTCCAGCTCCTCGCGCAGCGTGGTTTTGCCGCTGCCGGACTCGCCCACGATGGCCACAAAGCCGTTGTTGGTGGCCGCGTCCAGCAGCGCGGCACGCACGTAACGCCCGTGCTGCGTCACAAACACGTCCTCGCGCGCCTGTATGTCATCGACAAAGGGATTGCGCGCCAGGCCAAAGTGGCGTTTTGCCGCGGGCGAAAGGCTCTCATTGCGTAGTAACATCGTCGGTACCTCCTGGTGTTCCGTTGGTTTGGTTTCTGGGGGGTTCATTGGCCCCTGGGTTGCACAGCCCATGGGGCCTTCTTTTTGCCCGTATGCGGCGGCGGCATCGCTCATGCGTCACCCCCCACCACGCGCAGGCCTGCGCGCACCGTCAGGCGTGCGGCAATCTCCGGCAGCTTGTCTTCTGGCACCCCCTCCGGGTATTGCTGGCGCAGCGTGGCCAGCAGCGCCGGCGTCATGGCCACGCCCTGCGCCACCAGCGCGCGCGCTGCCGCAAAATGCGTGAGCGGCGGCACGGAATCCTGCTGCGCCAGCCTTGCGCCCGCCTCGAGCGCGGTGCCGCGCCGCGGCAAAAAGACGCGCTCTGGCGCCTGCTCGATGACCTTGTACGGGTCTATGCGCCCGCCAAACGGCAGCGCCTTGGCCTTGCGCGCGGCCTCGGCCTCGGCATCGGTCTGCGCGTCCATGGCCACGCGCTCGAGCTCCTTGCGCGTGGCATCGAGCTGCGTGTCCTGCGGGCGCGCCCAGTCCTCACCGATCACATTGGCATCGGTGCGGAACCCCGCCCCATCGCGCGCCACCATGGGCACGCTGTGCAGCAGCTCATTGCCATCGGCATCGGTCAGCACGATGGTGGCGGCGTCCTGCGCATAGGGGTTGATGGCCACGGAGAGTTTCTCGCCCACCATCACGCCGGGCACATCGCGCACGTCGTACTCTGCGCCACCAAAACTCACCGTCTGCGTCACGCTCACCTTGCGCAGCTCGGGGTGGTGCGTCAGCAGTGCCTGGCACACCTGCACCGACGGCGCAATGCGCAGCTGATCCTCGCGGATGCTCATCCAGGCGTCATACCGCGTTTTGCCATGGCGCGTGTGCACGCGATGGCCGTTGAACCACTGCGCCCAGCGCTGCGCCTGGTGGTTCAGCTCCTGCAGGTCGCGCACCGGGCGCAGGCGCAGTCCGCTCTCGAAGCTCTTTTCGATCAGGTCGCGCGCCTTTTCCACCTGGCCGGTGGCGCGCGCATTGCCTGGAGCGTGCGCAATCAGCCTGACCTGCAGGCGCCGTGCCAGATTGGCAAACAGCCCGCTGGTATTGGCGCTGCCCATATCCATCATCAGGATGTAGGGCACGCCGTGCATGGGGTCGCCATCGCACTTTTGGATGAACTCTATGAAGCACTCCGCCAGGTTGGCGCCGCTCTCTGCCCCCATCACGTAGCGCAACTTGATCGCACCGCTATAGTGGTCTGTGGCCTCGTATGACCACACGCGGTCGGCCTCGATGCGCCTTAGGTTGCTGGGCTTGTTTTTGTAGAAAACGCTGTGCTGCATCACCTGCAGCCCGGTCTCGCGCTCGGTGTTCGCATGCAGGTAATACAGCACGCACAGACTCGCGTCTATCTGCCACACATGGTTGGGGTGCAGGCTGCGCAGCTCCACCGCCGGTGCCGGCCGGTTGATCTGCTCGGGGTGCATGCCATAGGCGCGCAGCGCACGCGCGATGGCGCTGTCCGACAGCGGCACCAGCTCGCCCGTGGCGGCGTCCAGGCGCTGCGCGCGGATTTCGCCGTTGGCGCGCAAAATCTGCACTGCCTGGCCAACCGACATCAGGCGCTTGGAGTTTTTGCGGTGGCTTTCCATCAACATGGCGCTGATGGCTATCGCCTCGGTGCGCGGCAGGCACACTGCGCCGGCATCGTCGCGGCGCTTGCGCTGCGGGCGCGGCGCCACTTTAGCCAGGTGGCGGTGCAGCGTAGCCAGGCTCATACCCAGCTCTGCGCAGGCCGCGGCGTACAGCGCGCCGCGCTGCCCGGCGGGCAGCTCCTGCACCTGCTGCGCCAGCTGCGCCAGCCGCTGCGTGCGCACGGGGTTCAGGGTGTGGTGGTGCATGGTGGCGAGCCCTATGCGGTGTGCGTGCAGCCCGATCAATCTGCCCACTGCTCCACCTCGGCGGCCAGCTCGAGCTCGGCGGCATTGCTCACGTCGGGCAGCCGGAACTCCTCGCGCAGCAGCTGCAGCTCGTGCGCCAGCTGGCCCACCAGGCCGGCGCAGAACACATCGTCGCGCGTGCTGCCATCGCCGTGTGCGCGCAGCTTGATGAGCGCCTGCCGCACGCCCCCGCGTATGGCCCCCAGCGCATCTTGCATGATGGCCGTGGCCTCTTTTTGCAGCTCCAGCTGCACCATGTCTCTGGGCGCTGTCTCGATGCGTTTGATCTGCGCGCGCAGCTTGTCCATGGCGGCGTTTTTGTCGGCCAGCACGCGGCGCGTTGCATCGGTTTCGGCGCGCTGCTCACGCAGCGCCGCGCGCAATTCCTTCACGCTCATGGTGGCCACATCGTCCAGTTTCAGTTCGCCTGTCTGGCCCGTAAGCTCTAGCTCCTCGATCTGTTCATCGTCGAGGATCAGCAGCTCGAATAATTTGGATTGACTACCAGCTGCGGCCAAAACGTGCGACGTCGCACGTTTTGCGAATTTGGTTGCTGTTTCCATGAAGCGGCGGGCCACACTGGCCTCGATCCCAAGCACCTCCAGTCGTGCCATGAAGCTCCCATGCTCACAAGCCTCCTTGAGCACGCGCAGCCCGCGCCCAACTTCCAGGCAGGCCTCCACGCTGCGGCGCATGTTCGCGGCAATGTCGCGCTGGATCAGATCGGGGTCGGTGGCATCGGCGGGCAGTTGGTAGCCCAGTTGCAGGGCCACGGCGCGCACACTGGCATCGCGCTGCTGCAGCGCCAGGCCTTCGGCGCGCATGGCCTGCATGGCGCCATCTAGTTTTTGCTCATCGATCTCTTCGTCTCTGATGGCCGGTGCAGCTGGCACCAGTGTTTTGCGTCCTGCAGTCGTCATTTTTTGGGCTCCAAGTCTTCAAATTGGGTGGGATAGAGGGCACTGCATGGCGGCTCTAGCCTGGGTTGCGCGTGTAGCGCTGGCGCGCCTCGTCCAGGCGGCGCTGCGCGGTGTCCAGCGCAGCAAACACCTTGATGGACTGCTGCGGCAGGCGTTGCGTCAGGCGCCATAGGCCGGTGGCCTCGTCGCGCTCGGCCAGGCCTGCGGTGGCCAGGTTGTCGAGGTCGCGCAATATCACGGGCACGCTGCAGCCCACGGCCTTGGCCAGCGCCGTGGGCGCCATGCCTTGCACCACATCGGCAAACAAGGCCAGCACCACCTGCAGCAGGCGCTGCTGCGCGCGGTTGGTGTAGTCGGTTTTGCGGGGGCGGGTGGTCATGCGTCAAACTCCAGTTGCGGCTGGGCATATGCAGCCACGTTGCGCTCGTGGTAGGCCACGCGCTCCATGTGTTCGCGCAGCGCTGCCGCCGTTACGCTGGCATCGGTGCGCGCCGGGTCGGCATAAAAGTTGGTCAGCAGTTGCAGCGCCTGGGCAAAGCCGCTGTTGAGCTGCACCATGTCTGCGGCATCGGCCTTTTTTCCCGTGGGCATGGCCACCACCATGCGCCCTGCAGACGCCGCCAGCCATTCGCTCACGTAGTGGCAGCCGCAGGCGTGTTCGTAGGGCGGTATCAGGTTGGCCGGCAGGCGCCCCGTGGCCAGCCACTTGTAGAGGCTGTCGTGCGTCACGCCCATGCGATCGGCGATGCGCTCCACGCTGAGGTTTGAGCGCTCCTGCGCATAGGCCTTGCACAGACGCAGCGCCTCCACCAGGCTGGCGGCGCGCAGGCGTTTCCAATCGCGGCGGATCATTGGAAGGCCCCTTTGCGCAGCGCTTCCAAAAAGATTCCGTCTTTTGCACTGGTAAAGCGGCTTTCGCAGTGGCAAAGTGCAGGCATGTCACACAACCCCTCGAAAGGACGAACATGCAACACCATCAAGACCTGCCGGATGTGCTGGATGAGCTGCTGAATCAGGTGCGCGATCTACATGCTGCGCAGACGGTGCAGCGGGCGGCGTTTGTAGTGCTGGCTCGCCATCTGTCAAAGGCCGGCCATGCGAACCTGCTGCAGCTGGCGCGCGATCTTGAGATGATGGCTGGCACACAGCCTGAGCCAGCTTGGCAATCCGGGCTTGCAGAACTTGCAGAGGCGCTGTTGCTCGTGCATGCCGGGCCATCAGCAGATCGCTGAGGTGCTTGGCCTCAGCGAGTGGCATGGTGCAGTGGTTCATGCGGCCTCCTGCTGCGTGTGGGCTGCGCCGGATTGGACATTGCCAGCCTGACGCCGGGCACGCTGGGCGGCGCTGTTCAGCTGCCCGCGCGATGCGCACAGGTCTGCGTCGCTGCGGCCAGGCAGTGCGGTGGGCACGCCGCGCTTGATGCCTAGGGCCACGGCAATGTTGTGGCTCATGCCGCGCCGTCCAGGACGGCCCCGCAGCACAGAGCGCGTGAGTCCGACTGAAAACCCATGCTCTCTCGCCCATTGGGCCACGCTGATGCCGTTGTATTCCAGCCATTCGAGCACCTCTTGCGGGGTGCGCGTGCCTTGCGTCGTAGGTTTGCTATGCTTGCTCATTGGTGCACCTTTGTTTCGTTTGTTGCTTGCTTTTCCGCTTGCTGCGCATCGGTGCAGTCCAGGATCTGGTGCAAGCGCTGCAGATAGCGTGACTCGGCATCCATGCGAGCGATGAGGTCCACGTAGTCCTCGTACACGCGCGATGCCATGCGCCTGCCGCCTGGTGCGCGGCTGCGTTGCAAAAAGGCCGCCGCAGCAGATGCGGCGTTGTCTAGCGCAATGCTGGCCGAGAGCGCGCTCTGCGCCACGGTTTGCGCGTGCCAGTCCACGCACTCGTGCGTGATGGGCATGCCAGGGGTCATGGTGATGGAGGCGAGGTGTGTCATGGTGGTGGCTCCGTTGGTTTGGTGGAGGTGGTTGGCAAAGGCGCGTCAGGCCGCGTTGCGCTCTGCGTCGCGCATGCAGCGCAGTTCCGCGCTGATGGACAGGTCTAAGACCTTGGTCTCGCAGCGGCGTGCAGCCAGCAGCACCTGGCGGCGCGTTTTGCCTGCCAGGCCCAGGGCGTGGGCATCGGCAGCCAGCGCGAGCAGCTGCTGGCGACGCTGCGCATAGCCTTGCGCGGCGGCAAAAAGCTCCGCGTCGCTCATGCGCAGCGGGTCGTTGAAAACAGGGGCTTGAATGGAGTGGTTCATGGCTTGCTTCCGTTGGTCTATCTATGGTTTTGTAGGGTTTGCGGATGTGATTATGGTACGCAAATGAGTACCTTGCAATAACTTGAGTTATCCAAATGGGTATTGGACAAAGATTGCGTGAAGAACGCGAGCGATTGCAGATGAGCCAGGAGGAACTTGGCTCTGTTGGAGGCGTGCGCAAGCAAGCCCAGCTGCACTATGAAAAAGATGAAAGATCGCCAGACGCTAGGTACTTGTCCGAAATCGCCAAAGTCGGAGTTGATGTTGCATACGTCCTCACCGGCGAGCGCGCGAAGCCCATCGCAGAGCTGGAGTTGCTTCCCCCGCAGGAGCGCATCCTGTTGGACAATTTCCGCCATGCGCCGCAGGCCGTGCAGGCCGGCGTGCGCACTACGCTAGGTGCGTTCGCGCCTGCGAATGCCACCAAGAAACGCGCCAGTTGATCCCCACTGAAAGGAGCCTGAAATGCCCGCCATCACCCGCCCGCACTCACTCGCACTGGCACTGGCACTGGCCCTGCTCATGCTGCTGTGCACCCCCGCATGGGCCGTGCACAAGTGCTCCGCCGAAGGAGGTCGCGTGGTGTACCAGGACGCGCCCTGCCAAGATGGCCGCGGCGCCGTGCTGGACGTGCATGCCAACGGCCCCACGGCGGCGCAGCGCTCAGCCTCCGGAGGCAACGCTCCAGCAGCTGCGGAGGGCGCCTACGACGACAAGTGGCACCGGGCTTTCGCCATCAGGCAGTTTGAGCTGCCGCCGTTGCAGCGCCAGCTGGACAATGAGGTGCGCCAGTGCGATGAGCAGCAACGCACCTTGGCAGCCCGCAAGCTGCGCGCCAACAACAACCTGGCGGGCGCAGTGTGGGAGCAGTCCATATCCTCCGAAATGCAGGCCGCAGCCTCAGCCTGCGACACCCGTCAGCGCGAACTGCGCACCCGCATCGACGCGCTGCAGCGCGAGCTCGAGGCGCTGCGCTAAAAACCACATGATGGCGAAAAAGCCAGCGCGCAGTGGCCCATGACGACCGACCACAACAAGGAGACATGATGACTCAGGATTCCGTCAAGGTATTGGCCACAGGCGTTGCCACGCTTGGCGAAGCCGTTGAGGAAGTGAAGGGGGAGCTTGCAGTGGTGGTGTGTGCGCTGGCAGCATTGCTGCGCACGCATCCAGATGGGCAGGCGTTTGCAGCGGAGTTGCGCAGAGCATGGCTGCAGATTGGCGCACCGAATCAAGCGCTTGCTGCCGACGATGCCACTGGTCGCCGTATGCGCGAAGTGCTGGTGATTCTGGAAGAATGTTGCTCGACCCCGTTGAACATTCTGCCGCCTTCGCGTTAGCGGTGGCGGTGTTCATGCCTGAAACCTTAACGGCACCAGCCGCTCGGTCAGCCCAACTTTTGCGCCAGGCCATGCGCGCGATGAGTGCAATACAAAAAGCGCTGGTGCCAAGTGTCTTCCAGTGGTGCCGTTGCATGATGATGCCTTTTGGGGAGTGAGTGCTGCAGCGTAGCCTGGGGGTTGCCGTTGCAATAACTAAACCGCTTTCGTTCGCCCGGCTCGCGCGCGCGCGGCACCATGCTGGGCATGACGTCATACCGCGATCTACATCCCTACGCCCTCCGTTGCGGAGGCGCGCATGGCGCTTGACTCCCAACGCATAGGCATTGCGGCCCTGGTGCTGTCTGCATCCGGCCTGGTGTATATCGCCCAGCGCGAGGGCTACAGCGACAAGGCCTACCCCGACCCCGTGCATGGCAAGGCCGTGGCCACGCTGGGATACGGCTCCACGGGTGGTGTCAAGATGGGCGACACGACCACGCCGGTGCGCGCCCTGGTGCGCCTGCGCGCCGATGCGGCCGAGGTGGAGGTAGCGCTGCGCAAGTGCCTTGCCGTGCCCATGTACCAGCGCGAGTGGGATGCTTTCGTGGGCCTGGCCTACAACACGGGCGCCACGGCCGTGTGCAAAAACAATGCCCGCACGGGGCCCAGCACCCTGGCGCAGCGCCTGCAGGCGGGCGACTATGCGGGCGCGTGCGATGCCATCATGCTGTACGACAAGGCTGGCCCCGTGCACAAGCCGCAAGACCGTTGCAGCCACCCCGACAACCGCACCTGCCGCGGCGTATGGGCAGACCGCCAGCGCCTGCGCGCGATGTGCCTGGGAGTGCCTGCGCCATGACTTTCAGCCCCATCAACCTGGCCACAGACCGCACCCGTGCGCTGCTGGTGGCAATAGCCGCATGCGCCGCGCTGGCGCTGTGCGCCTACCTCTACGTTGCAGGCCGCAACGCCGGCATGCGCACCGTGCAGACGCGCTGGGACGCTGCGGAGGATCGGCGCCGTGCCGACGATGCCCAGGCCGCCATGCAGGCCGCGCAGCGCCAGGCCATCGCAGAGCGCGCGGCCCGCGAAACCGAGTTGCAACACCAGGCTACCGCCGAAAGGATCGCCCATGACCAAGCCAACCGCGAGGCTGCTTTGCGCGCTGACGCTGAGCGCAGTGCTGCCCATGCTCGCAGCCTGCTCGACACCATCGCCCAGCTCAACCGGGCTGGGGCTGCGCCCGCTGCCGGACTGCCCACGCCCGCCACGCCTGCCGGCGCCGATGCCGGGCCTGATGGAGCCACCACCGCCCGCAACGCACTCGGCGAGTGCAGCCAGCGATATGCAGCTGTGGCAGCAACGGCTGACGGGCTCAGCGCCCAGGTGACGGGCCTGCAGGCGTGGGCGCGCATGGCTATGGATGGCAATGGCGACGCCGCAACGGGCGCTGCAGAAAACGGGAGTGGAAATGGTCTTTGAGCTGACGCTGGGAAACGTGATCACCGTACTGGCGCTTGTCGTGGCGGCCTTGTGGGCACTGGCAAAAATGGTCAATGTGCAGTATGAGCGCCGCATTGCCGACAAGTTCGACGCGCTGGTCAAGCTGCTCGATGGCATCTCCACCGCGCAGGATGGCAATGCCAAGGCCATGCAGGAGCTGGAGCGCCAGTTCATGCGTCTGCAAGGCGAGCTTCCCCTGAACTACGTGCGCCGCGAGGATTACGTGCGCGGGCAGTCCATCGTGGAGGCCAAGCTAGACGGCCTGGCCACCAAACTTGACAACGTGCAGCTGCGCGCCGCATTCAGCGACAGGAGCCACCCATGACCACCTTGAACGACACGCAACGCATCCGGCGCGAGCACCTGCGCTGGCTGATCCTGCTCACGCTCAACAATGCGCGCCCGCTGGGCGCTCCCGAAGGCCCCATTCTGGCCGTGGCGCAGGCCGAGTACCCCGACGCCACACCGCTGGAACTGCGCCGCGAGCTGGACTACCTGCACGAGCGCGAGCTGATCCGGCTGGATCGCCAGCCCAGCGGACGCTGGCATGCCGAGCTTACGCGCGAGGGCGTTGATCTGGCCGAATACACCACGCAGTGCGAGCCCGGCATTGCCCGCCCGCAGAAGTATTGGTAAGGGGCGCCACATGGGCAGAAAATCCAGCGTGGCGCGCTTGCCGCAGGATGTCAAGGCGTACATCGAGGCCATGCTCGCCACGGGTGCGCAAACCCTCGACGAAATGATTGCCGACCTGCAGGCGCGCTTCCCCGCGCAGGCGCACGATGGCGCCTTGCCAAGCCGCTCTGCGCTGCATCGCTATGGCTCCAAGCTAGACCGGCGCCTGTCCGCCATACGCGCCAGCACCGAGGCCGCCAAGCTGATCCAGGCGCAGGCCGGAGACGACAAGGACGCGCGCAGCGAGGCCCTCACGGCATTGGTGCAGACCGAGCTTTTCGAGGCCATTTTGTGCCTGCAAGAAGCCGACGACCCAGACGCAGACCCAGCCGAGCGCGTGGCCCAGCTCAGCGCCGCGGCCAAGAACATTGCCACGCTCACGCGCAGCTCGGTCAACCTCAAAAAATACCAGGCCGAGGCCGAAGAGGCCGCGCGCCTCAAGCTGCTGGAAGAGCAGCGCAAGGCGCTCGAATCCATGCCCAACCGCGGCGGCGTGACCGACGAAACCAAGGCCGCCATCCGCGCCGCGCTGGGGATTGCATGATGCCTGCCGAGCTCCCTGCGCATCCCACCAAACCACGCGATCGCAAGGGCCGCGCGAAAGTAATCCCGCGCGATGCGCAAGCCATTTTTCTGCCTTACCAATCGGCATGGATCAAGGATGAGTCGCGCCTTAAATTGATGGAAAAAGGCCGGCAGATTGGCCTCTCGTGGAGCACGGCCTATGCCTGCGTGGAGCGCACTGCAGCGCAGGGGGCTCGCCATGACCAATGGGTGAGCAGCCGCGACGATCTGCAGGCGCGCCTGTTCGTCGAGGACTGCAAGCTCTGGGCCGGCATCATGGGCATGGCCGCCAAAGACCTGGGTGAGCTACTGATTGACGATGGCGCGCGCAGCAGCGCCTACGTGGTGGAGTTTGCGTCCGGCAAACGCATCCACAGCATGAGCAGCAACCCCGACGCGCAGGCCGGCAAACGCGGCTCGCGCGTGCTGGATGAATTCGCCTTGCACCCCGACCCACGCAAACTGTGGTCTATTGCCTACCCTGGCATTACCTGGGGCGGCAACCTGGAGGTAATCAGCACGCACCGCGGCAGCCACAATTTTTTCAACGGCCTGGTGCGCGAGGTGCGCGAGGGCGGAAACCCCAAGGGAATCAGCCTGCACCGCGTGACGCTGCAGGATGCGCTGGATCAGGGATTCCTCTACAAACTGCAATCCATGCTGCCCGCAGACGATGAGCGCCAGGCAATGGATGAGGCGCAGTATTTCGACTTCATCCGCGCAGGTTGCGCCGATGAGGAATCGTTCCAGCAGGAATACTGCTGCGCCCCGGCGGACGATGACGTCGCATTTTTGGAATACGACCTCATTGCTGCCTGCGAATACCCGCAAACCATCGATTGGCGAACCCGCGAAAACGGCCCGCTTTTTTGCGGCATTGACATCGGCCGCAAGCAGGACTTGACCGTGCTTTGGGTGCTGGAAAAGCTGGGGGACACCTATTACACGCGCCACGTGGAGGCATTGCGCGGCATGCGCAAGTCCGACCAGGAGGCCATCCTATGGCCATGGATAGAGCGCAGCCGCCGCACCTGCATCGATGCGACGGGCCTTGGCATTGGCTGGGTCGATGATGCGCAGGACGCATGGGGCCATTACCGGGTGGAGGGCGTGACCTTCACCGGGCCCGTCAAGGAGTCCATGGCCTATCCAGTGCGCGGCGCCATGGAAGACCGAAAGTTGCGCATCCCTTACGACCAGCGCATCCGCGCTGACCTGCGCTCCGTCACCAAGGTGGTGAGCAGCGCTGGCAACATCCGTTTTGCGGCAGAGCGCACGCCAGACGGCCACGCTGACCATTTTTGGGCACTGGCATTGGCATTGCACGCAGACAGCGCACCCAGCGGGCCTCCGAGCGTGGCCAGCCGACCGCGCCGCACCGACCTGCGCCTGCAATTGGAGGGCTATTGATATGACCGCACGCGGCCTTTACGTCACGCCGAGCGAATTCGTGCATTTTGCAGACCCATCGGCGCAGCGCCCCCTGTCAGAGCAGATTGCCACACGCGACCGCAGCCCTGATTTTGCGGCGCTGAGCCTGTTGCTGCCAAACCCTGACCCCATCCTCAAAAAACAGGGCCGCGACATTGCCATTTACACCGAGCTGCGCAGCGATGCGCACGTGGGCGGCTGCATTCGGCGGCGCAAGGCGGGTGTGCTGGCAATGGAATGGCGGCTGCAGCGCGGCAATGCGAGTGCGCGCACGCTCAAAATATGCCAGGCGGCATTCGATGCGCTGGATATGCGCCGCATCCTGCGCGAAATGCTCGATGCCCCGTTGTTTGGTTGGCAGCCAATGGAGATCGTGTGGAGCAAACCGCTATTCGGTGGCGCAACGGTGCCGCTGGATGTGCTGGCAAAGCCTGTCACGTGGTTCCAGTTCGACGCCAATGCGCAACTGCGTTTTCGCTCGCGCAATGCGCCGCTGTATGGCGAGGAGTTGCCAGAGCGCAAATTCCTGGTTCCGGCGCAGGATGCGAGCTACGCAAACCCCTATGGTTTTGCCGACCTGAGCATGTGTTTCTGGCCCACGGTATTCAAGCGTGGAGGGTTGAAGTTCTGGGTCACGTTCGCTGAAAAATACGGCACGCCCTGGCTCATCGGAAAGACCCCACGCGGCACACCACCGGCAGAGCAGAGCGCACTGCTGGACAACCTGGAAGCCATGGTGCAAGACGCTGTTGCGGTGATCCCCGATGACGCCAGCGTGGACATCGTGGAGTCTGCGGGAAAGACGGCGAGCGCAGACCTGTATGAGCGCCTGCTGATGTTCTGCCGGTCAGAAATAGCCATAGCGCTGCTGGGACAAAACCAGACCACCGAAGTGCAGTCCAACCGTGCCAGCGCCACCGCGGGCCTGCAGGTGGTGACAGAGCTGCGCGACGCGGACGCGCGCCTGGTGGAGGCAACCCTGAACCAGCTTTTGCGCTGGATCGTTGACCTTAACGATGGGCCTGGTGCAGCTGCACCTACGTTCGAACTGTACGAGCAAGAGGAGGTGGATACCACGCTGGCCCTGCGGGATAAGACGCTGACAGAATCTGGCGCAAAACTCACGCCCGCCTATTTCGCGCGGGTCTATGGTTTCGAGCCTGGTGATATTGCAGAGCCCCCACCACAAACCATGCAAACGCCTGCACCATTGTCAGGCGCTGCGCAAAACCCAGCGTTTGCAGATGCTGCAGGCAAATATATTGCCCCAGCGCAACGCATGACCACCACAGAAATGCTGGTGCAGGCTATGCAGGATCAATGGCAAAGCATTTCCGAGCCCATGGTAGCGCCATTGCGTGCGTTGTTTGCAGAGGCTGAAAATTCTGGTTTGACTGCGCAAGAATTGCTGGACAAGTTGCCGAGCACATTACCCGAGGTGGACGTGAAACCACTCACGGAAAAACTTGCGCAATCCGCATTCATTGCACGTGTCATTGCAGCCAACAATGCGGACAATGCAGACAATGCAGACCTTGCAAAAACATAATGCGCTGCAATGCCTGATTCCAATCTGACCCCGGAACAATTCGCGCAGCTCATGAAGCTCACGCCGCAAGATGCGGTGGATTGGCTCATGGCGCGCAACCTGATGCGCGAGACTTTCGCGTGGGAAGACATTTTTCAAGCTGAGCACAACACGCAATTCACCATTTCTCGTCTGGCCCGAGTGGACTTATTGCAGGACATTTACGACGGCATCGTTGCCAACGTCAACGGCAATTTGTCGCGCCGCGACTGGATGCGCGACGTCGAACAACTGCTGCGCGAGCGCGGATGGTGGGGCCTGAATGAGGTCACAGACCCCGTAACTGGCGACGTGGTGCGCACCAGGTTTGATGCTGCACGGCTCAAGCTCATTTTTGACACCAACACCAGCCAGGCCTATGCGGCAGGATTGTGGGAGCGTGCGCAGCGTACCAAAAAGACTCACCCCTACATGCGCTACGTCACCATGGATGATGGCCACGTGCGCCCCAAACATCGCGCCTGGCATAACGTCACCCTGCCAATCGATCACCCATGGTGGGATCAGCATTTCCCGCCCTGCGGCTGGCGCTGCCGCTGCCGCGCAGAGCCCATGAACCAGGAAGACTACGACCTTGGCTACACAGAGAGCCGCCCAGGTGCAGAGTTCGATGCCAATGCCC
This sequence comes from Extensimonas vulgaris, assembly GCF_003337425.1. Classification (GTDB taxonomy): domain Bacteria; phylum Pseudomonadota; class Gammaproteobacteria; order Burkholderiales; family Burkholderiaceae_C; genus Extensimonas; species Extensimonas vulgaris. The sequence goes on from NZ_QPJU01000002.1 coordinate 127,697, forward strand.
CTATCGTGCAAACTCCTCTGGTCAAAATAGCCCCCCCAAGCCCCATGGTGGACTATGTAAACACCCGCACTGGACAGATCGTGCAGGTAGCGGATGGCATCGATCCAGGCTTTGGCTACAACCCTGGAAAAGCTCGCTCCCAGGCCCTGAAAGACCTCGAGCAGGCCAAGCTGCAGCGGGCCGCAAAGGGCATTGCCGATGCCGCCAAAAAAGACGGCATGAGCGAGTAAGTGCAACCCGTGGAGTGCCCATAAATGCTCACCGTCAATATCCAGGACGCGCAGTTGCAGCAAAAGCTTGCCGCCGCGCATGCACGCCTCAGCGACTTGCATCCGCTGCTCGAGTCCATCGGCGCCATGATGGAGAGCAATGTCCGCAAACGGTTTTCAACCCGCAAAGACCCGAACGGCCAGAGCTGGCAACCATGGGCAGAGAAAACCATTGCCACGTACCCCAAGAAAGGCGCCCACAAACGCCTGCTGGATCGCTATGGCGACATGATCAAAAGCCTGTCGCACACCGTCACAGGCGCAGACTCGGTGCGCATTGGTTTCGGCCAGCCCTATGCCGTCTATCACGAGTTCGGCGCCAAAAACATGCCCCGCCGCGGCATGCTCATGAGCAGCCCAGAGGCCGGGACACTGTCCGCATCCGACGAAACGGCAGTCCTCGCCATCGTGCAGAAATTCATCGACGAATCCATGGGATAAGCATGCCAGAACCCTCCGTTTTAGACCACAAACCAACGGCTGAATCGCAGCGCATCGTGACCACTGATCAGGTGGGTTCGGTGCAGTTCCAGAAGTGCGTGATCGGCGACGCCACCCTCTACTGCGGCGACTCGCGTGAGCTGCTGCGGGCGGGGGTGTTTGGGCCTTGCGATGCGCTGGTGACAGACCCTCCATATGCGCTGCAAAACCGCTTCGGCACCATGAAAACCGACAAAGGTACGCGCCGCTTGCAGTTCGACTTCGACAGCAAAGATGCGACCTTTGAGGTCGTGCAGTCCCTGCGCCTATGCGCTGAACAGGTGCGCAATGCTGCCGTCATATTTTGCGGCACGGAACAAGCTGGCGATGTAGCGCGAACGCTGCGCACCAGCGGCATGGTTGCCAAGCATGCCGTCTGGGTAAAACCCTATCCGCCTCCACCAGGCGACGGAAACTGGTGGCCATCGGCGCACGAGAACATCGTGTACGCCTACCGCAAAGGCGCTTTTTTTGGCGACGACTCCAAGTACCGTTGCAACGTGTTCGTGTGCGACAACCTGCGCTATGGGCGTGCAGAAAAGGTGGCGCACCCCACACAAAAGCCGATCGAGCTGCTCAAGTACCTGGTGCGCAGCGTCACGCCTGCGCGTGGCACCGTAATCGACCCCTACATGGGCAGCGGCACCACCGGCGTAGCCGCGCTGAGCCTGGGCCACAGCTTCATCGGCTGCGAAATCTCCCCCGAGTTTTTCGAGATCGCGTGCCAGCGCGTCGAATTGTTCTATGAGCGTGGAGGCGCAGCATGACCAACGACATTCACCAAATCCTCACCGAGCGCGGCGACCGCTACGGCAGCTTCCAAACCCACGCCGAGCTCTCCCAGTCCCTCAAAACCACCATCACCAAAGCCGCCTCCGCCCGCAGCCTGACCCTCACCCCCGATCAGCAAGAGGCCCTTGAAATGATCCTCCACAAGATCGCCCGCATCATCAACGGCGACCCTGACTACGCCGATTCCTGGCTAGACATAGCCGGCTACGCCACCCTCGTAGCCAGTCGCCTCACCCTCCAACCCCCTCAAAAATACGACGCCAACTCCGCTTTCACACGGCAAAACCAACTTTAATTTCTCGTCCCCTTTTTTTCCATCCCATCCCCTTTTTTCCCCAAATATCGCGCCGTTGCCCCTTCATTTATCTCACTCCCGTTCATCAGATTCGAATTTCCGGCCGCTGGTGCTGGGGCAAAGGGAGGGTGCCGGGATGTGCGCCCGGCGGCGCACCTTCTTTTCTTGTCTCGCCAAGAAAAGAAGGCAAAAGAAGGCGACCCTGCTGTCTGCGTCCCTGTGCGCCTTACGGCGCCTAGCAGCCTGTCGGACTTTGGGCGTCGAAAGCGAGAATGTGCCCCAGCGAGGCCAGTTTTTGCCGAATTCGCCGCCCCATAGCGGGACTATGGGGCAAGAAGACGGTAAAAAATGGGCCGCTGCGGCGCATTCGCAGCCGACGATTCCAAAGTCCGACAGGCTGCTAGGGCAACCTGCGGTGCTCACGCCCGGCGGGGTCGCGCGAAACTCGCTGCGCTCAAACATCGCGCGCCCTTGATCCGCCGGGCGCTGCGCTCCTCGGCGCAGCCAGAAGGGCGGGGATACCACACGGGCCTTCGCTGCGCTCGGCCTTGGTCTGAAAAGCTCCCGTCATTGCGAGCCCCGCAGGGGCGTGGTATTAATTGGGGTCAGATTCCAATTAACTCGGCACCTCGCGCATCGGCCGAAAATTGGAATCTGACCCCAATTTCCAATTTCTGTACCCTCATTTCCCTGACCTGCATCAAAACCCCGACCTGCGGCGCTGCCTAAGCTGTGCGCCTGGATTTTGTGATGCAAGGAGATCGAACATGGCCGCACTCGAATGGTCGGATGCCCTGGCGCTGGAATTGCCGTTGATGGACGACACGCACCGCGAATTCGTCGAACTGCTTGCCGCGGTGGACGCGGCCGACGAGGCGCTCTTGCCCGCGGCTTGGGATGCGTTCGTGGCGCACACCGAGGCGCATTTCGCGCGCGAGGACGCCTGGATGGCCGCGACCCGTTTCGCTTCGGGCAACTGCCACAGCACCCAGCACAAGGTGGTGCTGCAGGTGTTGCAAGAGGGTTCTGCACGGCTCGCACAGGGTGAACCTGCCATGGTGCGCGCCTTGGTGGGCGAGCTCGCGCAATGGTTTCCACAGCACACGCAGGCCATGGATGCGGCACTCGCCTTGCACTTGCGCCGGGTGGGCTTCGATCCGGAAACGGGCGTCGTGCATGCGCCCGAAGCGCTGCCGCAAGTGCTGATCCACGGCTGCGGTGGCGCCACCTGTGCCGAGGGTGATGCGCAAGAGCCCGAGAATGCACCGGCGCAGGCCGCCGTCGCGTGAAATCGGTTTGCGCAAGATGCAATCATTGTGATAGCTGCTAGCGCTTGCTGCGCCTTGGTTTCAGCCGTTTTTAGCCTAAAAGTCCAGGGAACAGCTTGCCCAAGCCTTCGGCCATGACTTCGACGGCCAGGGCGGCAAGAATCAGCCCCATGAGGCGCGTCATCACGTTGATGCCGGTTTTGCCCAGCACGCGCGCGATCGGGTTGGCCAGGGCAAAGCACAGCGCCGTCGCGAGGGCAATCACGAGGCCGTAGCCCAGGAGGGCCGCATGCTGCCAGATCGTGTGCGCCCGGTCGGCGTAGATCACCACGGTGGACATGGTGGCCGGCCCCGTGAGCAGTGGAATGGTCAGCGGCACGACGGCGATGCTTGCGCCCGAGGCGGCTTTTTCTGCGCCTTCTTCCATTTCGTGCGTGTGCGCCTTGGCCTCGGCGGGCTGGGCGTTGAGCATGTTCATTGCGCTGATGAGCAGCAGCATGCCGCCACCGACTTGAAAGCTCTGCAGCGAGATATTGAAAAATTCCAGAATCTGCAGCCCCAGCAGTGCGCAGGCCGCAATCACGCAAAACACCGCAAACGCCGCCGTGCGCACCGTGGCGCGGCGCTGCGCAGGCGAAAAGCCCTGGGTGTAGTGGATGAAAAACGGCACGATGGCCAGCGGGTTCACGATGGCCAGCAGGGTGATCAGCGGCTTGAGGTCCATGCACGGGCTCCTTGCCGCTATCGTAAAGACGATAGCGGCAAATTCCGCGTGCGGCGGCGGATTTTTGTGCATCCCTGCCATCGGCGGAGCGTTCTGCTGCAAAAATGCCGTGTTCCGTGACGCTGGCCGTCGCAGGAGCTTGGTCTATCCACTTTTATGAGGAGCATTTCATGAGCCAATTCATCCAGGTGACTTCGAGCGATGGTTTTTCCGTGCCCGCTTGGCTGGCCGAGCCCCAGGGTACGCCGCGTGGCGCGATCGTGGTGCTGCAGGAAATTTTCGGCGTGAATTCGCACATCCGTGCGGTGGCCGACCGCTACGCCGCGAATGGCTACCTCGCGCTCGCGCCTTCCACCTTTGCGCGTGTCAAACAGGGCGTGGAGCTCGGGTACGAGCAAAAAGACATGGAAGCCGGTTTTGCCCTCAAGACGGCCGTCGATGCACTGCCGGCGCCAGGGGTCATGGCAGACATCCAGGCTGCCATCCATGAAGCGGCCAAACGCAGCGGGGGCAAGGTCGGCATCGTGGGTTTTTGCTGGGGCGGACTGCTGACATGGCGTGCCGCATGCACGCTCGACGGCCTGTCGGCGGCGGTGTGCTACTACGGCGGCGGCATGACCACGCCCGAGGAGTCGGCGCGCAAGCCGCGCGTGCCGGTGCTTGCCCATTTCGGTGAGCGTGACCACTGGATTCCAGTCGAGGAGGTCAAGGCATTCGCCAAAGCCCATCCCGAGGTCGAGGTGCACATTTACGCCGCCGACCACGGCTTCAACTGCGACCAGCGCGGCTCTTACGATGCGGCGGCCGCGCAGCTGGCCAACGAGCGTACGCTGGCCTTCTTCGCCAAGCACCTTGCGTGACCTTGCGCCGGGGTCGGGTTCGGGGCGCTGTGCCGCTCTGGCCACCATGGCGGGTACAAGAGACGGTTGTAAAAAGACTTTGCGCCCTCATCTATAAAACAGAGCGAACGCTCTTGGCTTTCCATGGCGTCCGCTCGTTTTTTCCATGACACAAAGAGGCTCAGACCATGAAACCCGACCGCATCCTGATTGCCAATGCCACGCACGCGCGGTATCTGGCGCGAGAATCCAACGGCACCTTGCAGTTGCTCGAAACTTTCGAGCACCCTGAGAGCCGTCGCAAAGTCAGCGAGCTGGTACACGACAAAATGGGGCGCGAAGCCTCCGACCGCAGCTACGGCGGCGCTGCTTATCAGCCACCGACGGACCCCAAGCGCAAAGAGCATTTGCGTTTTGCACAGGAGCTGTCCGACTATCTGGAGCGCGAGGCACTCGAGGGCCGCTGCCACGCCCTGGCCATTTTTGCGTCCGACCCCTTCCTCGGTGAGCTCAAGGCCGAACTGGGCGAGGCTGCGCGGCGGGTGTTGATCCTCGCGCGCGACCTTGACCTGACGGGCTTCGAGCTGCCCGAGCTGCAGCAACGCGTCAAGCAAGAGCTGTTGCCGCCCGAGCGTTGAGCTGCGCGTGCAAGTGCATCAAAAAAGGGGGGCTCGGCTCCCCTTTTTGCTTTTTGCTGCTAGGCTATTTGTCGCATCAAGTATCAAACACTACACTAGTTTGGGAAAAGTCTGGGTTCACGCTCCCCAGCGCATCGCAGCAAATGCGCGCAGGAAGTCTTCGAACGAGTCCTGGGGCAGCCGGTCTATGCCACCTGCAGCAGCGCGGCCCGAGCCGCCAAAACGGCTGCACAAGTCTGCTGCGCCTTGCGGGGCGGTGCGTGGCGCACGCATGCTCACGCGCCATGCAGCGTCTGCCGCGTCGGTCTTTGGCAGCGGCAGCAGCAGCGCATGCGCGCGCTGCGGTTCCTGGTTCGCGAGCTGGTTGGCGAGATGCCCCATGATGCGCCGGCTCCATGCGGCGTCAGGCAACAGCACGACGCTGCCGCGTGCATCCTGCCAATAGGGCGCCAGTTCCGCGGCATGCGCCAGGTCGTTTGCGCGCTGCGCATCGAGCGCCTGCAGCACGGGCTCGTGCGCGAGCATCGCAAAAGGGTCTTCGTAGCGCGCCATGAGCGCATACAGCTGCGCAGGGTGGATGAGCACGTCGTGCGCGGACTCGCCGTAGGCGTTGTAGTTGATCGCCTCGCCCATGCGCCGCAGCGCGTCGATCCGTGCGCGCTCGAGATTCAGCGTGGCGGCAAGGCGCTCGGCCACGCTGCCCAGGTTGTCGCCAAAAGCGCCGACCACCGCCCAGGCGCGAAAGCGCCCGCCGAGTGCGCGGTCCACGAGCACGCTCGTGCAGACGTCGGGCGCCGCGTCGAGGTGCGCTTCGAGGCAGGGGTGGACGAGCGGCGCGCCGCTTGCGTGGTGGTCGAAGTAGCGCACGCGCACGCCGCGCGCGAGCAGGCGTTCGAGCGCGGCGCGGTTGCGCGCCAGCGCAATGTCGCACACCAGCACTTCGTCGCCCGGCTCGGCCGCCACGCGCTCGAGCAGTGCGATGTCACGCTTGAGTCCCGTGACCAGCGTGGCCTCAGCAGGCGCGTGCAGGCGCCACTGCCGCACCGCGCACAGGCCGTCGGCATCGCCGTTGCAGACGTCGTAGTGGTGCGGCTGGTTTGATGGGTTGACGGTAGGCACGGCAGTGAGTATTTGCTGAAGCGGCGCGGCGCAGGGGCGGCAGTGCAGGTGGCAGGTGCGCGCCACACCGTGCGGCCATGGTTTTGCAGCGATCTTAAGTGAGCTTGAAACGTTGCACGCTTTCGAGCAGCTGCATGGCTTGCTCGCGCAGGGCTTGCGCAGCGGCGGCCGATTCTTCGACGAGCGCGGCGTTTTGCTGCGTCATGCGGTCGAGCTCGGACACGGCAACGTTGACTTGCGCGATGCCGTTGCTCTGCTCGCCCGTGGCGGTGGTGATTTCCTGGATCAGCGTGTGCACTTCCTGCACCGCGGCGACGACGCGCTCCATGGTTTGACCGGTCAGCGCGGCTTGCGCGCCGCCCGCCTCGACCTGTTGCACCGAGTTTTCGATCAAGGTCTTGATCTCGCGCGCCGCCTGCGCCGAGCGCTGTGCCAGCGTGCGCACCTCGCTCGCGACCACGGCAAAGCCGCGTCCTTGCTCGCCTGCACGTGCCGCTTCGACGGCGGCGTTGAGCGCCAGGATGTTGGTCTGAAAGGCGATGCTGTCGATCACACTGGTGATGTCGGCGATCTGGCGCGACGAGGCGCGGATGTCCTCCATGCGGTGCACCACCTGCGCCACGGCTTCACCGCCCTGCGTCGCGACCTCGTTGGCCGTTTCGGCGCAGCGCGCGGCGCGGCGCGCGGCCTCGGCGTTTTGCGTGACCGAGCCGGTGAGCTCTTCCATGCTTGCCGCAGTCTGTTCCAGATTCGACGCGGTGCTCTCGGTGCGGCTGCTCAAGTCCTGGTTGCCGCTTGCGATTTCGGCGCTCGTGTGGGCCAGTTGCTCTGCCGCCTGGCGCACGCCGCGCAAGGTTTGCGTCAAATCCTCGGACATGGCCTTCATCGCGGCGAGCAGATGGCTGATTTCGTCGCGCCCCTTGACGGTGACCTGCTGCGTGAGGTCGCGTTGCGAAATCGCGCGGGCCACGCGCACGGCCTTGTCCAGACCGCGCACGACCGATTGCTGGACGTTGCGCGCGAGCAGCAGGTTGACGGCCACGGCAAGCGCAACCACGATCAGCGTGCGCCAGAGGCTCGCGAGAAAGTTCTTGCGCAAATCGTCGGCATAAACGCCCGAGCCCACGACCCAGCGCCAGGGCGCAAAAGCCTTGACGTAAGAAATCTTGGGCACGGGCTGATCCTCACCCGGCTTGGGCCACTGGTAGGTGACGAACCCGCCGCCATCGCTTTGCTGTGCGCGCCGGACGAAGAGCACGAAGATCGGTTTGCCATCCGGGTCCTGGATGTGGGAGGCGTCCTGCCCGTTGAGTTCAGGCTTGAAAGGGTGCATGAGCACGCGCGGCTGCATGTCTTGCACCCAAAAGTATTCTTTGCCCGAATAGCGCGCCGCCTGCAGGGTCTGCAAGGCCAGTTGCTGGGCCTGCGCACGGGTGTAGGTGCCGCGGGCTTCGAGCTGCTGCGCCCAGCCGAGGATGGAGTGCGCCACTTCCACCGTCTGGCGCACGGCGATTTCCCGTCCGGCGCGCGTGATTTGATATTCCTCGAACAGAAAGTAGCCCGAAATGGCCACCAGGATCAGCGAGGCCAGGGCCGTCATGAGCCGCAACTTGGCGGCGATCGTCAGGGCATTGAGGGCGCGGCGCAGAAAAGAGAAGTCCATGGGCAGAAAGCGCAATGGCGTTGGTCAAAAGCTGTAAGTCTGACCGAAAAGTAAGCCATTGCAACTCCTGTAAATCCCTGATTTGACGAGCGTCAAGATCAATGCGCGCCTGCCGCAGCTTCGGCGCTGCCTTCGCTGGCGTGCGGGCGGTGGGCGAGCCAGATCAGCGGGATCAGCAGCAGAAAAATGAGTGCCGAGGCGTAGAAGATGTCGTTGGCCGCGAGCATGAAGGCTTGCTGGTTCAGCAGCAGCTCGACCTGCCCGAGCGCCTGCTGCTGGCTCAGGCCCGCGGCCTGCAGCCCTTGCAGCGTCTGCGCGAGCGTGCTGTTGCCCTGCTGCAGGGTTTCGACCAGGTGCACGTGGTGCATGGTCGCGCGGCGCTCCCACAGCGTGGTCGAGACCGAGGTGCCTATGGCGCCGGCGGTGATGCGCATGAAGTTCGACAGTCCCGAAGCCGAGGGAATGCGCGGCCCGTGCACCTCGGAGAGCGTGATCGTCACGAGCGGGATGAAGAAAAACGCCATCGCGATCCCCTGGATCACGGTGGGGATCAGGATGGTGACCACGTCCGCCTGCGTGTTGAAGCGCGAGCGCATCCATAGCACCAGCGCGAACACCAAAAAGGAAATGGTGGCGTACTGGCGCGGGTCGGCTTTGGTGACGGTGCGCCCGACGATGGGCGAGAGCACCAACGCGAGCAGGCCCACGGGCGCCAGCACTTCGCCAGCCTGCGTGGCCGTGTAGCCCATGAACTGCTGCAGCCAGAGTGGCAGCAGCACGACGTTGCCAAAGAACACGCCGTAGCCGAACGACGTGGCGATCGCGCCGGCCCAAAAATTCCGTATCTTGAACAGCGTCAGGTCCACCACCGGGTGTTTGTCGCCGAGCTCCCAGATCATGAATGCGGCAAAGCCTATGACCGCGACGACGGCGCAGCCCACCACCAGCGGCGACTCGAACCAGTCGTGTTCCTTGCCGATGTCGAGCATGATCTGCATGCTCGCGACCCAGACCACGAGCAGGCCCAAACCGACCGAGTCGATAGGCAGGGCATGGCGCGGCGACTCGCGGTGGCGGAAGATGCCCCAGGTCACGAGCGCTGCGAGCACGCCCACGGGCGCGTTGATGTAGAAGATCCACGGCCAGGTCATGTTGTCGGTGATCCAGCCGCCCAGCAGCGGGCCCGTCACCGGGGCGATGAGCGTGGTCATGGACCAGGCGGCCATGGCCACGCCCGCGAGCGCGCGCGGGTAGCTCGACAGCAGCAACGCCTGCGACAGCGGGATCATGGGCCCGGCGACAAAACCCTGCAGCGCGCGGAAGGCGATCAAAAGCGGCATGGTCGGGGCGAGGCCACACAGCACCGACGCGAGCACGAACAAGACGACGCTGAGCACGAACAGGCGCACCTGCCCAAAGCGCTGCGACAGCCAGCCCGTGAGCGGCACCGAAATCGCGTTGGCCACGGCAAAGCTCGTGATGACCCAGGTGCCCTGCGTGGGGCTCACGCCCAGGTCGCCCGCGATCGCGGGCAGCGACACGTTCGCAATCGAGGTGTCGAGCACGTTCATGAACGTGGCCGCCGAGAGCGCGAGCGTGCCCCACAGGCGTGCGCTGCCGGACAGCGGCGGCAGCGGCGCGGCAGGCGCGGGGGCTTGTGTGGCGGGAGGGGGCGGTGGCGACGTGCCCGAGGGCGCGCTGGCGGAAGCTGCGTTCATGTGCGGGCTTTCGGGGGCGGTCAGCCTTTGCGTGCGCCGGCGCTTTGCGCTGCGGCGGCGGCCGGCTGGCCTTTGCTGGGTGCGCTTTTGGCGGCAGGGCCGGCGTTGGCGGCGATGATGCGTGCCACATCGGCCTCGGCACCGCGATCCCAATCGGCATAGACGCCGGTCTGCGCGATGGGCTCGGTACGCGGCTGCGCGGCCAGCATGGGGCCGCTGCGGTCGGAGGTATCGACGTCGACGAGCATGGACAGCCCCACGCGCAGCGGGTGTGCGCGCAGCTCTTGGGGGTCGAGCGTGATGCGCACCGGCACGCGCTGCACCACCTTGATCCAGTTGCCCGTGGCGTTTTGCGCGGGCAGCAGCGCAAAGGCCGAGCCCGTGCCCATCCCCAAGCCCGCGACGCGGCCGCGGTATTCGACCTTGCCGCCATAGAGGTCGGCCGTGAGCGTGGCGGGCTGGCCCAGGCGCAGGTTGCGCAGCTGGTTTTCCTTGAAGTTGGCATCGACCCACATCTGCTCGGCGGGCACCACGCTCATGAGCGGCGTGCCGGCGGCCACGCGCTGGCCCAGCTGCACGCTGCGCCGTGCCACGTAGCCGGCCACGGGCGCGGGGATCACGGTGCGGCGCTCGGCCAGATAGGCTTCGCGCACCTTGGCGGCGGCGGCGAGCACGTTGGGGTGGCGCTCGAGCGGCACGCCCTGCGTCAGCGCCTGGTTGCTCGCGAGCTGCTCGCGTGCGGCGGCCACGGCGGCTTCGGCTGCAGCGAGCGCGGCGCGCGCAGCGTCGTATTGGGCCTGCGCCTGGTGCAGCTCTTCCTGCGAGACGGCGCCATTGCCCGCGAGCTTCTGGCGCCGCTGCAGGAGGTCGCTCGTGCGCGTGACGTCGGTGCGTGCGCGCGCGGCGTCGGCCTCGCGCAGGCGCACCTGCTCTTGCAGCGCAGCGTCGTTGACGTAGATGGTGCGCACCTGGCGCACGGTCTGCGCGAGCGCCGCTTCGGCCTGCGCCAGTGCCACGCGCGCGTCGGACGGATCGAGCCGCACGAGCGGCGCGCCGGCCTGCACGTAGTCGGTGTCGTCGGCGAGGATGGCCGTCACCGTGCCGCCGGTCTGCGGCGTGATCTGGATCACGTTGCCTTGCGCGTAGGCGTTGTCGGTGTCTTCGTTGTGGCTCGCAATGAGCCACTCGTAGGCGCCCCAGGCGGCACCCGCGACGAGCACCACGACGGCAAGCGCGAGCAGGGCCTTGCGGCGGGTGGGGTTGGTTTCACGGGCGGCGTAAGTGGGTTGCGGTTCGGTCATGGGAGGTCCAAAAAGGTCGAAGCGGCAAAAGAGGAGGGGTTGGGGCTTGGGCCGGGCGACGTGGCTGCGGGACGCGCGTTCAGCGCGCCGAGCTCGCCAGCGTCTCGGGCAGCGTGGCCTGGTAGCCGCCGCCCAGCGCGCGGATCAGGTTGACTTGCGTGTCCAGGCGCCGCGCGGCCAGATCGACGCCCAGGCGCCGCTGCGCGAGCACGTTGGTTTCGGCGGCGAGCACCGTGAGGTAGTTGGTCAGGCCCTGGCGGTAGCGTTCGAGCGCGAGCGCATACGCCGCTTCGGCCGCAGCCTGCGCCTGGCGCTGCTCGGTCTGCTGGCGCACGATGGAGCGTGCTGAGTCGAGCTGGTCGGCCACGTCGTGCACGGCGTCGAGCAGGCTCGCGTTGTAGCTCGCCACTGCGGCGTCCAGGTCGGCCGACTTGCCGCGCAGGTTCGCGCGCAGGCGGCCCGAGTCGAAGATCGGCAGGCTGATCGCCGGGCCGAAGCCCCACTCTTTGCTGCTTGCCCGCGCGAAGTTGTCCAGCCCTATGCTGGAGAGGCCCACGAAGGCGGCGAGGTTGACGTTGGGGTAGAACAGGCTGCGTGCTTCATCGACGCTGCGCGTGGCTGCTTCCACGCGCCAGCGCGCGGCTGCGATGTCGGGGCGGTGGCCGAGCAGCTCGGCCGGCAGCTGCGCCGGGATTTCTACTGCTTTGATAGCTGTTAGCGAAGGTGTATCAAGCGCTAGAGCCGCTTTTGGCTCGGAAACGAGCGCGCCGATCGCGTTGCGCATGAGGGCGATCTGCTCGCGCAGCGCCTCGACCTGCTGGCGCGCGTCGGGCACGCCGCCTTCGCTCTGACGCAGCTCCACGCGCGTGTCCAGGCCTGCGGCGAAGCGCTCGCGCACCAGTTGCAGCGTCTCCTCGCGCTGCGCCAGGGTGCGCTCGGCCACGGCGAGCTGCGCCTGCAGCCGCGCGAGCTGGAAGTAGCTGCGCACCACGCTGCTCGCGAGCAGCAGGCGCGCAGCCTGCGCGTCGGCCTCGGCGGCGCGCGCCGCGCCTATGGCTGCTGCGAGCGCGGCGCGGTGCTTGCCGAAAAAGTCGAGTTCCCAGCTGCCCGTCAGCGTGCCTTCGGCGAGATTGAAGCTGCCGCCGCCATAGGGCGGCGGGTAGAGGCTGTGGGCGCTGAAATGTTGCCTATCGACTTGCAGGCTGCCGTCCAGGCGCGGGCCGTCGCTCGCGCGCACGGCCTCGCTGAACGCCCAGGCGCTCGCAAGGCGCGCCTGCGCCTGCTGCAGCGAGGGATTGCCGGCCAGCGCTTTGGCGACGAGCGCGTCGAGCTGCGCGTCGCCCCACATGCGCCACCAGTCGGTTTGCAGCGCCACACCGGGCGCGTTGGCATGACCGGCAGCGGCGCCCGCAGCGTCCGCGGCAGGAGCGGACGCCGGCGTGAGCCCCAGGCTGGCGGCGTCGCGCATCTGCACTTGCGGCGCGATGCCGGCGTGGTCGGCGCAGCCGGTGAGGGCCGCCAAACCTGTAAATCCAGCGCAGGCGAGCGCCCTGGCCGCCGCAGGGAACCCGCGCACGCGCACGGCAAAACCTGCCGACGCGCTGGTCGCGGTAGCAGCTAGGAGCCTGTCGGACTTTGGAATCGTCGGCTGCGAATGTGCCGCAGCGGCCCATTTTTTACCGTCTTCTTGCCCCATAGTCCCGCTATGGGGCGGCGAATCCGGCAATAACTGGCCTCGCTGGGGCGCATTCTCGCTATTGACGCCCAAAGTCCGACAGGCTCCTAGGAAGAAATTCATGGTGCAGGATGTTCGTGGGAGGAAGAATGCACCCCGTCGCCCACAGCGGCGGGGGGGAGCGCTTGCAGGTTGTCGTGGATGCGCTGGATCAAGGCCTGCAACTGGGCGACCTCAGCGGCGTCGAAGCCTTGCAGGGCCTGCGCTTGCAGCGCGTCGAAAATCGCGGGCAGCTGCGCGGCTACGGCGCGGCCGGCGTCGGTCAGCTCGGTGTGCACGACGCGCCGATCCTGCGCCGAGCGCACGCGCGTGCACAGGCCTTTGGCTTCGAGCCGGTCGAGCAAGCGCGTCATGCCGCCCGCGTCCATGTGGCAGCTGCGCGCCAGTGCGGCCACCGTGCCTTCCTGGCCCAGCAGCAGGCGCAACATGGGCTTCCACTGCGCGTCCGTCAGGCCCAGCGGCTCGACGCGGCGGGTGATCTCGGCGCCCAGCAGCGCGACGATGCGCCGCAGCTGGTAGCCGATCTGCTGTTCGAGGTCGAACGGCGTTGCGGCGGGCGTGGCTAGCAGCCTGTCGGACTTTGGAATCGTCGGCTGCGAATGCGCCGCAGCGGCCCATTTTTTACCGGCTTCTTGCCCCATAGTCCCGCTATGGGGCGGCGAATCCGGCAAAAACTGGTCACGCTGGGGCCCATTCTCGCTATCGACGCCCAAAGCCTGACAGGCTGCTTGGGCAGGAGGGGTTGGAGACGACATGCTGGCGACAATCAATGAGGGCGCAATTATTGTCGAAGTAGCATTTGTCTGCACAAACGAATCGCAGCGGCACTGGGAGTGCTGCGCAAACGCCACGAAGTCCCGATGCCGTAGCCGCAGATTTTTAGCGAAATTGGCGTGTAGTACCCGTCAATAAAGCGCTTGCAGCTATACCTTTTGAAGTATCCGTGCAGCCTCGAGGGCGAAGTAGGTCAGCACGCCATCGGCGCCCGCGCGCTTGAAGGCGAGCAGGCTCTCGAGCATCACCGCGTCGTGATCGAGCCAGCCGTTGGCGCTCGCGGCCTTGAGCATCGCGTATTCGCCGCTGACCTGGTAGGCGAAGGTCGGCACGCGAAACTCGTCCTTCACGCGGCGCACTACGTCCAGGTAGGGCATGCCGGGCTTGACCATCACCATGTCCGCGCCTTCGGCGATGTCCAGCGCCACTTCACGCAGCGCCTCGTCGGTGTTGGCCGGGTCCATCTGATAGACGCTCTTGTTGCTCTTGCCGAGCGCGCCGCGCGTGCCCACGGCGTCGCGAAACGGGCCGTAGAACGCGCTCGCGTACTTGGCGCTGTAGGCCATGATGGCGGTGTGGATGTGGCCCTGCACTTCGAAGGCTTCGCGGATCGCGCCTATGCGTCCGTCCATCATGTCGCTGGGCGCGACGATGTCCACGCCGGCCTGCGCATGCGCGAGCGCCTGCGCGGTGAGGATCTCCACCGTCTCGTCGTTGAGGATGTAGCCCGTGTCGTCGAGCACGCCGTCCTGCCCGTGGCTGGTGTAGGGGTCGAGCGCGACGTCGGTGAGCACGCCCAGATCGGGAAACTCGCGCTTGAGCGTGCGCACCGCGCGTGGGATCAGACCGTCGGGGTTGGTGGCCTCTTTGCCGTCGGGCGTCTTGAGGGCCGGGTCTATGGCCGGAAACAGCGCCAGCACCGGGATGCCCAGTTGCACGCATTCCTGCGCCACGGGCAGCAGCAAGTCCAGGCTCAGGCGCTCCACGCCGGGCATGGAGGGCACGGGGGTGCGCAGCTTTGTGCCCTCGTGCACGAACACGGGGTAGATGAGGTCGTGCGGCGTGAGCACATGTTCGCGCACCAGGTTGCGCGTGAAGGCGTTGCGGCGCAGTCGGCGCGGGCGGTTTTGGGGGAAGGGGGCAGGGCTGTGGAGGTGCATGGGGAAAATTGTGCCTCATTCGGGGTTATCGCTAGGAGCCTGTCGGACTTTGGGCGTCGATAGCGAGAATGCGCCCCAGCGTGACCAGTTTTTGCCGCATTCGCCGCCCCATAGCGGGACTATGGGGCAAGAAGACGGTAAAAAATGGGCCGCTGCGGCGCTTTCGCAGCCGACGATTCCAAAGTCCGACAGGCTCCTACGCCACGCCCGTGGAAGCCCTACACTGCCGCCATGCTCTGGGTCAAGTCCTTTCACATCGTGTTCGTGGCCAGCTGGTTCGCCGGCTTGTTCTATCTGCCACGCATCTTCGTCAACCTCGCCATGGTGGCGCCGGGCTCGGTGGCCGAGCGCGAGCGCCTGCTGCTCATGGCGCGCAAGCTGCTGCGCTTTAGCACGCTGCTCGCCGTGCCGGCCGTGGCGCTGGGCCTGTGGCTGTGGCTGGGCTACGGCATAGGCCGCGGGCCGGGCAACGGCTGGCTGCATGCCAAGCTGTTGGCCGTGCTGCTGGTCATTGGCTACCACCATGCCTGCGCCGTGCTGCTGCGCAAGCTCGCGGCCGGCACCAGCCAGCGTAGCCACATTTGGTTTCGCTGGTTCAACGAGGTGCCGGTGCTGCTGCTGCTCGTGATTGTGGTGCTGGTGGTGGTCAAGCCGTTCTGAGGACGCAGGGCGCACCGGGATCATGCACAAGACCTCTGCCTGGCCCCTCGCGCTGCTCTACGGCGCGCTGATCGTTTTTGCGAGCCTGTTTCCCTTCAGCGGTTGGCGCGCGCAAGGGGTCGCGCCCTGGGCTTTCCTGCTGGCGCCGCTGCCGCCGCCGTACTGGACGAAGTTCGACGTCTTCACCAATCTGTTTGGCTATGCCCCGCTGGGTTTTTTGCTCGCGCTCGCGCTGCTGCGCACGGGCGTGCGCGCGCGCTGGGCGTTTGTGCTGGCCACGCTCGCGGGGGCGCTGCTGTCGCTTTGCATGGAGTTTCTGCAGATTTACCTGCCGCAGCGTGTGGCGTCCAATCTCGATTGGCTGCTCAATGCGCTGGGCACGCTCATGGGTGCGCTTGCGGCCCTGCTGCTCGAGCGCCTGGGCGCCGTGGCGCGCTGGAGCAACGTGCGTGCACGCTGGTTCGTGCCCGACGCGCGCGGCGCCCTCGTGTTGCTGGCCTTGTGGCCCGCGGCGCTGCTGTTCCCCGCGGCCGTACCTTTTGGCCTTGGGCAGGTGTTCGAGCGGCTGGGTGCTGCGCTCGTCGAGACGCTGGACGGCACACCGTTTCTGGACTGGCTGCCGCAGGTCGATGAAGAGTCGCTCGATCCGCTCTCTCCCGGTGGCGAGATGCTTTGCGTCGCGCTGGGGCTCCTGATTCCATGTCTGCTCGGCTACGGCGTGATTCGCACGGCCGGGCGGCGTGCGCTGTTTGCCGCCGGGGTTCTGTGCGCGGGCCTCGCCGCCACGGCGCTGTCGGCGGCGCTGAGCTGGGGCCCGGTGCATGCCTTGGACTGGCTGAGTCTGCCCGTGCGCGCGGGCCTGGTGCTGTGGCTGCTGGCTGCCGCCGTGCTACTGCCCTTGGGCCGGCGCGCGTGCCTGGCGCTGCTGCTGCTCGCGCTGGCCTGGCATCTGTCCTTGCTCAACCAGGCACCGACGAGCGCCTACTTCAGCCACACGCTCCAGCTTTGGGAGCAAGGACGCTTCATCCGCTTCTACGGCCTCGGCCAATGGCTGGGCTGGCTCTGGCCTTACGTCACGCTGCTGTACGCGCTGCTGCGGCTGTCGCGGCGCGATGCACGGTAACGAGCGCGATTTCTTCGCCCCTGCACTAGTAGTGCGCTCAAACCCGCCACTTTTCGAGCAGTTTTTCGGGCCCCATGCTGTCGTAGACCTCGAAAGGCTGGTGAATCCAGGGGTTGGTGGGCAGGAATTCGACCGAATAGTCGGGCGTGAATCTGGACACGCCCTTGGTCCAGATCACGGCGCTGCGCAATTCGGTGATGGGCTGGTAATTGGTCTTGAGCCGCTCCACCACGGCGGCGAGGGTTTGACCAGAGTCGGCCAGGTCATCGACGAGCAGCACGCGCCCGGCGATTTCGCCCTGCGGCGTGGTGATGTAGCGCGCGATGTCGAGGTGCCCCTGCACCGTACCGGCCTCGGCGCGGTAGGAGCTCGTGGACATGATGGCCAGCGGCCTGTCGAAGATACGGCTCAGGATGTCCCCCGGGCGCAGTCCGCCGCGTGCGAGGCACAGGATGGTGTCGAACTCCCAGCCCGACTGGTAAATCTTGAGCGCAAGTTTTTCGATGAGGCCGTGGTACTCGTCGTAGCTCACGTACAGGTGCTTGCCGTCTTCGGTCAGCATGTGAAAACTCCGGGGCGAAAGGCTTGCAATACGGCTCAGCGGCTCAGGGCGCCGCGAACGGGTGCTGCATGAGGATGGTGTGGTCGCGGTCGGGGCTCGTGGAGATCATCGCGATCGGCACGCCCGTGACTTCGACGATGCGCTCGAGGTAGCGCCGCGCCGCTGTAGGTAGCTGGGCGTAGTCGGTCACGCCCACGGTGGATTCGCTCCAGCCGGGCATGCGCTCGTAGCGCGGAATGCAGCGCGCGATCTCGTCCGCGCCCAGCGGCAGCATGTCGATCTGGCGGCCGTCGAGCTCGTAGCCCGTGCACAGCATGAGCTCAGGCAGGCCGTCGAGCACGTCGAGCTTGGTGATGCACAGACCCGAGAGGCCATTGACCTGCGCGCTGCGCTTGAGCAGCGCCGCGTCGAACCAGCCGCAGCGCCGGCTGCGCCCCGTGGTGACGCCTTTTTCGGCGCCCACGGTGCTCATGTGGTAGCCCGGCGTGCCGGGGGTCTGCCAGTCGAGCTCGGTCGGGAAGGGGCCGCCGCCCACGCGCGTGCAGTACGCCTTGGTAATGCCGAGCACGTAGTGCAGCAGCCCCGGCCCCACACCCGCGCCGGCTGCGGCGTTGCCAGCGACGCAGTTGCTCGAGGTGACGTAGGGGTAGGTGCCGTGATCGACGTCGAGCAGCGTGCCCTGCGCGCCCTCGAACAGCAAATTGGCACCGGCCGCGTGCGCCTCGTTGAGCTCGCGCGAGACGTCCGCCACCATGGGCGCGAGCAGCTCGGCGTGCTGCATGGCTTCCTCATAGACGGCGTCGAACTGCACCGCGCCGTCCTGCAGGTACGGCTGCAGGCCGGGGCCGAAGTCGATGTTGCGCGAACCGAGGAAGGTCGTCAGCACGTGGTTGTGCAGCGCGAGCACCTCGCGCAGTTTGGCGGCGAAGCGCTCGGGGTGGCGCAGGTCTTGCACGCGCAGCGCGCGGCGCGCGATCTTGTCTTCGTACGCGGGGCCGATGCCGCGGCCCGTGGTGCCGATCTTTTCGCTGCCGCCGTGCTCGCGCGCGGCCTCGCGGGCCATGTCGAGCGCCACGTGAAAAGGCAAAATCAACGGACAAGCCTCACTCACGCGCAGGCGCGAGCGCACTTCAACGCCGACGCGCTCCAGCCCCGCGATCTCTTCGAGCAGCTTGCCCACCGAAAGCACCACGCCGTTGCCGATGTAGCACTTGACCCCGGCGCGCATGATGCCGCTGGGAATCAGGTGCAGCGCCGTTTTCACGCCGCCGATCACCAGCGTGTGCCCGGCGTTGTGCCCGCCCTGAAAGCGCACCACGCCCTGCGCGCTCTCGGTGAGCCAATCGACCAGCTTTCCCTTGCCCTCGTCACCCCACTGGGTGCCGACCACGACCACGTTGCGGCCTTTGCTTGCTTTCATTTCCAACCTGATTCAGTTCTTGGTGGTGATGGGGTCGGCATGCGCCGCCCCACCCAGCGGTTGCACGCGCCACGCGCCGGCTACGTACACCAGTTCGCGGTCGCAGTGGAATTCATCGACCTCGCTTTCGTGCCCGGGCAGTACGCAGACCACGGTTTCGCCGGCCTGGCGCAGCGCTGCGATCGCGGCGTGCACGTCGTGCGACTCATTCCACGGCGCGCGTATGGCCGCCTTGGGCGCGCGCGGCGGCACGACGGCGACGAGTTGCTTCAAGTCCAGACTGAAGCCCACGGCGGGCCGGTTGCGGCCGAACACCGCACCGACTTCGTCATAACGCCCACCACGCACGAGCGCGTCGCTCGCGCCAGGGGTATAGACGCCGAAGCGCATGCCGCTGTAGTAGGCGTAACCGCGCAGATCGGCGAGATCGTAGCTCACGCGCACGCCTTGCAGACGCTCGCCCAACCAGCGCAAACCCGATAGCAGCTCGGGCAATCCTGGTGCGCCTTGCAAGGCTTTTTCTGCCTCAATCAGCACAGTGGCGTCGCCGTACAGCTGCGGCAGCGCGCGCAGCCCCTCGCGTGAGCGGGCCGGAAAATCGCGCGTGAGCGCGGCCAGTTCGGCCGCATCCTTGGCCGCGAGCGCGGCGTGGATTTTTTGCAACAGTGCAGCGTCGAGCGGCACGCCCGCGAGCAGGCTGCGCACGATGCGCACGTCGGCAAGGTCGATTTGCAGCGCTTGCACCTGCGCCACACGCAGGCACGCGAGTGCGAGCTGCAGCACCTCGAGGTCGGCCTCCTGGCCTGCGTGACCGTAGATTTCGGCGCCGAACTGCAGCGGCTCGCGCGTCGCGTGCGGCCTGTCAGGGCGCGTGTGCAGCACCGGCCCGCAGTAACACAGACGCGTGACGCCACGGCGGTTGAGCAGGTGCGCATCGATGCGCGCGACCTGCGGCGTGGTGTCGGCACGCACGCCCAAGCTGCGACCCGAGAGCTGATCGACGAGCTTGAAGGTCTGCAGGCCGAGCGCCTCGCCCGTGCCCGTGAGCAGGGAGTCGAGGTGCTCCACCAGCGGCGGGATGACGAGTTCGCAGCCGTAGCTGCGCGCGGTGTCGAGCAGGTCGCGGCGCAGCTCCTCGATGTGCCGGGCTTCGGACGGCAGGACGTCGGCAATGTGATCCGGCAACAGCCAGGCGGACATGGAATGCGTCAAGTGGTGAAAAAAAGGATTCTACCGGCAGGCAATGCGGCAGCGGCGTGCGGCGCTCCGGTGCATGCCGTATGGCGGCCGTGCCCAGGCTGCAAGGGGCGCAGGTCTGCGCCGGCTCAAAATGCCAGCAAGAGCAAGCCGAGCAAGATGCTGAGCAGGCCGAAAAAGCGGATTTGCCCATCGCGCAAGGCAAGCGCTTGCTGAAATACCCGCCGCCACATCGCGGGCGCGGCAAACGGCAGTATCCCTTCGATCACCAGCACCAGCGCGAGCGCCGTCCACAGCGAATCCGACATGCTGCTATCAACAGGATGGGCCGTTGGCAGCACTCATTTGCGCGCCGGCGCAGCCACCGCACCTGCACCCCCGCGCATGACCTTGAAGAAATCAGACGCGGCAGGGTCGAGCACGAGCACGTCGCTCTTGTTGTGGAAGCTCGCTTTGTAAGCCTCGAGGCTGCGGTAGAACTGCGCGAACTGCGGGTCGCGGCCGAACGCCTCGGCATAGATGCGCGCGGCCTCGGCGTCGCCCTCGCCCTTGATCTTCTGCGCGTCGCGGTAGGCGCCGGCAATGGTGATTTCGCGCTGGCGGTCGGCGTCGGCGCGGATCTTTTCGCCCTCGGCCGCCCCCGTGGAGCGCAATTCATTCGCTACGCGCTTGCGCTCGGCTTCCATGCGCCGGTACACCGATTCGGTGATGGCTTCGACGTAATCGACCCGCGTGATGCGCACATCGACCACGTCAATACCCCAAGGCTTGCTGC
Organism: Extensimonas vulgaris; assembly: GCF_003337425.1. Lineage (GTDB taxonomy): Bacteria > Pseudomonadota > Gammaproteobacteria > Burkholderiales > Burkholderiaceae_C > Extensimonas > Extensimonas vulgaris. The sequence goes on from NZ_QPJU01000002.1 coordinate 148,209, forward strand.
CACGTACGGCCTCGAGCACTTCTTTCTTCACATCCGCCATCAGCGCCTCGCGCTGCAAGGAGAGCAACTCCTTGACGGTGCGTTTGTTGATCTCTTCCTGAAAGGCGTTGCGCACCACGCGGTTGAGCTGCAGGGCGCCGGCGTTTTCATCGAGACCGACGTTGCGGATGTAGTCGGTCGGCTCGGCAATGCGCCAGCGCACGTACCAGTCGATCACCACGCGCTGCTTTTCTGCCGTGAGCATGGGCTCGGTGTCCATGCTGTCGAGCGTGAGCAGGCGCTTGTCGAGATAGGAAACGTTCTGGAAGGGCGGTGGCAGTTTGAAATGCAGGCCAGGCTCGGTGATCACCTCCTTGATCTGACCGAACGCATACACCACACCGAATTGCCGCTGATCCACGACAAAACACATGGAACTCAGCAAAGCGAGCACGATCAGGATGCTCGCGGCGATAAAACCGACTCTATTCACGGAAACGGCTCCTAGCGGGATTCACGCTCGCGCGTGCGGGCGAAGTCACGCGTGCGGCTGTTGTCATTCGAAAAATTGGTGGTGGGCGTGGTCACGGGCGCTGATGGGGCCGCCGTGGAGCTAGCGCCCGATGCCGCATTGGCCGTTGCCGAGGCGGCATCGGCTGGCTGCGCGGGCTGTGCCGTGCTTTGCAGCAGCTTGTCGAGCGGCAGGTAAAGCAGGTTCGAACCCTGGCGCGCATCGACCAGCACCTTGGTCACGTTGCCGTAGATTTGCTGCATGGTCTCGAGGTACAGGCGGTCGCGCGTGACCTGGGGCGCGCGCTGGTATTCCGTGAGCACGGACGCAAAGCGCTGCGCGTCACCCTGGGCCTGGGCGACAATGCGCCCTTTGTAGGCCTGTGCCTCCTCCTTGAGGCGCGAGGCGGTGCCAACCGCGCGCGGCACCACGTCGTTGGCATAAGCCTGGGCCTCATTCTTGGCGCGCTCGCGCTCCTGGCCAGCCTTGAGCACGTCGTCGAACGCCGCCTGCACCTGCTCGGGCGGGCGCACGCCGCCTTGCTGCAGGTTCACCGCCACGACTTCCACGCCGATCTTGTAGCGGTCGAGGATGGTCTGCATCAGGCTGCGCACGCGTGGCGCGATCTGGTCGCGCTCCTCCGAGAGCGCTGCGTCCATGCGCATCTTGCCCACGACTTCGCGCACGGCCGTCTCGGCGGCCTGCACCACGGCGTCGGCCGGGTTGCGGCTCTCGAACAGCCAGGCGCGCGCATCGTTGAGGCGGTATTGCACGGCGAATTTGATCTCGACGATGTTTTCGTCCTCGGTCAGCATGGCCGAGTCGCGCAGACCCGTGCTCTTGATGACCGAGTCGCGCCCCACGTCGACGGAGCGCATCTGCGTCACGAACACCGTTTCATGGCGCTCGATCGGGTAAGGCAGACGCCAGTTGAAGCCCGCGCCGACCGTGCTCTGGTATTTACCGAAGCGCGTGATGACGGCCTGCTGACCCTCCTGGACGATGAAAAAGCCCGAGCCCATCCAGATCACGAACACGATGCCCGCGAGCAGTCCGAGGCCCCAACCAGCGCTTTTGCCGTCGGGCGTGAAACCGCCGCCCGAATGCCCCGGCCCTTTGCCGCCGGCGCCGCCGCGCCCGCCGAACAGATTGCCGAGCTTGCGGTTGAGGTCGCGCCAGAGTTCATCGAGGTCGGGCGGCTGGCCCGGCCCCTGGCCGCGCCCCGGCGGCGTGGGCGGGCGCTCGGCGTCGGAGCGCTTGCCGTCCTGCGGCTTGTCGTCGCCGCGACCCCAGCGGGGGTCATTCAAATTGAACATACCCCGCAGCCGGAACCACAAAGCCGGGGCTGAGTCTCGGAAGTTCATGCGCACAATCTCTGCTTCTTGGATGACATCGGCCGGCATTGTGCCGAATCACAGGCATTCACCTGCGACATCTGGGGGCTCTAGGAGCCTGTCGGATGCGCCAGCAGCCAGCACCGTGCGCGCGAGTTGTGCGCGCAGCAGGTCTAAACCTTCGCCCGTGCGTGCGCTCACGAAGATGCGCTCCACAGGCTGTCCTGCGCGCTCATAGACGTCCTGCAGCGCGGCGGGTCGCTGCGCGGGCGGGAGCGCGTCGAGCTTGTTGAAGACCAGCAGCTGCGGCACCTGCGCGGCGCCGATGTCGGCGAGCACGCGCTCGACCTGCGCGATCTGCTCGGGAAAATGCGGGTTCGCGGCATCGACCACGTGCAACAGCAGGTCGGCATCTACGGCCTCCTGCAGCGTGGCCTCGAAGGCATCGACCAGGCCGTGCGGCAGGTCGCGGATGAAGCCCACCGTGTCCGACAGCGACACCGAGCGCCCTGCGTCCGCGAGGTACAGCTGCCGTGTCGTGGTGTCCAGCGTCGCGAACAGCTGGTTGGCCGCGTAGGCCTGCGCCTTCACGAGCGCATTGAACAGCGTGGACTTGCCCGCGTTGGTGTAGCCCACGAGCGAGATGTTGAAGGTGTCGCGCCGCGCGCGCTGGCGCCGCTGCGTGGCGCGCTGGCGCTTGACCTTGGCCAGGCGCTCCTTGGTGCGCAAAATGGCCTGGCCGATCATGCGCCGGTCGAGCTCGATCTGCGTCTCGCCGGGGCCGCCGCGCGCGCCTATGCCGCCACGCTGGCGCTCCAGGTGCGACCAGCGCCGCACGAGCCGCGTGCTCAGGTATTGCAGACGTGCGAGCTCAACTTGCAGCTTACCCTCGTGGCTGCGCGCGCGCTGCGCGAAGATTTCGAGGATCAGCAGCGTGCGGTCGTTCACGGGCAGCCCGAGGTGCTGCTCCAGGTTGCGCTGCTGCGCCGGGCTCAGCGACTGGTCGAACAGCACCTCGACGGCGCCGTACATCTGCGCGAGCGTGCGGATCTCGTCGGCCTTGCCGCTGCCCACGAAGAGCGCGGCGTCGGGCGCCTTGCGTTTGCAGGTGAGGCGCGCCACGGGCCGCATGCCCGCAGTTTCGGCGAGCAACCCTAGTTCTTCGAGCTTGTGATCGAAATGCGGCAGACCGAAGTCCACGCCCACCAGCAGTACCGGCGCAGAGCCTGTTTGCGCCGCCGCAGCAGCGCCGCGCACGGCCGGTTTTTCAGCGAAAGATGCTTCGGTCAATCAGTGACCGCCCCCTTCGGCGTCGGCAGCCTCGGCGAGCGAAAAGTTCACCGGGCGGCTTGGAACGATGGTGGAGATGGCGTGCTTGTAAACCATCTGGGTGAGGGTGTTGCGCAGCAGCACCACGTATTGATCGAAGGATTCGATCTGCCCCTGCAGTTTGATGCCGTTGACCAGGTAGATCGATACGGGCACATGCTCGCGGCGCAAGGCGTTGAGGAAGGGGTCTTGAAGAAGCTGACCTTTATTGCTCACGATATTCTCCGTGTTCAAATGTTGTTGTAAACCGGCACCTTACCACAGCGCCTTAATCCTTACGCGGCATATTGGCCCGTCTTGGCCGCACGCGAAAGAACGCAGGAGATGGTGGCGCCAGGCCGTTTTTCAAACGGCAAGCAGCGCACGGAACGCTGCTCACCACGCCGGCGCCGGCTGCGCGAAGCCGCGCGGCGCCTGGCGTGCGTCCTCGAAGCTCACGAGTTCCCAGGCGCTGCGCTCGGCCAGCAGCGCGCGCAGCAACTGGTTGTTGAGCGCATGGCCCGAGCGGAATGCGCTGTAGGCCGCGAGCAGCGGCTTGCCCAGCAGATAGAGATCGCCCATGGCGTCGAGAATCTTGTGCTTGACGAATTCGTCGTCGTAGCGCAGGCCGTCGCTGTTGAGCACCTTGTAGTCGTCCATGACGATGGCGTTGTCCAGCCCACCGCCCAGCGCGAGGCCGTTGGCGCGCATCATTTCGACGTCGCGCGTGAAGCCGAAGGTGCGCGCGCGCGCGATGTCGCGGCTGTAGCGGCCCGAGCCGAGGTCGAACTCGACGCGCTGGCCTGTGGCGTCGACGGCCGGGTGGTCGAAGTCGATCTCGAAGCTGAGCTTGAAGCCGTGGTACGGCTCGAGCCGCGCCCACTTGGCCTGCGCGCCCTCGCCCTCGCGCACCTCGACGGGACGCAGGATGCGAACGAAACGCCGCGGCGCGTTTTGCAGCACGATGCCGGCGCTTTGCAGCAAAAAGACAAACGATGCGGCCGAGCCGTCGAGGATGGGCACCTCTTCGGCCGTGATGTCCACATAAAGATTGTCCAGCCCCAGGCCTGCACAGGCCGACATCAAATGCTCGACGGTGTGCACCTTGGCATGGCCGCGACCGATGGTCGAGGCCAGACGTGTATCGGTCACGGCCTCGGCGCTGACGGGAATGTCCATGGGCTCGGGCAGGTCGATGCGGCGAAACACGATGCCCGTGTCGGGTGGCGCGGGGCGCAGCGTGAGCTCCACGCGCTGCCCGCTGTGCAGGCCGACGCCCACGGCGCGGGTCAGGGTCTTGAGGGTGCGTTGCTGCAGCATGGCGGGATTTTACGCCGCCATGACCGCACGCAGCGCAGCATTTTCACTATCGTGACGATAGCTTCCCGGGCAGATCAGTCGGCCTGTTTGCGCAGATAAGCAGGGATTTCCACGTCGTCCATGCCACTCAGCGAGAGCGCATCCACGCGCGCTGCCGCCGTGGCTGCCGTGCGGTTGTTGCGCCACACGCTGGGCGTCTTCATATGGCCATAGTCGGCGGGGGCGCCGGGCATGGCTCCTGCCGGGGCGATGCCACCCCCTGCCGGCATGGCCCCTGCGCCCGGCATGACGAAGGCCAGATTGTCCGTGCCGGTACGCAGGCCGCCTTGCACCACCGAGATCGGCTGACGGCGCGCGTTCGGGCGCGACAGGCCCGTGGCCACCACGGTCACGCGGATCGCGTCGCCCAGGCTGTCGTCGTAGGCCGCGCCGAAGATCACATGCGCGTCGGGCGAGGCGTAGGCGTTGATGGTGTTCATGGCCAGGCGCGATTCGGACAGCTTGAGGCTGCCCTTGCTCGCCGTGACCAGCACCAGCACGCCCTTGGCGCCCGACAGGTCTATGCCTTCGAGCAGCGGGCAGGCGATGGCCTGCTCGGCGGCGATGCGCGCACGGTCGGGCCCGGTGGCCGTGGCCGTGCCCATCATGGCCTTGCCAGGCTCGCCCATGACGGTGCGCACGTCCTCGAAGTCCACGTTCACCTGGCCGTACTCGTTGATGATCTCGGCAATGCCGCCGACGGCGTTCTTGAGCACGTCGTTGGCATGCGCGAAGGCTTCGTCCTGGGTGACATCGTCGCCCAGCACGTCGAGCAGTTTTTCGTTGAGCACGACGATCAGCGAATCGACGTTGGCCTCGAGTTCGGCCAGACCGCTGTCGGCATTGTTCATGCGGCGCCCGCCCTCCCATTCGAAGGGTTTGGTGACCACGCCCACGGTGAGGATGCCCATCTCCTTGGCCACGCGCGCGATCACCGGCGCCGCGCCCGTGCCCGTGCCGCCGCCCATGCCGGCGGTGATGAACAGCATGTGCGCGCCGCTGATCGCGCTGCGGATGTCGTCGATCGCCGCTTCGGCGGCCTCGCGCCCCTTGTCGGGCTTGCTGCCTGCGCCCAGGCCGCTTTGGCCGAGCTGGATGATGCGGTGCGCCGAGCTGCGTGTGAGCGCCTGCGAATCGGTGTTCGCGGCGATGAACTCCACCCCCTGCACCTGGCGGCCGATCATGTGCTCGACGGCGTTGCTGCCGCCGCCGCCCACGCCGATCACCTTGATCTGGGTGCCCTGGTTGAATTCTTCGGCTTCAATCATTTCGATGCTCATGACCTTGCTCCTTGCTGTGATGTGCTGGTTTCGCTTGGGTGCGGATAAAGAAAAAAAGAAAAAACAAAACGGTGGAACCGCGGGGCGGTGCAGTGCACGGCGGGCCGGTGCTGCGCCAGCGGCCGCGCGGGATGCGTCGGCGCGGGCCGCGCGGGTGCCAGATGGTGGGCCGCATGCTCAGAAGTTCCCCACGATGAAGTCCTTGACGCGGTCCAGCATGGTCTTCATGGAGCCGCTTTTCTGCGCCACCTTGAAGCCGCGCAGGCGCGCCAGGCGCGCTTCTTCGAGCAGGCCCATCACGGTGGCGGCGCGCGGCTGCGCGACCATGTCGGCGAGCGCGCTCGCATACTTGGGCACGCCGCGGCGCACGGGCTTGAGGAAGATGTCCTCGCCGAGCTCGACCATGCCGGGCATGACGCTGCTGCCGCCCGTGAGCACTATGCCCGAGGAGAGCAGCTCCTCGTAGCCCGACTCGCGCACCACCTGTTGCACGAGGGCGAAGATTTCTTCCACGCGCGGCTCGATCACGCCGACCAGCGCCTGCTTGCCGAGCATGCGCGGGCCGCGGTCGCCCAGGCCCGGCACCTCGACCTGCGCCTCGGGGTCGGCGAGCAGCTGTTTGGCGCAGCCGCTTTCGACCTTGATGTCTTCGGCGTCCTTGGTGGGGGTGCGCAGCGCCATCGCGATGTCGCTCGTGATGAGGTCGCCCGCGATCGGGATCACCGCCGTGTGGCGGATCGCCCCGCCCGTGAAAATGGCCACGTCGGTGGTGCCCGCGCCGATGTCGACCACGGCCACGCCGAGTTCGCGTTCGTCGTCGGTGAGCACGGCCTGGCTCGATGCCAGCGGATTGAGCAGCAGCTGCTCGACCTCGAGGCCGCAGCGGCGCACGCACTTGATGATGTTTTCGGCCGCGCTCTGCGCGCCGGTCACGATGTGCACCTTGGCTTCGAGGCGGATGCCGCTCATGCCGATGGGCTCTTTCACGTCCTGGCCGTCGATCACGAACTCCTGCGGCTCGACGAGCAGCAGACGCTGGTCGGAGGAGATGTTCACGGCCTTGGCCGTCTCGACCACGCGCGCCACGTCGGCGGGCGTGACCTCCTTGTCCTTGACGGCGACCATGCCGCTGGAGTTCAGGCCGCGGATGTGGCTGCCCGTGATGCCGGTATAGACGCGCTGGATTTTGCAGTCGGCCATGAACTCGGCCTCTTTGAGCGCCTGCTGGATGCTTTGCACGGTGGCCTCGATGTTCACCACCACGCCGCGCTTGAGGCCGTTGCTCGGCGCCACGCCCAGGCCCGCGAGCTTGAGCTCGCCCGTGGGCAGCACCTCGGCCACCACGGCCATGATCTTGGCCGTGCCTATGTCCAGCCCCACCACCACATCTTTGTATTCTCTTGCCATCTCAGTGCCTGCCTTTGTCGCTGTTTTCGCTTTGCCCGCGCTGCCCACTCTTGCCACTTTTTGGCTTCGCGCCTGGCGGCGCGCCCTCGGTCACGGTGCTCACGCCGCGCAGGCGCAGCGCGTAGCCGCTCGGGTAGCGCAGGTCGGCCGACTCCAGCGCATCGACGCGCCGGCCGTAGTGCGCGGCCACCAACGTGACGGTGCGCACGAAGCGCTGCGCGCGCTGCACCAGCTCCTGCGGCGTGCCGCTGCCGAGCTCGACCACGGCGCCGCTGTCCAGCGTGGCGTGCCAGCCGCCACGCCCGCTTTGCGCGAGCGTCTGCACCTGCAGCCCGAGCGGCGCGAACACCGGCTGTAGCAGCGCGTGCACCTGCAACATTTCGAGCGCGTGGCCCTCGGGCGCGATGAGGCGCGGCAGGTCTTCATCGACCATATCCGTGTTCACCTCGAACACCTCACCCTCGCGGTCCACCATGGCGGTGCTGCCTTCGGGGCCCCAATAGGCCACCGGGCGGTATTCCTGCAGGTGCACACGCAGGCTGGCCGGGAATTCACGCCGCACCGTGGCCGTGCGCACCCAGGGCACCTGCTCGAAGGCCGCGCGCACGGCATGCAAGTCCATGGTGAAAAAATTGCCCGTAAGTTGTGGCGCGACGTTGGCGCGCAGCGTGACCGGGTTGTTGTGCTCGAGCTCGCCCTCGACAACGATGCGTGTGAGCGCAAATGCCGGCGCGTGCAGCACGCGCCAGACCAGCGCCGCCAGCAGCAGCGCGGCGCAGCCCACGAACACGACCGATGCGGTCAGGTTCATGAGCTTGACATCCGGCGGCACGGGCAGCGGGGCATTCATTGCGGTGCGCCTCCCCAGGTGGCGCCGGGCGGCGTGTCCAGCGTGGCGGTAGCGAGCAGGGCCAGGCACAGGTCTTCGTAGCTGAGGCCCGCGGCGCGCGCCGCCATGGGCACGAGCGAGTGGCCCGTCATACCCGGCGAGGTGTTGATTTCGAGCAAAAAGGGCATGCGGTCGCCTTCCCGCACCATGATGTCGGCGCGCGCCCAGCCGCGGCAGCCCAGGCTGCGGTAGGCCGCGAGCGCCAGCTCCTGCAGCGCATGCTCCTCGGCTTCGGGCAGGCCGCAGGGGCAGAGGTACTGCGTGTCGTCGGTGAAGTATTTGTGCTGGTAGTCGTAGTTGCCGCCGGGCGCAAGGATGCGGATCAGCGGCAGCGCGCGCGCCTGTGCGCCCGTGCCGAGCACAGCGCAGGTAGTTTCGTCGCCTGCGATGAACTGCTCGCACAACACCTCAGGGTCGTAGCGCGCGGCGAGCGCGTAGGCGGCGGCGCACTCGTGCGGCAGGTGCACCTTGGTAAGGCCAATGGTCGAGCCTTCGCGCGCGGGCTTGACGATCATGGGCGCGCCCAATGTCTGCAGCGCCTGCACGGTTTCGTCGGCGCTGGCCACCTGACGCCAGTCGGGCGTGGGCAGGCCGTCGGCGCGCCACAGGCGCTTGGTCATGGTCTTGTCCATGGCCACGCTCGAAGCGAGCACGCCCGAGCCGGTGTAGGGAATGCCCAGCAGCTCGAGGGCGCCCTGCACCGTGCCGTCCTCGCCGTGGCGGCCGTGCAGCGCGATGAAGCAGCGCGCAAAGCCCTGCTGCCTGAGCGCGCCGAGCTCCTGCGTGGCCGGGTCGAACGCATGCGCATCGACGCCGCGCGCGCGCAGCGCCTGCAGCACGCCCTGGCCCGACATCAGCGAGATGTCGCGCTCGGCCGAGGTGCCGCCCAGGAGCACGGCAACCTTGCCCAGTGCGGCCACGTCGATACTGTGGAGTTTGAGGTCAAAATGGCTCATAGCGCTTGTTCCACCTGCGCAAGCAGCTCCTTGGATTGTAGCAATGCGACGACTTTCGCGGGCACGGCCCCGATCGAGCCCGCGCCCATGCACAGCACTACGTCACCGGCGCGCGCGTTTGCGGCGATGGCCTGCGGCAGCTCGGCCACGTCGGCGATGAACACGGGCTCCACCTTGCCGGCCACGCGCAGCGCGCGCGCGAGCGTGCGCCCGTCGGCTGCGACCACGGGCGCCTCGCCCGCGGCATAGACCTCGGTGAGCAGCACGGCGTCTGCGCTGCCGATGACCTGCACGAAGTCCTCGAAGCAGTCGCGCGTGCGGCTGTAGCGGTGCGGCTGAAAGGCCAGCACCAGGCGCCGGCCCGGAAACGCGCCGCGCGCCGCCGCGAGCGTGGCCGCCATCTCGGCCGGGTGGTGGCCGTAGTCGTCGATCAGCGTGAACCTGCCGCCACCCTGCGCGGGCAGCTCGCCATAGCGCTGAAAGCGCCGTCCCACGCCTTTGAAGCCCGCGAGCGCGCGCAGCACGGCCTCGTCGGGAATGTTGAGCTCGACCGCGACGGCGATGGCGGCGAGCGCGTTGAGCACGTTGTGCGCGCCCGCGAGGTTGAGCACCACGTCGAGGTCGGGCAGCTGCACGCCGTTGCGCCGCTGCACCGTGAAGCGCATCTGCCCGCCTTCGGCGCGCACCTCGACGGCGCGCACCTGCGCGTCCTCGGCAAAGCCGTAGCTCGTGACCGGGCAGGTCACTTCGGGCAGGATCTCGCGCACCGCGGGGCTTTCGAGGCACAAAATGGCCGCGCCGTAAAACGGCATGCGGTGCAGAAAATCGACGAAGGCTTTTTTCAGCCGGCCGAAGTCGTGCCCGTAGGTTTCCATGTGGTCGGCGTCGATGTTGGTGACCACGGCCAGCACGGGCAGCAGGTTGAGGAAGGACGCATCCGACTCGTCGGCCTCGACCACGATGTAGTCACCCTGGCCCAGGCGCGCGTTCGCGCCTGCGCTGTTCAGGCGCCCGCCGATCACGAAGGTCGGATCGAGCCCGGCCTCGGCGAGCACGCTGGTGACGAGGCTGGTGGTCGTCGTCTTGCCGTGCGTGCCCGCAATCGCGATACCGCGCTTGAGGCGCATGAGTTCGGCCAGCATGAGCGCGCGCGGCACCACGGGAATCTTGCGCGCGCGCGCCGCGAGCACCTCGGGGTTGTCGGGCTTGACCGCGGTGGAGGTGACCACGGCATCGGCATCGGCAATGTGCGCGGCGTCGTGCCCCACCGCGGTGCGTATGCCCAGGGCCGCGAGGCGGCGCAGCGTGGCGCTGTCGGCCAAGTCCGAGCCTGAGACGACGTAGCCCAGGTTGTGCAGCACTTCGGCAATGCCGCTCATGCCGGCGCCGCCTATGCCGACGAAGTGGATGTGGCGTATGGCGTGCTTCATGCAGCGAACTCCTCGCATGCGGCGAGCTCCTCGCACGCGGCGACGATGGCTTGCGTGGCCTCGGTTTTTTGCATCATTTTGGCCTTTTGCGCAGTATTCATGAGCGTAAGGCGATCTAGATTCGATAGCATCTTGGCGAGTTTTTCGGGGGTCAAATCCTGTTGTGGCACGAGCCAGCCGCCGCCCGCATCGACAAGAAAGCGCGCGTTGCGCGTCTGGTGGTCATCGACCGCGAACGGAAAGGGCACGAAGATCGCGGCCGCGCCCACGGCGGCGATCTCGGTCACGGTGCTCGCGCCGGCGCGGCAGACGATCACGTCGGCGGCGGCAAACGCGCTTGCCGTGTCGTCGATGAAGGGTGTGAGTTCGGCCTGCACGCCTGCGGCCGCGTAGTGCGCGCGCAGGGCTTCGAGCTGCGCCGCGCCGCTTTGGTGCGTGACTTGCGGACGCACTTCGGGCGGGATCAGCGCGAGCGCCTGCGGCACGATCTCGTTGAGTGCACGCGCGCCCAGGCTGCCGCCCACCACGAGCAGCCGCAGCGGGCCGCTGCGACCGGCAAAGCGCGCGGCAGGCGCGGGCTGCTGCAAAAACGCTTCGCGCAAGGGGTTGCCCACCCACTGCGCACCCGGCAGCGCATCGGGGAAGGCCGTGAACACGCGCTGCGCAAGGCGCGCGAGTAGCTTGTTTGCCATGCCAGCGATGGAGTTTTGCTCGTGCAGCACCAGCGGCGTGCGCGCAAGCGCGGCCATGAGCCCGCCCGGAAAGCTGATGTAGCCGCCCAGCCCCACGACCACGCCAGGCTGCACGCGGCGCAGCACCGCGCGTGCCTGCGCGAGCGCACGCAACAGGCGCCCCGGCAGGCGCGCCAGCGTGCCGAGGCCCTTGCCGCGCACGCCGGAAAAATCCACCGCCTCAAAAGCAAAGCCCTGCGGTACGACGAGGCGCTCTTCCATGCTGCCGGGCGCGCCCAGCCAGTGCACGGCAAAACCGCGCGCACGCAGCGCCTGCGCCACGGCCAGGCCCGGGAAGATATGCCCGCCCGTGCCGCCGGCCATGATGAGGGCGGTTTTGCGCGTCATACGCGGCCCCCTCTCATCAGGAGCTTATTCTCGTAGTCGACGCGCAGCACCACCGCGAGCGCCACGAGGTTCATGAGGATGGCCGAGCCGCCGAAGCTCATGAGCGGCAGCGTCAGGCCCTTGGTGGGCAGGGCGCCGAGGTTCACGCCCATGTTGATGAAGCTCTGAAAGCCGAACCAGATCGCCACACCCTGCGCGACCAGGCCCGCGAACACGCGGTCCAGCGCGATCGCCTGGCGGCCTATGTGCATGATGCGGCGCGTCAGCCAGAAAAAGAGCACGATCAGCGTCAGCACGCCGACGAGGCCAAACTCTTCGCCGATCACCGAGAGCAGGAAGTCGGTGTGCGCCTCGGGCAGCCAGTTGAGCTTTTCCACGCTGTTGCCCAGGCCCACGCCGAAGATGCGCCCGCGGCCGATGGCGATCAGCGCGTGCGAGAGCTGATAGCCCTTGCCCAGCGCGTGCTCCATGCTCCACGGGTCGAGGTAGGCAAAGATGCGCTCGCGCCGCCACGGCGACAGGCCGATCATGAGCCCGAAGGCCACGACGAGGATCAGCGCGATCACGAAGAACATGCGCGCATTCACCCCGCCGAGGAACAAAATGCCCATGGCGATCACGGCGATCACCAGAAACGCGCCCATGTCGGGCTCGGCCAGCAGCAGCATGCCCACCACGGCCACGGCCGCGCCCATGGGCAGCACGGCGCGGAAAAAGCGCTCCTTGACCTCCATCTTGCGCACCATGTAGTCGCTCGCGTAGATCACCACGGCGAGCTTGGCGAGCTCGGACGGCTGGAAATTCATGATGCCCAGCGGCAGCCAGCGGCGCGCGCCGTTGACCACCGTGCCCACGTGCGGGATCAGCACGAGGATGAGCAGCATCAGCGCGGCGATGAACAGCCAGGGCGCGACGCGCTCCCAGGTGTCCATGGACACCTGAAACGCCAGCAGCGCCGCAACAAAACCCAGGCCCAGCGCAATCGCGTGGCGCATGATGAAATGCGTGTGCGCGATCTTGCCGAAGCGCGGGTTGTCGGGCAGCGCGATCGAGGCCGAATACACCATCACCAGCCCCCAGGCGAGCAGCGCAACCACCACCCACAGCAAGGTCTGATCGAACCCCAGCACGCGCGCGGGCGTGGCGCTGGTCTGGCGGTACTCGGTGCCGCCCACGCGCACGGGCAGACGATTGGCGGCCTGCGTCGACAGGCCGCCGAAGCGCGTGCCAGCCCAGGCGGCAAAACGCTGCCAGAGACTCATGGATTCGAGCACGCGGCTCATGCCATGCCCTCCACGTCTTGTCCCATGTTCAAGGCCAGCGCGCGCACCGCCGCGCGGAACACTTCGGCGCGGTGCGCGTAGTCGCGGAACATGTCCAGGCTCGCGCAGGCCGGCGAGAGCAGCACGGCGTCGCCCGCTTGCGCGCACTGCGCGGCCTGCTGCACGGCTTCGGGCAGGCTCGCAGCGTCGAGCAGCGGCACGCCCGTGCCCTGCAGCGCGGCGCGGATGCGCGGCGCATCGCGGCCGATCAGCAGCACGGCGCGCGCGTGCCGCGCCACGGGCGGCGCGAGCGGCGTGAAGTCCTGCCCCTTGCCCTCGCCGCCCAAAATCAGCACGATGCGGCGCTCGGCCCCGAGGCCGCTGAGCGCGGCCACGGTCGCACCCACGTTGGTGCCCTTGCTGTCGTCGAAATACTCGACCCCGGCGACGATGGCCACGGGCTCCACGCGGTGCGGCTCGCCGCGGTATGCGCGCAGGCCGTAGAGCATGGGCGCGAGCGCACAGCCCGCGGCAGTTGCGAGCGCCAGCGCGGCGAGCGCGTTCACGGCGTTGTGGCGCCCGCGGATGCGCAGCGCGTCGGCGGGCATGAGGCGCTGCAGCGGCAGCGGCGCCTGTGCGTCGGCCCCTGATTCAGTACGCGCACGGCGGCGCGGCGCGGCGTTTTCGGCGTTTTCGTGCGGCTGCGCACGCACGAGCCAGGCCATGCCGTGCACCACCTCGATGCCGAAGTCGCCGGCGCGGCGCGGCAAGTCGCCGCCGAAGGTCAGGTAGGCGCGCTGCGGCGCTGTTTGCGGCCGCGTTTTGCGCGCGCTAGCGTTCGATGCGACAGTGCTGGAGGCCGCAGAAACAGCCGCGGGCAGCATCTGCATCACCAGCGGGTCTTCGCGGTTGAGCACCATGAGCGCGTGCTGACCAAAGATGCGCGCCTTGGCCGCCGCGTAGCCTTGCAGGCTGCCGTGCCAGTCGAGGTGGTCTTGCGTGACGTTGAGCACCGCGGCCGCCGTGGGCTCGAAGCCCTGTACGCCGTCGAGCTGGAAGCTCGAGAGCTCGAGCACCCAGACCTCGGGCAGGCGGCCCGCGTCCATGCGCTCGCTCAAGGTGTCGAGCAGCGTCGGCCCGATATTTCCCGCGACGGCCACGCTCTTGCCGGCACGCTCCACGAGCTGGCCGGTCAGCGAGGTCACCGTGGTCTTGCCATTGGTGCCCGTGATGGCCAGCACGGCGGGCGCGTAGCCAGTCTGCGCACGCAGCGCCTGCAAGCCTTCAGAAAACAAGTCCAACTCGCCCCAAACGCTGATGGATTCTGCGCTGGCAGCTTCCACGATAGGAGCGATCGACGCCGGGCTCAGCCCCGGCGAGCGCAGCACCGCGGCATAGCCCTGGCCGCGCAGCAGCGCCGCGTCCAGCGCGCCGCTCACGAATGCGGCCTGCGGCAGCTCGGCGCGCAGCGTGGCGAGCTGCGGCGGTGCAGCGCGCGTGTCGGCCACCGTGACCAGCGCGCCGCAGCGCGCGCACCAGCGCGCCATCGCCAGTCCTGAGGCGCCCAGGCCCAGCACGAGCACGCGCGCGCCCTGCCAACGCGCGAGCGCCGGGGTATGCTGGGCAATGGAAGTGGTGGCAGGGCTGTTCATCGCAATTTCAGGGTCGAAAGCCCCACCAGACACAGCAGCATGGTGATGATCCAAAAGCGCACCACGACCTGCGTTTCCTTCCAGCCTTTTTTCTCGAAGTGGTGGTGCAGCGGCGCCATCTGGAACAGGCGCCGGCCTGCGCCATAGCGTTTTTTGGTGAACTTGAACCAGCCCACCTGCAGCATCACCGAGAGCGCCTCGACGACGAAGATGCCGCCCATCACGGCGAGCACGATCTCCTGGCGCACGATCACGGCCACCGTGCCCAGCGCCGCCCCGAGCGAGAGCGCGCCCACGTCGCCCATGAACACCTTGGCCGGGTAGGCGTTGAACCACAAGAAGGCCAGCCCCGCGCCCGCGATGGCAGCGCAGAACACCAGCAGCTCGCCCGCACCCGGAATGTGCGGAAAGAACAGGTATTTGGAATACACCGCATTGCCCACGACGTAGGCGAACACCCCGAGCGCCGAGCCGACCAGCACCACCGGCATGATGGCCAGGCCGTCGAGCCCGTCGGTGAGGTTCACGGCGTTGCTCGCGCCGACGATGACCAGGTAGGTCAGCACGACGAAGCCCCACACGCCCAGCGGGTAGCTGACTTCCTTGAAAAACGGCAGCAGCAGCCCGGCCTTGGGCGGCAGGTCGAGCGCAAAGCCCGACTGCACCCAGGTAATGAACAGCTCGAGCACGCGCGCGTTGGAATTGCCGGAAATGGCGAACACCAGGTACAGCGCCGCGAGCAGGCCGATCATCGATTGCCAGAAATACTTCTCGCGCGAGCGCATGCCCTCGGGGTCTTTGCGCACCACCTTGCGCCAGTCGTCCACCCAGCCGATCGCGCCAAAGCCCAGCGTGACCACGAGCACGATCCAGACGAAGCGGTTCGACAGGTCGGCCCACAGCAGCGTGGACGCCGTGAGCGCGAGCAGAATCAGCACCCCGCCCATGGTGGGCGTGCCGCTTTTCACGAGGTGCGACTGCATCGCGTACTCGCGCACGGGCTGGCCGATCTTGAGCGCGGTGAGGATGCGGATCACCTTGGGCCCCGCGGCCAGCCCGATGAGCAGCGCCGTGAGCGCGGCCATCACGGCGCGAAAGCTCAGGTACTGAAACACGCGCAGGAACCCGAACTCGGCCGACCAGCCCTGCAGCCATTGCGCGAGCCAGATCAGCATGCGGCACCTGCGGCCCCGGCGGGGGATGAAGTGGGGGAAGTGGGGGATGCTGCAGCAGCTGGCGTGGGCGCGGCGGCCCCAGGGCTGGCCTCTAGGAGCCTGTCGGACTTTGGAATCGTCGGCTGCGAATGCGCCGCAGCGGCCCATTTTTTACCGTCTTCTTGCCCCATAGTCCCGCTATGGGGCGGCGAATCCGGCAAAAACTGGCCTTGCTGGGGCCCATTCTCGCTATCGACGCCCAAAGTCCGACAGGCTCCTAGGGCCTGCACCACCTGTTCCATTTTCATGAAACGCGATCCTTTCACGAGCACGCTGCCCAAATCGGGCAAAGCCGCGCGCACGGCCTCCTGCAAGGCGGCCATGTGGTCGAAATGCCGGCCCGCGCCGCGCCCTTCGGGGTCGAAGGCGCGCACCGCGTGTGCGGCCAGTTCGCCCAGCGCATAAAGCCTGGTGATGCCCGCGGCGCGCGCCTGGGCGCCGGCCTCGGCGTGGAACTGCGGGCCTTGCGTGCCCACTTCGCCCATGTCGCCGAGCACGAGCAACTGCGGCGCGGGCAGCTCGGCGAGCACGGCGATGGCCGCGCGCACCGAGTCCGGGTTGGCGTTGTAGCTGTCATCGACCACCGTGATCTCGCGCCCGCCCAGCTGCAGGCCAAACGCGCGCGAGCGCCCCGCCACAGGCCGAAAGGCCGCGAGCCCCTGCGCGATGGCGTCCGGCGGCACACCGGCAGCGAACGCGCAGGCTGCGGCGGCGAGCGCATTCGTCACGTTGTGGCGCCCGGCGATGTGCAGCCGGCAGGCGAGCGGCCCGGTGGGCGTGCGCATTTGCACGCTCCAGGCGGCTTGCTGCGCGCCCGGCTGCTCCGGCGCCTCTGTCAGCTCCCAAGTGGCGCGCAGGCACTCGAAATCGGCCCCGGCGCCGCCGAACGTAAGGCAGCGCCGCCCCGCGGCCAGGCTGCGCCACAGCGGCGTGTAGTCGTCCTGCGCCGGGAACACGGCCACGCCGCTCTGGGGCAGCGCGGCCAGCACGGCGCCGTTTTCGCGCGCCACGGCCTCCACGGTGTGCATGAATTCGAGGTGCTCGCGCTGCGCGTTGTTGACCAGCGCCACCGTGGGGCGCACCAGCTCGGCCAGGTAGGCGATTTCGCCGGGGTGGTTCATGCCCAGCTCGACCACGCCCACGCGGTGCGCGGCCGTGAGGCGCAGCAGGGTCTGCGGCACGCCGATGGCGTTGTTGAGGTTGCCGCGCGTGGCAAAGGCCGCCTCGCCCGCGTTGGCGGCGAGGATGCACGCGATCATCTGCGTCACCGTGGTCTTGCCGTTGCTGCCGGTGACGGCGATCAGCGGCAGCGTGAACTGTGCGCGCCAGCCCGCGGCGAGCGCGCCCAGCGCGGCCGTGCTGTCGGGCACTTCGATGCCGGGCAGGCCCGCGGCCTCGATCCCGCGCTCGGCCACCACGGCCACGGCCCCTTGCGCGCGCGCCTGGGGCAGAAAGTCGTGCGCGTCGAAACGCGCGCCGCGCAGCGCGACGAACAGGTCGCCCGGCTGCAGCGTGCGCGTGTCGGTGTGCACGCGCTGCAGTTCGATGGCCGCCGCGCCCGCCGTATCCACGCCCACGAGCCGCGCCGCAGGAATGCGCGCACGGATGAAGTCGAAAGCCTGCTGCAGCCGCATCATGCCGAACCCCCACGCGCAGCGAGCGCGGCCTGCGCCTGCGCCAGATCGGAAAACGGCACACGCCGGCCCGCGATTTCTTGATAGTCCTCGTGGCCCTTGCCTGCGATCAGCACCACGTCGGCAGCGTCGGCCTCGGCCAGCGCGAGCGCGATCGCGGCGGCACGGTCGGGCTCGGCGCGCACGGTCTCGCCCGCGATCGTGCCGAGCAGGATCTGGTGAATGATGGCCGCCGGGTCTTCGCCGCGCGGGTTGTCGCTCGTCACCACCACCCAATCGGCGCGGTGCTGCGCCACGGCGCCCATCTGCGGGCGCTTGCCCGCGTCGCGCTCGCCGCCGCAGCCGAACACGCACCACAGCTGCCCGCCGCGCGCCTGCGCCACGGGGCGCAGCGCCAGCAATACCTGCTCGAGCGCGTCCGGCGTGTGCGCGTAATCGACCACCACGAGCGGCTGCCCATGCTCGGCGCCGCTGCCCGGCACCTGCTGCATGCGCCCGGGCACGGGCGGCAGCGCCGCACACACGCGCAGCGCCTCGGGCAGCGGCACGCCCAGGCTGCGCAGCACGGCGAGCACGCCCAGCAGGTTCTGCAGGTTGTAGCGCCCCACCACGCGCGGCTGCCAGGGGTGGCGCGCGGTGCCTTCGCACACCGTGCAGGCGATGCCTTGCGCGCCGAAGTGCAGGTCTTGCGCCCACAGGCGTGCGCCTGCGGCAGGCGGCTGCTGCGCCAAAGGCACGGACACGCCCCAGAGGTCGAGCGCTGCGCCTTCGAGCTCGGCGTGCAGGCGCGCACCCTGGGCGTCGTCGAGGTGGATCACCGCGGCCTGCAGCCCCGGCCAGTCGAACAGCGCGCGCTTGGCGCGCCAGTAGGCGTCCATGTCGCCGTGGTAGTCGAGGTGGTCTTGCGTGAAGTTGGTGAACACCGCCACGCGGATGCGCGTGCCCGCGAGGCGCTGCTCGGCCAGGCCGATCGAGGACGCCTCGATGGCACAGGCCGCGAGCCCTTGGTCGGCCATCTGGCGCAGCGCGCGCTGCAGCCGCACGGGGTCGGGCGTGGTCAGGCCAGAGCCTTCGAGCTGGCCCGGCGTTCCTATGCCCAAAGTGCCTATGAGCCCGCATCCAGTGTGCCCATGCAGCTCCTTTTTCGAGAGTGCATGCGCGAGCCACCAAGCGGTGCTGGTCTTGCCGTTGGTGCCCGTGATGGCGATCACGTCGAGTTCTGCCGAGGGGTGGCCGAACCACTGCGCGGCGATCTCGCCGGTCGCGGCCTTGAGCCCGCGCAGCGCCGCGATGGCGGCGTCGGGGTGGCGCGCATCGAGCGCAAACGCCTCCACGCCCTCTTGCTCGACCAGGCAGGCCGCAGCGCCGCGCGCGAGGGCATCGGCCACGTGCGCACGCCCGTCGGTCGCGGCGCCAGGCCAGGCGATGAAGGCGTCGCCGGGCGCAATCTGCCGGCTGTCGGTCTGCAGCGTGCCGCGGCCGGGCGCAAGCAGCGTGCGCAGCCATTGCACGGCCTCGGAGGCGCTTTGGAGTATGCGCATCACAGCGGCTCCTCCACGTCGGCGACGATCTGCGGCTTCACGTCCATGTCGGGCGGCACGCCCATGAGGCGCAGCGTCTGCTGCACCACCACGCTGAACACCGGCGCGGCGACCAGGCCGCCATAGACCTGGCCATTGCTCGGCTCGTCGATCATCACCGCGACGATGATGCGCGGCTTGTCGATCGGCGCCATGCCGGTGAACCACGAACGGTACTTGCCGGAGGCGTAGCCCTTGCCCTGCTGCTTGCGCGCCGTGCCCGACTTGCCGCCCACCGAGTAGCCCACGGTCTGCGCCTTCTGCCCCGTGCCGCCCGGGCCGGCGGCCATTTGCAGCATTTTGCGAATCTCGTCGGCCGTGTGCTCGGAAAACACCGGCACGCCGACCGCGGGCGTGCTGCTCTTGAGCAGGGTGGCCGGAATCACGCGCCCGCCATTGGCAAACACGGTGTACGAGCGCGCCATCTGGAACAGGCTGGCCGAAAGCCCGTAGCCATAGGACATGGTGGCCTGCTCGATCGGGCGCCAGGTCTTGTAGGGGCGCAGGCGCCCGCTGACCACGCCCGGAAACGCGAGCTGCGGCTTTTGCCCGAAGCCCGCGGCCGAGAAGGTTTCCCACATCTCGCGCGGCGACATCTGCATCGCGATCTTGGTCGTGCCCACGTTGCTCGACTTCTGGATCACGCCTTGCACCGTGAGCACGCCGTAGTTATGCGTGTCCGAAATCGTCGAGCCCGTGATGGTGATGCGCCCGGGGTTGGTGTCGATGATGGTGTCGGGCCGCACGCGCCCGGTTTCGAGCGCCAGGCCTATGGTGAAGGGCTTCATGGTCGAGCCGGGCTCGAATACATCGGTGAGCGCGCGGTTGCGCAGCTGCTCGCCCGTGAGGTTGCGGCGATCGTCGGGCACGTAGCTCGGGTAATTGGCCAGCGCCAGCACCTCGCCCGTGTGCGCGTCCAGCACCACCACGCTGCCGGCCTTGGCCTTGTGCTCCTGCACCTGGTCGCGCAGCTTCTGGTAGGCAAAGAACTGCACCTTGCTGTCTATGGAGAGCTGGATGTCGCGCCCATCCACGGGCGGCACGTCCTCGCCCACGCCTTCGACGATGCGCCCCATGCGGTCTTTGATCACGCGGCGCGAGCCGGGCTTGCCCGCGAGGTCTTGGTTGAAGATCAGCTCCATACCCTCCTGGCCCTGGTCTTCGACGTTGGTGAAGCCCACGATATGCGCGGCCGCCTCGCCCTCGGGGTACTGGCGCTTGTATTCCTTGCGCAAATAGATCCCCTTGAGATCGAGCGCGACGATCTGCTGGCCCACGTCCCAGTCGAGCTGGCGCTTGATCCAGACGAAGGTCTTGTCCTCGTCGGCCAGCTTGCGCTGCAAATCCGCGAGCGACATCCCCAGCAGCTGCGCCAGCTTGGGCAGCTTGGCGCGCACCTCGGGGTCGTCCTGCTCCACGTCCTCGGGAATGGCCCAGATGCTCGCCGCGGGCACGCTCGACGCGAGCAGCAGGCCGTTGCGGTCCAGGATGCGGCCGCGGTGCGCGGGCAATTCGAGCGTGCGCGCAAAGCGCACCTCGCCCTGGCGCAGGAAAAAGTCGTTCGCGACCACCTGCACATAGGCCGCGCGTGCCGCCAAGCCGACGAAGCCCAGCGCGAGCAGCGCGACGATGAACTTGCTGCGCCACAGCGGAGTGCGGCTGGTCAGCAAAGGGCTGGAGCCATAACACACGCTGCGGCTCATGGCTGGCCTCCACGCTGCGCTGGCGCCGACCCAGCCGCGGAGCTAGCCACGGACTCCGCCGCCGGATCGGCTACGTACTGCGTGATCGCCGGCGTCGCGGTGCGCATCTGCAGCTGCGTGCGCGCGATTTTTTCCACGCGCAGCGGCGTGGCCTGTGCGCGCTTTTCGACCTGCAGGCGCTGGTGCTCGGTCTCGAGGCGCCGCGCCTCGGCCTTGGCGCGGTCGAGTTCGGTGAACAGGCGCCGCGATTCGTACTGCAGGTTGACCACGTAAAACGCGCTGGCCAACACCGCGAGCAGCAGCACGAGGTTCAGGCGCGTCATGCGGGCACCTCCGTACGCTCGGCCACGCGCAGGATGGCGCTGCGCGCGCGCGGGTTCGCGGCGAGCTCGGCCGCGCCAGGGCGTATGCGCCCCAATGCCTTGAGGCGCAGCGGCGCAGGCGCGGCAAACGGCGTGCGCCGGTCGAACACCTCCTTGGAGTGGTGCGCGATGAACTGCTTGACGATGCGGTCTTCGAGCGAATGGAAGCTGATCACCACGAGCCGCCCGCCCGGCGCAAGCACCCTGAGGCTCGCCTCTAGCGCCTGCTGCAGCTCCTGCAGTTCGGCGTTGATGAAAATCCGAAAAGCCTGAAAGGTGCGCGTGGCAGGGTGCTGGCCGGGCTCGCGGGTCTTGACCGCGCCAGCCACGAGTTCGGCGAGCTCGCCGGTGCGCGTGAGCGCTCCCTGCTGCGCGCGCCGAGCAACAATCGCCTTTGCAATGGCGCCAGCAAACCGTTCTTCGCCGTAATCACGTACCACCTCCGCAATCTGGCCCTCATCGGCCTCGGCCAGCCACTGCGCCACGCTCTGGCCGCGCGTGGGGTCCATGCGCATGTCCAGCGGCCCATCGAAACGAAAACTGAAGCCGCGCTTGGCCGCGTCGAGCTGCGGCGAGCTCACGCCCAGATCCATCAGCACGCCGCAGGCGCTGCCCGCGGGCAAGTCGGCCAGGTGCGCAAACCCCTCGTGGCGGATGGCAAAGCGCGCGTCGTCGATCTGCGCTGCCGCGGCGACGGCCTCGGGGTCTTTGTCGAACGCCAAGAGGCGCGCCTGCGGCCCCAGGCGCTGCAAAATGCGCCGCGCGTGGCCGCCGCGGCCGAAGGTCGCATCGACCCACAGGCCCGCAGGTGCGGGGCCCGCGCCGCCCAACAGGGCTTGCACGGCCTCTTCGAGCAGGACCGTGGTGTGTTGTAACTCCCGACTCACCACGCGCCTCAGAAAGAAAAATCTTTGAAGACGTCGGGCATCTCGCCCTGCATGGCCTGCGCTTCCTGCGCGTCGTAGCTGGCCTTGTCCCAGAGCTCGAAGTAGCTGCCCATGCCCAGCAGGATGGATTCCTTGCTGATGCCGGCGGCCGCACGCAGTTCGGGCGAAATCAGCACGCGGCCCGTGGCGTCCATTTCCACGTCCATTGCGTTGCCCAGGAAGATGCGCTTCCACCACTGCGCCGACATGGGCAGCTGGGCAATGCGTTCGCGGAACTTTTCCCACTCGGGGCGCGGGAACACCATCAGGCAGCCGTGCGGGTGCTTGGTGATCGTGAGCTGGCCTGCCGCCGTCGCGAGCAGGACGTCGCGGTGCCGGGTCGGCACGGACAGCCGCCCCTTGGCATCGAGACTCAGCGACGAGGCACCCTGGAACACGACGAAGATTCCCCAGCTCGGTTGAAGCCACTGCACCCCAGGAATCGGGGATTTATGGCACTTTTCACCACTTCATTGCACTTTTTTGCACTGTAGCAGGAAACGCCGGCCGCGCAAGGGCCCTTGCGGGATTTTTTTGTAATGAAATCAAGGACTTATCCGCCGAATGCAAACAGCGGAAAAAGAAAAACCATTGCCGTATAGGCACTTAGCGCAGGCTTTGCATGTGGCACATTCAGAAAAGGGGGCGGCCGCGAGGCCGGCCCAGCCAGAAGGCATGGCGGGCTGCACCCCACGGCGCCGTGCTCGGCGCGCAAGCTCCGGGGCACCTGACCCGCGCGCGGGATTCAGAGGATGTAGCGCGACAGGTCTTCGTTCTGGCTCAGGCTTTGCAGCCGGGCATCGACGTAGGCGGCGTCTATGGTCACGGTCTGGCCTGCAAGGCGCGTGGCCTCGAAGCTGACCTCGTCGAGCAGCCGCTCCAGCACCGTGGCCAGGCGGCGCGCGCCGATGTTCTCGGTGCGCTCGTTGACCTCGAAGGCGATGTGCGCGAGGCGCGTGATGCCTTCGGGCAGAAACTCCAGCCGCACGCCCTCGGTGGCGAGCAGCGCCTGGTATTGCTTGACCAGGCTGGCGTGCGTCTGCGTGAGGATGGCCTCGAAGTCCTGCACCGAGAGCGATTCGAGCTCGACGCGGATCGGAAAGCGCCCCTGCAGCTCGGGGATCAGATCGCTCGGCTTGGCGAGGTGGAACGCGCCCGAAGCGATGAACAAAATGTGGTCGGTCTTGACCATGCCGTACTTGGTGGACACCGTGGTGCCTTCCACGAGCGGCAGTAGGTCGCGCTGTACGCCCTGGCGCGAGACGTCAGCACCGCTCGTTTCCTGGCGCGCGGCGACCTTGTCGATCTCGTCGATGAAGACGATGCCGTTTTGCTCGGCATTGGCGAGCGCGCGCGTGCGGATTTCCTCCTCGTTGACGCGCTTGGCGGCCTCCTCCTCGGTCAGCAGTTTGCGCGCCTCGGCGATCTTGAGGCGGCGTGTGCGGCGCTTGTCCTGGCCGAGCTGGCTGAACATGCCGCGCAATTGCTCGGCCATTTCCTCCATGCCCGCCGGGCCCATGATTTCAAGCGTGGGCCGGCTTTCGGCAAGCTCGATGTCCACTTCCTTGTCATCGAGCAGGCCCTCGCGCAGCTTCTTGCGAAACACCTGGCGCGCGGTGCTGTCGGCGGGCTCGGCGCCGGTGCGCGCGGGCGGCACCAGCACGTCGAGGATGCGTTCCTCGGCAGCGTCTTCGGCCAGGGTGCGCACCTTGCGCATCTCCGCCTCGCGCATCTGCTTGACGGCGACTTCGGCGAGGTCGCGCACGATGCTGTCCACGTCCTTGCCCACGTAGCCGACCTCGGTGAACTTGGTGGCCTCGACCTTGATGAAAGGCGCGTCGGCCAGGCGCGCGAGGCGCCGCGCGATCTCGGTCTTGCCTACGCCCGTGGGGCCGATCATGAGGATGTTCTTGGGCGTGATCTCCTGGCGCAGGCCCGCGTCGACCTGCTGGCGGCGCCAGCGGTTGCGCAGCGCGATCGCCACGGCACGCTTGGCCGCCGCCTGGCCGACGATGTGGCGGTCGAGCTCGGAGACGATTTCCTGGGGGGTCATGGACGACATAAAAATTTGTATCAAAAGTGCCGAATGCGCTGATGTATCAAGCGCAAGCAGCTATCAAAACAGAGGCATTCCGCAGACTGCCGGATTCACAGCGTCTCTATGGTGTGGTGCATGTTGGTGTAGATGCACAGCTCGCCGGCGATCTCCAGCGATTTTTTCACGACCTCGTGCGCGGGCAGTTCGGTATGGTCGAGCAAGGCTTTGGCCGCAGACTGCGCGTAGGCACCGCCCGAGCCTATGGCGACGATGCCATGCTCGGGCTCGAGCACGTCGCCGTTGCCCGTGATGATCAGCGAGGCCTCGCGGTCGGCCACGGCCAGCATGGCTTCGAGGCGGCGCAGCACGCGGTCAGTGCGCCAGTCCTTGGTGAGCTCGATCGCGGCGCGCACCAGGTGGCCCTGGTGCTTTTCGAGTTTGGCCTCGAAGCGCTCGAACAGCGTGAAGGCATCGGCCGTGGCCCCAGCAAAGCCCGCCAGCACCTTGCCGTGGTGCAGCTTGCGCACCTTGCGCGCCGTGCCTTTGACGACGATGTTGCCCAGCGTGACCTGGCCGTCGCCGCCCAGGGCAACCTGCACGCCATCGGCGGTTTGGCGGCGCACGCACAGGATGGTGGTGCCGTGGAAGGTGGGAAATTCGGTCGAAGCTTGCATAGTGGGTTTAGATGAGGGTGCAGCGTCTGCAGACAAGCCGCCGGAACGCCGATCGTTGAGAGCGCGGGCTTTTCATGCCCATGGGCCGGCACACGTGCTGCCGCAATCAGCAAAAGTCAATTTTTACGCACCACCACCCAGGCATGCTCATCGACGCCGATCACGTTGAACAGAATTGCCACCAAGCGGTGCAGCTTGTCCAATTGCACCTGATGGCCTTTCGATTGCTGCTCGGCCACCCAATTGAGCAGCGTCCCGGCCGCAGCGAAATCCATGCGTATGAGGTGTTCGCAATCGATGACCAAAGGTATGCCTGCTTGCATTTGCGCTTCCAGCGGCGTCAACAATGGCGTCGCATCGCCCTCGACCTCACCGCTGAGCGATGCCATGGGGCCGGGATCAAGCGGTGCAGGAAGCGAAAAAGCGCCAGTAGTGCTCTCGAAAAAATCTTCTGAGGGAGGGGCATCGTGCGAGGGCGCCGAATCAGCCTCCTCGCCGTCGGCGTAGCTGCAGCGCGGCGCTTCCCAGGCGGGCGGGGACACCTCGAAAGTGACGCAATAGTCGAGCGCGACCAGCTCGAATTCGTCTATGCGCCCCATGAGGCGCAACAATGCCATGCGCAGCAGCCACCAGTGGCCCGTCTGGCTCTTTTCCCCCGAAGGGGTTTTGTCTGCAAGTAAAAATTGCAGCGCCTGCACACCCTCGAATACGAACTGGGCCGTCGAATCCTGTGCCCAGCAGCCAAACAACTCCGTCAAAACCGGCACGGCCTCTTCATCTATGGCCTTGACGCGCGACCAAACCAGCGTCCACGGCCGCGCCGCTGATGGCAGCGCATTGCGCAGAGCGGCAAGCGCCGAAACGGTCAGGGTCGATGGCGCATGCCAATGGAAGCCCCTGTGAGCGCCGGCATTTGTCGCACCTGCGGCGCCGGCCAACAATCGATCGCCGGACCAAGAAAACCACAAAGGCGCCGAACGACCGAAACGGGCTGCGAAATCAATCGCCAATGATTCGAACCGCTCGGCTTGACCGGTCACCCGGTACAGGTCAAACAGAGCCATCCAGACCTCGGCGTGGTGCGACTGCGCCGGCTCATCGGGCCTTTGCTGCGCCAGAATATCCAGCAAAGACCTCTCGGCGCTTGCCAAATCGCCTTGAGCAAATTGGATTGCGGCTTCTTCGAGTTCAGGGAGGTGAACGAACTTCTCTGGCGGCAACCCTGCCCCGCCGGGCACCTGGGCTTCAGAGCCTTGGCACATGATCTGACCCGCCTGCGCTTGCTGCTGCCCCAAGCCCGGCTCAGCAACTGAGCCCGCGTTTGCGTGCATCGCAGCGCCCGTCGAGCCGCCAATTTCACCGTCCTCCCCGATCACGGCAGACAAGGCCATTGCCTCGGTCGGCGCGAAGGCTTGCGCCGCACTTTCAGCACCCCCCGCTGAAGCCGGCATAGCAGGGGCCTGCGCAGGAAGATCGGGCACCGGGCCCACGCGCACGTCGGGCGTCTTCCACCATTGCTGCGACATTTGCGCTTCGATTTCATCGATTTTCTGCAAGGTTACGGCACGCTCGCCGGGCGAATGCGGCTCACCATGGAAAGACGGCGCTGTAGCCTGCTCCTCACTGCGCTGCTGCTGTTTGGCGTCGCGCTGCCGCAGCTGACGCAATTGGGCGAACTCCCTGCGTCGCACGAAATCATTGCGCCGCTTGCGCTCCAGCAACTCCTTGAGCGCTTGTTTGCTGTAGTCGCCCGCATGCTCGTTTTCCAGTGCATCGAGCTCTGACCAGGGCACGGTAGGGTTGCGAACGAATCGCACCACCTTGGAAAGCAGCCCCCCGCGGGAAGATTCTTCCTTACTCATGGCATGGTGCGGCCAGCAAAGCCTTGTGCATCATGAAGGCCGAAAACGGGTCAGTCTCCAAACAGTTTTTGCTTGAGTTCACGCCGTTGCTGCGCTTCGAGCGACAGGGTGGCGGTGGGACGCGCAATCAGCCGGCCGACACCGATAGGCTCCCCCGTTTCGGCGCAATACCCATAGTCGCCGGAATCGATGCGCGCGAGCGATTGTTCGATTTTTTTGAGCAGTTTGCGTTCGCGATCGCGTGTCCTGAGCTCGAGGGCATGCTCTTCTTCTATGGTTGCCCGGTCCGCGGGATCGGGAACGACCACCGTTTCTTCACGCAGATGCTCGGTAGTTTCGTCCGCGCTGTGGAGGATTTCCTGGCGCAGGCGCAGCAATTTGTGGCGGAAAAAAGCCAATTGCTTTTCATTCATGTACTCGCTCTCGGGCATGGCAAGCACTTCTTCGTCCGTCAACTCCTCGGCAGGCTTGGTCTTCCAGTTTTCGGCAAGTTTGGGATTCTTCTTGGGAGCTACAGGTTTTTGCGGTACGACAGCAGTGGACATGATGGATGAAGAGCTAGCGTGAATAGTTTCAGGAGCGCGATTCGGGCTTTTTTCGGAATCAATGCCATGAAGATGGGTGAGCGGCACAACGCCACCCTTGCCATTTTTGGCCATTTTTTCCCGCGAAGGGGCAACGGTATCAGACGCCGGGGCAGCCACGTCAACCAAGGCCTTTTTATTTTTAGCCACGCCCGAGTCACTTGTTTTGGTTTTCACAGGAAATTCATCTCCTCGCTATCGGTAGATCGCAGACCGCCTCAAACGATCACTGGACGCCCGTCAAACTTTGGAGCCACAACAAGCCGAAGTGGCGCAATAACAAGCCACTTTTTGCCGACCTTTGGCCGCATAGCCCTGGCACCGGGGCGCGATTGTATAGAGTAGCGCCGGATTGTGAACAAAAACCGTCGAACCCCGCCCGCGCAAAACGATTCCTCCGATGGGCCGCCAGGACTTGCGCCGAGCGCGACCCGCGACGGCTGGCTTGGCGTCGCTCCGATGGACTGCAAAGCGGCCATCGGCGGGGAACACGGGGCCCTTTGACTGGCTCACCCAAGCCCCTCGATCAGGGCTTGTAAAACAGCCCATGCCATGAGCAGTGGTAACGGCAAGAATAATCACCCCGGCGATACATAGACGCGAAGCGCTGCCGAATGAGCCCTCAGGGCGAGAGGTCAGTGATGGATTTCCTGCCTTGCCAAGCGCAATAGATGCTCGAGCTCGGGCCCATAGTGCCGACAGTTGTAGGCGTGCCAGCGCTGAATGAACCACATCATCCCCGCTACTGCCACACCAAAGACCATGATGGCACCAAATACCGACAACCCCAACTTGAGCGCCAGGCTATAGAACACTCCCAAACCAAGAATACTCGCCTGCTCGTTGAAATTTTGCACCGCAATGGAGCGCCCAGCCCCCATCAAGCGATGTCCGCGGTGCTGCAGCAACGCATTCATGGGAACCACAAGCCCCCCACCGAGCGCGCCCAACAGGATCAGGTATGGAACGGCTACGCCAACCTGATGAATGAAAATGATCAGCACCAGCATCACCCCCATACCTATCCCCATGGGTAACACGCGCGTTGCATGATCCAGGCGCATGTGCAGGGATGCCACCACGGCTCCTATGGCCGTGCCCAGCGCCACCACCCCTGTCAGCGTCGATGCCTGCGAAGTGTCATACCCCAACGCCACCGCAGCCCAGGCCAGGACGATGAACTTGAGATTGCCGCCCACACCCCAAAACAAAGTGGTCGTGGCCAACGTAATTTGCCCCAATTTATCGCGCCATAAACGCCGGTTGCAATCCCAAAAATCGGGCAACAAGGCGAGTGCACTGCGCAGCACTCCATGCTCGGCGTGCTGGCGCAGTGCACGCATCTCTACTCCGGTATGCGGGATACGGGTATTGAACCACGCAGCAAGCGCATAGACGACGATCAAGGTTGCGATGGCTGACTCGGCCGGAGTGTCCACCCCGGTTTCAATGAAAGGGAAATCGAACAAAAGCAGCCAATGCGACAAATTCGGGCCCACGAGCTGCCCGCCCAACAATACACCCAAGATGATGGAGGCGATGGTGAGCCCCTCTATCCAGCCATTGGCGCGCACCAATTGCGAGGCTGGTAGCAATTCGGTCAGGATGCCGTACTTGGCGGGCGAATAAGCTGCGGCGCCCAACCCCACCACAGCGTAGGCCAGCAGCGGATGCGCGCCAAGCAACATCAGCATGCACCCGACGACTTTGACCGCATTGCTCAGAAACATCACCTGCCCCTTGGGCAGAGCGTCAGCGAAGGCTCCTACGAAGGGGGCAAGTACCACATAAAACAGGGCGAACATCGGCACCAGCGCGGCACGCTGCCACTCCGGTGCGCCGCTGGTACGCAGCAATTCAACAGCCGCGACGAACAAGGCATTGTCCGCCAGCGAGCTGAAAAACTGCGCCGCCATGATGGTGTAAAAACCGCGCTTCATCGGGAGCAGAGAAGAAAAGCGGGCAAGGGCATGCCTGACCCGCTCAACAACCGAAGAGACGCGGGCCGTCGCGCACCCAAGAAGACGAGGTACCGCAGCAAAACAGAAAAAAGAATGATGGAATTGCGCGGATTTATATCATGGCGCCGCGCACCATCCAGAGGGCTCACGCCGCTCTGGCGTCTCAAAAGGCCATGGCGCACAGCGCCTGCGCTCTTGGCAGTGGACAGGACTGGATTGCCGCGCCTCTGCGGGGCTCGCAATGACGGGTTGCTCTGCAGCGTCCCCAATGGCAGGCAGATGTTCGCTAGTGCAGTGTTCGACGCTATCTGCGAAATAAAACCGCGTCTTTTAGGCCTGGGCCGCGTTGCAAATCCTCGCGATACCACCCGGTATCGCTGCGGTTTGCGCCTTGCCCTGACCAAAAATCCATCGGTTTTATTGGTCGCATCAAGCATCAAGCATCAAACACTGCACTGGCGCCCGCGCGCAGTACCGCCTGCGGGACAACACGAGATTCATTCCTCAGCGCGGCCACAGCACCCACAAGCGCAGATTTTGCTTGAGGCGCCCGGCCAGGTCGCCGGCCTCGGGGCCCCAACCGGTGAAGAAGTCGGCGCGCACGGCGCCGACGATCGCGCTGCCCGTGTCCTGTGCGAGCACCAGGCGCTGCAACTGCACCTGCGGCCCTGTGGAGGCCAGCCAGACCGGCGTGCCGTAGGGGATGCTCTGGCGATCGACGGCGATCGAGCGCCCTGGCGTGAGCGGCACGCCCTGCGCGCCGCGTGGGCCGAAATTCGCGTCCAGCGGGCTCAGCGGCTCTTCGCGAAAGAACACGTAGCGCGGATTGGCCCACAGCAGTTCGCTGGCTCGCGTGGGGTTTTGCGCCAGCCAGGCGCGTATGCCGGGCCAGGTGGCATCCCGCGTGAGGCCTTGGTCGAGCAGCCAGCGGCCCACGCTCTGGTAGGGCTGGTCGTTGGTGCCGGCAAAGGCCAGGCGCACCAGGCGCACGCTGCCGTCGGGCTCGGTGATGCGCAGCCGACCCGAGCCCTGGATATGCAGCGCCAGCGCCTCGAGCGGATCGCGCAGCCAGGCGATCGCGCGGCCTTGCAGCGCTGCCTGGGCTTCGGGCAGGGTGTCGATCTGCTGGCGCGTGAACCAAGGACGGCGCGTGCCGTACCCTGCGGGCAATCCATAGAGGGGGACGTTGAAGCCGTTGCCCGGCTTGCGCGCAGCGTCGAAGAGCGGCTCGTAATAACCCGTCAGCAAGCCTTCCGGATTGCCATCCGCGGACTCGATGCGATACGGCTGCAAGCGCGCGACCATCCAGACGCGCTGCTCCTCGCCGCTGGCGATGCTGAGCTGGCGCACCTCGCGGCAGAGGGGGGCAAAGGCGGGGGCAGGGCGTTCGCAGCTTTTGATCCAGGCATTCCAGGCTTCATACAGCGTGTCGTCGGCAAAGCCGGGCAGCTCGTCCCAGGACGCGGGCACCCAGCGGCTCTTGCCCGCGCTCGCAGGGGCGGGGTTCGATGACACAGGGGCCGCTGGTGGAATAAGCGGCGCAGAAACGTCGGAACGTCCCGAGCCACGTTGTACCGTAGAGCAGGCGACCAGCGTTCCTACAATGGCAACCGTCGCCACAAGGCGTAGGAGGTTCAGTCTCATGGGAATGATTTTGCTCGAAGCGCTGCTCGCGCTCGCATTGTTGTTGCTCATCGTCTGGTGGACGATGTTTTCCGGTCGCAAAGGCGGGGAACTGCGACAGGCGCCGCGCCACGACGAAACGACGCAAGCCACGCCCCCGGTCGCCGAAGGCGCGCAAAAATCCCCCAAAGAACCTCCCCAATGAAGCGCGACCCGAGCCAGAGCCTCAGGGCAAGATGCGATGCTCGAGGGCGGGTAGCTGCGTGCGTACTTCACGCAAGCGCGGCGCGCTGAGCTCACCCAGCACCACACCAGGGCCCTGCGCAAGCACACCAAGCACGCTGCCCCATGGGTCTATGAGCATGCTGTGGCCCCAGGTGCGGCGGCCGTTTTCGTGCTGTCCACCTTGTGCGGGCGCGAGCACGTAGGCCAGATTCTCGATGGCGCGGGCGCGCAGCAAAATCTCCCAGTGCGCCTCGCCCGTGGTGTAGGTAAAAGCGCTGGGCACGAGCAGCAGATCGGCGCCGGCGCGCGCATGCGCGCGGTACAGCTCGGGAAAGCGCAGGTCGTAGCACACGCTCAGGCCGACGCGCCAGCGTGCGCCCGAGCGCGCCATGAGCTCGAACTGCACCGGCTCGGTGCCGGCTTCAATGGTGCGGCTTTCGTCGTAGTGCTCGCGGCCGTTGGCGAAGCGAAAGAGGTGAATCTTGTCGTAGCGCGCCACGCAGCGGCCCGCCGGGTCATAGACCAGCGAACTGTTGCGCACGTGTTCGGCGTCGCTCGCAAAAAGCGGCAGCGTGCCGCCCACGATCCACAGTTGCAACTCGCGTGCGCAGCGCGCAAGAAAGTCCTGTATCGGGCCGTCGCCCGGCGTTTCACGCAGCTGCAGCTTGTCGCCATCACGCCGTCCCATGGAGCAAAAGTATTCCGGCAATACGGCAAGTTCAGCCCCTTGGGCTGCAGCCTGTTCGAGCAGGCTGCGCGCGGTGGCGAGGTTGCTCTGGACGTCTATGCCCGAGACCATCTGGATGGCAGCGATTTTCATGAGGGTGCTCCTTGCGGCGAGGTGGTGGGTGAAGCGGGAACCGGCGCGGCGGGTGCGTCGGCAGCGGCGGGACTTGCTGGATCTTTGCCTGGCAGCGGCTTGCCATGCGCAGGAATGGCGACACGCTCGACATGCGGGTCGGCCCAAGGTCCGTCGATGTGGAATTCACGCGTGGTTTTTTCCGTCAAAGGGCCACGCAGCACCATTTGCGCAAGAAAGCTGCCCAGGCCGACCACGGGATTGATGGCCGTGGCCACGAGCGAGGCCGTCATGGCGTTGAGCTCGGGTACCACAACCACATACAAGTCCTGGGTTTCCCGGTTCAAATCGGCACTGCCTTCCATCAGCACGGCGGCATTCACACCTTTCATTTGCAGGTTGTTGGTGCTGGCAACTCCTTGGTCTATGCGCACGTCGCCGCGCACGAAATCGAAGGCGAAACCCTCGCTGAACACATCCCGAAAGTCCAGCGTCAGCCGGCGCGGCAATGCCTGCAGACTCAATACGCCCAACAACTTGGCCAGCCCAGGATCGGCCTGCAGGAACTGGCCCGATTGCACATCCAAATGCACCTGTCCCGTCATGCTGCGGTAGTCTGGATTCATGGGCGCGCCCGTCCAGGCCACCTGGCCTTCCATGAACCCTTTGCCACGGCGCACCACATGGGCCATGCCAAAACGCGCCAAAAGGTCGCCAGCGTTGCGGATGTCGAGGCGAAAATTCAGCGCTGTGCGCCGTTGTCGCGCCATGCTGGCGACCTTGCCGCCCGTGTCGCCCAGCAATGCCCAGTTGCCCGTCGCCTGGAGACTGGCTTCGGGTGTCGTGATGTTCAGCTTGGCGAGCCGCCACTCCCAAGCTGCGTTTCCCACGCCACGGTTTTGGGCTTGCACCTCCAGCCGACCCCATTTGCGGCCGCGCAGCTCGAAGTCGTCGACCACCACATCGAGCGCAGGGAGGGTGCGCGGTTGCTGAGCGAACAAATCCTCGATCTGCGATGCTTCGCCGGACGGCAGTTGCAGGCGCGTGAGCCGCGCGTACAGCTGGCCCGGCGCCGCCTCTGCGGCCTCGCTCTCCCGCGCACCGGGGCGATATTCGAGGTAGCCTTCGAGCTCGACCGCGCTGAGATTGGCACGCCATACGGCGTCGTCGCGGGCCCCTGCGAGCAGCACATGGTGCAAGGTGCGCCCCTGCAGGACGAGCTCGTCGGCGCGCAAGGTGAGCACCGTCGGCTGGTAGTCCGCCATGCCAACGGCACTGCGGGCCGCTGCCTGTGCTGCAACCACGGCACTTGAATCAAGGGGTGTCAGCACCTTCTCCCATGCCTCCATGTCCAGTCGAGCTATCTGCACTGCGGCGCGCACACCTTCTGCCGGCAAGGGCGGGCTCTCCCATGGGGGTAGCCCCAAACCGATAGCGCCACGCAGCACGCGCGTCTGTCCAGCACGTATTTCACGCTGCCACGTGGCCGTGCCCACGCCCCCCAGATCGACGGAGAGCTGGTCGCGCAGCACCGCTGCCGGGCTGCCTCCAACCCCCGCCATGGACTCATGCAATAACTGGTTTTCATAGTGCAATGGCAAGCTGCTCTGCGCCGGCTTGGCAAGTGGCGCCGGCAGAGCCAGCGCCATTCCTTGCAGATTGCTGTTGAGCTGTAGCTCTGGAACTCCCTGGCGCACACGTACATTCAGGGTGTATGCGGCACTACCGCTCGCGTGGCGCGCGAGCTGCGCGAGCCAGCCCAGCTCGCGCGCCTGTTGCAAGCCCTGCGCGCTGGCCGTGCCCTGCGCGCGCAGCTGGATTGGCGCACTCTCGGCAGCCCCCCCGACCACAGGACGCATACCGCCTTCGAGGCGCACATCGCCCCCCAAGGTGCGTGCCTGTACGCCAGCCAGGCTAAACCCCGTCTCGCTGAACTGCACCATGCCCGCGCAGCGCGTGAGCAAGGGGGTGTCAGGGGTGATGCGCAAATCGTTGCCCGCAAACTGAATTTTTCCTTGCACCTTGGATTGTTCGATGTGGCTGATCGGAAGCTGCAAGTGCAATTGCAGTGCCGCATTGCCCGTGCCACTGGCTTGGTCGAGTGCATTGCCCGTCAAGCGGGCGAGTGGAGAGTTGCGTACGAGTTGCAGCAACTGCGGCAGGGGCCCTTGCGCGTCGGCACTCACACCGACCGTGGGGTGTTCGAGGTCGGGCAGGCGCGCCTCGACCTTGGACAAACGTAGCGTCGGGAACCCCGCGAAGCTGCCGCTCGCGCCGCGCACACTCATGCTGACGCGATCGAATACCAGCTCGCCGCTCAAGTCGGTCAAGGCAGGCCAGGGCAAGGCACCCGCTGGGGACGTAGGCACATAGGCATAGTTGACATCGCTCACTCGCGCCGTGATGTGGAAGTCTCCTTGGCGCGGGTCGCTGAAGGGGATGTGGCGCAAGTCGCCGCGCACGCGAAACTGCACCCGACTGGCCTGGCCTGCGCGCACGGCGTCACGCACATAGTGGCGCGTCTCTGCCGGAATACCCAAGGGCAAATAGCGCCACACGCGCGTGCCGTTGGCACGACTCAGGCTGCCCGTGAGGTCAAGCACGCCAGGCAAACGCGCTTCGGCTGCGCTCTTTTCTCCATCGAGGGTATGCCAGCTGAACTGCGCTTCGCCCTGCATATCGGCGTTGGCAAATCGCACGTTGCGCGCCTGCAGTGCGATGGAGGGCGCCAAGGCGGCGGACTTGGCCCCCTGGCTGCGCAGGCTTTGCACCTGCCAATGCAACTCGGCGTCCAAATGGTCTATGGGCACCTCGGGCTCCTCGAAAATGCCCGGCAGCACCAGGGCGCCATCGTCGATCGCTAGAGTGGCCCGCCCGCCGTCTTGGCTCAGGTCCAAGTCCAGCGTTGCTCCACGCAACGCTGGCATGCCGATGGAAGCGCTTTGGCCCGCCGCGTCGGCCAGGCTCGGGCTGGCGAAAGCCAAACCTCGTACCTTGCCGCGCAGCTGGTATTGCGTCGGCGCATCGAGCGCCCCTCGCCAGCTCGCTTGCAGCGTATCTACATGCCCTTGCGGCCGATAGCGGCGCAGCGCCGAGTGCACGGCCGCGCCGAGTGGCAGGTCGGCACCAATTTGTGCGAGTGCCGCCAAATCCAAGCGCTCGGCCTCCAACTGCGTCCGTGCAGGCAGGTGCGCGGTCGCCTCCGTGTGCTGCAAGCGCAGATTGCCGCCAGGCCAAACCAAACCGCTTTCGGTGATGAAACGCAGCCCTTCACTGAAGATGGCATAGCTGTCAGCGCGACGCTGGCCACCGATGCGGGCGGCCAGCGCGGTGAGCTCCAAGGGCTGCAGCCCGGGCGCAAAGGTGGCATGCAGTCCGTGCATAGCCACATCGACCACACCTCCCACCAAGTTTGCATGGTCTAAATCGGCCCAAAGGCGCATTCTGCCTGCTCCACTAGCTATATCTAAAGGAGCGTCTAGGATACGCTGCGTGCGCAGCTGTGCCAGATCGAGGTGTGCGAAGTCGGCAAATACCTGTCCACTCCAATGCTGCCATTGGCCGTCACGGGGATGCAGCAGCGGGGCGCGCATGCGCGCCATGAGCGTGAAGCGCGTGCCCCAGGCCGGCGGCGGCGTGGCGTCCACACGCAGGTTGTGCTGCCAGCCGTGGTTGTGCAGCAGCACATCGACCTCATGCAGCTCCAGCGGTGCGGGCGCCGCCTGCTGCTCGTCGAACCAGCGCACGCTGCCGCCGCGGATCAGCACCTCGGCCTGGGCGAAAAACCAGTCGGCAAAGGCGCTGTCGCCACCGCTTTGCGCCAGCGCGATGCCACCGATCAGGATGCGCCCGTCTGCCGTGCGGCGCACGTCGAGCTGCGGGCGCTCGAGGTACAGCTGCTCGAAGCCGCGTGTGAGCAAGGCGCGCGGCGACAGCGCCAGCACCACGCGCGGCAGCTGCAGCGCGGGCCGCCCCTGCGCGTCGAGCAGCGTCACGTCGCTCAGCTCGAAGGAAGGAATCAGCCCCGTCGAGCGCCCCGTGATCGCACCAATGCGCACGGGCACCCCCACGATGCGCGTGGCTTGCGCCTCCAGGGATGCGCGAAAGTCCCCGATGCGCGGCACAATCCAGCCATGCAAACCCGCCCAGACGATGGCCAGCAACAGCCAGAAGGCCAGCAACAAGCCCAGCGCCCAGCGCGCACTGGCGGCGACGATGCGCAGAACGCGCGAG
The DNA here is from genome assembly GCF_003337425.1 of Extensimonas vulgaris. GTDB lineage: Bacteria > Pseudomonadota > Gammaproteobacteria > Burkholderiales > Burkholderiaceae_C > Extensimonas > Extensimonas vulgaris. The sequence continues at coordinate 184,073 of NZ_QPJU01000002.1, forward strand.
GGGCGGGCGGCGGAGTCTGTCATTGGCGGGCGTAAAGTGGCCGAAATTATGACCCGCAGGGCCGGCGTGCTCCTTGGCGCGAAACCTTCGCCTCGTGTGTTTTTGTTTCGCCGGCAAACCGTCTTTGCGCTCGCTCTTTCCCCCCTCCCTCTCGCACGCCGCGTTCGCCATGCCGACCAACCCCTCGCTCAGCCCTGACACCGCCGCGCCCACTGCGGGCCTGGCGCAGCACTCGCGCTTCTTCCAGCGTCTGCAGCGGCGCTACGCACAGGAGCTCCCCCTGCTGCCCCCCGGCGCGCCATGCCATGCCACCCTGGAGCCCGCCTTCGCGGCGCTGCAAGCGCGCGGCTACGACGTGGGCACGGCCTTGCGCGTGCTGCGCCAACTGGTCATGGAGCGGCTGATCCGCCTCGATTGCGAGGCGCAGGCGCCGCTGTCCGTGATCACCCGCGCTGCCACGGAGCTTGCCGAGTTCGCGCTCGACCGCGCCTGCATGCACGCCTGTGCCGAGCTCGACGAGCGCCATGGCCGGCCGCTGGGCTTGGATGGCGGGGCTGATGGGGCTGAGGGCGCCGCAGTGCCGCTGTGGATCATAGGCATGGGCAAACTCGGCGCGCGCGAGCTCAACGTCTCGAGCGACATCGACCTGATCTACGTCTATGCGCAGGACGGTGAAACCGCGGGCAACGCCGAAGGGCGCAACCGCACCTCCAACCACGAGTATTTCGCGCGCGCGGTCAAAGCGATCTACCAGCTGGTCGGCGAGCCCACCGAGCACGGCTTCGTGTTCCGCGTCGATCTGGCCTTGCGCCCTAACGGCAACTCCGGCCCGCCCGCCGTCTCGCTCGCCGCGCTCGAAGAGTATCTGCAGGTGCAGGGGCGCGAATGGGAGCGCTTTGCCTGGCTCAAGAGCCGCGTCGTGGCGCCGCGCACCAGCCTGGCCCACCCGCAGGTGCGCGAGTTGCGCAACATCGTGCTGCCCTTCGTGTTCCGGCGCTACCTGGACTACAACGTGTTCGAATCCCTGCGCACGCTGCACCGCCAGATCCGCGACCACGCCACGCGGCGCAGCGCCGGCCGCCCCGAGCGCGCCAACGACGTGAAGCTCTCGCGCGGCGGCATCCGCGAGATCGAATTCATCGTGCAGTTGCTGCAGGTGGTGCGCGGCGGTCAGTTTCCCGAACTGCGCCGGCGCGCCACGCTCGAAGCCCTGCCGCGCCTGGCCCAGGCAGGGCTGATGCCGCAGGCCACGGCCGAGGCGCTTGCGCAGGCCTACGTGTTCCTGCGCCGCGTCGAGCACCGCATCCAGTACCTCGACGACCAGCAGACGCACCTGCTGCCCACGCGCGACGACGACCTGGCCTGGATCGCGCAGACCATGGGCTACGGCGACTGCTGCGCTTTTCTGCACGCACTCGACGCGCACCGGGAACTGGTCGCGCAGGAGTTCGACCACCTGCTCGGCGGCGATGAGGAAGCCGCGGGCAAGCGCGCGTGCAACGGCCGCAGCTGCGGCGCGGGCCATGGCAAGCTGCCGCCGCCCGACCTCGATGGCCTGCTCGAACAACTGCCCGCTGCGCTGCGCGAGCGCGTGGCGCAGTGGCGCACCCTGCCGCGCATCGCGGCCCTGCGCGACGAGGCACGCGCGCGCCTGTTCCGGCTCGTGCTGCGCACCGCGCAATGGCTCAACGAGGGGCGCACCAGCGTCCAGGCCGCCGTGCGCATGATCGACTGGCTCGAGCCGCTGCTGCGCCGCGAGAGCTACCTTGCGCTGCTGCTGGAGCGCCCCGCCGTGCACGAGCAGCTGCTGCACCTGCTGGGCGCGGCGCGCTGGCTCGCGCGCTATCTGCAGCAGCACCCGGGCGTGATCGACGAGCTCGCGTCCGAAGCGCTGTTTGCCGAGCGCTTCGTACCCGCTGACTTCGAGCGCGAACTCGCGTTGCGCCGCGCCGCGCTGCAGTCCACGGGCGAGGACGACGACGAGGCCCTGCTCAACCTGCTGCGCCGCGCGCACCACGCCGAAACCTTTCGCATCCTCGCGCGCGACGTGGAAGGCCGCATCACCGTGGAGCAGGTGGCCGACGACCTCAGCGCGCTCGCCGACAGCGTGCTGCGCGTCACCTCGGACTGGTGCTGGAGCCGCCTCAAAAACCGCCACCGCGAGGTGCCGCAGTTCGGCATCATCGGCTACGGCAAGCTCGGCGGCAAAGAACTGGGCTACGGCAGCGACCTGGACATCGTGTTCGTGTTCGACGACGAGGACGAGCGCGCGCCCGAGGTCTATACCGCCTTCGTGCGCAAGCTCATCAACTGGCTCACCGTCAAAACCGGCGAGGGCGATCTGTTCGAGATCGACACCGCGCTGCGCCCCAACGGCAACTCGGGCCTGTTGGTCACAAGTTTCAAAGCCTACGCCGACTACCAGCAGCAGCGCGGCAGCAACACCGCCTGGACCTGGGAACACCAGGCCATGACGCGCGCGCGCTTCGTACTCGGCAGCGAAGACCTGCGTGCGCGCTTCGACGCCGTGCGCCGCGCCGTACTCACCGCCCCGCGCGATGCCCAGGCGCTGCGCCAGGAGATCGTCGCCATGCGTGCGCGCGTGCGCGCTGCGCAGCGCGTGCCGGCGGACAAATTCGACGTCAAGCACAGCCCCGGCGGCATGCTCGACGCCGAATTCGCCGTGCAATACCTCGTGCTCGCGCATGCCGCAACCCACGACGAGCTGATAGACAACGTAGGCAACATCGCTTTGTTGCAACGCGCCGAACACGCCGGCTTGCTGCCCGCGGGCGTCGGGCACGCCGCCGCCGACGCCTACCGTGAACTGCGCCGCCTGCAGCACCGCGCGCGGCTCGACGAAGCGCCAGCACAGTTCGATCCCGCCGCCGTGCAGGCGCAGCGCGACGCCATCCTCGCGCTGTGGCACACGATCTTCGGGCACGATGCTTTGGAAAAAGACCCCAAATCCTGAGCTTTATTGCGCACCAGCCCAATCAAAATGAGCGCATGATGCTACGAAAACTGCTTATTTCCAGTCGCTCCTGCGCCGGGCAGGAGCGACTGGTACGGCATCGTCCAGCGTCATGAATCTTTTGCCCATCGATCCCACGGCGATCCCCGTCGGCCGTCCTTTGCCGTTTACTTTGTACGGCCCGAAGGGCGTTTTGCTCGCGAGCAAAGGCTATGTGATCGCGGACAAAGAAGAATTACAGCGCGTGCTCAAGCTCAATCCGGCCATCTTCATCGATACCGACGAGACCCAAGAGGTGCAGCGAGCCTATTTGCGGCACCTCCAGAAAATGGTTTTTTCGTCCGAACCTCTCGGGAAGATCACCGCGACCCCGCTGCGTCCGGAGGACTTGCAAAGCCCCGCACGTCCAAGCGAGGAAAAAATCGATTGGCTGGACTTGCAACTGCGCGCCACCCAATTGCTGCGCACCCCGCAAGTCCACGATTTTGCCGAGCGTTTTCAGGAGTTGCACGCCATTGTGGTGCGCAGCTGCATTACGCAGCCCGATGCGACTTTGTTTGCATTGGTGTATCTCTCGGCGCAGGAAACCGCGATGTACAGCGCAACCCATGCGCTGCTCGTCGCCAGTATTTGCATGATCGTCGCGCGGGAGGTGTTGCGCTGGCCCGATGCGCGCATGTTGCAAGTGGGCCGCGCAGCGCTCAGCATGAACATCGCGATGACCGGCCTGCAAGACCAGTTGGCGCGCCAGAGCGAGCCGCTCAGCGCCGCCCAGATCGCCGCCATCGCCGAGCACTCTGTGCGGTCTGCGGCCCTGCTGCGCCAGCTCGGCGTAGCCGACCCGGTCTGGCTCGAAGCGGTGCGCTGTCACCACCAGCGCTTCGAGGGGCCGTGGGAGCAAACGCCTGAAGCTCAGCAGCTCGCGCGACTGATCCAGCGCGCTGATCAATTTGCAGCGCGCATCGCGCCGCGTGCCACCCGCGCCCCTATGGACGTGGCGGCCGCAATGCGCGCGAGCTATTTCGATGAGGCACGCCAACCCGATGCCATAGGCGCCACCATCATCAAGGCACTGGGCATCTATCCGCCGGGAACCTTCGTGCGCCTGGCGAGCGCAGACGTGGCCGTCGTGCTGCGGCGCGGCACGACGGCCGGCACTCCGCGCGTGGCGGTCGTGCTCAAGCGCGATGGGCTCCCCCCGGGCGAGCCCATCCCCCGTGACACGTCTCAGCCCGAATGGCGCATCGTATCCGCCGTACCCCAAAAAGACGTACGGATCATCACTCCGTTGGATCGCTTGCTCTCATTGATATAGCCGCAGGGACATTCAGGAAAACCACGCCTGTCTTGACGACAACCACAACTGCACAAAAAGTTACATTTCTTTGCGCAGAGCAAAGAAACTCTGCGCAAGGCAGAATCCTCTATCTTCTACGATATTCAGCAATGGAACGGTTTTTGGTGCCGAGACCAAGAGCCTGTTCTGATGATTTTTGATGTTGCGAAGCCTTTCAGTGCGCCACGCACTGGATGAACCTCCTGGGGTGTCCTCCTCCCTCCCTCTCTTGTTTGCTCTAGGACGCTTCGCAACTTTTTTATTCACTCGCGCTTTTCGCTAAGCGCACGACCGTCTGACGGTCATTTTGGCCCCCGCAAAGAGCCCCGTCATTGCGAACCCCGCCGGGGCGCGGCAATCCAGTCCTGTCCATTGCGGTGTGTGCAGGCGCTGTTGCCAAAGCCCCATGCATTGCCCTGGGCCTTAGTCCCTCGCTATGACGGGGAACGTTCAGCGGGTGTCCTTCAAACAGGCGCGCTGTCGCTCGCTTCCGGCGGCACGCCGGGGATCGGCAGTTTCTCGCCTTCCACATTGCCTTGCAAAGGCTGCCGTGCAAACAGGCCCTGGCGCAGGCCGATCAAACCCAGCAGGGCTTCATCGCGCGCACTGCCAGGCGGCAAGGTGCGCAAGCGCGACAGCGACGCTTCGAGCGCGAGCCGCAGTTCTTCAGGCGGCGGCAGTGGTCGTCCGGCGCGCTGGAGGTTGCGGTAGTGCGCAGCAATCATGCCCAACAGGCGGTTCAGCGCGGCGCGGTTGACCTCTGGCAGATCATTGCGCGCGCGGCGCAGGTTGAGGATGTTGAGCCCCTGCCGGATTTCGCCGAGCAAATCCACGCCGGCGACGTCCTCTCCGGGCTGCAGCGACGCCAGCCGTGGTGCTAGCAGGCCGAGCAGGTCGAGCATGCGGATCATGAAGCGTTCACGGTTTTGCGTGCCGCTGCCTTCCGCTGCCTCGGCCAGCAGGCCCCAGCCCTGGCGCACCAGGCGCTGCGCACTCCATTCGGCGCCGATCGAGCGAAACAGCCGCGTCACCACGAGCGCGAACAGCATGCCGATCACGGTGGACAGCGATGAATTCACATAGCGCGTGAAGTCGGCCTCGTAGCGGTTCTGGATCGCAAGCAGCGTGGCGAAATTCGTCACCAGCACCATGCCCGGCAAAAACAGCGTGGGGCGCAGCGCCATCAGGCCCGCAGGCAAAAGCACTGTCGCCACCACCAGCACCAGCGGCACGAAGTCATGGATCGCGGGCAGGATGCCGAACAGGTACACACCTGCCACGAGCGTCGCGATCACGATCCAGTTGAGGAACAGCACGATGCTCGGCGCCGGGTCGTCCTGCGCGGCAAAGAACGCCGCGGCAACGCCGGCCATCATCGCACCCGAGGCACCATCGGGCCAGCCCAGCGCGAGCCAGAGCAGACAGTACGAAAACATGGTCGCGCCCGCGGCCAGGGCGGAAAAGCTCACCATGCTCCAATCGATGTGGCGGTTGCCGATGTGCACGAGGCGCCGCAGGTTGAGGCCGAATGCCGGCGCGGGCGGTGGCGCGCCTTCGATGATGGCTTGCTGCAGGTGACGGCAGTCGTACCAGAGCTCGGCGAGTTCCGCCAGGCGCAGCAGCAGGCTGTTGCGCAACAGCGCCGCGCTGTCGGGGTCGAGCGGCGTGCGCAGGCCATCGATGCGTGTGCGCCATGCGTCCAGGCTGGCCTGTGTGGGTGGCGCTTCCTGCTCGATCCAGCTGCGCAGATCTGCGAGCAGCCGCTGCAGTTCGGCGTCTTCACTGGCAGCGGCGCCGAGCTCGTCGAGCCGGGCCTCGACCGCGGCCAGCACGGGCAGCATGCCGAGCAGGCGCGCACGCAGCTCGGCGAGCCAGTCGCCCAGGGCGCGGTGGCGCGGATCGTCGCGCCGCGTAAAAGGGATCACCAGGTCCAGCTGCGACAAGTCCATCGCAAGGCGTCGCCGCAGCTCGCCGGGGCTGCCGTGGTGCGCGAGCACCTGTGCGCACCACGAGCGCGCATCTCGCATCAAGGCCTGCATGCGCGGCAGGAGCTGCGTCTTGATCGAAACAGGAAACACCACCGCGCCGATCACCACCGCGCACAGGCTGCCCAGCACGATTTCCTCGCTGCGCGCGAGGGCGGTGTCGAAGATCGTGTCCGGCTGCATCGCCGCGGGAAACCCGACGAAGGCAGCCGTGTAGCCGGCCAGCATGAAGATGTACGAGGACGGCCCACGGTGCAGCAGCGAAACGAACATGCAGCCCGCTAGCCACAATGAGAGCGCCAGGCTCAGCACCTCGGGCACGTGGAGCAAATTGGGCACGAGCACGATCACGGCCGAAGATCCGAGCAAGGTGCCCAGAATGCGGTAAATCCCGCGCGAATTGGTGCCGCCGAGCACCGGCTGCATCACGATGTAAGCAGTGGCCATGGCCCAGTAGGGCCGCGGCAGGTCGGCGGCCAGGGCGATGTAGAGCGCGATGATGGAGGCGAGAAATGACTTGGCCGAATGCAGCCACGCCTGGCGATCGAGCAGCAGCATGCCTTGGGCCTCGCGCTTTCAGTGCGCCGCACCCGCGGACGTAGCCGCGGCTTGATCGGCCCAGCCGCCACCGAGCGCGAGGAACAGACGGATCTGGTCTTTCGAGACCTGCGCCTCGGCCGCCGCGAGGCTGGCTTCGGTCGAAGCCAGGGTGCGCTCGGCGTCCAGGCTCGCAAGGTAGGGTACGCGGCCCCCTTGGTAGAGGCGGCGCATGTCGGCGGCGGCGACCTCGGCGCGGTCGCGCGCCTCGCGCAGGGCCGCGACGTGGCGCAGGTCTTCGGCGTAGCTGCTCAAAATGGTCTGGGTTTCGCGCAGGGCCTGCAGCACGACGCGATCGAACTCGGCCAGCATCATGTCGGCACGCGCCGACGCGCCGCGCACCCGCGCCCGCGCACCGCGGCCCGGGATGGACCAGCTGAGCAATGGCCCGAAGGTGAACTGCTGCGTGACTTTCTTGCCGAAGTCGTCGAGCAGGCCGTTCGCACCGATCGAGCCACCGATGAACACGTCGGGGTACATCTCGGCAGTGGCCACGCCGATCTCGGCCGTGGCGGCTGCGAGTTCGCGCTCGACCTGGCGCACGTCGGGGCGCCGGCGCAGCAAGGCGGCACCATCACCGACTGGGATGGGTTGCTTGAGCTCGGGCGCCTCGGCGCAGTCCAGGGCCTCGGCGGGTACCTGGTCGGGCGTGCGGCCCAGCAGCTCGGCCAGCTCGTAGGCGGCGGCCTGCTTGCGCGCCTGCAGCAGCGGCAATGCCGCTTGCAGGGTTGCCACCTGGGTTTCGGCGCGCTTCACCGCCGTCACGGTGCCGCGGCCGCTCGCGTGCAGCCGCGCGGCAACTTGGCGGCTGGCCTGCTGCAGCTCGAGCGAATGCCGGGCCACGGCGAGTTCATGGTTGCCGTGGCAAATCTCGGCGTAGGCGCCGACCACGGCGGCAGCGACGCTGATGCGTGCCAGGTCGCTGGCCGCCTGCACAGCCTCGGCGTCGGCGCTCGCGGCTTCCACGGCGCGCCGAATCTTGCCGAACAGGTCGAGCTGGTAGGACACGGACAGACTTGCGTTCGCAAAATTGGCCACGGGCAGCACTTCGGGCTGCAGCAGCGACTCGGCGGAGATGCGGCCCCGCACCGCGGCGGCCTCGACGTTGCCGTTCACACCGCCGAGTGCGAGCACTTGCGTGTAGCGTGCCTGCGCCTGCGCAAGGCGTGCCGCAGCCACTTTCAGCTCGACGTTGCCTTGCAGCGCCTGCTCGACCAGCGCATCGAGCCGTGCGTCGTCGTAGAGCTTCCACCAGCGCCCCGCGACGGCCGCGTGCGCCGCATCCACGGCGCTGGAGCCGCGCGCGTCCAGCGCCACGGGCTGCTGCTGCGTCTGGGCAAAGCGCGAATCCTTGGGCAGCGCATAGTCGGGCCCCACGGTCGTGCACGCCGCCACACCGGCAAGCACCAGCGCCAGCACACCCCCTTGCAGCAAGCGTTTCATGATGCGTGCGCGGAAGATGCCGGGGCTGTGGGTGCCGCGGGCTGGGATTCTGCTTTGCCCGCCTCAATGCTCACGGTGGCCGTACGGCCCGCGATCAGGTGCATGCCCTGCGGCACCGCATCTATGCTGATGCGCACGGGCACGCGCTGCGCAAGCCGCACCCAGTCGAACGCCGGTTGCACGTTGGGCAGCAGCGTCGCGCCGTCGCTGCGAAAGCGGTCTTCGATGCCCACGGCGATGCTTTGCACATGACCGTGCAGCACGCCGGGCTCGCCCATGATGTGGATGTCCACGGGATCGCCTTCATGAATGCCACGCAGGCGCGTTTCCTCGAAGTAGCCGTCGATACGGAACGAGCCCGTGTCGAGCACGGCGAATACCGCCTTGCCGGCCGTCACGTAGTCGCCCACGCGCACCGTGCGGTCGCTCGCGCGGCCATCGACGGGGCTGCGCACCACCGTGCGCTCGAGGTTCAAGCGTGCGAGGTCGAGCGCCGCCTGCGCCGTGGCGACGCTGGCCTCGGCGGCGGCGATGTTGGCTTTGGCGGCTTCGACGCCGGCATGGGCTTTGTCGAGATTGGCGCGGCGCGCCTCGATCTCTTCGGTGGCGACGAGGTCTTTGAGACTGCGGTCGCGCTGTGCTTCGCGCTGCAATTGCTGCTCGGATGCCAGACTTTGCGCGAGGTTCGCCTTGTGCTGCGCGAGGCTCGCCTTGCTTTGCGCGAGAGCCGCCTGTGCCTGCTCGAGCGCGATCTTGTAGCGCGCTTGATCGACCACGAACAGCACGTCGCCACGGCGCACGGCGGCGTTGTCGCGCACGCGCACGTCGGACACCAGTCCCGAGACGTCAGGCGCGATTTGCACTACCTCGGCGCCGATGTGCGCATCGCGCGTCCACGGGTCGCGCATGTAATAACGCCACAAGTGCTGCAGCACGAGCAAGGCCGCGATGGTGACCGCGAGCGTCACCACGATGGAAATGATCCTGCGCGCCATGGCTCAGGCCGCCCAGGTGCGCACGAGCGCAAACAAGGCGCCGAGTACCAGCACGTACAGGGCCAGATCGAACAATGGCGGGTGCCAGACGTAGCGGTACACCTGAGTGCGCAGCAGCACCAGGCGCACGCCGTTGTGCAGCAGATAAGCAAGCAGCATCAGCCCCACGAGGGTGGGGATGAAGACGCCATAGAGGCTGAACTCTCCGTACATGGTTTGTCTCGCGTTATGAGTCGTTGTAAGCAAAACCCATTGATTCTAGTGTAGTGTTCGACGCTATCTGCGACATAAAACCGCGTCTTTTCGGCCCGGGCCGCGTTGCAAATCCTCGCGATACCACCCGGTATCGCTGCGGTTTGCGCCTTGCCCAGACCAAAAATCCATCGGTTTTATTTGTCGCATCAAGCATCGAACACTACACTAGTGCAGTGTTCAACCCAGATTGTTCATTGGGACGCGGGATGATGGCGAGGCGGCTGGCGTGGCAGTTTGGTCGCGGGCGAGAAGTCCGTGGCCGGTGCCATGGACGCCGAGGCGTACGCACAGGCGTACGCAAAAATCCGCAGCCGCCTATACTTGTCCTTGCTCCGGGGTGTGCCAAGGCGCTGAGATGCAGCGGGTTTGCATGACAAACCCGCTGCGAACCCGACGAACTTGATCCGGTTCATACCGGCGGAAGAAGAGCCCGATGTGCCGCCCCAACGCGTCTGTGTGCGGGGGAGGGCAGCAGGTTCATTTCGGAGCAGCCCGTCCCATCCGGAACCAGGAGACCTGCCCATGAACGCCCCCGACGCCCTTGCGCGTGAAAAATTCACCGAGCTGCTCGCTCTCACGCGCGCCCCTTTCCCGGCCTCGTGCAAAGCCTATTTGCCCGGCCAGCTGCACCCCGATCTGCGCGTGCCCGTGCGCGACATCACGCTCACCAATGGCGAGCAGGTCAGCGTCTATGACACCTCCGGCCCCTACACCGACCCCGACGTGGTGATCGACGTGCGCCGCGGCCTGCCCGGCGTGCGCAGCGGCTGGATCGCCGCGCGCGGCGACACCGAGCCCTACGCAGGCCGCCCGCCCGTAGCGCTCGACGACGGGCAAAAGAGCGAAGACGCCGAGCGCCTCGCGCAGCTGCGTGCCGAATCGGCCGGTCTGCAGCGCCAGCCGCTGCGCGCGCGCAGCGGGCACAACGTCACGCAAATGCACTACGCGCGCCGCGGCATCGTCACGCCCGAAATGGAATACGTGGCCATCCGCGAAAACGGCCGCCGCGCCTGGATGCAGCAATACCTGCAGGACGCTGCGCGCGAGCAGCGCCTGCGCGGCAACCCGCTGGGCGCGAGCATCCCCGAGCGCATCACGCCCGAATTCGTGCGCGACGAGGTGGCGCGCGGCCGCGCGATCATCCCGGCCAACATCAACCACCCCGAAATCGAGCCCATGGCGATAGGGCGCAACTTCCTCGTCAAGATCAACGCCAACATCGGCAATTCGGCCGTGACCTCGGGCATAGAGGAAGAGGTCGAAAAGCTCGTCTGGTCCATCCGCTGGGGCGCCGACACGGTGATGGACCTGTCCACGGGCAAAAACATCCACACCACGCGCGACTGGATCATCCGCAACAGCCCCGTGCCGATCGGCACCGTGCCGATTTACCAGGCGCTCGAAAAAGTCGGCGGCGTGGCCGAAGACCTGACCTGGGAGATCTTCCGCGACACGCTCATCGAGCAGGCCGAGCAAGGGGTCGATTACTTCACCATCCACGCGGGCGTGCGCCTGGCCTACATCCCGCTCACGGCGGGGCGGCGCACCGGCATCGTCTCGCGCGGCGGCTCCATCATGGCCAAATGGTGCCTCACGCACCACCGCGAGAGCTTTCTGTACGAGCATTTCGAGGACATCTGCGACATCATGAAGCAGTACGACGTGGCCTTCAGCCTGGGCGACGGCCTGCGCCCCGGCTGCGCCTCGGATGCGAACGACGAAGCCCAGTTTGCCGAGCTGCACACGCTGGGCGAGCTCACGCAAATCGCCTGGAAGCACGACGTGCAGACCATGATCGAAGGCCCGGGCCACGTGCCCATGCACATGATCCAGGCGAACATGGCCGAGCAGCTCAAGCACTGCCACGAGGCGCCGTTCTACACCCTGGGCCCGCTGACCATAGACATCGCGCCCGGCTACGACCACATCGCCAGCGCCATCGGCGCCGCGATGATCGGCTGGATGGGCACGGCCATGCTGTGCTACGTCACGCCCAAGGAGCACCTGGGCCTGCCCGACCGCGACGACGTCAAGCAGGGCATCATCGCCTACAAGATCGCCGCGCACGCGGCCGACGTCGCCAAGGGCCACCCGGGCGCACGCGCGCGCGACGACGCCCTGAGCCAGGCGCGCTTCGAGTTTCGCTGGGAAGACCAGTTCAATTTAGGGCTGGACCCCGAAACCGCACGCGAATTCCACGACGAAACCCTGCCCAAGGACGCCTCCAAGGTCGCGCACTTTTGCTCCATGTGCGGCCCCAAGTTCTGCTCGATGAAGATCACGCAGGAAGTGCGCGACTTTGCCGCCAAGGGCCTGCAGGAAAAAGCCGTGGAATTTCGCAGCGCTGGCGGCGAGCTTTACGTGCCGCGCACGCCGGCCTAGGAGCCTGTCGGACTTTGGGCGTCGAAAGCGAGAAGGTGCCCCAGCGAGGCCAGTTTTTGCCGGATTCGCCGCCCCATAGCGGGACTATGGGGCAAGAAGACGGTAAAAAATGGGCTGCTGCGGCGCATTCGCAGCCGACGATTCCAAAGTCCGACAGGCTGCTAGGGCTGAGTTTTACCGCGCGGCCTTCAGGCGCCGGCGAGCCGCAGCGGCTGGCGCGGGGCGGGTCGCGGGTAGGGAGCGTCTTCGCCCGGGAGCTCAGAGACCCCTGGCAGCACGAAGCGGCTGATCAGGCCCGCGAGTTCCTGCGCCTGGCCGTGCAGGCTGGCCGCGGCGGCGGCGGATTCTTCGACCAGGGCCGAGTTCTGCTGCGTCATGCGGTCGAGCTGTGCCACGGCGCTGTGGATCTGGCCTATGTCGTGGTGCTGGGCCTGCGTGCCGGCGTTGATTTCGGCCATCATCGTTGCGGCCTGCTCGATCGAGCCGACGATGCGCTGCATGGCGCTGCCCGCGGCGGCGGCGAGTTCCGAGCCCGCTTGCACGCGCTCGGTGGAGCTGCCGATCAAGGCCTTGATCTCACGCGCGGCCTCGGCCGAGCGCGTGGCCAGCTGGCGCACTTCGGTCGCCACCACGGCAAAGCCGCGGCCATGTTCGCCTGCGCGCGCAGCCTCCACGGCTGCGTTGAGCGCAAGGATGTTGGTCTGGAAGGCAATGCCGTCGATCACGCCGGTGATTTCCGCGATCTTGCCGGAAGCCTGGTGGATGCCTTGCATCGTGGCCACCATTTGCGTGACCACGCCGCCGCCTTGCCGGGCTTCGGCGGCGGCGTGGCTCGCCATTTCCTGTGCGCGTTCGGCGGCGGCCGCCGCCTGCGTGACGCGCGCCGTCAGGTGTTCGAGCGCTGCGGCAGTCTGCTGCAGGCTCGCCGCGGCGGCCTCGGTGCGGCTGGAAAGATCCGCGTTGCCGCTGGCGATTTCCGAGGACGCCGTGCGTATGTTCTGCGCCGACTGGCGCACCTGCGTGACCAGCGCGCGCAGCGCGTCCTGCATCACGGCGAGCGCGCCCAGCATGCGCCCGGCCTCGTCGTGCTCGTGGCCGGTGATTTCATGGCCCAGGTCGAGTCGGGCCACGCGCTCGGCCGTGGCGCCCGCGAGCGCAATGGGGTGCGTGATGCGGCGCACCAGCCACAGCGCGAGCAGGCCGCCGAGCAGCAGCGCGAGCGCGCTGAACGCCAGCAGTGCCCCGCGCGCCAGCGCGCTCAGGCGGTCAATCTCTGTTGCGGCGCCGTCAATGGCCTTGCGTTGCGTCTTGCTCAGCGTTTCGAGCGCGCTCAGCAGGGCTTGCGACGAGGGCAAAAAGCGCTCGCCATACACCTTGCGAATGCGCTCGGTGAAGTTCGAGTCGCGCGCGGCCACGAGTTCGGCGCGTGCCTGGGCAAAGTCCTTGCCCGCGGCTTCGATGCGCGTGAGCAGTGTGCGCTCGTCGGCGCTTTGCAGGCGCTGGCCCAACTGCTGCAAGAGCGCGTCGTACTGCTGCTGCGTGCCGGCGATGTCCGCACCCAGCACCTCACTGACCTCGGGCTCGGAGCTCAGCGAAATCGCCTTGTAGCGCTCGGCGTTGATGGCCTGCAAGCGGAAGGCATCGGCCACCAGGCGCTCGTTGCCTATGTGGTAGCGCACCATGTGCTCGGTGGCGGTGCGGATCTGCCACAGCGACCAGATGCCTATGGTCGTGCCCATCAGCGCCAGCAACAGCACTGCAGCAAAGGCCCACAGCAGTCGTCGGGCCAGGCGGCCTCTGGGTTTTGCCGGTTCGTGCGAAAAATCATTTTTCATAGTGGATGGCGATGGAAATACGACGCTTTGACGACAAAAAAGCTTGAAAAAGTGGCTTGCGAAAGCGCGCATCCACAAGACGTCAGCGCACCCCGCCGAGCGCATGGCCGCGCATTGTGTCTATGGCTTGTGACAAATTGTTTACGTCTGCCCGTGGGACGTGCCCACGTCTAGGAGCCTGTCGGACTTTGGAATCGTCGGCTGCGAATGCGCCGCAGCGGCCCATTTTTTACCGGCTTCTTGCCCCATAGCACCACTATGGGGCTGCGAATCCGGCAAAAACTGGCCTCGCTGGGGCACCTTCTCGCTTTCGACGCCCAAAGTCCGACAGGCTCCTAGCGCTGGGAGCTTTCAGTCGTCGAGCGGCGCCAGCCCGTGGTGCAGGCGCGCGCGGTTGCAGGCGGGGCTGCCGGCGGCGAACTCCTGGCAGGGTGCGGGACGCCATTCGTAGATGCCGCAGCTCGTTTGCACGCCGACGCTGCCACAAAGCGCAGCGCAGCGTGGGGGCACATGGTCGGTGCCGCGCATGCGGCAGAGGTGGGCGTTGACCTCCACCGCCAGGCCGTCCGGCACCGTGCCGCCTTGGGACTGCAGCTCGAACACGGCAAAATCCACGCGCAAGCTCGCGCAGCAGGCGCCGCAGTGTAGGCAGGGGTTCATGGGCGTGACGACTTTCCTGTGTGCTTGTGCTTTCCAAAGCCAAAGGCCGTGAATATGCCATCGACGATGGTGCGCGGAAGATACCGCGCTAAAATGAGAATTACTATCATCTTTGGGTTTCCTTCTCTATCATGACCGCGATGAACGATGGTGCCGTTGTGGCGCCTGACGGTGCGCCCCCGGCCCCAGCGGTGGGCCTGGACGCGCTCGCCAAAGGGGTGCCCGCCGAAGTCGTGGCTTTGCAGCCGGCGCGCGACGACGAGGAGCGTGAGGTGCTGCTGCGCCTGATGGAGATAGGCTTTTTGCCCGGCGAGCCCGTGCGGGTGCTGGCGCGGGGCTTTCCAGGCGGCGATCCGCTGGCGGTGCGCGTGGGGCAGGCGACGTTCGCGCTGCGCCGCCCCGAGGCTGCGCTGGTGCGCGTGCGGCCGGAGCCAACGCCATGACCAGTGCCGCCACTGCTGCGCATACCGATCTGAGCAAGGAGGCGCGCGACTTGCGCATCGCGCTGCTGGGCAACCCCAATTGCGGCAAGACGGCGCTCTTCAACCTGCTGACCGGCGCACGCCAGAAGGTGGCGAATTACGCGGGCGTGACCGTGGAGCGCAAGGAAGGGCTGCTGCGCACGCCGGGCGGGCGGCGCGTGCAGGTGCTCGACCTGCCGGGCACCTACAGCCTGGACGCGCACAGCCTCGACGAGGCCGTGACCTGCGACATCATCCTCGGGCGCCGTGCCGACGCGCCGCGCCCTGATGTGCTCGTGTGCGTGACTGACGCCACGCACCTGCGCTTGAACCTGCACCTGGTGCTCGAAGTGCGCGCGCTCGGTTTGCCCGCGGTGCTGGTGCTCAACATGAGCGACGTGGCGCAGCGCCAGGGCATAGCGATCGACCGCGAGGTGCTCGCGCGCGAGCTCGGCATGCCCGTGCTCGCGGCGGTGGGCGTGCGCCAGGACGGCGCGCGCGAGCTGCTGCAGTGGCTGGACACCGTCGCCGCTGCGCCCCAGGCCATGGCGCCGCAGCCCGTGCCGCCGGCGCTCGCGGCCTTGCCCGCAGACCCGGCGCAGCGCGTGCTCGCCATGCACCAGGAGGTGCGGCGCATCCTCGCGCTGGCGGTGCGCGCGCCCGCGCAGACCTTGCAGCTGGACGACCGCATCGACGCCGTGGTGCTGCACCCGTTGTGGGGCATGCTGCTGCTCGCGGTGACGCTGTTTTTGATGTTCCAGGCGGTGTTCAGCTGGGCGCAGTGGCCCATGGACGCGATCGAGGGCGGCGTGGCCTGGCTTGCCGACGGCGTGCGCGCGCACATGGCGCCCGGCCCTTTGCGCAGCCTGCTCGCCGACGGCGTGCTCAGCGGCGCCGGCAGCGTGCTGGTGTTTTTGCCGCAGATATTGATCTTGTTCCTGTTCATCCTCGCGCTCGAGGATTCGGGCTACCTGCCGCGCGCGGCCTTTTTGCTCGACCGCCTGATGGGCAAGGTGGGGCTGTCGGGGCGCTCGTTCATCCCGCTGCTGTCGAGCTTTGCCTGCGCCGTGCCCGGCGTGATGGCGACGCGCTCGATCACGCACTGGCGCGACCGGCTCGTGACCATCATGATCGCGCCGCTCATGACCTGTTCGGCCCGGCTGCCGGTGTACGCGCTGCTGATCGGCGCCTTCATCCCTGCGCGCAGCGTGGGCGGCGTCTTCAACCTGCAGGGGCTGGTGCTGTTTGCGCTTTACGTGGGCGGCATCGTGAGCGCCATGGCTGTGGCGGCGCTCGCGCAGTGGGCGCGTCGCAACCCGCGGCCCACGCCTTTGCTCATGGAGCTGCCGGCCTACCGCTGGCCCAGCCTGCGCAGCCTGGCGTTCGGGCTGTACGAGCGCGCGCTGATCTTTCTGCGCCGCGTGGGCGGCATCATTTTGGCCGTGTCCATCCTGCTGTGGTTCCTTTCCTCATACCCGGCGCCGCCCGCGGGGGCTGCGGGCGCGGCGATCGAATACAGCATCGCCGGGCGCATAGGCCGGTTGCTCGAGCCGCTCGTCGCGCCGATCGGTTTCCATTGGCAGATCGCCGTGGCGCTGGTGCCTGGCATGGCCGCGCGCGAGGTGGCCGTGAGCGCGCTCGGCACGGTGTATGCGCTTTCGGCCACGGGCGATGACGTGGCCGAGCAACTCGGCCCGGTGCTTGCGCAGGATTGGTCGCTCGCGACGGCGCTCGCGCTGCTCGTGTGGTACGTGTTCGCGCCGCAGTGCATTTCGACGCTCGCGGCGGTGCGGCGCGAAACCAACGGCTGGCGCTATCCCTTGATCCTGGCGGGCTACCTGTTTGCGCTCGCCTATGTGGCGAGCTTCATCACGTACCGCGTGGCGCTGGCCTTCGGAGGGTAGGGTATGTGGCAACAAGTCTTGAGCATCGCTCTCGTCGCGCTGGCGCTGGCCTATCTGCTGTGGCGCTGGCTGCCGGCCGGCTGGCGCGCGCGGCTGGCGCGCGTGCACCCGCGCCTCGCGCGTGCGCTGCCGGCGCCGTCCGGCTGCGGCGGGTGCAGCAGTTGTGCGCCGGGCTGCGCGAGCACGCGCACCGAGGCCGCCCAGCCGCCCGCTGGCGCGGCGCAGGAAGCCGTGGTGCAGATGCCGCGCTCGCGCCGGTCGGAGACGGAGATAGGGCCGTCGGCGCAGGCATGAGTAGCACCGAACGCGCGCGTCGCTTGGTCGCCAGGTGCGCTGCCAAGTGTCGCGCAGGGCCACGCCGGCATCCGTGCCACACTCTCGCCCATGTCTTCCAGTGAATGGGCCGCTGCGGCCCTGCAGTCGTTTGATGCGGTGGTACAGGCCACCGAGGGTTTTCGCAGCCGCGCGGGGCAGCGGCGCATGGCCGAGGAGGTGGCGCGCGTGTTCAGTGTGGCCACGCTGGGCAAGGGCCCGGGCGCCGAATCCGAGGCTGCGCCCGACAAGGTGCCAGCCAGTGACCCCCCCGCCGCGGAATCTGCGGCCGAGAGCGGTGCCAACCCAGGTCGTGCGATCGCCGTGATCCAGGCGGGTACGGGCGTGGGCAAGTCGCTCGCGTATGGCGCGCCCGCGGTGGCACTGGCGCTCGCGCGCAACACGCGCGTCCTGATCTCCACGGCCACGGTGGCGCTGCAGGAGCAGCTCGTGCACAAGGACTTGCCCGCGCTGGCCGCGCGCCTGCCGCAGCCCTTCAAGTTCGCGCTCGCTAAGGGGCGCGGGCGCTACGTGTGCCAGCTCAAGCTCGACCGGCTCGCGGCGCCAAGCGGTGAGTCTGGCATGGCAGAGGACGACTTCTTCCCCGACGAGGAGGCCGCCGCACGCGCCGCCGAGCCCCACCACGCGGCCGAGGCGCGCCAGCAGTTCTACGCCACGCTGGCGCAATCGCTCGCGCGCGGCAGCTGGGACGGCGACCGCGACGCCCTCGATCCGCCGCCCGAGGCCGAGCTCTGGGCGCCCGTGGCGGCCGAGGCGGCCTCGTGCACGGGCAAATACTGTCCGGCGTTCGCGCACTGCAGCTATTTCGAAAAGCGCAAGGAGCTCGTGGGCGCGCAGGTGATCGTCGTGAACCACGACTTGCTGCTGTCGTCGCTGGGCTCGCGCACGCTGCCCGAGTTGCACAACTGCCTGCTGGTGCTCGACGAGGCGCACCACCTGCCCGCCACGGCGCTGAGCCAGTTCGCGAGCAGCATGGACTTGAGCCGGCTGGGCTGGATAGACCGGCTCACGAGCCGCGCGCTGCGCGTGGCCACGCTGGTGGAGGTGCCGCAGCTCGCCGAGCTGCCGCGCCACGCAGCGCAGCTGCGCCAGGGTGCGCAGGACTTCGGACGCTGCGTGCTCGACCACTACGGCGCGGCGCTGCGCCCGGCCACGCAGGGCGCATCCGCCGGGCCGGGCCGGGCTTGGGGCGAGGGCTGGAGCAGCGCGCGCGTGCGCGTGCCGCGCGGCGTGCTGCCCGAGGCGCTCGTCGAGCCCTTGAACAGCTTGGCCGCAAGCGCTGCGGAGTATCTGTCGTGCTTGAGCGCCGTCGCGCAGGCGTTGCGTGAGGCCATACGCGAACGCCCGCAAGAGGCGCGCACGCTCTCGCTGCTGTACGCGCAAGTCGGCACGCTGGCGCCGCGGCTCGAAGGCCTGCACGCCTGCGCGCAGGCGCTGCTGATCGAAGCGTCGGCGCAGCGGGCACAGCGGACGCAAGGCAAGGACGGGGCGGAGGGCGCGCGAGGAAATGCCGGGCCCGACGTCGCAGCGGGCGGCGAATCCGCAGCGGCCCCCTACGCCAAATGGTTCACGCTCGAAGGCGCGGGCGACTTTGCCGTGCTGCGCGCGCACGCCAGCCCCATCCTGCCGGGGCCCATGCTCAAGGCGCGGCTGTGGAGCGAGGTGCGCGCCGCGGTGCTCACCTCGGCCACGCTCACGAGCTGCGGACAGTTCGACTTCTTTCTGCGCGAAGCAGGCCTGCACGGCGACGCGGCGGTGCGCACGCTCGAAGTGCCCAGCCCGTTCGACTACAGCACGCAGGGCACGCTGATCGCCGCCGAAACGCGCGCCGACCCGCGCGACGCGCGCGCCTACGGTGCCGAAATGGTCGATGCGCTGCTGCACGACCTCGTGCACGTGCAGGCCGGCGCACTCGTGCTGTTCACCTCGCGCGAGCAAATGCGCCTTGCCGTGGAGGCGCTGCCCACCGCCTTGCGCGGCGTGGTGCTGGTGCAAAACACGCTGCCGCGCGCGCAGCTGCTCGCGCGCCACCGCACGCGCGTGGCCGCGGGCGAGCCTTCCATCATCTTCGGCATGCAGTCCTTCGGCGAAGGGCTGGACTTGCCGGGGCGGCTGTGCGAATCGGTGTTCATCGCCAAGCTGCCCTTCGCCCCGCCCGACGACCCCGTGGGCGAAGCGCGCGCCGAGTGGCTGCGCGCCGTGGGGCGCGACCCCTTCAGCGAACTCGTGGTACCCGCCACGGCCATCCGCCTCGCGCAGTGGGTGGGCCGCGCGATCCGCACCGAGCAAGACCAGGCGCATGTCTATTGCTACGACCGCCGCCTCACCCGCACGGCCTACGGCCAACGCCTGCTCCAGGGTCTCCCGCCCTTTGCGCTGCGCCAGCGCGCGGCGGTGTGAGGGTGGGGTAGGCTGATTGCTCTTTTATCAGTAGCTGCTTGCGCTTGATAAATCTGCCTGAAAGGCGTATTTGGCTATGATTCTCCAACCGAGGCATGTTTCAATCTTCGCCTCGAAGAAAGCCGCGCAGGAAATTGGAATCTGCCCCCACCAAAAAGGCCGAGCACAGCGAAGGCCCGTGTGGTACCCCCGCCCTTCTGGCTGCGCCGAGGAGCGCAGCGCCCGGCGGGGAAAGGGCGCGCGATTGTCTGAGCGAAGCGCAGCGCAGCGAGTTTCGCGCGACCCCGCCGGGCGCGAGCACCGCAGGTTGCCCTGGGCGCCGGTCAGGCGCACAGGGACGCAGACAGCAGGGTCGCCTTCTTTTGCCTACTTTTCTTGGCGAGACAAGAAAAGTAGGTGCGCCGCCGGGCGCACCTCCCGGCACCCTCCCTCTGCCCCGTCACCTTCGCCAATAATTGGAATCTGACCCCAATTTCTGACCCCAATTTCTGATTGGAATCTGACCCCGATTTCTGACCCCGATTTCTGCCCCAATTTCTCCTCAGCACCATGCCACACCGCATCGCCGTCATCGACTTCGAAACCACGGGCATGGCGCCCGGCGATGGGGCGCGGGCGACCGAGGTGGGGGTGGTGCTGCTCGAAGGCGGGCGCGTGGTGGAGCGCTTTCAAAGCCTGATGCGCACCGGTGCTTGGGTGTCGCCGTTCATCACGCGGCTCACAGGCATCACGCAGACCATGGTCGATGCGGCGCCGCCCGCGGCCGAGGTGATGCGCGAGGCGGCGCGGTTGGTGCAGGGCGTGCCCATGGTCGCGCACAATGCCGCGTTCGACCGCAAGTTCTGGCAACACGAGCTCGCGCTGGCCGGGCTCGCGGCGCCGCAGCCCTTCGTTTGCACGGTGCTGCTCGCACGGCGCCTGTATCCGCAGGCGGGCAGCCACAGCCTGGGCCACTTGGCAACGCACCTGCAGCTGCCGGCCACGGGCCGCGCGCACCGCGCGCTCGCCGACGCCGAAATGGCCGCGGCGCTGCTCACGCGCATGCAGCACGATTTGCGTGCGCACTGGGGCGTGGCGCAGCCGGACTTCGGCATGTTGCAACAGCTGCAGCGCCTCGCGCGGCCCGCCGTGCCGCGCTGGCTTGCGCGCCAGGCGGCAGGAGACAGTGCCGACGCAGGGGCCGACGAGGCCGCGGATACGGCTGCAAAAATAGGCAAAATCCGCACTTGATTCGATAGCTGCTTGCGCTTGATGAATCTGCGCAAGAGGCCGTTTTCTTTTGTAAAAATCGATCCTGAATTAATAGCAAACCACCATGACCCAGCATGTCCTCCCCGCCGCCGCGCCGCTCTCCACGCACGACCACACGCGCACCGACGACACGCGCATCAAGGCCGTGCGCCCCTTGGTCACGCCGGCGCTGCTGCAGGAGTGGCTGCCCGCGCCCGAGGCCGCGCAGCAGCTCGTGGAGCAAAGCCGCGCCGCGATCGCGCGCGTGCTGCACGGACAGGACGACCGGCTCGTGGTCGTCGTCGGGCCCTGCTCGATCCACGACCACGACCAGGCGCTCGAATACGCGCGCGCCCTGCAGGGCGAGGCGCAGGCGCTGCAGGACGCGCTGCTCGTCGTGATGCGCGTGTATTTCGAAAAGCCGCGCACCACGGTGGGCTGGAAGGGCTACATCAACGACCCGCACCTCGACGGCAGCTTTGCCATCAACGAGGGGCTGGAGATGGCGCGCCGGCTGCTGCTCGACGTGCTCGCGCTGGGCCTGCCCGTGGGCACGGAGTTTCTCGACTTGCTGAGCCCGCAGTTCATCAGCGACCTGGTGAGCTGGGGCGCGATCGGCGCGCGCACGACCGAAAGCCAGAGCCACCGCCAGCTCGCGAGCGGCCTCTCGTGCCCCGTGGGCTTCAAGAACGGCACCGACGGCGGCGTGAAGGTGGCCGTCGATGCCATTGTGGCCGCGCAGGCGCCGCACGCCTTCATGGGCATGACCAAGATGGGGCAGGCCGCGATCTTCGAGACGCGCGGCAACCAGGACTGCCACGTGATCCTGCGCGGCGGCAAGCAGCCCAACTACGGCCCTGCCGACGTGGACGCCGCGTGCCAGCTGCTGCAGGCCGCGAGGCTGCGCCCGCAGGTGATGATCGACGTCTCGCACGCCAACAGCCTCAAGCAGCACCAGCGCCAGATCGCGGTCGCGGCCGAGGTCGCGCAGCAAATCGCCGCGGGCGACGCGCGCATCATGGGCGTGATGATCGAAAGCCACCTGCACGAAGGCCGCCAGGACATCGTGCCCGGCGAGCCGCTGCGCCACGGCGTCTCGGTGACAGACGCCTGCATCGGCTGGGCGCAGACCGTGCCTGTGTTGCGCGGCCTGGCCGAAGCAGTGCGCACGCGACGACGGCAATCGAAGCCGCGCGCATGAGACCGCCACGGCGAGCGCGCAAGCGCAGCGGAAATCCGTGAGGATTGCGCACGCCGCAATGGACACGATTGGATTGCCGCGCCCTCGTGGGGCTCGCAACGACGGGAGCTTGTCAGACCAAGGCCGAGCGCAGCGAAGGCCCGTGAGGTATCCCCGCCCTTTCTGGCTGCGCCGAGGAGCGCAGCGCCCGGCGGGAAAAGGGCGCGCGATTGTTTGAGCTGCAGCAGCGCTGCAGCGAGTTTCGCGCGACCCCGCCGGGCGTGAGCACCGCAGGTTGCCCTGTGCGCCGCGAGGCGCAGAGGGACGCAGACAGCAGGGTCGCCTTCTTTTGCCTTCTTTTCTTGGCGAGACAAGAAAAGAAGGTGCGCCGCCGGGCGCACATCCCGGCACCCTCCCTTTGCCCCATCACCACCGGCCGGAAATTGGAATCTGGCCCCCCCAATTTCCTGCAATGGACAGAGCGGGATTGCCGCGCCCCTCGTGGGGCTCGCAATGATTAGTGCAGTGTTCCACGCTATCTGCGACATAAAACCGCGTCTTTTCGGCCTGGGCCGCGTTGCAAATCCTCGCGATACCACCAGGTATCGCTGCGGTTTGCGCCTTGCCCGGACCAAAAATCCATCGGTTTTATTGGTCGCATCAAGCATCAAACACTGCACTAGGGTTCTTTGCCGTGGTCAAAATGACCGGCAGGCGCCCGCCAGCGCCCTAGCAGCAGCGCTGGTGCGGCTGCAGTTCAGTGCGGCGCCTCGGCGCGCAGCAAGTCTTCGAACTCCGCTGCGGGCACGGGGCGGCTGCGCAGGTAGCCCTGGTAGCGGTCGCAGCCCTGCGCGCGCAGGAATTCGAGCTGCTCCGCGGTCTCCACCCCTTCGGCGAGCACGCGCAGGCCCATGCTGTGGCCCATCGCGACGATGGCAGCGCTGATGGCCATGTCGTCCTTGTTGTGGGGGATGTCGCGCACGAAGCCCTGGTCGATCTTGAGCACCTGGATCGGGTAGCGCTTGAGCTGCACGAGCGACGAGTAGCCGGTGCCGAAGTCGTCGATCGCCAGCTGCACGCCGAGCGCGCGCAGCTCGTGCAGGATGCGCAGCGCGTGTTCATGGTTTTCGGCGAGCGCGCTCTCGGTGATCTCGAGCTCCAGCTGCGCTGCGGAAAAGCCGCTTTGCGCCAGCGCCTGCGCCACCGCGGCGGGCAGGTCGCTTTGGCGCAGCTGGCGCGGCGAGACGTTCACCGCGAGCGTGATCTCGGGCAAGCCCGCGGCGCGCCAGGCCTGCCCCTGGCGGCAGGCCTCGGCCAGCACCCAGGCGCCCAGCGGCTCGATCAGGCCCGAGACCTCGGCTAGCGGAATGAAGCGCGCCGGCGAAATCAGGCCCTCGTCGGGGTCGAGCCAGCGCACCAGCGCTTCCGCGCCCACGATGCGGCCCGTGGCGATGTCGATCTGCGGCTGGTAGTGCAGCACGAGTTGCCCTTGCTGCAGCGCCCGGCGCAGGCGCGACTCGAGCGTGAGGCGCTCGCGCGCGGCCTGCGTCATTTCCTCGGCGTAAAAACACCAGGCGCCGCGCCCCTGCGCCTTGGCGCCATAGACGGCGGCGTGCGCGCCCTGCAGCAGCGCCGTGGCGGTGTCCGCATGTTCCGGGAACAGGCAAATGCCCACGCTGGCGCCACACTCGACCTCGAACCCCTCGGGCGAGCGCCAGGGCACGGCCACCGCGGCGATCAACTGGCGCGCCACGGTGGCGGCCTCGTCGGGGTGGCGCAGATGGCGCGCCACTACGGCAAACTCGTCTCCCGCCATGCGCCCCAGCAGGTCACCGGGGCGCAGCACCGACTGCAGCTGCTGCGCGATGTGGCGCAGCACCTGGTCGCCCACGGTGTGGCCGTAGCTGTCGTTCACGTCCTTGAAGCGATCGAGGTTGAGCTGCAGCACGGCCAGGAGTTCGCCGCTCGCACGCGCCTGCTGCACGGCGGTTTCGAGCTGCTGCACCAGCCACAGGCGATTGGCCAGGCCCGTGAGCGGGTCGTGGTTTGCGAGGAACTCCATGCGCTCGTGCTGCGCCTTTTCGGCAGAAATGTCGCTGAACACGCACACATAGTGTGTGATTTGACCCGCGGCGTTGCGCACCGCGCTCAACGACATGTGCTCGGGGAAGATTTCGCCATTTTTGCGCCGGTTCCAGATTTCGCCCTGCCAGTGGCCTTTGCTCAGCACCTGGGCCCACATGGCCTGGTAGAACGCCTGGTCGTGCCGCCCGGACTTGAACAGGCGCGGCGTCTGGCCCAGCACCTCCTGCTCGGTGTAGCCCATGAGGCGCGTGAACGCCGCGTTGACCGAGAGGATGCGGCTGTCTGCATCGGTCACGACCACGCCCTCGACGGTGTGATCGACCGCCGTGTGCGCCAGGCGCTGGCGCTCCGCGCTGCTGGCGCTTTCGGCCTGCGCCTGTTGTGCGCGCCGCAGCAGCACGCCGGCCAGCAGCGCCGTGAGCAGCACGTACAGCCAGCCCTTGATGGTCTGCCAGCGCGTGAGCTCGGCGGTGTCGCTGGCCCAGCGCTCGAGCAAGGCGTCGCCCCCATAAATCCAGAGCGCGCCAAAGACGAGGTACAGCAACGCCCCTCGCCAGGGCGCGAGCCCGCGCGGCGGGCGGTACGCGCCTGCGTCTGCGCTTGCGGCGGTGCTGCGGGATGGTTTCATTTCCACTGTTTGTCTATCTGTCTGCAAAAGCAAAAGGTTCGCGCACGCGGGGCTGCGACAATCGTGCGCTTATGACCCCTTCCGCGAACCAAACCTATATTCTCACCCTCTCGTGCCCCGACCGCAGGGGCCTGGTGCATGCCGTCTCAGGGTTTTTGCTCGAGCGCGGCGGCAACATCGAGGAAGCCGCGCAGTTCAACGACCACGCCACGGGCCTGTTTTTCATGCGCGTGCAGTTCGCCTGCGGCGCACATGACTACGCGAGCCTGCAGGCCGACTGGGCCGCGTTCGCCCAGCCCTACCAGATGCGCTGGGGCCTGCACGCCGCGGCCGCGCCCATGAAGACCGTGCTCATGGTCAGCCGCGAGGGCCATTGCCTCAACGACTTGCTGTTTCGCCACAAAAGCGGGCTGCTGCGCCTGGACATCCGCGCCATCATCAGCAACCACCGCGATTTTTACCAGCTGGCCGCGAGCTACGACGTGCCCTTTCACCACATCCCCGTGACGGCCGCGACCAAGCCGCAGGCCGAGGCGCGCCAGCTCGAAATCATCGAATCCGAAGGCGCCGAGCTCGTGGTGCTCGCGCGCTACATGCAGGTGCTCTCCGACGCCATGTGCACCCGGCTCGAAGGCCGCGCGATCAACATCCACCACAGCTTTTTGCCCAGCTTCAAGGGCGCGCGCCCCTACCGCCAGGCGCACGAGCGCGGCGTCAAGCTCATCGGCGCGACGGCGCACTACGTGACGGCCGCGCTCGACGAAGGCCCCATCATCGAGCAGGACGTGGCGCGCGCCGACCACACCGACACCGTCGAAGACCTCGCCGCACGCGGGCGCGACACTGAAAGCCTGGTGCTCGCGCGCGCCGTGAAGTGGCACAGCGAACACCGCGTGCTGCTCAACGGGCACAAGACGGTGGTGTTTCGCTGAGCCTTGCGCCGCGTGGCTTTGGCGCAAAACGGCCCCCTACAATCCCCGGCGTCGTATCAGACAAAGAGCATCCATGGTTCCGCACCTCATCACGGCCCTCACGGGGCCGATCAACGAACTCGAACAGCGCATGCTCGACGCCATGCCGGCCATAGAGCGCTGGTTTCGCCTCGAGTGGATGGAGCACACGCCGCCGATTTATGCCTCGGCCCATTTGCGCAACGCCGGCTTCAAGCTCGCGCCGGTGAACACCAACCTGTTTCCGCGCGGCTGGAACTACCTTGCCGAGGACATGCTGCCGCTGGCCGTGCAAGCCGCGATGGCCGCGATCGAAAAGATCTGCCCGGAGGCGCGCAATCTGCTCATCATCCCCGAAAACCACACGCGCACCCCGTCTTATCTCGCCAACGTGGTGCAGCTGCAGCGCATCTTTCAACGCGCGGGGCTGAACGTGCGCGTGGGCTCGATCGACCCCGGCGTCAAAAAAACCGAGCGCATCGAGCTGCCCAATGGCGACAGCGTGGTGCTCGAGCCCGTGATCCGCACGGGCGGGCGGCTCGGGCTCAAGCATTTCGACCCTTGCACCATCTTGCTCAACAACGAACTGGCCACCGGCACGCCGGGCATTCTTGAGGACTTGTACGAGCAATACCTGCTGCCGCCGCTGCACGCGGGCGCGACGGTGCGGCGCAAAAGCACGCATTTCAAGTGCTACGAAGAAGTGGCCAAGCGCTTCGGCAAGATGCTGGGCATAGACCACTGGCTGATCCACCCGATTTCCGCGCTGTGCGCAGACGTCGATTGGGCCCAGGGGCAGGGCATCGAGCGCCTGCAGTCCGAGGTCGATGCGCTGCTCGCGAAAGTGCGGCGCAAATACAAGGAATATGGCATCCACGAAAAACCCTTCGTGATCCTCAAAGCCGACCAGGGGTCTTACAGCACGGGGGCCATGCCCGTGCACGACGCCAAGGAGCTCGAAGCACTGGGGCGCAAGGCGCGCAGCAAAATGGCCGTCACCAAGGACGGCCTGCCCGTGCAGGCCGTGTTGATCCAGGAGGGGGTGTCCACGCAAGAGCGCGTGCACGAGGCCGTGGCCGAGCCGGTGGTTTACATGATGGACCGTTACGTGATCGGCGGCGTTTACCGCGTACACCCCGAGCGCAGCATGAACGAGAACCTCAATGCACCGGGCGCGAGCTTCGTGCCGCTCGCCTTCGCGCACAGCACACAAATGCCCCAGCCCGGCATGCGCCCGGGCACCAGCGCGCCCAACCGCTTTTACATGTACGGCGTGGTGGCGCGCCTGGCGATGCTCGCTTCGAGCTACGAGCTCGAGGCCACCGACCCCAATGCCGAGGTCTATGACTGAGCGCCGATTGCAGCCTGCGGCGCGCACGGCAGTTGCCGCACTGCAACAGAGGCGATCGCACGCGCACTGAAAACCTGCGCTGAGGGCACAATCAGTGCCTTCGATGTAACGAAACTCCCAGGCTTGGCGGCCGGGAGCATCTCCGTGCAAAGCTCGAAATCCTCTCTTGCCGCGCTCTCGCTCGGCGCCCTCGGTGTCGTCTATGGCGACATCGGCACCAGCGTGCTCTATGCCTTCAAGGAAGTGTTCATCAATGGCCACGTGCCGTTGACGCACGACAACATCCTTGGCGTGTTGTCCATGTTCTTTTGGGCGCTGACCTTGATCGTCTCGCTCAAATACGTCGCGCTCATCATGCGCGCGGACAACCACGGCGAAGGCGGCCTCATGGCCTTGCTCGCGCTCGCTTCGCTGTCCATCCACGACAACCCGCGCCTGCGCAGCCTCTTGCTCGTCGTCGGCGTATTCGGCGTGGCGCTGTTTTTTGGTGACGGCGTGATCACGCCCGCGATCTCCGTGCTCTCTGCCGTCGAAGGTCTGGAGGTATTGACGCCGGCAGCCAAGGGCCTGGTCGTGCCTTTGTCGCTCGTGGTGCTGTTTTTGCTGTTCGTGTTTCAGCGCCGCGGCACCGGGGACATCGGTAAATTCTTCGGCCCGGTGATGGTGCTGTGGTTTCTCTCGATCGGGGTGCTGGGCTTGCTGCAGGTCGTGGGCAATCCCTCTGTGCTGCGCGCCGTGTTTCCTTGGCACGCCGTGGGCTTTGGCATTGCACATCCAAGGCTCGCCTTCATCACGCTGGGCGCGGTGTTCCTGTGTCTCACGGGGGCCGAAGCGTTGTATGCAGACATGGGGCATTTTGGCAAGCAGCCGATCCGTATCGCCTGGTTCGGCCTCGTCATGCCTTGCCTGGTGCTGAATTATTTCGGCCAGGGAGCGCTCGTGCTGGCCGACGCCTCGGCCGTGGCCAACCCGTTTTTCATGATGACGCCCGATTGGGCGCTCTTGCCCCTGGTGGTGCTCGCCACGGCGGCGACGGTGATCGCCTCGCAGGCGCTCATTTCCGGCGCTTTCTCGGCAACCAAGCAGACCATCCAGCTGGGTTTCCTGCCGCGTCTGAGCATCTTGCACACCTCCATCCGTGACACGGGCCAGATCTACATACCGGCCGTGAACTGGGCTTTGCTCGTGGGCGTGGTCGTGGCGGTGACTTTTTTCGGTTCTTCGACGGCGCTGGCGGCGGCCTACGGCATTTCCGTCAGCCTGGTGATGGTGATCACGACCCTCCTGACCTTTTTCGTGCTGCGCTACGGCTGGGGCTACCCGCTCTTGCTGTGCATAGCAGCGACGGGCTTTTTTCTGGCCATCGATTTGTTGTTCTTTGCCTCGAATGCGCTCAAGATCGTGCAAGGCGGCTGGTTTCCGCTCACCATGGCCGCAGCGCTGTACGTGGTCATGACCACCTGGAAAGAAGGGCGGGCGCTGCTCAACGCGCGCCTGCGGCAGGATGCGCTCAAGCTGCGTGATTTTTTCGCGGCGGTGTTTTTGCATCCGCCCACGCGCGTCGATGGAACGGCGGTTTTTCTCTCTGCCGAGCCGGGCATCGTGCCCAACGCGCTCTTGCACAACCTCAAGCACAACAAGGTCCTGCACCGGCAAAACCTGTTCGTCACCGTGCGCAACCACGAGGTGCCCTGGATCGGCCTGGACAAGCGCGTCGAGATCGAGTCGCTGGGGCGCGACTGCTGGCAGGTGATCGTGCACTACGGTTTCAAAAACGACCCCGATCTGCCGCGCGCACTCGAGTTGCTGCGCGGACATGGCTGCGACCTCGACCCGATGAACACCAGCTACTTTCTCTCGCGCGACATCGTCATTCCGACCATGGGCGGCGGCATGGCGCCGTGGCGTGAAAAACTGTTCGCGCAAATGCACCACAACGCGAGCGGGGCAGCGGACTTCCTCAATCTGCCCAACAACGCCGTCGTCGAGCTCGGCTCCAAGATCGAGATTTGATTCTTGAGCGTTTTTGGCCCTGAGCCAAGGGCCATCAAGCGCGGGCAACTACTGATAACGTAGTATTTTTGGACTTGTTCCGGCGTCTTGCCCGCGCTGGTCACGCGCGGTGCCGTATAAAGCCGCTGGGCCCGATGCCCCTGCCCAGCACGCCAGCGCCGGCGATGCCAGAATCGCGGCCATGCAGTTGTTCAAAGACCTCAGCCTCTCGGCCGTCACCGCAGGCTTCGTGGCCATGCTCGTGGGGTTCACGAGTTCCGTGGCCATCATCTTCCAGGCCGCGCAGGCGCTGCACGCCACGCCGGCGCAAATCACCTCCTGGGTCTGGGCGCTGGGGCTGGGTGCAGGGCTGTGCACGCTGGTGCCCTCGCTGCTCGTGCGCATGCCGGTGATGGTGGCCTGGTCCACGCCAGGGCTCGCCGTGATCGCCACGGCCGGCATCGAAGGCGGCTTCGACATGGCGCACGCCGTGGGCGCGTTTCTGGTCTGCGCGGTGCTCATGACGCTCGCCGGCGCGACCGGCTGGTTCGAGCGCGCGATGAACCGCATTCCAATGGAGATCGCCTCGGCGCTGCTCGCCGGCGTGCTCGCGCGCTTCGGGTTGCAGGCCTTCACTGCGGCGCAGACGGCGCTGCCGTTGGTGCTGCTGATGCTGGGTGGCTACCTGCTCGCGCGCCGCTTCGTGCCGCGCTACGCGGTGGTCGTCACGCTGGCCGTAGGCGTGGCCTGGGTGCTGCTGCGCGGCGAACTGGCCTGGACCAGCGTGCATCTGGAGCTCGCGCGCCCGGTGTTCACGGCGCCCGTGTTCAGCCTGTCGGCTACCATCAGCCTCGCGGTGCCACTTTTCATCGTCACCATGGCCTCGCAGAACCTGCCCGGCGTGGCCGTGATCCGCGCGACGGGCTACAAAATCCAGGTCTCGCGCCTCATCACGCTCACGGGCCTTGCCACCGTGGTGCTCGCGCCGTTCGGCGCGCACGCGCTCAACCTGAGCGCCATCACCGCCGCGATCTGCATGGGCCCCGAGGCGCATGAAGACCAGGCCAAGCGCTACACCGCCGCCGTTGCGTGCGGGGCGTTTTACGTCGTCGTCGGCCTGTTCGGCGCGATCATCACGAGCCTGCTCATGGCCTTCCCGAAAGAGCTGGTCGCGGCGATCGCGGGCCTCGCGCTGCTGGGCACCATAGGCAACGGCCTGGCCGGGGCGCTGCGCGAGGAAGCGCACCGCGAGGCTGCGCTGATCACCTTCCTCGTCACCCTGAGCGGCGTGGCCTTGGCCGGCGTGGGCTCGGCCTTTTGGGGCGTGGTTGCGGGCAGTCTCGCACTCGCCGTGCAGGGCTTGCAGCGCGGACGTGTCGCGCGCGGTTGACATTCGCTTCCTTTTTTCCTCTCTCACCATGCACCTGCTGTTCATCGCCGACCCGCTCGAAACCTTCAAGATCGCCAAAGACACCACATTCGCCATGATGCGCGAGGCGCAGCGCCGCGGCCACACGCTGGCCGTGTGCGAGCCCAGCCAGCTTTCATGGCGCAGCGGCGCTCGCGTGCACGCGCAGGTGCGCGAGGTCGCGCTCACGGGCCGCGCCGACGACTGGTACACGGCCGGGCCGCTGCGCCAGGTCGCGCTGGCCGACTTCGACGCCGTGCTCATGCGCAAGGACCCGCCCTTCGACAGCGAATACTTCTACGCCACGCACCTGCTCGAGCAGGCCGAACGCGAAGGGGCGCGCGTCTTCAACCAGCCCCGCGCGCTGCGCGACCACCCCGAAAAGCTCGCGATCATGGAGTTTGCGCAGTTTTGCGCGCCCACGCTGGTCACGCGCGACGCGCAGGAGATCCGCGCCTTCCACGCCGAGCACCAGGACATCATCCTCAAGCCGCTCGACGGCATGGGCGGCATGGGCATTTTCCGCGTCGGGCCCGACGGCCTGAACCTGGGCAGCATCACCGAGACGCTGAACCGCCACGGCGCGCAGACCGTGATGGTGCAAAAGTTCGTGCCCGAGATCGTGCAGGGCGACAAGCGCGTGCTGCTCATCGGCGGCGCGCCCGTGCCCTTTTGCCTTGCGCGCATCCCGCAGGGCAGCGAGGTGCGTGGCAACCTCGCCGCGGGCGGCAAGGGCGTGGCCCAGCCGCTGTCGCCACGCGACTGGGAAATCGCGCGCACGCTCGCGCCCATCTTGCATGCGCGCGGTCTGCTGCTCGTGGGGCTGGATGTGATCGGCGACTACCTCACCGAGATCAACGTCACGAGCCCCACCTGTTTTCAGGAAATCCACGCGCAAACCGGCTGTGACGTGGCGCATCTGTTCATCTCCGCGCTCGAAGCCGCCGTCGCCACACTTCCTTGAGCGCCAGTGCATCTTGTGCCGGCGCTCGAAACATGGTGCAATCGCCCCCTCGAAGGGGAGTAGCTCCCGCCGCAACGCCGCTTGCGCTGGCCTACGCGGTATCGGAAACGTCGTCAGTACGAGGCGCGATGGTGGGTAAAACCGTGGCGCCTCCGGCCTTCCGGGCAAATGGTTTGCGCCGTTTGCCGAGCAAGACCTTCGGTTGGACCCATTGCCGGGTTGGCCGAAGCGTGCTTGCGTCCTGCTTTTTTGCGCAGCGGGGAGGGCAGCAAAGTCCAGCGGGCAGTGGGTGATTTGTGTGTCTTCACCCGACTGGAACTGCCCATGGAAATTTTTTCTCCCCAATGGTTCACGGCCCTGCTGGCCATCATTCTCATAGACCTCGTGCTCGCGGGCGACAACGCCATCGTGATCGCGCTGGCTGCGCGCAGCCTGCCCAAGCATCTGCAGCGCAAGACCATCGTCTGGGGCACGGTGGGCGCGATCGTGGTGCGCGCGCTCATGACGCTGGTGGTCGTGTGGCTGCTCAAGATTCCTGGCCTCATGCTCGTCGGCGGCCTGGGCCTGCTGTGGATCGCCTACCAGCTGCTGGCCGAAAAAGACGAGGACGACGCGCACGGCGCAGCCACGGTCACCTCTTTCTGGGGCGCGATGAAGACCATCATCGTCGCCGACGCGCTCATGGGCATAGACAACGTGCTCGGCGTCGCGGGTGCGGCGCAAGGCTCGATGGCGCTGGTCATCGCCGGCCTTTTGATCAGCGTGCCCATCGTGGTGTTCGGCAGCACCGTGGTGCTCAGGCTGGTCGAGCGCTTTCCGGCCATCATCCAGCTCGGGGCGGCGGTGCTGGCGTTCACGGCGGGCAAGATGATCGTCAACGAAAAGCTGCTCGCCCCCGTGTTCAAAGGCCCCGAAGTGGCGCACCAGCTCGCGTATTGGGGCTTGATCGCGTTGGCCATCGTGGGCGTGCTCGGCGCCGGCGCTTGGCAAAAACGTCGTCAGGCTACTGGCAAGAACCCACAAACGGTCCATTGAGGTCGCCATGAATGTCAACAACACCACACCGAAACCTCCTCACGACGCTGCCACGCCTGCCGCTGCCGCCAAACCCGTACTCGTCTATGTTGACGACGCGGCGCACGCCCAGCAGCACATTGCAGCGAACCCGGCCGTAGCGCAAAGCTCGCGCTGGATTTTGGTGGCCTGCGCGCCGCGCATCACGCACCGCATCAGCAAATGGGTCAGCCACAGCAGCCGCGAAAACTGGCGCAAGCGTTGGGCCGAAAAATTGTTTGCGCAAATGCTGCCCTGGCTGCAAGAACGCGGCGCACAGGCCACGCCAGTGCTGGCCACGGGGCCGCTGGAGGAGCTGACGCAGACTTTGCAAGCCGAATGGGGCGAATTGCACATCGTGGACGCACGCCGCCCGAAGCTGACCACGGCGTTCTCCTCCGACGCGCAGGCCGCGGGGGTGCTGCGCAGCCTGGTGCTCGGCTTCGGCGTGCTGCTGGCGTTGCAGGTGGATTGAGCGCAGATGGTCCATGAGGACGCGGGATGGTCTTTCCCCCGGTCTGGGGACGATCCGGTCTGATCCGAGTTAATCCCGATAGATGGGGCGGGAAAAGTGCGTGCATGATGGGCCTTCTCTGTCCAACAAAGGATTCCCATGCTGCCTTTTCGCCTCACCTGCATCGCTGCGAGTCTGCTGGCCCTGAGCGCCTGCGGCGGCGGCTCCGACGAGCCGGGCCGCGGCGCCTTGCTCGAGCCGCCCGCCACGGTGGCTACGCTCAGTGCCGCGCAAATCAATGAGACTTCTGCCAGCCTGGGCCTGCAGCCCTTGAGCGGCACGGCGCAATGCGACGTCAAGGTGGTGGCCTTGCACTACGCCACGCCGGGCGCGCGTGCGGGCGAGCACAGCGATGCCTCGGGCGTGCTGCTCGTGCCGGCGGGGAGCGCGGCTGCTTGCACCGGCCCTGCGGCGCTCGTCGCCTACGCACCCGGCACCTCGGTGGAAAAGCCGCGCACCCTCGCCAACCCGCAAAACGGCGAAACCTTCCTGCTCGCGGCCATGTACGCTGCGCAGGGCTATGCGGTGGTGGCGACCGATTACCTGGGCTACGCCAAGTCGAGCTACAGTTTCCACCCCTATCTGCACGCGGATTCGGAGGCCAGTTCGGTGCTCGACGCGATCCGCGCGGCACGCACGGCCGCTTCCTCGGTGGGGGCCAGCCTGTCGGGCAAGACCATGCTGGCCGGTTATTCGCAGGGCGGACATTCTTCGGCCGCGGCGCAGCGCGCCGCCGAACGCGACGCACCGGCGGAATTCAACATCGTGGCCGCCGCGCACATGGCCGGGCCCTACAACCTCTCGGGTTCGCTGCGCGTGCCCGAAGCCATCGCGGGCATACAGTTCTTCGTGCCGTTTTTCATCACGGCTTGGCAAAAAATCTACGGCGATGTCTATACCGACGTGCGTTCGGTGTTCAAAGACCCTTACGCGGCCACGATCGAAAATCTGCTGCCCAGCCCCACGCTGACCTACACCACGCTGGTCACGACAGGCAAGCTGCCTGGCGGCACGCCCACGCAGGCGCGCGACGCGCTGTTCCAGCCCGCGTTCATCACGGGCATACAGACCGACCCGAATCACCCGCTGGCAATCGCGGCGCGCCGCAATGACCTGCTGGGCTGGACGCCGCGCGCCAAGGTGCTGCTGTGCGGCGGCGCCGGTGACCCGACCATCCCGCCCGCGGTGCACCAGAACGTCCTGAAGGCCGACTTCGACGCCCGCGGCATCACCAACGTCGTGTCGGTCGATGTCGATGCACAGGTGCAGGCCACGTTCGGCCCGGGCGGCGCAGCGCCGACCGACCCCACGTCCGCCGACTATGCGACCTATTACGGCAATTACCACGGCAGCTACGAGCCGCCGTTTTGCCACGCTTATGCCAAAGCGCTGTTCGACAGCGTGAAGTGATTGCCAGCGTCGGGAACGAAAAAGCCGCCTCGAAGGGCGGCTTTTTGGTTTAGCGGCAGCTTTTACCAGCGCAGCGTGAGCTGGTCGTAGGCGTAATCGCCAAACTGGCGGTGCGCCGAGGGCGTGAGGTAGATCGGGTCGGCGAAGACGTACTTGGTCGGGTCGGCGCCGGAGACCAGCGTCGAACTGGTGCAAAGCAGCGAGTTGACCTGGTTCGTGCCTATGCCAATGCCGTTGCCCGGGTCTATGGACGTGCACACGGGCGTGTTGGTCACGGAAAAGCTGAACGAGCCGGGCGAGTTGACGTAGAGGTTCACGTAATACTCGGTGTCGACGTACAGCACGTTGGCGCCGAGATCGACGATGCTGACCTTGAGGCTGTCGTTGAGCGCGCGGCTGGCCTTGTAGAGCAGGTCTTTCTGGTTGATGGTCGCGGCCCAGGGCGTCTTGCTGAGGTCATAGGCGGCTGCGAGCAGCACGTGCTTGGCACCGGCATTGACGAGGCGGCGCACCTGCGCGCCCAGGTCTGCGCCGGTTTGGGTTGCGGCAGCAACCATGGCGTCGGGCGTCATGCTGCCCGCGAGCACGGCCTGCATGTTCACGATCAAGTCGCTGATGCCGCCGTCGATCACGATCAGGTCGCTCGAAGAAAACTGGTTCGCAGCGAGAAAGCTGTCGATCTGCGCGGAAAGCGGGGGCGCGCTGCCGCCTGCGGCGTCGGGCGTGGCGAGCACGCGCGCGTTGCCCGTGGCGTAGCTCAGGCCGCCCGCAGACGAGGGCGCGATGGTTTTGCCGTAGTGCGAAGCGAGCTGCAGCGTCCAGTTGTTCACCGAGCCGTCGTTGACCGTGTAGCGCTTGCCGCCGTTTTGCCCGATGTCGCTGAGCGCATCGCCAAAGACGATGAAGCGGCTCGGCGTGAGTGCCGACGCGACCGAACTCGAGCCGCAGGCTGCGAGCACCATGGCCGTGGCCCCCGCAAACAAAGCGAGGGCGATGCGGCGC
This sequence comes from Extensimonas vulgaris, assembly GCF_003337425.1. Taxonomy (GTDB): domain Bacteria; phylum Pseudomonadota; class Gammaproteobacteria; order Burkholderiales; family Burkholderiaceae_C; genus Extensimonas; species Extensimonas vulgaris. The sequence goes on from NZ_QPJU01000002.1 coordinate 219,400, forward strand.
ATCCAATTTGCTGCCATAGAAGTTTCTCCAAAAACGAAGCGCTAAGTTTAACGATGCAGAGAAAAGAAAGGTGGCGCGCAAGGCGGGTGCGTACCAGCGAAGAGGCTCAAGCCGCCGCCGCTGCGCGCTGCAGTCGGTCGCGCACGCCCTCCCAGGCGGGGGTGTCGGGCGGGGTTTCGATCCAGATCAGCGCCACGCCTGCGGCGTCGAAGGCGCGCAGCGCGGCGAACAATTCTTGCGCCGCGGCGGCGGCATCCTCGGGCATGCGGCGCAGCACGACCTGCGGCGCCACGCCACGCAGCGGCGTGCGCGCATACACGCCGAGCCGCGCCGCATCGGCGCCGAGCACGTCGAGCGCCGTCTGCAGCGCGCGCGCGTCCATGAGGCGCACCTTGGCCGTCGGTGCATAGTGCGCTTCCAAGGTGCCCGAGGCGCGCGGGGTCTGCGCTGGAAGCTCCTCTTTCGAGAGCGGTTGGAGCCCGCAGGCGGCCGCGATTTGCGCGCGCGTGATGGCGCCGGGGCGCAGCAGCACGGGCCGCCCGCGCGTGCAGTCGATGATGGTCGATTCGATGCCCACCGCACAAGGGCCGCCGTCGAGCACGAGGAGCCCGTCGCCAAATTCGGCCTGCACGTGCGCAGCCGTGGTCGGGCTCACGCGGCCGAAGCGGTTGGCGCTGGGCGCGGCGAGGCCCAGCAGCCTGCCGGACTTTGGAATCGTCGGCTGCGAATGCGCCCCAGCGGCCCATTTTTTACCGTCTTCTTGCCCCATAGTCCCGCTATGGGGCGGCGAATCCGGCAAAAACGGGTCACGCTGGGGCCCATTCTCGCTTTCGACGCCCAAAGTCCGACAGGCTGCCAGGACGCGGCGCTCACCCTTGCCCGCATCGGGCGGCGCCGCGCAGGCGCGCAGCACGGCCTGCGCCACGGGGTGCGCGGGGCAGCGCAGGCCCACGCTGGGCTGGCCGCCCGCCGCGGCCGTGGCGACGCCCGCGCGGCGCGGCAGGATCAGCGTGAGCGGGCCGGGCCAGAACGCATCCATGAGCGCCTGCGCGAACGGCGGCACCTCGCTCGCGAAGTGCGCGACGGCCGCGGCACGGTCGCTGTCGGCCACGTGCACGATCAGCGGGTGGTCGCTCGGGCGGCCTTTGAGCGCAAAGATCTGCGCCACCGCGGCCGGGTTGTCGGCGTCGGCTGCGAGGCCATACACCGTTTCGGTCGGCAGGCCCACGAGCGCGCCGGTGCGCAAGGCGTGCGCGGCGGCGGCGATGGCGGCGGGGTCGGTGCCGGGCAGGATCATGGTGCGGGCCGGTGGACGATTCAGAAGGGATCGATCCCCAGCAGCGCCGCGGCTTGCAGGGCGGCCGCGCGCGCGGCCTCGGGCGTGGCCGCGGTGACGGTCAGGTGGCCCATCTTGCGCCCGCGCCGCGGCTGCGCCTTGCCGTACAGGTGCAGGTGGGTGCCGGGCAGCGCGAGCAGTGCGGCCCAAGGCGGGGTTTGTGCCGCCTCGCCGCGCGTGAACCACAGGTCACCGAGCAGGTTCAGCATGACGGCGGCGCTGTGCAGGCGCGGCGGCGTGAGCGGCAGGCCGGCGAGCGTGCGCACCTGCAGCTCGAACTGCGATACATCGCAGGCGTCGAGGCTGTAGTGGCCGCTGTTGTGCGGGCGCGGCGCGATCTCGTTCACGACCAGGCGGCCGCCTTGCAACACGAAGAACTCCACGCACAGCACGCCCACGTAGGCCAGGCCATTTGCTATTGAAATTGCAGCTTCCAGCGCTTGCTGCATGAGCGCTGGCGGCATATTTTGTGCATGAACCTCGGTCACGGCCAGGATGCCGTCGCGGTGCAGGTTGCGCTGCGGCGGCAGGTGTACGCACTGGCCGTCGCTGCCGCGCGCAACGATGACCGAGCATTCGAAATCGAGCGGCAGCAGCTGTTCGAGCACGCAGGGCACGCCGCCCAGCGCCTGCCAGGCGGCGGCGAGCTCGGGCAGCGTGTGCACGCGCGCCTGGCCTTTGCCGTCGTAGCCCAGGCGCGCCGTTTTGAGGATGCCCGGCAGCAGCGCGGCGTGCGCGGGCGCGGAGCAGTCCTGTGCGCTCGCAATCAGCGCATGCGGCGCGCAGGGCACGCCGCAGCGCACGAAATGCGCCTTTTCCGCGGCGCGGTCCTGCGCCACGGCCACGGCTGCCGCCGCCGGCGCCACGCGGCGGCGCTGCGCGAGCGCCTCCAGCACCTGTGCGGGCACGTTTTCGAACTCGGTGGTGATGGCGTCGCACAGTTGCACGAGGCGCGCGAGGCCCTCGTGGTCGTTGTAGGCGGTCTGGATGTGGTGGTGGCTCACGCGGCCAGCGGGGCTGTGCGGGTCGGGGTCGAGCACGGCGGTGTAGTAGCCCATGCTCTGCGCCGCGTGCACGAACATGCGCCCGAGCTGGCCGCCGCCGAGCACGCCCAGCGTTGCGCCGGGCAAAAGGGGCGTGGCGGCGGGCTTCATACGGCGGCGGGCGGGGGCAGGGTCATGGCGCGCGCGGCGGCCGTTTGCTCGGCGCGAAAGGCCAGCAGGCGCGCACGCAGCGCCGCGTCTTCGTTGGCCAGCAGCGCCACTGCAAACAGCGCCGCATTCGCCGCGCCCGCCGTGCCGATGGCGAACGTGGCCACCGGGATGCCCTTGGGCATTTGCACGATGCTGTGCAGCGAATCCACGCCCTGCAGGTGGCGCGAGGCCACGGGCACGCCGAGCACGGGCACGGGCGTCTTGGCCGCGAGCATGCCCGGCAGGTGCGCCGCGCCGCCCGCGCCCGCGATGATGGCCTTGAGCCCGCGGCCCGCGGCGGCCTCGGCGTAGGCGAACATGTCGTCGGGCATGCGGTGCGCCGAGACCACGCGCGCCTCGTGGGCGACGTCGAATTGCTGGAGAATCGCTACTGCGTGCTGCATGGTGTCCCAATCGCTGCTGGAACCCATGACGACGCCGATCTGGATGCTGGTCATAATGCTGAAGGTGCGGCGCTGCGCCGCCGGCCGGGCCGGTAGTGGTGTTGGCAGCGCGCGATTTTACTTTTGCCATTCTCAAGCCCCTTCGAGGCCACCTCCCATGATCGATGTCACCCTGGAAAACTTTGAAACCGAGGTCGTGAACGCCTCGCTGAGCGTGCCCGTGCTGGTCGATTTCTGGGCGCCGTGGTGCGGCCCGTGCCGCGCGCTGGGCCCCATCCTCGAAAAGCTCGAAACCGAATACGCGGGCCGCTTCAAGCTGGTCAAGATCAACTCCGACGAGGAGCAGGAGCTCGCGGGCATGTTCGGCATCCGCAGCATCCCGACCTGCGTGCTGCTCAAGGACGGCCAGCCCGTCGATGGCTTCATGGGTGCGCTGCCGGAGGGCCAGGTGCGCGCTTTTCTCGACAAGCACGTGCCCCCTGCCGATGAGGCGCCGGCGCCAGCCGAGGTGCAGGAAGCCTCGGCCCAGGACGCCCTGGCCGCGGGCGACGTGGCCGCCGCGCTCGAAAAACTGCAGCACGCCGTGACCACCGACCCCGCCAACGACGAGGCGCGCTTCGATTACGTCAAGCTGCTGCTGCAACTGGGCCGCGTCGCCGAAGCCCAGGCCGCCTTCGCGCCCGTGCAGGCCAAGGCGGCGGTGGATCGGCGGCTCGGGGCGCTCAAAGCCTGGCTCGATGCGATCGAGTTCGTGGCTGCGCAAGGACTGGGCCCCGACGCCGACGCCCAATTCGCGGCAAAGATCGCGGCGAACAAGCGCGACTTCGAGACGCGCTTTGCGCGTGCGCGCTGGCTCATGGCGCAGCAGCGCTGGACCGAGGCCATGGACGAGCTGCTCGAAATCCTCATGCGCGACAAGCACTGGAACGATGACGCCGCGCGCAAGACCTACGTCGCCATCCTCGAGCTCATCGAGCCGCCCAAGCCCAAGGTGGCCGAAGGCCAGATTCCGCCCGAAGACCCGGTGGTGGCGAGCTACCGCCGGCGGCTGTCGAGCGTGGTGCTGAGCTGAGCCGCGGCTGGCTCACGCCGCCTTGCGGTACGCGGTGTGGGCATGCGCGTGCGCAGGCGCGGGGCGCTGGAATTTGCCGTGCGGCAGGCTCGCCAGGCGCGGCAGCAGGCGCCGGCAGTAGCCCTGGATGCGCAGGCATTTGTTGAGCTCATCGACGGGCAGCGGCCCCGAGACCACGACCAGATCATTGGCCACCTCGGGCGCGCCTGCGGCACGCAGACGCCGCCGCACCATGCTGGCCCACGAGAGGATGCGCGCAGGGCTGCCATGCTGGTGCAATTGCCCCGTGTGGCGGTCGAAAGCCAGCGCGACCGTGTCCGTCTTGAGTTTGAAGCGGCGCTCGCCCGTGACGGCGCTGGGCGCTTCGCGCAGGTCGTACAGGTAATAGCTGCCGGCTTTGATCTGGTATTGCAGGTCCATCGCGTTCTCCTCTGGCGAGGCATTTTGCGGCTTGCGGCGCGCCGTGGTTCCAGAGAAAACGCGGGGAAGTCGGTCTTTTTTGTAACGATTTTCAGAAATCCACCAGGCTCACGCCGAGGCTCAGTACCGTGCGCTTGCGGTTGTAGTCCACCAGGCTGTCGCCGTAACCGCTGAAGAGCTGCGTGTGCAGGCGCAGGTTGCTTTGCTTTTCGCCCAGCGTGTGCTGCCACTCGAGCCGTGCCGAGCCGCGCCAGGCGCTGCCGAAAGAGTTGCGCAGCGTGGCGATGTAGGTGTTGACCTGATCAGGGTTCCAGGTGGCCTGCAGCTCGGCGCGGCCCACGTAGTTGCTGATGCCGGGGTTGTCGTCGTTGGTGGCGTTTTCCGCGATGCGGTGCCACACGCGGGCCGTGACGGCCCAGCGGGTGTCGAGTTCCACGCCGGTCATCAGATAGACGCGGTTCCAGCTGCGCGACAGCGGCAGGCTTTGGCCGTTCGATTGGTGCACCAGCCCCACGCCGCTGTAGCGCCAGCGCCAGCCCCCGGGCAGCTGCGCGTCGGTCGGATACACATAGACGACTTCGGGCTCGTGGTCGGTGTTGCGAAACGGGCGCGAGATGTCGCCGCTGAAAAGCTGCCAGTACGACTGCTGCGTGTAGCCGAACCACAGCGAATCGAGGCGCTGCGAGGCATCCGGGGTGAGCAGCCCTTGCGCGAGCTTGGTGCGCACCGACAGCTGCAGGCGCATCTCGGTGCGCCGGTAGTTGACCGGCGTGGCGGTGTGGCCGGGCGCGGGCGAGCTGGGCTGGTCGTTGACGGTGTTCGCGCCGACCACCGAGACGGTGATCGGCCGGTAGCCGCGAAAGCGGAACACGCCGCAGCTCGAGCCTGGTTCGAGCTCCCAAAAGCGCGCGAGCAGGCTGTAGTGCGTGTCACGGCAGCCGTCGACCTGCACGAGGATGGGTTCGGGCGTCGGAGGCAGGTCTGCGGGTGTGGGACTGGCGGGGGTCGTGGGTGAGCGTGCGGCGCTGGCCGGGGGCGATCCTGCGGCGGCCGTGGACTGCGTGGGCGCGCGCTGCCAAGCCTGCTGGCCCGCCCACTGGTCGAAGCAGGCCAGGCGCGCCGTGTCGTCGGGCAACGCGGTGCAGCGCTGCCAAGCGGCTGCGTTTGCCGCTGGCCCAGGCGTTGCAATCGATGGGGATGCAGAAGGTGAGGGCAGGCGCGAAGATGCAGGGGCCGGCTCGGACGCTGGCTCGAGTGCCGGCGCAGCGGGGGCTTGGGCGCGCGCCGCGGCCGGGGCGAGCGCGCCGACGCAGCCGGTCAAGGTCAGCCAGCCGCAAAGCAGGCGCGCCGCGCTCATTCGGGCGCTTGTTTGCGCAAAACGAAGGGGATGCTGATCGGTGGGGTGGTGTCGCTGTTCCATGTGCCGCGTATCTCCTTGCCGCAACTGCCTTCTTGCACGGTGCCCAGCCAGTTCGCGCTGATGTGCTTGCCGTCGGTGGATTCCTCGAGCGTGAGCTGGCCTTGATCGACGTCACCGCTGAGCAGCACCGTGGTGCCGTCGCGCTGCAGTGTGCCATGCACACTCTCGCGCAATTCGGGGTGCGGCGTGAGCTGCAGCAGCACGGGCGCGCTGCGGCCTGGCAACTCGGCGCGCCAGCGGCCCAAAAGCTGCGCCTGGCTGGTGTCCACGGCAGCGGGGCAGGGCGCGGACGAATTTATGTCATTTTGGCCTCTGGCGCTTGATACGCAAGCGCAAGTAACTATCAATAAAAGAGCAATGTGGGATTTCATGGGACTTGCGTGCCGGCGCTCGCGCTGGCTGTTTGACCAGTTTGCGGCTGCGCCTTGGCTGCGAATTCGGCGCGCAGCGCCTTGAGCTTGGCGCGCGGGTCTTCGCGCGTGCTGCCCGCCTGCAGCGCCATTTCGGCGATGAAGCGGCTGGGCCGCGTGGGCACCATCTCGCGGCCCTTTTTGCGCCGCTTGCTCCAGCTCACGGCGAGCGTGCGCTGCGCGCGCGTGATGCCCACGTACATCAGGCGGCGCTCTTCCTGCAGGCGCTGCAGCTCGTCGGCGCTCGGGGTGCGCGTGGCGCCCTCGCCATCGTCAGCCTGGCCGGGCTGGAACGGCAGCATGCCTTCGGTCACGCCCACGAGCATCACGTGCGGCCACTCCAGCCCCTTGGCTGCGTGCAGCGTGGAGAGCGTGACGCAGTCCTGATCCTGCTCGCGGTCGGCGATGGTCGAGAGCAGCGCGATGGTCTGCGCGACTTCGAGCAGGCTCTTGGCCTGCGTGGTCACCACGCCGCCCGCGGCATCGTCGGCCTGGCCGCCCGCGCGCTGGGCCATCCAGTCGCAGAATTCGAGCACGTTGCTCCAGCGCGCCGCGGCGACCTTGTCGCTGTCTTCGCTTTCGTAGAGGTGCTTTTCGTAGCCGATCTCCTGCAGCCAGTCGGCCAGAAAGGCGCGCGCCGCTTCGGCGCCCAGGGTGTGGCGCGCGCGGTATTCGAGATCGTTCACGCAGCGCCCGAACTCGTGCAGGCCGTCGAGCGCGCGCCGCGGCACGGCAGCGGGCAGCATGGCGTTGAAGAGCGCGCCAAACAGGCTTTGCTTGTGCTGGCCCGCAAACTGGCCCAGCTGCGCGAGCGTCTGCGGGCCTATGCCGCGCCGCGGGCTCGTGATCGCGCGCAAAAAGGCCGGGTCGTCGTCGTTGTTGCTCCACAGGCGAAACCAGGCGCACAGGTCGCGGATTTCGGCGCGGTCGAAAAAACCCGTGCCGCCCGAAACCTTGTAGGGGATATTGGCGCGGCGCAGCGCTTTTTCGAAGGGCTTGGCCTGGTGGTTGGCGCGGTAGAGGATGGCAAAGTCGCGCCAAGCCGGCGGCGGGTTGCTCGCGGCGCGCAGGCTCTGGATGCGCGCGACGGCGCGCTCGGCCTCGTGTTCTTCGTTGTCGGCGTCGATCACGCGCACGGGCTCGCCCTCGCCGAGTTCGGAAAACAGCGTTTTCGGAAACAGCTTGGGGTTGGGCCCGATGACGTTGTTGGCCGCGCGCAGGATGGCGCTGGTCGAGCGGTAGTTCTGCTCGAGCTTGATGACCTTGAGCTGCGGAAAGTCCTGCGGCAGGCGCTTGAGGTTGTCCAGCGTGGCGCCGCGCCAGCCGTAGATGCTCTGGTCGTCGTCGCCCACGGCGGTGAAGTGGCCGCGCGCGCCCACGAGCAGTTTGAGCAGCTCGTACTGCGTGGCGTTGGTGTCCTGGTATTCGTCGACGAGCACGTAGCCGAGCTGCGTCTGCCATTTTTCGCGCACCTCGGGATGCTCGCGCAGCAGCTTGAGCGGCAGGCCGATGAGGTCGTCGAAATCGACGCTCTGGTAGGCCGCAAGGCGCTCCTCGTAGCGCGCCATGATGCGCGCGAGCTGGTGTTCTTCTTCGTTCTTGGCTTGGGCCAGCGCCTGCGCGGCGTTCAGGCCCATGTTTTTCCAGCGGCTCAGCGCCCATTGCCACTGGCGCGCCGTGGCCGCGTCGGTGCTGCCGCCCGCAGCGTCTTTGAGGATGCTGAGCACGTCGTCGCTGTCGAGGATGCTGAACTGCGGCTTGAGCCCGAGCCGCTGGCCGTCGGCGCGCAGCAGGCGCACGCCGAGCGCGTGGAAGGTGCACAGCAGCAGGTCTTTGGCGCGCCGCCCGATCAGGCCCGCGGCACGCTCGCGCATCTCGGCCGCGGCCTTGTTGGTGAAGGTGATGGCCGCGATGCGCTGCGGCGCAAGGCCGTGTGCGTCGATCAGGTGCGCGATCTTGTGCGTGATCACGCGCGTCTTGCCCGAGCCGGCGCCGGCGAGCACCAGACACGCGCCCTGCGTGTAGTGCACGGCCTGCAGCTGGGCGAGGTTCAAGCCTTTGGACATGGGAGCGGGGCGCAAAGCCAATGAAAACGAACACGAGCGATGGGGCAAGCCTGCCACGCCGGGGCCGGCAATGATAGCCGGGCCGGTTTTCCCGCGGCGCTGCCAGGGTGCACAGCGCTACGGTCTCTTCGGCCGTTTTCGGCTCAATAGCTGCGCCCGCCCTTGAACATCGCGTGCTGGCGGCGCTGCAGGGTGGCGGCGTTGCCCAGGCGCGCCATCGCGGCGCCGGCGTGGGCGTGCGTGATCGCAAGGCCCAGCGCGTCGGCGGCGTCGGGGCCGGGCAGGCCGGGCAGCTGCAGCAGGCGGCGCACCATCTCCTGCACCTGGGTCTTGGCGGCGCGGCCGTGGCCGACCACGGCTTTTTTCATCTGCAGCGCGGTGTATTCGGCCACGGGCAGCTCGCGCGCGACGAGCGCGGTGATGCAGGCGCCGCGCGCCTGGCCCAAGAGCAGCGTGGATTGCGGGTTGACGTTGACGAAGATGATCTCCACCGCTGCGGCCGCGGGCTGGTAGCGCTGCGCGACTTCGCCGATGCCGTCGAACAGCAGCTTGAGCCGCCCGGGCAGGTCGCCCAGCGCGAGCGCCGTGGTGCGTATGGTGCCGCTGGCCACGTAACGCAGCGCCTGGCCCTGCGCCTCGATCACGCCAAAGCCCGTGGTCTGCAGGCCGGGGTCTATGCCCAGGATGCGCATACGCTACTCCTATGATAGCTGCTAGCGCAAGCTGGATGAGGGCTGGAAGCCATTTTCATTCATAAAACAGAAGCGCACTCACGGCAATTGTGCACTGCCCATGCGCGCGAGGATGGTGCGCGTGCGGCCTGCGAGGTAGGCCGAGCCAGGCGTTTTCTCGAAGCGCTTGGGCGCGGGCAGCATCACGGCCAGGCGCGCGGCCTCGGCGGGCGCCAGGCGCGCGGCGCTCTTGCGGTAGTAGTGCTGCGCCGCGGCTTCGGCGCCGAACACGCCCTCGCCCCATTCGACGTTGTTGAGGTAGATCTCGAGGATGCGCTGCTTGCTCAGGAAAAGCTCGAGCGCCATGGTGAGGATGAATTCCTGCCCCTTGCGCAGCAGCGTGCGCTCGCCCGAGAGCAGCAGGTTTTTCGCGAGCTGCTGCGTGATGGTCGAGCCGCCGCGGATTTTGGGCACGCGCTGGGGCTGCGCGGGGCTGGCTGCAGGTGCCGCTTTGCCGGCCTTGGCCGCGCGTGCCTGCGCCAGCGCCTCGGCCCGGGCGTTGCGCTCCCAGGCTTTTTCGACGGCGTTCCAGTCCACCCCTTCGTGGTTCACGAAGCCGTCGTCCTCGGACGCGATCACGGCGCGTTTGAGGTGGTCGGAAATCTGCGCATACGGCACCCATTGCTGCTGCCAGCGCAGGCTGCCGCGGCTGTGCAGCTGCGCCCAGATTTCGGAGCGCTGAAAGCTCGTGGACTGCGGATCGACCACGGCCATGAGCGCGATGCGCAGCACGAAAAACAGCTCCAGCGCCACGGCGGCGAGCAGCACCAGAGCGAGCCAGCGCAGCAGCGGTTTCATCGCGGGGTCTCGGGGTTCAGGCTTTGCGCAGGGTTGCAGGTGGCTGCGCCGGCGCCTGGACGGGAGCGGCGGCGGGTACCTCGGCCTGCAGCTGCGCCTGCAGCTCGGCCAGCACCTGCGCCGCGGGCGGGCGCACGCCGCGCCAGAGCGCGAACGATTCGGCCGCCTGCTCCACGAGCATGCCCAGGCCGTCGCGCGGGTGCGCGCCGTGCTGCTGCGCCCACCGCAAAAAGCCCTGCGCAGCGGGGCCGTACATCATGTCGTAGGCCAGGCTGCCGGGGCGCAGCACGCGCGCGGGCACGGGCACCTCGGCGCCTGCAAGGCTGCTCGCGGTGGCGTTGATGACCACATCGAAATCGGCCTCCAGCGCTTGTGGAGACTGCGCAAGAAGCTCTACTTTCAGGAGTTTCGCGAGGTCGGCATGCGCCTGCACCAGGGCTTGCGCCCTGGCCAACGTGCGGTTCGCCACGGTGAGGCGGCGCACGCCCGCTTCGATGAGCGGCCCGAGCACGCCCGCGGCCGCGCCGCCCGCGCCCACGAGCAGCACGTCGCGCCCGGCAAGCGCCACGCCCGCGTTGCGCGTGATGTCGGCCACCAGGCCCAGGCCGTCGGTGTTGTCGGCGTAAATGCCGCCGCCTGCCATGAACATGAGTGTGTTCGCGGCGCCGGCCAGCGCCACGCGCGCGCTGCGCTGCGTGGCGATCTGCGCGGCCTCGTGCTTGAAGGGCACGGTGACGTTGCAGCCGCGCCCGCCGCGCGCGATGAAGTCGCGCACGCCCTGCGCAAAGCCGTCGAGCGGCAGCAGGCAGGCGTCATAGGCAATGTGCTGGCCCGTGAGTTCGGCAAAACGACGGTGGATCGCGGGCGAGCGGCTGTGCGCCACGGGGTGGCCCATGACGCAATAGAGGTCGGGGGCGGCGGTCGAGGGCACCGGGGTTGGGGTCGCGGCAAGGGTCATGGCGCGGAACGCATGTTGGTTTCGAGGGTTTGCTCGCGCGTGAACTTGAAGCGCGCCACCATGGCGATCTGGTCGGCCTGGCGCCGCATTTCGGCGCTGAAAGGGCCGAAGGGCCCGGCGGCGCGTGCGATGGCTTCGGCGCGCCGATCGAGCAGCGCGTTGCCCGAGCTTTGCACGACCTCGGTGGCGAGCACGCGCCCGTCGTGGTTCACGGTGAGGATCATGGTTAGCTCGCCGTAGAGCTTTCTGCCCTGGGATTCAGGGAAGTTTTCCGTGCCCTTGTCTTCGACGCGGCGGCGCAGCGCGTCGTAGTAGATCGCGTAGGCGGCTTCGCGCGTGCTCGGGCTGATGTAGCGCTTGCGCGGGCGGGCGTTTTGCTCGTTGATGCGCTTTTCGATCTCGGCGAGCAGCTTGAGCAGCTGGCGGCGCTTGTCTTCCTGCGCCGTAGCGCCGGGGTTGTCGCTGCTTGGGCGCGGGTCGGGCGGCGGCAGGTTGGCGAGCTGGCGGCGCAGCTGCGCGAGCAGCTGGGTTTGCTGCGCGAGCAGGGCGTCGGCCTGGCGCTGCGCATCTTCGAAGTCGTCGCCCTCGGCGGTCAGCGCGGAATAGGGCAGCGGGCTCGTGGCGCGCCCGCGCTCGGCCTCCCCCCCGCCGGCGAGCTGCGTCTGCGCGATGGCCTGCGCCTTGTCGGGCCGCTCGTCGGAGCGCGCGTTGACGAGGATGACTTCGAGTGGCGTGTCCTGAAACACGCGCTGCACCGCGACGGGGTTCACGAAGCGCACCGTGAGCACCGCGGCGTGCACGGCCACGGAAAACAGCAGGGCACGCTGGAACAGGTCGAGGGAGCGCAGCGACGCGAGCGGGTTCACGGTGCGAACGAGGTGGCTTGGATGGGATCGGCTGGGACGGAATCGGGCTCGGCCACCGGCGCGGCGCCCGTGGTGGCGTCCGCGGCTGCGTCGCCGGCCAGATCGAGCGCGATGGTGATGGCGCCGGAGGCGGTGGCTTCTTCGCCTTCTTCGCCGCCTTCGTCCAAGTCTAGCGCTTCCTCGGCGCCAGCGGGCGTGCCGGTGTCCAGGCGCTCGAGCACGGTGCCGCGCACCTCGAGCGTGAATTCGTCGATCGCGCCGAGCTGCACGCGCACCTGCGCGCCGCGCGGCAGCCCTTGCGCGCCGAGCACGCCAAAGACCAGCGGCAGGCTGTCGGCGCGCACCAGCGCGTCGCCCTGCGGCCCTTCCTTGAGCACCGTGGCGGTGAGCTCGGTGATGCCGTTTTGCTGCAGATAGCGTAGCGTCCAGTAGCGCTCCATGCTGGCCTGGTAGGCGTTGTAGCTGCTGTAGGCGGCGTCGAAGCTGCTGAGGATGGCGAACAGCTCGGCGTCCTTGGGCTTGAAGGGCGCGGCGAGCGCGGCCGTGCGGCCATGGCGCGCGCAGGCGATGATCTGCCACTGGTTCACGAGGTCGGTGTAGCGGCGCAGCGGCGAGGTGCTCCAGGCGTAGCACGGCACGCCAATCCCTGCGTGCGGCAGCGCCTTGGTGCCCATGCGCACCTTCATGCCCGGCGCCATGCTGGCCTGGCTGCGGTAGATGCCGGGCACGCCCAGCTCGGCCAGCCACGCGCCCCAGCGGCTGTTGGCGACGATCGCGGCCTCGGCCACGATCAAGTCCAGCGGCGCGCCGCGCCGGCGCACGCTGATCTGCACCTGCTCATCTCCCGTGGGCTCGGCGCCGTCGTTGCCCACGAGGCGAAAGCTGTAGTCGGGCCGCGTGAAGTTCTCGGGCTTGCCGCGCACGACTTCGCGCCGCGCCTTGAGGGCGAGCGCAAGGCGGTACAAAAAAGTGAGCTGCTCACGCAGTTCCAACAAGGGCTCAGGCGTGTTTTCGTATTGAACCGTAGGGTCGGTGAGCCAGGCTTCGGTGACGATGTGGTCGAGCTGGTCGTGGCGCAGGTTGTGCGCCACGGGCACGCGCTCCAGGCGCGTTTCGCTCGCGCGGATGTCGAGCGTGGCCTCGTCGATGGTCACGTACAGCGACACCGCTGGGTTCGCGCGCCCGGCTTCCAGCGTGTACGCCTGCACCACGTCTTCGGGCAGCATGGTGATCTTGTAGCCCGGCATGTACACGGTGGAAAGGCGCCGGCGCCCCACCTGGTCGAGCGCGCTGCCCGGCGCCAGGCCCAGTCCCGGCGCCGCGATGTGGATGCCCAGCACCACGGTGCCCGTGCCCAGGCCCTGCAGCGAGAGCGCGTCGTCGATTTCGGTGGTGTGCGAGTCGTCGATCGAATACGCCTGCACGGGTGCGAGCGGCAAATCCTCGGGCGGCGGCGGCACGGGCAGCGGCGGAAAGGCCGTGCCCTGCGGGAAGTTTTCGAACAAGAAGCGCTGCCAATGGAACTGGTAGGCCGAGTCGATCGCGCCGGCCTTTTGCAGCAGCGCGAGCGGCGCGGTGTGCGTGGCGCGGCTGGCCTCGACCACGGCCTTGTATTCGGGCGCGTTCTTGTCGGGTTTGAACAGGATTTTGTAGAGCTGCGCGCGGATCGGCGCGGGGCAGCGGCCCGCGGCGAGCTCCTGCGCCCAGTCGGCGATTTGCTGCTGCTGCTGCTTTTTCTTCTCGAGCGCGGCGAGCGCCTGCTGCAGCACCTCGGGCGGCGCCTTCTTGAAGCGGCCCTTGCCCGCGCGGCGAAAGTAGTGCGGCGCCTCGTGCAGACGCAAGAGCATGCCGACCTGCTCGGCCAGCGGCGCGCTCGCCGAGAAATACTCGCGCGCCAGATCGGCAAAGCCAAATTCGCCCTCGGGCGCGAACTCCCAGGCCAAGTCGAGCTCTATGCCCTGCGCCACTTCTTGCGCCTGCGCCAGCAATGGCGCCGGCTCGGGCTGGGCAAAGCGCAGCAGCAGGTTCGCCGCCTTGACCTTCATGCGCTTGCCCGATTCGAGCTCGACCTGCGCGGAGCTTTCGGCTTCGGAGAGGATGCGGCCGGTGAGGAATTTGCCGGCCTCTTCAAACAATGCGTACATCCTGCGGATTGTCCCATGCGCCTATGATTCGCCGCTCACGTCCCCGCCTTCTTTGCAGCGCATTTGCCCACGCCATGCCCCTCGATGCCTTCGTCGCGCCACTCACTCTGCTGGCCGTGGCCTGGCCTTTCGTGTTTTCGTACACGGCGCCGCCACTCAGCAACTTCTGGCCCGTGTGGGGTGCGTGGGCCTGCATTTTGCTGCTCGCGGCGCTCGCGGGCGTGCGCGCGGCGGCGCGGCGGCGTGCGGGCATCTGCACCGGACGCGATGGGCCGGAATTTTTTGCCACGCAATGCGCGTTCGGGCTGGTGCTCGCGGCCCTCGTGGCGGGTGGCGTCGGGCTGGTGCAGTATTTCTGGGGCGACGTGGGCCTCGCGCCGTGGGTGCAGCCTTCCACGCCCGGCCAGGCCATAGGCAATCTGCGCCAGCGCAACCAGCAGGCCACGCTGCTCGCGCTGGGCGCGTGGGCGCTGCTGTGGCTCGTGGTGCAGGCGCAGGCCCAGCTGCAGCAGCCACCGGCGCGGGGCGCAAGGAAGGTGTGGCCCGTGCTGGCGGGCGTGCTGCTCGCGTGGGCACTTGCCTGGATCGCGCTCGCGAGCGCGGCGACCACTTCGCGCACCGGCGCGCTGCAGTGGCTCGTGATCGTGGCGCTGCTCGCGCTGTGGCGGCGCAGCACGGGACGGCTGGCGCTCGGCCTGGCGGTCGTGGGTGTCTTGCTGTACCTGGCCTGGGCCTGGCTGCTGCCGGGCTGGCTGCTGCAGTGGACGGGTTTTCAGGCCGAAGACCTGTTTTTGCGCTTTGGCGGCGCGGGCCGCGCGTGCGTGAGCCGGCGCGTGCTCTGGTCGAACGTGCTGTACCTGATCGCGCAAAAGCCCTGGACGGGCTGGGGCTGGGGCGAGCTCGACTACGCGCACTACATGACGCTGTTCCCCGGCACGCGCTTTTGCCTGCTGCTCGACAACGCGCACGACCTGCCGCTGCACCTGGCCGTGGAGCTGGGCGTGCCCGTGGCGCTGCTGGCCTGCGTGGCCGTGCTGGCCTGGGTCTGGCGCGCGCGCCCCTGGCGCGAGGCCGAGCCCGCGCGCCAGCTCGCCTGGGGCGTGCTCGCACTCATCGGGCTGCACAGCCTGGTGGAGTTTCCGCTCTGGTACGGGCCGTTCCAGCTCGCGGCGCTCGTCGCCGTGGCGCTGCTGTGGCGCGATTTGCCCCGGTTTTGGGAGCGTTCTGCGCTGTTGCGCTCTGGCGCAGCGCTGGTTTGGGCAGGTATTTTGGGCCTGGGCGCCTATGCGGGCTGGGACTACTGGCGCGTGAGCCAGATCTACCGCCCGGTGTCCGAACGCCCTGCCGCGCTGCGCGAAAACACCATCGCCAAAGTCTCCGACACCCTGTTTTTTGCCGACTCGGTCGATTTCGCGCTGCTCACAAGCACGCCGCTCACGGCGATCACGCCCGCGAACGCGGCGCAGACCTTCACGCTCGCGCAAAGCCTGCTGCATTTTTCGCCAGAGCCGCGCGTGATCGAGCCCCTGATCGTCAGCGCGCGCGTACTCGGGCGCAGCGACGTGGCGGCCGAGCAGGAGCTGCGCTACCGCATTGCCTACCCGGCAGACTATGCACGCTGGCAGCGCGCGTGGGGTGCCGATGCCGCGGCTGCGGCGCAGGCACCGGAGCCAGCACAGGAGCGGCACGCGCCCGGCGTCAATCGAGCCAATGCCGGCCCGTGAGCCGCTGGTGCTCGCGCAGCGCGAAGCGATCCGTCATGCCCGCGATGAAGTCGGCCACGGCACGCGCCCGCGCGGCCGCGTCGCCTTGCAGGGCGCGCTGCGCAAAGCCAGGCTTCATCTGCGCGGGGTGCGCACAATAGGCTGCAAAAAGCTCCTCCACCACGCGCTGTGCACGCCCCGTGGTCTCGACGACTTGCGGGTGGCGGTACAGGTTCTGGAACAAAAAGCGCTTGAGCGCCGCGGACTGCGCGCGCATGTCCGGGCTGAAGCGCACCAGCGGCGCAGCCTGGGCGCGCACCTCCTGCACGCTCGCCACGCCTGCATCGTCCAAAGCGGCCCGCGTCGCGTCGATCACGTCGTACACCTGCGCGCTCAGCATGCGGCGTGTGGCCTCGTAGAGCAGCCGCCGCTGGCGTTCGGGCGCCTGCAGCTGCGGGTGCTCGGCCAGCGCCTGGGCCATGAACTGCGCAAACAGCGGCACCTGGGCCACCTGCGCGAGCGTGATCAGGCCCGAGCGCACGCCATCGTCGATGTCGTGCGCGTTGTAGGCGATCTCGTCGGCGAGGTTGCACAGCTGTGCCTCGAGGCTGGGCTGCTCGCGGCGCAAAAAGCGTGCCCCCACGCCGCCGGGCTCCTGCGCCTCGAGCTGCCGCGCATGCTCCAGCGAGCAGTGCTTGAGGATGCCCTCGCGCGTCTCGAATGTGAGGTTGAGCCCGTCGTAGTCGGGGTAGCGCTCTTCGAGATGATCGACCACGCGCAGGCTTTGCAGGTTGTGCTCGAAGCCGCCCCACGCCTGCATGCAGCGGTGCAGCGCGTCCTGCCCCGCGTGCCCGAAGGGCGTGTGGCCCAGATCGTGCGCGAGCGAGATCGCCTCCACCAGGTCTTCATGCAGCCGCAGCGTGCGCGCGATCGAACGCCCAAGCTGCGCCACCTCGAGCGAATGCGTGAGCCGCGTGCGAAACAGGTCGCCCTCGTGGTTCAAAAACACCTGCGTCTTATAGACCAGGCGCCGGAACGCCGTCGAATGCACGATGCGGTCGCGGTCGCGCTGGTACGCGTTGCGCGTCGGTGCGGCCGCCTGCGGGTAGCGCCGCCCACGCGAATGCGCGGGGTCGCAGGCGTAAGGGGCAAGCTCTGAATTTTGAATCAAATCGGCCTCTAGCCCTTATGTATCAAGCGCAAGCAGCTATCCATACAGGAGTATTTTCGCAGGCCGCGCTCAGCCGCAACAGGCATCGATCACCGCGCGCACCTGCGCATCGGGCACGGCGCGCAGCACTGCGCGCCCGGGGCCGTCGATCAGCACGAAGCGGATCGCCCCGCCTTCGGCCTTTTTGTCCACGCGCATGAGCTCGAGGTAGCGCCCCGCGTTGTCCTTGGCATCGAGCACCGGCGCGCGCACCGGCAGCCCGGCGCGCTCGATCAGGCGCACGAGGCGTGCGGTGAATGCCGCATCGACAAGCCCCAGCGTGCGCGACAGCTCGGCCGCGAGCACCATGCCCGCGCCCACGGCCTCGCCATGCAGCCATTGGCCGTAGCCCAGGCCCGCCTCGATCGCGTGGCCGAAGGTGTGGCCGAAGTTGAGAATCGCGCGCAAGCCCGACTCGCGCTCGTCCTGCCCCACCACCGCGGCCTTGATCTCGCAACTGCGCCGCACCGCATGCGCGAGGGCGCCGCGGTCGCGTGCCCGCAGCGCGTCCATGGCCGTCTCGAGCCAATCCATGAAGGCCATGTCGGCGATGGGCCCGTATTTGATGACTTCGGCCAGCCCCGCGCTGAATTCGCGCGCGGGCAGCGTGTCCAGCGTGTCGAGGTCACACACCACGCGGCGCGGCTGGTAGAACGCGCCAATCATGTTCTTGCCCAGCGGATGGTTGATGCCGGTCTTGCCGCCCACGGACGAATCGACCTGCGCGAGCAAGGTCGTCGGCACCTGCACGAACGGCACGCCGCGCATGTAGCACGCGGCCGCAAACCCCGTCATGTCGCCCACCACACCGCCGCCGAGTGCAAAAAGCACCGTCTTGCGGTCGCAGCCGTGCTGCAGCAGCGCATCGAAAATCAGGTTCAGCGTCTGCCAGTCCTTGTATTGCTCACCGTCGGGCAGCGCGAGCCAATGCACCGTGGGATAAATGCCCTGCAAAGCGGCGCGCAGGCGCTCGGCGTACAAAGGCGCGACGGTGGTGTTGCTCACGATCAGCGCCGCCGAAGCGGTGGGCAAGCCAGCGTAGCACGCTGCATCGCCGAGCAAACCGCTGCCGATGAAGATCGAATAGCTGCGCTCGCCCAAGGCGATGCGCACCTCTTGCACAGGCGTGCGTCCACCAGTCGGGGCTGCTCGGTGCAAAGTCGGGGAGGAGTCGGGAGGGGCGCCGGACGAGGCGGGACGGTTCACTGCAGGCATACCGGCAAGTGTAGAGCAGCCACGCGCACCGCCACGCGCCGCCATGGTGTGCCGCTACCGGATGGAAATCAACCGCGCCCCGCCTTTGTTCCGGCAGCCGCAGTGGCAGCCACGGACTGCGCCGCCAATTCCAGCTGCATGACGATCATGTTGACCAAGGTGGCCACCGAAGGGCGTCCCGTGTCGATCACGAAATGCGCCGTCTCACGGTACAGCGGGTCGCGCTGCGCGTACAGCTCGCGCAAACGTGCGAGCGGGTCCGCCACCTGCAGCAGCGGACGCGACTTGTCGTGCCGCAGGCGCCGGAAGATTTCATCGGGCGACGAGCGCAAATACACCACGGTGCAGCGCTCGTGCAGCACTGCCCGGTTTGCCGCACGCAGCACCGCCCCGCCCCCCGTGGAGAGCACGCAAGACTCGTGGGAATCGGCAGCGCGCGTCAATTCGTCGAGCACCCGCTGCTCCAAGTCCCGAAAACGCTCCTCACCCTCGCGCTCGAAAAACTCCCGGATCGTGCACCCCAGGCGCCGTTCGAGCACCTGGTCGGAATCGACGAACCCCACCTTCAGGCGCCGCGCGAGCTGCCGACCCACGGTGGATTTGCCCGAGCCTGGGAGGCCGATGAGGGCGACGCACTCGCCAAATGCGGCTTGGCGCATCATTGAACGGTGAAGTTGCTGGTAGTGACGACGTTCAGGGGGGTGGTGACTTTCACGGTCAGGACATCTCCGGAGTTGCATGCAAAGACCACTGGAAATGCCGTGGCACCGTAGGTGTTGGGAATCGTCAGTGTGGCATCCGATTTGATCGTGCAGGTATGGCCATCGGTACCCGTAGCGGCGCCAGTCACTGTGATTTGGCTGCCGGTCGGCATGCTATTGCCGTTGACATCCCTAACGGTCGTCGTGAAGGTGGAGCCGCTAAAACTACCGCCGATGATTGCTTGGCTAGAAGCAAACACAATGGGAATTTGACCACGCACATCTGCCGCACCCCAAACCCCGTCACCATGCGTAGGAGTGGGCGTTACCGCCGCCACTGCGCAGGCACTGGGCTCTGCTGCACGTGGTACGGAAAACTCTCCGCTATCAAAAATGCCATTGAAGTTATCGTCGCGATAAGCCGTACCCAGATCCGTAAAGGACTCGCCACAGTCATAGACGTTGTTGAAGTTGGCATCGACAAAATCTTCTTCCCCTGGGGAATAGGCCATGATGGCCACTCGACCACCCGTGGGGCGCGGATTTTGCGCACGGATGCTGACCGTGCAGCGCGAATCGCCAGGGGCAGATCCCGTGGTGCAAGTGGGGGGAATCATCACCCCCCCAGAGGTGACAAAGTTGACCACGGTTCCATCGGGAACCGGGTTGCCTTGGCGATCCGCCAAAGACATCGTCACCGTGGCTTCTTGCCCATCGGTGTTCCAGCCTTCAATAGAAAATTTTTCAAGCGACAAGCTCACTCGCGATTGCACTGGGCGCCCCGATGCAATGGCCAGCACGGCCGAATCGGTCTGCACCGCGGAGTTACTGGTCAAGGCTGCGTTAACCAATACATTGGTGGGTACTGTGCCTGAAAACACCGCGACGGAAACCATACCATTGGCATCCGTGGTGCTCGTGATGGGACTCGTGTTGCCAACGGTTCCCAAAGTGGCTTTAGGGATTCCGCCATTCAATGTCTTTAAGCTCAAAGTCACGCTTTGCCCGAGCAAAGGCTCTCCACGAGCGTTCACAAGTTTGAAGCGAACGATGGATTGTGTCGGCCCGCCCGAATTTGCCAGATAAATGCGGGTAGGAGTCGCATCGACGAAGCTCATGTTCGTGGCTGGCGCGCTTTGGACATTCAAGTTGGCCGACAAGGAGCTTCCACCCAAAATGCTCGCCGTGATTTGTACCGTTTGACCGCTGCAGCCTTGGGTACTTTGCGCGGCGCCGGCAGGATCGGTAGCAGAATAGCTTACGAGCGCGATACCACTGCTGTTCGTCGAGGCAGAGGAGGGAGATATTTGCCCGCAGGATGCGGAAAAGGTCACCTGCACTGGCGAGGTGGCCGGTGCGCCATTGATGGTCGCTTGCACGGATATAGGTCGAGTGCCATAGGCAGGTAAAGTTGAAGCACCAACGTCCAAATTCGAGAGCGTCACATTGGCCGCAGCCAGTTGGTAACCCACATAGGCAGTGATGACCTTGTCCGCCGTCGGGGCAGGTGATCCATCGGGATAGGCGGAAAAATTACCTACTCTATAACTATAAGTTACGGTTAAGGATCCGGCGCCAGTGGCAGTCAAGGATGCACGCGTGAGTTTGATGGTGGCCACCCCGGAGGCATTGGTAAGGCCAGATGGGCCTTCAGGAAAAGCAACTTGGTTTGTATCTCCACTCACATCGATGAGCTGGTTCGGGAGTGGATTCCCCTTAGGGTCGGTGAGCTTGACGCTCAACAGCGTGAAACCAGATGCTGCGATTGACGTCGTTGCAGCACCGCTCGAATCGAGCAAAGACGCGGATTTTATGACTGGGTCACTGCTCACTGTTTGACTACTTCCACTTCCGAAATGTGAGGTTCCGGGGCTTCCTCCTCCACCACCGCAAGCGGTCAAAGCGGCTACCAGCGCCAAAACTGGAATGATGTGTAACTTCATCTGGAACTCCTAAATTGAGTATTTCATCTGCCTATCGGGTCGGGCCGCGATCACTGATGATTTTCGGGGTGATAAAAACTAGCATTTCTTGTTTTGTAGATTGTTTGGTTCTGTTTTTGAATAAATTTCCCATGACAGGGATGTCCCCCAAAAGGGGAACCTTGTTGATCTGATCGCTTTCATCCAACGAAAATATGCCGCCGATGACCACCGTCCCACCATTTTCTACAAGTACCTGGGTTTTTACGTGCTTGGTATCTATGGCGACGCCTTGTGTTGTCGTCTCGCCGCGGCTGTCTTTGTTGACATCCAAGTCCAGAATGATGTTGCCTTCCGGCGTGATTTGTGGCGTCACTTCCAGTTTGAGAACGGCTTTTTTGAAGGCAATCGATGTGGCTCCGTTGGGGGCAGTCACGGAGTAAGGATATTCAGTGCCCTGTTCAATCAATGCCTTGGTTTGATCTGCGGTGATCAGACGCGGACTTGAGACGATGCGGCCGTTGCCGTCCGCCTCCATCGCCGAGAGCTCCAATGTTAGAAACCTGTTCGCGGCGGAGTTGAAAATCGAAAGCGCAAAGCTGGCTGCTCCATTGACGTTTGGCAGACTGGCTGGCAAATTTACGAAGCTTCCCGTCGTATCAACGGTACCTCCAGCACCCGCAGAGGCCACTGCATTGCTATAACTCGTGCCAAAAACAACCCGGTTGTTTCCACTCAGCTTGTAGCCGCCGTCGCCGCCATTTTGTGCGCGCAGATCAGCTCCACCGAGACGAACCCCCAGCGACCGCCCAAACGAATCCCGCGCTTCCACGATGCGTGCTTCTATCAACACTTGACGCACGGGCACGTCGAGAGATAACAGCAATTGGCGCACGTCTTCCAGTTTGCTGGGGGTGTCAGTCACGAAGATCTGGTTGGTACGCGGTTCGGCAATCACGTTGCCGCGGTCGGAAAGAAAACGCGTATTGTTGCCACCAGTGCCTCCGGTGTTGGTGTTGGTCAACTGACTGACGATGTCGTTGGCCTTGGCGTAGTTGAGCTGAAAGGATTGGGTTTTCAGTGGTTCCAGTTTGCGTATTTCATCTGCCGCTTGCAGGTCTTTTTTGATACGCGCGTCTATTTCATCCTTTGGGGCGATCCAAAGTACGGAACCTGATTTGCGCATGCCCAAGCCTTTGGCGTCCATGATGATCTGCAAGGCTTGATCCCATGGCACGTCTTTGAGTCTGAGAGTCAAAGACCCGGTAACGGTATCCGATGTCACGATATTGAAGTTGGTAAAATCCGCAATCACCTGCAAAAGCGATCGCACTTCAATATTTTGAAAATTCAGCGACAGTCGCTCACCCGTGAAACCGGGGCCAGGAGTAAGTTTGGAGAGGTCTTTCTTTTGTTGCCGTATTTCTACGACGAATTGCGTATCCGCTTGGTAGGCGCTATGTTCCCAATCTCCGGCAATGTCTATGGTCATGTGCACACGATCGCCTTGTTGCGTGGTCGTGATCGTTTGCACGGGAGTGCCGAAATCCGTAACATCCAATTTGCGGCGCAAACCTTCCGGGAGCGAAGTTTTTAAAAAATCCACCGATAAGCCTTTGCCTTGTTTGCGCAGATCCACGCCAACTTGGTTGTTTGCGAGGCTGATGACGATCCGCCCGGATCCATCGTTGCCGCGACGGAAGTCCACGTCTTTCAATGGCAGAACGTCGCTGTTCAAATTTTCTGCAAAAGTCGTTGCTTGTGGCGCTGCCACCGTGGTGCTGGTGATGGGAGTCAGCGAGACAAAAAGGGATTTGCCGCGTATTTCAGTCTGATAGGGTGTGGCCTGTTTCAAATTCAATACGACACGGGTCCTGTCCCCGGCCTGCACTACGTTGACAGACTTCAGGTTCCCTTGGTTGATCTCCACGGTAGAACGACCCAAAGCGTTGGTAACGCCGGGAAAATCCAGTGCCACGCGTGCAGGAGACTGAATGACGAAGCCGCTGGGTGCGCTCGAAATCGGCTCGGACAGGTCTATCCGAAGCACCTCAGATCCACCTTGGATGCTTCCTGTGACGGAGGTGATGGAATTCTGAGCCGCAGCGATGGTGGCCAAGGTGAGCCCGACCAGAGCCACGCAAACATTGCGCCATTGCCTTATGGGCCATAATTTCGTGATTGTCATTTCTTACCCTCTTGTAGTTCGAGCGATACAATGCGCTCCGTCCAGTCGCCCGTTGCATCCTGCACTATTTCGCGGATTTGGATTGCCGTTTCGGTGATTCCAATGACTTTGCCGTAGTTCGGCCCTAGATAGTTTCCGATTCGCACCTGGTATAAGAGGTTGTCAACTTTGAGCAGGGCTACGGGCTTGCCATTTTTGTTCATGCTCCCAACCATGGTCATGGCATCGAGTGGATAGGCTTCCAGAGGTTCTTTACGTCGCGCCATTTCTGGGGCAATCAAGGCGGCATTGGAGGCGATGCGCGCCGAGTCTTTTTTCAACGCCTGCGTCAGTCGAACAGGGCTGAATGGGTCAATTTCGTTACCCGCAGTATAATCCTGGGGCTGAAATTTTTTTGGCTCGGCAATCGGCGTGACATGCGGTTTGGTATTTGCACGCTGCTCTGTCATCCACTGACGCAGCTCATCTTCATTGGAAGCGCCGCAAGCCACCAACCCCAATAAAGAACATAACAGGAGAAGGGCGCGTAGGCGGCTCGTCATTTCTTTCCTCCCCTCTTTTGCGCTTGTATCTCGTCTGGATCCAAATAGCGAAAAGTCCGCGCTGTGGCATCCATTGTCAAACTGCCGCCGGCATCTTTACTGCTAGGGACGATGGAGATGTCATTCAACGTGACGATGCGCGGGAGATGCGCGATATCGGAAGCAAATTCACCGATGTCGTGATATTTGCCCGTGACCCGAATGTTGATGGGCAGCTCTGCATAATAATCTCGTATTATTACCTGACCTGGGCGAAATAGATCGAACTGCAGGCTGCGCCCGAGTCCAGCCTGGTTGATGTCTGAAAGCAGGGCTGCCATTTCTGCTTTGCTCGGGAGTTGTTTTTCCAGCTGAATCACGTACTGCTGTATTTGTTCGCGTTGTTTTTTTAGCGCATCCAGGCTGACCGCCTTGACCAATTTTTTCTGGTAGTCTTCGCGTAATGCGACCTCTTTGTTTTGTTCGCTTTCCAGTTCTGCTTGGTAATCCGTCAGTTTGATGTACCAAGAAAAAACTACTACTGCGATGACCAAGAAAAGGCACAACAATATTTTAGGAGCAATGGGCCATGTGGACGGATCTTTGGTGTCAAGGTTGGTGAATTGCCGGCGCAATATGATTTGCAACGCTGCAAGATCAATTTTTTGTGAAAGTTTTTTTGCCATGGCTCACTTTCGTCAGTGTGCAGAGCTCGTTGTCTGCGCTACGTTGCCATCCGGCATAGATTTTTGTACCTCGCTGGAGCGCATCAGCTGAAAGCGTAAGCTGAAGGCGGCTACGCGCCGCTGGTCACGGGGGCTCAGGGAGACATTGCTGGCCACGATTTCAATCAGTTCGGGCTTGGAGAACCAAGGTGTGTTGCCGCTTAGATTGCGTAGTAATTCTGATATTCGCTCGTTGGATTGCGCCATTCCCTGCATCGCTATGGTTTGCCCGGTCTGCTTGAGGCTGGTCACATAAACGCCCTCGGGCAGCTGGCGCGCCAGTTCATTGAGCAAATGCACAGGAAGATTTCGATCTGCCTGTAAGTCTTCCACGGCTTTCTGGCGCGCGCGCAATGCGGCAATTTCTTCCTCGATCGAGGCAATCTCCTTGATTTGTCCTTCGAGGACTTTGATTTCGCTTTGCAAAAATCCGTTTCTTTCTTGCTGATCGCTGATTTTGTTCTGCAGCCAAAGGTAAATGAGTCCAGACGCAGCAAAGCCAGCCAATAGTGATGCGACCATCGCGGCTTGAAATAACTCACGCCGCCGCTTGTGCGCAGCTTCGCGATGCGGGAGTAGATTGATCAAAATCACTGTAAAAACCTCCGCATGGCCAATCCGCACGCCGTCAAATAAGAAGGCGCTTCTCGTGCCATTTTCTTCAGGCGTACGGCACTGCCGATTTCCATCCCCTCGAACGGATTGGCCACGCTGCAGGAAAACCCCGTTTGCTGGGTCACTGCTTCGGGCAGTCCCGGCAATGGTGCTGACCCTCCTGCCAATAGAATGTGATCGACACGGTTATAGGGGGTGCTGGTGAAAAAGAATTGCAATGCCCTGCTGAGCTCTTGGGCCATGCTTTGCACGAACGGACGCAAGATGGTGGAGGTGTAATCTTCGGGGAGTTCACCATTGCGTTTTTTGCTCTCCGCTTCTTCTTGTGAGAAGCCGTACTGGCGTACGATCAGTTGCGTCAACTGAGCGCCGCCAAAGGCTTGGTCGCGCTCATAGAGAGAGTCGTCGTTGCGAATGACTTGCATGCTGGTCGTGAGCGCACCAATTTCGAACAAGGCCACCAAAGCGTCTTCGCTTTTGCCCGGCAGAGCCTTGATCAAGCGCCCTGCCGCGAGGCGGGCCGCGTACGATTCAATGTCCACGATCACTGCCTTGAGCCCGGCAGCTTCCGCCAAGGCTTGACGGTCTTGCACTTTTTCGCGGCGGGATGCTGCGAGCAGTACGTCCACCTCTTCTGGAGCATTTTTGTTCGGGCCGATCACGCAGAAATCGAGGCTCACCTCATCGAGAGAAAAAGGGATGTACTGGTTTGCCTCCGACTCCACCTGAACTTCCAGCTCTTGTTCCGTCATACCGCCCGGCAAAGTGATTTTTTTGGTGATGACCGCCGACGACGGCAGGGCTAGTGCGACGTTCTTGGTGCGGGTGCTGCATTTGTGCACGAGACGTCGCAAGGCGCCAGCCACCTCGTCGAAGTTTTCGATGTTCCCCTCGTTGACCCAGCCGCGTTCCAGCGTCTCGATGGCACAACGCTCCACAACCAAGCGGCCCGACTTGTCACGTCCGAGTTCGACGAGCTTGACGCTGGAAGAACTGATGTCGATGCCGAGCAGCGGCGCTGGCTCTCGACGAAATAAAGACCCCAAAGAGATCAAGATCGCCCCCTGTAACAACTCGCCAAATCAATGCAACATAACTTCATACTGTCCGTGGATGCTATCAGCAAGATAGTTCCCGAACAAAATGTTTGCTGCTGATGACTGCGGATACGCGTTGTCAAAAGCAGACGAAACGCCAGCGCGGCTCGGTGCGGGCGCACAGGGCATGCGGCCATTGCGGCAAGTCCGCGCGCTGGCCGCCGGCATTGCGAGTGCGTGAAATGTCCAGAACATTTCCCCAACCAGCCCAAAAATGCACGAAACATCGGGGTTGGCGCGCAGTGACGCTGGCCAGGGAAATGCTTTTCATGCGGAAATGCGCATGAAATCAAATACTTACATGCGCTCAACAGCGCTCAAATGACGAATTTGGGATAATCCAAGGCTTTCGCTTCCGAGTCTCCATGTCGCCTTCCTCGAATAAAGAGCCATCCGCCCCGGTGGCCTCAGCCTCCCGCCAGCGTCCTGCCTGGCTGCGCTGGAGCATGCGCATCCTCGTGTGGATAGGTGGACTATCGCTTGCCGGCGCGCTGGCCTTGGCGTTCGTCATTGCCGTAGCGTTGGCCATGGCCTATCCCAATCTGCCGGACGTTTCCGACCTCGCCGACTACCGGCCCAAGCTGCCGCTGCGCGTTTATTCAGCCGAGGGCGCGCTGCTCGGCGAGTTCGGCGAGGAGCGGCGCACGCTCACGCCGATCAATGAGATCCCCAAGGTGATGAAAGACGCCGTGCTGGCGATCGAAGACACGCGCTTTTTCGAGCATGGCGGCGTCGATTACAAAGGCATGCTGCGCGCGGCGCTCGCGAACCTTGGCCATGTGAAAAGCCAAGGCGCTTCGACCATCACCATGCAGGTTGCGCGCAACGTCTATCTTTCTTCCGAAAAGACCTTTACGCGCAAAATTTATGAGATTTTGCTCACGTTCAAGCTCGAGCACTCGCTGACCAAAGACCAGATCCTCGAGATCTACATGAACCAGATCTACCTGGGCAATCGCGCTTATGGATTTGCCGCGGCTTCGGAGGCGTACTTTGGCAAACCGCTGAAGTCGATCACGATCGCCGAGGCGGCCATGCTGGCGGGCTTGCCCAAAGCGCCTTCGGCCTACAACCCGATCAGCAACCCCAAACGGGCACGGGCACGGCAGCTCTACATCATCGACCGCATGGAGGAAAACGGCTTCATCACGCCCGAGCAAGCCGCTGCCGCGCGCCAGGAGGTGGTAAAGCTACGAACCGCATCGGACAGCGCACGCGTGCATGCCGAATACGTGGCCGAGATGGTGCGTCAGCTGGTCTTCTCCCAATATGGCAATGAAGCCTATACGCGCGGCCTGAACGTCTATACCACCGTGAATGCGGGCGACCAGAATGTCGCGTACCAAGCTTTGCGCCGTGGCATCATGGACTATGAGCGCCGTCAGCACTATCGGGGTCCCGAGCAGTTCGTGACTTTGCCCAGTGATCCGCAAGAGCTTGAAGATGCCGTCGACGATGTGCTGGCGGGCCATCCAGACAACGGGGACGTGCTCGCCGCGGTGGTGCTCGAGGCGAGCCCGCGCAAAGTGGTAGCGCTGCGTGCCAACGGCGACCGCATAGAAATCACTGGCGACGGCCTCAAACCTGCGGAATCGGGCCTCAGCGACAAGGCCGCACCCAACATCAAGATTCGCCAAGGCGCCGTGATCCGCATCATCAAAACGCCCAAAAATACCTGGGAGATCACCCAATTGCCGGAGGTCGAGGGGGCCTTCGTGGCCATCGATCCCAGCACAGGTGCCATCAAGGCCTTGGTGGGCGGCTTCGATTTCGAAAAGAACAAATTCAACCACGTCACGCAAGCCTGGCGTCAACCGGGTTCGAGCTTCAAGCCGTTCATCTATTCGGCAGCGCTCGAAAAGGGCTTCACGCCAGCCACGGTGGTCAACGATGCGCCGCTGTTTTTCGATGCCGGTGCCACTGGCGCGCAACCTTGGGAGCCGAAAAACTACGATGGCAAATACGACGGCCCCATGACCTTGCGCACGGCACTGGCCAAGTCCAAGAACATGGTTTCGATTCGCGTGCTCCAGGCAGTGGGGCCCAAAACGGCGCAGGAGTGGATCACCCATTTCGGCTTCGAGGCCGAAAAGCATCCCGCCTATCTGACCATGGCGCTCGGTGCGGGCTCGGTCACGCCCATGCAGATGGCGACGGCTTATTCCGTCTTCGCCAATGGGGGCTACCGCGTCAACCCCTGGTTGATCGCACGTGTGACCGACCACAAGGGGCGCGTGCTCTCCGAAACCAAGCCTCCCGCGCTCGATGACAGCGCACGCGCCATCCCCGCGCGCAATGCCTTCGTCATGGGCACCTTGCTGCAGGAAGTGACGCGTTCGGGCACGGCGGCGCGCGCGCAGGCCACGCTCAAAAGACCCGACCTCTACGGCAAGACGGGGACGACCAACGATGCGATAGATGCCTGGTTTGCAGGCTACCAACCGACCTTGACCGCGATCACCTGGATAGGTTACGACACACCGCGCAACCTCGGCAGCCGCGAAACGGGCGGTGGTTTGAGCCTGCCGGTGTGGATTCGCTTCATGGAGCACGCGCTGCGCGGCGTGCCTGTTTCCGAGCCCGCGGTGCCGCCCGGCGTGGTGAACGTGGGCGGCGAGTGGTTTTATGAAGAATACGCGCGCAACGCCGGGGTGACCAGCCTGGGTCTCGACGGTGCTTCTGCTCCAGCCTCTACCGCAACGGCCCCTGCTGCGCCGCCTTCGAGCGAGGAGCGCAATCGCATCCTGGATTTGTTCCGCCACTGAGCGTCGGCGCGCCTGCGCAGCTGCCCATGGTTGCTGTGTGTTTTAGGAGTCAGGCGCCCAAGCGGCCAATGAAAGCGCGAATGCGTTCGTTCGGCGGGTGCTTGAAAAACTCCGCCGGCGGCGCATCATGCACGATGCGGCCCTGGTCGAAAAACAGTACGCGGTCGGCCACCTCGCGCGCAAAGCCCATTTCGTGCGTGACCACGATCATGGTCATGCCGCCGCGCGCCAGCCCGCGCATCACGTCGAGCACCTCCTGCACCATTTCGGGGTCGAGCGCCGAGGTCGGCTCGTCGAACAGCATCACCTTGGGCGCCATGGCGAGCGCACGCGCGATGGCTACGCGCTGTTGCTGCCCGCCCGACAACTGCCAGGGGTATTTGTGCGCATGCGCCTGCATGCCCACGCGGGCCAGCAGTTCGAGGGCCAGCGCATTGGCTTCGGGGCGCTTCAGGTGGCGCAGCCGGCGCGGCGCCAGCGCCACGTTGTCGAGCACGCTCATGTGGCCGAACAGGTTGAACTGCTGGAACACCATCCCGACCTCACAACGTTGCTGCTGCAGGGTGGCCGGGTCGTCGGTGACGGGAACGCCCGCGATGCGGATGCTGCCGCTGTCGTGCGGCTCGAGCCGGTTGATGGCGCGCAGCAGGGTGCTCTTGCCCGAGCCTGAAGCGCCGATGATGACGCTCACCTCACCCGCATAAAACTGCGTGCTCACGTTTTTCAGCACCTGATGGTTGCCAAAGGACTTGCTGACGTTCTCGACCTCGATGTAGGGCACGCCACGTGTGGTGGGTGCGGCCGTTGTCGTGTCGGAGAGGCGGGCGGCCGTCATTGCAAGCGCCCCTCGATGTCCAAGCGTTGCTCCAGCGCATTCGAGACCTGCGTCACCAGCGTGGTGAGCAGCAGATACGTGAGTGCCACGGTGCTGAGCGTGGCCACGGGTTGGAACGTGGCCGACTGGATGCGGTTGCCCACGTTGGTGAGTTCGACGACGCCGATCGCGTAGGCCAGCGACGAATCTTTGAGCAGGGCGACGAAGTTGCTCACCAGCGGCGGCAGGGCGATCTTGAACGCCTGCGGGAACACCACGTCGAAAAACACATGCCGGCGCGTGAGGCCCAGCGCCCGCGCCGCTTCGGTCTGGCCCCGCGGCACGGCCAGCAGGCCGGCGCGCAAAGCCTCGGCGTTGTATGCGCCCACGTTGAGCCCCAGCGCCAGCACCGCAGCCGCAAACTCCGGTAGATTGAGCCCCGGGATCAAGGCCGGCAGCGCGAAGTAAACGAACAGAATCTGCACCAGCAAGGGCGTGCCGCGCATGACCCAGATGTAAAACCCCGCGACGCGGCGCAGCGGGGCCCAGCGGGCCGTGCGGGCAAGCGCTGCACACACGCCCAGCACCAGCCCCAGCGTGCCGCTGAGCAAGGTGAGCCACAGCGTAGTGCGCGCGCCGTCAGAAAAAGCCTGCGCGTTTGGGCCGATCGGCTCGGGCAGCAAAGCCAGCAACTGCCCCAGCAGGGCCAGGGCCAGCACCATGAGAATGACGGCGGCCACCAACGTGGCGTTGCTGCGCTGCGAGCGGCTCCAGTGCGCAGGCCAAAGGGCGGTCAACATGCAGGTCGTAAAGCGAAGGCGGCAGCGTTTGCAGACTCAGTGGCAACGCACGTCTTCGCCGAAGTATTTTTGCGATAAGGCGGTGTAGCTGCCGTCGGCCATGGTTTGCGCAAGTGCTTTGGACCAGGCGTCGGCAAGCGCCTGGTTGCCCTTGGCGACGGCCGCGGCGATGCGCTCGACGAACACCATGTCGCCGAGCTTCATGCCGGCGTTTGGAGCCTTCGCGATCATCTCTTTGGCCACGAAGCGGTCAGTGACCCAGGCATCGACGCGGTGCGAGAGCAGTGCGCTGCGGGCATCGACGTCGGTGGGAAAGTTCTTCATCTCTTTGATGCCAGGGATTTTTTGCACGCTCTCGAGGTAACTCGTGCCCGTCTGCACGGCCACCACCTTGCCGGCCAAGTCCTTGGCGCTGCGGATCGCCGGATCGAGCGACACCACGATGCCGCCCGAGCAGTAATGCGGGGCAGTGAAGGTGACGGCCTTGGCGCGCTCGGGCGTCACGCCGTGCGAGGCGATCACCAGATCCCAGCGGTCTTGCTGCAAGCCCGTGAGCAGGGCGTCGAAGCCCACCGTCTTCCATTCGGTCTTGAGCCCCATGCGCTGCGTGACGAGTTCGGCGAGTTCGACTTCGAAGCCCGTCAAGGTGCTGCCTTTGAAATAATTGAAAGGCGCGAACTGTCCTTCGGTGGCGACGATGATGCGTCCGTCCTTGCGGATGACGTCGAGCGAGCGCGCCTGGGCCGCGCCGAGCAGACTCAGGGTGAGCAGGGTGGTGGCGAGGATGCGAAAGAATTTCATAGGAAACTTGATCGTTTGAGCCTGGTATTTTGAAGAGCTTCGCATACGGCTTGGATCTGCAAGCGCTCTGAAAACTATAACGTCTGGGAGGTGCCCATGTCAAAGATTCTTCGCCCCATCGCGGCAAGCTGTGCTGCGTGCGGTGCGGTTTCAGCGCAAGAACGCATCCCAGCCTGTCTTGAGAATCAACACCCCCACCGCCGCGATGAAAATGCCGCGCACGAAACCAGCCCCGTGACGCAACGCAAGATGGGTGCCAAGCAGGCTGCCAACGACGTTGGCCGCGCCCAGCGTGAGCGCGAGGGGCCACCAGACATGGCCTTTGCTGCCAAAGAGCACGATCGCGGCCACGTTGGTGGAGAAATTCAGCAGTTTGGCGGACACAGAGGCATGGAGAAAATCGTAACCGAGCACGCGCACCAGCAAAAAGATGAAAAAACTACCGGTGCCTGGCCCAAAAAAACCGTCATAAAAACCGATGCTGACGGCGATCAGACTCGCAAAAAGCACCTCTTTTTTGCCAGAAAATCTTGGTGTGTGCGTTCTGCCGAACTCTTTTTTGGAGAGCGTATACAGCAGTACCAGCAGAAGTACCAAGGGGAGCAGGCGGCGCAGCACGTCCGAAGGAAGCAAGGTGACCGTCCAAGCGCCCGCCCAGGAGGCGACAAAAGCGCTCGCTGCCGCTGGCAGCATGGTGCGCCAGCACAAAGGGACGCGCTGGCTGTAGCGCCAGGCGGCCATGGCCGTTCCCCACACCGAGGTGGCTTTGTTCGTGCCCAAGAGCGTGGCCGCAGCAGTGGTGGGGTAGGCCGCAAACAAGGCCGGCAGCATCACCAGCCCGCCTCCGCCGGCGATGGCATCGATACCTCCGGCGAGCATTGCCGCGAGTGCCATGGCAATCCATTCCATAGGGCGATTGTCGCAGCCTTGGGTCAGTATCAAATAAATATCAAATAAATAGCAAAAAGCGCTTGAGACATCAGGCTTTTGTGCCAATTTTACAAAAAAAAGCGCCGGGATCGCCGGCGCATCGAAAAAGGTGCGCCTCGGTGGGCGCTTTGAAAGGATTGTTGGCTTGTGGGTGTCTCCTCGGCTCCCTCGTTTGGCGCAGGCAGCGCTTTCGAGTGGGGCTCACTGTACGCGCCTTCACTGCTTTGGTGCATTGGGGATTTCCCGCCCCCCTCTTTGTTCGGCGCACGTATGACAGCAGGTACCCTCAGGCTGCGATCGCCGTGGGGCGTGTCTGCGCCGCCAGATGAAACTGCTCTACCACTTGCAAGAGCCGTTGGGCTTGCTCGCGCAGCGACTGCGCGGCTGCGGCGGACTCTTGCACGAGCGCGGCATTTTGCTGCGTCATGTGGTCGATCTCGCTCATGGCCTGGTGGACTTTGGCAATGCCCGCGGATTGCTCGGTCGCGCCCGCCGTGATTTCGCCGATGATGTCGCGTACACGCTGCACCCCTGTCACGATGTCCTGCATGGCGCGTCCTGCACCTTCGACGTGACGCACGCCATCTTGGACTGCGGACACGCTGGCGTCGATCAAATCCTTGATGTCGCTCGCCGCGGTGGCTGAACGTTGCGCGAGACTGCGCACCTCGCTGGCTACGACGGCAAAGCCCCGTCCCTGCTCGCCGGCACGCGCGGCTTCGACCGCGGCGTTGAGCGCGAGGATGTTGGTCTGGAACGCAATCGCTTCGATCAGGCCGATGATGTCGCCGATCTTGCGGCTCGAGGCCGCGATTTCGTGCATGCTCGCCACGGCCTTTTGCACCACAGAGCCGCTTTGCGTGGCAGTGTCTGCCGCTACTGCGACGAGTTGGCGCGCTTGCTGAGATTCCGTTGCCGTGTGTTCGATCACGCCTGTGAGCTGCGTGATCGAACCAGCCACCGCCTGGGTGTGGTTTGCCGTTTGTTCGGTGCGGGCGGAAAGGTCTTCGTTGCCGGCGGCGATTTCCTGGCTGGCCATGGCGATCTGGCCGCTGGCGTCGCGCACCTGCGCCACCAAAGTGCTCAAGCCGGCTTGCATCTCGGCCAAGGCGCGCAACAGGTCGGCGGCTTCGTCCCGGCCCTCTGCCGCGATGGTTTGCGACAGGTCTCCGCCAGCGATGGCCTGCGCCATGTGGCGTGCCTGCGCCAAGGGGCGGCAGATCGACTCCATGTTGAGCAGGGTGAGCGGCACCACCACGAGCACCGCAAGCGCCAATGCCAGCATGAACCACCAGCGCGTCTGTGTTGCAACGGCATGCTGCTTTTCTATGGCTGCTGCAGCTTCGGCTCGCAGCAGGCGCTCTAAGTCTTGAAGCATTTTGGATGCATCCTGGATCTGGGCGACCGCCTTGCTGCTCATGCGATGGGCCACCGTGGCCGTGTCGTAGCCGCCGGCCTCGAGTTGCCGTGCTATGGGCGCGAATTGGGTGCGATAGGCGTTCAGTCGCTGCAGGATCTGCACTGTCAGGGATTTTTTCGGCCCGTCCCCGCTCTCTTGAAACCGGGTGGCCACTTTCTCGGCCTCTTGCAAGGCACCAAGCCACTGCTGGTATGCCTGCCGCACGGCCTCGGGCTTTTCATACTGGATGATCATGTTCTTTTCATGCTGTCGGATCGCCCCGACTGCAACCTGCAGCTCGGCCAAACGGCTGATGTCGGTAAACGAGCGTGCCAAAAAGTCCTCGCTCAAGGCGTAGATGCGCTGCATGCCGTACATCCCCGCACCCCCAACCAAAACCAGTAGCAGCAACACGACGCCGATGGCGCCGAGCATGCGCAGACGGATCGTGAACTGGCGCATCATCCAAAACATGAAATTCATGGCTTGCCTACCTCAATTGCCGGGAAAACTGCTTGCACACCAGGACGTGCAACAAGATGTTGCAGTGTGCCAGACAATTCCGCCATTTTTACGACCCAAAGCGGCTTACTCGGGCATGCGCCAGCGTTTGAGCAACAAGGCATTCGTCATCACGCTCACCGAGCTCAGCGCCATGGCGGCGCCGGCGACCACCGGGCTCAGGTAGCCGAGCGCCGCGAGCGGGATGCCGGCCACGTTGTAGGCAAAGGCCCAGAACAGGTTTTCGCGGATCTTGCGCACCGTGCGGCGCGAGATGTCGAGCGCCGCCACCACGAGATGCGGGTCGCCGCGCATCAGCGTGATGCCGGCCGCGTGCATGGCCACGTCGGTGCCGTTGCCCATGGCCAGGCCCACGTCGGCCGCGGCCAGCGCCGGCGCGTCGTTCACGCCGTCGCCCACCATCGCCACCACGTGGCCGCCCGCCTGCAGCGCGCGCACGTGCGCAGCCTTGTCGCCGGGGAGCACTTCGGCGATGACTTCGCCCGCGTCGGGGTCGAGGCCCAGCTGGCGCGCCATGGCCTCGGCCGCGCCGCGGTTGTCGCCCGACAGCATCACCGTGCGCAGCCCGCGCGCCTTGAGCGCTGCGATCGCCGCGCGCGCGCCGGGCTTGGGCGCGTCGCCAAAGGCCAGCAGCGCGCAAATGACCAGGCCCTGCGCGCTGCGCTCGGCCAGCGCCGATACCGTGGCGCCTTGCTGTTGCAATGCTTGCGCGCGCTCCGCCAGCGCACCAAGATCGGCGCCCAGCTCCTGCAACCAGCGCAGGCTGCCCAGCAGGTAGCGGCGGCCATCGACCTCGCCCTCCATGCCGCGCCCCGGCACGGCCTGCACCGCCGCTGCGGCGCCGGGCTGCACACCGCGCTCCTGCGCCGCCTGCAGCACGGCGCGCGCGAGCGGGTGCGTGCTGGCGCTTTGCAGACCTGCGGCGGCGCACAGCAATGCCGCCGCGTCGCGCTCGGCAAGCGGCTCGAACGCCGTGAGGCGCGGCTGGCCCACGGTCAACGTGCCGGTTTTGTCGAAGGCCACGGTATCGACCTTGTGCGCAATCTCCAGCGCCTGCGCGTCCTTGATGAGGATGCCGTTTTTCGCCGCCACGCCCGTGCCCACCATGATGGCTGCGGGCGTGGCCAGCCCGAGCGCGCAGGGGCAGGCGATCACCAGCACCGCCACGGCATGGATCAGGCTCGCCTCCAGCCCCGCGCCCGCGGCAAGCCAGGCCATCAGCGTCAGCAGCGCAATGGCGAGCACCACGGGCACGAACACTGCCGCCACGCGATCGACCAGGCGCTGGATCGGCGCCTTCGCCGCCTGCGCGTCTTCGACCAGGCGGATGATCTGCGCGAGCACCGTCTGCGCGCCCACGGCCGTCACCTGCATCACGATGCGCCCGTCGCCGTTGATTGCGCCGCCCGTGAGCGCATCGCCCGGCCCGCGCGCCACCGGCAGCGGCTCGCCCGTGAGCATGGACTCATCGACCTGCGTCTGCCCTTCGAGCACCCGGCCATCGACGGGGATGCGCTCGCCCGGGCGCACCACGAGGCGGTCGCCCACCAGCACCTCGGCCACGGGCACATCCGCCTCGCCCTGCGGCCCGAGCAGGTGCGCCACCTCGGGGCGCAGCGCATGCAGCGCGCGGATCGCCGCCGTGGTCTGGCGCTTGGCGCGCGCTTCCAGCCACTTGCCCAGCAGCACCAACGTGATCACCACCGCCGACGCCTCGAAATACAGGTGCGGCATCTGCTCGGGCGGCGCCGTCAGCCACAGCCACAGCGACAGGCTCCAGCTCGCGCTCGTGCCCAGCGCCACGAGCAAGTCCATGTTGCCCGCGCGCGCCTTGAGCGCATGCCAGCCCGCCTTGTAAAACCGCGCCCCGAGCACGAACTGCACGGGCGTCGCGAGCACAAACTGCAGCCAGGCCGGCAACATCCAGTGCCTGCCCGCCAGCTCGCCCAGCATGGGCAGCACGAGGGGCGCCGACAGCAGCAGCCCCAGCGCCACCGGCCCAAAGCCCGCCCAGGGCGAGGCGTCCTCGGCCTGCAGCTGCGCCTCGGCGCTGCGCGGCTCGTAGCCGGCATTGCGCACGGCGCGGCGCAGCAAAGCTTCGACGGCCTGCGCGTCCTGCCCCGGCGGGACGGTATAGACGATGCGCGCCGACTCGGTCGCCAGGTTCACCGTGGCTTGCTGCACGCCGGGCACCTTGCGCAGCGCACGTTCCACGCGGCTCACGCAGCTCGCGCAGGTCATGCCGCCTATGCCCAGGTCCAACTCGCAACAATCGCCTGAAGCAGGCTCAGCAATGTCCATGAAGCACCCTATAGCGTTCGCAAAGAGGGCATCATCCTATTTTTTCAGCAAGAGGACATCCGCCATGCAATACACGTTTCAAGTCCAGGGCATGACCTGTGCGCACTGTGAGCGCGCCGTGACGCAGGCGCTGCAGCAGGTCGATCCGCAAGCCCGCGTGCAGATCGACCGCGCGCAAGGCAAGGTCGAAGTGGACAGCAGCGCACCGCGCGAGGCGCTGGCCGCCGCCATTCGCGAAGAAGGCTACGCCGTGGCGCAAGCGCTGTGACGGTTCGGCACGGGGTACAGGGCATGAAATCATGGGATTTTGATGCAAAAAGAAGAGCTGCTAGCGCTTGCTGAATGAGCGCTAGTGGCTTTTTTTTGCCCCATTATTTGCAATCAAAAAAGGAGCAATTGGGGCGGCGAGCCTCTCGCTCAGCGCCCCGGCTTGGGCATCAGGATGCCGCGCACCCGGCCGCGCATCTGCAACACCTGCTCGACGTTGTCGTATTCCATGGCGTCGGCCGTGAAATGGTCGTCGCCGCGAATCAGGGTCACGGGCTGGTTGGAGCGCACGCGCTCGGTCTGCGTGAAGGCGTGCAGAAATTCGCCGCGAAATTCCATGCGCGGCTGGGGCGTTTTGCCCGGCTGCGGCGGTAGCGGCTCGCGCGTGACGACGGCGTTGCCGAACAGTTGCACCTCGGAGCCGTCGGCGTTGCTGAGCGCGCGCCTGGCAGTGGCCACGCTCCAGCGTCCATCCTGGCCCAGCGCGCGCATGCGCACCTCGTCGATCTCCAGCGTCTCGGTGTCGGGGTAGTGGCGCATCACCGCGCCGCGCACTTCGCTTTTCAGGCGGCCGGTGGCGTCGAAGTTCTTCACGGCAAAGTCGCGCATGAAGTAATCGGGCTCGTGGCGCACGGGCTGGGCCCCCGTGAGACCGGGTGCGCGCGGGGCATTGCGCACGAGCCACCAGGAGCCCAGCGCGAGCACCGCCATCACGAGGATGGGCAGATAGAGCGAGAGTCTTTCCGTTGTCTGGCGCAGCACGGCGCGCAGCGGTCGGCGTGCACTCATGGTCGGTACGCTTCGAGCAAGGCCGCGTAGCGCCCGCGCGCCATGAGCAGCAGGTCGCACAGCTCGCGCACCGCGCCGGCGCCGGCGCGCGCCGCGGTGACGTAGTGTGCCGCGCGGCGCACCTCGACGTGTGCCTCAGGCGGCGCGCAGGCGAAGGCGCTGCGCAGCAGCACGGGCAGGTCGGGCCAGTCGTCGCCCATGGCGGCGGCCTGCGCCCAGTCCAGCCCCAGCGCGGCGAGGATGCGCTCGGCCGCGGGGGCCTTGT
Source organism: Extensimonas vulgaris (assembly GCF_003337425.1). Lineage (GTDB taxonomy): Bacteria > Pseudomonadota > Gammaproteobacteria > Burkholderiales > Burkholderiaceae_C > Extensimonas > Extensimonas vulgaris. The sequence goes on from NZ_QPJU01000002.1 coordinate 256,768, forward strand.
CTTCCGTGCCGAACACCGCATGCTCCACGCCCAGGGCCTGCAGGCGCAGGCGCAGCGGCGCCGAGTCGCGCCCGCTGACCACCGCCGGCGTGATACCGGCCTGGCGCAGCAGCTTGAGGCCGTGCCCGTCGAGGGTGGAAAAGCGTTTGAGCGACTCGCCTTCGGCGCTGTAATACAGCCCGCCGTCGGTGAGCACGCCGTCCACGTCGAAAAATGCCACGCGCACGCCTTGCGCGGCGAGCAGCAGCTCGGGAGCGAAGGACTGTGCGGGTGCGCGGTTCGCAGAAGGGGTGGTGCGCATCAGATCACCTTGGCACGCATGAGGTCGCCGATGTGCACCATGCCCAGCAGCGTGCCTTGCGCATCGACCACGGGCACGCTCGTGATGGCGTGGCGCTCCATCAGCTCGGCGGCGTCGGCGGCGAGGGCGTCGGGAGCGATGCAGCGCGGGTTCGCGTGCATCAGCTGCGCGGCGGTGGCCGTGCGCAGCTCGGCGCCGGCTTCGATGCGCCGGCGCAGGTCGCCGTCGGTGAAGATGCCGAGCACGCGATCCTGCGCATCGACGATCACCGCGGCGCCCAGGCTCTTGGCGCTCATCTCGCGCATCAGGGTGCTGAACGTGGCTTCGGGGCGCACGCGCGGCAGGGCGTCACCCGTGCGCATCACGTCGCGCACGTGCGTGAGCAGCTTGCGCCCGAGCGCGCCGCCGGGGTGCGAGCGCGCGAAGTCTTCAGGCCGAAAGCCGCGCGCCTCGAGCAGCGCCACGGCGAGCGCGTCGCCCATCGCGAGCTGCGCCGTGGTGCTGGTGGTGGGGGCGAGGTTGAGCGGGCAGGCCTCGCGCTCGACGCTGCAGTCGAGCGTGAGGTCGGCATGGCGCGCGAGGGTCGATTGCAGCTGGCCGGTGAGCGCGACGAGTGGCACGCCCAGGCGCTTGAGTACGGGCAGCAGGGCCGTGAGCTCGTGGCTCTCGCCGCTGTTGGAGATGGCCAGCACCAGGTCGTCGGCCGTCACCATGCCCAAGTCACCATGGCTGGCCTCGGCCGGGTGGACGAAGAACGCGGGCGTGCCCGTGGAGGCCAGGGTGGCAGCGATCTTGCGCCCGATGTGGCCGCTCTTGCCCATGCCCATCACGACCACGCGGCCTTTGGTGCGCAATACCAGCTGCACCGCCTGGGCAAAGCGCGCATCCACGCGCGCGGCCAGGGCGCGCAGCGCGGCGGCTTCGATTTCGAAGGTTTCGCGCGCCAGGCGCAGGGTCTGCTCTGCATCGAAGAGGCGCGGGGCGCCGGAGGCTGGGGTCATTCGGGCGATTTTATAGAGCTGTGGGATAGCATCGGCCCCATGTCTTCACTCGCGCTGACTTTGTTGTATCTGCTCTCTGCCGTGCTCGGCGTGGTGGTGTTTCGCAGCCTCAAGCTGCCGCCCATGCTGGGCTATCTGACGGCGGGCGTGCTGATCGGGCCGCACGCGCTCGGGCTCGCGCGCAACCCTGAAGGGGCGCGCCATCTGGGCGAGTTCGGCGTGGTGTTTCTGATGTTCGCGATCGGGCTCGAATTCAGCCTGCCCAAGCTGCGCGCCATGCGCCGGCAGGTGTTCGGCCTGGGCCTGCTGCAGGTGCTTGCGACCATGCTCGTCGTGACGGCCCTGCTGCTGCTGTTGGGGCGCGTGCTCGGCGGCATCTGGGAGATGGGCTGGCAGACGGCACTCGCGCTCTCGGGCACTCTGGCCATGAGCAGCACGGCGATTGTCGTCAAGCTCATGGCCGAGCGCGCCGAGCTCGAAAGTGAACACGGCCGCAGCGTGATGGGCGTGCTGCTGTTCCAGGATTTGGCCGTGGTGCCGCTTCTGGTGCTGATTCCTGCGCTCGGCGCGGCGCCCGAGGCGCTGTTTTCTTCGCTCGCGTGGGCCTTGCTCAAGGCGGCTTTGCTCGTGGGCCTGCTGCTCAGCGGCGGCCAGCGCGTGATGCGCTGGTGGCTCACGCTGGTGGCACGCCGCAAGAGCGACGAACTGTTCATGCTCAACCTGCTCTTGATCACGCTGGGCCTGGCTTGGCTCACGGAGCTAGCAGGTCTGAGCCTGGCGCTGGGCGCTTTCATCGCCGGGGTGTTGGTTTCCGAGACCGAGTACCGCCATGAAGTGGGCACGGACATCCGTCCTTTTCACGACGTGCTGCTGGGCCTGTTTTTCATCACCATTGGCATGATGCTCGACTGGCATGTGCTCGTCGACCATGCCGTGCTGGTACTGGTGCTGCTCATGGTGCCGCTGGTGCTCAAGACGGCGCTGATCCTGCTGCTCGCGCGCGGCATGGGTGCGAGCACGGGGGTGGCGCTGCGCACGGGGCTTTATCTCGCGCAGGCAGGAGAGTTCGGCTTCGTGCTGCTGTCGCTGGCCCAGGATCAAGGACTGGTGCGGCCGGCGCTCATGCATCCGATACTTGCGGCCATGGTGCTGTCGATGCTGGCCACGCCGTTTCTCATCATGTACAGCAACCGCATCGTGATGCGCCTCGTGGCGAGCGACTGGCTGCAGCAATCGCTGCAGGTGACGGCCATCGCGCGCCAGACCATCAACACCAGCCGGCACGTGATCATCTGCGGCTATGGCCGTTGTGGGCAGAACCTGGCGCGCATGCTCGAGCGCGAGAACATTCCCTACATCGCGCTCGACCTGGACCCTGACCGCGTGCGCCAGGCCGCGGCGGCAGGGCAATCGGTGGTCTATGGCGATGCGAGCCGCCCGCAGGCGCTGATGGCGGCAGGTCTGGCGCGCGCAAGCGCGGTCGTCGTGACCTATATCGACATCCCGAGTGCGCTCAAAGTCTTGGCGCATACGCGCACGCATGCGCCACAGGTGCCCGTGGTGGTGCGCACGCAGGACGATTTGCAACTCGAAAAGCTGCGCGAAGCCGGAGCGACCGAGGTCGTGCCCGAGACCATCGAGGGCTCGCTCATGCTGGCGAGTCATGCGCTCGCCCTGGTGGGGGTGCCCATGCGCCGCGTGCTGCGCCTCGTGCAGGAGCAGCGCGACGCACGCTATCGCCTGTTGCGCGGCTATTTCCACGGCGCGGACGACGATGGCGCCACCGAGCGCGAGCAAGAGCGCCTGGCCACGGTGAGTTTGCCCCCGGATGCGCGGGCCATCGGGCAGAAGCTGGGCGACCTGGCCTTGCATGCGGTCGGTGTGCGGGTGGTCGGCCTGCGGCGCGCCAATGGTCGCCTGGTCGAGGCGGCGGACGATTGGGTGCTGGCAGATGGCGACACGTTGGTGCTTTCGGGCCAGCCAGCCGCACTCGCCTTGGCTGAGGACAAATTACTGCAGGGCTGATGCCACCGAGCGGGGCAGGAATGCAGGCGCGGTCAGGTCAGCGTGCCATATTGGGTGTTGCCGAGGATGTGCGCGTGCGCGTCCACATCGGGCTTATCAGGGGCTTCGTGGTCTGTGGGGCGGGCCGGGGAGAGCAAAGGGCCTGAAGACACAGTGGCGCCAGTCTGGCTGAATGCGGCTGGCTTGGCCTTCCCGCCCTGGGCGGCAGCGACAGCGCGCTTGAATGCCATTACCTCGTCTTCGGCGATGGGGTCGTAAGAGCGTGGCGCCGGGGGGCTTTCAGGGGGCAGATGGATGGCGGGGATCTTGTCGGGCACCATAGAAGAATCGGCCATATACGGTGCGGCGGGGCTGGTGGTGGCGAAATCCTTGATGCGCCAATAAACGGCTTTGACAACAATCTCGTGGTGGTTTTTTGCAGCTTCACTGATCAAGGCTTCGATGCCGCTGAGGCGACCAGGGTGGGCAACGCATTCGCTGGCCAAGTCCATCATGACGACGAACTCGCGTCCGCGTGGGTCCAGCGACAGCACCTTGAACTTGTAGCTGGCCGACAGAATCCCGGCGCGAATCATTGCATTGCGCACCACGCCATACAAAAGTTCGCGCCGCTCCATGCGTTCATTTTTCCATGCGGAGTTCGGAGTGGGCGAGAGCAGGGGACGGGCCGCCTGCTCTGGCTGTGCCGCCCGCGCACCGCCCGCATCGTGAGCCGCTTTGGAAGGTTTGCGGGTGAACCAGTCGAGCAAAGACATGTGTGTAACTTCTGATCGCGAGGGAAGCAGAGTCAGGAGTTTAGCGTCCCGCACAGGGCCAAGTTGCTCAGGCAGCGCTCGAATGCGCCCGGAATGTGACTCAGGTGATGGCGATACGTCGCCTGCGGTTTGCCAGACGTTTGGCCATCACCGCGCCAGCCGCCATCGCCACACCGAGCGCGATGGCCGGCTGGCGGTTGGACAATTCGGAAAACCGCAATGCGGCGATCGACCAGAGTTTGCTCGCAGCGGTTGCCTGTACGGTCGCGCTGCGTGGGCGATGCGCGAAGAACGCCCCTTCCCCGACGATGGTGCCAGGGCCGACCAGGGCGATGCGAAGGCGCCCTTTATCGTCTTGGTAGTGCACGCTCAGGTTGCCGCTTTCGATGAAATACAAAGTCCGATCGAGGGAGCCTTGGGGAAACAGCACATGGCCACTGGGCACGCTCAGCGGCTGCAGGTAACTGCCCAGAAGCTCCCATTGCGCAGGCGATAGCGGGTTGTTCAGGCTATCCTCCGCGTTGGCCTGGGATATGGCCGCGAGCAAGCCCGTGAGGTCGATTTTGGCGGCGGGGTGGGCTAAGCTGGACATGGTGCAGCGAACGCTACCGCGCCTATCGCTGCGCCACAAGCCCTCTTTACCGATATTTACACTCAGCGCGGCGCGAGGATCGCCATGGTCAGGCGCGAGGTGCACGTCAACTGGCCGTCCTCGTTCACGAGGTCGATCTGCCACACATGGGTCGAGCGTCCGATGTGGACGGCGCGTGCCGTGCCGGTGACCCAGCCCTGCGTGGCCGAGCGGATGTGGTTGGCGTTGATCTCCAGGCCCACGGCGTGGTGGCCCTCAGGGCAGGCGTGGTAGGCGCCCATGGAGCCCAGCGATTCGGCCAGCACCACGCTCACGCCGCCATGCAGTAGACCGAACGGCTGCTTGGTGCGCGCGTCCACGGGCACCCGCCCACGCAGGAAGTCGGGGCCGATTTCGGTGATTTCTATGCCGAGGTGGCTCGCGGCAGTGTTGGTTTGGGCGTCTTGCAGCGCTTGCAGTGAAATGGGTTTTTTCCAGATGGACATGGGAAGAATCAATCGTGGGTTATCAAAAATAGGGGCAAAAAATTCAGCGCCCCTGAAAGACCGGCGCGCGCTTTTCCTGCCAGGCCAGACTGCCTTCGCGCAAGTCCTGCGAGGCCGCGCTGCGCTGCACTTCGCGCGCGATGCTCTCGGCGTCGGCGCGGCCACGCGCGATCTGGTTCAGGTGCTTTTTCATGCCCAGCAAGGCAATCGGCGCCATGGCCGCGAGCGTCTGCACGAGGGCGCGCACGGCCTCGGCAGGGTCGGGGCCCTCGACCAGGTGCGTGAGATAGCCGCAGGCGTGCATGGCACGCGCGTCGAGTTTTTCGGCGCAGAGGAACAGGCGCTTGGCCATGTCGAGCCCAAGCCGGCTGACATAGCGCTCCAGGCCGCTTTGGTAAAAATGCAGCCCCAGGCGTGCGGCCGGAATGAACATTTCGGCTGCGCTGGTGCCCACGCGAAAATCGCAGGCCAGCGCCATGTCGGTGGCGCCGCCGTAGACGCCGCCCTGGATCGCCGCGATGGTGACGGCGCGGCAGTTTTCGAGCGCATCGACCATTTCGCCGAAAGCGCTGCCCTTGTTCTGGCTCTGCGCAACCTGGCCGATGTCGTAGCCGCTGCAAAAATGCTTACCCTCGGACTGCAGCACCAGCACCAGCACGCCGGGCGTCTGGTTGACGGTGGCGACGTGGCGGATGAGTTCGGGCAAATCCTCGGGCGTGAGCTTGTTGGCCACGCGCGGGCGGCGCAGGGTGATGGTGGCAACGGCACCATCGATGTGAAGCAGCGGAAGCATGGGAAGGAGTGCGGTCGAAGTGGAGCGGAACGAAAAAATGTATCAAAAAAGAGGCAAGCGGCCGGGGTTGCCGTCACGCAAAGCTTTGGCCGGTCAGCCGCTACAGGGCTGGCGTTTGCACCTCTATACCATCATTTTCGAATCGGACACGCGCGCCGGACGCTGGTTCGACCAGGGCCTGATCGTGGCGATCCTGCTCAGCGTGGCCGTGGTCATGGCCGACAGCGTGCCCACGCTGCACCAGCACTGGAGCGGCCTTTTCACGAGCGCCGAATGGGCCTTCACGCTGCTGTTCACGCTCGAATACCTGCTGCGCCTGGCCTGCGTGCCGCACCCATGGCGCTACGCCACGAGCTTTTTCGGCATCGTCGATCTGCTCGCGCTGCTGCCCACCTATCTGGCCCTGCTGCTGCCCGAAGCGCATGTGCTGATCGACGTGCGCGTGCTGCGCCTGTTGCGCGTGTTTCGCGTGTTCAAGCTCACCGCCTACATGACCGAGTACCGCGGTCTGGCGCTGGCCTTGCGCGCCAGCCGGCGCAAGATCACGGTGTTCATCACCGGCGTGCTCATGGTGGTGTTGGTGCTCGGGACTTTGATGTACGTGATCGAAGGCCCGGCCAACGGCTTCACCACCATTCCCACCTCCGTGTATTGGGCCATCACCACGATGACCACCGTGGGCTTCGGCGACATCGCGCCCAAGACCGAGTTGGGTCGATTCATTTCCTCGATGATGATGTTGCTGGGTTGGGGCACGCTGGCCGTGCCCACGGGCATCGTGACGGCCGAGATGGCCGCGCAGCGCCAGGCGATGCTAGGACTTGCGCCCACTCCCGTCACCACGCGCACCTGTCCCGAGTGTTTGAGCGAAGGCCATTTGCCCGAAGCGCGCTTTTGCATGCACTGCGGAGCGCTGCTGCCGCCATGGCAACACGACGCGCAAGCAGTGCAGGCTGATGTCTGACGGGCTTTCGTCCATGCGTGCCGCTGCCATGGTGTCTTGCGCCCCATCAGCGAGGGCGGGGGTCTTTTTGGCGGCTTTTGCCGGGCAGACCAAATGCCAGGGCACCCAGCGCTCCTTGCGCCAGGGCATACGCTCCATAAATCAGCGCCACGCCGACGGCGGCGGCGGCGGGAACGCCGAAAGGGGCCAGGGCCGCGATGCTAGCGGCTTCGCGCGTGCCCCAGCCGCCGACACTGACAGGCAGTGCGGCCAGCAAAAAGATCGGTGCCATGGCAAAGGCCCAGGCGGCGGCAGGCACATCGACGCCTAAAGCCAGACCGCCCAAGGCCAGCGCCGCCGCAGACAGGCATTGCACCAGCGCCGACGCCAAAGCCTGCACCAGTCCCTGGTGTATGGCATCGGGGCGTGCGGCGGCATAGGCCAAGGGCGCGATCCAGGCTGGGAAAGCACTGGGGTCACGCTTGCGCAGCCACACCAGCAGTGCCCAGGGCAGGCAGAGCCAGACGAGGCCTCCCGCGCAGGCTGCCATGACCAAGGCATTCGGTGTCATGTGCAGCGCGGGCGCAAGCACCGATGCCGAAGCTGCGGCGCCACATGCGCCCATGGCGCAAAGCATCCACACGCCGCTCAAGCGATCGAACAACACGGACAACGACGCTGCAGCCTTCGCATGCACGGCGTGCATCGGTGCCGGGGCCGCTACGGATTGGGCTGTGCTGAAAGCCACCATGGCCCGATAGACATCGCCGCCGACCACCGCGCCAGGCAACAGCACGTTCAGCCCTATGGCCTGAAAATACCAGCGCAGCGCGTCCATTCGACGCATGGGCAGGCCCAGCCACTGCGCCAGCGCGTGCCAGCGCCATGCAGAAGCCATGTTCGAGGCTATCGAGGCCATGAGGCCGAGCAGCAGCCAGCGCGCGTCGGCCGCACGCAGCCTCAGGAGCAGGGCCGCCGGGTCTGCGAGGTAGGCCACGAGCGCGAGCAAGGCCAACCCGCCCAGCCCTTTGAGCCAGGCTTTGCGCGAACCGATCACGGCAAAACCGTAGAGCGTGCCGGGGCGGAGGGCGCCTGCGCTTGGCCGTCGGAGCTTGGCGTGGTCAGCGCTTGCGCCAACGCACCATATTCATGCGCATAGTATTGGTGCCCGCCGCCCGATTCATAGTAGATGCGCGTGAGCAGCTCGCCCACGAGTCCCACGGCGATGAATTGCATGCCCATGAGCACCAGCAGCACACCTGCGAACAGCAGGGGCCGCCCGCCGATGTCTGCGCCCAGGAGCTTTTGCACCAGCAGCCAGGCCAAAATCAGCATGCCGGGCGTGGCCAGCCACAGGCCCAGGCCGCCGAAAGCATGCAGCGGACGCTGGCGAAAGCGCATGAAAAACACCATGAAGATGAGGTCGAGGATGACGCGAAACGTTCGGTCTATGCCGTACTTGGAGACGCCGCGTGTGCGCGCATGGTGGCGCACGGGCACCTCCGCGATGCGCGCGCCCGCGTCGCGCGCGAGCGAGGGGATGAAGCGGTGCAGCTCGCCATAGAGCCGGATGCGCTCGATGATGGGCCGGCGGTAGGCTTTGAGGGCGCAGCCATAGTCGTGCAATTGCACCTGCGTCACGCGGGAAATCAGCCGGTTCGCGAGCACCGACGGCAGGCGCCGCGACAGGGCTTTGTCCTGGCGGTTCTTGCGCCAGCCGGAAATCATGTCCACGCTAGGGTCGGTTTCGAGCCGCTCGAGCAGCAGCGGGATGTCGCCGGGCTCGTTTTGCAAGTCGGCGTCCAGGGTCACCACGTAGCGGCCGCGCACGCGGTCGAAGCCCGCTTGGAGGGCACTCGACTGGCCATAGTTGCGCACCAGGCACACGGCGCGCAGCCAGGGCCGGGTAGCGGCGAGCTCGCGCAAGCGCTGGGCGCTGCCGTCGGTCGAGCCATCGTCCACCGCGATCAACTCGTAGCTGAGCGGCTGCATGCGCATGGCCGCGTCTATGCGCTCCACCAGCTCGGGCAGGTTGTCGAATTCGTTGTAAATGGGGACGACGATGGAAACGTCGGGCTCAGGTGCAGTCACGGGGCGCAGGTTCCAAAGAATAGACGGTAGCCTCCTATACTACCCCGCTGCCGTGCTGCCGCGCCTTTGCAGCAGCAAGCCCTTCATCCAGTGCCTGTCTGCGGCAGCCGCGCCAACAGCCCTTGTGCCGATGCCCGCAGCTTTTTCCATGACGTCCGCGCAAACACCGTCCTCCCGAGACTGGCAAGCCCGCCTGTACGCGCACCCGCTCGCGTGGCTGGTGTTGCTGACAGTGGCACATGTGGTCTCCCGCGTAGCGATTTCGCCGGGCATGAAGTGGGATGAATCGGAGCAGATCCTGTGGGCGCAGCAGTTTGCCCTTGGCTATGGGCCGCAGCCACCGCTCTACACCTGGATTCAATGGGCGGTGTGCCAATTGCTGGGGCCAAGCGTGCTCGCGCTCGCGCTCGTCAAGCACATGCTGATCGCCCTGACCTACGTGCTCGCTTGGCAAGCGGCGCGCACCTTGCTTGGGCCGCAGGGCGCTTGGCGTGTCGCCGGCGCGCTGGTGCTGATGCTGCCGTTCGGCTGGCATGCGCTGCGCGACCAGACGCACAGCGTCTTGGTGACGGCGATGGGTTTTGGGGCTTGGTGGGCGCTGCTGCGTCAAATCCGTGCGCCGCGGCCGGCGAATTTTGCCTGGCTTGGGTTGTTTTGCGGTTTGGGGATGCTGTCCAAATACAGTTTTGCGCTGTTCCTTGCGGCCTTGCTGCTCGCTGCCGCCAGCGTGCCGCAGACGCGGCGTGCTCTATTGGCGCGTGGCTGGTGGCTGGCACCGATCCTTGCGCTGCTGATTTTTGCTCCGCATGGGTTTTGGTTGCTTTCGCATTGGCACCAGGCGACCGCGGAAACCCTGCAAAAGATGGACATCTCGAGCCAAAGAGCATGGGTGCAGGGCTTAGCCAGTCTGGGGTTGGCGGTGCTTTCCACGCTGGGCCTGTGGCTGCTGGTCGTGCTGCTCAGTTACCGTGGTCATTTGTGGCGCACGGACTTTTGCCGCAGCCCCGACGACGCCTCTGCCCGCGCTGCCACTGGTGCCCCTGACGGGTGTGCCCCTGACTGGCGCAGCTGGGCCTGGCCGCTGTTGGGACGGTATCTGCTCCTCGTGTGCCTGGCCCTCGTCGGAATGGTGCTGTTCGGCGGCGTGAGCCATTTCAAGCAGCGCTGGGTTCTGCCCCTGCTGTCGATCGCCCCGTTGGCGCTGTATGTCTGGCGTCCGGCTTTGCTCGCGCCCGCCGTGGGCCGCGGCTACACCAGCGCCGTGGTCTGCGTGGCTCTGTCGTTTCTGGTGCTGGCCACGGTGCGCCCCTGGATTGCGGGCTGGCGTGGTGATGCCGATGAGCTCAACCACCCCGTGCCCATGCTTGCGGCGCAACTCACGCGCGCCGGCTACGATGGTCGCGGCGTGATCGTCGGCTCCGACCACATGATCGCGGCCATGCTGCATTCGCGTTTTCCGCAAGGCTTTGCGCTCGCGTGTGCTGAATCCGGCCCTGCCCAGGCAGGCTGCATTCGCGCGGCGCGCGAGCGCGCTCTTGCGGCGGGCGTGGGGCTGTTGCTCGTGGCACGCGGCGATCGCGCTCCCGCGGGTTGGTGGGATGGCGTTTTTGCCGTTCTGCCTTCTGTGCCAGTGCACGCGCTCGATCTTCCCCTGGACAAAATGCCCCGCAACACGCCGCCCCTGCGGTATGAATACGTATGGCTGCCGGCCCCCATCACCCCATGAATGTCGTTCTCCTCACCGGCTGCGCCGGGTTCATTGGCATGCACTGCGCGCTACGCTTGCTGGAGCGCGGCGGCACCGTCGTCGGCATCGACAACCTCAACCCCTACTACGACGTGGCGCTCAAGCAGGCGCGCCTCGCGCAGCTGCAGGCGCGGCCGGGATTTCGCTTCGTCAAGCTGGATCTGGCCGACCGACAAGGTTTGGCCGCATTGTTCGATGAAGTGCGTCCTTGCCGCGTGCTGCACCTCGCAGCCCAAGCAGGGGTGCGCTATTCGATCGACTGCCCGGATGACTACACCGATGCCAACCTGCTCGGTTTTGCCAATCTCTTGCAAGGCTGTCGCAGGCATCGGGTCGAGCATTTGGTTTACGCGAGCAGCTCGAGCGTCTATGGCAGCAATGCCAAGATGCCTTTCGTTGAAAGCGATGCGGTAGACCATCCGATCAGCTACTACGCTGCGACCAAAAAGGCCAACGAGCTCATGGCGCATACCTACGCGCACCTCTATGGCATCCCCATGACCGGTCTGCGCTTTTTTACGGTGTATGGCCCCTGGGGCCGGCCCGACATGGCCTTGTTCAAGTTCACGCGCGCCATGCTCGCGGGCGAGACCATAAACGTTTACGGCGATGGTCAGCTGGTGCGCGATTTCACCTATATCGACGACATCGTCGAAGGTGTATTGCGCGTGCTCGACAAGCCGGCCACGCCCGATGCGCAGTTCGACCCGCTGCATCCGAACCCTGCGACGAGCTCCGCCCCTTATCGCATTTTCAATATCGGCAATGGCAGGCCCACCGTATTGCTCGATTACATAGCAGCGCTCGAAGAAGCCTTGGGCGTGAGGGCCCAAAAACGCCTGCTGCCACGCCAGCCGGGCGACATGCAAAGCACGGCGGCAGATACGAGTGCGCTGCAAAGGTGGGTGGGATTCGCGCCCGCGACGCCGGTGAAAGAGGGGGTGCGCCGCTTCGTAGACTGGTATCGGGCGTTTTACCGCAAGCCGCCGGCCGGCGCTTGATTTTTCGCTTGCCCGCACGGATGAGACCGGCGGTCACACCAGATGGTTGCGGATCGCATAGACCGTGAGTTCGGCGTTGTTCGAGAGTTTGAGTTTTTCGAGCACGCGCGCGCGATAGACGCTCACGGTCTTGGGGCTGAGCATGAGCTCCTCGGCGATGTCCGAGAGCTTGCGGCCGGAAGCGATTTTGATGAGGGTCTGCAATTCGCGCTCCGAAAGTGCGGCGTGGGGCAGTTCAGGGCTGGGCTGCGCAAGGCTGTCAGCGAGAAGTTGTGCGACTTCGGGCGTGAGGTACTTGCGTCCCTGGGCTACGGTGCGCACGGCCTGGGCGAGCGCGGCGGGGTCGCTGGCCTTGTTGACGTAGCCTTGCGCACCGGCGCGCAGGCAGCGCAGCGCATACTGGTCTTCGGGGTACATCGAAACCGCCAGCGCCTTGATCGCGGGGTGCGTCTCACGCAGGCTCGCGAGCACTTCGAGGCCGCTGCGCCCGGGCAGATTCAGGTCGAGCAGCAGCACATCGCAGGCCGCGCTGCGCAAGACTTCGCGCAGCTCGCCGTAGCTGCCGGCTTCGCCCGTCACACGGATGTCGGGCTCTTCGCTGAGCGTGTCACGAATGCCGCGGCGCAGCACCGCGTGGTCATCGCAGAGGACGACATGGATCATGGCAAGTCCTTGGTTGGCGCGGCGGCCGTCGGCGAGGGTGGCAGGGGCACGGAGAGAACTACGCTCGTGCCGCGCCCGGGCTGGCTGCTCACGTCGAGCCAGCCTCCGACCGTGCGCGCACGCTCTTGCAGCCCCTTGAGGCCGAAGGCTTTGGGTTTGTCGCGTTGTGCGGGCGCCATGCCACGGCCATCGTCGCTGATTTCCAGCGTGAGCATGCCTTCGCTGTCTGCGAGCTCGATGTGTACCTGGCGCGGCTGGGCGTGCTTGACGACGTTGGTGAGCGCCTCTTGCGCGGTGCGATAGGCCACGAGCTGCACTGCGGGCGGCACGGCGATGTGCTCGCGGCTCGTGCGCACCTGCGCGGGCACGCCGGTGCGCCGCTCGAAGTTCGCCGCGAGCCACTGCACGGCCGCGACCAAACCCTGGTCGAGAATGGGCGGGCGCAGGTTCATCATGATGCGCTGGCTCGCGCTAAGTGCCTGTTGCAGCGTGTCGGCGGCGGCGTCGGCGCGCTGCTGCAGCTCGGGGTCATGGCTGTGGCGGCGGATCCAGGCGAGGTCGAAGCGCAGCGCGGCGAGCGCGCCGCCGATGTCGTCGTGGATTTCGCGCGCGATCGCGGCGCGCTCCTGCTCGATCGAGCTTTGCAGGTGCTCGGTGAGCTCGGCGAGGCGGCGCTGCGATGCTGCGAGCTCGGCCACGGCCAGTTCGCGCGCGCGCCGGGCCTCGTGCACCTCGATGGCGCGTCTGATCACGTGCGCGAGGCGCGCCATGTCGTCCTTGGCCACGAAGTCGGCCATGCCCAGGCGCATCGCATCGACGGCGGCGGCCTCACCGATCGCGCCCGACAGCAGCACGAAAGGTGGTGGTACAGGCAGCGCTTCGACCAGTTTCCAGGCGTCGAGCGCGGTGAAGCCCGCGAGCCGATAGTCGGCCAGAATCACGTCGAAGCGCTGCGCGGCGAGAGCGTGCGCGAAGTCCGCGAGCGTCTCCACCTGCTGCAGCGTGCACTCCATGCCCGCGCGGCGCAGCGCCAGGCGCGCGAGCGCGTGGTCCGCGGGCGAGTCTTCGAGGTGCAGAATATTCAGGGCTTGGCCTGATGGAGCACGTTGCATAACGGCGTTATCATAGAAAGCGATACATTTTGGAACAAACAGTCGCTTCGAATGTAGCGCAAGCGCATCGAATTTGTCCCTACGAGCCGTTGGGCATCCGCTGCGGTAAAACCCTTTCTTTCGTTTCGTGCATCGACACACTCACCCTATGCAAGTCATGGCACAGACATCCCAGGAGCCCAAGGTCGAGGTGCCCGTCGTGGCCGTGGCGGAGATCCAGGACGCGCTGTTGGTCGTCATGCACGACTTGCGGCGTCTCGAAGGGCTGCTCGATCATGCGGCAGAAAACCTGCTCGCTCGCTTTCAAGATGCCAATGCTTTGCTGGATGATGCATCCGTGGCCGCATCTCCCCAGTTCGCGGCAGTGCGTGAAGCACTGCACGGTGCGGTGACGGAGTTGCAGTTTCACGATATGGCGGTGCAGTTGATCGCGCACACCCAAAAGGTATTGCAGGGCTGTGCATTCCGGCTCGCGGCCGAAGCCATGCCGCCGGAGGAGGGCGAAGAGGTGGCGCCATGCATGCCCATGCTGCCCGAGCGGCCCAACCCCGTGACGCAAGGCGAGATGGATGCGGGCTCGGTGGAGTTGTTTTGAGCGGCGCGTCGTCTTGCAAAGTTACAGTTAACCTATGCACTTTTGCCCGTTTCAGTTTCTTGGAGTGTTCCATGCCGTCGATTCTTGCCGTTGATGATTCACCTTCCATGCGGAAAATGGTGGCGTTCACCCTTACGGCAGCAGGCTATCAAGTCATCGAGGCCGTCGATGGGCAGGATGCCCTCGAGAAAGCGCAAGCCCAGGCCGTGGACCTGGTGCTGGCGGACCAGAACATGCCCCGGCTCGATGGCATAGGGCTCACGCGCAAGCTGCGCGAGCTGCCGCACTTCAAGACCACGCCCATCCTGATCCTGACGACGGAGTCGAGCGACCAGATGAAGCAGGCCGGACGCGCCGCCGGAGCCACGGGCTGGCTGGTCAAGCCCTTCGATCCGAAGCGCTTGATCGAAGTCATCAAGAAGCTCGTTTCTTGAGCATTCCTAGACCCAGTCCCTTGCCGGGCACATATCGCAGCACACAGGAGCCCCCATGGCGCAGACCCAGCATGAAGCAACGGGTGCCGGCGCGGATTTCGATCTGAGCCAGTTCTACCAAATCTTTTTCGAAGAGGCGGGCGAAAACCTCGACCAGCTCGAGCAGATCCTGCTGCACCTGGACTTGCAAAGCGCGAACGACGAAGAACTCAACGGCATCTTTCGTTGTGCGCATTCGATCAAGGGCGGTGCCGCCACTTTCGGCTTCACCGACGTGGCCGAGCTCACGCACCAGATGGAGTCCTTGCTCGACCGTCTGCGCCGCCACGAACTGCAGCCGGTACCTGAAATGGTCGATGTGCTGCTCGAGGCTGCAGACGCGGTGCGCAGCCTGCTCGCGCGCCACCAAGCGGGCGAGCAGGGGGCGGCCGTGCCCACGGACGAACTGGTGCGTCGCATTGGCGCCCTCGCTGCAGGGGCCGTGACAGCCGCCGCGCCGGCACCCGCCCCGGCACCCAGTCCCGCCCCGGCACCTGCCGCTGTGGTCGTTGCCGCTCCTGCCGTGGCAAGTCCGCCTGCGGGCCAGCCGCGTCAGCTCGAGATCGAAGTCGGGCCGCTTGCGCGGCCTGCTGAATTGGGCGACGCGATCAAAGAGCTGTTCCGCGACATCCCGGGCCTGGGCACGATCAGCGACCTGCCGGCCTCTGACCCGAAGATGCGCCGCTTTGCCGTGCAGACCAGCGCTTCCAATGAAGATCTGCTCGACCTGCTCGCATTCCACGTGGCCAAGGATCAGGTGCGCATCACCGAACGCGCTGTGCCGCCAGCGGCTGCGTCGGCTGCGGATGCGGTCGGCTATGGATTTTTTGGCGAGGCGACCGCCGCGCCGGCTGCAGCTGCGGCGCAGGCTCCGGCCGCCCCCGCCCCCGCCCCCGCCACGCCAGCTGCCGAGCCGCGCAGCGCGCCCCCGCAGGCGGTGCAGGCGGCGCACGCCGCACCGGCGCAGTCGCTCGAATCGACGACGATCCGCGTGGCCGTGAGCAAGGTCGATCAGCTCATCAACCTGGTGGGTGAGCTCGTCATCACGCAGGCCATGCTCGCGCAAAACAGCCGCGGGCTCGATCCGGCCGTGCACCAGCAGCTGCTCGCGGGCCTGGCCGACCTCGACCGCAACACGCGCGATTTGCAAGAGGCGGTCATGTCCATCCGCATGATTCCGATGTCGGTCGTGTTCAGCCGCTTTCCACGCATGGTGCGAGACCTTGCGCACAAGCTCGGCAAGAAAGTCGAGATCGTCACCGTGGGCGAAGCCACCGAACTCGACAAGGGTTTGGTCGAAAAAATCACCGACCCGCTCACGCACCTGGTGCGCAACAGCTGCGACCACGGCATCGAATTGCCCGCCGAGCGCCGCGCCAAGGGCAAGCCCGAGCACGGCACCATCACGCTCGCGGCCTCGCACCAGGGCGGCTCCATCGTGATCGAGGTGCGCGACGACGGGCAGGGCCTGTCGCGCGAGAAAATCCTGCGCAAGGCGCGCGAGCGCGGCCTGGACGTGTCCGACCAGATGAGCGACGCCGAAGTCTGGCAGCTCATTTTCGCGCCGGGTTTTTCCACCGCCGATGTGGTCACCGACGTGTCGGGCCGGGGCGTGGGCATGGACGTGGTCAAGCGCAACATCACGGCGCTCAACGGCACGGTCGAAATCGACTCGGTCGAAGGCCAGGGTACGCGCGTGGCCGTGCGCCTGCCGCTCACGCTGGCCATCATGGACGGCATGTCGGTGGGCGTGGACAACGAGGTCTATATCCTGCCGCTGTCCTCGGTGGTGGAATCTTTCCAGGTGCAGCCCAGCGATGTCAACACCGTGGCGCAGGGGGCGCAGCTCGTCAAGGTGCGCGATGAATACATGCCCGTGATCGCGCTCGAGAAGATTTTCGAGGTGCCGCGCCTCGATACCAGCAAGTCGAGCGACATCATGGTGGTCGTGGAGGCCGACGGCAGCCGCGTCGCCGTGCTCGTCGATGAATTGCTGGGGCAGCACCAGGTGGTGGTGAAAAACCTCGAAACCAACTACCGCAAGGTGCCCAACGTCTCCGGCGCCACCATCCTGGGCGATGGTCGCGTGGCCCTGATTCTGGACACCGCGGGCCTGGTGCGCCGTGCACGGCATTGATTTTGCAGAGGGAAAACCATGGAAGCAGTAGCCAGCAAGACCGAAGAAGCCACGACGGCCGCCGCGCGCGAATACCTCACGTTTCGCCTCGGGCAGGAGGAATACGGCATAGACATCCTCAAGGTACAGGAAATCCGTGGCTACGAGCCGCCCACGCGCATCGCGCATGCGCCCGAGTTCGTCAAGGGCGTGGTCAACCTGCGCGGCACCATCGTGCCCATCGTCGATATGCGTTTGCGCTTTCACTGCGCGCAGGCCGCGTACGACAGCTTCACCGTGGTCATCGTGCTCAACCTGCACCAGCGCGTGGTGGGCATCGTAGTCGATTCGGTCAGCGACGTGCTCGAACTCCTGCCCGAGCAAATCCGCCCTGCGCCCGAGGTCGAGAGCAGCATAGACAAGGCCTGCATCACCGGCCTGGGTTCGGTGGGCGAGCGCATGCTGATCCTGCTCGACATCGAAAAGCTCATGACCAGCCCGGAAATGGGGTTGGTGTAGTCCTTTGTAGGGCAGTGCTCGTTCCATGGACGCAATGGTTCGCCCCGCGCCAGCACAAGAGGGGCGCGTACAAAAGCGGGCGGTGGCTGCACGCCATGCCGCCGATGCTGCGCTTGCCACCGATGCTGCGCTGCAGAGTCGCGAATTCGCCTGGACGCCAGCCGATTTTGCGCGCGTGCGCAAGCTCATCTACGAGCACGCGGGCATCAGCCTGCACGAGGGCAAGCAGGCCATGGTCTACAGCCGACTCGCGCGCCGCCTGCGCGAAACGGGGCACCGAAGCTTTCGGGAGTACCTCGATTGGCTCGAGTCGCAAGACCCCCGCGAAGGCGGCGAATGGCAGGAGTTCGTGGATGCGCTCACGACCAACCTGACGGCTTTCTTTCGCGAGCCGCACCATTTCGAGCTGCTTGCCGCGCACTTGCGCAGCAAGCCTGCAGGCACGCCTTGGCACGCTTGGTGTAGCGCAGCCTCCACGGGCGAGGAGCCGTATTCGATCGCCATGACGGTCGTGGAGACTTTGGGCCCGCATGCGCCTTTCAAGTTGATGGCAAGCGATATCGACATGCACGCACTCAAGAAAGCCGCAGAGGGGGTTTATCGTCTCGATAGCCTCAAAGGCTTGAGCGCCGAGCGCCTGCAGCGTTTTTTCCTGCGTGGCAAGGGCGCCAATGCGGGGCTGGCGCGCGTCAAGCCCGAGTTGCGCCGCCTGATCGAATTCCTGCAGGTCAATTTGGTCAGCGACTCCTGGCCCTTCAAAGAGCCTTTTGATTTCGTTTTTTGTCGCAACGTCATGATTTACTTCGACGCGCCCACGCAGCGGCGCGTGCTCGAGCGCATCCACCGTGTGCTCAAGCCGGGCGGTTTGCTGTTCGTGGGTCATGCCGAAAACTTCAGTGAAGCCCGCGACCTTTTCACGTTGCGCGGAAAGACCGTCTATGAGCGTCGCTGAGCCGCATCGTCCCACTGCCCAGCACCATGCCGCAAGCGCTGCGCAGCGGGCTTTGCTCGCGCAGCTCAAGGCGCGCCCGCGCCAGCCAGGCGAGGCGGGCTTTTTTTACATCGACAACCATTTTGGTCGCGTCGCCGTGAAGGTGTTGCCCGGCGAATACTTTGTGACCGGCGAAGATATGCTCATCACCACGGTGCTCGGCTCGTGCATAGCAGCGTGCCTCTGGGATGGCCAAGCGCGCATTGGCGGCATGAACCACTTCATGCTGCCCGAAGGCGAGCAGGGCGACGCCTCGGGCCGTTATGGCTCTTACGCGATGGAGCTGCTGATCAACCAGATGCTCAAGCTCGGTGCGCGGCGTGAGCGTCTGCAGGCCAAAATCTTCGGCGGCGGGCAGGTCATGCACAATTTCACCACCATGAACGTGGGCGAACGCAACACGCGCTTCGTGCACGAATACCTGCGCACCGAGCACATTCCCATCGTTGCAGACGACGTGCTCGACATCTACCCGCGCAAGGTCGCGTTCTTTCCGATGACGGGCAAAGCCATGGTCAAGCGCCTCGCCCATGCCCATCCCGAAACGCTCGAGGCGCAAGAGACCCGCGGCAACGCGGCGCTGCTCGCCAAAACCGCAGCCGGTGGTTCGATCGATCTGTTTTGATGCTCTTGTGATTCGACAGCCATGCCAGAGAAGAAAAAAATCCGCGTGATCGTGGTCGATGACTCGGCGCTGGTGCGCAGCCTGCTGGCCGAGATCATCAACCGCCAACCAGACATGGAGTGCGTAGGCACGGCCAACGATCCGCTGATCGCGCGCGAGATGATCCGCGAGCGCAACCCCGACGTGATCACGCTCGACGTCGAAATGCCGCGCATGGATGGCATCGACTTTCTCGAGCGCCTCATGCGCCTGCGCCCCATGCCGGTGGTGATGGTCTCCACGCTCACGCAGCGCGGCGCCGAGGTCACGATCCGCGCGCTCGAGCTCGGTGCGGTGGACTTCGTCGCCAAGCCGCGTGTGGGGCTTGCGAGCGGCATCAACGCACTCGCCGACGAGATCGTCGAAAAGATCCGCATCGCCGCGGCCTCGCACGTGCACCGCATCGTCGCCAAGGCGGCGGCCCGGGCTGCAGCCAGTGCACACGCCGCTGCCGCTGCGGGGCCGGCCAGCGCAGCGCCTGCGCCGCCCCTGGGCCGCATCTCGACCGAAAAGCTCATCGCCATCGGCGCCTCCACGGGCGGCACCGAGGCCATCAAGGAGGTGCTGCTGCCCATGCCCGCTGACGCGCCGGCCATCGTCATCACGCAGCATATGCCGCCGGGCTTCACCACGAGTTTCGCCGCGCGCCTCGACAGCCTGTGCCGCATCCGCGTCAAGGAGGCCGAAAACGGCGAGCGCATCCTGCCGGGGCACGCCTACATCGCGCCCGGCGGCAAGCAGTTTCGCGTCGCACGCAGCGGCGCCAACTATGTCGCCGTGGTCGATGATGGCCCGCCCGTGAACCGCCACAAACCTTCGGTCGAGGTGCTGTTCAAATCGGTCGCGGCCGCGGCCGGGCCCAATGCCTACGGCATCATGCTCACCGGCATGGGTAACGACGGCGCGGCCGCGATGCGCGAGATGAAAGACGCCGGTGCCTACAACTACGTGCAGGACGAGTCCACGTGCGTCGTTTTCGGCATGCCGCGTGAAGCCATCGCGCATGGCGCCGCCGACGAGGTGCTGCCGCTGCCGCAGATCACCCCGGCGCTGCTCGCGCGCCTGCGCAGCAGCACCGAGCGGCTGCACCACCGGATTTGAGGAACCCTGCAATGCGTGCGGGCTGCACCTGCATCGCTCTGTTTTGAGGAGCTGTCAGCGCTTGCCAGATCTGCCTGAAGTGCCGATTTTGCTTGTAATTTCTGGGTGACCTCACCCGAGGCCGCGCACCACTTCGAGCGCTTCTTCCACGCGCTCCACGGCATGGATGGTGAGGCCCTCGATGGGCTTTTTGGGCGCATTGGCCTTGGGCACCACGGCCACGCTGAAGCCCAGTTTGGCAGCTTCGCGCAGGCGCTCCTGGCCGCGCGGCGCGGGGCGCACCTCGCCTGCGAGGCCGACCTCACCGAACGCGAAAAACCCCTTGGGCAGCGCCTTGCCGCGCAGGCTCGAGGTGATGGCCAGCAGCACGGCAAGGTCGGACGCGGGCTCGCTGATGCGCACGCCGCCCACGGCGTTCACGAACACGTCCTGGTCGGCGCAGGCCACGCCCGCGTGGCGGTGCAGCACGGCCAGCAGCATGGCCAGGCGGTCGCGGTCCAGCCCCACGCTCAGGCGCCGCGGGCTCGGGCCGCCGCTGTCCACCAGGGCCTGGATTTCGACCAGCAGAGGGCGTGTGCCCTCGAGCGTGACGAGCACGCAGCTGCCGGGCACGGGCGTGCTGTGCTGGCTCAGAAAAATCGCGCTCGGGTTGCTCACGCCCTTGAGGCCGCGTTCGGTCATCGCGAACACGCCGATCTCGTTCACCGCGCCGAAGCGGTTTTTGATGGCGCGCACGAGGCGGAACGGGCTGTGCGTGTCGCCCTCGAAATACAGCACGGTATCGACCATGTGTTCGAGCACGCGCGGGCCGGCCAGCGCGCCCTCTTTGGTCACGTGCCCGACGAGCACCACGGCCATGCCCGAGGACTTGGCTGCGCGCGTGAGGTGCGCCGCGCACTCGCGCACCTGCGCGACCGAGCCCGGCGCCGAACTGAGCTGGTCGGAATACACGGTCTGGATCGAGTCGATCACCGCCACGGCGGGCTGCTGCGCATCCATGGTGGCGAGGATTTTTTCGAGCTGGATCTCGGCCAGCACCTGCACGGGGCTGTGCTCGAGCCCGAGCCGGCGCGCGCGCAGCGCCACCTGCGCGCCGCTTTCCTCGCCCGTCACGTACAGCGTGGGCAAGCCCGTGCGCTGCAGCGCGTCGAGCGCTTGCAGCAGCAGGGTGGACTTGCCTATGCCCGGGTCGCCGCCGATCAGCACCACGCCGCCTTCGACGATGCCGCCGCCGAGCACGCGGTCGAGTTCCTCGAGGCCGCTGGCCGTGCGTGCAAAGTCGCGCGCCTCGATCGCCGCGAGCGGCTGCACGGCCTGCGCCTGCGCGAGCCCCGCGAAGGGGGCGGCGCTGTAGCGGTTCTTGCCCGGCTCGGCCTCGGGCATGGTTTCGACGAGCGTGTTCCAGGCGCCGCAGGACGGGCACTTGCCGAGCCAGCGCGGGCTCGTGCCGCCGCAGGCGCTGCAGGTGAACAGGGTTTTTTCTTTGGCCATGGGGCAGGAATACGCGACGGGGCGAGAGCTTGCAGGCGCGGCACTATAGAGCATCGTCCGCGGGCGTGTCTTGCTGCACGGGCAGCGCCGCAAAGCGCACCGTGAAACGCGCGCCCGGCGGGCGGCGGCCCGGATGCGCGTCTTCGAGCAGCACCTGCGCGCCGTGCTGGCGCGCGATCTCGCTGACGATGGGCAGGCCCAGGCCCGAGCCGTCGGCCTCGTTGCCAAGCGCGCGGTAAAAGGGCTGGAAGACGAGCTCGCGCTCGGCCTCGGGCACGCCCGGCCCCGAGTCCTCGACCTGCAGCAGCACGACCTGGCCTGGCGGGTCGGCGAGCACGCGCGCGGTGACCACGCCGGGCTGCGCGGCACTCGATGGGGTGTAGTTGATCGCGTTGTCGAGCAGGTTGCGCACCAGCTCCTTGAGCAGTGTGGGGTTGCCCTGCACCCACACGCCGGGCGCCGTGGGCGGGGCGCCGTCGTAGCCCAGATCGAGGTGCTTGTCGAGCGCGCGCGGTACCGAGTCGCGCACCACTTCCATGGTCAGGCGCGCGAGGTTGCAGGGCTGGTGCGCGAGGCGTGCGCCACTGGCCTCGGCCCGCGCGAGCGCGAGCAGCTGGTTCACCGTGTGCGTGGCGCGCACGCTCGCGCGCCCGATCTGCTGTAGCGAGCGCTTGAGGTCTTCGGTGCTCGTGCCTTCGCGCTGCGCGAGGTCAGCCTGCATGCGCAGGCCCGCGAGCGGGGTCTTGAGCTGGTGCGCGGCGTCGGCAAGGAAGCGCTTTTGCGTCGCGATGGAGTCGTCGAGCCGCGTGAGCAGGTCGTTCACCGAAGCCACGAGCGGCGCCACCTCGAGCGGCACCGTGCGTTCATCGAGCGGGCTCAGGTCGTCGGGGCGACGCGCGCGGATGCGCTGCTCGATCTGGCTCAGCGGCTGGATGCCGCGCGCAAGCGCCAGCCACACCAGCAGCACCGCGAGCGGCAGGATCACGAACTGCGGCAGCATCACGCCCTTGACGATTTCGGTCGCGAGCATGCCGCGCTTTTCGCGCGTCTCGGCCACCTGCACCAGGGCCAGCGCGGGGCGGCCCTGCTCCGCAGGCAGTGCGAGCGGCACCCAAACCGCGGCCACGCGGATGTCCACGCCGCGCAACTCGTCGTCGCGCAGCCACACCGTATCGACGGCATCCTGATCCGGGCGTGCGTCCCCTGCGGGTTGCGGCAGGCTCGCGTCGCCCGCGAGCAGTGCACCATCGGGGGCGAGCACCTGGTAATACACGGTGTCGGCGGCGTCGGCGCGCAGCATTTCATAGGCCGGCTGCGGCAGGCGGAACTGCACCTGGCCGTGCACCACGCTCACGAGCTGGGCCAACGTCTGCGCGTGGTGTTCGAGCGCGCGGTCGAAAGGTTTGTTCGCGAGCGTCTGCGCGACCAGCCAGGTCAGCGCGAGGCTCAGCGGCCACAAGAGCAGCAGCGGCGTGAGCATCCAGTCGAGGATTTCACCGAACAACGAGCGCTGCGTGCGC
This sequence comes from Extensimonas vulgaris, assembly GCF_003337425.1. Classification (GTDB taxonomy): domain Bacteria; phylum Pseudomonadota; class Gammaproteobacteria; order Burkholderiales; family Burkholderiaceae_C; genus Extensimonas; species Extensimonas vulgaris. Next base: position 279,747 of record NZ_QPJU01000002.1, read on the forward strand.
TGGAAGATTTTCAAGGTTATAAGTAAAAAGTGCTTTTTACGCCCGTAGATGCTGCGTAAGCAGCTCCTATTTTGCGAGTCATCCGGGGATTTTTTCGAGGCAGTAACCAAGCCCGCGCACGGTGGCGATGCGGATCGGGCCGCGTTCGATTTTCTTGCGCAGGCGGTGGATATAGACCTCGATGGCGTTGAGGCTCACTTCCTCGCCCCACTCGCACAGGCGCTCGACCAGCTGATCCTTGCTGACCAGGCGCCCCGCGCGCTGCAGCAGCACTTCGAGCAAGCCGAGCTCGCGCGCCGAGAGCTCCACCATCTTGCCGTCTATGGTGGCCACGCGCCCCGCCTGGTCATACACCAGCGGCCCGTGGCGGATGACGCTGCTCGTCGCACCAGCCTTGCGCCGCGTGAGCGCACGCACACGCGCCTCGAGCTCCTGCAGGCTGAAGGGCTTGGCCATGTAGTCGTCGGCGCCGAAGTCCAGCCCCTGCACGCGGTCTTCCACGCTGTCGGCGGCCGTGAGGATGAGCACCGGCAGCGTGGAGCCGCGGCCGCGCAGCTTTTTGAGCACTTCGAGCCCGTGCATGCGCGGCAGGCCCAGGTCGAGGATCAGCAGGTCGAACTCGGTGTGCGTCATCAGCGCCGCGTCGGCTTCGCTGCCGCTGGACACATGGTCCACCGCCGCGCCCGAATTGCGCAGCGTGCGCAGCAGGCCGTCGGCCAGCACCTGGTCGTCTTCGGCAATGAGGATGCGCATGGGGCTCGTCTCCGGGGGGCTTTGGTTTCTCGTGCGATTGTGGCATGCAGCGATGGCCGAGCGGGCCGCGCTCCTGGCCCTGCTCGACCCTGCTCGACGAGCCCCTGCTTACAATGCCGCGGCACAACCAGGGCCCCAGCATGAGCATCAAAAGCGACAAATGGATCCGCCGCATGGCCGAGCAGCACAGCATGATCGAACCCTACGAGCCCGGCCAGGTGCGCGAGGTCGATGGGCGCAAGATCGTGAGCTACGGCACCAGCAGCTATGGCTACGACATCCGCTGCGCGCCCGAATTCAAAATTTTCACGAACATCCATAGCACCGTGGTCGATCCGAAGAACTTCGACGAAAAGAGCTTCGTCGATTTTCATGGCGAGGTGTGCATCATCCCGCCCAACAGCTTTGCGCTGGCGCGCACCGTGGAATACTTCCGCATTCCGCGCAACGTGCTCACCATCTGCCTGGGCAAGAGCACCTACGCGCGCTGCGGCATCATCGTCAACGTCACCCCCTTCGAGCCCGAGTGGGAGGGTTACGTGACGCTCGAATTCAGCAACACCACGCCGCTGCCCGCCAAGATTTATGCCGGCGAAGGCTGCGCACAGGTGCTGTTTTTCGAGAGCGACGAGGTCTGCGAAACCAGCTACAAAGACCGCGGCGGCAAGTACCAGGGACAGGTGGGGGTGACGCTGCCCAAGGCGTGAGGCGCGCAGCACCACCCGACGTCGGGCCGCTCGGTCGCCGCGTCATGCGGCGGCTTGATGCCGCGCGTGTGCTGCAGTGCGACAATAGCGAGCTCATGACAAGTTCTTTTTCCAATCTCTCGCTGGCCGAGCCGCTGGCGCGTGCCGTGGCCGAAATGGGCTACACGGCGATGACGCCCATCCAGGCGCAGGCCATTCCGGTCGTGCTGCAGGGGCGCGACGTCATGGGCGCGGCGCAGACGGGCACGGGCAAGACGGCGGCGTTTTCGCTGCCGCTGCTGCAGCGCCTCTTGGTGCACGAAAACAGCTCCACCTCGCCCGCACGCCATCCGGTGCGGGCACTCGTGCTGCTGCCCACGCGCGAACTCGCCGACCAGGTGGCGCAGCAGATCGCGCTTTATGCCAAATACACCAAGCTGCGCAGCGCCGTGGTGTTCGGCGGCATGGACATGAAGCCGCAGACGCTGGAGCTCAAAAAAGGCGTGGAAGTCCTCGTCGCGACGCCGGGGCGGCTGCTCGACCACATCGAGGCCAAGAATGTGGTGCTCAACCAGGTCGAATACGTGGTGCTCGACGAGGCCGACCGCATGCTCGACATCGGCTTTCTGCCCGACCTGCAGCGCATCCTCGCCTACCTGCCGCGCCAGCGCACCACGCTCTTGTTCTCGGCCACCTTCTCGCCCGAAATCAAGCGCCTCGCGGCAAGCTACCTGAACGACCCCGTGACCATCGAGGTCGCGCGCCCGAACGAGACGGCCGCCACCGTGGAGCAGCGCTTTTACGCCGTGGGCGAGGACGACAAGCGCAGCGCGCTGCAGCAGTTGCTGCGGACACTGCAAATAAAGCAGGCTTTCATCTTCGTGAACAGCAAACTCGGCTGCGCGCGCCTGGCCCGTGCCCTTGAGCGCGAGGGCTTCAAAACGGCGGCACTGCACGGCGACAAAAGCCAGGACGAACGCCTGAAGGCGCTCGAAGCGTTCAAGCGCGGCGAGGTCGATCTGCTCGTGTGCACCGACGTGGCCGCGCGCGGGCTCGACATCAAGGACGTGCCTGCGGTGTTCAACTACGACGTGCCATTCCACGCCGAAGACTATGTGCACCGCATCGGCCGCACGGGGCGCGCGGGCGCCTCGGGTCTGGCCGTCACGCTAGTGGCGCCCGGTGATGCGCGCCTCGTGGCCGAGCTCGAAAAACTCCTCAAGAAAAAAATCGTCCCCGAGCCGCTCGCCCTCGAGCACGAGCGCCCGCGCAGCCGCGAGGGCCGCTACGCGTCGGCCGAGGGTGCAGGGCGGACGTCGGGACGCGAGCAGGGGGGGCGGGAGCCGGCCCGAGGATCGACACGGGAGGAGCGCCCAAGGCGCGGCTTTCGCCCAACCGCGCCGATCCACGACCCCTTGTTCGACAAGCCCTACGAGCCCAACCCCGGTGCAACGCCGCCGGCATGGGAAGCCGTCGAGAAGGCGCTACCTTCGCCGCGCAACAGCGTCTCGCCCAACATCAAACCCAAGCGCAAGATCGCCGCGCTGCTCAAGGCGGGTTCCTGAGCCAAAAATAGCCAAGGAATTGGGGTCAGATTCCAGCGATTGGCGAAGGTGACGGGGCTGAGGGAGGATGCCGGGATGTGCGCCCGGCGGCGCACCTTCTTTTCTTGTCTCGCCAAGAAAAGAAGGCAAAAGAAGGCGACCCTGCTGTCTGCGTCCCTGAGCGCCTGACCGGCGCCCAGGGCAACCTGCGGTGCTCGCGCCCGGCGGGGTCGCGCGAAACTCGCTGCGCTGCGCTTCGCTCAGACAATCGCGCGCCCTTTACCCGCCGGGCGCTGCGCTCCTCGGCGCATACAGAAGGGCGGGGATACCACACGGGCCATCGCTGCGCTCGACCCTTTTGGGGAGATTGGAATCTCATCCCAAATACACGTGAACTGGACTTACGCAAACAAAGATGCCGCAGCGTGTTTTGCCATGGGGGGCGCACGACTTGCCTCACCCCGATTTGCGTCAGTCGTGGTGAATTACGATTGTTTTGGTCTTTTACCATTGTCCTTTCAGCGCAAGCAGCTAACAAAACAATAGCATCATGCCCCCGGTCTCTGGGCCTGGGCACAGCGCACCTGCAGCAGCTCGCGCTCGGCCAGGGTGTGGCCGAAGCGCACGGCGCTCAGGGCGCCGCCCCAGACGCAGCCGGTGTCCAGCGCGAGCAGGTCGGGGCGGTTGAGCCAGCCCAGCGTGGACCAGTGGCCGAAGGCGATCGGGTGGCCCGCGGTGCGCCGCCCGGGCACGTCGAACCAGGGCAACAGGCCCGGCGGGGCGGCGCCGGCGCTTTCGGTGCTCGAAAAATCCATGGCACCTTGCGGCGTGCAAAAGCGCAGGCGGGTGAGCGCGTTGACGATCACGCGCAGGCGCTCCACGCCGCGCAGGCCGTCGTGCCACTGCGCGGGCGCGTTGCCGTACATCTGGCGCAGGAAGTCGCGCAGGTCGGCGCTGCGCAGCACGGCGTGCACCTCGTCGGCGAGGGCCAGGGTGTCTTGCACGCTCCACTGCGGCAGCACGCCTGCGTGTACGAGCAGCAGCGCTTCTTCGTCCCGCCCATGCACATGCTGGCGCGCGAGCGGCTGCTGGCGCAGCCAGTCGAGCAGGGCCGCGCGGTCGGGCGCGGCGAGCAATTCCTGCAAAGTGTCCTGCCGGCCGGGTTTGCGCGCGCCGTGCGCCAGCGCGAGCAGGTGCAGGTCGTGGTTGCCCAGCAGCGGGCGCAGCGCGTCGCCGTGCGCCATGCAGCGGCGCAGCACCGCGGCCGAGTCGGGCCCGCGGTTGACGAGGTCGCCGAGCAGATAGACGGTGTCACGGCTCGGGGAAAAGCCGATCAGCTCGAGTAGCTGTCCCAAGGCGCGGTCGCAGCCTTGCACGTCGCCGATACAGTAAAGTGCCATGGTGTTCAATTTTTAGCCAAGATCCATGGATTTTCTGCTGATCGCGCTGCTGACGCTGCTCAATGGCGTGTTCGCGATGTCCGAGCTCGCGCTCGCGTCGAGCCGCAAGCTGCGCCTCGCGGCCCTGGCCGAAGAGGGCGACAAGGGTGCGCAGGCGGCGCTCGCGCTGCTCGACGATCCCACGCAATTCCTCTCGTCGGTGCAGGTGGGCATCACCTCGATCGGCATGCTCAACGGCATCATCGGCGAGGCCGCGTTCAGTGAGCAACTCGCGCACGGGCTGCAAAGCCTGGGCATGGCTTCGGGTGCGGCGGGCATCGTGGCCACGGCGCTGGTCATCACGGTGATCACGTTCATCACCATCGTGTTCGGCGAGCTCGTGCCCAAGCGTCTGGGGCAGCTCTACCCCGAGCCCGTGGCGCGGATGATCGCGCTGCCCATGACCTGGGTGGCGCGCGTGGCCAAGCCTTTCGTGCGCTTGCTCGCGCTCTCCACGCAGGCCGTGTTGCGCCTGCTGCGCGTCGACGATTCGGCCGTGCGCCCGATGACGGAGGAAGAGATCATCGCGAGCCTCGAAGAAGGCCGCGCTGCGGGCGTGATCGAGCAGCATGAACACCAGATGGTGCGCAACGTCTTTCATCTCGACGACCGCCCGCTGACTTCGCTCATGGTGCCGCGCACTGACGTGCAGTGGCTGGACGCGCGCGCGTCGGTGGCCGAGTGCCTGCGCCTCGTCGCGCAGAGCGAGCGTGCGCACTCGTGGTATCCGGTGTGCCGCGGCTCGCTCGATGACGTGGTCGGCATCATCAGTGTGGCGCGCCTGCTCGCACTCGGGCCCGAGACGCCGGGCAGCATAGAGGCGCATGTGCAGCCGGCCGTTTTCGTGCCCGAGACGCTCACGGGCATGGAGCTGCTCGAACAATTTCGCACGCGTGCGGGGCGCATGGTGTTCGTGGTCGATGAATACGGGGTGGTGCAAGGCATCATGACGCCACACGATTTGCTCGAAGCCATCACCGGCGAGCTGCAGCCCGGTGCCGCGAGCGAAGCCTGGGCCACGCAGCGCGAAGACGGCAGCTGGTTGCTCGACGGCCTCATGCCCGTGAATGAGCTCAAGGCGCGCCTGGGCATACGCGAGCTGCCCGACGAGGAGCGTGCGCGCTACAACACCCTCGCGGGGCTGCTGATGGCCGAGTCGGGCCATTTGCCGGTAGTGGGCGAGCGCATCAGCTGCGCCGGCTGGGTGTTCGAGGTGATGGACCTCGATGGCAAGCGCATCGACAAGGTTCTGGCCATGCCGCAGCAGAGCGCGGCGCAACCGCAAGAGAGCGGATAAGCTGCGGAAACATGCACAAACAAAGGCGCAAGATTGCTACGGTTTTGGAGAGTGTCTTGCCTTTACACTGCGGCCCGTTGGCATTCTGCGAAGGAGTCTGTTCATGCGTTTTCCCTTTCTGTGTACGCTGGCCGTGGCCGCACTTGCAGGCAGCATGGGCTTGACGGCCTGCACGACCACCGGCGAGACGGACACGGCGCCCAACACTTCGGCGCGCGTGGCGCTCGATGCCGAAGTCAATGACACTCTGAACCGCCTATACAAAGTCGCGCCCGACACGCGCGAGATGGTGGCCAAGGCCGCCGGCGTGCTGGTGTTCCCCTCGGTCATCGGCGGCAGTTTCGTGGTGGGTGGCGGCTATGGGCGGGGTGCCATGCTCGTGGACGGGCGCACGCAGGGTTATTACAGTTTGGGCACGGGCTCCATTGGCTGGCAGATCGGTGCGCAGTCCAAGTCGGTCATCTATGTGTTCAATACCCGCGAAGCCCTGGCGAAGTTTCTCGACAGCACGGGCTGGGTCGCGGGCGTCGATGCCACCGTGGCGGTGGCGCACATCGGCGCGAACGGCCGCATAGACAGCGAAACCATCCGACAGCCCGTGGTCGGTTTCGTCATGAACAATGCCGGGCTCGAGGCCGGCGTGTCGCTGCAGGGCACGAAGATTTCGCGCATCAGCCTGTGAGCGGGCTGTTTGCATCAATAAAATGCGCGCGGAGCGTGCGGCTTTTCCGGTGCTGCGCGGGGGGCAGGTTCGATCGGTTTTTTCACTGAGCAAAGGAGTTTGACCATGCGTTCTCCCATTTTGCGTACTTTGGCGCTGGCCGCGGTGGCTGGCAGCATGCTCTTGACCGCCTGCACGACCACGGGCGAGAAAGACACGGCGCCCAAACCCTCGGCGCGCGCCGCGCTCGACGCCGACGTCAATGCCACGCTGAACCGGCTCTACAAGATATCGCCCGATGCGCGTGAGATGGTGGCCAAGGCTGCCGGCGTGTTGGTGTTTCCGTCGGTAGTCGGCGGCAGCTTCGTGGTGGGTGCCGAATATGGCCGCGGCGCGCTGCTGCAGCACGGCCGCATCCAGGGCTACTACAGCCTGGGTGCGGGCTCGCTCGGCTGGCAGATCGGCGCGCAGTCCAAGGCCATCATCTACGTCTTCAACACCAGCGACGCGCTGCAGAAGTTTCTCAGCAGCGAAGGCTGGGTGGCCGGCGTCGATGCCACCGTGGCCGTGGCGCACATCGGCGCCAATGGCAGCATAGACACCGAGACCGCCAAACAGCCCGTGGTCGGCTTCGTGATGAGCAACGCCGGCCTCGAAGCTGGCGTGTCGTTGCAGGGCTCGAAGATCACCAAGATCAAACTCTGAGCCCGACAGGCTGCTTGCCCCGCGCTGACTTTGGCTACAGAGTCAGCGCGCCAGCGCTCTTGCTTTTCCCGGCGCGCGCGGGCGGATTGCACAGGCCGCAGGTGTAGTGGCGCGCGTTTTCATAGGGTTCGGTGACGAACTGGCCGCCGCATTGCTTGCATGCCGTGCGCGTGAGCATGCCCGCATCGACGAACTTCACGAGGCGCCACGCGCGCGTGAACGACAGCAGCGGCTCGATTTGTGCCATGCGCATCTGCTCGTCGTAAAGGCGGTAGGCTTTGGTCAATAGCTCCACGGCGTCCAGGCTCACGCCCTTGGACAGGTATTCGTAAATGTTGAGGAACAGCGAGCTGTGGATGTTTTCCTGCCAGGTCAGGAACCAGTCGGTCGAAAACGGCAACTGGCCTTTGGAGGGTGACTTGCCGGCAATTTCTTTGTAGAGCCGGATCAGACGCTCGTAGGACAGTGTGGTTTCCGACTCGAGCACCTGCATGCGCGCGCCCATCTGTATCAGCATGGCCGCGCGCTCGATCTGGCGGGACTCGTCGAGCACGCTCTTGGGGCTCGACTTCGCGGGCGTTGTTGCTTTTGTTTTCGTAGCTGTATCGGCAATGGCGGCGGTCATGATGGCGTCCTTTTATCGATAAATCCTGCTCAGAGCACTTCGGAGATGCGCCCGGCCATGAGGATGTTCGCGTGCAGGGTGTTGACGGCTTCGTTGTCCGACTTTTTCTGCGTGTGGTTCGTGAGCAGGCTCCAGACCAGGTTGTCATCGACGCGGAAGCTGCAAAGAAGGGTGTTTCTCGAGGCCAGTTTGAGCACTTGCGCGGCCGACAGTGATGCCAGAATGTCGGCAGCGTCTTCGTTGATGCCCAGGCGGAACACGGCTTCGGCCTTGTCCTGGCGAATCAGGTTTTGCGCCAACATCAGGTAGGTGAGGTTGGCTTCGCGGATTTCGGCGAGGAGTTGTTCGTTGGTCATGGCGGCAATCCTTTCAAGGTCGGAGCGCTTGCATGGCAGAAGTGCCGTTGCGCGATCCGTTGAAATGGATTGTGATTTCGCCCCAATCAAAAATTAAGTCGGCGTTTGGCGGTTTCGTGTGTCAGGCTGCGCGCCTATCCGTGTAGGAATTTGCCTGACAAGCGCCGCAGGTAAAAAGCGCTTTTTGCACTGGGCGCACCTGCTGCACGCCACCCCGCCGCACGGCTTTCGTGAGCGAGACGCGCCCTCAGCCGCGCGCCACGGGCCGGGCGGGGTCGCTGCACCATTCGCTCCAGCTGCCGGCGAAAAGGGCCGTTTGCCCGAGGCCGGCCACTTCCATCGCGAGCAGGTTCGGGATCGCGCTCACGCCGCTGCCGCAGTAGTGCACCACGCTCGCGGGCGCGCGGTTTTCCAGCAATGCCTCGAACTCGGCACGCAGCTGGTCCGCGGGTTTGAAGCGCCCGTCATCTTGAAAATTGAGCGTGAACGGGCGGTTCAGCGCACCTGGAATGTGCCCCGCGACGGGGTCCAGCGGCTCGACTTCCCCGCGGTAGCGCGGCGTGGCGCGCGCATCGATGAGGGTTTGCGTGGGCTTGTCCAATGCGGCCAGTACCTCGGCTGCGCTGACCAGGCGGCGCAGCGCGGGGCCGGCGATGAACGGCGTTGGATCAGGCGCAGGTTCGGGGCCGCTGCGCACCGCGCCGCCCGCGGCCTGCCAGGCTTGCAGGCCGCCGTCGAGCACGGCCACGGCCTCGTGCCCGAGCCACTTGAGCATCCACCACAGGCGCCCGCAAAAATTGGCGCCGTTGCGGTCATAGACGATGACCTGCATCTCGCGGCGCAGGCCGCGGCGCGCGAGCCAGTCGGCGAACACTTCGCGCAGCGGCAGCGGGTGGCGCCCGCCCGAGGCGCGCGGCTGCTGCGGCGCGGCGCTCAGGTCGTGGTCCAGGTGGGCGTAGAGCGCGCCGGGGATGTGCGCCGCGTGGTACAGCTGCGCGCCCGCGTCGGGCTGCGCGAGGTCGAAGCTGCAGTCGAAAATCAAGAGCGGTGCGCCGCCCGCTTGCAGGGTTTGCAGCTCGGCGGGCGTGATGAGGGTGGTGTGGGCTGGCATGTCAATGCTCCTCGGCGGGTGGCTGGGGCAGCGCGCGGGCGCGCAAAAACGTGGCGACGATGCCGCTCGCGATGATGGTGGCCATGCCCAGCCAACCGATGAGCGGGATCTGGTCGTCGAACCACAGCAGCCCGAACAGCGCCGCAAACACGATGCCCGAGTATTGCAGGTTGGCGACGATCATGGTCGCACCGCGCGTATAGGCGCGCGTCATGCACAGCTGACCCAGCGCAGCGAGCACACCCACGGGCAGCAGCCACAACGCCTGCACGGTGTCGAGCCGGTGCAGTTCGAAAAACTGCATGCCCACGGCGCCGGCGAGCGCGGCGCCCACAGAAAAGTAGAACACCGTGCGCGCCTCGGGCTCGCCCACGCGGCCCAGCGCCGCCACCTGCAGGTACGCGAGCGCCGACATCAGGCCCGAGAGCAGGCCGATCAGGCCGGCAAACAGCTGGTTTTGCGCGAGCGTGGGGCGCAGCATCATGACCACGCCGGCAAATCCGGCCATCACTGCGAGCACCAGCGGGCCTTGGCGGCGTATGTCGGCGATGCGCCCCATGAGCAGCGTGCCGCCGACCAAAAACGCTGCCACCCAGACGCCGCTCATGTAGTTCAGCGTCATGGCCGTGCCCAGCGGCAGGTGCGCAATGGCGTAAAACCAGGCCGACAACGCGCTCACCCCGACGATGTTGCGCCACACGTGCATCATGGGCACCTGGGTGCGCAGGCTCACTTTGCGCGAGCGCGCCCACGCCCACATGAAGACGATGCCGATGGCACCGCGGTAGCAGACGATCTCGAGCGGACTGAAATAGGGCGACGCGAATTTGATGCACACGCTCATGAGCGCAAAAAAGAGCGCGGCGGCGATCATCCAGGCGGCTTGCATGGCGAAAATTATGAATAAAAAACGGCCTGCGTGCTTTGTGGATGCGCGCAGGCCGCTATTGTTAAACCCAGATTGTCCATTAGGCGGTGCTGCGCACCTACGCGGGCGTTGGCGGACGTCTGCCGGTCATTTTGGCCGCGGCTTCGGCGTCCATGGCACTGGCCATGGACTTCTCACCCGCGACCAAACTGCCACGCCAGCCGCCTCGCCACCATCCCGCGTCCTAATGAACAATCTGGGTTAAAGTAGTTTTCAGGCGGTGACACTCATGCCCCACTCATGCCCATCACGCGCCGGTACCACTCGTGGAAGTGCTGCATGCCGTCTTCCATGGGGCTTTGGTAGGGGCCGACTTCGTTGTCGCCGCGCGCAAACAGCGCCTTGCGGCCCGCGTCCATGCGCTCGGCGATTTCGTCGTCTTCGATGCAGGTCTCCATGTAGGCGGCCTGCTGCGCCTCGACGAATTCGCGCTCGAAGGCGACGATTTCCTCGGGGTAGTAGAACTCCACCATGTTCAGCGTCTTGTTCAGGCTGATCGGGTGCACGGTGGAGACGGTGAGCACATGCGGGTACCACTCGATCATGATGTGCGGGTAGTACGTGAGCCAGATCGCGCCGCGCTCGGGCATCTTGCCGTTGCGGTATTTGAGCAAGACCTCGTGCCACTTCTTGTAAACGTCCGAGCCGGGCCGCCCGAACGTTGCCGCCACGCCCACGGTCTGCACCGAGAAGTTCTCGCGGAACTCCCAGCGCAGATCGTCGCAGGTGACGAAGTTGCCGAGGCCAGGGTGGAAGGGGCCGACGTGGTAGTCCTCGAGATAGACCTCGATGAAGGTTTTCCAGTTGTAGTTGCACTCGTGCAACTCGACGCGGTCGAGCGCGTAGCCGCTGAAGTCGAGCTCGGCGCGCGGGCCGAGCTGTGCAAGGTCGGCGGCTATGTCGCGGCCGTTGTCTTCAAACAGCAAACCGTTCCAGGAGCGCAGCGGGTAGTTGCGCAGGTTCAGGCATGGGTCTTGCGCAAAATGCGGCGCACCCAGCAGTGCGCCTTGCGCGCTGTAGGTCCAGCGGTGCAGCGGGCACACGATGTTGCCGCCCGCGCTGCCTTTTTGCTGCGTGTAGAGCGAGCCGCGCCCTTGCAGCATCACCGCCTGGCGGTGGCGACAGACGTTGGAGATCAGCTGCACTTGGCCGTGCGCATCGCGCACCAGCGCGCGGCCGCCGTTTTCCTGCGGCAAGGCGTAGTAGTCGCCCGCGTTCGGGACGCAGAGTTCGTGCCCCACATAGCGGGGCCCAGGCTGAAAGATGCGCTCCAGCTCGCGCTGGAACAGCGCCTCGTCGAAGTAGCTGGAAACGGGTAGTTGGCTTGCGGCCTGCTGCAGTCGAAGACTTAAATCAGACATGGGTGACCTGACCTAAAGACTCCCCACAGGGAGGATGCGCCGTGCATCTGGACAATGAAACCGGCAGGAGCACTGGCCACCTGCCGGCAAGGGGATGGGATTGTAGCCAGTAGGGTTATTTCGGGGGCGATTCCCGTAGCGCGCGTGCGTGAATTGGCGGGATTTTGTTATGGGAGTTGCTTTTTGGGCACGCCAAGTTTGCGATAAACCGTGGCCCGGCTGATGCCCAGGGCCCGCGCCGCCTGCGCGACGTTGCCGCGTGCAGCCCAGACGGCCTGGCGGATCAGCGCCGTTTCAGTTTCGCGCAGCGGCGCGGGCGCGACGGCTGCGGTTTCGGCGTTGGCACCAGACGCACCGGGCGGTACGGGCAGGGAAACGAGCGTGCGTTTGGGAGCGGCCGGCAGTGCCAGGCCGTGCAGGCGCAGGCCCGACCAGAGCGGCAGTTCGAGCGCTGCGGGCCCGTGCCGTGCGGCCTGACCAGCCGCATCCCGCAACATGCCCCAGGGGAGCGCGCAGAGGTGGCTCCAGTGCAAGGCAGTGCCCGGCGGCAGTTGGGGCAGCGGCATGAGTTGGCGCGCCATGCCGTTGCTGCCGAGCACCTGGCCGTCGGCGTCGAGCGCGAGCAAACCATCGCCTTCACCGCCAAGCGGGCAGCCGGGCCAGTTCAGGCGCAGCAGCAGGTTGTGTGGCTGCTGTTGCAGCAACGCGTCTTCGATTGCGCGCGCCGAACGTGTCGCAAGGTGGCGCAGCTCGGGGCGCTCGGGCACATCGACGCCGGTCAGGTCGAGCATGCCCATGCAGCGCCCCCAGGGGTCGAACAGCGGTGCGCCGGCGCAGCTATAGCAAGTGTTGTCCTCGAAAAAGTGCTCGCCACGGTGCAGCCACACGGCTTGCCGCTCGGTCAGCGCCGCGCCTATGGCCGTGGTGCCCACGGCGGCCTCGGACAGGTCGATGCCCACACGCGCGATGGCATGTGCCCGCGGATCACTGTTCCCCTGCAGGCCCTGCACCGCAAGCACGATGCCGCGCGCGTCGGTCAGCAGGGCAAAGTAGTGCATGCCGATGATGGTGCGCGCCAGCTGCTCGAGCACGGGCCGCGCCGCCTGCAGCAAGCCATGGTGCTGCTCGTGGATGCGGCGCAAGGCGGTGGCACTCACGGCGTCGAACACCACGCGCTGCGTGGGCTGCAGGCCGCTGGACAGGCAGCGCTGCCACGAGCGCGCGATCCAGGGCTCCATGCCCGCAGCAGCGGCCAGCATGGCACCGGCATTTGCGCCAGGCGCGTCGCGCAGCGCCTGGCGTGCCTGCGCGACGAGTGCGCAGCGATCGGTGGACGATGGCGGGGCGATGACGGACATCCGGGCCTCTCGAAGGTGTGAAGTGCTGGGCAGCGGGGCGGGGAAAGATCATGCCCAGCCGCAGCGTGCGGTTTGTCGCATTTTGAGAATATCCGCGCAGACCCCAAGGAAATTCAGGGTTTTCCCCCGAAAACCGGCGCACGGACGCGGCCCACAATGGCAGGCGATTCACCCCGTCCCACCCGCTTCGAGGAGACCAACCGATGCAAGTCCAGTTCACCGTCAACGGGCGCGCCGCCAGTGTCGATGTGCCCCCCAACACCCTGCTCGTGCACGCGCTGCGCGAGCAGCTCGCGCTCACCGGCACGCACGTAGGCTGCGACACCAGCCAGTGCGGCGCCTGCACGGTGCTCGTCAACGGCCGCGCCGTGAAGTCCTGCGCGATGCTGGCCGTGCAGGCACAGGGCGCCGAGGTGCAGACCATCGAGGGCCTGGCCGCGCCCGACGGCACGCTGCACCCCATGCAGGCCGCGTTCAAGGAGTGCCACGGCCTGCAGTGCGGCTTTTGCACGCCGGGCATGGTGATGAGCGCAGTGGACTTGGTCAAACACCACCCGCAGGCCAGCGAGGCCGAGATCCGCGAGCTGCTCGAAGGCAACCTGTGCCGCTGCACGGGCTACCAGAACATCGTGCGCGCGGTGCAGCAGGGCCGCGAGGCCATGGGCGCCTGAACCCACCCACCACCTTTCAAGGAGATCAGACATGGGTGCTTCCGACTTTTCCCGCCTGCCGCACATCGGCGAATCCGTGCGCCGCAAGGAGGACTACCGCTTCCTCACGGGCGCAGGCCAGTACACCGACGACATCACGCTGGCCGCGCAAAGCTACGCCGTGTTCGTGCGCTCGCCGCATGCGCACGCCAAGATCAACAGCATCAACACCGACGCCGCCAAGGCCGCGCCCGGCGTGCTTGCCGTATTCACGGGTGCGGACGTCGCTGCCGACAAGATCAACGGCCTGCCCTGCGGCTGGCTCATCACGAGCACCGACGGCCAGCCCATGAAGGAGCCCACGCACCCCATCCTGGCGCAGGGCAAGGTGCGCCACGTGGGCGACCAGGTGGCCATGGTGGTGGCGCTCACGCAGCAGCAGGCGCGCGATGCAGCCGAGCTCGTCGAGGTCGATTACGACGTGCTGCCCGCCGTGGTCAACGTGGCTGACGCCGCAGCGGGCGCGGTGCCCGGCGCCGTGGTGCACGACGAGGCGCCCGACAACCGTTGCTTCCAGTGGGCCATTGGCGACAAGGCCGCGGTCGATGCAGCGTTTGCGGGCGCGGCGCACGTCACGCGCCTGGACCTCGTGAACAACCGCCTGATCCCCAACGCCATGGAGCCGCGCGCCGCGATCGGCGCCTACAGCCGCGCGAGCGACGAATACACGCTCTACGTGGCCAACCAGAACCCGCACGTCGAGCGCCTGTTGCTCACGGCCTTCGTGATGGGCCTGCCCGAGCACAAGGTGCGCGTGATCGCGCCCGACGTGGGCGGCGGCTTCGGCTCCAAAATTTATCTCTACGCCGAGGACGTGTGCGTGACCTGGGCCGCGAAAAAGCTCAACCGCAGCGTCAAATGGGTGGCCGAGCGCAGCGAATCCTTCGTGAGCGACGCGCACGGGCGCGACCACGTGAGCCACGCCGAAATGGCCATGGACAAGGACGGCAAGTTCCTCGCACTGCGCGTGCACACGCACGCCAACCTGGGCGCATACCTTTCGACCTTCTCCACCGTGGTGCCCACCATCCTGTACGCCACGCTGCTCGCAGGCCAGTACGGCACACCGCAGATCTTTGCGCAGGTCGATGGCTGGTTTACCCACACCGTGCCCGTCGATGCCTACCGCGGCGCAGGCCGGCCCGAGGCGACCTACCTGATAGAGCGTCTGGTGTCGCGCTGCGCCTGGGAGATGGGCCTGTCGCAGGACGAAATCCGCAAGCGCAACTTCATTACGCAGTTTCCCTACCAGACGCCGGTGGCGCTGCAGTACGACACGGGCGACTTCCACGCCTGCATGAACAAGGCGCAGGAGCTCGCCGACGTGGCCGGCTTCGAAGCGCGCAAGGCTGCGAGCGCCGCCAAAGGTCTGCTGCGCGGCATAGGCTACAGCAGCTACATCGAAGCCTGCGGCCTCGCGCCGAGCAACATCGCGGGGGCGCTGGGTGCGCGCGCGGGCCTGTTCGAGGCCGGCGAGGTGCGCGTGCACCCCACGGGCAGCGTGACGGTGTTCACCGGCTCGCACAGCCACGGCCAGGGGCACGAGACCACCTTCGCGCAGGTGGTGGCGGCGCGCCTGGGCATCCCGGTCGAAAACGTCGATATCGTGCACGGCGACACCGGGCGCGTGCCCTTCGGCATGGGCACCTACGGATCGCGCTCGCTCAGCGTGGGCGGCTCGGCGATCATGAAGGCGCTCGACAAGATCGAGGCCAAGGCCAAGAAGATCGCCGCGCACCTGCTCGAAGCGAGCGATGCCGACATCGACTTCCAGGGTGGCGAATTCATCGTGCGCGGCACCGACAAGAAGATCCCCTTCGCGCAGGTCGCGCTCACCGCTTACGTGCCGCACAACTACCCGCTCGACAAGCTCGAGCCGGGCCTGAATGAAACCGCGTTCTACGATCCGACCAACTTCACCTTCCCCGCGGGCACCTACATCTGCGAGGTCGAGGTGGACCCGGCCACGGGCGCCACGCGCGTCGATCGCTTCACCGCGGTCGATGACTTCGGCGTCATCATCAACCCCATGATCGTCGAAGGCCAGGTGCACGGCGGGCTGGTGCAAGGCATCGGCCAGGCGCTGCTCGAAAACTGTGTGTACGACCGCGAAACCGGCCAGCTGCTCACGGGCAGCTACATGGACTACGCGATGCCGCGCGCGGACGACTTCCCCAACTTCCAGCTCGGCCACGTGTGCACGCCCTGCACGCACAACCCGCTGGGCTCCAAGGGCTGCGGCGAGGCGGGGGCGATCGGCTCGCCGCCCGCGGTCATCAACGCCGTGCTCGACGCCCTGCGGCCGCTGGGTGTCAAAGACTTCGACATGCCCGCATCGCCGCACCGCGTGTGGCAAGCCATCCAGAACGCCAAAGCCTGAGGAGAACCCGCATGTACGCCTTCACCTACGAAACCCCCGCCAGCGTGGCCGAGGCGGCCAGCCTGGCCGCGGCCGGCGGCAAACCCATCGCCGGCGGGCAGAGCCTGCTGCCCTCGATGCGCCTGCGCCTGGCCAACCCGGAGCGCATCGTCGACCTCAACGGCATCGCCGAACTCGCCGGCATCCGCCGCGAGGGCCAGGCGCTGCGCATAGGCGCCATGACGCACCACATGGACGTGGCCGCGAGCGCCGAGGTGCAGTCGGCCATCCCTGCGCTGGCGTACCTTGCCGCCCACATCGGCGACCGCCAGGTGCGCGCGCGCGGCACGTTGGGCGGCTCGGTGGCCAACAACGACCCGGCAGCCTGCTACCCGAGCGCCGTGCTGGGCCTGGGCGCCACCGTGATCACGAACCGGCGCGAGATCGCCGCGGACGACTTCTTCCTCGGCATGTACGCCACGGCGCTTGAGGAAGGCGAGCTGATCACCGCGATCCGCTTCCCCATCCCGCAGCGCGCGGCCTACCTCAAGTTCAAGCAGCCGGCCTCGCGCTTTTCGCTCGTGGGCGTGTTCGCGGCGCAGACGGCGGGTGGCGTGCGCGTGGCCGTCACGGGCGCCGCGGGCTGCGTGTTCCGCCACGCGGGGCTGGAGGCGGCGCTGAACCAGCGCTTCACGCCCGAGTCCGCCGCCGCGGTGAAAATCGACGCGAGCGAGCTCAACGCCGACATCCACGCCAGCGCCGAATACCGCGCGCAGCTCATCAGCGTGCTGACGCAGCGCGCCGTGGCGCAGATGCTGGGGTGAGCCCTTGCATGCACCGGGGGTACTGCACAGCCGTTGAAATTTAAGCAAAATAGCCGTTTTGTGCAGATGTAGCAAGCGCTAGCAGCTATTAAAAAGTAAGCAATGCAAGCCCCCGCCCCCCTACCACAACCCCTCAGCGTCGATGCCCTGCTGCACGCCCTGCAAGCCGAGGGCTACTTTGCCGACCGGCGCCTGGCCACCGCGGTGTTCCTGGCGTTGCGGCTGCAGCGCCCGCTGCTGCTCGAAGGCGAGCCTGGCGTCGGCAAGACGGCGCTTGCGCAGGCGCTCGCGCGCGTGCTGGCGCGCAGCCTGATCCGGCTGCAGTGCTACGACGGCCTCGAGCAGCGCGAGGCGCTGTACGAGTGGAACTACGCCGCGCAGCTCTTGCACATGCGCGCCGCCGAAGGCCGCAGCGGCGCCGACACCGCGCAGCTCGAGCGCGAGGTCTATCAGGAGCGCTACCTCATCCGCCGCCCGCTGCTGCAGGCGCTGCAGGCGCCCGCGCCCGGCGCGCTGCTGCTGATCGACGAGGTCGATCGGGCCGACGAGCCTTTCGAGGCCTTTTTGCTCGAATACCTCGGCGAGTACCAGGTCAGCATCCCGGAGCTTGGCACCATCCGCGCCCAGGCCACGCCCGTGACCATCCTCACGAGCAACCGCACGCGCGACCTGCACGACGCCGTCAAGCGCCGCTGCCTGTACCTCTGGCTCGACTACCCCGAGCGCGAGCGCGAGCTCGCCATCGTGCGTGCGCAGGTGCCCGGGGCGAGCGCGGCGCTCGCGGCGCAGGTGGCCGACTTCGTGGCGCGGCTGCGCAGCCAGCCTTTTGCCGACGCCTTCCAGCGCGTGCCCGGCATCGCCGAGAGCGTCGAATGGGCCAAGGCGCTCGTTGCGCTCGACACGCTGGTCGTCGATCCCGAAGTGGTGCGCGACACCGCGGGCGTGCTCTTCAAGCAGCGCGAGGACGTGGCCGCGCTCACGCAGGACATGGCCGCCGCGCTGCTGCAGCCCGTAGAAGCCGTGTGAGGCACCATGTCGGGGTGCAGCGCAGGAGCAAGGCGATGACGGGCTTTTCGCAGGGAATCCAAGCCGCAGCCGAAGCCCGAGCGGGGGGCCGAGCTGAGGCCGAGGGTGGGCCTGATCGGGCGGGCTATGGCGCGCCAGCGCCTGCGGTGTCCCAGCTCGGCGACGCGCGCCGCGGCAAGCTCGCCGAGAACCTCGCCGGTTTTGGCCGCGCGCTGCGCCGCGCCGGTGTGCGCGTCGATGCCGCGCGCATGGCCTTGGCGCAGCAGGCGCTGTTGCTCGTGGGGCTGGAGCGCGCGGACTTTCGCGCCGCGCTCGAGGCCGTGTTCGTGAGCCGCGCCGAAGACCGCGCGGTGTTCCACGAGCTGTTCGACCTGTATTTCCGCAACCCCGAAGTCGCGCAGAAACTGCTCGCGCAAATGCTGCCGCGCGGCCCTGCCCCGGCACCCGCACCGCCCCGGCGCCCGCGCGTGGCCGAGGCGCTCGCGCCCTTGCAGGCAGCGCGCGCGGCGCCGCCACCCGCGGACGACAAGTTCGAGCTCGACGCCGCGCTGGCCCCAAGCACACTGCAGCGCCTGCGCCAGGCCGACTTTGCGCAGCTCTCGGCGAGCGAATATCGCCTCGTGGAGCGCCTGGCGCGCGAGATTGCGCTGCCGCTGCCGCAGTACGCCGCGCGGCGCACGCGCCCCGGCCCGCGCGGCGCGCGCCTGCACTGGCCCGGCGCGCTGCGCCGCGCCACGCGCCACGGTGGCGAAATCGTGCAGCTGCCGCGCCTTGCGCGCCAGGCGCGCCCCTTGCCGCTGCTGGTGCTCGTCGATGTGTCGGGCTCGATGGAGCGCTACGCGCGCCTGCTGCTCGCCTTTTTGCATGCGGCCACGGCATCGGGTGGCGCGCAAGGCGCGCTGCGGCGCGACGTGTTCGCCTTCGGCACCGACCTGACCGACCTCACGCCCGCGTTCCGCCAGGCCGACACCGACGCCATGCTCGCCGCGGCGGGCCGCGCCATCACCGACTTTGCGGGCGGCACGCGCATGGGGGCGAGCCTGGCGCAGCTGCGCACGCGGCACGCGCGCCGCCTCGTCGGGCGGCGCACGCTGGTGCTGCTCATCAGCGACGGCCTGGACACCGGCGCGCCCGCGCTGCTCGAACAAGAGCTTGCCTGGCTGCGGCGCCACAGCGCGCGCATGCTGTGGCTCAATCCGCTGCTGCGCTTTGCCGACTACAAGCCCAGCGCGCGCGGCGCCACGGTGCTGCACCGCCAGGCGCACGCCATGCTCGCCGTGCACAACCTCGAACACCTGCAGCAGCTCGCCGCGAGCCTCGCGCGCCTGCTGCGTGCATAGATTCACTGCATCGCCGATCATCCAAATTTCTTGCAATAAAGGAAAAAATCATGGAAATGCAAGCCAGCCGCACCCTCGCCGTGAGCCAGCAACAGGCCTGGGATGCGCTCAACGACCCCGAGGTGCTCAAACTGTGCATCCCCGGCTGCGAAAAGATCGAAGCCACGGGCGAGAACCAGTTCAGCGTCGCGCAGGCGCTCAAGATCGGTCCGGTGTCGGCCAAGTTCGCGGGCAAGATCAAGCTCTCGGACATCGTCGCGCCGCAAAGCTACACGCTCGCCTTCGAAGGCTCGGGCGGCGTGGCGGGCTTCGGCAAGGGTACGGCGCAGGTGCAGCTCGCAGCGCTGCCGCCCGACGAATCCGGGCGGCCGCGCTGCGAGCTGCGCTACACCGTGCACGCCACCGTGGGCGGCAAGATCGCGCAGCTGGGCCAGCGCCTGATCGACGGCGCGGCCAAGTCCATGGCCGAGGACTTTTTCCAGCGCTTCGACGAAGAGCTGCAGCGCCGCTACCCGGCGCCCGCTGCCGCAGCGGCGGCCCCGGCGCCGGTCCCCGCGCCGGCTGCGGGCGGCATCCCGACCTGGGTCTGGGCCGTGGGCGGCGCCGTGGTGGTGCTGCTGCTCGTCTGGTGGTTCGCGAAGTGAGCCCTCCTGACCGATGGCTTGGTGCACAAATGCGTGACTGAAGGAGCGAACGATGGAAAACCTCGATCTCGTGGTGCTGCGCAGCCTGCACGGCTGGCGCGCAGCGGGCCGGCATGCGCTGCTGGCCACGGTGGTGCGCACCTGGGGCTCGTCGCCGCGGCCCGTGGGCTCGATCATGGCGCTGTGCGAAGACGGCGCGGTGGTCGGCTCGGTTTCGGGCGGCTGCATCGAAGACGACCTCATCGCGCGCTACACCAGCCGCTACCAGCGGCCTGCAGCGGCGCAGGCGCCCGCGCCGCAACAGGGCCAAGACCCGCACCGCATCGCGCCCGGCGCGCCCGAATTCGTCAAATACGGCATCAGCGCCGACGAGGCGCACCGCTTCGGCCTGCCCTGCGGCGGCACGCTGGAGCTGCTGCTCGAATACGACCCCGCGCCCGCGCCGCTGGGTGAGCTGATCGCCGCGCTCGACGCGGGGCGGCTCGTGCAGCGCAGCGTGCGCCTGGCCGACGGCGCGGTCACGCTCACGCCCGCCGCCGCGCCTGCCGCGCTGACGCTGGACGCGCAGCAGCTCACCAATACCTTCGGCCCCGGCTACCGCATGCTCTTGATCGGCGCGGGCCAGCTCGCCGAATACCTCGCCACCATGGCGCTGTTCTGCGGCTTCGCCGTCACGGTCTGCGACCCGCGCGAGGAATACCGCAGCGCCTTCCAGGTGCCCGGCGCCACCCTCGTGACCGACATGCCCGACGACGTGGTGCAGGCCTTCAAGCCCGACCGGCGCAGCTGCGTGGTTGCGCTCACGCACGACCCCAAGCTCGACGACCTCGCGCTCATCGAGGCGCTGCAGACCGAGGCTTTCTACATCGGCGGCATAGGCTCGCGCCGCAACAACGCCGCACGCCGCGCGCGCCTGATCGAGCACTTCGGCCAGACCGAAGAGAGTCTGCGCCGCCTGCGCGGCCCGATCGGCATCTACATCGGCAGCAAGACGCCGCCCGAAATCGCCGTGAGCGTGATGGCCGAAATCCTGGCCGTGAAAAACGGCGTCACCCTGCCGCGCGACCTCGACGTGGCGCAAGCCAAGGACCTGCGCGAGCTCGCGCACAACGACCCGGGCGGGCAGGTCTGCGGGGTGGGGTAGGCATCGGTGGCGTGCTGGCGTTGGCGTTTGCAGCGCGATGCCCTGGCGCCATGCGTTCTTGAGGCAGCGGTCTAGAATCGCCGTTTTCATCCCGGCCAGCCCTTCTTGCCCATGCCTCAGGCCCTTGCAACCGCTTCTTCTTCCGACACCATGCCCGCGAGCTATGAAGCCGCGCTCGCGGAGCTCGAACAGCTCGTGGCGCGCATCGAATCGGGGCAGCTGCCGCTCGAAGACATGCTCGCGGCATACCAGCGCGGTGCGGCGCTGCTGGCCTTTTGCCGATCCCGGCTCGAAGCCGTGCAGGAGCAGATCAAGGTGCTCGACGGCGGCCAGCTGCAACCCTGGACGCAGGAATGAGCCGCGTGCAAGTCGCCAAGCCCCCGGAATTTGTGCTCGACGCCTGGAGCCGCGCCGAGCTCGCGCGCGTGGAACAGGCGTTGTCGCAATGGGTGGGCGTGGACGCGCCCGATGGTCTGGGTGAGGCCATGCGCTACGCCGTGCTCGGTGGCGGCAAGCGCCTGCGCGCATTGCTCGTGCGCGCGGCGTTCGAGGCCATGCGCAGCGGCGCGGCCACGCAGGACGAAAAAACGCAGGCTGCGCTCGAAGACATGGCGCTGCGCGCGGCCTGCGCGGTGGAGTTGATCCACGCCTATTCGCTCGTGCACGACGACATGCCCTGCATGGACGACGACGTGCTGCGCCGTGGCAAGCCCACGGTGCACGTGCAGTATGGCGAGGCGCTGGCGCTGCTCGCAGGCGACGCGCTGCAGGCGTTTGCCTTTGAGCTGCTCACGCCCGACGATGGGCGCGCTGGCGCCGAGGTGCAGGCCGCACTGTGCCGCCTGCTTGCGCGCGCTGCGGGTTCCGCGGGCATGGCGGGCGGGCAGGCCATAGACCTCGCGAGCGTGGGGCGCACGCTCGACCTCGCGCAGCTGCGCCGCATGCACGAGCTCAAGACGGGTGCGCTGCTGCAGGCCAGCGTGCTCATGGGTGCGGCCTGCGGCGCCGGTGCGATGCTGTCGCACGCACCCGCGTGGGTCGCTCTGGCGCGCTACGGCGCTGCGCTGGGCTTGGCTTTCCAGGTGGTCGATGACATTCTGGACGTGACCGCCGACTCGGCCACGCTGGGCAAAACCGCGGGCAAGGACGCCGCGCACGGCAAGCCGACCTACGTCTCGCTGCTCGGCCTGGCGGGCGCGCAGGCGCAGGCACAACAGCTGCTCACCGAGGCGCAGGCCGCGCTCGAAGCCAGCAGCCTGCCCGACACGCGCGCCCTCGCGGCGCTCGCCGAGATGGTGGTGTGCCGCTCCTCCTGAACACTGAAGGCGCCATGCAGTCCTTCAAATGTTTATGTCAAATTGGCCTCTAACGCTTATCCCATAAGCGCAAGCAGCTATTAAAAAAGTAGGATATGTCCCAGTCACCTTACGCTTTGCTGCAGACCATCGATGACCCGGCAGACCTGCGCCGTCTGCCGCGCGCGGAGCTCAAGCGCCTGGCTGCCGAGCTGCGCGCCTTCGTGCTCGACAGCGTCTCCAAGACCGGCGGGCACCTGAGCTCCAACCTCGGCACGGTGGAGCTGACCATCGCGCTGCACTACGTCTTCGACACGCCGCACGACCGCCTGGTGTGGGACGTGGGGCACCAGACCTACCCGCACAAAATCCTCACGGGCCGGCGCGAGCGCATGGCCACGCTGCGCCAGCTCGGCGGCATCTCGGGCTTTCCGCTGCGCAGCGAAAGCCCTTACGACGCTTTCGGCACCGCGCATTCGAGCACCAGCATCTCGGCGGCGCTGGGCATGGCGATCGCGGCCAAACTCGTGGGCGTGCAGCGCCACTGCGTGGCCGTGATCGGCGACGGCGCCATGACGGCGGGCATGGCTTTCGAGGCGCTCAACAACGCGGGCGTGGCCGAGGCCGACTTGCTCGTCATCCTCAACGACAACGACATGAGCATCAGCCCGCCCGTGGGTGCGCTCAACCGCTACCTCGCGCAGCTCATGAGCGGACATTTCTACGCTGCGGCAAAAAACGTCGGCAAGACCATGCTGCGCCCCGTGCCGCCGCTGCTCGAGCTCGCCAAGCGCTTCGAGCAGCAGGCCAAGGGCATGGTGGTGCCGGCCACGCTGTTCGAGAAATTCGGCTTCAACTACATCGGCCCGATCGACGGCCACGACCTCGATTCGCTGATCCCCACGCTCGAAAACCTCAAGGAGCTCAAAGGCCCGCAGTTTCTGCACGTGGTGACCAAGAAGGGCCAGGGTTACAAGCTCGCCGAGGCCGACCCCGTGGCCTACCACGGCCCCGGCAAGTTCGACCCTGCCGTGGGCCTGGTGCCGCCCGCCGTGGCGCCGCGCCAGACCTTCACGCAGGTGTTCGGCCAGTGGCTGTGCGACATGGCGGCGCAGGACGAGCGCCTCGTGGGCATCACGCCGGCGATGCGCGAAGGCTCGGGCATGGTCGAATTCCACCAGCGCTTTCCCGCACGATTTTTCGACGTGGGCATTGCCGAGCAGCACGCCGTCACTTTTGCCGCGGGCCTGGCCTGCGAGGGCCTCAAGCCCGTGGTGGCGATTTATTCCACCTTCTTGCAGCGCGCCTACGACCAGATGATCCACGACGTGGCGCTGCAAAACCTGCCCGTGGTGTTCGCGCTCGACCGCGCGGGCCTGGTCGGCGCCGATGGCCCCACGCATGCGGGCGCGTACGACATCGCCTTCATCCGCTGCATTCCCAACATGGCGCTGGCCTGCCCGGCCGACGAGCGCGAATGCCGCCAGCTTCTGAGCACCGCGTATGCGCAGAACCACCCCGTGGCCGTGCGCTACCCGCGCGGCGCGGGCGTGGGGGTGGCGCCGCTGTCAGACCTTGAGGGGCTGCCCTTCGGCAAAGGAGAAATCCGCCGCCTGCGCCGCGGCCACGCGGGCGAAGCGCCCGAAACCGCGCCGCGCATCGCCATCCTCGCATTCGGCACGCTGCTGTACCCCGCGCTGCAGGCCGCCGAGGCGCTCGACGCCACGGTGGTCAACATGCGCTGGGCCAAGCCGCTCGACGAAGATCTGCTGCTCGAAGTCGCCGCGAGCCACGACGCGCTCGTGACCGTGGAAGAAGGCGCCATCATGGGCGGCGCGGGCAGCGCCGTCACCGAGGCGCTGAACGCCGCAGGCCTGCTGCGGCCCGTGCTGCAGCTGGGCCTGCCCGACCGCTTCATCGAGCACGGCGACCCGGCCAAGCTGCTCGCGCTGCAGGGCCTGGACGCGGCAGGTATAGAGCGCAGCGTGCGTGCGCGCTTTGAGCTGCCTGCGGCGACGGTGTAAGCGGGCGATGCATTGCACGCCGCTTCGGGGTGAAGACACGGGTTTTCCCGTAGGGCGGATGGGCTGCAGATTTTTACAATCCCTGTTTCGGGGGTTGGCGCGCGGTGCGTACAGCCTATGTTTTTATTCAGGAGAATCTTATGGATCGTCGATCGTTGATCAAAAATGCCGGCATCGCTGGCGTGCTGGCCGCAGGTGCAGCCCCCGCAGTGCACGCCCAGGCGGCGGTGCGCTGGCGCATGGCAGCGAGCTTCCCGAAGTCGCTCGACACCATTTTCGGTAGCGGTGAAAAATTTTCGCAAACCGTCAAGGAACTCTCGGGCGGCAAGTTCGAGGTCTCCGTGCACCCCGCGGGCGAGCTGATGCCGGCATTCGGCGTGGTCGACGCGCTCGAAAAAGACACGATCGAAATGGCGCTGACGGCAGCGTATTACTTTGCCGGCAAGGACCCCATCTTCTCCATGAGCTGCGCCGTGCCCTTTGGCCCGACCACGCTGCAGATGAGCGCCTGGAAAGACCACGGCAACGGTCGCAAGCTGCTCGACGCCTTCTTCGCCAAATACAACTTCCGCACCATGAGCGCGGGCAACACCACCACGCAGATGGGTGGCTGGTACCGCAAGGAAATCAAGACGCCGGCCGACCTCAAGGGGCTCAAGATGCGTCTGGGTGGCGGTATTTTTGGTGAAGCCATGGCCAAGCTGGGCGTGGTGTCGCAAAGCATGCCTGCCGGCGATATTTACCAGGCGCTCGAAAAGGGCACCCTCGACGCCGTGGAGTTCGTCGGCCCTTACGACGACGAAAAGCTGGGCTTCAACAAGGTTGCGCCCTTTTATTACTATCCCGGTTGGTGGGAGGGCAGCGCCGACCTCGAGTTCTTCATCAACAACAAGGCCTTCGAAAAGCTCTCGGCCGAAAACAAGGCCATCGTCAAGGCGGCCGGTGCGGTTGCAGCGGCGGACATGACCGCCAAGTACGGCGCCCTGAACCCGATCGCGCTCAAGCGCCTCGTGGCCAGCGGCACCAAACTCAAAATGTTTCCCAAGCCGGTCATGGATGCGGGCTTCAAGGCCTCCATGGAGGTCTATGACGAGCACTGCGCCAAGTCGCCCGAGTTCAAGAAAATCTACGATGACATGCGCACCTTCCAGCGCGACCAGATTCTGTGGAACCGCTTCTCGGAGTTCCCGTACAACCAATACATGAACACCGTCAAAATCTGAGAGGTTCGAAACAGGGTCTGGGGTCTGGGATACGAACCTTTCCCAGGCGCCGCACAAAAAAGCCGCGACATGTCGCGGCTTTTTTGTGGATCGAAATGCTCGGCGCTATTTCTTCTTCAAGGCATCGTTCATGGCCTTCATCGGGTCGTCGCTTTCTGCGCCGTAGCCCTCTGCACCGGGTGGGGTGGGCTCGGCGGAGCTCGCCGCGGCGGGCGCCTGCGCATCGCTGGCGGCATCCTGAGCGGGCGTGGTCGCGGCGTCGTCGCCCGTGCCGTAGCCGCTGCTGCCCTCCAGGCTTTCCCGCATCTCGGCACCCACGGCGTCCATATCGACCTTGACCTGCGCGTCCAGGCTGCCCGTCACGAGGCCGGGGAAGGTGATCAGCACGCCCACCATGACCAATTGCATCAGCACGAACGGAATCGCGCCCTTGTAGATCTGCATGGTGGTCACGGGCTCCATGCGCTTGCCGGTGGCCTTGTCGATATAAGGCTTTTCGGGCGCCACCGAGCGCAGGAAAAAGAGCGCAAAGCCAAAGGGCGGGTGCATGAACGAGGTTTGCATGTTGACCGCGAGCAGCACGCCAAACCAGATCAGGTCTATGCCCAGCTTGTCCGCCACCGGCCCGAGCAGCGGCACGACGATGAACGAGAGCTCGAAATAGTCGAGGAAAAACGCGAGGAAAAACACCACGAGGTTCGCAAAGATCAGAAAGCCCACCTGCCCGCCGGGCAGGTTGCGCAGCAGCTCCTCCACCCATTTGTGTCCGTCTGCGGCCTGGAACACCATGCTGAACACGGTGGAGCCGATCAGGATGAACATCACGAACGAGGCGAGCTTGGTGGTCGACGCCAGCCCCTGCTTGAGCAAAGACCAGCTCATGCGCCCGCGCAAGGCGGCCATGATCAGCGCGCCCACCGCACCCATGGCACCGCCTTCGGTCGGCGTGGCCACGCCCAGAAAGATGGTGCCCAGCACGAGGAAGATCAGCAGCAGCGGCGGAATCAGCACGAAGGTCACGCGCTCGGCCAGGCGCGACAGCAGGCCGAGCTTGAGCAGGCGGTTGAGCGCCGCGATCAGCCAGGCCACGAACACGCCGCCGCACATGGCGACCACGACTTTTTCGTCGGTGGGCACGACATCGACCGCTTCGCCCTGCCACCAGGTGTGCAATTGCGGCATGTAGTGCGCCATGGCGCCCGCCACCACCGCCGAGATGGCCAGCACCACGAACAGCGAGGGGTAGCCGCTGCTGCCGTTGGGCTCGCGGTAGGTGCGCGCCTCGGGGGGCAGCGCGGGCACCATCGCGGGGCGGAAAATGGCCAGCGCCACCACGAACAACACATAAAAGCCCACCAGGATGAAGGCCGGCAGGAAGGCGCCCTTGTACATGTCGCCCACGCTGCGGCCTAGCTGGTCGGCCATGATGATCAGCACCAGCGACGGCGGGATGATCTGCGCGAGCGTGCCCGAGGCCGCGATCACGCCCGCCGAGACCGGGCGGTTGTAGCCGTAGCGCAGCATGATGGGCAGCGAGATCAGGCCCATGGAGATGACCGACGCCGCGACCACGCCCGTGGTGGCGGCGAGCAGTGCGCCGACGAAGATCACGGCCAGCGCGAGCCCGCCGCGCACGGGGCCGAACACCTGCCCCACCGTGTCGAGCAAGTCCTCGGCCATGCCGCTGCGCTCGAGGATCAGGCCCATGAGCGTGAAAAAGGGCACGGCCAGCAGCGTGTCGTTGGCCATGATGCCGATCAGGCGCTGCGGCAGCCAGGCGACGATGGAGGCCGGAAATACGCCGAGCTCTATGCCTATGAAGCCGAAGAACAGGCCGCAGGCCCCGAGGCTGAAGGCCACGGGAAAGCCCAGCAGCAAAAAGAGAATCAGCCCCGCAAACATGAAGGGGGCGAAGTTGGCGGTCAACAATTCCATGGTGCAGGCTCCTGCCGGGGGTTAGCGAGCGCCGCCGGCAGCGGGCGCGGTGTCGTTGTTCTGGGCGGCGCGCAACAGTTCTTGCGCGAGTTCTTCCTCGGCCGATTTCTCACCCAGGCGCCCCATGGGGTCCGGCCCCTGGCCGCGCAGGTAGGCGACGCGCTTGATCAGCTCCGACCAGCCCTGCAAGAGCAGCAGCGCAAAGCCCACGGGCAGCGCGAGCCACACGGGCCAGCGCACCAGGCCACCGGCATTGGCCGACATTTCGCCTGATTGGAACTTCTCGATCACCATCGGGATGTTCAGGTAGAGCACCACCACGCACAGCGGCGTGAGGAAAAAGGCAAAACCCAGAATGTCTATCCACACCTGCACCTTCTTGGGCAGGCGGCTGTTGAGCACGTCGATGCGCACGTGCTCACGCTGCAGCAGCGTGTAGCCGGCGGCCACCAGAAACGACCAGGCGAACAAGTACCACTGCACTTCGAGCCAGGCGTTGGAGCTGTAGTTGAATACTTTGCGCACCACCGCATTGCCCGCGCTGATGAGGGTGGCGGCAAAAATCAGCCAGATGGCGTATTTGCCGACCTGGGCGTTGAGCCAGTCGATCGCTTTGGATAATTTGAGCAATGCCTGCATGCTGTCTCCTTGGTAAGGCGGTACACGAGCCCGGCCCATCGATCAAGGGGCGCAGTGGGCACGGTCGGACGAACCCCCCATTGTACGAAGCACTGTACGCACCCAACGGGTGGTGCGGTGGCGGTGTTATCCCTGAGGATGCGTGTGCCGGCCCGGCGCGCGCGGCCGAGCAGTCGGGTTCACGCGTGGCGGGTTCACTCATCCTCGCCGCGGTGGCTGCTGCGCCAGATCGCGCGCACCAGCCACAGGCCGCAGACCACGGCCGCCAGGAAGCCCAGGAAGCCGAAGGCCGGCAGCCCGAACAGCGTGGGGCCGCCCCGCACGGTCATGACGATGGACGAGCCGACGATCAGCGCGGCGATCACCAGCGCCATGGCCAGGCGGTTGGCCGAGCGGTCGATCTGGTCGCCCACGCGCTTGAGGTGCGCGACCTCCACGTGCACCTGCACGCGCCCGCGCCGTGCGTTGCGCAGCAGCCGCGTGAGATCTTCGGGCAGGTGTTCCAGCGTGCTCAGGCTGCGGCGCAGCGTCTGCCAGGCACGCCGGCCCACGGCGCGCGGCGTGTAGCGGGCCTGCGCGACCTGCTGCAGCAGCGGCTCGGCCTCGGCGGCCATGTGAAAGTCGGGGTCCAGACCGCGGCCCATGCCTTCGAGCGTGATGAAGGCCTTGATCAGCAGCGCCAGGTCGGAGGGCAGGCCCAGCCGGTGCGTGCGCAGGATCGCAGTGACGTCGGTGAGCATCTGCGCGAGGCTCAGCTGTGCGAGCGGCACGCCCTGGTACTGGTCGACGAAATCCTCGATTTCGGACTCGAGCTGCGACAGGCTCACCGCGTGCGCGTTGCTGGTCCAGTCGAGCAAGACTTCGGCCACCGTGGGCGGCTGCGGCTCCACGAGGCCCAGCAGCAGGTGCAAAAGCTCGTCGCGCCGGCGCTGCGAGAGCCGCCCGACCATGCCGAAGTCGATGAAGGCGATGCGGTTGCCGGGCAGGTAGAACACATTGCCGGGGTGCGGGTCGGCATGGAAAAAGCCGTCCTCGACGATGGTTTTGAGCACTGTGAGTGCTCCGCGGCGCGCCAGCAGCTGACGGTCGAAGCCGGCCTCGGGCGTGAGCTGTTCGAGCGCGTTGCCGGGCACGCCCGCGATGAAGTCCTGCACGTTGATGCGCTCGCCGGTGTAGCGCCAGTGCACACGCGGGATCATGATGTAGGGCAGCGCCGCGAGGTTGGCCGCGATGCGTTCGGCGTTGCGGCATTCGGCCGCGAGATCGAGCTCGCGCCGCAGCGAGCGCGCGAACTCGCGCACCAGCTCCTGCGGGTGGAAGGGCCTGAGGTGGGGCAGCTCGACTTCGGCGAGCGCGGCCAGGCGCTGCAGCAGGCGCAGGTCGGCTTCGATGATTTCGGTGATACCGGGGCGGCGGATCTTGACCACGACCTCGGTGCCGTCGTGCAGCTGTGCGCGGTGCACCTGCGCGATCGAGGCGGCGGCGAGCGGCTCGGGGTCGAAGCGCGCGAACACCTCTTCGGGCTCGCCACCGAGGTCGGCGCGCAGCTGCGGGCGCAGCGCGTCCAGCGGCAGCGCAGGCACGTTGCTGTGCAGCTTTTCGAATTCGGCGATCCAGGGTGGGCTGAACAGGTCGGCGCGACCCGCGAGGATCTGCCCGAACTTGACGAAAGTCGGCCCCAGCTCCTCGAGCGCCAGGCGCACCTGCACGGGCGGCTCGAGCCGCGCCAAATCCGTGGGCAGGTGCCAGTGCAGCTTCGCGCCCGCGCGCTCGAGCTTGTCGGCCAGGCCGAGCCGGCGCACCGTGTCGCCAAAGCCATGGCGCACCAGCACGCCCAGGATTTCCTTGAGGCGTCCCAGATCGCGCGCGGTCTCCAGGGTCTCGATCAGCATGCGGGGATGATAGTGCCCCGGCGTTCGTCAGCAGCTTCTTCAGCAGCTTTGGGCAACGTGCCCCGTGCGCAGTCCGTCAGGCAGCGACGGCATGCGGCCCGGCTTCTGTGCCTGCCGCAGTGCCGGCATGCGCGGGAGTGCCCACGCCGACGCCAACCTCGCCCGCGAGCTGGCCACCTTCTTCGACCACCAGCTTGCCATAACGGATCTTGCCGCTGACTTTGCCCGTGCTGTGGATCACGAGCTTTTGGCGCACGGTGAGCGCGCCGTTGAATTCGCCATGGATTTCCGCGATGTCGATCTCTGCCGAGCCACGAAAGGCGCCTTGTGCAGCGATGTGGATCACGCGCGAGTCCATGGTGGCTTCGACCGTACCCTCGACCACCAAGGTGTCGCAATCGGTGATTTCGACCCCTTTGAGCTTGATGTTGGGCCCGACGATGAGCTTGCTGCCCTGGCTGTCGGGCGCGGTTTTGGACATTGCGGCGCCGGCGCTTGCCGGCGCCGGCGCGCTGGAAGTGCCCGTGGCGGGCATGGTGCTGTGGCGCGATGCAAACGCATCGGGTTCACGTTTGCCGAAAAAGGGGGATTGCACGGCCATCGGTTCTCCTCGAAAAAGAACCTTCATCGTAGGCGCCGCGCCCCTTGGGAGTCCTGCCGCAACGCGCAAAAGCGGTAAGCAAAGCGCTCGGTCGTTGCATGCGCTTACAAGCCTTGCGCTAGTGCAGTGTTTGATGCTTGATGCGACAAATAAAACCGATGGATTTTTGGTCTGGGCAAGGCGCAAACCGCAGCGATACCGGGTGGTATTGCGAGGATTTGCAACGCGGCCCGGGCCGAAAAGACGCGGTTTTATGTCGCAGATAGCGTCGAACACTGCACTAGGAGCCTGTCGGACTTTGGAATCGTCGGCTGCGAATGCGCCGCAGCGGCCCATTTTTTACCGTCTTCTTGCCCCATAGCACCACTATGGGGCTGCGAATCCGGCAAAAACTGGCCTCGCTGGGGCACCTTCTCGCTTTCGACGCCCAAAGTCCGACAGGCTCCTAGCACACAAGACGCTTTCGCCGCGTGGCGCGGGCGGCGCTTTCAGAGCTTGCTGAAATCGGGGCGGCGCTTTTCGAGGAACGCGGTGAAGGCTTCGCGCGCGGCCGGGGCGGTGAGCAGGCGGCTGAAGGTTTCAGCCTCTTCGGCGATGCGCTCGAGCACGGCGGGGGTTTGGCCTTTTTTGAGCAGGCGCTTGGTCTCGATGAGGGAGCTCAAGGGCTTGGCCGCGAGCTTTTTCGCTTGCGCCTGGGCCAGCGCGTTGCATTCGGTGGGCGGCACCACGCGGTTGACCAGGCCGGCTTCGAGCGCGGCTTCGGCCAGGAAGGGCTCGCCGAACAACAGCGCCTCGGCCGCGCGGTGGTAGCCGAGGATTTGCGGCGCGAGCAGGCTGGAGCCGGCCTCGGGGCACAGGCCAAGGTTCACGAAAGGCATGGAAAACACCGCGTTGTCGCCCGCATAGACCAGGTCGCAATGAAAGAGCATGGTCGTGCCCAGGCCCACGGCCGGGCCGCAGACGGCGGCTATCATGGGCTTGGAGAAGGTCGCGAGGCCGCGCAGCACGTCGAACACGGGCGCGGTTGGGCCGGCGGGCGGGCGCTCGAGGAAGTCGGCAATGTCGTTGCCCGCGCTGAACACGGTCGCGTCGCCCTGGAACACGAGCACGCGCACCTGCGGGTCGGCCTCGGCCGCAGCGAGCGTGGCGGCCAGCGTGGCGTACATGGCCGCAGTGAAGGCGTTTTTCTTGTCCACGCGGTGGAAGGTGATGGTGCACACGCCGGCTTCGGTGTGCTGCAGGATGTCCTGGTTGCTGGAGCTCATGGGGGGTTCTCAAAGGATGGGGGAAAGTGCGTGTCGTCCGCGGCTTCGTGCGGGCCTTATTCTTTGTAATAGACCACCTGGTGCGTGGTCGCGAGCATGGTGCCGGCTTCGTTCCACACCTGCGCGGTCTGGTCGAAAAAGCCGTTGCGAAACTCCTGTGCCTGTGCCTGGCCGAGCAGGTAGCCGGTGCCTGTGGCCGCGAGCTCCGTGCTGCCAGCGTGGAAATACACCGTCATCGACACCGTGCCAATGGGCACGCGGCGCGCGCGGCGCAAAAACAGGCGTGGAAAAAACAGGTCGCACAGCGCCGCGAGCGCGCAGAAGTCGAGCGGCCGCGGCGGCGCGTCGCGCATCCATAGCTGGGTGAGGCTGCTGTGGCCGTGGCTGTCGTCCCATACGCGCGGAAAGTCGCCGACGATCGCGCGCATCTCGTAGCGGTTGCGCCACTCCATGGGCACGCCGCCGCGTGCTTCGGCCAACACCTCGTGCGGGCGCGGCACGGGGGGCGCGGGCGTGTCGCTCACGCTCCAGGTTTCGCGCCGCGCCGCGGTCACGGCCGTGGCCGTGGTGGTGACGGCGAGCGCGCCGTTTGCGTCGGTCTGCAGCAGCGCCACGCTCCAGTGCTGCGTGGAGCGGTTGGTGCGCAGCGGCGTGGCCGCGGCGATGAACGGGCCGTCGGCCAGCGGGCCGGCAAAGTTCACGGTGAGGGCGAGCGGCTCGCCCAGGCGCTCGGGGTGCAGCATCACGGCGTTGAGCGCTTGCGCTGCGGTGATGCCGCCGAAAGGCCCGACCATGTTCGCGTAGCCCGGGTGCGTGCGGCCTTGCCAGTAGCGCGTGCCCGCATGGCCGGGCCAGCCTGCGGGTGCATCGCAGGGCGTGAAGGCCATGGCCTCGTCGAAAGGGTGTGGTGCAGCGGGGGTGGGGGTCGTCAAAACGGGTCTCCTCGATCGGTGTAGGGAAGGCAAGGAATAGAGGCCGAGTATCAGCGCAATGCTGGAGTCCCGCACGCGGCATCGGCCCATTACTCTTTTAAAAATAGCTTGTAACGCTTGCTGGTAAAGGGCTAGAGGCCAAAATGGCTCTCAACCCAGATTGTCCATTAGGACGCGGGATGATGGCGAGGCGGCTGGCGAGGCAGTTTGGTCGCGGCTGAGGAGTGCATGGCCGGGGCCATGAACGACGAAGCCGCGGCCAAAATGACCGGCAGACGTCCACCAGCGCCCGCGTAGGCGCGCAGCGCCGCCTCATGGACAATCTGGGTTCAATCATTCGGCCAGCGCCGCCTCGGTGTCCATCAGCACCTGGCTGCCCGAGCGCGCGCTGCGCATGAGCGCGGCGGTTTCGGGGAAGAGGCGCGCGAAGTAAAAGCGCGCCGTCTGCAGCTTGGCGCGGTAAAACGGTTCGGCATGGCCCGCGGCGATCTGGCGCAGCGCCGCTTGCGCCATGCGCGCAAACAGGTAGCCGAACACCAGGTGCCCGGCCACGCGCAGGTAGTCAGTCGCGGCGGCGCCCACTTCTTCCGGGTTCTGCATGGCTTTCATGCCGATTTCGGTCGTGAACTGGGTCATTTTTTCGCCCAGGCCCGCCAGCGGCTGGATGAATTCGGCCATTTGCGGGTTCGCGGCTTCCTGCTGCGCCAGCGCGGCCACGAGCTTGCCGAACTTGCGCAGCGTCGCGCCCTGGTTGGCGAGCACCTTGCGCCCGAGCAGATCGAGCGCCTGGATGCCGTTCGTGCCCTCGTAGATCATGTTGATGCGCGCATCGCGCACGAATTGCTCCATGCCCCACTCCTTGATGTAGCCGTGGCCACCGAAGACCTGCTGGCACAGCGTGGTGGCCTGGTAGCCGTTGTCGGTGAGGAAGGCCTTGGCGATGGGCGTAAGCAACGCGACGAGCTCGGCGCTTTCGGCGCGCACCTTCTCGTCGGGGTGGTGCAGCTCCTTGTCCACGAGCAGCGCACAGTAGATCGCGAGCGCGCGTCCGCCCTCGGCCCAGGCCTTGGCCGTGAGCAGCATGCGCCGCACGTCGGGGTGCACGATGATGGGGTCGGCGGGCTGGTCCTTGGCCTTGGGGCCCGAGAGGCTGCGCATCTGCAGGCGCTCCTTGGCGTAGGCCAGCGCGTTCTGGTAGGCCACCTCGGTCAGGCCCAGCGACTGCACGCCCACGCCCAGGCGCGCGGCGTTCATCATCACGAACATCGCGGCCAGCCCCTTGTGCGGCTCACCCACCAGGCTGCCCGTGGCGCCGTCGAGCACCATCTGGCAGGTGGCGCTCGCGCGTATGCCCATTTTGTGTTCGAGGCCGCCGCAGTAGATCGCATTGCGCGCGCCAAGGCTGCCGTCGGCCTGCGGCAGAAATTTGGGCACGACGAACAGGCTGATGCCCTTGCTGCCCGCAGGTGCGTCGGGCAGGCGCGCGAGCACCAGGTGCACGATGTTTTCCGCCAGGTCGTGCTCGCCCGCGCTGATGAAAATCTTGGTGCCGGTGAGCTTGTAGCTGCCATCGGGTTGCGGCTCGGCGCGCGTCTTGAGCAGGCCCAGGTCGGTGCCGCAGTGGGGCTCGGTCAGGCACATGGTGGCCGT
This sequence comes from Extensimonas vulgaris, assembly GCF_003337425.1. Classification (GTDB taxonomy): domain Bacteria; phylum Pseudomonadota; class Gammaproteobacteria; order Burkholderiales; family Burkholderiaceae_C; genus Extensimonas; species Extensimonas vulgaris. The sequence goes on from NZ_QPJU01000002.1 coordinate 314,074, forward strand.
CCAGTGCCCGCTCGTGAGCCGCGGCAGGTACAGCTGCTTTTGCTCGGGCGTGCCGTGCGTGTGCAGGCATTCGTAGGCGCCATGCGAGAGGCCGGGGTACATGGTCCAGGCCTGGTTCGCGGCGTTGAGCATTTCATAAAAGCACTGGTTGATGACCATGGGCAGCCCTTGGCCGCCGTAAGCCGGGTCGCACGACAGCGCAGGCCAGCCGCCGGCCACGTACTGCGCGTAAGCCTCCTTGAAGCCGGTCGGCGTGCGCACGGCGTGCGTCGCTGGGTCGAGCGTGCAGCCCTCGGTGTCGCCGCTCATGTTGAGCGGGAAAATCACCTCGGCGGCGAACTTGCCGCCTTCTTCGAGCACGGCGCGCAGCGTGTCGGCGTCGAAATCGGCGTAGGGCGGCATGGCTTTGAGCTCGTCGCTGAGTCCGAAGACTTCGTGCAGGACGAATTCGATGTCGCGCAAGGGCGGGGTGTAAGTCGGCATGGTGCTCATTCCTTGGGAGTGGAGGGTGAAGGTAAAACCTGCATTGGTGGCACTTTTGCACCATAACGCTGCAGGATGTGGTCAAAGCCCGTGAGCGCGCGCGTGAGCGATCCGGGCGTCTGTAAAAAGCGCGCCTCGTAGTGCAGCGCGAGGATCAGGCCGTGGATTTCGAACAGCATTTGCTCCTCGTCCGTGTCGGCGCGCAACTCGCCGCACTCCTTGCATTGCACGATCGCGCGCTTCAGGGCCGCGTGCCAGGTGCGCACCGAAGACGCGAGCGCGTCGCGCACGGGGCCGGGGCGGTCGTCGAATTCGACCGCGCCGCTGATGTAGATGCAGCCCGAGTCGATCTCGACCGAGGTGCGCGCCATCCAGCGCTCGAACAGCGCACGCAGACGCGCCACGCCGCGCGGCGCCTGCAAGGCGGGGTAGAACACCTCTTGCTCGAAGCGCGCGTGGTATTCGCGGATCACCGAGATCTGCAACTCCTCGCGCGAGCCGAAGTGCGCGAACACGCCCGACTTGCTCATGCCCATGAGCTCGGCCAGCGCCCCCATCGAGAGCCCTTCGAGCCCGATGTGCGTCGCCAGCCCCAGCGCCGCATCGACGATCGCGGCCTTGGTCTGCCGGCCTTTTTGCAAGGCGCGCGCGGCGCTGGGCTTGGCAGCGCGTGGTTTCGTGGCCAGGAGGCGGGGTTTGGGCGGTGCGGACATGGTAAAAAATAGAACGACCGTGCTATTTTGCCGCAAGTCCGCTGCGGGTCAGTCGCGTCCCCCCGGGCGCGCGCAAGTCGCCGGGGCGAAAAGATCGAAAAAAATGCGCTTTAGCCCAGGAATGGCAAGCGTTGATTGCTATTCAACCCAGATTGTTCGTTAGGACGCGGGATGGTGGCGAGGCGGCTGGCGTGGCAGTTTGGTCGCGGGTGAGAAGTCCATGGCCGGTGCCATGGACGCCGAAGCCGCGGCCAAAATGACCGGCAGACGTCCGCCAACGCCTGCGTAGGTGCGCAGCACCGCCTAATGGGCAATCTGGGTTCAATAGATAGAAAAAGGCCCTTGTCCTGGTTTGACTTTCGGCCTCGGCGCCTGCAGGTGCCTGTTGGCATCGCAGGCCGGCAGTGCCACGGAATAAGCATCAAATCGACCGCAAACCAAGGCGCCATAGGCGTTGGCAGCTATCAAAAAAGCATTTTCGAGCCGTCCGGCAGGTGCGCTGCAGGGCCTCTTCAATGGCTGCGGATCATGGTGCCGTAGGCTTGGTCGGTCAGGATTTCGAGCAGCATCGCATGCGGCACGCGCCCGTCGATGATGTGCACGGCGTGCACGCCCGCCTTGGCGGCGTCGAGCGCGCCGGAGATTTTGGGCAGCATCCCGCCCGAGATGGTGCCGTCGGCAAACAGGGCGTCGATCTCGCGCGCCGTGAGGTCGGTGAGCAGGCGGCCTTCCTTGTCGAGCACACCCGGGGTGTTGGTCAGCAGCATGAGCTTTTCGGCCTGCAGCACCACCGCGAGCTTGCTCGCGACCACGTCGGCGTTGATGTTGTAGCTCTCGTTGTTCTCGCCAAAGCCGATCGGGCTGATGACGGGGATGAAGGCGTCGTCCTGCAGCGCCTTGACCACGCTGGGGTCAATGGCCACGATGTCGCCGACCTGGCCCACGTCGTGCTCGATGCTCGGGTCTTTGGTGTCGAGCATGCGCAGCTTTTGCGCGCGGATCATGCCGCCGTCGCGCCCCGTGAGGCCCACGGCCTTGCCGCCGGCCTGGTTGATCAGGCCCACGATGTCCTGCTGCACCTCGCCGGCCAGCACCCATTCGACCACTTCCATGGTCTCGGCGTCGGTCACGCGCATGCCCTGGATGAATTCGCCCTTCTTGCCCAGCCGCTGCAGCGCCGTCTCTATCTGCGGGCCGCCGCCGTGCACCACCACGGGGTTCATGCCCACGAGCTTGAGCAGCACCACGTCCTCGGCAAAATCGGCCTGCAGCGCCGGGTCGGTCATGGCGTTGCCGCCGTACTTGATGACGATGGTCTTGCCGTGGAACTTGCGGATGTAGGGCAGCGCCTGGGCGAGGATTTCTGCCTTGTCGCGCGGGGAAATCGAGAGCAGGTCGGTCATGGCGGCGGGCCGTTCGGTGGTTGATGCACAAAGCGCAAATTGTGCCGCATCGCCATGACGGCAAAAGCGGTTCAACGCTGCAGCCAGGGCGGCACCTTGAAGCGCACGATGGTCAGGTAGGCCGCCACATAGAGCACGACGAACAGCAGGCAAAACGCCATGAGCACCGGCGTATTGCCCCAAAACAGCACCGCCGGCGCCACCGAGAGCATGGTGAAGCCCCACAGATAGGGCGCGGTGCGGTTGTTGCGCATCAGCATGCGCCGCGCCTCGTCGTCGTGGAACACGCTGCGCACGATGCGCCGGTAGATCAGCTGGTGAAAATGCAGCGCATCGGCCACGCCCGGCGACACCCCGCGCGCGAGCTTGCGGTAGATCGAAAACAGCGTCTCCCACACCGGGTAGATGAGCAGCAGCATGGGAAACCACGGCGACACCTGCGGGTGGCGCTGCACCAGCGCGATGCTTGCGAGCGCGATCACCACGCCCCAGAGGTAGGCGCCGCCGTCGCCGGCAAACAACACGCCGCGCGGGTAGTTCCACAGCAAAAAGCCGGCCGTCACGGCCGCCGTGGACACCATGAGCGCCGCGAGCGCGCGGTCGCCCACCTGCAGCGCCACGTGCGCGAGCGCGAGGCACACGATCAGCGCCACCATGCCGGCCAGGCCGTTGTAGCCGTCGATGATGTTGAACGCATGCGGCAGGCCCGCGACCGCGAGCAGCGCGATGCCTGCGCCCAGCCACGGCGCGGCGGCGAGCAGCGCATCCAGCCAGGGCAGCCCCAGGCGCGGCACGGCAAGGCCCAGCCAGGCAACGGCGAGCACCGCCGAGACGCCGGTCAAGACCAGGCGCGAGCGCACCGGCAGGCGCTGCGTCAGGTCTTCGGCGATGCCGCCAAGCACCGCGGGCAGCAGCGTCACGAGCCACGCGCCCACCCAGCTGCCGAGGTACAAGTTGCTGACATTGCCGGCGCTGGTGTGCCAGATGCCCAGCAGCCAGCTGCAAGCGAGGCCGAGCAGCATTGCCGCACCCCCGAGGCGCGGCACGTCGCCCGAATGAAAGCGCTGCGGCACATTCTGGCCGTAGCGTTGCGCATGGCCGCGCAGCCAGCGCACAACCAAGCCCGAAGACAGCCAAGCCACAAAAAAGGCCACCAGGGACAACCAAATCATGCGCCGATGGTAACGGAGCCGGCGAGCGTGGCGTCACCCATGCTTGCCGCACGCTGCAGCTGCCGAGGTTACGATCAATGCCGTGAAACTCGCCTTATTGTCCGATCTGCACGCCAATCGCCAGGCTTTCGATGCCTGCCTGGCGCACGCGCGCGCACAAGGCGCCGAGCGCTTTGCGCTGCTCGGCGACCTCGTGGGTTACGGCGCCGATCCACGCTACGTGGTGCAGCAGGCGATGGCGCTCGCGGCGCAGGGCGCTTTGCTCGTGCAAGGCAACCACGATGCGCAGGCCGTGCGTCCTCAGCCGGCAGCGGCGCAGCAGGCCCCTTCGATGGCGGCGCTGAGCGCGGCCTGGACGCATGCGCAGCTTGTTGCCGAAGAGCGCGACTTCCTCGCGGCGCTGCCGCTCACGGCGGTGGTCGATGGCATCTTGCTGGTGCACGCCACCGCCGATGCGCCCGAGCGCTGGCGCTACGCAGACAACGCGGTGGTCGCGCAGCAAAGCCTGGACGCCGCCACGCAGCACCCGGGTGTGCAGCACGTGTTTTGCGGCCATGTGCACCAGCAAAGCCTTTTTTACCGCGGCACGGGGCGCAGCCTGATGCGCTTTGCACCGGTGGCGGGCGTGGCTATCCCGGTTGCGCCGCACCGGCAGTGGCTGGCCACCGTGGGCTCGGTCGGGCAGCCGCGCGACGGCGATGCGCGCGCCATGTACGCCTTGCTCGACACGCGCGCCTGGCTGCTGCGCTTCGAGCGCGTGGCGTACGACCATGCGGCGGCGGCTGCGGCGATCCGTGCCACGGGCGCGCTGCCGGAGTTTTTCGCCCAGCGGCTGGAGCGTGGGCAATGAAGCTGCTCGAGGCCGGCACGCTGGTCGACGGCTTTCGCGTGCTCGAATGCATACACGCGGGCGGGATGGCGCACATCTACCGCGTCGAGTACGCGCAGGGCGCGCCCGACCCGGGCTTTCCGATGGCCATGAAAATCCCGCGCATGACCGCGGGCGACGGTGCCGAGAACATCGTGAGCTTCGAGGTCGAGCTGCAAATCCTGCCCGCGCTCACGGGCCCGCACGTGCCGCGCTTCGTCGCAGCAGGCGACCTGCAGCGGCTGCCCTACCTGGTGATGGAGTACGTGCCTGGACAGACGCTCGAGCATTGGCTGGGCCAGCGCCTGGAGCCGCAAGAGATCGCGCGCCTGGGCGCTGCCATGGCCGACGCCGCGCACAGCCTGCACCAGCAAAACGCCTGCCACCTCGACCTCAAGCCCGGCAACGTGCTGTTCAAGACGCCCGACCACGCCGTACTGCTCGACTTCGGGCTGTCGTGGCATGCGCATTACCCCGACTTGCTCGCCGAGGAGCTGCGCCTGGCGGTGGGCTCGCCCGCGTGGATCGCGCCCGAGCAGGTGGTGGGCGTGCGCGGCGACCCGCGCAGCGACATCTTCGCGATCGGCGTGATGCTCTACGAGCTCGCGACAGGCGAGCTGCCCTTTGGCGCCCCGACCACGCGCGGCGGCATGCGCCAGCGCCTGTGGATGGCGCCCACGCCGCCGCGCCGCCACCGCCCCGACTTGCCGCCCTGGCTGCAGGAGGTCATCCTGCGCTGCCTCGAAGCCGAGGCCGCGCAGCGCTACCCTTCGGCCGCGCACCTGGCTTTCGACCTTCGCAACCCCGCGCAAGTGCCCCTGACCGAACGCGGCCAGCAGGTGCGCGGGCCCACCCTGCGCAGCCAGCTGCGGCGCTGGATCAAGGCCATGGGCATGCACTACCAGCCCAGCCCCTTGCCTGCGCGCCAGATCGAAGAGGTGCCCATCGTCATGGTGGCCGTGCCGCATGAGGATGCGAGCGACGCCACGCTGTATTCGCTGCGCCAGGCGGTGGCGCGCTCGCTGGGGATACGTCCTGGCGCGCGCCTGGCCTGCGTGACGGTGCTCTCGCCCTCGGCCAGCAGTTCCAGCGACGGCGCACGCAGCGAAACCAGCCTGCACCGCCAACATATCGCGCGTCTCAAGCAATGGGCCGCGCCGCTCGACTTGCAGGGCCACAGCGTGAGCTTCCATGTGCTCGAAGCGAGCGACGTGGCGCAGGCGCTGGTGCGCTACGCCGCCGGCAACCACGTCAGCCTGATGATCCTGGGCGCGGCCACGCACGGCCTGCAGCTGCAACGTTTCATTGCCACGGTGCCCATGCGCGTGGCGCGCGACGCGCCCTGCACGCTGATTCTGGTCAAGCAGACCCTGCCGTTCGACGCCCTTGCGCGCATGGAGGCAGCGGACGGCGCCTGAAAGGCGTTCTCTCTTAAACCCAGATTGTTCATTAGGACGCGGGATGGTGGCGAGGCGGCTGGCGCGGCAGTTTGGTCGCGGGTGAGAAGTCCATGGCCAGTGCCATGGACGCCGAAGCCGCGGCCAAAATGACCGGCAGACGTCCGCCAACGCCCGCGTAGGTGCGCAGCACCGCCTAATGGACAATCTGGGTTAAAGATGGTTCAAGAGGGCGCTGGATGCTCTTTCTCCGTCATTGCGAGGGCCGAAGGCCCGCGGCAATCCATGGGGCCTTGGCAACAGCGCCTGCGCACGCCGCAATGACGGGTGCCTTCTTGCAAAGGGCCGAGCACAGCGAAGGCCCGCAGGGTATCCCGCCCTTTTTGGCTGCGCCGAGGAGCGCAGCGCCCGGCGGATCAAGGGCGCGCGATTGTTTGAGCGCAGCGAGTTTCGCGCGACCCCGCCGGGCGCGAGCACCGCAGGTTGCCCTGGGCGCCGAGCAGGCGCACAGGGACGCAGACAGCAGGGTCGCCTTCTTTTGCCTTCTTTTCTTGGCGAGACAAGAAAAGAAGGTGCGCCGCCGGGCGCATATCCCGGCATCCTCCCTTTGCCCCGTCAACGCCACCCAGAAATTGGAATGTGACCTCAATGACATGCATGGAGCCTGCGTAACAGCGCTTGCGCACGCCGCAATGGACGGGACTGGATTGCGACGCCTCTGCGGGGCTCGCAGTGACACGGATTGCTTTGCCGTGGCCCAAAACATCCATCAGCGCCCGCGCGCCGCACCGTTTCACGGACAACCTGAAAGTGGTTTGTGCCGAGCGCGCAACGCAGCTGCTGCGCTCACTCGCCTTTGTCGGCGTAGGGGTTTTGCGAAGTTTTGAACTCGATGCGCAAGGGCGTGCCCACGAGCTTGAACTCCTTGCGAAAACGCCCTTCGAGGTAGCGCTTGTAAGCGTCCGCGACATGCTCGAGCGAGTTGCCGTGGATCACGATCACGGGCGGGTTCATGCCGCCTTGGTGGGCGTAGCGCAGCTTGGGGCGGAACATGCCGGCGCGCTTGGGTGCCTGGTATTGCACGGCCTCGTGCAACACGCGCGTGAGCTGGGGCGTGGGCATTTTGCGCGTGGCCGACTGGTAGGCTTCGATGATCGAAGCCCATAGCGGGCCCAACCCCTGGCGCTTTTTGGCCGAGATGAAGTGGATCTTGGCGAACTTCAGAAAGGCCAGCCGCGTTTCGATCGAGCGCTCGAGCAGTTGGCGCTGGTACTCGTCCACCGCGTCCCATTTGTTGACCGCGAGCACCACGGCGCGGCCGCTCTCGAGCGCGAAGCCTGCGATGTGCGCGTCCTGGTCGGTGACACCCTGCGTCGCGTCGAGCAGCAGCAGCACCACATGCGCCGACTCTATGGCCTGCAGGGTCTTGACGACGGAGAATTTTTCGATCGCCTCGAACACGCGCCCCTTGCGGCGCAGTCCCGCAGTGTCTATGAGTTCGAAGCGCTGGCCGTTGCGCTCGAAGGGCACGCGGATGGCATCGCGCGTGGTGCCCGGCAGGTCGAATGCGACGAGCCGCTCCTCGCCGAGCCAGGCGTTGATGAGCGTGGACTTGCCCACGTTCGGCCGTCCCGCAACGGCGAGCCGGATCACGTCCGCCGTCGCCGTGTCTTCGGGCGCTTCCTCGGGTTCGGGCCCTTGCAGGGGTTCGAGCGCGAACTCGATCAGGCTGCGTATGCCTTGGCCGTGCGCGGCCGAGACAGGGTGCACCTCGCCCAGGCCGAGCTCGTAGAACTCGGAGAGCTGCGCGCCTTCGCGCATGCCCTCGGCCTTGTTGGCCACGAGCACGCAGCGTTTGCCGAGGCGGCGCAGGTAGTTCGCGATGTCATGGTCTTGCGCCGAAAGGCCCGCGCGCGCATCGACGATGAACAACACCACATCGGCCTCGGCCACGGCCTGCTGCGTCTGCTTGGCCATCTCGTGGTAGATGCCGCTGGCCGCGTCGGGCTCGAAGCCGCCAGTGTCTATGACGATGTATTCGTACTTGCCTTGGCGGCCCTGGCCATAGTGGCGGTCGCGCGTGAGCCCCGCGAAGTCGGCCACGATGGCATCGCGCGACTTGGTGAGGCGGTTGAACAGCGTCGATTTACCGACGTTGGGCCGCCCGACGAGGGCGATCACGGGTTTCATGCGTTGGGTACCCATCATTCGGGGCGAAAACCATACACGCTACCCTTGCGCGTAACGACGATCAGCGTTTCGCCGGCCACGACGGGCGCCGTGGCGACGCCGGAGTCGTCGGTGCTCAGGCGATTGAGCGGCGCGCCGTCGTCGCGTGCGAGCAGGTGCACCAAGCCGGTGTTGTCGCCGATCACCACGGCGCGGCCGAGCGCGAGCGGCGCGGTGAGCTTGCGGAATTTGAGCCGGTCCACCGTCCAGGCGCGCGTGCCGTCGAGGCGCCGCCAGGCCACGACGAGGCCGTTGCTCTCGGTGCCATAGACGTAGTCCGCGTCGCCGTGCACGCCCTCGGCGCCACTTGCGAGCTGCGTCCAGACCACCGTGCCGCGCGCCGTGTCCACGCAACCCACGGCCGCCTGGAAAGCGCGCGCGCAGACGCTGTCGCCCTCGCGGCTCACGCGCCCGACGAGGTCGATCAGGCGTTCGAGGTCGTTCGCACCGCGCGCGCTCGCGATCGGCGCCTCCCAGCGGATGCTGCCGTTGTCGGGGTTGAAGCCCACCATGCGCCCCGAGATGCCGGCCACGAGCGTATCGCGCACGGGCAGCAAGACCCCGGCCTGGCGCAGCACCAGCGGATCGCTGGTGCGCGTCTGCGCCCACAGGCGTCGGCCCGTGGCGGCGTCGAACGCGCTCACGGAGCGGTCGGCGCCGAGCACGAACACGCGCCAGCCCGCCACCAGCGGCGCCGTGAACACCTGCGTGCCCAGGCGCTGGCGCCACAGCTCCTTGCCGCCTTCGAGCACCACGAGCTGGTTGTCGTGCGTGACCACGGCCGTCCACTTACCGTCGCTGCCCACGCCTGCGGACAGCGGGGTGCGCAGCTGGGTGCGCCAGATGTCGCCGCCCGTGCGCCCATCGAGCGCCGCCACCGTGCCGTCGCGCGCGGCGAGCGTCACGACATGGCCGTTGACCTGCACCTCGAGCGGCAGGCCTTCGACGCTGCCTATGGTTGCTGTCCACGACTGGCGCACGCCGAGTACAGGCACATTGGGCCCCAGATCGGCGGGCTTTTGCTTGGCGCTGCTTCCTATGCCCAGCCACGAGCAGGCGCTGAGCACGGCACTGAACACCAGCAGGAGCGCAAAGCGCAAAAAGGCGCTGGCTTGGGTCGTCATGGGCGTCATCCTTTCGTGGCCGGGCTGGGGGCAGAAGCTGCATTCGCCTCGGGCGCCGCGCCCAGCGCCTGCAGTTTGATTTCGACGAGACGGCGGTATTGGCTCTCGACGGCGAAGGTTTTGTAAGCCTGTGCGTAGGCCGCGGCAGCTTCTTTGCGTTTGTCCATGAGCATCAGAATGTCGCCCTTGCGGTCGGCCGCGAGCGCCTCGAATGGCGCGGGGAAATTGCCCGCGACTTGCTGGAGCGCCTCGTCCAGGGCTTTTTGCTCCATGAGCACGCCCGATAAGCGCAAGTGCGCGAGCGCCTGGTAGGCCTCGTCGCCCGCATGGCTCGCCACCCAGGCCAGCGTGCCCTTGGCCGCGTCGAGCTGGTCTTTGTCCACCTGCGCCTTGGCGAGCAGCATGCCGGCCTGCGCGGCTTGCACCGTACTGGCGTAAGAGGCGCGCAGATCGCCAAAAGCCTGCTCCATTTTTTGCATGTCGCCGGCGCGCGCAGCCATGTCGAAGGCATCGAACAGGCCGGCGGCCTGCGTGGCTTGGCGGTTTTGCCAGTATTGGTAGCCGTTCCAGGCAGCGAGCGCACCGAACGCCAGCACGAGCACGGCGGTGATCAGGTTGCCCCAGGTGTTCCAGAAATGCTTGATCTGCTCGATCTGCTCTTGTTCTTCGAGGTCTAGGTGTTGGGCCATGGGTGGTGAAGGGGAAATCAGCGCTGCGATTGTAGGGTGGCGGCCAGGGCGGGGAGGTCGGCGAGCGCGTGCTCGGTTTGCGCGCCGCTGCCGTCGCGCAGCGCCTTGCAGGTGAGCGCGCCGCGCGCGAGCTCGTCCGCGCCGAACACGAGCGCGAAGCGTGCACCGCTCGTGTCGGCCTTTTTGAACTGCGACTTCATGCTGCCCATGCCTGCGTCCGCGCTCGGCGCGGCGTGCATCTGCACGCGCACGCCCAGCGCACGCAAGCCTTGCAGCGTGGCCATGACGGTGGGCAGCGCGGCTGCGTCGGGCACGATGGCATAGGCGTCGGGCACGGGCGCAGGCGGGGCTTCACCCTGCTCTTTGACGAGCTCGAGCACACGCTCGACGCCGAGCGCCCAGCCCACGGCAGGCGCGGGCTTGCCGCCGATCTGCTCGATCAGGTAGTCGTAGCGCCCGCCGCCGCAGATCGTGCCCTGGGCGCCGAGCTGGTCGGTGATGAACTCGAACACCGTGAGGTTGTAGTAGTCCATGCCGCGCACGAGGCGCGGGTTGATGCGCCAGGCGACGCCGCTCGCGTCCAGAATCGCCGTGACGCGCTCGAAGTGCGCGCGCGACGCCGCACCGAGGAAGTCGAGCAGGCGCGGCGCGGCTTCGACGATGGGCTGCATGGCCGGGTTTTTGGTGTCGAGGATGCGCAAAGGGTTGCTGTGCAGGCGCCGGCGTGCGTCCTCGTCGAGCTGCTCGAGGTGCTGCTCGAAGTGCGCGATCAAGGCGCTGCGGTGCGCCTTGCGCTCCTCGGGCTGGCCCAGGCTGTTGAGTTCCAGGCGCACGTCGCGCAGGCCGAGCTCCTGCCACAGCGCGTGCGCGAGCAAGATCAGTTCGGCATCGACCTCGGGGCCCGCGAAGCCCAGCGCCTCGGCGCCGATCTGGTGGAACTGGCGGTAGCGCCCGCGCTGCGGCCGCTCGTGGCGGAACATCGGCCCCATGTAGTAAAGGCGCTTGCCGCCGTCGTAGAGCAGTGCGTGCTCGACCACGGCGCGCACCACACCGGCCGTGGCCTCGGGACGCAGCGTCAGGTGTTCGCCGTTGAGCTTGTCTTCGAACGAATACATCTCTTTTTCGACGATGTCCGTCACTTCGCCCAGGCCGCGCACGAACAGCGCCGTGGGCTCGACGATGGGCGTGCGGATGTTGCGGTAGGCGTAGCGCTCCATGAGGCTGCGCACCTTGCCTTCGAGCCATTCCCAGCGCGCGGATTCGGGCGGCAAGATGTCGTTCATGCCTTTCACGGCGACCAGCTTTTCAGGCTTGGCCGCAGGCGTTTTTTTCTCGATGTTCTCTGTCATGCTTGCTCTGTTTTTTGATGGTTCAACGCGCTCCCATACTGCGCTGCGGGCGGTTTTGCCTGTTTTTGAATTGCCCGAGAGTGCCCTCGCGTCAAACCGACGCGTTCGGGGTTTGCGCTGCGTCCTGCCGCGCGCCGAAGCGCTGTTGCACGTAGTTTTCCACCACCTGCTGAAAATCGCGCGCGATGTGTTCGCCGCGCAGGGTCAGGGCTTTTTCGCCGTCGATGAACACGGGTGCGGCCGGCGCCTCGCCCGTGCCGGGCAGGCTGATGCCGATGTCGGCGTGCTTGCTCTCGCCGGGGCCGTTGACGATGCAGCCCATCACCGCGACCTTGAGGCCCTCGACGCCGGGGTAGCGCGCGCGCCACTGCGGCATTTGCGCGCGCAAAAAGTCGTCGATCTGCTTGGCCAGCTCCTGGAAGGTGGTGCTGGTCGTGCGCCCGCAGCCGGGGCAGGCCGTGACGCTGGGCACGAAGCTGCGCAGCCCGAGCGCCTGCAAAATCTCTGCCGCGACCACGACTTCCTGCGTGCGCGCCTCACCGGGTGCGGGCGTGAGCGAGACGCGGATGGTGTCGCCGATGCCCTCCTGCAACAAGATGGCGAGCGCCGCGCTCGACGCCACCGTGCCCTTGGTGCCCATGCCCGCCTCGGTCAGGCCCAGGTGCAGCGCGTAGTCGCAACGGCGCGCGAGCTCGCGATACACCGCGATCAAATCCTGCACGCCGCTGACCTTGCACGAAAGCATGATCTGCGCGCCCGCAAGCCCCAGGCGCTCGGCCTGGCGTGCGGAGTCTATGGCCGAGCTGATGAGCGCCTCGTACATCACCTGGCGCGCGTCCCAGGGCGTGCTGCGGCGGCTGTTGGCGTCCATGAGCTCGGCCAGCAGGGCCTGGTCCAAGCTGCCCCAGTTCACGCCGATGCGCACGGCCTTGTCCCAGCGCACGGCGGCTTCGATCATCTGCGCGAACTGCTTGTCGCGCTTGTCGCCGTGGCCCACGTTGCCGGGGTTGATACGGTATTTGGACAGCGCCTGCGCGCAGTCCGGGTATTCGGTGAGCAGGCGGTGGCCGTTGTAGTGGAAGTCGCCGACCAGCGGCACGCTCTCGCCCATGCGGTCGAGCTGTTCGCGGATGTAGGGCACGGCGGCCGCAGCCTCGGGCGTGTTCACGGTGATGCGCACGAGCTCCGAGCCCGCGCGCGCGAGCTCGCGCACCTGGATCGCCGTGGCCACGGCGTCGGCCGTGTCGGTGTTGGTCATCGACTGGATGCGCACGGGCGCGTCACCGCCCACGGTGACCACATGCCCGCCCCAGACCACGCGCGCCTGGCGCGCGCGCCGCGGCGCCGGCTGCGCCAGGGGGATGGGCGCAGGGGAAAGAGAACTGCCAGGAGCGTTGTTTGCCACTACTTCACCTCGAAACGGGCCACCTTGCCTTTGGACACCGCAGGCGGCGCGAACGGCTGGCCGCGCACGAACACCTCGACCGCATCGGCGCGTCCGAGCACCACCGCGAGCGGCGGCGTGCCCGTCACGGACAAGGATTCACCGGCTTGCAGCGTGCGCTCCTGCACCACCTTGCCGGCAGCGTCGCGCACCTGTACCCAGGAAGCGCTGCGCGCGCGCAAAAGCAGCAGGTCCGTGCCCGCCGCAGAGCCGGCAAGCGCTGGGGCGGGGGATGAAGACGCCGCAGCCGAAGCAGCGGCTGCGCCGCCGCCGTCCGGCGCGGCTGCCGTGGCCGAGGCGCTGGGGCGCTGCGTTTCGACGGTCACGGCAAAAGCCGCAGAAGCGACAGAAGCAGGGGCGGGGGCAGGGGTTTGCGCCTCGACCACTTGTGCCACCGCGGGCCCAGGCGCTGGCGCCAGCGCGCTCTGCGCCTCGAGCGGTTGCGGCGCCGTAGCGGCAGCAGCGCCCACGGCAGCCGCGCTCACCGGGCTTGGCTCTGTGGTGCTTCTGTCTGGCGCACCGTGCGGCCAGAAAAGGAGGGCCAGAGCGCCCAGCAGCAAAGCCAGCACGAGCCAGCCCAGCCAGCGGTGTTTGCCGTGGGAGGGGGAAAAATCCAGCGACTTGCCGGCCATGTGCTTGACGGGGGTGTTGATGCCTGCGCTCTGTTCGGGTAGCGGCCCCGGCGCCGCGCGGGGCAATAGCGCCAACACGGGCGCAGGGTCGATCTTGAGGCTACGGCACACGCTCGAAGCCAGCGCGCGCGCAAACACCATGTCCGGCAGCGCGGCGAGATCGCCGTTTTCCAATGCCTGCAGCTTGTCGAGTGGCACTTTCAGCGTTCCTGCCAGGGTGGCGATATGCACCCCCGCGGCCTCGCGCGCGGCCCGCAGCAGAGCACCCGCACGCACCGCATCCGCTTCGTTTTTGGGAGCTTCTTGCGTAGGCTCTACCTGCGCTACATGCGAATCAGTCATTGAAAGCTCCGCGCTCGTAGGCGGCCCATTCGCGGGAATCGGGGTAGCGCTTGTGCAACTGTTCGGCCAATTGCCCCATGGCCACGGCATTGCCCAAGGCACGCTCTATCTTGATGCCCAGCCACAGCGACTCGGCGTTCGAAAACTCGCTGTTGTTCACGCGCCGGATGTAAAAGCGTGCCCTTTCGGCATCGTTGCGGCGCAGCAGCAGGGAGGCCAGGTGGTAGCCGACCACGGGATTGCCCGGATTGAGTTCATAGGCCTTGAAAAAGGACTGCTCGGCCTCGGCGTATTGCTGCGCAGCTTCCTGGCACAGACCGCGCGCCATCAGCGTCTTGTCCTTGGCTTGGTAGATGGGGCTGGCGAGGGCGGCGACAAAATTCTGGTCGGCCTCGGCAAACCGGCGCTGCTGGCACAGCAGCCAGCCATAGTTGTGCCGCAAGTCGGGATCGCCAGGGCGCAAGGCCAGCGCGCGCCGAAAACTGTCTTCGGCAATCCCGAAGTCGTTCAAGCGCATGTAGATCAGGCCGCGCAGGTTGTAAGCGTCGGCGGAATTCGGGTCTGCGATGAGCGCCTGTTTGACTTCATCGAGCGCGACCGTGGTTTTGCCGGCCTCGAAATAACCTGCCGCCAGCTCCAGCCGGATGCGCGCACGCCGCTGTCCTTCCGTCTCGTCGGACGAGGTGACGATGTCGCCCGAACGCGCCGCCGTCGCCGTCCCTGGGGGCGTTGCGCAACCCACCAAAGCGGCCGCCAGCAAGCCTGCGAGCGCCCAGCGGCAGCTCCCGCGCGGCAATGGTCTGCCAAGAACCTCTTTCGCACTCATTCGGAACACCTCCAGGTCGTACCTATGGCCGGACGGAATCGCGCGGCTGCGCCGGGGCCCGGTGCAGTACCACGGTGCGCTGGCGTGCCATGCGTTCGGCGGCGCGCGTGCGGTCTTGCACGTCGCCGGCGAGCTGTCCGCAGGCCGCGTCGATGTCGTCGCCACGCGTCTTGCGCACGGTGGTGACGATACCCGCATCGTTGAGCATTTTGGCAAAGGCCGCGACCCGCGCTGCCGGGGAGCGCTGCAGGCCCGAGGCCGGGAAGGGGTTGAACGGAATGAGGTTGAGCTTGCAGCGCACGCCGCCACCGGCCGCACCGGGGCGCAGCAGGGCGATCAGCTGCGCGGCGTGCTCGGGCTGGTCGTTCACGCCGTCGAGCATGCAGTATTCGAAGGTGATGAAGTCGCGCGGCGCATGCGCCAGGTAACGCCGACAGGCATCGAGCAGCTCGTGCAGCGGGTATTTGCGGTTGAGCGGCACCAGGTTGTCGCGCAGCGCATCGTTGGGCGCGTGCAGCGACACCGCCAGCGCCACGGGGCAGTCCTGCGCGAGCCGGTCCATCATGGGCACCACGCCCGAAGTGGACACGGTGACGCGCCGGCGCGACAAGCCGTAGCCATGGTCGTCGAGCATCACGCGCAGCGCCGGCACGAGCGCCGTGTAGTTCTGCAGCGGCTCGCCCATGCCCATCATCACGACGTTGGAGATGACGCGCTCGCTCGTGCCAAAGCGCCGGCGCAACTCGTGCTCGGCCCACCAGAGCTGGGCGACGATCTCACCCGTCGTGAGGTTGCGGCTGAAGCCCTGGTGCCCGGTCGAGCAAAAGCGGCAGCCGATGGCGCAACCCGCCTGCGACGAAACGCACAGGGTGGCGCGGTCGTCTTCGGGGATGAAGACCGCTTCGACCGCATTGCCGTCGCCCACGTCGAACAACCACTTGATGGTGCCGTCGCGCGAGACCTGCTCGCTCACCACGGGCAGCGGCGCAACGCAGGCCAGCGCCTTGAGCTTGTCGCGCAGCGACTTGGCGAGGTCGCTCATGGCGTCGAAATCGCGCGCACCGCGCTGGTGGATCCAGCGAAACAGCTGCGTCGCGCGAAAGCGCTTTTCCCCGAGCTGCGCGCACCAAGCCGCGAGCCCGTCGAGGTCGAACTCCAGCAGATTGGTCGTCATACGCATCCCCTTGCCCGGGTGTGCCGTGCCTGCACTCGCTGCGCCAGGTCAGGCGCAGGTCGGCACGTCAGCGCGAGCAGATGTCCATGCCGGCAAAAAAGAAGGCGATTTCGACCTGGGCGGTCTCGGCAGCGTCGGAGCCATGCACGGCGTTGGCATCGATGCTGTCGGCGAAATCGGCGCGGATGGTGCCGGGGGCCGCCTTTTTGGGGTCGGTGGCGCCCATGAGCTCACGGTTCTTGAGGATGGCGTTTTCGCCTTCGAGCACCTGGATCATCACCGGGCCGGAAACCATGAAGTCCACCAGGTCCTTGAAGAAGGGGCGCTCTTTGTGCACGGCGTAGAACTGCTCGGCTTCGCGGCGCGAGAGCTGCGCCATGCGCGCGGCCACGATCTTGAGGCCGGCGGCTTCGAAGCGGGCGTAAATCTGGCCGATCACGTTCTTGGCGACGGCGTCAGGCTTGATGATGGAAAGGGTGCGTTCGATGGCCATAAAAATTTCCTTGGTGGTTTTGAAACTGGACTGACGCAAACAAGAATGCAGCAAAGTGTTTTGCCATGGGGCGAGCGCCTTGCCTGAGCCCGATTTGCGTAAGTTGAAAAATTCTCACCCAGAGGGCAAAGTTTTTGATTTTAAACCGCCGAATTTGCGCATCGCTGCGTGCACTCAGCGCCCGCCGCCAAAACGCCCCCTGCCGGAGCGCCGCTGCGTCTGACGCTGGCGCGAGAGGCTGTCCCGGCCGATGTAGCCTACCGAGGTCTTCATGGGGTCGGGCTGGGCATTCGCGCGCGGGCCCTGGCCTTCGGCTTTGCCACGCCGGGATGGGGGGCTGCGCAAAGGGCCCCCTTTGCCCGCCGGTGCGCCACCTTGTTTTTCGCCGCCTTGTTTCGCGCCGCGCTGGCGTGCGGCGTTGGCACGGCGGCCCTCGCCTTCATCGACATCGACACCGGCGGCCTGCATCAGCGCCCGCACCTCCTGCGGGTCGAGCTCCAGCCAGGCGCCGCGCCGCAGACCGCGTGGCAGCACCATGGCGCCGTAGCGGATGCGGATCAGGCGGCTGACCGCGTGGCCCACGGCTTCGAACATGCGCCGCACCTCGCGGTTGCGCCCTTCGGCGATCGTGACGCGATACCAGCAGTTCGCACCCTCGCCGCCACCTTCTTCGATGCTGCGAAACGAGGCCATGCCGTCTTCGAGCCGCACGCCTTCGAGCAGGCGCTGCTTTTCCTCTTCACTGAGGGCGCCGAGCACGCGCACCGCGTATTCGCGCTCGAGGCCGAAGCGCGGGTGCATGAGCTGGTTGGCCAGCGCACCGGAATTGGTAAAGAGCAGCAGCCCTTCGGTATTCAAATCCAGCCGCCCCACGGACTGCCACTTGCCTTGCACCAGTTTGGGCAGTTTGCGGAACACCGTCGGGCGGTTTTGCGGGTCGTCGTGCGTCACCACCTCGCCCACGGGTTTGTGGTAGGCGATCACGCGCGTGGGCGGCGGGGCGATGCGCACACGCAGCGGCTTGCCATTGACCTTGACCTGGTCGCCGTACTGGATGCGCTGGCCGATGTGCGCAGGCTCGTTATTGACCGAGATGCGCCCTTCGAGGATCAACTGCTCCATCTCGAGGCGCGACCCCAACCCCGCCTGCGCAAGCACCTTGTGCAGCTTGGGTGTTTCGGCCTGCGGCAGCAGCACGCGCTTGTGCACCGCAGCTGGCGCGCTGGCTTCGTCGGCATCGAAGCGCCCCGAGACCACGTCGGCGAACTGGTAACCCTGTGCGCCGAGGGCTGCTGCGGGCTGCTGCTGCTTGCCGCGCGCCCCTTGGCTGCGCGCGCGCGGCGCATCACCACGCGCCCTTGGGGGCCCCGCCTGCGCACCATCACCGCCCACGGCGGCCTGCCCCGGCAGCGGCGCTTGCGACGTGGGATCGTCGGTGAGCACAACGGGCGCTGCCGTGGCCGCCGCAGCGCTCTCGGACGCCGCCTTTTTGGGGCGTGCCGGGCGTTGGCGCGCCGGCTTGGCAGCGGGTGCGGTTTCGGTGGCGGCACTTTGCAAGTCCAGCGTGGAATCGTTCATCAATCACTTCCTCCGGGCACCGCTTCGGGCGCCTCACTTTTTTCATGCGCGCAAAAAATCACTCGCGCCCGGCCCAGCCTGCTCCACCAGCGTCAGCTGCGGGGGGCGGGCCACTTCGCGCGCAGCGTTCGCGGTGCCATCCTGGACCTGCGAGACTCTGTCCACCAATGCCTGCGCGCCGCCCGCGAGATCCTCGAGCGCAGGCAGCTGGTCGAGCGACTGCAGCCCCAGGTCGTCGAGAAACTGGCGCGTGGTCGCAAACAGCGCCGGCCGACCCACCGTTTCCTTGTGCCCCACGACCTCGATCCAGCCGCGCTCTTCGAGCTGTCGCAGCGTCTGGCTGTTCACGGTGACGCCGCGAATCTCCTCGATGTCCCCGCGCGTGACCGGCTGCCGGTACGCGATGATGGCCAGCGTCTCGAGCGCGGCCCGCGAATGGCGCTGCGGCTTTTCTGCATGCAGCCGCTCCAGATACGGCTGCAGCTGCGGCCGGCTTTGAAAGCGCCAGCCGCCCGCGACTTGCACCAACTCGAGGCCACGCCCAGCCCATTCCTGTTGCAAGGCCCGCAATATCTGCTCCAGCGCCTGGGCATCCAGCGCATCGTCGAACAAGGCGCGCAACTGGCGCGTCGTGAGTGCTTGCGGCGCGCAAAGCAAGGCGGCTTCGAGGACGCGCGGGGCATCCATCGTATTCATTGATTCAGGAAAATTGCTGCGTAAATGGTGGCTCGACTTATGCAAACAAGGATGCAGCGAAGTGTCTTGCCACGCGGCGAGCGCCTTGCCAGGCCTGATTTGCGTAAGTCATGGGGTTTTGCCACCAAGGCATGGCCCCTTGCGCGTCCATCACCCTGGAGTGCCTGCGCGCTGCGCTGGCCTGTCACACCGGGCGGGCTCGTCATCAAGATGAGCCAAAAAATCAGGGCGGATTGTAGCCCAGCCTTTGCAAGGCCTGGCGCATGTCTTGCGGCACGGGCGCGACGAATTCCATGGCCTGCCCCGTCACCGGGTGCGCGAAGGCGAGGCGCCAGGCATGCAAGGCCTGGCGCTGCAGGCCCAGCGCGGGAGTGCCTCCGTACAAGGCATCGGCCACCAGCGGATGCCCTATCGAAGCCATGTGCACGCGAATTTGGTGCGTGCGGCCCGTGTGCAAGCTGCACTCGACCCAGCAAAAAGCGTCATCGCCGCCGAGCCAGCGCACGTCGGTGCGCGCCGGTTTGCCGGCATGGACGGACAAGTCCACCACGGCCATGCGCAGGCGGTTGCGCGGGTCGCGGCCAATCGGCGCGTCGATGCGACGCAGTGCGGGCCCCGTCCAGCGCTGGTGCGCGATGGCCTGGTACTCGCGGCGCACGCTGCGCGCGGCGATCATGCGCACCAGCGCGTCCATGGTGCTGCGCTCGCGGGCCACCACGAGCAGGCCGCTGGTGTCTTTGTCGAGCCGGTGCACGATGCCCGCGCGCGGCACCTCGAAAGCCTTGGGGTCGCGCGCGAGCAGGCCGTTGAGCAGGGTGCCGCTCCAGTTGCCGGGCGCCGGGTGCACCACCATGCCGGCAGGTTTGTGGATCACGAGCAGATGGGCGTCTTCATAGACCACGTCCAGCGGCAGCGCCTGCGGCTTGAAGGCCTGGCTTTGCTGGGTGGGGCGCAGTTCCACCAACACCCGGTCGCCCGCCTGCACGCGCGCGGCCGCTTTGAGCGCGGGCTGGCCGTTGCGCTGCACCAGCCCCTGCGCGAGCAGCTGCTGCAGGTAGCTGCGCGAGAACTCGGGCACCAGTTCGGCCAGCGCCCGATCGAGGCGCGCGCCATGCTGGGCGGCGCCGATCTCGAGCTGGCGCAACTCGGCGGCGGCAGCGGCGAGCTCGTCCCCCTCATCTGCCAGCATGTCCGCGCCACTCGACTCGGCAGGCGTGGCGGATGAAGGCGTCTCAATCGGGGATGCGGGCTCCGGGTGGTGCTGCACGGGGTTGGAGCAAGGCCCAGCAGGGCTCAGCGAGGAGGCAAATAGCGCGCCGGATCGACCGGCTTGCCTTGCTTGCGGATTTCGAAGTGCAGCTTCACGCGGTCGGCGTCGGTGTTGCCCATCTCGGCGATTTTCTGTCCGCGCTTCACGGTCTGGTCTTCTTTGACGAGCAGGGTCTGGTTGTGCGCGTAGGCCGTCAAAAAGGTGTTGTTGTGCTTGAGGATGATGAGGTTGCCGTAGCCGCGCAGCCCCGCGCCCGCATACACCACGCGCCCGTCGGCGGCCGCGTAAACGGGGTCGCCCGCTTTGCCGGCGATGTCGTAACCCTTGTTGCGTGCTTCGTCGAAGCCGGCGATCAAGCTGCCCGAGGCAGGCCAGATGAAAGAGATGTCATCTTCGGCCATGGCGCTCGATGGAGTGGCCGACGCGGCAGGGCTGGGCGCGGCAGTCGCTACTGCCGTGCTCGCGGAGCCAGCGGGCGCCGCCGACGATTTGGACGCGCTGGCAGACGAGGCAGTGGGCGCCGCTGTTGCCGCGGTCGAAGAAGCCACGGGGTGGGTGACTGCGCCACCGCTGGCTGGGGCGGTCGAAGACGCGGTTTGCGCGCCCGGCGGCGCTACGCGTAGCACTTGGCCGACTTCGATCAAATTGGGGTTGTCGAGGTTGTTCCAGCGTGCGATGTCTTTCCAGCTTTGCCCGTTTTCCAGGCCGATGCGTATCAGGGTGTCACCTGGCTTTACAGTGTAATACCCTAGCTTACCTGCATTTTCGATGCCTGGCGGTGGTTTGGGGGCTGGGGCTGTACCACTGGTGCTGCTGGCAGAGGCGCCTTTGCTGCGATCTTCTACAGGAGCTTTGTTCAGTGGGGTTGAATTGCAACCCACGAGCAGTGCCGCGGCAAGTGCGACGAGCGCAGTGGTGACGAAATTCGGAAAAACCCTCATGATCGACTTTCCTTCAGGCAATCCCCGATTTTAGAGGGACGAAGTGCACGGGCTCGAGCAGGGTTTGTTGCAGCCCGTGTGCGGTTTTGTCGAGCACGAGCAGCACTTGCTGCCCACCCGCCACCGCCATGGGAGCCACCAGCCGTCCGCCCACGGCCAGTTGGTCGCACCATGGCTGAGGCACGGCTTGACCGCCAGCCGCCGCCAGGATGCCGGCATAGGGAGCGCCTTGGGCGTAGCCCAGCATGCCATCGCCGAACAGCAAGTGCACATTGGCCAGCCGCAGCGGGCGCAAGTTGTGGCGGGCCTTTTCGTGCAGCTGACGCAAACGCTCCATGCTGTAGACCTCGCGCGCCATCATGCTCAACACCGCTGCCTGGTAGCCGCAACCGGTGCCTATTTCGAGCACGCGGCCCAGGCCATGCTGGGCGGCCGGCGCACCGAGCAAGAGTTCGGCCATGCGCGCGACGATGCTCGGTTTGGAGATGGTTTGCCCGAGTCCGATGGGCAGGCTGATGTCTTCATAGGCTTGGGTGACGAGAGCGCTGTCCACGAAGCGATGGCGCTCCACGGTGGCCATGGCGTGCAATACGGCAGCATTGCGGATGCCATTGCGGGCGAGTTTTTGCACCATGTGCGCACGCACTGCCGCCGAGTCCAGGCCCAGTCCCTGCGGTATGGCGGTACTGGCTGGCAGCGATGCTGGTGCCGCACGCGCAGCTTTGGCGGCGGCCCCTGGCAGGTCGAGCTGGGCGGGAAAACCAGGTTTACGGGCCATCAAAGCACCGCAGGCTGCTCGGCGCCCGTCCAATACGCCGCGACGCGGGCCCAGTGGGCGAGTTTGGCGTGATCCGTGAGATCGATCTGCAGCGGCGTGATGGACACATGGCCTTGCGCCGTCGCGTGAAAATCCGTGCCATCGGCGTCGTCTTTGGCCGGGCCTGCGCCGCCGATCCAATACATCACCTCGCCGTGCGGGCTCTGCTGGGTGATCACGCGCTCGGCGGCGTGGCGCCGCCCGAGCCGGCAAAATTTGGGCGCGCGCAAGGCAGTCAGCGGCATGTTCGGGATGTTGACGTTGAACAGCCAGGGCTCCTGATCGGGCCGCGGCAGCGCAAGCAGCTGCTGAACGACCTCACGCGCCTTGTGCGCGGCGGCCTCGAGTTCGCCCCAACCCTTGTCCACCTGCGAAAAAGCGATCGCCGGGATGCCGAAAAGATAGCCCTCCATGGCGGCGCCCACGGTGCCCGAGTAAATCGTGTCGTCGCCCATGTTGGCGCCGTTGTTGATGCCCGAGACCACCAGGTCAGGCCGGTAGCCGAGCAAGCCCGTGAGGGCGATGTGCACGCAGTCGGCCGGCGTGCCGTTCACGTAGCGAAAGCCGTTCGCCGCGCGGTGCACGTACAGCGGCGAATGCAGGGTGAGGGCGTTGGACTTGGCGCTGTTGTTGTGCTCGGGCGCGACCACCTCCACCTCGGCGATGGATTGGAGCGCTGCATGCAAGGCCACGATGCCCGGGGCCTGGTAGCCGTCGTCGTTGCAAAGGAGAATTTTCATCCTGGATGCGAGTGCGGGGATGGGCTGGCATTGTAGGAGCACGGCGCGCTTATGATCCCGCGTCCAGACCGTTGGAACCCATATTCACGATAGGAGACTTTCCATGCACGCTTGGCTTTGCAGCAACCCCGTCGGTGTCGAAGCGCTCACCTGGAGCGAACTGCCCACTCCCACGCCCAAGGAGGGCGAGGTCCTGATAGAGATCAAGGCGGCGAGCCTGAATTTTCCCGACTTGCTGATCGTGCAGAACAAATACCAAATGAAGCCGCCGCTGCCTTTCATTCCGGGCTCGGAGTTTTCCGGCGTGGTGCAGGCGCTCGGGCCGGGCGTCACGCAGTTGCAGGTGGGTCAGCATGTGGTGTGCATGCCGGGCGTGGGCGGTTTTGCCACGCACGCGGTGGTGCCGGCCGCGCAGTGTCTGCCGTTGCCCGCGGGTTTTTCGCACGAGGATGCGGCCGCTTTCGTGATGATTTATGCCACTTCGCACCATGCGCTCGTCGATCGTGCGCAGCTCAAGGCAGGTGAAACCGTGCTCGTGCTCGGTGCGGCGGGCGGCGTGGGCACGGCGGCCATCCAGATCGCCAAGAACCTGGGAGCGCGCGTGATCGCGGCAGCATCCAGCGACAGCAAGTGCGCCTTGTGCCGCTCCATAGGCGCCGACGAGACCATCAACTACAGCCAGCAAAACCTGCGCGAGGCCCTCAAGGCGCTCACGGGCGGCAAGGGGCCCGAGGTGATCTACGACCCCGTGGGGGGCGATCTGGCTGAACCGGCCTTCCGCTCGATCGCCTGGCGCGGCCGTTATCTGGTCGTGGGGTTCGCTTCGGGCACCATTCCGTCCCTGCCTTTGAATCTGGTTTTGCTGCGCGGAGCTTCCGTCGTGGGCGTGTCGCTCGGCGAATGCGCCAAACGCGAGCCACAGGCGTACGCCAAGATGATGGCCGAGTTGGTCGATTGGTATCTGCAGGGCAAGATCAAGCCCGTGATCGACCGCACCTTGCCCATGACCGAATTGCCGGCGGCCTATGCGCACATGGGCGCGCGCAGCGTGCGAGGCAAGTTGGTGCTGGTGAACGCCTGAATCCACCCTATCCTCCACCTCGACCCTTGCCCTGAAGCCGTCCCATGGCCGACCGTCCAGCCTCCGAGATTGCGCGCGAAACGCTCAAACAACTGGCGGCGCGCCGTCTGCCGCCCACTCCGGACAACTATCGTGCTTTGTACGAGGAGATTGCCGGAGTGCGCGGCCCGGCGCCCTTTCCCGAGGCCGGCTTGCGCAGCATCCTGCGCGTGATGCCGGCGCAGACGCCGGCGCAAAAACGCCTGCTGGAACAGTTCGAGCGCGCAGTGACGCAAAAAGACTGGGCTTTGTTGCAAAGCACCTTGGTGGGGTATGCGAACCAAGGATTGAGCGCCGTTGCCACAGTTGCTGTCGCTGCCGATGGCCCCGACAATGCCGCCGAACCGTCCGTGTTGCCCGAGGAGTTTGCTCAGTTGCTGGCGCGGCTCGTGGAAACCACGCTGCCCGCGCTCGGCGAGGAAGACGTGCGCATCCATGAGATGGCGCAGCAACTCACGGCATTTTTGCGCTCGCCCCGGCCCTCGATTGCCACGGCGCAGCAAATGCTTGGCAACTTCAGCTACCGCCTGTCGTTTACCACCGAAGAGCAGGCGGCCATTCGGGAGCGTTTGCTTGAATTGCTGCACATGGTGTTCGAAAACATCGCGGTGCTCAGCGCCAATGATCTCTGGCTGCAAGGGCAGGCCGAGGCCTTGAAAGCCGCCACCACGCCGCCGATCACTTTGCGCCGGCTCGACGGCGTACAGCGCCGCCTCAAGGACGTCATCATCAAGCAGGCGCAGGCGCATGGGCGCAGCCTCGAGGCGCAGGAGCAGATGAAGGCCTTGCTTTCAAGCTTCATCGAACGCCTGGCCAAGATGACTGTGGCCAGCGACGTTTATCACGAAACCCTGGAGCGTTGCGCGACGCAAATCGGTCAGGCAACGACGCTCGAAGAAATCGCCCCTGTGCTGCAAGAGGCCATGCAAGCGACCCGCAGCATGGCCTTGGACAGTCGCTTGATCCACGCTGAACTCGAGGATTTGCGCATCCGCACCGAGCAGCGCCAGGCCGAAATCGTGCGCCTGCAGGAAGAGCTCGCGCAAGTCAGTGAGCAAGTCCGCCATGATCCGTTGACGGGTGCGCTCAACCGCAAAGGGCTAGACGAAGCCATGGAGCGCGAAATCGCACGGGCGCGTCGGCTGGGCGCGCCGCTGTGCCTGGCGCTGCTGGATTTGGACAACTTCAAGGAGCTGAACGACCGCCTGGGTCACGTGACGGGGGACGCCGCCCTTGTGCACTTGGCGGAAGTGACGCGCTCGGTGATGCGCTCCCAAGACTTGCTGGGTCGGTACGGTGGCGAAGAGTTCGTGCTGCTGCTGCCTGACACAACGCTGGAAAGCGGCGTAGAAGCCATGAAGCGCCTGCAGCGTGAACTCTCCACGCGCCTGTTTATGCAAGGCAAGGAAAAGGTGCTGATCACGTTCAGCGCAGGCGTGGTGCAATTGCAAGACACCGAAACCAGCGCCGAAGCCTTGCTGCGTGCCGACGCTGCCATGTATTTGGCCAAGCGCGCCGGGAAGAACCGCGTCGTGGCAGCCTGAATTCCTGGTCTGCGGCATCAGAGGCATCCATCATGAACATGAACTTGCACCGACGCGCCTTTTTGCGGTTTGCGAGTCTGGCCGCAGCGGCCGGCAGCCTGCCACGGTGGGCCTGGAGCCAGAATCAGGCGCTGCAGCACGATCCGTTTGCGCTGGGCGTGGCCAGCGGCGAGCCCACGGCCGATGGAATGGTGCTGTGGACGCGCATCGTGCAAGCGCCGCAAACCGAGCCTAAGAGCTGGCGGGAGCCGTTCACCGTGCATTGGGAGCTCGCGCACGACGCGGCCTTCAGGCGCATCGTGCAGCGCGGGCAGGCGCAGGCCTGGCCTGCGCTCGGCCACGGCGTGCACGTGGAGTTGCGCGGATTGCAGCCCGATCGCTGGTATTACTACCGCTTCATGCTCGGGGACGCCGTGAGCGCCACGGGGCGCACGCGCACGGCCCCCGCGCAAACGCAACTTCCTGCGGCATTGCGCCTGGTTTTTGCTTCGTGCCAGCGCTGGGAGGACGGCCATTACGCGGCCTGGCGCCACGTGTGTGCCGACGCGCCCGACCTCGTGCTGTTTTTGGGCGACTACATCTACGAGAACGCCATCGCTGCGGGCAGCACCGGGCTTGCCCGCACGCACGCGCTGCCATTGGCGCGCACGCTGGCCGATTACCGCGCACGCTACGCGCTGCACAAGAGTGACCCGGCGCTGCAGGCGGCGCACGCCACCTGTCCTTGGGCCGTGGTGTGGGATGACCATGAAGTGCAAAACGATTACGCGGCCGACCGGGGTAGCCTGGATGCGCCCGCAGCTTTCGTGGCGCAGCGCAATGCGGCGTGGCAGGCGTTTTATGAAAACATGCCGCTGCGAGCCACGAGCTTGTTGGGGGCGGAGTTTGCATCGTTGCAGGTGTATCGCCGTTTGCGCTGGGGGCGGCTTGCGCACCTGCATTTGCTCGACGCCCGCCAGTACCGCAGCTGGCAGGCCTGCCGCACCCCCGGCAGCCATGGCGCGGGTGCCGTGCGCCCCGAGGCGTGCCCCGAGCTTGCCGATCCGCAACGCAGCTTGCTGGGTATGGCGCAGGAGCGCTGGCTCGACGCAGGGCTGGCAGCAGATGCGCAGCATGGACACACGCAGTGGAGCGTGATCGCACAGCAAACGCTGTTTTCGCCGCGCCGCTACCCTTCGGGCCTGCAATCCACCGACACGTGGGATGGTTATCCGGCCGCACGCACGCGCCTGCTGCGCTCGATTGCCGAACATGCGCCGCGCAATACCGTGCTGCAGGGCGGCGACATCCACCAAAACTACGTGTGCCGGGTGCTCGAGGACGCAGTGCCCAGCAGCCCTGCCGCGCCGCGCGTGCTCGCAAGCGAGTTTTGCGGCACATCGATCAGCTCGCGCAGCGGCACGACGCAAGCCCGCGTCGATGCCGTCGTGCGCCACAACCCGCATGTGCTGTTTGCGCGCTGCGAGCAGCGCGGCTATGGCTTGGCGGACATTACGCCTGCGCGCTGGACGACTTCGCTGCGCGTGCTCGACGATGCAATGAATGCGGACAGCGGCGTCACGACGCAAGCCCGCTTCATCGTCGAGGACGGCCACGCCGGCCCCATTGCGACGTGAGCCTCGCAGTTGGCTCCACCCTGCAGTGCCGCGGGGCGTAGAGCGCGTGGCCCCCATGCGGCCTTGGGGCTAGGAGCCTGTCGGACTTTGGAGTCGTCGGCTGCGAATGTGCCGCAGCGGCCCATTTTTTACCGTCTTATTGCCCCATAGTCCCGCTATGGGGCGGCGAATCCGGCAAAAACTGGCCTCGCTGGGGCGCATTCTCGCTTTCGACGCCCAAAGTCCTAGTTTCGAGCGGTCAACGGCTCAACCCACAACCGTCATGGGAAGCCCGCAATTTCGTGCGGGTTGCGCAGGATGGGGTTATTTCGGCGGCTGCGGTTTGGCAGCCCGTGCGCCCGCCTCGCCCTCGCGGCGCGCGAGCAGGGCCTGCAGCTCGTCGGGCGGGGCCACGGTGACGCCGACTTCGAGCGTGTGCGCGCCGCCGCCCTGGATCACGCCGCGCATGGGCGAGACGTCGGAAAAGTCGCGCCCCACGGCGAGCGTGACGTAGTCCTCGCCGGGGCTGCCCCAGCCGCTGCGCCGGTTCGTGGGGTCGAAGTCGAACCAGCTGCCGCCCACCTGCTGCGCCTGCGTGTGCAGCAAGGCGCTCGTGGGGTCGGTGTCGTGCGGCGGCGTGGCGCTTTCCTCGGTGGCGGCCAGCCACGGCACATACACGCTGACCCAGGCGTGCGAGGCGTCCGCGCCTATGAGCCGCGGCTTGCCCGGTGGCGGGCGCGTGAGCAGATAGCCGCTCACGTAGCGCGCGGGCAGGCCCAGGCTGCGCAGGCACCCGAGCATGATGTGGGCGAAGTCCTGGCACACGCCCTTGCGCTGTGCGAGCGCCTGCAGCGCGGGCGTGTTAACTTGCGTGCTCGCGGGGGTGTAGCGCAGCTCGCGGTGGATGCGTTCCATGAGCGCCTGCGCGGCGGCCAACAGCGGCGTGCCGGGCGCGAACGCGGGGCGCGCAAACGCGGCAAAGGCGTCGTCGCGCGGTACGTGCGGCGAGGCGAAGAGGAATTCGCTCGCGGCGTCGTAGGGCGCGCCGGCGCGGTAGCGATAGTGCTCGCGCACGGCCTCCCAAGTGGCTTGCCAGGGCGCGTGCCACGCGGGGGCGGTCGGTGCGTCGGTGGAAGGTGCGTCGGTGGTGGCCGCATCGGTTGCGGCGCTGGCAGGGACGAGGGAAAGGGCTTTGGCCGCCGCCGCGCAAACGCTAGGGGCAGCGGCGGTACTTGCCGCAGCGGGTGCCGCCGCAGTTGCTGATGCTGCAACGGTTGCCCCAGCGGCCACGAGGGGCAGGGGCGCGGGGGCGTGCGTCTGCACCAGGCTGTCGGCCTCTACGCACAGGCTCTCGTGCGGCGCCTGCAGCGTGAAGAAGCTGCGCAGGTTGCCAAAAGTGTCGCGCGCCTGGCTTTGCGCGGCGGGCTCGGGGGTGACGCGCAGGGTGTGGGCGCGCACTTGTTGCACGGCGGTATCGACGGGGCTCAGGTGCAGCATGTGCTGCGCGTGGTCCACCGGGCCTTGGTAGTGGTAGCAGGTGCGGTGCAGGATGCGCAGCAGCATGGGTTTTGGGGGGTTAGATTTCGAGGCTCTGGCTGGGCCGGTCGGCGTGGCTGAAGTGCAAGCGCGTGATCTCGTCGGACAGCGTGCCCGCAGCGGCGATGCAGTCGGCCAGCAGCGTGTGCAGCGCGCCAAAGTTGCGCTCGCTGCCGGGCTGCGCCAGGGCGGCGAGCTGCCAGGTTTCGGACTGCGGCAGGGCCAGCGCCAGCGCCGTATCTGCGGGAGAGGTGTTTTCGGCGAGGCGCAGCAGGCGCGCGCGCAGCGAGTGCAGCACCCAGGCGAGCGAGCGCGGGTTGTCGCGGTCGAGCACGAGCAGGTCGAGCAGCGCGGCCATGTCGCGGCGCTGCTGGTAGCGTGCGTGGAAGGTGATGGTGCTGTCGAACAGCGCCACCATGGCCTCGAAGCCGTCGATGTCCTGCAGGCTGCGCTGCTCCAGCCCGAGCATGAGCGCGCGCGCCAGGGTGACGAGCCGCTCGATGTGCCGGCCTATGGACAGCAGGCGCCAGCCGCTGTCGCGCACCATGCGGTCGGTCTGCGCGCCGGTGATGGCGGCGAGCAGCTCGCTCGCGTTTTGCAGCGCCACGAGCGCCTCGGCGGTGGCG
This sequence comes from Extensimonas vulgaris, assembly GCF_003337425.1. Classification (GTDB taxonomy): domain Bacteria; phylum Pseudomonadota; class Gammaproteobacteria; order Burkholderiales; family Burkholderiaceae_C; genus Extensimonas; species Extensimonas vulgaris. The sequence goes on from NZ_QPJU01000002.1 coordinate 342,875, forward strand.
TATTCGGCGTTGCCCGAGAGCGCGGCGCAGTCGCGCGCGAAGTCGCCCTCGGTGCGCTTGATGAGGTTCCAGTGCTCTTGCGACAGGCGCTCGCGCACCTGCGCGGCGGCGGATTTGAGCGCGCGCAGGTTGAAACCCACGCTGTACGACTGCCCGGCCAGCGGCGTACCCGGCGCGGGCGCGAGCGCGGCGATCAGGCTGCGCGTGAACACGCGCGGCGACTGCTCGGCGCCGGGCACGTCGGGCAGCACGAGCGCGTTTTCGCGCGCCAGCGCCGAGAGCCAGGCGACGAGCGGGCGCGCGCCGGGCTCGTCGCCCGAGAGCTGGCGCAGCACGAGCTGGGCCATGCGCACGCTGTTTTCGGCGCGCTCGGTGTAGCGCCCGAGCCAGAACAGGTTTTCTGCCGCGCGGCTGGTCACGGGGCGCTTGGGCTGCGCCTGCGTGGGCACGCCGGTGGCGGGGTGGAGCATGCTGGTGCGGTCCACCGGCCCGTCGGTGAGCACCCAGCAGTCGGCGCTGCTGCCCCCGCGCTGCATGGCCGCGACGAGCTCGCCACGCGGCGCGAGCCGCACCAGCCCGCCGGGCAGCACGCGCCACGACTGCGGCCCGTCGGCGAGCGCGAACACGCGCAGGATGGCCGAGCGCGGCACCAGGCCGTCCGGCGTCCAGGTGGGCGTCTGCGACAGCGGCAGCCAGGCCTGCACCGTGTAGTCCTCGGGGTGGCGCGCGATGCGGCCGGCCCATTCGTCGAGCGCGCGCTCGTCCAGGCTGCGGCCCATCACCGTGTCCATGCGTGCATTCGGGTAGGTGGGGCGGATCACGCTCGTGGGCAGCAGCGGCAGCACCTCGCGCAGCGCGGCTTCTTCGCCGCACCACCAGGTGGCGAGCGACGGCAGGCGCAGCGGCTCCCCCAGCAGGTGTTCGCTGATCGCGGGCAGAAAGCCCAGCAGCGCGCTCGACTCGAGCGGCGCCGAGCCCGGCATGTTGGCCATGAGCAGATTGCCCGCGCGCAGCACCTGCAGCAGGCCGGGCACGCCGAGCGTGGAGTCGGCGCGCAGCTCCAGCGGGTCCAGCCATTCGTCGTCCAGGCGCTTGATGAGCGCGTGCACGGGCTCCAGGCCCTGCAGCGTCTTGAGGTACAGGCGCTGGTCGCGCACCGTGAGGTCGCTGCCCTCGACGAGCGTGAGGCCCAGGTAGCGCGCGAGGTAGGCGTGCTCGAAGTAGGTCTCGTTGTACGGGCCGGGCGTGAGCAGCGCGATGCGCGCGTTTTCGCCTTCGGGCAGGCGGCTTTGCAGGCCCTCCATGAGCGCGCGGTAGCTCGCGGCGAGGCGCTGCACCTTCATGCCCGCGAAAGCGTGCGGGAACTGGCGCGAGACGGCGATGCGGTTTTCGAGCAGATAGCCCAGCCCCGAGGGTGCCTGCGTGCGCTGGCCTACCACCGACCAGCGCCCGTCGGGGCCGTGCGCGAGGTCGAGCGCCACGATGGGCAGCCAGGTGCCGCCGGGCGGGCGCACGTCCAGCATGGGGCGCAGGTAGCCAGGGTGGCCCTGCACCAGCGCGGCGGGCAGCAGCGCGCGCTGCAGCAGCGTGCGCGGGCCGTACAGGTCGGCCATCATGGCGTCGAGCAGGCGCGCGCGCTGCACGACGCCGGCCTCGATCTGCGCCCAGTCCTGCGGGCTCACGATCAGCGGCAGCAGGTCGAGCGCCCAGGGCCGCTGCAGGCCCGCGGAGGCGTCGGCATAGACGTTGTAGGTCACGCCGTTGTCGCGCAGCTGGCGTTGCAGGTTGTCGTTGCGGCGCGCGAGGTCGTCCTTGTCCAGATAGGCAAAAAAGCGCGCCCAGACCGGGTTCAGCCTGCGCGCGGGCTGCGCTGCAGTGCCGTCGGCGACTTGCGAGGCATGCGTGGCATCGGGCGTGACCGGCGTGGCGGCGCCGAACAGTTCGTCGAAGTGGCCCGGCGCGGCCGGGGCGCTGCGCAGCGGCAGCACAGCGGGGTCGAGGCCGGGCAGGGGAATGTCAGGGGCGGACATGGGGCCCGAGTATGCCCGCTGGGTCTGGGCGTTCGTGCGGGCGCTGGCGGCCGCGCCGGGCGGGGCAGGGTGGGGCGGCCCCGCCCGGGCTGGGCCGTTTGCCCGGGCCGGGCCGTCTGCACCTTTGACTGCGTGCCCATCCGCTGTCGTGGATGCTTTGGAATCCGTAGCTGCTTGCGCAGGCGCAGAGCCGTCTGACGGGTCTTTTGGCATAAAAAACGCGGGCGGCGGCGTGTCGCGGGGCGTTGGCGTTGGCGCGGGTGGGCGGCGGGGGCGCGCTCAGGTGCGCCGCAAGTCCAGCGTGAACGGGAACTCGCGGCTGGGCGTGGCCGGCGCGGCGTCGAGCTTGCCCGGCGTGTGCCCCATCTGGAAAAAGCGCGCGAGGCGCCGGCTCTCGGCTTCGTAGGCGTTGACGGGGAAGTTGTCGTAGCTGCGCCCGCCCGGGTGCGTGACGTGGTACTGGCAGCCGCCGAGCGAGCGCTGCATCCAGCGATCGACGATGTCGAAGGTGAGCGGCGCGTGCACGCCTATCGTGGGGTGCAGCGCCGAGGGCAGCGCCCAGGCCTTGTAGCGCACGCCGGCCACGTATTCGCCCGCGGTACCGGTGGGCTGCAGCGGCAGTGCCTGGCCGTTGCAAGTGATGACGTAGCGGCTGTCGTTGTAGCCGCTCACGTGCACTTCGAGCCGCTCGAGCGACGAATCGACGTAGCGCACGGTGCCGCCTATGGCGCCTTCTTCGCCCATGACGTGCCAGGGCTCGAGCGCGTTGCGCAGCGTGAGCGCCATGCCGCGCGCGGTGACCTGGCCGATGAGCGGGAACCGGAACTCGAAGTGCGGCGCGAACCACGCCATGTCGAAGGCGTAGCCGAATTCGGCGAGCTCGCTGAGCACGTCCTCGAAGTCCATGCGCACGAAGGTCGGTAGCATGAAGCGGTCGTGCAGCTCGGTGCCCCAGCGCGTGAGCGTGCCGCTCCAGGGCTGCTGCCAAAAGCGCGCGACGAGGGCGCGCAGCAGCAGCTGCTGCGCAATGCTCATGCGCGCGTGCGGCGGCATCTCGAAGGCGCGCAGCTCCAAAAGCCCCAGGCGCCCCGTGGCAGAGTCGGGCGAATACAGCTTGTCGATGCAGAACTCGCTGCGGTGCGTGTTGCCGGTGACGTCGATGAGGATGTTGCGCAGCGTGCGATCGACGAGCCACGGCGGCATCTCCTGGCCGTGCAGGGCGCGGTTGCGCGCGATTTCGCGCAGCGCGATTTCGAGCTCGTAAAGCTGGTCGTTGCGCGCCTCGTCCACGCGCGGGGCCTGGCTCGTGGGGCCTATGAACAGGCCGCTGAACAGGTACGACAGCGAGGGGTGGTTGTGCCAGTACGCCACCAGGCTGCCCAGCAGCTCGGGGCGGCGCAAAAAGGGCGAGTCGGCCGGCGTGGCGCCGCCGAGCACGAAGTGGTTGCCCCCGCCGGTGCCGGTGTGGCGGCCGTCGGTCATGAACTTTTCGGCGCACAGGCGCGTCTCGTGCGCCGCGGCGTAGAGGAATTCGGTGTGCTCGACGAGCTCGGCCCAGTCGTGCGCGGGGTGGATGTTGACCTCGATCACGCCGGGGTCGGGCGTGACCTGCAGCATCTTCAGGCGCGGGTCGCGCGGCGGCGGGTAGCCTTCGAGGATGATCTTCACGCCCAGCGCCTGCGCTGTGGCTTCGACGGCGGCGAGCAGGTCCAGGTAGTCCTCGAGCCGCGCGAGCGGCGGCATGAACACGTACAGGTGCTGACTTTGGCCGCCTTGCGTGCGCTCGGCCAGCGGGCCGTTGGCGCGCTGCGGGTCGCGCGCCTCCACGCACAGCGCGGTGCGCGTGAGCCAGGCAGCCGATTCGCCCAGGCGCGGCATGCGCGTGTCTAGGAGCCTGTCGGACTTTGGAATCGTCGGCTGCGAATGCGCCGCAGCGGCCCATTTTTTACCGTCTTCTTGCCCCATAGTCTCGCTATGGGGCGGCGAATCCGGCAAAAACTGCTCTCGCTGGGGCACATTCTCGCTATCGACGCCCAAAGTCCGACAGGCTCCGACGCCGGGGGCGACGGCGGGCGACAGGCCGGTGCCGGGGGCCTCATCGCCCTCCACGCCCTTGCCCACGCTCACGCCCTGCACGGCCACCGTGCCGCCTTCGGCAAAGCCGCCGCCGATCTGGTGCGGCGCAATACCGTGGCCCGGCCCAGCGTGGCCCGTGCTTTGCGTGCGCAGTGGCGTGTAGGCGGGCAGCGGCGCGCGCGGGGCGAATGGGTCTTGCTCGATGTGGTACGGGTAGTCGGCCTGCGCCACCCAGGGCAGCGAGTCGAGCGGCAGGCGCCAGCCCATGGGCGAGTCGCCGGGCATGAGGTACATGCGCTCGTCGCGCAAAAACCACGGCCCGCTGGCCCAGCGCGTGCGCGTGGCCGTGCCGTCTTCGGCCAAAAACGCGGGCGCATACGGCTGCAGCGGCAGCACGTAGCCCACCACGGCGTCCAGCCCCTGGCCGAACACGCGGCGCAGGCGTGCGCGCTCCAGCGGATCGTCGAGCTTGCTGTCGAACGGGTCCACGTTCACGGGCAGGCGCCGCTCGCGCCACAGGTAGTACCAGGTGTCTTCGTAGCCGGCCTCGATCCAGTTCGTGCTAATGCGCAGTTGCTCGGCCAGCGTGCGGATGAAGCGCTGCGCGTCTTCGTGCGTGTAGTGTGCGCTCTCGCGCTCGTCGGCCAGCAGCGCCGGGTCGTGCCAGCAGGGGCGCCCGTCGGCGCGCCAGAACACCGACAGCGCCCAGCGCGGCAGCTGTTCGCCCGGATACCACTTGCCCTGCCCCATGTGGATGAAGCCGCCCGCGCCGTAGTGCGCGCGCAGCCGCCCCAGCAGCTCGGTGGCGAAACCGCGCTTGGTCGGGCCCAGCGCGTCGGTGTTCCATTCGGGCGCGTCGCGGTCGCTCGTGGCCACGAAGGTGGGCTCGCCGCCCTGCGTGAGGCGCACGTCGTGGCGTTGCAGGTCGGCGTCCACCTGTTCGCCCAGCGCCAGGATGTGCGCCCATTGCTCTTCGGTGTAGGGCTTGGTGACGCGCGGCGACTCGTGCACGCGCGTGACCTGCATGTGGTGGCTGAACGTCACCTCGCATTCATCGACCAGCCCCTCCACGGGCGCGGCGCTCGAGGGCTGCGGCGTGCAGGCCAGCGGAATGTGCCCCTCGCCCGCGAGCAGGCCCGAGGTCGGATCCAGCCCGATCCAGCCCGCGCCGGGCAGAAACACCTCGCACCAGGCGTGCAGGTCGGTAAAGTCTTTGTCGGGGCCGCTCGGGCCGTCGATGGCCTTGACGTCGGGCGCGAGCTGGATCAGGTAGCCCGAGACAAAGCGCGCCGCAAGCCCCAGGTGGCGCAGCAGTTGCACCAGCAGCCAGCCGCTGTCACGGCACGAGCCGCGCGCCAGCTGCAGCGTGGTTTCGGGGCTTTGCACGCCCGGCTCCATGCGGATGGTGTAGGCCACGTCGGCGTGCAGGCGCTGGTTCAGCTCGACCAGAAAGTCTATGGTGCGGCGGGGCGTGCGGTCTATGCGCGCGAGGTAGTCGGCCAACAGCGGCGTGAGCGGGGTGAGCGGCTCCTTGGCCAGGTAGGGCGCAAGCTCCTGCTGCTGTGCGCTCTCGTAGCGAAACGGAAACTCCTCGGCGTAGGGCTCGAGGAAAAAGTCGAAGGGGTTATAGACCGCCATTTCCGCGACCAGGTCGATGGTGATCTTGAACTCGGTCGTGGGCTCGGGGAACACCAGCCGCGCCTGGTAGTTGGCAAACGGGTCCTGCTGCCAGTTGATGAAGTGTTTGGCCGGCTCCACGCGCTGCGAATACGCGAGGATTTTGGTGCGGCTGTGCGGCGCGGGGCGCAGGCGCACGACCTGCGGGCCCAGGCGCACGGGGCGGTCGTAGCGGTAGTGCGTGATGTGGTTCAGGGCGACGTGGATGGCCATGGGGCGTCTTTCGCAGAGGGTGGGACTTGCTTGTTCTGAGCCTAGGAGCCTGTCGGACTTTCGAATCGTCGGCTGCGAATGCGCCGCAGCGGCCCATTTTTTACCGGCTTCTTGCCCCATAGCACCACTATGGGGCTGCGAATCCGGCAAAAACTGGCCTCGCTGGGGCACCTTCTCGCTTTCGACGCCCAAAGTCCGACAGGCTCCTAGCAAGTCCTGCGCCAAACGCCGATGACAAAACAGCGCCGGTGGCGGCGCCCGTCGCGGCGCAATCACTTGCCGCCCACGCTCGGGCAGGGCCCAAAGCGCCAGGGCGCTTTGCTACACTTTGCGCCCATGTTCATTCACCGCACGTCCACCGCAGGTCGCAGCGACCGGGGAGCCTGGCCCTGGCGACGAGCACACCTTTGTTGATCGCGTCCGGCGCAGCGATCGGACGCACCCGCGCGGCCCAGCCTCGGGCCGTTTGGATCAAGTTTGAATCGAATGAACGAGGCGGCACCCGGCTTTCAGCCAGCCTTTCGACGCGACGCGGTGCCGCTTTCTCCCCAGGAGTCCCCGGTGATCTCAGAAGCAGAATTCCAAGCCCTGGCCGCTGCCGGCTACAACCGCATCCCACTTGTAGCTGAGGCCTTTGCGGACCTCGAAACCCCGCTGTCTTTGTATCTCAAATTGGCCTGCAAGGCAGATGGATCAAGCGCTGGCAGCTATAGTTTTTTGCTCGAATCGGTGGTCGGCGGCGAGCGCTTCGGGCGCTACAGCTTCATCGGCCTGCCGGCGCGCACGCTGCTGCGCGCGCGCGGCTTTGGTGAGCAGGCGTGCACCGAAGTGGTGACGGACGGCCAGGTGGTCGAGTCGGCGCCGGGCAATCCGCTCGACTTCATCGCGGCCTACCAGCAACGCTTCAAGGTCGCGCTGCGCCCCGGCCTGCCGCGCTTTTGCGGCGGGCTCGCGGGTTACTTTGGCTACGACACAGTGCGCCACATCGAGAAAAAGCTCGTGGCCAGCTGTCCGCCCGACACGCTGGGCACGCCCGACATCCTGCTGCTGCAGTGCGAGGAGCTCGCCGTCATCGACAACCTCTCGGGCAAGCTCTCGCTCATCGTCTATGCCGACCCGGCCACGCCGCAGGCCTACGCGCGTGCCTGCGCACGGCTCGACGCCTTGCGCGCGCAGCTGCAAAACCCCGTGCACCCGCCCGTGCTGCGCGCCAGCGCCAGCGCGCCCACGCAGCGCGACTTTGCCAAGGACGACTACCTGGCCGCCGTGCTGCGCGCCAAGGAGCTGATCGCCGCGGGCGACTTCATGCAGGTGCAGGTGGGCCAGCGCATCCACAAGCCCTACGACCAAAGCCCGCTCGCGCTGTACCGCGCGCTGCGCTCGCTCAACCCGTCGCCCTACATGTATTTTTACGACATGGGGGACTTTCAGGTGGTGGGCTCCAGCCCCGAAATCCTGGTGCGCCAGGAGCGCACCGACGCGGGCACCAAGGTCACGATCCGCCCGCTTGCGGGCACGCGCCCGCGCGGCGCCACGCCCGAGGCCGATCTGGCCGCCGAGCGCGAGCTCGTCAACGACCCCAAGGAGCGCGCCGAGCACGTGATGCTGATCGACCTCGCGCGCAACGACATCGGCCGCATCGCCAAGATCGGCAGCGTGAAGGTGACCGAAGCCTTTGCCGTGGAGCGCTACAGCCACGTCATGCACATCGTGAGCAACGTCGAAGGCATGTTGCAAGACGGCATGACCAACATGGACGTGCTGCGCGCCACCTTCCCCGCGGGCACGCTCACGGGCGCGCCCAAGGTGCATGCGATGGAGCTGATCGACCAGCTCGAGCCCGTCAAGCGCGGCATCTACGGCGGCGCCTGCGGGTATCTGAGCTACGCGGGCGACATGGACGTGGCCATCGCCATCCGCACCGGCATCGTCAAGGACGGCACGCTCTACGTGCAGGCGGCCGCCGGCGTGGTGGCCGACAGCGTGCCCGAGCTCGAATGGCGCGAAACCGAACACAAGGCGCGCGCGCTGCTGCGCGCCGCCGAACTCGTCGAGGAGGGGCTGGAATGACCAAGGCCATCGAACAGGTGCTGCACTGCACCACCATGAGCGAAGTGCGCCGCGCCGTCGATGCGCTCGACGACGCATTGGTGCCCCTGCTCGTACAGCGCCTGGGCTACATGCTGCAGGCCGCGCGCATCAAGCAGGCGCCCGAGCAGGTGCGCGACGAGGCGCGCATCGCCGCCATCGTGGAGCGCGTGCGCGCACGCGCCCAGGCCGAAGGCGGCCCGCCCGAGGTGCTCGAAGAAATCTACCGCGCCCTCATGGAAACCTGCATCGCCTTCGAGCAGCGCGCATTCGACCGCCTGCACAGCGCGCCGATGCAACCTGCGAGCGGCCAGAATGCCAACGTCCCATCGGCCGGCACTGCTGCCAGCGCGCCCGCCAGCGCGGCGCACGCCGTGCGGCTGCTCATGATCGACAACTACGACAGCTTCACCTACAACCTCGTGCAGTATTTCGGCGAGCTCGGCGCGCAGGTGCAGGTGCTGCGCAACGACGAAGTCACGCTCCAAGAACTCGACGCGCTGTTCCAGTCCCGCCGCTTCGAGCGCCTGTGCATCAGCCCCGGCCCATGCTCGCCCGCCGAAGCCGGCGTGTCGGTGCCCGCGATCCGCCACTTTGCCGGCAAGCTGCCGATCCTGGGCGTGTGCCTGGGCCACCAGGCCATAGGCGCGGCCTTCGGCGGGCGCATCGTGCGCGCGCGCACGCTCATGCACGGCAAGACCAGCCCCATCACCACCACGCAGCAAGGCGTGTTCGCGGGCCTGCCGCGGCAGTTCATCGTGAACCGCTACCACTCGCTCGTGATCGAGCGCACGAGCTGCCCACCTGAGCTGCACATCACCGCCACCAGCGACGACGACGGCGAAATCCAGGGCGTGCGCCACACCGGCTTTGCCGACGCCGTGCGCATCGAGGGCGTGCAATTCCACCCCGAAAGCATCCTGACCGAGCATGGGCACGCGATGCTGGCGAACTTTTTGCGCTGAGCGCGAGCGCATTGCAAAGGGATGAATCCCATGCCTGACGCCCACCACCTCCTGCTCTTTCTCGCCGCCGGTTTGGTGCTCAACCTCACGCCGGGGCCGGATGTGATGTTCATCGTCGCCAACGCGGTGCGCGCCGGGGTGCGCGCGGGCGTGGCGGCGGCGCTGGGGATTGCGGCGGGGTGCCTGGTGCATGTGGCGGCGGCGGCGCTGGGCGTGTCGGCGCTGCTCGCGGCCAGCGCGACGGCGTTTGCGCTGCTCAAATGGGCGGGCGCGGTGTATCTGGTATGGGTGGGCGTGCAGATGCTGCGCGCGGCCTGGCGTGCGGGTGGCGCGCAGGATACTTCCAAATCGATAGCTGCTAGCGCAGGTGGGACGGGCACTAGCTGCATTTTTGATGCCAAAAATCCGGCCGCCGAAAGTGCCGCCCCGGCCACGCCCGCTCCACCTGTCGCGCTCGCCACCGTGCTGCGCCGCGGCTTTCTGACCAACGTGCTCAACCCCAAGGTGGCGCTGTTCTTCCTGGCCTTCGTGCCGCAGTTCATCGCGCCGGGCACGGCGCACACGGGCGCGGTGTTCTTGCTGCTCGGCCTGCTGTTTACCGTCAACGGCCTGCTCGTGTGCCTGGGCTGGGCCTGGGTGGCGGCCTGGGCAGCGCGGCGTGCGGGCGCCTTGCAGCGCGCGCTGCGCTGGCTCGACGGCGTGGCTGGCGGCCTGTTCATCGTGTTTGGCGTCAAGCTCGCGCTCACGCAGGCGCCGGGGGCGCGCTGATTTTTCTGGTTTTTTGAACGATTCGGAGACATAGCCCATGCCCATCACCCCCCAGGAAGCGCTGGCGCGCACCATCGAGCACCGCGAGATTTTTCACGACGAGATGCTGCACCTGATGCGCCTGATCATGAACGGCGAGATTTCGCCGCTGATGGTCGCCGCCATCATCACCGGCCTGCGCGTGAAAAAGGAGACGATAGGCGAGATCACCGCCGCCGCGCAGGTGATGCGCGAGCTCTCGACCAAGGTGCAGGTGGCCGACGCGACGCACCTCGTCGACGTGGTGGGCACGGGCGGCGACGGCGCGCACACCTTCAACATCAGCACCTGCAGCATGTTCGTGGCCGCCGCCGCAGGCGCCAAGGTGGCCAAGCACGGCGGGCGCAGCGTGTCGAGCAAATCGGGCAGCGCCGACGTGATGGAGGCGCTGGGCGTGAACATCCACCTCGCGCCCGCGCAGATCGCGCGCTGCGTGGCTGAGACGGGCGTGGGCTTCATGTTCGCACCCAACCACCACCCGGCGATGAAAAACGTCGCCCCCATCCGCAAGGAAATGGGCGTCAAAACCATCTTCAACATCCTCGGGCCGCTCACCAACCCCGCGGGCGCGCCCAACATCCTCATGGGCGTGTTCCACCCTGACCTCGTGGGCATCCAGGTGCGCGTGCTGCAGCGCCTGGGCGCTGAACACGCGCTCGTGGTGCATGGCCGCGACGGCATGGACGAAATCAGCTTGGGCGCGGCCACCATGGTGGGTGAGCTCAAGGACGGTGAAATCCGCGAATACGAGGTCCACCCCGAGGACTTCGGCCTGGCCATGCAGAGCAACCGCAGCCTTAAGGTGAACACGCCCGAAGAATCACTCGCCATGCTGCGCGGCGTACTCGAAGGCCGGCCCGGCGCGGCCCGAGACATCGTTCTGCTCAACGCCGGCGCCACGCTCTACGCCGCGGGCGTGGCGCCCGACATCGCCACCGGCATCGCGCGCGCGCGCAACGCGATCGATTCGGGCGCCGCACAGGCCAAGCTCGAGCAGGTGGTGGCGTTCAGCCGGGCGGCGGGTTGAGCGATGAGCCCCCTCTGGCACGACGAAGGCCTGTGGATCGCCTTGGGCGTGACGCTGGTCACCATCGTGGCGGCGCTCGTGATGCGCCATGTTTTCATCAAAATCCTCAAAGATCCCGCACCAGATCAGCGCAAGGAGCTATCAGATAATGAGTAACATCCTCGACAAAATCGTCGCCGTCAAGCGCGAAGAAGTCGCCGCCGGGCGCAGGAAGATGCCGCTTGCGGCCATGCGTGCCGACGCCGAAAGCCGCGTGCTCACGCGCGACTTCGTGGGGGCGCTGCGTGCCAAGATCGCCGCAGGCCAGGCCGCAGTGATCGCCGAAGTCAAAAAAGCCAGCCCGAGCAAGGGCGTGCTGCGCGCCGACTTCATCCCTGCCGACATCGCGCAAAGCTACGCCGTGGGCAACACCGACCGCGGCGGCAAGGTCAGTGCGGCCTGCCTCTCGGTGCTGACCGACAAGCAGTTTTTCCAGGGCAGCATCGATTACCTCAAACAGGCGCGCGCCAGTTGCGAGTTGCCCGTGCTGCGCAAGGACTTCCTCATCGACGCCTGGCAGGTTTATGAGGCGCGCGCGATCGGCGCCGACGCGATCCTGCTCATCGCCGCCTGCCTCGATGACGCGCAGATGGCCGAGTTCGAGGCCATCGCGCAAAGCCTGGACATGGCCGTGCTAGTGGAGGTGCACGACCAGCCCGAGCTCGAACGCGCGCTGCGCCTGCAAACGCCGCTGATCGGTGTCAACAACCGCAACCTGCGCACTTTCGAGGTGTCGCTCGAAACCACGCTAAACCTTTTGCCCGCGCTGCCCCCCGAGCGCCTGCTCGTGACCGAAAGCGGCATTGCCACGCGCGCGGACGTAGAGCGCCTGCGCGCCGCGGGCGTGCACGCCTTCCTCGTGGGCGAGGCCTTCATGCGCGCCGCCGAACCCGGCGAGGCGCTTGCGGAGTTGTTTGCCTGACTATTTTCGTCAGTATCAAATAAATAGCTGCTTACGCAGGTGCAACAAGCGCAAAAGCCCATTTTGACCAAAAAACCATGAACGCCGCGCCGCCACCCTCCACCCAGTTGCAAAGCGCCAATCCCGCCGACTGGCCCGTGGCGCCGGGCTGGCGGCCGCTCGTCGATGCGTTTTTTGCGAGCCCCACAGGGCAGAATCTGCTGCGCTTTTTGCAAACGCGGCTGGACGCCGGCGCAACCATCTTCCCGCCGCAGCCGCTGCGCGCGCTCGAACTCACGCCGCCCGAGGCGGTGCGCGTGGTGATCCTCGGGCAAGACCCATACCACGGGCGCGGCCAGGCTGAGGGGCTGGCGTTTTCGGTGGCGCCGGGCGTGCCGCTGCCGCCCTCGCTGCGCAACATCTTTCGCGAGCTGCAGCGCGACCTCGGTGTGCCGCCGCCGCCCTTTCCGCAGCCCGGCGGCAGCCTGGCCCAGTGGGCGCGCCATGGCGTGCTGCTGCTCAACGCCTGCCTCACGGTCGAAGAAGGCCAGCCCGCGAGCCACGCCGGCAAGGGCTGGGAGCAGCTCACCGACGCCGTCATCCGCCATGTCGCGCAGGGGCCGCGGCCGGTCGTGTTCATGCTCTGGGGCGCGCACGCGCAAAACAAACGCGCGCTCATCGGCAACGACCCGCGCCACCTCGTGCTCACGGCAAACCACCCCTCGCCGCTTTCGGCCGAACGCCCGCCGCAGCCCTTCATCGGCTGCGGCCACTTCGGCAAGGCGCGTGAGTTTCGGCTGCGGCAGCAGGGGGGGTGAAAACAAAAAGCGCCGCTACGAGCGGCGCTTTTCGTATCGTTTGGCAGCCCGCAAACGCGGCTGCGCCAGCGCGACCATCAGGCGTATTGCGCCAGCGCCTTTTTCATCTTCTTCATCGCAGCGGCCTCGATCTGGCGGATGCGCTCGGCGCTCACGCCGTAAATGGCGGCCAGATCATGCAGGGTCTTGCCGCCCGAGCCATCGTCGTTGACCTTGAGCCAGCGCTCTTCGACGATGTGGCGGCTGCGCGGGTCCAGCGTTTGCAGCGCGGTGGCGATGCCGTCGGTGGCCAGCATTTCGCGCTGGCGCGATTCGAGCATGGCGGTGGGCTCGTGCGCCGCGTCGGCCAGGTAGGCGATGGGGCCGAACGCCTGCTCGCCGTCCTCGCTCGGGGCCGGGTCGAGCAGCACGTCGCCGCCGGCCATGCGCGCTTCCATCTCGATCACTTCTTCGCGCTTGACCTTGAGCTGCCGAGCCACGGCGTCGATTTCATGCTCGGACAGCGTCTCGCGGTAGGTGTCGGTGTCGGCAGCGTCGGCCTTGAAACCCTGTTTGAGCGAACGCAGATTGAAAAACAGCTTGCGTTGCGCTTTGGTCGTCGCCATCTTGACCATGCGCCAGTTGCGCAGGATGTATTCGTGGATCTCGGCCTTGATCCAGTGCATGGCGTAGCTCACGAGGCGCACGCCCTGGTCGGGGTCGAAGCGTTTCACGGCCTTCATCAGGCCCACGTTGCCTTCCTGGATCAGGTCGCCGTGCGGCAGGCCATAGCCGAGGTACTGGCGCGCAATCGACACCACCAGGCGCAGGTGCGAGAGCACGAGTCGTCCTGCGGCCTCGATGTCGCCGTGTTCCTTGAATTGGCGGGCATAGCGCTGCTCTTCCTCGTACGTGAGCATGGGCAGGCGGTTGACCGCTGCGATATAAGCGTCCAGATTCCCCAACGGTGGCACCAGCGCCCAGGGGTTGGCAGGGGCCAGTGCCGTAGTGCTTGCAGATGCAGTAGTCATATCAGGAATCCTCTCTTTCGTGTGCCGACAATGAATGTTAGCACTCGCTTAGATAGAGTGCTAACGCCGAAGTTCCCTGTCACAGTGCTAATGCGAAAGACTGCTTTTTGCTCCCATTGAAATGGGGTCGATGGCAAAAACAGGCTCTGTTGGTGCACTTTTCGCCCCAATACCGTTCGTTCAATGGGGCCACGCATTGTGGGCTCGGTTCGGCTGGGGCGCGCAAAAGCCGATGCGCAAAGTTCCGAAATCTTGCCCTGGATCAAGGTTTTGACTGGTGCGGCAGCAGGACGTTTCGAGCTTTCCTCGCGATACAAGTTCCAAAAGCGTGGCTGCCGCGCCCTGCAGGTAGGTCCTGGTGACGGTGGGCAGCGCACCTGCCCATCTGCCCATCTGCCCATCTGCCCATCTGCCCATCTCCCCACCATTGACACCAGGAGCGCGAGCGCGCAAGCTCGGTGCCATTTTCAGAGGTGCTTTCATGCAGCCATTCAGCCTGAGCAAAGCCTTTACCCTGATAGAGCCGGGGCCGGTGGTGCTCGTGACCACCCGCGACGCGGGCAAGGACAACGTCATGACCATCTCCTGGACCATGGTGATGGACTTCAGCCCCGTCTTCGCCATCACCACGGGGGCGTGGAACCATTCCTTTCATGCGCTGCAAAAAAACCGCGAATGCGTGCTCGCCATTCCCACCGTGGACATGCTCGACGAGGTGGTCGGCATAGGCACTTGCTCGGGCGCGGACACCGACAAGTTTTCCCGCTTTGCACTGACGCGGGCGCCGGCGCGGCATGTCGCGGCGCCTTTGATCGAGGAATGTCTGGCCAACATCGAGTGCAAGGTCACGGACATCATCGAAAAGCATGACATCGTCGTGCTGCAGGGGCTCGCGGCGTATTTCGACACCGGGCGCAAGGAGCAGCGCATGCTGCACGCGGTGGGCGATGGCACCTTCATCGTCGATGGGCGCCGGATGGACCGACGCAAGATGATGGCCGCCAAGCTCCCGCCGGGGGTCTGAACGTGATGGACTTGGAGCGATTCCTCACGGCGCAGGCGCCCGTCATGACCCAGGTGATGGCCGAGCTGCAGGCCGGCCACAAGCAAAGCCATTGGATGTGGTTCGTCTTTCCGCAGCTCAAGGCGCTGGGCCATAGCGCCACGGCAAAGTTCTACGGGCTCGAAGACCTGGCCGAGGCCCTGGCGTATCTCGCGCATCCCGTGCTCGGTGCGCGGCTCTTGGAACCTGTTCAGAGTCTTTTCATGGGGTACGTTGCCCCGCAAAGGCAGTGGATGCAAGGCGCCCACCGCAAGCCGCACTGATGTGCGGCGAGGATGGGCAACGCCGCAGACGCTGCCTTTGCGGGGCAACCCGAAGGGCATGGCAGCAAACGGCCACGCTCGTCGTTGCCCGCCTTGCCCAGGCCGCCAGCATGGGCTGCGGCAGGCGCCTAGACCGTGACCGTTTGCTGCCATGCGTACCCCATGAAAAGACTCTGAACAGGTTCTTAGATTGCACCCGGGCCGTGCTCGCGCATGCGGGCAAGAAGACCGCGCACGAGATCTTTGGCGCGCCCGACGACCGCAAGTTCCAGTCGTGCATGACGCTATTCATGCTCGCTGCGCCGCAAATAGACGTGTTCCGTCACGCCTTGGACGCTTTCTATGAGGGCCAAGCCGATGTCAATACGGTGCGGCTCTTGGAGGGCGCAGCGTAGGGCGGGGAATACCGGGGCGCTCTACCCAGCCATAAGCGCGGTAGGACAGCCACGGCAGCGTCAGGGCTGCCTGCAGGTAAAAAAGGAGCGTGGTTCGAATCGGGCCATGTCGGTCGCACGGGCGGGGAGGTTTCCGAGAAGGGTAGGATTGTGCCGGCTCGCCCGCGCCCTATCGCCTGACCTGCGGCACACTCGGGGCTTGTTTTGCTGCGCTGCCAGCGCAATTTCGCAACCGCATTCCATTCGCTATGAGTTGGCACACCTGGTTGATCTATCTGCTCGCCGCCGTGGGCCTGTCGCTTACGCCCGGCCCCAACAGCCTGCTCGCGCTCACGCACGGCGCCCTGCACGGGCACCGGCGCACGCTGTTCACGATCGCCGGCGGTGCGCTCGGCTTCATGCTGCTGATCGCCCTGTCGATGCTGGGCATAGGTGCGCTGCTGCAGGCCTTGTCACACGCGCTCACGGTGCTCAAGTGGGTGGGCGGGGCGTATCTCGTGTGGCTCGGGATTCAGCTGTGGCGCGCGCCACCGCTGCAGTTGCAGGCGGTGGACGAGGCGCTCTTTCCGCGCCGCGCGCAGCTGTTTCGCCAGGGGCTGTTCGCCGCCGTCTCCAACCCCAAGGCGCTGCTTTTTTACGGCGCCTTTCTGCCCCAGTTCATCGACCCGGCGCGCAGCCTGTGGCTGCAGTTCGTGGTGATGGCCGGCACCTTCATGGTCACCGAGTGCTGCGTGGAATTTTTGCTCGCGCGGCTCGCGCACCTGATCCGCCCGGCGCTCGAGCGTTTCGGCAAACGCTTCAACCGCGTCTGCGGCGGCCTGTTCGCGGCCATGGGGTTGGCCCTGCCGCTCACGCGCTGAGTGCGAAAATCCTAAATTTATAGCTGTCTGCGCTTTCTGGATCAGCGCTAGAGGCCAAAATGGCTTGAAATTTCAGAAGTTGTCAGAAAGGCATTTTGGGCATGCCGCCGCCCAGGCCTTTCATGCCGCCCATTCTCTTCATCATTTTCATCAGGCCGCCGCCCTTCATTTTTTTCATCATTTCCTGCATCTGCTCGAACTCCTTGAGCAGGCGGTTGACCTCTTGCACCTGCACGCCCGCGCCCTCGGCGATGCGCTTTTTGCGCGAGGCCTTGATGATCTCGGGCTTGCGGCGCTCCAGCGGCGTCATGCTCTGGATGATGCCTTCCTTGCGGCGGATGTCTTTTTCGACCTTGCCCATGTCGACCTTGCCCGCCTGCGCGCTCAGCTGCGTGGGCAGCTTTTCCATGAGGCTGGAGAGCCCGCCCATCTGCTTCATCTGCTGAATCTGCGCGAGGAAGTCGTTGAGGTCGAAGCCATTGCCGCTCTTGACTTTGGCGGCGAGCTTTTGCGCGGCGTCCAGATCGACGTTGGCCGTGACCTGTTCGACCAGCGCGACGATGTCGCCCATGCCCAGCACGCGGCCCGCGTGGCGTTCGGCGTCGAACACTTCGAGGCCGTCGATTTTTTCCGACACCCCGGCGAACTTGATCGGCGCGCCCGTGATCTGGCGCACCGACAGCGCCGCGCCGCCGCGCGCGTCGCCGTCCAGTTTGGTGAGCACGATGCCCGTGAGGGGCAGCGCTTCTTTGAAGGCGCGCGCCGTGTTGATGGCATCCTGGCCCTGCATGGCATCGACGACGAACAGGGTTTCGACCGGCTGCAGCGCCGCGTGCAGCTCCTTGATCTCCTGCATCAGCGCCTCGTCGATCGCGAGGCGCCCGGCGGTGTCCACCAGCAGCACGTCGAAATAGTGCTTTTTGGCGTAGTCGAGTGCGGCGCGCGCGATCTCGAGCGGCTTTTGCTCGGGCGAGCTCGGAAACCATTCGGCCCCGGCCTGGCGCGTCACGGTCTTGAGCTGCTCTATGGCCGCAGGCCGGTACACGTCACCCGAAACGGTGAGCACTTTTTTCTTGCGCTTTTCGATCAGGTACTTGGCGATTTTTGCCGTGGTCGTCGTCTTGCCGGCGCCCTGCAAGCCGGCCATGAGGATCACGGCAGGCGGCTGCGTGGCCAGGTTCAGATCGGACACGCCCTCGCCCATGGTGGCGGCGAGCTCGCGGTGCACGATGCCCACCAGCGCCTGGCCGGGCTTGAGGCTGCCCAGCACCTCCTGCCCCAGGGCCTTTTCTTTGACGCGCGCAATGAAGTCACGTACCACGGGCAGGGCCACGTCGGCTTCGAGCAAGGCCATGCGCACTTCACGCAGCATGTCCTGCACGTTGGATTCGGTGATGCGGGCCTGGCCGCGCATTTCTTTGACGAGGCGCGAGAGTTTGTCGGTCAGAGCGGAGGCCATAGGAGCAAGGGGCTGGAGGTGGAGGATCGGTGCAGTGCAGTGCAGCGCTGCAAAGCATGCCGCAAAGGCGTTTTGACGAGCGCCGCGGGATAAACTGCGGCCCATGATTTTACCGAGTGCCTCTCCGATCGGCTGGCTGCTCGCGCTCGCGGCAGCGCTGGCCTACGCTGCGCCGGCGCTCGCAGCCGCGCGCCTGCGCGAGGGTTGGGCGCGCCGCGCCCTGCGCCTGGCCTGGGTGCTGCACGCCGGGGCGCTCGGCTGGGGGTTGTGGGGCGAGGCGCCGCGCTTTGGCTTTGCGCCGGCGCTGTCGATGACTGCCTGGCTCGCGCTCACGGTGTACGCCATCGAACGCCAGCAGTTTCCGCAGCTGCGCGCGCGCTGGGCGCTGGCGCTGCTGGCGGCGCTGGCCTTGCTGCTCGCGCAGGTGTTTCCGGGCCAGCCGCTGCACGCCACGGCCTCTGCCTGGCTGCCGCTGCATCTGGCGCTGGGCATCGCCTGCTATGGCCTGTTTGCCATCGCGGTGGTGCATGCCTGGCTCATGACGCGCGCCGAACGCCGCATTCGCTCGGGCCAAGACCCGGACAGCGGCATGCCGCTGCTCACGCTCGAGCGCCTGACGTTTCGCTTCGTCGCGGCAGGCTTCGTGCTGCTCACGGCCACGCTGCTCGCGGGCATGCTGTTTGGTGAGCAACTTTACGGGCGCGCCTGGCGCTGGGAACACAAGACGGTGTTCTCGCTGCTCTCCTGGCTCACCTTTGCCGTGCTGCTGCTCGGGCGCGCGCGCTTTGGCTGGCGCGGGCGCAGCGCCGTGCGTGTGCTCTACGCCGGTGCCGCGTTGCTGCTGCTGGCCTACGTGGGCTCGCGCTTCGTGCTCGAAGTCATCCTGCACCGCGGCGTATGAAGTACCTGCTCGTGCTTATCGTCGTGGCCGTGGGTGCGGCCTGGTGGCGCAGTCAACAGGCGCCCAGCGTGCGCTCCAAGCCCGCACCGCGGCGCGCGGCCCCTGAAGACATGGTGGCCTGCGCCCACTGCGGCGTGCACCTGCCGCGCTCCGAAGCCCTGCTGCAGGAGGGAAAGTTTTATTGTTCGACGGCGCACCTGCCGCGCCCTGCGCCCGCGCCTGCACGGCCGCGCTGACCATGGCTTTGCTCACCCTCTCGGCCCTGGACGACAAGCCTTTCGTGCGGTTGTGGCGCGGCTTTCTCACGGGGCGGGTCATGGTGGCGCTGGCCTTGCTGGTGCTGCAGATCTTGTGGCAGGCGCTCAACCACACCTCGGAGCCTGCCGCGCTGGCGATCTCTCTGGCCTATTTTGGCGCCGCGCTGGTGCTACGCATTTGGAAGCGAAATGCGCCGCCAACACCTGCCATAGGGCCACAATGGATGGTGAGCATCGGGATGGATCTGGCCGTCGTTTGTGCCCTGCAATGGCTGCAGGCAGGCGGGATGAACTACACGCCCTTGTTCGGCCTGCCCATCTTGCTCGCCGCCGTGCATGGCACGCTGCTGCTGGCGCTGGGGACGACGGCCGTCGTCAGCCTGCTGCTGCTCGCCTGGGCCTGGTGGCTTAATGCGCATGGCATTGGGGACGCGGCGCAAAACTACCTGCAAGGCGCGCTCGCCGGCATGGGCTATTTCATCGTCGCCTACCTCGCGCACGAGCTGGCCGCGCGCCTGGTGCGGGAGCAGCAGCACGCCCAGCAAAGCCTGATGACGGCGCAGCTGCAGTCCGAGGTCAGCGCGCTCGTGATCCAGAGTCTGGAGGAGGGCGTGCTGGTGCTCGATGCGCACGCCGACGTGCACATGGCCAACCCGGCCGCCCTGCTTTTGCTCGGAGGTAGGCACCCGACCGCCGTACCTTTCTCTCTGACAGACGACACGCGCAGCGCCGCCTGGCAGCCGCTGGTCGCACTGGCGCAGCGCAGCTTCGTACAAGGCCACGCGCAAGCCGCCGACGTCTATCTGCAGCACCCCGACGAAAGCCCCGTGGCGCTGCATGTGCGCACCTGGCTGACTCCATCGCGCACCGCCCCTGGCGCCCCCCCCCAGCCCGCTTTGACGGCGCGCGCCAACGAGCGCCTTTGCGTGATGTTTTTGCACGACCTGCGCGCCATGCAGGCGCGGCTGCGCACCGAAAAGCTCGCCGCGATGGGCCGCATGTCGGCGGCGGTGGCGCATGAAATCCGCAACCCGCTCGCAGCCATCACGCAGGCCAACGCGCTGCTCGAAGAAGACTTGCACGATCCGGCGCAACGGCGCCTTGCGCAGATGGTGCGCGAGAACGCCGAGCGGCTTGCGCGCATCGTCGAGGACGTGCTCGACATCGCGCGCGTGCAGCAACAGGCGCAACTCGCGCCCGACGCCACGCTGGCACTCGACGACTGCGTGGCGCGCATTTGCAGCGAATGGCAGGCGCAGGAGCCGGCCCGGCGCCGCGTCAATGTGGCCCTGCAGGCGGGGAATGTGCAGGTGGGGTTCGACACCGAGCACCTGCGCCGCGTGCTCTACAACCTGCTCGACAACGCGCTGCGCCACAAAAGTCCGGAGCCTGACGGGCTACAAGTAAGCACGCGCACCACACCCAGCGGCCAGGCCAGCCTGCAGGTCTGGAGCGACGGCGCACCGCTCGATCCATCGGTCGAGCGCCACTTGTTCGAGCCTTTTTTCTCGTCGCAAAGCCGCTCCAGCGGCCTGGGCCTTTATATTTGCCGCGAGCTGTGCCAGCGCCACGGCGCGAGCATCGGCTACCAGCGCCTGTCCCGGCCCACCCGCCGCGGCGATGTCGAAGGCAACGCCTTCACGGTCATCTTCCGCCCCACGGCCCAGTCCGCTGCCCCGGCTTCGCTGTTCGACACCTTCGTGGTTTGACTCTTTCCGTATGACCAGCCCCGCCTCCATCCTCGTCGTCGATGACGAACCCGACCTGCGCACCCTGTACGAGCTGACCTTGCTGCGCGAAGGCTACCGCGTGGAAACCGCCGCCACCTTGCAGGAAGCGCGCACGCAGCTGCAACGCCAGCGATTTGACGCCGTCATCACCGACATGCGCCTGCCCGACGGCTTTGGCATGGAGCTGCTGCAGGAAGTGCGTGCACAGCAAAGGTGCGAGCGCTGCGTGGTCATGACCGCTTACGGATCGGCCGAAAACGCCGTCGAGGCCCTGCGCGCGGGCGCGTTCGACTACCTCACCAAACCCGTCGATCTCAAGCAATTCCGTGCCGTCGTGGCCTCGGCGGTGCAAGGCATGGGCGGCGTGCCCGCGCCGCGCGCCGCGCGCAGCACATCCGAGCTGCACGCCGACAAGGGGACGGCAGAGGCCAGCGCCAAGGTCGCCCTGGCGCGGCTCGTCGGCGATTCGCCCGCGATGACCCAGGTCAAGCAGCGCATCGCCAAAGTCGCCAAAAGCATGGCGCCGGTGCTGATCCTGGGCGAATCGGGCACCGGCAAGGAGCTGGTGGCGCAGGCGCTGCACGCCTGCAGTCAGCGTGCCGACGGCCCGCTCGTTGCCGTCAATTGCGGCGCAATACCTGAGCACCTGCTCGAAGCGGAATTTTTCGGCGCGCGCAAGGGCTCCTACACCGGCGCCACGGCCGACCGCGAGGGCTACTTCCAGGCCGCGCGCGGCGGCACGCTGTTCCTCGACGAAATCGGCGAACTGCCGCTGGCCATGCAGTCCAAGCTGCTGCGCGCCATCCAGGAGCGCAGCGTGCGCCCGCTCGGCGCTACGCAGGAAGAGAGCGTGGACGTGCGCATCGTGAGCGCCACGCACCGCGACCTCGCAGCCGACGTGCAGGCCGGGCGCTTCCGGCAGGACTTGTATTACCGCCTGAACGTGATCGAAGTCCTGGTGCCGCCCTTGCGCGCGCGGCGCGAAGACCTGCCTGCGTTGTGCGCGGCGTTGCTTGCGCGCATCGCGCAGGAGAGCGGCGTCCCCGCACCGCGCCTGACCGAGCGGGCGCTCGCCGCACTGGTGCAGCACCCGCTCACGGGCAACGTGCGCGAGCTCGAAAACCTGCTGCACCGCGCGCTGGCGCTCAGCGACGGCCCCGAACTCGAACTCGAGGCGGCGCTCGGTTCCTCCCTTGCTACTCCTGCCACTGCAGCGCCCGGCGGCGCGGCACAAGCGGCTGGGGAGGCGGCAGGGGCAGGAGAGACGACAGAAGTCGCGCCGCCGAGCGCCACGCCACAAGAACTGCCCAAAGACCTGCAGGCCTGGCTCGACCGGCAGGAGCGCGACATTCTGGTGCGCGCCCTGCACGCATGCGGCTTCAACCGCACCGCAGCCGCCGCGCGCCTGGGTATCAGTCTGCGCCAGATGCGCTACCGCATCGACCGGTTGCAGATCGCGCTGCCTGGCGAGCCCGACATGCCGCAGGACGCACGCGATGCCCAAGACTGAGACGGCCACGCCGTGGCGGGCCGGCGGCCGGCATGTGGGCGCCCTCTGGCTCGCGTCGCCGCATTTCGGCCCTCGGCCGGCCGGAGCCGAGGTCAGTTTGATCGTGCTGCACTCGATCAGCCTGCCACCGGGCGAATACGGCACGCAGGCCGTGCAGCAGCTCTTCACCGGCACCCTTGACTGGGACGCACACCCCTACTTCCAGAGCATCCGCGGCCTCGAAGTGTCGGCGCATTTTTTCATAGCACGCACAGGGCGCCTGTGGCAGTTCGTCGATTGTGACCAGCGCGCCTGGCACGCGGGCGCTTCTAGCTATCAAGGCAGGAGCAACTGCAACGACTATTCGGTGGGCATAGAGCTCGAAGGACTCGAAGGCGGGCCCTTCGATTCGGCGCAGTATGAGGTCCTGGCCGGGCTGTGCCGCGACCTCGCCGGGCGTTACCCCATCACCCACGTGGCCGGTCACGAGCATGTCGCGCCCGGGCGCAAGCACGATCCTGGCGCCGGCTTCGACTGGGCACGTCTGCGAGCCGCGCTCGCCTGGCCAGCCGCGTGTTTTCCCTTCGCTGCGCAGCCGGCCCACCGAGGCTGAGGCGCAGCTCCCAATGGCCTCGTGCGCCCGGTGCGTACAAAAGCAAACGCTACCTGTAGCGTTTTTCATGACTTCAAAACACTAAATCTAGTGTTATAGTCACCGCCCGAAGCACTCGCCACGGCGCCCTGCGCGCCCCCCCCGCTTTCACGACCGTTCCCCAAAGGACGAGAGGACTCCCATGCAAGCTGCCATGCCATCTCCCGAGCCCCTTGGCTTTCCAGCCCCGCAAGGGCCAGCCGCCGCTGCAACGTCTGCCGGCGCCAGCGCCTTTGCGCACTACCAGATCATCCGCCGCAACGGCGCCGTCGTGCCTTTCGAGCCGCAAAAAATCGCCATCGCGATGATGAAAGCCTTTCTCGCGGTGCACGGCACGCAGGGTGCGGCCTCGGCCAGCGTGCGCGAAGTGGTCGATGGCCTGACGCAGGCCGTCACGCGCGCGCTGCTGCGCTCGCGCCCGGGCGGCGGCACCTTCCACATCGAAGACGTACAAGACCAGGTTGAACTCGGTCTGATGCGCGGCGGCCACCACGAGGTGGCGCGCGCCTACGTGCTCTACCGCGAGCGCCGTGCGCAGGAGCGCGCCCAGCAGGCGGCGCAGCAGGCGCCAGCGGCACCGCAGCTGCACGTGCTCGACGGCGGCGCGCGCGTGGCGCTCGACCTGCAGCGGCTCGAGTCGCTCATCGCCACGGCATGCCAGGGCCTGGGCGCGGACGTGCAGGCGCAGCCCATCGTCGTCGAGACCTTGCGCAACCTCTACGACGGCGTGCCCATGGACGAGGTCTACAAGGCCGCCATCCTCGCGGCGCGCACGCTGATCGAAAAAGACCCTGGCTACACCTACGCCACCGCGCGTCTGCTGCTGCACACCATCGTGCGCGAGGTGCTGGGGCGCGATGTCGCACCCGGCGAAATGGCGCAAAGCTACGTCGATTACTTTCCGCAGTTCATCCGCAAAGGCGTGGACAACGAGCTGCTCGACGAGCGCCTGCTGCAGTTCGACCTGCCGCGCCTGGCGGCCGCGCTGCGCCCCGAGCGCGACCTGAAGTTCGACTACCTGGGCTTGCAAACCCTGTACGACCGCTACTTTCTGCATGTGCGCAAGACGCGCATCGAGCTGCCGCAGGCCTTTTTCATGCGCGTGGCCATGGGGCTGGCGCTCAACGAGGTGGAGCGCGAAGCGCGCGCAATCGAGTTCTACGAAGTGCTGTCCAGCTTCGACTTCATGAGCAGCACGCCCACGCTGTTCAACAGCGGCACGCGGCGCTCGCAGCTCTCGAGCTGCTACCTGACCACGGTACCCGACGACCTCGACGGCATCTACGAAGCCATCAAGGAAAACGCCCTGCTGTCCAAATTTGCCGGCGGCCTGGGCAACGACTGGACGCGCGTGCGCGCCTTGGGCAGCCACATCAAGGGCACGAACGGCGAATCGCAAGGCGTGGTGCCCTTCCTCAAGGTGGTCAACGACACGGCCGTGGCCGTGAACCAGGGCGGCAAACGCAAGGGCGCCGTCTGCTGCTACCTCGAGACCTGGCACCTGGACATCGAGGAGTTCCTCGAGCTGCGCAAGAACACCGGCGACGACCGCCGCCGCACGCACGACATGAACACGGCCAACTGGATTCCCGACCTGTTCATGAAGCGCGTGCTGGAAAAGGGGCCATGGACGCTGTTCTCGCCTTCCGACGTGCCCGACCTGCACGACAAATTCGGCGCCGACTTCGAGGCTGCCTACGTGGCCTACGAAGAGAAGGCCGCGCGCGGCGAGATCAAACCCAGCAAGACCGTGCAGGCGGTCGATCTGTGGCGCAAGATGCTCAGCATGCTGTTCGAGACGGGCCACCCCTGGATCACCTTCAAGGACGCCTGCAACGTGCGCTCGCCCCAGCAGCATGTGGGCGTGGTGCACTCGTCCAACCTGTGTACCGAAATCACGCTCAACACCAGCGACAGCGAAACCGCGGTGTGCAACCTCGGCTCGGTCAACCTGCTGCAGCACCTCAAGGACGGCCCGCTCGATGCCAATGGCCAGCCCACCAAGGTGCTGGACCACGACAAGCTGCGCAAAACCGTGTCCGTGGCCATGCGCATGCTCGACAACGTGATCGACATCAACTACTACGCCGTGCGCAAGGCGCGCGACTCCAACCTGCGCCACCGCCCCGTGGGGCTGGGCGTGATGGGCTTTCAGGACGCGCTGTACGAGCTGCGCATCCCCTACGCCTCGCAAGAGGCGGTGGAATTCGCCGATGCTTCTATGGAAGCGCTGTGCTATTACGCTTACTGGGCTTCGAGCGAGCTCGCGCGCGAGCGCGGCAGGTATTCGAGCTACCAAGGCTCGCTCTGGGAGCGCGGCATCTTGCCCTTCGACACGCTGGACATGCTCGCGCAGTCGCGCGGCGGG
This sequence comes from Extensimonas vulgaris, assembly GCF_003337425.1. Classification (GTDB taxonomy): domain Bacteria; phylum Pseudomonadota; class Gammaproteobacteria; order Burkholderiales; family Burkholderiaceae_C; genus Extensimonas; species Extensimonas vulgaris. Next base: position 367,963 of record NZ_QPJU01000002.1, read on the forward strand.
CTCCTCGAAGTCGATCGCAGCATGCGCCTGGACTGGGACGCGCTGCGCCGCAAGATCGCACAGGACGGCATGCGCAACTCCAACTGCGTGGCCATCGCGCCCACGGCCACCATCAGCAACATCGTCGGCGTCGATGCCTCGATCGAGCCTTCGTTCGGCAACCTGTCGGTCAAGAGCAACCTCTCGGGTGAGTTCACCGTCATCAACGGCTACCTCGTGCGCGACCTCAAGCGCCTGGGCCTGTGGGACGACGTGATGGTGCTGGACCTCAAGCACTTCAAGGGTTCGCTGCACCCGATAGACCGCGTGCCGCCCGACCTGAAGGCGCTGTATTCCACCGCCTTCGAGATCGAGCCGCGCTGGCTGGTCGAAGCCGCCGCGCGCCGCCAGAAGTGGATCGACCAGGCGCAGAGCCTGAACATCTACATGGCCGGCGCCTCGGGCAAGAAGCTCGACGAAACCTACAAGCTCGCCTGGCTGCGCGGCCTCAAGACGACGTACTACCTGCGCACGCAAAGCGCCACGCACGTCGAGATGAGCACCGTGAACCGCCAGCAGCTCAATGCCGTGGGCACGGGCCAAGGCGGCGCGCCAGCGGCTTTTGCCACCGCCGCAACGCCCACACTGCCGGCGACGGACGTCAAGTTCTGCGCCATAGACGATCCGACCTGCGAAGCCTGCCAATAACCTGCGCTGCCGACACTCCAGACGCGCTCGAATGCAAAAAAACCTTGCCAGAACGCGCTGGAGTGCTTTTCATTTTGCAGCACTGCTTTCATAATCCTTGCACGGAAAAAACCATGCTGAATTGGGACGAAGAAACCACCCCCGCCGCATCTGTCGCACCGGGCATTGCACTGCCTCCCGGCGGTACTATGCTCGGCACGCAGTCGTTTCTTGCACCCCGCGCCCCCGAAAATGCGGCGGCCGCATTCGCCGCCCCCAGGCCCCAGGCCGCGGCGCAAAAAATGTCCGAGCGCCGTGTCAACGCCGCCGACAAGCGCATCATCAACGGCCAGACCGACGTCAACCAGCTCGTGCCCTTCAAATACAAATGGGCCTGGGAAAAATACCTCGCGACCTGCGCCAACCACTGGATGCCGCAAGAGGTCAACATGACGCGCGACATCGCGCTCTGGAAAGACCCGAACGGCCTGACCGAGGACGAGCGCCGCATCGTCAAGCGCAACCTGGGCTTCTTCGTCACCGCCGACAGCCTGGCCGCCAACAACATCGTGCTCGGCACCTACCGCCACATCACGGCGCCCGAATGCCGCCAGTTCCTGCTGCGCCAGGCCTTCGAAGAAGCCATCCACACGCACGCCTACCAGTACATCGTCGAGTCGCTGGGGCTCGACGAGGGCGAAATCTTCAACGCCTACCATGAAGTTCCCGCGATCCGCGCCAAGGACGAATTCCTGATCCCGTTCATCGACGCGATCATGGACCCGCATTTCCACACCGGCACGCCCGAGGCCGACCAGACCCTGCTCAAGAGCCTGATCGTCTTCGCCTGCCTGATGGAAGGGCTGTTCTTCTACGTCGGCTTCACGCAAATCCTGGCGCTGGGCCGGCAAAACAAAATGACTGGCGCGGCCGAGCAGTACCAATACATCCTGCGCGACGAGTCCATGCACTGCAACTTCGGCATCGACCTGATCAACCAGCTCAAGCTCGAGAACCCGCAGCTGTGGACGCCAGCGTTCAAAGCCGAGGTCAAGGAGCTCTTCCTCAAAGCGGTCGAGCTCGAATACCGCTACGCCGAAGACACCATGCCGCGTGGCGTGCTGGGCTTGAACGCCTCCATGTTCAAAGGCTATCTGCGTTACATCGCGAACCGCCGTGCCACGCAAATCGGCCTTGAACCCCTTTTCCCCAACGAAGAAAACCCCTTCCCCTGGATGAGCGAGATGATCGACCTCAAGAAGGAGCGCAATTTCTTCGAGACGCGGGTCATCGAATACCAGTCTGGAGGCGCACTCTCCTGGGATTGATCCTGTCAGGGTGCACGAAAGCCATGACCATGACCCCTGCCGCCCATTTGTTGTTCCCCCGGGGATCTGGCGAGGGGCTTTGCATGTTCATGCGCAAGGAGCCGAGCCTCATCTTCACGGACTGCCTCCGACCCAGCATTACGAGAGTGTGCCCACTGCAAATCGACCCAAGGAGAAACTGATGGCAACTGGCAAAAAATCGGCCGCATCCCCGGCCACGAAGAAAGCCGCGGCACCTGCAAAAAAGGCCGCCGCACCTGTGAAGGAGGCAAGCGCAGCGCCCGCGAAAAAGTCGGCCATAGCCCTGGCCACGAAGAAAGCCACAGCCGCCGCAAAAAAGGCAGCGGTACCCGCCAAGAAGGCCAGCACAGCACCCGCGAAAAAGGCTGCTGTACCTGCGACGAAGGCGGCCGCCCCCACCAAAAAAGTCGCTGCGGCTGCAAAGAAAGTGCAGGCGGCCGCACCTGCGACAGCCGCGGGTACCCCTGCGAAAAAAGTGGCGACCTCTGCAAAGAAAGCGGCTCCAGCCGCCAAGAAAGTCGCAACGCCCGCAAAGAAAGTGGCTGCCCCGGTAAAAAAAGCCGCTGCTCCTGCGAAACAAGCGGCGGTTCCCGCGAAGAAGGCTGCTGCGCCAGCAAAAAAACGCGCCAAAGCGGTTCCTTCAGCCGTTCCTGCGGCACAAACGACCCTGAATCCGCAAGTTGCGTGGCCCTTCCCGACCGGAAACAAACCCTGAGAGGCCACGGCGCCCGGGCTCCTGGGCCGGTCGGAGGCCCTCACTGCGCCAGGCTTGCCACTTCAATGCGGTTCCTGCCCGCGGCCTTGGCGCGGTACAGCGCTTGGTCGGCGCTGCGAATCAGCGCCTCAGCCGATTCGCCTTGCTGCGGGAACGTCGCGACGCCTGCAGACAAAGTCACCGCAATCGACACCGCTCCGGCTTGCAGTGGCTGCGCGGCAAAGCTCGTGCGGTACTGCTGTGCGCGCTCCAGTGCCGCTGCCAGTGGCATTTCGGGGCACAGCAACAAGAATTCTTCGCCACCATAGCGACAGACGACGTCGGCCGCGCGCGCGTGCTCGCGCAGCAGCTGGGCAAGGTGCACGATGACGGCATCGCCCGCCTGATGACCGAAGGCGTCATTGATGCGCTTGAAGTGGTCTATGTCTACGAGCAGGATGCTCAGCGGCAGCCCCGAACGCGCGCAGCGCGACAGCTCGCGCGCCATGGCATCCCCGAGGTAGCGGCGGTTGAACAGGCCGGTGAGCGGGTCCTGCGTCGATTGCTCCTGCAGCTGCTGCTGTAGCGCCATGACTTCATCCATCTTGGCGCGCAACTGCTGGCGCGTCTGGAAAAGCATCACTGAGCGGGCATAGGCGTCCTTGGCCACGACCAGCAGGTACAGCGACAGCGTGGCAATGCTCAGGCTGGTCGTCAGCGTCCCCGTAGCGGGTTCGGCATGCAGGCCGAACACTGCCGCCCCCACCAGCGTGCCGCAGGCGATGACCGCCGCAGCCAGCAAGGCCCCTGCGGCGCCGCGGAACACCGTCATGTTGATGCCCGCGCAGATGAACAGCGTGAAGCTGATCCAGAGCGGGAACTTCAGCGCCGCCATCCAGATGCCGAACATCAGCCCGTCGAGCAGCATGTTGCCGAGTTCGGTGCGCAACTGGTTTTTCGAACGTGCCGCGACGAAATACACCACGTGGGGATAGACCAGAAACTGCAGGCACAGCAGCATCCAGGCCACCGGGCCATAGCCGCGCTCCCACATGTGGGATGCGAGCATCAACAGCACCCAGACGAAAGACATCGTGCGGTTGCGGTGGTTCATGCGCACGACCCAGTGCACAGAGCGGGTCATGCTGTCGGATACGGGCGCTTTGCTGCCTGCGGTGCTGAGAATGTTCATCGGTATCTCCACGCCCGTGATCCTTGCGATCAACCCATGAGCCGCTGCAACGCCTCGCGGTATTTTTCGGCGGTCTTTTCGATCACCTCGCGCGGCAGGCGGGGCGGGGGTGGCGTTTTGTTCCACGGCTTGCCATCGATTTGCGCGTGCTCGAGCCAATCGCGCAAAAATTGCTTGTCGAAACTCGGCGGGTTTGCGCCGGCCGCCAAGGCCTCCTCATAGCCTTCGACGGGCCAATAGCGTGAGCTGTCAGGCGTGAGTACCTCGTCCATCAGCACCAGGCTGCCATCGGCCGCAAGACCGAACTCGAACTTGGTGTCGGCGATGATCAGGCCCCGCGTGAGCGCAAACTGTGCTGCGCTGCGATACAGGGCGAGGCTCAGATCGCGAATGCGTGCCGCGCGTTCGGGCCCCACCATTTGCACCGTGCGCTCGTAGGTGATGTTCTCGTCGTGCGCGCCCACCGCTGCTTTGGCCGCAGGGGTGTAAATGGGCTCAGGCAAGCGCGCGGCATTCGAGAGACCCGCGGGCAGCGGCACGCCACAGACCGTTTGCGTGGCCTGGTATTCCTGCCAGCCGCTGCCGGCCAGATAACCGCGCACGACGGCTTCTATGGGCACGGGGTGCAGGCGTCGCACGAGCATGGAGCGGCCGCGCACCTGCTCGACCTCATCGGGCTGCACCACGCTCTCGGGCGTTTCGCCGGTCAGATGGTTGGGGCAGATCGCTTGCAGCTTGTCGAACCAGAACAAGGCCATCTGCGTCAGCAGCACCCCTTTGCCCGGAATCGGGTCGTCCATGATCACATCGAATGCCGAAATCCGGTCGGTTGCGACCATGAGGATGCGGTCCGTGCCGACAGCGTAGTTGTCCCGCACCTTGCCGCGCGCCAGCAGCGGCAGCGAATGCAAATGGGAGGTATGCAGGGCGGGTGGGCTCGACGGCATCATAGGGAAAGTGAAGAAAGGCGAGAAAGGCGAAAGATCGATTCTACGTTCCAGGCCGGCGGGCAATGTGCAGTCGTTTCCTGTTCAGCGCAAGGGATGTACGACGCCATATTGCTTTTCATGGCATACCGGCGCATAGTGAAACTGCTTTCGTTGCTGCGTGGCCTCGCTGCGGGGCTGCGCTCCTTTCCCTCGAAGCCTTAGGAACTTAGGAGACTTTCCCATGAACCTGACGATCAGCGGTCACCACCTCGAAGTCACGCCTGCGCTTCGCAATTACGTCATCAGCAAGCTGGAGCGCGTCACGCGCCACTTCGACCAAGTGGTCGACATCAAAGTGCTTCTTACCGTGGAAAAGCAAAAAGAGAAAGAAAAGCGCCAGCGCGCCGAGTGCAATATCCACGTCAAGGGTTGCGACTTGTTCGCAGAAAGCGCCCATGCCGATCTCTATGCGGCCGTGGACGAGCTGATGGACAAAATGGATCGGCAGGTCGTGCGCCACAAAGACCGGGTGCAAAATCACCACCACGAACCTGTGAAACGTGAACTTCAGGCCTGACCTTCGGCTGTCGCTTGCAGCGCAGCCGCAACCGCCTTCGGGCGGTTTTTGCTGCGCTACCTGGGAAGGGTTGTAACCAGTGCATAATCGCCCACTCATTGCCATGAACCGACTCGCCGCTATCTTGCCCGTGACACAAGTGCTCGTGGGCGTCGATGCTACAAGCAAAAAGCGTGCCTTTGAAGAGGCCGGGCTTTTGTTCGAAAGTCAGCAGGGTCTGTCGCGTGCGCTGATTACCGACAGTTTGTTTGCGCGCGAACGCCTTGGTTCGACCGGGCTGGGCCACGGCGTGGCGATCCCGCATGGCCGCATCAAGGGGCTCAAAGCGCCCATGGCAGCGGTGTTTCAGCTGCAAAAGCCGATTGGCTTTGACGCGCCGGACGAGCAGCCCGTGAGCCTTTTGATTTTTTTGCTCGTACCCGAAGCTGCGACGCAAAAGCATTTGCAGATCCTCTCCGAGATTGCGGAATTGCTCAGCGACGCGAACTTACGGGAAAAGCTCAAGACCTCCACGGATGCCGCCGAATTGCACGACCTGATCGCCCGCTGGCAGTCGGCCCAGCCCGTCTGAATCGGATGCCATGAAACCCCACGCCATTAGCGCGGACGTCTTGTTCGAGGAGTTTCGCAGCACCTTGAAGTGGGAGTGGCTCGCTGGCCTGGGTGCTTCCGAGCGGCGCTTCGATGAGGAGGTCGTGCGTGCAGCACACTCGGGCGCCGATTTGGTCGGTCACCTCAATTACATCCATCCCTATCGGGTGCAAGTCCTGGGCGCGCGTGAGATCGCCTACCTCACCAACGCCACGCCTGAAGATTGCAAGCGCCGCATTGCGCGCATCGTGACGCTGGAGCCGCCTGTGTTGATACTGGCCGACGGCCAAGTGGCGCCGGACGCATTGATCTCGATGTGCGAGCGTGCCCAAATTCCGATGTTTGCCACGCGCGAATCCTCGGCTTTCGTGATCGACGTGCTGCGCGCATATTTGTCCAAATACTTCGCAGAGCGCACCACCATGCACGGCGTGTTCATGGACATTCTGGGCCTGGGCGTGCTGATCACGGGGGAGTCGGGCCTGGGCAAGAGCGAACTCGGGCTCGAGCTGATTTCGCGTGGCAATGGCCTCGTGGCCGACGATGCGGTGGACTTGTACCGCATCAACCAGGCCACGATCGAGGGTCGCTGCCCTGAACTGCTGCAAAACCTGCTCGAAGTTCGCGGCATTGGCTTGCTCGACATTCGCGCGATCTTTGGCGAAGCTGCCGTGCGCCGCAAGATGCGCTTGCGCCTCATCGTGCACCTGGTGCGCAAGGAAACGATGGAGCGCGAGTACGAGCGTTTGCCTCACGAGCCGCTCATGCAGGATGTGCTGGGCGTGCCGATCCGCAAGGTGGTGATCCAGGTGGTTGCCGGGCGCAACATGGCCGTGCTCGTCGAGGCCGCAGTGCGCAACACCATTTTGCAGATGCGCGGTATCAATACCTATCAGGAGTTCGTTGCGCGCCATCGCCGGGCGATGTTGGGTGAAGCCGCGCAGACGGAGTGAATCTCGGCGTACCGCGCGCGCTCAATCCGTGTGCGTTTGCTTTTGGGCGCAACTGGCACACTGCCCATACAGGGCGAGCGTATGGTCTAGCACGCGCCAGCCCTTGGCTTTGGCAATCGCTTGCTGGCGCCGCTCGATCTCGGGGTCGTAAAACTCCTCGACCTTGCCGCACGAGGTGCAGACGAAGTGGTCGTGGTGCTGGCCTTCGTTGATTTCGTAAATCGCCTTGCCGCTTTCGAAATTGCTGCGGATCAGGATGCCCGCCTGCTCGAACTGCATCAGCACGCGATAGACCGTCGCCAAGCCTATGTCGGAGCGCTCTTCGAGCAACACGCGATAGACGTCTTCGGCGGTCATGTGGCGTTGGCTGCCACGCTGGAAGATCTCCAAAATCTTCAGCCGCGGTAAAGTGGCCTTGAGGCCGGTGCTCTTGAGTTCGTCGATGTTGGCCATGGGATTGGTTGATGGGCGGGCCTGCGTGGCCCAACCGCTACAATGACTCGATCATATCCCGCGTGCTCTTTCCATGTCCGTCAATGCCCATCGCAGTGCCCGCCTGGGCCGGTTCGTCTTGCTCGCCGTCACCTTGGCCGCGGGCGGGTGCAATAGCCTGAACAATGCCACGAACAGCCTGGCCGGCATGGTCACCCCTTACCGCGTGGAAGTGGTGCAGGGCAATTTCGTTTCGCGCGAGCAGGTCGAGGCCCTGCAGCCCGGCATGAGCCGCGAGCAGGTGCGCGAAATTCTCGGGACGCCCTTGGTCACGAGTTTGTTCCACGCGAACCGCTGGGACTACGTGTTCACGATCAAGCGCCCCGGTGAGCAACCGCAAACGCGCAGGCTGACGGTGTTTTTCGAAAACGACGTGCTGCAGCGCTACGAGGGCGATCCCATGCCTTCGGAAACCGAGTTCGTCGCATCGTTGGGCAAGCAGTCCAAGCCTGGCAAAGTGCCGCCGCTCGAAGCCACGCCGGAGCAGCTCGCGCGCTATCCGGCGCCGCCGCGCACGGCGGCCTCCGAACCGGCGGCCGAGGATGCTGCAGCCCCGCCCGGCGCCGCCGCATCGGCCTCCAGCGATGCGCCACCCGTGAGCTACCCGCCGCTCGAATCCTCGCTGCACTGACAAGCTGCTGCGCCCGAAAGGCCGCCCGTCTCCATTTGCTCGCTTGCTTCTCATGACATCTCCTTCCGCTCCTCCATCCACCGCGCAACCTTGCCGCATCACCGTCGCCGGCGCCTCGGGCCGCATGGGCCGCATGCTGATCGAGGCCGTGCGAGCCAGCAGCGACTGCGTCCTCGCAGGTGCGCTCGACCAGCGTGGCAGCCCGGCCGTGGGCACCGACGCAGCGGCCTTCCTGGGTCAAAGCAGCGGTGTGCTGATCACCGACGACCTGCAGGCCGGCTTGCAAGGCGCCGATGTGCTGATCGACTTCACGCGCCCTGAGGGCACGCTCGCGCACCTCGCGGTGTGCAGCGCGCTGGGCGTGAAGGCGGTGATCGGCACCACGGGCTTCAGCGAGGCACAAAAGGCCGAAATCGCAGCCTATGCGCAGCGCACGGCGATCGTGTTTGCGCCCAACATGAGCGTGGGCGTGAACGTCACGCTCAAGCTGCTCGAGCTGGCCGCAAAAGCGCTGGCCACGGGCTACGACATCGAAATCATCGAAGCGCACCACCGCCACAAGGTCGATGCGCCCTCGGGCACGGCGCTGCAGATGGGCGAGGTCGTCGCCCGGGCGCTGGGGCGCAATCTGGCGGACTGCGCGGTCTATGAGCGCCACGGCGTGACGGGCGAGCGCGACCCTTCGAGCATAGGCTTTGCGACCATCCGCGGCGGCGACATCGTGGGCGACCACACGGTGCTGTTCGCAGGTACGGGCGAGCGCATCGAAATCACGCACAAGTCGTCGAGCCGCGCCACCTACGCGCAGGGCAGCCTGCGCGCGGCGCGCTTTGTGCTGACGCGCGAGCGCGGCCTGTTCGACATGGCCGACGTGCTGGGCCTGTAGGCGGCGGGCGTAGCGCATGTCCTTGCTCGCTTGGTGGCTCAAGGCGGACGCGCTCACGCAGCTTGCCGCACTGGTGCTGCTGGCCATGTCCGTCATGGGCTGGGTGGTGATCCTCTGGAAGGCGCGCCAGCTGCGCCGCGCGAGTGCCGACCTGCCGCGCTGCCTCGCGGCGTTCTGGCAGGCGCCCGATCTCGCCGCGGCGGCCCAAAGCCTAGAGCATTTCGACCGTGAGGCGCTCGTCCTGCCTATGGTGGTGGCTGCGAATTCGGTAGCAACGCAAACGGCCGACGGTTCGCTCGCCACGGCGGGGGCGCGCGCGCAGCGGCTCACGCGCGCGCTGCGCGACGCGCTGCATGGGGTGCTCACACGGCTGCAATGGGGCCAGGTGCTGCTGGCCACGGCGGGCGCCACGGCGCCGTTCGTCGGGCTGCTCGGCACGGTGTGGGGCATCCACCACGCGCTGCGCGTGCTGGCCCAGACCTCGAGCGCGCAGGTCACGCTCGCGCAACTCGCGGGCCCGGTGGGCGAAGCGCTGGTCATGACCGCGGCGGGCCTGGCGGTGGCGATTCCCGCCGTGCTCGCCTACAACGGCTTCGGCCGCGTGCTCGCGCGCATCGAGGCCGAGCTCGAAGGCTTTGCGCTCGACCTGCGCGAATTGCTCGCCGATGGCGGGCGCGGCGCGTCTGCGCCGGCAGCGTCCGCCGAAACCGCGCATTCGAACTTTTGAGGTGCCCGCACCATGCCCTTTGGCCGCCTCGAACGCCGCGCTGCGCCGCAGCCCATGAGCGAGATCAACATCACGCCCATGGTCGATGTGATGCTGGTGCTGGTGGTGATCCTCATCCTCACGGCGCCGCTGCTCGCGAGCGCCCTGCGCCTGGAGCTGCCGCGCGCGCAAGGCACCTCTACGACCGGCGCAGCGGCGCCTGCGGTCACGTTGGTGCTCGATCGCGCGGGGCAGGCTTATCTGGGCGACCAGCCGCTCACGCAGGCGCAACTGGCCGAGCGCCTTGCGCGCATTGGCGCCAGCCAGCCCGACACCGAAGTGCAGCTGCGCGCCGACGCCCGCGTGCCCTATGGCCGCGTGGTCGAAGTCATGGGCCTCGCGCACCAGGCGGGATTGCACCGCCTAGGCTTCGTGGCCGAGCCGCAACCGGCGCGCTGATGCGCCGCGGCGCCGTCGGCATCCAGCCAGAGAGGCCGCCCGAAGCCTAAGCCTAAAATCGGCGCGGCCGGGCCTGCGCAGGCCCCTTTTTTTCCTCCGCCCCCATGCAAGAAAAATACTCCCCCCAAGACATAGAGCGCCAAGCCCAGGCCGAATGGGCCGCGCGCGACGCCTACCGCGTGACCGAAGACGCAAGCAAGCCCAAGTTCTACGCCTGCTCCATGCTGCCCTACCCGAGCGGCAAGCTGCACATGGGCCACGTGCGCAACTACACCATCAACGACATGCTCACGCGCCAGCTGCGCATGAAGGGCTACAACGTGCTCATGCCCATGGGCTGGGACGCCTTCGGCCTGCCGGCGGAAAACGCGGCGCTGAAAAACGGCGTGCCGCCCGCCAAGTGGACGTACGACAACATCGCGTACATGAAGCGGCAGATGCAGGCCATGGGCCTGGCGATCGACTGGAGCCGCGAAATCGCCACCTGCGACGCGAGCTACTACAAGTGGAACCAATGGCTGTTTCTGAAGATGCTGGAAAAAGGCATCGCCTACCGCAAGACGCAGGTGGTGAACTGGGACCCGGTCGATCAAACCGTGCTCGCGAACGAGCAGGTGATCGACGGGCGCGGCTGGCGCACCGGTGCGCTCGTGGAAAAGCGTGAGATTCCGGGCTACTACCTCAAGATCACCGACTACGCTGAGGAGCTGCTCGACTACGTCACGGGCGACAAGCTGCCGGGCTGGCCCGAGCGCGTCAAGCTCATGCAGGAGAACTGGATCGGCAAGAGCGAGGGCGTGCGTTTTGCCTTTTTGCACGACATCCGCGGCGACGACGGCGCGCTCATTGGTGCGGGGCGCCTGTACGTGTTCACGACGCGCGCCGACACCATCATGGGCGTCACTTTCTGCGCCGTCGCGCCCGAGCACCCGTTGGCCACGCACGCCGCGCGTGGCAATCCCGCGCTCGCGGCCTTCATCGCAGAGTGCAAGACCGGCGGCAGCACCGAGGCCGAGCTCGCCACGCAGGAGAAAAAGGGCATGCCCACGGGCCTCACGGTGACGCATCCGCTCACGGGCGAGGCGCTGCCGCTGTGGGTGGGCAACTACGTGCTCATGGGCTATGGCGACGGCGCCGTGATGGGCGTGCCCGCGCACGACGAGCGTGATTTTGCGTTTGCGCGCAAGTACGGCATCCCGATCAAGCAGGTCGTGCAAGTGCCCGGCGAGCAGTTCGATCCTGCGCGCTGGCAGGACTGGTACGCCGACAAGCAGCGCGGCGTCACGGTCGATTCGGGCCCGTTCAGTGGCTTGTCATGCAAAGCTGCGGTCGATGCCGTGGCCGCCGCGCTCGCGGCCAAGGGCCTGGGCGAGAAGAAAACCACCTGGCGCCTGCGCGACTGGGGCATCAGCCGCCAGCGTTACTGGGGCACGCCGATTCCCATCATCCACTGCGAGACCTGCGGCGCCGTGCCCGTGCCCGAAAAAGACCTGCCCGTGGTGCTGCCGCAAGACCTCGTGCCCGACGGCAGCGGCAACCCGCTCGCCAAGTGCGAGGCGTTTTTGCGCGTCGCCTGCCCCTGCTGCGGCAAGCCCGCGCGGCGCGAGACCGACACCATGGACACCTTCGTGGACAGCTCCTGGTATTTCATGCGCTATTGCGACCCGCACAACGACCAGGCCATGGTGGCCGAGGGCGCGCGCTACTGGATGCCGATGGACCAATACATCGGCGGCATAGAGCACGCCATCCTGCACCTGCTGTACGCGCGCTTTTGGACCAAGGTCATGCGCGATTTCGGGCTGATCCAGATCGACGAGCCCTTCACGCGCCTGCTCACGCAAGGCATGGTGCTCAACCACATCTATAGCCGGCGCAATGAAAAAGGCGGCAAGGAATACTTCTGGCCGCAGGACGTGGAGCAGGTGTTCGATGAGCACGGCAAGGTCGTGGGCGCGCGCCTCAAGCACGCCGTGGGCGACCTGCCCGCAGGCACGCCCATAGACTACGAGGGCGTGGGCACCATGTCCAAGTCCAAGAACAACGGCGTCGATCCGCAGGACCTGATCGAAAAGTACGGCGCCGACACCGCGCGCCTGTACACCATGTTCACCGCGCCGCCCGAGGCCACGCTCGAATGGAACGACGCCGCCGTCGAAGGCAGCTACCGCTTTTTGCGCCGCGTGTGGCAATTCGGCGTGCAGCTCTCCACTATGAATATGGAAGCTGCCAGCGCTCTTGCAGCAAGCCTTGGCGGGCAAAAAGACTCCAAAGGCTTGCAGGACGTGCGCTTCGGCAAGCAGGCCCAGGCGCTGCGCCGCGAGGTGCACGGCGTGCTCAAGCAGGTCGATTACGACTACCAGCGCATGCAATACAACACCGTGGTCTCGGGCGCGATGAAGATGCTCAACGCGCTCGAGGACTTCCGCGCCGCTGCCGCGGCGGACGACGCCGGCGCGCAGATCGCGCTCGCGGAAGGCTTTGGCATCTTGCTGCGCTGCCTGTACCCGGCCACGCCGCACATCACGCACCATCTGTGGCAGGCGCTCGGCTACGCCAAGGCGTTCGGCGAGCTGCTCGACGCGCCCTGGCCGCAGGTCGATCCCGGCGCGCTGGTGCAGGACGAGGTCGAGCTCGTGCTGCAGATCAACGGCAAGCTGCGCGGCGCGATCCACGTGCCCGCGCAGGCCGACAAGGCGGCGATAGAGCAGATCGCGCTTGCGAGCGAAGCCTTCCAAAAGCACGCGCAAGGCGCTGCCGCGAAAAAAATCGTGGTCGTGCCGGGTCGGCTCGTGAACATCGTGGTCTGAACGCCATGCGCACGCTGCACTACCCGCCTCCTGCATCTACGGATGCGCCCACGGATGCGTCCGCTGTGCCGGCCGTGCCGAACCCGTCCAGACGGCGTCTGCTCGGCGGGGTCAGCACGCTCGCCGCCACGGTCGCGCCCGCACTCGCGCTCTCGGCCTGCGGCTTTCGGCTACGCGGCGTGCCGGAGTTCGACTTCCGTTCGCTCTACATCATGGCGCCGCCGGGCATGCCGCTCGCGCGCGAGCTCCAGCGCACCATCGAATCCTCGGGCAGCAAACTGCAGCTCATCACCGATCCGGCCGCGATGCCCACGGCCGACGTCATCCTCGAGCTGCCATCGGCACGGCAGGAGCGCGTCGTCGTGGGCCGCAACGCTTCGGGCGAGGTGCGCGAGCTCGAGTTGCGCCTGCGCGTGCAGTTCCGGCTGCGCACGCCCACGGGTGTGGAGCTGATCCCAACCACCGAGCTCCTGCAAAAGCGCGACATCAGCTACAGCGAATCGATCGCACTCGCCAAGGAGGCCGAAGAAGCGCTGCAGTTTCGTGCCATGCAGACCGACATCGTGCAGCAGCTCATGCGCCGGCTCGCGGCGGTGCGCATGCCGTGATGCTGCGTTTTGAGTAGCTGTCAGCGCTCGTATTTACTGGGCTAGTGCAGTGTTTGATGCTTGATGCGACAAATAAAACCGATGGATTTTTGGTCTGGGCAAGGCGCAAACCGCAGCGATACCGGGTGGTATCGCGAGGATTTGCAACGCGGCCCAGGCCGAAAAGACGCGGTTTTATGTCGCAGACAGCGTCGAACAATGCACTACAGGCCGATTCAGTTCTTGATTTTTTGCCATGCAGCTCGCCCTGAACCAGCTCGCCACCCACCTGCAAAAAGGCTTGCGTGCGCTCTACACGCTGCACGGTGACGAGCCGCTGCAGCTGCAGGAGGCGGCCGACGCCATCCGCGCCGCAGCGCGCGCGCGTGGCTACAGCGAGCGCAGCGTATTCACCGTGAGCGGTGCGCATTTCGACTGGAGCGGCGTGCTCGCCGCAGGCAACAGCCTGAGCCTGTTCGCCGACCGGCAGATCATCGAGCTGCGCATCCCCTCGGGCAAGCCCGGCAAGGAGGGCGCTGCGGCCTTGCAGGAGCTCGCTGCCGCAGCGCAGGATGGCGGCGGCACGCTCACGCTCGTGCACCTGCCGCGGCTGGACAAGGCCGGCAAGAGCACGGCGTGGTTCGGTGCATTGGATGCGCACGGCGTCACCGTGCAGATCGAGCCCATCGCGCGCGCCGCGCTGCCGCAATGGATAGCGCAGCGCCTGCAGCAGCAGGGCCAGCGCGTGGCCGCGGGCGAGGCGGGGCAGCGCACGCTGCAGCTCTTTGCCGACCGCGTCGAGGGCAACCTGCTCGCTGCGCACCAGGAGGTGCAAAAGCTCGCCTTGCTCTACCCGCCGGGCGAGCTCACGCTCGCGCAGGTGCAGGAGGCCGTGTTCAACGTCGCGCGCTACGACGTATTCCAGCTCTCCGAGGCCGTGCTCGGCGGCCAGCCGGCGCGCGTGCAGCGCCTGCTCGACGGCCTGCAGGCCGAAGGCGAGGCCGAGGTGCTCGTGCACTGGGCGCTGGCCGAAGACATCCGCGCATTGCACCGCGCCAAAGCTGCGCTGAACGCCGGCCGCCCCTTGCCCATGGTGCTGCGCGAGCAGCGCATCTGGGGCCCCAAGGAGCGCCTGTTCGAACGCCTGCTGCCGCGCCTGAACGAAGCCACGCTCGCGCAGCTGCTGCAAGCCGCGCATGTCGTCGATGGCATCGTCAAGGGCCTGCCGCAGCCCGACTGGCCCAACGACGGCTGGCAGGCATTGCAGCGCCTGGCGCAGCAGGTGTGCATGCTCGCGCAGGGTGCGCGCTAGGCTTTTGTCGAACTTGGAATCCAGCCCGCACACTGTCTGCGGCCCTCAAGGCGTCTCTGGCAGCCTGTCGGACTTTGGGCGTCGATAGCGAGAATGTGCCCCAGCGAGGCCAGTTTTTGCCGGATTCGCCGCCCCATAGCGGGACTATGGGGCAAGAAGACGGTAAAAAATGGGCCGCTGCGGCGCATTCGCAGCCGACGATTCCAAAGTCCGACAGGCTGCTAGCCCCTGCGCGTAGGCCTCCAGCCCCAATGCCACCACGGTCGCCACTTCGGGGCCGACCTCGGCGCGGAATTCGGCCTCGGCCTGCGCCACGGCGTCGCGAAAGGCCTGCAGCCACGCGAGCCCCGTGGGCGTGAAGTGCACGCGCCGAGCGCGCGCGTCGTGCGCGTCGGCGCAGCGCGTGACCAGACCCCAAGCCTCGCACTGATCGACCAGCGCCGCCATGGCCTGCTTGCTCATGCCTGCGCGCGCGGCCAGGTCGGTCAGGCGGTCGCCCTGCAGGCGCAGATGGCGCGTGATGTGGATGTGCGCGGCCGACACCTGGTTGCGTGCCGCGAGGTTGGACAGCGCGAGCGGCACCTCGACGTTGTGCGCCATCAACTCCAGCACGCGCGCATCGAAGCGGCGCAGCGCATGGCCGAGCAAGCGGCCCAGGTGCGTCTGGCGCCAGGCGTCGTCGGCAGCAGTCGGCAGAGGTATTTCGCTCATGGCAATTCGTCAATCAAACTGACTAAATTATCTGCCAAATTCACGCATTGCGCGCATAAACTACTGTGCAAGTATCCAGTTTTCCCTGCGGGCAGCACAGGAGTTCCGCGCACCCGCCCGGCTCACCACCCGCTTTTTTTGAAGGAGTTTTTCATGGACATGGCCACCAAGGGCAGCCCCCTCGCATCTTCCGCGAACAGCGAAAAAGCCAAGGCCCTGCAAGCGGCGCTCGCGCAGATCGAAAAGCAGTTCGGCAAGGGCACCATCATGCGCCTGGGCGAAGGCGAGGCGATCGAGGACATCCAGGTCGTCTCCACCGGCTCGCTAGGGCTCGACATCGCGCTCGGCGTGGGCGGCCTGCCGCGCGGGCGCGTGATCGAAATCTACGGCCCCGAGAGCTCGGGCAAGACCACGCTCACGCTGCAGGTCATTGCCGAGATGCAAAAGCAGGGCGGCACCTGCGCCTTCGTCGATGCCGAACACGCGCTCGACGTGCAATACGCGCAAAAGCTCGGCGTCAACCTGCCCGACCTTCTCATCAGCCAGCCCGACACCGGCGAGCAGGCGCTCGAGATCGTCGACAGCCTGGTGCGCTCGGGCGCGGTCGATCTGATCGTGATCGACTCGGTCGCGGCGCTCACGCCCAAGGCCGAGATCGAGGGCGAAATGGGCGACGCGCTGCCCGGCCTGCAGGCGCGCCTCATGAGCCAGGCGCTGCGCAAGCTCACCGCCACGATCAAAAAGACCAACTGCATGGTCATCTTCATCAACCAGATCCGCATGAAGATCGGCGTGATGTTCGGCAGCCCTGAAACCACCACGGGCGGCAATGCGCTCAAGTTCTACGCCTCGGTGCGCCTGGACATCCGCCGCACCGGCACGATCAAAAAGGGCGAGGAATCGATAGGCAACGAAACCAAGGTCAAGGTGGTCAAGAACAAGGTCAGCCCGCCGTTCAAGACGGCCGAGTTCGACATCCTGTTCGGCGAAGGGATCAGCCGCGAAGGCGAGATCATCGACATGGGCGTGAACGCCAAGATCATCGAAAAATCCGGCGCTTGGTACGCCTACAAGGGCGAAAAAATCGGCCAGGGCCGCGACAACGCGCGCGAGTTCCTGCGCGCCAACCCCGAGCTTGCGCGCGAGATCGAAAACCTCGTGCGCGCCCAGCTGGGCATCGCGCAACTGCCGCCCGCCGTGGCGCCGGCCACGGGCGGCGAGCCGGTTTGAGCCACTTCGAAAATGAAGCACAAAAAGTGGCTCTAGCGCTTATGCAGCAAGCGCTAGTAGCTATCGTTAACGTAGTCTTTCCATGGGCTTTGCCACGCCGTCGCTCAAAGGCCGTGCGCTGCGCCTGCTGGCGCGGCGTGAATACGCGCGCGCCGAGCTCGCCGCCAAGCTCGCGCCGCACGTGCAGGCCGGGGAAGACCTCGAAGCACTGCTGGGCGAGCTCGAAGCAAAAGGTTTTTTGAGCGACGCGCGCGCCGCCGAATCCCTGCTGCGCCGCCGCGCGCCGCGCCTGGGCACGCAGCGCGTGCTGCAGGAGCTGCGCCACAAAGGACTCGACGCAGAACTGGTGCGTGCCGCCGCCGACAGCCTGCGCGCGAGCGAGTTCGCACGCGCCCAGGCCGTGTGGCAGCGGCGCTTTGGCACGCTGCCCGCCAATGCGCAAGAGCAGGCGCGGCAGATGCGCTTTCTCGCCGCGCGCGGCTTTGGCGCCGAAGTGGCGCGTCAGGTGCTGCGCGCCGCCGCGCAAAACGAGTAATTCGAGGTGCGCATGGGGGTCAGATTCCCACGATTCCCAAGATTCCCATTGCCGCGCGCCGCAAACCCGCTCAAAACGGCGTCACCATGTTGAAAAACCGCCCGAGCCAGCCCATGGCCTGGGCCTCGGCCTGGGCGCCGCGGCCGCGCGACTCGATGCGCACGTTCGCGACCTGGGTCGAGTTGACGACGCTGCCCGCGAGCAGGTTGCGCGGGTCCACCGTGCCTGAAAAGCGCAGCACATCGACGTTGTGGTTCACGCCGATCTGCTTTTCGCCCGTGACCACGAGGTGTCCGTTGGGCAGCACCTCGACCACCGTCGCGGTGATGGAGCCCGTGAAGGTGTTGGTGCTTTGCGTGTTGCCCTGGCCGCTGAATTTGTTTTCCGAGCCCACGTCCATGGTGGACTTGTTCGCCAGCCAATTGCTCACGAACGGAAAGGACTTGATGCCGCCCGAGATCGAGCCGCTGCGGTCAATGCCGGACGAAGACTCCTGCTTGGCCGTGACGTTTTCCACGATCATGATGGTCACCGTATCGCCCACGAAGCGCGCGCGCCGGTCTTCGAACGCGGGCCGGTAGGTCGCGGCGCTGAACAGGCTGCCGTTCGCGGGCCGCGCCGCGGCGGCCGGCGGCAGTTGCGGCGGCTTGGTCGGCAGCACATCGACGGGCGGCGGCTCCATGAGGCTGGTGCAGCCCACGAGCGCGGCGGCGCCGGCGCACACGAGCAGGCGCAGCAGCGCAGGAACAGAGACAAAAAGGCGGGCCATGGCAAAAAATCCTCGCAAAAGCGTGCGGTCTGCGGCGCTCAGAGTTGGCCCAGCTTGGCGAGCATCTGGTCTGCCGTCTGGATCGCCTTGGAATTCATCTCGTAGGCGCGTTGCGTCTGGATCATGTTCACGAGCTCCTCCACCACGTTGACGTTGGAGTTCTCCAAAAAACCCTGTTTGATCGTGCCCAGGCCGTTCGTGCCGGGCGTGCCGCCCTGCGGTGTGCCCGAGGCAACCGACTCTTTGTAGAGGTTGTCGCCCACGGGCTCGAGCCCCGCGGGGTTGACGAAGTTGACCATCGCCAGCGTGCCTATGGTGGAAGGCGCCGTGGCGCCCGCGAGCACCGCCGACACCGTGCCGTCGGTGGCAATGCTCACGTTCGTGGCACCGGGCGGCACGGTGATGCCGTTGGCCACGGGCAAGCCACTGGGCGTCACGAGGCGGCCTGCGCCGTCGAGCTGGAACGAGCCCGCGCGCGTATAGGCCAGCGTGCCGTCGGGCATGGTCACCTGGAAAAAGCCATTGCCGTTGATGGCCACGTCCAGGCTGTTTTGCGTCTCTTGCAGCGTGCCCTGGGTGAAGTTGCGGCTCGTGGCCACGGTGCGCACGCCCAGGCCCAGGTGCAGGCCCGTGGGCAGCTGGTTTTGCTCGTCGGCGTTGGCGCCCACCTGGCGCAGGTTTTGGTAGATCAAATCGGCGAACTGGGCGCTGTTGCGCTTGTAGCCCGTGGTCGAGACGTTGGCCAGGTTGTGCGAGATCACGTCCAGCTCGGTCTGCTGGGCGGACATGCCGGTCTTGGCGATCCACAGCGAATTCATCATGGCGGTTTGCTCCTTGGTGGAATGCAGCGGCGGCTGCTCCTGCGCCGATTCATGCGTTCATGTTCAGCAACTGGCTCGCGGCCTTGTCGTCGGACTGCGCCGTCTGCAGCAATTGCATTTGTTGTTCGAACTGGCGCGCCGCGGTGATCATGTCCACCATGGCCTGCACCGAGTTCACGTTCGAGCCCTCGAGCGCACCGCTTTGCAGCTTGGCGTTCGGGTCGGCGGGCAGCGGATCGCCCGAAGCGGTGCGAAAAAGCCCATCGTCGCCGCGCTTGAGCGGATCGTCCGGCGTGGGCGTGGCGAGCTTCAGGCGCCCCACCGTGGTGGGCTGCTGCCCGGGAATGCGCGCCGTGACGGTGCCGTCGTCGCCCAGCGTGACCTCGGCGCCCTGCGGCACGTCGATGGGCGTGCCCTGGTCGGACAACATCGGCTGCCCCATGCTGTTGACGAGCTGGCCGTCGGTGGAGACTTCGAGGCGGCCGGCGCGCGTGTAGGCTTCGGTGCCGTCGAGCCCTTGCACGGCAAACCAGGCCTGACCCACGGCCATGGCATCGAGGTTGCGCCCGGTCTGCTGCGCCGGGCCGGGCGTATCGACATGGCCCGCCGTGGCTTCGAGCGCAAACACGCGCGTGGTCGCACCGTCGCCGCGCAGCGGTACCGCACGAAACGCCGACATCTCGGCGCGAAAGCCGTTGGTCGAGGCGTTGGCCAGGTTGTTTGAGAGCACGGCCTGGCGCTGCGCCGCAGCGCTCGCGCCTGTCATCGCGGTGTAGATGATGCGATCCATGGCAATCCCTCGGTATCAAAAAAGAGCAGCGCCCATCACCGCAGGTTGACCAGCGTGGACATCACCTGATCCTGCGTCTTGATGGTCTGCGCGTTCGCCTGGTAGTAGCGCTGCGCGGTCATCAGGTTGACGAGCTCGGCCGTGAGATCGACGTTGGAATCCTCAAGTGCGCCGGAGCGCAATGCCCCCAGACTGCCCGTGCCGGGCGCCCCCACCACGGGCGCACCGGACTCGAATGTCTCCACCCAATTGTTGCCGCCAATGGGGCGCAGCCCCTGCGGATTGCGGAAGTTGGCCAATGCGAGTTGCGCCTCGGCCCGCGTCACACCGTTCGAGTACGTGGCCATGACCATGCCGCTGTCTTCGATGTTCACGCTGGTCAGCTCGCCCGCTGCATAGCCGTCCTGGCTTTGCGTAGCAACAGCAAAGCTGCTGCCGTATTGGGTCACCTGATCTAAGTTGAGCGTCACGGCAAACGGCGCCGGCGCGGGATTGCTTCCGGTAGCCGGCGGGCTGTTGGGGTTGGCCGGACTCGGATTCACCATCAACCCGAGCTCATAGGATTGCTTGGCTGCAGCCGGGGCATCAGTCAACGCTGTGACGCTCAATGTCCCTCCAGTGGCCGGTGTGCCCGTCGCATAATCAATGAGGTTGCTTTTAAGTCGCGCCGATGCCACAAGTGAATTTGCAGGCGAATCGGAATAGGTGAAGTCCCATGCGTCCGTGGCATTTGCAAAAGTGAGCTTTGCTTCTCGTATGGCATAGACCCCATTCGCATCGGGCCCGTAGAACTTGTAGGTAAATTCCGTAGGAAAGTCGTCAACTTTTGTCTTGGTTGGGTCTGCATTGACGATAGAGCTCGCAATGGGCTCCACGGTCGCAACGATCTTTCCGTTTTTGTCCGCAATCATGCGACCTGCGGCAGGAGGCACAGTCGCAGGGGTGGTGGTCAAGTCATCGAGCTTGTCATAGACATCCCAAGTGTTGGCGCCATTTTTTTCAAAATAAAGATTTACGGGCGTGGCTACCCCTTGGCTGTCGTATGCGTTGATAGAAGTGCTGTAGGTGGTGCGCGGGGTTGCTGGTATCGGTGGCGTGGCACTCAGGTTCCCTGCGGCATCGGTTGCCCTTGCATCAAGATTGAACGATGCGTTGATTGTCGTGGTCTGCTTGGCCGCGATCGGCGCAGAGGTCGGGAACACCAGCGGCACCGGGTTCGCGCCGCTGACCGGCTTGCCCGTGGTCGGATCGACGGTGTAGCCCAGCACCTTGGCGTTGGTGTTGGTCACCAGGTTACCCGCTTTGTCGAGCTGAAAATTGCCCGCACGCGTGTAAGCCATGCTGCCATCAGGCTGTTGTAGTTTGAAAAAACCGCCGCCGTCGATGGCCACGTCGAGGTTGTTGCCCGTGGTGCTGATGTTGCCGCGCGTGAACTGCTGGGCAATGTCCGCCACCTGCACTCCAATGCCCGCATCAGACCCGCCCGCGACGCCCATTGCCGAGGCCACCATGTCGGCGAATTCGGCGCGTGAGGACTTGAAGCCCGTGGTGTTTGCGTTCGCGATGTTGTTGCCGATCACGTCCAGGCTTTTGCTGGCAGCGTTCAAGCCCGAAAGTCCTTGTTGGAAGGCCATGGTGTGCTCCTGAAAACAAAGTGTTTGAAAATCACTGGACGGCTTTGATGGCGCTTTGCGCAACGCTGCTGCCGTCGCTCAGCTGCAGTTGCAACGCGCCGTTCGAGACGCTCACCGCGCTCACCTGCTGCGTGGCCAGCGGTGTAGCGCTCACCGCCGCGGCGCCGTTGCTCGCAACCACTTTGAAGTGCGGCGCGCTGCTGCCCTGGTAGCTGGAGGCGTCCCAGGCGAAGCCATGACGGCCTGCAGGCAGCGCGCCCAGGTCCACCGTGCCGATCTGCTTGCCGCTCGCGTCCAGCACCTGCACCGTGACGCTCGCAGCCGAGGCTGCGAGGTCGAAGCCCCCGGTGGCCTGGCCGCTTTGCGCATCGACGGCGAGCGTGTCGCCCTCGACCAGCACCCGGTGCCCGACCAGGCTGCTGCCCTGCACGAGCTGCTGCACCGCGAGCTGGCCCGCGAACTTGTTGACCGTGTCGTTGAGCTGCTGGATGCCGGTGACGGTGTTGATCTGCGCGATCTGCGAGGTCATCTGCGCGTTGTCTAGCGGGTTCATCGGGTCCTGGTTGTTGAGCTGCGCCACGAGCAGCTTGAGGAAGCGATCCTGCGCCGCGGCGGGGTCGGCGGCAGCGTTGGCCGCAGCGCCGACGGCAGAGGTGCTGCTCGATGAAGTCGTCTGTCCGACGGGGTTGATGGTGGTGCTCATGGCGTTGGCTCCTGAGAAACGATGGGTTTACTGCCCCATTTGTAGGGTCTTGAGCAGCAGCGACTTGGCCGTGTTCATGACTTCGACGTTGTTCTGGTACGAGCGCGAGGCCGAGATCATGTTCACCATCTCCTCGACCGCGTTCACGTTCGCGTAGGTCACGTAACCCTGCGCGTCGGCCATGGGGTTGTTTGGCTCGTGCACGCGCCGGCCCGGGGTGTTGTCTTCATTGATGGCGCTCACGCGCACGCCGGCGGCGCCGTCCGATCCCATGGGGGTGGTCTGGAACACCACCTGGCGCGCCTTGTACGCCTGGCCATCGGGGCCTGCGACGGCATCGACGTTGGCCAGGTTGCTCGCCACCACGTTGAGGCGCTGCGCCTGCGCGCTCACGGCGCTGCCCGAGATATTGAAGATCGAAAACATGGACATGGTCTTGCTCCTTTGCCGCAGCGCTGCGCTCACTGCCCCTGGATGGCGCTGAGCATGGTCTTGGCCTGGCTGTTGATGAAGCGCAGCGTGGCTTCGTAGCGCACGGCGTTGTCGACGAAGTTCGCGCGCTCGCGGTCCAGATCGACGCTGTTGTTGTCCAGGCTGGGCTCGGTCTGCACGGCGTAGCCGAGCTTTTCACCGACCACGCCCGAGCCCAGGCCGCCGACTTGCGCCAGGGGCAGCGGGATGTGGCGTGGGTCGCTGACGCCAGCATCGGCAGCGCCGGCGCTCGCTTGCACAGGCAGTTCCAGGCGCACGGTGGCGCCCGAAGATGCAGCGCCGCTGGCCGCACGCAGCGCGTCGGCAAAGGGGAAATCGCGCGCCGTGTAGCCGGGCGTGTCGGCGTTGGCGATGTTGCTGGCCAGCACGCGCTGGCGCTCGGCGCGCAGCAAGAGCGCCTGGCCTTGGAAATCCAGCGACTGGGTCATCTTGTTGAGCATCGGGGGCCTCGCGTGGTTGCGTGGGGTGGAGGTACGGAGCAGGCTGGGCTGCGGTGTGGCGTCGATTATGGGAAGCGCAGTTTTTTCCTAAAGCCCGAAAACGGGCCGAATCGGCGCGCAATTCCCGGCATGGGCGGCGCGCGCGGCGCCTACAGTAGGGCGGGTGAAATGGGCTTGGTGTCCGCCTTGCAGGAATGGGCGAAGGCTGCGCACATTGCTCATGATTCAGGAGCTTCTTATGCAGTCTCTATCTGCCTTCAATGCCATTTTGATGCATATTTTTCGCGGCCTGCTCGCCCTGGGCTGCTCCGCGGCGCTCGCGCAAACCAGCGGCGCGGGCGCCGACGATGGCGCACGCCTGGGCACGCTAGGCCAGCGCTTTTTGCAGGACGCGCTCGCGAGCGAGCCCTCGGGCGCGCTGCCTTTGCGCATGCAGGTCGAAGTCGGTGCGCTCGATCCGCGCCTGCAGCTCGCACCCTGCGCGCGCGTCGAACCCTACCTGCCGCCGGGCAGCCGCCTGTGGGGGCGCACGCGCCTGGGGCTGCGCTGTGTACAGGGGCGCGTCCCCTGGAATGTGTTTTTGCCCGTCACGGTCAAGGCTTTCGGCCCGGCCTGGGTGTTGCGCAGCAACGTCGCCAACGGCGCGGTGCTCAGGGCCGAGGACGCCATCGAGGCCGAGGTCGATTGGGCTGCGGAGCCGGCCGCCGTGCTCGCCAAGCCCGAGCTCTGGGTGGGCCAGACGGCAGCGCGCACGCTCATGGCGGGGCAGGCGCTGCGCCAGTCCATGGTGCGCCCGCCCGAGCTGTTCGGCGCGGGCGCGCAGGTCAAGGTGCTGGCGCAGGGGCCAGGCTACGCCGTCACGGCCGACGGCCAGGCCTTGAGCGCAGGCGGCGCTGGCCAGACGGTGCGCGTGCGCATGGCCAATGGGCGCATCGTCTCGGGCGTGGTCAACGGCGAAGGTGCCGTAGAGGTGGCTTTGTAGCGCCGAGACAAAAAACGCTAAAGTCTCACGCCAATCGGTCGAAAGAGTGGGCAAGATGCCTCTATCCCATGCCCTCACGGGCCACGAGGGGCGGCGGAGAAAATGATGAAAATTGGTACACCACCCGAACTTGCAGGCGCCTCGGCGCAGACAGGGCTTGCCGCCAAGCAGGCCAGGAGTCCTGCGGCCGCTGCTGAAGATGCGACCAAGGGCGCCAATGCGGCCCCCACTGCATCTTCCACGGCCGCTACGCCTAGCGCTGCGGTGACCGTTTCATCGCTGGCGGCGCAAGCACTGGGGGCCAATGGGCGCACCAGCGCAGACTTCGATGCCAACAAGGTCAAAGCCGTGCGCAGCGCCATCGAAAAGGGCACGTTCAAAGTCAACGCCGAAGCCATCGCGGACAAGATGCTGGCTAACGCCGAGGAGATGATCAGCCGCGTGCGTGGTTGACATTGGACTGCCAGCCTTGCGTGCTTTGGCGGTTTTGAGCTGTCCCTTCTTGTCCTATTCCCCCCACCCGACGCACCCAGGTTTTCCCCATGGCGCTGGAACAAAAACTGCTAGAGGTTGAGCAGCACCTGCAAGAGGTTTCGACAGCTTTGCTTGCGGCCGATGCTCCGCGACTCGAACAGTGCAGCACCACGCTGCGCGACGCGGCCTTGACCTTTGCCCGGGCCATGGCGCAAGTGCCCGACCCAACGGCTTTGCCCGCGGCGCTGCGGCGGCGCATCCAGGCCATCGGCAGTCTGCTGGCGATCCAGCGTGAAAACCTCCTGCGCCTGTCTGCCGCCACGAGCCGGCAGGCCGCCGCTTTGTTGGGCGCGGCAGGCGCCGAAAGCACTTACGAATCCGCGTTGGGCAGCCGCGCCAGCGCCAGCGTGCCGCGCAGGGTGCGTGCCGCGGGTTGACCGCTGCGGCGCTCCTGGTCGCATCCGGCGGAACCTCAAAACCCGACGCTGCGCCGAAGCGCATGCAGGCGCTCGGCAATCGCGGCGGTTTCCCGCGCGTTCTGTTCTGTGGTTTTGTCAGGCACATGCGCCAGGTAGGCTTCCAGGTCGGCGATGGCCTGCGCGGGGTCGCCGTGGTCGGCATGCAACAAGCCGCGATCGCGCCGCTCCTGCCACACCTGCGGCAGCAGAACCACGAGGCGATTTTGTACGGCAAGCAAGCGCTCCCAATCCTGTTGGGCGCGGAAGATCTCCTTGAGGTTGCGCAGCATGCGCGCCACGATGTCGCGCGGCATCGCGGCTTGCAGATACAGGCCCAGCGGCATGTCGTCTTCGCTGAGCTTGCGTGCGTATGGATAAGGCTCGAGCCGCTCCAGCAATTCCTCGCGTCCGAGCGACTGCCCCGTGAGCGGATCGATCACCACCTGCCCATTGGGCAGCACGACCTTCACCATGAAATGACCGGGAAACGCCACACCACGTGCTTGTAGTCCGCTAGCGTGGGCCAATTCCAGCCACAGCACTGCGAGGGACACCGGGATGCCGCGTCGCGTCGTCAGCACGGTGTGCAAAAAACTGTTTTCGGGATCGTAATAGTTGTTGGCGTTGCCGCCAAAGCCCAATTCGGTAAAGAAGAACTGGTTGAGCTGGCGCAGCCGCTGCAGCGGCGATGCGTTGGCCGGAATGCGACGTTTGAGCCGTGCTTGCACCTGATCCACCTCGCCCAGCACCTGCTGCAGATCGAGCTCGGGGTATTCATCTTGCGCGATGCTGGCGGCTGCCTCGAGCAACGGAAAATGTGCATCGCTGTGTACCAGCGCTGCGAAATAGTCGAGCGGGGTCGGAAGGGAATAGCTGAATGGCATGGGTCTCGTGCGCCGCAGTAAACCTCTGCAATCTATACCAAAGACGCCGCCGCCGCTGACGGGCCCTCCACCCCTTTGCGGGCGTATCCCGTGAAAAGATCGTGCGCAGGCCCTCAGCGCCGCAGCATTTGCCGCAGCTGCAGCCCCGCCGCCCACAGTGCGCCGAAATACACCACCACGGCAGCGCACAAAATCGCGGCCAGCAGTGCGGCACGCCGCATGCCGTCGGCGCGCAGTGCGAGCCAGGAAAAATGTTGCGCGCCCCACAACAACAAGACCGCCAGCAAGGAGCTCGCGGCGACCACCTGCAGCACGAAACGCCCCCAGCCCGGCTGCGGCCGGTAGCTGCCGCGCCGCAGCAAGCCCATGAGCAGCCACAGCGCATTCACGAGCGCCCCCAGCCCGATCGACAGCGCCAGCCCCGCATGCGCCAAAAGCGGCACCAGCGCGATGTTGAGCAATTGCGTGATCACCAGCACCACCACGGCGATGCGCACCGGCGTGCGGATGTCCTGGCTCGCGTAATAGCCGGGTGCGAGCACCTTGATCGCCACCAGTCCGAGCAGTCCCAGGCCATAGCCCATGAGCGCACGCGCGATCTGCCCCACGTCACTGTCGTGCAGCGCGCCGTGGTGGAACAGCGTGGCCACGAGCGGCGTGGCAAAGGTCAACAACGCCACTGCACAGGGCACGGCCAGCAGCACCACGAGGCGCAGCCCCCAATCGAGCATGGCGGAGTAGCGCTGCGCGTCGGCGGCCGCGCGCGCCGCGGCGAGTTGCGGCGTCAGCACCACCCCCAACGCCACGCCCAGCAGCGCCGTGGGGAATTCCATCAAACGGTCGGCATAAAACAGCCAGGTGACGCTGCCCGGGGCTAGGTAAGAGGCGATCTGCGTGTTGATCATCAGCGACACCTGCGCGACCCCGACGCCGAGCAGGGCCGGCGCCATCAGCTTGAGGATGCGTCGCACGCCAGGGTGCATCCAGGCCGCGCGGATTTCGCTCCAGCGCAGGCCGATGCGCGGCATCAGCCCCATGCGCAAAAGCACAGGCAGCTGCACCCCCAGTTGCAAAATGCCGCCCAACATGACGCCGCCGGCCATGGCGTAAATCGGCTCGATGCCGCGCGCCGCGAGCTGCGGCGCACCGAGCAAGGCCGCGGCGATCATGGAGAGAT
This sequence comes from Extensimonas vulgaris, assembly GCF_003337425.1. Classification (GTDB taxonomy): domain Bacteria; phylum Pseudomonadota; class Gammaproteobacteria; order Burkholderiales; family Burkholderiaceae_C; genus Extensimonas; species Extensimonas vulgaris. Next base: position 394,897 of record NZ_QPJU01000002.1, read on the forward strand.
TCAACAGCACCGGCGTCGCCGCCGGCAGCGCAAAATGTTTCCAGGTGTTGAGCACCCCAGAGGCCAGTGCGACCAGCGACATGCAGCCGATATAGGGAAACATCCAGCGCGTCATCGCCACGGCTGCGTCGAACCCCGCAGGGCTTTGGCGCAGACCGCTCGCGAGCGCCCACACGAGCACGGGCGCGCCGAGCACGCCCAGCGCGCAGGTCAGCACGAGCACCCAGGTGAGCACCGTGGCCACGCTGGCGATCAGCGCGCGTGTGGCATCGGCGCCGCGCTGCTCCTTGGTGGCCGCGAGCACGGGCACGAAAGCCTGGCTGAACGCCCCTTCGGCAAACAATCGCCGAAACAGGTTGGGGATGCGAAAGGCGACGTTGAATGCATCGGTCAGCACATTCGCACCAAACATCGATGCCATCAGTAGATCGCGCACCAGGCCCGTGATGCGCGAGGCCAGGGTCAGCAAAGAAACGGTGGAGGCGGCTTTGAAGAGTGACACCGGCGAGAGTGTATGCGCAGCGCTTGCGGGATGGTATGTCTGGGTGTATACGGAAAAGGCCGAGCGGCTATAATTTGCGGTTTTGCTGGCATCACCCACAGACATACTGAAGGAATTCGATCCATGGCATCCAAGCCCCAGAAGAAGAACCCGCGCCTGGCGTCGGGCCGCAAACGCGCCCGCCAGGACGTCAAGCTCAACGCCGCGAACAGCTCGCTGCGCTCCAAATACCGCACCGCCGTGAAGAACGTCGAAAAAGCCGTTCTCGCCGGTGACAAGACCAAAGCCACCGCGCTGTTTGCCAAAATGCAATCGGTGGTCGATTCAATTGCCGACAAAGGCATCTTCCACAAGAACAAGGCCGCGCGCGACAAGAGCCGCCTTGCCGCCAAAGTCAAGGCGTTGGTGCTTTCGGCCTGAAGTCACCCGCTTTTCGCACTCTCTTTTCTCTCCGCCCGAGCGGCCCGTGCCGCTTGCCGTTTGTAAAAGGTGCGCTGCCAGCAAAGCAAAAAAGCCGTCGCAAGACGGCTTTTTTGTTGGCGCTTGCGATCCGGGCCGACAGTGAGGACGCGCGAGCACGCCGCTCCGACCGCACGCGCGGGCATCGGATAGCATCCAAAGCCGGCCTAGCAGCCTGTCGGACTTTGGGCGTCGAAAGCGAGAAGGTGCCCCAGCGAGTCCAGTTTTTGCCGGATTCGCCGCCCCATAGCGGGACTATGGGGCAAGAAGACGGTAAAAAATGGGCCGCTGCGGCGCATTCGCAGCCGACGATTCCAAAGTCCGACAGGCTGCTAGATGGGCGTGTTGCAGTCTTTGCAGCGCTCCCCTCGGCCGGCGTGAATCTTTTTCCGACGACTTCAGGAGAATTCCCCATGCCTTTTCAAACGCGCATCACCGACATGCTCGGCATCGAGCACCCCATCGTGCAAGGCGGTATGCAAAACGTCGGCGTGGCCGAGCTCGCCTCGGCGGTGTCCAACGCCGGCGGGCTCGGCATTTTGACCGCGCTGACGCAGCCCACGCCGCAGGCGCTGCGCGAGGAGATCGCGCGCTGCCGCAGCATGACGGACAAGCCCTTCGGCGTGAACCTCACGGTGTTCCCGACGATCAACCCGCCCGACTACAAGGCCTACGTGCAGGCCATCCTCGACGGCGGCGTGCGCATCGTCGAAACTGCAGGCACGCAGGCGGTGCGCGAAATCTGGGAGATGCTCAAGCCGCACGGCGTGCGCATCATCCACAAGTGCACGGCGGTGCGCCACGCGCTGTCGGCCGAAAAAGCAGGCTGCGACATCATCTCGATCGACGGCTTCGAATGCGCGGGCCACCCGGGCGAGGACGATGTGCCGGGCCTGATCCTGATCCCTTGCGCGGCCGACAAGGTGAAGATCCCGCTGCTCGCCTCGGGCGGCTTTGCCGATGGCCGCGGGCTCGTCGCGGCGCTCGCGCTGGGCGCCGAGGGCGTCAACATGGGCACGCGCTTTTGCGCCACGCAAGAGGCCAAAATCCACCCGCGCGTCAAGCAGGCCTACCTCGAAAACGACGAGCGCGGCAGCCTGCTCATTTTTCGCAGCCTCAAGAACACCGCCCGCGTGGGCCGCAGCCCTGTCTCCGAAGAGGTGGCGCGGCGCCTGAGCGAGCCCGGCGCAAAGTTCGAGGACGTGCGCGAGCTCGTCTCGGGCAAGGCGGGCAAGGAGCTACTCGAGACCGGCGATCTCTCCAAGGGCGTGTTCTGGGCCGGCATGGTGCAAGGGCTGATCCACGACATTCCGACCTGCGCGGAGCTCATCAGCCGCATCGTCCGCGAAGCCGAGGAGATCATAGACCGGCGCTTGGCCGGCTTTCGCCGCAAGGGGTGAGTTAAGCCGCAGCCAGCAATTGCCGCACGGCCGCGATGTCGCCGCGCGGCGTGCGCCCTTGCGCGTCGGGGCGCAGGGCGCCGCGCAGGTCGTCGAGGTCGTAGATCAAGAGGTGCACACCGATCGCCTCGCCCAGCTCGGGTGCGAGGCTGGAGATGCTCAGCGCCTCGACGGGCGCGCCGTGCAGGCCCGGCACGGTGCGCGGTTCGTACTCCACGTTGTGGTTGATGAGGGCGATCTCGGCGGACTTGGGATCGTCGCAAAACAGTTGCAGGTAAATGTCGGAAAGCCGCGTGGCCGTGCCATGCCAGACCGCGCCGCCGAGGTGAGGGCGGAACTCCGCGAGGCGCTCCATCCAGGCGAGCGCAAGCCGGCGCAGCGCGCGCAGCTCGCGCGGCTGGGTGTCGGCGCAAAAGAGCGCGAGGTGCTCGCGCACGGCGGCTTCCACCAGCGTGTTGTCGGGCAGCGGCGTGCGCGCCGGCAGGCCCAGCACCCGCAGCGCGCGGCGCTTGGCTGGGCCCCATTCGAGCCCTTCTTCCACGGCCAGGCGGGCCGCGGTGCTGGCGATTTCGGCGCTCAAGGAGGTGGCAGGCATGGCAGTGGGGCAGAGGGTTTGCAGCCTGCATTGTGGCGCGAACCCGCAGCCCTGCGCCATGCCGCAGCCCGCGGCCCCGTGCAGGCCCCGCAAAAACTCCTTTTTTCATAGCTGCTTGCGCTTGATGTATCTGCGCAAAATGCCATTTTTGCTCCAAGATTACAATGCCCCGCCATGCATATCCACATTCTGGGCATTTGCGGCACTTTCATGGGCGGTGTCGCGGCGCTGGCGCGCGAGGCCGGGCACAAGGTCACGGGCTGCGACGCGGGCGTCTATCCGCCCATGAGCGAGCAGCTGCGCGCGCTGGGCATCGAGCTGATCGAAGGCTTTGGCGCCGACCAGCTCGCGCTCGCGCCCGACATGTTCGTGGTCGGCAACGTGGTGAGCCGCGCGCGGCTGACCGATGGTGCGCCCAAGTTTCCCTTGATGGAAGCCATCCTCGACGCGGGCCTGCCCTACACCAGCGGCCCGCAGTGGCTGGCCGAGCACGTGCTGCAAGGCCGCCACGTGCTGGCCGTCGCGGGCACGCACGGCAAGACCACCACGACCTCCATGCTCGCGTGGATTTTGGAGAGCGCCGGGATCACGCCAGGCTTTCTGGTGGGCGGTGTGCCGCTGAATTTCGGCATTTCGGCGCGGCTTGGCGCGCAGGCGCCGGGGCAGCCGCGGCCGCTGTTCGTGATCGAGGCCGACGAATACGACACGGCCTTTTTCGACAAGCGCAGCAAATTCGTGCACTACCGCCCGCGCACGGCGGTGCTCAACAACCTCGAATTCGACCACGCCGACATCTTCGACGACCTGGCCGCGATCGAGCGCCAGTTCCACCACCTGCTGCGCACCGTGCCGGCCGCCGGGCGCGTGGTGGTCAACGGCCTCGAGGAGAGCCTTGCGCGCGTGCTGCACCAGGGCTGCTGGAGCGAGGTGCGCAGCTTTGGCGCCGCGGTGAGCGATTTTTGCGCCGCGGGCGAGCCGCAGGCTTTCGACGTGCTCGTGCAGGGCCAGCCGCAGGGGCGCGTGGTCTGGTCGCTTACGGGCGTGCACAACCAGCTCAACGCGCTCGCGGCCATTGCGGCGGCGCAGCACGTGGGCGTGCCGGTGGCGCAAGCGGCGCAGGCGCTCGCGGGCTTTCAGAACGTGCGGCGCCGCATGGAGCTGCGCGGGCGCGTGGCGCTGCCGGGCGGCGAGGTCACGGTGTACGACGACTTTGCGCACCACCCCACGGCGATACGCACCACGCTCGACGGCCTGCGCCGCCAGCTCGCTGCAGGCCAGCCCACGCGCATCCTGGCCGTGTTCGAGCCGCGCAGCAACACCATGAAGCTCGGCACCATGAAGGCGCAGCTGCCCTGGGCCCTGGAGCCGGCCGACCTGGCCTTTTGCCACACCGGGGGCCTGGACTGGGACGCGCGCGAGGCGCTCGCGCCGCTGGGCGCACGCGCGCAGACCGCGCCCGACATCGCCACGCTGGTGCGCCAGGTCGTGCAGGCCGCGCAGCCGGGCGACCACATCGTTTGCATGAGCAACGGCGGCTTTGGCGGCGTGCACGCGAAGCTGCTCGAAGAGCTCTCTAAACGATAGCTGCTTGCGATTGCTCCGATTAGGTTAGAGGCACTTTTTATCTAATATCCCCGGCGCGTGGCTCAAGTACCGCCCACGAACGGGTTGCTGCGCCGCTCTCGCCCAAAAGTGCTCTCGGGCCCGTGGCCGGGGATGAATACCGTCTGGTCGCCCATGGGCCACAGGCGCTGGACGATGCTGTCGATCAGCTGTTGATGGTTGCCGCCCGGAAAGTCGGTGCGCCCAATGCTGCCCGCGAACAGCACGTCGCCGACGAAGGCGCGGTCGATCTGCGGCGCGTGGAACACCACGTGGCCGGGCGTGTGGCCCGGCGTGTGGCGCACCTGCAGCGTCTCCTGGCCGACCTGCACGCTGTCGCCGTCGTACAGCCAGCGCGTGGGCGTGAACGGCACGGCGGGCGCAAAGCCGAAGGCCGCGCTTTGCTGCGCCAGGCCGTCGATCCAGAACTGGTCGCCCGGGTGTGGGCCGACGATGGGGATGCCCAGGCGCTGCGCGAGCTCACCCGCGCCGCCGGCGTGGTCTATGTGCGCGTGCGTGAGCCAGATCTGCGTGGGCTTGACGCCCAGGCGCCGGGCTTCGGCGAGCAATCGATCGATGTCACCACCGGGGTCGATGAAGGCGGCCTCGTGCGTGGCGTCGCACCAGACGATGGAGCAGTTCTGCTGAAAAGGCGTCACGGGGATGGTGCGGTACTGGAGCATGGCGGGTTCCGTAGCGGAGGAAGTAGAGGGGTTACAAATTGCTTGCGGCGATCACTTCGGGCATGTCGGTCAGGCCTTGCAGCACTTTTTCGATGCCATCCTGGCGCAGCGTACGCATGCCTGCGGCGAGCGCCGAATGGCGGATGTCCGTGGCAGGGTCGCGGTGGCGAATGTGCTGGCGGATGGTGTCGTCGCTCAGCATCAGCTCGTGAATGCCCATGCGCCCGCGGTAGCCATGGCCCTCGCATTCCTTGCAGCCTACGTGCTTCCATAGGCGTAGCTCGCCGTCCTGGCCGCCGAAGCGTTTGCGCCATTGCTCGATCAACGCTGCGCGGACTTCGGGCGTGTGGGTGGTGCCGCTTTCGAGGTACTGCGCGGCCAGACCTTCGAGCTCGTCGACTTCGGCCACGCGCGGTGCACGGCAGGCCGTGCACAGGCGCCGCACCAGCCGCTGCGCCAGAATGCCCAGCAGCGAGTCGGAGAAGTTGAACGGATCGAGCCCGATTTCAAGCAGCCGCGTGATGCTCTCGGGCGCCGAGTTGGTGTGCAGCGTGGAGAGCACCAGATGCCCGGTGAGCGAGGCCTCGATCGCGATGCGTGCGGTTTCCTCGTCGCGCATTTCGCCGATCATGATCACGTCCGGGTCGGCGCGCAAAAAGGTGCGCATCGCCGCCGCGAAAGTCCAGCCGATGCGCGGGTTCACCTGCACTTGGCGTAGCCCGGTCTGCGAGATTTCGATCGGGTCCTCGGCCGTCCAGATCTTGCGGCTGTCGGTATTGAGCTCGCGGATCACCGAGTGCAGCGTGGTCGTCTTGCCGCTGCCCGTGGGGCCGCAGACCAGGATCAGGCCGTAGCTTTTGCGCATCAAGGTGCGCAGCCCCGCCAGATTGCCCGGGCTCAACCCGATCTGGTCGAGCGGCAGCGGCTTGGCGCCCGCGAGCAGCCGCAGCACCACGTCCTCCAGGCCGCGCGAAGTGGGCACCGTGACCACGCGCAGCTCGACCGGCGGGCCGCCGAAGCGTGCAAAGTCGATCTTGCCGTCCTGCGGCTTGCGGTGCTCCGAAATGTCCATCACCGCCATGATCTTGAGGCGCGCCACGAGCGCAAAGCGATAGCGCGCGGGCAGCTCCAGATAAGGCTGCAGATCGCCATCGATGCGCAGGCGTATGCGCACGGGCTGCGGTGGCGGCTCGGTTTCGATGTGGATGTCCGAGGCGCGGTGCGCAATGGCCTCACTGATGAGCGAGTTGATGAGCCGCACCAGCGTGTTGTCGGACTCGCCGATGACGTCGGCGGGTGTCACGTCGAGGTCTGTGCCCGTGGCGTCCAGGCTGCTGGCCAAGTCCCGTGCGGTCGTGGCTTGGGCTGTCGCACCTGCGCTGCCAGCAGAGGTGGCGGGCGCAGCCACTTTCGCACTCGCATTGGCATTTCCGGCGCTACCGTAAAACCGGCTGATGGCCGGCAGCAGCGTGCCTGGCGCGGCATGCACAGGAATCACGCGCCGTTGCGTCAGAAAGCGCAGCTCGTCGAGCAGCACGCGATCGTGCGGGTCGGCCATCAGCACCACCAGCGCATCGTCGCGCGCCAGCAAGGGCAACACCGATTCGCGCTCGGCCACGGTGCGCGGCACCAGCGCCAGGGCTGCAGGGTCGGGCGCCAGCTTGCCGGGATCGACCACATACTCACCCAGCCAGCTGTCGATGACGCGCTGCAGCTGCTCGGGCGTGACATGGCCGTGGCTGACAAGGATTTGCCCCAGGTGCGGGTCTTTGCCAGTTTGGCGTTCCAGCTGCTGGATCTGCAGCGCATCGGCGAGCACGGGCGGGGTGATCAAGCCCGCGTGTAGCAGCGCTTCGCCAAGATGGTTGGCGCGGCCCACGAGCGGGTGTGGTGTGGTCACCAACTTCCATAGTGCCTCTGGATGCGGCGGCGTGAAGCTGCGCATGGAAGGGTCTGCGATCTGGTCGGTAAGCGGGGGGTTGGAAATATCGGACATAAGCAAAAGCCTGGTAACCACAAAGTGCCTGGGCAAGGGTGCCTGTGCAGGTAAACCAGCATCACAGCGCCAAGGCGTAATCGACCGTGATCGGCGCGTGGTCGGAAAAGCGCTGTTCCTTGTAAACATGCTCGGCGCGAGCCAGTTCGGCGAGGGCCGGCGTGGCCAGGTGGTAGTCGAGCCGCCAGCCCACGTTCTTTGCCCAGGCCTGGCCGCGGTTGCTCCACCAGGTGTAGGCCGCATCCGTGGCGCTGGGCTGCAGGCGGCGATAAACGTCCACCAACCCGCGCGGGTTGTCATTCGTGCGCAACAGTTTGGTCAGCCAGGCGCGCTCTTCGGGCAGAAAGCCGCTGTTTTTCTGGTTGCTGCGCCAGTTTTTCAGGTCTATGGGCTGGTGCGCAATGTTGAGGTCGCCGCAGAGGATGAACTCGCGCTCGGCCTGCAACTGCAGCAGGTGCGGGTAAAACGCCTCGAGAAAGCGGAACTTGGCCTGCTGGCGCTCCTCGCCCGAGGAGCCGCTCGGGAAGTACGCGCTCACGATGGAGAGCTTGCGCGCAGGCGTGTCGAAGCGCAGCTCGACGTAGCGCCCCTCGGCATCGAACTCGGGCACGCCGAAGCCCGTCAACACGTCGCTGGGGGCGTGGCGCGTGTAGATGCCGACGCCGGCATAGCCTTTTTTCTGCGCAAAGTGAAAATAGCCCTGCAGACCGGCGAGCTGCTCGAAGCGGCCCTGTACGTCGGCGGCCTGGGCCTTGACCTCCTGCACGCACATACAATCCGGCCGCGTGGTGGCGATCCACTGCTCCAGGCCTTTGCTCGCGGCCGAGCGGATGCCGTTGAGATTGAGGCTGCTTAACTTGAACAAGGGTTTTTGCATGGAGGAAGAGGGCGTACAAAGCGCGCAGCAAAGCCGGCTGGCGCAGGATTTCGTGCGTTTTGCCGTCGAAACAGGTGTTTTGCGCTTCGGCGAATTCAAGACCAAGGCGGGGCGCCTGAGCCCTTATTTTTTCAATGCCGGGCTGTTCGACGATGGCGCCAAGCTCGGCCGGCTCGCGCAATTCTATGCAAGCGCGCTGCAGGCGAGCGGCATCGCCTTCGACATGGTGTTCGGCCCGGCCTACAAGGGCATTCCGCTTGCGGCCACGGTGGCCGTGGAACTCGCGCGCCAGGGGCGCAACGTGCCCTTCGCCTACAACCGCAAGGAGGCCAAAGACCATGGCGAGGGCGGCAGCCTGGTGGGCGCACCGCTGCGCGGGCGCGTGCTCATCATCGACGACGTGATGTCCGCAGGCACGGCGGCGCGCGAGTCGATCGCGCTGATCCGCGCGGCCGGCGCCACGCCGCATGCGATGGTGGTCGCACTCGATCGCCAGGAAAAAGCCACCGAAAACGGCCAGGACGTGCCCTACAGCGCCGTGCAGTACGTGCGCCGGGAGCTCGGCCTGCAGGTGTGCGCAATCGCGCGCCTGGCAGATTTATTGCAATACCTCTCTGCTGTGGGGGGCGACGCCATGGCAGCCCACCGCGCCCGGGTGCTTGCGTATCGGGAGCGCTACGGCGTCGATGACGACAGTGAGGGAGATGCTTCTTGAAAAAATTCTGGTGCACCGGTGCGGCCTCGCTCGCGGGTTTCGGGCTTGTCATTGCCCACGCCCAACCTGCCACGGGCGGCAGCATCTATACCTGCATCGATGCCCAGGGGCGACGCATCACTTCCGACCGCCCGATCGCCGAGTGCCTCGACCGCGAGCAGCGTGAGCTCGGCCCCACCGGCGTGACGCGCCGCAAAATCGGCCCCTCGCTCACCGAACAGGAGCGCGCAGCCCTGGAAGCGCAACGCCGCAAGGAGGCCGAAGAGCAGTCCCGCATCCTCGAAGAGCGCCGCCGCGACCGTGCCCTGCTCGCGCGCTACCCGAACCAGGCCGCACACGATGCCGAGCGCGCGCAAGCCCTCACCCAGGTCAACGAAGTCATCGCCATCGCCCAAAGGCGCCTGCGAGAGCTGCAGCAAGAGCGCAAAGCGCTGGACAGGGAGATGGAGTTTTATCAAAAAGACCCGTCCAAGGCGCCAGCCAAACTGCGCCGCCAGATCGCCGAAAACCAGGACGAAATGGCGGCCCAGCTGCGCTTCATCGCCGATCGGGAAGAAGAAAAGCGCCGCATCCACCAGCGTTTCGACGCCGAGCTGGCGCACCTGCGTCAGCTGTGGGACAGCCAGCGCCCGCCACCCGCGGTGGCAGCGCCTGCGCAGACGCCTTTGCCGGTCAACGGTCCGCCGGCCACGCTGCGCTGAGGGGCGCTGCGCTTTGCCGTCGCTGCGCTTTGCCGTCGCTGCGCGTTCCTCATCCTTCGAGCCTGGCGCGCAGCAGCGCATTCACCTGCTGCGGGTTCGCCTTGCCCTTGCTGGCCTTCATGACCTGACCGACGAGCGCGTTGAAGGCCTTGTCCTTGCCGGCCTTGAACTGCGCCACGTTGTCGGGGTTCGCGGCGAGCACCTCGGCGATGATCTGCTCGAGCGCGCCAGCATCGTTCACCTGCTTGAGGCCCTTGGCTTCGATCAAGGCATCGACGTCGCCGCCTTCGCCCGTCCCTTCGCCCTTCCACAAGGCGTCGAACACCTGGCGCGCCGCACTGTTGCTGAGGGTGCCGTCCGCGATGCGCGCAATCAGCGCCGCAAGTTGCGCGGCGCCCACGGGCGAGCGCGCGATGCCGATTTCCTCGGCGTTCAGGCGCCGCGAGACCTCGCCCATGATCCAGTTGCTCGCGAGCTTGGGCTGGCCGCAAGCGCGCGCCACGGCCTCGAAGTACGCGGCCATCGCGGGTGACTGCGTGAGCGTGTTCGCGTCATATTCCGGCAGGCCGTATTCGGCTACGAAGCGCGCCGCCATGGCGCGCGGCAATTCGGGCATCAGCGCACGTTGTTCCTCGATCCATTGCTCTGAAATGTAGAGCGGTGGCAAGTCTGGATCGGGGAAATAGCGGTAGTCGGCCGCGTCCTCCTTGGTGCGCATGGCGCGCGTCTCGCCCGTCGCGGGGTCGAACAGCACCGTGGCCTGCTGGATCGCGTGGCCGTCCTCGAGCTGCTCGATCTGCCAGCGGATCTCGTAGTCGATCGCCTGCTGCATGAACTTGAAGCTGTTGAGGTTCTTGATCTCGCGCCGCGTGCCCAGCGGCTGGCCGGGCTTGCGCACGCTCACGTTCGCGTCGCAACGAAAGCTCCCCTCCTGCATGTTGCCGTCGCAGATGCCGATCCAGGTGACGATCTTGTGCAGCTCGCGGGCGTAGGCCACAGCTTCGGCGGTGGAGCGCATGTCGGGCTCGGTGACGATTTCCAGCAGCGGCGTGCCGGCGCGGTTCAGGTCGATGCCGCTCATGCCGTGGAATTCCTCGTGCAGCGACTTGCCCGCGTCCTCTTCGAGATGCGCACGCACCAGGCGCACGGTTTTTTTCTCGTCACCCACGTAAAACGACACCTCGCCGCCTTGCACCACGGGAATTTCGTACTGGCTGATCTGGTAGCCCTTGGGCAGGTCGGGGTAGAAATAGTTTTTGCGCGCAAAAATGCTCATGGGCGCAATGTGGGAGCCGAGTGCCAATCCCAACTTGATAGCGCATTCGACCGCCGCGCGGTTCATCACCGGCAGCGTACCGGGCAAGGCCAGATCGACCGCGCAAGCCTGCGTATTGGGCTCGGCGCCAAACGCCGTGGAGGCGCGGCTGAAGATTTTGCTGCGCGTGGCCAGCTGCGCATGCGTCTCGAAGCCGATGACGACTTCGTAGCCGTGGATCAAATTGCTGCTCGTCATCTCACAATCCCCCGGGCTGGCGCAAATGAAAATCCGTCACCTGCTGCAAGCGATGCGCTGCGTTCAGCAGCCGGGCTTCTTGAAAATAATTGCCGATGAGCTGCAGCCCCACGGGCATGCCGTGCGCGCCAAAGCCCGCGGGCACGCTCATGCCGGGCAGGCCTGCGAGCGAGGCGGGCAGGGTGTAGATGTCGGCCAGGTAGTTGGCCACAGGGTCATCGGCTTTCTCGCCGATCTTCCAGGCCACGCTCGGGGCCACGGGGCCGGCGATCAGGTCGCATTGCTGGAACGCCTGCTGGAAGTCGTCAGCGATCATGCGGCGGATTTTTTGCGCCTGCAGGTAGTAGGCGTCGTAGTAGCCGTGGCTCAGCACGTAGGTGCCTATCATGATGCGGCGCTTGACCTCGGCGCCGAAGCCCTCGGCGCGGGTTTTTTTGTACATGTCTTCGAGGTCGGTGTAGTCGCGTGCGCGGTGGCCGAACTTGACGCCGTCGTAGCGGCTCAGGTTGGAGCTCGCCTCGGCGGGCGCGATGATGTAGTAGACGGGAATCGACAGCTCGGTGCGCGGCAGCGAGATCGGCACGAGCGTGGCGCCGAGTTTTTCGTACTCCTGGAGCGCGGCTTCGACGGCCGCGCGCACGTCGTCGGCCAACCCTGCGCCGAAAAATTCCTTCGGGATGCCGATGCGCAAGCCCTCGAGGCTGTCGTCCAGCCGCGCGCTGAAGTCTTCGGCGGGCAGGTCGAGCGAAGTCGAGTCGCGGTCGGGGTCGGGGCCGCACAAAGCCGACAGCAGCAGCGCGCAGTCCTGCGCCGAACGCGCCATGGGGCCGGCTTGGTCGAGGCTGGAGGCAAAGGCGATCATGCCGTAGCGCGAGGCGCGCCCGTAGGTTGGCTTGATGCCCGTGATGCCGCAAAACGAGGCGGGTTGGCGGATCGAGCCGCCAGTGTCGGTGCCCGTCGCGGCGGGCGCCAGGCGCGCCGCCACGGCCACGGCACTGCCGCCCGAGGAGCCTCCGGGCACGCGCGCAGCGTCCCAGGGGTTGCGCACCGGCGCGGGCGCGTCCAAGCCCAGCGGGGCGATGGCCGAGTTTTCGTTTGCCGAACCCATCGCGAATTCGTCGCAATTGAGCTTGCCCAGCGTCACGCAGCCGGCCGCGGCGAGGCGCTGCACCACGGTCGCGTCGAACGGCGACTGGTAGCCCGCGAGCATTTTCGAGCCCGCAGTGCTCGGGAAGTCCTGGGTGACGAAGATATCCTTGTGCGCGATGGGCACGCCCTCGAGCGGGCCGCCCATGCCGGCCTGCAGGCGCGCATCGGCGGCGCGCGCCTGCGCGAGCGTCGCTTCTTCGTTCAGCGCGAGGTAGGCGCCCAGGTGCTGGTGGGTGTGCGCGCGCGCCAGGAAATGCTGCGCCGCTTCGACGGCGGACACGCGGCGGGCGCGCAATTGGGCGGCGAGTTCGGCCACGCCCAGATCGTGCAATGCAGGGGTCGATGTCATGCGCGGCCTCACTCGATGACTTTGGGCACGAGGTACAGGCCGCGCTCCACGGCCGGGGCGCTGCGCTGGTTGCGTTCGCGCTGGTTGGGCTCGCTCACGACGTCGTCGCGCAGCCGCAGGGCCACGGGCTGCACGGTGGCGACGGGGTGCGGCAGCGGCGTGAGGCCGCTGGTATCGACGGCGCGCATCTGCTCGACAATGGCAAAAAAGCCGTTGAGCTGCGTGTGCATGCGCTCGGCTTCGGCGGGGCTGAGCGCAAGCCGCGCCAGGTGCGCGATGCGCTCGATGTCCTGGGGTGTCAGTGCCATAAAAACAAGGGTGGAAGTGGTGCTGCCACAGATGTAAAACTGTGCTGCGCGCCAAGCCGTGGCACGGTTCGCGCAGAGGGGATCGGGTATTATCCCGGCTTTGCCGCAATACCCTCCCTCCTGCCGGTCATTGTGCGAAAAAAGCAAAACTTTTGACCCCACCAACCCGGCACTGGCAGGCCGCACGTGCATGCCGTGCCCCAGAGGATTTTGAATGTTCGGAGCTTTCCGTCGGTATTTCTCCACCGACCTGGCCATTGATCTTGGCACGGCCAACACCCTGATTTTTGCGCGCGACAAGGGCATCGTGCTCGACGAGCCCTCGGTCGTCGCGATCCGCCACGAAGGCGGCCCGCACGGCAAGAAAGTCATCCAGGCCGTGGGCCGCGAAGCCAAAGCCATGCTCGGCAAGGTGCCGGGCAACATCGAAGCCATCCGCCCGATGAAGGACGGCGTGATCGCCGACTTCGTGATCACCGAGCAGATGATCAAGCAGTTCATCAAGATGGTGCACCCGCGCACCCTGCTCACGCCGAGCCCGCGCATCATCATCTGCGTGCCCTGCGGCTCCACGCAGGTCGAGCGCCGCGCCATCAAGGACGCGGCCGAGGCGGCCGGCGCCACGGCGGTCTATCTGATCGAGGAGCCCATGGCTGCGGGCATAGGCGCGGGCCTGCCCGTGAGCGAGGCTTCGGGCTCGATGGTCGTCGACATCGGCGGCGGCACCACCGAAGTCGGCGTGATCTCGCTCGGCGGCATGGTCTACAAAGGCAGCGTGCGCGTGGGCGGCGACAAGTTCGACGAGGCCATCATCAACTACATCCGCCGCAACTACGGCATGCTGATCGGCGAGCCCACGGCCGAACTCATCAAAAAGACCATAGGCTCGGCCTTTCCGGGCTCGGAAGTGCGCGAGATGGAAGTCAAGGGGCGCAACCTCAGCGAGGGCGTGCCGCGCAGCTTCACCATCTCGAGCAACGAAGTGCTCGAGGCGCTCACCGACCCGCTCAACCAGATCGTCTCGGCCGTCAAGAACGCGCTCGAGCAGACGCCGCCCGAGCTCGGTGCGGACATCGCCGAGCGCGGCATGATGCTCACGGGCGGCGGCGCGCTGCTGCGCGACCTCGACCGCCTGCTCGCCGAGGAAACCGGTCTGCCCGTGCTCGTGGCCGAAGACCCGCTGACCTGCGTGGTGCGCGGCTGCGGCATCGCGCTCGAGCGCATGGACCGGCTCGGCAGCATTTTCACGAGCGAATGAGGCGTTTGGGCGCCGCGTTGACCATGCCCGGCAGACGCCGATGCCCGCGCGGCTTGCCCCGACACGGGCGCCGGCAGCAGACCGTGCTGCCGCCCCTGCGCTGATCGCGTCTCCCTGAACCCGCCCCATGCCGCCCGCAACCCTGGAGCGCAGCGCGCCCTCGCTCTTCAGACGGGGGCCGTCGCCGCTGTCGCAACTGGCGCTGTACGCCGCGCTGGCGCTGTTTCTGATGGTGGCAGACGCGCGCTTTCAGCTCGTGGGCCCGCTGCGTCAGGCCGTGGCGACGGTGCTCTACCCCGCGCAGTGGCTGATGCGCCAGCCCGTGGAGTTCGCCCGCCAAGGGCTGGACTATTTCGAGTCGCTGCACCAGGCCGAGGCCGAAGCCCGGGCCGCGCGCGCCCAGATGTTGCAGCTCGCGCAGCGCGCGCACCAGGCCGATTTGCTGCTGCAGGAAAACCAGCATCTGCGCGAGCTGCTGCAATTGCAGCCGCGCATCGCCGTTCCCTCGCTGGCGGCCGAGGTGATCTACGAGGCGGCCGATCCGTTCAGCCGCCGCGTGGTCATAGACCGCGGCCAGGCCGCGGGCGTGGTGGCGGGCGCGCCCGTCGTCGATGCCGCCGGTGTGCTCGGCCAGGTGACGCGCGTGCTGCCGCTGCAGAGCGAAGTCACGCTGCTGATTGACCGCGAGCAGGCGACGCCGGTGCAGAACATGCGCACCGGGGTGCGCGGCATCGCTTTCGGTGACCCGACGGCAGGGCAGGGTGGCGGTCTCGAGTTGCGCTTCATGCCCAGCAGCGCCGACATCCGCGCGGGCGACCTGCTCAGCACCAGCGGCGTCGATGGCGTCTATCCGCCGGGCCAGCCCGTGGCCCGGGTGCTGCGTGTGGAGCGGCGCGCCGACTCGGCCTTTGCGCGCGTCCTCTGTGCGCCGCTGGCCCAGGTGCAGGGCGCGCGCCACGTGCTCGTGCTGCAGCCGCTCGCCGCCGTTGTGCCGCAGCGACTGCCGCCAGCCGTGTCCGAAACGCCTGCCGCAAAGAAAAAGGGCAAAGGCGAAAACAAGGCCGAAAACAAGGCCGAGAAGAAGTCCGAAAAGAAGGGGGGACGCGCACCATGATCATGCCGCCTGGCCAGCCGCTGCTGCTGCCGGCCAAGCCTTTTTTCATCGCCGCGAGTCTGGTCGCCGGCCTGGCGCTGAACATGCTGCCGCTCGGGCGCGAGGTCTGGATGCCGGACTTCCTCATGTTGCTGCTCGCCTTTTGGTGTGTGCACCAGCCGCAGCGCGTGGGCATGGGCGTGGCCTTCGTACTGGGCCTGTGCATGGACGTGCACGCCACCAGCTTGCTTGGCCAGCATGCACTTGCCTACGCCGTGCTCGCTTATGGCGCGGCGGCGTTGCAGCGGCGGCTCGCGTGGTTCAGCGCCTGGGCGCAGGCCTTGCACGTGCTGCCGCTGCTGCTGCTTGCGCACGCGATAGAACTCGCTTTGGGGCTTGCTGGAGGCGGAGCCTTCCCAGGCGTGGCCGTGGTCGTGGCACCGCTGCTTGAAACCCTGTTGTGGCCGCTTGCGAGCTGGGTCTTGCTCGCTCCCCAGCGCCGCCCGCCTGAGTCAGACGAAAACCGCCCCCTGTGACCATGCCGAGCTGGATGCGCTTTCGCCAGACCGCGCAGCGTTTGCGCGGGCGCCTGCGCGCGCGCGAGGGCCAGGCGCCGGGGGGTGGCGAAGAGGTCGAATTCATCGCGGAGCTGCGCAATGTCCACGCCGCTGCGGCGGACTTTCGCTTGCGCGTGTTCGTCATGGGCGCGGTGGTGCTGCTGGCGTTCGGCCTGGTGCTCGCGCGGCTGGTGTACCTGCAGGTGATTCGCCACGAAGACCTGGCCGCGCAGGCCGAGAGCAACCGCACTGCGGTGGTGCCCATCGTGCCCAGCCGTGGCCTGATTCTGGATCGCAACGGCGTGGTGCTCGCGAGCAATTACGCGGCGTACACGCTCGAGATCACACCCTCCAAGGTGCCCGACCTCGAAGCCACGCTGGACGCGCTGGCGCAGGTGGTCGAGATCGGGCCGCGCGACCGCCGCCGCTTCAAGCGTTTGCTCGAGGAATCGCGCAACTTCGATTCGCTGCCCATCCGCACACGCCTCACGGACGAAGAGGTGGCGCGCTTTGCGGCGCAGCGTTTTCGCTTTCCGGGCGTGGACGTGAAGGCGCGGCTGTTTCGCAGCTATCCGCTCGCCGAGACTGCGAGCCACGCCATAGGTTACATAGGCCGCATCAACCAGGCGGAAAAAGAGCGCCTCCAGGATTCGGACGACGAGGCCAACTACCGCGGCACCGAATACATAGGCAAGCTGGGCATAGAGCAAAGCTACGAAGCGCTGCTGCACGGCACCACGGGCGTGGAGCTCATGGAAACCTCCGCCGGCGGGCGCGCCGTGCGCAAGCTCGCGAGCCGCCCGGCCACGCCCGGCAGCAACGTGGTGCTCGCGCTCGACGTCAAGCTGCAAAAAATGGTCGAAGACCTGTTTGGCGAGCGGCGCGGCGCGCTCGTGGCCATTGACCCGCGCACGGGCGAGGTGCTCGCACTCGTCTCCAAACCCACGTTCGACCCCAACCTGTTCGTCGAGGGCATAGACGTGGAGAACTGGACGGCGCTCAACGAGTCGCCCGACAAACCTTTGCTCAACCGCGCCCTGCGCGGCACCTACCCGCCGGGCTCGACCTACAAGCCTTTCATGGCGCTGGCCGCGCTCGAGCTGGGCAAGCGCACGCCGCGCGACACCATCGTCGATCGCGGCGCCTGGACCTTCGGCGGTCACACCTTCCGCAGCCACGAGGACGGCGGCCTGGGCGTGGTGGACATGCACCGCGCGATCATGCTCTCGAGCAACGTCTATTTTTACTCCCTCGCGAACGACCTGGGCGTGGACGCCATCCACGACTTCATGGCGCCGCTGGGTTTCGGGCAGATCACGGGCATAGACCTCGGCGGCGAACTGCGCGGCGTGCTGCCCAGCCAAGCCTGGAAGCGCGCCACCTACCGTCGCCCCGAGCAAAAGGTCTGGTATGCGGGCGAGACCATTTCGCTGGGCATAGGCCAGGGCTACAACAACTTCACCATCCTGCAGCTCGCCCAGGCCACGGCCACGCTGGCCAACGGCGGGGTGCGCTACCGTCCGCACCTGGGGCTGGCGACGCTCGATCCGGTCACGCACGCGCGCCAGGCGCTACCGACCGAGCCCGGCGTGAACCTGGGCTACAAGCGCGAAAACGTCGAGGTGGTGCACCGCGCCATGGTCGGTGTGACGCAGCAGGGCACTGCCGCGCGGGCCTTTGCCGGGGCGCGCTACCTCTCGGCGGGCAAGACCGGCACGGCGCAGGCCGTGACCATAGGGCAGAAAGAAAAATACAACGCCAGCAGACTGCAGGAGCGCCAGCGCGACCACGCGCTCTACATGGCCTTCGCCCCGGCCGAGGCGCCGCGCATCGCGCTTGCGGTGATCGTCGAAAACGCCGGCTGGGGCGCGAGCGCTGCCGCGCCGATCGCGCGGCGCGTGTTCGATTACTGGCTGTTGGGCGAATACCCGAGCGAGGAAGACATCGCTGCGGTGCGCAGCGGCAAGGCCACCGTGCCGATCGGCAAGCCAAGGCAGGCGGCCGAGGTGCCGCTGCCCGCCGCGGTGCAACAACTGCCCTGAGCTCAGGGATGGCGCGAGGCTCGCGACGGCAACTGGCTCAGCACCAGCGCACCCACGATCAGCGCCGCGCCCGCGCTGCCCGACCAGCCCAGCCGCTCGCCCAGCAGCACCCACGCGGCAAGCGCGGCAAACACCGGCTCGAGCCCGTACACGATGGCGCTGCGCACGGCATCGACGCGCTGCTGCCCCCAGGCTTGCAAAATCACGACGACCACGCTGGCCACGAGCCCCAGATACAGCAGCGCGCACCAATGCTCCGCATCCAGCCGCTCAAGCGACGCCAGCCAACCCAGGCCACTGCCGCGTGCGAGCAGCAGCGCCGTCGCGGCAGCACACATCACGCCTGCCTGCACCGCGGCCAGGCGCGTGGCGCGCAGCGGCTGGGCCGCCGTGCGGCGCGCGCATTCTTCGAGCGCCAGGATGTAGAGCGCATAAAACAAGGTGCTCACCAGCGTGAGCGTGTCGCCGAAATTCCAGGGTCCATCCGCGCGAAACATCAGCGCCATGCCGGCACACGCCATGGCGCAGGCCGCCCACAGGTGCCAGCCGTAGCGGCGCCGCAGCACCAGCATGGCCAGCAGCGGCACCACGAGCACGTTGAGCCCCGTGACGAAGGCGTTGCGGTTGCTGCTGGTGCGCGCGAGCCCCTCGATCTGCAGCCAAAACGCGATGAACAGCAAGACACCGAGCAGCCCTCCCCACGCGCGCTCGGGCCTGTGCATGCCGCGCCACAGCGGCGCGAGCACCAGCGAGGCAATGGCAAAGCGCAGCCAGATGATCTGCAGCGCGTCGAGCTGCGCTGACAGCAGCTTCATCGCCGGAAAGGTCGTGCCCCAGACCATGGTCACGACCAGCAGGGCCCACAGGCCAAGACGTTTCGAAGGCATGAGAAACCCGAAAGAACGCCGAGCGTTGGCGCGCAACGCCACACGCAGCATGCTAAAAAAAGAGGAGCGCCGGTCGTCAGGCCTGCGCGGAAAACTCCAGCGGCACGCCCGCCTGGCGCGAAGCCTCGCGGCTCAGGCAGGCAAAGAATTCGCCCGCGCCCTTGGTGTCCTGCCAGTGCGTGCCATCGAAACGGTAGTGGTAGCCGCCCGACTGCGACGCCATCCAGACCTCGTGCAGCGGTTTTTGCAGGTTGATCACGATCTGGCTGCGGTTCGGGAAGGTGATCGTCACCATGCCGCCGCTGCGCTGGCTGTCCAGGTCGGCGTCACTGGTTTCGCTGATGCGGTCGCAGCTACGCTCGACGGCCAGCAGCAGGCGTTCGGCGTGGTCCATGAATTCGGGGTCGGTCATTACAATGCGTCCATGCTGAGAGTGCGCAAAATTCTAGTCGGCCCCTGCCTCGGGGCCGCTTTGGTGGTGTTGGTGGGCTGCGGCCAGCGCGGGCCTTTGTACTTGCCCAAAGAACCGGCTGGACGCGAGCGTGCGACGCTGCCGCAGGTGCTCACGCCCGAGAGCCTCGCAAACAAACCCGCGGCGCCAGCTTCTGCACCGGCACCCGCAGCCGCTGCGGCCTCCGCACCTGCATCCCCCAGCAAGCCTGCAAGCGCACCGGCCAGCGCACCGGACTCCGGCGCACGCTGATCCCGCACCGGCGCGGTGCGCAAAGCGCGTCACGCCGCTCCTTGGGCCGTTTTTTTCTGCAGCCGTGCGAGCACCGGGGGCGACACGAACTTTTCCACCTCGCCGCCCAGCGTCGCGATCTCGCGCACCAAGGTGCTGCTGATGAAAAGATACTGGTCGCCCGGCGTGAGGAACACCGTCTCCACGTCGGGCATGAGCGCGCGGTTCATGCCCGCGAGCTGAAACTCGTAGTCGAAGTCGGTCACGGCGCGCAGGCCGCGGATCATGGCCTTGCCGCCGCGCGCGACGACGAAGTCACGCACCAGGCCCGTGAAGCTCTCCACGCTCACCTGCGGATACGGCGCAAACACTTCGCGCACCATCTCCAGGCGCTCTTCGAGGCTGAACAAGGTCTTTTTGTGGTGCCCCGCAGCCACGGCGACGATGACGCGGTCGAACAACTGAATGGATCGGCGCACCAGGTCTTCGTGCCCCAGCGTGATAGGGTCGAAGGTTCCGGGATAGACGGCGAGCACGCTCGGGGATGCCATGGCGGGAGTCTCCTGTCGGTGAATGCGGCGAAAGCCACGAAAACGGCAAACGCCGATTATGTCGCGCGTCTGGCGTGCGTCGGAATTGCAAGCCAAAAGTGCCTCAAACGCTTATGTATAAAGCGCTAACAGCTATCAATATGGAAGTATCCTGTGCCAGCGCCACGGGCCGCAGCAGGTGCGCATGCACCGCGCCGGCGCGCAGCGTGCGGTGCGCGGCAAAGCCCAACGGCGCGAGCGCGGCGGCGTCCCAGGCGTGCGGCGCTTCGAGATAGACGAAGCCATCAGGCGCCACGGCACGGCGCGCGGCCTGCAGGGCAGGGGTGAACAGGTCGCTTGCAAAGGGCGGGTCGAGGAAGATCAGCTGCAGGCTCGCAGGCGCGCTCTGGCGCAGCGCCGCGATGCCGTCGCCACGCTGCACCGTCACTTGCTGCGTGGGCGGCACCTGCAGGCGTTGCAGCACGGCTCGCAGGCGCGCCACGAGCGCAGGGTCGCTTTCCACCAGTTCCACGCTGGCGCCGCGCGAGGCCGCCTCAAGCCCGAGCGCGCCCGTGCCCGCGAAGGCGTCGAGGCAGTGCCAGCCCGTCAAATTGGAACCGAGCCAGTTGAACAAGGTCTCGCGCACGCGGTCGGGCGTGGGGCGCAGGCCCGGTTGCTGCGCCACGGGCAGGCGTGTGCGCTTCCATTGCCCGCCGATGATGCGCACCTCGCCACGGCCCGCGGGCGTGCGCATGGGTACGCCCGAGGCTCTGGCTGCAGGCGCAGGCGCTTGCGCGCCGTTGCGGCGCTTCACGGCTGGCCGCCCACGACCACGGTGACCATGCGCTCGGGCTGCAGCTTGCGCTGCAGCGCGGCACGCACGTCGGCCACCGTGAGGGCCTGGACTTTTTTCGTCCATTGCTCGAGGTAGTCGAGCGGCAGGTCGTACCAGGCGATGTTGGCGACGTTCGCGAGCAGCTTGCTGTTGCTGTCTATGCGCAGCGCAAAGCCGCCGATGAGGTTGTCCTTGGCGGCGCGCAGCTCGGCCTCGGTTGGGCCTTGGGCGACATAACGGCGCAGCACGTCCTGCGCCACCTGCACGGCCTGCGCGGCCTGGTCGGGGCGCGTTTGCAGGCCGACGACGAAGGCGCCCGCGTGCAGGCCGGGGTTGAACTGGCTATAGACGCTGTAGCTGAGCCCGCGCTTTTCGCGCACTTCTTCGGTCAGGCGCGAAACCAGGCCGCCGCCGCCGAGGATGTGGTTGCCCACGAGCAGCGCGAGAAAGTCCGGGTCGCGCCGCGCGATGCCCGGCTGCCCGATCAGCACATGCGCCTGCGCCGAGCCGAAGGGGATTTTGATTTCCTTCGCGGCGGCCAGCGGCGCCACCTCGGGCACGGGCGGCAGGGGCGCGCAGCCTTGCGGCGGCGTCGGTAAACGCGACAGCAGCGTCGCGACGAGCGCGTCGGCCTGCGCGCGCGTCACGGCGCCGACCAGGCTCACGCGTGCGCGGCAGGGCGCGAGGTAGCGCGCGTGGAACGCCACCATGTCGGCCACGCCGATGCGCGCGAGGCTCTCCTCGGTGGCGCGGTAGCCGTAAGGGTGACTGCCATAGACCGCGGAGGCGAAGGCTTCTTCGGCCACGGTGCTGGGGCGCGTGTGCGCCTCTTTGATGCTCGCGCTCCAGCGTGCGCGCTCGCGCTGCCACACGTCCTCGGGCCAGCTCGGTGTGCCGATCTGGCGCGCAGCCAGGCGCACGGCGCGCTCGAGCAGCGCGGGTTCGGTGAGCGAACGCAAGTTGTAGTGCAGCGCGTCGGCCCCGGCGGCAGCACCGAAAT
Source organism: Extensimonas vulgaris (assembly GCF_003337425.1). GTDB lineage: Bacteria > Pseudomonadota > Gammaproteobacteria > Burkholderiales > Burkholderiaceae_C > Extensimonas > Extensimonas vulgaris. The sequence goes on from NZ_QPJU01000002.1 coordinate 416,630, forward strand.
TTGCGCCCAGATCGGCCCAGGCCGCGCCGAGCGCGTTTTCGTCGAGTGGCGCCTCGTCCTGGCCGTTCACCTTGTCGGCCTGCACGCCCTTGGACGCCATCAGCGCCACGGCCTCGGCCAGCCCCGCCTGCGGCGCCGGGTCGCGGCGCTTGCCGGCGTCGAAGTCAATGCGCACATCCAGCATGGGCAGCGTCGGGCTGTGGACGAACCAGACCTGCGCGCCGCTGGGCTGCGTCCAGTGCTCTATGGGCAGCAGCGCCCACGCAGAATTGATGCCAAAAATGGCCATAGCGCCCGTGAATAAAGCGCGAGCAGCTATTTTTTTGATACTTATCATGGAGGGCTCCGAGGTGTCGGGTAGGCGAGCGAATTCAGCGGATCGGCCCGCCCATCGCGGGCGCCTGCGCCTTGCGCCGTGCGTTCGGGTCGATGGGCTGCGGCACCAGCGTTCCCACGGTGAGCTGGTCGTCGCCAAAGTAGCGCGCCGCCACCTGCTGCAATTGCTGCGGCGTGACGCTGCGCAGCAGCGCGAGCAGCCGGTCTTCGGTATCGAGCGGCAGGCCCAGCACCCAGTTGCTGCCCAGGTCCATCGCACGCGCAAAGAGCGAATCGCGTTCGTAAATCGTCGAAGCCGTCCACTGCGTGAGCACGCGCGCGAGCTCCTGCGCGCTCACGCCCTCGTGCGCGATGCGCGCCACCTCGGCGCGCAGGGCCTGCTCGACCTCCTGCGCGCTGCGCCCTTGCGCGGGCACGCCCATGAGCAAAAACAGGCTAGGCCCGCGCCCCGACACCATGGCCGCGCTGTCGGCGCTGTCGGCCACGCGCTGCGCGCCCTGCGTGAGCGCACGCTCCAGGCGCGCGCCGTCGTAGCCGCTGAGCACCGCCGACAAAGCCATGAGCGCGAGCGCGTCGCGGTCTTCGTCGGTGAGCGCATCCACGTGCCGCAGCGTGGGCACGTGGAACGCGAGCGCAACGAAAGCCTGCTCGGCCGGCGCCTTGACCTCTATGCGCCGCAGCCCGACCTGCACGGGTTCGGCGCGCGGCTTGCGTGGCGGCACGGCGCGCGCAGGGATGCGGCCGTAGTATTTTTCAGCGAGCGCGCGCACCTGCGTCACATCGACGTCCCCCACCACGACCACGGCGGCATTCGCGGGCACGTACCACTGGCGGTGGAACGCGCGCACGTCGTCCGGCGTCATCGCGTCGAGGTCGGTCATCCAGCCGACCACCGGGCGCCGGTACGGCGAAACCATGAAGCTCGTGGCAAACAATTGCTCGGACAGCACGGCGCGCGGCTGGTCTTCGGTGCGCATGCGGCGCTCTTCCTTGACGACTTCGATCTCCTTGCGAAATTCGGCGTCAGGCCAGGCGTTGTGGGCAAAGCGGTCGGCCTCCAGGCGCATCACTTCGGCCAGGCGGTTGGCCGGTATCTGCTGGTAGTAACCCGTGAAGTCGCGATCGGTGAAGGCGTTTTCCTGCCCGCCCAGCGCCGCGACGCGGCGCGAGAACTCGCCAGGCGGCACGGTTTTCGTCCCTTTGAACATCATGTGTTCGAGCACATGCGCCACGCCCGAGGTGCCATCGACCTCGTCCATCGCGCCCGCGCGCACCCAGACCATGTGCACCGCCGTGGGCGCGCGCCGGTCGGGCAGCACGATGAGCTGCATGCCGTTGGCAAGCGTGAACTGCTGCGCCTGCGCCGCGCCCGCGATGGCGGGAATGGGCGGCAGCATGTCGGCGGGTGGCGGCGGCGCGGCGCCAGAATCGTCCGCCCAAGCCGTGCCCAGCCCGGACAAAGCCAAAGCCCCCGCGCAGAAAACACCGCGCAGCAGTGCGGCGAGAGAGGGAGAGAGTGTCAGAATGCGTTTCATGGTATGGCTCAGCGGGGTATGCCCCAGAGCGAAAGATTCTACGTAGCGCCAAATGTTCAGTTTTTTCAAGAAAAAATCCCCCCCACCGTCTGCGGACGCAGCCACGCCCAGTACGACCCCCAGTGCGACCCCTGGTGCAGCACCCACGCCCGTCCCGGCGACGCAAGCCCCGGCCCAGCCTGCGCAGCCTCCTGCCGCTGCGTCCGCAGCACCCGCGCCGGCCGCTGGCGCTTTCGGCTGGCTGCGCAATCCCTTTGCGGGCAAGAGCGCCGCGCCGCCCGCGCCCGCATCGGCCCCGACCTCCGTGCCAGAGCCGGCTCCAGCGCCCGCGAACACGCAAGCGCCCGCACCAATCTCTGCACCAGTCTCTGCACCCGCGCCAGCCAGCGCAGCGGCCCCGGCAGCGCCCGCACCGATTGCTGCCGAGCCTGCCGCCCCCGCGCAAGCCGCCGCCGCGCCCGCCGAACGCAAAGGCTGGCTCGACCGCCTCAAGGCCGGGCTGCGCAAGACCGGGTCGAGCATCGCGAGCGTGTTCACGGGCACGCAGATCGACGACGCGCTCTATGACGAACTCGAAGAAGCCCTGCTGCTCGCCGACACCGGCGTGCAGGCCACGCAGCGCCTGCTCACCGAGCTGCGCCGGCGCGTCAAGGAAAGCAAAGCCACCGAGCCCGCCGCCGTCAAGGCGCTGCTCGCCGATGCGCTGACCGAGCTGCTGCGCCCGCTCGAAAAACCCCTGGTGATCGGCGAGCACCAGCCCACGGTGATCATGGTCGTGGGCGTGAACGGCGCGGGCAAGACGACCTCCATCGGCAAGCTCACCTGGCACCTCGCGCACGAAGGTGCGCACGTGCTGCTGGCCGCGGCCGACACCTTCCGCGCCGCCGCGCGCGAGCAGCTCGGCGTCTGGGCCGACCGCAACATGGTCGAGATCGTGAGCCAGGAAGGCGGCGACCCGGCCGCCGTGAGCTTCGACGCCGTGCAGGCCGGCAAGGCGCGCGGCAAGGACGTGGTGCTCGTGGACACCGCGGGCCGCCTGCCCACGCAGCTGCATCTGATGGAAGAACTCAAAAAAATCCGCCGCGTCATCACCAAGGCCGAGCCCACCGCGCCGCACGAGGTGCTGCTCGTGATCGACGGCAACACCGGCCAGAACGCGCTCGCCCAGGTGCGCGCCTTCGACGACGCGCTGCAGCTCACGGGCCTGATCGTCACCAAGCTCGACGGCACGGCCAAGGGCGGCGTACTCGCCGCGATCGCGCAGGAACGCCCCGTGCCCGTGTATTTCATCGGCGTGGGCGAAAAGCTCGAAGACCTCGAAACCTTCGACGCACGCGAGTTTGCGCAGGCTTTGCTTGGATAAAACATATATCCGCCGCACGGCGGGCACCTGGCACGGCACCGCCTTGTGAAGGGTGCTGCCGCTGGCTGCGCCCGATGCAAATGGCGCCGTACAATGAAATTTTTGTGCGTGGGCTCGGCTCCAAGGAGGCGCCCGCGTGGTTTTGTTTCTCCCCCGATACACCAAAGGAAGTTCCATGAGCCCCGTAGTTCCCTCGATGGCCGACCGTGACGGCAAGATCTGGATGGATGGCCAGATGGTCGATTGGCGCGACGCCAAAATCCACGTACTGACGCACACGCTGCACTATGGCTGCGGCGCCTTCGAGGGGGTTCGGGCCTACCACACCGTCGATGGCACGGCGATTTTCCGGTTACAAGAACACACCGAGCGCCTGTTCAACAGTTCCAAAATCCTGCGCATGAAGATTCCCTTCAGCCAGGAGCAGGTCAACGAGGCGCAACGTGCCGTGGTGCGCGAAAACAAGCTCGACGCCTGTTATTTGCGCCCCCTGGTGTGGATAGGCGACAAAAAGCTCGGCGTCTCGCCCAAGGGCAACACCATCCACGTCATGGTCGCGGCCTGGGCCTGGGGCGCCTACCTCGGTGAAGAAGGCATCACCAAAGGCATACGCGTCAAGACCAGCAGCTATACGCGCCACCACGTCAACATCACCATGACGCAGGCCAAGTCGGTGAGCAATTACACCAACTCCATCCTCGCGAACATGGAGGCCACGGACGACGGCTACGACGAGGCGCTGTTGCTCGACGCGGCTGGCTTCGTCTCCGAAGGCTCGGGCGAGAACGTGTTCATCGTGAAGGGCGGCGTGGTCTATACGCCCGACCTCTCGGCCGGCTCGCTCAATGGCGTCACGCGCAACACCGTGCTGCACATCTGCAAGGACCTCGGGATCGACGTGGTGCAAAAACGCATCACGCGCGACGAGGTGTATATCTCGGACGAAGCCTTCTTTTCTGGCACCGCGGCCGAGATCACGCCGATCCGCGAGCTCGACCGCATCGAGATCGGCAGCGGACAGCGCGGCCCCATCACCGAGAAGATCCAGAACGCGTTCTTCGACATCGTGAACGGCCGCAACCCCAAATACGCCCACTGGCTGACCAAGGTGTGAGCATGTCACAAGCCGTCGTCGAATTGCTGGCCAAAGACTTGAGCGCCCAAGGCGAGGTGTATTGCCCTCACCCCAAGGCGGGCATGCAGCTGTGGAACGGCCACCCGCGCGTGTACCTCGACGTCGCGCACACGGGCGAGGCCAGGTGCCCCTATTGCGGCACGGTGTACCGCCTCAAGGCGGGCGAGAAGGTCGCGCATGGGCATTGAGCGCGCCCCGGATTTGCACGGCCTTTGATCTGCCTATTACGCCCCTGATATTGGATGGCTTTTTCTCGATTTGCTTTGCCGGGGGCAATGCAGCAAGGTGTTTTGAATGCGGCCGCATTTTTGGTGCTCGCACCTGCGCTGTGGCTGCCTTCGGGCTATTCGATCGGTGCGATTTTGCTGGTGATGCTGGGCCTGTGGCGCTGGCCTGCGGTGTTGCGCGGCCGGCTCGCGCCGCATGCGCCCCTGCGGGCCTGGGCACTGGTGGTTCTGGCCATGGGGTTGGTGTGGTCGATGTACCTGTTTGAAGGCGGCCGGCTCATCACCAACACCCTGGGGCTGGACCGCAGCAGCAAATACTTTTTGGTGCTGTTGGCGCTGCCGGCGGTGTGGGCGCAGCGCCCGGCCGCCTGGGCCTTGCGCTGGGGCTGCTGGGTGGGCGCTGCGGGCGCAGGCGTGCTCGCTGGCTGGCAGGTGCTGGTGCAACACCTCGTGCGCGCCGAGGGCTATACCAACGCCATACAGTTCGGCAATCTGTCCCTCTTGCTCGCGCTGTGGAGCGGTATCTGGGCGGTGCAGGCAAGCTGCCCGTACGAACGCCTGCTCGGCGCCCTGGCCGCAGTGTTGGGCATCGCTGCCAGCGTGCTCTCGGGCAGCCGGGGCGGCTGGGTGGTGCTGCCCGTGCTGCTGGTACTGTTCGTATGGTTCGCCCGGCCGCAAACGCAGGGCTCGCAGGGTTCCCATGGCCGTCGGGGGTTGCTGGCGCTCGGGGCGGCGCTGCTCACCTGCCTTTTGCTGGCGGCCTTGCCCCCCGTGCAGCAGCGTGCGCACGAGGCCGCGCAGGAATTGCTGCAGCAGCCCGAGCCCGAAAAATCCAACACGGCAACGGGCTCCCGCCTCGCTTTCTGGATGCATGCATGGCGCCTGGGTCTTGAGCACCCTTGGCTGGGTGCGGGTCAACTGGGTTATGAACAAAGCCAGCGGGAGGCCGTCGCACGCCAGGAGATGCCTTCAATGTCCGTGCACTTCAACCATGCGCACAACGAATGGCTGGACATGTTCGCCAAGCGCGGCCTGCTGGGAGTCATCGGTCTGGCGCTGTTCTATGCCGTGCCCGGCTTGCTGTGTTGGCGTTGCTTGCGGCGAGGCGGGCGCGAACCGCTGGAAAATGCCGCCGCTGCGGGCAATGAGGACGCCGCCCGCAGCGAGTGCCATGCCGCTGCGCTGTGTGGCCTGGTCACGGTGCTCGGCTACCTGGGTTTTGGCATGACGCAGGTCATGTTTGCCCACAACAACGGCAACCTGATGTACCTGCTGCCCATGAGCTTGTGGCTGGCCGTCTGCTGGCCTGGTGCCGGCGCACCCGCAGCCTTTCGAGCGCCCATTCCACGATGAAACATTCCCTGCCCAGCGACTCCCCCGCAGCGTCCCGCCCCCTGCGCGTGCTGCACTTCGTCTCGGGTGGTTTCTCGGGGGCGACGCAGGTGGCCATAGACCTGTGCGGCGAGTTTCCGGGCCAGGAGACGCTGCTCGTGCTGCGCCGGCGTGCGTCCATAGACCCTACCGAGCGCGTGGCGGCGCTGCGCGCCAAGGGGTTGCAGGTGGAAGTGGTGCCGCGCTGGGCGCATATCGTCACCATCTTGGCGCTGGCGCGCCTGTGCCGCCAGTGGAAACCGGACGTGCTCGTGGCGCATGGTTTCAGCGAGCACCTGTGGGGCCGGTACGCGGGCTTGCTCGCCGGCGTGCCCCAGCTCATCCACGTGGAGCACAACGTGCGCGAGCGCTACCGCCTGGGGCGCCTGCGCCAGTCGCTGTGGCTGGCGCAGCGTACCGCCTGCATCGTGGGCGTGTCGCAGGCCGTGCGCGATGAACTGGTGCGCCTAGGCCACCCCGCAGAGCGCTGCGTTGCGATCCTCAACGGCATCGACCTGAGCCGCTTTCCGCCCGGCCTGCCGTGGGCGCAGCGCGAGGACGCCATCGTCATGCCCGCGCGCTTTGCGCAGCAAAAAGACCACGCCACCTTGATTCGCGCCACCGCGCTGCTGGCGCAACAGGGCTTGCGTCCCACGGTGTACCTGGCTGGCGAGGGCAAGGCGAGCTGGCGCGGCAAGGCACAGGCCCTCGCGCGCGAGTTGGGGGTGGATGCGCAGGTGCGCTTTCTGGGCCATGTGGCCGACTTGCCTGCGCTGCTCGCGCGGGTCAAGCTGTGCGTGCTCTCCACGCATTACGAGGGCTTGGGGCTGGGTTTGATCGAGGGCATGGCATCGGGCTGCTGCGGCATCGGCTCGGACGTGGAGGGCGTGCGCGAAGTGCTCACGCACGGCGAAACGGGCTTTCTCGTGCCGCATGCCGACGCGCAGGCGCTGGCGCAGACGCTGCATGCGGCGCTGCGCGACCACGCAGGCACGGCGCGCATCGCCGCGGCCGGCCAGGCGCACGCGCGCGCCACCTTCGACCGCCAGCGCATGCGCCAGCAGTACCTGGACCTGTTCATGCGCGTGGGCAAGGGGCAGGCGGCGCTGACGCCTTGACCCTGCGCGCCCCGCTCAGGCGCCCGTGGTGGCCTGCTGCCAGATGCTGCCCGGTGCGGCGCCGCCGTGGCCCTGCAGCAGTTTGGCAAAGTGCCGCCGCTCGCCGCCACGCAGCTTGATCAAGGGCGCAAGGTGCGGCTCTGCAGGCACCAGGCACAGCCGCGGATAGAGCAAATACCACTTCCACCACACGGCCTGCTGGTAGAAAAATGCCGTGTCCTCGGCACGCAGCAAAGCCAGCCGGAAGCCGTTGGGGCGGCGCAGCACCTGCTGCGCTGCGACGTGGATCAGCAAATAAGCCGGGTCGTTGATGCCCTGCAGCACTTGGTCGCCCCCGGCCTGTGTCTGCAAGGATTGCAAATAGCGCTGCTCGCCCTCTTCGATCAGTGCGCGGTGGAATTCCTGCTGCCATGCGCACACGAAAGGCGCCCCCGGCGGCGCGCCGAAGGCCCAGCTTTCGATGATCGGGTAGCGCAAGTCCGTGGTGTAGCCGTCGATGTAAAAGCCGACGAATTCGGCGCCATGGGCCTGGCGCAGGTCATCGAGCCAGGCGAGCGACTGCGTGAGCAACGTGCTCGCGTCCAGCCAAAAGCCGCCGAATCTGCGCACCACGTACAGCCGCAGCCAGTCTGCCTGCTTGGCCGCAGGCAGCGTCGCAAATGCGGGTGGCAAGTCCCCTGCAGCAACCACGTCGCTCAACGTGTGCGCGTGGATCAGCTGCACGTCCAGTCCCGGGCAGTGACGCCGCCAGTTGGCCAGGCACTGCTGCACCACGGGGTCGAGTGTGGCGCTGTGCCAGTAGGTCCAGATGCGCGGCGGAATGGGGGTTGGGCTGGCCGGGGTGTCTGACGCAGCGGCGGGTGTAGTGGGTTGTGCCGGCGTGCCCGTGAACACCTCCAAGTGCGTCGCATCTTGGTAGCACATGCTGCCGCTGCGACCTCGTGCGGCCATTCGATAGGCGAGCCGAAAGGCGGCTGCAGGAAGCTGTAAATGCATGGGATGAACGCGAGCGAAGCACCGCCTAAGGGACAATCTGGGATCAACCCTTGAGCGTTTGTTCGAGCACGTGCAGCTGCTGGTTCAGCTCGGTGAGTTGCTGGCGTTCGCTGGCGATTTTGCGCACGGCGTGCAGCACCGTGGTGTGGTCGCGTCCGCCGAAGAGTTCGCCGATCTCGGGCAGGCTCTTTTGGGTGAGTTCTTTGGCCAGATACATCGCAATCTGGCGTGGCCGGGCAATGCTCGCAGGCCGTTTTTTGGAATACATGTCGGCGACCTTGATCTTGTAGTAGTCGGCTACCGTTTTTTGGATGTTTTCGACCGAAATCTGCCGGTTCTGGATCGACAGCAGATCGCGCAGGGCTTCGCGTGCGAGCTGGATGGAGACTTCTTTTTGGTTGAAGCGCGAGTAGGCCAGGATTTTGCGCAATGCGCCTTCGAGTTCGCGCACGTTGGAGCGCACGTTCTTGGCGACGAAGAACGCCACTTCTTCGGGCATCTCGGCCCTTTCGGCGCGTGCCTTGTTGATCAGGATGGCGACGCGCATTTCGAGCTCGGGCGGCTCGATGGCCACCGTGAGCCCGGCGTCGAAGCGTGACACCAGGCGTTCGTGGATGTTCGCGAGCCCCTTGGGGTAGGTGTCGCTGGTCATCACGATGTGGCTCTTCTTGGCCAGCAGCGCCTCGAAGGCGTTGAAGAATTCTTCCTGCGTGCGGTCCTTGTTGGCAAAGAACTGCACATCGTCGATCAGCAGCAAATCGAGCCCGTGGTAGCGCGCCTTGAAGTCGTCGAAAGTGCGCCGCTGGTACGACTTGACCACATCCGAGACGAATTGTTCGGCATGGATGTAGAGAACTTTGGCCTCGGGGCGCTCCTGCAGCAACTGGTTGCCCACGGCGTGCACGAGGTGTGTCTTGCCCAGACCGACGCCACCATAGATGAACAAGGGGTTGTAGAGGTGCCCTGGCATCGCGGCCACATGCAGCGCAGCGGAGCGTGCCATGCGGTTGGCCGAGCCCTCGACCAGCGTGTCGAAGGTCAGCGCGGGATTGAGCCGCGTGCGAAAGGCTCCTTCGCTTGCCGCGTCAGCGCTGGGCTGTGGCGTTGCAGTCGTGGCGCTGGAGGGTTGACCGGGCGTGAGGCCAAAGGGGGTGGGTTGCGCCGTCCCTGCTTCTGCGCCTGCCGGGCTGGACACAGCACGCACCACGCTGCGCGCGCTGGTGCGCTGCGGTGCTTCGCGCGGCGCCAGCGCGAGTTCGAGCACCATCGCGTGGCCCGAGAGGGCTTCGAGCAGGGCCGCAATGCGGCTGGCGTATTGCGCGCGGATCCAGTCGAGCTTGAAGCGGTTGCCGACGAACAGCGTGAGGCGGGACAAATCCTCCGCGACCTGCGCTGTCAGGGGTTTGATCCAGGTGTTGAACTGCTGCTCGGGCAGGTCTTGCGCGAGTTGCTCAAGGCACGCCTGCCACAGGCCGAGGCCAGGGTCTGCGGGTGCGTCGTCGAAGCGCGAGGAGGCGAAGGCGGAAAGATGTTCCTCGGTCATTGCAGGCAGGCTTTGGGTTGTGGATAGGAGGAACGTTTTGGGGGGTGCGGATTGTAGCTTGCCCAAAGCTTATCCACATTTTTCCGAAGGCCCTTGCGGCACATTCGCAGCCGACGATTCCAAAGTCCGACAGGCTGCTAGGCCTCAGCGCAGCAGCCCCTGGGTTTCGATGAAGGCCACCACCTCGGCCAGCCCAGCGAGGGTTTTGAGGTTGGTGAAGACGTAGGGCTTGAGCCCCTGCGCGCTGCGGCGCATGCGCTCGGTGTCGGTCTGCATCACGGCCAGGCTCGCGCCCACGTGCGGGGCCAGGTCGGTTTTGTTGATCACGAGCAGGTCGCTCTTGGTGATTCCGGGGCCGCCTTTGCGCGGGATTTTCTCGCCCGCGGCGACGTCGATCACGTAGATCGTGAGGTCGGAGAGCTCGGGACTGAAGGTGGCCGCGAGGTTGTCGCCGCCGCTTTCGACGAAGACCACGTCGGCATCGGGAAAGGTGCCGAGCATGCGGTCTATGGCTTCGAGGTTGATCGAGGCGTCTTCGCGGATCGCGGTGTGCGGGCAGCCGCCGGTTTCCACGCCCAGGATGCGCTCGGGCGGCAGCGCGCCGCTCGCGGTGAGCAGGCGCTGGTCTTCCTTGGTGTAGATGTCGTTGGTGATGGCCACGAGCTCGTAGCGCTCGCGCATGGCTTTGCACAGCATTTCGAGCAGCGTGGTCTTGCCCGAGCCCACGGGGCCGCCGATGCCGACGCGCAGCGGCGGGAGTTTTTTGGTGCGGCCGGGAATGTGGTGCAGTGCGGTCATGAGCGGAAAAGGCGTGAATACTGGGTTTCATGCTGCGCCGAGAGGATGGCGAGCATGGGCGTGAAGGCCTGGCGTGCGCCGTCGGGCAGCGCGGCGGCGTGGGCTGCGGCGTCGGGGATCGCGGCGGCCAGGCGCGCGAGGATGCGCTGGCCCGCGCTTTGCCCCAGCGGCATGGACTTGAGCGCGGCCTGCACCATGTTCTCGGCCCAGCCGAAGGCGTAGGCGCACAGAATCTCGCGCACCGGCGCCTGCGTGCGCGCCGCGGCCAGCGCAAAGGCCACGGGGTAGCTGGGCGGCAGCTGGGCCAGTGCGGCGATTTGTTCCGTAATGTGCGGCGGCGTGGTCTCGGCCGGGTGCTGGTTGCGCAGCCATTCGCTGAGCGAGCGGCCCATCTGCTCGGTTTGCAGGCGCAGCTCGCTGCTTTCGCGCGTGTGCAGCACCCAGTCGTTGAGGGCGCGCACCTGCGCCAGATCGCCGCGCCGCCACGCGCCCACGGCCCGCGCGAGCACGGCCAGGTCGCCGCGCGCTTGGCCCAGGTGCAGTTGGTCGAGCAGCCAGTCGCCCACGGCGACCTCGTCAGGCAGCAGGCCGCGTTCGACGGCGCTCTCGAGGCCCTCCGAATACGAAAAGCCGCCCACGGGCAGCGCGGGCGAGGCCAGCCAGATCAGTTGCAGCAGGCTCGCGGCGGACAAGGGGGCGGGGCGCTGGCGCAGCCGGCGCGGGAGGTGCGGCGGGACAGGCTCAGTGCGCATGGCCGTTGTTGGCGTGGGGTGCGCCTTGGTCTTGGCCGTGGTCTTGGCCGTGCGCATGCCGGTGGTCATGGTCATGGGCGTGCGCATGATTGTGGGAATCGTCGTGGGAGTGCTCGTGCAAATGGGCATGCCCCCCAGCAGGCGCGGCGTCGTGGCCATAAGCGCCCGCTTCGGGCTCGAAGGCTTCGCTGCGTTCCTGCACGATCAGGTGCATGGCGCGCAGCATCTCGGCCAGCACGGGGTCGGGCTCGATCTGCAGGTAGTCGGGCCGCAGTTCGACGGGCACGTGGCGGTTGCCCAGGTGGTAGGCGGCGCGCAGCAGGTCGACAGGTGTGCCGTGCGCAGGGCAGGGCGTGATGCGCAGCACCGGCTGCGGCGCGGCCAGCACGCGCACGAGCGAGCCGTCCTCGGCCACCAGCACGTCGCCGCCGCGCACCACGCTGCCGCGTGGCAAAAACACCGCGAGCGCGCGGCCCGCAGAGTCGGTCGCGGCAAAGCGGCTTTTCTGGCGCACGCCCCAGTCGAGCGCGACGCTCGCGGCGCGGCGCAGCAGCACGGGGGCCAGGCCTTGGCCTTGGGATAGCAGGCGGGAGACGGTGAGCATGGTGGTGTGGGCTTGGATAATCTGGGGTAGTATAACGATCGTTCTAACATTGAGGTTGCACTATGACTGCTCTGACGCTCAAACTGACCCAGATCGGCAACTCCGTGGGCGTGATCTTGCCCAAGGAGGTGCTTGCGCGCCTGAAGGTGGGCAAGGGTGACGCACTGTTCGTGACCGAGGCGGCGCATGGCGTGATGCTGACGCCGTATGACCCGGAGCTCGACGCGCAGCTCGAGGCCGGCCGCGCATTCATGCGCGAGTACCGCGACACCTTCCACCAGCTTGCCAAATGAACGGTCGGACCACGGCCAGCTGGAAGTGGGTGCACCGCGAGGCCTTGCTGCTGCTGCACGAGGAAAGCCTGGCAGAACACGGTGGCGCGAGCGGCCTGCGCGACGCGGGCCTGCTGGACTCGGCGCTCGCGCGGCCCTTGCACCTGGCGCTGCATGGGCAGCCGGACCTTGTAGCGCTCGCGGCGGCGTATGGAATGGGTTTGGCCAGAAACCATCCGTTCGTCGATGGCAACAAACGCGCGGCTTTGCTGGCTGTCGGTCTGTTTTTGTACGTGAACGGCCAGCGACTGCACGCCACGCAGGTGCAGACCACGCTGACCATGCTGGCCGTGGCCAGCAGCGAACTTGACGAGGCGGGTTTTGCCGCCTGGTTGCGCGAGCATATCCGGCTGCGCTGATCGGCGCCGCCCGCATAGGGCCCAGCTCAAAACAAAAAATACCGCTGCGCCAGCGGCAGGCTGTGCACGGGCTCGCAGGTGAGCAGCTGGCCGTCGGCGCGCACGGCGTAGGTTTGCGCATCGACCTCCATGCGTGGGGTGCAGGCGTTGTGCACCATGTGCGCCTTGCGCAGCCCGCGGATGTCGCGCACGGCCGCGAGCGGCTTGGCGAGGCCGTAGCGTGCGCCTATGCCGGCGGCGAGCGCGGCCTGCGAGACGAAGGTGAGCGAGCTGCGCACGAGCGCGCCGCCCAAGGCGCCGAACATGGGGCGGTAGTGCACGGGCTGCGGCGTGGGGATGGAGGCGTTGGGGTCGCCCATGGCGGCCATGGCGATGCTGCCGCCCTTGAGCACGAGCGCGGGCTTGACGCCGAAGAACATGGGCTTCCAGACCACCAGGTCGGCCCACTTGCCGACTTCGATGGAGCCGACTTCGTGCGCCACGCCGTGCGCGAGCGCCGGGTTGATGGTGTATTTGGCAAGGTAGCGCTTGACGCGGAAGTTGTCGTTGCGTGCATCGCGTTCGACGGGCTCGGCGCGCTCGGGCGGCGGCGCGAGCCAGCCGCGCTGCTGCTTTATCTTGTGCGCGGTCTGCCAGGTGCGCAGGATGACTTCGCCCACGCGGCCCATGGCCTGGCTGTCGCTGCTCATCATGCTGATGGCGCCCAGGTCGTGCAGGATGTCCTCGGCGGCGATGGTTTCCTTGCGAATTCGGCTCTCGGCAAAGGCCAGGTCTTCGGCGATGGCCGGGTCGAGGTGGTGGCAGACCATGAGCATGTCCACGTGCTCGTCGAGCGTGTTGACGGTGTAGGGGCGCGTGGGGTTGGTCGAGGAGGGCAGCACGTTGGCCTCGCCCACCACCTTGAGGATGTCGGGCGCGTGGCCGCCGCCCGCGCCTTCGGTGTGGAAGGTGTGGATGGTGCGCCCCTTGAACGCGGCCACGGTGTCTTCGACGAAGCCGCTTTCGTTGAGCGTGTCGGTGTGGATCGCGACTTGCGTGTCGGTCTCCTCGGCCACGCCCAGGCAACAGTCGATGGCCGCGGGCGTGGTGCCCCAGTCTTCGTGCAGCTTCAAGCCGATGGCGCCTGCCTCGATCTGCTCGCGCAGCGCGCCGGGCAGGCTCGCGTTGCCCTTGCCCAGAAAGCCCAGGTTCATCGGCAGGGCGTCGGCCGCCTGCAGCATGCGCTCGATGTGCCAGGGGCCGGGCGTGCAGGTGGTGGCAAAAGTGCCCGTGGCCGGGCCCGTGCCGCCGCCCACCATGGTGGTGATGCCGCTGGCGAGCGCCTCTTCGACCTGCTGCGGGCAGATGAAGTGGATGTGGCTGTCCATGCCGCCCGCGGTGACGATGCAGCCCTCGCAGGCGATGATTTCGGTGCCCGGGCCGATGACGATGTCCACGCCCGGCTGCACGTCGGGGTTGCCGGCCTTGCCTATGGCCGCGATGCGCCCGTCGCGCAGGCCGATGTCGGCCTTGACGATGCCCCAGTGGTCGAGGATCAGCGCGTTGGTCAGCACCGTGTCCACGGCGCCGCCGGCTTCGGGGCCGCGGCCCGCGCCGGCGCGCGTGCGCTGGCTTTGTGCCATGCCGTCGCGGATGGTCTTGCCGCCGCCGAACTTGACCTCTTCGCCGTAGCCGCCCGCGCGCAGCGTGTAGTCGGCCTCGACTTCGACGATCAGGTCGGTGTCGGCCAGGCGCAGGCGGTCGCCCACGGTGGGGCCGAACATCTCGGCATACGCGCGTCGCTCTAGGGTGGCCATGGGGTTTGCTCCGTAATGTGCTTATGTTTTGATAGCTGCTTGCGCATGTCTATTCTTGGCAAAGTGCCGATTTGGCTTGAAATTGTGGGCCCTCACAGCGCCCCTTGCACCAGGCCGCGAAAGCCATAGACCTGGCGCGCGCCCGCGTATTCGACGAGCTCCACGGTGCGCTGCTGGCCGGGCTCGAAGCGCACCGCCGTGCCGCTCGCGATGTTCAGCCGCATGCCGCGCGCGGCGGCGCGGTCGAACTGCAGCGCGGCGTTGGTTTCGGCAAAGTGGTAGTGCGAGCCGACCTGGATGGGCCGGTCGCCCGCATTGCGCACCACCACGGTGCACGTGCGCCGGCCGGGGTTGAGCACGTGTTCGCCGGGGGCGGGGAGGATTTCGCCGGGGATCATGTGCGCTCCTGCGTTCGGGTTCAGCTGCGGGCTCATTTGCCGCCGCGGTGCCACCACAGCGCCATGCCGACCGCGAGCGCCAGCGCCACGAAGCCCCACACGTCGGTGGCGTGCCAGTGGGGGCCGGGCAGGCCGTGGCCTTCATGGGCAAAAGCGGCCTGAGCGCTTGTTGCAGCAGCGCAAGCAGCTATTGATTTGAGAGTTTTGTGCAAAGGCATGGCGGTCTTTCGAGGTGGGCCGGCGAGGCTTCAGAGGATGGGCTGGTGCACCGTGACGAGTTTGGTGCCGTCGGGGAAGGTGGCCTCGACCTGGATGTCGGGAATCATCTCGGCGATGCCGTCCATGACGTCCGCGCGTGTCAGCAGGCCGCGGCCCTCGCTCATGAGCTGGGCCACGGTCTTGCCGTCGCGCGCACCTTCCATCACGGCGGCGCTGATGTAGGCCACGGCCTCGGGATAGTTGAGCTTGAGGCCACGCGCCTTGCGCCGCTCGGCCAGCAAGGCGGCGGTGAAGATGAGCAGCTTGTCTTTTTCGCGTGGGGTGAGTTCCATAGGGCTGACTTCGTTTGGTAGGTGAGAGAGCAATACCCGTGCCGGGTGCGTATGGTCTATGGCCCGGGACGTCTGCACCGCTCGCAACCTCGTTTCTCTCATGGCTGGCGCACCATGTCAGGGCATTGCACTCCGCTGGCGCAGGATGCAGCGAGGCATTCGGCTCAGCCCTGGGCCAGCCGTGCATAGAGGCCGCCCAGCAGGCGCGGCAGCTGGGTCGGCGAGGGCAGCACCCGCTGGCGGCGCGACCCGAAGATGCGCCGGGCATAAACGGCGGCCCCGGGGTCGACTGCCACCCCCCAGACCTGCAGTCCCAGCCGGGTGGCAGCCAAGGCCGCAGCGCGCGCATCCTCCACCAGATAGCGGACGTCGTGCACGTCGATATCGGCCGGCTCACCGTCGGTGAGCACGACCAGGGCGCGCAGTTCGGCGTGTTCGGCCTGCAGGCGCCGCGCCGCGTGGCGCAAGGCAGTCCCCAGGCGGGTCGAGTACCGGGCCGAAGCAGCGCGTACCCGTTGCAGTGCCTGCGCATCCAGGGGTTCGTCGAAGTCGAGCAGCGGGTGGTAGTGCACGCGTGCCCGTGTGTCCGAGCAGAAGCCATCGATGGCCACACGGTCGCCATTGGCGCGTGCCGTGCTGGCCAGCCGCAGGGCGGCTTCCTGCTCCAGTTCGAGCAAGGACGGGGTGTCGGGCTGGGTCCGCTCAGCTGTGGACAGAGAGAGGTCGAGCAGCACCAGCATGCTGATGCGGCGCGGGGCGGGCACCGCGCGCAGGTAGAGCCGGCCGTCCGAGGGCTGGCCTAGGTGGTGGCGGACCTGTGCGTCCACGGCGGCATCGAGATCGATGGCCTCGCCCTCGCGCTGGTGCCGTAGGCGCAGGCTGCGGTCGAGCCGGCGCCAAGCCAGGGGAGCTGGCAGGCGCGGCGTCGGGCCATCCGGTTCGCGCGGGGTAGGCACCGCGGCGGTGTATTCGTGGACCGTGCACCAGTCGCGGCGTTGGATTCTGTGGCGGTAATCCCACTCCGGATAGCTGTAGAGCAACTCGGCCAGCTGCGCGGCCGGCGGCGCCGCGTCATCGGCGGCTGGACTACCGGGCTTTGTCGGCTGCTGCACGGTCATGGGGTTGCCGTCGGCGTCAGGGGAGGTGCCGTAGTCCCAAAGGTAGCTGTTGTCGTCGCGGTAGGGCGCAGGCACAGCGAACTGGCGCGAGTTGAACTGCACCCGCATCTGGCCCAGGTCGTTGCTCAGCACCGAGGCCACGCGGCGGAAGGCGGCGGTGTCGTGAAGGCCGTGCATGCGTCGTGCTTTGGCGAACAGTGTGCGCCCTTTGCCCACCCAGTGATTGCCATCGCGGTAGTCGTCGTCGAGCAGGGCCAGACTCAGGCGCGAGAGCAGGGCCATGCAGGACAGACCATGCGGCTCCACACTGGCCTGCAGCGCGGCCAAGAACCAAGCACCCACCCCGGGTAGCTCCTGCATCAGCAACTGCTCCGCGCGCGCGTCCTCGATGGCCGAGATCACGGCCAAGGCCATGGGCTTGAGCGTGCCCGAGGGCTGCGCCGTCGGTGAATACAGCAGATGCGCGGCCGCGTGCGCTACGGCCGCGCGACGCTGTTCCGCGTCCAGACTCTCAGGCAGCAGCAGGTGGGTGGCGCTGAGGATGGGCCGCGCCGGTGGCGCGTCGGATGGCTGATGTGGCAGAGGTTGCACGTGCAGGCCCCGCGCGCTCAGCGCCTGCAACAGGGCCGCTGCGCCGGCGTAGGGGTCAGGCAAAGCTGGCATCGACCAGGGCACGTAGGGCGCCGGCCAAGTCGTGGTCGTCGGTCAGCGCCTGGGTCATTGTCATGTCGCAGCTGTCGCGCGGATCGACGCCGTCGCGCATGAGCTGGCCCGCATAGATCAGCATGCGCGTGGAGACGCCTTCGTCCAGTCCCTGCTGGCGCAGCTCGCGCGTGCGCCGGGCTAGGCGGACCAGTCGCGCGGCCAGCTCGGTTGTGATGCTGGCCTCGTGCGCCACGATCTCGGTCTCGACTTCCTGGGGCGGGTAGTCGAAGGCCAGGGCGGCGAAGCGCTGGCGGGTGGAGGGCTTGAGGTCCTTGGCGCTGCTCTGGTAGCCCGGGTTGTAGGAGACGATGAGCTGGAAGTCGGGGTGGGCGTGGACCAGTTCACCCTTCTTGTCGAGCGGCAGCATGCGTCGTGCATCGGTCAACGGGTGGATCACCACCGTGGTGTCCTGCCGAGCCTCGACCACTTCGTCGAGATAACAGATGGCGCCATGTCGCACGGCCAGGGTCAGCGGTCCGTCGTGCCAGCGTGTGCCGTCGGTGTCGAGCAGGTAGCGGCCGACCAGGTCGGCCGCTGTCATATCTTCATTGCAGGCCAGGGTGACGAGCGGGCGGCCCAGCTTCCAGGCCATGTACTCGACAAAGCGCGTCTTGCCGCAACCCGTGGGGCCCTTGAGCAGCAGGGGAAGGCGGTGGCGCCAGGCGTGTTCGTACAGCGCGACTTCGCGCGCACTCGGCCGGTAATAGGGCTGCTCGGCGATGCGGTAGGCGGCCAGCGGATCGGCGGGCGTTTCGGAAAGGTTCACGTCGGACAGAGTTGCAGAGGAAAAAATGCGTGCAGGGACGCAAGGCCTCCGGCACGCGCGCCGCGTCAGCGGTGGGTTGCGGGGGTGTTGGGAATGCCCTCGATCGGACACTCCGGCACACCCACGGTGTCACGTGTGATGGCCTCGACCTGCTTGCGCGTGCCCTCCGGGTCGTTGATCCACTTGCCGTAGAACTCGTAGGGGCAGGTGGCGACGCCGGTGGCTTCCTCGCCCGAGTTGATCTTGCCGGTGTAGCCGCGGTGCAGCAGCTTGAACAGGTGGTTCTCGCTCTGGCCGTTCTTGCGGAAATCGCGGATCAGGCTCTTGGACAGCGCTGCGTACTGCACGCCCATTTCCTCCTCGCCGCATTCGCCCAACGTGCGGCCGTCGAAGCCGATCAGGGCGCTGTGGCCGAAGTATGAATAGACACCGTCGAAGCCGGTGGCGTTGGCCACGGCCACGTAGCTGTTGTTGGCCCAGGCCATGGCCTTGGCCATGAGCACCTGCTGGTCCTTGGCCGGGTACATATAGCCTTGGCAGCGCACGATGAGCTCGGCGCCCTTCATGGCGCAGTCGCGCCATATCTCGGGGTAGTTGCCGTCGTCGCAGATGATCAGGCTGATCTTCAGGCCCTTGGGACCTTCGGACACATAGGTGCAGTAGCCTGGGTACCAACCTTCGATCGGCACCCAAGGCATGATCTTGCGGTACTTCTGCACGATCTCACCCTGGTCGTTCATGAGGATCAGGGTGTTGTAGGGCGCCTTGTTGGGGTGCTCCTCATGGCGCTCGCCGGTAAGTGAGAACACGCCCCAGACCTTGGCCTTGCGGCAGGCCTCGGCAAAGATGGCGGTCTCCTCGCCCGGCACTGCGGCGGCGGTGTCGTACATTTCCTTGGCGTCGTACATGATGCCGTGGGTGCTGTACTCGGGGAAGACCACCAGGTCCATGCCGGGCAGGCCCTGCTTCATTCCGATCACCATGTCGGCGATCTTGCGCGCGTTGTCCAGCACTTCGGCTTTCGTGTGCAGACGCGGCATCTTGTAGTTGACGACCGCCACGCCGACGGTGTCGTTGCTGCTCGAAATATCTCCGTGAATCATGATTGCTTACTCCTGTGCATTCAATTTCTGGCTTTAGACACAAGTTGTTAGCCAACGACAGTCCAGCCGGGAAAAGCCGTGGAACCGGCAGTTTCGGACCATTGGCTTTGCCCCCTGCAAGGGGATGGCGCAGCGACACGTAGGGCGCGCAGCCTCGGGGTGAACTCAATGACTAATCATCCAGGGGCGCTTGGACGGAAAGGTCTTGGCGCCGCTGGGGACGGTGACGGTGGCGCCGCGCTTGCTGCCGGTCGAGCAACAACCACACCCCGCCGGATGCTTGAGCCGCCCGTACGATCCATCCCGCGAGGAGCCCGGCGCGTGCGACGCCCTCTCGTTGGTCTCGTGCGCGCGGCGCGTATGGTTGCTCAGGCAGGCCAGGCGGGGCGCGGCAACGAACACGCGGGGCGCGTTGGCACCGCAGTCGGGGCAGGCGCAGGGCTCGTCGCGCCGTGCCAGACTGCGCAGCGCTTCGAAACCGCCGCAGTTCGGACAGGCATAGTCATAGGTTGGCATGCGGGGCTCCTTGCGTTTACTTCTTGACGTCGGGCGAGATCGGCATCTGGATGCTGCCGTCGATGAACTTCACCGGGCCGGCCGCCGTGGGGTTGATGTCGAAGTCGAAGATCTCGGTCGGCAGCCAGAGCGTCGCGCAGGCGTTGGGTACGTCTACCACGCCGCTGATGTGGCCTTGCACCGGCGCCGTGCCAAGGATGGAGTAGGCCTGCGCGCCGCTGTAGCCGAATTTCTTCAGGTACTCGATGGCATTCAGGCAGGCCTGGCGGTAGGCCACAGTCACATCCAGGTAATGCTGCTTGCCCTGCTCGTCGACCGAGATGCCTTCGAAGATCAGGTAGTCCTTGTAGTTTGGGGTGATGGGGCTGGGCTTGAAGATCGGATTCTTGATGCCGTACTTGGCCACGCCGCCCTTGATCAGGTTGACGCGCATGTGCACCCAGCCGGCCATCTCAATGGCGCCGCAGAACGTGATCTCGCCATCGCCCTGACTGAAGTGCAGGTCACCGACCGACAGGCCGCCACCGTCGACATAAACCGGGAAGAAGACGCGCGAGCCACGCGACAGGTCCTTGATGTCGCAGTTGCCGCCATGCTCGCGCGGAGGCACGGTGCGCGCACCCTCGGTGGCGATCTTGGTTCTGACGTCTCCCTGGGCCTTGCCGCAGTGCGCGGTGGCGGCGAAGGGCGGGTTGGCCAAGCCGGGAACGCGAGTCGGGTCGGTGTCGATCAGCGCCTGCTCGCGCTTGTTCCACTCCTCGAGCATCTTCTTGTCGGGCAGGCAGCCAATCAGGCCCGGGTGGATCAGGCCAGCATACTCGACGCCCGGCACGTGGCGGCTCTTGGTGAACATGCCGTTGAAGTCCCAGATGGACTTCTGGGCCAGCGGGAAGTGGTCGGTCAGGAAGCCGCCGCCGTTCTGTTTGCTGAAGAAGCCGTTGAAACCCCACTGGCTGTCCTGCTTAGCACCGATGTCCAGCAGGTCCACCACCAGCAGGTCGCCCGGCTCGGCGCCCTGCACCCCCACCGGGCCCGAAAGGTAGTGCACGGTGGTCAAGTCAATGTCGCGCACATCGTCTGCACTGTCGTTGTTCTTGATGTAGCCGCCGGTCCAGTCGTAGGTCTCAAGGATGAAATCGTCGCCCGGCTTGACCCAGACCGCAATCGGGATATCCGGGTGCCAGCGGTTGTGCACCAGCGGGTTGCTCGGCGCGGGTTGGTTCAGATCGACTTTGATCAGGGTTTCAGCCATGGTGATGCTCCTTTGTGGACAGGGAAATCAGACAGTTGGATCAGACGGAGAGGTAGGACTTGATGCAGTTGATGTCGGTCTGGTCGCGTGCAGTTTCGTGCACCAGGCGGCCGCCTTCGATGACAAACAGGCGGTCGGCCACGTCCATCGCGAAAGACAGCACCTGCTCGGAGACGATGATCGTGATCTCGCGCAGTTTGCGGATCTCGTTGAGCGCCTTGGCGATGTCCTTGATGATCGAAGGCTGGATGCCCTCGGTGGGCTCGTCCAGCAGCAGCACCTTGGGGTCGGTCACCAGCGCGCGGGCAATCGCCAGCTGCTGCTGCTGCCCGCCTGAGAGATTGCCACCCTTGCGCCTGCGCATGTCCCAGAGGATAGGGAAGAGCGCGTAGATTTCTTCCGGGATGCGCTTGACCTTGGCGTTTTCCAGACCTGTCTGGATGTTTTCCTCCACTGTTAGAGTGGGGAAGATCATGCGGCCTTGCGGGACGTAGGCAATGCCCTTGGCGACGCGTTTGTAGCTCTCGTCCATCGAAACATCCTGGCCGGCCACCTCGATCTGGCCGGACTTCAGCGGCAGCACGCCCATCAGACTCTTGAACAGCGTGGTCTTGCCCATGCCGTTGCGGCCCATGATGGCGACTGTCTCGTTCTTCTTTCCCTCGAAGGAGATGCCGTGCAGCGCTTCGCTCTGGCCATAGGCCGTGTACAAGTCGGTGACTTTGAGCATGGTGCTTCTCCTAGGGGTTCAGTGACCGAGATAGACGTCGATCACCTTGGGATCGGCTTGCACGGTTTCCATCGAGCCTTCAGCCAGTATCTTTCCTTGGTGCATGACGGTGACCTTGTGCGCGATCTGCTTGACGAACTCCATGTCATGCTCGATAACGATCACTGATCGGCCCTTGCAGATGCGCTTGAGCAATTCGGCGGTGAGCTCACGCTCGCGCGCGCTCATGCCGGCGATGGGTTCGTCCAGCATCAGCAGTTCTGGCTCCTGCATCAGAAGCATCCCGATTTCCAGCCACTGTTTCTGTCCGTGCGACAACAGACCGGCTTCCATGTCCAGAGCACCGATCAGACCGATCTCTTCGGCTACCACCTGCACACGGGCTTTGACCTCGTCGGTGCACTTGAAGCCCAGCGCGCCGAAGACCGAGCGCCCGGCCGGGTAGGACACTTCCAGATTCTGGAACACGGAAAGGTTCTCGTAGATCGACGGCGTCTGGAACTTGCGTCCGATGCCGCGTCGTACCCGGATGTGCTCGTCCAGCGTGGTCAGCTCCTCGTTCTTGAACTTGATGCTGCCGGCGCTGGCTTTGGTCTTGCCACAAATTAGGTCCAGAAGCGTAGTCTTGCCGGCGCCGTTGGGACCGATGATCACGCGCAACTCGTTCCTGTCGACGTAAAGCGTGAGGTTGTCGATGGCCTTGAATCCGTCGAAGGAGACGGTAAGGTCTTCCACAGCCAGGGCGAAGTCGGTATTGCTCATGAGGGGCTCCTGCGTGTGGGCGATCAGGCGCTCTGGCCGCTCAGCGCGGCCGGCACCGCGGGGCTGCCGCTGCATGCCGCGGGCGCATCTTCGGCCGAGGTGGTGGCGTCGCGAGCCACGGCAAGGTGCACAGCGCGGCGCTGGACCTGGTTGTGCCGCCACCAGGGCAGCACCTTCTGCGTCCACACGCCGGCCAGACCGTCAGGGAAGGCCATGGTCACGCCGATGAAGAGCGCGGCCATCAGGAACAGCCAGAGGTCTGGGAAGCTTTCCGAGAAGTAGGTCTTGCCGAAGTTCACTAGCAGGGTGCCATATATAGCGCCCACCAGGCTCATACGTCCGCCCACTGCGGCGAAGATCACCATTTCGATCGAGGGCACGATGCCCACGAAGGATGGCGACATGAATCCGACCTGCAGAGTGAACAGCGCCCCGCCGATACCGGACAGCGCTGCCGCTAGGCAGAACACGAAGACCTTGAACATGGCCACGTCATAGCCTGAGAAACGCACCCGGTCTTCCTTGTCGCGCATGGCCAGCAACAGGGTACCCAACTTGCTGCGCTGGATCCACCCGCACAGCACGACGGTGCCCAGCAGCATCAGCGCGCAGACGTAGTAGAGAATGTACTTGGCACTGTTGGTGCGGATATCCCAGCCCAAAAGTGTTTTGAGGTCAGTCATCCCGTTGACACCGCCGGTGTAACCCTGTTGGCCGATGATGAGCACCGTAAGGATCAGCGCCACCGCCTGTGTGATGATGGCGAAGTACACGCCGCCTACGCGTCGCTTGAACATGGCGTAGCCGATGATGAAGGCCAATGCGGTTGGGATGGCAATCACCGCTAGCAGCGCAAAGGGCAGATGCTCGAAGGGCTTCCACCACAGAGGCAGGGCCGTGAGCTGGTTCCAGTCCATGAAATCCGGAATACCCGGGGTGGACTGTATCTTGGTGCTGATTGGGTCGGAGGCCTCGAGCTTAAGGAACATGGCCATGGCGTAGCCGCCCAGACCGAAAAACACGCCCTGGCCTAGGCTGAGCACGCCGCCATAGCCCCATAGCATCACCAGCCCGAGGGCCACGAAGCCGTAGGTCAGGTACTTGCCGACCAGGTTGAGGCGGAAGATGTCGAACATGAGGGGGAAGACGAGCAGCAGCAGGACGGCGAGGATGGCAACGCTCCCCAGGCCGCGACTGGTGATCCATGCTTTGAGTTGGTTCATGGTTGGACTCCGGTAATGAATGCCGATCTCAGCGGCGTACCTTGCTGGCGAACAGGCCCTGCGGGCGGATCATCAGGATCACGACGATCAGCGAGAGCGTGAGCACCTTGGCCATCGAGCCGGTCATGAAGAACTCGCTGATCGATTGCATCTGCGCGATACCGAAGGCCGAGGCGACAGTGCCAAGCAGGCTCGCCGCACCGCCGAAGG
The DNA here is from genome assembly GCF_003337425.1 of Extensimonas vulgaris. Lineage (GTDB taxonomy): Bacteria > Pseudomonadota > Gammaproteobacteria > Burkholderiales > Burkholderiaceae_C > Extensimonas > Extensimonas vulgaris. The sequence goes on from NZ_QPJU01000002.1 coordinate 440,229, forward strand.
TCACGACGAGGAAGGAATCGACGATGTAAAGAGAGCCGGAAGTCGGCCCGGTGGAGCCGATGGTGGTGAAGGCCGCGCCAGCCACCCCGGCGATGCCGCAGCCGATAGCAAACGTCAGGCGGTCAGTCTTCTTGGTGTTGATGCCGATGGCGTTGGCCATGGTGCGGTTGCTCACCGTGGCGCGCACCCGCAGGCCCCAGCGGCTCTTGTATAGGGCCAGCAGCACGCCACCGGAGACCAGTGCGGTCAGGCCCAGCACGAACAGACCGTTGATCGGAATGTCCAGGCCCTCGTGAGGCGACCAGGAACCCATCAGCCACTCGGGCAGGGTGGGGCTGACCTCCTTCGGGCCGATGGCCGTACGGAACACCTGCTGGATCGCCAGGCTCAGCCCCCAGGTGGCCAGCAGCGTGTCCAGCGGACGCTTGTAGAGGAAGCGGATCAGGCCCCACTCCACCAGCCAGCCCGCGATGAAGGCGAGGATGAAGGCCACGCCGATGGCCAGCGGGAAGTAGTAGGGCATGAAGTTGGGCGCCAGCTTCTCCGTCAGCATGGAAAAGAGGAACACCGTGTAGGCGCCGATGGTCATGAACTCGCCATGCGCCATGTTGATCACGCCCATCTGGCCGAAGATGATGGCCAGGCCCAGCCCCATGAGCAGCAGGACCGAGAAGAGGCTGAGTCCGGCGAAGCCTTGCATGAGGGCGATGTTGAGCACTTCCGAAAATTCCATGTCGTCACCTGCCTTCCTTGTGTCTTTGCCAAGCGACGGCCCCTGGTGGACTCTTCTGGGTGCCGCCGCCTCCTATGTATAGTGAGCCGCTTACTGGTAGCCTTTGGGGAAAGGGTTGGGTTCGATCAGGTCCTTGGACTCCGCCACAACTTTGAATGTGCCGTCGGGTTGTCCTTGAGCAATGCGAGCGCGGCTCCACAAGTGGTGGTTGGCGTGAATCTTCACGTAGCCCTCGGGTGCCGTTTTGAGCTCGATGCCGGGCGAGGCGGCCACCACCTTGTCCACATCAAAGCTGCCGGCCTTCTCCACCGCTAGCTTCCACAGCCATGGCCCCAGGTAGGCCGCCTGTGTAACGTCGCCGATGACCGCTTTGGGGCCGTATTTGGCCTTGAACGCTTCAACGAATTTCTTGTTGTTGTCGTTGCTGAGTGTTTGGAAATACTTCATCGACGAGTAGAAACCGGCGAAATTCTCGCCGCCGATGCCGAGCATTTCATCTTCCGTCACAGAAAGAGTCAGTAGAAACTGCTTGGCACCGGTGATCCCTGCAGCTTTGAGCTGCTTGTAGAAGGCCACGTTCGAGCCTCCCACTACGGCTGCGAAAATGCAATCAGGCTTGGCCAGCTTGATTTTGTTGATTAGCGAGTTGAAGTTGGTATTGCCCAGCGGGTAATATTCTTCGCCGACGACCTTGCCTTTCTGGAAGTTCTCGATGTGCTTGCGAGCGATCTTCATCGAAGTGCGTGGCCATATATAGTCGCTGCCGACCAGAAAGAATGTCTTGGCCTGCTTTTCGTTCTTGGCCCAATCCAGACCCCATAGGATTTGCTGCGTCGCTTCCTGGCCCGTGTAAATGACGTTTTTGGACTGTTCAAGACCCTCGTAGAAAGTTGGGTAGTACAGCAAACCATTTTCCTTCTCGAAAATGGGCAACACTGCTTTTCGCGAGGCGCTGGTCCAACAACCGAAGACACAGGCTACGCGGTCGTTGACCAGCAGCTTCTTGGATTTCTCAGCGAATGTCGGCCAGTCGGAGGCCCCGTCCTCTTTGATGACCTTGATCTGACGGCCCAGGATGCCACCCATGCTGTTGATCTGGTCGATGGCTAGTTGTTCGGCTTGGATGGAACCCGTCTCTGAGATTGCCATGGTGCCTGTGGCTGAGTGCAGTTGTCCCACCACTACTTCAGAATCCGTCACAGCAAGTTTGGTTGTATTTACGGCGGCCGTTGCGGGTTTAGCGGCGTGGCCCAGGACCGGCAGCCCGACCATGGACATGGCACCCAGGCTTTGCAAGATGCGGCGGCGCTGCAGGTCAGCGGCAGAAGGGCGGAAGGTCGAGGTGGATGGTTTCTTCATGATGCGATCCTTAAATGAGAAGTGGGAACCAAGAACACCCGGTAGAGATGTCGGGTGAAGCAAAATCATTACGGCCCTGAGGTTAGGGATATCCCCACATGGTGCCCATACGTCATTTGACGTACGCAAGAGCAATTGCGACTGGAGAACGATTCTTGCTTCCGCTTCAGAAAGGGGTCTGATTGACACCTGAGGCACGCACCAAAAGGAGAGCGCATGAACAGCGCACCCCAACGCATCTTCCGCATCCGTCGCGACTACAACTCCTGGGTCGCTAATGAAACCATGGAGGACTATGCGCTGCGCTATACGCCACATAGCGCGCGCAAGTGGAGCGAATTCCGTGTGGCAAACACTGCCTTCGGCGGCATATCTTTTCTCGCCCTGGAGGCCATAGGCGGCACCATTGCACTGAACTATGGCTTTACCAATGCGCTCTGGGCCATCCTGGTCATGGGCTTGATCACCTTCCTGACCGGCTTCCCCATTGCCGTCTACGCCGCGCGCAACGGCCTGGACATGGACCTGCTCACGCGTGGCGCCGGCTTCGGCTATCTGGGCTCTACGGTCACCTCGCTCATCTACGCCAGCTTCACCTTCATCTTCTTCGCGGTGGAGGCGGCCATCATGGCGCTGGCGCTGCAGTTGGTGTTCGATTGGCCGCTAGTGTGGTGCTACTTGATGTCCGCGCTGGTCGCGCTGCCGCTGGTGCTTCACGGCATCACGCTGATCTCGCGCCTACAGACCTGGACCCAACCGCTGTGGGCGGTGCTATTGCTGTGGCCTTTCCTATGGTTTGCGGTCGAACAGCCAGGGCTCTATCGCGAACTCACTGGTCTGTCCGGCTTAGTCTCGGGTAGCAACGACTTCGACCCGCTGATGTTCGGCAGCGCTACGGCGGTGGCCTTTTCGCTGGTGCTGCAGATCGGCGAACAGGTCGATTTCCTGCGCTTCATGCCCGAGCGCACGCCGGCAAACCGCGGGCGCTGGTGGGGCGGCGTGCTGGTGGCTGGCCCGGGCTGGGTCATGCTGGGCATGCTCAAAATGCTGGGCGGCGCCTTTCTCGCCTTCGTCGCCCTGCAGTACGGTGCCGCGCCGTCGCACGCCGTGGAGCCCACGCAGATGTACTTGGCCGGCTTTAGGCTTTCGCTCGGTAACCCTGAGCTGGCCCTGTGGCTTACAGTACTGTTCGTCGTCGTCTCGCAGATCAAGATCAACGTCACCAACGCCTACGCTGGCTCGCTGGCCTGGTCCAACTTCTTCGCCCGACTAACGCGTAGCCACCCGGGTCGCGTAGTCTGGCTGGTGTTCAACGTCATCATTGGAATGCTGTTGATGACACTGGGCGTGTTCGGCGCGCTGGAGAAGGTGCTGGGCCTGTACAGCAATGTGGCCATTGCCTGGGTTGGCGCCCTCGTCGCCGACCTGGTGATCAACAAGCCGCTCGGCCTGAGCCCAAAGCGCATCGAGTTCCGTCGCGCCTACCTGTACGACCTCAACCCTGTCGGTCTAGGCGCCATGGGCTTGGCCGTGCTGCTGGCTGGTCTGGCCTATGCCGGCGTGCTGGGGGCTACCGCGGCGGCATTCTCTCCTTTCATTGCGCTCTTCACGGCGTTGCTGGCGGCGCCGCTGCTGGCTTGGGCCACCGGTGGGCACTACTACCTCGCGCGCCACGACGCCAGCCCATGGCAGCCCGGTGAGGTGGTGCGCTGCACCGTTTGTGAGAACCAGTTCGAAAGCGCCGACATGGCCACCTGCCCAGCCTATGGCGCACCCATCTGCTCGCTGTGCTGCTCGCTCGAATCGCGCTGCCATGACCGCTGCAAGCACCATGCGCGCGCGACTGATCAGCTGCGCCAGGTCCTGGCGGTGGTGCTGCCGGCTGGCCTGCACCGGCGCTTCAACTTTCGCGTGGCGCAGTACTTCACGGTGTTTTTCTCGCTTACTGCGGTCATGGCCTTCTTGCTTGCGGTGGTCTACATGCAGGAGAGTCTGCAGATGCCGGCCGATGCGCTGCGCGTGCCTTTCATCAAGGCTTTCTCGCTGCTGGCAGTGCTGGCGGCTGTTTGTGCCTGGTGGGTGGTGCTGACCAACGAGAGCCGGCGTATGGCGCAGGACGAATCGGAACGCCAGACGCAACTGCTGCAAAAAGAGATCGACGCCCACCAGCGTACCGACGAGGCACTGCAGAGCGCCAAGGACGCGGCTGAAAACGCCAGCAACGCCAAGACACGTTACGTGGCCGGCATGACGCACGAACTGCGCACGCCGCTCAATAGCATTCTGGGCTATGCGCAGATATTGTTGCGCAAGCCAGAGCTGCGCAGCGACGTGCGCGAGGCCGTCATTACCATCCAGCAGAGTGGCCAGCATATGCATGCGCTGATCGACGGCCTGCTTGACTTAGCGCGCATCGAGGCCGGCCGCTTGCGGTTGGATATGGCGCCGTTACCGTTCCCAGAGTTCCTTTCCGAGCTGGTGCGCATGGTGCGGCCTCAGGCCGAAGGCAAGGGGCTGGCCTTCCGGCTGGAGACCTGCGGTCGCGTGCCCTCCTGGGTGCAAGCAGATGCTAAGCGGCTGCGTCAGATACTCATCAACCTGCTGGGTAATGCGGTGCGGTTCACCCATACCGGCGCCATTGTCTTTCGCGTCGACTGTCGACATGATGTGGTGCGTTTCGAGGTGGAGGACACGGGTATCGGTATCGCCCCGCAGGATCAGGAGCGCATCTTCATGCCCTTCGAGCGCGGAAGCGCCGGCCGCCGCGCCAGCGAGGTCGGTACTGGTCTAGGCCTGACCATTACCCACCTTCTGACCGAACTAATGGGTGGCGAACTGACACTGCGCAGCGAAGTCGGCCAGGGCAGCACCTTCAGCGTACGCCTGTACCTGCGCGAGATCATCGCCCCGGCGCAGAAGACCGTGCGCGACCTGCGCCCCATCGTCGGCTACCTGGCACCCCGGCGCACCCTGCTGGTGGTGGACGACCAACCCATCCAGCGCCAGTTGCTGGCCAGCCTGCTGCTGCCGTTGGGCTTTGCGATGCGCGAGGCCGCCAGCGGGCGCGAGGCGCTGGAGATCCTGCAGAGCGAGTGGCCGGACGCCGTGCTGCTGGACATCAATATGGACGACCTTAACGGCTGGCAGACCGCGCAGCTGATCCGGCGCCAGGTTGGCATCACGCTGCCCATCGTCTTTGTGTCGGCCGACCCGTTCGAAAACCGCCCCGAGTTGTTGGCCGCAGCAGGCTGCCAGGGCTTCGTCAGCAAGCCGGTCATCGAGTCCGAGTTGCTGGACCTGCTGGCGCGCGTGCTGCAACTCGAATGGGTGCATGAGAGCAACCTGCTGCCGCCACTTTCCGACACGCCAGCGGTGGCGCTGGCGACGGGTCCACTGCCGTTGCCCGAGGACCTGCGTATGAATTTGGTGCGCCTGGCCCGACTGGGCAACGCCAGCGGTCTGCGTCAGCTGCTGCGCAGCACCGCCGAGGAAGAACCCGCCATGGCCGACCTGCTGCAAGGTTTGGTCGCTGACGTGGACCGCTTCGACTTCCATGCCCTGATCGATCGCCTGAAAGCAACCGACGATGAATGCTGAACCCGTGACGCCCACCCCCGATGCCATTTCCAGCGTCGTACTGGTAGTAGATGATGCCCCTGACGCCCTGCGCATGCTGTGCGACGCGCTGGCGCAGGAAGGCTACACCGTGCTGGTAGCGCGCGACGCAGCCGAGGCGCTGGAGCGCTTCGAAGTGGCCATACCCGACGCTGTGCTGCTCGACGCCATCATGCCCGGGGACAACGGCTTCATCTTGTGCCGCCGCCTCAAGGCCGAGCCGTCTTGGGCGCATGTGCCGGTGATTTTCATGACCGGCCTGGCTGAGACAGAGCAGATCGTCGAGGGTTTTGCCAGCGGTGGGGTGGACTATGTCGTTAAGCCACTGAAGATTCCAGAGGTACTGGCACGCTTGGCCACCCACCTGCGCAATGCGCACGTCACGCGGTTGGCTCAAGAAGCAGTGGACGTTGCTGGCCTGGGCGTGGTATTACTTGATAGTCAGGGGCGCGTCGCCTGGCGCTCGCCGCAGGCAGTGGCCTGGCTGGAAGCCGCCCTCCGCTCACCACTGGACAATTTGCCAGGGCCTGAGCATCATGCTGCGGCCATGCGCGAATGGCTGCGGCAGGCAGTGGTGCGGGGGAAGACATTGACCGCGCTGTCTGATGGAATGCAGTTGCAGGCGCAGTACTTGGGTCAAACTGGGCCGGGCGAAACCATGATACTTCTGCGCTTGGCTGGTCAGGCGGCCGGTACTACGCACAATCGCCTGTCCAGCGCCGCACTCACCCCGCGCGAGACGGAGGTGCTGTCCTGGTTGGCCAAGGGCAAGACAAACCGCGATATCGCCGACATCCTTGGCATGAGCCCGCGGACTGTGAACAAGCACCTCGAGCACATCTTCGAGAAACTTGGCGTGGAAACCCGCACCGCCGCTGCAGCGGTGGCTATGAGCCGGCTGCAGCGGGCAGGAGAAGCAGGATGAGGTGGGTATTTGTGGATTGGGGCAGCAGAATGCCAGGGCGCATTCAAGCCCCAAGTGCAACCCGGGGCGCAATGGCCGCTAGCGCACAGCGCTTGGCGGCTGCTGCGAGACGCCGGCAGGGAGTTTGAGCACCCATAGCGATTTCCCCCTCTCGCCTCCCCCATCCCGACCACTCCGGCGACCGAATTCTGTCCCTACAACGCCCACACCCGCGGCGCAGTCGCCGGTCGTTGCCAGAAGTGCGCCCGCCAGGCGGCGCGCAGTGCGCGGGCGAGCGCCACGGCGGGCTCGACTTGCGGGGCCAGCAGGCGCGCGAGCAGCAGTTGCGGGTGCGGGCTGGTGGCGCCGGCCGTGGCGGCGAGCGGGTGTGGCGCGATCACGGCGCGTGCAGCGTCCAGCGCTGCTTCGCGCTGCGCCAGGGTCAGGGGCGTGCCGCTGGCAAAAAACACGCTCGCGAGGCAGCCGTGCCCCGCAAGCCCCAGCGGGCTGTGCAGCAGGCGCTGGTCGGCGGCGTCGAGCACCCCGCGCTCGAGCCAGACGCCGGGGATTTCGAGGTGTTGCCGCAAGCGCCCCGCCGCGGCGGGCGGCGAGGGTGCGGCGCCAGATGTGGCATCCGCGGCGGCATCCGCGGCGGCACCAGATGCGCCATCGGGCAGGGCGTGCGGTGCGTGCGCGGGGTCTGGCATCCAGCCCAGCGCCGTCACGTCCCAGCCCAGGCATTGCGCGCCGGGTTCGAGCGTGAGGCAGAGGTGGTTTTCCGCCTCGCAGCCGGGGTAGCACAGGGTTTCGAGCGGCAGCCATTCGAGGCGCGCGCCGGCGTGCAGCCGCAGCTGCGTGACTTGACGGGCCGGCGCGCCAGCGCTGCGGTAAAAGCGCGTGGCGCCGGGGGTGGTGAGCAGGGCGTGCGTGCCGCTGGCCGCATCGACCGTGACCTGCAGCGTATCGCCGCCCACGAGCCCGCCCGGCGGGTGCACGAGCACGTTGTGGCAAATGTCTGCACCTTCGGGGTACAGGCTTTGCAGGATGCGCAGCGGGCCCTGGTGGGCGTAGCGCGCCACCGTGCGCTGCGCCTGCAGGGTGTAGGCCAGGTCTAGCTGGGCGTGCCAGGTCATGCGCGTTTTACTATGGAAGTCAGAGCTGTCAGCGCATGATAGCCGGGCGCGAGCGGCATTTTTGCTGCATTTTTGCGCACTTTGGGGCCTTTGGGGGGCGGTGCTTGCCGGGGGCTGTGCAGCCGCGCGGCGCAGGGGCCCGGCAGGGGCCGATCAGGCTGCGGCGCGCTTGCGCAGCCAGCGCATGCCGGGGCCGAGCAGCGGGAATTTCTCGAAAAGCTCTTCGGCGCTGTCCCAGTAGTCGCGGTGCAAGGTGATGCGGCCTTGTGCGTCGAAACGCAGGTGCGTGGCGCCGTGGATCCGTTCGGGCTGGTGCGCGCGCCAGCGCCGGAAGCGAAAGTGCAGGTCCCAGGTCAAAAAGGCTTGCTGTGCGCCGATGATCTGGTCGATGAAGACGAAGCGCGGCGCGTGCAGCGCCTCGAACATGTGCGCAAAGATGGCGGTGATGGCGGGCACACCCTGCACGTCGTGGAAGGGGTCTTTGAAGCGCGCCTGGGCCGCGTAGTATTGGTCCAGCAGGGGCAGCTGCGCCGGGCCAAAATTGGCAAACAACGCCACCACCCGCGCCGTGGCGTCGTGGGCGTCGTGGGCCTCGCAGGCTGGGGGAGCGGATGCGCTGGCGGTGGGGGGCGGTACGGTGGCGGTCATCGCTGGCGTGTGCGAGATCAAAGTCCGGTGAATCGGTGCACCAGGGCAAAGTACCAGCGGTAGGGCAGCACGCGCAAGAGCTTGAGCACGCAGGTGAAGCGCCGCGGGAAGTGGATGTCGAAAGCGCCACGCTGCCAGCCGCGCACGATGGCCTGGGCCGCTTGCTCGGGAGTGCGCAGCGCGGGCATCGGGAAGGTGTTGCCCGCGGTCATGGGCGTGGCGACGAAGCCCGGGTTGATGATGCTCACCCCCACGCCTTGCGGCCGCAGGTCCAGAAACAGCGTTTCCGCAAGGTGGATCAGCGCGGCCTTGCTCGGGCCGTAGCCCAGGGCGCGGGGCAGGCCGCGCCAGCCGGCCACGCTCGCCACGAAGCTCAGGTGCGGCGCGCGCCCGGTGCGCGCGGCCTGCAGCAGGGCCGGCGTGACGGCGTGCAGCACGTTGAGCGCGCCGAGGTAGTTGACCTGCAGGTGGCGTTGCAGCTCGGCCAGGTCGAGGCGGCTCGCGCGTTGGGCGCGGTAGTAGCCCGCGCAGTAGCAGACCAGGTCGAGGGGGCCCGTGGCGAGCAGTGCTTGCGCGCCAGCGCCCACGGCAGCCGCGTCGGTCACATCGAGCGCGAGCGCAAGGCTGCCGGGGTGGGCGCGCACGAAGTCGTCGAGTGCGGTTCGTTGCCGCGCCGAGACGATGACCTGCGCGCCGCGGGCGTGCAGCAGCTCGGCGGTGGCCCGGCCGATGCCGCTCGAGGCACCGACCAGCCACACGCGTTTGCCGCGCCAGTCGGTGATGGGTGGGTTCAGCGCCATGCTCACTCCTTGCGAAAAGACAGCAGCACCTCACCCAGGCGCACGCCGAACTTGCGCATGGTGGCGCGGTTGAGCAGCACCTGGTCGTCGACCAGAAACATCCAGTCGTCGAACTGCACTTCGTATTCTTTGCCATCCACGGGCAGGCGCAGCGTGTAATTCCAGCGCAAGGCGTTGCCTGCGGCTTCGCCCTGCGCTTGGCCCACGACGTCGTCGGCACGGCCGCTGTAGCGCCCCGGGCCGAGCTTGGTGATGTGCCACACGCGCCGCTGCGTGCTGCCGTCGGAATAGGTGAAGGCTTCGTCGAGCACGCCCTCGTCGCCCTCCCAGTGGCAGTCCATCAGGACGGTGAAGCGCCGCGCCACTTCGCCACTGCGCTTTTGGAAAATGCCGTGCGCGACGACGCGGCCGTTGAAGTAGTGCTCAAGCGCGAGCACGGGGCGCTCCTGGGCGTAGTCCCTGGGTTGCGGGCTGGCGCAGCCTTGCAGCAGCAGCGCGGCGCCCAGGCCGGCGAGCAGCACGGTACGGCGTAAGTTCATGGCAGAGCTCCTTTCGTGGCGTGGCGGGGGGTGCGGGGGGTGGGGCGTATGCACAGCAGGTACAGCAGCGCCGCGGCCAGCAGCTTGAGCGCGCAGGGCAGCAGCGCATACGTCCAGCGCAGCGGCTGCAGCGCCAGCGCCTCGGTGCTGCCCGGCGTGTAGCCCCACCATTGCAAGAGCGGCAGCGCACCCCCTGCGGCGAGGGCGAGGTTGAACTTGGTGGTAAGGCTCCACCAGCCCAGGTATGCGCCTTCCGTGTGGCCCACGGCCCCGGCGCGCGCGACCAGCCCGGCCAGCATCGCGCTGGGCAGCGCCAGATCGGCGCCGAAAGCCACGCCCGTGAGCGCGCATACGACAGCGAAGGACAGCGTCTGCCCGGCACCCAGGGCGGCCGTCCAGCCAAAGCACGCCACGGCCAGCAGCATGGCCGCGAGCCAGCTGCGCGCCAGCCCCCAGCGGCCCACCAGGCGCAACCACAGCGGCAAGCCCAGCGCCGCGCACACGAAATACAACGCCAGAAACAAGGCCACCTCGTCCTCGCGCGCGCGCAGCACGTCCTGGGCAAAAAACAGCATCAGCGCGGCGGGGATGGCGCTGGCCGTGCCATTGCACAAAAAAACCAGCAGCAAACGCCGCATGCGCGCGTCGTGCAGCGGCCGCCACACGCTGGCGCGGGGCGCCGCCGGGGCTGCAGGCGCCCCACCCAGCGGCGCGGGGCGCGGTGCCTGCCACCACAGCAGGTAGCCGCCCGCCAAGGCCAGCCCGAACACGCCGAGCATTCCCGCCGGCCCCCAGGTCAGGGCCAGCGCCGAGGCCGCAACCACGCCGACCAGGGCATGCCCCTCGCGCCACGCGACGATGCGGCTGCGCTGCACGGCGTCGCCGCCGAGCCGCACGCCCCAGGCCTGGTGCGCGAGCGTGAGCTGGCTGTGCGCCACGCTGGTGACAGCCAGGCCCGCGAACATCCAGACCCACAAGCCCCGCGGATCGGTCGGCAGCGGAAAGTAGAGCGCCGTCAGACCCAGCGCCAGCAGCGCCGCCGCGCCACCTGCGATCCCCAGCACCGTGTGCAGGCTGCGCGCATAGAGCTGGTCGCACCAGCGGCCCAGCAGCGGCTCCACGAGCGCATCGCACAGGCGCACCACCATGAGCAGCACGCCGATGCTCGCAAGTGCCAGGCCGTGCTGCTGCGCGTAGCGGTGCGGCAGCACCACGTACATGGGCAGCGCGGCAAACGCGAGCGGCAGGCCCAGCAGGCCGTAGCGCAGTCCGGCGCGCCAATGCACCGCAGCGCGGGCCGCAAAAGGGTGCGGGGGCGGCGCTGCGTTCATGGCGCCACGCGCGCCAGCAAGGCCGCGCGCAAGGAGGGCTCGGACGTCTGCGGCGCGAGCCAGATGCCGAAAAACAGCCGCGCGAGTTCGGGCTCGCGCAGGGTGCCAAGCAGCTGCGGGCCGCGCCACAGCTGCATGCCCTCGCCAGGCAGATAGACGCCGAGGAGCCGGTCGCCGCGCTGCACGTCGGGCAGCAGTTGCGCGAGCATGCGCTCCCAGCGCTGCGCAAGCTCGGGTGGCAGCTTGCGCTGGCGCTGCATTTCCGTGAGTGAGCGCTGGGCGATGGCGGCCGCGCTGAAGGCCCGGTGGTAGTGCAGTTCGAGCGCCAGGGGGTGCGCCTCGAAGCGCTCGGGCGTGAAGCGCGCATCGACCCACAGGCGCGCATCGTAAATCGCCATGCCCAAAAAGCGCATTTGCCCTTCGCCAGCAAGCGTAAGGCGCTCCTGTATTGAAAGCGACTGCAAAGCCAGCGACGGCGCCGCGTCGGCACGCGCCGGGCCGGGCAGTGCGCTCCACCCCAGGGCGCAGAGCACGAGGATTTTGGCTAAAAAATGGCTTTTGCGCATGGCAGACCAGCGTCAGCAGCTATCGAACAAGGAGCTTTCGGGTCATGAAGCGTCGCGCACCAAGGTGAACTGCACCACGTCAATGCTGCGCAGGTCGAACCCCGCCTCGCAATACGCGAGGTAAAACTCCCAGGTGCGCACGAAGCGCGTGTCGAACCCTTGCACGCGCACCGCCTCGCGCGCCTGCGTGAAGCGCTGGTGCCAGCGGCGCAAGGTCTCGGCGTAGTCGGGCCCGAAAGAGAACGCCTCTTGCACGCGCAGCCCAGCCTGTTCCGCGCAGGCCACGAAGCGCTCCTTGCTGGGCAGACAGCCGCCGGGGAAGATGTATTGCTGGATGAAGTCCGTGCCGCGGATGTAGTCCTCGAACAGCGCATCGTCGATCACGATGCTCTGGATGCAGGCTCGCCCGCCCGGGCGCAGCAGGCGCCGCAGCGTGGCGAAATACTCCGGCCAGTAGGCGCGGCCCACGGCTTCGATCATTTCGATCGAGCAGATCGCGTCGTAGGGCCCGTCGGCGATGTCGCGGTAGTCCTGCAAGCGCAACTGCACGCGCGGCGCCACACCGGCCGCCTGCATGCGCGCATGGGCAAACTGCAGCTGCGCTTGCGACAGGGTCACGCCGGTGACCCTGGCCTGGAACTCCTGCGCCGCGAGCTCGGCCAGCGCACCCCAGCCGCAGCCGATTTCGAGCAGCTGGGCGCCGGGCTCGACGCCCGCGCTGTGCAGGGCGCGGCGCATTTTGGCGCGCTGCGCGATGGTCAGATCGCCCTGCAAGTCGCCCTCGAACCAGGCGGCGGAATAGTTCATGCTCGGGTCGAGCCAGAGGGCGTAAAAGGCATTGCCCAGGTCGTAGTGCGCGTGGATGTTGCGCCGGCTGCCGGCCTTGGTGTTGCGGTGCAGCCAGTGGCGCAGCCGGTACGCGAGCTGCCCCCACCAGGAGCCATACACCAGCGCTTGGAGCGCGTCGCGGTTGGCCAGCAGCAGCTTGAGCAGCTCGGCCAGGTGCGGCGTGCTCCAGTCTTTGGCGATGTAGCTCTCGGCCAGACCGATGTCGCCTGCGCGCAGCACGGCAGGAAACACGCGCCAATTGGCGAGCTGCATGCGCGCCGTGGGGCCGCCGCCCGGGCCGAAACGCAGCGCGCGGCCGTTGGGCAGCTCCAGGTGCAGGCAACCGTGCTGCATGCGCTCCAACAAACGTAGCGCCTTGCGCGCGACGAATGGGGCTTCGGTCGGGATGGTGCTGTTGTTGACGGAAGTGGCAATGGTGCTGGGCATGGCAAGCGGCCTCAAACAGGATGGGAGCGGGACACCGTTTGCACGGGCGGCGGCGGTTTGCGAAAGAAAGGCACGCGCTTGGCGAGCAGCAGCAGCGCGTGCCAGTGGATGCGCGCGATCACGGCCAGCGTCATGAGCGGATGGCGCCACAGCGCGCGCCGGCGCAGCGCAGCATCGAGCGGCGCAAGGCGCCCCGCGAGCCCCGTGCGCAGCACCGCGCCCTGGGCGTCGTGGTAGTCGATGTGCACGCGCAGCGCGTCGGGCTGGCCAGCGAAGGTGAAGTGGTATGCGCCCTCTACGGGGCAAAACGGCGAGACGTGGAACACCTTGCTCGCCACCAAGGTCTGACTGGGCCGCGGCGCGTCGAGCAGATAGACGTGGCGCTCGCCAAAGGTGTTGTTCACCTCGGCGACGATGGCGCGCAGGCTGCCGTCGGCCCGATGGCAATACCAGAAGCTCACGGGCTTGAAGGCGTAACCCAGCACGCGCGGAAAGCACTGCAGCCAGGCTTCGCCGCTGGCGTCGTGGATGCCTGCCGCGGCCAAAAGCGCGTCAAGCCAGGCGAGCGCGCCGCCCGCGGCGGGACTGCGCCCGTCGCCGTGGTCGGCATCGTGAAACGACAGCGCGCCGCGCCGGTTGTAGGCGAGCACACCGGCCACCTGCGGCCGGGTCTGCAGGGTGCGCATGGGCAGCAGCACGAAGAACACCCGGTAGGCGAAGCGGTGGCGCCGTGGTCGCAGCCGCGTGTGCCACACACGCCCAAAGCCGATGTGCGGCACGGCCGTGGTGGGCAGCGCCGGGGCGGGCCGGGTCGGGGTGCTCATGCGGCCTCCTTGTGCTGCAGACGAGCTAGCATAGCCTGTGCCGCGCGGTAGCCCGACTGCAAGCCGTCTTCGTGAAAGCCGTACCCCGTCCAGGCGCCGCAATACCAGGTGTGTTGCACGCCCTGCAGCTGGGGGATGCGGGCCTGCGCCTCGATGGCGGCGAGGTCGAACACCGGGTGCTCGTAGTCGTACGCACCAAGCACGGTGCGCGGATCGGGCGCGCGCACCGGGTTCAGCGAGACCAGCACCGGCTGCGCGAACGGCAGCGGCTGCAGCCGGTTGAGCCAGTAGTGCAGGCACACCTGCGCAGACTCTTGCCCTGCGTCGGCCGCGCGCTCGTAGTTCCACGCGGCCCAGGCGGCGCGCCGCTGCGGCAGCAGGCGCGCGTCGGTGTGCAGGATGGCGCGGTTGCTCTGGTAGCGGATGGCGCCCAGCACCGCTTGCTCCTGCGCCGTGGGCTGGGCCAGCAGGCGCAGTGCCTGGTCGCTGTGCACGGCCAGCACCACGGCGTCGAAGCGCATGCTGCCGCCAGCGCATTGCAGCTGCACGCCCGCAGCGTCGCGCACGATGCGGCGCACAGGGGTGGACAGGCGCGCATCCAGGCCGGCGACCATTTTGTGTACGTACTGCCGCGCGCCCCCCGCGACCGTCCACCACGCAGGGCGACCCTGAACCTGGATCAGGCCGTGGTTGTGGCAAAAGCGGATCATCGTCGCCACCGGAAAGCGCAGCATCTGCTCGGTCGGGCAGCTCCAGATACAGCCCAGCATGGGCAGCAGGTACCACTGCTGGAACGACGGGCCAAAACCATGCACGCGCAGAAAGTCCGCGAGCGGCTGGCGCAGCGTGTCGCCGTGCTGCGCCGTGGCCACTGCGGTGCACAGGCGGTTGAAGCGCAGAACCTCGCGCAGCATGGCCCAAAAGCGTGGCCGCAGCAGGTTGGCCCGCTGCGCAAAAATGGTCTGCAGGTTGGAGCCGCTCCATTCCAGCGGGCTGCGCCCGCCCGGGCCGGCGCCCGGCACCTGCACCGAAAACGACATGTCGGTGCGCGCAGCAGGAACGTCCAGCGCGCGCAGCAAGGCGATCAGCCCCGGGTAGGTGCGCTCGTTGAACACCAAAAACCCCGTGTCCACCCCGTGGGTCACCGGCTCGCCCCGGGCGTTGGGGAGGCACACGTCCACGGTGTGCGTGTGACCGCCAAAGTAATCCGCCGCCTCGAACAGCGTCACGCGCGCGTGCTGGCGCAGTACGTGGGCGGCGGCCAGACCGGAAATGCCGGAACCGATGATGGCGATGTGCATGGTGTGTGGGTGCAAAAAAGGGCAAGGAGGCAAAAGGCGAACCGCGCTGCGGCGCGAAGCGTCGAGTAGATTGTGTTGGACAAATTTATATTTGTCTAGGACAATAATGCAAAAAGATGATTTTGTCCATGTTATTTTTGTGAAACGCAGGCCGTGTTCTTGGCCCGTGGCCCCTGTACCGAACCAAGGAATTTTTCGTGCCTGATCTTGAGACTGCCGCCATTGCGGCCGCGTTGCCCATAGCCGCCGTGGAGCGTGAGACGGGGCTGGCGAAAGACACCTTGCGCGTGTGGGAGCGGCGCTATGGCTTTCCCCAGCCCTTGCGCGATGCGGCCGGAGACCGGCGCTACCCGCCCGAGCAGGTGCAGCGCCTCAAGCTCATCGCGCGCTTGCTCGATGCGGGGCAGCGGCCGGGCAAGGTCGTCGGGCTGGACAAGCCGGCCCTGCAGGCATTGCTCGCGCGCCTCGAGCGCGCGCAGGTGCGCGCCACGGCGCCAGATGCCGCGCCCGCCGCGGTCGGCTCACGCGAGCCGCGCGAACCGGACGTGCCCCTGGAGCCGTTCACCAGGGCCATCGCCGCACACGAACCGCAGACCTTGCGGCGCCTGCTCGGCCACGCGCTCTCGCGCTTGGGGCTGGCCGTGTTCGTGCGCGCGGTGGTGGCGCCGTTGAACGCTGCCGTGGGCGACGCCTGGGCACAGGGGCGTTTTGAAATTTACGAGGAGCACCTCTACACCGAAGTCGTCACCACGGTGCTGCGGCACGCCCTGGCGGCGCTGCCGCCACCGCCCGAGCCCGGCACGCCCAGGGTGCTGTTGACGACTTTGCCCGGCCAGCTGCATGGCCTGGGGCTGCTGATGGTCGAAGCCCTGCTGGCGCTCGAAGGCTGCAGCTGCATTTCTTTGGGCACGCAAACCCCGCTGAGCGATCTGGTGCAGGCCACGCGCGCGCACCGCGCCGACGTCGTCGCCCTGAGCTTTGCCGACGTACAAGCGGCGGCCCTGGTGCGTGCCAGCGTGCAAACGCTGCGCGCGCAGTTGCCCGCGGCGGTGCAATTGTGGGTGGGGGGCGATTGCGATGCGCTTTATGGGCCCGCGCACACCGGCGTGCATGCCGTGCGCGACCTGGCGCGCCTGCCCGTGCTGGTGCAAAACTGGCGTACCGGCGCAGCCCAGGCGGCTTTGCCGCAGCACCCGCCAGCGACAGCCTAGGAGTAAGCCATGCGGATTTTGCTCACGGGAGGCACGGGGCTGATAGGCCGCGCACTGTGCCGTTTCTGGATCGCGCGTGGGCACGAGGTGCTCGTGTGGAGCCGCCAGAGCGCGCGGGTACCGGCGCTGTGCAGCGGCGCGCAAGGTATTGCCGACTTGGCGGCGCTCGGCAAGGCAGAGGTTTTCGACGCCGTGGTGAACCTGGCCGGCGCACCCATTGCCGACGCCCGCTGGACGGCGGCGCGCCGCGAAACCTTGTGGAACAGCCGGGTGCTGCTCACGCGGCGCCTGGTGGACTGGATGCTGCAACTGCAGCGCCCGCCGGCGGCGCTGCTGTCGGGCTCGGCGGTGGGCTGGTGGGGCGACGCAGGCGAGCGCGAGCTCGACGAGACCAGCGCCGCGGGCGTGCCCGACTTCGGCAGCACCCTGTGCGCAGCCTGGGAGGCCGAGGCGCTGCGTGCGCGCGAGGCTGGGGTGCGCGTGCTGCTGCTGCGCACGGCCGCGGTGCTCGCGGCCGATGGGGGCATGCTGCAGCGCCTGCTGCCGCCGTTTCGCCTGGGGCTGGGCGCGCGCCTGGGCAGCGGGCAGCAGTGGATGCCGTGGATACACATCGACGACATGGTGGCGTGCATCGACTTCTTGCTGCAGAGCGCCGATGGCGCGGGCGTGTTTGCGGCGTGCGCTCCCCAGCCCGTGCGCAACGCCGAATTCACGCAAGCGCTGGCGCGCGCCGTGCATCGCCCCGCGCTGCTGGCCGTGCCTGCCTGGGCGTTGCGCCTGGCGCTCGGGGAGATGGCCGTTTTGCTGCTGGGCAGCCAGCGGCTGCAGCCCGTGCGCACCCTGCAGGCGGGCTACCGCTACCGTTACCCTGAACTCGATGGGGCGCTTGCCCAGTTGCTGCGCCGTTGAGGCCACCGGCGCGGCTCAGCCGCCCTGCGTGCCGCGGTGCGCCCAGGCGGTGGTGTGCTTTTCCACCAGGCTGAAGAGTTCATACATCACCATGGCCATGGCGCCGACCACGATCAGGCCCGCAAAGGCCAGGCCCATCTGCATGGACGAGCCTGCGGAGACGAGCAGGTAGCCTATGCCTTCGTTCGCGGCGGTCATCTCGCTTACCGTGGTGCCCACGAAGGCGAGCGTGATCGCCACCTTGAGCGAGGCGTAAAAGTACGGCAGCGAGCGCGGCAGGCCGACCTTCACGAGCACGTCCCAGCGGCGCGCGCCGAGCACGCGCAGAACGTCTTCGAGCTCGGGCTCGAGCGTGGCCAGGCCCGTGGCGATGTTCACCATGATGGGGAAGAAGCTGATCAAAAACGCCGTGAGGATGGCCGGCCCCGCGCCTATGCCGAACCACACCACGAGAATGGGCACGAAGGCCGCCTTGGGCAGCGCATTGAACGCCGTCATCAGCGGGTACAGCGCCGCGTAGGCCAGGCGCGAGCTGCCGATCACGAAGCCCAGCAGCACGCCCACGACGATGGCCAGACCAAAGCCCGCCATGGTGACCCAGAAGGTGCGCCAGGCGTGGCCCGCGATCACGTCGCCAAACTGCACGAGCTGCGTGGCGATGCTCCAGGGGCTGGGGAAGATGAATTCCGACACGGCCAGCGCCGCGCAGAGCACTTGCCACAGCAGCACGATGGCCGCGAGCAGCAGCCACGGTGCCCAGCGTTCCACGGTTTTTTGGTGCATGGGGGGCCTCTCGTCGGTGGTTGGACTTACTGCGCCAGCGCAGCGCCGGCACCGTTTTGGCGCAGCGCGCCGATGCGCCCGCGCAGCTCGTGCACGATGTCGGTGAATTCCTTGGTGTAGGTGACCTCGAGCGGGCGCGGGCGCGGCAGCGGGATGGTTTTTTGCGCCACGAAGCGGCCCGGGCTCTTGCTCATCACGTACACGGTGTCGGCCAGAAAGACCGACTCGCGCAGGTCGTGCGTGACCAGGATGACGTTGAAGCGCTGCTCCGTCCAGAGGTCGCGTAGCGTGCACCAGAGCTCCTCGCGCGTGAAGGCGTCGAGCGCGCCGAAGGGCTCGTCGAGCAGCAGCATCTGCGGCTCGTGGATCAGCGCGCGGCAGATGCTCGCGCGCTGCTGCATGCCGCCCGAGAGCTGCCAGGGATATTTGTGCTCGTAGCCGGCCAGCCCCACCTTGTGCAGCAGGGCGCGGGCGCGCTCCTCAAATTCTTTGCGTTTTTGCCGGAACTGGCTGCGGTACGGGGCGACGATTTCGAGCGGCAGCAGCACGTTGTCCAGCGTGCTGCGCCAGGGCAGCAGCGAGGGCGCCTGAAACGCCATGCCCGAAATTTTGAGCGGCCCCGTGACGGGCTGGCCGGCCACGCGGATCTTGCCCATGCTGGGCTGGCGCAGGCCGGTGGTGAGCTTCATGAAGGTGGACTTGCCGCAACCCGAGGGCCCGACGATGGCGATGAAGGCGCCGCGTGGCACCTGCAGATCGATGGCTTCGACCGCGAATTGGTTTTGCGCGCGCAGCGCGTCGCTGTAGGCGAGCCAGACGTCGCGGAATTCGATGAAAGCGGTGTTTTCTGGCTGCATTTTTGGGTGTCAAATAAGGTTTTGGCGCTTGATTGGTCAGCGCAAGCAGCTATCGAAAGTCAATCCGAAAAAGTGAGCAAGCCGGGGCATGGATGCCGTACATGCACAGGTCCCTGCACCCGCACCCGTAGCTGCACGGCTCACTTGCGCGGCAGCACGTCGAGCTCGGCCGCGGGCGGCAGAAAACTGCCGTTCCACACGGCCGCCGGGTCCACGCGCGTCTTGGTGCGGTAGGCGTCGGACACCTGCGAGGCCATGAGCGACAGGCGCGCGGGCCGCACCTGGCCAAAGCCCTCGGCGCGCGCGTCGGGGCTGTTGACCACGGTGTCTATGGCCAGCTGCAGGCGCCGCGTTTCGAGCGCCACGTTGACGATGCCGTCGCGCGCCTTCACGGCTGCGATGGCCGCGGCGGGCTGCGCGATCACCTCCTTGGCGCCGCGTGCGAAGGCGCGCAAAAACGCCTTGACCGCAGCCGGGTTCTCGGCGATAAGCCTGGGGCTCGCAATGATTGCGTTGCCGTAGAGCTTGACGCCCCAGTCGGCGTAGGGCAGCACCAGCACGTCAGCGGGCTTGGCGCCGCGCGCCTCGAGGTTGAGCAGCGAGGTGAAGGTAAACCCGGTGATCGCATCGACGTCGCCGCGCACCAGCATGGTTTCGCGCAGCGGCGGGTCCATGGTGATCCACTGCACTTCGCCCACGTGGTTGGCCTGGGCAAAGATCGGAAAGGCGCGTCGCCCCGCATCGAACACGGGCGCACCGAGCTTCCTGCCCGTGAGGTCGGCGGGCTTGGCAATGCCGCTTTTCTTGAGCGCCATGACCGAGGCGGGCGTGTTGTTGTAAACCATCATCACGGCCACGGGCTTGTTGGGCGCGTCAGGGTTGTTGGCGTGGAACTCCATCAGCGCGGCCAGGTCGGCAAAGCCCATGTCGTAGCTGCCCGAGGCCACGCGCTGCACCGCCCCGCCCGAGCCGCTGCCCGCGTCCACGCTCACGTCCAGCCCTGCGGCTTGGAAGTAGCCCTTGGCCACAGGGTGCAAAAAGAACGCTGCCGGGCCTTCAAAGCGCCAGTCGAGCTGGAATTTGAGCGGCGTGGGCGTGCGCGCTGGTGACTGCGCTTGGGCCCAGCGGGCTGCACCCGTCATGAGCAGGGCGGCCTGAAGTAACGATCGTCTGTGCATGGTGCATCTTTCTTAGCCAACGGAACACATGGTTCCGATCAGCAAGAAAGATGCCTGCGTCGCCCGGACAGCTCCGGGCAAGCGCCGCAAAGTTTGCGGAAGTCCCGTCAACGATTCTTGAATATCGGCTTGCGCTTGTTCAGGAAGGCGTCCATGCCTTCCTTCTGGTCTTCGGTGGCGAACAGGCCGTGGAACAGGCGGCGCTCGAACATCAGGCCGTCGCTGAGGGTGCTCTCGAACGCGCGGTTCACCGATTCCTTGGCGGCCATGGCGGCCACCTGCGAGAGGTCGGCAATGGTGAGCGCCGCGCCCAGGGCTTCCTCCATCAGTTTGTCCAGCGGCACCACGCGGCTCACCAGGCCCGCGCGCTCGGCCTCGGTGGCGTCCATCATGCGGCCCGTGAGCACCATGTCCATGGTCTTGGACTTGCCCACGGCGCGCGGCAGGCGCTGCGTGCCGCCCGCGCCCGGGATCACGCCGAGCTTGATCTCGGGCTGGCCGAACTTGGCGTTGTCGGCCGCGATGATGAAGTCGCACATCATCGCGAGCTCGCAGCCGCCGCCGAGCGCAAAGCCGCTCACCGCGCCAATCACGGGCTTGCGCACGCTGCGAATCGTCTCCCAGTTGCGCGTGATGAAGTCGCCCTTGTAGGCATCGACGAAGCTGTATTTGGCCATGCCGGGGATGTCGGCGCCCGCGGCAAAGGCTTTTTCGCTGCCCGTGAGGATGATGCAGCCGATCTTCTCGTCCGCGTCGAAGGCCTTGAGCGCGTGGCCCAGCTCGTCCATGAGCTGGTCGCTGAGCGCGTTGAGCTGTTTGGGGCGATTCAAGGTGATGATGCCGACCTTGTCGGCCTCGGTGCGCACGAGGATGGTTTCGTAGTTCATGGAGGCTCCTTGGGTTCCGTGGAAAGGGAAGGAAAAGCGGGGCGGCGCAAACTATAGCGGCGAACCGAGCCAGCGCCCCAGCGCCGCGCCGTCGGCCACGCTGAGGCGGAAGGTGTCGGGCGGCGCGCCGCTGCCATCGGGCAAGCCGAGCGGCAGGCGCAGCAGGCGCCCGTCGCGCGCGACCAGGGCCGTGAGCTCGCGCGCAGCGCCGGCCAGCAGCGGCAGCTCGTCCAGCCGCGCAAGGCGCCACCCCTGGCCCTGCACCTCCACGCCCAGCCATTCGTCGCCCGCCGCCATGCCGGCCTGCTCGGCCGCGCCGTGGCGCAGCACGGTCTTGATCTGCACGCTATGGTTTTCGCTAACACGCAGGCCCAGGCGCTGGGCGATCTGCGGCGTTTCGGCCTGCATGCGCACGCCGTGCGCGGCGAGCAGTTCGGCCAGCGGCAGCTCGTCGGTGCCGTGCACCCAGGCGTCGAGCTCGGGCGCAAACGAGCGCCCGCCGAGCTCGGCGAGCACCGCGCGCAGATCGTCCTCGCGCATGGGGCCGCCCGCGCAGCGCTGCCACAGCGCGCGCAGCACGGCGTCGAGCGTCGTGCGGCCCTCGCGGCGCAGCGTGAGATCCAGGCACAGCGCCACGAGCGCGCCCTTGGCGTAGTAGCTCACGGTAGCGTTGGGTGTGTTCTCGTCGGGGCGGTAATACTTGATCCAGGCGTCGAAGCTCGCCTGCGCCACGCTTTGCACGCTGCGCCCCGGCGCCTGCGTTACCTGGTGGATGGTCTGCGTGAGCTGCTTGAGGTAGGCGGCGTCGTCGATCAGGCCCGCGCGGCGCAGCAGCAGGTCGTCGTAGTAGCTCGTGAAGCCCTCGAAGAACCACAGCAGCTCGGTGTAGTTTTCGCGGTCATAGTCGTAGCGCGCAAACTCCGCGGGGCGCAGGCGCTTGACGTTCCAGGTGTGGAAGTATTCGTGGCTGATGAGGCCCAAGAGGCGCGTGTAGTCCTCGCTGGGTTTGGCGGTCTGGTCGGCCTGGGCGGCTGGCGCGGCCAGGGCGTCGCAGCGGCGCGGCAGCGCACGCCGGCTGCACACCAGCGCGGTGCTGTGGCGGTGCTCGAGCCCGCCGTAGCCATCGTGCATGGCATGCAGCATGAAGAGGTAATGCGTGTGCGGCGGCGCGGCCTCGCCATGCCACAGGCGGATGGCCGCTGCGCAGATTTTTTGCGTGTCGGCAAGTAGGCGTTCGCCGTCGAACGCGGGCGCGGCACCGCTCACCACGAAGCGGTGCGGCACGCCGCAGGCAGTGAATGCACCGCTCCAAAAATCGCCCATTTCCACGGGGCTGTCCACGAGCTCGTCGTAGTCGCCTGCGCGGTACACGCCAAAGCCCGCGGCATCGACCTGCACGGGGGCGAGCGCCGTGGCCAGGCGCCAGTCGGGCGGGGCCGCCGCGCGCAGCACTTCGAGCGTGTGCACGGCCGCCTCCTGTCCCACGACGCGCAGGCACAGGCTGGTGCCGTTGAAAAAGCCGCGCGCCGCATCGAGCCAGGCCGCGCGCACCGACGGGTCGTAGGCGCAGACCTCGTAGCGCAGCGTGAGCGGCGCCCCGCTGCGGCACGTGGCGCGCCAGCGGTGTTTGTCGAGCTGCGTGAGCGGCACGGGCGTGTCGCCCTGCTGCGCCTGCAGACGCTGCAGGTTCTTGGAAAACTCGCGCACCAGGTAGCTGCCCGGAATCCACACCGGCAACGCGAATTCCTGCGCCGCTTGCGGCGCGGCCACGCTGAGCGTGACCGTGAACAGGTGCGCGTGCAGGTCGGCGGGGGCGATGCAGTAGTGGACGGCGGCGCTGGCGCTGGGGTCGGTGGCGGCGGGCATGGCGGCTTTCAACGGGCAGCGGGACCGGAAGCTTCGGCCAGGCGTTTTTCGAGTTCGTCCACGCCGATGGCGCCGGGCACGCGCGCGCCGTTGGCAAAGATCAGCGTGGGCGTGCCGGTGATCTTGTATTTGCGCCCGAAAGCAAGGTTGCGCTGCAGCGCGCTGGTGTCGCAGCTCGCCGCGGGGGCGGGCTTGTCGCGCAGCATCTGGTCTTGCCAGGCCGCGGCGCGGTCTTTCGCGCACCAGATGTTGCGAGATTTCTCGGCCGAGTCGGGGCTCAGGATGGGGTAGAGGAACAGGTACACCGTGACGTTGTCCACGCTCTGCAGGTCACGCTCGAAGCGCTTGCAGTAGCCGCAGTTCGGGTCTGCGAACACCGCGAGCTTGCGTTTGCCGTTGCCGCGCACGATGGGGATCGCGTCCTTGATCGGCAGCGCGGCGAAGTCCACCGCCGTGAGCTGGTGAATGCGGTCTTCGGTCAGGTTGCGCCGCGCCTGCGTGTCGATCAGCTCGCCTTGGATCAGGTAGTTGCCTTTGGCATCGCTGTAAAACAAGTCGGTGCCCACGCGCACCTCGTACAACCCGGGCATGGGCGTGGGGCGCACCTCGTCGATTTTTTGCAGCTGCGGGATGCGCTCAGCCAGGTTTTTGCGGATCGTCGCTTCCTGGGCCTGGGCCGCAAAGCTCAGGGCCAGCGCGGCGCCGGCCAGCAAGGCAGAAAAAGGGTGCATGGTGTGGATCGTGAAAATATCAAAAAAGGAGCGCCTCACGCAGACCGTACGGCGCCCATGGCCTGTTTTGCCATCCAGGTTTTGAGCGGGCCGCTGTGCTCGAAGCTGCGCAGCCCCAGGTTGCGCAGCAGCTGCACGGGGGCCTCGCGGCGCGCAAACAGCTGCTGCAGGCCGTCGGTGGTGAGCCGCATGGGCAGCAGGGCCGCCTTGCGCTCGCGCTCGTAGCGACGCAGCAGGCGCAAGTCGCCAACGCTGCGCCAGTAGTCGCGCCCGTGCAGCACGCGCGCGAGCGCCTGCGCGTCACCCAGGCCCAGGTTCAGCCCATGGCCGGACAGCGGGTGCACATTGTGCGCGGCGTCACCCGCGAGCACCCAGCTGCGCGCGCCGGCGCCAGCAGCCGCTGCCGCGTCGGGCATGGGGCCGCACCACTGGCGCGCCTGCGCGAGCTGCAGCGGCCAGGCCACGCGCTCGCCACGCAGTTGCAGCGCGCCCAGAGCGCCTTGGCTGGCCGTCTCGAGCTGCTGCGCGAAGTCCTCGGGCGCCAGCGCGAGCAGCCGCGGCGCGAGTTCCTGCGGCACCGACCACACCACGGCCACGGCGTGCCCGTGCGCGCCTTCGAGGGGCAAGAAGGCGAGGATGCTGCCGTCGGGCAAAAACCATTGCAATGCGGTCTGCGCGTGCGGACGCTCGCAGTGCAGCCGCGTGGCGATGGCGTGCTGCCCGTAGGGCGTGAGTTCGAGCTCCACGCCGAACTCGGCGCGCGTGCGGCTCGCGCGGCCCTCGCAGACCACGGTGAGCGCTGCAGGTACAGCTTCGGCCACGACCTCGACCTGCGGCTGGTAGCGCACGGCCTCGGCCAGACGCGCCTCGAGCGCAGGCACATCGACGATCCAGGTCAGCGCCTCGGCGCCGAGTTCGCTGGCGTCGAAGTGCAGCTGCGCACCCTGGTCGCCATAGACCTGCATGCGCGTGACGGCGGTGGCGTGTTCGGTGTCGGGCCAGGCGCGCACGCCTTCGAGCAGCTGCCGCGAGGCCGCGTTGAGCGCGTAGGCGCGCACGTCGGGCGCGGCGCCTTCGGGTACTGGTGCCGCGACCAGCGCCACGCGCAGACGCTCGCGCGCGAGCAACAAAGCCAGGGTGCGCCCCACGATCCCGGCCCCACGGATACAAATGTCATAGGTTTGCGCCATGGCCGGCATTGTAGGAGCGCACTTCGTACCCACGTTGCGCGCAGGCGGTGCGCAACCCACAGGGCGCAAGCCAGGCTCCCGAGGGCCGCCTCGTAGAATCGAACGTTTTCTTGCGAACCCAGAAAGCCCTGCCATGAGCCTCCAATGCGGCATCGTGGGCCTGCCCAACGTGGGCAAGTCCACCCTCTTCAACGCCCTCACCAAGGCCGGCATCGCCGCCGAAAACTATCCTTTTTGCACCATAGAGCCCAATACCGGCGTGGTCGAAGTGCCCGATCCGCGCCTGCAGCAGCTGGCCGAGATCATCCACCCCGAGCGCGTCGTGCCGGCCATCGTTGAGTTCGTGGACATTGCGGGCCTCGTCGCCGGCGCGAGCCAGGGCGAGGGCCTGGGCAACCAGTTTCTCGCGCACATCCGCGAGACCGACGCCATCATCAACGTGGTGCGCTGCTTCGAAGACCCGAACGTGATCCACGTGGCCGGCAAGGTCGATCCGATCGCCGACATCGAAGTGATCCAGACCGAGCTGTGCCTGGCCGACCTCGGCACCGTCGAAAAAGCCCTGCAGCGATACACGAAGGCCGCGAAGAGCGGCAACGACAAGGAGGCCGCCGCCCTGGTGCAGCTACTCACCAAGGTGCAGGCCACGCTCAACGAAGGCCAGCCGGTGCGCACGCTCGCGCTCAGCGACGCCGAACGCGCCCTGCTCAAGCCCCTGTGCCTGATCACCGCCAAGCCGGCGATGTTCGTGGGCAACGTCAGCGAAGACGGCTTCGAGAACAACCCGCTGCTCGAGCGCCTCAAGGACTACGCTGCGCGCCAGAACGCCCCCGTGGTCGCCATCTGCGCCAAGATCGAGGCCGAACTCGCCGAAATGGACGAGGCCGACCGGCTCGAATTCCTCAAGGAGCTGGGCCAGGACGAACCCGGCCTGAACCGCCTGATCCGCGCCGCCTACCAGCTGTTGGGCCTGCAGACCTACTTCACGGCCGGCGTCAAGGAAGTGCGCGCCTGGACCATCCACATCGGCGACACCGCCCCCAAAGCCGCTGGCGTGATCCACGGCGACTTCGAGCGCGGCTTCATCCGCGCCCAGACCATCGCGTTCGACGACTTCATCGCCTACAAGGGCGAACAGGGCGCGAAAGAAGCCGGCAAGATGCGCGCCGAAGGCAAGGATTACGTGGTCAAGGATGGGGATGTGATGAACTTTTTGTTCAACGTGTAAGCGATGGCCAGTCGCGCCCCTGACGCCTACGCAGCAGCCCAGGCGCTGCTGCAGCGTCTGCAGCACACGCCGCAGGCGTTTGGCCATGCGGTGCCTGCCGTGGAGCTCATGCAGACGCATATCTCCTGGCTGCTGCTGGCGGGCGAGCATGTCTATAAGTTCAAAAAGCCGCTGAAGCTCGAATTTCTCGACTTCAGCACGCCGGCACTGCGGCGCGCGGCTTGCGAGGAAGAGTTGCGCATCAACCGGCGCACGGCGCCGCAGCTCTATCTGGAGGTGGTCGCCGTGGTCGAGGACGAAGGCGGCTTGCGCGTGCTGCCCGCGGCCGAGGCCGACGCCCGGGGTCTGCAGGCGCTCGCGCATGCCGTGCACATGCGGCGCTTCGCCCAGGACGATCTGCTCGCGGCGCTGCTCGCGCAAGGGCGCTTGCTGCCAGCACATATCGACGCGCTGGCGCGGCATGTGGCGCAGTTTCACGCTGCTGCGGCGGTGGCTGCGCCGGATTCGGGCTGGGGCAGTGCCGCGGCCGTGCGCGCGCCCGTCGCACAGTGTTTGCACGCCGTCCAAGCCCTGGCGGCGCTGCCGGAATTGGCCTCAGAGGCTGCGCGCGTGGCGCAACTCGCGCAGTGGTGCACAGCCCAAGGTGAGATGCTGGCGCCAGTGTTCGATGCGCGCCTGCAGCAAGGCTGGGTGCGCGAATGCCATGGCGACTTGCATCTGGGCAACCTGGTAGTGCAAGGCGGCGAGCCGCTGCTTTTCGATGCCATAGAGTTCGACCCTGCGCTGCGCTGGATAGATGTCGTGGCGGATGTGGCCTTCCTGGTCATGGACTTGCACGCCCATGGCCGCGCCGATCTGGGCTGGCGCTTTCTCAATGCCTGGCTCGAGCGCACGGGCGACTATGCGGGGCTGCAGGTGCTGCGCTATTACTGCGTCTATCGCGCCCTGGTGCGCGCGCGCGTCGCGGGTGTGCGGCTGTCGCAGCTGTCGCAAGTGCCGCAGCCAGCATCTGAGGCGCGCTCCAGCGCGCTGCCGCAAGCGCTCGGCGAGGTGCGGCACTATGTGCAGCTCGCGGCCTGCTTGAGCGCGCCGCAGCCGTGCTGGCTCGGGCTCGCGCATGGTTTTTCCGGCGCGGGCAAGACCACGCAATCACAGGCCTTGGTCGCGCGTGGCGTGGTGCGCGTGCGCGCCGACGTGGAGCGCAAGCGCCTGTTCGGCCTCGCGCCCGAAGCTTTGAGCGCAGCCGTGCCCGGCGGCATCTACACGCCGGAGGCCACGGAGCGCACCTATGCGCGGTTAGCGGAGCTCGCGCGTGTGGTGTTGCAGGCGGGCTACCCGGTGCTCATCGATGCCACCTTGCTCGAAGCTGCGCAGCGCGCGCGCTTCGTCACGCTCGCGGCGGATTTGCAAGTGCCGTGGTGCATCCTGGCTTTCGAGGCGCCGCCCGAAGTGCTGCGCGCGCGCATCACCCAGCGCCTGCAAAGCGGTGGTGATGCCTCCGAGGCCACGCCCGCAGTCTTGGAGCGGCAGCTGGCCACGGCGCGTCCGCTTGCGGCGCAAGAAGAGGCGCACACGCTGCATCTGGATACGACGCAGCCCATCGACTGGGATGCCGTACTGGCAGCCTGCCGGACTTTGGAATCGTCGGCTGCGAATGCGCCGCAGCGGCCCATTTTTTACCGTCTTCTTGCCCCATAGTCCCGCTATGGGGCGGCGAATCCGGCAAAAACTGGCCTCGCTGGGGCGCCTTCTCGCTATCGACGCCCAAAGTCCGGCAGGCTGCTAGTGCAGTGTTCGACGCTATCTGCGACATAAAACCGCGTCTTTTCGGCCTGGGCCGCGTTGCAAATCCTCGCGATACCACCCGGTATCGCTGCGGTTTGCGCCTTGCCCAGACCAAAAATCCATCGGTTTTATTTGTCGCATCAAGCATCAAACACTGCACTAGCGCAGTTCTTGCCGTCCGCCCAGACGCCCGACGCTGCTACCACTGCAACGGCTGCGGCAACACATGCAGCAGCGCCGCGGTCATGACCACATAGCGCAGCAGCTTGCCCAGCGCCATGTAAGCCACGCAGGGCCAAAAGGGCAGGCGCAGCCAGCCGGCCACGGCGCACAGTGGGTCGCCGACGATGGGCAGCCAGCTCAGCAGGCAGGCGCGCGGGCCGAAGCGCCGCAGCCAGGCGAGCGCACGCAGCTCCGTGGGACTGCCGCGCACCCTGTCCACCGCCTTGTGCGTGCCCAGGCCGAGCCACCAGTTGAGCGCGCCACCCAGCGTATTGCCCACCGTGGCGACCAGGATCGTCGGCCAAAATAGGTCGGGGTTGAGCTTGATGAGCCCAAACACTGCAGGCTCCGAGCCCATGGGCAGCAAGGTCGCGGAGACGAAGGAGACGAAAAAGACCGTACTGAGGCCGTATTGCGGCAGTGCGAGCAGCGTGAGCAGGTGGTGCAGCCAATCTTGCATGGAGGCGATGGGTGCTTGTTCAGCCTCTGCAAGGCGTCAGACCGTGGGTGTCGCGAGCCACTGTTCGGCCAGGCGCACCCAGTAGGTCGCGCCCAGCGGGATCAGCGTGTCGTTGAAGTCGTAACTCGGGTTGTGCAAGGTGCAAGGGCCGCCGCCGTGATCCACTTCGCGGTGCGCGCCCTCGCCGTTGCCGATGAAGCAGTAGGCACCGGGCTTGGCCTGCAGCATGAAGGAAAAGTCCTCCGCGCCCATGGTGGGCTCCTGCTCGAGCACATGCTGCGCGCCGACGATGCCGGTCATGACCTGGCGCGCGAACGCGGCCTCGGCAGGCGTGTTGATGGTCGGCGGGTAGTTGCGCTTGAAGGCGAAGCTGCAGCGTGCGCCGTGCGCCGCGCACAGGTGCTCGGCGACTTCGCGCATGCGCGCCTCGATCAAGTCCAGCAGCTCGTGCGTAAAGGTGCGCACCGTACCCTGCAGCTCGCAGCGGTCGGGCACCACGTTGCTCGCCTCACCCGCGTGCACCATGGTGACCGAGATCACGCCGGCTTCGACGGGCTTTTTGTTGCGGCTGATGATGGTCTGCAGCGCCAGCACCAGTTGGCACGCGATGGGCACGGGGTCTATGGTCATGTGCGGCATGGCGGCGTGCCCGCCCTTGCCTTCGACGGTGATGTGAAATTCGTTGCTCGAGGCCATCACCGGCCCTGGGCTCACGGCAAAGTGGCCTACGGGCAAGCCGGGCCAGTTGTGCATGCCAAACACCGCCTGCATCGGAAAGCGCTCGAACAGGCCATCCGCGATCATCTCGCGCGCGCCGCCACCGCCTTCTTCGGCGGGCTGGAAGATCAGGTACACGGTGCCGTCGAAGTGCCGGTGCCGCGCCAGATACTGCGCCGCCGCGAGCAGCATCGCCGTGTGGCCATCATGGCCGCAGGCGTGCATGCGGCCCGGATGGCGGCTCGCGTGCGCAAAAGTGTTGGCCTCGTGGATGGGCAGCGCGTCCATGTCGGCGCGCAGCCCGACGGCGCGCCCGCAGGCACCGCCGTCGCGCCCGTGCACGATGCCGACCACGCCGGTCTTGCCCAGCCCGCGGTGGATGGGAATGCCCCATTCGCCGAGCTTTTGCGCCACGAGGTCGGAGGTGCGCAGTTCCTGAAAGCACAGCTCCGGATGCGCGTGCAAGTCGCGGCGCAGGGCCGCAAAGTCGTTTGCTTGAGCCGCAATGGATTCGATGATGTGCATGGTGTCGTGTCTCCTGCAGAAGGCGCTGCCGCTGTGCGCAGCGCCAGGGGGACATCAGTCTAGCCCGAGGAGCATGTCCCTTGCTGCACTCCGGGCGGCCATCGCGTGCTACGCTGCTCGGATGTTTCAGCCAACCCAAGCCGAAGTGCGCCGCTTCTTTTGCGAGGTGCACGCCAAAGCCGCGCGCGGCGCGCCACTCGAGCCGCTCGAGACGCTCGCGCAGCTGTGGATTGCCGAGCACCCCGAATACCACGCCGACCTGGCCGACGCGCAAGCCGCCGTGGCGCGCCAGTACGACGACACGCCCGAGCGCACAAACCCCTTTTTGCACCTTTCGATGCACCTGGCAATCAGCGAGCAGTGCAGCATAGACCAGCCGCGCGGCATCCGCCAGGCGGTGGAGCTGCTCACGGCGCGGCTCGATTCGCTGCACGCCGCACACCATGTGGCCATGGACTGCCTGGGCCAGATGCTGTGGGAGAGCCAGCGCCAGGGCCGCGCGCCCGATGGCGACGCCTACGTGGCCTGCGTGCAGCGGCGCGCCACACGCGATTGAGTTGTGCGCAAGATGCTACTGAAAAAGTAGCTTCTAGCGCTTATGGATACTGCTTGAAATGCCAAAAAGACCATCAAAAAAGCCCGCTGTTGCGGGCTTTTTTGATGGTGCGCGGATGCTCAGCGAAAGCGCGGCTCGGGCACGGTGCGCAGCTCGCCGTCGAGCGAACCGACGTAATTCGCCAGCGCCTTGAGCTCGGCGTTCGAAAACTGCTTGGCGATGCCGCCCATGACGGGGTTCGCGCGGCCAAAGACGGCGTTGGGTTCGGCCTTGTAGGACTTGAGCGCGACGAACAGGTAATCGGCATGCTGGCCCGCGATCTTGGGGTAGGCCGGGTCGATCGGTTTGGAGAAGTTGTCGCCATGGCACGAGACGCAGGCGGCTTTTTGCAGCAGCGCCGCGACCTGCGGCTTGGGCTCGATGCGCGGTTTGGCGGGCAATTCGGTGCTGCCGGTCTGGGACTTGCCGAGTTGCTCGTAATACGCGGCAAGGTCGGCGATGTCCTGGTCGGACAGCGATGCCGCGATGCCGCGCATGGTCGGGTGGCGGCGGTCGCCCTTGCGGTAGGCGTCGAGCGCCGCGGCGAGGTATTTGGCGTTTTGCCCCGCGATCATGGGCACTTTATAGACTTCAGGGAAGGTGGCCTGATAGCCGGGGATGCCGTGGCAGCCGGTACACATGGCGGTTTTCTTGGCCCCTGCCTGTGCGTCTCCTTGCACCTCGGCGGCGTGGGCGGTGGCGATGGCGGTCACGGAAGCGACAGCCAGGGCAAACAGTGTGGTCAGTTTTTTTGTCATTTTGCGCGCACAATGGTGTAAAAAAACAGCCTGCGGCTGTGATCGATGGTCGATTATAGCCAGCGCCTGTCAAGCCCATTCATCAACGTTTTTGCAATTCGATCCATGAAATTCCAAGGCTCCCAGAACTACGTCGCCACGCCCGACCTCATGCTTGCCGTGAACGCGGCCATCACCCTGCAACGCCCGCTGCTCATCAAGGGCGAGCCCGGCACCGGCAAGACCATGCTTGCCGAAGAAGTGGCGCAGGCGCTCGACATGCCGCTCTTGCAATGGCACATCAAGAGCACGACCAAGGCGCAGCAGGGCCTTTATGAATACGACGCCGTGAGCCGCCTGCGCGACAGCCAGCTCGGCGACCCCGACAGCGCTGCGCGCGTGCAGGACATCCGCAACTACATCGTGCAAGGTGTGCTCTGGCGTGCGTTCACGGCAGACCAGCCCGTGGCACTGCTGATCGACGAAATCGACAAGGCCGACATCGAGTTTCCCAACGACCTGCTGCGCGAGCTCGACCGCATGGAGTTCTACTGCTACGAAACGCGCGAGCTCATCCGCGCCAAGCACCGCCCGCTGGTGTTCATCACCTCGAACAACGAAAAAGAGCTGCCCGATGCGTTTTTGCGCCGCTGCTTCTTCCACTTCATCAAGTTCCCCGACGCCGACACCATGCGGCAGATCATCGGCGTGCACTTTCCCACGCTCAAGGGTGAGCTCATCAGCGCTGCGATGAAGACGTTTTACGACGTGCGCGGCCTGCCCGGCCTGAAGAAAAAGCCCTCGACGAGCGAGCTGCTCGACTGGCTCAAGCTGCTCGTGGCCGAGGACATTCCCGTCGAGGCGCTGCAAAGCGGCGACGACAAGATCGCCATACCGCCGCTCGTGGGCGCGCTGCTCAAGAACGAGCAGGACGTGAGCCTGTTCGAAAAGCTCGTGTTCATGAACCAGCGCAACCGCTGAGCGCCGGCGCCAACTTGCCACGGCCAAACTGCGTCTGCCAACGCCCGCAACCATGACCGCGTTCGCCCAGCCCGTCACCCTGCGCGCGCACGGCGTGCGCCTGGAGCCGCTTGCTGCTGCGCACGAGGCGGGGCTCGCCGCTGCCGCGGCCGACGGGCAGCTGTGGCGCCTGCGCGTGACCTCGGTGCCCGAGCCGCAGCACACGCGCGCGTACATCGAGCAGGCGCTGGCCATGCAGGCCGAGGGCAGCCGCCTGCCCTTTGCCGTGTGCGACGAGGCCACGGGGCGCGTGCTCGGCAGCACGAGCTACCATGACATACTGCCCGCAGTGAAGCGCCTGGAGATCGGCTGGACCTGGTACGCCCAAAGCGTGCAGCGCACGCATGTAAACACCACCGCCAAGCTGCTGCTCATGGAGCACGCCTTCGACACGCTGGGCTGCCACGTGGTCGGCTGGCGCACCGACAACTTCAACTTTGCGAGCCAGCGCGCCATCGAGCGCCTGGGCGCGAAGAAAGACGGCGTGCTGCGCGGCCACGCGCTGCGCCGCGACGGCACCATACGTGACACCGTGATGTACAGCATGCGCGCCGGCGAGTGGCCCGAGGCGCGCGCCCAATTGCTCTACCTTTTGCAGCTGCATGCGCTTGCTACATGAGCGCTGGAGGCCAAAATCATGCTCATCGACTTTTTCTACACGCTGCGCGCCGCGCAGCTGCCGGTATCGGTCAAGGAATTCCTCAGCCTGCTCGAAGCGCTCGAGGCCGGCGTCGTCGGCCCGCGCTCTGAAGACGCCTGGAGCCTGGACGACTTCTACTTCATGGCGCGCCTGGCGCTCGTGAAGGACGAAAAGCACTACGACAAGTTCGACCGCGCCTTTGCCGCGTACTTCAAGGGCGTGGAGGCTGCGGCCGACGTTGCGCGCGAGCTGCCCTCGGACTGGCTCACGCAGATGCTCGAGCGCGAGCTCAGCGACGAGCAAAAGGCCGCGCTCCAAAAGCTCGGCTGGGACGAGCTCATGGAAACGCTCAAAAAGCGCCTAGCAGAGCAAAAAGGCCGCCACGAAGGCGGCAGCAAGTGGATAGGCACGGGCGGCACCAGCCCATTCGGCAACGGCGGCTACAACCCGCAGGGCATACGCATGGGTGGGCAGAGCAAGAACAAGAGCGCCGTCAAGGTCTGGGAGCAGCGTGCCTACCAGGACTACGACGACCAGCAGGAACTGGGCACGCGCAACATCAAGGTCGCGCTGCGCCGCCTGCGCCGCTTTGCACGCGAGGGCAACGAACTCGAGCTCGACCTGCCCGACACCATCCGCAGCACGGCCGCGAACGCGGGCTACCTCGACATCAAAATGGTGCCCGAGCGCCACAACAACGTAAAGGTGCTGCTGCTGATGGACGTGGGCGGCACCATGGACGAGCACATCCAGCGCGTCGAAGAGCTGTTTTCTGCCGTGCGCAGCGAGTTCAAGCACCTGGAGTTCTACTACTTCCACAACTGCGTCTATGACTTCATGTGGAAGAACAACCGCCGGCGCTTTGCCGAAAAATTCCCCACCTGGGACATCATCCGCAAATACAACAAGGACTACAAACTGATCTTCGTGGGCGACGCGACCATGAGCCCCTACGAGATTTTGCAGCCCGGCGGCAGCGTCGAATACAACAACGAGGAGCCCGGCGCCGAATGGCTGCAGCGGCTCACGCACGCCTTCCCCAAGTTCGCCTGGATCAACCCCGAGCCGCCCGGTGTGTGGCAGTACCGTCAGAGCATCAGCATCATCCAGCAGCTCATGGCGCAGCGCATGTACCCGCTCTCGCTCAAAGGGCTCGAAGACGCGATGCGGCTGCTGTCAAAATAACTGCATGTGTCGCCGTGTCGCAGCGCCGGCCCGCGGGCCGGCGTTGTTTTTTCTGCTGTTTGCGCTCGCCCTGCTGCTGTCTGGCTGCAGCGTGTGGCAGCGCGTCACGGGCCGGGGCACTGATGCCGATGCGGCCGCCACAGGCGAAGGCCGCGCCGCGTTCACGCTCGAAGTGCAGGCGCCCGATGCGCTGCGGGCTCTGCTCGAGCGCCACCTCGAACTGCAGCGTTTTCGCCAGCTGCCCGACTTGCAGGAAGGCGAGCTGCAGCGCCTGCTCGCGCGTGCCGACGAAGACGCGCGCGAGCTGCTCGCGACGCAAGGCTATTTTGCGCCGCGCATCACCATCGAAACCCATGCCGCGCCCGGTGATGCAGCGGCCGTGCGCGTGGTGCGGCTGCGCGTCGATCCGGGGCCGCAGACGCGCGTCGTGCGCGCCGACATCGGCTTCGTCGGCCACAGCGTGAGCGCGCAGACAGACACACCCGTCGCCCGGCCCGGTGCGCCCGAAAGCGGCGCGCGCCAGTTGCAGCGCGTGCAAAGAAGCTGGGAGCTCCCGCCCGGCCAGCCCTTCACCCAGGCAGGCTGGGACGCCGCGAAGAAAGAGAGCCTGCACCAGCTGCAGGCGCGTCGCTACGCCGGCGCGCGTCTGGAGAGCAGCCGCGCCGACATTGACGCCGACACGAGCGAGGCGACGCTGAGCGTGCTCTACGACCCGGGCCCGCCGTATTTCTTCGGCCCTTTGCGAGTCGAAGGCAGCCAGCGCTACGACCCCGAAGGCGCGCGCCGCATCGCACGCCTGCCCACGGGCAGCCTCTACTCCGAGGCGCAGATGCTCGACGCCCAGCAGCGCCTGGCCGCGAGCGGCTATTACGACACCGTGTTTTTGCTGCTCGACACCGAGGCGCCCGACCCCAAGGCCGCGCCCGTCGTCGCCCAGGTGCGCGAAGCGCCGCTGCAGAAATATGTCTTCGGCGCGGGCGTCTCCACCGACGCCGGCCCGCGCCTGAGCGTGGACCACATCCACAACCGCGTGCCCGGCATAGGCTGGCGCGCCGTGAGCCGGATCGCGCTCGACAACAAGGACAAGCTCCTGGGCACCGAGCTCATGGACCTGCCCGACGAATCGGGCTGGCGCTGGTTCGGCAGCGGCAAGCTGCAGCGCGAGGACACGGGCGACTACCGCGTCAACAGCGGACGCCTGCGCGCGGGCCGCAGCATGAGCGACCTGCGCATAGACCGCAGCTATTTTTTGCAGTACGACAACGCGCACAGCCAGGGCCTGAACCCGCCGCCCACGAGCAGTTCGCTCAGCGCCAACACCAGCTGGACGGGGCGCTACTTCAACAGCAACCTCGCGCCCACGCGCGGCTACGGGCTGGGGCTGGAGCTGGGCGCGGGCAGCACCCTCGGCGAACACCACGAACCCTATGCGCGCAGCCTGCTGCGCTGGCAGTGGTTCGTGCCACTGGGGCGCGTGGAAGGCGAGGACGGACGCGGGCGCCGCAGCCGCCTGGCCGTGCGCACCGACCTGGGCGCCGTGCTCGCGCGCACCAACGCCCCCGTGCCCGTGACCGAGCTCTTCCTCACCGGCGGCGATGCCACCGTGCGCGGCTACGCCTACCGCAGCATAGGCGCGCGCACCGAGAACAACCAACTCTACGGCGGCCGCTACCTGGCCGTGGGCAGCATCGAATGGCAGCGCCCCATGCTGCGCGACGGCCGCGTGAGCGATTGGGAAAACACCTTTTTCATCGACGCCGGCGCCGTTGCCGACCGCGTGCGCGCGCTCGACCCGCGCGTGGGCGTAGGCACGGGCGTGCGCTGGCGCAGCCCCGTGGGGCCGCTGCAGGCCGACCTGGCCTACGGCGTGCGTGTGCACAGCCTGCGGCTGCACATGCGGCTGGGGTTCAATTTTTGAGCACGACCCAGATGCCATCGCAAGAAGCGCTGCGGCCTGACGCGCCGCCTCCCCAGCAGCCACCTTCGCCACCTGCGCCACCTCGGCGCCGCGTGGGGCGCAGCTTGTTGCGCCTGGGCGCGATCTTGCTGGGGCTGCTGCTAGCCTTGCTGCTCGTGATTGCGGCATGCGGCTGGTGGTGGGCCGGGCGCAGCAGCTCGCTTGCGGACACGCTCGCGCTGGTCGCGCGGCTGTTGCCTGTCGAGCAGCGGCTCGAAAGCCGCGCCGTGCAAGGCACGCTGCGCGAGGGCGGGCACATAGGCTGGCTGCGTTGGAGCAACCCCAAGCTCGCCGTCGAAGTGCAGGATTTGCGCTTTGGCCAGCCGCTGGGCTGGCGCTGGGCCGCGCTGCTGCAAGGGCAGGCCGAACTCGGCAAGCTGCAGGTTGCGCAAGTCACGCTCACGCCTGCGGGCGCGCGCAGCACCGATGCCGGGCCGCCCACACCGCCCACCGCGCTCGCGCTGCCCGTGCCGCTGCAGCTGCACGTGAAGCTGCGCGTCGATCGCCTGCGCTGGGCGGGCACACCCGCGCTCGAGCTGCAGGACGTGAAGCTCGGCTACCGCTACACGGGCAGCGGCTTCAGTCTCGGCGGCTGGCGCGAGGCGCAGCACCAGTTCACGCTGCGCGAACTCACGCTCGGGCGCGGCCAGTACCGCGGCCAGGCCACGCTGGGCGCGCAGGCGCCGTTCGCACTCGCCGCGACGCTCGACGGCTTGGTGCCCATCGCGCCGCCCAGCGACGCAGCGCAGACGCCGCCCCGCGCACCCTACGCGGGCACCCAGGCGAAGGCGCACGCGAGCGTGCAAGGCCAGCTTGCCACGGCCGCGGCGAGTTTAGAGTTAAAAATGCTCTTAGCGCTTGATACGCCTACGCAAGCAGCTATCGATTCAGAAGAAAAAAAGCGGCCCGACGACCAGGGCAAGCGAGCGCTTGCCAAGCCCCAGGCCGCGTCCGCCGCAGATGCCATGCAGGCCGAGCTCAGCGCCACGCTCCAGCCGTGGGCGGCGCAGTCGCTGCCGCAGGCCCAGGCGCGGCTGCGCGGCGTCGATCTCGCGGCCCTGTGGCCAGGGGCGCCGACCACCTTGCTCGACGGTACGCTGCACGCGGGGCCTTTGGCCCAGCCGGTGCGCAACCATGACAAAGCTCCACCATCCTCATCGCCAACAACGCCTGCGGCACCCGCTCCATCCGCTCCATCCGCGGCTCCGCCAGCCGCACCCGTGGCGTCGGGCTGGGCCATCGCGGTGCAGCTCGCCAACCGTTTGGCCGGGCCTTGGGACACGGGCCGCCTGCCGCCCACGGCGCTGCAAGGGCGCGTCGAGTACGACGGCCAGCGCTGGAGCGCCCCCGCGGCCAGCGTGGGCCTGGGCGCGGGCACGGCCACGCTGCAGGCGCACTACACGCCGGCCAGCGGCGCGTGGGACGGCCGGCTGGACTTGCACGGCGTGTCGCCCGGCGCCGTGCATTCGGCCTTCGACGTGCAGGCGCTTGCGGGTTGGCTGACGGCACGGCGTGAAGAAGCCGGGGCCGTGCGCTTTGCGGCAGACCTGCACGCGCAGCCAGCGCCGGTTGGCAAGGGCACAGCCGCCGCGAACGGCGTCCAGGCCGCAGCAAGCAACCCTGCGAGCGGCAGCCGGGCCAAGCCCCCCAAGCCTTCCAAAGCCGCGCCAGCGCCCAAGGCCACGGCAAAAGCCACGCCCGCGGCCAAACTGCGCATAGACGCCTTGCAGACCGAGGGTGAATGGCAGCAGCAGGCCGACGGCAGCCCCAGCGTGCAATTGCGCACGTTGCAGCTCGTCGCGTTGCAGGCCCGCGTGCAGGCGCAGGCGCTGCGCATGGCCTTTGGCGCGTCGCCTGCGGCGCAAGGGCGCGTGCAGCTCGAAGTGCCCGGTGCCGTCGCCGCGGCCGACGGCAGCCTGGACGCGCGCCGCGGCGCCGGCATGCTGCAGCTGCAGGCGCAAGACCTGCGCGCCACGCAGCAGTGGCTCGCGCGCCTGGCTGCGCTCGGCGTGCCAGGACTCGGATTCGCGCAGCAAGGCGACATGCAAGGCCAGGCGCAACTGTCCGCGCGCTGGCAGGGCGGCTGGCAAAGCGCCTGGGACATGCTGCAGCGCCCGGCGTCCACGGCCGGGGCGTCATCAGCGCCGCGCGACAAAGCCCCAGCCCCTTTTACGCTGCAGGCGACGCTGGCCGTGCCGCAACTCAACGCCACCGGGCCCGGCGCCGCGCCCTGGCAGCTGCGCGGCGTGCGCGCCGAATTCGCGGTCTCTGCCGCACAGGCCACACTCGCCCTCGATGGCGCGCTGCAGCACGGCGGTCTGCAGTTTGCGCTGCAGACCAGATTGGACGGTGGCATCCAGCGCGCCGCGCAGACCGGCGCCGGCTTGCCCTGGCAGGCGCGTGTGCAAACCCTGCGCCTGCAAGCCGAAGACGCGCAGCGCCCGGGCCCGTGGACGCTGACGCTCGGTGCGCCGCTCGCACTCGACGGGCACATTCCGATCGGCCAAGCCAGCGCCTCGGCAGCCGCGGCCTGGACTGTGCAGGCCACGGCCGGGCAGGCGGCGCTGAGCGGCCCTTTGCCCGGCACGGTGCAATTGCGCTGGGAGCCGCTGCGCTGGGCGCGTGGCACGGGAACGGGCACGGGCGTCGCCGATATGCGCCTGCAGACCCAAGGCAGCGTGCTCGGCCTGCCGCTCGCCTGGGTCGATGCCTTGGAGGCGCGTTCCGCCGACACGGCGCCGCTGCTCACGCGACTCGGGCTCGGTGGTGACCTGGCCTTCGACGGCCAGTGGAGCGTGGACACCACCGCGCGCGACGGCCTGCGCGCGCGCGTGGGCCTGCAGCGCGCGCGTGGCGACTTGCGCATCCGCCTCGAAGAGGGCATGAATGGCGCCGGCGGCGCGGGTGGCAAAGCGGCCAGCGGCGGCAAAGTCGGCAATGGCGGCGCGGGCAAGTCATCCGCTGTCACCCAGGCCGGCGTGCGCGCGGCCGAGGTGGCGCTCGAAGCGCAGGGCGACGCCGTGCACGCGCGGCTGCTGTGGGACAGCGAGCGCGCGGGCCACGTCAACGCCACGGCCGACACGCGCATCGCCTGGGTGCAAGGCGCGCCCGTCTGGCCCGCCGACGCGCCCATGGCCGGCACGCTGCAGGCGCGCCTGCCCGACCTCGGCGCCTGGTCTTTGCTCGCGCCGCCGGGCTGGCGCGTGCGTGGCACGGTCGAAGCGGACGCGCAGCTCGCGGGCAGCCGCGCCGCGCCGCGCTGGTCGGGCACGCTCGCTGCCGACGACGTGGCCGTGCGCTCCGTGCTCGACGGCATCGACCTGCAGCAAGGCCGTTTGCGCGCCACGCTGCGCGGCGACACGCTGGCCATCACCGAATGGCGCATCCAGGGCGGGCGCGGCAGCAATGCGCGCATCCCCGGATTGAGCGGCAACCGCACGCCGCCGCCGCAGGACGGCGGCACGCTCGCCGGCACGGGCACGCTGCGCTGGAGCAGCCCTGCCGACGGCGACGCGGGCATCGCCATGCAATTGCAGGGCGAGGCGCGCGCGCTGCAAGTGCTGGTGCGCGCCGACCGGCAGGTCAGCGTCTCGGGCCCGGTGCAGGCGCAGCTGCAGGGCGGCCAGATCCGATTGCGCGGCCAGCTCACGATAGACCGCGCTGCGATCTTGCTACCCGAACAAGGCGCGCCGCGTCTGGGCGACGACGTGGTGGTGCATTCGCGCGCCAAGGACGCGGCCACGCAAAAGACCGCGCAGCCCGAGGCGCGCGCCACAGTGCAGGCCGCGCGCGCACCCGACATCGCCGTGAGCCTGAACCTGGGGCGCGACTTCGCGCTGCAGGGCATGGGCCTGACCACGCGCCTGCGCGGCACGCTCGACATCCGCTCCAGCCCCGAGCCCGGCGGCGCGCCGCGCATCACGGGTGACATCGCCACCGAGCAGGGCCGCTACCGCGCCTGGGGCCAGACGCTGGATATCGAAACCGGGCATATCCACTTCAACGGCCCCTATGACAACCCCGCGCTCGACATCCTCGCACTGCGCCCCAACCTCAGTGTGCGCGCGGGCGTGCAGATCAGCGGCACGGCACAGGCGCCGCGCGTGCGCCTGTATTCCGACCCTGAAATGCCCGAGGCCGAAAAACTCTCGTGGGTGGTGCTGGGCCGCGCCGCCGCGCAGGGGGGCACGCAGACCGCCATGCTGCAGCAGGCCGCGCTGATTTTGCTCGGGCGCGGCGGCGCCAGCCCCGGCGCACAGATTGCAAGCCGCCTGGGCCTCGACGAGCTGGGCCTGGGCGGCGACAGCGCCGACAGCAACGGCACCGCGCTGTCGCTGGGCAAGCGCCTGTCGGACAAGATGTACGTGACCTACGAATACGGCCTCACGAACGCGCTCGGCGCCATCTACATCTTCCTGGACCTCACGCGCCACCTGACCCTGCGCGGCCAGACGGGCGAGAAAAGCGCGCTCGACATCATCTACACGCTGCGCCGGGATTGAGCTTGCAGCGGGTGGAGAGAACTCCGTGGGCCGCCCTACAATGCGCCCCTGCCCCTGCTTGCCAGCCCACCATGGGCGCGCTTTCGGGCAGAGTCTTTGCTTCTTCTTTTCTCTCGCCGTAGCACAAGGGATAGTGCCTCCGCCTCCTAAGCGGAAGATTCAGGTTCGAGTCCTGACGGTGAGGCCAGTGTCTGCGGTTATGCTTTTCGCTCGTGGACTCTCGGCTTCTATCAATTGCTTGTGGAGGGAAGAATGCGAAAAATGACGGTGCGTGCTCAGCTCGGCTGGGCTTTCGGTGGATTGGCTCTGTTGGTACTGCTCGTGGCGGTGTTTGCCATCAAAGGGATGAATGACGCCAATCAGCGCTTTGAAAACTACGTCCAAGGCATGGGCGCGCGTCTCAATGCCGCCCACGAAATGCAGGAGGCCGTGCAACGGCGAGCGATCGCGGTGCGCAACATGGTGCTGCGCGCCAAGCCAGAGGACATCGCGGCCGAAAAACAAGTAGCGACACAGGCTCACGCAGAAGTCGCAAGCCAGCTGCAAAAGCTCAAAACGCTGGTGCAAGATGCGGGCGCCACCGAAGAAGCGCGGCGTATGGTGGCAGAAATCGACCGCATCGAGCAGCAATACGCACCCGTCGCCCTCGCCATCGTCGATCTGGCTGCGAACCAGCAGCGCGAGGCCGCCATTACGAAGATCAACAACGAATGTTTGCCTCTGCTGCGCGCGCTGGATGAAACTACGCAGCAGTACGTGAACTATGCAACCCAGCGCGCGAGCCAGCTCGTTGCAGCGTCTGCCGCTGAGTTTGCTTTGCAGCGCAACCTGCTGATCGCCGTCTGTGTGCTGGCATTTGCATTTGCCGTGCTTGCCGGCTGGCTGATCACGCGCCGCATCACGCGCGCGCTCGGCGCCGAGCCCGACGAGCTCTCCGCCGCAGTCGGGCGCGTGGCCGAGGGGGATTTGTCGGTCGAGCTGCCCGTGCGTGCGGGCGACCGCGCGAGCGTGCTGGCGGCCGTCGCGCGTATGCAGGCTGCGCTGCGTGAGGTGGTGTCGAACGTGCGCCACGCCTCGGACTCCGTCTCCGTGGCGAGCGCCCAGATCGCCGCCGGCAACGCCGACCTCTCGGCGCGCACCGAAAGCCAGGCGAGCGCGCTCGAAGAAACCGCGGCCTCCATGGAAGAGCTTGGCAGCACGGTGCAGCAAAACGCCGACAACGCGCGCCAGGCCAACCAGCTCGCGCAAAGCGCCTCGGCCGTCGCGCAAGAGGGCGGCGAAGTCGTGGCTCAGGTGGTCGAGACCATGAAGGGCATCCACGGCTCCTCGCAAAAAATCGCCGACATCATCGGTGTGATCGACGGCATCGCGTTCCAGACCAACATTCTCGCGCTCAACGCCGCCGTCGAGGCCGCACGCGCGGGCGAGCAGGGCCGCGGCTTTGCCGTGGTGGCGAGCGAAGTGCGCAGCCTGGCCGGGCGCAGCGCGCAGGCCGCCAAGGAAATCAAGGCGCTGATCACCGACAGCGTCACGCGCATAGGCCAGGGCAGCACGCTGGCCGACCAGGCGGGCGCGAAGATGGCGGAGATCGTCACCGGCATCCGCCGCGTGACCGACCTCATGGGCGAGATCAGCGCGGCCAGCAGCGAGCAAAGCGCGGGCGTCGCGCAGGTGGGCGAGGCCGTGAGCCAGATGGACCAGGTCACGCAGCAAAACGCCGCGCTGGTCGAGCAAATGGCGGCCGCCGCCGCGAGCCTCAACGCCCAGGCGCAGGAGCTTGTGCGCGCCGTGTCCATGTTCAAGCTCGATACGGCGCCATCGGCGCATGGGCCAGCCGTTGCGGCCGGGCCCGTGCACGCGCCCACGCCGGCGCTCACGTCGGCGCTCACGGCCGCCCCGCATGTATCCAACCCCATGCATCTTGCCGCAGCGCCGTCTGGCGAGAGCGTGCACGAGACGCAGGTGCGGCTGGACAACGCGATCCGCGCGCATGCCGACTGGAAAATCAAGCTGCGCGGGGCGATCCAAAACAAGGAAACCCTGGACGTCGAGACCATCGGCCGCGACGACTGCTGCGAATTGGGCAAATGGTTGCACGGCAAGGGGCGGTCGCAATATGGTGCTCGCCCGTCGTTCACCCATCTCATCGAAGAACATCGGCACTTCCATGAAGAGGCCGGCAAGGTCGCGCAGACCATCAACCGCGGCGCGTACCAAGAGGCGCAGCGCCAGATCGCTGCCGATTCGCCATTTGCACGGGCGTCGCAGCGCGTGGGGCAGGCCATCGTGCAGCTGTCCAATGAAGTCAAGGGCAAGGGCAAAGGCAAGGGCAGGGCAGGCGCTGTTGGCGGTGCCGCGGCTGCCGCTTCGGCCGCTCCCGCGCCGCAGCTCAAGCGCCCCGACGCCGCGAGCCTGCACGGCAAGGCCAAGCCCAATGACGATGACGAATGGGAGAGTTTTTAGATTGTTCATGAGGACGCAGGATGATGGGCTCCCTGGCATTGCGAGGTGCTAGGAGCCTGTCGGACTTTGGAATCGTCGGCTGCGAAAGCGCCGCAGCGGCCCATTTTTTACCGGCTTCTTGCCCCATAGTCCCGCTATGGGGCTGCGAATCCGGTAAAAACTGGCCTCGCTGGGGCCCATTCTCGCTATCGACGCCCAAAGTCCGACAGGCTCCTAGATCCGCGTAGGCGCGCAGCGCCGCCTCATCGACAATCTGGGTTTCAGGCTTGGGCGTGAGCGCCAGCGACGGCCAGCCGAACCCGACCCACGAAGGATATGCGCATGATCGACAAACAAGCGGCCTCGGTGGCCGAGGCGCTCGCGGGTGTGCAGGATGGTGCCACCGTGCTGATCGGCGGCTTTGGCACCGCGGGCATCCCCGAGGCCTTGATCGATGGCCTGATCGCCCAGGGTGCACGCGAGCTCACGGTGGTCAACAACAACGCCGGCAACGGCGACACGGGGCTCGCCGCGCTGCT
This sequence comes from Extensimonas vulgaris, assembly GCF_003337425.1. Taxonomy (GTDB): domain Bacteria; phylum Pseudomonadota; class Gammaproteobacteria; order Burkholderiales; family Burkholderiaceae_C; genus Extensimonas; species Extensimonas vulgaris. Next base: position 483,423 of record NZ_QPJU01000002.1, read on the forward strand.
GCGCGCGGGGCGCGTGCGCAAAATCATCTGCAGCTTTCCACGCCAGGCCGACAGCTACGTGTTCGACGCCCTCTACCGCAGCGGCAAGATCGAGCTCGAACTCGTGCCGCAGGGCAATCTGGCCGAGCGCATGCGCGCGGCAGGCGCGGGCATAGGGGCGTTTTTCTGTCCTACGGCCTATGGCACGCAGCTCGCCGAAGGCAAGGAGACGCGCGAGATCGGCGGCCGGCACTACGTGCTCGAATACCCGATCCACGGCGACGTGGCGTTGATCCAGGCCGAGCGCGGCGACCGCTGGGGCAACCTGACCTACCGCAAGGCGGCGCGCAACTTCGGCCCTGTGATGGCCATGGCTGCGCGCTACACCGTCGCCGCCGTGCACGAGGTGGTGCCGCTGGGCGCGCTCGACCCCGAGTGCATCGTCACGCCAGGCATCTTCGTCGATCGCATCGTGCAGGTCGAGCGCGCGCTGCGCTGACGCGATGGTGCCCGATATTTATGTAAAAAACGCAAAAAACCTAGGTGGATAAAGCGTGAATAGCTATCAACTAAGAAGCAAAGAGGCGCTCGCCCGGCGCGTCGCGGCAGACATCCCCGAGGGGGCGTACGTGAACCTCGGCATCGGCATGCCCACGCTCGTGGCAAACCACCTGCCGCCGGGACGCGAAATCATCTTGCACAGCGAAAACGGCATTCTCGGCATGGGGCCGGCGCCGCCGCCGGGCCAGGAAGACCCCGACCTCATCAACGCCGGCAAGCAAGCCGTGACGCTGCTGCCCGGTGGCGCCTACTTCCACCATGCCGACAGCTTTGCGATGATGCGCGGCGGCCACCTCGACATCTGCGTGCTCGGGGCGTTCCAGGTCTCGGCCACGGGCGACCTCGCCAACTGGAGCACGGGCGCGCCCGACGCCATCCCCGCCGTGGGCGGCGCCATGGACTTGGCCGTCGGCGCGCGGCAAACCTGGGTGATGATGGACTTGCTGACCAAACAGGGGCACAGCAAGATCGTCTCGCATTGCAGCTACCCGCTCACGGGCCTGGGCTGCGTGCGGCGCATCTACACCGACCATGCGACGTTTGCTTGCACGCCTGCGGGCCTGCAGTGCATCGATCGCGTGCCCGGTCTTGCCCACGAAGCGCTCGAGCGCCTCGTGGGCCTGCCGATCCGGCCCATTGACGGCTGATCGCGGTCGCTGCGCGGGCCGTTCACGCGCGGGGCAAAATCGCCGCCGCCATTGCTGTTTTTTCCAACCACCGATTTCGGAGACTCCATGACCCAAGCCTTCATCTGCGACGCCATCCGCACCCCCATCGGCCGCTACGGCGGCGCGCTCGCGAGCGTGCGCACCGACGACCTCGCCGCGATCCCGATCCAGGCGCTGATGCAGCGCAACCCCAAGGTCGACTGGGGGCGCCTCAGCGACGTGCTCTATGGCTGCGCCAACCAGGCGGGCGAGGACAACCGCAACGTCGCGCACATGGCCAGCCTGCTCGCGGGCCTGCCCGTGGAGGTGCCGGGCGCAACCATCAACCGCCTGTGCGGCTCGGGGCTCGATGCCGTGGGCACGGCGGCGCGTGCGATCAAGGCGGGCGAAGCGGGCCTGATGATCGCCGGCGGCGTCGAGAGCATGAGTCGCGCGCCCTTCGTGATGCCCAAGGCCGAGTCCGCCTTCAGCCGCAACGCCGCGATCTACGACACGACCATAGGCTGGCGCTTCGTGAACGCGCGCATGAAGCAGCTCTACGGCACCGACTCCATGCCCGAGACGGCCGAAAACGTCGCCGCCGAATTCAAGATCGAGCGCGAGGCGCAAGACCGCATGGCGCTCGCCAGCCAGCAAAAAGCCGTGGCCGCGCAACGCGCGGGCCATCTTGCGCGCGAGATCACGCCCGTGCACATTGCGCAGAAAAAGGGCGACCCCATCGTCGTCACGCAGGACGAGCACCCGCGCGAAACCAGCCTCGAGGCGCTGGCCAAGCTCAAGGGCGTGGTCAAGCCCGACGGCAGCGTGACCGCGGGCAATGCGAGCGGCGTGAACGATGGCTCCTGCGCGCTCCTGCTCGCGAGCGAATCCGAGGCCGCGCGCCACGGCCTCACGCCCAAGGCGCGCGTGGTTGGCATGGCCGTGGCCGGCGTGGCGCCGCGCATCATGGGCATAGGGCCCGTGCCCGCGACGCAAAAAGTGCTCGCGCAAACGGGGCTCGACCTCGCGCAGATCGACGTGATCGAGCTCAACGAGGCCTTTGCCGCGCAGGGTCTGGCCGTGCTGCGCCTGCTCGGCCTGCCCGACGACGACGCGCGTGTCAACGCCTGGGGCGGCGCGATCGCGCTCGGCCACCCCCTGGGCGCGAGCGGCGCGCGCCTGGCCACTACCGCAGTGAACCGCCTGCACGCCACGGGTGGGCGCTACGCGCTGTGCACCATGTGCATAGGCGTGGGGCAGGGCATCGCCGTGATCCTCGAGCGCGTGTGAACGGCTGCTTGCACCACAACACCATATTCATGAAGGAGACGTTGATGGCCATTTCCCGCTTTTTTGCGCGTCGTACCGCGCTATGCACCCTGGCCGCTGCTGCCGCGGCGGTGCTGTTGCCGTTGCCGTCTGCGGCGCAGGGCTTTCCGACCAAGCCGTTGACCATCATCGTGCCGTTCACGCCCGGCGGCACTACCGACTTGCTCGCGCGCATCGTCGGTCAGGAACTGGCGGCCGAACTTGGCCAGCCGGTGGTGATAGACAACCGCGCGGGCGCGGGCGGCAACATCGGCGCGCAGGCCGCAGCGCGCGCACCCGCCGATGGCCACACCCTGTTCATGGGAACCGTGGGCACGCACGCGATCAATGCCGCGCTCTACAAAAAGCTGCCCTATGACCCGGTGAAGGACTTCGTCCCGCTCACGCGCGTGGCGACCGTGCCCAATGTGCTCGTGGCCAATCCGGCGCAGCCCTTCAAGACCGTGCCCGAGCTCATCGCCTACGCGCGGGCCAATCCGGGCAAGGTGAACTTCGGCTCTGCCGGCAACGGCAGCTCGATCCATCTCTCGGGCGAACTGTTCAAAACCATGGCCAAGGTGGATATGCAGCACGTGCCCTACAAAGGCAGCGCGCCGGCCATCACGGACCTGCTCGGCAACCAGATCGCCATCATGTTCGACAACCTGCCCTCGGCGCTGCCCTACGTGCGTTCGGGCAAGCTGCGCGCCCTGGCGGTGACCACGGCCAAGCGCTCACCTGAGCTGCCCGACGTGCCCACGATCGCCGAGGCCGGCGTGCCAGGCTACGAGGCCATGTCCTGGTTTGGTCTGTTCGTGCCTGCGGGCACGCCGGCCCCGGTCGTCGGCAAGCTGCATTCGGCCATCGTCAAGGTGCTGAACAAACCCGAGGTCAAGAAAAGGATCGCCGAGCAAGGTGGCGAGGCGCACCCTGAAACTGCAGAAAAATTTGCCGCTTTCATCCAGAGCGAATCTGCCAAGTGGAGCAAGGTGGTGCAGGCTTCCGGAGCGAGCGTGGACTGAAATGCGGGTGATCCTGGTCGCCAACCCCAAGGGCGGTGTCGGCAAATCGACGCTCGCGACGAACATCGCGGGCTACTTTGCCGCGCAAAGCCACGCCGTCATGCTCGGCGACACCGATCGCCAGCAATCGTCACGCTTGTGGCTGGGGCTGCGCCCCGCGCAGGCGCGCCCCATAGGCAGCTGGGACCTTGGCCCCGACCTGCTCGCCAAGCCGCCCAAGGGCACGACGCATGTCGTCATCGACACCCCCGCGGGGCTGCACGGCAAGCGCCTGGACGCCTTGCTCAAGCGCGCCGACAAGGTCATCGTGCCGCTGCAGCCCAGCGTGTTCGACATCTTTGCCACGCATGCCTTCTTGCAGCAGCTTGCCGAGCACCGCCGCGCCGCGGGCGTGCCGGTGGGCCTGGTGGGCATGCGCGTAGACGAGCGCACCCATGCGGCCGAGCAGCTGCAGCGCTTTCTCACCGGCTTGGACTTGCCGGTGCTCGGCTATTTGCGCGACACGCAGAACTATGTGCACCTCGCGGCGCACGGGCTCACGCTGTTCGACGTCGCGCCCAGCCGCGTGGCACGCGACCTGGCGCAGTGGCAGGGGATTTGCGCCTGGCTCGATGCCTGAGCATCGCGTGGCGCTTCAGTGCGCATTGCCTGGCATGGCAAAACCGTTTTGCCGCCAGGCCTCGAACACGGTCACGGCCACGGCGTTCGAGAGGTTGAGGCTGCGCTGGCCCGCGAGCATGGGCAGGCGCAGGCGCTGCGCCGCCGGAAAGCGCTCGCGCAGCGCGGGCGGCAGGCCACGCGTTTCGGCGCCGAACACCAGCCAGTCGCCGGGCAAGAAGCGGCAGGCGTACACGCTCTGGCTGCCCTGCGTGGTCAGCGCGAACATGCGTGTGAGGTCGGGCTGCTGGTTTTGCAGCAAGGCTTGCCAGTCGCGGTGGCGCTGCACGCGCGCATATTCGTGGTAGTCGAGCCCCGCGCGGCGCAGGCGCTTGTCGTCCATGGCAAAGCCCAGCGGCTCGACCAGGTGCAGCTCGCAGCCGGTGTTGGCCGCGAGGCGGATCACGTTGCCGGTGTTGGGCGGGATTTCGGGTTCGACGAGGACGATGCGGAACATGGCGCGTATTGTCGCGCCCAGCACTGGCTCAGCGTGCCGCCGGCGTGCGCGCGAGCACGAGGGCGGTGATGTGCACGGCGCCCGCTGCGCGCAGCGCCTGCGCCGCAGCGTCCAGCGTAGCGCCGGTGGTCAGCACGTCGTCGATGAGCACGACGCGCTGCCCGGCGAGGCCCGCCGCACGCAGCGGCTCGACGGCAAAAGCGCCTTGCAGATTGCGCAGCCGCTCGTGGCGCGGCAGGCTGCTTTGCGCTGGCGTGTCGCGCAGGCGCAGCAGCAGGTGTTTGTCGGTTTTGTGCGCTGCAAGCTGCTGTGCAAGCAACGCGGCCTGGTTGAAGCCCCGCTCGCGCAGGCGTGCGCGCGCGAGCGGCACGGGCAGCACGCGGTCGGCGGCGTCGAGCGCGGGCTCGACGCCGGGCGTGGCACGCAGCAGGCCCGCCAGCGCCGCCGCCCAGCCCGGGTCACCATGGAATTTGAAGTTTGCGATCACTCCGGCCCAGGGGTAGCCGTAATCCACGGCGGCGTGGCAGGCGTCGAGCAACGGCGGCGTGCGCAGGCAGGCGCCGCAGGTGTGCACGTCCGCGGGCACGGGCAGCGCGCAGCGCAGGCAACGCGCGCGCGGCTGCGCGAAGCGTGCCACGCAGCCCGCGCAGAGGCGCTCAGCGGGCCATGCGCCGCAGATCGCGCATTGGCTGGGGATGCGCCGCAAAAGGTGGCTGTATACCTTGCGCGCTACCTGCGCGGCAAAACCGGGGCCGACTACGGGCAAAGCGGGCAAGGCGGCCATGGGCGTAAAGCGCAAGCGCTACGGGCACGGAGCTTCACGAGCCGCTGCTGCGCTTGACCTTGGGCGCCGAATAGGTCGGTGACTCCTGGGGCACTTGCTGCGCTAGGCGCTCTTGCTGCGCGGTCTGGTGGACGCTTTGCGCGACCTCCACGGCATTGCTGCTGGCACGCCACATCGATTGGATGAAATCGATCAATTGCTGGTACAGCGGCGGCTGCGGCGGGATTTGTTCTTTGGCTTTTTGCTCTTTTTCGGCGGGGGTTTCGATGCCGTCGCGGCGCGCACGCATACCATCCGTTCCCGCCACCTCTTTGGTTTGGGATGCGTCCGGCGTGCGCAAGGTGCTGCCCTGGCCAAGGCCATCGGTCGATTCGACCGGGTGCGAGGTGTTGACCGGCCGCACGGGCGGAGCGCCAGAGGCGCCGCTCGAATACAAATCCGCCCCTTGTGGCCGCCAGGGGGGAGATCGATCTACGGCAGAAATGGGCATAGCGATGCTCCTTGAACCAGGAAGTAGAGTGATGCGAAAGGGATTTTCGCCTTCTCGTTCTGTATTTCGTCAAAAAGAAGGGGAAATAAAGGCCTTTTTGCAGGATGCCCATCAGGGTTTTCACCGATGCGCGGGAGGCGACCAGACGAGGCGACGGCAGGAAAATGGCCTGCTTTCTTCAGGAGACTACGCCCTATGAATATCACCGAACTCTTGCGCCGCAGCGCCCTTGCGTATGCCGAGCGGCCCGCCGTACTGGCGGGCGACGAGGTGTTGATGAACTACCGCACGCTCGGCGCCCGTGTGGCTGCGCTCGCGGGTTTTTTGCAGGGCCAATGGGGCGTGACGCCGGGCGAGCGCGTGGCGATTTTTTCCGCAAACTGCCCGCAGTACCTCGAGGTGCTGCACGCCGTGTATTGGGCCGGTGCGGTCACAGTGCCGGTCAACTACAAACTGCATGCCAAGGAACTGGCCTACGTGCTCGCCGACGCCGGGGTGCGCTGGGTGTTCGTCTCCGCAGAGCTGCGGGAGGCGGCGCTCGCCGCGGGTGCGGATGCGGCGCACACGCTGGTGCTTGGCAGCCCGGCGTACGAGCAGGCCGTGCAGCACGCACCCCTGGCGCTGCAGGAGCGCGCGCCCGACGACCTCGCCTCGCTGTTCTACACCTCGGGCACCACGGGCCGGCCCAAAGGGGTGATGCAGACGCACCGCAACCTGCTGACCACGACGCTGTGCTACTTTTCCGACGTGGACGACATTGCGCCCGAGGACGCCATGGTCTATGCCGCGCCCATGTCGCACGGCGCGGGCATCTACAACTACGCGCAGATGCAGCGTGGCGCGCGCCACGTGGTGCCGCGCTCGGGCGGCTTCGATCCGGCCGAGCTCGTGCGGCTCGCGGCTTCGGTGGGGCGGCTCACGCTGTTTGCCGCGCCCACCATGGTGCGCCGCCTCGTGGAGCACGTGAAGGCGACGGGCGCCGATGTGTCGGGTTTCAAAACCATCGTCTATGGCGGCGGGCCGATGTACGTCGATGATCTGCGCGAGGCGCTGCGCGTGATGGGGCAGCGCTTCGTGCAGATTTACGGCCAGGGCGAGAGTCCGATGACGATCACGGCGCTCGCGCGCACGCACCTGGCCGACACCAGCCACCCGCGCTGGCTGCAGCGCGCGGCTTCGGTGGGGGTGGCGCAGGCGGCGGTGCAGGTGCGCGTGGTCGATGAGGCCGGCAACACCTTGCCGCCCGGCGCCCTGGGCGAGGTGGTGGTGCGCGGGCCGAGCGTGATGCCCGGCTACTGGCGCAACCCCGAGGCCACGGCCAAGACGCTGCGCGACGGCTGGCTCTACACGGGCGACGTGGGACAGTTCGACGAGGATGGCTTTCTCACGCTGCTCGACCGCTCCAAGGACGTGATCATCTCGGGCGGCTCGAACATCTACCCGCGCGAGGTCGAGGAAGTGCTGCTGTTGCACCCGCAGGTGCGCGAAGTGGCCGTGGTGGGCCTGCGCGACGCCGAATGGGGCGAGGTGCCCGTGGCCTTCATCGTGGGCGACGAGGTGAGCGCCGAAGAGCTCGACGCGCTGTGCCTCGAACACATCGCGCGCTTCAAGCGCCCCAAGCGCTATGAGTTCGTCGAGGCGCTGCCCAAGAACAGCTACGGAAAAGTGCTCAAAACCGAGCTTCGCGCCCTATTGACGGGCGCTTGAAGCTCATATTTTGATAGTTTTTGCGGCCTGCGGTCAGTGGGCTTCCTGGATGCGCCGCGCGAGGTGCGCGAGCGCCTCTTGGACCTGATCGACGAGGACCAGGCACAGGTCGCCCGGCTGCAGGCGCGCAAGCGCCTTGTCGATGGCGAGGAACTCGCCGCGTACCTCCTCGACGTGGTGGGCGCGCTTGGCACTGGCCAGGCCTTCGCGCAGCAATGCGATGACTTCGCCATCGGCACGGCCGCGCTGGGCGGCGTCCTGGTAGAGGATCACGTCGTCGAAGGCGTCGCCCAGAATTTCGGTCTGCACGCGCAGGTCTTCATCGCGCCGGTCGCCCGCGCCACTGATGACCACGCTGCGCCGCCGCGCGGGCAGGGCGTCGATGGCGGCCACCAGGGCGCGCATGGCGTCGGCGTTGTGGCCATAGTCGGCGATCACCGTGGCGCCGCGGTAGTCCATGAGGTTGAAGCGCCCCGGCGCGTTGTCGGTGTCGTTTACGAAGCCCGAGAGCCCGCGGCGTATGGTCTGCCAGGGCAGGCCCACGCCCCAGGCCGCGGCCACGGCGGCCATGACGTTTTCGACCTGAAAGCCGATGCGCCCGTTGCGCGTGATGGGCACGTCGCGCAGGTGGATGGCCTCGCGCCACGAGCCTTCGGCGGCGATGATGGAGTCGCCATCGACGTACACCGTGCGTTTGCCCTGCGCGCGGTGCGTGGCCATCACGGGGTGGTGGCGGTCGCTCGCGAAGTAGATCACCTGGCCCGGGCAGGCCGCGGCCATGGCCGCGACGATGGGGTCGGCGGCGTTGAGCACGGCGTAGCCCGTGGGCGCGACGTTTTGCACGATCACGCGCTTGAGCACGGCCAGGTCTTCGACGGTGGTGATGTAGTTCAGGCCCAGGTGGTCGCCCGCGCCGATGTTGGTCACCACGGCCACCTGGCAGCGGTCGAAGCCCAGGCCCTCGCGCAGGATGCCGCCGCGCGCGGTCTCGAACACGGCGGCGTCCACCTCGGGGTGCAGCAGCACGTTGCGCGCGCTGCGCGGGCCCGAGCAGTCGCCGCTGTCGATCTGGCGGCCGTCGACGTAAACGCCGTCGGTGTTGGTCATGCCCACGCGCTGGCCATGCGCAGTAAAGAGGTGCGCGATCAAGCGTGTGACGGTGGTCTTGCCGTTCGTGCCCGTGACCGCGACCACGGGGATGCGCCCATCCTGGCCGTGCGCGAACAGCCGCTCGACGATGGCCTGGCCGACGTTGCGCGGCTTGCCGTAGGAGGGCGCAAGGTGCATGCGCAGCCCCGGCGCGGCGTTGACTTCGACGATGCCGCCACTTTGCTCCTCGAGTGGGCGCAGCACGGTTTGCGCGACCATATCCACGCCGCAGATGTGCAGCCCCACCATCTGCGCGGCGGCCACGGCGCGCGCCGCGACCTCGGGGTGCACGTCGTCGGTCACGTCGGTGGCACTGCCGCCCGTGGAGAGGTTGGCGTTGTTGCGCAGGATCACGCGCTGGCCCTTGGCGGGCACCGATTCGGGCGTGAGGTTTTGCGCCGCGAGCCGTGCGAGCGCGATGTCGTCGAGGCGGATTTTGGTCAATGCGGTGGCGTGGCCCTCGCCGCGGCGCGGGTCCTGGTTGACCTGCTCGACCAGTTCGCGCACCGTGTGCTGGCCGTCGCCCAGCACCTGCGGCGGGTCGCGCCGCGCCGCCGCGACGAGCTCGTCGCCCACCACGAGCAGGCGAAAGTCATAGCCAGGCAGGTAGCGCTCGACCATGACGGTGCCGTATTCGGCCGCGCTGCGGTAGGCTTCTTCGAGCCCGGTGCGGTCGACGATGTTCACCGTCACGCCCTTGCCCTGGTTGCCGTCCTGCGGCTTCACGACCACGGGCAGGCCGATTTCGAGCGCCACTTGCCAGGCCTCGTCCACGCTCTCGACCGGGCGACCGCGCGGCACCGGCACGCCCGCGGCATGCAGCAGGCGTTTGCTCAGGTCTTTGTCCTGGCCAATGGATTCGGCCACAGCGCTCGTGGAATCGATCTCGGCGGCCTGGATGCGGCGCTGCTTGGAGCCCCAGCCGAACTGCACCAGGCTGCCGCGCGTCAGGCGCCGCCACGGAATGCCGCGCGCCGCCGCAGCCTCGACGATCGCGCCGGTGCTCGGGCCCAGGCGCTCGTCTTCGTAGAGCGCTTGCAGCTGCGCGATGGCTTCGTCGGCGTCGAAGTTGCCTTGCCCGAGCGCCGCCGCGATGAGGCGCTGCGCATCCTCGAACGCCTGCCGGCCCACGGCCTCTTCGCTGTATTCGACCACCACCTGGTACACGCCGGGATCGACCGTGGCCGTGGTGCGCGCAAAACTCACCGGGCAGCCGGCCTGCGCCTGCAGCGCGAGCGCCGCGGCCTGCAGCACGTGCGCGAGCGACACTGCGCCGCCGCCCTCGGGGTGCAGCGCGCCGATGGCTGGAAAGAGCGCGCGCAAACGCGCCTCGAAGCCGGGCAATTGGTCTATGGAGCGCTCTGCCTCTGCGCAAGCCACTATGGCTTCGATAGAAGTGTGGCGGCTCCAGAGGTTGGGGCCGCGCAGCGCGCGGATACGGGATACTTCCATGAGAGTCTCTTGGGGAGGTTGTCGAGCCAGTGTCGCCCGAATAGCGTGGCTGTATGAATGAAAACGCGGGTCAGACTTGGGCTGCTGCCATCTCGGTCAAGGGCAGCGCAGGCTCGAAGGTCTTGATGCCCGCGGCGATCAGGTCGGGCGAGATGTCGAGTGCCCAGGCTGCACCGATCGCGGCGAGCAGTGCCTCGGTGTCGGGCACCACGGCGTTGCGCCCGAAGCACAGGTCTGCGAGCGCGCCGAGCACCTGCTCATGGCTGCCCGTGGCCAGCACCACCTGCCCCTGGCGCAGCAGCACGGCGCGGCCGTGGTCGCGCGCGCGGTGCTGCGCGACCACCTCGAGCGTGGGGTCTTGCGCGTACAGCACAACGCTGCCGTCGCACAGCGGCGCGAGGCCCGCCACGAGCGGGTCGGCCGCGTGCAGCACGGCTGCGCCCTCGGGCAGCACCACGTCGACCTGGGTGCGCAGCACCTTGACCATTTGTTCGCGCTCCTGGATGTCGAATTCGGCCAGGTCTTGCGCGCCCTCCATGTCGGTGACCACGCCAACCTGGCAGCGGTCGTACGCGAGGCCGTCGCGCAGGATCGCGCGCGCGTCGTTTTCTATCACCGCGGCCTGCACCATTTTGTTCACGAGCAAGCGGTGCGCGGCTTCCCAGTGGGCACTGTCGCTGGCGTCGACGCGGCGACGATCGAGGAACAGGCCCGCGCGGCAGGCCAGCCCGGTGTGGCGCCCGCTCAGGTGCACAAGCCAGGCCACGAGCCGTGCGATCAGCGACGTGTTGCGGCTGCCTGCCACACCCACCACCGGGATGCGGCCCGCGGGCTGGTGCGCGTCGTCCGAAGGAAACAGGTGTTCGACGATGGCCTGTCCGACGGGCTGCGGCGCCCCCACGGCGGGCTTGAGGTGCATGAGCAAGCCCGGCCCGGCATTGACCTCGACGATCGCGCCACCTTGCTCCTGCAGCGGCCGCGCGATGTCCTGCGCCACGAGGTCTATGCCCGCGATGTCCAGCCCCACCACCTTGGCCGCAAGGGCTGCGGTGTAGGCGACTTCGGGGTGCACTTCGTCGGTGCAGTCCACGGCCACGTTGCCGTTGCGCTGCACCACGACCTGCTGGCCCGCGGCGGGCACGGCGTCGGCATCCAGGCCTTGGCGCTGCAGTTCGAGCTGCACGGCGCGGTTGCTGCGCACGTCGATGAGTTCGAGCGGATATTCCTCCTCATAGCCGCGGCGCGGGTCGGAGTTGAGTTGCGCGTCTATGAGCTCGGCAACCGTCGACGTGCCGTTGCCGGTGATGCTGACCACTTCGCCGCGTGCAGCTGCAACCACCTTGGAGCCTACGACCAGCAAGCGGTGTTCGCTTCCAGGAATGTAGCGCTCGACCATCACTTCGCTGCCCTCGGGTTCGGCCACGCGAAAGGCCGCTTCGATGTCCTCGTGCTGGCGCAGGTCCAGCGTCACGCCGCGGCCGTGGTTGCCGTCCGAGGGTTTGACGACCACGGGCAGGCCGATGTCCTGCGCCGCCTCCCAGGCTTCCTCGGGGCTGTGCACGATGCGGCCTTCGGGGATGGGCACGCCGCAGGACTGCAGCAGGCTTTTCGTGAGGTCTTTGTCGCAGGCAATGCCTTCGGCGATGGCGCTCGTGAATTCGCTCTCGGCCGTCCAGATGCGCCGCTGGCGCGCGCCGTAGCCGAGTTGCACGAGGTTGCCATCGTTGAGGCGGATGTGCGGAATGCCGCGCTCGGTCGCGGCGCTGACGATACACGCCGTGCTCGGGCCCAGGTAGCGCTCATCGACCTCGGTGCGCACGCGCGCCACGGCGGCGGCGACGTCGAAGGGCTGGTCGTTGATCGCCGCCATGAGCAGGCGATGCCCCTGCGCGAGCGCCATGCGCGCCACCTGCTCGTCGCGTGCGCGAAACACCATGCGATACACGCCGCGCTGCGAGGTGCTGCGCGTCTGGCCGAAGCCTGTGGGCATGCCGGCGAGGTTGAGGAGCTCGATCACCACGTGTTCGAGGATGTGGCCGCACCAGGTGCCCTCCTGCAGCCGCTGCAAAAAGCCGCCGCGCTCGCCCACGCCGCAGTGGTGCTCGATCAACGCCGGCAGCCAGGCGGTCAGGCGCTCGGTCAGGCCGGGCAGGCGGTTCGAGGGGTAGTCCTCGAGCGCTCCCAGGTCCAGCCACACTTCGAGCGCCGGGCGATAAGTCCAAATGTTCGGGCCGCGCAGGTAATGGATGCGCAGCAAGCGGATGTCTTCGAAGGTTTGGGCCATAAAGTGGAAGAAAGGAAGAGGGACGGCGGTAGGCGTGGCAGTAGGTAGCCGTTTGCGGTTGCTATTGTGAGGCCCATGAGACCCAGCGCGAAATGGCGGCTTCGGCCGGCTGGAGCGTGTGGCGGGAGATAATCCCTGCCACACTAGACTCTTTATTAATCACCCTGCTCGTGGATACCTCTGATGTCTTTTCCGGCGCTGCCGGGGCGGCGCTGCGCGCCGAGCTTGCCTCCGATGAAAACGTGCTGGCCGTGTTACAGGTTGACCTGAGTGCCGATCTGCGCTTCACCGAGGGTTGGCTCGTGCTCACGAACCGGCGTCTGCTTGACTGCAGCGGCGGAGCTGCCGCCTGGCGCTCTTGGCCGCTCACGCCGGGCTGGAGCCTGCGCCTCTTTGACCATGCAGGTGTCGGCACCTTGGAGCTGCATTCGGCGCAGGCGCGCGTTGCCTTGTGGCGCTTTACCCAATCTCGACATGGCCAGGCGCTGCGGCTGCTGCAACGCTTCGAGCAACAGATGGCCGGCGGCGCTGCGCATGAAGTCTCCGAGGCGCCCCTGTGTCCCGTCTGCCACACGCCGCTGCCGCCCGACAGTGACGAATGCCCGGCGTGCGCACGCGCCCAGCCGCCGCAAACCTCCACCTGGGTGCTGCTGCGCCTGTGGCGGTTTGCGCGGCCCTACCAGGGCAAGCTCATCGCGGGGTTTTTGCTCACGCTGGCCTCGACCGCGGCCACGTTAGTGCCGCCGTACCTGACCATTCCGCTGATGGACGACATCCTGATTCCGTTCCAGAACGGGCAGGCGATAGACCCCGCCCTGGTCACGCTGTACCTGGGTGGCTTGCTGCTGTCGGCGGTGTTCGCCTGGGGACTGAGCTGGGCGCGCACCTACATCCTCGCGCTCGTGTCCGAACGCATTGGCGCCGACCTGCGCACCACGACCTACGAGCACCTGCTGCGCCTGTCGCTCGATTATTTCGGCGGCAAGCGCACGGGCGACCTCATGGCGCGCATAGGCTCGGAGACGGATCGCATCAACGTGTTTTTGTCGCTGCATGCGCTCGATTTCATCACCGATGTGCTCATGATCCTGATGACCGCGGTGATCCTGTTTTCGATCAACCCCTGGCTTGCGCTCGTCACGCTGGTGCCGCTGCCCTTCATCGGCTGGCTGATCCATACCGTGCGCGACCGCCTGCGCACCGGCTTCGAGAAGATCGACCGCGTCTGGTCTGAAGTGACCAACGTGCTCGCCGACACCATTCCCGGCATCCGCGTGGTCAAGGCCTTTGCGCAGGAGCAGCGCGAAGCGCAGCGCTTTCGCGAGGCCAACCAGCACAACCTGGAAGTCAACGACAAGCTCAACAAGACCTGGGCCTTGTTCTCGCCCACCGTGTCCTTGCTCACGGAGATCGGCTTGCTGGTGGTCTGGGCCTTTGGCATCTGGCTCGTGGCGCGCCACCAGATCACGGTCGGCGTGCTCACGGCTTTCATTGCCTACATCGGGCGCTTTTACGGCCGGCTCGACTCGATGAGCCGCATCGTCTCGGTCACGCAAAAAGCGGCCGCGGGCGCCAAACGCATCTTCGACATCCTCGACCACGTGAGCAACGTCCCCGATCCGGCCCACCCCGTGCCGCTGCCGCAGGTGCGAGGTGCGATCAGCCTGCGCAACGTGGGTTTTCGCTACGGCAGTCGCACGGTGATCCGTGGCTTGAATCTGGACATCCACCCCGGCGAGATGATTGGCCTCGTGGGGCACAGCGGCTCGGGCAAGAGCACGCTGGTCAACCTGATTTGCCGTTTCTACGACGTCAGCGAAGGCGCCATCCTGGTCGATGACGTGGACATCCGCCGCTTTGCCGTGTCCGAATACCGGCGCCACATCGGACTGGTGCTGCAAGAGCCCTTCCTTTTTTTTGGCACCATTGCCGAGAACATCGCCTACGGCAAGCCCGATGCCTCGCGCGAGGAGATCGTTGCTGCGGCGCGCGCCGCGCACGCGCACGAATTCATCCTGCGCCTGCCGCATGGCTACGACTCGCTCGTGGGCGAGCGCGGCCAGGGCCTGTCGGGCGGCGAACGCCAGCGCATCAGCATCGCGCGCGCGCTGCTCATCGATCCGCGCATCCTGATCCTCGACGAGGCGACTTCGGCCGTCGATACCGAAACCGAAAAAGAAATCCAAAAGGCGCTCGACAACCTGGTGCAAGGGCGCACGACGATCGCCATCGCACACCGCCTCTCGACGCTGCGCAAGGCCGATCGCCTGGTCGTGATGGATCGCGGCGAGGTGGTCGAAGTCGGCCCGCACGACGCGCTCATGGCACGCCAGGGCGCGTATTGGCGGCTGTACCAGGCGCAGGTGCGCCGCGCCGAGGAAGACGCCGAGGCTGCGGGCGTGGTGATCGAAAGCAGCCTGCTGCATTCGGCGCACCCCGCAGGGGACGTTTGACGCGAAGGAAGGCTTGCATGGAACCGAAGATTTCCCCTGCTTCTGCCCTGACGGCTGGCGCAGACATGCTGCAGCGCGATGCGCACGGGCGCCTCGTGCTGACCATGGCGGACGGCAGCGTGCACGAAGACGTCACGCCCGTGCGCGCCTTTCCCATCGCCGCGCCCCAGGAAGGGCTGGCGCTGCTGGGCCCCGACGGACACGAAATCGTTTGGGTCGCGCGCTTCGATCGCTTGAGCGCTGCGGATCGGCAGCTCGTCGAAGAGGAGCTCGCGGTGCGCGAGTTCACGCCGACGATAGAAAAAATCCTCGCCGTTTCGAGCTTTTCCACGCCCAGCACCTGGCAGGTGCAAACGGATCGTGGAGCAGCGCAATTCGTGCTCAAGGGCGAGGAGGACATCCGCCACCTGGGCAGCCGCACGCGCTTGCTGATCGCTTCGAGCGATGGCTTGCAGTTCAAGATACCCGATGCCACCGCGCTCGATCGCCATTCGCGGCGCTTGCTCGAGCGTTTCCTGTGATGCGGTCATGGCAGACACCGACCATTCGCCCCTCATCGATCCGCTTGCCGCCGCGCGCTGGCATGCAACGGCGCCCGCCAAGGCGCCTTGGCTGCACGAAGAAGTGGCGCGGCGCATGCAAGAGCGCCTGCAGTGGATGCGCGCCGCACCCGCCACATGGTGCCATTGGGAGCCGGTGCGCGGCGGCCTGCAGGCCCATGCCCTGATCAGCCAGCGTTAT
Organism: Extensimonas vulgaris; assembly: GCF_003337425.1. Lineage (GTDB taxonomy): Bacteria > Pseudomonadota > Gammaproteobacteria > Burkholderiales > Burkholderiaceae_C > Extensimonas > Extensimonas vulgaris. The sequence continues at coordinate 499,114 of NZ_QPJU01000002.1, forward strand.
CCGCACGCCGAGTGCGTGGTCGTCGAAACCGTGCCGGGCCACGCGGCCGTGGCGCGCGAAGCCTTGGCGCAGCCCTGGTGGCGCCCGCTGCGCTGGCGCGCTCCGAAAACGCGCTTTGCGCTGCCAGCGCCAGGGAGCGTACAGATGCTTTGGAGCAACATGGCGCTGCACATGCAGGCCGATCCGCAAGCGCTGCTGGCGCAATGGTTGCAGGCACTGGCGGTGGACGGCTATGTGATGTTTTCCTGTCTTGGGCCCGATACGCTGCATGAATTGCGCATGCTTTATGCCGAGCTCGGCTGGCCGCCGCCCAGCCATGCGTTTACCGACATGCACGACTGGGGAGACATGTTGATCGCAGCGGGTTTTGCCGAGCCCGTCATGGACATGGAGCGCATCACGCTGACTTTCGCGACGCCCGAGCGCCTGCTCCAAGAGCTAGCCGAACTGGGCCGCAACTTGCACCCACAGCGTTTCGCGGCTTTGCGCGGGCGGCGCTGGCGTGAGCGTTTGTGTGCGGTCTTGGCGCAAAAACTGGCCGATTCGCGCCACGGCGGGCAGCTCGCGCTGAGTTTCGAAATCATCTATGGCCACGCGCTCAAGCCCGCGCCGCGCGTGCGCATGCAGCCGCAGAGCCACATTTCTTTGCAAGACATGCGGGCCTTGCTGGGCGCAGGCCCTCCAGTGAAATCTCGAGTAAATTCTTTGTCAATGATCTAGAACAAGCCGCGCTACAATTCCCAGCGAACGGATGATTGGTTTGGATCGTATCCCGGCGGTAGGTGCGTTTGCGTGTTCATGCGCACCAAAGCAGCCATTGATGCAGGCAGAGCGTTTTCAGGTGAGTCACATGGTCTTTCGTTTTGCCACCGTGACGGGGCAGCGTGTCGATTGGCGTCTTGCGCGCAATTGTTCGGTGACTCCCGCCCAGCTTGGCGGGCTGTACCTTTCTTTGTGTGCCGTATCGCTGGGGATTGCCTTGTTTTTTTGGACACGTGGCGCATTGCTCGTGCTGCCGTTCACGGGGATCGAGATCATTGCCGTAGGAATCGCGTTCGTCTTGTATGGGCGCCATGCGGCAGACGGTGAGAGGATTTCGCTCGAAGGGGCTCGCCTCGTCGTGGAGCGGGAAACTGCAGGGCGGCTAGAGCGTGCAGAGTTCGACCGCCAGTGGGTTCGCGTCGAACCCAAGACCGGGGATCGCTCTCTGATCACCTTGTCTGCACAAGGCAAAGTGATGGAAGTTGGGCGCTTCGTGCGTCCGGAATTGCGTGCGGCATTGGCCTCGGAGATTCGTATGGCTTTGCGCGCTGCCTGAATTTGCAGACGGTGGCGCATCCGGTGGACTGAGGGTTGGTTTTCAATCGAGACAGAGAAACAAATGGAACATAGCAACAAGAGCATTTCCAACAGACTGGCGCATCTTGCGCTCGCTGCGGCGGCATGGACGGCGGGGGCTGCGCATGCCGTTCAAAGCCTGCCCGGTGGTCCGGCAGTGCGGCAGTTGAACCTGACGTCGCCCGCGACCAAAATTGCCGAAGAGCAGCATTTCCTGCACTGGATGATGCTCATCATCTGTGCGGTGATCTTCATTGGCGTTTTTTCCGTGATGTTTTATTCCATCTGGAAACACCGCAAGTCGCGTGGCGCGCAGCCTGCAAGCTTCCACGAATCGGTGGCCGTCGAAGTGGCCTGGACGGTCGTGCCTTTCATCATCGTGATCCTGATCGCCCTGCCGGCGACGAAGGTCATCGTCGCACAAAAAGACACCACCAACGCCGATTTGACGGTCAAGGTCACGGGCTACCAATGGAAGTGGGGCTACGACTACCTCAATGGCGAGGGCGAAGGGCTTTCATTCATTTCCACCCTCGACAGCAGTCAGCGCGCCATGTCCGACAGCGGTGACGTGAGCCAGGCGCCCGCCGACTACCTGCTGCGTGTAGACAACCCGCTGGTCGTTCCGGTGGGCAAAAAGGTGCGCATCATCACCACGGCCAACGATGTGATCCACTCATTTGCCGTGCCGGCATTCGGGATCAAGCAGGATGCCATCCCCGGTTTTGTGCGCGACACCTGGTTTCGTGCCGAAACGGTTGGTGATTACTACGGGCAGTGCTCCGAACTTTGTGGCAAAGAACATGCCTATATGCCGATCCACGTGAAGGTCGTATCGGCGCAGGATTACACCAACTGGGTGGGTGAACAAAAGAAGATCGCTGCCGCCAAGCTCGACGATCCGAGCAAAGTCTGGACGCTAGCCGAACTCATGGCGCGCGGTGAGAAGGTCTATGCGGCCAACTGTGCCGCCTGCCACCAAGCCAACGGCAAGGGCGCGGGGCCGATCAAGCCGCTCGATGGTTCGGCCATCGTGCTCGACGAAGACCATGCAAAGCAAATCCAGGTCGTGCTCCATGGCCGCCAGGCATTGGGAATGCCATCGTGGTCGCAGCTCAGCGACACTGACATTGCGGCCGTCGTCACCTACACCAAGAACAATTGGTCCAACAAAACGGGGCAGCTTGTGCAGCCCGCAGAGGTCGTGGCCCAACGTGGCAAGTGATCATCGTCTTTTTGCAGTGAGGAATCCGAAATGAGCGCAGTTCTCGACCACCATGGGCATGCAGCCGACCACGCCCACGACAGCCACGCGCCGAGCGGCTGGCGGCGCTGGGTCTTTGCCACCAACCACAAAGACATAGGCACTTTGTATCTTTTGTTCGCCTTCACCATGCTGATGGTCGGTGGCGTGCTGGCCCTGCTGATTCGTGCCGAGCTGTTCCAGCCCGGCCTGCAGCTGGTCAATCCCGAGCTCTTCAACCAGCTCACGACCATGCACGGCCTGATCATGGTGTTTGGCGCGATCATGCCGGCCTTCGTGGGCTTCGCGAACTGGATGATCCCGCTGCAGATCGGCGCGTCCGACATGGCGTTCGCGCGCATGAACAACTTCAGCTTCTGGCTCATGATCCCGGCGGCGATCATGCTGGTGGCGTCGTTTTTCATGCCCGGCGGCGCGCCGGCTGCGGGCTGGACGCTCTACGCACCGCTCACGCTGCAGATGGGGCCGTCCATGGATGCGGGCATTTTCGCGATGCACATCCTTGGCGCGAGCTCGATCATGGGCTCGATCAACATCATCGTGACCATCCTCAACATGCGCGCGCCGGGCATGACGCTCATGAAGATGCCCATGTTCTGCTGGACTTGGCTCATTACCGCGTACCTGTTGATCGCCGTGATGCCCGTGCTCGCCGGCGCCATCACCATGACGCTGACCGATCGCCATTTCGGGACGAGCTTCTTCAACCCCGCGGGTGGCGGTGATCCGATCATGTACCAGCACATTTTCTGGTTCTTTGGCCACCCCGAGGTGTACATCATGATCTTGCCGGCTTTCGGCATCATCAGCCAGGTGGTGCCCGCGTTTGCGCGCAAAAAGCTGTTCGGCTATGCCTCCATGGTCTATGCGACGTCCTCGATCGCGATTTTGTCGTTCATCGTCTGGGCGCACCACATGTTCACGACAGGCATGCCGGTCACGGGTCAGCTGTTTTTCATGTATGCGACGATGCTGATCGCCGTGCCCACGGCCGTGAAGATTTTCAACTGGATTGCCACGATGTGGCGCGGCTCGATGACCTTCGAAACCCCGATGCTGTTCGCCGTGGGCTTCATCTTCGTGTTCACGATGGGCGGTTTTACGGGGCTGTTCCTTTCGATGGCGCCACTCGACATCCAGCTGCAGGACACTTACTACGTGGTCGCCCATTTCCACTATGTGCTCGTGGCCGGCTCGCTGTTTTCGATGTTCGCAGCCTTTTATTACTGGAGCCCGAAATGGACGGGTGTGATGTACGATGAAACGCGCGGCAAGATCCACTTCTGGTGGTCGCTGATCTCGTTCAACGTCACCTTCTTCCCCATGCATTTCCTGGGCTTGGCCGGCATGCCGCGCCGCTACGCCGACTATCCGATGCAGTTCGCTGATTTCAATGCGATCGCATCGATAGGTGGTTTCGCTTTCGGCTTGGCGCAGGTGTACTTCTTCTTCTTCATCGTGTTGCCCGTGATGCGCGGACAGGGTGCCAAAGCGCCGCAAAAACCATGGGAAGCCGCCGAGGGCCTCGAATGGGAAGTTCCCTCTCCTGCGCCGTTCCACACGTTTGAGACGCCCCCGAAGCTCGACGTCACGGCAACGCGCGTGATCGGCTGAATGGTGTGAATGGCTTTTGCATGACGACCCCAGAGCAAAAAAAGAGCAATCTGCGCATGGCGTTGATCCTGGCATCGGTGGCGCTGGCCTTTTTCCTCGGCTTTGTGGCCAAGGTGGCATGGCTGTCGCATTGAATCCGCATTGGGTGATGGCGTTTTTGTCATGAGTATTCGCAGTGAAAACGCCAAAATGGTGGGCAAGCTGGCTGTGGTTGCGGCCGGCATGTTCGCCTTTGGCTATGCCTTGATCCCGCTGTACAAGCACATTTGCGAACTCACCGGGATCAACATCCTCTCGTTGGCCGAGCTCGATGTGCCCGGTGGAGCGGGCAAGGGTGCGAAGCTGCCCGCGAATACGCAGGTGGACACGAGCCGCACCATTACGGTGGAGTTCGATGCGAATGCGCGAGGCCCCTGGGCGTTCAAGCCTGCGGTGCACTCGATGCAGGTGCACCCTGGCGAACTCGCCACCGTGATGTATGAGTTTCAGAATACGCAGAACCGGCGCATGTCGGCACAGGCCATCCCAAGCTATGCACCGCGCCAGGCGGCGGCGCACTTCAACAAGCTCGAATGCTTCTGCTTCAACCAGTACACGCTCGAGCCAGGTGAGAAAAAGCAGTGGCCGGTGGTGTTCGTGATCGATCCGCGCTTGTCCAAGGATGTCACTACCATCACCTTGTCCTACACGTTTTTTGAGGTCGGCGGCAAGACGCCCGCGCCGCCGCAACAGGCGGCATTGGCCGCGGCAGGAGCTGGCGCATGAGCGGACAAGACCCTCCACAGTCACCGCTGCAGCGCAAGGGTTCGCTGGGGCGTACGGTGCGGGCGGTGGCCTGGTCGCTGATCGGTCTGCGCAAAGGCAGCGAATACCAGCGGGACATCGAAAAACTCAACCCGCTGCATATCATTGCGGTGGGCTTGTTCGCGGTGTTCTTGCTCGTAATAGGCTTGATCGCCCTGGTCAAAATGGTCGTCTGATGGCGTAGATTCGTTGGTTCGAAAACCGAGAAACAAAGATTGAAATCGAGGAGCTGAAATGAGTGCAACAACCCACGGCACGACGCCGTACTACTACGTGCCTGCCGAGTCGCGCCATCCCGTCATGGCGGCGATCGGACTGTTTTTCGTGATCCTCGGTGCAGGCCAGTGGATCAACGGCCACGAATGGGGCAAGTATTCGCTCGCGCTCGGGCTGGTGTGGTGGCTCTCGGTGCTGTACCAGTGGTTTCGCGATGCGATTCGCGAGAGCGAGAGTGGTCTGTATGGCCGCAAGATCGATCTTTCCTACCGCTGGGCCATGAGCTGGTTCATTTTTTCCGAAGTGATGTTCTTCGGGGCCTTCTTCACGGCTTTGTGGTGGGCGCGGTCGCATTCCATTCCTGCCCTGGGAAGCCTGGACAACCAGCTGCTCTGGCCCGATTTCAAGGCCGTGTGGCCCAGCGCTGTGCCTGGCGCGACGGGCTCGCCCGCCGGTATTGTCGAGCCCTTCGAGACTGTGGGTCCGTTCTGGTTGCCGACCATCAACACGGCTTTGCTGCTGAGCTCGGGCGTCACACTCACGATTGCCCACCACGCATTGCGCGCCGACCAGCGTAGCAAGACCATTGCCTTCATGTGGCTCACGGTGCTGCTGGGTTTCATCTTCCTGTGCGTGCAGGGGTACGAGTATTACCACCTCTATACCGAGGCAAACCTCAAGCTCAGCTCGGGCATTTATGGCTCGACCTTTTTCATGCTCACGGGCTTCCACGGCCTGCATGTGTTCATCGGCATGCTGATGCTGTTTTTCATCACGCTGCGCCTGCAAAAAGGCCATTTCACGGCCGAGCGCCATTTCGGCTTCGAGGGGGCGGCCTGGTATTGGCACTTCGTCGATGTGGTCTGGCTCGCCTTGTACGTGCTGGTGTATTGGATGTGATGCGCAACGCAGCAAAAAAGCGCCGGGAGGCGCTTTTTTGCTTTGGGCACGCTTTGGCCGAGGGGCGGGGCGGTCAATGCGCGAGTTGTAGGCCCGTAGGCTGGATGTAGCCGAGCTTCCAGGCGAGCAAAATGCCTAGAAAGAGCGCGATCGAAAGTCCCACGCGCACGGCGAGCGCCCGCGCCATGTAGTGGCCCTTGGACTTGTCAGTGCGGTCGCCGCGCATCATGAAAAAAAGCGCGGCGCCCAAGCTCGCGAGAATGGCGAGAAATGCTACGAGAACGACGTATTTCATGCGGGAGATTGTGACATCTTTGCCCGGACAACGCCTGGGTGGACGCTTCTGGCTGATCACGCTGGCAGCGGTGTGTGGCGTCGTGCTTACGCTGGCGCTGGGGCGCTGGCAACTGGGGCGCGCCGCGCAGAAAGAGGCGTTGCAGGCCGCCATGGCAAAGCAGGCGGCGCTGCCGGCGCTCGACGGCAACCAGCTCTTTGCCCATCTGCCGCAGGATGCGCAGCGCGCCCGCGCGCAGGTCGAGCCGCTGTTGTACCGCAGCGTGGTGCTCACGGGCCGTTGGCTGCCTGCGCACACGGTGTATCTGGACAACCGCCAAATGCAGGGCCGGCCCGGTTTTTTCGTCTGCACGCCACTGCAGCTGGAGCCGGGCGGCGCCGTGGTGCTGGTGCAGCGCGGCTGGGTGCCGCGTAACTTCGAGGCGCGCACGCAACTGCCGCCAGTGCAGACGCCTGCGGGGTGGGTGCGAATCGAAGGGCGCCTTGCGCCGCCGCCCTCGAGCTTGCTGGAGTTCGGCCACAGCGCGGCGGCGCCAGGGTCTTCGCCCATCCGGCAGAATCTCGATCTTGCCGCCTTTCGCAGCGAAACGGGCTTGCCACTGGCCGACTGGACGGTGCTGCAAACCGGGCCCGCGAGCGAGGGCCTGCTGCGCGACTGGCCGCCCGTCGCGCTCGGTATCGAAAAACACTACGGTTACGCACTCCAATGGTTCGGGCTCAGCGGCCTGATTGCTTTGCTTTATGTCTGGTTCCAAATCGTCCGACGTTTTCTCCGCCCGCGCACCCAGCCCGCCGCCTGAGCCGCCGCGCGACCATGTGCTTGGGCTCACGGTGCACAGCCTGCCGCAGGCGGGTGACGCCGTGGCCTATGCCGAGCGCGCGCGCTACGGGCGCTGGAAGCTGCTGCTCCTGCTGCTGGTCTGCGCGGCGCCGGTGGTCGCCTCGTACTTCACTTATTACGTAATACGCCCCGAAGCGCGGCGCAACTATGGCGAGCTGATTCAGCCGCAGCGCCCGCTGCCCGCGCTGCCCACGACCACGCTCGACGGCCGTTCCGGCGGGTCGCTTGCCGCGCTCAAAGGCCAGTGGCTGCTCGTGAGCGTGTCGGGCGGGGCCTGCAACGCCAGCTGCGAGCAGCACTTGTACCTGCAGCGCCAGCTGCGCGAGAGCATGGGCGCGGAGAAAGACCGCATCGACTGGGTCTGGCTGATCGACGACGACGCGCCCGTGCCCGCAGCGCTGTTACCCGCCTTGCGCCAGGCGACGGTGCTGCGCGTCGATGCCAAGGCGCTGGCCACATGGCTGCAGCCTGCGCCGGGGCAGCAGCTGGCCGACCATTTGTACCTCGTCGATCCCATGGGGAACTGGATGATGCGCTTTCCGGCCGGGCTGGATCGCGCGGGCGCGGCGAAGGCCAAGCGTGACCTCGAGCGCCTGCTGCGCGCCTCGGCTTCGTGGGACGAACCTGGCCGGCCGGAGTCGCGCTGATGCCAGCGAGCCCGCTTGCCGTTACCGCGGCCACACCGTCCGTTTCGCTCGCGCCTTTGGTGTGGCTGCTGCTGCTCGGCGCCTTGCTCGCGCTCGCGCCGCTCGGTTGGGCGCTGTGGCGCAGCCGCGGCCGCGCGCCGGTGCGCCGGCTGCAGGCGCTCACCGTGCTGACGCTGTTTTTGACCTTCGATCTCATGCTCTTCGGGGCCTTCACGCGCCTCACGGATTCGGGCCTGGGGTGCCCCGATTGGCCAGGGTGCTATGGCCAGGCGAGCCCCGTGGGCGCGCGCGCACACATCGCCGCGGCGCAGCAGGCCCTGCCCAGCGGGCCCGTGACGCATGGCAAGGCCTGGATCGAAATGATCCACCGCTACCTTGCGACCGCCGTGGGCGGGCTCATCATCGTGCTCACGGTGGCAAGCTGGGTGCTCTGGCGGCGCGCGCGTGCCGCAGGCGCACCCGATGCGGCTTTGCCCATCCATCCGTGGTGGCCCACGGCCACGCTGCTGTGGGTGTGCTTGCAAGGGGCATTTGGCGCGCTCACGGTGACGATGAAGCTGTTCCCAGCGATTGTCACCTTGCATCTGGCCGGCGGCCTGGTGCTGCTGGTGTTGCTGTGCGTGCAGGCCGTGCGCCATACGCTCGCGGCACGCGGTGCTTCGCTCGTACCGATGGCCGCGGGCTTGCGGCGTCTACTCTGGGTGGTGGCGGCCTTGCTGGCGCTGCAAGTGTTGCTGGGCGGCTGGGTCAGCACGAATTACGCGGTGCTCGCGTGTACGGACTTTCCCACCTGCCAAGGCAGCTGGTGGCCGCGCATGGATTTCGCGCAAGGCTTCACGCTCTGGCGCCCGCTGGGGCTGCAGGCCGACGGCAGCACGATCCCGTTCGCGGCCTTGACGGCCATCCACTACACGCACCGGCTCATGGCCTACGTCGTGCTGCTTGCGCTTGCGCTGCTGGCTTGGCGCCTGCGCGCCGAGCCGGCGCTGCGTGCGCAGGCACGCTGGCTCGCAGGCTTGGCGCTCTTGCAGCTGCTCACGGGGCTGAGCAACGTGGTGTTCGGCTGGCCTTTGCTTGCCGCGGTGCTGCACACGGGTGGAGCCGCAGCGCTCGCGCTGGTGTTGACCTGGGCGCTCGCGGCGAGCCGCGGTGTTCGCGTGGCGCGTGTGGCCGTGCCTTTCCATGAACCGCAGCCCGGGCGCAGTGTCCGCCACGCCGACGCCAAGGCCGCCCAGATTCGCAATATTTCCGCATGAGTGCCGCTCCCGCCCCCGTTTCCGCCGCGTCCGTGCCTTCGCGCTGGGCGCAGTTTTATGCGCTGACCAAGCCGCGCGTGGTGCAGCTGATCGTGTTTTGCGCGCTCATCGGCATGGTGCTCGCCGTGCCGGGCTGGCCTGCGCCCGACCAGCTCGCGCGCATGGCCGTGGCGTGCTTCGGGATCTGGCTGGTCGCTGGTGCGGCCGCGGCCTTCAATTGCATCGTCGAGCAAAGCATAGACGCCAAAATGAAGCGCACCGCCTGGCGCCCCACGGCCAAGGGCGAGCTTTCGAACACGCAAACCCTGCTGTTTTCCGCGGCGCTGTGCGCGGCCGGCTCGGCGCTGCTGTATTTTTTCGTGAACCCGCTCACGATGTGGCTGACCTTTGCCACTTTCGTCGGCTACGCCGTGGTCTATACCGTGATCCTCAAGCCGCTCACGCCGCAGAACATCGTGATCGGCGGCGCCTCGGGCGCGATGCCGCCGGTGCTCGGCTGGTCGGCGATGACGGGCGAGGTCGGGCCCGAGGCGCTGATGCTGTTTCTCATCATCTTTTTGTGGACGCCGCCGCATTTCTGGGCGCTCGCGCTGTACCGCGTCGAGGACTACCGCAAGTCCGGCCTGCCCATGTTGCCCGTGACGCACGGCAACGAGTTCACACGGCTGCAGGTGTTGCTCTACACCTTGATTTTGTTCGCGGGCTGCCTGATGCCTTTCATCTACGGTATGAGCTCGTGGATCTACCTGGCCGCGGCTGCGCTGCTCTGCGGGGGCTTTTGCTGGCACGCGTTCCAGCTCTGGCGCCACTATTCGGACGCGCTCGCGCGCAAGACCTTTCGTTTTTCGCTGATCCACCTGAGCCTGCTGTTCGCTGCGCTGCTCGTCGATCATTACGTGTTGTGAAGACCATGCACCCCATACCGCGACGCCGAAACGCAATCAAAATCGTAGCTGCTTGCGCTGTATTGGCGTGCACTGGAGCCGTTTTTACGGCATGTTCCGAACAAAAGCCCAGCTTCCATGGCGTGGACATCACAGGCGCCGAGTACGCGCGCGACTTGCAGCTGACCGACCACAACGGCCAGCCGCGCAGCCTGAAGGACTTTCGGGGCAAGGTGGTCGTGGTGTTCTTCGGCTACACGCAATGCCCCGATGTGTGTCCGACTTCGCTGCAGGAGCTGGCCGAGGCCAAGCGCCTGCTGGGGCCGGACGGTGAGCGTCTGCAAGGCGTTTTCGTGACCATAGACCCCGAGCGCGACACGCCCGAGCTGCTCAAGGCGTACATGGCGAACTTCGATCCGAGCTTCATCGCGCTGCGCGGCACGCCCGAGCAGACCGCGGCCGTGGCCAAGGAGTTCAAGATTTATTACAAAAAGGTCGAGGGCAAGACGCCCACGAGCTACACCATGGACCATTCGGCGGGCAGCTACATTTTCGACCCGGCAGGGCGTGTGCGCGTGTTCCACCGCTACGGCAGCGGCGCGCAGGCGCTGGCCGACGACGTGCGCGCGCTGCTGCACGAAACCCCGGCGCGCTGAGCCGGGGCGCTCCGTGCCCGCGGGCGCGGCGGCGATTACAGCGCCTGCAAGGCCGAGCGCAATTCCTGCGTGCGCAAAATCTCGCTGAACACTTGCGGCGCGCGGCCCGGCGCGTAGAGCACGTAAACGGGCACGCCGCTGCGCCCGAGCTGCGCGAGCGCGGCGGTGATGGCCGGATCGCGCAGCGTCCAGTCGGCGCGCAGCAGGGCCACGCGGTGCGCGGCAAAGTCGGCCAGCAAGTCTGCGTCGGCGAGTGTGGTGCGCTCGTTGAACTGGCAGGTCACGCACCACGCGGCGGTGAAATCGACGAACACCGGCGTGCCCTGCGCGCGCAGCGCGTCCACGCGCGCCGGCGACCAGGGCTGCCAGAGGGCGGCAGCGCCGGAAGCGCTCGCACCGGCGCGCACCTGTTGCGCCGCGGGTTTGAGCACAAATTGGCCTGTAGCACCCGCCAATAGGGCGCTAGCAGCTATCAAAATGCTTGTAATGACGAGCCGTGCGCGGCCACGCAGCGTGAGCGCCCAGACCACGGCCGCGAGCGCCACCAGCAGCATCAGCAGCGCAGCTGCGCCGTCGATGCCGGTTTGCTGGCCGTGCACCCAGACCAGCCAGGCCACCGTGGCGAACATGGGGAAGGCCATCGCGTGGCGAAAGGTCTGCATCCAGGCGCCGGGGCGCGGCAGCCAGCCGACCAACGCGGGCGCCAGCGCGGCAGCAAGAAAAGGCAAGGCCATGCCCAGCCCCAGCGCGGCAAACACCGCGAGCGCCTGCGCAGGCGGCAGCGCCAGCGCAAAACCGAGCGACGCCCCCATGAACGGCGCCGTGCAGGGCGAAGCCACGAGCACCGCGAGCAGCCCCGACAAAAAGGCATCGACCACCGGGTGGCGCGCCTGCAGCGTGGCAATGCGGCTGGGCACGAAGCCGCCGAACTCGAACACACCGGCCAGATTGAGCCCGAGCAGCGTGAACAGCGCCGCAAGCAGCGCGACCACCGCGGGGGACTGCAGCTGAAACCCCCAGCCCAGCTGCGCCCCGGCTGCGCGTAAGGCCAGCAGCAGCCCGCCGAGCACGAGGAACGACAGCAGCACGCCAGCCGTATAGGCCAGGCCCGCGAGGCGCTGCGCACGGCGCCGGCCGCCATGCTGCGCCAGGCCCAGCAGCTTGATCGCGAGCACCGGGAACACGCAGGGCATGAGGTTGAGCAGCAGTCCGCCGAGCAGGCCGCCGAGCAGGGGAGGCAGCAAACCACCGGCGCCGGACGCGGCAATGGCCGGCGGCGCGGTGGAGGAGGGCGCCGCCTCGGGCCTTGGGTTGGCCTGCTGCGCCTGGTTCGCGGCCAGCGCTTCGGCGAGCGCCGCGGGCACTTGCGCGCGCGCTGGCGTGCTCCACTGCCCTTGCACCGTGGCCACGGCGCGCCAAGCCTGCACCGCGGTTTGCGTGGCGCCGTTGGCAGGCTTGGCGTCGGGCGCCGCGGGCACGAGCACCAGCGCGAGCGTGGCCGGCGTCGCGTCACGTTGCGGTGCGAGCGGCAGCTCGGCGTTCCAGACCTCGCCCGTCCAGCTTTGCTTCCAGCCGCCAGCGGCGAGCACGGCGGGGGCGAACACCTCGGGCGTCTCGGGCAGCAGCGCGAGCTTTTGCCCGCGCAACGGTGCTGGCAGGCCCACCACGCGCAGGCGCAGCATTTCGCCCTCGACCTGCGCGCTGCTGCCGGGTGGCAGAGGGTGGGGCAGGGCAGCCTGGGCGCGCGCAAAAGCCTCGGCGTGCAGTGCGACGGCGCCGCGCAGCGGCAGCGCCACGGCGAAGTCGCCCTCTTCGGGGATGCACTCGACGCGGCACACGAGCCAGTTTGCGTGCAGGCGCACGGGCAGCGCGTCCTGCCCTGCGGGCGCGGCAAAGCCGGGCGTGACCTGTACCGGCACGGTCAGCAGCACCTGGCCCTCGTAGCCGTAATTGACCAGCTCGCCCACGCGCAGCACCTGCGGCACGGGCCAGGCCACCTCGCCCGCCTGCAGGCCCGGTGGCCATTGCCAGTGCAGCTCGGTCGCGAGGCCCGAATCGCCGGGGTTTTTCCAGTAGGTGTGCCAGCCCGGTTGGTGGCTGATCTGCAGGCCCAGCCACAACGGCCGCCCCGGCGCCACGCCTGCGGGCGCATGCACGAGCAACTGCGCCTGCACATGCGGCGTGCGCACGCTCGCGGTGGCATCGGCGCGCGCTTGCGCGCTGGCAGAGGCGGGCGCGACGGCGCTGCCCAGTTTCAAAGAAAATTCGGCCCTGGCGCCCGTCCACAGGGCGCTAAGTGCTATCAAAAAGAGTGTGACTAAAAACCGGGAAAAGCAACGATGGGGCATGGTGCAAAACAGGCGGGTTTGGCATGTCAGAGCCTGTCGGCGCGCAATGGTTCACCGGCACGCCCGCTGCTCAGGGCGTGGAGGTTAGCGCATCGCCAGCCCGAGTTCCGCGCGCGGCACCCAGCCCTCTTCGGGCGTGGTGCGGACCTTGGGGGCGTTGACGAACAGGCGCTGCGCAGGTAGCTGGTGCGCGCTGAGGTAGCGCACGACGGCCTGGGCGCGGTGCGTGGCCACTTCGCGGGCGAGGTCTTCGCTCGCGGGCAGGTGCGCGAGCAGCAGCGCTTCCATCTCGGGCACGGGCAGGTCTTTGGTCAGGCCCAGCAGGTTGCGCGGCTTGGGGAAGTCGGCGCGGCGGTACACGCGCCTGAGCAGGCTCGCGTATTCGTCGGCGGACAAGGTGGGTTCCTCGTCGGTGGCCAGGTCTTGCGCGGTGGGCGCAGGGGCCTTTGCTGCGGCGCCGGCAGATCCCGGCGTGGCGGGTTCACTGGCGGCGCTGGCGCGCCCGGCGCGGCGCTTTTCGGCCAGCACGAGCTGGCGCAGGCGCTCGCGCTGCAGGCCCTCGCGCTCCTGCACGAGGTTCACCATGCCGGTCACGCTGACCTGCAGCGCGGGCTTTGCGGTGAGCATTTGCACTACCTTGTCGAGCTGCTGGCGCGCCGCGGCCGTGAGCTCGGGGCTGCCGGGCGCGAACACCACTTGGCCCAGATCTTCGGTGCCGCCACCAAAGGCGTGCGCGAGCAGCCGGAACGGGGCAGTGACGGCGCGCGTGATGATGTTGCCGATGATCTTGAGGATCACCGGCCCGAGGCGGAACTGCGGGTCGTTGAGCGAGCCGCTGATCGGCAGGTCGAGGTTGATCACGCCGTTGCTGTCGGCCAGCAGCGCCGTGGCCAGGCGCACGGGCAGGCTGGTCGGCGCGCCCTCGACGGGCTCGCCGAAGGTGAGCTGGTGCAGCACCAGCTTGTTGCTCGCGGTCAGCTGGCCGTCGGGCTGCACCTTGTAGGCCACGTCCATGTTGAGCTTGCCGCTTTCGATGCCGTGGCCCGCGTATTTGATCGCGTAGGGCGACAGCGGCGGCAAGTCCAGGTCGCGTGCCTTGCCCTGGATGTCGAGCACCAGCGGGCGCACGAGCGGGTTGAGCTTGCCCGTGACCTCCAGCGTGGCCGAGCCCTCGACGCGCCCGCGCAGCTCGAGATCGGCGAGCTCGGGCACGCCGTTCGGCGCTTCGGACGAGAACGCGCTGAGCTTGCCCGTGAGCTGCGACAGGTCGGCCGAGTAGTTGGGGTGGATGAAAAAGTCCGAAAACTGCACCGTGCCGTTGACCAGGCTCATGGGCCCGAAGTGGATCACCGGCGCCAGCGGGTCGCGCGCCGGGGCGGGGGGCGTGGTGGGGGCGGGGGCTTGCGGCGTGGCTTGGGCGACGGTTTGCCCTGCGGCCGGCGCGGGCGTCGCGTCCGGGGGCGCAGCCCTGGCGCCGCCCGGCGCGCCTGCAGCTGCCGCGCCGCCTGCGTCTTTGCCCGTGCGCTTGACGATGTCGGCGAGGTTCAGGCGCCCTTCCTCGTTGAGCGCGATGCGGCCGTAAAAGTCGCTCAGGCTGGTTTCGCGCACGTCCAAGCGCAACGGCTGCTGCGGCGCCAATGCCAGGCGCAGGCCGCGCAGGCTCAGGTCTTGCCAGGCGAGCAGCTCCTGACCCACCTGCGGCGCCGTCTTGGCGGTGGAGGCGGCCGTGCTGTCGGCGCGCAGGGCGTCCAGGGCCATGTCGCCATGGAGGAGCAGCTTCGGCCCCTGCGGCGTTTGCGCAAGCGCGAGCTGGCCGAGAAAACCCAGCTCGGCGTGGCGCAGGCGGATCGCCAGAAACTCGCCCAGGTAGCCGTCGAGCGCCTGCAGCGGCAGCTTTTGCGCCGTGATGCGACCTTGCAGCGCGAGCGGCGTGGGCGTCAGGCTGCCCTGGTAGCGCAGCTGCCCGGGCTTGCCGCGGCGCGCTGCCACCTGGGCGGACAGCTGCAGCGCAATGGGCTTGCGCGCTTCGGCGCTCAGCTCGCGCGCCTGGATTTGCAGCGCCGACAGGCGCAGCGCCACGGGCCGCACGGTGGCGCTGCTCGCCTCGTCGCTGTAATCGACGGCGCCGCCGCTGAGCGCGAGCTCGCCCAGCTGTACGCGCCACGGCACGGCTGCCGGGGTGGTCTGCGCAGATTTTGCTTTTCCGGCGGCTTTTTTGGCGGCCTGGTCAGCGGCTTTGGCGGGCGGCTGTGCATCAGCGCCTGCCATCTGGACGCCGCCGCGCAGCCAGCGCTCGAACATCCAATGGCCTTGTGCATCGCGAGCCACGGCCAGCTGCGGCTCGGCAATCGCCAGACGCTGCAGCGTGATCTGGCGCTGCGCCAAGTCGGCCACAGCGTTTTGCAATTCGACCTTGCCCACGCTGGCCAGCGTGTCCTTGCCCTGGCGCAGGGCCAGCTTTTGCAGCACCAGTGGCTGTGCGCTCAGGCGCAGGCCGGGGTGCGCGGCGTTGGCGGCGTCAGTGCCCGGCGCCTGCCACTGCAGGCCCAGCGTGCCGCTGAGCTGGCCCGTCAAGGTGGGCTCGAGCAGCTGCGCCAGATACGGCGCCGCAAGCTGCAGCGCCACGTCCTTGGCTTTGACCTGCAGCTTGGCGCTGTTCGCGCTGGCCTCTCCTTCGAAGGCGAGCGTGCCCTGCGCGGGCAGTTCCAGCGCGCCGTGCAACGGCATGGGCTTGCGCCAGGGCAGCGCAAAGCCCGTTGCTTCGAGGCTGATGTTGTGCGCTTCGAGCGCCGCCGCAGGGCGCGTGCTCGCGTCACGCCACTGCACGCGCCCGCCCTGCACGGCGGCGCGCGCCACTTCGACGTTCCAGCCCGCGTCGGCGGGGGCGGCCGGCGTGGCGGCAGGGGTGCTGGCGGGAGCGCTGGGAACTCCTGCACCCTGGGCGGCGGACTTGGCCGTAGCAACGGCAGCTCCATGGGCGGCCGCGCCTTTGCCCGGTTCGTTCGCGGCGGCGGTTTCTGGTGCTTTTGGGGCGCTTGCCTTGTTATCGGAATTCGTAGCTGCTTGCGCAGGCTGTGCGCCGAGTTGAGCCCAATTCAATGTCCCATTTGCAGCGCGCGCCGCATAGACCTGCGGGGCCGTCAACTCCACCAGCGCGAGCTTGACCACGCGCTCGAGCGGACGCACGTCGGTCAAGTCCACGCGCAGCTGCTCGAGCGCCAGCAGCGGCTGCGCCTGCCGGTCGGCCAGGCGCAGCTGGTGCGCCAGCACCTGCCCGGAGAGCTGCACGCTGGGGCGCGGCGCCTGCGCAAAATTCAGCTGCAAATCCACGTCCAGCACCGCGCCCTGCAGCCGCACCGGCAGGCTGGCGGGCAGGTAGGGCAGATAGGGCGCCAGATCGACCCGCTTCCAGTGCAGCGCAGCCTTGCCGGCACGCTCGGGCGTAAAGGGCTGCGCCTGCGCCTGCAGATCGAACGGGCTGCCGTTCACGGTGAACGAAAGCTGCGGCGTCACGTAGGTCAAGCGCTGCGCGGGCAGAGTGCTCAAAAACGGCAGGCCCAGGTGCAGAACGCGCACGCGGTGGGTCGTGCCCGCGGGCAGGTCGGCAAAGTCTATGCTGCCGTGCGTCAGCTCCAAATTATGGAGCGCCATGCGCAAGGGGCCAGCGCTCGCAGGCGGCTTTTCGGACGGGGCCGAAAACTTGGCGATGATGTCGTCCACGTCGTAATGCCCCTGCCCCTGGTGCGTGAGCCGCAGCACGGGCGCGTCTATGCGCAGCGCGTCCACCACCGGCCCCAGGCGCAGCAGCGACTGCAGCTCGGCATCGACGTAAATGCTGGCGATGTGCAACTGCGGCGGTGTGGCCGGCGCGCCCGGTGCGTCAATGGCTCCAGGGGCGCTCCGGGCGCCGGCCACGTCCAGGTCGCGCAGCGTGAGCTCCAGCGACCAGGGCTTGAACGCGATCGCGCCCACCGTCACCTGCCGGCCCAGCTGCGCGCTCGCAAACCGCTCCAGCGTCCGGTGCAGCAAGCTTGGCAACACCAGCCAGCCCAGCAGCCACCACAGCCCCAGCGCCAGCAGCGCCCAGGCCGCAGCGCGCAGCCAGCGGTAGCGGCGCCAGGCGGACGAGAGGGCGGGCATGGAGGCTTGGCGCATGGTTTGATGAATCAGCGATGAAACATGGCAAGCGTAGCGCATGCGGGCAAGGCGGCGTTGCAATTTCGTTGCGGTTTGTCAT
Organism: Extensimonas vulgaris; assembly: GCF_003337425.1. Classification (GTDB taxonomy): domain Bacteria; phylum Pseudomonadota; class Gammaproteobacteria; order Burkholderiales; family Burkholderiaceae_C; genus Extensimonas; species Extensimonas vulgaris. Next base: position 516,413 of record NZ_QPJU01000002.1, read on the forward strand.
GGGTGGAATTGCTAAACTTCACGCCATGAGCGCGATCACCTTCGATACCCTGAAATACGCCAACCGGCTCAAGGCCGCCGGCATGGATCCGCGTCTGGCCGAAGAGCAGGCCGAGGCGCTGGCGGATGCGCTCACGGAGCAAACCCAGCTCACGACCAAAACCGATCTGGTCGAATTGCGCATGGCCACCAAAGCCGACCTCGCAGACGCCAAGACCGACCTCATCAAATGGGTCGCGGGCATGCTGGTTGCCCAGGCCGCAGTCGTCGCGACGCTGGTCAAATTGCTCTGAGCGCGGCCACCGCCAGTCGCGCATCGGCCGCTACCATCGCGGGCATGAACGCACCCACAAGCCCGCCCAGCCCGTCCACCACCGTCTCGTCCGTCACCGCCCCCGTGCGCTTCTGGGCCGACCTGAGCGCGCGCGAGTTTGCTGCGCGCCAGGCGTCTGGCCTGGCCGCGCAGACCATCGCGGTGCTGCCCGTGGCCGCGATCGAGCAGCACGGGCCGCACCTGCCGCTCTCGGTCGATGCCACCTTGCTGCAAGGCGTGATAGCCGCCGCGCTGCCGCTGCTGCCCGCCGACCTGCCCGTGCTCTTTCTGCCGCCGCAAAACGTAGGGCTCAGCACCGAGCACAGCCGCTTCGCCGGCACGCTCACGCTCTCGCCCCCCACGGTGCTTGCGCTGTGGACCGAAATCGGTCACTGCGTGGCGCGCGCGGGCGTCAAAAAGCTGCTGCTCTTCAACGGCCACGGCGGGCAGGTCAGCGTGATGGACATCGTTGCGCGCGAGCTGCGCGCGCAGTGCGACTTGCTGGTCTATGGCGCAAGCTGGTTCAGCCTGCCGCTGCCCGACGAAGTGCAGGGCCTGTTCAGCGCCACCGAGCACCGCTTCGGCATCCACGCGGGCGAGATCGAAACCTCGATGATGCTGCACCTCGCCCCCGAGCGCGTGGCCATGCACGAGGCGCGCGACTTTCACTCGAGCGCACAAGACCGCGCGGCGCGCTACGCCATTGTGGGCAACGGCAAAAGCGCCAAGCTCGGCTGGCAGATGCAGGACTACCACCGCGCCGGCGCCGTGGGCAACGCCGCCGCCGCCAGCGCCGCCAAAGGCCGCGCCCTGGTCGAGGCCGCGGCGCAGCAGCTTGCCTTGCTGCTCCAGGAATTGCATGCGCTGCCGCTCGGCACGCTCGCGCCGGGGCCGGATTTCGGGGCGGGGGCGTAGTTCAGCGCCGCCCCGGGCGCGCTATGAATATCACAGCGTCAAAATCGTGCACCCCGTGGTCTTGCGCGCTTCGAGGTCGCGGTGCGCCTGCTGCACCTCGGCGAGCGGGTAGCGCTGGTCGATGTGGATTTTCACGGCGCCGCTCAAGACCACGGCAAACAGGTCGTCGGCCATGGCCTGCGTGCTCTCGCGCGTGGCGATGTGCGTGAACAGCGTCTGGCGCGTGACGTAGAGCGATCCTTTGGCGCCCAAAATCGCGGGTGAAAACGGCGGCACCGGGCCCGAGGCGTTGCCAAAGCTGGCCATCAGGCCGAAAGGGCGCAGGCAGTCGAGCGACTTGTCCCAGGTGTCCTTGCCCACCGAGTCGTACACCACCTTCACGCCTTTGCCGCCCGTGATCTCGCGCACGCGCGCGACGAAGTCCTCGGTGCGGTAGTTGATCGCGTGCGCGGCGCCGTTGGCGAGCGCGAGCCGGCATTTGTCATCGGTGCCTGCGGTGCCGATCAGCTGCAGGCCCAGGTGTTTGGCCCACTGGCACGCGATCAGGCCCACGCCGCCCGCGGCCGCGTGGAACAGCACGTGGTCACCGGGCTCCAGCCCTTCGACGGGGCGCACTTTCTTGAGCAGGTATTGCGCCGTCAGGCCCTTGAGCATCATGGCCGCGCCGGTCTCGAAGCTGATGCCGTCGGGCAGTTTGCACACGCACTGCGCCGGCATCACGCGGCGCTCGCAGTAGCTGCCGGGCGGGTGGCTCGCGTAGGCCACGCGGTCGCCCACGGCAAGGTGCGTCACGCCCGGCCCCACGGCCTCGACCACGCCCGCGCCCTCCATGCCTATGGTGGCAGGAAGTTGCAGCGGGTACAGGCCCGTGCGGTGGTAAACGTCGATGAAGTTCAAGCCGACGGCATGGTGGCGGATGCGCACCTCGCCGGGGCCGGGCTCGCCCACGGGCACATCGACGATTTGGAGTTGTTCGGGGCCGCCGGGTTGGCGGATTTGGACGGCAAGGCTCATGGCAGGGCGTCTCCTGTGAAAACAAAAACAGAGCAAAAACAAGGGGCGCCATCGTGCCACGAAATTGCGCGCGGTGTATTGAACCCAGATTGTCCATTAGGCGGTACTGCGCACCTACGCGGGCGTTGGCGGACGTCTGCCGGTCATTTCGGCCGCGGCTTCGGCGTCCATGGCACTGGCCATGGACTTCTCACCCGCGACCAAACTGCCACGCCAGCCGCCTCGCCACCATCCCGCGTCCTAATGAACAATCTGGGTTGAAGCCGGCATGCAGCCTGTCGGCGTTGCGCGCTCGCACGAGCCGGCGCGTGCATGGCGATAATGCGCGCCATGCCCAACCGCTGGAAACCCAATGTCACCGTGGCGGCGCTGATCGAGCGCGAAGGCCGCTTTCTGCTCGTCGAAGAAGACACGGCCGATGGCCTGCGCTTCAACAACCCGGCCGGGCACCTGGACCCGGGCGAGTCGCCCATAGAGGCCTGCGTGCGCGAGGTGCTCGAGGAGACGGCCTACGACTTCACGCCCACGGCGCTGGTGGGCATTTACCTCAACCGCTTCCGGCGCACGCGCACGGGCGACGACATCACCTACCTGCGCTTTGCCTTTGCAGGCACGGTGGGCACGCACCACGAGTGGCGCCAGCTCGACGAGGGCATCGTGCGCGCGCTGTGGCTCACGCCCGACGAAATCCGCGCCTGCGCCGAGCGCCACCGCAGCCCCGTGCTGCTGCAATGTTTGCACGATTACCTGGCCGGGCAGCGCCACCCGCTCGAATTGATCCACACCGACGCGAGCGTGTGGAACGGTGGTGCCTGATGCCCAACGCAATCGCCTGACGCCGCAAGCGCTGCCTGCAGCCAGCCTGGCGCGGGATAATTCCGCCCATGCACAAATACCGCGTCGTCGTGGGCCTCTCGGGCGGGGTGGATTCCGCCGTCTCGGCCTACCTTTTGCAGCAGCAGGGGCATGAAGTCGTCGGCATCTTCATGAAGAATTGGGAAGATGACGACGACAGTGAATACTGCGCGTCGAATGTCGATTTCGTCGATGCCGCAGCCGTGGCCGACGTGCTGGGCATCGAAATCGAGCACGTCAACTTCGCGGCCGAATACAAAGACCGCGTGTTCGCCGAATTCTTGCGCGAATACGAAGCCGGGCGCACGCCCAACCCCGACGTGCTGTGCAATGCCGAGATCAAGTTCAAAGCGTTTCTCGACCACGCGATGCGCCTGGGTGCGGAAAAAATCGCCACCGGCCACTATGCGCGCGTGCGCCAGAACCCGGCGAGCGGGCGGTTCGAGCTGCTCAAGGGGCTGGATGCCGGCAAGGATCAGAGCTATTTTCTGCACCGCCTGAACCAGGCGCAGCTTGCCAAGACCTTGTTCCCCGTGGGCGAGCTGCAAAAAGCCGAGGTGCGCCGCATCGCCGCCGAGATCGGGCTGCCGAACGCGCAGAAAAAAGACTCGACCGGCATCTGCTTCATTGGCGAGCGGCCGTTTCGTGAATTTTTGCAGCGCTACCTGCGCCACACGCCCGGCCCCATCCTCGACGACAAGGGGCGCAAGCTCGGCGAGCACGTGGGGCTGAGCTTTTACACCCTGGGCCAGCGCCAGGGCCTGGGCATAGGCGGCGTCAAAGAGCGCGGCGCGCAGCGCGGCGGCGGCGCGCACGCGCCCTGGTTCGTCGCGCGCAAGGAGCTGGCGAGCAACGTGCTGCGCGTGGTGCAGGGGCACGACCACCCGTGGCTGCTCTCGCAGCGCCTGGATGCGCAAGACGCAAGCTGGGTCGCCGGCCAGCCGCCCGCGCCGGGCGCCTACGCCGCCAAGACGCGCTACCGCCAGCAGGATGCGGCGTGCACGCTGGTGCACACGCAGGGTGACCAGTTCTGCCTCGAATTCGCCACGCCGCAGTGGGCCGTCACGCCCGGCCAGAGCGCGGTGCTCTACGCGGGCGAGGTGTGCCTGGGCGGCGGAGTGATCGCCGCGGCCGAGCCGGCAGCGGCGGATTGAGGCCGGGCGATCCTGCAGCCTCCGGTGCGACCGAAATCCCTACGAAAAAGCGACTCTTTTGATGAATACCTGGTTTGACCCCGACTCGCTGCGCGCGCTCTGTTCCTCCAACAATTGGGATCGCGGCGCGGCGCTGTACCGTGGGCAGCGCGTGCTCAGCATGCGCATCGAAGCGCTCGCAGACCGCTGGCAGGTCAGCGGCGAAGTGCAGGGCACGCAGCGCGAGCCCTACGAGGTGGTCGTGCAGCTGGCCTTTCGGCACAAGGGCGTGCTGCAGTCCTGGCAGGGCCTTTGCACCTGCCCGGTGGGCTTTCAATGCAAGCACGCCGTCGCGCTCTCGCTCAAGGCCGCGTACCAGGGGCAGCGCTGGCTGCAGACGCACGGCATTGCGCCCGCCGAGATGGCCGCGGCGCCGGAGCCCAGCCCCGAGGAACGCGAGCGGCTGCGGGCGCAGCGCGCCGAGCAAGAGCGCCTGCAGGCCGAGGCCAGGCTGCTCGACTGGCTGATAGCGCTCGACAGCGCCGAGCTGCAGCCGTCCCAGCGCGGCCCGCGCGCTGCGCAGGGCGAGCGCCGCGCGCCGCGCATCGACCAATACCTGTACCTGCTTTCGGTGCAGGGCCGCACTTCGCGCCGGCCACTGCTGCGGCTCGAGGCCGTGCTGTCCACGCCCAAAGTCTCGGGCGGCTGGGCCAAGCCGCGCAACATCCGCACTCCGCCCGGCCCCGGCAACCAGGCCTACGACCACGCGAGCGAAGCCGATCGCCAGATACTGCAGCTGCTCGCGAGCGTGCCGCAAGTGTCCTCGTATGGCTACTACTACCACTACAGCGGCAGCCTGCCGAGCGCCGTGCTCGAAGGGCGGTTGAGCGTGATGGCGCTCGAGATGGCCGCGGGCACGGGGCGCCTGTTTGCCGCCACCGAGACCCACGAGCTCGGCATGCCGCTGCGCTGGGGGCCGCCGCGCGCGCTCGACTGGGCATGGCAGGAGGTGGCGCCGGACAAAGCACGCAGGGCCGCCAAGGCAGCCCCGTCCGACGCTGCGGCCGAGGCAGCCGCCGAAGCAGCCACCGAAGCACCGGCGCCGCGCCTCTGGCAACTCTGCGCCCGGCTCGCCGCGCCGCTGCAAGAGGTGCCGGCGCAAGAGGCGCCGGCGCAAGAGGCGTCGCCCGAGCTGCTGCAGGCACCGGGCGCCGCCACAGCAGCACAAGCCGCAGCCGACATGGCCGCCGCATCCAGCGCACCCGCCATCCCGGCGCCCGGCGCCGCGGTGCCGAGCCGCTCCGCAACGCCCACCCCAGCCGCCAGCGCCGGCACCACCGCCACCGCCGGCACCGCCGCGCCGCGCGTCTGGCTGTGCCTGAACGATCCACCGCTGTACCTCGACCTGGAGCTGGGCCTGACGGGCTTGCTGCAGACCGACGGCTTCACACCCGCGCAGCTCGAGCTGCTGCTGCACGCCCCGGCCCTGGACGAGCGCGCGCTGCGCCAGCAGCAAAACCACCTCGTGCAGCGCCTGGGCCGGCTGCCGCTGCCGCCGGTGCTGCCGGAAATAGAGCGCGTCGAAGGCGGTGCGCCGCAAGCCTGGCTGACGCTTGCGCCCACGCCGCTGGCCGAGCGCCCCGTGCAGGGTCTGATCACCGCGCAGCTGCAGTTCGACTACCAGGGCCACCGCGGTTGGTGGGGGCTGGACGGCGCGCCCGTGCTGCTCGATGCGCCTGCGGCCGACGCTGCGGCGGCAGATGCTGCGGATGCGGCCGCCGTGGCCAAGACCCGGCGCATCCTGCTCGTGCGCCAGCCCGAGGCCGAGCGCGCAGCCTTTGCGCGATTGCAGGCGCTGGGCCTGCTGGGCACGGACGCGGGGCGCTTTTACCTGCCTGGCCCGGCGCTGCAAAGCACCTGGCTCGAATGGTTCGAGCAGGACTTTGCGCCGCTGCGCGCCGAAGGCTTTGCACTCACGCTCGCGCCCGAGCTCGCCGGCTGGGTGCGCCATGCCGACGTGCTCGACGTGCGCATGCACCCTGAAGGTGCGGGCGGGGCCGAGGACGCGGGCCTGCACGAAGGCGACGACAGCACCTCGCCCTGGTTCACGCTCTCGCTGGGCATGGAAATCGACGGCCAGCGCCACAACATCCTGCCCTGGCTGCCCGACCTCATCGATGCGGCGGCCGCGCACCCGCCCAACCCCGCCACGGGCGAGCCCACGTTGCCGCCCTACGTGTTTCTGCCCATGCCCGGCGGCGAGGGCTTCGTGCGCCTGCCCACCGAGCCGCTCAAGCCCTGGATGGCCGCGCTGCTCGAACTCGTGGGCGAGCGCGGGCACGACTTTGCGGGCGACGGCCTGCGCCTGTCGCGCCTGGAGGCGCTACGCGCGAGCGCCGCGCTCGGCGAAGGCGCACAGTGGCAGGGCGCCGAGGCGCTGCGTGCGCTGCTGCAGCAGCTGCGCGGCCAGGCTGCCTTGCCCGAAGTGGCCGTGCCCGCGAGCGTGCAGGCCAGCCTGCGCCCCTACCAGCAGCAGGGCTTGAACTGGCTGCAGTTTTTGCGCGCGCACGGCCTCGCGGGCATCCTCGCCGACGACATGGGCCTGGGCAAAACCTTGCAGACCCTCGCGCACATCCAGGTCGAAAAAGACGCGGGCCGGCTCGACCGCCCCGCGCTCATCGTTGCCCCCGTGAGCCTGCTGGGCAACTGGCAGCGCGAGGCCGCGCGCTTTTGCCCGCAGCTGCGCAGCCTGGTGCTGCACGGCAAGGAGCGGCACGAGGTGGCGCAAACGCTCTCTGAATACGACCTGGTGATCGCGCCGTATTCGATCCTGCAGCGCGACCGCGAGCGCTGGCTGCAAAACCCCTGGCATATCGTGGTGCTCGACGAGGCGCACCACATCAAAAACGCCAGCACGCACGCCGCGCAGGTGGTGTACGCGCTCGACACGCGCCACCGCCTGTGCCTCACCGGCACGCCCATGGAAAACCACCTGGGCGAAATCTGGAGCCTGTTCCACTTTTTGATGCCGGGCTTTCTGGGCAGCCAGAAGCGCTTCACCGAGCTGTACCGCACGCCCATCGAAAAGCACGGCGACGCCGAGCGCCTGGCGCAGCTGCGCGCGCGCATCACGCCCTTCATGCTGCGCCGCACCAAGGCGCTGGTGGCGCACGAGCTGCCGCCCAAGGTCGAAACCGTGCTGCGCGTAGAGCTCTCGGGCGCGCAGGCCAACCTGTACGAAACCATACGCCTGGGCATGGAAAAAACCGTGCGCGAGGCGCTCGCGGCCAAGGGCCTGGCCAAGTCGCAGATCACCATCCTCGACGCGCTGCTCAAGCTGCGCCAGGTGTGCTGCGACCCGCGCCTGGTGCCGCTCGATGCCGCAAAAAAGGTCAAGACCTCGGCCAAGCTCGAGCAGCTCATGGAGCTCTTGCCCGAAATGCTTGCCGAAGGGCGGCGCATTTTGCTGTTTTCGCAGTTCACGAGCATGCTCACGCTGATCGAGCAAGAGCTGCACAAGCACAAGCTGCAGTGGGCCAAGCTCACAGGGCAGACGCGCAAGCGCGACGAGGTCATCGACCGCTTCACGAGCGGCGAAGTGCCGCTCTTTCTCATCAGCCTCAAGGCCGGCGGCGTGGGGCTCAACCTGCCGCAGGCCGACACCGTGATCCACTACGACCCGTGGTGGAACCCCGCCGTCGAAGCCCAGGCCACCGACCGCGCGCACCGCATCGGCCAGACGCAAAGCGTGTGGGTGCTCAAGCTCGTCGCGCAGGGCACCATCGAAGAGCGCATCCTCGCGCTGCAAGAGCGCAAGGCCGAGCTCGCCAGCAGCATGTACAGCGGCGCCAGCGCGCGCAAGGAGCCGCTCTTCACCGAGGACGATCTGGCCGAGCTGCTGCGGCCGCTGGAGTAGCGCGCGGGGCAGGGCGGCAGCGCACGGCTGCGCAGTCGCCAACGTGGCAAGCAAGTTGCTTGACCGACGCTTTGCTTTTACAGAGTATGCTTTGGGCGTGGAAACGCAGGCCCAGCTCGACTTTCTGCGCGCTGCGCAATGCGACCACTACCAGGGCTGGCTGCTCGCCAAGGCCATGCCCGCCGGGCAATTGGGCGCGTGGCTGCAAGCGCGGGCTGCGTGACGCCCCGGTGTGAAAATCCTCCACCCCTCTTTCCCTCACCACCCAGGAGTCCCTGATGAAAGCAAGCCTTCGAGTTTCCTCCCAAGCCCGCAAATTCCTGCCCTGGTCGGCGCTGGCTTTGGCCGCTACCTTGGGCATGGCCACGCCCGCAGCGATGGCGCAAAAGCACCCTGCGGGGCACAAGCACCAGAAGGTCGAGGACGCCGATCTCAAAGAAATGACGGTGAGCGGCACGGGCATCGTGGTCGACGTGGACACGGCGGCGCGCCAAATCGTCATCAAGCGGCCTGGCGGCGGCTATTCGATCTATCAGGTCGGCCCCGAGGTGCAAAACCTCGAAAAAATCCAGCGCGGTGACCGCGTGCACGTGCGCTACCACGTCAGCATTGCGCTGGAGCTGGCCAAAAACGGCTCTGGCATACGCGAGCGCGTCGAGCGCGTGGGCGAGCGTCCGCTGCCCAGCGGCCAGCCCGGCGGCCTGGCGCGCCAGACCATCGTCGTCGTCGCCAACGTCGAGGCGTTGGACCGCACCCGCAGCGTGGTCACGCTGCGCGACGCCAACGACCGCCTCTATGACGTGCACGTGAGCGACCCGGCGCGCCTCGAAAAAGTCAAAGTCGGCGACCAGGTCAAGGCCCGCATCACGCGCTCGATGGCGATCGTGGTCGAGCCCGCGGCCGATGAGCCCCAAGCGCAGTGAGCCTAGCAGCCTGTCGGACTTTGGAATCGTCGGCTGCGAATGCGCCGCAGCGGCCCATTTTTTACCGGCTTCTTGCCCCATAGTCCCGCTATGGGGCTGCGAATCCGGCAAAAACTGGCCTCGCTGGGGCACCTTCTCGCTTTCGACGCCCAAAGTCCGACAGGCTGCTAGGCGGCGCCAAAACCGCCAATGATTGGTTTTTGCTAACGGAAAAGTGAGCTTTAAGCGCAGATAATACCTGCGCTAGAGGTCGTTTTCATGATGCAAATTTTGCAATCAAAAATATAGCAAATTCTGCCATGGCGGCGCATGTGCGCTCCATGGCTTTCGTTTATTGAAGGAGACGCACGCATGAGTTCCCCGACCAAATACCTGCTGCAGGAAAGCCAGATGCCCCGCTTCTGGTACAACATCCAGGCCGACCTGCCCGCGCCGCTGCCGGTGGTGCTGCACCCCGTGACCCTGCAGCCCATCGCGCCCGACGACCTGGCGCCGCTCTTTCCCATGAGCCTGATCGAGCAGGAAGTAACCACCACGCGCGAGGTCGAAATCCCCGAGCCCGTGCGCGAGGTGTTTCGCCTGTGGCGCCCTGCGCCGCTGTACCGCGCGCACCGCCTCGAAAAGGCGCTGGGCACGCCCGCCAAGATTTTCTACAAATACGAGGGCGTGAGCCCCGCCGGCAGCCACAAGCCCAACACCGCGATCCCGCAGGCCTGGTACAACGCGCAGGCCGGCGTGCGCCGCCTCACCACCGAGACCGGCGCCGGCCAATGGGGCACCTCGCTCGCGTTTGCGGGGCAGCTCTTCGGGCTCGACGTGCAGGTGTTCCAGGTGCGCGTGAGCTACGAGCAAAAACCCTACCGCCGTGCCGTCATGGAAACCTACGGCGCGCGCTGCATCGCCTCGCCCAGCACGGAAACCGCATACGGCCGCCGCATCCTGGCCGAGCGCCCCGACCATCCGGGCAGCCTCGGCATCGCCATCAGCGAGGCCGTGGAAATCGCCGCCCAGCGCGACGACACCAAATACGCACTGGGCTCGGTGCTCAACCACGTGCTGCTGCACCAGACCATCATCGGCCTCGAAGCCATGGAACAGATGCAAATGGCCGACACCTGGCCCGACGTGGTCGTGGCCTGCACCGGCGGCGGCAGCAACTTTGCCGGCATCGCCTTCCCGTTCATAGGCCACGGCCTGCGCGGCGGCCCCAAGCCGCGCATCGTGGCCGTAGAGCCCGCCGCCTGCCCCAGCCTCACGCGCGGCAAATACGCCTACGACTACGGCGACACCGCGCACCTCACGCCCTTGACCAAGATGCACACGCTGGGCAGCACCTTCACGCCGCCAGGCTTTCACGCCGGCGGCCTGCGCTACCACGGCATGGCGCCGCTCGTGAGCCACGTCCGGGAGCTGGGCCTGATGGAAGCCGTGGCCTACACCCAGGTGGACTGCTTTGCCGCGGGCGTGCAGTTCGCGCGCGCCGAAGGCATAGTGCCCGCGCCCGAAGCCAACCACGCCGTCAAGGGCGCAATCGAAGAAGCGCTGCGCTGCAAGCGCGAGGGCAAGGCCGAGACCATCCTCTTCAACCTCAGCGGCCACGGCCACTTCGACATGGCCGCCTACCAGGCCTACTTCGCCGGCCAGCTCAAGGACGAGTCCTACGACGAGCGCGAACTCGCGCAGGCGCTGTCGGGGCTGCCGGCGGTGGGGGCATAGGAAATGACCATATCGCCTGCGTTACCGGCCCACGTTTTCCGATACACAGCATCATCGTCGTGCAGGCCCGGACGGTGGCGCCCATAGTCGCACCCAGCTATCGGCTGTACCCGGATACAACGACAGAGCAGTCGCAAATGGAAGCTGCGTTACGAATAATTGGGGTCAGTAATGGGGTCAGATTCCAATTACCTGCGGAGTGCGATGTGGGCGTCCTAACGCTCAGCTTAAGCCGCGCTCGCTCCGGAGCGCACCGGAGCGCAGCGCAGGGCGTGAGCATCGGCTTGAAGCGCCTGCTGGCGCCGCGCTATGGTGCTGGAACACCAAGATCTTTGCAGATCTTTTTCACCAGGTAGTCGTTTACTTCGTTGTGACGAGGAACTGCACTTCGTTTGTTCAATGTTGGGTTGTGCCACCAGGAATGGCTGCCGCCTTCTCGCAACAATGAACAGCCGTGAGCAGTGAGATGCTGGAGCAGATCGCGCCGCTTCATACAGCGATGCTGAGTTCTTCATAGTCATTGCCCGCCGCATGGCGGGCATCTTCGCGGTTCATCTCCAGTGCTTCCACAAGCGTAACTCGTAGAGAATCCAGGAGCTCGGCCCGAGTGGGCTCCTGGCAATTGACCCCAGGGATTTCTTCAATCCAGCCGATCCACCAGGGCCCATCCTGCTTCACAACCGCCGTATATGCTTGATTCATGATCTGCACCTCTGTTCGAAGTCTATCGCGGTGAGGTCTCAGGGTTCGCCTCAAGCGACCCAAGGTAATGTATCCGGCAGATACTTTCGGATAAGCTGGGCAGTGCGGAATATTCTTGGCACAGAATCATCCTCAAAGCTGTCCCACATCAACGGGATACAGACTTGATGCTGTACCCGCTGGCATGGCCGTGCGGAAGGCATGCGCCACCCGCGCGACGTAGGGGCGGCGGAAGGGGAGGCATTCCTGAATATGCTGGCCAACGAACGGCGCAAAGCGCCGTCCACCCACAACCAGGCCCTGAACGCGCTGCTAATTGCCATCTGACCCCAATTACACGACCATGCAGTGCAGCGGCGCGGCACGTGGCCGAACGTGCCGGAATGTTTGTCTTTCACCCACGGCGGGTGACGCCGCCCCAGTAATTCCATCTGCTGGGGCGCGCAACAGCCAGGACGAGCAGCGCGCCGTCGCCCTGCGATCGATACGACAGCGAGAACGGAAACCCCGCAACCCCGACGCAGCGTGTATCCGCGACCGAGGGCTCGCCAGACCGAGGGAAAGCGAGCGCCCTTCCCGCCGCCTGCTCAACGGCTCGAGCGAACTCGGCCCCAAGGCCGGGCCTCGCCTCCTCGTACAAAGCCACCGCCGACAAAAATTCTCGGCGCGCATCGGGGAGAAACAGCAGCCTTCTGCTCATTGAGCAATCCTCCTGGCCAAGGCAAACACCTCGTCTGCGGGGCAGGGAGATATCTTGCCCGCATCATAGGCTGCCGCACGCTTTGTCACGGTCTTTTCACCATCGACACCCAGGCCGCCACCAGAGAGAGAATTCCGGCGATCAAGCAGCAATTTGAAAAAATGGACGGCAAAGGTGTCGTCCGGGCGCTCGCCGAAAAACGGCGACTTCACGCGCCATCCATTGACCAACGCATGTTCCGGCTCTTCCATCTCGAAGACGGCGCCCGGGTGCTGCACCAAAAGGCTTCGAAGCCAGGCGGCATAGTCGTCTGAAGGGCCTTGCGCTGCCTGCATCAGTTCGGGAAATGCCTTGAGCAAATGGGCCGCAACGGCCCTGGAGTTCTTGCCGGTGGCAATGCTCCGGCCCGGCAGCGAATACAAGAACGTCCCTGGCGCGTCATCAGGGTTGAAGCCGTCAGAAGCAAAAAGCCTGTGGCGCCAAGCACTGATACCGTCCTTCACGTAGCACAGAATACGCAAGCGCCCGTAGCCCGCATCATGCAGCCGCGACACTGCTGCGACGATGGTGAATGCGTGGCGTTTGGCATTCATTGGGCAATTGGGGTTCATGGAATTATGGCGTGGGGACGGATTTTTTCAGAAACTTTGAAAAATCCAATCCGGAATCAATAGGCCTTATGTTGGTGAATTTATTTTTCGGATCAGTGGAAAGCACAAAACTATAGAAATCTCCGGTCTTCTTGGACCAAAAGCATAAACTTTTGATGTTTTCTCGAAGGAACGCAGTTGGGATTTCAAGTACGTGCAGCCGGCGCCCATCAGGATCATGTAACACAAAGGTGATGAGTTCCAATTTCTCGGATTCAATTTCCCATGTCGGGATATCGAGCCACCAGACCGGAGTGGCTTCATTGATATTCGAGAAGTGAATGCCCTTCTTCGGCGTCACATTGACAATTTCTAGGGCAACGGCTTTTTGCATTTTTGTCATTGGGGCATGATGCTTTGGAGCTGCGAGGATGGCATCTGGCTTCTTGACAAGGACGTCTTCTGCGAGAGGCGTAAATTTTGCAATATCGCTCGTGATGTCTTTGCCTTGCGGGTGGTTGAAAAATGCCTGATCCGTGGTGATCACGTAGCCGTTTTGATGGTTGTTGGGCTTTGCCAATGCCTGGGCGACGTCCTTGGATATTTCCAGCGCTTTCAGCAAATACCCTTTTGCGTCAAAAATCATCACCACCAATACATCAAAATCCCACGACCTGATGATACCTAATTGCGTAGTAGAGGTGCTGCCACTCAATTTTCTGGACTTCACCTGGTACAGTTTGCCGTTGGGCCCTTCAATGTCCGCACTTTTGTTGGAGGCCGGAAGACGCTTGCCGCCATAATGCTGAAGAGCCAGATGTTCGCCATATTCGCCCACGATACCACCCGTTCCGCCAAGCAACTCAGCCAACAGGTTGGCGCATTGGTTGTACATGATCCAGAGTTCTTGCACGTGTTCCATGAATTTTCCCTGAATTTTAAGCGGCTTTTTAATCAATCGCCCAAATTACCCTACACCGGCTTCAAAAACAACCCCACCGTGAGCGCCAGCCCGATGCACACGATGGCCACGCGCAGCGCGCGCTCGTTCACGCGCTGCAGCGCCCATGAGCCGATCAGCCCGCCGCCGATGGCGCCTGCGCACAGCACCAGCGCCTCGCGCCAGTGCAACTCCGGCGAGGTGACGAACAGCGCCACGGCCGAGGCGTTCATGACGCCGGCCAGCGCGTTTTTGGTGGCCCCGGCGTTGCGCGTGGGCAGGCCCGCCATGGTGAGCGCGGCGATCATCAAAAAGCCGATGCCGCCACCAAAGTAGCCGCCGTAGATGGCGATCAAAAACTGCGCAATGCCCGCGGCCACGGGGCCGATGTGTGTGGCCTGATCGCCCGTCTTGCGAAAAAAACTCCCCCACGCGAAAACGACCGTGGCAAACAGCACCAGCCAGGGCACGAGGCGCGCGAACACCGTGGGCGGCGTGTGCAGCAGCAACAACCCGCCCGCCGCCCCGCCCGCGATGCTGATCACGAACAGCGCCCAGAACGGCAGCCGCCCCGCACCCGTCACGAGCCGCCGCCCCGCCAGCCCCGAGGTGATCTGCCCCGGAAACAGTGCCACCGTCGAAGTGATGTTGGCCGCAAGCGGCGACATGCCCGCGAGCATGAGCGCCGGCAAGGTGATGAAAGAGCCACCGCCCGCAAGGGCGTTTTGCACGCCGGCCCACAGGCCGGCCAGAAAAATCAGGATCAGGATCAAAAGAATGCTCCATGCCAGCGCGGGCGCTGCAAAGCCGGCAAAAATACCATAGAGGACAAGGGCTTGCAGCAAGCGGAGCATCTTGCATTTTTGCTCTTTTTCCAGAAGCTGCTTGCGCTGAATTTTTGAGCGCTGCATGCCAATTTAATGATCAGTATTTTGCAATAAAAAATGTAGCAATGTCGCGGCGTGTCAGGCAAGGGGCTTGCCTGCCAACCGGCACAATCCCGCCCATGACCACGTCTCTTCCCCGGCGCAAACGCCCTGCGAGCGCCGCCACGGCCGCAGCGGCCACGCATCCCGACGCGGCTGAGTTGCGTCCCGGCCAGTCCATCGCGCTGCTGCAAGAGCTGCATCTGCTCACGCGCGAGGGGCGGCTCAACCAGGATGCGCGGCGCAAGCTCAAGCAGATCTATCACCTGTACCAATTCATCGAGCCCCTGCTGCAAGAGTGCGCAGCGCATGGCCATGACCCCGCGTTCGGCCCCACGCTGGCCGACCTCGGTGCAGGCAAGTCGTACCTGGGCTTCATCCTCTACGACTTGTATTTCAAGCCGCTCGGGCGCGGCTGGGTCTATGGCATAGAAACGCGCCCCGAGCTCGTCGAAAAATCGCGCGCCCTGGCGCAGCGCCTGGGCTTCGAGCGCATGCGCTTTTTGAACCTCCCGGCCGCCGCGTCGGCGCAGGCTGCCGAACTACCAGAGCGCATCGACATCGTCACGGCGCTGCACGCCTGCGACACCGCCACCGACGATGCGATCGACTTCGGGCTGCAAAAAAAGGCGCGCGCCATGGTGCTCGTGCCCTGCTGCCAGGCCGAAGTCGCGGCCTGCCTGCGCCGCGACAAGGCGCAGCACCTCGCGCGCACGCCGCTGGCCGAACTCTGGCGCCACCCGTTACACACGCGCGAATTCGGCAGCCAGCTCACCAACGTGCTGCGCTGCCTGCGCCTCGAAGCCAGCGGCTACCACGTCACCGTGACCGAATTCGTCGGCTGGGAACACAGCCTGAAAAACGAACTCATCATCGCGCGCCACACCGGGCAGAAAAAACGCAGCGCCGCCGAGCGCCTGCACGCCCTTCTGGCCCAATTCGGGCTCGACGCAGCATTGGGGGCGCGCTTTGGGGTGGGGGAGTGAGTGCGTCTTTCCGGCCTATTGCGGGCAAGCCGGAGTAATTCAGGGTCGGGGTATCGGCCCCGATCATGGCGCACCTCACCACGTCTGCGCCAGCCGCACATAAGTCGCCAGCAGCGTGCTCTTGTCCGCGGCGCCGAGCAGTACCGGGTCTTGCGCGGAGCGGATCACGGGCAGGCGTTCGCCGTGGTGTTCGAGAAAGCGCTGCAGCGCTTCGCCCAGTTGCATGTCTTGCGTGAGCGGGCACAGCTCCTGTGTCAGGAGGTCGGCGGCGCGCGGCGGTGGCGCAGTAGGGGTGCGTGCGGCGTGCGCGCTCAGCGCGGGCAGGGGCACCACGCCGAGGAAATGCCGCTGTGCATCAACCACATAGAGATACTTCACGTGCTGCTGCAGAAATAGGCGGCTCATGGTTTCCAGGTCGGCGTCCGGCGGCACCACGGTGTCGGTGGGCTGCACTAGGTCGCGCACGCGCAGCTGCGCGAGGCGCAGCTTTTCGTCGCCATGTTCGCGGCGCTTGATGGTGATCTCGTACATCGAGCCGGCACCGATCGAGCGCGCCACGAAGTAGGCGACCACGCTGCAGGCCATCAGCGGCAGCATGACTTCGTAGCGCAAGGTCATCTCGAAGATCATCAGGATGGCCATCAAGGGCGCCTGCGTGGCCGCGGCGAGAAAGGCGCCCATACCCGTGACCGCGTAGGCCACGGGCGCGGCCGAGGCGGCGGGCCACAAGGCGTGCACGCCCAGGCCGAACAGCTCGCCCACGAAGCAGCCGCAAAACAGCGCGGGCGTGAACACGCCGCCCACCGCGCCCGAGCCCACGGTGGCAAAGGTGGCCACCATCTTCGCGGCGAGCAGCAAAAGCAGCCAGCTCCAGCCCATACTGTCGCCCTGTTGCAGCACCTGGTTGACCACGCTGTAGCCGTTGCCCCAAACCTGCGGCAGCCAGATCGAAATCAGCCCCACCACCAACCCCCCGAGCGCGAGCCGCAGCGGCAGCGGCGGCGCTAGGCGCGCGAACAGGTGCTTGCTGCGGTTCATGCCCTGCAGAAACAGCGCCGCGCCGCCGCCCATGAAGAGGCCCAGCAGCGCGAACAGCGCCACCTCGGGCCCGGTGACTTCGGCAAACGCGGGCAGGGTGTAGGGCGGTGCGCCCAGGCCGAAGCGCTGCATGGTGATGTGGCCGCAGACCGAGGCGATCAAAATCGGCCCCACGCTTTCCATGGCGATCGAGCCGAGCACGATTTCGGCGATGAAAAACGCCGCCGCGATCGGCGCGCTGTACGCTGCGGTGATACCGGCTGCCGCTCCGCAGGCCACGAGCAGGCGCAAGTGTTCGACGGGAAAGCGCAACCGCTGCCCGAGCACGGACGCGCACAGCGCCGCGAGCTGCACCATGGAGCCCTCGCGCCCGATCGAGCCACCGCTGGCGATGGAGAGCAGCGACGAGGCGCTGCGCACCAGCGTCTGCGCCACGGGGATGCGCCCGTCGCCCAGCACCACGGCTTCCATGTAGTCGGACGCTTCGCTTTGCGGCCTGCCTTGCCGGGCGCTGCGTTGTGCGAGGCGCCGCGCGAGCACCAGCAGCAGCCCGGCCAGCAGGCCGCCCACCGTCGGACTCAGCAGGCGTGCCCACCAGGGCAGGCTTTGCGCGATGGCCACCAGGCTGCCGCCGCGGCCCAGCGCCAGGCGGTCGAGTGCATAGAGCAGAAAGCGAAATCCCAGCGTTGCCAAGGCACCCAGAAAACCAGCCACCATCGCCCAAAGCAAGGTACTTTGCCACTGCGAAAAATGTAGCATTCGTTGCCAAAACAAACGCCGCGCAAGGCGGCGCGTGAAGGTGAAAGGGGCGCGCGACATGGATGCGTGTGTGAAGAAGTGGGGTGGGGCGTTCAAGATCCCATCGCCACGCCCATGGCGGCCAGCAAGAGCGTGAGCAGGCACACGCGCACGTTGCGGCGCAGCGTGGGCAGCAGCGCGGCGGTGTGGTGCGCGTGGTGCATTGCGCCGTGCACGGTTCGTGCGGCCAAGGGCGCGGTGAGCAGCCCCAGCAGCGCAGGGCGCGGCAAGCCCAGCGCCCCGACACACGCGAGCAAGGCGCCGTAAGCGAGCAGGTATTGCAGGGCGAGCACGGGCCAGGTGCGCGATGGGCCCAGCACCATGGGCAGCGTGCGCCGGCCCACGCGGCGGTCGGCTTCGATGTCGGGGTACTGGTTGAGTAGCAACAGCGCATTGGCAAGGCCAAAAGGCAGCAGCGCCGCGACGGCCATGGTGGCGATGGCCTGTGGGCCCGGGCCGTCGAGCAGCACTGCGGTCGTGCCCAGCGTCATCAGCGGACCAAAGCCCAGGCCCGGCGCGAGCAGGCACAGCCAGGGGTGGCGCGTGATCCAGGGCGTGTAGGCGGCGGCAAGCGCAAGGCCCGCGAGCCCCTGCGGCAGCAAAAGGGGCCGGCTGGCGGGGTGGTGCCAGAGAAAATACAAGCCCAGCGCGGCGCTCAAGGCCAGGCCGCCGACGCCCAGTCCCAGCGCCACGGCGGCGAGGCGCGGGCGCGCGGGCAGGGTGCCGCTGCCGCCACTGAATGGCGTGCGCTGTGCGCATGCGTCCAGACCCGAGCGGAAGTCGACGTATTCGTTGAGTGCGTTGGTGCCCCCATGCGCGGCGAGCGCGCCCAGGGTGGCGAGTGCTGCATCGCTCCAGTGCAACGCGTTGCCGCCGTGCTGTGCGAGCCAGCGGCAGCAAGCCACCGCCCAGGCCATGCAGGCGAGCGTGAGCAACAAAAAAGGCATGCGCGCCGGGCCCCACCAGGGCGCGCAAGGCGTGCGCGTGGCGGCGTCTGTGCGCGCCGGCGCCTGGTTGGCGGTGTCGGTGCCGGGCAGGGAAGATGAGGCCGCAGAGGTGGCGGGCAAGTCTGGCATACGGGCGTATTGTTTCGCGTGTTGATCACCGCAACCGCCACCGGCACGCAGGTGGCGGGCAAGTCTGGCATACGGGCGTATTGTTTCATCGAACGTTCCACCGAACGTGCGCTTGGCGTCCTTTTTGCTTGCAAAGTTGCCAATGCACGGCTACAATGGCCGGCTAACGACCGAGCGGGCGGGAATCAACCGCCCCTTTTTTTTGGCTCGGTCATCGTGGGTTATCGGTTCGGGAGCTCGAAGCCTTGGGATTTCTGTTGTTGACCGCAGATTTTTCAGGGTTGTCGGGTTTTTGTTTTTTCTGGCGGGGAACGGATTTTTGTGGCATTGCAGCGAGTCGTCGAAGAAGTGGTGCGCGGGCTGGGTTACGACCTGGTGGAGGTCGAGCGCTCTGCGGGGGGCTTGCTGCGCGTGACCATAGACATGCCATGGGCGCCGCCGCAGGCGGCCGCCGGGCAGGTCGCCGCGTCGAGCGGGCCGGTGGAGTCGGCAGAGCCCGCTGGGCCGATCGAGCCAGTCGAGCCAGTCGAGCGCTTCGTGACCGTGGAGGACTGCGAGCGGGTCACGCGTCAGCTGCAGTTTGCGCTCGAGGTCGAGGGGGTCGATTACAAGCGCCTCGAGGTGTCTTCGCCGGGCATAGACCGGCCGCTGCGCCATGAGCAGGATTTCGTGCGCTTCACGGGGGCGGTGATCGACATCACCCTCAAGGCGCCCATAGGCGGTGCGGCGGCGGGCCAAGTGCATGCGCTGCGCAAGAAGTTTCGCGGCACGCTGGAGCGCTCCGATGCGGGGGGCTGGCAGATCGTCTGGAGCGATGCGCCCGCGCCCAAGCCTGGGCAGAGGGTGAGCAAAAAGCGTGCGCCCGCGCCCGTGCAGGTGCTGGGCTTTACGCTCGACGAGCTGCGCGAGGCGCGGCTTGCGCCCATCGTGGACTTCAAAGGGCGCGGTGCCTGAGCGGCGGCGCAAGCCGCACGCGCCGCGGGCACAAGGATTGGATTACAGGAGAGTTGTCGCATGAATCGCGAATTGTTGATGTTGATCGATGCCATCTCGCGCGAGAAGAACGTGGAGCGCGACGTGGTGCAGGCTGCCGTCGAGGCGGCGCTCGCGCAGGCCACGAAAAAGCTCTACAAGGGTGATGTGGATATCCGCGTGGCGGTCGATCGTGATACGGGCGACTACGAGACTTTCCGCCGCTGGCTGGTCGTGCCCGACGAGGCCGGCTTGCAAAACCCCGACGCCGAAGAGCTGCTCATGGACGCGCGCGAGCGTGTGCCAGGCATCCAGGTGGGTGAATACATCGAAGAGCCCGTCGAGTCGGTGCCGATCGGGCGCATCGGTGCGATGGCGGCCAAGCAGGTGATCCTGCAAAAAATCCGCGATGCCGAGCGCGAGACGCTGCTCAGCGACTTTTTGAGCCGCGGCGAAAAAATCTTCAGCGGTACCGTCAAGCGCATGGACAAGGGCGACCTGATCATCGAGAGCGGCCGCGTCGAAGGGCGCCTCAAGCGCAGCGAGATGATCCCCAAGGAGAACCTGCGCATCGGTGACCGGGTACGCGCCGTCATCCTCGAGATCGATCCGACGCTGCGCAGTGCGCCCATCATCCTCTCGCGTGCTGCGCCCGAGTTCATGATCGAGCTGTTTCGCCAGGAAGTGCCCGAGATCGAGCAAGGTTTGCTCGAAATCAAAAGTTGCGCGCGCGACCCCGGCAGCCGCGCGAAGATCGCGGTGCTGAGCCACGACAAGCGCATCGACCCGATAGGCACCTGCGTGGGGGTGCGCGGCTCGCGCGTGAACGCCGTGAGCAACGAGCTCGCGGGCGAGCGCATCGACATCGTGCTGTGGTCGGAAGACCCGGCGCAGTTCGTGATCGGCGCGCTTGCGCCGGCCAACGTGCAGTCCATCGTGGTCGATGAGGAAAAGCACGCGATGGACGTGGTGGTCGATGAAGAAAACCTCGCCATCGCGATCGGCCGCGGCGGCCAGAACGTGCGTCTGGCCTCTGAGCTCACGGGCTGGAAGATCAACATCATGGACGCGGCCGAGTCGGCGCAAAAGCAGGCCGAGGAAACCGCGGCGCTGCGCAAGCTGTTCATGGAAAAGCTCGACGTCGATGAGGAGATCGCCGACATCCTGGTCGCCGAAGGGTTTTCGAGCCTCGAAGAAGTCGCCTACGTGCCGCTGCAGGAAATGCTGGCGATCGAGTCGCTGGACGAGGACACGGTCAATGAACTGCGCGCGCGCGCCAAGGATGCGCTGCTGACGATGGAAATCGCGCGCGAAGAAGGCGTAGAGGAGCTGTCGCAAGACCTGCGCGACATCGAAGGGCTCACGGCCGAGACGATCGCCAAGCTGGCGGAACACGGCGTGCACACGCGCGACGATCTGGCCGACCTGGCCGTCGATGAACTGACGGCCATCACCGGCCAATCCGAGGAAGAGGCCAAAGCCTTGATCATGAAAGCGCGCGAACACTGGTTTGCGGGCCAGCAATGAGGGTCAGGGAGGCACGAAGCATTTATGTCCAGTAATACCGTTGCAGAGTTCGCCACCGAACTCAAGAAATCCCCGGCCGTCCTGCTCGACCAGTTGCGCGCCGCAGGCGTGGCCAAGGCCAGCGCTTCCGACCGGCTCACCGAGGTCGACAAGCAAAAGCTGCTCGCCTACTTGCAGGCCAGCCACGGCACCGCTTCGGGCGACCGCAAAAAGATCACCCTGGTGAAGAAATCCACCACCGAGATCAAGCAGGCCGATGCGAGCGGCAAGGCGCGCACCATCCAGGTCGAGGTGCGCAAAAAACGCACCTTCATCAAGCGCGAGGACACGGCCGAGGCGGGCGCCGAGATGCCTGCCGCGGCGCAAGCGCAGCCGCAGGTGCAAGCGCACGAGGAGCTCCAGGAGCACGAATGGGAGCGCCGCGAGGAAGAGGCGCGCCAGCAGGCCGAGCTGATCCGGCGCCAGGAAGAAGCGCTGGCGCAGGAGCGGCGCGAGCGCGAAGCGCGCGAGCAACAAGAGCGCGAAGAGCGCGCGCGGCGCGAGCGTGAAGCCGACGAACGCGCCGCTGCCTACGCTGCGCAAGAGGCCGAAAAGAAAGCCAAGGCCACGGCGGCCCAGCAAGAGGCAGTGCGCGAGCAGGCCGAAGAGGCTGCAGCGCGTGCGGCGCAGCAGCAGGCCGAGCGTGAAAAGGCCGAGGCCGAGTCCAAAGCGCGCGCCGCAGAAGAGGCCGCGCGTGCCGCGGACCTCGAAGCGCGCCGGCGCAAGGCCGAGGCCGAGGCTGCGGCCATTCGTTCCATGCTGGCCACGCCCAAAAAATCCGTGATGGTGGCCAAGAAGGAAGAGAAAAAAGAAGAGCCCAAACCCGCGGCCAAGCCTGCGGGCGACGCCAAAAAAGGCACTTTGCACAAGCCGGCGGCCCAGGCGGGTGCCGGTGCGGGCGGCGCTGCGCGCACGGCGGCGCCGGCCGCGCCTGGCGGCAGCAAGGAAGTCAAGTCGGCCAAGCTGTCGTCGAGCTGGGCGGGCGACGCGGCCAAGAAAAAAGAGATCAAGACGCGCGGCGATACGAGCAGCGGCGTGGGGCGCAGCGCCTGGCGCGCCGGCCCCAAAGGGCGCCGTGGCCACGAGCGCGACCAGCGCGACGACCAGCGCCAGCAGTCGGCTGCGCCTGAGGCGCGCGTGCTCGAAGTGCACGTGCCCGAGACCATCACCGTGGCCGAGCTCGCGCACAAGATGTCGGTCAAGGCGTCGGAAGTGATCAAGGTGCTCATGAAGATGGGGCAGATGGTCACGATCAACCAGCCGCTGGACCAGGACACGGCGATGATCGCGGTCGAGGAACTGGGCCACAAGGCCGTGGTGGCCGCGCTCGACGACCCCGAGGCGTTCGCCGAGGAAGATGCCGCGCACGCCAACGTGCCGCTGCTGCCGCGCCCGCCCGTGGTGACCGTGATGGGCCACGTCGATCATGGCAAGACTTCGCTGCTCGACTACATCCGTCGCGCCAAGGTGGCCGCGGGCGAGGCCGGTGGCATCACGCAACACATCGGCGCCTACCACGTGCAGACGCAGCGCGGCACCATCACCTTCCTCGACACGCCGGGCCACGAGGCGTTCACGGCCATGCGCGCGCGCGGCGCCCAGGCCACCGACATCGTGATCCTGGTCGTGGCCGCCGACGACGGCGTGATGCCGCAGACGAAAGAGGCGATCAAGCACGCCAAGGCTGCGGGCGTGCCCATCGTGGTCGCGGTGAACAAGATCGACAAGCCCGACGCCAACCCCGATCGCGTCAAGCAGGAGCTCATCGCCGAGGAGGTGGTGCCCGAGGAGTACGGCGGCGATGCGCCCTTCGTTCCGGTGTCGGCCAAGACCGGCCAGGGCATCGACGAGCTGCTCGAGCAGGTGTTGCTGCAAGCCGAAGTGCTGGAGCTCAAGGCGCCGGTCGATGCGCCGGCCAAGGGCTTGGTGATCGAAGCCAAGCTCGACAAGGGCCGCGGCCCCGTGGCCACGGTGCTCGTGCAGTCGGGCACGCTCAAGGTGGGCGACGTGGTGCTGGCCGGCCAGACCTACGGCCGCGTGCGCGCCATGCTCGACGAAAACGGCCGTTCGGTGAAGTCCGCCGGGCCCTCGATCCCGGTCGAAATCCTGGGCCTGACCGAAGTGCCGCAGGCCGGCGACGAGTTCATGGTGCTCAGCGACGAGCGCCGTGCGCGCGAGATCGCCACCTACCGCGCGGGCAAGTTCCGCAACACCAAGCTCGCCAAGCAGCAGGCCGCGAAGCTCGAAAACATGTTTGCCGAGATGACGGCGGGCGAGGTCAAGACCCTGCCCATCATCCTCAAGGCCGACGTGCAGGGCTCGCAGGAGGCGCTGGCGCAGTCGCTGCTCAAGCTCTCGACCGACGAGGTCAAGGTGCAGCTCGTGTACGCGGGTGTGGGTGGCATCAGCGAGTCCGACATCAACCTCGCGATCGCGTCCAAGGCGGTGGTGATCGGCTTCAACGTGCGCGCCGACGCGAATGCACGCAAGCTCGCCGAGAGCAATGGCGTGGACATCCGCTACTACAACATCATCTACGACGCCGTCGATGACCTGAAGGCGGCCATGTCGGGCATGCTCGCACCCGAGCAGCGAGAGGAAGTCATAGGCACGGCGGAGATCCGCACGGTGTTCGTGGCCTCCAAGATCGGTACCGTGGCGGGTTGCTACGTCACCTCGGGCGTGGTGCGGCGCGATGCGCGTTTCCGCCTGCTGCGCGACAACGTGGTCATCTACACGGGTGAGATCGAGTCGCTCAAGCGCATGAAGGACGACGTGCGCGAGGTCAAGGAAGGCTTCGAGTGCGGTATCAAGCTCAAGAACTACAACGACATCAAAGAGGGCGACCAGCTCGAGTTCTTTGAAATCAAGCAAATCGCCCGCACCTTGTGATGAAAATGGCTGTCAGTGCTCGTTCATCGAGCGCTGGCAGCTATGGTTTTTGATTCAAAGTCCGTCCGTCCCACCGTTCCATGCCACGCAAGAGCACCGTTCCCAACCGCGGCTACCGCATTGCCGACCAGATCCAGCGCGACTTGTCGGAGCTGATCGCACGCGAGCTCAAGGATCCGCGCGTGGGCATGGTGACGCTGCAAAGCGTCGAAATCTCGCCCGACTATGCGCACGCGAAAGTGTTTTTCAGCGTGCTCACGGGCGACCCGCTGGTGGCGCAAGAGGCGCTCAACCACGCCGCAGGGCATTTGCGCAATCACTTGTTCAAGCGCCTGCACATCCACACCGTGCCCACGCTGCACTTCATCTATGACCGCACGACCGAGCGTGCGGCAGACATGAACGCCTTGATCGCCAAGGCGGTTTCCTCGCGCGCCAAAGACGAATAAGCGATGAACGCGCCACGCACCAGGGTGCAGCGGCGCCCTGTGCATGGGGTGTTGCTGCTCGACAAACCGCTAGCCCTCTCGAGCAACCAGGCTTTGCAAAAGGCCAAGTGGCTGCTGCGCGCCGAAAAGGCCGGGCACACGGGCACGCTCGACCCGCTTGCCACGGGCGTGCTGCCGCTGTGCTTTGGTGCCGCGACCAAGTTCAGCGCGCTACACCTGGACGCCGACAAGAGCTACGAAGCCACCCTGCTGCTCGGCGTGAGCACCACGACGGGCGACGCCGAAGGCGAGGTGAGCGCACGCTGCGACGTGCCACCGATCACGCCCGCGCTGCTCGAAGCCGTGCGCCAGCGCTTTTTGGGCCGCATCCGTCAGGTGCCGCCCATGCACAGCGCGCTCAAGAAAGACGGCAAGGCGCTGTACGAATACGCACGCGCCGGTGTCGAAGTCGAGCGTGCGCCGCGCGAGGTCACGATTCATGCATTGAATCTGGCCTTGACGCAGACGCAGCAAGCGCAAGCAGCTATCGAAATCAAAGTAAAGTGCAGCAAAGGCACCTACATCCGCACGCTGGGCGAGGACATAGCCCGCGCCTTAGGCTGCGGCGGGCATCTGACGCGGCTGCGGCGCACGGCCACGGGGCCGTTTAGCGAGGCGCAGTGCCTCACGCTCGCGCAGCTCGAAGCCATGGACGAGGCGCAGCGCCTGCGCGCCCTGCTGCCGCCCGAGGTGCTGCTGGCCGCACACGTGCCTGTCACGCTCGCGGATGAGCATGCCGGGCGCTTTTTGTGCGGCGCGCGTCTGCGCGGGCGCTGGCCCGATGCGGCGCAAGTCGCCGTGTTTGCCGAGCGTCCGCGCGTGCTGCTGGGCAGCGCGCATGTCCAGGCGGGCGAGCTCGTGCCCGACCGCCTGCTGAGCCCCATCGAAGTTCAACAAATCCTGCAAAACTTGCCGCCCGCCTCGGCCGGCGGCCCATCGGAAACACCATGAGCCAACAAATTCGCAACATCGCCATCATCGCCCACGTGGACCACGGCAAGACGACCATGGTCGATCAACTGCTGCGCCAGTCGGGCACCTTTGCCGCGCACGAAAAAGTGGTCGATACCGTGATGGACAACAACGCCATCGAGCGCGAGCGCGGCATCACCATCCTGGCCAAGAACTGCGCCGTGAGCTGGGGCGGCACGCACATCAACATCGTCGACACCCCGGGCCACGCGGACTTCGGCGGTGAGGTCGAGCGCGCGCTCTCCATGGTCGATGGCGTGCTGCTGCTGATCGACGCGCAAGAAGGCCCGATGCCGCAGACGCGCTTCGTCACCAAAAAAGCGCTCGCGCTGGGCTTGAAGCCCATCGTCGTGGTCAACAAGGTGGACAAGCCCGGCGCCAATCCCGACAAGGTCATCAACGCTGCGTTCGACCTGTTCGACAAACTCGGCGCGACCGACGAGCAGCTCGACTTTCCCGTGGTCTATGCCTCGGGCATCAACGGCTGGGCCTCGCTGCAAGAGGGCGCGCCCGGCGAGCAGTGGGGGCCGGACATGTCGGCGCTGTTCGAAACCATCCTGAAGCACGTGCCTGCGCACCAGGGCGACCCGAGCGCGCCGCTGCAGCTGCAGATTTCGGCGCTCGACTACAACAGCTTCGTCGGCCGCATCGGCGTGGGCCGCATCAACGCGGGCACGCTGCGCCCAGGGCAGGACGTGCTCGTGATGGAAGGGCCCGAGGGCAAGTCGTTCAAAGGCCGCGTGAACCAGGTGCTGACCTTCGAGGGGCTCGATCGCGTGCAGGTCACCGAGGCCGGGCCGGGCGACATCGTGCTCATCAACGGCATCGAAGACATAGGCATAGGCGTCACCGTGACCGACCCGGCGAACCCGCGCCCGCTGCCCATGCTGCAGGTCGATGAGCCCACGCTGACCATGAACTTCTGCGTCAACACCAGCCCGCTCGCGGGGCGCGAGGGCAAGTTCGTCACGAGCCGCCAGATCTGGGACCGGCTGCAAAAAGAGCTGCAAAGCAACGTCGCGCTGCGCGTGAAGGAAACCGACGAGGACGGCGTGTTCGAAGTCTCGGGCCGCGGCGAGCTGCACCTGACCATCCTGCTCGAAAACATGCGCCGCGAGGGCTACGAGCTCGCCGTGGGCAAGCCGCGCGTGGTGTTCAAGGAGATCAACGGTGAGCGCTGCGAGCCCATAGAGCTCGTGACCGCCGACATCGAAGAAGGCCACCAGGGCGGCGTGATGCAGGCGCTGGGCGAGCGCAAGGGCGAGCTCGTGAACATGGAGCCCGACGGGCGCGGGCGCGTGCGGCTCGAATATCGCATCCCGGCGCGCGGCTTGATCGGCTTTTCGAACGAGTTTTTGAACCTCACGCGCGGCTCGGGGCTGATCAGCAACATCTTCGACGGCTACGAGCCGTACAAGGGCGAGATCGGCGGGCGCAAGAACGGCGTGCTGATTTCGATGGACGACGGCGAAATCTTCACCTACGCGCTGGGCAAGCTCGACGACCGCGGGCGCATGTTCGTGAAGGCGGGCGATCCGGTGTATGAGGGCATGATCGTGGGCATCCACAGCCGCGACAACGACCTCGTGGTGAACGCCACGCGCACCAAGCAGCTGACCAATTTCCGCGTCAGCGGCAAAGAAGACGCGATCAAGATCACGCCGCCGATCGAGCTCACGCTCGAATACGCGGTGGAATTCATCGAGGACGACGAGCTCGTCGAGATCACGCCCAAAAGCATCCGCCTGCGCAAGCGCTTTTTGAAGGAGCACGAGCGCAAGCGCGCAAGCCGCGAAAATGCCTGATGTGTGCCACCACCAGACGAAAGGAGCAAAGATGACGACGCAACCCACTGAACAGAATGCAGAAGTCCAAAGCGAAGTGCGCGGCGGCGTGGGCCTGATCACGCTGAACCGCCCGCGTGCGCTCAATGCGCTGTCGCTCGGCATGGTGCGCGCGCTCATGGGGGTGCTGCTCGCATGGCAGCATGACGCGCGCGTGCAGGCCGTGGCGATCCGCGGCAATGGCAAGGACGGGCCGTTCGGCGTGTTCTGCGCGGGCGGCGACATCCGCTTTTTGCACGAGGCCGGCAGCAAAGGCGACCCGAAGATTGAGGACTTCTTCACCGAGGAGTACGTGCTCAACCACTTCACGCACAACTATCCCAAGCCCTACATCGCATTCATGGACGGCATCGTCATGGGCGGCGGCATGGGCATCAGCCAGGGCGGCAGCCTGCGCATCGTGACCGAGCGCACCAAAATGGCCATGCCGGAGACGGGCATAGGCCTGTTCCCCGACGTGGGCGGCGGCTACTTTCTCTCGCGCTGCCCCGGCCACGTGGGCGAGTGGCTCGCGCTCACGGGCGAGACCATCGGCGCGGGCGACGCGATCGCCTTCGGCCTCGCCGACGGCTGCCTGCCCGCTGCACAGCAGGCCGAGGTGTGGGAGGCGATCGCCACGCAGGGCTTTGCCGACGGCGCCGCGATCGAGGCCATCATCAAAGCAAAATTCGTAGCTGCCAGCGCAGACCTCGCAAGCCTCAGAGCCCAAATCGACCACTATTTTTCGCTGCCCACGGTGCGCGACATCGTGCAGGCGCTCGAAGCCGCCGACAGCGACTGGGCGCGCGCCACCGCGGCCACGCTGCGCCGCCGCTCGCCGCTCATGCTGCACGTGGTGCTGGAGCAGATCCGCCGCGCGCGCCACCTGGGCCTGGCCGACGATTTGCGCATGGAGCGCGACATCGTGCGCCACTGCTTCTTCCTGCGCCCCGGCCAGAGCGAGACCGTCGAAGGCATACGCGCGCTCGCCATCGACAAAGACCAGCAGCCGCGCTGGAACCCTCCGCGCATCGAAGACGTCACGCCCGAGATGTGGCAACCCTTTTTTGAAAGCCCCTGGCCCACGTGGGCGCATCCGCTGCGCATGCTCTCATGATGGTAGCTGCAAGCGCTTGATGGTCAATGTTTTCAGAGATGAAAGTGTCTGAAACCAATGTAAATAGAGCGCTGGCAGCTTCTGTATTGGTAGCGAGTGGTTTTACCCCAGATTGTCCATTAGGCGGTGCTGCGCACCTACGCGGGCGTTGGCGGAAGGCTGCCGGTCATTTTGGCCGCAGCAAAGAAACCCGTCATTGCGAGCCCCGCAGGGGCGCGGCAATCCAGTCCCGTCCTTCGCAGCGTGCGCAGGCGCTGTTGCCAAGGCCCCATGGATTGCCGCGGGCCTTCGGCTCTCGCAATGACGGGGAACGATAATCCCGCGTCCGAATGAACAATCTGGGTTTACGCGCGCTCCGCTTCCCGTCACCCTCAGCGCTGGCGGCTCTTGAGCGCGCGCTCGACTTCGCGCTTGCCCTCGCGCTCCTTGATGGTGTCGCGCTTGTCGTGTTCGGCCTTGCCCTTGGCGAGCGCGATCTCGCACTTCACGCGGCCGTTCTTCCAGTGCAGGTTCAGCGGCACCAGCGTGTAGCCTTTTTGCTCGACCTTGCCGATCAGGCGCTTGATTTCGTCTTTGTGCAGCAGCAATTTTTTGGTGCGCGCGGCGTCGGGGCGCACGTGCGTCGAAGCGGTTCTGAGCGGGTTGATTTGGCAGCCGATCAAAAACAGCTCGCCACCCTGGATCAGCACGTAGCCGTCAGTGAGCTGCACCTTGCCCTCGCGCAGCGCCTTGACCTCCCAGCCGTGCAGCACCATGCCGGCTTCGTAGCGCTCTTCGAAAAAGTAATTGTAAGCCGCTTTTTTGTTTTCGGCAATGCGGGATGGGAGTTCGGATTTTTTCGCCATGGGGTCGTAGATGCGGTGCGCGGCGGGGGAATAAAGGGGCTGCCTACAATCCCGGACGTGTGCAAACGCGTGGCGCGGGCCCGCGATTGTAAGAGTCCGCCCCCGACCGCCTTGCCTCCTTTTGCCTTGTCTGCATGAAAACCGTCCACAAGTCCGTCCTCATCTGGTACAGCCCGCAGGAGATGTTCGACCTCGTCACGCAGGTCGAGCATTACCCCGAGTTTCTGCCCTGGTGCGACCACGCCGCCGTGCTCGAGCGCACGCCCACGGGCATGGTGGCCGAGGTGGGCATGGTGCTCGGCGGCATCCGCCAGACCTTCGTCACGCGCAACACGCACGAGCCGGGCCGGCGCGTGCACATGCAGCTCGTCAAAGGGCCTTTTTCACAGCTCGAAGGCGAGTGGCAGTTCCACCCCGTGGGCGACGGCACGCAGCGCGCGTGCCGCGTGGAGCTGCGGCTGCACTACGGCTTTTCCAGCAGGGCGCTCGCGGCGCTGGTGGGCCCGGTGTTCGACCGCATCGCCAACAGCCTCGTCGATGCGTTCGTGCAACGCGCACAGAAAGTCTATGGCTGACGCGATCGATGCCCCTACTCTTATCCCGGTGACCGTGGCGGTGTGCCTCGCACCGCGCCGGGTGCGCGAGCTGGAGCTGCAACTGCCCGCGGGCGCCACGGTGGCCGATGCGCTGCGTGCATGCGGCGTCGATGGCGCGCAGCCGACCGGCGCAGCGCCCGCTGCACAAGCCCTGGATTGCGGCATCTGGGGGCGCAAAGTGGCGCTCACGCAGCCCCTTGCACCCTTCGACCGGGTGGAGGTCTATCGGCCACTGCAGGTCGATCCCAAACGCGCGCGGCGTGAACGCTTCGAGCGCCAGGGCAAGCGCGGCAGTGGCTTGTTTGCCAAGCGCACGGCCAAGACGGCCGAGGACTGATCGTCAGGCTCCTGCCGCGCCCCGCCAGCGAAGGCGCACGACTTCAGGGCGCGCACTCGGTCGCGATGATGCCTTCGAGGCGCTTGGTTTCGGCCGCGCGGCCGGCTTCGTCGAGAAACACGCGCTCGCCCTGCGCGTTGGTGGTGGCGATGAGGCGGCCGGAGTCGTAGGCGGCCTTGGCCTGGCGCGCACGGGCGCAGTTGTCGGCCTTGATCTTGGCGATTTTCTCGGCCTCGGCCTTCTTTTTGGCGGCTTCTGCAGCTTCGGCCTGGGCCTTCTTTTCTTCGAGCTCTTTGTCCTTGCCGGCACCTGCGGCAGTGCTGGCCGCCGCGGCCGGGGCAGAGGCGGCATCCGTTACGGGCACCGGGTGGAAGCTGCGCTGGCTGCTGTTGCCCCCGGGCTGCTTGAGGATGTTTTTGTCCGGCACGTCCACGGGCGGCGGGCGGTCGCTGAAGACCTTGCGGCCGTCTTTGTCTATCCATTGCCACTGGGCTGCAGCGCCGAGCGAGAAGGTGCAGGCCAGGGTGAACAAAAGCAGCGGGGACTTTTTCATGGAAGGCGAGTGTAGGACAGATCGCGCCGGGTGCGGCCGCGCGGGTGGCCGTGGATACAATTCGTTTTTTGGAGCTTTCACATGCGCCTACTCGGAAAAGCGCTCACGTTCGACGACGTATTGCTGGTGCCAGCCTACTCGCAGGTTTTGCCCAAAGACACATCCCTCGCGACCCAGCTTTCGCGCAACATCCGGCTGAACCTGCCGCTCGTCTCCGCCGCCATGGACACCGTGACCGAAGCGCGTCTGGCGATCGCCATCGCGCAGGAGGGCGGCATCGGCATCGTGCACAAAAACCTCACGCCGCAGGAGCAGGCGGCGCAGGTGGCCAAGGTCAAGCGCTATGAATCGGGCGTGCTGCGCGACCCGGTGGTCATCACGCCCGAGCACACCGTGCTGCAGGTGCTGCAGCTGTCCGAGGAGCTTGGCATTTCCGGCTTTCCAGTATGCGATGGCGGCAAGGTGGTGGGCATCGTCACGGGGCGCGACCTGCGCTTCGAGACGCGCTACGACGTCAAGGTGCGCGAGATCATGACGCCGCGCGAAAAGCTCATCACCGTGAATGAAAAAGACGCCACCACGCCCGAGCAGGCCAAGGCTTTGCTGCACCAGCACAAGCTCGAACGCCTGCTGGTGGTCAACGACGCCTTCGAGCTCAAGGGGCTGATCACGGTCAAGGACATCACCAAGCAGACGAGCTTTCCGAACGCCGCGCGCGACGAGTCCGGGCGCCTGCGCGTGGGCGCGGCCGTGGGCGTGGGCGAGGGCACCGAAGAGCGCGTCGAAGCGCTGGTGCGCGCGGGCGTCGATGCCATCGTGGTCGATACCGCGCACGGCCACAGCAAGGGCGTGATCGAGCGCGTGCGCTGGGTCAAGCAGCACTACCCGCAGGTCGAGGTGATCGGCGGCAACATCGCCACCGGCGCCGCCGCACTTGCGCTGGTCGAGGCCGGCGCGGACGCCGTCAAGGTCGGCATAGGCCCGGGCTCGATCTGTACCACGCGCATCGTGGCCGGCGTCGGCGTGCCGCAGATCATGGCCATCGACAGCGTGGCCACGGCGCTCAAGGGCACGGGCGTGCCGCTGATCGCCGACGGCGGCATCCGCTACAGCGGCGACGTGGCCAAGGCCCTGGCCGCGGGCGCGGCCACGGTGATGATGGGCGGCGTGTTTGCGGGCACCGAGGAGGCGCCCGGCGAGGTCATCCTCTACCAGGGCCGCAGCTACAAGAGCTACCGCGGCATGGGCAGCCTTGGTGCGATGCAGCAGGGCAGCGCCGACCGCTATTTTCAAGAGAGCAGCACCGGCAATCCCAATGCGGACAAACTCGTTCCAGAGGGTATAGAAGGGCGGGTGCCGTACAAAGGCTCGGTGGTGTCCATCATCTTCCAGATGGCGGGTGGCGTGCGCGCGGCGATGGGCTATTGCGGCTGCGCGACCATCCAGGAAATGAACGAAAAAGCCCAGTTCGTCGAGATCACCGCAGCCGGCATACGCGAGAGCCACGTGCACGACGTGCAGATCACCAAAGAGGCGCCGAACTACCGCGCCGACTGACAGGCAGTACCGTCACAGGCCCGAACCCACCGCACGCGGCGTTCGGGCTTTTCGTTTTTTCTCCGGCCACCCACCATGCAACACGACAAAATCCTCATCCTCGACTTCGGCTCCCAGTTCACGCAGCTCATCGCGCGGCGTGTGCGCGAAGCGCATGTGTATTGCGAAGTGCATCCTTGCGACGTGAGCGACGACTGGGTGCGCGCCTACGCGGCCGACGGGCACCTCAAGGGCATCATCCTCTCGGGCAGCCACGCCAGCGTCTATGAGGTCGATGACCGCGCCCCCGACGCCGTGTTCACGCTCGGCGTGCCCGTGCTGGGCATCTGCTACGGCATGCAGACCATGGCGCAGCAGCTCGGCGGCAAGGTCGAGGGCAGCGCCACGCGCGAATTCGGCTACGCCGAGGTGCGCGCGCACGGCCACACCGCCCTGCTCAAGGGCATCGCGGATTTCACCACGCCCGAGGGCCACGGCATGCTCAAGGTGTGGATGAGCCACGGCGACAAGGTCACCGCGCTGCCGCCGGGCTTCAAAGTCATGGCCAGCACGCCGAGCTGCCCGATCGCCGGCATGGCCGACGAAGCGCGGCGCTTTTATGGCGTGCAGTTCCACCCCGAGGTCACGCACACGGTGCAGGGCCGCGCGATCCTCGAGCGCTTCGTGCTCGAAATCTGCGGCGCCCAGCCCGACTGGATCATGCAAAACCACATCGAGGAGGCGGTGCAAAACATCCGCGCGCAAGTCGGTGACGAGGAGGTGATACTGGGCCTGTCGGGCGGCGTCGATTCGAGCGTGGCCGCGGCGCTGATCCACCGCGCCATCGGCGAGCAGCTGACCTGCGTGTTCGTCGATCACGGCCTGCTGCGCCTGCACGAGGGCGACATGGTCATGGAGATGTTCGCCGGCAAGCTGCACGCCAAGGTGGTGCGCGTGGACGCGAGCGAACTCTTTTTGCGCGAGCTCGCGGGCGTCAGCGACCCCGAGCAAAAGCGCAAGATCATCGGCCGCCTGTTCGTCGATGTGTTCAAGGCCGAAGCCGAAAAGCTCAAGGCCGCGCGCCCGGGCAGCAAAGGCGCGCAGTGGCTCGCGCAGGGCACGATCTACCCCGACGTGATCGAATCGGGCGGCGCCAAGAGCAAAAAAGCCGTCACCATCAAAAGCCACCACAACGTCGGCGGCCTGCCCGAGCAGCTGGGCCTCAAGCTCCTGGAGCCGCTGCGCGACCTGTTCAAGGACGAGGTGCGCGAGCTCGGCGTGGCGCTGGGCCTGCCGCACGACATGGTGTACCGCCACCCCTTTCCCGGCCCGGGCCTGGGCGTGCGCATTCTGGGCGAGGTCAAGAAGGAGTACGCCGAACTGCTGCGCCGCGCCGATGCGATCTTCATCGAGGAACTGCGCTCGACCATCGAACCCCATTCCGGCAAGAGCTGGTACGACTTGACCAGCCAGGCGTTCGCCGTGTTCCTGCCCGTCAAAAGCGTGGGCGTGATGGGCGACGCCCGCACCTACGACTGGGTGGTGGCCCTGCGCGCCGTGCAGACCAGCGACTTCATGACCGCCGACTGGGCTGAACTGCCCTATGCACTGCTCAAAAAAGTGAGCAGCCGCATCATCAACGAAGTGCGCGGTATCAACCGCGTCACTTACGACGTGAGCTCCAAGCCGCCCGCGACGATCGAGTGGGAGTGAATTTACGTCCTTCAGGGACTATCGCCAGCCATCCGAAAACCCGTCGTAACGTGTTGATTTAGAAGGAAATACGTCGCGGCAGCTATCGGTGGCTATCGCCGACCAGCAAAAACGGTTGACGGTAGAGCTGACGGTAAGAACTGAGGCCGAATTAAGACACTCTCGTTCACTATTCAGACTTTTACCGTCTTTGACGGTAAAAGCCTTCTCGGGAAAGCTTATTGCATGCGGCTTTCCGGGCATCAGTGGGTCTCCTGGTCCTTGACGGTAAAAGCCGTCGCAAAACAGGAGGTAAACCTCGATGCTGACCGACACAGCACTGCGCAATCTGAAGCCTAAGTCATTGACTTATAAGGTTTCTGACCGGGACGGGATGTACGTGACGGTATCGCCCGCAAATACCGTCACCTTCCGCTACGACTACCGTCTCAACGGCCGCCGCGAGACCTTGACCATCGGCCGCTACGGTGCAGGCGGCATTTCGCTGGCAATGGCGCGTGAACTGCTTCTGGAGGCGCGCAAGGCCGTTCTCCAGGGCATATCGCCCGCGCTGGAGAAGCAACGCGACAAGCGCCGGGTTCGCGCCATCAAGACCTTCGGCGCGGCGATGGAGACGTATCTTGCCCACACGAGATGGGCCGACAGCACCCGCGCCGTGCGCAAGCACATCATCGACCGGGACATCCTGCCGGTTTTCCAGAATAGGCTGCTGACCGAGATCCAGGCCGAAGACCTTCGGATTCTGTGCAACAAGGTCAAGGAGCGCGGGGCACCAGCCACCGCGGTGCAGATCCGGGACATCGTGAAGCAGGTCTACGTCTACGCCATCGCCCACGGTGAGAAGGTGGTCAACCCCGCCGACAGCGTGGGGCCGTCCTCGATCGCCACCTTCGTGCCGAAGGATCGTGCCCTCTCGCCGCTGGAAATCCGTTTGATGGTGCAGCAGTTGGAGACGGTGGCGACCTATCCGACCATCAAGCTGGCGCTGCGCCTGATCCTGCTGACGCTGGTGCGCAAGAGCGAACTGATCCAGGCCACTTGGGATGAAGTCGATTTCGAGCGCAAGACCTGGACGATTCCGAAGCAGCGGATGAAGGGTCGCAATCCGCACGTGGTCTATCTGTCGCGCCAGGCGCTCGACATCTTCGTGACGCTGCACGCCTGTGCGGCTGGCTCAAAGTTCGTTTTCCCTTCTCGCTACGATGCAGAGCGGTGCATGTCCAATGCGACCTTGAATCGCATCACGATGCTGGTGGCAGAAGGTGCCAAGGCCAAAGATCTGCCGCTACAGCCGTTCACCGTCCACGATCTGCGCCGCACCGGCTCGACGCTGCTGAACGAAATCGGCTTCAACCGCGACTGGATTGAGAAGTGCCTGGCGCACGAGGAGGGGCGTTCCTCGCGTTCGGTCTACAACAAGGCCGAATACGCCGAGCAGCGGCGCCACATGCTGCAAGAGTGGGCCAACCTGGTCGATGCCTGGGGTGGCGGACAGACTTACGTGCCGAAGCTGATGCCGGAGAACGTGGTCGTGCCGGCGTTGAGCGCGATCGCGTAGGAGGGCCGCATCATGGGTTGCCTTGAATCGGTCTTTGCCGGGTTGTGCCAGGTTTGTTATTTCGAGGAAGCGATCACTTTGAGTGATCGAAAACGAGGAAATCTGAACTTCTCGCTGGTCGGCGATATGTGGCCTGATCTTGTCCTGGCAAGGTTGTCACTTGACAACCTTGCCGGCCATCCTCATACTGAAGGTCACTGATGGCTCGTTCCCCTCATCCAAAGAAAGAGGTCGAGGAAGCTCTCAGGCACGCCGAAGGGCAGGGCTGGCGCGTCGAAGTCGGTGGTAGCCATGCCTGGGGGCGGATTTACTGCCCGTACAACGATGAGGAATGCCGCTGCGGCGAGTTCTGCATCACCAGCGTGTGGAGCACGCCGAAGAACCCCGGCAACCACGCTCGCGCCTTGCGGCGCGTCGTGGACAACTGCACCACGCACCGCAAGCAGCACGAGGCTGACGACGGTTCCAAGGAGTAGCGCGATGGAATACACCTTCACCCTGAAATACCAGCTTGCCGACGACGACCGCGACACGGAGGCGTTGGTGGAGCGCCTGGGCGAAGCCGGCTGCGACGATGCCTTGGTCGGCATCGGGCAGCCGGGGCGCCTGGCGCTGGAGTTCACGCGCGAGGCGGCGGATGCGGATGACGCGGTGCGTAGTGCGCTGGCCGATGTGCGCCGTGCCGCGCCGTCGGCCAAGC
The DNA here is from genome assembly GCF_003337425.1 of Extensimonas vulgaris. Lineage (GTDB taxonomy): Bacteria > Pseudomonadota > Gammaproteobacteria > Burkholderiales > Burkholderiaceae_C > Extensimonas > Extensimonas vulgaris. The sequence continues at coordinate 552,621 of NZ_QPJU01000002.1, forward strand.
TGATCGAGGTGGCGCCGGATTTGGTCGGCCTGACCGATGTGGCCGACATCGTGGGCGTGTCGCGGCAGAACATGCGCAAGTTGATGCTGGCCCATCCGGGCAGCTTCCCGGCGCCGGTGCATGAGGGCAGTGCGTCGATCTGGCATCTGGCGGACGTGCTGGCTTGGTTGCAGGCCAAGGGCAGTTATGCGCTGGCCAAGGACGTGCTGGAGGTGGCGCGAGTGGCTTTGCAGGTCAACGTGGCGAAGGAGGGGCGGCGGCTGCCGCGCTCGGCGTCAAAGGAACTGCAAGCCCTGGTCGGATGAGGAACGTCGCCGGCCTCATTTCTCGCTCGAACCCGCCCGGACAGGGCGGGTTTTTCGTAGGTGGACATCCGGCTTTGAGGTGCCGCCGCGAGGCGCTTGCTTTCGTTCTTCGACCCACGCTTCTACTTCGGCCAAGTCCCACACCACGCAGCGCGGCGTCAGATTGAATCGGCGTGGAAACTCGCCGCGGCGCTCCATTTCGTAGATCGTCGTTTCGGCCAAGGGGACTATCTGCCGCAGTTCCTGGCGGCGAATGGTGCGTCGGAAGGGGAGGGCGCTGCGCTTCGGAAATTGCGGCAGTGCCTCGTAGGCCTCCGTTCCCGGCAAGGGGAGAGACCGGCCGATGTCGTTGTCGATGCCGGCCGCGTTGGTCGTTTGCGATAGATGTTCCACCTCGGACTCCATGAGCACGCTGCATGGAGACATGGTGAAGTTCCGCAGCTATCGGGACAACTTGCTAGGGCGAACTGGGGAACACTCAAGCGGATGTAGAGTTCGCGCGGAGCGTTTCGTCTCCAGCTATCCGAGCAATGCTCGTAGGTTGTCACGAATAAGGCTGGCCATGTCGTTTGCAGGTAGCCGATGTAAACAGCCCAGTTCCTCGACGACGCTTACTACATCCGTCGGCTGCGAGGGCCTGTCGCCAGTGCGAGTGAAGGGACCATCGGTTTCCGTCAGCATCCGATCCAAGGGGATAGCCTGCACCATCGGTGCGTGCCTCTCATTGCCCAGCATTGCCGCGTTGATCGAGAAGTAGCAGCCCAATTCCAACGCACGCTTCGCCTCGCTCTTTGTTCCCGTGAACCAGTGGAGAACGATTTTCCCGCGCTCGGGCGGTAGATGTGCTTCGACAAGATCGAGTACCGCCTTGGCCGACCTGATGCTGTGAACCGTAATGATCTTGTCACCGGCCTGCGCGCAACGCTGCAACACGTGTTGGAACACACGCTTCTGCGCATCGAGCGATTTGAAGAACCGGGGGCCGGCGTCCAACCCGACTTCGCCGACATAGCGCGTCTCCGCAAGGTGTTGATCCCATAGCTCGATCTCGTTCTCGCGTTCTGCGACCAACTGCGGATGCAGTCCCAGAGCCGCTCGAACATGCTTTGTGCGCTGCGCGAGTTCGTGATTGCGAGGCCAGGCGCGAGGTGTCGTCGTCACCGCCAGCGTGAACACGCCAGAGGCCTCCGCGTCCTGGACTGCCGCAGCATGGTTCGGGTAGAGATCAAGATGGCAGTGGAAGTCCACGAGGCCTGCTGTGGCGATCATGTACTCACCCTCGTCAACTCGGTCTCGCTTCGGCACCGTCGATGAGCCGTGCAACCTCATCGAGGCCGCGCCGGTAGACATCGGCGAGTTGGTCTAGGTGTGCGGCTTCGTCGACAAGCGAGCCGGGCTTGTGGATTAAGAGGTTCGCAAGCTGCGGCTTACCTTTCAAGCGCTCGATCGCGTACTGAAACGACCGAACCTGTACCCCGGTGGCTTGGCGCGTGTCCAACGGCTGCGCATGAAGGTCTGGAACGGTATACGTCGTCGGGTCGTTCCCGGCCCCCCATGCTGCCGTCAAGGCTGCGCGACGGATCAGACATGGCAGGCAATAGCCACATTGCTCAATACCATGTCCTAGCCATCGGGCCTTGGCGGGGGACGAGCACGACAACGAATCCGTCGCCAGCTTCTTCAAGAGGTCCGGGTTGCGACAGGCTGCGGCCATTTCTCCCTTCGTCTTGTCCCAGTACGGATTCCGAATCTCGCCATCTATGTCGAGTGCGATGAGCAGGTCGTTCCACCTCGCCATGTAATACGGGTGTGTGGTGCGGGTGCTGTTTGATCCCAACCGCAGGGGGTCCAAAGGCACATTCAGCGCGATCAGTCCGTTCTCGGGAACACGCAGGACAAAACGGCGCCCAAGCCCTGTGCCCGCGAACACCCCGAGCGCGAAGAACAGGAATGACCTGCCGCGCGTGCTGTCCTCCGAACCAACGTCTGCCACGAGGCCTTTCTTGAAGGTCATGCCGACCCGCAAACGCTCGAAAGATGACTGGATGTAATACTTCTTCAAACCTGCAAACAGCTTGCCTTGAGCATCGCTCGTCGCCCCTTCCCCGAAGTGGCTCACCAGCAATGGCGTCGCGCCATCCTCCAGTAGGTCGATGGCACCAATAAGGCTGTCCAGTCCTCCTGAGAATAGGCTGACGGAATCAAAGGGAGGCGCGATCAGACTTGGAGGAGCCACTTGGGTGATCGTCGTGAACCGATCTGGACGTGCCCTGAAGCCGATCGTCCAGCGATCTCCCGTCAAGAAGTCCAGAGACCTCTTGAGCGTCGGCGCTGCTGCTCCCCAGCGAGTCGGATCGCTGACCGGCACGACCAGCCGTATCTCGCGCGTCCACGAATCCTGCGACTGCTCGGTGCGAGAGATGCGTGTGTCGGCTGCATGGACATGGGCGGCCAGTACCAGCAGGTCGATGCCGATTTCCGAAGGAAATACGCCGATCTTCTTCAGACTCGTCAGCGCGCCACTGATACCGTGATCCAAGGATTTCTCGCCGGCGACGAGTTGCAGGTAGGTCGTCTGTTCATCAGCGCCCGCCGTCACATCTAAGCGGTCATCCGGGCCAAAACGACCCACCAGGAGTTGTCGCTTCATTGATTGGCCTCCGCCTCGCCGAGGGTCTGCAAGATCGCAAATGCGGACTCATACACCGCGTCCACGAAGCCTTGAACCCGCTCGGGGGTGAGATTGGGTGTCTCCGCCCGTGCTCGCGTGAGCGCATCGCTCACTCCACCTCGGATGAAGTCGCGCAACTGCTGCTCGACCCGATGTGCTGCCTGTGCATCTGTCGGCATGGTCACGGCCTTGGTGCCGATGTCATTGCAGATGCGCGCCTCGATGGCATGGGTGGCATATAGCTCGAAAACCGTCTGCATCTGATCCGGGGTGAATGTGGCCAAGTCGGTGAGACCCTCGCTCGCCAATTCAACAATGGTTTCGATGTAAGCCTCGCGGGCGATGCCTTCATCGACCGTTCCCGCGCCTGGGCAGATGTAGTCGGCCAAGCCGACGAAAATCTCAGTGATCGGGCGACCTGCCAACGATTCTAGATCCAGGGCACGCAACGCTTCGCGCACACCCCGCGTTTGCGCATCGGCCAAGAAGCCGAGGAGCCGCGCGCCGGCACCCCGAGAGGCGCCCATGCGCTGGGCAGCCTGGCGTGAACCCCCGGCGGACGTTGAGATGTACCTTGAGACCGCACGGCCCAGGTTGGCTCGATCGCTGCCACCAGAGCCAGCGAATCGCGTGAAGCTGTTGCGAGCGCCAGAGAAGCGCTGCGGGTCCGCTGTCCTGGGAATAGGTGGGCGGTTTGGCGGCACCGGCGGTGCGGCGCCGTCCGCGGGCGGCTGGCCATCCGGTCCTGCACCATTTCCCGGAGCAGCAGGGGCGCCACCGCCATCGATGTCACCCAGCCATGATGGAACAAGTGGTGTCCCGCCACCTGGCCCGCCGTAAGCTGTCGAGGTTCCCATTAGCGGCCTCCCTTCAGATCTTTGAGCGCCGCTTCGGCGCTGGCCTTGAGACCGGGGTTGTTGGTGACTTTGCTCCAGTCTCCCAGCAGCTTCGTCAGGCGAGTGGCGCATTCGGTGTCTTTGATGACGCCTTGCCAGCCGCTGACAACCCAAGGCCCGCATTTGCTACTTGGCAACACCTCCAGGAAATCCAGCAACCGGCTCTGGAGGCTGGGCTGCGCCCTCACGAGGACGGCGAGACCATCGACGCCCGCCGGTTTGGTGTCGAAAACACCCGTGCCCATGATCTTGCTGCGCATGGCCTCGAACACTTTCTCGGCTTCAGGCTGCACGAGTTGCTTCAACTCGACTTCGTAGCCTTGGACGGTCATCTTGCCGCCGAACAGCTTCTCGACCACACCAGCCAAGTGACCCAACACCGACACCGGGCCGAAGTAGTCCTTCTTGTCCTTTGTCACGAATAAGTAGGGGCGCAGATCGAGTCCAGATAGCTTCGGCAAGAGGCGCGCCCAGTCGCACACCGTCTCCGACGATTTCCATTCGATCAATACAGCGTTATCGGGTGCAGGTGTGGGCTCTGCGGATTTCTGACCTTTTGACTCGCCATCTTTAGCGTCAATCGCCGCAAGGTTCTTCTCCAATGCTTCGAGGTCTTCGCACAGTCCTTGCGGATGGATCGCTGCAACGAACGCGATCTGCTCGAACAACCGTGGGATGAAGCGTTCCGCGAGCATGAGCTTTGCGAGCACGGGTAGCTTGATGTCGTCGCCGAAACCGCGCGCGGTCGCAGTGCGTTCGCGCAGCAACAGCGTATTGAGAAAGCGCTTGATCTGGCGCGGGTTGCCCTTTGTGCCGCTCGCCAGAATGGGACCGATCTGGTCGCTGAGCGCAAGAGCGTTGTTCGCCTTCTCGGCCTGCTTGCCGAGCGCCGTCTTGATCGTCGCGGCATCCAGACCGCCGCTGGTCCAAGGCCGTTTCAGCTTCTCCCGCGCCACGGCGATCAGCTTCCCGTAGTCCGCGTCGTCCTCGCCGACTTCGGCGCCGGCCAGCAACAACGCCACGTAGATTCGCGTCTCGGCTTCTCCCAGGGCCGGGATGCGAAACGGAACCTGGATGAGCTTTTCGAGGTAGTTGCGGGCGTAGTCTCGCGGCCCGGTGCTGTCAGGCAGGTCGGGAAAGTGCTTACGCACCGCATATTCGATCATTGCCTCGTCTGCCGCAACGACGAACGCTGTCTGCGCAGTGAAAACAAACAACCGGATCGCTTCGAGTGTTTCAATGGCTGTGTCAGGCAGGCAGCGGTCAAGATCGTCGATCAGGACAACGAGCTGCTTGATGCCAGCATCTTTCAGAAGCTGGTCGAACGCCTTGCGGAAAGCCTCCACTTCCTCTGGCACGTTCTTGGACTCGCCCGGCTTGAGCACGGCCTTCGCCTGGTCGATGGCCGCCGAAATGTTTTCCTTCGTTACGAGCTTGGCAGGGTCTGTCACCAGCGCTTCGAGCGAGCCGACAATGGCTCCGATTTGCTCCGGTGTCGGAATGCCAGTGAATGCGGTCAGGGCCAAGCCGCCGGATCGCTTGGCGACCTTCAGCCAGTCGATGCGACGGAAGACGTCCTTGATGGCTACTGCCGCTTTTTTCAGCGCCGGACGTTTCTCGATCAAGCCTGTGACGATCCCCTCGATCAAGGCGATCTTCGCGTCCTCGAAGCCCTGGAAACGCCATCCATTGAACTTGAGGCACAGAACATCGTCCTGGTCTGCGAAGCCGGCCTCGATCATTTCGAGCACGCTGGATTTCCCCGCCCCCCAGTCGCCATGCACTCCGATCGTCACTGGGTGGTCGGGCTTCGCACGAAGCAGCCCGATAATCGTGGTGGCAATGGCTTCGTTATTCAGCAGATCAACTTTGGTTTCGTTATCGGTCAGGATCACTTGTCTCCTCCCTCTCTATTAGGAGTGGGGCAGGGCTGCACCTGCCTCTTTGAGGGCTAATAGTCGCCTCTTCAGTGGTGCCGCATCGCCGGGATGAAATCTTTCCAGATGCAGAACTTGTCCCATTGCCTGGGCGTATGGGCCACGCTCAAACGAAAGCGCCTCGCCTTGCGCGATGCGTCGTTCAACGGCATGGACGACTGCACGAATCTTGTTGCGCGTGGCTTTGTCCAAGCCAGGCTTGTTGTTCACTGCGAGCTTCGTGACGGCCATGCGGCTGCCCGATGTGGCAATTTCATGCTTGGCTCGTTTGGCCTTATAGCCATGCTTGAGCAGCATGCCGTACACCTGCCGCACTACGTTCGTTTTTGCCTCGTTGGTCAGGAACGTTTTAGACGACACGGCGATGTCATCGACATAGCGAGAGTAGACAAGACCTTGGGCTGCGAACTTGCCGAACAACTCGGGCTCATCCCACCAGAACACGAGGTTGGCAAGGAATGAACTGGTTATCGCCCCTTGGGGCAGTTCGCCATGCCGGGTCGTCAGTTGTGTCAGGCATCGCGCCACGTCCTCGCTGAAGCCGAAGAAGCCGCGCCAGATGCTGAACACGCGGTCTGCCGACGTGGAAGGGAAAAAACCGCTGATGTCCTCGTTGATGACGATCCGTGCGCGGGCATGGAGCGAGGCGTTGACCTTGTAATCGCAGCCTTTGATACTCCCCGTCAAATAGGCCGGGTAGTTCACGTGGTCGAGGATCTGACTCTTGATCCTTCGATGAACTTCCTTCAATGGCTCCCGTGCATCGTAAGTATTACGGATGCTGCCGTCCGGTTTGGTGATGGACTTTGCGACTCGGTAAAGGTCGTTAGCACGCTCGGCCAATGTCGGGAGGTCGCCGACAGGCATTCCCAGCGCAACATGCAGGGCTTGCAGCGTGCCGATGCGGCGCTGGCTATAGGAGGGGGCGTTGGTCGCTGACTGGCTCATTGAGCAGTTCCAGTGCCGTGCGCGCAAGGTCTCCTTGCAGCGACTTGTCGATGCCCGTCAGATCATCCCCTTCAGCGCCGAGAAAAAAGATGATGCCCACGGGCATATGCAACGCATGGGCGATTTTGGTCATGGTGGAAAGCGTCGGATCACGCTTATTGTTTTCCAGCATGGAAAGATAGGAAACCGAGCATTCAGCCTGTCGCGCCAGATCAGCCTGGGAGATGCCCCGCCGAGTGCGGCATAGCTTGATGGCTTGTCCAACGTTCATGATCGACTCCGGTAATCAAATATTGGGCTTGCTGCGTCTTGGCCCACTTCCATCACTTCATCCAGTCAGTGAGATTGCTCACTGCGCGGATGACGATGTCAGTGATGCGCAGAGTCCGATCCAGGAGTTTCCCGTGATCGTGCTCCCGCTTCTCAGAGCTTTCAGACATATCGCGCAGTTGCCACAACACGTCATCCAGTTCAGCCAGAGCGCCAGCATCGAGTTGGCTGTAATGTGCATCGCGCAGCTTTTGGAGCGTTGCGATGCTGTTCTTCAAAGTTTCAAATTTCATGGATTGCTCCTTCTAAACCCGGCACAACGCCGAAGCCCCGTAACAAGGCGATTGGCCGAAAGGAGCCAACTCGATGCGCAAGCCCAACACCAGTCGTCGCGGTGATGAAGCCCCGTCCGAGCGTCTATCCGATTGCGCTTTGTGATTAGCAGATTGCATCTGGCTAACCGTGGTGCGCGGGACGATGCGAGGGCGAACCTTCGCGGCGGACCGATCGTTACCGGCCTGCCTCACCTCAAAATCTCCAACACTGGATGAAGGAGCGGCCTGAATCACTTCAGGCAATACACTGACCTTTCGCTTTTACGGTAAGAGCAACACTTCAAAGAACGTGTACCTAGGCGATTCGCCTAGCCGAGGGCATTACAGCACAAGTCTGCGCGTAATGTCAATAGAATTTCACTGATGGTGAATTTATAGGTGTAGTAGTGGCGTCTCCGGCCAAGAAGCATGGCCGGTCGCGCTGTCGTGCTGCGCATCGAGCCGCCTGCGGCGTCTCGCCCCATCGGGCTTCCATCGTTCCCTCGCTCCGCTCGGCTGACGCCTCCGGCCCGACTTCATTCGGGCCTGCGCGCTCCGCTTGCCGAAAACCGGGGAGCGTGGAGGCGCGAGGGATGCGGTCTTGCTTTTCCCTTCATCGTGCCACGGCGTGCTCGCCGTCAAGGGCGGCGCGCCGATGGCGCTTGCGGCCTGCGGCCGTCGCTGTCCCCTGACTGCTTGCGCTGCGCCGTGCCTCGGACGGGTCGGGCAATTCCGCCCGGCAACCTTTCAGGAGTTCACCATGATCAACGCACTCATCACTGACGAACAGCGCATCGTGCTGCTGGCCAACGGCCGCGAATCTCTCCAGAACCCGGACTTCGATCCGGCGCCCGTGGTCAAGTTGTTCACGCCGGACGCCGGCGCGACCTGGCTGCTGACCGAGATTGATCCCGATGACCACGATCACGCCTTTGGTCTTTGCGACCTGGGGCTGGGTGAGCCGGAAGTTGGCTGGGTCAGCCTGGGCGAACTGGCGACGGTGCGCGGCGGGCTGGGCCTGCCGATCGAGCGCGACCTGTCGTTCCGCGCCGAGAAGCGATTGAGCGCCTACGCGCGCGATGCGCGGCTAGCCGGGCGGGTCATCGTCTGACCCGGCCTTGGGGCGTCGCGGGACGCCCCCTCGCATCGCGCCCATGTGGCGCGATGCCTGCACGCCTTCGGCTTGCACTCCAGGGGAAAGCCCTGCGGGCTATCCCCGCCGCGCAGGCTTGGCGCCCCTGAACACCGCCGACCCGGCTGCGCCGGATCGGCTAGACCGCATTCGCAGCAGATCCACGATGCCTTGCGTGGATTCGTCCTGATCTTGCATTGAAGGCTGGGCGTCCCCGGCCACCTGGGAGATGGCCGGTCGCGCTGTCGTGCTGCGCATCGAACCCCCTGCGGGGTTTCGCCCCTGTCGGGTTTCCATCGTTCCCTCGCTCCGCTCGGCTGACGCCTCCGGCCCGGCTTCCAGATCCGGGCCTGCGCGCTTCGCTTGCCGTGCGGTCGGCGTGTGGAGGGGCCGTTGCCTTGTCCAGCCGTCTTCCCTGACCTCATCACCTTGTCCGCGACTGTAGCCCGCGCCCGTGCGCCGTCAAGGCGCGCAGGGCCGTGTCCTCGGCTGCGCCTGCGGGCCGCACCAACCCTGCGCTTGTTTCCTTGACGGCCCCCGTCCACGGGCTCCCTTTCGTCGCGGGCGATGAACTCAGGAAAGACGGTGGCAACAGGGCCAACCGGGTTCCTCGTGCCGACCGCACCGAACAGCCGAAAGGCTGGGCTCCGAATCTAGGAATCCGGTGTGCGGTGTGAACAGCAAACCTCTTTTTGTCAGGAGAAAGACCATGCAACTCGCATCCCGTTTCGCTTCCCGTTCCCCCTCGCTGCGCAGCGATTACCCGCTGTCCGATGACCAGATTCACCGCGTAGCCCCGTCCATCTTTGCGGACGCTCCGCATGAAAGCCGTTCCGAGCGGTACGCCTATATCCCCACGGCTGCCGTACTGACCGAACTTCGCAAGGAGGGGTTTCAGCCCTTCATGGTGACGCAGACCCGCGTGCGCGATGAAGGCAAGCGCGACCACACGAAACACATGCTGCGCCTGCGCCACGCCAGCCAGATCAACGGTGCGGAGGCTAACGAAATCGTGCTGCTGAACTCGCACGACGGCACCAGCAGCTATCAGATGCTGGCCGGAATGTTCCGCTTCGTTTGCAGCAATGGCCTTGTCTGCGGCGACACCGTGGCCGATGTGCGCGTGCCCCACAAAGGCGATGTTTCCGGGCATGTCATCGAAGGCGCTTACGAAGTCTTGCGCGGCTTCGACCGAGTGAAGGAGTCCCGCGATGCCATGCGTGCGATCACGCTGGACGAAGGTGAAGCCGAAGTGTTCGCCCGTTCCGCGCTGGCGCTCAAGTACGACCCTACCGACAGCAAGCCCGCGCCCATCACCGAATCGCAAATCCTGATGCCGCGCCGGTTCGACGACCGCCGCCCCGACCTGTGGAGCGTGTTCAACCGCACGCAGGAGAACCTGACCAAGGGTGGATTGCATGGCCGCAGCGCCAATGGACGCCGCCAGCAGACCCGACCCGTACAGGGCATTGATTCCGATGTGCGCCTGAATCGCGCCCTCTGGATGCTGGCCGATGGCCTGCGCCAGTTGAAAGCCTGAATCCCCACGCGGCAGGGGCAGGCAGCAGCCCTTGCCGCTTTCTTCGCTGCTGCATTTCCTAACCGCAAGGAGTTATCACCATGAACGCCATCACCCAAACCGAAGCCCGCGCCATCCAAGCCCCTGCGCTGGAAGCCGCCGACCCGACCAAGAATCTGATTCTGGTTCCGCTGTCGCGGCTGGTGCTGCGCCCCACGGGCCGCAACGTGCGCAAGACCCCGCGCATGTCCATCCCCGAACTAGGGCTACGCTGAACAAGCCGTCGTGATTTGCCGTGCGGCACTGGATGATGCAGTTTTTCGGATGTTTTGGCCTCTCGCACCGCCCATTTGGGCAGTTCGCGGGGCCTTCAGGCCCGATTCCCGCCCTTACGGGCGCACCTGTCCACGCAGATGTCCCCGGCACAGGTAGATGTTTGCCAGTGCCAATGCGGTGAACGCACGCGTGGCGTTCTTCTGCAGGCCTCGGTATCGCACCTTGGTAAATCCCCACAGCCGCTTGACCACGGCAAAGACGTGTTCGACCCGAGCACGCACACGCGACTTGTTGCGGTTCTTGGCCCGCTGCACTTCGTCCACCTCTCCAGCGCAGCGCGTGCGCTGGTTGGTGAAGTCTTTGGCTCTGGGCGCTTTGCTTGATATCAGCGCCTTCTGGCTGGCATAGGCCGAGTCGCCATAGACCCGCTGCTCGTTGCCGTGCAGTAAATCAGGCAGTGGGTGTTTGTCGTGAACGTTGGCTGCGGTGACCACCGCGCTGTGGCTCAGCCCCGTCTGACTGTCCACACCGATGTGCAGCTTCATACCGAAATACCACTGCTGGCCCTTGCGGGTCTGGTGCATCTCGGGGTCTCTGGCCTTGTCGGCGTTCTTGGTGGAGCTGGGCGCGCCGATGATGGTGGCGTCCACGATGGTGCCGGTGTTGACTTTGATGCCGCGCGCCTGCAGTTCCATGCCCACGCGTGCGAACAGGGCTTCGCCCAACTTGTTGTCGTTGAGCAGGCGGCGGAACCTGAGCATGGTGGTGGCGTCGGGCACGGGCTCGCAACCCAGGTCGATGCCAACGAAGCGGCGCAAGCTGGCACTGTCGTACAGGGCTTCCTCGCAGGCCAAGTCGGCGAGGTTGAACCAGTGCTGGATGAAGTGGATGCGCAACATGCGCTCCAGACCGATGGGTGGACGCCCATTGCCTGCCTTGGGGTAGTGCGGTGCGATTTCATCGCACAGCGCAGCCCACGGCACCAGCGCATCCATGGTCTTGAGAAATTCGCCGCGCCGGGTGGGTTTGCGATGCTGTTCAAAGCCCGACTGCGCGTCGGCCGCCATGGCAAGGGTCTGCTGCTTCATGGCCCCGTAATTTACCCAGACGCCCAGTCCAGCAGGGACTTTTTCAGCATTGCCCTAGCCGCGAGCATCCAGCGTGTCGGCCTGCTGCAAAACCTGATCGTGATTGCATCCGCCGATGGCGAGCATTACGAAGTCGTGGCCGGTGGCCGTCGCCTCGTGGCCCTCAAGCTGCTGGCGAAAAAGCACCGTATCAGCAAGGAATGGGAGGTGCCTTGCCTGCTGGTGGCCGATGGCACGGCCCGCACTGCCAGCCTCACCGAGAACGTGCAGCGCGAAGCCATGCACCCGGCAGACCAGTTTGAAGCCTTCGCGGCACTGGTGGCCGAAGGCCGGCCCATCGAGGACATTGCGGCGGATTTCAGCGTCACGCCGCTGGTGGTGCAGCGCCGCTTGAAGCTGGCGAATGTCTCCCCGCGCTTGATGGCCGACTATCGCGCCGATGCTGTCACGCTCGATCAGTTGATGGCCCTGTCCATCACGGACGACCACGCCGCGCAGGAAAGCGCGTTCTACGATGCGCCAACGTGGCAGCGTCACCCGTCCAACCTGCGCGAACGCCTCACCGAGCGTGAGATTGACGCCTACCGGCATCCGCTGGTGCGCTTCGTCGGGCTGGACACCTACGAAGCCGCAGGCGGCGGCATCCGCCGTGACCTGTTCGCGGAAGATGATGCGGGCGTGTATCTGACCGATGCCGCGCTGCTGGAACGGCTGGCGCAAGACAAGCTGGCAGGCATCGCTGCCACTGTCCGCGCCGAGGGTTGGGCGTGGGTGGATGCCACGCCGGGCATGACCCATGCCGACCTGCACGCTTTTCAGCGTGCGCCGAGGGAGCGGCGCGAGCCGAACAAGCGCGAAGCGGCACGCATCGAGAAGTTGCAAACAAAGATGCACGAACTGGCCGAAGCCGTGGATGCCGCACTGGACGCCGACGACGAGGAAAAGGCCGACGCCTTGCAGGAGGAAGGTGAAACCCTGGGCGAGCAGTTGCAGGCGCTGGAAGATGGCTTGCAGGGCTACGGCGCGAATGTGAAGGCCGCAGCCGGTGCCATCGTCACCATCGACCGCAACGGCGAGGCCGTCATTCATCGCGGCCTGCTGCGCGAAGCCGAGGCCAAGGCACTTCGCACGCTGGAACGGCTGCGCCAAGGGTTCGGCAGCGAAGGCGAATCCGCGAATGACGACGAAGGCGAGGACGGAGACGACGACAGGCAGCCCAAGACCGCCGCCATGTCCGACCGGCTGGCGCAGCGCCTGAGCGCGCACCGCACCGCCGCGCTGCAAATCGAAGTCGCCCGGCATCCGCAAGCTGCGCTGGCCGCTGTGGTGCATGGCATGGTGCAGACCGTCTTGCAGGACAGCCGCTACGGCCGCAGCCGTGATTCTCTGCCGCTGGGCGTGGGCCTCAAACTGCAAGACCGGCTGGAAGGCATGGCCCCGGACTGGCCCGAATCACCCGCCGCCGTGGCGCTGCGCGAACTGCAACAGGTGGCGGGTGAAGCCTTGCCGGAGGACAGCGCCGAACTGTTCGCCGCGCTGCTGGCGAAGCCGCAAGACGAACTGGTGCGGTTGCTGGCCGTGTGCGTGGCTTCCACGGTGGACGTGGTGACGCCTCGCACCACGCCGCACCAGCCCGGCGAGGAACTGGCGCAGGCCGTGGGCCTCGATATGGGCGCATGGTGGAAGCCGACCGCAGAAGGCTACTTCAAGCACGTTTCCAAGGCCGTGATTCTGGATGCCGTGGGCGCGTTTGCACCGGAATCCGTCACCCGGCTGGCGAAGTTGAAGAAGGCCGACATTGCCAATGAAGCCGAACGGCTGGCCGATGGCACGGGCTGGATGCCCGCCATCTTCAAGACCGCAGGCTCGCAGGATGCCGCGCAGGAGGCAGGCCCGGAGCAGGACGCCCCGGAGGATGCCGAAGCAATGGCGGATGAACCTGCCGAGGCGCTGGCCGCTTGACCCGCGCCGAAGGCGAGCGCCCCGGCCTCGACCGGGGCGCTTTGCTGGAAGGAGAAGCCCCCATGACCCGCACCACCACCAGCCGCCCGCGCATGGCGGCGATCTACGCGCCCGGCACGGTACGCGCCCGGCGCTGGCACGGCGCAGGCGACGTGCGCGGCTACCGCCCGCCCTCGGGCTGGACGGCCTGCGCCGACCTCACCGACATTCATCCCATCACGGGCCGCGCCTTGCCGCGTGCCGTGTGGTGGCTCATCGAGACGAAGGAATAACCGCGTTCAGCACCGCGCCCAGGCCGTGCCGTCCTGGGCGCGGTGAAACGCAAAATCCGGGCGCGGCGGCGGCCGCGCCCGGTGTTCAAGGCCAGCAGCCTAGTTTGACTGTGTCATAAATTACTCCTCGCCCGCCCGCAGCATGGGCAGCGAGGCAGGATGCGGGCAATTCGTTGTGCCAGCATCTGCCGCAGCGTG
>NZ_QPJU01000003.1:0-194891 GCF_003337425.1 Extensimonas vulgaris
GCTAACCAGTACTAATTGCTCGTGCGGCTTGACCCTATAACTTTGACTGACCAAAGCAAAGTTCCAATGCATGCACTCGTATGTAAGTACCCACTACTCATACTTGTCGCAGCGTCGCTCGTAGTCACGCCAAAAAACGCAATCACCAATTCTCCTCGATTCGACTTCTATGATCTTCGCCGCGCTGTCTCCCCCAACATAACAACAACCAACAGCTCGGCATAAGTTTCGCCTGATGACCATAGCAAGCTGGTACCACCCCTTCCCATCCCGAACAGGACCGTGAAACAGCTTCGCGCCGATGATAGTGCGGATCCCCGTGCGAAAGTAGGTCATCGTCAGGCTCCTCATGCAACTCCCCCCTCGCCTTCGGCTTGGGGGGAGTTTTCTTTTGAGGTAGCATCTTCCACCCAAGAAGAACGGACGGTGCGTTCGCTTGATTTTGTTGACTGCGGCTTACATTTAACCCGAATTTTCCATTAGGACGCGGGATGATGGCGAGGCGACTGTCGAGGGAGTTTGGTCGCTGCTGAGAAGTGCATGGTCGGTGCCATGAACGACGAAGCGGCGGCCAAAATGACCGGCAGACGTCCACCAGCACCCGCGTAGGCGCGCAGCGCCGCCGAATGGACAATCTGGGTTTAAGCCTTTATATCATCCTTTGCTTCTATCATGACCCTCATCCCCGCCACTATCCTTACTGGGTTTCTCGGTTCTGGCAAGACGACGCTACTTAAGCGCTTGCTCAGCGAGGCACATGGGCAAAAAATCGCCATTATCGAAAACGAATTTGGCGAGGAAAACATAGATGCCGATATTCTTCTGGCCCAATCTGATGAGCAGATCGTGCAAATGAGCAATGGCTGCATTTGTTGCACCATCCGCGAAGATTTGCGCGCATCTTTGCAATTATTAGCTGCCAAAAGGCGTGAGGGCGAGCTTTATTTCGATCGCGTCGTGATCGAGACAACTGGATTGGCAGATCCTGGACCGGTGGCGCAGACTTTTTTCATGGATGATGAAATAGCTGAAAGCTATCTACTCGATTCAATCATTACGCTGGTGGATGCGAAGCATGCGCAGCAACAACTCGACAGCAGACAGGAGGTGCGGCGTCAAGTGGGTTTTGCAGATCGGATATTCTTGTCCAAAGCCGATCTTGTGAGTGCTGAAGAAATAGATGCGCTGAGCCATAGGCTCAAGCGCATAAATCCTCGTGCGCCCATTATGGCGGCACATTTCGGTCAAGTTCCCATTCATGAAGTGCTTGACTTGCGAGGATTTAATCTGAGCGCAAAGCTAGATATTGAGCCAGATTTCTTGCTCGGCGACACCGATCGAGCTTGCGACCATGACCATGGGCATGGTGTTCAGTGTAATGATCCTTCCCATCGGCATGCTGGACATGGAAGTCACCATCATCATGATGACGACGTCAAAAGCTTCGTCTATTATGCTGAGCGCCCGTTCGATCCTGCAAAACTTGAGGATTTTCTTGGTGCCGTTGTGAACATTTATGGTCCTCGTATGCTGCGCTATAAAGGGGTTTTGCACATGGTGGGCACGGAGCGCAAGGTGATCTTCCAAGGCGTGCATCAACTCATGGGCACGGATCTTGGCCCGGAATGGTCTCCGCAGGAGCGGCGTAACAGCAAAATGGTATTCATTGGCATTGATTTGCCGCAGGACATACTACGGCAAGGGCTGGAGCAAAGCTTGGCATGAGCCAAGAATGAATACAACACATTTTGAATGTGCTGGACGGGGTAGTGCGCCATTGGGGCGCAAGGCAATCTATTGAGGCGGATGGAGCTTTTCGAATGCTTCTTGGCACGCGATACAGCGCAGCGCTTCGGGTGCGGCTTGGAGTCGTGCAATTGGTATCTCGTCGCCACAATCGATGCATTGACCATAAGTGCCAGAGGCAATGCGTTCTAGAGCGGCAGCTATGTTTGCAAGGCGAGCCACTTCATGCTCGTCAATGGAGAGCTCGTCTTCTTTTTTCGCTGCGACCTCAGGTTGCGGATCTTCAAGCTGGGCAAAATGCTCGGCAGTAGCTTCGGCGCGGCTGACGAGTCCGCCACGGTGTAAGGCAATGCTGTCCAAAAGTGACGCTTGCATTTCCAGCAGCTTTTCTTTGAAGGGGGCGGCTTGGGTACTGTCCATAAATAGTGGCTCCAAAAAGAGAGGTGGTTTCTTCAGTCAACAAGGATGCGCTGAGGCTTTTCTCCATGGGAGAGGGGGCTTAGCAAAGGTTGATTGCTAGTGCAGTGTTCGACGCTATCTGCGACATAAAACCGCATCTTTTCGGCCTGGGCCGCGTTGCAAACCCTCGCGATACCACCTGGTATCGCTGCGGTTTGCGCCTTGCCAAGACCAAAAATTTATCGGTTTTATTTGTCGCATCCAGCATCAAACACTACACTAGCATAAGCCATATTTTTGCATTTTGCGTCCATAGCAGCGTATTGGGATTGACTGAAGTCAAGAATGTAGGATGGGTGGAGTGAACTTGTCGTAGTCTCGAGAGACTACCGTGCGCTAGAATGACGCGGTCTGGCTGTTTTCGAGAACAAATGCTTCATCTTTAAAAGGAGTCTCTGATGAAAATGCGATTTCAAGGCGTTGCCGCATCGTTCATGGTTGCGGGCGCTGTTTTTGCGGGTCAGGCGATGGCACAAAGCGCGACCGCGCCTGTAACTGTGGAAAATGCGTGGGTCCGTGCTCCGGTGACGGGACAAAAGGCTACGGGTGCCTTCATGCGGATGACAGCGAAGGAGGACCAGCGCTTGGTTCGTGCCGAGTCGCCCGTGGCGGGCGTGACGGAAGTACACGAAATGGTCATGGAGGGGAACGTCATGCGCATGCATGCGATTTCTGGTTTGGATCTTCCTGCAGGCAAGCCTGTGGAACTCAAGCCCGGAAGCTACCATGTGATGTTGATGGACTTGAAAAAACCATTGGAAAAAGGCTCGAGCATTCCGTTGACCTTGGTGTTCCAGGATCCGAAGGGGGCGCAGAGCCAGCTGCAATTGCAAGTGCCAGTGACGGACCAGCCTGCGACTACAGGAGCGCACAGCATGAAGAGTGGACACTCGCATTGAGTTTTTGCAGGGGTCATGCGGGCTTTGCGGTGTACGCTGCCATGATATTGCGTAATGTTGTGAGTGCGCGTTTTTTGAATACAGCAAGGAGAGAGCATGGGAGATACACCGCAGTGGAGCTTCAGCGCCATGGTGCCTGGATTTGACTTTTTACAAAACTTGGTCAAGGGTGCATCGGGAGGCAGGGGGCAGATGCCGCATCTTGCGAGCTGGGTGGCGCCGACCATCGATGTGCAGGAGTTGCAAAAGCGCATAGATGATCTCAAGGCGGTGCAGTTCTGGCTTGAGCAGAATGCGCGCGCTTTGGCGGCCACCGTCCAGGCGCTCGAGGTGCAAAAAATGACCCTGAGCGCGTTACAGGGCATGAACGTGGGCTTTGCCGACATGGTGCAAAACTTTCAGCAAGGAAAGTCGGCCCCTGCCAACGCACCCGCCACGCCTGCCAAGCCGTCAGAGCCTGCGCAGACGCCCAAAGCAGCGTCGGAAGGAAGCAAGCCGGATGCACCGAGTGCCGATGCGCAGACTGCGCAGGCAGCAAGCATGCTCGACCCTATGCAATGGTGGGGGGCGCTGACCCAGCAATTTCAGAACATTGCGACGCAGGCGCTACAGGAGATGGCCGCGCCTGCGGCGCAAGGAGCGCCCGCGTCAGTCCAGGAGGCGCTGCAATCTGCCGCGGGTGCTGCGAGCCAGATGGGTCAAATGGCTGCGCAAAGTTGGCAGGGCATGCAGGAGGCCGCGCAAAAAATGGCGCAGGCCGCGACGGTGCAAAAGACAGCACCCGGTGTGCAGGAAAATGCGACCGCAAGCCGCAAGTCCCCTGCATCGAAGGGCGTGGCGCGCAAGGGCGCTGCGCCGGCACCAGCGCCAGCGCAGGCCCGTCGCCCAGCCAGCAAAAAGGCGGCAGCACCAGCGCGCAAGTCAGCCACAGGCAAGAGCGCGCGCTGAGACCGGCGCGCTCTGCGGTGGCGGCGGCTTAGAGGCGGAGAATTTTCGGCCGCGGCGGAAAAGCTCTCAGTCTCTCAGTCAGCGTAGCTGCCCGCAGCCTTGATGATTGCGCCCCATTTGTCGATTTCGGCGAGCACGAACTTCTTGTGCCCTGCCGGGTCGATGCGCCCGTCGGTCACGACGACGGCGCCCAGGCCTTCCTGTTTTTTCACGAATTCCGGGTCTTTGAGCGCCTGCTTGAGTGCGTCGTTGAGCTTTTTCTGCACGGCTGCAGGCGTGCCCTTGGGTGCGTACAGGCCGTGCCAGATCGTGACCTGGAAGTTCTTCAGGCCGGATTCGTCCAGCGTTGGCAGGTCTTTGAGGGCGGGGGTGCGTAGGCGCTGGAGCGTGGTGACGGCGTAGGCCTTGACCTTTTTCGCTTCGATCTGGCCCGTGGTGTTGGTGGTTTGGTCGCACAGCAGGTCGATCTGGCCGCCGATGAGATCGGTCATCGCCGGGGCCGTGCCTTTGTAGGGCACGGAGGTCATCTCGACCTTGATTGCGGACTGGTACAGCAGGCCGCACAGGTGCGAGGCCGATCCCAGGCCGGCGTGGCCAAGGGTGATGTTGCCTTTGTTCTGCGCGATCCAGGTGCTGAGCTCTTTATAGTTGTTCGGCGGCAGCGTGGGGCGGCCGATCAGTGTCATGGGCACGTCGTTGACCATGCCGAGGAATTCGAAATCACTGGACACGCTGAACGGCAGCTTGCGGTACATGGTCGGCATGGTGGCCATGCTGATGTGGTTGAGCAGCAGGGTGTAGCCGTCGGGCGTAGCGCGTGCCACGCGCGCCGTGCCTATGGTGCTGCCGGCGCCTGCGGTGTTGTCCACCACCACGCTCACGTCGCCCAGGGGTTTGCGCAGGGCTTCGGCGAGGTCGCGAGCGACGCGGTCGGTGGGGCCGCCGGCGGCGTAGGGCACGACGATGGTGATGGTCTTGTTCTTGACCGGGAAGTCCTCGGCATGTGCGCCAGCGGGGATGAGGGCGACAGCGAGGGCGAGGGCCGGCAGGGTGTGGTGCAGCAGGGAACGCATGGATTCTCCTTCAAATATGGTGTTTGTGCCCGTTTATGAAGTGTGGATAGCTATCAAAATGAGATCTTCGGCGGCAGGAGCAGCAGTGGTTCAGCGGTAGCTGCGCGCATCTTCGATGACGATGCCGTCGTTGGGCAGCGAGCCGGGCGGCAGCATTTCGACTTCACAGCGCAGCTTGGTCACTTCGCGCATGGTTTCGCTGAGCAACTGGGCGAGGCCCGCGGCGGTTTCGCGGGTTTCCACTTTCAGCACCATCTGGTCGTTGCCCATTTCGCCGCTGACCACGAGGCGCGCGCGCAACACCTGCGGAAAGCGGCGCACCACGTCGGCCACCTGGCCGGGATGTACGAACATGCCGCGCACCTTGGTGGTTTGGTCGGCGCGCCCGAGCCAGCCGCGGATGCGCGTGTTGGTGCGGCCCGTGGGGCAGGTGCCGGGCAGGATGGCGGAGAGGTCGCCGGTGCCGAAGCGGATCAGCGGGTACGCAGGGTTGAGCGTGGTGACCACGAGCTCGCCGACTTCGCCTTCGGGCAGCGGCTCGCCGGTGCCGGGGCGCACGATTTCGACGATCACGCCTTCATCCAGTACCAGCCCTTCGCGTGCGCTGGTTTCGTAGGCGATCAGGCCCAGGTCGGCCGTGGCGTAGCACTGGTAGGCCGCGATGCCGCGTGCCGTGAGCCAGTCGCGCAGCGAGGGCGGGAAGGCCTCGCCCGAAACCAGCGCTTTGCGCACGCTGAGCAGGGGCACCTGCATTTCGGCGGCTTTTTCGAGAATGATCTTGAGAAAGCTCGGCGTGCCCACGTAGCCCGCCGGGCGCAGTTCGGCCATGGCTTGCACCTGCTGTTCGGTCTGGCCTGTGCCGCCGGGAAAGACGGTACAGCCGAGCGCGTGCGCGCCGCTTTCCATCATGGCGCCGGCGGGCACGAAGTGGTAGCTGAAGCAGTTGTGGATCAGCTCACCCGCACGAAAGCCTGCGGCGTAGAGCGCACGCGCAGTGCGCCACTGGTCGCGCGCCGTGCCTTCGGGTTCGTAGATGGGGCCGGGGCTTGCGAACACGCGCGGCATGGCGGGGCCGAAACGCAGCGTGCTGAAGCCGCCCAGCGGATCCATCGCGCGCTGCGCCTTTTGACGCTCGAGCAGTTCGTGCTTGCGCGTGACAGGCAGCTGGGCGAGCGCGGCGCGGCTGGTGACCTGGGCGGGATCGACGTGCGCGAGGATGTCGGCAAAAGCCGGCGCCGCGGCGCGCGCGTGCGCAATCTGCGCGGGCAGCGCGGCGAGCAGTGCGGCCTCGCGTGCGGCGGGGTCGCGGGTTTCGAGGGAGTCGAAGAATTCGGTCATGGCGTTTGCTATTTTAAAAGGAGCTGCTGGCGCTTGTGTATCAAGAGCTAGTGGCCAAAAATACTCTGAATCGAGTGAGGCTTCACGCGAGCCAGCGCTTGCGCCGTCGGTAGCTTTTGACGTCCTTGAAGCTCTTGCGCTCGCTGCCGCCCATGCCAAGGTAAAACTCCTTGACGTCCTCATTATTCGCCAAGTCGGCAGCGGGCCCGTCCATGACCACGCGCCCGCTCTCCATGATGTAGCCGTAATCGGCGTATTGCAGCGCCATGTGGGTGTTTTGTTCGGCCAGCAGGAAGGTGACTTTTTCTTTCTCGTTGAGGTCTTTGACGATGTGGAACACCTCTTCGACGATCTGCGGCGCCAGGCCCATCGAGGGCTCGTCGAGCAGCACCACGCTGGGCTGGGTCATGAGGGCGCGGCCGATCGCGCACATTTGCTGCTCGCCGCCCGAGGTGTAGGCGGCCTGCGAGTGGCGGCGCGTCTTGAGGCGCGGGAAGTAGGTATAGACCTTGTCGAGGTTGGCCGCGATCTCGCCTTTGTTCTTGCGCGTGTAGGCGCCCGTGAGCAGGTTTTCCTCGATCGTGAGGTGCGCGAAGCAGTGCCGGCCCTCCATGACCTGCACCACGCCGCGCTGCACGAGCTCGGCGGGCGTGAGGTTGTCGATGCGCTCGCCGCGCAGCGTGATCGCGCCCTTGGTGACTTCGCCGCGCTCGCCCTGCAGCAGGTTGGAGATCGCGCGCAGCGTGGTGGTCTTGCCCGCGCCATTGCCGCCCAGCAGCGCAACGATGCCGCCTTCGGGCACGCTGAGCGACACGCCCTTGAGCACGAGGATCACGTGGTTGTAGATGACCTCGATGCCGTTGACGTTGAGGACGATGTTTTTCGAATCCATGGGGTGCTCTCGAGGGGGTGTCCGGCGCAAGGGCCGCAGGCAAGGGCGAAAAAAGCCCTTGCGCGGGATGGCCTTGCGCGCGGTGGTCAGGACAGGCGCATCAGGACTGGTGCATCAGGACTGGTGCATCAGGACAGGCGCATCAGGACTGGTGCATCAGGACTGGCAATCGGCAGCAGAGCGGCGCGTGATCTTCTTCTCGGCGGCGTACTTGTCGGCCACGCTCTTGACCAGCGGCTTGAGGATCTGCTCGTCGGCCTGCAGCCAGTCGCTCGAGAACTGCCACTTGCTGCCGTCCCAGGTGTGGATGCGCGCCCAGTTGCCGCCCATGTGGTCGAAGCAGCTCGTGGAGACGGGCTTGAGCACGCCCTTGAAGCCCAGCGCGTCGAGCTTGGCCTGCGTGAGGTTGAGGTTTTCGAGGCCCCAGCGCGCCTGCTCGGAGGTGATGACCTTGCCCTTGCCGAAGCGCTCCTGCGCGGCGCGCACGGCCTCGACGGCGTACATGGCGCTGACCACGCCGCGCATGTACATCACCTGCCCGACTTCTTCCTTGGGCCCCGTGCCCTGGCCGTTGGCGTGGATTTTGTCGAGGATTTCCTTGACCACAGCGGAGCCGGGTTCGGCGCCGTGCTGCATCGCAGCGGCGTTGTAGCCCTTGGCGCCCATGCCCACGTCCTTCACGTCGGGCTCGGCGCCCGACCACCAGGCGCCGTACATTTTTTCGCGCGGGTAGCCCGTGGCCTGCGCCTCTTTGAGCGAGGTGGAGTTCATGATGCCGTAGCCCCACAGCAGTACGTAGTCGGGGCGCTGCTGGCGGATCTGCAGCCAGGTGGATTTTTGCTCCACGCCGGGCGCGGTGACGGGCAGCGCGTTGAACTGAAAGCCCAGCATTGCGGCGCGCTCGGTCAGCAGCGGGATGGGTTCCTTGCCGTAGGGGCTGTCGAGATAGACGAGCGTGATCTTCTTGCCCTTGAGCTTGTCGAGCCCGCCTTCCTTCTTGCCGATCTGCTGCAGCAGCACGTCGGCCGCGACCCAGTAGGTGCCGCCTATGGGGAAGTTCCACTTGAACACGCCGCCGTCCTGCGACTCGCTGCGGCCGTAGCCAACGGTGAGCAGCGGGATCTTGTCGATGGGCGCCTTTTCGGTGAGCGCGAAGGTGATGCCCGTGGCCAGCGGCTGGATCAGCGTGGCGCCGCCGTTCTTGCCCTTGAGGCGCTCGTAACATTCCACGCCGCGGTCGGTGGCGTAGGCGGTTTCGCACTCTTCGACCAGCACCTTCACGCCGTTGATGCCGCCGCGCGCGTTGGTCAGCTTCATGTAGTCGGCGTAGCCGTTGGCCCAGGGGATGCCGTTGGGCGCGTAGGGGCCGGTGCGATAGACCAGCGCGGGCAGGTATTGCTCCTTGGTCTGCTGGGCCAGGGCGGCCGGTGCCACCAGGGCGCCGGAGAGGGCCGCGCCCAGGGCGGACGCGGAAAGGACGAGGTTGCGCAGCTTCATCACGAGGTCTCCTTGGTAAAAATCGGTCAGCACGAACGAGGGTGGGAAAAGTCACGACTTACGCAAATCGGGGTGAGGCAAGGCACTCGCCCCATGGCAAAACACTCTGCTGCTTCCTTGTTTGCGTAAGTCCAGAAGTGTCAGTGCGGGAAGGGCCACAGGCGCATTTTTTGCCGGCCAATGCTCCAGAGCTTGGCCAAGCCGTGCGGCTCCACGATCAGGAACCACACGATGAGCACGCCGAACACCATGGATTCGGTGTGCGACAGCAGCGCCGTCGATACCTCGGCGCCGAACAGCGCACCGAGCACGGGCAGGAAGCGGCTCAGAAAGATGGGCAGCACGACGATGAAGGCCGCGCCGAAAAAGCTCCCCATGACGGAGCCCAGGCCGCCGATGATGACCATGAACAGCAGCTGGAACGAGCGCTCGACGGAAAAGGCCGCGGGCTCCCACGAGCCCAGGTGCACGAAGGCCCAGAGCGCGCCCGCCACGCCGATGATGAACGAGCTCACGGCAAAGGCGCTGAGCTTGGCGTACATCGGGCGGATGCCGATCACCGCGGCGGCCACGTCCATGTCGCGGATGGCCATCCACTCGCGCCCGATCGCGCCGCGCACCAGGTTTTTCGCGAGCAGCGCGAACAGCGCGAGCAGGGCCAGGCAAAACAGGTACTTTTGCAGTGGCGTGGCGATGGGCCAGCCAAAGACTTGCAGGTTGGCCACCGACACCGAGCCCGAGGGGCTGTTGTCGGTGAACCATGGGATGCGCAAAAAAGCCCAGTCGCAGAAGAACTGCGCCGCGAGCGTCGCCACGGCCAGGTACAGGCCCTTGACGCGCAGGCTGGGCACGCCGAACACCATGCCCACGAGTGTGGCAAAAAAACCGCCCGCGAGCAGCGCCACGAGCAGCGGCATGCCGTCGATGCGCACGAAGCAGTTGTAGGCCATGTACGCGCCCACGGCCATGAACGCGCCCGAGCCCATGGAAATCTGCCCGCAGTAGCCCACGAGGATGTTCACCCCGAGCGCGGCGAGCGCGAGGATCAGGAACGGGATCAGGATCGCGCGCAGCAGGTACTCGTCGGCCAGCAGCGGCACGCCCACGAAGGCAAACGCCAGCAGCGCCACGATGGCCCAGCGGTCTTGCGCCACGGGGAAGATCTGCTGGTCGGCCTGGTAGCTGGTTTTGAACTGGCCGTTCTCGCGGTAAAACATGGGTCAGCCTTTGGAAATAAGAGTCAAAATGGCCGTTTGTGCAGGTGTATCAAGCGCTGGCAGCTATTGAATTTGAAGTTCATCGGGCGCGAGCGAGAAATCAGACGCGATCAATGATTTTTTCCCCAAACAACCCTTGCGGGCGGAACAGCAGAAACACCAACGCGAGCACGTAAGCAAACCAGATTTCGATGCCGCCGCCGACGAAGGGGCCGAGATAGACCTCGGAGAGCTTTTCGCCCACGCCGATGATGAGCCCGCCGATGATCGCGCCGGGCACCGAGGTCAGGCCGCCGAGGATGATCACCGGCAGCGCGCGCAGCGCCACGGTGGCGAGCGAAAACTGCACGCCCAGCTTGCTGCCCCAGATCACCCCGGCCACCAGCGCCGTGATGCCCGCGACGCACCAGACGATGACCCAGATGCGCGCGAGCGGAATGCCGATCGACTGCGCAGCCTGGTGGTCGTCGGCCACGGCGCGCAGCGCGCGGCCGGTGCTGGTCTTCTGGAAAAACAGCGACAGCAGTGACACCAATAGTGCCGCCACCACGGTGGCGATCAGGTCTTCCTGGTTCACCATGATGCCGCCAGGGAAGGTGTTTTCGAACAGCAGCAGCGGGTCTTTGGGCATGCCCACGTCGATCGGGTAGATGTCGCTGCCGAACAGCGTCTGCCCCAGGCCGTCGAGAAAGTAGGTGATGCCCAGCGTGGCCATGAGCAGCGTCACGCCCTCCTGGTTCACGAGGTGGCGCAGCACCAGGCGCTCCACCGCCCAGGCAAGCACGAACATGCAGGCTGCGGCGAGCGCGAAGGCGATGGTGTTGGCGAGGAACTTGCTTTGCAGCCCGAGCCAGTGCGGCACCCACTCCGAAAAGCGCGCCATCGCGAGCGCGGCGAACAGCACCATCGCGCCCTGCGCGAAGTTGAACACGCCGCTGGCCTTGAAGATCAGCACGAAGCCCAGCGCCACGAGCGAATACAGCATGCCGGCCATGAGGCCGCCGAACAGGGTTTCAAGAAAAAATCCCATGTGATTGGTCTCCCATCAGTGCCCGGTGCCGAGGTAGGCGCGAATGACCTCCTCGTTGTTGCGCACCTCGTCGGGCGTGCCGTCGCCGATTTTTTTGCCGTAGTCGAGCACCACCACGCGGTCGGAGATGTCCATCACCACGCCCATGTCGTGCTCGATGAGCACGATGGTGGTGCCGAATTCGTCGTTCACGTCGAGGATGAAGCGGCACATGTCCTGCTTTTCCTCGACGTTCATGCCGGCCATGGGCTCGTCGAGCAGCAGCACCTGCGGCTCCATGGCGAGCGCGCGCCCCAAATCCACGCGCTTTTGCAGGCCGTAGGGCAGCTGGCCCACGGGCGTCTTGCGGTACGCCTGGATTTCGAGGAAGTCGATGATGCGCTCGACGAAGGCGCGGTGCTGGACTTCTTCGCGCGCCGCCGGGCCGATGCGCAAAGCCTGCAGAAACAGGTTGCTCTTGATTTTGAGGTTGCGCCCGGCCATGAGGTTGTCGATCACGCTCATGCCCTTGAACAGCGCCAGGTTCTGGAAGGTGCGCGCCACGCCCATCTCGGCCACCTGGCGGCTGTTCATGTGGCTGAAGGTCTGGCCGCGGAAGGTGATCGAGCCTTCGGAGGGCGTATAGACGCCGTTGATGCAGTTGAGCATCGACGACTTGCCCGCGCCGTTGGGGCCGATGATGGCGCGGATCTCGTGCTCGCGCACGTTGAAACTGATGTCGGTGAGCGCGTTCACGCCGCCAAAGCGCAGGCTGATGTTGCGCACGTCGAGGATGACTTCGCCGATCTTCTTTTTGCTCATGGGGCTTCCTGGACTTGGGCAGGGCATGTGGGCAAGCTCAGGCCGCGGCCTGCACGGGGGCGAAGGTCTTGGCGTCCACGATCTTGAGCGTGGCGCTGACGCTGCCCGTGCGGCCGTCCTCGAACTTGACCTGCGTTTCGATGAATTGCTCCGCCCGGCCGCCGTACAGCGCATCGACGAGCACGCGGTACTTGTCGGCAATGAAGCCGCGGCGTACCTTGTTCGTGCGCGTGAGCTCGCCGTCGTCGGCATCGAGCTCCTTGTGCAGCACCAGAAAGCGGCTGATCTGGCTGCCCGCGAGCAGCTGGTCTTCCGCGAGGTCGGCGTTGACCTTTTCCACACAATCCTGGATCAGCGCATACACCTCGGGCTTTTGCGCGAGGTCGGTGTAGCCCGCGTAGGGCAGGTTGCGGCGCTCGGCCCAGTTGCCCACGGCGTCGAAGTCGATGTTGATCATGGCGCAGACCTTTTCGCGCCCGTCGCCCAGCGCCACGGCCTCCTTGATGTAGGGGAAGAACTTGAGCTTGTTCTCCACGTACTTGGGCGCGAACATGGCGCCATCGAACGGGCCGCCGCGCAGTCGCCCCACGTCTTTTACGCGGTCGATGATCTTGAGGTGGCCGTGCGCGTCGATGAAGCCCGCGTCGCTCGTGTGGTACCAGCCGTCGGGGGTGAGCACCTCGGCCGTGGCCTGCGGATTTTTGTAGTATTCCTTGAGCAGGCCGGGCGATTTGACGAGGATCTCGCCATCGTCGGCCACGCGGATCTGCACGTCGCGCACGGGCACGCCCACGGTGTCGGCGCGCGCTTCGTGGTCGGGCTGCAGGCACACGAACACCGCGGTTTCGGTCGAGCCGTAGAGCTGCTTGAGGTTGATGCCTATGGCGCGGTAGAAGTTGAACAGGTCGGGCCCGATCGCCTCGCCCGCGGTGTAGGCCACGCGCACGCGCGAAAAGCCCAGGTTGTTGCGCAGCGGGCCATAGACCAGCAGATTGCCGAGCGCGTACTGCAGCCGCGCCAGCAGGCCCACGGGCTGCCCGTCCATGAGCGCGGGGCCCACACGGCGCGCCACGTTCATGCAGGCGTCGAACATCTTGCGCTTGAGGGCACTGGCGTCTTCCATGCGGATCATCACGCTGGTGAGCATGCCCTCGAAGACACGCGGCGGCGCGAAGTAGTACGTCGGCCCGACTTCCTTGAGGTCTATGGACACGGTGCTGGCCGACTCCGGGCAGTTCACCACGTAGCCGCACGCGAGCCACTGCGCGTAGCTGAAGATGTTTTGCCCGATCCAGGCCGGCGGCAGGTAGGCCAGCACCTCTTCGGCGTTGCCCAGGCGGTCGAATTCGGCGCCGGCCAGCGCGCGGTCGAGCAGCGCGGCGTAGGTGTGCACCACGCCCTTGGGGTTGCCCGTGGTGCCCGAGGTGAAGAACATTGCCGCCACGTCCTCGGGCCGGCCCTGCGCCACCACGGTGCGAAACCACTCGGGCTGCTGCGCCACGAACGCCTGGCCCGTAGCCATCAGGGCGGTAAGCGGTTGCAGGCCCGGCGCATCGTAGTTGCGCAGGCCGCGCGGGTCGTCGTAGTAGAGCTGTGCGAGCGTGGGGCACTGCGCGCGGATTTCGAGCAGCTTGTCCACCTGCTCCTGGTTTTCGAGCACGCAAAAGCGCACCTCGGCGTTGTTGAGCGGAAACACGCATTCGGCCGCGACCGCGTCCTGGTACAGCGGCACCGGAATCGCCCCCAGCGCCTGCGCCGCGAGCATTGCGGCATAGAGGCGCGGGCGGTTGTCGCCGATCACGACCAGGTGCTCGTGGCGCTGCAGCCCGGCCTGGTGCAGCCCTGCGGCGAGGTGTTCGACCAGCTGCGCGAAATCGGCCCAGCGGTAGGTCTGCCAGATGCCGTATTCCTTCTCGCGCATGGCCGCGGCCTGGGGGCGCTCGGCCGCGTGGCGCAGCAGCAGTTGGGGAAAGGTGGTGAGCATGCAGCTTCCTGAAAATTCCAGAAGTCGGGTCGGCGTATGGCAGACCCGCCTTGTAACGGTGTGCGCATGCTAGGGCAAGCTTTGACGTCATATTGTCTTTGCGACGACAATTTAAGGGAAATTACTGACAATATTGACGCCCTGCGCCGTTGGTGCGGCCAGGATTCAGCATCCTATGCCCCCCGATCTTTCCCTGCACCAGCGCCGCCGCCCGCTCACCGAGGCAGAGCTGCGCACCATCCCCTGGCTCGCCCGGATTGCGCCCGACGAGCGCGCGCGGGCCGTCGAAGCGCTGCGCGTGGTCGAGGCGCGCGCGGGCGACCTCGTGTGCCGCGTCGGGCGGCCCGTGACGTACTGGTTCGGCGTGCTCTCGGGCCTGCTCAAGATGAGCAGCGACACGCCGCAGGGCCAGACCATGACCTTCACAGGCCTGCCGCCGGGCGGCTGGTTCGGCGAGGGCACGGCGATCAAGCGCGAGCCCTACCGCTACAACGTGCAGGCGCTGCGCACCAGCCTGGTTGCGGGCTTGCCGGTCGATACCTTCCACTGGCTGCTCGACCATTCGATAGGCTTCAACCGCTTCGTGATGAACCAGCTCAACGAGCGCCTCGGGCAGTTCATCGCCGCGCGCGAGATCGACCGCATCGGCAACCCCGAACTGCGCGTGGCGCGCAGCCTCGCCATTTTGTTCAACCCCGTGCTCTACCCCGGCGTGGGCGAGGTGCTGCGCACCACGCAGCAGGAGCTCGCCTACCTCGTCGGCCTGTCGCGCCAGCGCGTCAACGAGGCACTCGCCACGCTGCAGGCGCAGGGCGTGATCCGCGTCGAATACGGCGGCGTGCGCGTGCTCGACCTGGAGGCGCTGCGCAGCGGGGCGCTGGGCAGCGTGCGTGTCATGGTTTGAAGATCAGAGAGAAAGTCAGGCCAGGGTGCTCAGCATGTTGCCTGTGCTGCTCAGGCTCGCCGTGTCATAGCCCAGATTTTGCTGTAATTTAGTGAGCAAGGTCTGCAGATTCAGTGCGCTGGTGGAGCCCGTCGTGCTTGCATCTGCGGTCGTGCTGCCACTCGAGGAACTGCTGGAGCTGCCGCTGCCTTGCAGGTCGGAAACCAGCTTGTTGAAGGCGTTTTGCAGATCGGAAGGCGCATTGCCGCTGCTGACGTCGCTGATCAAGGCTGACAGCTTCGACGAAAGTGTGGACTTGAAATCGCTGGCACCTTGCGTCTGCGTCGTGCTGGAGCTGCCGTCGGTAGATGCGGTGGTGCTGCTGGTGGACTCGCTTTTCAGGGCTTCGAACATTGCATGCATGAGCTGGCCCATGTCCTGGCCGAGGGTGTCGCCCGTCTTTTGCGTGGATGAATCGCTGGAGCTGTTGTTCGAGGATGCGTCCGAGGTGGTGTTGGCCGAGGCCGAAGGCGGAGGCCCTGGCGGCATGGTCAGGCCCATACTCTGCAGCGCTTGCATCATGGCCTGCTCCATACGACCGCCGCGGTGTGGACGGGCGCTGCCGATGTTGCCAGAGCTGCCATCACCGTCACCGTCCTGATCGCTCGCGCCCGGCGCCTGGACGGATGAGAGGTTTTGAAGGTTCGCAATCGAACCCAAAGAAGAAGTGGCAGAAACATTCATGGTGAAGATCCTTTCGGAGAATGGGCTGGGGAGACACCATTAGACTTCGGCAATTTTGAGCGTCATTGCAGGATAAAGAACCCCTTCGTTGGCCTATTTACCTGCGCTTTACCAGGTCTATGTAAAGGGCTCACGTGCCTTGTGGGATGTGAAATTTGCACCGTGCTGGTGCGGTGCAGATGCCGCTCGAACCACGGAAAATTTCCAGAAAAACCGTTCCCGCCAGCGGGCGCGAGAAAGAAAATAGGGCCATGTCATCCCCTCGTGATTTTTCGCCGTCCGGCGCACCCCATCCTCATCGAGAGCACTCCGCGCAGACTTCGGCTTGCGCCGCCACCGTGCGCCTGAACAAGCGCATGGCCGAGCTCGGTTTGTGCTCGCGCCGCGAGGCCGACGCGTGGATCGCGCAGGGCTGGGTGCGCGTCAATGGGCGCGTGGCCGCCGTGGGGCAGCAGGTGGGGCTGCAGGATCGCATCGAGCTGGATGCGCGTGCGCAGGGCCAGCAGCAGCGGCTGGTGACGTTCCTGCTGCACAAGCCCATGGGCTACGTGAGCGGGCAGGCCGAAGACGGGCACACGCCTGCGGTGGCGCTGATCCAGCCGCGCAACCACTGGCGCGAAGACCCGAGCCGCATGCGCTTTGACGCGCAGCAGCTGCGCGGCCTGGCGCCGGCGGGGCGGCTCGACAGCGACTCGGTCGGCCTGCTCGTGCTCACGCAGGACGGGCGCGTGGCGCGGAGAATCATCGGTGAAGACTCGGTCATGGAAAAGGAATACCTCGTGCGCGTGCAGTACGGTGCGGTGAGCAGCAACGTGCAGGCGGCCTTTCCTGCGGCGCAGCTCGCGCGCCTGCGCCACGGCCTGGCGCTCGACGGCCAGCCGCTGCAGCCCGCGCTCGTCGAATGGCAAAACCCCGAGCAGCTGCGCTTCGTGCTCACCGAGGGCAAGAAGCGCCAGATCCGCCGCATGTGCGAGCTCGTGGGCCTGCGCGTCGTCGGGCTCAAGCGCATCCGCATCGGGCGCGTGACCCTGGGCGCGCTGCCGCCCGGGCAGTGGCGTTATCTGCTGCCACATGAGCAGTTTTGAGGGAGCCGCAAAATTTTTGGTCAAATCGGCCAAAAGCCAAGGTGCATCAAGCGCTGGCAGCTATCAAAACAGTAATTTTTGAGGGTCGCCCGCAAGCCCCAGGGCGCGGCGACAGCGGCTTTTGGGGTGGGTGAGAGCCCCCAGGCTCAAGATATATCTATCGCATAGTCCACGCCGCGCCAGCCGCCATCGTCCTGCCAGCGCCAGGTGAAGTCGATGCGCGTGGCGTGGGTGAGGGCGGCGGCTTCGATCTCCAGCACCTGCAGGCCTATGGGCAGCGCGCGGCTGTCCTGCTCGCGCACCTCCTGCCAGCCGTCGCGCCCCCAGTGCAGGCGCGCGGGGCGCGGCAGCAGCAGCAACAGGCCCTGGCCGCGCGCGATCTGCGTGATCGGCGCGGCCTCGCTCCAGCACGCGAGCGCAGCCTCGGGGCGGCGGCCCTGGTAGCGTGCGGCCACGGCGGGCGGCTGGTCGATCACGCGGCCGAACTGGCGCGAGAGCACGAGCTTGATGAACTCGGCATGCGCCCAGGCCAGCGGCATCGCGCCGCCCGTGGGCCGGCCGGGGAACAAAAAGCGCTCGGGGATGGGCTGCGGCTCGTCCCACACCTGCTCGGGCAGCAGGCCCAGCGGGCTGGCCATGCGCGTCATGGCTTCGAGGTAGGGCAGCGGGTCGCGCCCGGCGGCAAGCTCGTAGTGGCCGCGCTCGCCCGTGAGCAGCGGCCAGCCGCGGCCGATGCCACTGCCGTCGAAGGGGCGCCCGTCGGCGTGTTCGCCGTAGCCGTCGCCAAGGTAGCGGCGCCACACCGGGCCGCTGGGCGTGTCGCGGCGCAGCAGCGCGTCGGCAAGCACCAGCGTGTCGCGCACCAGCGGGTCGTCGGGCGCGCGCAGGCCAAAGCGCACGAGCTGCAGAAAATCCACGCCCACCGTTTCGTCCGCGCGCTGGCCGGGGTCGTGGCGGTGGTTTTTGATCGGCAACACCTGCTGCAATGCCGCCGGCCCTTGCCAGAGCACCTGCGGCGGCGCGATGCGCGTGTAGTACGCGGCCACGCCGTGGCGCTGCGCGAGCGGCGTGCCGCGTGCCGCGGTCCAGTCCTCGATGCGGCTGTTCCAGTAGTCGGCCAGCGCGAGCAGCACGCGCGCCGATGCGGCGTCGACGAAGCGGCTGCCCGCCACGAGCGCAGCGATCAGCGTGGCGAGCGTGAAGGCGTTGAGGCCGGCGTTTTCCTCCCAGCGGTCTTGCGGACTGCTCGGGCCGTTGAGCGCAAGATGGCGCAGCGCCGCGGCCGCCATGGGCGCGGCGTGCAGGCCGTGCAGCGCGTCGCGCTCGGCCAGGCTCGCGGCAAGCAGCACGGGCAGGGCGGTTTCGTCGAGCTGGATGCCGGCCCAGTACGCGCGCCCGCCCAGCCACTGGTTCTGGTACCAGCGGCCGTCGGCCTGCTGCGTGGCGATCAGGTAGGCCAGCGTGTTGCGGCAGGCGTGGTGGTCGCCGAGCGCGAGCAGCGCGCCCGCGCATTCGACCAGGTCGCGTGGCCACACCAGGTGGTAGCCGCCCGGCGAGTCGGAGCTGCTGCCCCACGGAATGCTCAGGCTCGCGACGGCGGCGCCGGGGTAGGTGCGGTCGAGGTGGCTGCGCAGCACCAGCGCCGAGACGGCGAATTCGCGCTTCACCGCGGACGTGAGGCCGGCCGCGCTCGGCGCCTTGCGGTGCGGCGACAGCCCGCGCCGGCGCCAGTCGCGCCAGCCGCGCACGTAGGCGTCGAGGCGCTTGGCAAACGGCGCCGCGAGCGCGCTCGCCGCGAGTGTGGCCGCGGCCACCGGGCTGCTGGCCAGGCCCAGCGCAAGCACCGCATGCCGGCTGCGCAGCGCGCCCGTGAGCGCCACGTTGCCGGGGCCGGCCTCGGCATACGCCCAGGTCATGGCGCCGTGGCGCGCAAAGTCCTGCCAGCCGTCGGAGTAGCCCACGTAGCCGGCGCTGGCCTGCGCGAAGGCGTCCTGCCCGTTGGCGTCGCAGGCGAGCAGCGCGAGGCCGAACGGCCCCTGCTCGGCCCAGAGCACGCGCCGCCCGCCATGGCGCGCGACCGCGGCGCGGTTGTGCTGGCCGGTGCTGCCCAGGTGCGGCGCGAGCAGCACGTAGGGGCGCAAGCTTGCATCGCCGCTCAGCACGACTTCGATCAGCAGCACCTCGCGCTCCACGTCGCTGCAGATGCGCAATTGCAGCGTGAAGCGCGGATGGCGGTGCACGATCACGGGCGCGGGCACGCCGGGGCGCACCAGGTGCAGCTGACGGTCTGTGAGGCGCTTGACCTCGACCCAGAAGCCCGCGCCGTCGGCAACGATGAAGCCCAGGTCGCGCGTTTGCGGGATGTCGATGCGCGGGCCATAGACCTCGTTGACGATGCCGTGGCCGCAGGTGAACCACAGGCGCGAACCTTCGGCGGCCGTGCCGACCAGGTCTTTGTCGCTGCTGCTCCAGGTGGGCGCGATGCCGGGTGCGCCGGGCGCCGTGCCCTGAGGCTCGGCGGCGAAGGAGGGGCGGTCTGGTGGGGCCATGCACGGTTTATACCGCCGCAGCGCCGTGCGTGCTTGGTGCGGCGAAAAGAGAAATGAGGGGGATGAAAGGGCGCTTTGGCGCTCAGAAGCTGAGCCTCAGCCGCGCCAGAAAAACAACCCCGCCATCACGAGCCCCGTGGCCACGATGCCGGCGCGCAGCCAGGGCGCAGGAATGCGCCGCGCCAGGCGCGCGCCGCCGTAGCCGCCCGCCGTGGCCGCGAGCATCATGGCCAGCGCCTGCGGCCAGGCGACGAGGCCGCCAGCCGCGTAGATCAGCACGGCAATCGCCGTGAGCAGGGCCGAGACCAGGTTCTTGAGGCCGTTGGCCGCGTGCAGCCGCGTCTGCCCGAGCAGGCCGAACAGCGCGAGCAGCAAAATCCCCAGCCCGCCATTGAAGTAGCCGCCATACGCCGCCACGGCGAGCACACCGGCCTGCGCGCGCAGGCGTGCCGCGGGCGTTACGGCGTGCGCCGGCGCATCGGGCCGCGCCGCCGGGCGCAGGCGCGGGCCGAGCGCGAACAGCGCCGTCGCGGCGAGCAGCAGCCAGGGCACGACGCGGCGAAAGGTGGCGTCGGGCGTGGCCAGCAGCAGGAGCGCACCCAGCGCCCCGCCCACGAGCGACAGCCCCATGACGGCGCGCAGCGTGAGCCCCGGTGGCGGCGCCAGGTCTTCGCGGAAACCCCAGGCGCTCGCGATGTAGCCGGGAAACAGCGCCACGGTGCCGGTGGCGTTGGCCATCACGGGCGGCACGCCGCTGAAGACCAGCGCCGGCAGCGTCAAAAAGCTGCCGCCACCGGCCACGGCGTTGAGGGCGCCGGCAGCGCAGGCCGCGGCGAGCAAAAGCAGGGTTTCGAACATGGGGTGGATGCTCAGGCGTAGGGATCGGCCAGACCCAGGCCGCGCAGGATGTCGGATTCGTGCGCTTCCATGGCCTTGGCGTCGGCCTCGCTGGTTTCGTGATCCCAGCCCTGCGCGTGCAGCGTGCCATGCACGATCAGGTGCGCGTAGTGTTCGGCGAGCGGCTTGCCCAGCGCGCGCGCCTCGCTCTCGACCACGGGCGCGCACAGCACCAGGTCGGCCAGCACCACGGGCTCCTGCGCGTAGTCGAAGGTGAGCACGTTGGTCGCGTAGTCCTTGTGGCGGTAGTCGCGGTTCAGCGCGCGGCCTTCTTCGCTACCGACGATGCGCACGGTGATCTCGGCGTCGCGCGCGAGCGCATGGCGAATCCAGCGCTGCACGCGGTGGCGCGCCAGCGCGGCGCGGTGCGCGGCCACGCCGGGAAAGCGTGCGAACTGCAGGGACAGGGTCAGGTTTTTCATGGTCAAAATGGCCTCTAGCGCAGGTAGGACGTGCGCAAGCAGCTATCGAAAGGAGAGTTTCATGGAGCGTGCGCAACGGCCCCGCTCATGCCGGCGCACCGCGGCTGCGTGGGGCGTTGTAGGCATCGACGATGCGCGCGACCAGCGGGTGGCGCACCACGTCGGCGCTCGTGAAGTGCGTGAACGCGATGCCCTGCACGCGCTTGAGCACGTGTTCGGCGTCGATCAGGCCGCTGGGCGCACCCTTGGGCAGGTCGATCTGGCTCACGTCGCCGGTCACCACGGCCTTGGCGCCGAAGCCCAGGCGCGTGAGGAACATCTTCATCTGCTCGGGCGTGGTGTTTTGCGCCTCGTCGAGGATCACGAAGGCGTTGTTCAGCGTGCGCCCGCGCATGAAGGCCAGCGGCGCGATCTCGAGCGCGTTGCGCTCGAACGCCTTTTGCACCTTGTCAAAGCCCATGAGCTCGTAGAGCGCGTCGTACAGCGGGCGCAGGTAGGGATCGACCTTTTGCGTCAGGTCGCCGGGCAGAAAGCCCAGGCGCTCGCCTGCCTCCACGGCCGGGCGCGTGAGCACGATGCGCTGCACCGCGCTGCGCTCGAGCGCATCGACCGCGCAGGCCACGGCCAGGTAGGTCTTGCCCGTGCCGGCCGGGCCTATGCCGAAGGTGATGTCGTGCTGCGCGATGTTGTCGAGGTACAGGCCCTGGCGCGGCGTGCGCGCGCGCAGGTCGGCGCGGCGCGTGTTGAGCACGATGGCGTCCGGCGGCGGCTCGATCAGGCGGCTGTCGCCCGCGAGCATGAGCTGCAGCAGGTCTTCGCCGAGCGGGTGCTCGGCCTGCTCGTACAGCGCCTGCAAAAGCTCCATCGCCTGCGTGGCCTGGGCCTTGGGGCCATCGACCTTGAACTGCTCGTGGCGGTGCGCTATGCGCACCTGCAGCGCCGCTTCGATGGTGCGCAGGTGCGCGTCGGCCGGCCCGCACAGGTGCGTGAGCCGGGTGTTGTTGTGGGGGGTGAAGGTATGGCGCAGGATCACGCGGATAATTTGGGACGCATGCCCGGCCATTGCAAGGCTTTGGGGGCCGCGATGGGCGCCGGGCCGTGGACGGAATGGCGCTCTGGCTCCCAGCTTGGAATGGACAGGGTCGGGACGAAAAATGGTGGCAGCACGCCGTGTGCCGTCACCGGCAAAGGATCGCAATGATAGGCAAATTGACCGGCACCCTGCTCGAAAAGAACCCGCCCGAGGTGCTGCTGGACTGCCAGGGCGTGGGCTACGAGGTGCTCGTGCCCATGAGCACCTTCTACCACCTGCCCGGCGTGGGCGAGCGCGTGAGCCTGCTCACGCAGTTCATCGTGCGCGAAGACGCGCAGCTGCTCTACGGCTTTGCCACGGCGACGGAACGCGCGGCCTTTCGCGAGCTCATCAAGGTCGCGGGCGTGGGCCCGCGCACGGCGCTTTCGGTGCTCAGCGGCCTGAGCGTGGCCGAGCTCGCGCAGGCGATCGCACAGCAGGAGCCGGGCCGGCTCGTCAAAGTGCCCGGCATCGGCAAGAAAACCGCCGAGCGCCTGCTGCTCGAACTCAAGGGCAAGCTCGCGCCCGATCTGGGCTTGGCGCCCGCGCAGGCGCGCAGCGATGCGCACACCGACATCCTGCAGGCGCTGCTCGCGCTCGGCTACAACGAAAGGGAAGCGAACGCCGCGCTCAAGGCCCTGCCGCCCGAGGTGGGTGTGAGCGAGGGCATCAAGCTCGCGCTCAAGGCGCTGGCGTGAGGGCTTTGCAGCCTTGCGCAGCCTGCAATCGGCTCCTTGCGTCATCGCACCGCAGTACGATTGCCTGCTCCTTGCATCCCCCTTCGTCGGAGACTCCCCATGCCCAGCCGCGCTGCTTTGCTTCGCACGATGAAAGTTGCCGCTTTTCGCTCCATCCATAGCGCGTCGCAGGCGTGGCGCACCGGGGGGAGGGCCGCAGGCGGCATCGCACTCGCCGCACTCGTGGCAGCCTGCGGCGGCGGGGGCTCGGATACGGCCTCCAGCGCTCCCAGCGTGGATGCCACCTGCAAGGCCACGGCGGTGGCGCCGCTGCGGGTGGAGGCGTACCGCCCCAGCACGGTCCAAGCCAAGGCGGCCAGCGCCGCCGCACGAGCGCGCATGCCCGCCGGTGCGGCGCTGCGCACGGTGCGGCTGGAGGCGCTCGGTGCCAGCGAGGGCGGTGCCGCCGACCTGCCCGGCGTGCAGACCATAGGCCCGGCGCGCAGCCTGCCGCAAAGCGCGAGCGCGCCGGCGATGGCGGCGCTGCTCGCGTGGCAGACGCTCGAGGGCGGCAGCCAGGTCGCGGCGCTGCGCTTTCAGTCAGCGGGCGCGCAGGGCCTGCGCCTGGGCATCGTGGTGGAGCAATTGCCCGCCGCAGCCCAGCTGCGGTTTTACCCGCCCGATGGGGCGGTGGTGCATGGCGTCGCGGGCAGCGAAATCCTCGCCGCGATCGCGCGCAACCAGCAGGCGGGCGACACCAGCAGCGCCGCGCGCACCTACTGGAGCCCCGACGTCGGCGGCGACACGGTGGTGCTCGAAATCGAGCTGCCCGCGGGCACCGACCCGTCCGCGCTGCGCATCGCGGTGCCGCAGCTGTCGCACTTTCGCGTCGCGCCGCAAGCGCTGGCGGGCGCCGCTGCGGGCGCGGCATCGCCTGCGGCCGGATCGAGCGGCGCAGCCGCCATCGTGCCCAAGGCCGGCACGGCCGACTTCTGCGAGGTCGATTCCGCCTGCAACCCCGACTACGCCAATGAGAGCAACGCCGTCGCGCGTATGCTGTTCGTCGACCAGGGCACGAGCTACCTGTGCACGGGCACCTTGCTCAACGACACGGCGTCGAGCGGCACGCCGTACTTCCTCAGCGCGCGGCACTGCATTCCCTCGCAGACCGTGGCATCGACGCTCACCACGTACTGGTTCTTCCGTGCGGCGGCCTGCAACGGCGCCAGCCTGGACACGCGCGCGAGCACCCTCAAGGGCGGCGCGACCCTGCTCGCCACCGACAGCGCAACCGACACGGCCTTGATGCGCCTCAATGATGCCCCGCCCAGCGGCGTCGTGTTTGCGGGCTGGGATGCGAACACGCCTGCGCTGGGCCAGGCGGCAGCGCTGCTGCACCACCCGAACGGCGACTGGCAAAAGCTGAGCCTGGGCAGCCTGCGCCAGTTCAGCAGCTGCACGCTCTCGGCCGATGGCAGCAGCTACAACTGCAATGCTGCGGCAGCGGCCAGCGGCAACTACCTCGGCGTACAGTGGAGCAGCGGCGCCACGGCGCCGGGCAGCAGCGGTGGCGGCCTGTTTGCGAGCCAAAACGGCGCGCGCTATCTGGTCGCGCACCTCACGGCGGGCAGCGCGAGCTGCACGGTCAGCGGCGGCATGGACTTTCTCGGGCGCTTCGACCTGGCTTTTGCGGCGGGGCTCAAGCAATGGCTCGCGCCCACGAGCAGCGCCTGCGTCAGCGGCGCGAAGGCGCCCTGAGTCCCATTGCCAGGGCATCAGGGCGCCGAATGCTGGTGGGCGTTTGCGCGTTGCTGAGACACCCGTCATTGCGAGCCCCGCAGGGGCGCGGCAATCCAGTCCTGCCTTTGCCAAGAGTGCAGGGGCCGAATCCAAGGCCGCATGGATTGCCGCGGGCCTTGCGGCCCTCGCAATGACGGCGCACGGGCAACGCCGCGTCGAGTCCATTGCGTCCCGTGGCATGCTTGCGGTTATGAGCATCCATACCGACGACTTCAGTTCCGCGCCATCCCCTTCCGCCACGCGGCGCGTGGTTTCGGCGGCTCCGGCCTCGCCGCAGGAAGAGGCGCTCGAGCGCGCGCTGCGGCCCAAGCTGCTGCAGGAATACGTGGGCCAGGCCAAGGCGCGCGAGCAGCTCGAGATTTTCATCGGCGCGGCGCGCCAGCGCGGCGAGGCGCTGGACCACGTGCTGCTGTTCGGCCCGCCGGGGCTGGGCAAGACCACGCTCTCGCACATCATCGCGGCCGAGCTCGGCGTTCAGCTACGCCAGACCAGCGGCCCCGTGCTCGAAAAGCCCAAGGACCTCGCGGCGCTGCTCACCAACCTCGAAAAGAACGACGTGCTCTTCATCGACGAGATCCACCGCCTCTCGCCCGTGGTCGAAGAAATCCTCTACCCCGCGCTCGAGGACTACCAGATCGACATCATGATCGGCGAAGGCCCTGCGGCACGCTCGATCAAGCTCGACCTGCAGCCCTTCACGCTGGTGGGCGCGACCACGCGCGCGGGCATGCTCACGAACCCGCTGCGCGACCGCTTCGGCATCGTTGCGCGCCTGGAGTTTTATACGCCCGAGGAGCTCGCGCTGATCGT
Organism: Extensimonas vulgaris; assembly: GCF_003337425.1. Lineage (GTDB taxonomy): Bacteria > Pseudomonadota > Gammaproteobacteria > Burkholderiales > Burkholderiaceae_C > Extensimonas > Extensimonas vulgaris. The sequence continues at coordinate 24,824 of NZ_QPJU01000003.1, forward strand.
GCAGCGCAGCGCGGGCCTGCTGCGCGTGCCCATGGATGCGGCCGGGGGCCTGGAGATCGCGCGGCGCTCGCGCGGCACGCCGCGCATCGCCAACCGCCTGCTGCGCCGGGTGCGCGACTACGCCGAGGTCAAGGGCGACGGCCGCATCAGCGCCGAGATCGCAAACCGCGCGCTGGCCCTGCTCGACGTCGATCCGCTGGGCTTCGACGTGATGGACCGCAAACTGCTCGAGGCCGTGATCCACCGCTTCGACGGCGGCCCCGTGGGCCTGGACAACATCGCCGCGAGCATAGGCGAGGAGCCCGGCACGATCGAGGACGTGATCGAGCCCTACCTGATCCAGCAAGGCTACCTGCAGCGCACGCCGCGCGGCCGCACCGCCACGCTCGCGGCGTACCGCCACCTGGGCGTGGCGCCGCCGCAGGCGGGGGGTGGCTTGTTTGCAGATTCAGTATGAAATTGGCCTTTTGTCCTTATGGGGATTGCGCTGATAGCTAATTATTCAATAGCACTTTGCAGTGCAGGCCAAGGGTTCAACCCAGATGGTTCATGCGGACGCGGGACGATGGCGCGGCGGCTGGCGTGGCAGTTTGGTTGCGGCTGAGGAGTTCGTGGTGGTGCCACGAACGACGAAGCCGTGGCCAAAATGACCCGCAGGCGCCCGCCAGCGCCCGCGTAGGTGCGCAGCACCGCCGAATGGACAACCTGGGCTCAACCCACGCTCTCGTCGCGCGCTGCGCCCTCGAGGTGCTGCGTGTCGGCCCAGCCCACGAGCGCCAGGCCCTGCGGCGTCCAGAGCAGGCGGTTGATCGCGGCGTTGGCGAGCTGCCAGGTACGCGGTGCCTGCAAATCCTGCCCGGTGGCGGCGCGGTAGAGCACGTCGAGTGTGCCGCCGTGCGCGACCAGGACGATCAGCTCGCCCGCATGGCGCGCAGCCAGGCGGTGCACGGCTTCGGTCACGCGCAGGCGCAGCGTGTGCAGCGACTCACCGCCTGCGGGGGCGTAGTGCGGGTCGCGCTCGCGCCAGCGGCGTGCCTGCTCGGGCCAGGCGGCTGCGACCTCGGCAAAGGTACGGCCTTCGAAAGTGCCGAAGCCGCGTTCGCGCAGCCCCGGCTCGGCATGGAGCGGCGCGCCCGTCGCCTCGGCCACGGCCTGCGCGGTGCGGTAGGCGCGCTGCAGGTCGCTCGCGTAGATGGCGCGTATGGGTTCGGCCGCCAGCGCTTGCGCGAGCCGCTGCGCCTGCCACTGGCCGGTGGCGTTGAGCGCGATGTCCTGGTGGCCCTGGATGCGTGCCTCGGCGTTCCAGGCGGTTTCGCCGTGGCGGATGGCGAGGATGCGGGTGGCTTGCATGGCAGCGGTGTGTGGCGATCTACGGGCGTTCAGCGCGGAATCTCGACGTTGACGCGACGCGGGCCTGCGGGCGGGTTCGGAAAGCCCTGCAGCGCGGCGTCGAACATCGCGGCAAAGACGGGCAGGTCATCGCTCCACACGCCGTCGTGCTGGGCGTGGGTTTCATAGACCACGCGGCCGCTCGCGAGTTCGCGCAGGATCAGGCCAACTTCGCGCCGGTATTCAGTCGGCGGCGGAAAGCGCATCGACAGGCCGCCATAAAAGCCATGCCCGCCCCAGGCACCCCAGCCGCCCCAGCCACCCCAGAACGGGTCGTACCAGTAATAGTCGGGCGAGAGCAGCCGGTCGGTGCGCGCATAGACCTGCGCGGCGAAATAAGGCGCGCGCGGGTCTTCGATGAGGCCAACCTTGGCGAGCGCTTGGCGCGCCACGGCTTCGATCTTTTCCTGCTGGCTGCTGTAGGCCTGCTGCGAGGGCAGGCGTTCGAAGCGGTAGGTGGCCGGCACGGGCAGCGCCTGCAGCTGCGAGAAGGCCTGTACGTTCGAATCGACGAGGCGCGTGCTCGCGCAGCCACCCAGCAGCAAGCCGATGAAGCCAAGGCACAGCAGCAAGAAGAAAGAGCGTAGCGGGCGCATGGAAACTCCTCGGGGCGGCCGTCAACCGAGCTGCACCACCTGCACGCCGGGCAGACCGGAAGCGCTGGGCATGGCGGGCAGCTCCTCGGCGTCGAAGGCCTTGTCGCCTTCGGCATCGGCCACGCCGGTGGCGCGCACGTTCTGAAAGTCGAACAATGCCCCGTCGAGCAGGTGCGAGGGCACGACATGCTGCAGCGAGCGGAACATGCTCTCGAGCCGGCCGGGGAATTTTTTGTCCCACTCGCGCAGCATGTCGCCGATCTGCTTGCGCTGCAGGTTCTCCTGGCTGCCGCAGAGGTTGCACGGGATGATGGGAAAGGCGCGGTACGCGGCCCAGCGCGCCGTGTCTTTTTCGGGCACGTAGGCGAGCGGGCGGATGACCACATGCTCGCCGTCGTCGCTCGCGAGCTTCGGGGGCATGGCCTTCATGCGGCCGCCGAAGAACATGTTGAGCAGCAGCGTCTGCAGGATGTCGTCGCGGTGGTGGCCGAGCGCGATCTTGGTCGCGCCAAGCTCGTTCGCCACGCGGTACAGGATGCCGCGGCGCAGCCGGCTGCACAGGCTGCAGGTGGTCTTGCCCGGCGGCACGAGCTTTTGCACGATGCTGTAGGTGTCCTCGGTTTCGATGTGAAAGGGCACGCCGGTGCTGCGCAGGTATTCGGGCAGCACGTGCGCAGGAAAGCCCGGCTGCTTCTGGTCGAGGTTCACCGCGACGAGCTCGAAGCGCACGGGCGCGCGCGCCTGCAGCTTGCGCAGGATGTCGAGCAGCGTGTAGCTGTCTTTGCCGCCCGAGAGGCAGACCATGACCTTGTCGCCTTCTTCGATCATGCGAAAGTCGCTGATCGCGCGGCCGACCTCGCGGCACAGGCGCTTTTCGAGCTTGCGCGCCTCGCGCTCGATCTTCAGGCGCGGCGCGCCGTGCGCGGCGCTGCCCCCGGCGTTTTGGGCCGCGGTGTCGGCGCTGGCGGTGACGGTGTCGTTGGAAGTGTCGTTGGGGCTGTCGGTGAGGATGTCGTCCGCGACCTCGCCCCAGGCGCTGTTGTGTGCTGTGTGCATGGGTTTACCACTGTCCGGTTTCGACGCGAATGGCCACTTCGCAGTCGGCAAAAATTTCGAGTTTGGCGATTTTCACGCGCACGCCGAGCACGCCGGGCAACTGCAGCAGGCGCCGCGCGAGCTTGCCGATCAGGCTCTCGAGCAGGTTCACGTGCTCGGCCGTGCACTCGTCGATGATGATCTGGCGCACGCGCCGGTAGTCGAGCACGTTGTGGATATGGTCGTCGCGCGGCGCAAGCGGCTGCAGGCCCAGGTGCAGCTCGGCATCGACCTGGATGGGCTGTGGCGCGTTCTTCTCGTGCGCGAGGATGCCCAGGTTGGCGTCGAAGCGCAAGCCCGTGAGGCTGAGGACTTGGGTGCCGGCCACCGTCATGCCATCTCCTGTTTGATGCGCAGCACCTCCACGCCCACCGCTTCAGTGTCTGGATAGACATCGGGCTTGCAGGTGGATAGCCGAACGGCTTGGACTTGCGGGTGATCGATCAATTCGGTGGCAATGTCATCGCACAGCGTTTCCTGCAATTCGATGTGACCCTTTCGCACGCGTCGGGCGATGACCTGCCGCACAAAGTCGTAGTCCACCACTTCCGCCAGGCGATCCGTGCGGGGCGTCGAGTGCGCATAAGGTACGAACAGTTCCACGTTGAAAATCACACGTTGGCTTTGGCTTTTCTCGAAGTCATGGGCCCCAATGCGCACGTCGACGACATGGTTGGTCAAAAAAATGCGGCGGCAGCGCAAGGCGAGCTGTGCCAAGGGATCAAACATCGGCGCCCCTTTTCGCTTTCAGTATGTCTTCCACGACAAACATCACATCGCGCGGTAGCGGGATCAGGTGTTGACCGTTGTCCACGGCGACCGTGGTGCCGGTAATGCAGGGGTTTTCCGCCAGGAACAAGCAGGTGGCTGCGACTTGCAGCGGGTCTGTGGGCCGGCGTAGAAGGTTGACGCGGCTCGCGACGTCGAAATTTTCCCGTGTTTGCGGGCCGCTGAGATACATCAGGCCAGGAGCGACGCCGCACACTCGTATCGAAGGTGCCAAAGCCTGTGCTTGAAGTGCGACGGCGCGCTCAAGGGCGAGTTTGGAGAGGGTGTAGGAAAAATAGTCCGGGTTCAGGTTGAATACCTTTTGATCGAGTACGTGGATGATGCTGCGCTCGCCGCTCGATGAAGACGGGTACGGCTGTTGGGCCATGAGGCTGGACAAAGACAAGGGCGCGAGCAGGTTCACCTCGAGTTGGTGGCGCGTCGTTGCGACGTTCAGTTGATCTGCGCTGTCGGGTTCAAAAGTAGAAGCGTTATGGATGATGCAGCGCAGTGCGCCAGTTTGCGTGGTAATTTGCTGCACCATTTGCTGGCGCTGTGCTTCATCCGCGAGATCGGCTCGAATGGGGTGAGCATGCGCGCCAGCAGCACGAAGCTCGGCGCAGAGGTGTTGGGCCGCTTCCTCGGAGTGCTGGAAATGGCACCAGACCTCCCAACCGGCCTGCGCGAACTGACGGCAAAGAAGGGCGCCGAGACGTTGAGCGCCTCCGGTAATGAGGACGCTTTTAGCTGCCATCGGCCACCTCGGCGTCCAGCAAACCGCGAATGAAGAAAGCAAAGTCTTGAACGAAGTAAAGCCGCTCGGCCGGGTTCAGCAAAAAGTCATCACCCAGCGCCTTGATGAAAACGATGCCGACAAAGCCGGGCTTTTCACCGCACAGCGGCTCACTGTTGCGGAAATAGCCCTCTTTTTCAGCGCCGAAGAAACATGACTTGTAGCGCGCAATCAATTCAGCGAAACCGTCGGCTTGATGGGCTGTTTGGGGTAGCCAGACGACGAAATTAACCTTTTTAACATTCAACTCTAGTTTGAAGTCCAGTTTGCGCTCTAACTGCACATTTGGGGAAAGATGCGAGTCGGCAACATGCAATGTGAAGTCGGCAATGCAACCCCGAATTTTTGCAGTGACGTGCGCCTTTGTATATCGGCCACCCATGCCATTGGCCGATAGATTTTCCAATAAAGCCGCAGGTATCTCCTCGCGGAGCAGTTGTTCCGTGAGTGCTTTGAGTTTTTGCGCCCCTCCATCGCCAAAGACCAGCGCAACCACGACCAGCCCCACCGGGATGCCCACCGTCAGCATCGTAACGGCCGAGGCGATGGAGTCTTTGTCCCGCTGGTAGAGCCCAGCGCCCAGCAGACCCAGGGCACTGAGCAAGATCAACAACATAATCACGGCCAGCCCCAGCCTGGCCCAGGCGGGCAATGCCAACATTTTGAGCCAGCGGATCAAATCGCTGGACGTTTTAAGAGACTCGTCAGTCATCTGTATGCCTCATATTCCGACCGAGAGCGCCCCGACCGAATTGGTGCAAATTATCGTGCAGGCCATCACCGCCGCCGCCGGCGGCTGGTTGCCGTTCGACCGCTTCATGGCGCTGGCGCTGTACGCACCGGGGCTGGGTTACTACGCGGGCGCGGCGCCCAAGTTTGGCTTGCTGCCAGATTCGGGCAGCGACTTCGTCACGGCGCCCGAGCTCTCGCCAGCGTTCGGGCAGACCCTGGCCGTGCAGGTGGCTGAGGCGCTCGAGCAGACGGGCACGCAGGAGTTGTGGGAATTCGGCGCGGGCTCGGGCGCGCTGGCCTTGCAGCTGCTCGATGCGCTGGAGGTGCTGGGCGTGTGCGTGCAGCGCTACCACATCGTCGAGCTTTCGGCCAGCCTGCGCGCGCGCCAGCAGGCTTTGCTCGCGCGCCATGCGCACAAGCTGCAGTGGCACGACACGCTGCCCGAGCGCTTCGAGGGCGTGGTGCTGGGCAACGAGGTACTTGACGCCATGCCCGTCAAGCTGCTGCAGCGCAGCGACGGCGTGTGGCACGAGCGCGGCGTGGGCTGGGACGCTGAGGCCACGCGCTTCGTCTGGCGCGATCGGCCCACCGACTTGCGCCCGCCGCTCGAGATTGCGGGCGTGCACGATTATTCGACCGAAATCCACCCCCAAGCCGAAGCCTTCGTGCGCACGCTGGGCGAGCGGCTCGTGCGCGGCGCGGTGTTGTTGCTCGACTATGGCTTTGGCGAGAGCGAGTATTACCACCCGCAGCGCCACATGGGCACGTTGGTGTGCCACCGCGCGCACCAGGTCGATGCCGACCCGTTGGCCGACGTAGGCGCCAAGGACATCACGGCGCACGTGAACTTCACGGGGATCGCGCTCGCGGCGCAGGAAGCGGGCTTTGCGGTGCTGGGCTACACCACGCAGGCGCACTTTCTGATCAATTGCGGCTTGGTATCAAAAATGGAGCAGCTCACGCAGGCGGGGCGTGCGCAAGCGGCCAAATTGATCCTGGAGCACGAAATGGGCGAGCTGTTCAAGGTGCTGGCGCTGGCCAAGGGCGCGCCCTGGGATGCGCGAGGCTTTGTGCACGGCGACCGCACGCACAGGTTGTGAGCATGGGCCATTCGAGCCGTTTCCCCACACTGGTGCGCGCGGCTACACTCGAAAACCGCAGCACTTTCTTCTCATATTCGATCCACTAGATTCAGGGAGCACCACCATGCCACTCGTTTCCATGCGCGAACTGCTGGACCACGCCGCCGAAAACGGCTATGGCATTCCAGCCTTCAATGTCAACAACCTCGAACAGGTCCAGGCCGTGATGGCCGCGGCCGACGAGGTGGGGGCGCCCGTGATCCTGCAGGCCAGCGCCGGCGCGCGCAAGTACGCGGGTGAGAGCTTCATCAAGCACCTGATCCAGGCCGCCGCCGAGGCGTACCCGCACATCCCGCTCGTGATGCACCAGGACCACGGCACGAGCCCGGCCGTGTGTGAGGGCGCGATCAAGCTCGGCTTCGGCTCGGTGATGATGGACGGCTCGCTGCTCGAAGACGGCAAGACGCCCGCGCCGTTCGACTACAACGTGCGCGTCACGCGCCAGGTGGTCGAAATGGCGCACAAGGTGGGCGTGACCGTGGAGGGCGAACTCGGCTGCCTGGGCTCGCTCGAAACCGGCAAGGCCGGGGAGGAAGACGGCATTGGTGCCGCGGGCAAGCTGGAGCACAGCCAGATGCTGACCGACCCCGAGGAGGCCGCCGCGTTCGTCAAGGCTACGCAGGTCGATGCGCTTGCGATCGCCATAGGCACCAGCCACGGCGCGTACAAATTCACGCGCAAGCCCACAGGGGATATTCTCGCGATCGACCGTGTCAAGCAAATCCACGAGCGCATTCCGAACACGCACTTGGTGATGCACGGCTCGAGCAGCGTGCCGCAGGAGCTGCTCGCCATCATCAACCAGTATGGCGGCAGGATCAAAGAGACGTATGGCGTGCCGATCGAGGAAATCCAGCGCGCGATCCGCTACGGCGTGCGCAAGATCAACATCGACACCGACATCCGCCTCGCGATGACCGGCGCAGTGCGTAAATTCATGCATGAAAACCCCGACAAGTTCGACATGCGCGAATGGATGAAGCCCGCACGCGAGGCCGCCAAAGCCGTGTGCAAACAGCGCTACCTCGAATTCGGCTGCGCAGGACAGGGCTCCAAAATCAAAGGGTTGCCGCTTTCCGTGATGGCCGAGCGCTATGCGCGCGGCGAGCTCGCGCCGCTCGTGCGCTGAGCCTTGCGCAACCAAAACGACTCACTCGGCGGTGGCACCTAGTGTAGTGTTCGACGCTATCTGCGACATAAGACCGCGTCTTTTCGGCCTGGGCCGCGTTGCAAATCCTCGCGATACCACCCGGTATCGCTGCGGTTTGCGCCTTGCCCAGACCAAAAATCCATCGGTTTTATTTGTCGCATCAAGCATCAAACACTACACTAGAGTGCGTGACGCTCATTCCCGTCATTGCGAGGGCCGTCAGGCCCGTGGCAATCCACGGGGCCTTGGGATCAGTGCCTGCGTCCCTTGGCAAGGCGGGACTGGATTGCCGCGCCCCTGCGGGGCTCGCAATGACGGGCTGCCCCTCGGCTAAGGTCAAATCGAGCGCCAGCCGCCGCTTGCCGCCATTGCGCGCCGGACGGAGAAAGCGGTGTTCACGCAGGCGCTGAGCGCTGCTCCTGCGCGGCGGAGGATGCAGCCTGCGGAATGCGGCCGTAGCGCTGCGGCCCGAGGTCGTCGGTGCGAATGTCGGGCTGGCGGCCGAGCGTGAGGTCGGCGAGCAGCTTGCCCGAGCCGGCGGCCATGGTCCAGCCCAGCGTGCCGTGGCCGGTGTTGAGCAGCAGGTTGTCCCAGCCCGGCGCGCGGCCCAGGATAGGCGTGCCGTCGGGCGTCATGGGGCGCAGGCCCGTCCAGAAGCTCGCGGCGGGCAGATCGGCCGCGCCCGCGAACAGGCTTTGCGTGACCATCTCGAGCGTGGCGCGCCGGCGTGGGTTCAGACGCAGATCATAGCCGGCGAGTTCGGCCATGCCACCCACGCGGATGCGCGCGCCCAGGCGTGTGACGGCGATCTTGTAGCTCTCGTCGAGCACCGTGGAGCGCGGTGCACGCTCGGTGTCGACGATGGGCGCCGTGAGCGAGTAGCCCTTGACCGGGTACACCGGCAGGTCGAGCCCGAGCGCCTGCAGCAATTCGCGCGAGGCGCAGCCCAGCGCGACGATGACCTGGTCGGCGTGCAGGCTGCGTACATCGCCCTGCGCGCTCGTCTGCACTTCGACGCCCGTGATGCGGGTGCCTGTGCAGAGCAAGCGCCGCACCGTGGTGTCGAACGAGAACTGCACGCCCAGCCCGCGCGCGATCTCGGCCAGGCGTGTGGTGAAGAGGTGGCAGTCGCCGGTTTCGTCGCCCGGCAGGTGCAGGCCGCCGGTGAGGCCGCGCGCGTGTGCGAGCGCGGGCTCGATCTGCGGCAGCGCGTCGGCGGCGAGCAGGCGGTACGGCACGTGGCAAGCCTCGAGCACTGCGATGTCGCGCTGTGCGGCCTGCAGCTGCTGGGCGGTGCGAAACACCTGCAGCGTGCCCAACGTGCGCTGGTCGTACGCGATGCCGGTGTCCGCGCGCAGCTGGCGCAGGCAGTCGCGGCTGTATTCGGCCACGCGCATCATGCGCTCCTTGTTGACGGCATAGCGTGCGCTGGTGCAGTTGCGCAGCATCATCGCCATCCAGCGCAGCTGGAACAGCGAGCCGTCGGGGCGAAAGCGAAACGGCGCGTGGCGCTGCAGCATCCACTTGAGCGCTTTGAGCGGGATGCCCGGTGCGGCCCAAGGCGTGGAGTAGCCGGGCGAGATCTGCCCCGCGTTGGCAAAGCTGGTTTCGAGCGCCGGGCCGCTCTGGCGCTCGACCACGGTGACTTCGGCGCCGCCGCGGGCCAGATAGTAGGCCGTGGTGACGCCTATCACCCCGCCGCCGAGAACGATGACTTTCATTGCTGTCTCCCAAAGGTGCTGGGGGTGCTCCCCGATTGCAGTGGTGGAGCGACTATAGGAAGATGTGTGCCGCAAACTTCACTGAAATGAGGGCTGGTGGCAGCAAAAAACAGTGCTTAATGTGCCCTTGCAGCGGTTTCGACCGAAAAAACCATGGCTACCCCCGAACTCGACCGTATCGATCGCAAAATTCTCGACGTGCTGCAGCGCAACGCCCGCGTGCCGCTGACTGAGCTTGCGCAGGAGGTGGGGCTCTCGGCCTCGCCGGTGAGCGAGCGTGTGCGCCGGCTCGAGCGCAGCGGCGTCATCACCGGCTACCACGCGCACGTCAACCCGCAGGCGCTGGGGCGGCCGCTGCTGGTGTTCGTGGAGCTCACGCTCTCGTCCAAGTCGGGCGAGCTGTTTCAAAAGCTGCGCGATGAGTTGCTGCACGAGCCGCGTGTGCTCGAATGCCACCTGGTGTCGGGGCATTTCGACTACCTCATCAAGGCGCGCCTGTCGGCCATGAGCGAGTACCGCGAGCTGCTCGCGCAAATCCTGCGCAAAATCCCCGTGCCCGCGCAGAGCAACAGCTACGTGGTGATGGAGGAGATCAAAGAGGGGCTCGCGCTGCCGCTGGACTTGTCATAGCGAAAAAAGGCGCTGCCTCGTTGGGGGATCATGTAAGCTCCTGTGTCGTTTCGTCCATCCACGAACCACGTTCAGCAAGGAGACAAGATGCGCATCGGTGTGCCTGCGGAAACCATGCCGGGGGAGACCAGGGTCGCGGCGACCCCCGAGACGGTGAAAAAACTCTGTGCCCAGGGGCACCAGCTCTGCGTGCAGGCCGGCGCCGGCATCGCGGCGAGTGTGCCCGACGCGGCGTACCAGGCGGCGGGCGCCGAGATCGTCGACGCCGCCACGGCTTTTGGCGCCGACGTGGTGCTCAAGGTGCGCGCGCCGAGCGCAGCCGAGCTCGCCTTGCTGCGCCCGGACGCCGTGCTCGTGGGCATGCTCGATCCGTTCGACCGCGCGGGGCTCGAGCGCCTCGCGCAGGCGGGCGTGAGCGCCTTTGCGCTCGAGGCCGCGCCGCGCACCACGCGCGCGCAGAGCATGGACGTGCTCTCCAGCCAGGCCAACGTCGCGGGCTACAAGGCCGTGCTGCTCGCAGCCAATGCCTACCAGCGCTTCTTTCCCATGCTCATGACGGCGGCGGGTACCGTGAAGGCCGCGCGCGTGCTCGTGCTTGGCGCGGGCGTGGCCGGCCTGCAGGCCATCGCCACGGCCAAGCGCCTGGGCGCGGTGATCGAGGCCTCGGACGTGCGCCCCAGCGTCAAGGAGCAAGTCGAGTCGCTGGGCGCGAAGTTCATCGACGTGCCTTACGAAACCGCGGAAGAAAAGGAAGCCGCCGAAGGCGTGGGCGGCTACGCGCGCCCCATGCCGGCAAGCTGGCTCGAGCGCCAAAAGGCCGAAGTGGCCAAGCGCGCGGCGCTCGCCGACGTGCTCATCACCACGGCCCTGATCCCGGGCCGGCCCGCGCCCGTGCTCGTGACCGAGGACATGGTGCGCGCGATGAAGCCGGGCTCGGTGATCGTCGATCTCGCGGCGCACCAGGGCGGCAACTGCCCGCTCACCGAACCTGGGCGCACGGTGCTCAAGCACGGCGTGACGCTGATCGGCGAAACCAACCTGCCCGCGCTCGTCGCGGCCGACGCCTCGGCGCTGTATGCGCGCAACGTGCTCGACTTTCTGAAGCTGGTGCTGCCCAAGGAGGGCGGCGTGCAGATCGATCTGCAGGAGGACATCGTCGCCGCCTGCCTGGTGGCGCACCAAGGCGCGGTGACGCGCAAGTAGTCCGCTGCCGGGCGCTGCGCGCGCTTGGCGTTGCTACCGCCCGGCGCAGCCCTGATTCGTTTCTTTTTGCTGGAGACACCCCATGGAAGCCGTTTCGCCCACCCTCATCAACCTGACCATCTTCGTGCTCGCGATCTACGTGGGCTACCACGTGGTGTGGACCGTCACGCCCGCGCTGCACACGCCGCTGATGGCGGTGACCAACGCCATCTCGGCCATCGTCATCGTCGGCGCGATGCTCGCGGCCGCGCTCACGCAGGGCGGCTTTGCCAAGTTCCTCGGCGTGGCCGCGGTGGCGCTCGCGGCGGTCAACATCTTCGGCGGCTTTCTGGTCACGCGGCGCATGCTCGAAATGTTCAAGAAAAAAGAGAAGAAATCGGCCTCTAAGGCTCATGAATAAAGCGCCAACAGCTACCAATAAAGGAGAAATCCGATGAGCATGAACCTCGTCACGCTGCTGTACCTCGTCGCCAGCGTGTGCTTCATCCAGGCGCTCAAGGGCTTGAGCCACCCGACCACCTCGATCCGCGGCAACATTTTCGGCATGACGGGCATGGCCATCGCCGTGCTGACCACGGCGGCGCTGATCCTGCGGCTCGCCGGCTCGGCCCAGGGCCTGGGCTGGGTGCTGCTGGGGCTGGTCGTGGGTGGCGGCTACGGCGCCTGGCGCGCCAAGACCGTCGAGATGACCAAGATGCCCGAGCTCGTGGCGTTCTTCCACAGCATGATCGGCCTGGCTGCCGTGTGCATCGCCGCCGCCACGGTGGCCGAGCCCGCAGCCTTCAGCGTGATGGAAGGTGCGGGCGAGCAGGGCGGCATTCCGCCGGGCAACCGCATCGAGCTGGCGCTGGGCGCGTTCATCGGCGCCGTGACCTTCAGCGGCTCGGTGATCGCCTGGGGCAAGCTCTCGGGCAAGTCGAAGTTCCGGCTGTTCCAGGGCGCGCCCGTGGTGTTTGCGGGCCAGCACTGGCTCAACCTGTTGCTGGGCGTGCTGGCCCTCGTGGGCGTGGCGCTGTTTTGGCAGACGCAGGGCGCCATTGCGTTTGCCGCGGTGTGCGTGCTGGGTTTCGTGATCGGCGTGACGCTGATCATCCCGATCGGCGGGGCCGACATGCCGGTGGTCGTGTCCATGCTCAACAGCTATTCGGGCTGGGCCGCGGCGGGCATTGGCTTTTCGCTCAACAACAGCATGCTGATCATTGCCGGCTCGCTCGTGGGCAGTTCGGGCGCGATCCTGAGCTACATCATGTGCAAGGCCATGAACCGCTCGTTCTTCAGCGTGATTCTGGGTGGCTTTGGCGGCGAGGCCGCAGCGGGCGCGGCGACCCAGGTGCAGCGCCAGGTCAAGACGGGCAGCGCCGAGGATGCGGCTTTCGTGCTCAGCAATGCCGAGCGCGTGATCATCGTGCCGGGCTACGGTCTGGCGGTGGCGCGCGCGCAGCATGCCGTGAAGGAGCTCGCGCAAAAGCTCAGCGAAAAAGGCATAGCCGTGAAGTTCGCGATCCACCCCGTGGCCGGGCGCATGCCGGGCCACATGAACGTGCTGCTGGCCGAGGCCGAGGTGCCCTACGACCAGGTGTTCGAGATGGAGGACATCAACAACGAATTCGGCCAGGCCGACGTGGCCATCGTTCTGGGCGCGAACGACGTGGTCAACCCCGCCGCGCTGCAAAAGGGCAGCCCGATCTACGGCATGCCCATCCTCGAGGCCTACAAGGCCAAGACCGTGATCGTCAACAAGCGCTCCATGGCCGCGGGCTACGCGGGGCTGGACAACGAGCTCTTTTACATGGACAAGACCATGATGGTGTTCGGCGACGCGAAGAAGGTGGTCGAGGACATCGTCAAGGCGCTCGAATGAGCCGCAAACGAAAACCCAAAGACAAAGGAGGCAAAACACCATGACCGACCGCCCCTGGCTCGCCGCCTACCCCGAAGGCGTGCCCGCCGACATCGACCCGCTGCGCTTTCCCACGCTCGTGCATTTGTTCGACGAGGCCTTTGCGCGCTACGCCGAGCGCCCGGCCTACAGCTTCATGGGCAAGGAGCTCAGCTATGCGCATGCCGGCGCGCTCGGACAGGCGCTCGCGGCCTATTTGCAAGGCTTGGGCCTGGTCAAAGGCGACCGGGTGGCGCTCATGATGCCCAACATGCCGCAGTACGCGGTGGCCGTGGCGGCGGTGCTGCGCGCGGGCTGCGTGGTCGTGAACGTGAACCCGCTCTACACCCCACGCGAGCTCGAACACCAGCTCAAGGACTCGGGCGCCAAGGCCATCATCCTGCTCGAAAACTTTGCCCACACCCTGCAGCAGTGCATCGCGCAGACCGCGGTCCAGCACGTCGTGCTGTGCGCGCTCGGCGATCTGCTCGGCTGGCCCAAGGGCGCGGTGGTGAATTTCGTGGTGCGGCACTTGAAAAAGCTCGTTCCTGCCTTCAGCCTGCCTGCAGCCGTGCGCTTCAACGAGGCGATCCGTGCGGGCCGGCGCGCGCGCCTGCAGCCGCCGCCACTGGCCCCTGAAGACCTGGCCGTGCTGCAATACACGGGCGGCACCACGGGCACGCCCAAAGGCGCGATGCTGCTGCACCGCAACCTCGTCGCCAACACCTTGCAATCCGAAGCCTGGAACGCCCCCGCGATGGCGCAAATCCCGCCCGGCGAGCAGCCCGCAACGGCCTGCGTGCTGCCGCTGTACCACATCTTCGGCTTCACGCTGAACCTGCTGTTGCCGCTGCGCACGGGCAACAAGGTCATCATGGTGCCGAACGCGCGCGACCTGCCTGCCGTGCTCAAGGAGCTGTCGCAGCACCGCTTTCACATCTTTGCCGCCGTCAACACCTTGTTCAACGGGCTGCTGCACCACCCCGACTTCGACACCGTCGATTGGCGTCACCTCAAGGTCAGCGTGGGCGGTGGCATGGCCGTGCAAAGGGCGGTGGCGCAGCGCTGGCTCGAAAAAACCGGCTGCCCGATCTGCGAAGGCTACGGCCTGTCCGAAACCAGCCCTTCGGTGAGTTGCAACCCCGTGACCACGCGCGAGTTCACCGGCACCATCGGCGTGCCGCTGCCCAGCACCTGGATGAAGCTGCTCGACGAAGACGGCCACGACGTCACCACGCTGGGCCAGCCCGGCGAGATCGCGATCCGCGGCCCGCAGGTCATGGCCGGCTACTGGCAGCGTCCCGACGAAACCGCCAAGGTCATGACGGCGGACGGCTGGTTCAAGTCGGGCGACATCGGCACCATGGACGCACGCGGCTACTTCAAGATCGTCGATCGCAAGAAGGACATGATCCTCGTGAGCGGCTTCAACGTCTATCCGAACGAGGTCGAAGACGTGATCGCGAGCTGCCCCGGCGTGCTCGAATGCGGCGTGGTCGGCATTCCCGACGAAAAATCGGGCGAGGCCGTCAAGGTCGTGATCGTGCGCAGCGATCCCAACCTCACCGAAGCACAGGTGCGCGCCTTCTGCCACGAAAACCTCACGGGCTACAAGCGACCCAAGGTGATCGAATTCCGCAACGAGCTGCCCAAGACGACGGTGGGCAAGGTGCTGCGGCGCGAGCTGCACCAGAAGTGAGCGTCCGCTTTCGGTCTGCTTAGGGATTTGACCCCTCCATGCCCACCGCCATCCTCAGCGCCCTGCCGCAGGAGCAAAGCGGCCTGCTCGCGCAGCTGCAGCAGCCGCAGCACCTGCAGCACGCGGGGCGCAGCGTCTGGCGCGGCACGCTGCACGGCCAGAGCGTGGTGCTCGCGCTCTCGGGCATAGGCAAGGTGGCCGCGGCGACCACGGCCACGGCGCTGATCGAGCGCTTCGGCGTCGCGCGCATCGTGTTCACCGGCGTGGCCGGTGGCGTGGGCACGGGCGTGCAGGTGGGCGACGTGGTCGTGGCGCAGGACTACGTGCAGCACGACATGGACGCCTCACCGCTCTTCGCGCGCTGGGAGCTGCCCGGCTATGGCCGCCAGCGCCTGGCCTGCGATGCGGCGCTATCTGCTCTGCTATTGGAAGCTGCTCGTGCTTGTGTATCAAGCGCTGAAGGCCATTTTGGCTTGAAATACCAGGCCGGGCACCCGCGCGTGCACTACGGCCTGGTGGCCAGCGGCGACCGTTTCGTCGCGAGCGCACACGAGGCGCACCGCCTGCGCACCGCGCTGCTCACTGGCGGCCACGAGGTGCTGGCCGTAGAGATGGAAGGCGCCGCCGTGGCCCAGGTCTGCCACGACTATGGCCTGCCTTTTGCGGCAGTGCGCACCATCTCCGACCGCGCCGACGACAGCGCGCACATCGACTTTCCGCAGTTCGTGCGCACGGTGGCCAGCCGCTATGCCGAGCGCATCGTGCAGGACTTGCTGCAAAAGCTATGAAATGAATATCTGTTTGCGCTTATTCCATAAGCGCAAACGGCCAATTTCTACATCAACCACCCGCGCTTGCGGAAGTACCACATCGGGCCGATGGCCGACACCACCATCAGCGCGAGCACGTAGGGGTACATGGCGGGCCCGAGCAGTTCGAGCTCGGGAAACTGCAGGTTCATGCCGTAGATGCTTGCGATCAGCGTGGGCGGCAGCAGCGCCACGCTGGCCACCGAGAAGATCTTGATGATCTTGTTCTGGTTGATGTTGATGAAGCCCACCGTGGCGTCCATCAGGAAGTTGATCTTGTCGAACAAAAACGCCGTGTGGTTGTCCAGCGACTCGATGTCGCGCAGGATCTGGCGCGCGTCCTCGAACTGGCTCGCGTTGAGCATCTTGCTGCGCATCATGAAGCTCACGGCGCGGCGCGTGTCCATGACGTTGCGGCGGATGCGTCCGTTCAAGTCCTCCTGGCGCGCGATGGCCGAAAGCACCTCGCCCGCACGCGCGTCGGTCACGTCGCCCGCGAGCACCTGCCGGCTGACCTTTTCGAGCTCGTCGTAGATGTTTTCGAGCGTGTCGGCCGAGTATTCGGCGTCGCCATCGAAGAGCTTGAGCAGCACGTCCTTGGCGTCCTCGATCAGCCCCGGCGCACGGCGCGCGCGCAAGCGCAGCAGACGAAACACCGGCACGTCCTCGTCGTGGATCGAAAACAGCACGCCGCGGCTCTTCAGGTTGGTGTTGTGCTGGTTCAGGATGAAGGCCGTGCGCACCGAGCGCGGGTTTTCGTCGTCGTCGATCAGAAAGTCGCTGCGGATGTGCAACTCGCCGTTGTCTTCCTCGTAAAAGCGCGCGGACTCTTCGATGTCGTCGTCCATCGCATCCTCGGGGATGGACAGGCCGTAGTGCTGTTTGATCCAGCGCTTTTCTTCGAGCGTGGGCGCTTCCAGATCGACCCAGATCGGCTGGAATTTGGCGAGCTCCTCGAGCGATTCGATCTCTTCCTGGAACAGGCGGCCGTTGACGAGCGTGAAAATGTTGAGCATGGGCTCACTCCCGGGGTGCGTGGCGTCTGAGAAAACGGGCGAAGGGGGATGCGGTGCTTTCAACCCCCATGCTTTTTGCAGTCCGGGAGTTGAAAGCTACCGACTAGGGTAGGTTTCCATGGGATGTCTCCGTTAAACCCAGATTGTCCATTAGGCGGCGCTGCGCGCCTACGCGGGCGCTGGCGGACGGCTGACGGTCATTTTGCCCGCTGCTTCGGCGTCAATGGCGCCGGCCATGGGCTTCTCAGCCGCTGACCAAACTGCTGCGCCAGCCGCCTCGCCATCATCCCGCGTCCTAATGAACAATCTGGGTTAAAGCGGCGGATTATGGCATTGCAGCCGGCGGCTTTCGTGACAGGCGGCTTTCGTGGCGGCCGATCCGCTACAGTGCGCGCATGCACGGCCTGCACCTGACCGCCGACCTTCACGACTGCCGCTGCGCCGCGCGCTGGCTCGTCGATGCAAGCCTGCTCGGGGCGGCCTGCCGTGATGCGGCCCAGGCCGCGGGGCTGCAGGTGGTGGGCGAGCTGCTGCACACCTTTGCAGCAACCCGCCACGGCCCCGGCGGGGTGACTGCGGCCCTGCTGCTTGCCGAAAGCCATGTCTGCGTGCACACCTGGCCCGAGCGCAAGGCCGTGACGCTGGATGTGTACGTGTGCAATTTCGGCGCTGACCACAGCGCCAAGGCGCAGGCGCTCATGGCGGAATTGCTCGCGCTGTTCGAGCCGCGGCACGCCGAGCGCCACGCGCTGCAGCGCGGCGGATGACGCCCTTACACCGCGCCGCCCGCCGCATGGCCGCGCGTGAAGGCTTCCTCGAAGATCGAATAGCCGGACCAGTCCGCGTGGGCGAAGTGCAGGCGGCCACTGCGCACATTTGCGGTTTGCGCGCCACGTGCGTCCGTGATGGCGGTTGAGAGTTGACGCAGCCGGCGCAGCGTGCCGGGCTGCGGGATGGCCATGGCGTGGCCGTAGCGGGTGATGTCCATGCGCGTGAGGCGCTGCGCCAAATCGGGGTGGGGCGCGGCCAGTGCGGCCAGGATGGCGTCGCGCCAGTGGCCCCAGGGCTGCGTCAGGAGCTGCTGGCGCGCGCCGGGCAGGTCACCGAGCGCGCGGTAGTAGCTGAGCACCGTGGGGCCGGGGCGCGGGTCCAGGCTCTGGTGGCGCGCATCGACGTAGCCCAGCCCCCCGCCGGGCTCGCCATAGACCACGTTGTCCCAGGCCGGCGCGGCGCCGGGGCGGTCTTGCAGCGGCGCCGCCAGGTGCAGGTTGGCCACCAGCCACGGGGCGTAGGCCAGGTTTCGCGCAATGTCCACGAGCCAGGCCGGCGGCTGCTCGATCACGCGCGCGGCGACGAACGCCGGCAGCGCGACGATGCACTGCGCGGCCTGCCAGCGCACGACGCTGCCGTCGGCATGGCGCAGCGTATCGACGGCCACGCCGTGGCGCTCCGTGCGGATGCGCAGCACGCTGTGGCCGGTGTGCAGGCGCTCGCCCAAGGGCGCGGCAAGCCGGCGCGTGAGCCAGGCGTTGCCCTCGGGCCAGGTGAGCACGGCGTCGTTCTCGGTATCGGCGCCGCCTTGGGCGCCCAGGTCTTCGGGGGTCGCGCTGGCCTGCGGGGCGCGAAAGCCGTGGCGGCTCGCGAAATAGTGGATGCAGGCCCAGGCGGACACGCGCTGCAGCCCCGCACCGTAGTCGTCGCGGCAGCAGTAGTCGAGGTACCAGCGCAGATGCACATCGGTCAGGCCCTGGGCGCGCAGCCAGGCGTCGGCCGTTTGCGCATCGAGCGCCGCATGCTGCGCAGTGAAGGGCGCGCGCAGTGCCGGAATGCAAAAACGGCTCGCGTGCGCAAGCGCATCCACCTGCGCGGCAAAGCGCCGGTACTGCGCGAGCGTGTCGGCGCCTACGCCGGCCAGTGGCAGCAGGCCCTCTTGCCACGCGCCGCGAAAGAAAAGCCGCTCCTGCGGGCTGTGGCACAAGGAGAGTTCGTCGTACTGCCAGCGCCCGGACACACGCCGGCGCAGGCCGAATTCTTCGAGCAGGTCTTGCACTTCGTGTGCGTCCGCACCGGGCAGCGGCAGGTAATGTGCCCCCTGCGGGCAGGCGATGCCGCCCACCGCAGCGCCGCGCGCGTTGCCGCCGGCATCGTCCTCCAGCTCCAGCAGCACGAAGTCCTCGATGCCGCGCAGGCGCAGCGCCCGCGCCGCCGCGAGCCCGGCCACGCCCGCACCCGCGATGACGACCTGCGTGCGCCGTGTGGCCCGCGGCGCGGGCGGCGTGCCTAGATCGCGCAGCGCATGGCCGCGCGCGACGTTGATGCCGGTAAAGCCGCCGGTGATGGCGGGTGCGGGTTCGCAGCCGAGCAAGGGCAGGGCACTGGCGGCAAGAAGGTGGCGACGCCGGATCATGCGGCAAAGTCAGCGAGCCAGACCATGCGCCCAGGAGCCTGTCGGACTTTGGGCGTCGATAGCGAGAATGCGCCCCAGCGAGACCAATTTTTGCCGGATTCGCAGCCCCATAGTGGTGCTATGGGGCAAGAAGACGGTGAAAAATGGGCCGCTGCGGCGCATTCGCAGCCGACGACTCCAAAGTTCGACAGGCTCCCAGATGATGGGCTTTGTCGAAATAGCGGTGGTCGGCCGTCACCAGCACCGCTGTGGGGGTGTGCAAGGCCAGCGCGTGGTACAGCGTGTCGAAGAGGTGGTGGTCGAGCGTGGTCGCCAATTTCACGGCGGTCGCATAGATCGCGGCGTCTTGTGTGGCGTCGCGTTCCATGTCGAGCAGATCGAGCAGGTCCAGGATGTTTTCACTGGCGGATTGGGGCAGCAGGCGTGCCAACACTGCGGCCACTTCCGCGACAAAGTGTGGCGGTTGCAGCAGCGCCAGATGACCCTGCACGGCACTTGCGAGCAGGCGCAGCGCGGTGTCTGAATGGGCTTCCTGCGCAGGGTCAGAAACGAACCATTTGACGGCCACGCTGGCATCGACCACGACGGGGTTCACGGACGCCCTTCTTCGCGGGCCGCGCGCAACTGTGTTTCGGTGAAGGCGGGGGCGCTTTCTCTGCGCGCCAGGATGCGCGCATAGGCTTGTTGTCTGCGCCGCCGCTGGTGTTCGCGCTCCACGGCTTCGCGCATCAGTTCGGCAATGATCGCGCTCTTGTTCTGCCCTTCAAACGTGGCGTTGAACAGGGCTTTGACATCGTCGGGGACGCTGAAATTGACGGTGCTCATGATGGGGTCAGGTTGTTGAAAATTTCAACAACATTGTGGCTTCGCCGGCGCGCAGGGTCAATGCGCAGCCACCTTCCCCCACTCTTGCTCATAGCGCGTCACCAGCACCTGATTCGACAGGCGGTTGACCTCGGCGGGCACGCGCGCCATGTCGAGCGGGAAGTCGAACAGCAGCGGCAGCGTCGCCACGCTCAGAAAACGCAGGCCTGCGGGCAGGGCTTCGGGCGGGCGCCAGGGACGGTGGCTGGCGAGGATGAAGCCCCATTCGCCAAAGCTGGGCACGTGCGCATGGTAGGGCATGGCGCGCAGGCCGACCGATTCGACGGTCTGCACCACGGTCCAGAAGCTCTGGCGTGCCACCAGCGGCGAGGTGGTCTGGATCACGGCGTAGCCGCTCGCGGCCAGGCGCTGCTCGAGCAGGGCGTAGAAACTGTGGGTGTAGAGCTTGCCGATGGCGAAGTTCGTCGGGTCGGGAAAGTCCACCACGATCACGTCAAAGGTGTCTTTCCCGTCTTGCAGCCATTGGAAGGCGTCGGTGTTGATGATTTTGACCTTGGGCGAGCGCAGCGCGTAGTGGTTGAGCGCGGCCAGCGCCTCGTGCGTGGAAAAGAGCTGCGTCATGCGCGGGTCGAGCTCCACCAGCACGACTTCCTGCACTGAAGGGTACTTGAGGATTTCGCGCACCGCCATGCCGTCGCCGCCGCCGAGCACGGCCACGCGCCGCGGGGCGCCGTGGGCGGCCATCGCGGGGTGTACCAGGGCTTCGTGGTAGCGGTATTCGTCCTGCTGCGCGAACTGCAGGTTGCCATTGAGAAACAGGCGGTAGCCGGCGCGCCCGTGTGTGACCACGATGCGCTGGTAGGGCGAAGAGGCGGCAAAGACAATGGGGGCCTGGTAGAACCTGTCTTCGGCCAGGGTGCTGATGCGCTCGGCACCGAACAGGGCCGCGCCCAGCGCCGCGCAGGTCAGCAGGCCGGCCAGCGCATGCGCGCGCAGCTGGCGCAGCTCGTGGCGGAACATCCACAGCGTCCACAGCGCCACGCCGGCGTTCATGAGCCCGAACAGCAGCCCCGTGCGCACCAGCCCGAGCCGCGGCACCAGCAGCAGCGGAAACGCGAGCGACACCGCGAGCGCGCCCAGATAGTCGAAGGTGAGCACCTGCGAGACCAGGTCCCGCAGCGCCACATGGCGCCGCAGCATGCGCATGACGAGCGGAATCTCCAGCCCCACGAGCATGCCCACGAGCAGCACCAGCGTGTAGAGCACAAAGCGGAACGCGCCCGGCACGTAGGCATTGGCCAGGAACAGCAGCGCCGGCAGCATGCCGCCCGCGAGCGCCACGAGCAGTTCGATGCGCAGGAAATGCGCGGGCAGCTGGCGCTCGAAAAAGCGCGACAGGTACGAGCCCAGGCCCATCGCGAACAGGTAGCTGCCGATGATGGTGGAAAACTGCAGCACCGAGTCGCCCAGCAGGTAGGACGCGAGCGTGCCCGCCACGAGCTCGTACAGCAGCCCGCACGCCGCCACCACGAAGACGCTCGCGAGCAGGGCGATTTCGACGGGGCGCGGGGCGGGCAAGGCGCTTGGAGGGGGAGCGGTAGCGCTGATGTCGGGGCTCATGTCAGAAAGAAGAAAGAGCGGGCAGGCCGGGCACAGCCCACGCTGGCGCGGCGGGGCGTGCGTCCGCGTCTGCGCAGTCGGAGCAAAACCATCACCCGTGGATCGCCGCCGCCACGATGATCGATATGCCCAGGCACATTGCGGCCACGACCAGGGCCAGCGCGCGGTTTTGCTTTTCGACGATTTCGGCCCACAGGTCGTAGGGCGTGATCTTGTCGATGACGACGAAGCCGAGCCAGAAAACGACGACGCCGATCAGCGCGTACACCACCGAGCCGAAGAATGCCGCAGGCTTGAGCCATTCAAGTTCCATGGAAACCTCCTGGGAAAAGGGACACGACTTACGCAAATCGGGGTCAGGCAAAGCGAGCGCCCCATGGCAAAACACTTTGCTGCATCCTTGTTTGCGTAAGTCCAGAGGGAAAAAATGGGTGCGCTCACTTGTGCCCGCCCCCGCTCGAATAGCCGCCATACGAGCCGCCCGCGCTGCGCATGCCGCTGCCCACGAACGCGGGGCCGCACGACCTCAGGAGGATGAGCAGCACGATGAGCAGCAGCACCACGATCACGATGGTGCGCAGGCTGAGCTGGGGCGCGGCGGAAAAGGGCTTGACATCGTTGCGCCGGAACATGGCGGCCTGGCCCTGCAGACCGAAGGCCTGGGCCACGGTGTCGCTGCTGAGCCTGCTGCCGGCCGACCAGGTGACCTCGGTCGCGGTCTGCTCCATGTTTAGCAGGCCCTTGGCGCTGGCGAAGTCGCGGTTGAAGGTTTTTTGGCCGCGCGCCACGGGCCAGTAAAACTCGCCCGCGACGTAGGTGGTTTCGGCCTCGTAGCTGTATTGCAGGGTGTAGGTGCTGCCCAAATACGTGGCGGTGCGGGCATTGCTGCCCGCGAGCGTGGGGGCGCCCGTAGTGGGTCGCACCAGGCTCCAGCCCTCGGTGGAGTCCACCAGAAAGCCAAACCCGCGCTGGCGGTGGTAGAGCAGGTATTCGTCCCAGCCGAACAGCTCGTCCTCGCCGGGCACCTGCCCCATGCGGTGCTGAAATCCCACCACCTGCCATGGAACGCCCTGCAGCTGGCCGGTCGCGCCCAGGGGGATGAGCGGCTGCACGGGCTCGTCCTGCTGGGCGTGGCGCAGCTCGCCGCCCAGGCCCTGGTTCAGGTCGATGATGCTGTGGCAGGCGCTGCAGGTGACGCTTTTGCTGCGTTCGAGCTGCACCTGCACCGGCGCGCCGCAGTGCGGGCAGTTGAACTGGCGCGCCTTTTCTTCGCGCGCGGATTCGTCCTTGAGACCTTGCAGTTGCAGCTCTTCCAGCAGGACGGCGCGCCCGCGCGAGACGCTGGGTGCGACAGGTTGCGGGGGCGCCGGGGCGGCCGGGTCTGGCGCCGCCGTACTGGCGGGCGGCACGCCCGCGCTTGCCGGGTTGTATTCGAGGCTCAGCACCTCGCCGTCGGCGCTGCGCAGTTCGACCACGGCAAAGGGCACGCCCAGCGGCGGCAGCTTGGGCAGCTCGCCCTGCGCCGCGATCAGCGCGACCAGCTCGCTGAAGGTGACGCTGAATGGCTTGCCCTCGATCGCCGTGCCCGTGCCCACGCGAAACCGTGCCGCGTCGGGCAGGGGCCGCGTGGGCGCCAGCGGCCGCGTGAAGACGTAGGCGCCGTTGTCTTCGGCCAGCCAGGCGATGTTGCCGTCTTCCAGCAGCGCGTACCACTCGCTCCACACGCCCGTGGAGGACTTGTATTGCAGCCGTCCGACGAGGGTGAAGGCCAGCGCCTTGCCGCCCTCCTGAAAGCGCCCGCTCGCGCCCAGCTGCAGCGGGCTGTGGTCGTCGAACAGCTCGGCCATCCTGCCCAGACGCGCCAGCACCTCGCCGCTGCGCACCACCGTGCTCTGGCAATAGGCGCAGACCGCATGCGTGCTTTGCGCGCTGCGAAACTCCACCGGCGCGCCGCAGCCAGGGCAGGGCGCGCGGTAGTGGCGCTGGGTGGCGTCAAGGGCCATCGGCGATGTGTGAGCGTTTTGGGGCTTTAGGCACCAAGGGGCAAGCGCTGGAAGCTATTTAAACAATAGCGCAACGGTGGACCCTCAGACGAGCTTTTTCAGCAGCTCGGCCTTCTTCGCGTCGAACTCCTGCTGCGTCAGGATGCCCTTGGATTGGAGTTCGGCGAGCTTTTCCAGCGTGGCCATCACCTCTTCGGGCTTTACGCCGACAGGCGCCGCAGCCGGGGTGGTGGCGGCCGCAGCGCCTCCTTGCAGCCCGGCCTGCAGGTTTTGCGCCAGCACCTGGCCCAGCGCCACGCCGGCACCCAGGCCCATCGCATCGCCCGCAATGCCGCCGCCCGCGCCTGCGGTTTCGGCCAGTTTGGGGATGGCCTGCGCGGTCTGGTACTGCATGAATTTGCCCATGTCGTTGCCGACCATGCCCATGCCGATTTTCTGGTCGAGGATTTTTTGCAGCTCTTCAGGCAGCGACACGCTTTGCACCGTAAAGCCGTCGAGCTGCAGCCCGAGCTTGGCAAATTCAGGCTGCAACTGCCGCGCGAGCGCCTCGGCAAACATGCTCTGGTTGGCCGCCAGGTCCAAAAAGGGCAGGCCGCTTGCGGCAATGGCGTTGCTGATGTTTTGCAGCACCAGCCCGCGCAGCTGCCCGTCCAGGTCGGCCGTGGTGTAGCTGTCGCGCGTGCCCGAGACGTTGATGTGGAAGGCCTTGGGGTCGGCAATGCGGTACGCATAGTTGCCAAAGGCGCGCAGGCGCACGGCGCCGAAGTCCTGGTCGCGGATGCTGATGGGCTGCGGCGTGCCCCATTTCTGGTCGAGCTGCTGGCGCGTGCTGAAAAAAATACACGTCGCTCTTGAAGGGCGACTCGAAGAGCTTGTCCCAGTTCTTCAGGTAGGTCAGCACCGGCAGCGTCTGGGTGCCGAGCTTGTGCATGCCGGGGTCAAACACGTCGGCCACCTGCCCCTCGTTGACGAACACCGCCACCTGCGATTCGCGCACCGTGAGCATGGCACCGTTCTGAATCTCCATGCCCGCCATCGGAAAGCGCCAGGCCAGCGTGCCGTCGCCCGACTCGGTCCATTGGATGACATCGATGAACTGTTTCTTGATGAAGTCCATGAGGGCCATGCGAGCGCTCCTGAAAAGTGAGATCGCGGCATGATAACTGCGCACCGGGGAGCAGGATTCGCAGGAGTGACTACCGTGTCATACCCCGTCCGGGGTATGGTCACCAGTATTTGGGATATTTCGTCCCTCGGGTGACGTTGTTGTAAGCCAGGGCAACGACCACAAGGAGGAGTGCCCCTGTCAGCGTCGGGAACCATAAAAAGCTCCAGGAGGGCTGCGACAGAAATACGATGACCGGATTGGAGCCCGCTGGGGGGTGCACGGTGCGCGTCCACATCATGGCAGAGATCGCTGTGCCAACGGCAAGCGCCAATGCCCACCAGTGTGCGCCGAGCAGCTTCAGGAACACCAAGCCGATGAAAGAGCTCAAAAGATGCCCGATCAGCACATTGCGGGGTTGCGAAAATGGCAAGTCTGGAAAGCCGAACACCAACACGCAGGACGCGCCGAAGGAGCCGAGGATCAATGGCAGGGACGCCCATTCCCCCGTCTTGGCGATGACCGCAATGGCGAGCGCGCCGCCTAGCCATGCCAGCGCAATGTTTTTCCAACTGGGTGCCGCTGCAGTTGCCGCGCTGCCCCCTTTTTTGAATTCGATGAACGACATGAACCACCTCCTGCATGAGTTTGATGTAGACGAATCTGTCTACATTACGGAGGATAGAAGATGTGGACAGGTCTGTCTACATGGGAGGTAGCAGTGCAGCAAGAAAAACCATCCGTGGCAGGACTGCCCGCACGTGAGCGCATTCTTCTGGCTGCGCATGATCTGTTTTACCGGGAAGGCATACGCGCAACCGGGGTGGATCGCGTCATCCAGCAGGCCGGGGTCACCAAAGTGACCTTTTATCGGCACTTCCCAGGCAAGAACGACTTGGTGGCTGCCTTTCTCGAGTATCGGCACCAAAAATGGCTTGCATGGTTCAAGGGGGCGTTGGAGCGCGCGCCCACAAATCGGCAATATCTTCTCGAGCCCGTCGTTTTTGCGCTGACCGAATGGTTTGGCGATCCCCACTATCGAGGTTGCGCGTTCATCAACAGCGCAGTCGAACTCGGCAGCACGCAACCATGGGTGACGGCTATCGTTTTACGCCACAAAAAAGACATGGAGGACGCCATCGCCGCCCTGCTTCCTGCCAATGCAGCACGTGCCGAACTTGCGCAGGCCGCAGCGATTGCAGTGGATGGCGCCATCGTGCGCGCGCAGATCGAGAAAAATCCGAAAGCTGCATTAGCGCCGCTTGAAAAAATATTGCGTGTCCTGTGTGAGAAAGGGGCATGATCTTTCCCCACTTGCGCAAGTCGGATAGGTGCAAGCAAGCGCCAATTCAAACGTCCATATCTCAATAGCGGGTCTCAATATCGAGCGTCGAAAGGTTTTTTGTCCTTTGGCCAATCTTTTGCCTTGGCGGCAAAGTCTGGCCGCGGCATGTGGGTGAAGTATTCGGCCACATCAACGGCCTCTTGGTCTGTCAGTCCACCTTGCCCTAATGGGAAATTGTCATGGAACGCAATGGGCATGTTGCGTTTGACGAAGGCAGCGGCCGTATAGGTGCGCGCCATTCCAGCGCCGATGTTGAAAGACTGGTCGCCCCACAGCGGCGGATAGATCCAGCGCCCTGCATTTTGGATGCCCTCGCCGTCCTTGCCGTGGCATAGCGCGCATTGATTTGTGTAAATTTGCTTGCCATTGGCAACGTTGGGAACGAGTTTCGTGTCAATCTTCCCCACTCCACGGCCTTCGACTTTGTCTTCTGGTTTGGTTTCGCGTTTCATCCAGTCGAAATAGGCGATCATGGCTTTCATTTCTGCGGAATCCACGGGCAAAGCCTTGCCATTCATAGAACGCAGGAAGCAACCATTGATGCGATCGGCCAGAGTAATCACCCGGCCAGAACGTGGTGCATAACTCGGAAAGAAGGCAGAGACGCCGACGTAGGGCGAGCCGTCAGCCACCGTGCCAGCGTTCAAATGGCAACTGGTGCAATTGAGCGCATTGCCGACGTTGTGAGGCAGCAGATCGCGCGTTTCGAGATTCAGGCGCGCGCCCTGCACCAGTTGCGGTGCATTGGATTCCTTGAGCATGTTGGCAAGCCGCGGCGTTTCGAACTTGCGGTTGTCGATTTTTTTGACATCCAGCTCTTTGCGCATATCGGCCACGACTTCTGTCGTGATCGGCTTGGATTCGGAGCGCCCCCAGCTCTTGCGAACAAAATTGCCGATCTCGGCAATTTCCTCGTTGCTCAGGCGGGAGAAAGAGGGCATGGTCAATACACGCGCATAAGTTTGAGTTTGTGCCGATTTCGACCCTGTGAGCATGATGTGCACGAAGGTTGCGGGATTGTCTTGCTGCAACGCAGGATTGTCGCTGAGCGGTGGAAATACTCCTGCCACCCCTGCGCCGTCGCTGCGATGACAATCGTTGCAGAACTGCAGATAACCCAGGCCACCGCGGCTGGTATAAAGATCAACGGGCACGTTCGCGGCCCGCGCTATAGGGCCCTGAGGGGCTGGAGGCGCAATGGCTAAAGTGGGATTTGGCGCCACCTGCATGGGCTTGTCATATTCGCTGGGCGGCAGCGACTTGAGGTAGATGCCTATCGCCAGCAGATCACTATCAGTAAAGTATTGTGTGCTGTGCTGCACCACGTCAACCATGTTGCCTGCGACGGCGCCGTGGCGATTGCGCCCCGTTTTGAGCATTTCGGCCGTTTCTTCCGGGGTCCACAATCCGCGCAGACTCAGGGCGCGCCAGTTTTCCACTGTCTCGCCAGCCAGATAGTAAATGCCCTTGGGGCCGGCTTCGGACATGGCCTTTTCTTGAAAACCTATGCCCCGCGGCGTGTGGCAGGCGCCGCAATGGCCTGCGCCCTGAACGATGTAAGCCCCGCGATTCCATTGCGCGCTTTGCTGCGGGTTGGGCTCGAAGGGCTTTCCTTCGAGAAATGCCCAGTTCCACAAAGCAAGTCCCCAGCGCTGGTTGAAAGGGAACGACATACCCAAAGGCAGGTTGGCTTGTTCGACTGGCTTGACGCCTTTCATGAGGTAGGCGTAGAGCGCTTTGAGATCATCCGTCGACATCTTGGCATACGACGGATAGGGCATGGCTGGATAGAGGTTGTGGCCGTCCGACGCAACACCTTTGCGCATCACGCGCTCGAATTGCTCGAAGCTGTAGCGGCCGATGCCGGTTTTCGGGTCGGGCGTGATGTTGGTCGAATACAACTTGCCAAAAGGTGTGGTCAGCGCCAGTCCGCCCGCCAAAGGCTTGCTTTTGTCTCCCGTATGACAAGCCACGCAGTCGCCCAGGCGTGCAACGTAACGGCCTTTATCGACCAAAGCCTTGGTTGGAGCATCCAGGCCCGCGGCGTAGCTTGCGGGTAAGTCGTCAATGACCTGCGGCGCGGAGGCGTTGGGCGAGGCCTGCGGGCCGAGCGTTGGTCGGGGCTGCGGCTGCTCCTGTGCAAATAGGTTGCCATAACCAATGGTCCATAACAGCACAAGAGGGATGGCTCCGAGGATCTTTGTGACAGCTGAAGGGGTAAGTGATTGGGGCATCGTGGTCTTTCCAGGCAATGGACAACACGGAGCGAAGACCGTTCACGGCGTACCACTGGGTATTTGGGAGGAATCTGGACTCGATGGTAAGGCTGGAAAAAGAGCAGACGATGAAAAGCAAGCGCTGCCATGCATGGCGCTTGACATAGCTCAAAAATGGGCCGCGCGAGTGGAAAAGCGAAGCCTGGCGTTATGTGCAACGCCTACGCACCAAGGCCAGCGCGTGGCACAGGTCGGCCCAGGCGGCGGCCTTGCTGGCCTGGGAGCGCAGCAGGAAGTCCGGCGCGTAGCTGACGACCGCGGGCGCGGGGCCTATCTGGTGCGCGCCGGCGCGCAGCGCGCCCAAGGGGTCGGTGCGCCCCAGCGCCGCGCGCGCGGGCAGCAGGCCCAGCAGCAGCACCATCGACGGCTGCAATTCAGCCACGGCGGCGCCGAGTGTGGCGGGGATGTCGGCGCTGGCGACGAGGCTGGGCACGGATGTGGTGACCGGGGCGCCGTTGCCAGGCAACGCGGGGGATAGATCGGCACCTGCAGCGGCGGATGCAGGTGCGGCGCCGGCGTGCGGCGCGGGGCGTTCGAGCGCGAGCAGGAACACACGCGGGTGCAGGTGCAGGCGCAGCGCGCGCAGCATGTTGTCGAGCAGCTTGCGCGCGGCTGCGGCGTGTGGGTTGGTGGGCGGCAGTGTTTCGGTCACGATGAGCCAGCCGGTGCCGAGTTCGGGTGGCGTCTGCTGTGCGTCGGCCTGCGGATATAGTGCCTGCAGCGCGTGCACGTACAGGGCCGCAGGCAGCTTGTCGGCGGCTGCGCCAGTGCGGGAAGTGACGGGCGTGATGGGCGAGACCGCCTGGCTGCGTGGCGAGGCAGGGCGCGTTGCGGCCGGAGCGGCGGTGGGAATGGCGTCCGCCGTCTGGGGTGGCGCAGGGGTGTGTGGCGCCGTGGCGCCCTCGGGTTGGATGCCGACGTCGGCTTCGGCCGCAGCCAGGGCTGCGTCTGCCGCGGCATTGGGCTGGGGGGCGCCGGCCAGGACTGGGCGGGCTGGACGGGGCGTTTGTGCAGGCTGCGGGGGCCGGGCCGCGGGCTGCGGCAGCCACAGGGCGATGCCCATTTCTTGCAGCATGGCGCGCTGGCGCGCATCGAGGTGCAGGCTCATGGGGCGATGGTAAACGTGCGGGAGCGAGAAAGAGGGCGAAGTGGTGGGCGAGGTGGCGGGCGCAGCAAGAGGCGACGCAGCGGGCCTACAAGCGCAGGCTCATCACGATGGCATCCTCGCGCGTGCCGGCGGCAGCGGGGTAGTAGCGCTTGCGCACGCCCACGCGCTGAAAGCCGTGCGCGGCATAGATTTTTTGGGCGCGCAGGTTGCTCACGCGCACTTCGAGCCACAGCCACTGCGCGCCGCGCCCGCGCGCCCACAGGCCGAGTGCGTCGAGCAGCACACGCGCCCAGCCTTGCCGCTGGAATGCAGGCGCCACGGTGAGGTTGAGCAGATGCGCCTCATCGACGCCGAGCATGGCGACGTAATAGCCTATGACTTCATCGCCGCCGAGTAACACCTGCGCCTGGTAGCCGGCCGCGAGCGTGTCGATGAAGTTGCCGCGGCTCCAAGGGTGGGAGTAGGCGACTTTTTCGATGCCGAGCACGGCGTCGAGCCGCTCGAGCGAGAGCGGCGCTAGGCGCACCTCGGGTGGCAGCGCGTGCGGCGCTTGTGGTGCGGCAGGGTCTTGGAGCCGGGCGTTCATGGCGTAGTGGCAGCAGCGTGGCGCGCGGCGGCGCGCTCTGCCGTGGTCTGCGCGACCTTGTCGCGGATGTAGAGCGGCAGCGCGGCGCGCGCGGGCACGGCCTGCCCGGCAGCGAGCAGCGCCGGGGCCAGGCGCAGCAGCGCCGTGGCCGTGGGCAGCGCCGCAAACACGGGTGCAGCCAGGCTCTCGGGGCAGCTGTGGGCTGCAAGGCGGGCGCCATACACGACGGCGGCATTGCCCGCGAGCGTCCAGCCGGGCGGCAGTGGCACGGCTTCGGGTGCGCTCAGGTGGGTCGGCAGCGTGCATTCCCAGTGGCCCGCGCTCCAGCGGTACTGTGCGACATAGACCTCGTCCATGCGCGCGTCGAGCGCTGCGACGACCTGCGTGCAGCCGTGCTGGTGGCGTGCCTCTTCGGCCACGGCGAGCAAGGTGTCTATGGGCAGCACGGGCACGCCCTGGCCTTGCCGCGCACCCAGCGCCAGCCCCTGCGCCACCGCGCAGGCCGTGCGCAGCCCCGTGAACGAGCCCGGCCCGCGGCCGAAGGCGATGGCGTCCAGCGTGTCGAACGACAGCCCCGCTTGCGCGAGCAGCGTGCGCAGCGTGGGGATCAGCGTCGCAGATGCCTGTGCGCCACCCGGGCCGCTGTGCTGCCAGAGGGCAGTGCCGTGTTGCACGGCGATGCTGAGCGTGTCGGTGCTGGTGTCGAAGGCGAGCAGCTTCATGGCGTGATGGCGGCGGGGAGGAATATAAAAATCATAGCTTCTTACGCAGTATCAATGAGCCTTGGTTGCCAAAATCAATGCCAAAAACTGCCCCAATGCCAGCGTGCGGGACGTGGCGCGCTCGCGGCGGGGCGGACGTCGTCGGGGCTGGGGAGTTGGCCGTTGGGTTGCGGCATGGACGCCGCGAGCTCGCGCAGGCGGCGAATGCGCTCGGCGGTCGGCGGGTGCGTGCGCAGCCACGAGGGTTCGGCCTCGCCCCAGCCTGGCAGCAGCCAGGAGCGCCAGTTGCGCGCGCTGCGTTCGATTTTGGCCAAGGCCAGCGCGAGCCCTTCCGGGTCGCCACTGAGCTGTGCGGCGGTCTGGTCGGCGTCGAACTCGCGCACGCGCGACAGGCCCAGCTGCAACAGCATGGCCAGCTGGGGCGAGAAAGCGAGCAGCAGCAAACCCGGCCAATACACCTGCGCGAGCCCCGTGGCGAGCCAGGGCAGCGCGAGCAGCAGCATCATTTGTCCGGCGAGCGCAAACATGCCCGTGAGGCGGCTCACGTAATCGGCCAGTCCGAGCACGCGCAGGTCTTCGTGGGCGATGTGCGCGACCTCGTGCGCGAGCACGCCCGTGAGCTCGCGCGGCGAGAGCGTGCGCAGCAACCCGTCCGTGAGCGCGATCACGGCGCGACGCCGGTTGCCTATCGTGAAGGCATTGACCACGGCGCTGGGCACGTAATAAGGCTGCGGCACGCTGGGCAGGCCCGCGCGCTCGGCCAGCTGGCGCAGCAGCGCCCACAGCTGCGGCGCCTGCTGCGGCGTGATGGGCTGTGCGCGGTACAGCCGCAGCGTAAGCCGGGCGGCAGCGGCGGGTTCGAGCAGCAGCGCCGCAGTGCCAAACCCGAGTGCGAGCCACAAACCCGTGCGCCCGAGCAACATTTGGCCCGCGAGCGCGCAAATACCCAGCAGCAAGCCCACGAGTGCGAGGGTTTGCAGGCGATTCGAGAGGCGGTGGCGAGTCCAGGCAGAGGGCATGGCGAAATATCGGCAACAGTGAGCAAGCGAATGAAGCCACCCCAGCAGCCTGTCGGACTTTGGAATCGTCGGCTGCGAATGCGCCGCAGCGGCCCATTTTTACCGGCTTCTGGCCCCATAGTCCCGCTATGGGGGCTGCGAATCCGGCAAAAACTGGCCTCGCTGGGGCCCATTCTCGCTATCGACGCCCAAAGCCCTACAGGCTGCCAGGGAGGCAGCGCAGCGCCCATTTTGATGCAAGGCAAAAAGCGAGGTGCGGCGGGATTTTCGTACACGCGCAAGCCTTGAAAACAGCCCATGCTTCCTTAACTGAAGGATGAAAGGTGCTGTGAGAAGTGCCTGAACCAGAACCGATAGAGAAAGGAGCTAGATTTATGTATTACCGTTCTCTCTTTCCGGGCTCCGTGCTTGCAGACCTCGACCGCCTGCAGCGCGAAGTACAACAAGCATTGGGCTTGGGGCCGAGCATTCGCGGTTTTGCGCGCGGTTTTCCGGCGCTCAATATCGGCGGCACGCCCCAGTCGGTCGAGATTTACGCCTTCGCGCCCGGTCTCGATCCAGCGAGCTTGGACGTGCAAATCGAAAAAGGCATTTTGACGCTCTCGGGCGAGCGCAAGGCCCCCGAGGTGCCTGAAAAAGCCACCGTGCACATCAACGAGCGCTTTGCGGGGCGTTTCCGCCGCGTCATTTCGCTGCCGGACGACATCGATCCCGCTTCGGTGGCAGCAAAGTATCGCGATGGCGTGCTGCACGTGCGCATCCAGCGCAAAGAAGAAGCCCAGCCGCGCCGCATCACCATCGAATGATTGAGGAGGGTTGCACCATGAGCGAAAACAAAGTCACCCAAACCGCCCCCAACGCGGTCAACAAAGCAGCCGACAAAGCGCAGGAAGACTTCACGCTGCAGCCAGCCGTGGACGTGATCGAGGATGCTGGCGGCATCACTTTGTATGCCGACCTGCCCGGCGTGCCCAAGGACAAGCTGAACCTGCAAATCGAGTCCGACACGCTCACGATCGAAGGGGAGGTCGCGCTCGACATACCGCAAGACATGGAGGCAAGCCACGTCGAAGTCGGCCTGCCGCGCTACCGGCGCGTGTTCACGCTCTCCAAGGAGCTCGATCCCGCCAAGACGCAGGCGAAGTTCGATCAAGGCGTGCTGAGCCTGCGCATCCCCAAAGCCGAGCACGCCCAACCGCGGCGCATCGAAGTGCAGGTGGCCTGAGCGCGCTTGGCCAGCAAAAACGCTACGCCTGGTGTATTGCCAGGCGTTTTTGTTCAATGGAGGTTGGCGATGAAAGTGGAGTCCTTGAAAGAAAACGTCGGTGCCCTGTGGGACAACCTCGCCGAGGGTTGGCGCAGCCTTACGCGCTTTGCGGCGGGGGCTTTGACGCGCTTCAAGCCCGGTGCGCAAACGCAGCTGCCGGCGAAGTCTGAAATGGATGAGGATTTTTTCCTGCCCTCACGCAACTGGGCCGTGCTCGGTGCCGATGTTTTCGAAGATGAAGAGCGCGTGGTCGTGCGGCTCGAACTGCCGGGCATGGACAAGAGCGACCTGCGCGTCGAGGTGCGCGGCGACACGCTCGACATCAGCGGCGAAAAGCGCTTCGAACGCGAAGGTACACAAGGCCGTTGGCGCGTGATGCAGTGCGCCTACGGCAGCTTCCAGCGCAAGGTGCCGCTGCCGGTTCCCGTGCGCGCCGATGGCGCCCGTGCGACCTACAAAAACGGCGTGCTGCGCATCGAGCTGCCCAAGGCCGCGCCTGGCAAACCACTGCCGATGAGCGTGCCGGTCGAGTAAGGCGCAGGTGCAGCGGCATCGGGGCGTTCTACACTCGCCTCCCATGTCGGGCGCACCTTTTCTTTCATATTCGGTGGCCCGTGGGGTCTTCGGCATTTCGCTGGGGGCCGCCCGGGCTTTTTGCGTGGCCGTCCTCTGCGTCGGTATGGCCAGAGCCCAGCCGACGGCGGCGGATACTTCTCCTTCGGTAGCAGCCTCCGCCTTGCCTGCGGTCGTAGAAGCCGCTTTGGCACGGGCGCAGCTGCCGCGTGAGGCGCTGGCTGTCTGGGTGGCCGACGCGCAGGACATACGCCAGCCGCCGCGCCTGGCGCACCGGGCGCAGTCGCCCATGAATCCGGCCTCGGTCATGAAGCTGGTCACCACCTACGCGGCGCTCGACCTGCTCGGCCCGTCCTTCACTTGGCAAACGCCCGTCTATGCCGATGGCACGGTGCAGGGCGGCACGCTGCACGGTAACTTGTACCTGCGTGGCCAGGGTGACCCCAAGCTCGTGGCCGAGCGCCTGTGGCTGCTGCTCAAGCGCGTGCAGGCGCAGGGAATCGAGCGCATCGCTGGCGACATCGTGCTCGACCGTACGGCCTTCGAGCTGCCGCCGCAAGACCCGGCCGATTTCGACGGCGAGCCGCTGCGCCCCTACAACGCCGCGCCCGACGCGCTGCTGCTCAACTACCAGGCCGTCGCCATGACCTTCGTCCCCGACGAGGCCGCGGGCATCGCGCGCATCCAATACGATCTGCCGCTCGCGGGCGTGCAGCGCCAGACGCAGGTGCCGCTCGCGCCTGCCGGCACGCCCTGCGGCGACTGGCGCGCGGGCCTGCGTGCGGAGCTGGCCGACCCGCGGCGCACGCTATTTCGCGGCAGCTACCCGGCGGCCTGTGGCGAGCGCCTCTGGCCCGTGGCGGCGGCCGATCCGCAGAACTTCGCCGCGCAGGCGATCGCGGGTTTGTGGCGCGAGCTCGGTGGGCGGCTCGATGGCAGCGTGCGCTACGGGCGCGTGCCTGCGGGGCTGCAGCCGATGTTCAGCGCGAGTTCACCCACGCTGGCCGAAGTGGTGCGCGACGTGAACAAGTTCAGCAACAACGTCATGGCGCAGCAGATCTTCCTCACGCTCGCGCTGCAAAAAAACGGCGTCGCCACGCGCGAGGGTGCACGCGCCATCATGCGCCAGTGGTGGCGGGAGCGCCTGCCCGACGCCGCGCCGCCGCAGCTCGACAACGGCGCGGGCCTGAGCCGCAGCGCGCGCATCAGCGCGCAAGCGCTCGGGCGCATGCTGCAAAGCGCCTGGCGCGCGCCCGTGATGCCCGAGCTCGCCGCCTCGCTGCCCATTCTCGGCGTCGATGGCACCTTGCGCCGCAACCAGGCCGGCGCCATAGGCCAGGCGCACCTCAAGACGGGCAGCCTGCACGACGTGGTGGCCATCGCCGGCTATGTCGATGCGCCCAGCGGCCGGCGCTGGGTGCTCGTGGCGCTCGTCAACCACCCCAACGCCGCGGCCGCCCGCCCGGCGCTCGAGCGTCTCGTCGAGTGGGTGCACGTGCAGCCCTGACGAACGCCCATCATCCTTTTGCGCTGGGTTGAACCCAGATTGTCCATTAGGCGGCGCTTCGCGCCTACGCGGGCGCTGGCGGACGTCTGACGGTCATTTTGGCCGCGGCTTCGGCGTCCATGGCACCGGCCATGGACTTCTCAGCCGCAACCAAACTGCCTCGCCACCCGCCTCGCCATCATCCCGCGTCCTAATGAACAATCTGGGTTGAACCCAGATTGTCCATTAGGCGGCGCTTCGCGCCTACGCGGGCGCTGGCGGACGTCTGACGGTCATTTTGGCCGCGGCTTCGGCGTCCATGGCGCCGGCCATGGACTTCTCAGCCGCAACCAAACTGCCTCGCCAGCCGCCTCGCCATCATCCCGCGTCCTAATGAACAATCTGGGTTGAACCGCACGCTGGCAGCCCGATATGCAAGGCAGCGAATCCTTCCCCGTTTTCCACTGCGAGACCACCATGACCGAAGCCTTGCACATCGTCTGTCCCCATTGCCACACCACGAACCGCGTGCAGTCCACGCAGCTGCGCAGCGCGCCCAACTGCGGCAAATGCCACAAACCCTTGTTCACGGGCGCGCCGCTGGAGCTCGATGCACAGAGTTTCGAGCGCCAGATCGGGCGCAACCAGATTCCCGTGCTGGTCGATTTCTGGGCGCCTTGGTGCGGTCCGTGCCGCCAAATGGCGCCGGCCTTTGCCGAGGCCGCGCGCCAGCTCGAACCCGAAGTGCGCCTCGCAAAACTCAACACCGAAGAGCACCAGGACATCGCTGCACGCTATGGCATTCGTAGCATCCCGACCATGATCCTGTTTCGCGGCGGGCGCGAAGCGGCGCGCGTCTCGGGTGCCATGGGCGCGGCCGACATCGTGCGCTGGGTACGTTCGGCGCGCTGAGTCAATGCGTCGATGGCTGTAAGGCTTGGGCCACCGCAGCCACGCGCGCAGCGTGGATCAGTTCACCGATTTTTTCGCCGCCGAGGCCCTTGCTCTGGGCGCGGGCAGCTATTTCACTGGTAGCAACCGATTGCACCGCCGCGAGCGCCGCACGCAGCCGCGCGGCCTGCGGGTAGGGCGCATCTTCGCAGTCCAGGCGCCCGCGCACGTCGCATTCGCAGGCGAGCAGGATTTCTTCGAAGCGCTGGGGTTTGCGGATCGCGTCGCAGCGCTCGAGCAGGCGTACCAGCGCGGCGGCGCCCAGGTCGCCGCTGCGGTGGATGTTGCCGTGCTCGCGCGCCACGACTTCGGCGAGTTCGCGGCAGTCGTTGGGCACACGCCAGCGCGCGCACAAGCCCTTGAGCAACTGCACGCTGCGCTGCTCGTGGCCGATGTGGCGCGGCAGGATGTCGGGCGGCGTGGTGCCTTTGCCCAGGTCGTGCGTGAGGCAGGCAAAGCGCACCGTGAGCGGCGCGTGCAGGCGCGCGGCCATGTCCAGCACCAGCAGCAGGTGCACGCCGGTGTCCACCTCGGGGTGGTGCTGCGGCGGCTGCGGCACACCCCAGAGCCTGTCCACCTCGGGCAGCAGCACGCGCAGCGCGCCGCATTCACGCAGCACCTCGAACATGCGCGAGGGTTTGTCCTCCATGAGTCCGCGTGCGAGCTCCTGCCACACGCGCTCGGGCACGAGGTGGTCGGCCTCGCCATGCGCCACCATCTCGCGCATCAGCTGCAGGGTCTCGGGCGCCACGCTGAAGTCGGCAAAGCGCGCCGCAAAGCGCGCCACGCGCAGGATGCGCACCGGGTCTTCGCGAAACGCGTCGCTCACGTGGCGCAGCACGCGGCGCTGCAAATCCTGCACCCCGCCATAAGGGTCGATAATGGCTCCAGCGCTTGCTGGATCAGCGCTGAGTGCTATTGCATTGATAGTCAAGTCGCGCCGTGCGAGGTCTTGCTCCAGCGTCACGTCGGGCGAAGCCTGAACCACGAAGCCGCGGTAGCCGGGCCCGCTCTTGCGCTCGGTGCGCGCCAGCGCATATTCCTCGCGCGTCTGCGGGTGCAAAAACACCGGAAAGTCGCGCCCCACGGGCAGGTAGCCCAGTGCCGTCATCTGCTCGGGCGTGGCGCCCACCACCACCCAATCGTGGTCGTTCACGGGCCGGCCCAGCAACTGATCGCGCACCGCGCCGCCCACCATGTAGATTTGCATGGGGCAAGTGTAGTGGCGGCGCGGCCGACGGGTTGGGCAGCGCGGTTCTCAACGCTGCAGCCGATAAGGCTCCTCGAACGCGCGGAAGTCCTGTTCGGCCAGCGCGCCGGCAATCCAGTCCTGCACGCCAGGCAGGGCACGCACGCGCTCGACGTAGGCGGCAATGTGCGGTGGCACGGGCAGGCCGTAGGTGATGAGGCGCATGCACACCGGCGCGAAATACGCGTCTACGTTGCTGAAGTAACTCTGCAGTTGATGCGGCGTCAACAAGGCAATGCGTTGCAGAGGGGCTCCCAGAGTCTTCTCGAGCTTTGATCTTGTGTTTGGGCACGGCATCGGCCAAACGATCGAATTTGATAGCACTCCAGCTAGGGCGCTAGGGGTGCAATTGACCTTTTAGAAAGTAGGGAAGGCATATGTGTGAGTTGCCAGTGGTTCACTAAGTCGGCGAATCTGCGAATCAGATGGTTCGCTATGCGATACATTGAACCAAAAAACACCACGCACCAAGATTCCGTGCTAGGATTAATAAATCAACGGGATCGGTAATACAGAAAACAAACCGCGCGATCCAAAAAATTCAGTTAGTAAATAGGTGAAAACCCTAGTCTATTATG
Source organism: Extensimonas vulgaris (assembly GCF_003337425.1). Lineage (GTDB taxonomy): Bacteria > Pseudomonadota > Gammaproteobacteria > Burkholderiales > Burkholderiaceae_C > Extensimonas > Extensimonas vulgaris. Next base: position 62,566 of record NZ_QPJU01000003.1, read on the forward strand.
CGTGAGCAGGAGTGGCTAGCTTTCTCTTGAAGCATGTGCATTGTTCGCGCTGGGCTACGTATTGTTTTAAGAATATGCTGTGGAAAAATAGCGAAAAATTTTAGATCGTAGAGAAGGTTTCGTGGGATTTTTTTGGCTTTGAGTTGAAATCTTTGCGTTACTTTGCTGGGATAACTCTGTAAGCTTTACTTTTAAAATGAAGGCTATAGAAGTGAAAAATGAAAGATCGTCAATTTGTTAATGCGTTGGCGCGTGGCCTCGAGTTGCTTAAATGTTTTAATCCTAACGATCAGTATGTAGGAGTAAGCGAGCTCGCCCGCCGCACTGGCATTCCAAAGCCGACAGTGTCACGACTAGCCGGTACGTTGAGTAAACTCGGTTATTTAGAATACTCAGATTCGTTGGGTAAATACAGCCTAGGAATTGGGGTGTTGGCTTTAGGCCACGCAAAAATCGCGAATTTAGATGTCAGATCTGCTGCAAGACCATTGATGGAGGAATTGGCGGAGTATTCCCAAATTTCAGTTTCCATAGGAATGCGCCATGAACTGAGCATGATATATGTCGACACCGTGCGCAGCAGTGCTCCAATTAGTTTGCAAAGAGGAATAGGCGCACGACTTCCAATTGGGACGACATCCATAGGGCGAGCTTATATCTGTGGAGCATCAGACGAAGAAAGAAATGAAATCTTCGAGGGTCTGCAAGCAAAAAATAAGGAGGACTGGGTAAAAATCAGGGATGGCATTAGAGAAGCTCTCAAAGACTACGCAAAATATGGTTTTTGTATATCGATAGGTGATTGGGTGACTGATATATGGGCTGTCGGTGTGCCTTACAAAAGCCCTGATGGAAAGTTATTGTCATTTAACTGCGGCGGCCCCGCGTTTATGCTGAAAGAGGAGAGGCTTAGAAATGATATCGGCCCACGGCTGCTTGAAATGGTAAACAAAATAAAAACTATTTACAAATAGAATTTAAACTAAAATGAGCTGTGATCCAGTTCCATGTGTCCCAAAGGAGGTGCTTCCCAGATTAAATGCATTTGTAAGACACGCAATTTTTTAGCTTAGTGTTTAGTATTCGATATTAATTAAATTAGGAGATATTATGAGAAAAATGTTTTTAAAAGGTGTAATTGGTAAAGCTGCCCTTTTCATTTGTGCGTGCGCTTCTGCTCAAAGTTCGGTTCAGGTGGCAGGTGTTCTTGATGTTTATGCTGGATCAATGCGTTTTGCTGGGGACGCAGCCAGAGTTAGTGCCGTTGGGAGCGGAGGTCTTACAAGTTCATGGTTTGGCTTGCAAGGTTCTGAAGACCTGGGAAATGGAATCAAGGCTAATTTTTCGCTGACGAGTTTTGTCAGAATGGATACTGGTGAGCCAGGACGATTTACAAATGATCCATTTTTTTCAAGATCTTCTAATGTGGGGTTGTCCGGTGGATTTGGTAGTTTTTATTTAGGCAGAGGCCTTGCTCCAAGTTTCATGCCGGGAGTTTTAGCGAATCCATTCGCCGCTTCTACTACCGTTTCGCCTTTGCTTGTGCACATGTACGTTCCGTCAGCGCATTGGGTTACAACTGTTCCAGCAGATACGGTCTGGCCAAATCAGATAGTGTACACAACTCCTAATATTTATGGGCTGAAGGCAACTTTGCAGTATCAACTTGGTGAGATTCCCGGTGATAATGGCAAAAAGAATGTAGGGGGTAATTTAATATATACCAAAGATGCGTTGACATTGACGGCATTTTATGAAAGTGCTCAAATAAAAAACTTTCCCCCTATTTCTTATTCCGGGACTACGAAAAAGGATTGGATGATTTCTGGGGCCTATGACTTTAATGTGGTTAAGACATACTTAAGCTACGGGCAGTCTAAAGCTGACAATAATCCAAGTAAGGCCAAGACTACACAAATTGGTGTTTCAATACCAATATTTACATCGGGCAAAATTCTCGGGTCTTTTGCAGAAACCAAAAGAGACGTTGTAGATACTTCCAGAAAAACACTTACTGTAGGCTATGACTATAATTTTTCCAAGAGGACAGATGTGTATGCGGTGGCAATGAGCGATAAATTAACAAACACAACAACAGGGAATAGTTTTCTGGTTGGAATAAGGCATGGGTTTTGAGATTCGATTGGTCAACTTTTAAGGAGATTATTATGACAGAAGTTGTTGAGAATTTTGTATCAGCTAATGGGCTGACTTCGTGCGTGCTTACGGCAGGCAACCCAAAAAATCCCGCTGTATTTCTTTTGCATGGAGCGGGGCCTGGGGCAAATGCTGCAGCCAATTGGTATCATTTGATGCCTGATTTAGCAAAACATTTTTTTGTCATTGCTCCAGATTTGATTGGTTTTGGCAAGTCAACGATACCAAGCCCCGCGCCTGACAACATTATGAGATGGATAGGAATTCGCGTGGAGCAATGTTTGGGTTTGATGGATTATTACCAAATTAAGATAGCTCATGTAGTTGGGAACTCGATGGGGGGGGCCCTTACTTTACAAATGATAAGTGAACAACCGGATCGTTTTGACAAAGTTGTGCTCATGGGTTCGATAGGGGCGCCTGCACCAAGAACTCCTGAATTGGTGAGATTGCTTTCTTTCTATTCCGACCCTAGATTTGCAAGGTACAAGCAACTTATGCACAGCTTTGCCTACGATCCTGATTCTTTCGAAGGGATGGATGAAATAATAAACAATAGATATAAGATTGCTACCGATCCAGAGACAATGGAGGTGGCTGCAAAGATGATTGATTCAATGAAAGTTGGCATCGAAGCACTAGCTATGCCTCCTTCGATTTTGAATAAGTTACCCCATCAAGTTTTAATATTCCATGGGCGTCAAGATAGAATAGTTCCATTGGATACTAGTCTTTATTTATTGCAACACCTGAAAAATGCAGAACTTTATGTTTTGGATCGATCTGGACATTGGGCGCAACTACAACGGTGGGATGCTATGGGCCCAATGATTAAGAAGCATTTCGGGGTTGTTAATAATAGCTGAAGAGCATTATTAGCCTAACTATTCAAGGTGAAGGTATTGTTTTGAATTAAACCCAGATCGTTCATTCTGGTTGTATCATCTGAATGTGAGTGGTAGCAAATTTGGGCGCGGATAAGAAGCCGATGCCCCTTATCATGGGCGTTGACGCTGCTCCCAAATTGCCCGGCAGGTGTTACTGGAGGCATGGTCCATCGCGAAATGGACAATCTGGGTTAAATTCACTCTTCCTTTTGTTTTGATAGTTGTCGTCAACACGATTTAATAAAATCGCTTGACCGTAATAGATCGGTCGACTGAGTTCTTAAAGATTTAAGTCGAGTCAGTTGAGTGGAGATTATGATAATTTTATTTTTCCAATTTTAAAATCAGAAGAGAGGTTTATCTATGATTTATAATGCTTTATACGCGAAAGAAATTAAAAAGTAGGTTGGTAATCTTGTTTGTGGCTGTCGAATCCAGATTAAAACGTTTGGTTGAAGATCTCGGCTGCGGATATAGCTACGAAGGCTCGTGGCAGATGTATTTGATGTCGAAACTTAGGTTTCCCGAATGAATAAGATCTGGTGAACTAAATTTACTAATCGCTCAAGGTTATATCTAATATTAAACGCTGAAAGCTAGTGCTGAAAAATTTCTTTCAATAAACGCTGATTTATTATTTCAATAATTCTTAAGATAAAATGGAGCTTAATATGGAGACGCAAAATATATATCTACGTTCTGCAATAACCAAAGTTCAGCGAAAGTTGGTGCCTATTTTTGCTGTGTTATTGCTTTTGTCCTTTATCGATAGATCTAATGTGGCATTTGCTGCACTGGAGATGAATAAGGATCTCGGATTCTCTCCAACTGTATACGCCACGGCAGTTAGTATATTTTTTATAGGATATATAATTTTTGAAATTCCGTCGAACTATGCTCTTGGGATCTTTGGTGCAAAAAAATGGCTTGGATTGATAATATTTTTATGGGGCATTGCTTCGACCTGTTTGTTTCTTGTTAAGGACAGTCAGAGTTTTTATTTGCTTAGATTTTTGCTGGGCGTGGCTGAAGCGGGACTTTTGCCTGGTATTTTGTTGTATATGACATATTGGTTTCCTCAGGAGAACAGAGGGAAGATAAATGCATGGATTTTGGTGTCTATGCCATTGTCTATTGTGATTGGTGGCCCTGTTTCTGGCTTAATATTGGGGATGCCATTTTTTAATGGATTGCTTGGACTGAAGACTTGGCAGTGGATGTTTATCATCGAAGGGTTGCCGGCTGTCATTGCCGGGGTTCTGATTGCGATTTTTCTTCCTAATAAACCAAAAGATGCTAAGTGGCTTAGTTCGAATGAACTTATGGCACTCCAGTCGTTGTTAGATAGCGAAAAAGCGGTTGCTGTGAAAAAAGAAGCACACGGCTTTTTGCGGGGGATATTTTCGCTCCCAGTTTTGCTTCTTGCTGGTGCATCTTTCGGTTCTCAATTTAGCGGATTCGGTTTGATATTTTGGATGCCGCAAATATTGAAAGGCTTCTCATTTTCCGTTTCGCAGATCGGTTTTTTGGTTGCCTTGCCATATATCTTTGCGCTACTAGGGGTATTGTTATTTGGTTACCTTGGCGATAAAACGGGACGCTACGTAACTTTTGCTGCGGCGCCAATGATTGCCGCCTCCATAGCCTTGATTGTTTCAGGGTTTTCGCATCAACCTATTTTGACGATAGTTTTGTTTTGTATTGCAGCTATTGGTATATTTGGCAATATGCCTTCTTTCTGGGCATTGCCGGGTAAGTATCTTAAAGGTGATGCCGTAGCAGGAAGTTTTGCAACTATTAACACGATCGGAGCTTTGGGGGGGTTTTTTGGGCCGTATGTAGTTGGCAGGCTCAAGGAGTCAAGTGGAGGGTTTACGGAGGCTTTGGTAGTACTTGGTTGCGGCGCTATTTTGCTGCCGATATTTTTGGCAATTTTTGTCAAATATAACCATAAGCAAGGTGAAGTTTATGCTAAGTAAGTCATTGATAGAAAATTTGGCTTTGGAATTGGATGATTGCGAAAGAAATCGAAAGCAAACAAAGCAATTTTCTCTTAGGTATCCAGAGATGACCCTGGAGGATGGTTATGCGATTGCGCAAAAATGGGTTGAGTTGAAATCCAAGAATGGTCAGCGCATTGTTGGGCACAAAATAGGCCTCACCTCTAAAACCATGCAGAGGTATAGCAGGATATCTGAGCCTGATTACGGAGCTCTATTTGACAAAATGGTTTATGAGGCGAATGGGGATGTGCCTATGTCTAATTTCATTGAGCCGAAGGTTGAGGTCGAGTTGGCCTTTGTGCTAAAAAAGAAAATTGAAGGTTCTAATATTCGTATTGATGATGTAATTTCTGCGACGGATTTCGTTGTTCCTGCGGTTGAAATAATCGATGCGAGAATTGAGCGTGTTGATAAAGATACGGGCAAAATGCGTACGGTATTTGATACCATTTCAGACAACGCTGCCAACGCAGGTGTTATCTTGGGCAGTACTGCAGTAAAGCCAGAAAGTATTGATTTGCGTTGGGTGGCTTCACTCTTGTATAAAAACGGTACTATCGAGGAATCGGGCGTGGCCGCGGGAGTATTGAACCATCCAGCTAACGGGATTGTGTGGCTCGCAAATCGGTTAAGCAAATGGGGGCAATCTTTGCAACCAGGGGAAATTGTCCTTTCAGGATCTTTTACGCGCCCAATAGATGTTTCGCCGGGGGATGTATTCCACATTGATTATGGGGCAATGGGCTCTATTCCATTTAGGTTTGCTTGAGGCGGCTAAATGTATACTCATGATAATAAATTCAAAAATAATCTCAAGGAGCCTGGGGTTCAATGTGGTGTGTGGTGTGTTTTGTCTAACCCATGCTCTACCGAGCTCGTCGCTTCTATTGGTTTTGATTGGATTCTGCTGGATGTGGAGCATGCCCCAAACGATTTGCGTTCCATTTTGGCCCAATTGCAGGCCGTAGCTCCATATGACTCGACGCCCATCGTCCGACTTCCTGATCACAGTATTACTGCAATAAAGCAATACCTTGATATTGGTGTTAAAAATTTATTAATACCAATGGTTGAAAATGCAACTCAAGCAAGAGAACTTGTATCTGCAGTGCGTTATCCACCAAGAGGTGTTCGTGGAATTGGCGCGGGATTGGCAAGGGCTTCGCGTTGGGGGGCGATAAAAAATTATTTGCAAGACGCGGATGAGCAAATATGCTTGATTCTTCAGATTGAAACTGAGGATGGCTTGAATAATTTAGAAGAGATATTGGATGTTGAAGGCGTTGGCGCGATTTTTTTTGGGCCTTCCGACCTGGCTGCATCAATGGGTTTCATAGGGAATCCATCTGCTGATGCTGTAAAAAAAATAATTTGCGAGGGAATTTTTGCTGCCAAAAAGAGAAATGTTCCAACAGGAATACTTTCTTTCAATAAGTCCGATATCGTGGAGTACGTAAAAAGTGGTATTAATTTTATTGCGACTGGAGCAGATTCGTATATTTTGAGAGTGGGTGCTGAAGCGTTGCTGAGGGAGGGAAGATCTCTGACTAACTTAAGCCTTCATTCTTAAAATATGACCTTCAGGTCTTCGCGAAACGCGTCGCTCACGTGGCGCAGCACGCGGCGCTGCAAATCCTGCACCCCGCCATAAGGGTCGATAATGGCTCCAGAGCTTGCTGGATCAGCGCTGATAGCTATTGCATTGATAGTCAAGTCGCGCCGCGCGAGGTCTTGCTCCAGCGTCACGTCGGGCGAAGCCTGAACCACGAAGCCGCGGTAGCCGCGCCCGCTCTTGCGCTCGGTGCGCGCCAGCGCATATTCCTCGCGCGTCTGCGGGTGCAAAAACACCGGAAAGTCGCGCCCTACGGGCAAGTAGCCCAGCGCCGTCATCTGCTCTGGCGTGGCGCCCACCACCACCCAGTCGCGGTCGTTCACGGGCCGGCCCAGCAACTGATCGCGCACCGCGCCGCCCACCATGTAGATTTGCATGGGGCAAGTGTAGTGGCGGCGCGGCCGGGTGGCGCGGGTGGTGCAGGGCGCCGGGCGGCGCAGTTTTCAGCGCTGCAGCCGATAGGGCTCCTCGAACGCGCGGAAGTCCTGCTCGGCCAGCGCGCCGGCAATCCAGTCCTGCACGCCGGGCAGGGCACGCACGCGCTCGACGTAGGCGGCGATGTGCGGCGGCACGGGCAGGCCGTAGGTGATGAGGCGCATGCACACCGGCGCGAAATACGCGTCCGCGATGCTGAAGCGGCCCAGCAGCAGCGGGCCGCCCGACGCCTGCAGCAAGGCGTCCCAAAGCTCCACCAGACGCTGCACGTCAGCGCGCACGCCGGCCTGGTCGCGCCAGACGAGGGCACCGATGTCGGGCAGGCGGGCTTCGATGTTCATCGGGCAGTGGCTGCGCAGCGCGGTAAAGCCGCTGTGCATCTCGGCGCAGGCGCTGCGGCCCTGCGCGCGGGCGGCGGGGTCTTGCGGCCAGAGTTGTTTGGCCGGGTACTGTTCGGCCAAGGTCTCGGCAATGGCCAGAGAGTCCCACACGACGAGCGGGCCATCGACCAGCACGGGCACCTTCCCCGCAGGACTGATGCCTTGCAGGCTGCGCTTGAATTGCGAGTCGGGTGCGAAGCTGTCGAAACGTACCTTCACCTCATCGAAGGCGATGCCCGCCTGGCGCATCAGCACCCAGGGGCGCATGGACCACGAGGAGTAGTTTTTGTTGCCGATGTAGAGCTTGGGCATGGTCGGTTCCTTGGAAGTGGGTGTCGCGAAAACAACGCCGATTCTGCACGGGGCGGTCAGCCGATGGCGAAGCGGCCTGCGCTTGCAAGTGCGCAAGAATCGGATGGATGCACGGGGCTTGCATCCGCTATCGTGGCGCCTGCTTTCATTCCATAGCAATGCCATGAATACCGCCAGCCTCGTTCGTCTGCTGCTTTTGTCCGCCATCTGGGGCGCTTCATTCCTGTTCATGCGCATTGGCGTGCCGTTCTTGGGCCCCTCCTTGCTGATTTTTGCGCGCGTGGGGTTTGCAGCCGTTTTTTTGCTGCTGGTAGGTGCCTACCTGCGCAAGCGCCTGCAGGTTCGCCAGCACTGGCGGCATTACCTCGTGCTGGGGCTGTTCAACTCGGCACTGCCCTTCGTCTTGTTTGCCTATGCGGCGCAAACGCTGTCGGCGTCCTTGCTGTCCGTCCTCAATGCGACGGCGCCGATATGGGCCGCAGCCATCGGTGCGGTTTGGCTGCGCACGCGGCTCACGCCCAAGGCGCTGTTCGGCATGGGGTTGGGCGTGCTGGGGGTGGCGCTGTTGGCCGGGGTCGAGGCGCTCACGTTGCCCCAAGGCGGCGCGCTGGCCATTGCGGCCGGCCTTGGGGCTGCTTTTTCGTATGGCATCGCCACCACGTACACCAAAACGGCCAAGTCGGCAGAGCCTTTTGCCAACGCCCACGGCAGCATGTGGGCGGCCACCTTGCTGCTGGCGCCGTTCGCTTTGCATGCGCCCGCGCTGCCGGGCGTGCCGCCGTTGCACGTCATGCTTTCGGTCGTGGCGCTTGGGGTGGTGTGCAGCGGGGTAGCGTATTTGCTGTACTTTCGCTTGATCGCCGACCTTGGCGCCGCGCCTGCGTTGACCGTGACCTTTCTCATCCCGGTGTTCGGCATCCTCTGGGGCGTGATCTTTCTGGGCGAGCACGTGGGTTGGCACACCTTGGTGGGCGGCCTGACGGTGTTGTGGGGAACGGCCTTGGTGACGGGGTTTTCCATTACCACCGTATTCCCCGGGAGGAAGCCCGATGCCGCTTGATGAATCCGCCGAGCAAAGCCGGCAATATGCACTCGTGGCGCGCGCCATTGCTTTCATCCGCGGGCACGCCACGCAACAGCCCTCGCTCGAAGAAATTGCCGCGGCCGTGCATGTCAGCCCTTTTCACCTGCAAAGGATTTTTGCGCAGTGGGCGGGCATATCGCCCAAGCGTTTTTTGCAGTATCTGACTAAGGAATACGCCAAGCAGCAGTTGCTGGCATCGCGCGATGCCTTGTCGGTCACGGAAAACGCGGGGCTGAGCAGCGTCAGCCGCCTGCATGACTTGATGGTGAGCTGCGAAGCCATGACGCCCGCCGAAGTCAAGGCCTCAGGAGCAGGGGTGGAAATTTCTTTCGGCTTTGCCGCATCCCCTTTTGGCGAGGCCATGGTCGGCTGGACGCAGCGCGGGGTTTGCCATTTCGCGTTTTGCATTGCAGATCAACACGCTATGTTCGAGGAACTGGCCACTCGCTGGCCGAGGGCCAACTTGGAGCAGGATGACCTCAGCGCGCAACGCTTGCTGCAGCAAATCTTCCCCGCCACGCCGACCAAGGGGAGCGTGCACCTGGTTCTACGTGGTACCAATTTCCAGATCAAGGTGTGGGAGGCGCTGATTCACACCGAATTCGCCCAGGTGGTTTCATACCGGCAACTGGCCCAGCACGCCGGCTTTGCGCACGCCCAGCGCGCCGTGGGCCATGCGCTGGCAGTCAATCCGATCGGGTTTTTGATTCCGTGCCATCGCGTCATCCGTGAAAGCGGCGCGGCAGGCAACTACCGCTGGGGCGCCGATCGCAAGCTGGCGATGCTGGCGTGGGAGGCGGCCAGGCGCGGCGAACGATCTACACCGGCCACATCACCCCATGGTCGTTGAGGATCGCGTCAAGCGGCTGGTCGTGCGGCTCGGGCTCGAAGTCGTCGATGAAGCCCGGCGCAAAGCCCAGCCCCACGGTGGTGGAGCGTGGCGCCCACCACCACCCAGTCGCGGTCGTTCACGGGCCGGCCCAGCAGTTGATCGCGCACCGCGCCGCCCACCATGTAGATTTGCATGGGGCAAGTGTAGTGGGCTGCGGCAACCCTGACCGCCCCGTGCTGCCTCGCTAAATGGTCGCATTCGTACACGACATCTACAATGTTTTACGTTCTTTGCTAGCAGCCTGTCGGACTTTGGGCGTCGAAAGCGAGAATGGGCCCCAGCGAGGCCAGTTTTTGCCGGAATCGCCGCCCCATAGCGGGACTATGGGGCAAGAAAACGGTAAAAAATGGGCCGCTGCGGCACATTCGCAGCCGACGATTCCAAAGTCCGACAGGCTGCTAGAGTCGCGTTCCGTTTCATTCACCCAGGCCCAGGGAACACCACCATGCGTACTTGGAAAGTCAGCCACCGTCTGCTGGCTGCGTTCGGTTTGATCATTCTTCTGTTGCTCGGTGTTGCGGTCTATAGCTTGTACGTCACGCGCAGCATCGACTTGGCCTTGAGTGCCAATGCTACGCAAAACGTGCGCATCCAGCGTGCCGCCATCAACTTCCGGGGGTCGGCGCACGATCGCTCGATCGCCGTGCGTGACGTGGTGCTCGCGCCCACCGAAAAAGAGCGCGACGCAGAAATCCAGGCCATCCAACGCCTTGCCGCTTTTTATGCCGAGGCGGGGCAGCAGCTCGACAAAACCCTCGCAGACAATGCGGGCAGTGTGCCGCTGGAAGTCCGCGCCATGGCGCAGGCGATTCACGAAGTCGAGCAACGCGCCGTGGCCAGCACCGCGCAAGTCGTGCAACTCGTGCAAGCCGGAGATCGACAGGCCGCAGAGGCTTTGCTGTGGCGCCAGGCCAAGCCCCAATACGTCGAATGGCTCGCGGCGATCAATCGTTTGATCGATTTCGAGGAGCAGCGCATCATCGCGAATACCGAATACGCCAACCATGCGGCAAGCCAATTCGCGGTCGTCCTGAGTGTCATCACGGTGCTGGCGGTGCTGATCGGCGCGGCCGCGATCGTCTGGGTTTCGCGCAGCATCACGCACGAATTGGGTGCCGAGCCCAATCAGGTTCGCGCCGTCGTGCAAGCCCTGCAAGAAGGCAATTTGGTGGTCGCCGTCGCGACCAAACCGGGCGACGAGTCGAGCGTGATAGCAGCGGTGCGGGAGATGCGTGCGCGCTTTCACAACCTCGTGGCCAAGGTGCGATCGAGTGTGATCCGCCTGCGCGATACCAGCGGCGAAATTTCACGCAGCAACCAAGACCTCGCCGAGCGCACGGAGCTGGCGATCCAGAGCCTCAGACAAACGACGCAAAGCATCGATCAGCTGGCAACCCTGGTGCAGCACAACGAACAGTCTGCGCACCAAGCGCGCGACTTGGTGTCTGCCGCAGCCGCGGCCGCCAGCGACGGCGGCGAAGTGATGCAGCGTGCCGTGCGCACCATGCAGGAAATCCACAAGAGCAGCCAGCAAATCGCGGACATCATCGGCGTGATCGACGGCATTGCCTTTCAGACGAACATCCTGGCGCTCAATGCCGCCGTGGAAGCTGCGCGCGCCGGTGAGCAAGGGCGCGGTTTTGCCGTCGTCGCTGCGGAGGTCCGGCGCCTTGCGCAGCGCAGCGCCGAAGCGGCCAAAGAAATCACATCCTTGATCCAGTCGAGCGTCGAAAAAATCGATTCGGGCAGCAAGTTCGTCGCCGACGCGGGGGCGCGCATGGAGCAGATCGTCGCAGGCGTCAAAAAAGCGGCGGAAATCATTGCAGAAACGAGTGCTTCGGCCGTAGAACAAAGCCAAGGCATCGCACAGGTCAATGGCGCCATTACCCAGCTGGAGCAAATGACCGAGCAAAACGGTGAAATGGCACGCAAAAGCCGAGAAATCGTGCAAAAACTGCAAGAGCAAGCCGAGGAGCTTGCACGGCTCGTCGAGGCGTTCCGCGTCGAAGACGATCCGTCCATGCGCACGGCCGCCCTGGTGCAAGGACCGCGCGACTGGCGCGTGCAAAACCGCCCGCAGCTGCGTTGAACCCAGATTGTCCATTTGGACGCGGGATGATGGTTCCCCGTCATTGCGAGGGCCGAAGGCCCGCGGCAATCCATGGGGCCTTGGCAACAGCGCCTGCGCACGCTGCGAAGGACAGGACTGGATTGCCGCGCCCCTGCGGGGCTCGCAATGACGGGTTTCTTTGTTGCGGCCAAAACCACCGCCAACGCCCGCGTAGGTGCGCAGCACCGCCTAATGAACAATCTGGGTTGAAAGCTACACCGGCCACACCACTCCATGTTCGTTGAGGATCGCGTCGAGTGGCTGGTCGTGCGGCTCGGGCTCGAAGTCGTCGATGAAGCCCGGCGCAAAGCCCAGGCCCACGGTGGTGGGGCGCGGCTGCAGCGCGGCCAGGGTGCGGTCGTAAAAGCCGCCGCCGTAGCCCAGCCGGTAGCCGCCCGGCCCGTAGCCCACGCAGGGCACGAGCAGCAGCGTGGGCACGATCAGCTCGGTGTCCTTGGGCTTGGGAATGCCGTAGGCGTCTTGTTCCATGGGGCAGCCGGGGTACCAGGCGTGAAAGCTCAGCGTCTTGTGCGTCTTGTCGATCACGGGCAGGCCGATGCGCCGGCGCACGGGCTGGCTTTGCAGCTCGCCGTCTTCCTTCCAGCGGTGCAGCGCGGGCAGCGGGTCGAACTCGCCCTTGATGGGCCAGTACGCGCCGATCACGGTGTCGGGGCGGCCGAGCAGCCAGATGCGCAGCACCTGCTGCAGGGCACGCACGCGCTCCGCGCGGTCGGGCAGGTTCAGGCGCTGCGCTACCAGGGCGCGCCGCAGGGCTGTTTTGTCCATCGGATAATCCTCTCCCATGCAATGGTCGAAGATTTTGACATCGCTCGCCGCCGTGCTGGCCGTGAGCGCACCACTGGCGTTTGCGCAGCCACAGGTGCCCAACCCCGGCGACGACACCATCCTCGAGATGCAGCAGGCCTTTCGCAAAGGCGACAAGCAAAGGCTGCAACAGCTTTTGCCCGCGGTGCGCGGCCACGCGCTCGAACCCTGGGCCGCGTATTGGGCGCTGCGCGCGCGCCTCGACGAAGCCAGCGCGCAGGAGGTGCAGGACTTTTTACAGCGCTACGCCGGCACCTACCAGGAAGACCGCCTGCGCAACGACTGGCTGCTGCTCTTGGGTCAGCGGCGCGACTGGGCGCAGTTTGCGGCATTTCTGCCCGGCTACCGCATGGGCGACGACCATGAGGTGCGCTGCTACGCGCTGCTGATCGACGAGGTCGAGGGCCGCGCCGACGCGCGCGCCGCCGACGAGCTGCGCCGCCACTGGTACGCGCTGCGCGAGGCTGACGACGGCTGCACACAGGCCGCGAGCCGGTTTTACGCCGACGGCAAGATCAGCGCGCTCGACGTCTGGCGCAAGGCGCGCCTGGCCGTGGAAGCGAACAAGCCGCGTGCAGCGCGCAATGCCGTGGAAATCGTCGCGCCCGAGGCCCTGCCCGAGGCGCGCAGCATGTTCGAGTCGCCAAGCAAATACCTGCTCTCATTTGCCACCACGCGCGGCAGGCTGCGCCAGGAGCTCGTGACGCTCGCGCTGATCCGCCTCGCCGCCAGTGACGTGGACAACGCCGCGCGCCTGCTCGACGCGAAGTGGGCCGGCCAGCTTTCGCCCGAAGAGCGCAACTGGGCTTGGGGCGCAATAGGCAAGCAGGCGGCGCTGCGCCTGGCGCCCGAGGCGCTCGACTACTTTGCCAACGTCACGCGCGAGCGCGACCTGAGCGACGACATGCTGGCCTGGCAGGTGCGCGCCGCTTTGCGCGCGGGCCAGTGGAAAGCCGTGCGCCAGGCCATAGATGCGATGAGCGAGGACGCGCGCCGCGACAGCACCTGGGTGTATTGGAAGGCGCGCGCCCTGCTTGCGGGGCGCCACGTGAGCGACGCCGAGCGCACCCAGGCGCGCCAGCTGCTCGAGAGCATCGCCGGGCCGCAGGGCTTTTACGAGCAGCTCGCGCTCGAAGAGCTGGGCCAGCGCGTCAGCGTGCCGCCCGCGCCCGCGCCGCTCACGCCAGAAGAAAAAGCCGCCGCGCGCGCCAATGCGGCCTTGCAGCGCAGCCTCTACGCGATCGCGCTCGGCCTGCGCAGCGAAGGCGTGCGCGAGTGGAATTACGCCACCAATCTGCACACCCCCGGCGGCATGGGCGAGCGCGAACTGCTCGCGGCGGCCGACCTGGCCTGCGATCGCCACGTGTGGGACCGCTGCATCAACACCAGCGAGCGCACGCGCAGCGTGATGGACTACCGTCAGCGCTTTCCCATGCCGCTGCAGTCGCTCGTGGTGGCGCGCAGTCAGGCCATTGGGCTCGATCCGGCTTACGTCTATGGCTTGATCCGGCAGGAGAGCCGTTTCGTTCTCGACGCGCGCTCGGGCGTGGGCGCAGCGGGCTTGATGCAGATCATGCCCGCGACGGCGCGCTGGACGGCGCGCAAGATCGGCCTGACCGGCCTCACGCCCGATCAACTGGCCGACCGCGACACCAATGTCACGCTGGGCACGGCGTACCTCAAACTCGTGCTCGACAGCTTCGACGGCTCCATGCTGCTCGCCGCTGCCGCCTACAACGCCGGCCCGGGCCGTCCACGCAACTGGCGCAACGGCCCCGTGCTCGAAGGTGCGATCTGGGCCGAGAACGTGCCATTCAGCGAAACGCGCGACTACGTGAAGAAGGTGCTTGCCAACACCACCAACTACGCGGCAGTGCTCACGGGCCAGCCGCAGTCGCTCAAGGCCCGCCTGGGCCAGGTGGGGCCGCGCAGCGATGCGCAGGCACAGACGAACGCCGACCTGCCTTGAGGCGCAGGGTGGGTGCGGGCAGCGCTGCCCGCACGCCCGCACCGGGGCTCAGGCATTGATCAGCACATCGCCTTCACGCCGTGCCGCGCCCGAGCGCACGAGCTCGTCCGCCAAGCTCTCGAGCCAGGCGCGGCGGCTCTGGTCGGCGAAATAGTTTTCATGCAGCATGCAAAAGTACGGCGTGCCCTCGCCCCAGGCGCAAATGAAGGTCAGCGTGGTCTGCTGCCATTCGAGCAGCTTGTATTTGAGTAAGACCTTGGCGGCATAGAGCGCGTGCTTGCGCGGGTCTTGCATGAAGCCCTCGAGGCGCCGGCGCGCCACGTCGAGTGCGCGCGCCACGTCGCTGAACATGGGCCCATGGCCCGGCAGCACCAGGCGCGGCTGCAGCGATTCGATCACGTCGAAGGTGGCGCCGACCTCGGCAAACGCGCTCTCGCCTTCGAGCTCGGGGAACACCACGCCAAAGCCGTTCGCCCAGAGCGCGTCGGCCGAGATCAGGATGCGCTCCTGCGGCTCGAACAGCACCACGGCGTGCGGATCATGGCCCGGCGCGGCATGCACCTGCCAGAGCCGGTCGCCGAGCGGGATTTCGCTGCCCGGCTCTAATACGCCGTCGATCTGAAAGCGCGGGCATTCCTGCCCCGTGGGTGTGTAGCTCAGCGCATACGGGTCCCAGTCGCGCACGTGGGCCGCGAGGCCGGGCGGGATGACGGTCTGCACCTCGGGCCAGGCACTTTGCAGGGCCGCGTTGCCGCCGCAGTGGTCGCTGTGCAAATGCGTGTTGAGGATGCGCTCGAGCGGCCGCCCGCCGAGCGCGGCGCGCACCAGTTCCACGGTCTGTGCGCCGTGGCTGTGGTAGCCGGTATCGACGATGGCCGTGCCGTGGCGGCCCTGGAAAATGATGCTGTTGGCCGATAGCCAGCCGCGCTCGAACAAGGCCATGTCTGGCGGGAGTGTGGGCGGTGCAGATGCCATGGTGGTGAAATTTCGAGTGCAGTAAAAGGGCGGTGCAGGGGCGACGTGATGGCAGCGGGCTCTGCGCAGGTTCGCTGAGCGAACGGTTGTTTGGTAAGGTTGCCCGATTTTGCCAATTTTCCGCCGGTTGCGTACAGCCGGTGTTTCGGCAAGGACGTGGACGGCAATGACCCAAAGGAGTGGACATGAATGCACGCTGGCAGCGCGCCGTGGTGTTGGGTTCCTGGCTTGCATGGATCGCCTGGATGGCCTGGCAATGGCCGCGCTCGCCCGCCCATGCGCTTGCGGGCTGGGCCCTGGCCTGGGGGGTGTACGGGCTCGTGCAGGCGCTGCCTTTCATTTTCATGTGGCGCGCCAACCGGCGCGAGCCCGTGCCGCGCCCCGGTTTGGCGCAACTGCTGCACGCCTGGGCCGCCGAAGCGCTGCAGGCTTGCGTGGTGTTCGGCTGGCGCCAGCCTTTTTGCGAACATGCCGGACCCGACTGGCTGCCCGAACCGTCGCCGCAGGGGCAGGCGGCGCGCCGCGGCGTGGTGCTGTTGCATGGTTTTTTGTGCAACCGCGGCTTCTGGCTGCCCTGGATGCGCATGCTGCGCGCGCGCGGTCATGCCTATGTGGCGCTGACGCTGGAGCCCGCGTTCGGCTCGATCGACGACTACGCCCCGGACATAGACGCTGCGGTGCGCCGCGTGACGGCAGCCACGGGCATGCCGCCCGTCATCATCGGCCACAGCATGGGAGGCCTCGCGGCGCGTGCGTGGTTGCGGGCCTACGCCGGTCTTGGCAATGAAAAAGCCGGCACTGCAGACGCAGAGGCAGTAGAGCGTCGCGTGCACCGCATCATCACGCTGGGCTCACCGCACGGGGGCACCTGGAGCGCGCGCTTCAGTGCTGCCGACAACGCGCGCCAAATGCGCCTGGGCAGCGCCTGGTTGCGCGCCCTGCAGCGGCAAGAGCCGGCGAGCCGCGGCGCGCTCTTTACCTGCTGGTATTCGAATTGCGACAGCGTCGTCTTTCCCGCGCGCACGGCCACACTGCCCGGCGCGGACAACCGGCTGGTGCCAGGGGTTGCGCACTTGCAGATGGCTTTCCATGCACCACTGGTGCAAGCCTGCCTGGAACTGCTCGACGCTTGAGCCCCAACGCGGATGGCCGCCATAAGGGCTATTACTTACCCCCAAGAGCGCAGACCACTTCTACAGTTGGGGTAGTACCACAATTTTGTTGCAGCGCAGCAAACGCGGGCGGATAATGCCGGGCATTAGGGTAAACCCTAGGATGAAACCATGATCGCTAGCCAAGACCAGAACAAAACCTCTTCCGAGGCGGCCCCAAATGCGCCGCAGGTCCGTCCTGCTGCCGCTTTTCCATCGCAGCAGACGCACCACCGCCTGCCCGTGATGGTGCCGATTCGCGCGCTCGGGCCGCAGCACCGTGAGCGCATCAAAGCCCATTTGCTGCAACTCGATGCGCGTGACCGCTACCTGCGCTTCGGCTACGCCGCGACCGACGAGCAGATCGAGCGCTACGTCGATTCGATCAATTTCGATCGCGACGAAGTGTTCGGCATCTTCAACCGGCGCCTGGAGCTCATCGCCATGGCGCACCTGGCGTTCAGCGAGCACCCCGAATACAAGCACTGCGCGGAGTTCGGCGTGTCCGTGCTCAAGCAGGCGCGCGGCAAGGGGCTGGGGGCGCGCCTGTTCGAGCGTGCCGTGATGCACGCCCGCAATGAAGGCGTGAACATGATGTTCATCCACGCGCTGACCGAAAACGTGCCCATGCTCAAAATTGCGCGCAAAGCCGGCGCCGTGGTGCGTTACGAGGGCTCGGAATCCGAAGCCTTCTTGCAACTGCCGCCTGCAAATTTCGACACGCGCATGGCCGAGCTGGTGGAGGAGCAGTACGCCGAGCTCGACTACCAGTTCAAAAAGCAGGCCAAGCATTTTTGGGATTTTCTCTCTGGCTTGCAGGAGATCCGCCAGGGAGTGCGCGAAGCGCGCCACAAGTCTGCGCAGTGAGATGATCCCAGATTGTCCATTAGGCGGTGCTGCGCACCTACGCGGGCGTTGGCGGACGTCTGCCGGTCATTTTGGCCGCGGCTTCGGCGTCCATGGCACTGGCCATGGACTTCTCACCCGCGACCAAACTGCCGCGCCAGCCGCCTCGCCACCATCCCGCGTCCTAATGAACAATCTGGGATGATCCCAGATTGTCCATTAGGCGGTGCTGCGCACCTACGCGGGCGTTGGCGGATGTCTGCCGGTCATTTTGGCCGCGGCTTCGGCGTCCATGGCACTGGCCATGGACTTCTCACCCGCGACCAAACTGCCACGCCAGCCGCCTCGCCACCATCCCGCGTCCTAACGAACCATCTGGGATGATGGCTGCGGCCGGAGCGTTGGCGCGGCACGCTCGACGCTCCGTGCGGACGTTCTGTCGCGCCGATCCGCTATCCTAGAGGGCTGATTCGCTTTTCTCGCGTGCCGTGCACGCCAAGATCGTGTCCGACCCTTATCCCGCCCGATTTCCCGAAAAGGAAGACAAGCGCAGTTTCCTGCAAAAAGTGGCCGAGTTCATTCATCCCGGCCCGGAATCCAAGCAGGAGCTCATCGAAGTGCTCGCAGAAGCCGAGGAAAACGGTCTCATCAGCGCCGACGCGCGCGTGATGCTCGAACATGTGATCCGGCTGGCCGACATGAGTGCGGGCGACGTGATGGTCGCCGCACCGCGCATGGATTTGATCGATATCGATGCTCCGCTCGACACCTTGCTGGACCTCGTGATCCAAACCGGGCATTCACGCTTTCCGGTGTACCAGGGCGAGCGCGAGAACATCATCGGCACCTTGATGGCCAAGGATTTGCTCAAGCTGCAGCGCGCCCCGGGCCTGAGCGTGCGTGCGCTGCTGCGCCCGGCGGTGTTCGTGCCCGAGAGCAAGGCGCTCAACGACTTGCTGCGCGAGTTTCGTGCAAACCGCAACCATCTGGCCGTGGTGATCGACGAGTTTGGCCGCGTTGCGGGCCTGATCACCATCGAGGACGTGCTCGAGCAGATCGTCGGCGAGATCGAGGACGAGTTCGACGTCCCCGAAGAAGAAGGCGATATTTTCGCTTTGGCCGACGGCACCTACCGCGTGAGCGGCGACACGCCCGTGGAGCGCATTTGCGAGATGTTTGGCGCGCAGTTGCAAGGCGACGAGGCCGCAGAGCAGTTCGACACCATCGGCGGGCTGGTGGCGCACGAAATGGGCCACGTGCCCAAGCGCGGCGAGCAGCTGCAGCTCGCAGGGCTGCACTTCACGGTGCTGCACACCAAGGGCGGTGCGGTGCGCTGGTTCAAGGTGGCGCGCAGCGCCGACGCTGCGGGCTGATGGGCGCGGTTTTGCATTTGCGCGCTGCGGGGGGGGCGCTTTTCCTCGCTGCGTTGGCCGGCGTCGCGCAGGCCATGTCGCTTGCCTGGCCCGGCAGCGGTGCGCCGCAGTGGTGGCTGCAGATCGTGTCGCTCGCGGTGTTTGCGCGCCTGTTGTGCCAGCCGATTTCGTGGCGGCGCGCCGCGCTGTGGGGCTGGGTTTTCGCGACGGCCTGGCTCGCGGCGACTTTCTGGTGGCTGTTCATCTCCATGCACACCTACGCCGGTTTGGCGGCGCCGCTGGCAGCGGCAGCGGTGCTCGCGCTCGCGCTGTTTCTCGGCAGCTACTATGCCGTGGTTTCAGGGCTTTTTCGGGCATTTGCGCCCGTCCATAAAGCGTGGGCAGCTCTCTTTTTTGCTGCATGCTGGCTGTTTGCGGAGCTCGCGCGCGGCACCTGGTGGACGGGCTTTCCATGGGGCGCGGGCGGCTACGCACATGTAGAGGGGCCGCTGGCCGCGCTCGCGCGCTGGGTCGGCGTCTATGGCATCGGCGCCGTGGCGGCGGCGCTCGCGATGGGGCTGGCGCAGCTCCACCTGCAGGACTTGCGCCGCACGCGCACCTGGGTGCTCGTGGCCGCGCTGGCGCTGCTGCTGGCCGCGGCGCACGGGCAGCGCGCCTGCGCTTTGGGCGCGCTTGACGGGGTGCCTGGTTGCGCCCGATCGGTGGCGGGCACAGAAGGTGGGGCGCAGGCGGCGGGGGGCGTGAGTCTCGCGCTGCTGCAAGGCAATATCCCGCAGGACGAAAAATTCCAGCCCGGCACGGGCGTAGCGCTGGCGCTGCGCTGGTACGGCGAGTCCTTGCGCAGCGCGCAGGCGGCGCTGGTGGTGGCGCCCGAGACGGCGATCCCGCTGCTGCCGCAGCAGCTCATCCCCGGCTACCTCGAGGGCATTGCGGCGCATTTCACGCAAGGCGCGCAGGCGGGCCTGCTCGGCATCCCGCTGGGCGATGCCGACCTCGGCTACACCAATTCGGCGCTGGGTTTCGCGCCGGGGCAGGCTGCGCCGTACCGCTACGACAAGCACCACCTCGTGCCCTTTGGCGAGTTCATCCCGCCGTTTTTCCGCTGGTTCACCGAGATGATGAACATCCCGCTGGGCGACTTCAGCCGCGGCGCCGTGCCCCAGCCTTCGTTCGCCTGGGCCGGGCAGCGCTTTGCGCCCAACATCTGCTACGAGGATTTGTTCGGCGAGGAGCTCGCCGCGCGCTTTGCCGACGCGGCGCAGGCGCCCACGGTGTTCGTCAACCTCAGCAACATCGCGTGGTTCGGTGACACGCTGGCCATAGACCAGCACTTGCAGATCAGCCGCATGCGCGCGCTCGAGTTCGAGCGCCCCATGGTGCGCGCGACGAACACTGGCGCCACGGCCATCATCGACTACCGCGGCGTGGTCACGCACCAGCTCCCGCGCTTCACGCGCGGCGTGCTCTACGGCGCGGTGCAGGGCCGCGGCATGAACGCCGCGCAAGATGGCGACCAGCGCACGCCCTACGCGCGCTGGGCTGCGCGCTGGGGGCTTGCGCCGCTGTGGTTTGCGGCGGTGCTGGTGCTTTTGTGGACCTGTGTTGCGCGACCAGGACGCGACCAGGGCGTGCGGTGATTGGATAATCGCTGTTTTGCGCACAGTACGCGCGGCCGGGGCGCAAGCTTTTTTGCCCCATCTTGGAGCACGTTTGACATGGTAGATTCTTTTTCCTACGAGCAACTGATCGCCTCGGCAGAAGGCCGGTTGTTCGGCCCCGACAGCGGCCGCCTGCCGCTGCCGCCCATGCTGATGTTCGACCGCATCACGCACATCGACGACGATGGCGGTGCGCATGGGCTGGGAAAGATCCGTGCCGAGCTCGACGTGCGCCCTGACCTCTGGTTTTTTGCCTGCCACTTCAAAGGAGACCCGGTGATGCCGGGCTGCCTCGGGCTGGACGCCATGTGGCAGCTGATCGGCTTTTACCTGACCTGGCTGCGCCTGCCGGGCCGCGGGCGCGCGCTCGGTGCGGGCGAGGTCAAGTTCACCGGCGAGGTCGGACCCGAGGCCAAGCTCGTGAGCTACGACATCGACATCAAGCGCGTGATCAAGCGCAAACTGGTCATGGCCATAGGCGACGCGCGCATGTGCGTCGATGGTCAGGAAATCTACGTCGCCAACGACCTGCGCGTGGGGCTGTTCCAGAAGGACAAGGGGCTCGGCGCCGGCGCGCAGCAAAGTCCAGTCTCAGCTTAGCCTTGAGGAGTCACAGCATGAGCAGCAAGCAACGCGTAGTCATCACCGGCACCGGCATCGTCTCTTGCATAGGCAACGACAGCGCCAGCGTTACGGCGGCGCTGCGTGCGGGGCGTTCGGGCATTCGCGCCATGCCCGAATTTGCCGAAATGGGCCTGCGCAGCCAGGTTGCGGGCGTGCCGCAGATCGACCTTGACGCGCATATCGATCGCAAGCAGCGGCGCTTCATGGGCGACGCCGCAGCCTATGCGCATGTGGCGCTGGCGCAGGCGATCGCGCAGGCGGGCCTCACGCCGGCCGAAGTCTCGCACCCGCGCACGGGGCTCATCATGGGCTCGGGCGGCGGCTCGCCGGCCAACCAGATCGAGGCTGCCGATATTTTGCGCAGCAAGGGCATACGGCGCGTGGGGCCCTATCAGGTCACGCGCTGCATGAGTTCCACCGTCTCGGCGTGCCTGTCCACGAACTTTGGCATCAAGGGCATCAACTATTCGATCACCTCGGCCTGCAGCACCTCGGCGCACTGCATAGGCGTGGCCGCGCAGCAGATCGCTTTCGGCCTGCAGGACGTGATGTTCGCGGGTGGCGGCGAGGAGCTGAGCTGGGGCATGGGCATGCTGTTCGACGCCATGGGCGCGATGTCCAGCGCCTACAACGCCACGCCCGAAAAAGCCTCGCGCCCCTACGATGCGCACCGCGACGGCTTCGTGATCGCGGGCGGCGGTGGCGCCGTGGTGCTCGAAAGCCTCGCACACGCGCAGGCGCGCGGCGCCACCATCCTCGGTGAGGTGGTGGGCTTTGGCGCCACCTCGGATGGCGTGGATATGGTTGCGCCCTCGGGCGACGGCGCCGTGGCCTGCATGCGCCAGGCGATCGCGGGCCTGCACGAGCCCATCGACTACATCAACACGCACGGCACCTCCACGCCCGTGGGCGACGTGCCCGAGCTGCGTGCGATCCGCACCGTGTTTGGCGATGCGATTCCGCCGTTTTCCTCGACCAAGTCGCTCACCGGCCACTCGCTCGGCGCGACGGGCGTGCAGGAGGTCATCTATTGCCTCTTGATGCTGCAGCAAGGTTTCATCGCGGGCTCGATCAACGTCGAGACGCCCGATCCTGCGGTAGAAGGCATGCCGCTCGTGCGCGAAACGCGTGACGCGGCTATCCGCACGGCCTTGTCCAACAGCTTCGGCTTCGGCGGCACCAACGCCTGCCTGGTGCTGCGCCGTTGGGACGGCGCTTGAGGGCGCGCGCCGCCATCTTCCGTCTCTTTTCCAATCACCGACCGCCGCGCGGCACCCAGGCCGCGCGCTTCACGCCATGCTCAACTTTCAGCAAATCATCCTCACACTGCAGCAATACTGGGCTGCCCAGGGCTGCGCGCTTTTGCAGCCTTATGACATGGAAGTCGGCGCTGGTACTTCGCATACAGCTACATTTTTAAGAGCAATCGGCCCCGAACCCTGGAAGGCCGCCTACGTGCAGCCCAGCCGCCGCCCCAAGGACGGTCGCTACGGTGAAAACCCCAACCGCCTGCAGCACTACTACCAATACCAGGTCGTGCTCAAGCCCGCACCGAGCAACATCCTCGAGCTGTATCTGGGCTCGCTCGAGGCGCTGGGGTTCGACTTGAAGAAAAACGACGTGCGCTTCGTCGAGGACGATTGGGAAAACCCCACGCTGGGCGCTTGGGGGCTGGGCTGGGAGGTGTGGCTCAACGGCATGGAGGTGACCCAGTTCACCTACTTCCAGCAGGTCGGCGGCCTGGACTGCCGCCCGATCACGGGCGAAATCACCTACGGTCTGGAGCGTCTGGCGATGTACCTGCAAGGCGTGGACAACGTTTACGACCTGCAGTGGACCGAGGGGCTGAGCTATGGCGACGTGTACCTGCAAAACGAAAAAGAGCAGTCCGCGTACAACTTCGAGCACAGCGACGCGGCCTTTTTGTTCACGGCCTTCGACGCGCACGAAAAGCAGGCCAAATACCTGATGGAGCAGCAGCTCGCGTTGCCCGCCTACGAGCAGGTGCTCAAGGCCGCGCACACCTTCAATTTGCTGGACGCGCGCGGCGCGATCAGCGTGACCGAGCGCGCCGCCTACATAGGCCGCATCCGCAACCTCGCGCGCGCCGTGGCGCAGAGCTACTACGACAGCCGCGAGCGCCTGGGCTTTCCGATGGCGCCGCGCGAATGGGTGGCGCAGCTCGCGCCCAAGGCGGCCTGAGCGGTGCGCGATGGGGCGTGCGGCCTCTACAATGTAGATACGAGTATCTACATTTGCGCCGCGAAAGGAGCCGACCATGGGAGCGAATGACCTGCCCACCGAGGGCCTGGACTTGACCGTGAGCCGCTGGGGCAACAGCCTCGCGGTGCGCCTGCCCGCAGCGCTCGCGCGCGAGCTCGGCGTGCGCGAGGGCGACACGCTGCACCTGCAGCCGCCCGAAGCCACGCCGGGCGGTGCCTGGCAGCTGTCGGCACGGCGCCAGCGCCCCAAGCTGAGCAAAGAGGAATGGATTGCGCGTGCGCGGGCGCACCTGGCCAGCATGCCGCTGACCGAGTCGGTGATCGAGGAAGTGCGCGCCAATGAACGCTATTGACAGCGCCTTGAGCACCTGCCGACGCAAGCCCCCCAATCCTCCATGCCCCTCACGACCCTACACCGCCCGCAGCGCCGCTGGGACGCCACCTACGTCGATACCAGCGTATGGTGTGCCTACTGCTTTCATGAAAGCGAAGGCGCAGCCGTGATCGATTGGATGGCGCAGGCCGACATGTCGCACCTGGGCACCGCCTGGTGGGCCGAGACCGAATTTGCCAGCGCCTTGAGCATCCAGGTGCGCAAAAAGGCGCTCACGGGCCCGCGCCTGCAGCTGGCACGCGAGCGCTTCATCGAAGCCATGGACATGGTGCACCGCCTGAACGTGATCGAGGCCGATTTCCTGCAAGCCGCCGACTGGGTGGCCGATGCGGCAAGCGGTCTGCGCGGCGGCGACGCGCTGCACCTTGCGGTGGCGCAGCGCCACGGCTGCAAGGCCGTGGCCACGCTGGACGCCGCGATGCAGGCGAGCGCGCAGCGGCTCGGGTTTCGAATCGTTGAACTTTTGTCATAGGAATGGAATGAACGCCAACGCGAATCTGCTGGTGGAATTGTTCGTCGAAGAACTGCCGCCCAAAGCGCTGAAGAAACTGGGCGAGTCTTTCGCCGGCGTGCTTGCCGAGCAGCTGCGCGCGCAAGGGCTGGCCGCGGCCGACGCCAAGGTTACGGCCTATGCCTCGCCGCGGCGCCTGGGCGCCCACATCACTGGCGTGGCCGCCAAGGCCGCCGACCAAGCCGTGCGCCAAAAGCTCATGCCCGTGGCCGTGGGGCTGGACGCGCAAGGCAATCCGACGCCAGCGCTGCGCAAAAAATTGCAGGCCCTGGGTGTGGACGTGGGCAGCGACGCTGCGCTCGCCGCGGTGCTCGCGCGCCTGCAGCGTGCCTCCGACGGCAAGACCGAGGCGCTGTTTCTCGACAGCGTGGCGCCGGGCGCAACGCTCGCCGTGGGCTTGCAAAAAGCCCTGCACGAAGCCATCGCCAGGCTGCCCATCCCCAAGGTGATGAGCTACCAGCTCGAAACCGATTGTGAGCTGCCGGGCTGGAGCACGGTGCACTTCGTGCGCCCCGCGCATGGCCTGGTGGCGTTGCACGGCGCGCAGGTGGTGCCGGTGCACGCGCTGGGCCTGCGCGCGGGGCGCCACACGCACGGCCACCGCTTCGAGGCGCAGGCCGAGCCGATCGAGCTGGCGCACGCCGACGCCTACGCCGAGGCGCTGCGCACGCAAGGCGCGGTGATTGCGCACTTCGGCGAACGCCGCGCGGTCATCGAATCGCAGCTGAATCAGGCTGCAGCCAAGGCAGGGCCAGCGCTGACAGCTATCAAAGACGATGCACTGCTGGATGAGGTGACGGCGCTGGTCGAGCGCCCGAACGTGCTCGTGTGCGAATTCGAGCGCGAGTTCCTCGAGGTGCCGCAGGAGTGCCTGATCCTGACCATGCAGGCGAACCAGAAATACTTTCCGCTGCTCGACGCGGCGGGCAAGCTCACGAACCGCTTTCTCGTGGTCAGCAACATCTGCCCGCAAGACGCGAGCGCGGTGATCGGCGGCAACGAGCGCGTGGTGCGCCCGCGCCTCGCGGACGCCAAATTTTTCTTCGACCAGGACCGCAAAAAGCCACTCGCGAGCCGCGTGCCGCAGCTGGCCAAGGTGGTCTATCACAACCGGCTCGGCACGCAGCTCGAGCGCGTGCAGCGCGTGCGCGCGATCGCGCGGGCGATCGTGCAGCAGCTCGCCGCGGCGGCCGAGGCCGAGGCTGCGGGCGCGTGGCGCGCGCTGGCCTTGCAGGCCGACCAGGCCGCCGAGCTCGCCAAAGCCGACCTGCTCACCGACATGGTGGGCGAATTCCCTGAGCTGCAAGGCACCATGGGCCGCTACTACGCGTTGCACGACGGCCTGCCGGCGGAAGTGGCCGACGCCATCGAAGACCATTACAAGCCGCGTTTTGCGGGCGACAGCCTGCCGCGCGGCCCCGTGGGCGTGGTGGTGGCGCTGGCCGACAAGCTCGAGACGCTGGTGGGCATGTTCGGCATCGGCAACCTGCCCACGGGCGAGCGCGACCCGTTCGCGCTGCGCCGCCACGCGCTCGGCGTGATCCGCATGCTGATCGACAAGGCGCTGCCGCTGGAGCTCGACGCGCTGCTCGGCGCCGCCGTGCCCGCGTTCGGCAGCCTGATCGAAGACCCGCGTGTGCCGCTCGCCGACTTCATCTACGAGCGCCTCGCGGGCCTGCTGCGCGAGCAGGGCTACGCGGCGCGCGCGGTCGAGGCCGTGCTCGCGCTGCGCCCGCAGCGCCTGGCCGACGTGCCTAAGCGCCTGCAGGCCGTGCGCGCGTTTGCCACGCTGCCCGAGGCCGAAGCCCTGGCCGCGGCGAACAAGCGCATCGCCAACATCCTCAAAAAAGCCGGCGACGCCGAGGAAGTGGTCGATCCGCACGTGAGCGAGTTGCTGCTGCAGGAGCCTGCGGAAAAAGCCCTCTACGCGGCCATGCTGCACACCGTGCCGCGCGCCGATGCGCAGTTTGCCGCGGGCGACTACACCGGGTCGCTGCGCACCCTGGCAGCGTTGCGCACGCCGGTGGATGCGTTCTTCGACGACGTGATGGTCAACGCCGAACAGCTCGACGTGCGCCTGAACCGCCTGGGGCTGCTCAAGGCGCTGCACCTCGCGATGAACCGCGTGGCCGATCTCTCGCGCCTGGCCGTGTGACGCCAGAACGCCCATTTGCGCAGGAGCCCTCCCATGAAGCTCGCGATTCTCGACCGTGACGGCACGCTGAACCTGCCGGGAGACGGCTACATCGCCTCGCCCGACGAGTGGATCGTGCTGCCCGGCGCGCTCGAAGCCGTCGCGCGCCTCAACCGTGCGGGCTGGCGCGTCGTGCTTGCGTGCAACCAGCCGGGGCTGGGGCGCGGCCTGTTCGACGTGACGGTGCTCAACGCCATCCACGCGAAGATGTACCGCCAGCTCGCAGCGCTGGGGGCGCGCATCGATGCGGTGTTTTTCTGCCCGCATGCGCCGCAGGACGCCTGCGACTGCTGCTTGCCCCGGCCAGCGCTGCTCGCGCAGATTTGCGAGCGCTACGGCGTCGAAGCGCCGCAGTTGCTCGTGGCGGGCGCCAGCGCGGCCTTGCTGGAGGCCGCCAGCGCGCTGGGCGTGCGCGCTTTGCACTGCGTGGCTGCGAATGCGCCGCACGCAGACTTGCCCGCGGGTACGCAGGTGCACGCGAGCCTCGCGGCGATGGTCGAGCAGGTGCTGCAAGAGGCGCAGCCGCCCCTCGCGGCCGCTACGCCCGGCGCGCGCGATGCGCCAGTACCCACCGAGGCGCCGCTGCCCTTGCCGGTGGCGCCCACGCCCGGTGCGCCGCACGCCGCATGAGGCCGCTTTCGGGCAGATGCTATGCCGGGCGTTCGAGCACACCGCGTATTTGCTTGCATAATGGTAGCTACCAGCGCACGTCTAGCAATGGCTACACTGCAAAAACACTCTTGAAGATCTGACGCATGGCCCTGTTGCGCTCTCTGCTCCATCTGCTCTGGATGGCCATCACCGTCGTGCCCTATACGCTGGCGATTTTGCTGTGCCGCGTCTTGGGCGCGTCCAAGGCGGTGCTCTACCGCATCGCCCGCGCCTGGCTGGCGCTGTCCATCCACGCGGCGCAATGGTTTTTGGGCATACGCCCGCGCATCCAGGGCATGGAAAATCTGCCCACCGACCCGCGCCAGGGTGTGGTGCTGCTGTGCAAGCACCAATCGACGTACGAAACCTTTCTGATGCCGGCGATCATGCCGCACCCCTTGGCCTACGTGTTCAAAAAGGAGTTGCTGCGCATCCCCTTCTTCGGCTGGTCGATCGGCAGCCTCGACATGATCCACATCGACCGCAAAGATGGCGTGCGTGCGTTCCAAAAGCTCGTGCAGCAAGGGCAGCGCCTGCTCGACCAGGGCACGTGGATCATCATGTTTCCCGAGGGCACGCGCATCCCGCGCGGCCAAAAGGGCGAATACAAAAGCGGCGGCACGCGCCTGGCCATACGCACGGGCGTGCCCGTGGTGCCGATCGCCGTGACCTCGGCGCGCGTGTGGCCACCCAAGGCTTTCGTCAAGCGTCCCGGCGTGGTCGATGTCTCCATCGGCAAGCCCATCCCGAGCCAGGGACGGCGGCCCGACGAACTGATGCAGGAAGTCGAAAACTGGATAGAGGCCGAAATGCGCCGCCTCGATCCCGAAGCCTACCCGGCACAACCTTCCGAGCCATCCAAGAAGGGCGCCGACCAGCCATGATCGCGCAGCTGCTGCAAGGATTGCTGGATGGCTGGGGCGCTGCAGCGCAACCGGACGCGCTGCAAAGTTCAAGGCAAAAAAGCCTTGTAAACAAGACAGATCAAGCGCCAATAGCTCCTGAAAACGAAGCTACTGTGGTGTTTTTTCGGCATCCCGCGGCGCAGCGGCAGGTCGTGCTTGGCGGCGTGCTGGTGGCGTATGCGCTGCAGCGTGTGCGTCGGCGCAGCATAGGCTTCGTGGTCGATGGGGAAGGGCTCACGGTGCGCGCGCCCGCAGGCGTGGCGCTGGCCGAGATCGAGCACGCGCTGCACGGCAAGGCGGGCTGGATCGTGCGCAAGCTGCACGAGGTGCGCGTGCTGCAGCAGCGCCGCG
The DNA here is from genome assembly GCF_003337425.1 of Extensimonas vulgaris. Taxonomy (GTDB): domain Bacteria; phylum Pseudomonadota; class Gammaproteobacteria; order Burkholderiales; family Burkholderiaceae_C; genus Extensimonas; species Extensimonas vulgaris. The sequence continues at coordinate 91,087 of NZ_QPJU01000003.1, forward strand.
AAGCCGGGCGCATCGTCTGGGCCCACGGCGCGCAACTGCCCTACCTGGGTGCGCCGCTGGGCTTGCATTTGGACGGCATGCAGGGTGGGCGGGTGCAACTGGTGCAAGAGCCGGCGCAAGAGCCGGCCTCTGTGCCCGCGCGCGCACTGCGTCTTCCGTTGCAGCCAGAGGCCACGGCGCAGCAGATACGCACGCGGGTGCAGGCGTGGTTCCAGCGCCAGGCGCGCAGCCACTTTACCGCGCGGCTCGAGCACTTTGCGCCGCAGCTCGAGGTGCGCTGGCAGCGGCTCAGCCTCTCGAGCGCACGCACACGCTGGGGCAGCGCGAGCGCCGACGGCTCCATCCGGCTGAACTGGCGCCTGCTGCACTACACGCCGGCGCTGATCGACTACGTGGTGGTGCACGAGCTCGCCCACCTGCGCGAGATGAACCACAGCCCGCGTTTTTGGCGCATCGTCGAAGGCGTGTTGCCCGATTACGCCACGCGCCGTCAGCAATTGCGTGCCCAGCCTGCGCCGTTGTGGGACTGAAGCGCAACGTCCCGCCCGAAGATCGAGCCATGACCACCCCAACCGATCCCGCGCCTGCAACGCACACCAGCGCCGGCAGTGCGCCTGCGCCACCATCGCTCGCTTACCTGCCCGTGGCCTTGTTCACCACCGTGATGGGCGTGGCGGGGCTCGCGCTGGCCTGGGCCAAAGCCAGCGCCCTCGCGGGTGCGCCCGCGCTGCCCGCGCTGTGTCTGCGCGGGGTGGCGACGGCGCTGTATGTGGTGCTTTTCGTGCTCTATGCCCTCAAGGCGCTGCGCTACCCCGCGCAGGTGGCGGCCGAGCGCGCGCACCCGGTGCAGGTCAACTTCTTTCCGGCGATCTCCACCGGCATGGTGCTGCTGTCCATCGCCTGGCTGCCCACGCTGCCGGGTGTGGCGCATGGGCTGTGGAGCGTGGGCGCCGCGGCGCATCTGGTGTTGACCCTGCACGCCGTGGGCAGCTGGATCTTCCATCCGCACTACAGCATCCAGCACGCGAGCCCCGCCTGGTTCATCCCCGCCGTGGGCAACGTCCTCATGCCTATCGTCGGCATGCAGTGGGCGCCGCCCGACATCAGCTGGTTCTTTTTCAGCATCGGCGTGGTGTTCTGGCTCGTGCTCATGACCATCGTGCTCTACCGCCTGTTTTTCCATGAGCCGCTGCCGCCGCCCATGCGGCCCACGCTGGCGATCTTGCTCGCGCCGCCCTCGGCGGGCTGCGTCGCCTACCTGGCGCTCACAGGGCAGGTCGATGGCTTTGCGCGTGTGCTGTATTCGATGGCGCTGTTCGTCTTTTTGCTGCTCGCAAGCCATGTGCGGCAATTCGCGCGCCTGCCTTTTTCCACGGCGGCCTGGGGCTACTCGTTTCCGCTCGCGGCGTTCACGATGGCGAGCTTCGAGATGGCGCACCGCAGCGCCTACGCGTGGTACGCCGTGCTGGCCTGGGCCGGGCTGGCGTTGCTCACCGTGGTCGTCACCTGGCTGGCTTGGCGCACGCTGCGCGCTGCCCTGCACGGGCAGTTCAGCCGGCCACAATGAGCGACGGACAGGCGCGGCGTCTCGATGCTGGCGGCCTGGCTGAAAAATGGGCCCGTGCAGAATTTGCCGTTTTCGTGTTTTACTCCCCCACGCCATGTTTCCTCTGCAACTTTTCGACCCGCAGTCGAGCTCCTACACCTACGTGCTGCACGACCCGGCCACGCGCGAGGCGCTCGTCATTGACCCGGTCGATGAACAGCTCGAGCGCGACCTCGGCGTGCTGCAGGCGCAGGGCTTGCGTCTGCGCTGGGTGCTCGAGACGCACGCGCACGCCGACCACGTGACGAGCGCAGCGCGCCTGGCCGAGCATACGGGTGCGCGCCTGGCCGCGCCTGCGGGCTGCGGCATAGGCACGGCCGCGGTACAACTGCAACACGGCGACACGCTGACATTCGGCGCCGAGACCCTGCGCGCGCTGCACACGCCCGGGCACACCGCGGGCAGCATGTGCTACCTCTGGCGCGACCACGTGTTCACCGGCGACACGCTGCTGATCGACGGTTGCGGGCGCACCGACTTCCAATCGGGCAGCGCCGCGGCGCTGTACCGCAGCATCCACACGCAGCTGTTCACGCTGCCGGGCGACACCCTGGTCTGGCCCGGCCACGACTACCACGGCCGCAGCCACTCGACCATAGGCGCCGAAAAAGCCGGCAACGCGCGCCTTGCGGGGCGCAGCGAGGATGAGTTCATCGCGCTCATGGCGCAACTGAAGCTGCCGCGCCCGCAGCGCATGGACACCGCCGTGCCAGCGAATCTGCACTCGGGGCTGCCTCCGCATCCGCGCCATGATGCCGACGGCGCCGCTGCTGCCGCCCAGCAGCCGCGCCCCGCGAGCGGCTACGCGGGCGACATCCCGCCCCAGCTGGCCTGGCAATGGGTGCAGCAAGGCCGGGGCGTGCTCGTCGATGTGCGCAGCGACGCCGAGCGTGCCTGGGTCGGCGAAGTGCCCGGCGCCCTCGCCGTGCCCTGGAAGCAGTGGCCCGACATGCTGCCCAACCCCGACTTCGACGCGCAGCTGTGCGCCGCCGTGCCGCGCGGCATGCCGGCGCTGCTGATCTGCCGCAGCGGCGTGCGCTCCATCGCCGCCGCGCGCCGTGCGACCGCGCTGGGCCTCACGGCGTACAACGTGCTCGAGGGCTTCGAGGGGGATCTCGACCTGCACGCGCAGCGCGGGCGCCTGGGGGGTTGGCGCTTCCATGGCCTGCCCTGGCGCCAGAGCTGAGGCCGAGTGCTGTCGCGCCGATGGCCTCACGTGCGCTGCGGCTGCGCGAGGGTAGCTGAAACCCCATAATCCGCCCATGACATTCCTCGCCATAGACGTCGGCAACACGCGCCTCAAGTGGGCTTTGTACGACGCGCACCGCCCGGGCGCCGCGCTGCTCGCGCAGGGCACCGAGTTCCTCGAGCACATCGACCGCCTGGCCGAAGGCAGCTGGGCGAATCTGCCAGCCCCCAAGCGCATGCTCGGTTGCGTGGTCGCAGGCGACATCGCGCGGCGCCGCGTGGTCGAGCAGATGGAGCTGTGGGACGTGACGCCGCAGTGGGTCGTGCCCTCGGCGCAGGAAGCGGGCCTGACCAACGGTTACGACTACCCCTCGCGCCTGGGTGCAGACCGCTGGGTGGCCATGATAGGCGCGCGCCACCATGTGCTTGCGCAAGGCGCGCCGCGCCCCATCGTACTCGTGATGGTGGGTACGGCCGTGACCGTGGAGTGCATAGATGCTGCGGGCAACTTTCTCGGCGGCCTGATCCTGCCGGGCCACGGCATCATGCTGCGCGCGCTCGAGGCCGGCACGGCGGGCCTGCACGTGCCCACGGGCGAGGTGCGGCTCTTTCCCACGAACACCAGCGACGCGCTCACGAGCGGCGGCACCTACGCCATCGCCGGCGCGGTCGAGCGCATGTACCAGCACCTGCTGCAGCGCTGCGGCGAAGAGCCCGCCTGCCTCATGACCGGCGGCGCGGGCTGGAAGATGGCGCCCAGCATGACGCGCCCATTCGAGCTCGTAGAGAACCTGATCTTCGACGGCTTGCTGCAGATTGCGATGCGGCGTTTTGGCGACGCGGACTGAGCAAAAAACCGTAATTGGGGTCAGATTTTCCAATTTCCGGGCGGTGGTGACGGGGCAAAGGGCGGGTGCCGGGATGTGCGCCCGGCGGCGCACCTACTTTTCTTGTCTCGCCAAGAAAAGTAGGCAAAAGAAGGCGACCCTGCTGTCTGCGTCCCTGTGCGCCTCACGGCGCCCAGGGCAACCTGCGGTGCTCGCGCCCGGCGGGGTCGCGCGAAACTCGCTGCGCTCAAACAATCGCGCGCCCTTGATCCGCCGGGCGCTGCGCTCCTCGGCGCATACAGAAGGGCCAGGGATACCGCACGGGCCATCGCTACGCTCGGCCTTTTGCAACGCCCCCGTTTCGCTGCAAAACAACCCGTCATTGTGGGCCCCGCAGGGGGTGCGGAACCGTAATTGGGGTCAGATTCCAATTTCCGGGCGGTGGTGACGGGGCAAAGGGCGGGTGCCGGGATGTGCGCCCGGCGGCGCACCTACTTTTCTTGTCTCGCCAAGAAAAGTAGGCAAAAGAAGGCGACCCTGCTGTCTGCGTCCCTGTGCGCCTCACGGCGCCCAGGGCAACCTGCGGTGCTCACGCCCGGCGGGGTCGCGCGAAACTCGCTGCGCTCAAACAATCGCGCGCCCTTGATCCGCCGGGCGCTGCGCTCCTCGGCGCATACAGAAGGGCCAGGGATACCGCACGGGCCATCGCTACGCTCGGCCTTTTGCAACGCCCCCGTTTCGCTGCAAAGCAACCCGTCATTGCGGGCCCCACAGGGGGTGAGGGAATCTAGGAGCCTGTCGGACTTTGGGCGTCGAAAGCGAGAAGGTGCCCCAGCGAGGCCAGTTTTTGCCGGATTCGCCGCCCCATAGCGGGACTATGGGGCAAGAAGACGGTAAAAATGGGCCGCTGCGGCGCATTCGCAGCCGACGATTCCAAAGTCCGACAGGCTGCCAGAGCGCTGGGAGTGACCTTACGTGCCCATTCCGTTTTGCGCCTTCACCACCGCGTAGCGCGCGAGCGTGCGCAGGCGGGCGCTGGCGTGCTCGACGATGGGAAGTGGGTAGTCCTGCCCCAGCGTGATGCCCGCGGCCTGCTGGGTGTGGCGATCCATGGTCCACGGGGCGTGCAAAAAGGGCAGGGGTACGCGCGCGAGCTCGGGGACGTAGCGGCGGATGAAGTCGCCCTGGGGGTCGAACTTTTGCGACTGGCTCACGGGGTTGAAGATGCGAAAGTACGGCTGAGCGTCGCAGCCGCTCGAGGCGGCCCATTGCCAGTTGCCGTTGTTTGCGGCAAGGTCGAAGTCGTTGAGCTGCGCGGCAAAGTGGCGCTCGCCCAGGCGCCAGTCGATCCCCAGGTCTTTGCACAGGAACGAGGCCGTGAGCATGCGCAGGCGGTTGTGCATCCAGCCGCAGTGCAGCAGTTGCCGCATCGCTGCGTCAACGAGCGGGTAGCCGGTGCGCCCGGCCTGCCACGCGGCCAGGCCCTGTGGCCAGTCGTCCCATTCGATCGCGTCATATGCGGGTTTGAACGCGCGCTCGACCACGTGCGGGAAGTGGTCGAGGATCATGAAGAAAAAGTCGCGCCAGATGAGCTCGTCGAGCCAGGCGTCGGCGCGCAGGGCGAGCGCGTGGCGCACGAGTTCGCGGATCGCGATGGTGCCAAAGCGCAGATGCACCGAAAGATAGCTCACGCCGCGGCGTGCGGGGTAGTCGCGCAGGTCCGCATAGCGCTGGATGCGCCCCTGCGCGAACGACTCCCAGAGCGCGCGTGCACCGGGCATGCCGGGCGTGATGCCGAGCTCGGGCAGGTTCGTTGCTTCGAAGCCGATGTCGGCGAGCGTAGGGATGCCGGTCGACAGGTGGGGCGGCGGGCTTGCGATCGGGCCTGCGCAGGGGTGCGCGGCAAGGTCGGGTAGCTCGTCTGGCGGCGCGTGCGGGGATGCGTGCTGCAGCAGGCGTTGGCGCCAGGCATTTTTGTAGGGCGTGAAGACGGTGAACGGCGTGCCCGCGCGTGTGCGCACGGCGTCACCGTCGAAGACCACCTGGTCTTTGTGCAGGTGCAGCGCGATGCCCAGTGGCGCGAGCGCGTGTGCCACGGCCTGGTCGCGCGCCTTGGCGGCGGGCTCGTAGTCGCGATTCGCGTGCACGGCGCCCACGGCGAGGGCCTGGGCGAGCGCCGGAATGTGCTGCACGGCGCGGCCATGGCGCACGATCAGGGCGCCGCCGCGCGCGCGCAAGGCGGCGTCGAGCGCCTGCAGGCTGCCGTGGATGAAGTGCACCCGCCGGTCACGCCGGCTCGGCAGCGCGTCGAGTATGTCGGTGTCGAAAACGAAGACGCAATACACCGCGCCACCCGTGCGCAGTGCGGCGCTGAGCGCGGCGTGGTCGTGGTCGCGCAGGTCGCGCCGGAACCATACGAGCGCGGGCGGCGGCGCAACTGGGTTGCGTGCGGTCATCAGCCCTCGAGCTCGGCGCGCGCGAGCTCCACGTCCAGGTGCTCGGCCGCGTCCAGCGGCGCGATGGCGGCGGCTTGCTCATAAAGCCGCGTCGCTTCGTCCATTTTGGGTTCGCCTTCGAGCATCATCAACGCGTTCGCGTATTCGATCAGGCCGATGGTCGATTGCGGGTGCAGCGCAAGCCCTTGGCGCAGGTGCGCGAGCGCGGTTTCCTTCTTCGCGCCGAAGGTCATCTGCCCCACGAGCGGCCCGAGCTTGTCTATGACCTCGGCGTCGAAGGCGCCGAGTGCGATGTGTGCGTGCGCGTGCTGCGGCGCAAGCGCCAGGGTTTTTTGCAGTGACTCCTTGACCGCGTTGCCCAGGCCCTGGGCGACGGCTTTGGCGACGCTGATGCTCTGGCCGTAGCGGGCGAGCGCATACGCGCGCCAGAACCAGGCGTTGGGGTTGTCGGGCGCGTCGGCGGCTTGCGCCTGCGCGCGCTCGGCCACCTGCAGCAGCAAGTCCTGGCGTGCCGACTCGCTGGGTTCGAGGTAGTTGGCGTACAGCGCCGTGGCCTTGTTTGCCACCGTGAGGCCTGCACCGCCCAGGCGCTGCCCGAGTTCGGCCGCCTCCTGGAACTGGCCGCTGTGCAGCAGCAGCCAGGCGTGCTGCAGTTTCTCGTCGCTGGGGTAGGGCTCGGCGTCGCCCGCGTGCAGGCGTGGCCACAGTTGCTTCAGACGCGCGGGGTCGAAGCGGTAGAGGTCGCTGTAGGGGAAAGGGGTCCATTGCGCCATGGTGCGTCTCCGGGCTGGGATGGGAATTTTGCAGGCAATCCGTGTGCCGGCCAGGCGGCGCCGGGGCTGGGCAGGGAGTCGCTGCGCTGAATCAGGGCCAGCAGGGCCTGGCGTTGCGGCGCGCACAGTTGGGCTGCGAGCAGGTACAGCGCGTGCTGCGTGCCGCGCGCAATCGCCGCGGGTGCGTTTTCGGGCTCGAGGGCATGGCGGGGATCGTGCAGGTATTCGAAGCTCGGCCAATAGCTGAGCACGATGGCCATATCGACCGCGGTGGCGCAGCGCACGGGCGGGGCCAAAGGCAGCAGGGCCTGGGCCTGCTCCAGGCAGCACAGCAAGGTGTGCAGCGCGTCGGTTTTTTGCCGCAGCAACTGCGGCATTTGCAGCTCCAGGCGGTGGTTGCGCGCAAGCAAGTCGTTGAGGTCGCGGTACAGGAAGCGAAATTCCCAGATGCGCGTGAGCAGGGCGTGCACGAAGTGCCAGGCCTGCCCGACTTCGCGCACGCTGCCCGCCATCTCCAGCACCGCGGGCAGCGCCAGTGCATAGCGATCGCACAGGGCGTTCACGAGTACCTCTTTGCCAGCGAAGTGGTAGTACAGGTTGCCCGTGCTGATGCGCAGCTCGGCCGCGAGCCGTGTGGTCGAGACTTGCGGTTCACCGAAACGGTTGAACAGCGCGAGCGCGGTTTCGAGAATCCGCTCGGCGGTGCGGCGTGGCGCTTTTTTGACCATGGACGGCTCTTTGTCGTGTGGGTACGCGGCGGTTTTGGCGCATGGGTACTCGTCTCCTGCCGCTACTCTAACCGAGCCGGGCTTGTGCAATGCAGCATCCGTGCAAGCGCGATGCGCAGCGATGCGAGGTAGGGGCGTCGCAACGATAATTTGCGCCCATCGGCTCGCGCAGCGCCAAAAATCATCACTGCCATGGACATTCTGCTTTTGGGTAAAAACGGCCAGCTCGGCTGGGAGCTGCAGCGCAGCCTGGCGCCGCTGGGCCATGTCACCATGCTCGACCGCCACAGCACGGCGCATTGCGGCGACCTCGCGCGCCCTGCCGATCTCGCGGCCACGGTGCGGGCGCTGCGCCCCGCGGTCATCGTCAACGCAGCGGCCTACACCGCCGTCGATCGCGCCGAGAGCGAGCCCGAATTGGCGCATACCGTCAACGCCGTTGCGCCCGGTGTGCTCGCCGAAGAGGCCGCGCGCCTGGGCGCTTGGCTCGTGCACTACAGCAGCGACTACGTTTTTGACGGCAGCGGCAGCCGTCCCTGGCGCGAGACCGACGCACCGGCGCCGCTGAACGTCTATGGCCGTAGCAAGTGGGAGGGCGAGCAGCGCATCCGGCAGGCGGGCGCGCAGCACCTCATCGTGCGCACCAGCTGGGTTTACGGCGCGCGCGGCGGCAACTTCGCCAAAACCATGCTGCGCCTGGCGCAAGAGCGCGAACGCCTCACCGTCATCGACGACCAATGGGGCGCGCCCACGGGGGCCGATCTGCTTGCAGACTGCACTGCGCACATGCTGCGCCATGTCCAGGTGCGGCCGCAAGACGGCGGCTTGTACCACCTCGCCGCAGCCGGTGAAGCGACCTGGTTTTCGTATGCAAAATACGTTCTAGAGCAGGTGCGGCAAGCGCTTCCAGCTCTCGAAATAAAAGCAAAAGAGCTGCTTCCCATCCCCACGAGCGCCTACCCCCTGCCGGCGCCGCGCCCGCACAATTCGCGCCTCGATTGCCGCCGCCTGCAGGAACGCTTCGGGCTCGTGCTGCCGCCGTGGCAGCAGGGCGTGGCGCGCATGTTGCAGGAGGTTTTCCTGCCATGAAGTGCCATGCGCGCAGGCCCCGGGCTTGCGGCGCCAGCAAGTTTTATGATGCGCGCCCTTGCGCTCGCGTCTGGCGTGCGCATGCGTCCCGTGCCCCCGCCTTCATCCTTTCGGAGAACCCGCCATGTTGACCGCCGAGCAGCTCGAAGCGTCCGCCCGCCCAGCCCCCAGATTGCCTTGGTACAAGATTCTTTACGTGCAGGTGTTGATTGCCATTGCGATTGGCGTTGCACTGGGCTACTTTTGGCCCGACACGGGCGCGGCCATGAAGCCGCTGGGCGACGCTTTCATCAAGCTCGTGAAGATGATCATCGCGCCGGTGATCTTCCTGACCGTCGTCACCGGCATCGCGGGCATGAGCAACCTCAAGACCGTGGGGCGCGTGGTCGGCAAGGCGATGGTGTATTTTTTGACCTTTTCCACGCTCGCGCTCGTGGTCGGCATGGTCGTGGCCAACGTGCTGCAGCCGGGCGCGGGCATGAACATCGACCCGGCATCGCTCGATACCAGCAAGGTCGCCAGCTACGTGAGCAAGGCGCACGACGCCACCATCACCGGCTTTTTGCTCAACATCATCCCGAACACGGTGGTGAGCCCGCTCGTCGAGGGCGACATTTTGCAGGTGCTGTTCGTGGCGGTGCTGTTTGGCATTGCGCTCGCCTCGGTCGGTGACAAGGGCAAGCCGATCCTGAGCTTTTTCGAGCACATGTCGGTGCCGGTGTTCAAGCTCGTGGCGATTTTGATGAAGGCCGCGCCGCTGGGCGCGTTCGGCGCCATGGCCTTCACGGTGGGCAAATACGGCATCAAGTCGATCGGCAACATGGCCTACCTGATTTTGGCCTTCTACATCACGGCCTTGCTGTTCGTGCTCGTCGTGCTCGGCCTGGTGGCGCGCTACAACGGCTTTTCCATCGTCAAGCTCATTCGCTACATCAAGGAAGAATTGCTGCTCGTGCTCGGCACCAGTTCGTCCGAATCGGCGCTACCCAATCTGATGCACAAGATGGAAAAGGCCGGCTGCGGCAAGTCCGTCGTGGGCCTGGTGATCCCCACCGGGTACTCGTTCAACCTCGACGGCACCAACATCTACATGACCATGGCCGCCTTGTTCATCGCGCAGGCGCTGAACATCCACCTGAGTCTGACGCACCAGATTTTGCTGCTGCTCGTGGCCATGATCAGCTCCAAGGGCGCGGCGGGCGTGACCGGCGCGGGCTTCATCACGCTCGCGGCCACGCTCGCCGTGGTGCCCGAGCTGCCCGTCGCGGGCATGGCCCTGATTCTGGGCATAGACCGCTTCATGTCCGAATGCCGTGCGCTGACCAACTTCGTTGGCAATGCCTGCGCCGCCGTGGTCGTGGCGCGCTGGGAAGGCCAGCTCGACCAGGAAAGGCTCGCCTACGTGCTCGACCATCCCGAGGTCGTGCACGAGGAGCTGCTGGTCGGGCCGACGGCGGACGACTGACGATGCGGCGCACATTGGTACCAGGGCTGCAATGGGTGGCACATTTGCGCCGCGCGGCCCAGGCGTGCGCGATGGTGGCCATGCTGCTCGTCGCGGGTACGGCTGCGGCGCAAGATGCCACGGCAGCCGCACCACCCAGCAGTTCCACGGCCATGACCCAGGCGCCGCCTGCTTCGGCGGCTGTTGACATGGCGCCGCGCGTGCGCGCCTGCACGCTGTGCCACGGCAAGGAAGGGCGCGCGACGCCCGAGGGCTACTTTCCGCGCATCGCGGGCAAGCCGGCGGGTTATCTGGCGAACCAGCTGTTCAACTTTCGCGACGGGCGGCGCAATTACGCGCCCATGAGCCACCTGCTCGAAACGCTCAGCGACGCCTACCTGCACGAGATCGCGGCCTACTTTGCGGCGCTGGATCTGCCCTATCCGCCACCGCCCGCGCCGCAGGCCGCGCCCGCACAGATCGCGCTCGGGCAGCGCCTCGTGCAGCACGGCGACGCGGCGCGCCGCCTGCCCGCGTGCGTGCAGTGCCACGGCAGCGCCATGACGGGCGTGGCGCCCGCCATTCCCGGCCTGCTCGGGCTGCCGCGCGACTACCTCAACAGCCAGCTCGGCGCCTGGCAGACCGGCCAGCGCCACGCGCAGGCGCCCGACTGCATGGCCGAAGTGGCGCGCAAACTGTCGGCCGACGAGGTCAGCGCGATCTCTGCCTGGCTCGCCGCGCAGCCCGTGCCCGCGCACGGCAAACCCGCGGCGCAGCTGCCCGCGCCGCTGCCGCTGCGCTGCGGCGGCGTCGCGCTGCCCGCGGCCGACCAGAGGGGGCGCACATGAAGCGCGTGCGCTGGACGCTGGCCCTGGTGCTGCTGGTGCTGCTGGTGCTCGCCGGCGCGGTGGGCGCTTTGCTGCTGCGCGAATTGCAGGGCGCAGGGGAAGAAGGGGCTGCGGCCGCGCGCGCTCCGGCGGCGGCTTCTGCCGCAGCCCAGGCCGACTTGCGCGCACGTGGCGCCTATCTGGCGCGCGTGGGCAACTGCATGGGCTGCCACACCGCGCGCGGCGGCGCGCCCTACGCGGGCGGGCGGCCCATCGAAACGCCCTTCGGCACGCTCTACGGCCCCAACCTCACGCCCGACGCGCAAACGGGCCTGGGCCGCTGGACGGCCGACGACTTCTGGCGCGCGCTGCACCACGGCCGCGCGCGCGACGGGCGCCTGCTGTACCCGGCCTTTCCGTACCCCGACTACACCCACGTCACGCGCGCCGATGCCGACGCGATCTACGCCTATCTGCAAAGCCTGCCGCCCGTGGCGCAGCCCAGCCGCGCGCATGCGCTGCGCTTTCCCTACGACACGCAGCTTGCGCTCGCGGCCTGGCGCGTGCTGTTCTTCACGCCCGGGCGCGGCGACGGCGCAGCCGCAGACCCCGCGCGCGACGCGCAGTGGAACCGCGGCGCCTACCTCGTGAACGGCCTGGCGCACTGCGGCGCCTGCCACACGCCGCGCAACCTGCTCGGCGCGAGTCGGGCCGACCGGGCGCTCGGCGGCGGCCTGATTCCGGCGCAGAACTGGTACGCGCCCGCGCTCGACGCGGCGAGCGAGGCCGGCGTCGCGCACTGGCCGCTCGACGACGTGGTCGCGCTGCTGCGCACGGGCGTCACACGCGCAGCATCCGCCACGCCACAGGCCAGCGTCAGCGGCCCCATGGCCGAGGTGGTGTTTGGCAGCACGCAGTACCTGAGCGAGGAGGATGCGCGCGCCATGGCCGTGTACCTGCAAGCGCTGCCCGAGCGCGCCGCGCCCCCCGCGCCGCCCATTGCCGCGCCGCCGCGCAGGCTGATGCAGCGCGGCGCAGAGATTTACCACGACCACTGCGCCCAGTGCCACGGCGCGCAAGGGCAGGGCGAGCGCGGCGCCTTCCCCGCGCTCGCGGGCAACCGCGCCGTGCTGCTGGCCGAGCCGACGAACCTCGTGCGCATGATCCTGCAAGGCGGCTACGCGCCCGCCACCGCTGGCAACCCGCGCCCCTACGGCATGCCGCCCTACCACCAGCTGCTGGGCGACGAAGACGTGGCCGCGGTCGCGACCTTCGTGCGCAATGCCTGGGGCAACCATGCCGCGGCGCTCGATACCATAGACGTTTATCACGTCAGGGAGCGGCGCTGACTCCCTTGCGCTACGCGCCACCGCGCTGCGTTTTGCTGCCTGTGCGGGGTTTTGTTCGCTACTTCTTTTTTTGATGGGCTTTCGCATGTCCACCACTGCCACCCCAGCCACCTCCGACCCCGCGCGCGGCTGGTGGGCCATTTGCCTGTGCGCCGCCTGGTGCGGCACCTGCGGCAGCTACCGCGCGGTGTTCGACGCGCTCGCAGCTGCGCACCCGCAGGTGCGTTTCGAGTGGGTGGACATCGAGGACGAGGCCGATCTCGTCGATGAGCTGGACGTGGAGACCTTTCCCACGCTGCTGCTGGCCGACGGGCGCACGGCGCGCTTTTTGGGCCCGCTACTGCCGCAAGCCGGGGCGCTCGCGCAACTGCTCGCGCGCCTGCCACGCGAGTCGGGCACCGACGCCGGCCCCGAGGCACAGGCCGTGTTCGAGCGCGTGCGTGCTGCGCGCGAAGGCTGATTTGCTATCTAAATAGTAGCTAATAGCGCTTGATAAATAAGCGCTAGGAGCCTGTCGGACTTTGGGCGTCGAAAGCGAGAATGTGCCCCAGCGAGGCCAGTTTTTGTCGGATTCGCAGCCCCATAGTGGTGCTATGGGGCAAGAAGCCGGTAAAAAATGGGCCGCTGCGGCGCATTCGCAGCCGACGATTCCAAAGTCCGACAGGCTCCTAATGGCCTTTTTCTCAAAAAATCCGCGGGTCTCTTGGCCGCGCTGCGCTCGTCACCGCGGGCATGCCGGGCGTGTGTCAACCCAGCAGCGCCACGGCCTTGATCTGCGCCCACACCGGCATGCCCACGGTCAGGTGCAGCTGGTCGCAGGAAAAGCGCGTGATGCGCGCGAGCAGCGGCGTGCCGCCGGCGTCCAGGCGCACCAGCGTGTGCGCGGGGGTGTCGGCGCTGCAGAGGCCCGTGACGGTGGCGGGCAGGCGGTTGAGGATGGAGCTGCCCGGCGCGGGCGCGAGCGCCAGGCTCACGTCGCGGGCCTGTACCTGCAGGCGCAGGCGCGTGCCCGGTGCGAGCGGCGTGGGGTGCGGCGCGAGTAGCTCGCCGCCGGCAAAGCCCAGGCGCAGTAATTCGTAGGCGCTGTCGTAGTCCTGCACCGTGGCCTCGATCAGCACGGCGGCGCTGGCGCTTTGTGCCGTGGGCAGGTCGATGCGCGCGAGGGTTTCGGCGATCGGGCCGCTCGCAAGCACCTGGCCCGTCGCACGGCCGCCGCCGAGCAGCACCAGGTGGTCGGCGAGCTGGATCACCTCGTCGAGCGCGTGCGAAACATAGAGCACGGGGATGTCGAGCTCGGCGCGCAGGCGTGCGAGGTAGGGCAGGATCTCCGCCTTGCGCTGCGCGTCGAGCGCGGCGAGCGGCTCGTCCATGAGCAGCAGCCGCGGCGCGGTGAGCAGCGCGCGCGCAATGGCCACGCGCTGGCGTTCGCCGCCCGAAAGCGTATCGGGCCGCCGCCGCAGCAAGTGACCTATGCCCAGCAGTTCGATCGCCTGCGCGCGCGGCACGCGCCGCGCCGCAGCCGGGATGCGCCGCAGGCCGTAGTCGAGGTTGCGCGCCACGTCCAGGTGCGCAAACAGGCTCGCCTCCTGGAACACATAGCCCAGCGGGCGCCGGTGCGTGGGCACGAAGCGCTGCGCGTCCTGCCAGACGGCGCCGTTGACCGCGAGGTGGCCGCCCGCGTGCCGCTCCAGCCCGGCGATGGCGCGCAGCAAGCTGGTCTTGCCCGAGCCCGAGGCGCCAAACAGCGCCGTGACGCCGCGCCCCGGCAGATGCAGGTCGGCGTGCAGCGTGAAGCCGGGGTAGGCGATGGCAAAGCGCGCCTCTATGCCGTCCCTTGCGCGGTCTGCTTCGCTTGCCGCGCCCTGCGCATGCACGGCGATGCCTTCAGCCGGCATGGCGCCTCCCCGCGCCGCGGCCATAGAGCCACAGCAGCACGACGAAGCTGAACGCCAGCATGCCGCCGGCGAGCGCGTGCGCCTGGGCATACTCCATGGCCTCGACGTGGTTGTAGATTTGTATCGACACCACGCGCGTTTGCTGCGGGATGTTGCCGCCCATCATCAGCACCACCCCGAACTCGCCCACCGTGTGCGCAAAGCCGAGCACGCCCGCAGTCAAAAAACCTGGCCGCGCGAGCGGCAGCGCGACGCTCACGAAGCGATCCCATGGCGCGGCGCGCAAGGTGGCGGCGACTTCGAGCGGGCGGTTGCCCACCGCTTCGAACGCCTGCTGCAGCGGCTGCACCACGAAAGGCAGCGAATACACCATCGAAGCCAGCACCAGCCCGCCAAAGGTAAAAGGCAGCGGCCCGAGGCCCCAGGCTTGCATGAGCCGCCCCACCGGCCCCTGCGGCCCGAGCAGCACGAGCAGGTAAAACCCCAACACCGTGGGCGGCAGCACCAGCGGGAGCGCCACCACGGCGCCCACCGGCCCCTTCCACCACGCGCGCGTGCGCGCCAGCCACCAGGCGAGCGGCGTGGCGAGCACGAGCAGCAGCACCGTGGTCGTGGCGGCAAGCCGCAGGGTCAGCGCAATGGCCGACCAGTCGTCGGGGCCGAGCAGCGAGGACAAGGCCGCGAAAGCCGGGGCTGCGCCGGCATCGGATGGAGGAGCGGAGGACATGGCGGCAGGCATGGCAGAAAGGATGGTGTGGGGGCTCACAGCCCGTAGCCGTAGGTCTGGATCACCGCGCGCGCCTTGTCGCCCCGCAGGTATTGCATGAGCGCGGCCACCGCAGGCTTGGGCTGGCTGCCAGCCGTGCCTTTGGTGAGCACGACGGCATCCTGGCGGATAGGGCGGTAGAGCTTGGCGGGCACCAGCCACATCGAGCCGCCCTTGAGCTGGCCCTGTTCATCGAGCACCTGCGCATAGGCCACGAAGCCCAGTTGCGCATTGCCGCTGGCGATGAACTGGTAGGCCTGGCCGATGTTTTCGGCCTGCACGATCTTGGGCGCGAGCGCGTCGTACACGCCCAGCGCCTGCATGGCCGCTATGCCCGCTGCGCCGTAGGGCGCGAGCTTGGGGTTGGCAATGGCCAGGTGCGTGAAATTGCCGCGCCGCAGCACCTCGCCCGCCGCATCGACCACGCCGGGCTGAGCGCTCCACAGCACCAGTTTGCCTACGGCGTAGGTGAAGTGGCTGCCCGCGAGCGCCGCGCCCTCTTGTTCGAGCCGCGCCGGGGTTTCGTCGTCGGCGGCAAGCAGCACCTCGAAGGGCGCGCCGTTCTTGATCTGCGCGTAAAACTTGCCCGTGGAGCCGAACGCGAGCACGGCCTTGTGGCCCGTGTCCTGCGCGAACAGCGCGGCGATCTTCTGCATGGGCGCAGTGAAATTGGCGGCCACGGCCACCTGCACCTCGTCGGCGCGCGCGGCGCTGGCGGCGAGGCTGAGCACCAAGGCCGCGATGAGGGCCAACGATCGGAACAGCGGGCGGGACATGGCAAATCTCCTGGTGAGCTTGGGAAAAGGAAGGAAGCGAAAAACTGCAAAAAACGGCTCAACCGAGCGCCGCGAGGATCACGCTAGACGCCTTGAACACCGCGCAGGCGCGCACGCCCGGCGCAAGGCCGAGGTTTTCCACGCTCGTGCGCGTGAGCACGGCGGTCACCGTCTTGCCGCCCGCAAGCGCCAGGCTCACTTCGGCGCTCACCGTCCCTTCGTGGATGTGGCTCACTTCACCCCAGAGCTGGTTGCGCGCGCTCAGCAGCCCCATGCCCGCGGTGCACAGCAGCAGCGAGGAAGACTTGACCAGCGCCACCACCTCCTGGCCCAGCGCCAGCCCGAGGTTGTCCGCCGAGGCGCGCGTGATCAGCGCGGTGAGCTCGGTCTGCGCATCGAGCGCGATGCGCACTTCAAAATCGACGCCGCCGCCATCGTGCAGCCCCGCCACCGTGCCCACGAACTGGTTGCGCGCGCTGGTGCGCACGGCCATGCGCCGCAGCAGCGTCTGGAACTGGTGCACGTCGTCCACGTTCAGCGCCTGCATCTGGCCCGCGAGCCGGTCGAGCGCGCCCTGGTATTCCTGCTCCACGGCGCGGTACAGCGCGATCACCTTGCGCCCATAGTCGGTCAGGCGCGTGCCGCCGCCGCGCGCGCCGCCGGTGCTGCGCAGCACCAGCGGCTCGTGGGCCAGATTGTTCATGGCATCGACCGCATCCCAGGCCGCCTTGTACGACAAGGGCACGGCCTTGGCCGCCTGCGAGATCGAGCCATGCTCGCCTATGGCTTCGAGCAGGCGGATGCGCGTGGCCCCGAGAAACGGCCCGAGCTCGGTCTCGAGCGCGAGCCGGCCTATGAGTTTGTTGGACTGGGACATCGTGGGCACCTTCTTTGGATAGCGGAATATACAAAACTACATAACCAATTGGGCCAATTCCTGACAGTCACGACGCTTGGAAGGTCTTTGTTGAAACCGATGCGAGGCAAGAGATGGAAAGCGCCAGGCGCTATGGTTGTGGATATACAGGACTTGCGCCTACACTGATCCACGCCATGCAGCAAGCATGCGCGATAGTTTCAAAGACATAACGCAACCATTTCCATTGGAAAGGAGTCACCATGAAAGTCAGTGCCCGCAACGTCTTTCACGGCAAGGTCAGCGCCATCACTGCCGGCGCCGTGAACAGCGAGGTCGAGCTCACCACCGACGGCGGCCACAAGCTCGTGGCCATCGTCACGCAGGCGAGCGTGCGCGAGCTGGGCCTCGCGCCCGGCAAGCCGGCGTTCGCGCTCGTCAAGGCCTCGTGGGTCATGCTGCTGACCGACGACGCAGGCGTGCGCCTGTCCGCGCGCAACCGTCTGCGCGGCACGGTGAGCAAACTGGTGCCAGGCGCGATCAACACGGACGTGGTGCTCACCCTGCCCGGCGGCAGCCAGGTGCACGCGGTAATCACCAGCGAAGCCGTGCGCGAACTGGAACTCAAAGAAGGCAGCCCCGCGACCGCGCTCATCAAGGCCAGCCATGTGGTGCTGGGGGTGGCAGGGTGAGGCGCTGATGCGGCCCATCGGCCACCTGTGCGTCGGCCAGTAGTTCCACTCTCATTCCAAAATCCCGGCGCAAGCCGGGATTTTTTTCGGGATGGCATTCGAATTCAGGTCGGCGCTGGAATCAATGAATGACGACGCCAGCTTCCCTGCCCTGTGCAAGCCCGCGCCCCCTCTTCCCACGCCCCCCAAAAAACCACCCGCGAGACTGCAGCATGCAAGCGGCGCATGTCCACGACGGGGCGAGTGCCGCTAAACTGTCAAGCAAACGTTTGTTTGGCTCGGCGCTCGGCGGTCTCGGGGGAATTCCAGAGATTTTGGCCGCAAAGCGCCGTGCAGCATGTGTGAGCAGCTAGGAGCCTGTCGGACTTTGGGCGTCGAAAGCGAGAAGGTGCCCCAGCGAGGCCAGTTTTTGCCGGATTCGCAGCCCCATAGCGGGACTATGGGGCAAGAAGACGGTAAAAAATGGGCCGCTGCGGTGCATTCGCAGCCGACGATTCCAAAGTCCGACAGGCTCCTAGGAATCAAGGAGTTTTCATGGAACTGGGTTTGCAAGGCAAGGTGGCCATCGTCACGGGGTCGGGGCGGGGGATTGGGGCGGAGACGGTGCGGGCGCTGGCCGAGGAAGGGGCGCGCGTGGTTGTGACCGACATCGACGGTGCGGTGGCGGCCGAGACCTGCGCGGCGCTGCAGCGCGATGGGCTGCAGGCGATTGCGCTGGCGGCGGACGTGACGCGCAGCGCCGACGTGGAGCGGCTCGTGCAGGCGGCGCTCGACGCCTTTGGCGGCGTGCACATCCTCGTGAACAACGCAGGCTTTGCGCGCGATGCGCGCATCGTCAAGCTCAGCGAGGCCGATTGGGACGCGGTGGTGGACACCATCCTCAAGGGGGCGTTTTTGTGCAGCAAGGCCGTGGTGCCGACCATGGCCGAGCAGCAGTGGGGGCGCATCATCAACATTTCTTCGCGCGCGCACCTGGGCAATCCGGGGCAGGCCAATTACTCGGCGGCCAAGGCGGGCATTCTGGGCTTCAGCAGTGCGCTGTCGCTGGAGCTCGGGCGCAACGGCATCACCGTGAACACCGTCGCGCCGGGCTTTATCGAGACCGACGGCGTGCGCAACCTGCCGCACTACGCCAAGATCAAGGAAAACGCCCTTGCGCGCACGCCCGTGGGCCGCGTGGGCCAGCCGCGCGACATCGCGAGCGCGGTGTGCTTTCTTGCGAGCGAGCTCGCGGGCTACGTGAGCGGCGCCGTGCTGCATGTGACGGGCGGGCGCTACGGCTGACGGCGCGCGGCTGCTGCGTGCCGCGGCTACGGGCACCGACCCTGCGTTGCGGCTTCTTGCGCCGGCTTTTCCCCTGTTCTCCTTTCCACCCTTCACGGAAGATGCACCATGGATTTTGGCTTTACCCCTGAACAAGACACGCTGCGCGACGCGGTGCGGCGCTTCATGCGCGAGCGTGTGGCGCCGCGCATCGACGAGTGCGAAAAGAAGCGCGAATTTGCCTGGGACTTGCTGCCGCAGCTGCAGCAGTTCGGCTACCTGGGCGGGCTGCTGCCCGAGTCGGCGGGCGGCTTTGGGCTGCGTTACGTGGACTGGGCGATCTTGATGGAAGAGGCGGGCTACTGCTGGCTGTCGCTGCGCGTGATGATGAACTCGCTCAACATCATCGCCTCGCTGCTGCACCGCCACGGCACGCCCGCGCAACAGCAGCGCTTTCTCGCGCCGCTGCTCGCGGGCCAGCTGCGCCACTGGATGGCGATCACCGAGCCCAACCACGGCTCCAACGTGGCTGGCATCGAGACGCGCGCCGAAGACCGCGGCGACCATTACCTCGTCAACGGCGAAAAGCTCTGGATCACCAACGGCATCCACGGCGACTTCGGCGTGCTCGTGGCGCGCACCTACAGCGCCACTTGCGACGGCGGCATCAGCCTGCTCCTGATCGACCGCCAGGAGACGCAGTACCAGGCGCGGCGCGCCGACGTGATGTTCATCCGCGCCACGGGCACCTCGCAGCTGAGCTTTCAAGACGCCATCGTGCCCAAGGCGAACCTGCTGGGCAAGGAGGGCGAGGGGCTCAAGTCCATCCTCACGGGGCTGAACTTCGGGCGCCTCAATGTGGCCATGGGCGCGGTGGGCGCGGCGCGTGCGGCGCTTGATTTGTCCATCGACTACGCCAAGCAGCGCAAGCAGTTCGGGCGCGTTATCGGCGGCTTTCAGCTCGTGCAAAAGCTCATCGTGGACATGATGGTGCGCTGCGAGGCGGCGCGCGCGCTCGGCTACCGCGCGGCCTGGACGCTGGACCAGGGTGGCACGGCGCGCACCGAATGCTCGATCGCCAAGCTCTACGCCGCCGAGGCCGCGCACGAGGTGGCCAGCATGGCGCTGCAGGTGCACGGCGGCTCGGGCTACAGCGAGGACTTGCCGATCGAGCGCATCTTCCGTGACACGCGCGGCGGCATGATCCCCGAAGGCACGACCGAGATCCAGACCCTGATCATCGGCCGCGAGGTGCTGGGGATTTCCGCCTTCCATTGAAAGAGGTGACACCATGGGCATGAGCCTGCTCAAAGCCTTGCGCCTGAATGCGCGCCGCGTGCCGCAGCGCACGGCCCTGCGCTTTCGCGACACGCGGATGAGTTACGCCGAGCTCCTGCAGGCCACCGAACGCGCGATGTGCGCGCTGGCCGATCTGGGCATTGCGCCCGGCGAAAAGGTGCCGCTGCTGTCGTTCAACCACCCCGACATGCTCGTGGCCTACTTTGCGCTCACGGGGTTGGGCGCGGTGCCGGCGCCGCTCAACTACCGCCTGAGCGACGACGACCTGCGCTACGGCATGGACGCCGCGCACGCGCGCTGGGCCTTGCTGGGTTCGGGCTTTGCCGAGCGCGCCGAGGCGCTCGCGAGCCCCGCGCGGCGCTGGATCTGGTTTGGCGACGCGGCTGCGCAGGCGCCGCAAGTCCCGCGCGCCGAGCTGCGCTGGGGCGATCTGCTCGCGCAGGCCGGCGGCACACCGCCCGAGGGACGTGACGGCAGCACCATCATGCTGCACACCTCGGGCACCACGGGCCGGCCCAAGGGCGCGCTGCGCTCGCGCTTCGGCTTCGAGGAGCGCGCGATCGAGCAGGGCTTCGGCATGGACGACCACACCTTGTGCGTGCTGCCGCTGTGCCTGTCGGCGGGCTGCGTGTATGCGCTGCTGCCGCTGTACCTGGGCGCGAGCGTGTCGCTGCAAGAGCACTTCGACGCGGGCGCGGTGCTCGACGCGATCGAGCGCGAGCGCATCCATTCGGCCATGCTGCTGCCCGCGATGCTGCAGCGCATAGTCGAGCACCCGCGCTTTGCCACGGCCGACCTGAGCAGCCTGCGCGTGATCCAGTCGGGCGCGGGCGCGATTCCCGCCGCGCTCAAGCGCACGCTGCTCGATCGGCTGGGCGACGGCGTGCTCAACATCTACGCGGCCTCGACCGAGGTCGGGCCCTACGCCAACCTCAAAGGGCCCGAAGTGCGCGCGCATTTGGACGGCAATTGCGTGGGGCGGCCGTTTTTTGGCGTGGAGCTCAAACTGCTCGCCGACGACGGCCACGAAGTGCCCACGGGCGAGGTCGGCGAAATCTGCTGCCGCAGCGATTCGCAGTACGACGGCTACTTCGAGGACGAGGCGCTCACCGCGAGCACGCGGCGCGGCGAATTCCTCACCGTGGGCGACCTCGGGCGCTTCGACGCGGACGGGCTGCTGTATTTCGTGGGCCGCAAGCGCGACATCATCAAAAGCGGCGGCATCAACGTGCACGCCTCCGAGATCGAAGATGTGCTGCAGCAACACCCCGCCGTGGCCGAGGCGCACTGCATCGGCCTGCCCGACGAGCGCTGGACGGAGCTGATCTGCGCCGTGATCGTGCTGCGCCCCGGCGCGCAGGCGAGCGCCGACGAGATCGCTGCGTTTGCCGCCGAGCGCCTCGCGCCCTACAAAAAGCCGCGCCGCGTGGTCTTCGTCGATGAAGTGCCGCGCAACCTCACGGGGCGCGTGCTCAAGGCCCAGCTGGTCGAGCAGGTGCTCGCGGGCGCGCACCGTTGAAATGCTATTGAATAAAGAGCTGGTAGCGCTTGGTACATCTACACGAAAGCCGTTTTTTATCTAAATTGTGTGAGGAATTTGCATGAACATCCCCGCCCCCGCCTTGCAAGCCCGCCCGTTCTTTTTTGAAGACCTGAACGTGGGTGACTTTTTCGACAGCCCCACGCGCACCATCACCGAGGCCGACGTGGTCAACTTTGCCTGCCTGTCGGCGGACTTCAACCGCCTGCACGTCGATGCCGAATACGCCAAGGGCACGGCCTACGGCCAGCGCATCGCGCACGGGCTGCTGGTGCTCGCGGTGATGTCGGGCCTGGTCACGCGCATGCTGCTGAACCAGCACCTCGAGCCCAACCTGATGGGGCTGCTCGACATCCAGTGCCGCTTCCCCAAGCCGACCTTCATCGGCGACACCGTGCAGGTGCGCGTCTTCGTGGCCGAGAAAACCGCCACCTCCAAGCCCGACCGCGGCGTGGTCGCGTTCCGCCGCGAGGTGGTCAACCAGCGTGGCGAAGTCGTGGTCGAGGGCGTGTGGAAGCTGCTCGTGCGGCGCCGGCCCGTCGAGGTGTGAAGCGTCCGTTTTCCCTCGTTTTGGAGCCCCGCCCTATGAGCATCAAGACCGACATCGGCTTTACCACGCAAGACCAGATCTTCGTGCGCGGCCGCAATCTGAGCGAAGACATCCTCGGCAAGATGGACTTCATCGACATGATTTATTTCACCGCCACGGGCCAGGAGCCGAGCGCCCCCTTGCGCGCGATGATGAACGCGATCATCGTCACCGCGACCGACCACGGCCTCACGCCCAGCGCGATCGCCGCGCGCATGACCATCCTGGGCGCGCCCGAGTCGCTGCAGGGCGCGGTGGCCGCCGGGCTGCTCGGCGCGGGCAACCACTTTCTCGGCACCATGCAAAACGCCGCGCAGTTCGCACAGGACCACATCGGCAGCCTGACGCTCGAGTCGCCTGACGCCGAAGTGGCCGCGCAGGCGCGCAGCGTGGTCAAAAGCTACCGCGCGGCCAAGCGCATCCTGCCCGGCATGGGCCACCCCATCCACATCCACGGCGACCCGCGCACGCCGCGGCTGCGCCAGATCGCGCGCGACAACGGCTTCGACGGCAAGCACTGGCGCTTCATGTGCGCGGTGGAACAGGCCGCCAAGGACGAATACGGCCGCCTGCTGCCCATGAACGCCGCGGGCGCCGTGGGCGCGAGCGTCTCGGACATGGGCCTCGCGCCGATCTGGGCGCGCGCGTTTGCGCTGATCGGGCGCTCGGCCGGGCTGCTCGCGCACCTCATGGACGAGGCCGCGAAGCCGCTCGGGCAAAAAATCTGGGACTTGATCCTCGCGCAGGACGACTCGGCCCAGCTCGCCGGCCTCGCGCCGCGCAACTGAGGATGGCGCGGCGCCGTCCTGCGCACGATGGCGTTGCCCATCTTCGCTTGCCCGCATTCCACCGCCGCACCTGACGGCCACCCCCCCCCCGAACCACCATTCCCTTTTTGCCACTGCTTTGAAAAACTCCATGAACTTCGCCGCTTCCGCCTCTGCCCCCGCCCCGCTCGCGGGCCTGACCGTGCTCGATCTGACCGAACTGCTGCCCGGCCCCTACGCCACGCAGCAAATGGTCGAAATGGGCGCGACCGTGATCAAGGTCGAGCGCCCCGGCGGCGACAACGCGCGCGGCATGTTCCCGGGGCTGTTTGCCGCCGTGAACCGCGGCAAGAAAAGCATCGTGCTCGACCTCAAGACCGACGCCGACCGCGCCACGCTCCAGCAGCTCGCGCAGCAGGCCGACGTGCTCATCGAGGGCTACCGCCCCGGCGTCACGACGCGCCTGGGCATCGATTACGCGAGCCTCAGCGCGCTCAACCCGCGCCTCATTTATTGCTCGATCAGCGGCTACGGCCAGACCGGCCCGGCGCGCCTGTGGCCGGGGCACGACCTCAACTACGCAGGCATCGCCGGCGTGGTGGCGCTCTCGGGCCACGGCAGCGAGCCCGACTACAGCATCGGCATCCCCGTGGGCGACCTCGCCGCGGCGATGTACGCGCTCGTGAGCATCCTCGGCGCGCTGCACAGCCGCGCCCGCACGCAAAAGGGCCAGTACCTCGACGTGGCCATCACCGACGCGCTCGCGAGCTGGGTCGTGCCGCGCCTGGGCGTGTGGAACGAGGCGCGGCAAAAGGGCGAAGTGTTCGACAAGTCCAGGCTCATGAACCACCCCGGCTACGGCATCTTCCGCACCCAAGACCAGCGCTACATCACCATTGGCGCGATCGAGACGCCGTTCTGGCGCCGCCTCGTGCAGGCGCTCGAACTGAAAGAGTTTGCCGACCCGGCCTACGAGGACTTCGCCACGCGCAGCCAGGCCTACGAAGCCATCACCGCCGCGCTCGCGCAGCGCATCGCCACGCAGAGCTACGCGCACTGGGCCGCGCTGCTCGAGCGCGCCGACGTGCCCTTCGGCCCGCTCAACACGCTCGACGACCTCGCCGACGATCCGCAGCTCAAGGCGCGCGGGCTGGTGCAGCACATAGGCAACGCGCAGATGATCGCCTTCCCCGTGCCCATGCAGGGCATCGCAGGCGTGGCGCAGGGCGTGCCCGCGCTCGGCGCGCACCAGGCCGAGGTGCTGCAAGCGCTCGCCACGCGCTGATTCAATCCGCCCCCCACACACGCGCGCCACCCATTGCATGGCAGATTCGCTTTCCAACCCCCGCCGCACGGCCAAGGAGCTCTCATGGCAAGTCCAACATTCGAAACCATCCACCTGGACATCGACGCGCTCGGGGTCGCGCGCCTCACGCTCGCGCGCCCCGACATGCACAACGCGCTCAACCCCACCATGTTCGAGGAAATCGACCAAGCGCTCGACACCATAGAGGCCGACCCGACGGCGCGCGTGGTGGTGCTCAGCGGCGCGGGCGAGAGCTTCTGCGCAGGCGGCGACTTCCGCTGGCAGCAAAGCCAGCGCGAGCAAAACCGCGCGAGCCGCATCCGCAGCGGCATGCCGCTGGCCCATGTGCTCGCGCGGCTCGACACCTTCGGGCGCCCCATCATCGGCCGCATCAACGGCTCGGCCTACGGCGGCGGCGTCGGACTGATCTCGATCTGCGACGTGGTCGTGGCCGTGGACAGCGCCAAGATTTCGCTCAGCGAAGTGCGCCTGGGCCTGGTGCCCGCGACCATTTCACCTTATGTCGCAGCCAAGCTCGGCCCGAGCTACGCGCGCCGCGTGTTCTTGAACGGCAAGATCATGAGCGCCGCCGAGGCGCAGCGCTACGGCCTGGTGCACGAGGTCGTCCCTGCGGCCGAGCTCGACCAGGCCGTGAACGCCGAAATCGACCTCGCGCTCGCCTGCGCCCCGGGCGCGGTGCAGATGACGAAAAAACTGGTGCAGTACGTGCTCGCGCACGACATGGCCGACAACCTGATCTACACCGTCGATCGCCTCGCCGACTTCTGGGAAACCGACGAAGCCCGCGAGGGCCTCACGAGCTTCTACGAAAAACGCGCCCCGGCCTGGCGCCGCAAGCACAGCGACAAGGCGTGAGCACCGTGCGCCAACCGTCCAAATTTCTAGAAAATGCAATCAAAAAAGGAGCTGATTGCGCTTTGATATAAAGCGCTAGTTGGCATTTTTATAGGTATAAATTCACAATCAAAAACGTAGCATTTAGCCCACCCAGGAGACCCACCATGCGCTACACCCACGAACACCGCGAAATCCAGCAGACCCTCAAGCGCTTCATCGACGACGAGATCAACCCCCATGTCGATGAATGGGAGGAGGCCGAAATCTTCCCCGCGCACGAGGTCTTCAAAAAACTCGGCAACCTGGGCCTGCTCGGGCTCACCAAACCGCAGGAATACGGCGGCGCGGGGCTCGACTACAGCTACAGCGTGGCCATGGCCGAGGCGCTCGGGCACATCGAGTGCGGCGCGATTCCCATGGCCATCGGCGTGCAAACCGACATGTGCACGCCGGCGCTCGCGCGCTTTGGCAGCGACGAGCTGCGCCGGCAGTTCCTCGCACCCGCGATCGCGGGCGACATGGTGGGCTGCATCGGCGTGTCCGAGCCCGGCGCGGGCAGCGACGTGGCGGGCATCAAGAGCCGCGCGCGCAAGGACGGCGACGACTACGTCATCAGCGGCCAGAAGATGTGGATCACCAACAGCCTGCAGGCCGACTGGATGTGCATGCTGGTCAACACCGGCGATGGCCCCATCCACAAGAACAAAACCTTGGTCATGGTGCCCATGCGCGAAAACGGCAAGCTGCGCCCCGGCATCGAGGTCGCGCGCAAGATCAAGAAAATCGGCATGAACGCGAGCGACACGGGTCTGATCTACTTCGACGAGGTGCGCGTGCCGCAGCGCTACCGCATCGGCGAGGAGGGCAAGGGCTTCATCTACCAGATGCAGCAGTTCCAGGAGGAGCGCTTGTGGGCCGCGGCGAGCTGCCTGCAGTCGCTCACCAACTGCATCCAGTGGACCATCGAATGGGCGCAGGAGCGCAAGTTGTTCGGCGGCGCGCTGGCTGACAAACAGTGGGTGCAGTTCAAGCTCGCCGAGCTCAAGGCCGAGGTCGAGGCGCTGCGAGCGCTGGTGTACCAGGCGTGCGAGCACTACGTCGCCGGCGAAGACGTGACCGAGTGGGCCACCATGGCCAAGCTCAAGGCCGGACGCCTGAACCGCATCGTGCCCGACACCTGCCTGCAGTTCTGGGGCGGCATGGGTTTCACCTGGGAAAACAAGGTGTCGCGCATGTACCGCGACGGGCGCATCGCCTCGATCGGCGGCGGCGCCGACGAAGTCATGCTCGGCATCCTGGCGAAGATCATGCGCATAGGTTCGCAGAGCTGATCTCCACCCACTTTTTGCGAAAAAGGACTCCATGAGCGGCACCTACATTCAAGAAAAACTCCGCCCCAACCACTGCTTCGGCTGCGGGCCGGACAACCCCTACGGGCTGCAGATCCACAGCTTTTGGGAGGGCGACGAAGTCGTCTGCCGCTGGACGCCCAAGCACTACATGACCGGCCCGCCCAACTTTCTCTACGGCGGCATCTCGGCGAGCCTGATCGACTGCCACTCGCTCAACGCCGCCATCGCTTGGGCCAACCGCCAGGCCGGGCATGAGGACGCGTTCGACCCTGAGCTTTTCATGGTCACGGGCACGATGACGATCAAGTACCACAAGCCCGTGCCCATGCGCGAGGTGGAGCTGCGCGCGCGCATCGCCAAGGTCGAGGGCCGCAAATACCTCGTGCACACCGACGTCCTGAGCGACGGCGAGCGCTGCGTGAGCGGCGAGGTGCTGGCGATACGCATTGCGCGCATGGGGTAAAAAACGGCCGTTGGCGCAGTAGCAGGCAGTTTCACCGAGATCAAAGCTGATGTGCCTGCAAGGAGCGGATGCGAACCAGAAGTTTCGCGCCGCACGCAGTTACCGCTGGTTAAACTTGCGGCCATCGTGAAAAAGACATTGTTACGTTCGTGGGCTTTGCTGGGCATGGGCCTTTTCATGGCCTGCGTGGCATGGGCGCAGACGTCTGCGGCTGTGCCTGCGGCCGCCAAAGCGCCGCTCGTGATCGCCCATGTCGCGCCCACGAGCGGGCGTTTCGCGCTGCACGCTGAAGCCGATCGGCGCGGCGCCGAGATGGCCATCGAGGAGTTCAACGCGCGCGGCGGCGTGCTCGGGCGCGAGGTGGTGCTGGTCGCGCGTGACCCCACGCTCGACAAGGCGCGCGCGGCGCAGGTGGCGCAGCAGCTCATCACCGAGAGCAAGGTGGGCTTTTTGCTCGGCGCCATCGATTCGGGCGTAGCCGCGAGCATGTCCGCGGTCTGCCAGCAGTACGGCGTGCTGTTCATCAACACCAATTCGTCCGCGCCGTCCGAATCGGTCGAAAACGCGCACCGCAGCAAATTCACGTTCGACGCCAACGGCGCCAATTTCAACCGGGCCCTGCTGCAGTACGCGCTGGCGCAGCGCCCCGGCAAGCGCGTGGTGCTGCTCACCGAAGACAACGACTGGGGCCGCAGCAACGCCGCCGCTTCGCGCGCCATCGTGGCCGAATACGGCGGCAGCGTGGTGGGCGAAGTGCTGGTGCCGGTCGCGCTGCCAGACCCGGCGGGCGCGCTGCGGCAGGTTGCAGCCATTGCTGCCGACGTGGTGGCGGTCAACGTCAGCGGCAGCAACCAGATCCGCCTGTTCGCGCAAATCGACCCCGCGGTGTTCGAGGCGCAGTCCTGGGTCGTCGGCGAGGTCGATTGGGAGGAGCTCTACCCCGCGCCCGGCACGCCGCGCCCGCTTTACGGCACCACCTGGGCCTGGAACCTCGACACGCCGGGCACGGCGCAGTTCGTGGCGCGCTACCGCGAGCGCTATCGCCACACCCAGCGGCTGCCCTACCCCGGCGACGTGACCCACGCCGCCTACCTGGCCACCAAGGCGCTGCTCTCGGCCATGGAGCGCACCGGCAGCACCGACAACCACGCGCTGATCCGCGCGCTCGAGGGCATGCGCTGGAGCGCGCGCGAGCGCATGCAGCACGACGACGCCTATATGGATCCGCAGAGCCACCATCTGCAGCAGACCATCTACATCGCCACCTGGAAGCCGCGCCCCGACCGGCCCGAGCTCAGCCAGGTGATCCTCGGCCACCTGCCACCCGCGCAGGTACGCTACGTGCCCGAAGGCAAGACGCAACTTGAGCCTCTGGCCAGCATGCCGCGCTATGCGCCTTGATGCGCGAATCGACGTGCGATGAAGAAATTTCATCTCGGTCTGATCGGTCGTATCGCGCTTGTGGTGATCGCGATCGAAGTGCTGGCCTTCGGTGCGCTCGGCTGGTTCTACATCGACCGCTTCAGCCGCGCGATCGCCGAGCGCACCTATGCGCGCCTGCACCAGATCGGGCACATGATCGCTGCCGAAGACTTGCCTATAGGCATGGTGGCGCGGCCGCCGATCATGTCCGACCTCGTGGGCCTGCCTTACCTCGAAGGCATGGTGATCGGCGGCAACGGCCGCGTCATCGTGGCGAGCAACCCGGCGCAGCTCGGGCGTCTGGCCGCGCAGGTGTCGGGTTGGGACGCTGCATGGCTCGCGCCCGGTGCGCCCGAGGATCGCTTCGTCGCGCGCGGCGAAGCGCTCACCTTCGTTTTGCGCCCGCGCAGCGCTGCCGATGTTGCGCCCACCTACACCACAGTGCTCACGGTGAGCACCGCGCCGCTCGTGGCCACGCAGCGCGCCATTGCCTGGGGTGGATTCGCAGGCTCGCTGCTGTTCATCGTGCTCACATCGGTGGCCATCGTGCTGTTTGCGCGGCGGCTGATCACGCGGCGTGTCGATCAGTCGTTGCGGGTTTTGAAGCGCGTCGAACAGGGCGAGCTCGATGCGCGCATTCCCGTCACGGGCCATGACGAGCTCGGCCTGCTGCAGCGCGGCGTGAACGCGATGACGGAGCAACTCGCCCGCCTGCTCGCGCAGCAGCAGCGCCATGTCGAAGCGCTGCG
Organism: Extensimonas vulgaris; assembly: GCF_003337425.1. Taxonomy (GTDB): domain Bacteria; phylum Pseudomonadota; class Gammaproteobacteria; order Burkholderiales; family Burkholderiaceae_C; genus Extensimonas; species Extensimonas vulgaris. The sequence continues at coordinate 119,967 of NZ_QPJU01000003.1, forward strand.
CGCGCAGAAAGAACTGCTCGCCTCCGTGATCGAAAACGCGCCCATCCGCGTGTTCTGGAAAGACCGCGACTCGCGCATCATGGGATGCAACACCCAGTTCGCGCGCGACGCCGGCGCGCAACGACCCGAGCAGCTCATAGGCAAGACCGATGAGGAGCTGCCCTGGCGCGACCAGGCCCAGGCCTACCGTGCCGACGATCAGCAGGTCATGGCGAGCGGCCAGCCCAAGCTCGACTACGAGGAGCCGCAGACCACGCCCGAGGGCCGCACCATCTGGCTCAGCACCTCCAAGGTGCCGCTGCGCGACGCTGCAGGCCAGGTTTCGGGCTTGCTCGGCATTTACGCCGACATCACCGAGCGCAAGCAGGCGCAGGAGCAGGTGTACCGGCTCGCCTATTTCGATGCCTTGACAGGCCTGCCCAACCGCACGCAGCTGCTCGAGCGCCTGCGCCAGACCATGGCGTGTTGCAGCGGCGGGGCTTGCGACAGTGGCACCTGCGGCGCGCTGCTGTTCATCGACCTCGACGACTTCAAGGCCATCAACGAAACCGCCGGGCACGACATAGGCGACTTGCTGCTGCAGCAGGCGGCGCAGCGCCTGCGCGCAAGCGTGCGCCCCGAGGACATGGTGGCGCGCGCGGGCGGCGATGAATTCCTGGTGCTGTTGCCCCTGCAGAATGCGAGCGAAGCGGCGGTCGTGCACCTCGTCGAAACCGTGGGCGCGCGCATGCTCGAGGCCTTGAACCAGAACTACCGCCTCGACGGCATGGTCTTTCACTGCACCGCGAGCATAGGCGCCACGCTCTTGCACGGACGCGACACGTCGGTCGAAGAACTGCTCAAGCAGGCCGACATGGCCCTGTACCAGGCCAAGGACGCGGGGCGCAATGCGCTGCGTTTTTTCGACGCCGAGATGGCCAGTGCCGTGCGCGCGCGCATGGCGCTCGAAAAAGACCTGCGCGAGGCCCTGCCGCAGGGGCAGCTCACATTGCATTACCAACTGCAGGTCGATGGCGCAGGGCGCGCCACGGGCGCCGAGGTGCTGCTGCGCTGGCAGCACCCGCAGCGCGGCATGGTCTCGCCCGCCGCCTTCATCCCGCTGGCCGAAAAGACGGGCCTGATCCTGCCCATAGGCCAGTGGGTGCTGCACGCGGCTTGCGTGCAGCTCGCCGCGTGGGCCGGTCAACCCGAAACCGCACAGCTCACACTCGCGGTCAACCTCAGCGCGCAGCAGCTGCGCCAGGCAGACTTCGTCGCGCAGGTGCTGCAGGTGCTCGATGAAACGGGCGCGAATCCGCAGCGCCTCAAGCTCGAGCTCACCGAGAGCATGCTGGTGAGCAACGTCGAAGATGCGATCGAAAAAATGCAGGCCCTCAAGGCGCGCGGCGTGCGCTTTGCACTCGACGACTTTGGCACCGGTTATTCCTCGCTCGCCTACTTGCGGCGCCTGCCGCTGGATCAGCTCAAGATCGACCAGTCGTTCGTGCGCGACGTGCTCGGCGACCCCAGCGCCGCCGCGCTCGCGCAGTCCATCGTCGCCCTGGCGCAGACCATGGGCCTGGGCGTGATCGCCGAGGGCGTGGAGACCGCGGAGCAGCGCGAGTTTCTGGCCCGCGTGGGCTGCCACGCCTACCAGGGCTACCACTTCGGCCGTCCCGTGCCGCTGGCGGAGTTCGAGGCGCAAATGCAGGCGCTGCGCGCGGCGGGCTGAAAAACACGTACCGCCGAGCCATTTTTTTCTTATCCATGAACCAAAACCTTGCCCTGCTGGCGCTGTGCCAGGGTCTTTTTCTGACCAACAACGTCGTCTTCATCGCCATCAACGGACTCGTGGGGCTGCAGCTTGCGCCGCAGGGCTGGATGGCCACGCTGCCGGTGATGGGCTACGTGGTCGGCGGCGCGCTTTCGACCGCGCTGGTGGCGCGCAGTCAGGCGCTGTGGGGGCGCAAGGCTTCGTTCCAGGCGGGGCTGCTGGTGGCGCTGCTGTCGGCGCTGCTGTGCGCCTGGGCGGCGGTGGGCCGGCAGTTCTGGTTGCTGTGCGCGGCCACCGTGGTCGCGGGGTACTACAACGCCAATGCGCAGCTGTACCGCTTTGCCGCGGTGGAGCTGGCACCGCCGCAGGCGCGCGAGCGCGCCGTCTCGCTCGTGCTCGCGGGCGGCCTGATCGGCGCCGTGGCCGGGCCCTACCTGGCGCGCGTCACGCGCACGCTGTTTGCCGTGCCGTTTGCGGGCGCGTACCTGGCGCTGGTCGGCGTGGCGCTGCTGTCCATGGCCTGCATGGCGGGCATACGCTTTCCTGCGGCTGCACAGCCATCCTCCGCGCACAAGGGCGCGGCCGCCGCAGCACCTGCCCCAGGCCGCAGCGTGGCCGAGTTGCTGCGCGAGCCCGCGTTTGCCGTGGCCGTGCTCGGTGCGGCGCTGGGCTACGGCGTCATGAACCTGCTCATGGCCGCGACGCCGCTGGCCATGCAGGTGTGCGGCTTCAGCTTCGACGACGCGGCCCAGGTGCTGCAGTGGCACGTGATCGGCATGTTCGCGCCGGGCTTCTTTACGGGGCGCCTGATCGAGCGCTGGGGCGCCGTGCGCATCATGGCCGTGGGCGTGCTGCTCAACCTCGCCTGCGTGGGCGTGGCGCTGGCGGGGCTGGAGCTGCGGCATTTCGGCGTGGCGCTGTTTTTGCTCGGCGTGGGCTGGAACTTTCTGTTCACGGGCAGCACCACGCTCGCCGTGCGGGCCTACCGCCCCGAAGAAAAAGACCGCGCCCAGGCGGCGATCAACTTCTTCGTCTTCGCCACCATGGCCGTGACCTCATTCTCCTCGGGCGCGCTCGTGACCACGCAGGGCTGGGTGCTGCTCAACTACGGCTCGCTCGCGCCCATCGCGCTCGTGGCGCTGGGTTTGCTGTGGCTCGCCGCGCGCCAGAGGATGCTTGCGAAACAGTAGCTGCTTGCGCTTGCTGCGCCTGCGTGAAACGGTATTTTGTCTTGTAATTTTCGATGGCTTCACGCCGCAGGTGAAGAGGAATTGCGCGCCGCCTGAAAGCTTGCCAAGGGCAGAAACAAGGTACGAGGTGACTCCGGTAGGGCGATGAATCCGTGGTGACGGTAAAAGGCCACCGCCGCCTCGTCCTTGGCGTCCACCACCATGGCGTGGGCGGCGATTTCCGAGCGCAGGGAGCGCTCGAGCGCATCGGCCAGCAACGCGCCGCCCAGCCCTTGGCCTTGGAAGTGCCGGTCGACTGCAAGCCGCCCCAGGCGCACCGCTGGTACTGTGGGGTAACGCGGCAGCTTTTTGGCGATCTGCGCAGGGAGCGCGGCCAGCAGCAGACTCGCCGCTGCCAGCGTGTAGTAGCCGGCGATGCGCTGGCCCTCGTCCAGGGCCACGAAGCAGGCAGCCACGCGGCGACGCTGGTCCTGCGTGACTTGTTCGCGCAAATAACGATCCAGGGCCGCGGAGCCGCTGTCGAAGGTGACGCGCTCGTGGGCAGCCGCGAGCGCAGCCAGCCGAAACGGTGTGCCGCTCATTCTTGCAAAAGTGCGCGCCGCCGCTGCACTGCGCGCTCGAGCGCCGGAGTGGGCGGTGGCGGCGAGAGCAGCGCCTGGGCGAAGCATTCCTGGTCGGCGAGCGAAAGCTGCAAGACCGTGGCTTGTTCGATGGCGCGCTGCGCGGCATCCTGAACGGCAGCCACGACGAAGTCGGTCACGCTGCGCCCTTGTAGTTCGGCGGCATGCCTGAGCAAGGTCTGCAGTTCGGGGCTGATGCGGGCTTCGAGCCGGGCAGTGGCGCGGGCGCCGGTGCGAGGAGCGACAGGGGGCGTTGGGCGAGAGCCGGTGGCGACCGAGGACATGGTAGCAATCTCCGAAAGAACGAAAATTGTCCGGCAATAAGCCGTACAAGTCAAGCCCTCATCAAGTTGCGCACGGCGGTCCGCTGCCATGCTGGCACTCCCCCATGCGCCGCAGCCACCCGAGCCCCTGCGAGGTGTCTCCCGCGGGGCGGTATTCGCAGCCTATCCAGCCGTCCCAGCCCAGCGCGTCGATCAGCGCGAACAGGTAGGGGTAGTTGAGCTCGCCCAGGTCGGGCTCGTGGCGCTCGGGCACGCCGGCGATCTGGATATGCCCCACGCGGCCCGTGGGCAGGTACTGGCGCAGCTTGGTGCTCAGGTCGCCCTCGACGATCTGGCAGTGGTACAAGTCCATTTGCACCTTGAGGTTGGGTGCCTGCACGGCGTCGAGCAGCGCGTGCGCCTGCGCCTGGCGGTTCAGCACGTAGCCCGGCATGTCGCGCGGGTTGATGGGCTCGATCAGCACTTCGCGCCCGCACTGAGCGGCCTGCGCTGCGGCCCAGCGCAGGTTGGAAGCGAGCTGCTGCAGCAGCACCGCGCGCTCGGCTTCTGCGCAGCCCGGTGGCGCAATGCCCGACATCACGTGGATACGCGGGCAGTGCAGCACCTCGGCATATTCGAGCGCCTGCAGCACGCCGGCGCGGAATTCGGCCTCGTGCCCCGGCAGCGCCGCCGTGCCGCGCAGGCCCTGCGCCCAGGCTTCGGCCATGGCGCTGCGCTGCGTGCCGCCCGCGGGCGCGTTGAACAGCACGAGCTGCAGGTCGTGCGCGGCCAGCTGCGCGGCCAGCGCGCTCGCCTCGAAGGCGTAGGGAAACTGGCACTCCACGGCCGTGAAACCGTCGCGCGCGGCGGCGGCAAAGCGCTCGAGAAAGGGCAGCTCGGCGTACATCAGGCTCAGATTGGCAGCAAAGCGGGGCATGGGGCAGGGCTCGTGATCGGGGAAAACCAGGGGAATGGGCACGCGCAGCGGCATTTGCCGATGGGCTTGACTATGATCGTTGATCGTCGCACCGACCCGCACCAACCACCCACCGGAGCCAAGCCATGATAGACCTCTACACCGCCGGCACGCCCAACGGCCACAAAGTATCGATCGCGCTCGAGGAGCTCGGTCTGCCCTACGAGCTCAAGGTGCTCGACCTGGCCAAGAACGAGCAGAAGTCGCCCGAATTCCTCGCCATCAACCCCAACGGCCGCATCCCCGCGATCGTCGATCACGACGAGGACGACTTTGCCGTGTTCGAGTCCGGCGCGATCCTGATCTACCTCGCCGAAAAAACCGGCCGCCTCATGCCCACCGACCGCAAGGGCCGCTCGCGCGTGATCCAGTGGCTGATGTTCCAGATGGGCGGCGTGGGCCCCATGATGGGCCAGGCCAACGTGTTCTACCGCTACTTCCCGGAAAAAATCCAGCCCGTGATCGACCGCTTCCAGGGCGAGTGCAAGCGCCTGTTTCGCGTGCTCGACGGCCACCTCAAAGACCACGAATACCTCGCGGGCGACTACTCGATCGCCGACATCGCCAACTGGGCCTGGGTGCGCACGCACCGCTGGTCGGGCATAGAAATCGACGACCTGCCGCACCTCAAGCGCTGGCGCGACGCCATCCGCGCGCGCCCCGCCGTGCAGCGCGGCATCGAGCGCCCACCGTCCAAGATCGACCTCACGCGCGACGGCGACGAAAAAGCCGCGCAGTTCGCACAAGAGGCGCGTGCCATGGTCGAAATGGGCCAGTCCAAAGACGCTGCGCCGCCGGCACGCTGACGCTCATCCCCACGGACATCCATTCACCCACCAACAAGGAGACGACAATGCTGCTCTACACCACCGCGCGCGCCCCGAACCCGCGCCGCGTGCTCATGTTCCTGGCCGAAAAAGGCATCCACGACATTCCGCTCCAGGAAATCGACCTCAACGCGCAGGAGCACAAGACCGAGGCCTTTCGTGCCAAGAGCCCGCTGGCCAAGGTGCCCGCGCTCGAGCTCGACGACGGCCGCGTGCTGACCGAGACGCGCGCCATCTGCACCTACATCGAAGGCCTGCACCCCGAGCCCAACCTCATGGGGCGTGACTTCGAGGAGCGCGCCTTCATCGAAATGGCCGACCGCCGCGCCGAGTGGTATTTGCTCGCCAACATCGCGAATTGCGTGCGCCACACGCACCCGGGCCTCGCGCCGCTCGAGCAGCCGCAGTTCCCCGACTTCGGCCACGCGCAGGCGCGCAAGGTGCGCGAGGTGGCAGGCTGGTTCGACGAAGTGCTCGCGCGCCAGCCCTGGGTTGCGGGCGAGCGCTTCACGATCGCCGACATCACGGCCTTTTGCGCGATCGAATTCGCCAAGCTCATGAAGTTCAAGCCCGCCGACGAAGGCTTTGCCGCGCTCCAAGCCTGGCGCGACCGCGTCGCCGAGCGCCCGAGCGCGCGGGTGTGAGTTTGCATGTAATTGGGGTCAGATTCCTGTAATTGGGGTCAGATTCCGATTATTTGTGCAGGTGAATGAGCCAATGGCGGGTGCCGGGATGTGCGCCCGGCGGCGCACCTTCTTTTCTTGTCTCGCCAAGAAAAGAAGGCAAAAGAAGGCGACCCTGCTGTCTGCGTCCCTGTGCGCCTGCTCGGCGCCCAGGGCAACCTGCGGTGCTCGCACCCGGCGGGGTCGCGCGAAACTCGCTGCGCTCAAACATCGCGCGCCCTTGATCCGCCGGGCGCTGCGCTCCTCGGCGCAGCCAGAAAGGGCGGGGATACCGCACGGGCCGTCGCTGCGCTCGGCCTTGGTCTGAAAAGCTCCCGTCATTGCGAGCCCCGCAGGGGCGCGGCAATCCAGGCCGGGCTCAGCAAGGGACGCAGGCGCTGCATCGAAAGCCGCTTGGATTGCCGCGGGCCTGCGGCCCTCGCAATGACCGGGAACGATCCGCCCGCGTCCTGATGATGAATGGGCCATGGCGGCCCGGCTGTACCGATGGCCATGCGCCGCTAGTGCAGTGTTTGACGCTTGATGCGACAAATAAAACCGATGGATTTTTGGTCTGGGCAAGGCGCAAACCGCAGCGATACCGGGTGGTATCGCGAGGATTTGCAACGCGGCCCAGGCCGAAAAGACGCGGTTTTATGTCGCAGATAGCGTCGAACACTGCACTAGCGCGCGAGCACCGGCGCGAGCGCCTGGCCTGTCGGGATCGCTAATTCGGCGACGGCTTCGGGCGTGCCTGCGGCGGTGATGCGGCCGCCCTCGGCGCCGCCCTCGGGCCCCAGGTCTATGACCCAGTCGGCCTCGGCGATCAGGTCGAGGTCGTGCTCTATCACGAGCACGCTGTGGCCGTGATCGACCAGGCGGTGCAGCACGTTGATGAGCAGGCGCACGTCGGCCATGTGCAGGCCCACGGTGGGTTCGTCGAGCGCGTAGAGCGTGTGCGGCGTCTTTTGCCCGCGGCGGCCGACTTCGTCGCGCACCTTGCTGAGCTCGGTCACGAGCTTGATGCGCTGCGCCTCGCCGCCCGAAAGGGTGGGGCTGGGCTGGCCCAGCGTGAGGTAGCCCAGGCCCACGTCCTGGAGCAGCTGCAGCGGGTGCGCGATGCTGGGCATGCTCGCGAAGAATTCCACCGCTTCATCGACTTCCATGCGCAGCACGTCGCCAATGCTTTTGCCGCGCCAGCGCACCGTGAGCGTCTCGGGGTTGAAACGCGCGCCGTGGCAGGCTTCGCACGGCACTTTGACGTCGGGCAAAAAAGCCATGCCTATGGTGCGTATGCCCTGGCCTTCGCAGCTTGTGCAGCGGCCCGCGCTGGTGTTGAAAGAAAAGCGCCCCGGCCCCCAGCCGCGCGCCTTGGCTTCGAGCGTTCCGGCAAACAGCTTGCGCACCGTGTCCCAAAAGCCGATGTAGGTCGCGGGGCAGCTGCGCGGCGTCTTGCCTATGGGGGTCTGATCGACTTCGAGCACGCGGTCTATGCTCTCGAAGCCCGCGAGCCCCGTGCAGCCCACGAGCGCCGGCGCGCGCCCCGCGTCCAAGGCTTCGCGCCCGGCGCGCGTGCTGCGCTGCTGCACCCAGGCCTGCACGTTGCGCAGCAGCACTTCGCGCGCGAGCGTCGATTTGCCCGAGCCGCTCACGCCCGTGACCGCGACCAGGCGCCGCAGCGGCACGCGCACGTCGAGCTGCTGCAGGTTGTGCAGCTGTGCGCCGTAGAGACGGAGCCACTCGGCGGGCTGCACGTTTTTGGCATCAAATTCGGCTTTTGCGCTGATGGAATCAGCGCTTGCAGCTTCTTTATCCGTAGCGTTTTGCGGCGTTGCAGAGCGCCCGCCCTCCCAGGCCGGATCGGGCAGCACGGGCCGGCGCGGCTGCAGCGGGTGGCGCATGGCATGCAGCAGGTAGCGCCCGGTTTGCGATGCGGGCACGGCGGCCAGGTCTTGCGCGCTGCCCTGCGCCACCAGGCGCCCGCCGCGCCGGCCCGCGCCGGGGCCAATGTCGATGAGGTGGTCGGCGGCGCGCAGCGTGTCCTCGTCGTGCTCCACCACCACCAGCGTGTTGCCCTGGTCGCGCAGCTGCTGCAGCGCGCGCAGCAGCACGCGGTTGTCGCGTGCGTGCAGGCCGATGGTGGGCTCGTCGAGCACGTAGCACACGCCCTGCAGGTTGCTGCCGAGCTGCGCCGCGAGCCGGATGCGCTGCGCCTCGCCGCCGCTGAGCGTGGGCGCGCCGCGGTCCAGCGTGAGGTAGCCCAGGCCCACTTCTTCGAGAAAGGCGAGGCGGCTTTGAATTTCGGGCAGCAGGTCGCGCGCGATTTCGGCCGCGCGACCCTGCAGCCGCAGCCCCGCGAACCAGCGCCGCAGTTCGCGCACGCTCTGGCGCGCGAGCGTGGTGATGGCGATGCCGGCGTGCGTGGCGGTGTCGGCCGGGGTGTCGGTCGGGGTGCTGGCGTCGGTGCCGACGTCGGTCGTGGCGAGCGCCCCGGCGCCCGGCAATTCGAGCCGCACCGCGCGCGCCGTGGCGTTCAGGCGCGTGCCCTGGCAGCTTGGGCAGACGGTGTCGGCCAGGTCTTCGACTTCGGGCTCGGCAAAGGTCTGCTCGCGGCCCTTGGCGTCGTCGGCGCGCTGCGAATCGTCGAACAGCTTGCGCTGCTCCTTGCTCAGCAGCACGCCCGTGCCCACGCAGTCGGGGCACCAGCCGTGTTTGCTGTTGTACGAAAACAGGCGCGGGTCGAGCTCGGCATAGCTGGTCGCGCACACCGGACAGGCGCGCGTGGTGGAAAACACCTGCAGCGTGCCGACCCCGGCCGTGGAGGCGCCCGCGGCCAGCGCTTCGGCCAGGCCGTCGAGCGGCGCGAGCACGTGCAGCACGCCCTTGCCGAATTCGAGCGCGCGCGCCAGCCCGTCGCGCAGCAGGTCTTCGGCCTCGGGCGTCACGTGCAGGCTTAGCACAGGCAGCTCGATGCTATGTTCTTTGAAGCGGTCGAGGCGCGGAAATGGCGCGGTGGGCACGAATTCGCCATCCACGCGCAAATGGCTGTAGCCGCGCGCGCGCGCCCACTCGGCAAGCTCGGTGTAAATGCCCTTGCGCCCCTGCACCAGCGGCGCGAGCAAGCCGATGTGCTGGCCGCGGTATTGCTGCAGCAGCTGCGCGGCGATGCGCTCGGGCGTTTGCGGCTGCACCGCGGCGCCGTCGTGGATGCAGTGCTGCACGCCGAGCTTGACGTACAGCAGGCGCAGGAAATGCCAGATTTCGGTGCTCGTGCCCACCGTGCTCTTGCGCCCGCCGCGCGAGAGGCGCTGCTCTATCGCCACCGTGGGCGGAATGCCATAGACCGCATCGACTTCGGGCCGCCCCGCGGGCTGCACGATGCTGCGCGCGTAGGCGTTGAGGCTTTCGAGGTAGCGGCGCTGGCCCTCGTTGAACAGAATGTCGAAGGCCAGCGTCGATTTGCCCGAGCCGCTCACGCCGCTGACCACGTTGAAGCGCCCGCGCGGAATCTGCACGCTCAGGTGCTGCAGGTTGTGCTCGGTGGCGTTCACGATGTCTATGGTGTTTTTGGCCTCTAGGAGCCTGTCGGACTTTGGAATCGTCGGCTGCGAATGCGCCGCAGCGGCCCATTTTTTACCGGCTTCTTGCCCCATAGCACCACTATGGGGCGGCGAATCCGGCAAAAACTGGCCTCGCTGGGGCGCATTCTCGCTATCGACGCCCAAAGTCCGACAGGCTCCTAGCGCCCGTGATTCTTGCGCTGATAGCTCTTGTTTCGGGAGCCCCGGCGCCGCTTCCTGCACGGCGCCTGAACCCAGGCCCAGCGTCTGGTCGTAGTCGCGCAGCGCTTGGCCGGTGTGCGAGCTCGGGTGCTGGCGCAGGTCTTCGGGCGTACCCTCGGCCACGATGCGTCCGCCCGCGTCGCCGCCTTCGGGGCCCAGGTCGATCAGCCAGTCGCTCGCGCGGATCACGTCGAGGTTGTGCTCGATCAGGATCAGCGAATGCCCCGCGTCGAGGAGCTTGCGCAGCGCGCGCATGAGCTTGGCAATGTCGTCGAAGTGCAACCCCGTGGTGGGCTCGTCGAACAAAAACAGCGTGCCCTTGCGCGCGAGCGGCTGCCGGCTCGCCGACGCGCTCTTGCCCGCCTGCGCCAGAAAACCCGCGAGCTTGAGGCGCTGCGCCTCGCCGCCGCTCAGCGTGGGCACGGGCTGCCCCAGCGCCAGATAGCCGAGCCCCACGTCCACGAGCGGCTGCAGCATGCGCAGCACCTCGCGGTCCTGCGCAAACACCTGCACCGCCTCGCCCACCGTGAGCTCCAGCACCTGCGCCACGTTCAGGCGCCTGAAATGGGTGAAATGGGGGTCAGATTCCGATGTCCGGCCTTCTTCTGCCAAATTGGGGTCAGACTCCAATTTCTGCCCGTCTTCAGGGTCGCCAAAATAATTGGAATCTGACCCCAATTTCTGGAGCGCGCCCGAAGCGTCGGCAAAATTGGAATCTGACCCCCATTTCCGCTCGATCGTGACTTCGAGGATTTCGGGGCGATAGCGTTGGCCGTTGCAGTCGGGGCAGCGCAGATAGACGTCGCTGAGGAACTGCATCTCGACATGCTCGAAGCCTGAGCCGCCGCAGGTGGGGCAGCGGCCGTCGCCGCTGTTGAAGCTGAACTTGGCCGCGGTGTAGCCGCGCTGGCGCGCGAGCGGTGCGTCGGCGAACAGGGCGCGGATGGCGTCCCAGGCGCCGACGTAGCTCACGGGGTTGGAGCGCGCGGTCTTGCCTATGGGCGACTGGTCGACGAAGACCACGTCGCTCAGGTGGTCGGCGCCGAGCAGCCTGTCGTGCGCGCCGGGCGGCTCGGTGGGCTTGCCGAAGTGGCGCAGCAGCGCGGGTGCGAGGATGTCCTGGATCAGCGTCGATTTGCCCGAGCCGCTCACGCCCGTCACCGTGACCATGCGCTGCAGCGGAAACTCCACCGTCACGTTCTGCAGGTTGTGCGCGCGGGCGCCTTCGAGGATCAGGCGCGGCGTGGCCTCGGTCACGCGGCGCTTGAAGCCGAAGCCGACCTGCTTGCGCCCGCTCAGGTACGCGCCCGTGAGCGTGTCGGCCTGGCGCAGCGCCGCGGGGCTGCCGTCGAAGACGATGCGCCCGCCCTGCGCGCCCGGGCCCGGCCCCATGTCGATCACGCGGTCGGCCGCGAGCATCACGGCCGGGTCGTGCTCCACCACCACGAGCGTGTTGCCCGCGTCGCGCAGGCGCAGCATGGCCTCGGTGATGCGGTGCATGTCGCGCGGGTGCAGGCCTATGCTGGGCTCGTCGAGCACGAACAGCGTGTTGACCAGCGAGGTGCCCAGCGCCGTGGTCAGGTTGATGCGCTGCACCTCGCCGCCGCTGAGCGTGCGGCTTTGCCGGTCGAGCGTGAGGTAGCCTATGCCCACGTCGCACAGGTAGCGCAGGCGCGTGCTGATCTCGTCGTACAGCAGGCGCAGCGCCTGCGCCTCGCCGTGCGATTTGAGGTCAAATCCGCCCTTGGCGCCCGTGGATGGTGCGCTAGCAGCTCCTGATTCAGAAGCGTTTTGCGCCTGCTGCAATTCTTCTGTGAGCAGCGCGAAAAAGCGCCGCAGCCGCACGATGGGCAGCAGCATCAGGTCGTGCAGGCACAGGCCCGGCAGCGCCTCGAGCTGCGCGCGGCCCCAGGGCAGGCCCACGGGCATGAAGCGCTGCGCAGGTTCGAGCACGGCGTCGGCCGCGGCCTTGCTGCCCACGCGCCACAGCAGGCTCTCAGTGTGCAGGCGCGCGCCGCCGCAGGCCGGGCAGGGCGTGTAGCTGCGGTATTTGGACAGCAGCACGCGGATGTGCATCTTGTACGCCTTGCTTTCGAGGTAGTCGAAAAAGCGCTGGATGCCGTACCACTGCTTCTGCCACTGGCCCGCCCAGCCCGGCGCGCCCTGCAGCACCCAGTGCTGCTGTTCGGGCGTGAGTCGGTTCCAGGGCGTGTCGCGCGGGATGCCCGCAGCCTCGGCGTGGCGCAGCAGGTCGGCCTGCACCTCTTTCCAGGCGGGCGTCTGTATGGGCTTGATCGCACCGGCGCGCAGCGTGAGCTTGTCGTCGGGGATCACCAGGTCCCAATCGACGCCGATCACGCGGCCAAAGCCCCGGCAAGTCGGGCACGCGCCCACGGCGGAATTGAACGAGAACATCGACGGCAGCGGCTCGTGGTAGTGCAGGCCGCTGTCGGGGCAGTGCAGGCCGCTGGAAAAGCGCCAGCGCTCGGGCGCACCAACATTTTTGCCATCGCCATTGCCCTCGGTTTGGTGCCCGGCCTCGCCTTCAGCCTTGCCGCCGGCGCCCAGCCGGTACACCGTGAGCTGCCCGCCGCCGCGCTGCAGCGCGAGCTCGATCGCCTCGACCACGCGCGCCTTGTCGGCCACGCTCCAGCGAAAGCGGTCGGCCACCACGTCGAGCACCTTGACGGGCGCCTGCCCCGGCGCGCCGGGCTCCTCGCGCTCGGCCTGCACCTTGGTAAAGCCGCTCGCCGACAGCCATTGCTCGATCTGCTCGGGCGGCGTGCCCGCGGGCACGGTCACGGCAAAGGTGAGCACGATGCGCGCATCCTCGGCGGCGCAGCGCCGCTGCAGCTCAGCGTAGATGCTCTCGGGCGTGTCGTGCTGCACGGGCAGCGCGGTCTGCCGGTCGAACAGCCGGCCCGCACGCGCGAACAGCAGCTTGAGGTGGTCGTTGAGCTCGGTCATCGTGCCCACGGTGGAGCGCGAGCTGCGCACGGGGTTCGTCTGGTCGATCGCGATCGCCGGCGGCACGCCCTCGACCTTGTCCACCGCGGGCTTGTCCATGCGGTCGAGAAACTGGCGCGCGTAGGCGCTGAAGGTCTCCACATAGCGCCGCTGACCCTCGGCGTAGAGCGTGTCGAACACCAGGCTCGACTTGCCCGAGCCGCTCGGCCCCGTGACCACGGTGAGCTCGCCCGTGCGCAGGTCGAGGTCGAGGTTCTGCAGCTTGTGCTGGCGTGCGCCGCGGATGCGTATCAGTCCCTGGGTCATGGCTGCAATGGGGATGTGCTGTGGTTGAGGCGGGGCATTGTAGGAGCGGGGCAAAGTCCTTGGGGGCGCATGTTTTTGCGCGCCCTTGCGTTCCGGCCGGCGAAAAAAAACCTTGCAGCCGCTGGACTGCAAGGCAGGAAGATTCGCAATGATGAAAAAAAGCACATGGCCACTGAGGGCCATGTGCGCAGCCGGGCAATCAGAAGTTGTGCGACAGACCGACGCCGAAGGTGTTCAGGTCAGCACCCGTGATGTAGGTGCCGTAGCGCGCGCCAGCCTTGTTGTCCACCCGGGTGTAAATCGCGTACACCTTGGTGCGCTTGCTGAAGTTGTAGTTGTAGCCCAGGATGATCTGGTTGGCATCGCTGTCGGCCACGTGGTCGAGCTTGGTCGTGTGCGCAAAGCCCAGGGCCACGTCGGATGCTCCAAAGGCATAGCCGCCAGTGATGCGATAGACGTTGCGGGAACCAGCATTGATCAGGTAGTCGTTATCGTAATTTTTGACATGCTGGTAATAGCCGCCGATCTGGAACGGCCCCCAGGTGTAATGGGCACGCAAGCCGAACTGGTTCGCGTCGCCCACCTTGGTGTAGCCAGCGCCCAGTGCGATCGGGCCATTTTCCCAGTTGGCTGCCAGATCGTAGGCGTTCTTGGCGGTTTGGATGCTGCGGGATGGGACGGTCGGATCGGTAAATGCCGTGTTTTGGCGCTCGTTCAGCGAAACGGCACCTTCCACCGTCAGCCCGGCGAACAGCGGAGTGCGGTAAGCCACCTTGTTGACGTCGCGCATCATGTAGCCATACAGCGCGTCCGAAGCGTTGCCGGTGTCGTAGTTCGGGGCGTCGAGCACACCGTAGTCAGCCACGGCGAAGTACGACTCGGCAATCCAGCGGCCCATGCGTACCATGCCGAAGTTGCCCGAGAGGTTCACTTCGCTCTGGCGGCCGAAGAAGCTCGAGCTCGATTGCGCGCCCGTGCTCGAATCAAACCCGCTTTCGAGCTGGAAGCCGGCCTTCAGGCCGCCGCCCAGGTCTTCCACGCCCTTGAAGCCGAAGCGCGAGGCGTTGTTGTTCATCTTGGTGGTCGTGGTGTCGCCGATCTTTTCGCGCTCGATCGAGGTGTTGATACGGCCGTAGAGCGTCACGTTGCTCTGGGCCAGAACAGCGCTGCTGCCGGCCACGGCCAGCGCTGCGAGGGCGATGCGGGTCATGGTTTTCATGGGACTTCCTCCGAACGAAGATTGGTTGTTGAAAAGAATGGCATGGGTTTTTGGCTTGTCCATTCCTGCTTTTACGCGGACGCGATGGTAGAGAAAAACGTGAAAATGAAGAAGATTTATTGAAGGTTTGATGACAGTTGGTGCATGTTTGATGTCCATTTACAACATTTGCGCGCGATTCATGGGCGTCCAAACAGGTTTGCACCAAATCTGTGCGTTGCCTGCCGCTGCAACTTCCTGCCATGGAAAAACCCCATGGCCACAGGCACCGGGCCTGTCTCCATGGGGCGGCTGCACAGGGGCTGCAGAGCAGGGCGCGCGTCAGTCGTTCGCGTAGATGTCCACGTCTTTGGTTTCAGGTACGAACAGCGTGCCCACCACGGCCGTGATCGCGGCGATGATGATCGGATACCACAGGCCGTTGTACATGTTGCCCGTCTGCGCCACGATCGCGAACGAGGTCGTGGGCAGCAGGCCGCCGAACCAGCCGTTGCCGATGTGGTAGGGCAGGCTCATCGAGGTGTAGCGGATGCGCGTGGGGAACAGCTCCACCAGCATCGCGGCGATCGGGCCATAGACCATGGTCACGAGGAGCACGAGGTAGGTCAGCAGGGCGATCATCATGCCCTTGTTCATCTTTGCGGGGTCGGCCTTGGTCGGATAGCCTTCGGCCTTGAGCGTCTCGACCACGGCCTTTTTGAACTCGGCTTCCTTGGCCTTGGCTTCGGCGGGCGGCAGGCCCTTGGCAGAGAAGCTCGGGATCACCACGTCGCCGATCTTGATCACTGCGGGCGTGCCTGCGGGCGCGGCCTCGTTTTCATAGCTCACCGAATTGGCGGCCAGCACCTGCTTGGCAATGTCGCACGAGCTCGTGAACTTCACCGTGCCCGTGGGGTTGAACTGGAACGAGCACTCCGCCGGGTCGGCCACGACCACCACCTTGCTCTTGGCCTGTGCGGCCGCGAGGTCGGGGTTGGCGGCTTCGGTCAGCGCCTTGAAGGTCGGGAAGTAGGTCAGGGCCGCAAGTGCACAACCCGCCATGATGATGGGCTTGCGGCCGATCTTGTCCGACAGCGCGCCAAACACCACGAAGAACGGCGTGCCGATCAGCAGCGCGGCAGCGATCATCAGGTTCGCCGTGACGGCATCGACCTTGAGCTGTTGCGTGAGGAAGAACAGCGAATAGAACTGCCCCGTGTACCAGACCACGGCCTGGCCTGCGGTGATGCCGACCAGCGCAAGGATCACGATCTTCAGGTTCTTCCACTGGCCGAAGGATTCGGACAGCGGCGCCTTCGAGGTCTTGCCCTCGGCCTTCATCTTCTGGAACGCGGGCGACTCGGACAGCGACAGGCGAATCCACACCGAAATGCCCAGCAGCAGGATGGACACGCCGAACGGAATGCGCCAGCCCCAATCACCAAAGGCTTGCTCGCCCGTCACCGTGCGCGTGCCCAGGATCACCAGCAGCGACAGGAACAGCCCCAGCGTCGCGGTGGTCTGGATCCACGCGGTGTAGGCGCCGCGCTTGCCGTGCGGCGCGTGCTCGGCCACGTAGGTTGCGGCGCCGCCGTATTCACCACCGAGCGCCAGACCTTGCAGCAGGCGCAGGGCGATCAAAATCACCGGCGCAGCCACGCCGATGCTCGCGTAGTTGGGCAGGATACCGACGATGAAGGTCGAGAGACCCATGATCAGGATGGTCACCAAAAAGGTGTATTTGCGCCCGATCATGTCGCCCAAACGGCCAAACACCAGCGCGCCGAAGGGCCGCACGATGAAGCCGGCCGCAAAGGCCAGCAACGCAAAGATGAAGGCCGAGCCTTCGTCGAGGCCGCTGAAGAACTGCTTGGCGATGATGGCCGCCAGCGAGCCGTACAGGTAAAAGTCGTACCACTCGAACACGGTGCCGAGCGACGAGGCGAAGATGACCTTCTTCTCCTCGGCCGTCATGGGACGGGGGGCGGGATGGGTTGCCATGGATTTGTCTCCTCAAAAAAGCCATGCGATCCGCGCCGGGGCCAAACGCCCAACGCGAGCCATGGCATTTTTCGGGCTACCGCTGACCCGACTCTGACGCCAAACTGACGAGGCTCTGACAATCTCAGGTCAAACCCGCAGCGCTGATTTCATGATGTGAGAATTGGCCCGGGAGACCGTCTGCCTGCGGCCTTCACGCCGTCGGCAACTGGCGCACGGCGTCCCAGTCGGGGCCGTCGAACCAGGCGTCGCCCGTGAGGTAGGCGCGCAGCATGGGCAGGCTGTCCAGGCCCCAGAACAGCTTGTCATCGACGACGAAGGCCGGCACGCCGAACACGCCCTGCGCGATCGCGGCGTCGGTGTTGGCGCGCAGCAGCGCCTTGGGCGCTTCGCTCGTGCTGCTCTGGCCGGGGCGCGTCTGCTCGGCCAGCGCCTGCGCGAGCGCCTCAAGGCGCTGCGGGTCGAGCGCGTCCTGCCCATCCGCCCACACATGGCGCAACACCGTGCCGGTGACGAAGCGGTTGACGCTGCCGTCGTCGCTGCAGGCCAGCGCCTGGCGCAGCAGCGGCAGCGGGCTGAACGGAAAGCGCGCCGGCATCTTGAGCGGAATCCCCAGCGCATGCCCGAGCCAGGCCACGTGGCGGAACGTCCAGTCGCGCTTGGGCGTGATGCCGCCCGGCCCCGGATTGCCGTGCTGCTTGAGCAGCGCGCCGAGCAGCACGGGCCGGTAGCGCACGCTGTAGCTCAGCCCTTCCAGTTCCAGCGGCAGGCGCTCGAACGCGAGCCAGGCGTAGGGTGAGAGAAAGTCGAGGTAAAAGGTGATGTGCTTCATGGCTTGCCGGCCGAGGAGCCTTCGGCGGGGTGGGTTTGCGGTGCAGGGCTCTCGGCGCGCGCAGGAAAAACAAAACCTGCGCGCTGCGCGAGCCGCGCCCAGATGGCCAAGCGTGCGGCGCTATCGGCGCTGGCCCAGGCCCGGATCTCGGCCACGGTGCGAAAGCAGCCTTCGCAATGGCTCTGGTCGGGCGCCATGCGGCACACCGAGATGCAAGGCGAGGGGATGACCTCGTCGGAATCTGCATCAAAATAGCCCGCAGACGCCAACAGGCCTGCGCGGGCAGCTATGGGTTTGGTAGTTTCTTCGGCGTTCATGGGTTCATTGTTTGGCTGAGCCAGCTGCCCCATCGGAAGCAGCATCGACCACCACGTCCACAACGGGGGCGCCCGTCCAGCGCTGCAGCTCACTCGGGTGCAGCGGGAACACTGCGTGCGGATGCCCTGCGGCGGCCCAGACCTCGGCAAAGCGCAGCAGATCACGGTCGATCAGCGTCACGGGCGGCGTGGCATGCGCGATCGGCGCCACGCCGCCAATCGAAAAGCCCGTGCGCGCCTTGACGAAGTCGGCGTCGGCGCGGCCTATGGGGCCCACGAGCGCCGCCACCTTGCGCTCATCGACGCGCCGGTCGCCCGAGGTGATCACGAGTACCGCGGCATCGTCGCTCTTGCGCCGGAAGATGATGCTCTTGGCCACCTGCCCGACGAGAATGCCCAGCGCATCCGCCGCCTGCTGCGCCGTGCGCGCCGCATCGTCGAGCATGCGCGGCAAATGCGCGTGCCCCAGCGCCTGCAGCTGCACGCTGACGCGCTGAACGCCCTCGGGGAGTTTCGGCGTATTCTGGTCTGGCTGCATCATCCTCACCCCGCACGCTTGTTCAGAATCGCCGTGGCCGCGCGCGACTGCGTCTTGCGGCCCAGAAAGTCGCTGATATACACACCCGCGTCGATGAGCTTGTCGAGGTTGATGCCCGTTTCTATGCCCATGCCGTGCAGCATATAAACCACGTCCTCGGTGGCCACGTTGCCGGTCGCGCCCTTGGCGTAGGGGCAGCCGCCCAGGCCCGCCACCGAAGTGTCGAACTGCCACACGCCGAGCTCGAGCGCCGCCAGCGTGTTCGCGAGCGCCTGGCCATAGGTGTCATGAAAGTGGCCCGACACGTCGTCGAGCGCGTAGTGCTGCAGCGCCGCCTCGATTGCGCGCTGCACCTTGAGCGGCGTGCCCACACCGATGGTGTCGGCCACGCCCACATGCTGCACGCCGATCTGCTTCATCAGCTGGGCCACGTAGGCCACGCGCTCGGGCGCCACCTCGCCCTCGTAGGGGCAGCCCACGGCGCAGGAAATCGCCCCGCGCACGTAGATGCCGGCAGCGCGCGCTGCTTCCACGACCGGAGCAAAGCGCTCGATGCTCTCGGCGATGCTGCAGTTGATGTTCTTCTGGCTGAAGGCTTCGCTCGCCGCGCCAAAGACCACGACTTCATCGGGCCGGCTCGCGCGCGCCGCCTCGAAGCCCTTGAGGTTGGGCGTGAGCACCGAATAGCGCACGCCGGGCTTGCGCTGTATGCCCGCCATGACCTCGGCGTTGTCGGCCATCTGCGGCACCCACTTGGGGCTCACGAAGCTGGTCACCTCGATCTCGCGCAGGCCCGCGTCTTGCAGGCGGTGCACGAGGGCGATCTTGACCGCGGCGGGCACGGGCGATTTTTCATTTTGCAGGCCGTCGCGCGGCCCGACATCGACGAGCTTCACGCGGGAGGGGTAGGAGGCGGTGGGCATAGGAGACATTTACGGCTGTTCGGAGGGGTGAAAGATCGGCTGCGCGGTCGTTTGGGTCGTCATTTTCGCCGATTGCAAAATACCGCCGGCCAGCGCGTCTGACCACACCGCCGTTTCTGCGACAATTGCCCGTTCGCGGCTGTAGCTCAGTGGATAGAGTATTGGCCTCCGAAGCCAAGGGTCGTGGGTTCGATCCCCGCCAGCCGCACCACATTGCGCCATACAAAAGGCGGTCGTCTGTCGTCGCAAACGTCCATCGCGGCGTTTCATCTGATGACCTTTGTCTTGCCCACTTCACCACACTGAAGGAAACCCATGCGCAGCCAACACCTCGCCCCCATCGCCGCCGTCCTTTTTGCCCTGGCGCCGCTTGCCCAGGCGCAAACTGCCGCCCCCAGCACCCCCTTGTCGCCCAAGGCGCAATACGCCGCCGACAGCAAGGCAGCCAAGGCCCGCTACGACCAGGATTTGAAACTCTGCGCCAGCGAGCCCACCGCCGAAGGCCGCATGCAGTGCAAGCGCGACGCCAAAGCCGCTTACGACCAGGCGCTGGCCGAGGCCAAGGCGCGCACAGGCGTCAGTGCACCAGCCAAATCCAGCGCCGCCGCCCAGCCCGCCTGCGCGGACTGCGGCAAAGTCATCGCAGTGCGGCAGGTTCAAAAAGAAGGCGAAGGCAGTGCCGTCGGCCTCGTCGCCGGCGGGGTGGCCGGCGCCTTGCTGGGCAACCAGGTCGGCAGCGGCACGGGCCGCAAACTTGCTACCGTTGCAGGAGCTGCCGGCGGCGCTTACGCGGGCCGTGAGATCGAAAAAAAGGTCAAAACCCACACCGTCTGGGCCGTTACTGTGGAATTCCCCCACAGCGGCAGCGCCGTTTACGAATTCGAAAGCGACCCAGGCTTTCGCGTAGGCGAAACCGTGCGCCGCACCGAGAACAACAGCATCGCCCGGCCTTGAGCCAGTGCAGTGTTCGACGCTATCTGCGACATAAAACCGCGTCTTTTCGGCCTGGGCCGCGTTGCAAATCCTCGCGATACCACCCGGTATCGCTGTGTTTTGCGCCTTGTCCAGACCAAAAATCCATCGGTTTTATTGGTCGCATCAAGCATCGAACACTACACTACAGCCGCTCATCCACACAGTCGCGCGGCCACACGGACTTCACGTCGAACACCACCCCGCCTGGCGCCAGCAGCTGCTTGATCTGCGCCGGCGCCATGCGGCAAAACGGCGCGTGCGCCACCGCCAGCACCAGCGCGTCCCACGGCCCCGCGGGCAGCGTGCGGGCCAGCGGCTCGCCATACTCTTGCAGCACCTGCGGCGCATCGGCCACCGGGTCGTGCACCTGCACCTGGGCGCCAAAATCGCGCAGCGTGCGCACGATGTCCACCACCTTGGTGTTGCGAATGTCCGGGCAGTCCTCCTTGAAGGTCATGCCCAGCACCAGCACGCGCGCGCCACGCGGGGCAAAGCCGCGCCGCGACAGCAGCCGCAGCACGCGCATCGCCACGTGCTCGCCCATGCCGTCGTTGATGCGCCGTCCGGCCAGGATCATCTCGGGGTGGTAGCCCAGCTGCTGCGCCTTGTATGTCAGGTAATACGGGTCCACGCCGATGCAGTGCCCGCCCACCAAGCCGGGGCGAAAGGGCAGAAAGTTCCACTTCGTGCCCGCCGCGTCCAGCACCTCGCGCGAATCCAGCCCCAGGCGCTCGAACAAAATCGCCAGCTCGTTGACCAGTGCAATGTTCACGTCGCGCTGGATGTTCTCTATCACCTTCGCCGCCTCGGCCACGCGCAGCAAGCCCACCGGGTGCGTGCCTGCGCGGATGATCTGGCGGTACAAAGCGTCCACATACGCCGCGCACTCGGGCGTCGAGCCCGAAGTCACCTTGACCACGTCCGCAAGCCGCCGCTGCCGGTCGCCCGGGTTGACGCGCTCGGGGCTGTAACCTACGAAAAAGCCCTCGTTGAAGCGCAGGCCCGAGGCGCGCTCCAGCACCGGCACGCACACCTCTTCGGTGCAGCCCGGGTACACCGTGCTCTCGTAAATCACCAGGCCGCCCGCGCGCAAATGCCGCCCCACGAGCGCGCTGGCCGCCTCCAGCGGCCCCAGGTCAGGCCGCCGCGCCGCGTCCACCGGCGTAGGCACGGCCACGATGAACACGTTGCACGCGGCCAAGTCCGCCTCGTCGGCGCTGAAGCGCAAGCGGCTCGCCGCCGCCAGCTCCTGCGCATCCACCTCGGCGCTCGCATCCAGCCCCTGCTGCAACTGCGCAATGCGCGCCGCGCTCACGTCAAAACCCACGGTAGCATGGTGCTGCCCAAACGCCACCGCCAGCGGCAGCCCCACGTAGCCGAGGCCGATGATGGCGATGTGAGGGGAGGTGGGGAGGGGCGAAGGGGTGAGAGGCATAGAAGGTCAGGAAAATGGCAAAAATCATGGCTCGGATTCAAGGGTATGATTTTCCACTCCCTTTGCTGCCTCACCTGTCACATCCTCTTCCAACCCCCGGGCTAACGCGCTGCGCGTGCAGCACACCAGGTTGCCATCCAGTTTGCATGCTTTCCCAACCGAAAAAAATCTGGCAGCTTTTTACCCCCGAAGAACGGCGCAAGGCGTGGTGGATGCTGCTGCTCGTGTTTCTGATGGCGCTGGCCGAAACCGCCGGCGTGGTTTCGATCATGCCCTTCCTGTCCGTGCTCAGTCGGCCGGCCGTCATCCACGAGCTGCCCTGGCTCGATGCGCTCTACACACGGCTCGGCTTTGGTGAATACCGCCCCTTCATCCAACTGCTGGGCGTGGTTTCCATCGTGCTGGTGGTGGGCTCATCGCTTTTCAAAACACTCACCCTGCACGTACTCAACCGCTTTGTGCACCTGCAGCGGCATTCGCTCAGCACGCGCCTGCTCTCGCGCTATTTGCACCAGCCGTATGAGTTCTTTCTAACGCGCAACCCCTCGGTGCTGGCCAAAAATGTCCTCTCCGAAGTCGATCAACTGGTGTTCGACCTCATTCAACCCCTGTCTCAACTGCTGGCCCAGGGCGTGCTGGTGATCGCCATGGTGGCGCTCATTTTTTACTACGACCCCGTCACCGCCGCCTGTACCGTTACCGTGCTCGGGCTGCTCTATGGCGGCATTTACGGCTTGGCGCGCAAGCACCTGGCGCGCATAGGTCGCGAGCGCCAGGCCGCCGACGCGCAGCGCTACCAGGCCTGCAACGAGGCGCTGGGCGGCATCAAAGACGTACAAGTCAACCACGTGGCCCCGGCGTACCTCGCCAAGTTCGAGGCCGCCTCGCGCCTTTTTTCGCGCCACATGGCAGCCAACGAGACGCTAAACCAATCACCGCTCTACCTGGTCGAGGCCACCGGTTACACCGGCCTCATCCTCATCGCCCTCATCCTGCTGCGCCGCACGGACGACATTGCCCACCTGCTGCCAGCGCTCGGCCTGTACGGCTTTGCCGCCTACCGCATGCTGCCCTCGGCGCAGATCATGTACCGCGGCTTTGCCCGCCTGCGCTTTGCGTCTGCGGCCTTGGACAACCTGGCGCGCGACCTCGCCCTGCCGCAGCCTTCACCCCCGCCGCCCATGCCGCCCCTGGTGCCGCAGCGCGAAATCCGCCTGCAGGGCATCCGCTACGCCTATCCATCCACGCCCGACAAACCCGTTCTGGAGAACTTTGACCTCGTCATCCCGGCCGGCACCAGCCTGGGCATCGTCGGGCGCAGCGGCGCGGGCAAAAGCACGCTCATGGACATTCTGCTCGGCATCCTCACCCCGCAGGCCGGCACGCTGAGTGTGGACGGCGTTCCCATCACCGCTGAAAACCTGCCGGCCTGGCAGCGCGCAATAGGTTACGTGCCGCAGCATATCTACCTGGCCGACATGAGCGTTGCCGAGAACATCGCCTTTGGCCTGCCGCGGCAGGCCATCGACATGGCAGCAGTGGAACGTGCCGCGCGCGTTGCGCAGATTCATGACTTCATCGTCAATGAGCTGCCGAACGGCTATGACACCCTGGTGGGCGACCGCGGCATTCGTCTTTCTGGTGGGCAGCGCCAGCGCATAGGCATTGCGCGGGCGCTGTATCGCGATCCGCCGGTGTTGTTGATGGATGAGGCGTCGAGTGCGTTGGATGGTCACACAGGGGATGCCGTCAATAGTGCTATTCAAAATGCATTCAACGATGTGACCTTAATTGTCATTACCCACAAAGAATCGGCTATAAAGCACTTTTCAAATAATATATTAATTTCTAACGAGATTGGTAGGCATGGCGCTTAAGAAATATATCCCAAAATGGATGTTGGTCTACGTCAGAGCAATGCTTCACCATATGGGGAGGTATGCTCGCGCAAGTTATTCGCAAGAGGGGGAGGATATTTTGCTTGCGCGTTATATTGACGAAAAGCGGGGGGGGTTCTATGTGGATATAGGTGCACATCATCCGTCGCGTTTTTCGAATACGTTTTATTTTTACAAGCGTGGGTGGCGTGGCATAAATATAGATGCGCAGCCTGGGAGTATGCGTGTTTTTCGACTGACGCGCCCTCGCGATATAAATTTGGAAATTGCTATATCCGATAAAAATGAGACTTTAGAGTTTCATCTCTTTAAGGAGCCATTGCTTAATAGTGCAAACAAGGAGCTTGTCGAGTCGAGGCGTAGAGTCCTTGGTGAGCACCGAAATGAAAATAATGTTTTTTGCGTTCGAGCAGTGACTCTTGAATCCGTTCTGGATAGTTTTTTGCCTTCTGATGTCTTTATCGATTTTATGAGTATTGATGTAGAGGGATTGGACTTGAATGTATTGCGATCAAATAACTGGGAGATATATCGTCCAAATTATGTGCTTGTCGAGGTGCTTGGGGGCGACCTGCAGTCGCTGGCGCACACTGATATTGGTGAATTTCTTCTCGGCGTTGGGTATGAGCCAGTGTCAAAATTGGTACATACGGTTGTTTTTAGGGAAAAAGGGCTGGGGAAAGTTAACTATATATGAAAGATGAAGATCGAAATGACGTTTCGTGTCCCCATGTTTCGGTGGTTATTCCTACAACTGGTAAGCGCCAAAACTTGTTGGCCCGGGCAATAAATTCTGCTGATGCTCCGGGTTATGATGTTGAAGTCATTGTTGTGGTGAATGGCAATGACGCCTCTGCATTTCAGTTGCCCTGCCTGAATTTTAATGGCACAGTTCGTGTTATAAGGCTTGAAAGTTCCGGGGTGAGCAACGCGCGAAATTGTGGATTGGATGCAGCAAAAGGCCTGTTGGTAAGATTTTTAGATGATGATGATTATTTGCTGCCTGAATTCACTGTTAAGCAATATGCATTGGCGTTAGAGAGTGGTGTGTCGATCGTCTCTGGTCGGATAAAAATATTAGACGAGTCTGGGGCGTGTTATGGTGTGAGCCCACAGATAGGGGAGAGTGATCCTTATTGTGATCTTCTTTCCGCGAGTATGGTTGTGTTGCCGTTAGCACATGTTTATAAGGCGAGTTCAATAAAATGCCTGCGTTGGGATGTGCGCAAAAATAACGCCGAGGATGTGGATTGGCTGCATCGTGTGGCGCGTGATCAGGAACAAGCGTGGCGGGCGATAGATGAAATTGTTGGTGTGTGGTATCAGCACTCGGATATAAATAGGCTTTCATATGTTTTTGTTAATAATGAGGCAACAAAAGTTAGCGCAGAAGCTATATTGGAGACCAATAAAGTATTAAGAGAATCAGGCCGGGCTACTTTATTGCGTGAATCGGCGGCAGCGCTGGGGCTTTGGCGCTGTGCGCATAAAGCATTTTATTTGTCACCGATCTATTGGACAAAAATTAAAAAAATATCGATGATGCTGGATAAGGAGATTGTAAATCAATTTCCTCTTTATCGTGAGCTGAGTCTTTTTGGAATTACGCCAATATTTATTGACTGGCTAATGATTCCAAAGCGTTTTCTAAATAATTGTTGGCGCATGGTGACGTGGCGTGCTCTTCGTGTCGCGCATGTTCGGCGCTTTTAATTGACTGTGAAAATCAATGAATTCAATGCGTGAGGGAAGTGTTGCTGCTGTCGTCGTTTCATATAATCGCAAAGAGCTCTTGTCGCATTGTTTGAGAAAGCTTACAAGCCAATCGCGAAGGCCGGATAGAGTCTTTATTGTGGATAATGCTTCAACTGATGGCACGGCTGAGTTATTGTGCGACAATGACTGCTTGCAACGCCGGGGTGTGCAAGTGATACGGCTGTCCGAAAACATCGGGGGGGCGGGCGGTTTTGGATGTGGCGTGGAGCATGCGATGCGTGCCGGTTTCGATTGGATGTGGCTAATGGATGATGATGCCGCACCTCATTCGGACGCGCTTGAAGAACTTCTCAAGGTTGCAAAAGATCCATCTAACATCTATGGTTCATTGGCAATTTCTGGCGCTGAGACCTCGTGGATGATGACCTTGCTTGGTGAGCGAAAAGTCACTACACATCACGTGCAAGAAATTCCGGCGTCTGCTCAGGTTCAAATGCTTCCATTTCTTGGTTTTTTTATCCATCGAAGCTTGGTAGAGAAAATTGGACTACCTGATGCCGGATTTTTCATAGCTGCTGATGATGTCGAATATTGCGTTCGGGCCCGGCAGGCCGGTGCGGACATTATCGTTGCGGGCTTGAGTCACATAGACCATCCAAAATCAAGGCCGTATAAGATTCAATTCTTTGGCTACACGTTGACGGGCCTCGAATTGCCGCCATGGAAGCGCTATTACGACACTCGTAACCGACTGCTCATTGCGCGAAGACACTTCGGGTTAAAGCTGGTGACGCAAACAATTCCAGGGTCGTTCGTCCGACTCATTGCTGCTTTGCTGCGCGAGCCGAATAAGCTGCGGCAGCTTCATGCCTTTTGTGCCGGTATGTTTGATGGACTGCTTGGCATCAAAGGTAAGCGGCACACTAAATGGGGTATAAAGTGATGGAATTGGTATGCATCATCGGCGCCGGCTTCGCTGGCAGTGTCGTCGCCCGTGAACTGGCCGAGGCCGGACGGCGGGTGCATGTCATCGACAAGCGGCCGCATATCGCTGGAAATGCCTACGACGAATATGATGCCCACGGTGTATTGATTCACAACTACGGCCCGCATATTTTTCATACCAACAGCGAGCGTATTTTTGAATATTTGTCTCGCTTTACCGCATGGCGCCCTTATGAGCACCGGGTTCGTGCCGTTCTTGACGGTAAAACCTATCCGTTCCCTATCAACCGCGATACGCTGAACCAGCTTTATGGATTAAACCTGGATGAAGCTGGCGCTGCTGTGTTTTTGGAGCGCGTTCGCGAGCCGCGTGATCCGGTACTGACCAGCGAAGATGTGGTCTTGAATAGCGTCGGTCGCGATTTGTATGAAAAGTTTTTTTTGAACTACACGCGCAAGCAGTGGGGGCTGGAGCCCTCGCAGCTCAAGGCGGGCGTGGCGGCGCGCATTCCGGTGCGCACCAATACGGATGATCGTTACTTCACGGACACCTTTCAAGCCATGCCCAAGGATGGCTACACGAAAATGTTCGAAGCCATGCTCGACCACCCCAACATCTGTGTAGAGCTTGGCGTGGATTTTGAAGACGTGCGCGATTCCTTGCGCCCGGCGCACCTTGTTTATACCGGGCCTATCGATGCGTATTTTCGCTATTGCTACGGCCGGCTACCCTACCGTTCGCTGCGTTTCGAGCACGCGCATTTGCCCGGTGTGCAGAGGTTTCAAGAAGTGGGGACGGTAAACTACCCCAATGATTTCGGCTACACCCGAATCACCGAATTCAAGCACATGACAGGCCAGCAGCACAGTGGCACGTCTATCGTGCGCGAATATCCTCAGGCCGAGGGCGATCCGTATTATCCCATTCCGCGAGCTGAAAATGAGGCGCTTTTTCAGCGCTATGAAGCCTTGGCGGCGCGCGAAAAAAATGTGACTTTTGTCGGTCGGCTGGCCCAGTATAAGTACTACAACATGGATCAGGTGGTGGGCGCTGCCTTGGCGGCGGCGAAGCAGATCATTGGATGACTGAATGAAAATCGCCTTTTTGTGCAAACGCCGCTACATGGACAAAGATGTAGTGGCAGATCGATATGGGCGCTTGTATGAAATCCCTTATCAGCTGAGCCGTTTGGGGCATGCGGTAGAGGTTTTTTGTCTTGATTACAAAAGCGGCCTGGCGCAGCGGCTGGAGCATGAGGCAAGTCCTGGCAGCTTGCGCTGGAATTCGCGCGCGCTCGGGTCGGGTATTTTGCCGCAGGCTGTGCGCTACCCTTCTCGCCTGCTGCGCGCCTTGCAGAGCTTTTCGCCTGACATCGTGATCGGGGCTTCGGATATTCCGCATGTGGTTTTGGGGTGGTGGCTGGCGCGACGCCTTGGCCGGCCTTATGTTGCCGACCTCTACGACAATTTTGAGAGTTTTGGCCAGGCGCGCATCCCTGGAATGGTGCCCGCGCTGCGGCATGCGGTGCGCAATGCCGATGTGGTGACGACGACGAGTGAGCCGCTGGCCCGTTTCGTGCGCAGTGTTTACCGTGCACGCGGAGACGTTTTCGCATTGCCGAGCAGCGTGGATTTGGCGGTGTTTCATCCACGAGATCAGCAAGCCTGTCGCAGGCATCTTGGGCTACCCTTGCACGCAAAGCTCATCGGCACCGCGGGGGGGCTCAGCCGGATGAAGGGAATAGATACTCTGTATGCGGCGTGGCAATTGCTTGCCCACAGCCATCCCGAGGTGCATTTGGTTTTGGCTGGATCGATTGACGCTGATTTGCCGATTCCAAAGGGCGAGCGGGTGCATTATCTTGGCCAGTTGCAGCACGCCAGCGTGGCAGAATTATTTTGCGCGTTGGATGTGGGCGTTATGTGCGTGCCAGATACGCCTTTTGGGCGTTATTGTTTTCCGCAAAAGGCGTATGAAATGTTGGCCTGCGCCCTTCCGGTGGTGGCGAGCGATGTGGGGGCCATCGGCGGTTTGTTGGAATCCTATCCCTCTTGTCTTTTTCGGGGAGCAGATGCCGCACATCTTGCGCAGCAAATAACCACACAGCTGACCACGCCCACCGTGCCTGCGGTGCCTATCGAGGATTGGGCGGGCCTCGTCGCCCGGCTCCATGCAAAATTGAGCAAACTGGGCCAGCGGTAGAAAACGCCCGCAGCGTGCGCAAGGCTAAGTGCCGGCCCCTAAGACCCGCTCCACCCGCTCCCCGAACGCCTCCCACGCAAAACCCCGGGCGAACGCGTGGATGCCCGCTTCGTCCAAAGGCTTGGCAAGCAGCTGCAGGACGGCATCGGCAAAGGCGGCGGCATCACCGGGCGGCACCAGAGAGCCGCTTTGGCCGTGGGCCACCGCATCCACCACGCCGCCCGCGGCGTAGGCCACCGTCGGAAGGCCGTGCACTGCGGCTTCGATCGCCACCATGCCGAAGCCTTCGGGGTCGTTGGGCAGCGCGCGGATCGGGAAGGCATGCACCTGTGCGGCCTGGTAGGCGGCGGCAAGCTCCTCCTCCGATACTTTGCCGAGGAAGATCACATGCTGCGCCACCCCGGCCACCGCGGCGGCGGATTGGATGGCGGCGGGCGTTTGCGCCTGGCCGTAAAGGGCATTGGCGGGCGCATCGCCGATCACCAGCAGGCGCACATCGGGCCGCTCGGCAGCGATGCGCGGCAGCACTTCGGTGACGAATTCGCGCAGCCCCTTGCGCGCCGTCAGGCGCCCGACCGAGAGCAGCAGCGGCGCATCGCCCAGCCCGTGCGCGGCGCGAAAGGCGTGAGCGGAGGGCGTGGGCCGGGCGGCGGGCGACGCGGGCGGTAGCTGCACGCCGGGGTGCACGATGTGGATGCGCTGCGGGGCGATGCCCGCCTGCGCGGCCAGTGCTGCTGTGGCGTGGCTGTTGGCAATCACGGCGTCAACGCGGCGAAGCGCAGGCAGCCACAGGCGCCGGTACAGCGCATGCGGCACGGTGATGTCCAGCCCATGCACATAGGCCACTGCGCGCGCACCCGCACAGCGCGCGGCCAGCCAGGCGAGCGGCGCCGTCAGCCCGCTGCCGGCCAGCACCACGGCAGGGCGGTCGCGCCGGGCGGCCCGAAAGGCGCGCCAGCCAGCGGCCAGCACGAAGCGCCACAGGGGTTTGAGCGGCACTTCTTCCACCGTGACGCCCGTGGGGGCCTGGGCGGCGGCACCTGCGGGGGCGATCACGTGCATGGGGTGGCGCTTGCCAAGCTCGGCCGCCAGATGCCAGTTGAGCCGCTCCATGCCGCCCAGGAGCGGCGGAAAGTTGCGCGTCACGAGCAGGACGCGGGTGCGCGCAGGCAGGGGTTGCGGGGGCATGGCGTTGGGCATCACAGCGCAGCGCAGGTCGTGATGGATCAACCCTCACGCTTGTAAGTCAGGTTGGTAATCTGCTCTGAAATCAAGCCGATCAAAAACACGATCACCGCGGCCGAAAGCAGCAGTGCGCTCATGTTGGTAAAGCGGCGTTCGGTCAAAAAGGTGTGCAGATAATTGCCCAGCCCCAGCAGAAAAAAGCCCGCACTCACCGGAAAGAACAGCTTGAGCGGTGAATACAGCGTGGCGATTTTGAAGATGATGAGCAAAAAGCGCACGCCGTCGCGCACGAGGCGGATGTGGCTTTTGCCTATGCGCCGCGCGGCGACGATGGGCACGTAGGCCACGGGGTAGGCGCTGCGAAAGAACGCCATTGTGCAGGTGGTGGGGTACGAAAAGCCGTTGGGCAGCAGGTACAGAAATTCGCGGAACTTGGCGGCGCGCACGGCGCGAAAGCCGCTGGTCAGGTCTTGCACCGGGTGGCCCGTCATCCAGCTGGCCAGGCGGTTGTAAACGCCATTGGCCATGCCGCGCCCCACGCTGGCCTGCGAGCCCTGGCCGCGCGCGCCCACGGCCATGTCGTAGCCTTCATCCAGCTTGGCCAGCAGGCGCGCAATGTCGGCCGGGTCGTGCTGGCCGTCGGCGTCCATGAAGACGAGCACATCGCCCGTGGCGGCGCGCGCACCGGCCTTGATGGCGGCGCCGTTGCCCATGCTGTAGGGGCGCGAGAGCACTTGCGCACCGGCGGCGCGGGCGATGGCGGCGGTGTTGTCGGTGGAGCCGTCGTCCACCACGATGCACTCGGCAGCAGGGTAGTGCGCGCGCAGGCGCGCGAGCAGCGGGCTTAGGGCAGCGGACTCGTTTTTGGCGGGCAGGATGATGGAGAGCTGGGGCATGGCCGGCGGGGCGCGTCAGCGCATTTCGTTTTGCAGGATGGCGCGGATGCGGGCGATTTCGCGGTCGTAGATGCTGCGGGGGAACTTCAGCGATGCCTCGCTTTGTGCGTGGTAAATCGCCTCGGCCTGGTCGAGCAGACGCATCGCGTGCTGCGGGTAGCCGGCGTTGCCCATTTCGGCCACCATTTGCATGGCCGAATCGATGTTGCCGTATTTTTGCATGGCAATGCGGTATTGCGCCTCGGCCTCGTCGGGGCGGCCGTCGGCCAAGGCGAGCCTGGCTTTGAGGTAGGGGATGAAGCGCAAGAAGATGGGGAACAAGGCATAGCGGCTGTGGTTTTCCGCTTGCGAGAGGCGATCGAGCAAGGCTTCGGTGGCGTGCCGCGTCCATGAGGGCTGGCCTTTTTGCGTCACCTTGTCCACCAGTTGGCGCAGCGCCATGACGGCTTGTGCATCGAAAGGCTGTTCGGTAAGGCGCTGCGCAGCCCAGTCGAAGTCCTCGGGCCTGGCGCTGCCAAGATACACTTTTTCTAGCAGATAACCCATGGTCAGCAAGGGGCTGTCGGGCATTTTCTGCATTGCGCTGCGCATGACGGTGTCGGCCTTGTCTGCCTCGCCGTGGCGCGTGTAATAGTTGGCGAGCGCATTTTGTGCGCGCGGCGAATTGGGCGCGGCCAGCGCCCAATAAAGCTCCAAACCTTCAGGCTGGCCCCACAGCGTGGCGCGCTGGTAGGTCAAAAAGGCCAGCGTGGCCACGATGGCTATGGCCAGGCCCGCCACGAGGCGGCGCGAAATATGGCGCCCCAGCGCGTCCAGCCCTTGCGCAATGGGCAAAAACAAAAAGGCGGCGGGCAAATAATTGCGATGTTCGAAATACAGCTCCAGCCCCACGACGGTGGATTCGAGCAAATGCCCGGCTAAGAAAAACAGGAGCGCAAGGCCAAGGAACGGCCAGCGCTTGCGGGCAAAAATACCCACGAAAAACAGCGCGAGCAAACCCACTGCCGCCAGCAAAGTGGAGGGCGGCGAGAGCCAGCCATGCGAGACGACGATGCCGTCCTGGTACAGGCCGCTGCCCTCGATGCGCGGCAAAAACAGGTTGCGCAGGTAGTCCCACATCAGGCGCGCTTCGGTCCACAGGCGCTCGGGCTGGTTGAAGGTGCGGTGCGGCCACGGGTTGGACGAAAAGTCCACCATGCGCAGCAAGTAGCCCAGCAGCGCAATGCTGGGCAGCCACAGGCATAGCGCGAGAAAAAGCCGCGCCGGGCGCGGGCGCGTCTGGGTTTGCGGGGCGCAAAACTCGACCACGGCGAGCAAAAGCGGTAGCAGCGCGCCGTTTTCCTTGCTCAGCGTAGCGAGCACGGTGCCCAGGCCCAGGCTGGCCAGCATCCACGCATAGGCGGCGCGCGGGCGCTGCGCGAGGCGTTGCCGGCCATGCAGGTAGCCCGCCATGCCCGCAAAGACGAACAAGGCCGCAAGCTGCGTCATGCGCTGCACGGCGTACAGCGTGGTCGAGACCAAAAACGGGTGCAGCAGCCAGACCGTGGCGCTGAACAAGGCATACGCCTGCGCCTTGCGCTCGGGCAGGCCGTAGTTGCGGCACAACTGCAGCGTGGCCCACAAAAGCAGGCAGCCGCACAGCAGGTGCAGCAGGATGTTGGTGTATTTGAACGATGCCGGGTCGGACGGCCAGGCGTTGTCGTTGAGCAAAAAGCTCGCGAGGGCAAGCGGGCGGCCGCTGGGGCCGGAAAACCCGCTGAAAACAAAAGCGCGGAAAGTATCCCAATCCGTCACGCCGCCATAGGCAGAAAGGTCTTGCAGGTTGGGAGCGTCGTCAAATAAAAATGGCCCACTCAATCCAGGCCGTAGACAAAAAAAGGCCAGGGCCAAAGCTAACGCGAAAAAGAGTGTGTTCGTAATTTCGTAATTGGATGGGCGACGCATTCCTGGGGAATTGAGATTTGAGGGTTTATGTAATAGAAAACGCCCGATGAACGGGCGTTTTTCAAAGAAATATCAGGATATCAACGGCAATTGGAGGGGAGCCACTTGTTAGGAACAGGATTAGTGAGGCCCGTCGTTTTGCATCGCCATTGAACGCTCCCTCCCGATCCCGTGATGGGGCTGAGAGCAAGTGTGTCATTATTTGCCGAATCCACTTTGCTGTTATAGGTAATGGTGATAAGGCCATTTGTGCCAACCGACACGCTAGAAACAGCATTTCCCTTAATGCTGGTAGCACTGGCCAAGCCAGCGGAGGAGTTGCTTGCAGGCATTCTGTTGTTGGTGGAATAAAACTCCGTCACCGACGCCTTCGCTCCGGAGGCCAAAGTCAAACCTTCAGACACATGCGTGCGCTTGGTGTAGTCCTGGTAGGCCGGCAGCGCGATGGCGGCCAAGATGCCGATGATCGCGACGACGATCATCAATTCGATGAGGGTGAAACCCTGCTGCATGGAACGCTTCATGAAAAACTCCTGAAAAAAAGGGGGAAGAAGACTCGCCCTGATGGATAAGCAGCAATCATGCCACATTAGTCCTGCCACACAATCTGGTGATTTTGCGGGGCTTCCAAGCGGCGGCCGATGGCTTGCGCCAGGACATGGATGCGTCGGGCTGACAAATTTGTTGCACGCAAATGTTGCTGAAGGGCCGGAAATTGCGGGGCTGCACGCTTTGCACGTGGCTGGCGGCTCTGCCATCTTGCGCTCTTTTGCGCTGCCTGCATCAGCGGCAGGACATTGGGCGCCACTTGGGGTCGACGGTCGAGCCGCTGGCGCCGCACTTCCACTGAACGCTGCCCGCGCTGGTACTGGGGCTCAGGGTGAGTGTGGCGTCCTCCTGCACCTTGCCGTTGTAAGTGATGGTGATGACGCCGCTGGTATCGAGCGCCACGCTTTTGACGGCATGGCCCGTAATGGAGCTGCTGATGGCAAGCCCTGCAGAAGTGTTGCCAGTGGGCATGCGGTTGTTGCTGCTATAAAACTCCGAGACCGCTGTCTTGGCGCTGGCCGCCAGCGCCAGGCCCTCGGAGACGTTGGTGCGCCTGACGTACTCTTGGTAAGAAGGCAGTGCAATGGAGGCCAAGATGCCGATGATCGCCACGACGATCATCAGTTCGATGAGGGTAAAGCCCTGTTGTTGGCCGGAGCGCTTCATCGATCCCTCTGGACGTTTGTTGTAGTTTGGGGTTCTCGGCTGCGATCACCGCGATCACGGAGGTAAGGTCTTTGGATGCCCGTCGCTTTTATCGCCTGCGGGCAGGTGATAAGCAGCAACCGTGCCACTGACTGCCGGCAGGGGTTGGTTTGGCCGGCTCGCAGCGCCGTCAATGCTGCTCGAACACCATCTGCGTGCCCGCGAGTTCGATTTGGTCGCCGTCGTGCAGCAGGATGGGGGTATCGACGCTGATGGGGGTGCCGTTGAGCCGGGGCATTTCTGCGCCGTCGACGTGGGCCAGCATGAACCCTTGCGTGCGGCGCGTGATCGATGCCACTGCCACGCCGGGTTTGCCGATGGTGGTCACGACTTTTTGCAACACCATTTCTCGTCCGGCCGTCGGGCCCGAGAGGATGCGAATGTTTGCCACGAGTGGCAGCATGGGTGGGGGTGGCGGCGGTGGAACTTGCGGGTGCGCTGCCGACGGCACGGCTGTGAGCGGGGCGTGGGCAGAGTTGCGCGTGGCATGGGCGAGGGCTTGCTCGTCCACGAAACGCAACAGGTATTTGCCGACGATGATCTTGTCACCATGCTGCAGCACACGGCGGCGCACGGGCTTGCCGTTGACGTAAGTACCGTTGGTGCTGCCCAGGTCTTCGATTTCGACCTCGCCATCGTGCATGTGCAGGGCGGCGTGCTCGCCGCTCACCGCAAGGTTGTCGATCACGATGTCGTTGTAGGGCCGGCGGCCCAGCGTGGTGTGCGCTTGGGTGAGCGGCACTTCACGGGTAACGAGGCCATCGATGGAGATGATCAGGCGCGGCATGGGGGCTCCCTTGGTTCTCTGTGTATGTGTCCCAGACTGTTCATCATGACACGGGCTGATCCTTTCCCCGTCATTGCGAGGGCCGAAGGCCCGCGGCAATCCATGGGGCCTGTGCAACAGCGCTGGCGCACGCTGACACGAGCGGGGGGCTGGATTGCCGCGCCCCTGCGGGGCTCGCAATGACGGGTTTCTTTGCAGCGGCCAAAATGACCGGCAGCGGCAGCGTAGGTGTGCATGCCGGGCGAGATCCGGGTGAAATCGAGGGGAAGGGCTTGCGCGGCGCCGCTCATGCCCCGGTGGCGGGCTGCGCTTTGTGCTGCCAGAGTTTGCCCACACCGACCACGAAGGCGGCACCGAGCGCAGGGGCCAGGTAGTGCAGCAGCGGGACGGCCAGAGCAACATCGTGCAGCGCCGTATCGCTGATGATGGTTTCGCCACCCACCCAGCCGATCAGGCCCGCGCCGAGCACGACGATCATCGGCAAGCGCGCCATGAGCCGGATCATGAAGCTGCTGCCGAAGATGACGAGCGGGATGCTCAGGGCGAGCCCCAGCACCAGCAGCACCAGGTTGCCTTGCGCGGCGGCGGCCACGCCGATGACGTTGTCCAGGCTCATGACCAGGTCAGCGACGAGGATGGTGCGTATGGCGCCGAGCAGGTTGCCATGGGTGGGTGTCGCGGCGTCGTCTTCGTCCTCTTCGCGCAGCAGTTGCAGGCCGATCCACAGCAGCAGGCAGCCGCCGACGATTTGCAAATAGGCGAGGGTGAGCAGTTTGGCCGCGACCATGGTGAGCGCAACGCGCAGCACGACGGCCGCGCCGGAGCCCCAGAAGATGGCTTTTTTCTGTTGCGCAGCTGGCAAAGTGCGGGCGGCGAGCGCGATCACGACGGCGTTGTCACCCGAGAGGATGATGTTGATCCAGACGATCTCGAACAGGCCGATCCAGAAGGCGGCGGTTTGCAGGGATTCCACGGCGGACATTCCAAAGTGCGGTCGGGGTTTTGTAGCACAAAAAACAAAACGCCCGGAACCGAAGTTGCGGGCGCTTGGGGGTGAGCCAGGGCGGGGTTACTTCTTGAGCGCGGCCTTGGCGAGTTTGCCGAGTTCGGAGGGGTTGCGCGTGACGATGAAGCCGCATTCTTCCATCACGGCGAGCTTGGCTTCGGCGGTGTCGGCGCCGCCTGCGATGAGCGCGCCGGCGTGGCCCATGCGCTTGCCGGGCGGGGCGGTGACGCCCGCGATGAAGCCGATGACGGGTTTCTTCATGTGGTCTTTGCACCAGCGCGCGGCGATGGCTTCGTCGGGGCCGCCGATTTCGCCGATCATGATGACGGCGTCGGTTTCGGGGTCGTCGTTGAAGGCTTTCATCACGTCGAGGTGCTTGAGGCCGTTGATCGGGTCGCCGCCGATGCCCACGGCGCTCGATTGGCCCAGGCCCTCTTCGGTGAGCATGGCCACCGCTTCATAGGTGAGCGTGCCCGAGCGGCTCACCACGCCGACGCGGCCGCGGCGGTGGATGTGGCCGGGCATGATGCCGATCTTGATCTCGTCGGGGGTGATGAGGCCGGGGCAGTTGGGGCCGAGCAGCAGGGTTTCTTTGCCGCCGGCGGCGACCTTGGCCTTCATTTTGTTGCGCACGATGAGCATGTCGCGCACGGGGATGCCCTCGGTGATGCAGACCACGAGGTCTAGGTCGGCCTCGACGGCTTCCCAGATGGCGTCGGCAGCACCGGCGGGCGGCACGTAGATGACCGAGACGGTGGCGCCGGTGTGCTGGGCGGCCTCTTTGACCGAAGCGTAGATGGGGATGTCGAAAATCGACTCACCGGCCTTTTTGGGGTTCACGCCGGCGACAAAGCAGTTTTTGCCGTTGGCGTATTCCTGGCATTTTTGCGTGTGGAACTGGCCGGTCTTGCCGGTGATGCCCTGGGTGATGACTTTGGTGTTTTTGTCGATGTAGATGGACATGTTCGTGGCTCCTGGTTCCGTCTTTTACTTGGCAGCGGCAACCACTTTTTGCGCGGCTTCGGCCATGGTGTCGGCGGGGATGATGGGCAGGCCCGATTCGGCGAGCATCTTTTTGCCCAAGTCTTCGTTGGTGCCCTTCATGCGCACGACCAGCGGCACGGACAGGTTCACGGCCTTGCAGGCGGTGATGACGCCGGTGGCGATGGTGTCGCACTTCATGATGCCGCCGAAGATGTTGACCAAAATGGCCTTGACCTTGGGGTTCTTGAGCATGATCTTGAAGGCTTCGGTGACTTTCTCAGGCGTAGCGCCGCCGCCCACGTCGAGGAAGTTGGCCGGCTCGCCGCCGAAGAGCTTGATGGTGTCCATGGTCGCCATGGCCAGGCCCGCGCCGTTGACCAGGCAGCCGATGTTGCCGTCGAGGCTGATGTAGGCGAGGTCGTATTTGGAGGCTTCGACTTCGGCCGGGTCTTCTTCGTCGAGGTCGCGCAGGGCGACGATCTCAGGGTGGCGAAAGAGCGCGTTGTCGTCGAAGTTGAACTTGGCGTCGAGCGCGATCAGGCGGTTCTGGCTGTCGCGGTTGAGCGGGTTGATTTCGACCAGTGTGGCGTCGGTGTCCATGTAGCATTTATAGAGCTTCTGGAACATGTCGATGGCCTGCGCCATGGAGGCTTCGGGCAGGCCGATGCCGGCGGCGATCTTGCGCGCCTGCGCATCGGTCAGGCCGATGAGCGGGTTGATGTATTCGGTGATGATTTTTTCGGGCGTGGAATGGGCCACTTCCTCGATGTCCATGCCACCTTCGCTCGAGGCGATGAAGGCCACGGTTTGCGTGGCGCGGTCGGTCAGCAGCGAGACGTAATACTCTTTTTGGATGTCTGCGCCTTCTTCGATGTAGAGGCGCCGCACTTTTTGCCCTTCAGGGCCGGTCTGGTGCGTGACGAGCTGCATGCCGAGCATTTGGCCGGCGAGCTCCTTGACCTGATCGACGCTCTTGGCGAGCTTGACGCCGCCGCCCTTGCCACGCCCGCCGGCGTGGATCTGCGCTTTGACGACCCAGACCGGGCCGCCGAGCTTTTGCGCGGCCTCGACCGCTTCTTGCACCGTGAACGCCGGAATGCCGCGCGGCACGGACACGCCGAAATTGCGCAGGATTTCCTTGGCTTGGTATTCGTGAATCTTCATGAGGTCTCTCTCAGGAATGGGTGACGACAGCCCGCTCGTCGAGCCAAAAACCGCAGGCTGTCTGTGACAAGGGACATGGCAACCAGCGAATGTATCATGCTGCGGCGCATCATTCGTGCGGCCACGAAGGCAAAACGCATCTGGAAGGAAGGTTCATGTTCAAAGTATTCATCGACGGCGAGGCCGGCACCACGGGCCTGCAAATCCGCGAGCGCCTGCAGGCCATGCCGCAGATCGCGCTGCTGAGCATCGCGCCCGAGCAGCGCAAGGACCCGAAGGCCAAGCGCGCGCTGCTGGCCGAGGCAGACCTGGTGGTGCTGTGTCTGCACGACGATGCGGCGCGCGCGAGCGTGGCTCTGGTCGAGGAAGTGGAGGCCGCCACGGGCCGCGCGATCAAGGTGATCGACGCGAGCACCGCGCACCGCACGGCGCCGGGCTGGGTGTTTGGCTTTCCTGAGCTCGCGCCCGGCCAGGCCGATGCCGTGCGCGCGGCGCAGCGTGTGGCGAACCCCGGTTGCTATGCGACCGGCGCGATCGCGCTGCTGCGCCCGCTGGTGGACGCGGGGCTGATGCCGGCGGACTTTGCGCTCGCGCTGCCAGCCGTGAGCGGCTATTCGGGCGGCGGGCGCAGCATGATCGAGGCGCACGAGCAGGGCGTGGCGCCGCCGTTCGAGCTCTATGCGCTCACGCTGGAGCACAAGCACCTGCCCGAGATCATGCGCTACAGCGGCCTCACGCGCCGCCCGATCTTCGTGCCCGGCGTGGGCAACTTCCGCCAGGGCATGCTGGTGCAGGTGCCGCTGCACCTGGACCTGCTGCCCGGCGCGCCCAGGGCGAGCGATCTGCACGACGCGCTCGCCAGCCACTACGCGCGCAGCAACACGCCCGCGCAGTGGGTGCAGGTGCTGGCGCCCACACCGGACGGCCGGCTCGACGCGACAGGCGTGAACGACACCAACCGGCTCGAGCTGCGCGTGTATGCCAACGAGGCCGAGCGCCAGGCGGTGCTGGTCGCGCGGCTGGACAACCTGGGCAAGGGCGCGAGCGGCGCGGCGGTGCAGAACTTGCAGTTGATGCTCGGCTGCTGAGCGCGTTGCTTTTGTATTGATAGCTGCATGCGCTTGTATATCAAGCGATAGAGTCCAAAAACACCTTAAATTCTATGCTTCGGCCCTCAGGCTTGCGGCATTGCCCGGTTTCGTGGTGCAGGCCGCGCGAAAGCCGCAGAAAAGCCATGGGAAAGCCGCAAAATGGCGGCGAATTCTCTGGTTTTCGTAGCGATGGGCGGGCACTGATCCGATACATTCGGGCCTGTGGCGCGCAGGCGCCGTTGCCATCAACCCCGATTCTCTTCAGCTTGCATGTTCGTCATCATTGGTTATGTCGTCAGCCTGGTGTGCGTCTTTGGCGTGTTCATGCTGCACGGCGGAAACATTTTCGTGGTGCTGCACGCGCTGCCGTTCGAAATGGCGACGATCGGTGGCGCAGCCATCGGGGCGTTTTTGGTGAGCAACCAGCCCAAGGTCATCAAGTCCACGCTCAAGGCGCTGGGCGGCGTGCTCAAGAGTTCCAAATACACCAAGGCGCGCTACCTGGAGCTCATGACCATGCTCTACGAGATTTTGCAAAAGGCGCGCAAAGAGGGCCTGATGGCGATCGAAAAAGACGTGGACGCGCCGCAGGAGTCTGAAATTTTCAACAAGTTTCCCATGGTGGGCAAAGACCATCACGTGATCGAGTTCACCACGGATTACCTGCGCATGATGGTGTCGGGCAACCTCAACGCACATGAAATCGAGTCGCTGATGGACAACGAGATCGACACCCACCACGAAGAGGCTTACGCGCCGGTGGCCGCGCTCAACCGTGTGGCGGGTGGCCTGCCGGCGTTCGGCATCGTGGCGGCCGTGCTGGGGGTGGTGAACACCATGGGCTCGGTGGGGCAGCCGCCTGCGGTGCTCGGGGCCATGGTGGGCTCGGCGCTGGTGGGGACGTTTCTCGGCATCTTGCTGTCGTATGCCTTTGTCGAGCCCCTCGCGGCGCTGATCGAACAAAAAACGCAGGACGCCGCCAAGGAGCTGTTGTGCATCAAGAGCACTTTGCTCGCGAGCATGCAGGGTTACAACCCCGCGACGGCGATCGAATTCGGCCGCAAGGTGCTGTTTTCGGGCGACAGGCCGGATTTTGCCGAGCTCGAAAGCCACGTGCGCGGCAAGAAATAAAGACGAGAGGTAGCGCCCCGATCCGCGTGCGCCCCAGCCACCATGGCCGAAAAAAAGCTCCAGCCCATCATCATCAAGCGCGTCAAAAAGGGCGGCCATGCGGCCCATGGCGGCGCATGGAAAATCGCCTACGCCGACTTCATGACGGCGATGATGGCGTTTTTTCTCGTGATGTGGCTGCTGGGCTCGACCACCGAGGGCGATCGCAAAGGGATTGCGGACTACTTCAGCTCGCCGCTCAAGCTGTCCATGTCAGGCGGCAGCGGTGCAGGGAATAGTTCAAGCATCATTCCTGGCGGCGGCAACGATCTGGCGCGGGTGCACGGCCAGGTTCGGCGCGCGGACGCCAAGGCGGACAAGGACCCTACGCGCAATGTAGATACGCCTTACCTTGGACGTGGGCGCGACGACACGGCGCGCATCAAGGCGTTGCAAAAGCGCCTGGACGCCGCAATCACGGCCAACCCGCGCCTCAACGAATACCGCTCGCAGATCCGCATAGACCTCACGCCCGACGGCTTGCAGGTGCAGATCGTCGATGCGCAAAACCGCCCCATGTTCGATAGCGGCAGCGCCGTGGTCAAGCCCTACATGCGCGACATCCTGCATGCGATCGGCGCAGCGCTCGCCGACGTGGACACCAGCATCAGCCTGGCGGGCCACACCGACGCGACCCCTTACGCGGGCGGCGAGCGCGGCTACAGCAACTGGGAGCTTTCGGCCGACCGTGCGAACGCCGCGCGGCGCGAGCTGATCGCCGCGGGCATGCCAGAGTCCAAGCTGGCGCGGGTGGTGGGCCTTGCCGCAAGCGACCCGCTCGAGCCCAGCGACCCGCGTGCACCCATCAACCGGCGCATCACGATCACGGTGCTCACGCGCGAAGCCGAAGAACGCTTGCTGAACAAAAAGCCGGTGATCGTGCCGGCGGCAGAATTGGCCGCGCAAAAGAGCGAAAATCCGGCCTCTGCCGCACAGCCGTAACGAGTTGTCACAATAGCGGTGTTTCCAGCAGTATTCACCCATCCTGACCGAAAGGGTCCCCCACGTGAGCCATGCCCTTCGCTTTTTGATCGTCGATGACTTTTCCACGATGCGCCGCATCGTGCGCAACCTGCTCAAAGAGAGCGGCTACCCCGACGCCGACGAGGCCGAGGATGGCGTGGTCGCGCTCAACAAGTTGCGCAACGGCAAGTTCGATTTCGTCATCACCGACATCAACATGCCCAACATGAACGGCTTCGAGCTGCTCAAGGAAATCAAGAAAGACGAGCAGCTCAAGCACCTGCCCGTGCTCATGGTGACCGCCGAAGCACGCAAGGAGGACATCATCGCCGCCGCGCAAAACGGCGCGGCTGGCTACATCGTCAAGCCGTTCACCAAAGCCACGCTCGAAGAAAAAATCGGCCTGATCCTGCAAAAAATGGGTTTGGAGAAAAAACCATGACGGCGCCGCAGACCCCCTCTGGAAGCGCGGGTGCGGCGGACGCGGCGGCGGGCAGCGCCATGGCGCCGACGGCCGGCAGCGGCGCGGGCGCAGCGTCGTCCAGTGCCACCGACATCCACCACAAAATCGGCCGTCTGGCGCGCCAGCTGCACGACGCACTCAACGAGCTCGGCTTCGCGCAGCAACTGCGCTCCACCATGAGCGAGTTGCCCGATGCGCAAAGCCGGCTGTCGTACATCGCGCGGCTCACCGGCGAAGCTGCCGAAAAAGTGCTCAACCGCGTCGAGCAAGCCAAGGCGCAGAACGACTACATCGTGACCGAGACGCGCCGCGTCAAAGAACTGCTCATCCAAGACCCGGTGGCTGCGGTTGCCAAAGGCGAGGTCATGAACTACATGCTCGACATGGAGCGCGTGAGCCGCGACATCGACACGCACCTGACCGAGATCATGATGGCGCAGGATTTTCACGACCTCACGGGCCAGGTGATTGCACGCGTCGTGAACCTCACGGCCACGCTGGAGCAGCAACTCGTGCAACTGCTGATCGAAACCGCCCCGCCCGACGCACCCATGCCCTCACTGCCTGCCGAGGCCGAACACCACCACTTCCCCGGCCCCGTGGTCGATCCCGCGCACACCCCCGACGTCGTCACCAGCCAATCGCAAGTGGACGACTTGCTCGCCAGCCTTGGATTCTGAAATTGGTGAAATTGGGGTCAGATTCCAATTTCCCGCGACCGAATTGCCATGCCCGATAATTGGAATCTGACCCCAATTTCCCCAACGGTCTCGCCGCTGCAGGTGCGCGGCGCGTGTCCGCACGATTGCCCGGATACTTGCGCGTTGCTCACCACCGTTGAGGGCGGCGTCGCGACGCGGGTGCAGGGCAATCCGGCGCACGCGCACACGGCCGGGGTGCTGTGCGCCAAGGTGGCGCGCTACCCGGAGCGCACCTACCACCCCGAGCGCATCCTCTCGCCGCTCAAGCGCAGCGGCGCCAAGGGCAGCGGGCAGTTCGTGCCCGTGGGCTGGGACGAGGCGCTCGCGGACATCGCGGCGCGGCTGCAGGCCATCGCCACGCGCGATGCGCAGGCCATCCTGCCCTACAGCTACGCGGGCACCATGGGGCTGGTGCAGGGCGAGAGCATGGACCGGCGCTTTTTCCACCGTTTGGGCGCGTCGCTACTCGAGCGCACCATCTGCTCGACCGCCGGCACCGAAGGGCTGGTGCACACGCTGGGCGGCAAGGTGGGGATGAAGGTGGAGTTTTTCGCCGAGGCGCAGCTCATCCTGATCTGGGGCAGCAACTCGATCACGAGCAACCTGCATTTCTGGCGCTACGCGCAGCAGGCCAAGCGCCAAGGGGCCAAGCTCGTGTGCATAGACCCGCGCAGGAGCGAAACCGCGGACAAGTGCCACGAGC
Source organism: Extensimonas vulgaris (assembly GCF_003337425.1). Lineage (GTDB taxonomy): Bacteria > Pseudomonadota > Gammaproteobacteria > Burkholderiales > Burkholderiaceae_C > Extensimonas > Extensimonas vulgaris. Next base: position 162,605 of record NZ_QPJU01000003.1, read on the forward strand.
ACCTCGCGCTGCGTCCGGGCACCGATGCCGCGTTGGCGCTGGCGCTGATGCACGAGCTGACCGTGCACGACTGGCTCGACCACGACTACATCGCGCGCTACACCCTGGGCTGGGAGGCGCTGCGCGAGCGCGCCTTGCAATGGCCGCCCGAGCGTGCAGCCGATGTGTGCGGCGTGCCGGCCGCGCAAATCCGCGCCCTGGCGCGCGACTACGGCACCCTGCGCCCGGCGGCCATTCGCCTCAACTACGGCATGCAGCGCGTGCGCGGCGGCGGCAACGCGACGCGCGCCGTGGCCTGTCTGCCGGCGCTCGTCGGCGCCTGGCGGCAGCGCGCGGGCGGCTTGCTGTTGTCGAGCTCGGGCTACTTTCCGGTGCAGCGCGCGCAACTGCAGCGCCCCGAGCTGCTCGCGGGCCGCCAGCCGCGCAGCCTCAACATGGCGACGCTGGGCAACGATTTGCTGCGCCCCGCCTCGGCCGACTTCGGCCCGCGGGTCGAGGCGCTGGTGGTCTATAACAGCAACCCCGCCGCGGTGGCGCCGGAGTCGGGCAAGGTGGTGCAGGGCTTGGCGCGGCCCGATTTGTTCACCGTGGTGCTCGAACACTTTCGCACCGATACCGCCGACTGGGCCGATTACATCCTGCCCGCGACCACGCAGCTCGAACACTGGGACGTGCATTTGTCCTACGGCCACACCGATGTGTTGCTGAACCGCCCTGCGATTGCGCCGCTGGGCCAGGCGCGCTCGAACGCGCAAATTTTTCGTGATCTGGCGGCGCGCATGGGCTTTACCGAGCCCTGCTTCGCCGACAGCGACGAGGCGCTGTGCCGCCAGGCTTTCGGCGCGGCCGTGGATGGCGCGTTGCTCGACGCGCAGGGCTTTGCCCCGCTGCATCTGCCCGACGCGCCCTTTGCGCAAGGCGGCTTCCCTACGCCGTCGGGGCGCTGCGAATTTTTCAGCGCGCGGCTCGCGCAGCAGGGGCTCGATGGTTTGCCCGATCACCTGCCCAACCACGAGACGCCGGGTGCTGCACCGCAGCATGCGCCGTATCCGCTGGCGATGATTTCGCCCCCGGCGCGCAATTTTTTGAACTCCACCTTCGTGAACGTGCCCAGCCTGCGCGCCGCCGAAGGCCGGCCTTTGCTCGAAATCCACCCCGACGACGCTCAGCCGCGCGGCATCGAAGACGGCGCGGTGGTGCGCGTGTTCAATGCGCGCGGCAGTTACATGTGCCACGCGGCGCTGAGCACGCGCGCGCGGCCCGGCGTGGTGCATGGCCTGGGCATCTGGTGGCGCAAAGACGGTTTGAACGGCACCAACGTGAACGAACTCACGAGCCAGGCGCTGACCGACCTGGGGGCCGGGCCGACGTTTTACGACTGCCTCGTCGAAGTGGAGGCGGTCGCCGATTGCTCCTAAGAAAATAGCTGCTTGCGCAGGTATATTCTGGGTATTCTCGTGTTTTGGCATGCAAACCCGGCATTTCCTTACCCTCACCCTGCTCGTGCTGGCTTTGCATCTGCTGCTGCTCGGCGGCCTGCCTTTGCAGATGGGCGGAGGGGGCACGCCGTCCGCTGCAGCGCCGCTCGTGTTCAGCACGCGCAGCATTCCTGCGCCGCTGGCGTCGCCTGAGCCACCCGCCACGAGCGCCGAGGCACCGCCAGCCCCTACGTCCCAGGCAGCACCCACACCGACGGCGCGCAAAAAACCGCCGCGCCGCAAGCCCGCAGCGCCCGTTGCGGAGCCGAGCATGGAGCCGAGCGTGGAGCCGACCGATCAGGCCACCGCAGCGGCGCAGACCCAGGCGCAGCCCGACGAAGCAGCACGCGCCCCGGCCGACGCCGAGGAAGCTGCGCAACCAGGGCACGCGGGACAAGAGGCGCAAGAGGAACAACAAGGCCCCGCCGATCGCCTGGCGTCCGTAGCCGAGCCCCCCGCCACCGGCGCAGCGGGCGCTTCAATGGCCGCGTCCAGCACGCCGGCCGTCGCTGCCGCCCCCGTTGTTTCTGCCGCTGCGGCCAGCAGCCCCGCCGCCCCCATGGAGGCCGCCAGCACCGCCCGTGCCGCAGCGATCGGCAGCGACAGCGACGCAGGCCTCGAAATCCTCGCCCCTGGCGCTGCAGCCGAGGCGTCTGCTGCGAGCCGCACGCCGCCACCCGTGCGCATACCGCCGCCCATGCGCCTGGAATTCGACGCGCAAGGTCTGGTCAAAGGGCTGCACTACACGGCCAGTGCACAGCTGCTGTGGCAACACGATGGCAGCCGCTACCAGGCGCGCCAGGAAGTGCGCGTGTTTTTGCTGGGCACGCGCGCGCAGACGAGCACCGGCAGCATCACCGCGCAGGGTTTGCGCCCCGAGCGCTTTGGCGACATCGCGCGGCGTGAACTCGCGGCGCACTTCGACTACGCGCAGGGCCGCGTCATCTTCAGCGCCAACACGCCGCAGGCGCCGCTGCGCGCGGGTGCGCAGGACCGGCTCAGCGTCTTCATCCAGCTTGGCGCCATGTTCGCCGCGCAGCCGCAGCGCTTCGTGCCCGGCACGCGCATCAGCGTGCCCACCATCGGCCCGCGCAGCGCCGACCGCTGGGTCTTTGCCGTGCGGGCACTCGAAACGCTGCACCTGCCCGCAGGCGACATCCCCGCCTGGAGGCTGGAGCGCCTGCCCGAGCGCGACTACGACCAGAAGGCCGAACTCTGGCTCTCCCCAGACTTCGAGTACCTGCCCGTGCGCATCCGCCTCACGCAGAGCAATGGCGACTACGTCGATTTGCAGCTGCGCAGCAGCGGGCCGCCCTGATGCGACGCTGAGGGGTGCGGCGCCTGCCGTGACGTGCGGACGGCACGCCACGTGGGGCTTTTGCGCAAGGTGCATGGTGCGCAGGCTTGGATGTTTCGTGAAATACTGCAAGCGATGCCACGTCTTGAAGTTTGTCAAGCAGCGGTCATCTGATGCGCATACCGAATGGGGGGAAACATCATGCACATGCTCTACGACTCTGAATCCTTTGTAGTAGTCCACATGCTGCCTGAAGCAGCAGACCCTGCCGCGGTCGAGCAAACCGAGCCCAAAACGGGCGCATCTGCCGCACCGCACATGGTGCGCCACGGCTTCGAAATCGTGGACAAGCGCTCGGGCAAAGAGGTCTATCTCGACGGCTCCTGGGCCGAGCTCTTTCAGCAGCAAATCCTTGCCTGGCAACAAAAAACGCCCACGCAGGAAGAAGTCGAAGACACGCTCGACCGCTACGCCAGCCTCGCGCAAAACCCGGTAGTGGTGCACTGAGCCCTGCTGGCTCTGCGGCTGCTGTCCGAGGGAGTGCGAAAAGGCCGCAGGGCAGGCTCTATTGCTGCATGGTTCGAGGTGAAATCGGCCTCGAACCCGCATGAATAAAGCGTAGGCAGATCCTTATTTAGGAGTCTCCGAAGGAGGCGGCCTTGCCCCGCGCCGCGCTGCCATTTCCTGCCCCATCGCCAGCAGCGCCTGTGCCTCCAACAGCTTTTGCGCGGCGGGGTAGGCGTGCTGTTCTTCATCCTTGATGTGGCGAGCGTAGTGCGCTGCGAAACAGTCGAGTGCAGTCTCCTCCTGTGCGCGGAAGCCGAAACGCTGCCCGTTCGCAAGCGCCAGCAAGGGCATGCGCAGCTGCGCCCAGGTGGTCGCCATGTGCACATGGTCTTGCGCAAGGCGCTCCACCAAAGCCCGCACCTCGGCGTTGCCCTGCACGCGCAGTAGCGGAAAAAGGTGTTTTTCTTCGTCCTCGTGGTGCAGCGGGCCGGCTTGGTCGAAGTAGCGCAGCACGTCGCGCGCGGCCTGGCGTGCTGCGTCGTCGCAGCCGTGCGCGCGCAGGTGGGCGCAGAGCTTTTGCAGCAGGGCCAGCATGCGTTGCACGCGCTCGTGGCAGGCTTCGAGCATGGCAAACGGCTGCTCGAAGCCCGCTGCAGGCGTGTGCAGACCGGGGAAGGCTTGCGAGGTGCGCATGGTGAAAGCTGATGAAAGCTGCGCGCACCCTCAGCCACAGGCGCCGATGTGGCCGCACTGGGTGCAATAGTCGCAACCATCCTTGCGGATCACGGCATGCGCGCCGCATTCGCTGCATTTTTTGCCGAGCATGACGGGCGGCATGCCTGCGGGTGGGTCGGCGTTTTGCAGAGCGTCGGGCGTGGCGCTGGTGCCGGATGCGTTGGCCGCGGCGCGGCGCGCAAGGATGTTTTGGATCGCGTAGGCAATGGCCGCGACTTCCGAGTCGTGCCACATGGGCACGCGCGTGCCGTCTGCTTTTTCATAGCTGCCCAGGCGCACGGGGCCTCGATCCCAGGCCACTTTGCGCATGTCGCGCAAGGCACGCTCCAAAAAGCCGCCGCGCGCGGCGAGCGAGAGCAGGCGCATGCTCGAGGTGATCCACTGCTGCGATTCGCCGCTTTGCCCCACGGGCATGAAGAATTCGATCGCGCGATCGACCGTGCCCTGGCCGTCGGCCGTGGGCACGGGCAGGAAGGACACCACGAGGTACAGCGTCTTGTGCCCTTCCTGCGTCCAGTATTCGAGCTTTTCGGCCACGGCCGAGAGCGCGCCCTTGGGGCGGCTCTCGATCACGCTGCGCATCGGGTCGGTGGCTGCTGCTTCTTTTTCAGGAGCTGCTTGCGCTGGTTGGGCGCTGCCTTCATGCGCTTCGAGCACTGCGCCGAGGATGGCGTTGGGGCGGTACGTGGCCAGGCCCTTGAGCCCTGCGCGCCAGGCTTGCAGGTACAGGCCCTTGAAGTCGTCGAAGGGGTAGTCGGCGGGGATGTTGACGGTCTTGGAAATGGCCGTGTCCACGAGCGGCTGCACGGCCTGCATCATGGCGATGTGGCCCGCGGTGGACATTTCAAGCGCCGAGACGAAGTACGCAGGCAGCGCCTGCACGTCACCGCCGAGCGCACGGTACAGGCGCCAGGCGTGGTCTTGCACCTCGTACTCGCTGGTGCTGCCGTCGGCCTCGCGCTTTCTGCGCGTGTACGTCCACGAGAACGCGGGCTCGATGCCGTTGGAGGCGTTGTCGGCAAAGGCCAGGCTCACGGTGCCTGTGGGCGCGATCGACAGCAGGTGGCTGTTGCGTATGCCGTGCGTGCGGATCGCTTGCTGTAGCGCCGCGGGCAGGCGGCTCGCGAAGGTGCCTTCGGCGAGGTAGCCGGCGGCGTCGAACTTGGGGAACGCGCCTTTTTCGCGCGCGAGCTCGACCGAGGCGGCGTAGGCCGCGTCGCGCATGTGCGTGGCGATGCGCTGCGCCATTTCGCGGCCTTCGGGCGCGTCGTAGCGCAGGCACAGCATGCTCAAGGTGTTGCCCAGGCCCGTGAAGCCCACGCCGATGCGCCGCTTGGCCATGGCCTCGGCGCGCTGCTGCGGCAGCGGCCACCAGGTGAGGTCGAGCACGTTGTCGAGCGCGCGCACCTGCAGCGCCACGGCTTTTTCGAAGGCGGCAAAGTCGAACGCGGGCACGCCGTCGAAGCCGAACGCATGGCGCACGAAGCGCGGCAGGATGATGGGGCCGAGGTCGCAGCAGCCGTAGGGCGGCAGGGGCTGCTCGCCGCAGTTGTGCACCACGAGGCCGTTGGCGTCGAAGGCGTGCACGTCGGCCACGGTGACGTCGAACACGTCTTCAAAGCCGTCGTCGGCCAGCGATTCGACGGTGGCGGTGAAGCGCTCGCGGTTCAAGGCGCGGCTGTAGCCGGCCAGGGCGGCTTGCAGGCGCGCGGCTTTGTCGGTGTCGGCAAAGCCGATGCGCTCGGCAAACACGCGCAGGTTGTCACCGCTGAGGACCAGCTCGTGCTGGCTGCGCGTGGCGTAGTGCTGCATGCCGCCGCGCCCATCGGGCAATGCGCGCACGGCCGCGGGGCGGCGTTCGCGGTACAGCGTGCAGGCCATGCCCAGGCGCAGCAGCATGCGCTGCACGGTCTGCAGCAATGCCAGGTCGCTTTGCGCCAGGCGCACGCTGACGCCTTTTTCTTGACTGCCCTGCACTGAGCCATCGGCATCGAACAGGCCGCGCAGCAGGCCGCAGGCGAAGGCCGACGATTGCCGCTCCATCGCCGGCGTGATGGTTTTGCGGCGCGGGGTCATACCGGGGAGCCTGTCGGACTTTGGAATCGTCGGCTGCGAATGCGCCGCAGCGGCCCATTTTTTACCGGCTTCTTGCCCCATAGCACCACTATGGGGCTGCGAATCCGGCAAAAACTGGTCTCGCTGGGGCGCCTTCTCGCTATCGACGCCCAAAGTCCGACAGGCTCCCTGGCGCTGCGCCAGTCGGCACAGCGCACCGCTGGCCAGGCGTGCTTCCCCTCGCGCATGGATGGGGCGCTGAAAGCCCGTGAAATCAGCGCGGTGCGCTAATGTTTGGATAGCATCTTGGGCTGCTTGCATGATGCCCGCGGCGCCGCTCGCGGCGTAGGCCACGCTGCCCTCGCTGCCATTGCCCACGGCGCGCAGCTCGGGCGCCCAGACCGAGAGCACGGCCTTGTGCTCTTGCAGGGTGCCGTCGCCGATCAGCAGGCCCAGCAGGTAGCCCTCGGCCTCGGTGCCGGGGCCCTCCCAGCCGGCGGCTGCGCGGTGGTCGTGCAGCAGGATTTCGTCGCCGGGGGCGAGCTGCGCGGCGGGCGTCCACTCCACTTCGAGGCTGTAGCGGGTTTTGCGCGCCACGCGGCGCACGCGGTGGTCGGCCGTGAGCCTCAGGCGGTAGCCCTCGCGCGTTTGCAGGCGCAGCACGGGCTTGGTGCCGGTTTTGAAAAAGCCCTGGCTCTGCACGCGGTAGGCGCGGCCATCGACCAGCGCGCTGAAAGGCTGCCCCACGAGGTCTGCCACCTGCGCGGGCCCGCTGGCCGTCATGACCCAGGTGTCGGCCGTGACGCAGGGGTTGGTGGCCTCTATGGTTTCGCAGTAGCGCAGGTTGTTGTCGCGCTGAATCTGGTCGAGGAACAGGATGCCCGGCTCGGCGAAGTCGTAGGCGGACTGCATGATGCTGTCCCACAGCGTGCGTGCGGGCAGGCGCGTGTAGGCCCACAGGCCGTCGGCGCGCTGGTAGGCGCCCTGGGCGATCAGCGCGGCGCTGGGGCGCGCGCGGTGCACGAGCTCCCAGGGCTGGTCTTGTTCGACGGCCTGCATGAAGGCGTCGGTCACGGCGACCGAGACGTTGAAGTTGTTCCAGCGCCCGGGCGTGCGCTTGGCGGTGATGAATTCACGCACGTCGGGGTGGTCTATGCGCAGCACGCCCATTTGCGCGCCGCGGCGCGCGCCGGCGCTCTCGACCGTGGCGCAGGACTGGTCGAACACGTTCATGTAGCTGCACGGCCCCGAGGCCAGCGAGGCGGTGGCGCGCACTTCGGCGCCGCGCGGGCGGATGCGCGAGAAGTCGTAGCCCACGCCGCCGCCGCGGCGCATGGTTTCGGCGGCTTCGCGCAGCGCTTCATAGATGCCGGGGTAGCCGTCTTCATCGACGCCCTGGATGCAGTCGCCCACGGGCTGTACGAAGCAGTTGATGAGCGTGGCCTGGATGTCGGTGCCCGCCGCGCTCATGATGCGCCCCGCGCCGATGGCGCCCGCGTGCAGGTTGGCGAGGAACAGTTTTTCGTAGCGCGCGCGCAGCTCGGGCGCCTCGACCGAGGCGAGCGCGCGCGCGACGCGCTGGTAGAGGTCTTCGACGCTGTTTTCGCCGGGCTTGAGGTACTTCTCGCGCAGCACGTCGAGGCTGATGGGCTGCGGCGGCAGGGGTTCAGGGGGAAGGGTGTCGCGTTTCATGGCGAGGGGGTGCGGTACGAATCAAAAGGGAGTAGGGGATTGTGCACCGCACCGCAGCGGCACCACCGTGCAGGGATGCAGTGACCGCTATTGCACCAGTGGCGTCTGGGCGGCGCCCAGGTCTATACCCTCGACCTCGGCCTGGCCCGCGAGCAGCAGCATGTATTGGTGCAGCGCCCGGGCGCGCGACTGCAGCGCCAATTGCGCCGCGATGCGGTCGCGCACATGGTCAAAGCTGGCCAGCTTGCCCTTGCGCCGCTCCAGCACCTCGATGATGTGAAAGCCATAGCGCGTATGCACGAGCCGCGGGTGCACGCCCAGCCCCCATTGCGCGTGTTTTTGCTGGAACAGCTCGTTCGCGAGTTCGGGCGCACAGTCCTCGGGCGCCACCCAGCCAAGGTCGCCGCCCTGCGCGCCCGAGGGGCAGTTGGAGAGCTCCGCCGCGAGTTCGGCAAAACGCGGGGCGGGCGCGTCCTTGCCCACCAGCTCCAGCAAGGCCTGCTCGGCGCGTACGGTGAGCGCATGCACGTTGACGCCTGGCGTCACCGCAAAAAGGATGTGCCGCAGGTGCACGGCCTGCCCCTGCATGAACTGCTGGGGGTTGGCCTCGTAATAGCGCCGCACTTCTTCAGGCGTGGGCTGGGGCGAGGCCACGGCGCGCTCCACCATGGATTCGATGACGGCGCGCTCGGCGGCGTCGAGTTCGGGCGCGAGCGCTGTGTCGAGCGCGGGCAACAGGCCCGCGCGCACGGCTTCCTGGCGCAGCAGCTCGGCATACGCACGCTCGCGCAGGGCGTCGGCGCCGTGGTGCTCATCGGTACGGTGCAAGGCCACGCCGTTGATGCGGGCGGGCGCGGACGGCGCGCCTGTGCAGGCGCAGGCAGCGTGGCCGCAGCCGGTGACGGTGGAGGTATGGGGTTTCATGGAACGCCTCGAAAGTTCAGGCCATGCCGGGAAGATCAGCCGTTTGCAGCCATTGCCGCGCCTTAGCGCATCGCCTGCGGGCCGCCCAGGCCCACGCGGCGGCTGCGCACGAGCTGGTAGGGGCGCCACAGATAGGCCAGGGTGCCGAAACCGCTCCACACGTGCACGAGGCGCGTGAACGGAAACACCAGGAAGATCGTCATGCCGAGGAACATGTGCGCACGGAACACCCAGCTCGCCTCGGCCAGCAACTCGGGCGCGCCGCTGCGGAAGGTGACGATGCGCTGCGCCCATTCGGCCAGCAACATCATCATGCCGCCGTCGAGGTGCTGGGCAGACAGCGGAATCGTGGCCAGGCCCAGCGCGAATTGCAGCCACAAGAGCCACAGCAACACGATGTCGCTGGTCTTGGAGGTGGCGCGGATGCGCACGTCCGACAGGCGGCGGTGCAGCAGCAGCGACACGCCCACGAAGCCGAACAGGCCGAACAGGCCGCCCGAAACCATGGCAAGCAACTGCTTGGCGCCCGCGCTGATGAATGGCGAATACACGAAGTGCGGCGTGAGCATGCCCACGCTGTGCCCGAAAAACAGGAACAGGATGCCGACGTGAAACAGGTTGCTGCCCCAGCGCAGCTGGCCCGCGCGCAGCAGCTGGGAAGAATCGCTCTTCCAGGTGTATTGGTCGCGGTCGAAGCGGATCAGGCTGCCGAGTAGGAACACGGTCAGGCAGATGTACGGGTAGTACCCGAACAAGAAGTGGGTGAGGTAGTCCTTCATGCTGGAACTCCTTGGGTGGGCGTCTTGCGAACGATGTGGATGGGTTGGGCCTCGCCCGGGCGCGATTGCCCGTGTGTGCTGCAGCCGGCGAAAGCCTCGGGCTCGGCCCAGCTGTCGTCCATGGGGACGTCGGGGTCGAAGGCGACGGCCTGGACTTTCTCGCCGGCGAGCTCGAGCACGGCGGCGATGACGCTGGCGTAGGGGTTGCCGCGCGCGCGCAGGGCACTGAAGATGGCCTGCAGGATGTGCGCCATTTCCGCCAGAAAGGCCCGCGCGAGCTTGGGTGGCTGCGTGGAGGCAAACTCCAGCACCACGCACAGGTGGTCGGGCAACTCCTCGGGGGCGAGGTACAGGCCGGCCTGTGCGTAGGTCTGAACCAGGTCCAGCATGGCCGGCCCGCGGTCGCGCGAGTCGCCATGCACGTGTTCGAACAGGTGCAGCGAGGTCGAACGCCCGCGGTCGAAGGTTTCGACGTAGCGCGCCTCGGCCTCCATGGCCAGGCGCCCAATATCGGCGGCCAGGGCGCGCAGCTCGGCGCGCCGCGCCGCGGGCAGCACGGCCTCGTCATCTATGGCCGCGATCAGTTCCGGCAGGTGGGCGCGCAACTGCGCGTCCGGGTAGCGCAACAGGGCGGCCAGGGCTCTGAGGGTGTAGCGCTGGGGGTGGCGCTGCAAGTGATGGGGGACGGGCACGATGGGCTCCTTGGGGTGCGTCGGTGCGCGGGCTTCAGACCACGGACTGAATCGGGATGGTGCGGCGCTTCTTGGCGCCGAACAGGCTGGTCTGCGAGCTGCCGTCCGAGCAGCCGTTGCCGAACGAGAAGCCGCAGCCGCCGCGCAGGTCGAAGGCGTTTTCGGCGTATTCGCGGTGGCTGGACGGGATCACGAAGCGGTCTTCGTAGTTCGCGATGGCCATGATCTGGTACATCTCCTCGACCTGCGCGACCGTGAGGCCGGCCTGCTCGAGCACGGCGAGGTTCTGCACCTGGTCAACGTGCTTGCCGCGCTGGAAGGCACGCATCGCAAGCATGCGCTCCAGGGCGCGCGCGACGGGCTGCGTGTCGCCGGCCGTCAGCAGGTTGGCCAGGTACTGCAGCGGGATGCGCATCTGCGCGATGTCGGGCAGCTCGCCGTTCACGCCGATGTGTCCGGCATTCGCCGCCGATGTGATGGGCGACAGCGGCGGCACGTACCAGACCATGGGCAGCGTGCGGTACTCGGGGTGCAGCGGCAGCGCGACCTTCCAGTCTATGGCCATTTTGTAGACCGGGCTGTTTTTGGCGCCTTCGAGCCAGGACTCGGGGATGCCGTCCTTGCGCGCCTGCTCGATCACGCGCGGGTCGTGCGAGTTCAGGAAGATGTCGAGCTGGGCCTGGTACAAGTCCTTGTCGTTGGCGACGCTGGCCGCTTCGGCGATGCGGTCGGCGTCGTAGAGCACCACGCCGAGGTAGCGGATGCGGCCCACGCAGGTTTCGCTGCACACGGTGGGCTGGCCGGCCTCGATGCGCGGGTAGCAGAAGATGCACTTCTCGGCCTTGCCGGTCTGCCAGTTGTAATAGATTTTCTTGTAAGGGCAGCCTGAGACGCACATGCGCCAGCCGCGGCATTTGTCCTGGTCGATGAGCACGATGCCGTCGTCTTCGCGCTTGTAGATCGAGCCCGAGGGACACGATGCCACGCAGGCGGGGTTCAGGCAGTGCTCGCACAGCCGGGGCAGGTACATCATGAAGGTGTTTTCGAACTGGCCCACCATGTCTTTTTGCACCTGCTCGAAGCTGGCCAGGTTGGCGTCCTTGCTGCGCTTGCTGAACTCGCCGCCCAGGATTTCCTCCCAGTTCGGGCCCCACTCGATCTTTTCCATGCGCTGCCCGGTGATGAGCGAGCGCGGGCGCGCAGTGGGCGGCGCCTTGGTTTCGGGGGCGGACTGCAGGTGGTCGTAGTCGTAGGTGAAGGGTTCGTAGTAGTCGTCGATCTGCGGCAGGTTGGGGTTGCTGAAGATTTTCATCAGCAGCGACCACTTGCCCCCCTGCTTGGGCACGATGGAGCCATTGTCCCGGCGCACCCAGCCGCCGTTCCATTTGTCCTGGTTTTCCCATTCCTTGGGGTAGCCTATGCCGGGCTTGGTTTCGACGTTGTTGAACCAGGCGTATTCGACGCCGGGGCGGCTGGTCCAGACGTTTTTGCAGGTGACCGAGCAGGTGTGGCAGCCTATGCACTTGTCCAGGTTCAGCACCATGGCGATTTGCGCGCGAACTTTCATCGTGTTCTCCTTGTTGCTCAGGCCTGGGTGGCCGCGGGGGCTTCGTCGTCGAGCCAGTCGATCTTGCGCATCTTGCGCACCACGACGAATTCGTCGCGGTTCGTACCTATGGTGCCGTAGTAGTTGAAGCCGTAGCTGAACTGGGCGTAGCCGCCGATCATGTGGGTGGGCTTGGTGACGATGCGCGTGACCGAGTTGTGGATGCCGCCGCGCGTGCCGGTGACTTCCGAACCCGGGGTGTTGATGGTTTTTTCCTGCGCGTGGTACATGAGCACCATGCCCGGGTTGACGCGCTGGCTCACGACCGCGCGTGCAGCAATCGCGCCGTTGGCATTGAAGAGCTCGATCCAGTCGTTGTCGGCGATCCCGGCGCGGCGCGCGTCGTCTTCGCTGAGCCACACCACAGGCCCGCCGCGGTTGAGCGTGAGCATGTGCAGGTTGTCGCTGTAGGTGCTGTGGATGCCCCACTTCTGGTGCGGGGTGATGAAGTTCAGCGTGATTTCCGTGTGACCGTTGGGCGTGCGGTGCATCACCTCGCCGGTGGTCTTGAGGTCCACGGGCGGGCGGTAGCTCGAAAGCCCTTCGCCAAAGGCGAGCATCCACGGATGGTCGAGGTAGAACTGCTGGCGCCCCGTGAGCGTGCGCCATGGAATCAGCTCGTGCACGTTGGTGTAGCCGGCGTTGTAGGACACCTTCTCGCTCTCCAGTCCCGACCAGGTGGGCGAGCTGATGATCTTGCGCGGCTGCGCCTGGATGTCGCGGAAGCGGATTTTCTCGTCTTCGCGGTGCAGCGCCAGGTGGGTATGGTCGCGCCCGGTGATCTTGCCCAATGCCTCCCAGGCCTTGACGGCCACGTGGCCGTTGGTTTCGGGGGCGAGCTGCAGCACCACCTCGCAGGCGTCGATGTCGCTGTCGATCCGGGCCATGCCCTGCGTGGCGCCCGCGGTATGCACCTTGCCGTTGAGCTCGGCCAGCTGGCGCACCTCGTCCACGGTGTTCCAGGCAATGCCCTTGCCGCCGTTGCCGATTTTTTCCATCAGCGGCCCCAGCGCGGTAAAGCGCGCGTAGGTGTTGGGGTAGTCGCGCTCGACCACGGTGATCGCGGGCGCCGTCTTGCCGGGGATCAGGGCGCACTCGCCCTTTTTCCAATCCTTCACGTCGAAGGGCTGCGCCAGTTCGGCGGGCGAGTCGTGCATCAGCGGCGTGAGCACCAGCTCTTTTTCCACGCCCAGGTGGCCGACGCAGACCTCGCTGTAGGCCTTGGCGAAGCCTTTGTAGATTTCCCAGTCGCTCTTGCTCTGCCATGCCGGGTCCACCGCCGTGGACAGCGGGTGGATGAAGGGGTGCATGTCGCTGGTGTTGAGGTCGTTCTTTTCGTACCAGGTGGCCGTGGGCAGCACGATGTCGGAATACAGACAGGTCGTGCTCATGCGAAAGTCCAGCGTCACGAGCAGGTCCAGCTTGCCTTCGGGGGCCTTGTCGTGCCACTGCACTTCGGCGGGCTTGGCGTCGTCCGCGCCCAGGGCCTTGCCCTGCACGCCGTGCGTGGTGCCCAGCAGGTGCTTGAGGAAGTATTCGTGCCCCTTGCCCGAGGAGCCCAGGATGTTGGAGCGCCACACGAACATGTTGCGCGGCCAGTTGAGCGGGTGGTCCGGGTCTTCGCAGCTCATCTTGAGGCTGCCGTCCTGCAGCGCCTTGACGGCGTAGTCCTTGGGGTCCAGGCCCGCGGCCTGCGCATCTTTCACCACCTGGATCGGATTGGTCTGCAGCTGCGGGGCGCTGGGCAGCCAGCCCATGCGCTCGGCGCGCACGTTGTAGTCGATCAGGCTGCCGCCGAATTGGGCGGGGTCTGCGAGCGGCGAGAGAATTTCCTCGACGCCGAGCTTTTCATAGCGCCACTGGTCGGTGTGGGCGTAGAAAAAGCTCGTGCTGTTCATCTGGCGCGGCGGGCGCACCCAGTCAAGCGCGAAGGCCAGCGCCGTCCAGCCGGTCTGCGGGCGCAGCTTTTCCTGCCCCACGTAGTGCGACCAGCCGCCGCCGCTCTGGCCTATGCAGCCGCACATCATCAGCATGTTGATGATGCCGCGGTAGTTCATGTCGCTGTGGTACCAGTGGTTCATCGCGGCGCCGATGATGACCATGGACTTGCCGCGCGTCTTGTCAGCGTTGTCGGCAAACTGGCGCGCCACCGCGATCACCTGGCCGCGCGGCACGCCGGTGATCTTCTCCTGCCAGGCGGGCGTGTAGGGGGTGTCGTCGTCGTAACCGAGCGCGGCGTTCTCGCCCGGCAGACCGCGCGCCACGCCGTAGTTGGCCACCGTGAGGTCGAACACCGTGGCCACGAGCGCGTGGCCACCCTCGCCCTGCTGCGCCAGTGCAATGCGCCGCATGGGCACCTTGCGCACGAGCACGTCACCCACGGCCGCAACCTGCTTGTTGGCCGGGAAGTGCGGTGTCTCCAGGCCGCCGAAGTACGGGAAAGCCACGTCGCCGACCTCGTAGGCGCTGCCTTCGCCTTCCATCAGGCTGAGCTTGAGCTGCACCTGGCTGCCGTGGCAGGCTTCCTTGTCTTCGAGGTTCCACTTGCCGGCGTCGTCGCGCCCTTCGGTTCCCCAGCGAAAGCCGATGGAGCCGTTGGGCAGCACGACCTGGTCGCTGTGGTCGAGCGCCACCGTTTTCCACTCGGGGTTGTTCGTCTGCCCCAGCTGGCCCGCAAAATCGCTCGCGCGCAGGTAGCGTCCGGGCACGAGCACCTTGCGCCCGTCCGCCAGGGAGCGCTCCTCGAGCTGCACTAGGTTGGGCATGTCGGTATAGCGGCGCACGTAGTCGTCGAAATAGCTGCTGCGCCGGTCGAAGTAGAACTCCTTGAGGATCACGTGCCCCATGGCCATGGCCACGGCGGCGTCGGTGCCTTGCTTGGGGTGCAGCCAGAGGTCGCAGAGTTTGCTGATCTCGGCGTAGTCGGGCGTGATCGCGACGGTCTTCGCGCCCTTGTAGCGCACCTCGGTGAAAAAGTGCGCATCGGGCGTGCGCGTCTGCGGCACGTTCGAACCCCAGGCGATGATGAAGGTGGAGTTGTACCAGTCGGCCGATTCGGGCACGTCGGTCTGCTCACCCCAGACCTGCGGGCTGGCCGGCGGCAGGTCGCAGTACCAGTCGTAAAAGCTCAGGCACACGCCGCCGATCAGCGACAGGTAGCGCGAGCCGGCCGCGTAGCTGATCATGGACATGGCCGGGATCGGCGAGAAGCCGATCACGCGGTCAGGCCCGTATTTCTTGGCGGTATAGACGTTGGCGCTCGCAATGAGCTGGTTGACCTCGTCCCAGCTGCTGCGCACGAAGCCGCCCAGGCCGCGCTGCTGCTGCCACTCGCGCCGCGCCTCGGGGTTTTCGACGATGCTGGCCCAGGCATCGACCGGGCTTTTCGCCACGGCCAGCGCCGCGCGCCAGTGCTTGAGCAGGCGCGCACGCACCATGGGGTACTTCACGCGGTTGGCACTGTAGAGGTACCAGCTGTAGCTGGCGCCGCGCGCGCAGCCGCGCGGCTCGTGGTTGGGCAGGTCGGGCCGGGTGCGCGGGTAGTCGGTCTGCTGCGTCTCCCAGGTGACGATGCCGCCCTTGACGTAGATCTTCCACGAGCACGAGCCCGTGCAATTCACGCCGTGCGTGGAGCGCACGATCTTGTCGTGGGCCCAGCGGTTGCGGTAGGCGTCTTCCCAGGTGCGGTCTTCGCCGGTGGTTTGGCCGTGGCCCTGGGCAAAGCCCTCGCGCGGCTGCGCAAAATAGGTCAGGCGGTCGAGAAAATGGCTCATATGAGGCTCCGAGATGGCTGTGGTCTGGTGCGCGGGATCAGCAGGGATGGGTCGCACCGCGGCGGGCATAAAGCCACCAGTTCAGCACGACGTTGAAAGCGAAGAAGGCGGCCAGGCCATAAAACACCGGCGTGGCGGACTGAAATTTGGCAAACGAGGCGGCAAACAGCATGCCGAACAGGAAGGGGCCGTAGGCTGCGATGGCGCCGGTAAAGCCGATCACGCCGCCGGCCTGGCGCGGCTCGAACAACATGGGCATTTGTTTGAACGTGGAGGCGTTGCCCACGCCGGCAAAGAAAAACAGCACCAACATGGCCGCTACGAACATGGGAAAGCTCTCCAGGCCGCTGGGGTTGGTCAGTGTGGTGAGCCACAGCGTGGCCGCGAGCATGCCCAGCCCGGCCCAGTGCGTGACGCGCGCGCCGCCGAGCCTGTCGGACAAGGGGCCGGCCAGCACGCGCGCGGCCGAGCCCACCAGCGGGCCGTAGAACGCCCAGGCCAAGGGGTCGGGTGCGCCCTCGAAGTGACCGAAGAGCTGCTTGATGAGTAGCGGGAACGTGGCCGACAGCCCCGAAAAGGCGCCGAAAGTCATCATGTACAACGAGGTCATGGCCCAGGTATGCCCGGAGCGAAAGATGTCGAACTGCTGCGCAAAATTGGCTTTCACGGGCACCGACTTGAGCATCAGCCAGGCGCAGACGCCAAAGACGAGCACGAACGGAATCCACACCGCTGCGGCGTTTTGCAGGTACACCTGGCTTTGCACACCGCCTTTGGTCAAGGTCTGCGGCGTCCCCATGAAGGCTGCGCCACCGAAGAGCGCGAAGCCGATGATCCAGGGCGTGACGAACTGCACGATGGATACGCCGAAGTTGCCTATGCCTGCCTGGATGGCCAGCGCCGTGCCTTGCAGGCGCTTGGGGAAAAACAGGCTGGTGGAAGGCATAAAGGAGGAAAAATTGCCTCCGCCCAGGCCGGCCAAAAAGGCCAGCAGCATTAGTACCCAGTAGGGGGTGGCAGGGTTTTGCACAGCATAGAACCAGCCCAGCAGCGGCACTAGCAGCGACAGCGTGGACAGGCTCACCACACGGCGCGTGCCATACATGGGCGTGAGAAACATATGCACCAGGCGCAGCGTGCCGCCCGCGAGCCCGGGCATGGCCGCGAGCCAGAACAGCTCGCCGGCCGTGAAGCGAAAGCCTATTTGCGGCAGGCGCACCACCAGGGCCGAAACCAGAAACCAGACGATGAACGCCATGGTTAGGTTGAGCGTGGTGATGATCAGTGTGCGCCAGGCCAGTCTGGAGCCGCCAGAGCGCCAGAAACTGTCATTCTCCGGCTCCCAACGCGAGAGCCAGGTGCCACCCGTGGTGGCCAGGGATGCAGAGCTTGCCATGATGGGCCTTTCGAGAAAAAACGGGGATGCAAAAAAAGGTCGGCGCAGCGGCGATGGCCTCAGCGCACCGGGCGCAAGGACGTGCGTGGAGCCACGGCTGAAGCGCAAGAGTCGTTCGCGGGTGCTGCGGTGCTGCCGCCGAGCACGTCCGTGTGGCGCACCTCCGTCCAATACATCCAGATCAGCGACACCCAGACCACGCCGTACATCAGCATGAAGGCGCTGGAGCGGATGCCGGTCCAGTCCAGCAGGATGCCGAACAGAATGGGCAGCACGAAACCCCCGAGTCCGCCAGCCAGCCCGACGATGCCGCTGATGGCGCCGATGTTCTGCGGGTAGTCGTCGCTGATGTACTTGAAGACGCTGGCCTTGCCGAACGCAAAGGCCACGCCCAGCACGGCCATGAGCGCCGTGAAGGCATAGACGTTGAGGCCGATGTGGAAGGTCGTGGGGCCGTTGACGGTCACGATGGTGAAGTCCGTTTGCGGGTACGAGAGCAAAAACAGACAGATCCAGCTCACCCACATCACCCACCAGGTGACCTTGTGCGCGCCGAACTTGTCCGACAGGATGCCGCCGATCGCGCGCAGTACGCCGCCGGGCAGAGAGAAGCAGGCTGCAAGCAGCGCTGCGATGCGGATGTCCAGGCCATATTCGCCTACGTAGTACTGCACCATCCACAGCGACAGCGCCACGTAGCCGCCGAACACGATGCTGTAGTACTGGCAGTATTTGAGGACGCGCGGGTCTTTCAGGGCCTTGAGCTGGTCGCTGAAGCGGACGTTGCTGGGCACCAGGTGGGCGGGGTCCTGGTAGCTGAACAGCCAGAACAGCACCAGCGCACCGAGCATGATGGCCGCATAGACCTTGGGCACCATGGTCCAGCCAAATGCCACCAGCAGCACCGGAGCGACGAATTTGTTCACGGCCGCGCCGGAGTTGCCCGCACCGTACACCCCCATGGCCATGCCCTGGCGGTTTTTGGGAAACCAGCGTGCCACGTAGGGCGTGCCCACCGCAAAGGCGCCTCCTGCCAGCCCCACGAACAGGCCGATGACGATGAAGTGCCAGAACGCCGTGGCATAGCTCATCAGCCAGATCGCAGGGATGGTGACGGCCATGAGGGTGGCCATCACGATGCGCCCGCCGTAGCGATCCGTCCAGATGCCCAGCGGCACACGAATGAGCGAGCCCGTGAGCACCGGCGTCGCGGTCAGCAGGCCGAACTCGGTGGCGTTGAGGTTCAGCATTTTCTTGATCGGGATGCCGATCACGCCGAACATCATCCAGACCATGAAGCACACGGTGAACGCCAGCGTGCTGACGATCAGCACCGACCAGGCTCTACGGGAATTGTGCAATTCGTTGCCCATGTCTTCCTCCACAAATTTGCATGTGTGGACTATCCGACTTTGGCCCGGCGCTGAACATCCGCCAATGGCATACCGCGGCTGCGGCAGAAGAACGAGGGCGGCGTGCTGCCCTCGTTCCAAAGAACTATGAGGCTTGCGTAAACCTGGGATTTCCGCAGGTCGCACACACGCTCTTTCCCCGAATGCGTCAGCCGCACGCCATGGGGCTATTGACGGTCTTTTTTATGGCAATTTCGAGGAAGATGTCAGCCCTTTGCTGGCGACAAAGACGGCGGCCTGCACCCGCGAGCTCAGCTTGAGCTTGCGCAGAATGTGCTGCACATGGATCTTGACGGTGGTCTCGGCGATGCCCAGCTCGCGCGCAATGGCTTTGTTTGCCAGGCCGGCGGCGATCAGGGCCAGGATTTCCCGCTCACGCCCCGACAACAGCGCCAGCGAATCGTCTGCAGGCGCCTGTGCGTGTGGCTCGCCGGGTGCCTGAGCACCTGTGACCGCGGGAGTATCCGCCGCCGCACTTGCTGTTCCTTGCGCACTGTGCCCTGGCACGGCACGGCTGCCTTCGGCTGCGCCCGCAGGCCGGCTGCGCAGGGCGGCGACCAGCTTGCCCAACATCTCGGGGCTGACCACGGATTCGCCCGCGAGCACTTTGCAGATGGAGTCGCTCAGGTCTTCGGAGTTGATGGTTTTGAGCAGGTAGCCGTCGGCGCCCGCCTGCAGCGCGGCCACGAGGTCTTCCTCGTTTTCGCTCACTGTGAGCATGAGCACGCGCGCTGCCGGCGCCACTTCCTTGAGGCCGGCAATCGCATCCACCCCGCGCACGCCAGGCAGGTGGTTGTCCAGCAGGATCATGTCGGGCGCGCACGCAGCCGCGCGGCGCAGGGCCTCGCCACTGTCGCCCGCCTCGCCGACGACCGCAAAGCGCTCGTCCTGCGACAGCAGGGCGACCAGACCACGGCGAAACAGGGTGTGGTCATCGACCACCAGCAGGCGAACGGGTTGGGTCATGCGGATGCTTCCTGGTCGATTGCAAGGGCGGTGGGCGCGGTGGCGCTCGCGACCGGGTGCGGTGGCAGCGTTAGCGTGACGGTAGTGCCCTGACCCGGTGCCGTGACCACCTGCACCTCGGCGCCTATGCGCGCGGCGCGCTCGCGCATGATCTGCAGGCCCACGTGCGATGTACCTCGGCTTTGCTGCGGGTCGAACCCCGCCCCATCGTCGCGCACGCGCAACTGCCAGCGCGCGCCCTTGTCCACCTCCAGCGTGACGTGGCTGGCGCGCGCGTGCTTGCGCACATTGGACAGCGCCTCCTGCACCACGTGCAGTACCTGCACCTGCACGTCCGGCGGCAGCGGCAGGCCCTGCCCGTGCACCGCGAAGCGCGTGGCGATGCCCGCCTGGTGTTCGAATTTGCGCAGGGTTTCCTGCAGTGCGCGTTCGATGTCGTCGGTGTTCGTGCGCGTGCGAAAGTGCACCAGCAACTCGCGCACGTCGCCTATGCTCTCGCGCACGCCGGCGTCGAGTTCGTCGAGGATGCGCTGCACCTGCGCGGTCTGCCCTTTTTGCACGGCGCCGCGCAGCAGCTGAACTTGAATCTTGAGAAAGGCCAGCGATTGTGCGATCGAGTCGTGCAGCTCGCGCGCAAGCAGCGCGCGCTCCTCGCTCACCGCGGCCTCGCGCTCCAGGGCGTCGGCGCGCAGGCCCTCGAGCGCGCTCGCAAGGTGGCTGGCCAGGGCGTCGAGCAGGGCCGTTTCTTCGGTACTTAGCTGCACTTGGCTACGAAAGAACAGGTCGCATTCGCCCAGCAGACGGTGCTGCAGCCGGATGGGCACGCTGACCACGCTCTCGTAGCCCGCGCGCGCACACAGCCGCATAGGGGCAGCCTCATGCGCCAGGATCGGGATCACGCGCGTGCGCGCATCGGGCTGCAGGCTGCCGCAGGCGCACACGCCGGCCAGCAGGCTGCGCTCCTGCTCGGCCAGCTCTTGCGGCAGGCAATCGGAGGCCAGCATCAGGTAGCGCTGGTTTGCCTCGTCCGACCAGCGCACGGCGGCGGCGTCGGCGCGCAGCAGCTCGCGCACCTTGTGCGCGAAACCGCGTGCGAGCTCCTCTATCGTGTCCGCTTCAGCCAGCAAGGCGCTGACCTCGTATAGCGTCTCGAGCCGCGCCCGCTGGGCCTCGATGTCGCGCGTCTTGGCCTGCACCTTGGCTTCGAGCTCGCCGTAGAGCGACTGCAGCGTCTCGGTCATGCGGTTGAAGCCCGCCGCCACCTGGCCGAATTCGTCCGAACTGTCCACATCGACGCGCACGGAAAAGTCCCCTGCTTGCACGCGCTGCAGCCCTTGCGCCAGGCTGGCCAGCGGATGGATCACGTACAGATAGCCTGTGTAGAGAATGACCACGGCGCCCGCGATCGCCAGCGCCATCATCACGAACTGGAACAGGTTGAGGATGGCCGTGAAACGCGCGAGTTGCCGCTCGATCGAGAGCACGAAGCGGTCGATTGCGGTCACAAACTCTTCCGCGAGCGCAACGGCCCGCTCCGGCGGCGGGGGCGATTCGGCCAGCCATTGCGCGCGTTGCTGCGCCCAGCGTCTTTCCACCTGCGCGAAGCTGGCCTCGACTTCATCGTCCCAGGGCACAAACAGGGGCCGCGCAGGGTCTCCCGCGCGCAGCAAGCGCAGGCTGTCGTCGAAACGCTGCACCAGCGCCGCACGCCCGGCTACCGTCGTCTGCAGCTGCGCCGCGCTGGCCAGCTGCCAAGTCTGCATGCGCATGCGCCCGGCCTCGTTCACCGCGGCCGCGCCGCCGTCAAGCTTCCACGTTGCCCACAGCGTGATCGCAATCGACACCATCGCCACCAGCAAAAAGCTTACGCCCAGGGCGATCAACTTGGTAGTCAGTGCGGTAGGCAGACGCATGGTGGCAGTGTAGGACGAAGAAGGGCCAGGCAGAAAAATGAAGAAAAGGTCAAGAAGGCTGCAGGAAATTTTCGCAACGCTGCGCTATCCACCTTTCCATGCGCTTGGGGCTGGGCTGGTTTGCTTGCGACATCCTCCAGCGGACGAAGAGGTTGCCGTTGGCGTTGCGGCCCGCCAGCATGGAGAGGGTCTTGCGCATGAGCCTTTTGTCAGCGGGCAGCGGGGCGGGAAGGGGCGTCGTGGAGGCGGCGATGGCGACGGTGATGTTGGCGGGTAGGCGCACAATCGCAAGTTTTGCCTTTGATTGTCGTCCATGCGCCGCCACGGTGAATCCGCATCTTCTCCTCCTGCCGCGCCATCTTCAGCGCATTCCGACTGGGCAACGCTGCGCCGGCTGCTGCCGTATCTGTGGCAATACAAATGGCGCGTGCTCGCCGCGATCGCGTTCATGGTCGGCGCCAAGCTCGCGAACGTGGGCGTGCCGGTGCTGCTCAAGGCGCTCGTGGATGCGCTCAACGTGCGCCCAGGCGATCCAGCGGCGCTGCTCGTCGTGCCCGTGGGGCTGCTGCTTGCCTATGGCGGACTGCGGCTGTGCACTTCGCTGTTCACCGAGCTGCGCGAGTTGGTGTTTGCCAAAGCCACGCAGGGCGCGGCGCGCAGCATCGCGTTGCAGACCTTTCGCCACCTGCACGCGCTGAGCCTGCGCTTTCACCTCGAACGCCAGACGGGCGGCATGTCGCGCGACATCGAGCGCGGCGTGCGTGCGCTCGAGTCGCTGGTCTCGTTCACCTTGTTCAACATCATCGCCACCCTCGTCGAGGTGCTGCTCGTGCTCGGCGTGCTCGCCGTGAAGTTCGATGCGGGCTTTGCCTGGATCACGCTCGCGGCGCTGCTGCTGTACATCGTCTTCACGGTGCGCGTGACCGAGTGGCGCACGCAGTTTCGCCGCCAGGCGAACGAATCCGACTCCGCCGCGCACAGCAAGGCCGTCGATGCGCTGCTGAATTACGAAACCGTCAAATACTTCAACAACGAGGAATTCGAGGCGCGCCGCTACGACGAGAGCCTGGAGCGTCTGCGCCGCGCGCGCCTCAAGAGCCAGAGCACGCTGTCGCTGCTCAACACGGGCCAGCAGCTCATCATCGCCACGGCGCTCGTGGTGATGCTCTGGCGCGCCACGCAGGGCGTGGTCGCGGGGCGCATGACGCTGGGCGACCTGGTGATGGTCAACGGCTTCATGATCCAGCTCTACATCCCGCTGAACTTCCTCGGCGTGATCTACCGTGAGATCAAGCAGGGCCTGACCGACGTGGACCGCATGTTCGCGCTCATGGACCGACCGCAGGAAGTCGCCGACGCGCCCGGTGCGCCGCCGCTCGCGGGGCTCGAGCGGCCGGTGGTGCGCTTCGAGGACGTGCACTTTGCCTACGAGCCCGAGCGGCCCATTCTGCGCGGCCTGAGCTTCGAGATTCCGGCGGGCCAGACGGTGGCCGTGGTCGGCCCCTCGGGCGCGGGCAAATCGACGCTCGCGCGGCTGCTGTTTCGCTTTTACGACGTGCAGCAGGGGCGCATCACCATCGCGGGGCAGGACATCCGCAGCGTCACGCAAGAGAGCCTGCGCCGCGCCCTGGGCATCGTGCCGCAGGACACGGTGTTGTTCAACGACACCATCGCCTACAACATCGCCTACGGCCGCCCGGGCGCGAGCCAGGCCGAGGTCGAGGCGGCCGCGCGCGCTGCGCACATCCACGACTTCATCGCTTCCACGCCCAAGGGCTACGCCACGCTGGTGGGCGAGCGCGGGCTCAAGCTCTCGGGCGGCGAAAAGCAGCGCGTGGCGATCGCGCGCACGCTGCTCAAGAACCCGCCGATTCTGATCTTCGACGAGGCCACCTCGGCGCTCGACTCGGCCAACGAGCGCGCGATCCAGGCCGAGTTGCGCAGCGCCGCGCAGGGCAAGACCACGCTGCTGATCGCGCACCGCCTCTCCACCGTGGTCGATGCGCACGAAATCCTCGTGCTCGAAGCCGGCCGCATCGTCGAGCGCGGCACGCACGCCGCCTTGCTCGCGCAAGGCGGCATCTACGCGCGCATGTGGGCGCTGCAGCAAAGCGGCGAGGCGGCAGTCGCGGCATAGGGCTTGGGGGTGGGCTGGGAGCGACGGGTGGCAGAAGGCTTGATCGCAGCGCAAGGGCAGCAGCCTGCCTTTCGACGCCCAAAGTTCGCTAGTGCAGTGTTCGACGCTATCTGCGACATAAAACCGCGTCTTTTCGGCCTGGGCCGCGTTGCAAATCCTCGCGATACCACCCGGTATCGCTGCAGTTTGCGCCTTGCCAAGACCAAAAATCCATTGGTTTTATTTGTCGCATCAAGCATCAAACACTACACTGGGCTGCTAGACTTGTACTTTTAATAGAACAACTCAAGGAGCCGTCGCAATGCGGGTGGTGAATTTCTCGGAGGCGCGCAACGGCCTCAAAAACGTGATCGATCAAGTCATAGACGATGCCGACTACACGGTCATCGTGCGCCGCGATGCACCCGATGCGGTGCTGATGTCGCTCGACACCTTCAATAGCCTCATGGAAACGGTGCACCTGCTGAAGTCGCCGGCCAACGCGGCACATCTGGCGCGCTCGATCGAGCAGTATCGCCAAGGTCAGGTCACGCAGCGGGACCTGGTCGATGCCGATTGAGCCCGCCCTCAGCAAGCTGACCTGGACGCTCGCTGCCTGGGATGATTACGCCTACTGGCAGCTCCAGGATCGCAAAACCGTGAGACGTATCAACGCCTTGATCAAGGACTGCTTGCGTCATCCCTTTGAAGGCATAGGCAAGCCCGAGCCGCTCAAAGAAAACCTCGCGGGCTTTTGGTCGCGGCGCATCGACGACACCCACAGGCTGGTGTACTGCGTGGACGCGCAGGCGCTGGTGGTGATCGCCTGCCGTTACCACTACCAGTAACTGTTAGGTGTTTTTGATCCAAAGCGCTTGATTTGCAAGCGCTTCAAGCTATTTTTAGCGCAGCAATTATTTTTTGCGCGCAGCAATCGCCTTTTCCGCCTGGCTCACGAGCTCGGCGCCGATCTGGCCCTTCCATTTGTCATAGACGCCGCGGGTGGCTTTGACGAAGGCTTCGCGCTCGGCGGGGCTGAGTTGCGTGATGCTCACGCCGTGGCTGGCGATTTCCTTGAGCAGTGGTTTGTCGGCTTCGACCAGGCCCTTGCGCGCGAGGGCGACCTGCTCCTTGCCGGCCTCGATCGCGGCCTGGCGCACGGCTTCGCGGTCGGCGGGTGTCCAGGAATTCCAGACCTCTTTGTTGACCACGAAGATCAGCGGGTCGGCGATGTAGCCCCACAGCGTCAGGTACTTTTGCCCCACCGTGTAGAGCTTGGCCGCGGTGTAGATCGACAAGGGGTTTTCCTGCCCATCGACGGCGCCGCTGGCCATCGCGGGCTGTGCGTCGGCCCAGCTCATCTGCGTGGGGTTGGCGCCGAGCGCGCTGAAGATGTCGAGGAACAGCGGCGAGCCGACCACGCGGATCTTCATGCCCTTGAGGTCCTCGGGCGTCTTGATCGGCTTTTTGGAGTTGGAAATCTCGCGGTAGCCGTTCTCGCCCCAGGCCAGCGGCACCACGCCGGCCTTGTCGAGCGTGGCAAAAATCTGCTTGCCCACCTCGCCCTGCGTGAGCGCGTCGATGGCGGCGTAGTCGGGCATCAGAAAGGGGAGCGAGAACAGGTTGAGCTGCTTGACCTGCGGCGACCAGTTGATGGTCGAGCCCACGGCCATGTCAACCACGCCCTGGCGCAGCGCGGAGAATTCGCGCGTCTGGTCACCCTGGATCAGCGACACGCCGGGGTAGAGCTTGATGTTGATGCGGCCGTTGGTCTTCTGACGCACCTTGTCGGCCCAGAGCTCGCCGCCCTTGCCCCAAGGGAAAGACGGGCCGAGCACCAACGACATGCGGTATTCGCTTTTGTAGGTTTGCGCGGCGGCGGGCGCGGCAGCGCCGAGCGTGAGTGCGGCGCTGGCGGCCGCGGCGAGGGCGAGCAGGGTGCGGCGGATGGTCATGCGAAGGTCTCCTTACTATATAAAAAAGAGCTGCCAGCGCTTATCCCATAAGCGCTAGTGCAGTGTTTGATGCTTGATGCGACAAATAAAACCGATGGATTTTTGGTCTGGGTAAGGCGCAAACCACAGCGATACCGGGCGGTATCGCGAGGATTTGCAACGCGGCCCAGGCCGAAAAGACGCGGTTTTATGTCGCAGATAGCGTCGAACACTGCACTCTAGCAGCCTGTCGGACTTTGGAGTCGTCGGCTGCGAATGCGCCGCAGCGGCCCATTTTTTACCGTCTTCTTGCCCCATAGCACCACTATGGGGCTGCGAATCCGGCAAAAACTGGCCTCGCTGGGGCACCTTCTCGCTTTCGACGCCCAAAGTCCGACAGGCTGCTAGGCCAAAAACATCAATAACCCATAACCTGCGGCAACCACAGCGCGAGCTGCGGCCAGACGATCACGGCCAGCATCACGAGCCCCATGGCCAGCAGCATGGGGCCGACCCAGCGCACGGTGTCTTCCATGCGCACGTTGGCGATGCGGCACGACACCATGAGGTTCACGGCCAGCGGCGGCGTGAACTGGCCCAGCGCCACTTTGAGCGTGAGCAGCACGCCGAACCACACCGGGTCCCAGTGGTAGTGCTGCACGATGGGCCACAGCAGCGGCACGAAGATCAAAAAGATCGACACGCCGTCGAGGAACATGCCCACCGTGACCAGCAGCAGGATCAGCAGTGCGAGCACACCGTATTCACCCAGGC
Organism: Extensimonas vulgaris; assembly: GCF_003337425.1. Classification (GTDB taxonomy): domain Bacteria; phylum Pseudomonadota; class Gammaproteobacteria; order Burkholderiales; family Burkholderiaceae_C; genus Extensimonas; species Extensimonas vulgaris. The sequence continues at coordinate 188,654 of NZ_QPJU01000003.1, forward strand.
CCGAATGGACGATGGCGTTGGTGATCGGGTCGATCACGCCCAGGGTCGAGAGCGAGTAGGCAAAAATCCCTGCGAGCGAGACCACGAGCAGGATCACGGCCGAGAGCTCGCCCGACTCGCGCAGGATGTCGAACAGATCGCGCACCCGGATCGTGCGGTGGATCGCCATGCCCACGAACAGGCCGTAGAACACCGCGACCACGGCGGCCTCGGTGGGCGTGAACCAGCCCGCGCGCATGCCGCCCAGGATCAGCACGGGCGCGACCAGCCCCCACACGGCCTCGCGCAGGCTGCGCCAGAACGGCGGGCGCGGCAGCGCGGCCTCCTGCGCGCCCATGCCGTGCTTGCGCGCGAGCCACACGGCCGGCACGATCAGCGCCAGGCCCGCGAGCACGCCCGGCACCATGCCCGCGGCAAACAGCGCCGGCACCGAGGCGCCGGGCACGAGCACTGAATAGATGATGAAGGCGACCGAGGGCGGAATCAGAATGTCGGTGGCCGCCGCCGCGCCCACCACGCTCGCCGAATAGCTGGCCGGGTAGCCCGCGCGGTTCATGGCCGCGATCATCACGCCGCCCACGGCCGCCGCGTTCGCCGGCCCCGAGCCCGAGATGCCGCCAAGAAACATGGCCACCGCGATCGCCACGAGCGGCAGCATGCCGGGGCCGCGCCCGACGATGGCGAACGCAAAGTTCACGAGCCGCAGCGCCACGCCCGAGCGGTCGAAGATCGAGCCCACGAGCACGAACATCGGGATCGCGAGCAGCGGGTACTTGCCCAGCCCCGCGTAAAAGTTCTGCGGCACGGCGAGCAGGCCGAACCACTGGCTGCCGGCATTCGCGAGCGCAATGGCCGCGGCGCCCGCGAGCCCCAGCGACGCGGCTATCGGCACGCCCAGCAGCATCAACAGCATGAAAGCCGCAAAGAGCAGCGTCGCGATCATGGTGCGCGCTCCGCTGGAGCTCCCCCCGCTGCGGGGCTTTCGTGCAGCGGCAGGCGGCTGAAGCGGCGCAGCAGGCCGAGCGCGCGCAGCGTGATCAGCGCCGACAGCAGCGGCAGCCAGCCCGAGTACCACCACTGCGGCACGCCGATGCCGGGCGAAGTCTCGCCAAAGCGGTAGTCGTCCCAGACCACGCGCACGCTGAGCACGGCCATGAGCCCGAACAGCAGCGCGACCATGGCCGCGCCCAGCTGCGCGAGCCGCCGGCGCCGCGCGGGCGAGCCGCTTTCGGCGAAATATTCGATGCGGATGTGCTGGTTGCGCGCCACCGCGGCCGAGCCCGCCACGAGCGCGAGCACGATCATGAGGAATACCGAGATTTCCTCCGTCCAGGCGAACGAACTGTTCGTGAAGTAGCGCACCAGCACGTTCGCAAAGGTGATCAGCGCGAGCAGCGCCATCACGCCCACGGTGAGCCAGTCTTCGATGCGCAGCGAGCGCGGCTCGTCGGGCACGGGGGCGACCAGCGGGATCGGGCAGGCGCCGCCGGGCGCTTCTTCAGCCTCGGCGCGGGAGTGGAGGGTATCGGTAGGGACGGTCATGGGGCGCGGCAAAAACGTGGTCGCGGGATGTTAGCGGATGGGCGTGCCCAAAGCCGCATGCCCAAAGCCGCATGGCGCGGCTGTCGCGTTCGTCTCGCGATAATGCCCCGATGGAAACCAAGTGGCTCGAAGACTTCGTCAGCCTGGCCGAAACGCGCAGCTTCAGCCGCTCGGCGCAGTTGCGGCATGTGACGCAGCCGGCGTTTTCGCGCCGCATCCAGGCGCTCGAGGCCTGGGCCGGCACCGACCTCGTCGATCGCAGCGCCTACCCGCTGCGCCTCACGCCCGCGGGCCAGACGCTGTACGCGCAGGCGCTCGAATGGCTGCAGGCGCTGCAGGGCACGCGCGCCATGCTGCGCGCTCAGGCTGCGGCGGGGCAGGACGTGATCGCGTTCGCGGTGCCGCACACGCTGGCGTTCACGTTTTTCCCGGCCTGGGTGTCGCGCCTGCACGCCGAATTCGGCCCGTTCAAGAGCCGCCTCGCGGCGCTCAATGTGCACGACGCCGTGCTGCGCCTGGTCGAAGGCGGCTGCGACCTGCTGATCGCCTACCACCACTCGGCGCTGCCCCTGCAGCTCGACGCCGAGCGCTACGAGATGGTGCAGCTCGGCGAGGAGCTGCTCGCGCCCTACAGCAAGCCCGACGCCCATGGACAGCCGCTGTTTCGCCTGCCCACCCGCGCGGGCCAGGCAGTGCGGCCGCAGCCTTATCTCGGCTACGCGCCTGGCGCCTACCTCGGGCATTTGGCAGAGTTGTTGCTCAAGCAGACGGACATCGCGGGCCGGCTCGAGCGCGTCTATGAAACCGACATGGCCGAGGGCCTCAAGGCCATGGCGCTCGAAGGGCACGGCCTGGCTTTTTTGCCCCACAGTGCGGTGCGCGAAGAACTGCGCGCCCAGCGGCTCGTGAGCGCGCTGCCCGCTGACGCGCAGGCGGGCGAGGCGCTGCAGCTGCGCCTTTCCGTGCGCGCCTACCGCGCCAGGCCCGCAGGCAAGGACGCCGAACAAAGCCGCGCGCAGGCGTTGTGGAGCCATTTGCAGGCGCAGGAGACGAAAGAGGCGCAAGCGGTACCGGCGGCGCAGCGCAAATCCCAGGGTTGACGGTTGACGGCATTGGTGCAAAACGGTGCGAAAATTGCTTCGCTTCTGTTTTGTTACCAAGTCGTGCGGCGGCTCCGTTCGCAGAGGGCCGCCGGTGGAAATTTCTCACAAGGAGATTGCAATGCAAAAACGTTCTTTTGCCAAAGCCGCCCTCGCGGCGCTGGTGTTTGCGGCCTTTGGAGGCCTTGGCAGCCAGGGTGCTTTGGCGCAGGCCAACGACACGCTGGCCAAGATCAAGGCCACGGGCAGCGTGACGCTGGGCGTGCGCGAGTCCTCTGGCCTGTCGTACACGCTGGGCAACGGCAAGTACGTGGGCTTTCACACCGAGATGGGCGAGCGCATCCTCGAAGACATCCGCAAGCAGCTCGGCTTGCAGAAGCTCGAAATCAAATACCAGCCCGTGACCTCGCAAAACCGCATTCCGCTCGTGGTCAACGGCACGGTCGATCTGGAGTGCGGCTCGACCACGAACAACCGCGCGCGCCAGAAAGACGTGGCTTTTGCCGTCACCACCTACGTCGAAGAGGTGCGCATGGCCGTCAAGGCGAATTCGGGCATCCAGTCGATCAAGGACCTGAACGGCAAGACCGTGGCCACGACCACGGGCACGACCTCGGTGCAGACGCTGCGCAAGCACGAGCGCGCCGGCGGCATCGACTTCAAGGAGGTCTATGGCAAAGACCACGCCGACAGCTTTTTGTTGCTCGAATCGGGCCGTGCCGATGCTTTCGTGATGGACGGCTCCATCCTCGCGGCCAACATCGCCAAGGCCAAGAACCCGCAGGACTTCAAGATCGTGGGCGAGGTGCTCTCGGTCGAGCCCATCGCGTGCATGATGCGCAAGGACGATCCGGCGTTCAAGAAAGCAGTCGATGACAGCATCAAACGCCAGATCGCCGACGGCTCGCTCGCCAAGCTCTACGACAAGTGGTTCATGCAGCCCATTCCACCCACCAACACGGTGATCGGCCTGCCTTTGTCCGAATACACCAAGGAAGCCTGGGCGCACCCGAACGACAAGCCCATGGAAGACTACGTGCTGAAAAAATAAGCACGCACGCCTGCGACTGCCCCTCGCGCAAGGCATGCGAGGGGCTTTTTTGTGCGGCCTGCGCCGCACCCTGCCCATGAGGAGGGCTTATGCGTTGGGAATGGCAGGTGTTTTGCCAGGACACGCTGGATCAGGAGCCCGTGTCCGGCTGCTTCGGGCACGGCGGCAGCGTGACCTATCTGGACTGGATGTTGTCGGCCTGGGGCTGGACGGTGACGGTATCGCTGCTGGCCTTGTTGATCGCGCTGGTGCTGGGCACCGTGATCGGCACGCTGCGCACGCTGCAGGGGCACCCGCTCGTGGTGCGCCTGGGCAACGCCTGGGTCGAGCTGTTTCGCAACATTCCGTTGCTCGTGCAGATTTTCGTCTGGTACCACGTGGTGCCCGCGCTCGTGCCGGCGCTCAAGGGCGTGCCGGGCTTCGTGCTCGTGGTGCTGGGCCTGGGCTTTTTCACCTCGGCACGCGTGGCCGAGCAGGTGCGCGCGGGCATCGAGGCGCTGCCGCGCGGGCAGCGCTACGCGGCGCAGGCGCTGGGCCTGACGCCCTGGCAGGTCTATCGTTACGTGCTGCTGCCGCAGGCGTTTCGCATCGTCATCCCGCCGCTCACGAGCGAGGCGATGAACGTGTTCAAGAACTCGTCGGTGGCCTTTGCCGTGTCGGTGGCCGAGCTCACCATGTTCGCCATGCAGGCGCAGGAGGAAACCTCGCGCGGTGTCGAGATATATCTGGCCGTGACCGCGCTGTACGTGCTGTCGGCCTTTGCGATCAACCGCGTCATGGCGCTCATCGAAAAGCGCCTGCGCGTGCCGGGGCTCGTGGTGCCTGGGGCCGTTGGCGGGGGGCATTGAGCATGCAGCTCGACTTTTCTTTCTTCAGCTGGGAGCTGGTCTCCAACTTTCTGCTCAAGGGGCTGTATTTCAGCCTGCTGCTCACGCTGGTTGCCACCGTGGGCGGCGTGGTGCTGGGCACGCTGCTCGCGCTCATGCGCCTGTCGGGCCTGCGCTGGCTGGCCTGGCCCGCGACGATCTACGTCAACGGCATGCGCAGCATCCCGCTCGTGATGGTGATTTTGTGGTTCTTTCTGCTCGTGCCTGCGCTCATCGGCCGGCCCATAGGCGCCGAGTGGTCGGCGGTGATCACCTTCGTCGCGTTCGAGGCCGCGTACTTCAGCGAGATCATGCGCGCCGGCATCCAGTCGGTGCCGCGCGGCCAGGTGCTCGCGGGGCAGGCGCTGGGCATGCGCTACGCCCAGGTGATGCGGCTCGTGGTGCTGCCGCAGGCTTTTCGCAACATGCTGCCGCTGCTGCTCACGCAGACCATCATCCTGTTCCAGGACACCTCGCTGGTCTATGCGATCGGCGCCTACGACCTGCTCAAGGGCTTCGAGATCGCGGGCAAGAATTTCGGCCGCCCGATCGAGAGCTACCTGGCCGCGGCCGTGGTTTATTTCGTGCTGTGCTATGCGCTGTCGAGGCTGGTCAAGCGCCTGCACCAGAAAATCGCCATCGTGCGCTGATCAGAAAGAACACCCCCATGCAAGCCATGATCGAACTCAAAAACGTCTCCAAGTGGTACGGCCCCGTGCAGGTGCTCACCGATTGCTCCACCACCATTCACAAGGGCGAGGTGGTGGTGGTGTGCGGCCCCTCGGGCTCGGGCAAATCCACGCTGATCAAGACCATCAACGCGCTCGAGCCTTTCCAGAAGGGCGAAATCTATGTCGATGGCGTACCCGTGCACGACCCCAAGACCGACCTGCCGCGCCTGCGCAGTCGCGTGGGCATGGTGTTCCAGCACTTCGAGCTGTTTCCGCACCTCTCGGTGACGGACAACCTCACGCTCGCACAGGTCAAGGTGCTCGGGCGCAGCCCTGACGAGGCCTTGAAGCGTGGCCTCCAGATGCTCGAGCGCGTGGGCCTCGGCGCGCACAAGGACAAGTTCCCCGGCCAGCTCTCGGGCGGCCAGCAGCAGCGCGTGGCGATTGCGCGCGCGCTCAGCATGGACCCGATCGTGATGCTGTTCGACGAGCCCACCTCGGCGCTGGACCCTGAAATGGTCGGCGAGGTGCTCGACGTGATGGTGGGCCTTGCGCGCGAAGGCATGACCATGATGGTCGTGACGCACGAAATGGGCTTTGCGCGCAAGGTCAGCAGCCGCGTGATCTTCATGGACGTGGGCGGCCGGATTCTGGAAGACTGCAGCCGGGACGAGTTCTTCGACCATCCCGAGGCGCGCCAGCCGCGCACCAAGGAGTTCCTGGACAAGATCCTGCAGCACTGACGCGCCGTCGCTTTCTTACAAGCAAAAAGGGCTGTTCGTGCTTATGGTGTCTGCGCAAGCAGCTGCATAAAAAATAGCGACCAGTCCCGCATTAGTCGATCACATCGGCAAACAGCTGCTCTGGCGGCAGCTCCAGGCCCACACTTGCGAGCACCACGGTCTCGTCGCGTGCGAACGGGTGCAGCACCCACAGGCCCTCGGCGCTTTTGCGAAAGCAGTCGGTGCTGCGCGTGTCGAGGTCAATGAGCGCGTATTCCTCGAGGCT
>NZ_QPJU01000003.1:194989-342914 GCF_003337425.1 Extensimonas vulgaris
GTGCGAACGGGTGCAGCACCCACAGGCCCTCGGCGCTTTTGCGAAAGCAGTCGGTGCTGCGCGTGTCGAGGTCAATGAGCGCGTATTCCTCGAGGCTCTCGAGGCGCCGGTAATGGCTGAACTTGAGGCCGCGGTCGTAGGCGGCGGTGCTCGGCGAGAGCACTTCGACGATCAGTTTGGGCTCGGTCTTGACGAGCGGGCTCGCGAGGTCGCGGGCGCTGCAAGTCACCATCACATCGGGGTAAAAGTAGCCATTGGCCGCGGCCACATGCAGGCGCATCTCGCTCATGTAGGTGCGACACGGGCTGCCGCGCAGGTGCTGGCGCAGCGCAAAAGCGAGGTTCATGCTGACCGTCACGTGCCGGTCTTCGGCGCCGGCCATGGCGAACACTTCACCGTCGAGGTATTCATGGCGCTCGGGCTGCTCGGCCTCCCAGGCAAGGTAATCCTGTGGAGTGAAAACAGGTTTTTCTGCGGCTTGGCCCATGGCGAGGTCCTCGGGTGGTGGATGAAAGCGCAAGGCTCAATCGATCACATCGGCAAACAGCTGCTCTGGCGGCAGCTCCAGGCCCACGCTTGCGAGCACCACGGTTTCGTCGCATGCGAACGGGTGCAGCACCCACAGGCCCTCGGCGCTTTTGCGAAAGCAGTCGGTGCTGCGCGTGTCGAGGTCAATGAGCGCGTATTCCTCGAGGCTCTCGAGGCGCCGGTAATGGCTGAACTTGAGGCCGCGGTCATAGGCAGCGGTGCTGGGCGAGAGCACTTCGACGATCAGCTTGGGCTCGGTCTTGACGAGCGGGCTCGCGAGGTCGCGGGCGCTGCAAGTCACCATCACATCGGGGTAAAAGTAGCCATTCGCCGCGGCCACATGCAGGCGCATCTCGCTCATGTAGGTGCGGCAGGAGCTACCGCGCAGGTGCTGGCGCAAGGCCATGTAGAGGTTGCCGGACACCGTCACGTGCCGGTCTTCGGCGCCGGCCATGGCGAACACTTCACCATCGAGGTATTCATGGCGCTCGGGCTGCTCGGCCTCCCAGGCGAGGTAGTCCTGCGGCGTGAAAACGGGTTTTTCTGCGGCTTGGCCCATGGCAACTCCCCGGTTGGTAGGTAGGGCATATTACCGGCAAACAATACGGGTGCGACGCTGGTCAATGATTTCAAGCGTTTTTGGCCTTCTGACAAGGCATATCAAGCGCTGAAGGCTATGATTAAAGAAGCATCTGCACCGATGGGACAATCTCCGCCATGAACACCGCAGCCACCACCCTGACCCTCACCCGCCCCGACGACTGGCACCTGCATGTGCGCGACGGGGCCGCACTGCAGACCGTGGTGCCGCACACGGCGGCGCAGTTCGGGCGCGCGATCATCATGCCCAACCTGCGCCCGCCCGTGACCACGACGGCGCAGGCGCTCGCGTACCGGCAGCGCATCCTTGCCGCCGTGCCTGCGGGCCTGCACTTCGAGCCGCTCATGACGCTGTACCTCACCGACCAGCTCGCCCCCGCGGAGGTCGAGCGCGCGCACGCGGCCGGCGTAGTCGCGGTCAAGCTCTACCCGGCCGGCGCCACGACCAACAGCGACGCGGGCGTGACCGATCTGCGCAAAACCTACCCCACGCTCGAAGCCATGCAGCGCCTGGGCATGCCGCTGCTGCTACACGGCGAGGTCACCGACCCCGCGGTCGATGTGTTCGACCGCGAGGCCGTGTTCATAGACACGCGCCTGATCCCGCTGCGGCGCGACTTCCCCGCGCTCAAGATCGTCTTCGAGCACATCACCACACGCGAGGCCGCGCAATACGTGGCCGGCAGCGACGCCTGCACGGCCGCGACGATCACCGCGCACCACCTGCTGTTCAACCGCAACGCGATCTTCCAGGGCGGCATTCGGCCGCATTACTACTGCCTGCCCGTGCTCAAGCGCGAGGTGCACCGCCAGGCGCTCGTGCAGGCGGCCACGAGCGGCAGTCCCAAGTTCTTCCTCGGCACCGACAGCGCCCCGCACCCCGCGCACCTCAAGGAGCACGCCACGGGCTGCGCGGGCTGCTACACCGCGCACGCCGCGCTCGAGATGTACGCCGAAGCCTTCGACGCGGCCGGCGCGCTCGACAAGCTCGAAGCCTTTGCGAGCTTCCACGGCCCGGCCTTTTACGGCCTGCCGCGCAACCCGGGCCGGGTGACGCTGCGCCGCGAAAGCTGGACGCCGCCCGAGCGCTTTGCCTTTGGCGAGGGTGAACTCAAGCCGCTGCGCGCGGGCGAGGCGCTGCCCTGGCGCCTGGTGAGAAACGGGGTATAGGAAAAAGAGAAGGCAAGCATCCCCTCGTTGTGACAGAATCCGCGCGCATTCATTTTCGGAGCACATATCTTCATGGAAAGTCCCAGTTGTCAGCCACTCATTGGCACACCAGAGGCAGGTGTCACGACCGGGTAATGCGCGGTTGCTACCCTGCCTCAGCGGCGGGTAGTGAAGCACTGGCGGTAAGGCAAGGCCGTTTTCTCACTTCCCAAAAATCAACGAAAACAGGTTTGGAACTCGGGCTCCTACAGGCGTCCGAGCCGGGAAGTCATGCACAAAATCCCTTCTCAGCGCCGTAGGGCGCTCGCTTCCATGGTGGCCCTTTGCGGCTGTATAACGTTCACCGGCGAGGCACTGGCCGGCCAGGACGCAGGCAGCGAATCCTGGAATGCCAAGTTCCAGGCAACCTATATCTGGCAGGCCAAGAATGCGTTTGCTGCAGCGTATTCAGGGCCGAACAGTCTGTCGCCAGCACACGAAAAAAGCTATTCTTTTACGAGCACCGCCTTTTTCGGATTCCGTCCCTGGCCGGCTGGCGAGCTCTATTTCAATCCGGAGGTCGCGCAAGAGGCGCCCTTGAGCAATTTGACCGGTCTGGGTGGATTCACCAACGGCGAAATGGCGCGCGGCGCCTCGACCACGCTCAAATTCAACGTGGCACGTTTTTTCCTGCGCCAGACCTGGGGTGAAGAGGGTGAGCGCACGGTGGTCGAATCGGGGCAGAACCAGCTCGCAGGCTCGGTCGCTGCGCGGCGTTGGGTGTTTACTGCCGGTAAGCTTGCCGTGACGGACATTTTCGACGCCAACGCCTACAGCCATGACCCGCGCACCCAGTTCATGAATTGGGCGTTGATGGCAAATGGCGCTTACGACTACCCCGCAGATGCGAAAGGCTACACCTGGGGCACCGTGCTCGAGTGGTACCACGACGCCTGGGCCGTGCGCGCCGGGCGCTTCATGCAACCCAAAGATCCCAATGGTTTACCCATAGATACGCGTATCTTCGAGCACTACGGCGATCAGGTCGAACTCGAGCATGCCCACAAAGCCCTCGGCCACCCGGGCAAATTGCGTCTGCTCGTTTTCCGCGGCCGCGCAAAGATGTCGCGCTTTCAGGATGCACTTGACGTCGCTGCGACCACTGGCACGACACCCCATCTCGATGCGGTACGTTGGCGCGAACACCACAAGACAGGTTGGGGGTTGAACATCGAGCAGGAAGTGGCTTCTGGCGTAGGTGTGTTCGTCCGCGCAAGCCGCTCCGATGGCAAAACCGAGACTTACGCTTTTACCGAGATCGACAACACTGTCTCTGGCGGTGCGCTCGTGCAAGGCCAAGCGTGGGGTAGAGAGCAGGATGTCGTGGGCGTGGCGGCCGTGCGCAACGGCATCTCCGGCCAGCGGCAAGCCTACCTGGCCCGCGGCGGTATCAGCGCCTTCATTGGTGATGGCAGCTTGGAGTACCGTTGCGAAAAGATCACCGAGGTTTTTTACAGCTGGGCAGCCGTGCGGCACGTGTGGTTGACCTTTGACTGGCAGCATGTCGAACATCCTGCCTACAACGCGTCTCGTGGTCCGGTGAACTTTTTTGCCGTTCGCCTGCACTCCGAGTTTTGACACCCACAACGCATCCACCCAGGCGGCCGCCGCTGGCGATTGATTTCTGTGCGGTCGCAAGGAGCCAACCATGAACCTGTCCCTGCTCAAAGAACTCTTTGCCAGCTTCGTGCGCTCGCGTGGACTTGGGCGGCACTTTCGGCGCCTGGTCATGCTCGACAGCGTCGCCAGCACGACCGTGAGCCGCGAGGTGCCGCCTGCGCTCGCGCAGACTCTGGTGGCCGCGGCGCAAAGCGATCCGGATGCGCTGCTGCAGCAGCTCGGCAGCCATCCCGAGGGCCTGACCGAGGCGCAGGTCGAGCAGTTGCGCGAGCGTGTCGGCCCCAATGTGATCGAGCAGGACAAGCCCGTGCCTTGGTGGTTGCACCTGTGGCGCTGCTACAAGACACCGTTCGACCTGCTGCTGACGCTGCTTGCGGTGATCTCCTACCTCACCGAGGACATGAAGGCGACCATCGTGATCGGCTCCATGGTCGTGCTCTCGGTGGCCATCCGTTTCTGGCAGGAGCGCAAATCGCACGTCGCCGCCGACAAGCTCAAGGCCATGGTCAGCAACACCGCGACGGTCATGCGGCGATCGTTCGGGCAGGACGTGGTCAACACGGCGGCGACGTATTTCGACGTGCAGCTGCACGTCAAGCCGCCGCGGCGCGTGGAAGTGCCCATGGCCGAGCTCGTGCCCGGCGACATCGTGCTGCTCTCGGCCGGCGACATGATCCCGGCGGACTGCCGCATCCTCTCGGCCAAGGACTTGTTCGTGAGCCAGGCGGCCATGACGGGCGAGTCGCTGCCGGTGGAAAAATTCGCCACCTTGCGCAGCACCGACGTGGGCAATCCGCTCGAGCTCGAGAACATCGTGTTCATGGGCACCAACGTGGTCTCGGGCTCGGCCACGGCGGTGGTGGTGCACACGGGCGGGCGCACCTACTTCGGCGCGCTGGCCCAGCGCGTGACGGCGACCAGCCAGGCGCCCACGCAGTTCCAGGCAGGCGTGAACAAGGTGGCGTGGCTGCTGATCCGCTTCATGTTCGTGATGTCGCCGCTGGTGCTGCTGATCAACGGCTTCACCAAGGGCAACTGGACCGAGGCGTTTTTGTTCGCCATGTCCATCGCCGTGGGGCTGACGCCCGAAATGCTGCCGATGATCGTCACCTCCACGCTGGCCAAGGGCGCGGTGCTCCTGTCGCGCCAGAAGGTGATCGTCAAACGCCTCGACGCGATCCAGAACTTCGGCGCCATGGACGTGCTGTGCACCGACAAGACCGGCACGCTCACGCAGGACAAGATCTTTCTCGCGCGCCACATCGACGTGTGGGGCGAAGAATCCGACGACGTGCTCGAGATGGCCTACCTCAACAGCTACTACCAGACCGGTCTGAAAAACCTGCTCGACGTGGCGGTGCTCGAACACACCGAAGTGCACAAGCAGCTCAACCCCGCGGCCAACTACCGCAAGGTCGATGAAATCCCGTTCGACTTCCAGCGCCGGCGCATGTCGGTCGTGGTGTCCGAGCGCGAAGACCACCACCTCTTGATCTGCAAGGGCGCGGTGGAAGAAATCCTCTCGATCTGCAACCGCGTGCGCCACGGCGAGCAGGACGAGCCGCTCACGCCCGAGCTGCTCGAGCGCGTGCGCGCCGTGACGGCCGACCTCAACGAAGACGGCCTGCGCGTGGTCGCCGTGGCCTGCAAGGAAGAGCCGCCGCAGAAAGACTCCTACGGTGTGGCCGACGAGCAGGGCCTCACGCTGATCGGCTACGTCGCCTTTCTCGATCCACCCAAGGAATCGACCGCACCCGCGCTCAAGGCGCTGGCCGCGCATGGCGTCAAGGTCAAGGTGCTCACGGGCGACAACGACCTGGTCACGGCCAAGATTTGCCGCGAAGTCGGGCTTGCGGCGGGCGCCATCGTGCTTGGCGCGGCCATCGAAGGCATGGACGACGCGGAACTCGCGCGCGTGGTCGAGGCGCACGATGTGTTTGCCAAGCTCACGCCGGCGCACAAAGACCGCATCGTGCGCCAGCTCAAGCGCAACGGCCACGTGGTCGGCTTCATGGGCGACGGCATCAACGACGCCCCGGCGCTGCGCAGCGCCGACATCGGCATTTCGGTCGATACGGCGGTCGATATCGCCAAGGAGGCCGCCGACATCATCCTGCTCGAAAAGAGCCTGCTGGTGCTCGAAGAAGGCGTGGTCGAGGGGCGCAAGACCTTCGCCAACATGCTCAAATACATCAAGATGACGGCGAGCTCGAACTTCGGCAACGTGTTTTCGGTGCTCGTGGCCAGCGCCTTCATCCCCTTCCTGCCCATGCTGCCCATGCACCTGCTGGTGCAAAACCTGCTGTACGACTTCTCGCAGACCGCGATTCCGTTCGACAACGTCGATGAAGAGCTGGTCAAAGACCCGCAGCGCTGGAACCCGGCCGACATCGGCCGCTTCATGCTGTTCTTCGGGCCGGTGAGCTCGGTGTTCGATATCGTCACCTTTGCCGTCATGTGGTTCGTCTTCGGTGCCAACTCGGCCGAGCACCAGACGCTGTTCCAGTCGGGCTGGTTCGTCGAAGGGCTCATGACGCAAACCCTGGTGGTGCACATGATCCGCACGCGCAAGATTCCATTCCTGCAAAGCCGCCCTGCGCCCTTGTTGCTCGCCACCACGGCCGCGATCATGGCCATCGGCATTTTTCTGCCCATGGGACCGCTCGCGCACTACTTCAAGCTGCAGCCGCTGCCGCTCGCGTACTTTCCAATACTCGGGCTGATTTTGCTCGGCTACATGCTGCTGACGCAGGCCATGAAGGGTTTTTACGCGCGGCGCTTCGGCTGGCAGTGACACCCACACGTTAAACGCATCAACATGCAGGCCGTAGCCAACATCAATCCCGTTTCCGCGCTGGATACGGCCGTGAGCCTGCTCGCGGCCTTCGTGCTGGGCGGGCTCATCGGCCTCGAGCGCCAGTACCGCCAGCGCACGGCAGGTCTGCGCACGAACGTGCTCGTGGCCGTCGGCGCGGCGATTTTCGTGGACTTGGCCAACCGCCTCGGCGGGCCTGATGGCGCGGTGCGCGTGATCGCCTACGTCGTTTCGGGCATAGGCTTTCTGGGCGCGGGCGTGATCATGCGCGAGGAGGGCAACGTGCGCGGGCTGAACACTGCGGCCACCTTGTGGGGCTCGGCCGCGGTGGGCGCCTGCGCCGGTGCGGACATGATCGTGGAGGCAGCGCTGGGCGCGCTGTGCGTGCTCGCGGCCAATACTTTGTTGCGCCCGGTGGTCAACCGCATCGAACGCCAGCCGCTCGATACCAAGGCGGTGGAGGCGACGCACACAGTGTTCGTCATCGCCCCCAAAGCGCGTCAGCGCGAGGCCCTGGACCGGCTCGAAGAAGCGCTCGAAGCCGCGGAATACCCGACGCGGGGCCTGAACGTGCACGCCTTCGGAGCCGACGCGGTACAGATCGAAGCCGTGCTCTCGGCCAGCTCGGTCGATGGCGAACACCTGGACGCCCTCATCGACCGGCTTGCAGCGCTCGATTGCATCACGCAGGCCTTCTGGAGTCCGTCGACCACGGAGTGAGACGCTGCTGTGCGAGCGCGGCCCTCAGGCTTTTACCCGTACGGAATACCGGTTTTCTCCTTCCGCTGGCGTCGTTGTTCTTATCATGCGCCGCTCGGCACGGTACGTCCTCAAAAGCACAACATCGCGTAGCCGGGCTGGGCCTGCTTATTGAACCGCCTTGCGCCGCCCCTATGTGCTGGCGCAGTTGCCCTCTTGCATTGACGAGGAGAACCCATGAAACGCATTTTTCTGTTCCTTTTGACCAACCTCGCCGTGGTGGTCGTGCTGGGCGTGGTCGCCAGCCTGCTCGGCGTGAACCGCTACCTCACGGCCCAGGGGATGAACTTTGGCGCCCTGCTGGGCTTTGCCTTTGTGATGGGCTTTGGCGGCGCGATCATCTCGTTGCTCATGAGCAAGCCCATGGCCAAGTGGAGCGCAGGCGTGCAGGTGATAGAGCAGCCGCGCAACGCCGATGAAGCCTGGCTGCTCGATACCGTGCGTCGGCTCGCCGACAGGGCCGGCATCGCGATGCCCGAGGTCGGCATCTTTGACGGCGACCCGAATGCCTTTGCGACGGGCGCGTTCAAGAATTCGGCGCTCGTGGCCGTTTCCACGGGCTTGCTCGAGAACATGACGCATGAAGAAATCGAGGCCGTGCTGGGCCACGAAATCGCGCACATCGCGAATGGTGACATGGTTACCATGGCGTTGATCCAAGGGGTGATGAATACCTTCGTGGTGTTTCTCTCGCGCGTCATCGGCTTCATGGTCGACAGCTTTTTGCGCCGCAATGACGAGCGCGACAGCGGCCCGGGCATAGGCTACATGGTCACCACCTTCGTGCTCGACGTCGTGCTGGGCTTTCTGGCTGCGATCATCGTCGCCTGGTTCAGCCGCCAGCGCGAATTTCGTGCCGACGCCGGCTCGGTGCTGCTTTTGGGGCGGCGCGAGCCCATGATCCATGCGCTTGCACGCCTGGGCGGACTGCACCCGGCCGAGCTGCCCCAGAGCATGGCGGCGTTTGGCATCGCGGGCGACATAGGCAAGCTTTTCAGTACACACCCACCGATCGAGGAGCGCATCGCGGCGCTGCAGCGGCTGCAGGCTTGAGCGCGTCATCGGTTCATTTTTGAGGTTTTTGCATGGTGAATCCTGCCCCTTCTACCGAAAAAGCGCCTGCGGGCGCTTTTTCGCTGCCCTTTCGTCCCATTGCCGATCTCGTGCATGCACACGCGCTCGCGCAGCCGCAGGCCCTCGCGCTTGCCGACGGGCAGACGCACCTGAGTTATGCGCAGCTCGATGCGCTGATGGATCGCATCGCCGCAAGCCTGCAGCTCTCTGGCGTGCGGCCGGGCGAGGCCATCGCGCTGTGCGCGGCTCCTTCGGTGCGCTATGCAGCTTTGTGCCTGGGCGCCCTGCGCGCCGGCGTGGTGGTCGCGCCGCTCGCGCCCTCGGTGACGGCAGATGCGCTTGCGGCCATGCTCGGCGACGCGCAGGCGCGCCTTTTCTTCGTCGATGCGCAGGCCGTCCCCTTGCTGCCGCGGGAAGGCATGATGCCTCTGGTTGCGCTCGATACCGTGGCGCCGGGGCAGCCGTGGGACGCCTGGCTCGCGCCCGAAGGCGCGGCCCCCGCGCCCGTGCAGGTGCAGCCGGGCGACGCCTTCAACATCATCTATTCGTCAGGCACCACGGGCACGCCCAAGGGCATCGTACAGTCGCACGGCATGCGCTGGGGTCACGTGTTGCGCGGCCAAACCCACGGCTACGGGCCCGGTAGCGTGACGCTGCTGGCCACGCCGCTGTATTCGAACACCACGCTCGTGTCCTTCTTTCCCTCGCTCGCCTGGGGCGGCAGCGTGCATCTGATGCCCAAGTTCGATGCCCTGCGCTACCTGCAACTCGCCGAGCAGATCCGCGCGACGCACACCATGCTCGTGCCCGTGCAGTACCAGCGCATCATGGCGTTGCCGGAGTTCGACCGTTTCGACCTTTCCTCGTTTCGCGCCAAGTTTTGTACGAGCGCGCCGTTCGCGGCCGCGCTCAAGGCCGACGTGCTGGCGCGCTGGCCCGGCTCCTTGTTCGAGTTCTACGGCATGACCGAGGGCGGTGGCACCTGCATCCTGGCTGCGCACGAGCATCCCGACAAGCTGCACACCGTGGGCCGCCCTGCGGCGGGCAGCGACATCCGGCTGATCGACGAAGCCGGGCGCGAGCTGCCGCCCGGTGAAATCGGCGAAGTCGTGGGGCATTCGCCGAGCATGATGACGGGCTACCACCGCCAGCCCGAGAAGACGCGCGAAGCCGAATGGTTCGACGCCACGGGCAAGCGCTTCATCCGCACGGGCGACGTGGGGCGCTTCGATGCGGACGGTTTTCTCATCCTGCTCGACCGCCGCAAGGACATGATCATCAGCGGCGGCTTCAACATCTACCCGAGCGACATCGAGGCGCAGTTGCGCGCGCATCCCGCGGTCGAGGACGTGGCCGTGACGGGCGTGCCCTCGGCGCAATGGGGTGAAACGCCGGTAGCCTTCGTGCGCCGGCGCGCGGGTGCGGATGAAGAGGCGGCGCAAATCATGGCTTGGTACAACGCGCGCGCCGGCAAGACGCAGCGCCTCGCGGCACTGCACCTGATCGACGAGCTGCCGCGCAGCGCGATCGGCAAGGTGCTCAAGCGCGAATTGCGTGCCTTGCACGCGCGGCTCGCCGCGGCCGCCTGACTGACTGTAGCGAGGACTCTACGCGGCGAGGACTCTACGCGGCGAGGACTCTACGCGGCGAGGATGCTGCGCGCCACGGCTTCGCCGACCTTGATGCCGTCGACGCCGGCCGACAAGATGCCGCCAGCGTAGCCTGCGCCCTCGCCCGCAGGGTAGAGGCCCTGCGTGTTCAGGCTCTGAAAATCTGCGCCGCGCTCGATGCGCAGCGGCGACGAGGTGCGTGTCTCCACGCCCGTGAGCACGGCGTCGTGCCGATCGAAACCCGCGATCTTGCGCCCGAATGCAGGCAGGGCTTCGCGCAGCGCCGCCACGGCGTAATCGGGCAGAACCTCACGCAGGTCGCCGGGTGTGACGCCCGGGCGGTACGAGGGCAGCACGCTGCCCAGCGCCTGCGAGGCGCGCCCCGCGAGAAAGTCACCCACGAGCTGCACGGGTGCGTTGTAATTGCTGCCGCCGAGCACATAGGCGCGCCCCTCCAGCGCGCGCTGCAGCACGATGCCTGCGAGCGGATGCGTCTGCGCGGCTGGCAAGGCTTCGACGCCGTAGGTGCCGCCGAGCAGGGCCGCAAAGGCTTGCGCATCGCGCGGGTAGTCGCGCGGCTCTATGCCTACCACCATGCCGGCGTTGGCGTTGCGCTCGTTGCGCGAATACTGGCTCATGCCGTTCGTCACCACGCGGCCCGGCTCGCTCGTCGCCGCGACCACGGTGCCGCCCGGGCACATGCAAAAGCTGTACGCGGTGCGCCCGTTGTGCGCATGGTGCACGAGCTTGTAGCTCGCCGCGCCCAGCAGCGGGTGGCCCGCATGGCGGCCCCAGCGTGCGCGGTCGATCAGGCTTTGCGGATGTTCGATGCGCACGCCGATCGAAAACGGCTTGGCCTGCATGTGCACGCCGCGCGCATGGAGCATGGCAAAGGTGTCGCGTGCGCTATGGCCCAGCGCCAGCACGACGTGGTCGGCGCGCAGTTCGTAGCTCTCGCCGCTGGCCTGGTCTTGCACGCGCAGGCCGCGCAGGTGACGCTGGCCACGTGCGTCGGGGTCGATGAGCAGGTCGGTCACGCGCTGCTGAAAGCGCAGCTCGCCGCCCAGCGCGAGGATTTGTGCGCGCAGGTTCTCCACCACCTTGACGAGCTTGAACGTGCCTATGTGCGGGTGTGCCTCGGTGAGGATTTCGGGCGGTGCGCCGGCCTGCACGAGCTCCTGCATGACCTTGCGGCCCAGGTGGCGCGGGTCTTTGATCTGGCTGTAGAGCTTGCCGTCGCTGAAAGTGCCCGCGCCGCCTTCGCCGAACTGCACGTTGCTCTCGGGGTGCAGCTGGCGGCGGCGCCACAAGTCCCAGGTGTCGCGCGTGCGCTCGCGCACGCGCTTGCCGCGCTCGAGCACCAATGGCCTGAAACCCATTTGTGCGAGCACGAGCGCCGCAAAAATGCCGCAGGGGCCAAACCCGACCACGACGGGGCGCAGCGCCAGCTCGGCAGGCGCACGCCCGGGCGACTGCCACTGCATGTCGGGCGTGGCCTGGATGCGCGGATGGCCCGTATACCGGGCGAGCAGCGCGGGCTCCTGCGCTGGATCGGCCAGCGTGACATCGACGATATACACCGCATGCAGCTCGGCTTTGCGCGCGTCGAAGCTGCGCTTGAAAATTTGCAGTGCACCGAGCGCCACAGGTGGCACGCCGAGCATTTGCGCTGCAGCGGCGCGCAGCGCAGCTTCGGGGTCGGCTGCTGCGCTCAGTGGCAGTTTGATTTCAGACAGGCGGATCATGGGAGCCGGGCGATCGGACATGCCGCACGCGGGGTCGGCGGGGTTGGCATTGTATGGGCGCTGCCGCTGGAAATTTTGGCTGGAAACTTTGGCACAGTATGGTCGCTAGGAGCCTGTCGGACTTTGGAATCGTCGGCTGCGAATGCGCCGCAGCGGCCCATTTTTTACCGTCTTCTTGCCCCATAGCACCACTATGGGGCTGCGAATCCGGCAAAAACTGGCCTCGCTGGGGCCCATTCTCGCTTTCGACGCCCAAAGTCCGACAGGCTCCTAGGATGCGGAGAGCGGTGAGGCAGCTTGCCGGGCACTCCCATCGGTGCCTGGGGCGATTCCAGTTCCAGCCAAGGCCAGGTGTTGACAAGGCTTTTCTTTGTGCCATAATTCGCGGCTTCGCATCTTTTCGTGCGAAATTTCTTGCCCATCAGTATGCGTTGTAAGTGGTTTACAGCGCAGACAGCGGGCCCAAGACTGACCGGCTAATGCTGCTTCGGAGTGGTTTCGAGGGGCGAGTTTGCTGGTGCAAGTTGGGAATAAAGCAATGATCCAAACAGAATCTCGGCTAGAGGTTGCCGACAATACGGGTGCCAAGTCCGTCTTGTGCATCAAAGTGTTGGGCGGCTCCAAGCGGCGTTATGCCAGCGTTGGTGACATTATCAAGGTGAGTGTCAAAGAGGCTGCCCCACGCGGGCGCGTCAAAAAAGGCGAAATCTATAACGCGGTGGTGGTGCGTACGGCCAAGGGCATCCGCCGTGCGGATGGCTCGCTCGTCAAGTTCGATGGCAATGCTGCGGTGTTGCTCAACAACAAGCTGGAGCCCATCGGTACCCGGATCTTCGGCCCGGTCACGCGTGAGTTGCGGACCGAGCGCTTTATGAAGATCGTTTCTTTGGCTCCGGAAGTTCTCTGAGGTTACGCCATGAACAAAATTCGCAAAGGCGATGAAGTCATCGTGTTGACGGGGCGCGACAAGGGTCGGCGTGGCACCGTTTTGCTGCGCAAAGACGATGAGCATCTGATCGTTGATGGTGTCAACATGGTGAAAAAACATGTCAAGCCAAACCCGCTCAAGAATGAGATGGGAGGCATCATCGAAAAAGCCATGCCCATCCACCAATCCAATGTGGCGATATTCAATCCGGCCACAGGAAAGGCGGATCGCGTGGGAGTCAAAGTGCAAGCGGACGGAACGCGTATACGCGTTTTCAAGTCCAGCGGAGCGGAAATTAAGGCGGCCTAAGGAATAAAAAATGGCACGACTCCAACAGATCTACCGCGAAAAAATCGCTCCCGAATTGATGAAGCAATTCGGATATACCTCACCAATGGAAGTACCGCGTCTCGTAAAAATCACCCTCAACATGGGGGTGGGAGAGGCTGTTGCCGATAAGAAGGTGATGGACAATGCAGTCGCTGATTTGACAAAGATTGCCGGGCAAAAACCCGTGGTGACCAAAGCAAGAAAAGCCATTGCTGGATTCAAAATCCGCGAGGGCCAGCCCATTGGTTGCATGGTGACGTTACGCGGTGTGCGTATGTATGAGTTCCTCGATCGTTTCGTGACGATCGCCCTGCCTCGTGTGCGTGACTTCCGTGGTATTTCCGGCCGTGCATTTGACGGCCGGGGAAATTACAACATTGGCGTCAAAGAGCAGATCATTTTCCCTGAAATCGAGTATGACAAGGTGGATGCCTTGCGCGGTCTCAATATCAGTATCACCACGACGGCGAAAACCGATGCGGAAGCCAAGGCGCTTCTTTCTGGTTTCCGTTTTCCCTTCAAGAATTGAGGTGGCGTATGGCTAAAGTAGCTTTGATCCAGCGCGAGCTCAAGCGCGCAAAATTGGTGGCGAAGTACGCAAATAAATATGCGGAACTAAAGGCCATCGTTGGCGATGCCAAGCGTAGTGATGAAGAGCGTGAAGCAGCGCGCGCAGCATTGCAGCAAATGCCGCGGAATGCCAATCCGACGCGGCAGCGCAACCGGTGTGAGATTACGGGTCGCCCACGCGGTACCTTCCGCCAATTTGGTTTGGGCCGCGCCAAAGTACGTGAAATGGCATTTGCCGGCGAAATCCCGGGTATCACCAAGGCCAGCTGGTAAGCAAGCAGGAGAAATTCGACATGAGTATGAGTGATCCCATTGCCGACCTGCTGACCCGCATTCGCAATGCGCAAATGGTCTCAAAGGCATCCGTGAAAGTTCCATCCTCCAAAGTGAAGGTGGCAATCGCCCAGGTCTTGAAAGACGAGGGCTACATAGACGGTTTTCAGGTCAAAACTGAAGCGGGCAAGTCTGAGCTTGAAATTGCCCTCAAATACTACGCTGGCCGTCCGGTGATCGAGCGCATTGAGCGTGTCAGCCGACCAGGCTTGCGAGTTTACAAAGGACGCGACGCAATCCCTCAAGTCATGAATGGGTTGGGTGTCGCGATCGTAACTACCCCTAAGGGTGTTATGACCGATCGCAAAGCGCGCGCTGCCGGTGTTGGTGGCGAAGTGTTGTGCTATGTGGCTTAACGTGGCATTGAGGAGAAGCTGAATGTCCCGTGTAGGAAAATTACCTGTGACCATTCCCGCCGGCGTGGATGTGTCTATCGAAGAGAATCTCATTGGTGTCAAAGGCGCGGGTGGTGTGCTGTCGATGGCCCAAAGCCGATGGGTTCGAGTCATCAAAAACGACGATAAGCTGTGTTTTGAACCCGTCGATGATTCACGTGAAGCCAATGCAATGAGCGGTACCATGCGTCAGTTGGTCAACAACATGGTGCTCGGTGTCAGCAAAGGTTTCGAGAAGAAGTTGAATCTCGTTGGGGTCGGCTATAAAGCCCAGGCTTCTGGCAGCAAATTGAATCTGAATGTCGGGTTTTCGCATCCCGTCGACATTGAGATGCCTGCTGGAATTACCGTAGCAACGCCTTCGCCCACAGAGATCGTCATCAAAGGTGCAGATCGTCAGCGTGTAGGTCAAATCGCTGCGGAGATCCGTGCCGTGCGCCCTCCTGAGCCTTATAAAGGCAAGGGCGTGCGTTATGCGGACGAGAAGATCACGATCAAAGAGACCAAGAAGAAATAAGGAGCTGCAGCATGCTAAACAAAAAAGAGCAGCGTCTTCGCCGTGCCCGTCAAACCCGTATTCGCATTGCAGAGCAAGGTGTCGCACGTTTGACTGTCAATCGCACGAATTTTCATATCTATGCCCAAGTCATATCGGGCGACGGCAGCAACGTGTTGGCAAGTGCTTCCACTTTGGAAGCCGATGTGCGCCCGTCGCTTGGCGCAGGCAAAGGTGGAAATACAGCTGCGGCACAGTTGATCGGCAAGCGGATTGCTGAAAAAGCCAAGGCTGCAGGGATAGAAAAAGTAGCGTTTGACCGTGCTGGTTATGCGTACCATGGTCGCGTGAAAGCATTGGCAGAGGCGGCGCGCGAAGCCGGGCTGCAGTTCTAAGCGAAGCGAGATAAAAATGGCGAAATTTCAACCCAAAGTGCAGGACGAAGGTCGTGATGACGGTTTGCGCGAAAAAATGATCGCTGTCAACCGTGTGACTAAAGTCGTGAAAGGTGGTCGTATTCTCGGCTTCGCGGCTTTGACGGTCGTGGGGGATGGCGATGGCCGTGTTGGCATGGGCAAAGGAAAATCGAAAGAGGTTCCAGCAGCTGTGCAAAAAGCGATGGAAGAGGCGCGACGCAATCTGGTGAAGGTTTCCCTCAAAAACGGTACTATTCATCACAATGTAACAGGTCATCACGGTGCATCGGTCGTGATGATGATGCCTGCACCGAAAGGCACGGGTATCATTGCTGGCGGCCCTATGCGCGCAGTGTTCGAAGTCATGGGGATCACGGACATCGTGGCAAAGAGTCATGGCTCCTCGAATCCTTACAACATGGTGCGTGCGACTTTCGATGCCTTGACAAAATCCACAACGCCAGCCGAGGTTGCTGCAAAGCGTGGCAAAGCGGTCGAAGACCTTTTTGCCTGAATCGGAGTTTGTAAATGACAACCCAACAAACCCTCAAGGTGCAATTGGTGCGAAGCACGATTGGCACAAAAGAGTCCCACCGTGCCACCGTGCGTGGATTGGGGCTGCGCAAGCTCAATAGCGTCCGCGAACTGAAAGATACACCTGAAGTACGCGGCATGATTAACAAGGTCAGTTATCTGGTCAAAGTTCTTTGAGAATCGATCATGCAACTCAATAGTATCAAGCATGCCGAGGGTGCCAAACATGCCAAACGCCGTGTAGGCCGTGGCATTGGTTCTGGTCTCGGTAAGACTGCGGGCCGAGGACATAAAGGACAAAAATCGCGTGCTGGCGGTTACCACAAGGTTGGCTTCGAAGGTGGCCAAATGCCCCTGCAACGGCGTTTGCCAAAGCGCGGTTTCAAATCACCACACGTGAAGTTCAATGCCGAGGTCACGCTCTCCGATCTAGATAAACTTGGATTGAGCGAAGTCGATTTATTGGCGCTCAAGAAAGCTGGGCTGGTGGGCGAGATGGTTAAATCCGTCAAGGTCATCTGCACCGGGGCCATTCGCCGCGCCATTACACTCAGTGGCGTACGTGCTACTGCGGGCGCCAAGGCGGCCATTGAGTCTGCCGGCGGCAGCATTATGGCTTAATGGCTTTTGTTCGAATTTCGAAAGAAGGCATTTGTGGCTAGTAAACCCATGGCTGCGAGCGCAGGGCGAATCGCTAAGACCGGGAAATTCGGCGACTTGCGTCGCCGGCTAGTTTTTCTATTGTTGGCGTTGGTTGTCTACCGAATTGGTGCGCACATACCCGTTCCTGGTATTGATCCCATTCAGTTGCAAAAACTCTTCAGTGGGCAGCAGGGCGGCATTCTTAACCTATTCAACATGTTCTCGGGTGGGGCGTTGTCGCGCTTCACGGTGTTTGCGCTAGGGATCATGCCGTATATTTCGGCATCGATCATCATGCAGCTCATGACATATGTCTTGCCAGCCTTCGAACAGTTGAAAAAAGAAGGTGAAGCGGGTCGTCGCAAAATCACCCAATACACCCGCTATGGCGCATTGGCCCTTGCCCTGTTTCAATCGTTAGGAATAGCGGTTGCCCTTGAGGGTTCTCCGGGCCTGGTCTTGAGTCCTGGTTTTGGATTTCGCATGACAGCGGTTGTGAGTTTGTCGGCTGGGACAATGTTTCTCATGTGGTTGGGAGAGCAAATTACGGAACGTGGTTTAGGCAACGGCATTTCGATTCTGATCTTCGCGGGTATTGCTGCCGGTCTTCCTGGTTCTGTCGGCGGATTGCTGGAGTTGGTACGGACAGGCGCTATAGGTGTGTTTTCGGCAATTTTCATCGTATTGATCGTCTGTGCCGTCACCTATTTTGTAGTATTCGTCGAACGCGGACAGCGTAAAATCCTTGTGAACTATGCGCGCCGACAAGTGGGTAACAAGGTTTATGGTGGGCAATCATCTCATTTGCCTTTGAAGCTGAATATGGCTGGAGTGATACCTCCGATTTTTGCTTCCTCCATCATATTGTTGCCCGCTACGGTAATGAATTGGTTTGGTACTGGCGATTCAATGCGCTGGTTGCGCGATATTGCTGCGACCTTGACGCCGGGACAGCCCATTTATACCTTGCTCTATGCGGCAGCCATCATATTCTTCTGTTTTTTTTACACGGCCTTGGTGTTCAATAGCCGGGAGACGGCAGATAATTTGAAGAAGAGTGGCGCGTTTATTCCCGGGATTCGACCGGGTGAGCAGACCGCAAGATACATCGACAAAATACTGGTTCGCTTGACATTGGCAGGTGCTGTGTATATCACTTTCGTGTGCCTGTTGCCGGAATTTTTGATCATTAAATACAATGTGCCATTTTATTTTGGGGGCACTTCATTATTGATCATTGTTGTTGTGACCATGGATTTTATGTCGCAAGTGCAAAACTACATGATGTCGCAGCAGTATGATTCCTTGCTGAAAAAAGCCAATTTCAAGGCATACTGAGCAGTTTAAAAATTCGCTGCGATCTGAAATGATACTTCATCGAAACATGTTGAAATTTAGGAGAACGTAATGAAAGTTTCGGCTTCGGTCAAGAAAATTTGCCGTAACTGCAAAATCATTCGCCGCAAAGGTGTGGTGCGCGTGATTTGCACAGACCTTCGTCACAAGCAGCGCCAAGGTTGATAAAGAGAGGACGCTAATATGGCACGTATCGCTGGCATTAATATTCCGCCGCACCAACACGCCGAGATCGGCTTGACGGCAATCTATGGCATTGGACGCTCTCGCGCCAGGAAAATTTGCGAAGCTTGTGGCATTCCCTATGCCAAAAAGATCAAAGACCTTACGGACGGCGATCTCGAAAAAATTCGCGATCAAATCGCGCAATACACCATCGAAGGTGACCTGAGGCGCGAGACCACCATGAACATCAAGCGCTTGATGGACATTGGTTGCTATCGCGGATTCCGCCATCGTCGCGGGTTGCCAGTGCGGGGCCAGCGTACGCGTACCAATGCACGCACCCGCAAAGGGCCGCGTAAAGGCGCTGCCGCCTTGAAGAAGTAAGTCGCGGCTTGCGCAAATACCACCTCAGTCCGGATGAATGGTGCTTCACGGAGTCGATTCACTACGTCTGATTTTGCGTAAGTACCAGAATAGAAAGATATAGTCATGGCCAAATCTCCCGCCAGCAGTGCAGCGCAGCGTGTGCGCAAAAAGGTTCGCAAGAACATTTCTGATGGCATTGCCCACGTGCATGCTTCATTCAACAACACCATCATTACGATCACAGACCGTCAGGGCAATGCTTTGGCATGGGCCTCCTCCGGGGGGCAGGGTTTCAAGGGATCGCGTAAGTCGACGCCGTTTGCTGCACAAGTCGCCTCTGAGGTTGCTGGTCGTGCTGCAATGGAGCAGGGTATCAAAAATCTCGATGTCGAGATTAAAGGCCCCGGTCCCGGCCGTGAATCTTCTGTGCGCGCTCTTGGTGCGCTTGGTATCCGGATCACGTCGATTTCCGATGTGACACCGATTCCCCACAATGGGTGCCGCCCGCAAAAGCGCCGGCGTATTTGATTTTTTAAGACCACCGCCATCTCCGATGCGATGAGATTGCATGGGTGTGGCTCCCGCACAGCGTTGCGGTAGTTGACATAGAGGAAGTTCAAGTGGCACGTTATCTCGGCCCCAAGGCCAAATTGTCCCGCCGTGAAGGCACAGACCTGTTTCTCAAGAGTGCACGTCGATCGATCGCCGACAAGGCGAAATTCGATTCGAAGCCCGGCCAACACGGGCGTACCTCGGGTGCCCGCACTTCGGACTACGGTCTGCAATTGCGTGAAAAACAAAAAGTCAAGCGCATGTACGGTGTGCTCGAAAAGCAGTTCCGCCGCTATTTCGAGGCTGCAGAGCGCCTGCGCGGCAACACCGGCGCAAATTTGCTTGCTTTGCTCGAGTCCCGCCTTGACAACGTGGTATATCGCATGGGTTTCGGCTCCACCCGTGCCGAGGCACGTCAGTTGGTGTCGCACAAAGCGATTACGGTGAATGGCCAGTCGGTGAATATTCCATCGTACCGGGTCAAGCCCGGCGATGTGATCGCGGTGCGCGAAAAATCCAAGAAGCAAAACCGTGTCGTGGAAGCCCTGCAATTGGCAGCACAAGTCGGTATGCCTGGCTGGGTTGAAGTGAATGCAGACAAGGCCGAGGGCGTCTTCAAGAAAATCCCTGACCGCGATGAGTTTGGAGCCGACATCAATGAATCCTTGATCGTCGAGCTTTACTCGCGTTGATTGCGCGGTTCTTAATATTAAATGCGCTCCCTGCCGCGAGTCATCGCGGTTTGGGCGTTTTATCAGCCTTACCGGTGTAACGAGCTGGGGGCATTGAGAGGAAGTCTGCATGCAAACCAATTTGCTGAAACCCAAGGCGATTGCCGTGGAACAATTGGGTAATAACCGCGCAAAAGTGATTTTAGAGCCTTTCGAGCGCGGTTATGGCCATACGCTTGGTAATGCCTTGCGCCGCGTCCTGCTGTCGTCCATGGTGGGGTATGCAGCGACCGAGGTCACCATCGCCGGTGTCTTACACGAATATTCTTCGATTGACGGAGTTCAAGAAGACGTAGTGAACATCTTGCTGAATCTCAAAGGTGTTGTCTTCAAGCTTCATCATCGCGATGAGGTGACGCTGAGCTTGCGCAAGGAAGGCGAAGGTGCCGTGACCGCTGGGGATATCCAGACACCACATGATGTCGAGATCATCAATCCTGATCACGTGATTGCCCATTTGTCGCAAGGCGGCAAGTTGGACATGCAAATCAAAATTGAAAAAGGTCGTGGTTACGTGCCTGGAACTGTGCGCCGCTATAGCGATGAGCCTACAAAAGTCATGGGGCGCATCGTGCTTGACGCATCGTTTTCTCCCGTCAAGCGCGTAAGCTATACCGTTGAGAGCGCACGTGTGGAGCAGCGCACGGACCTCGACAAGTTGGTGCTGGAAATCGAAACCAATGGTGCGGTTTCAGCGGAAGACGCCGTTCGCGCGTCGGCCAAAATTTTGGTCGAACAGCTGTCGATATTCGCACAGCTCGAAGGTGGTGCGGAGGCTGCTGCTGGAATGGGGGCAGGTGAAGCACGTGCAGGTGCTGCATTCGATCCGATTCTTTTGCGTCCTGTGGATGAACTGGAGTTGACGGTACGCTCGGCGAATTGCCTCAAAGCCGAAAATATTTACTACATCGGCGATTTGATCCAGCGCACTGAAAATGAACTGCTCAAGACGCCGAATCTTGGGCGCAAATCTCTCAACGAAATCAAGGAAGTGTTGGCCTCACGCGGATTGACCTTGGGGATGAAGCTCGAAAATTGGCCGCCGGCGGGACTCGAAAAACGTTGATAGCATAAGCCTGAGATCTCATCATTGGGTGAGTGTCTTGGGTGAGTTCAGTAAAATAAGCCATATCGATCCAGGCTTATTCATTCCCTTTCAGGGGAAGGTGCATCGGGTGGTACCTGATCCGGCCACGCGATATTTTTATAAATGATCTCAAGGAAAGCACTATGCGTCACGGACATGGACTGCGCAAGCTCAACCGTACCAGCTCACATCGTCTTGCGATGTTGCAAAACATGATGAACTCGCTCATCCAGCATGAAGCGATCAAAACGACACTGCCCAAGGCGAAAGAACTACGCCGTGTGGTTGAGCCCATGATTACTTTGGCCAAGGTGGACAGTGTTGCCAATCGGCGCCTGGCTTTCAGCCGTCTGCGCAATCGCGACAGCGTAACCAAATTGTTCAACGAGCTAGGGCCGCGCTTCAAGGCGCGTCCAGGCGGCTATACCCGCATTCTCAAGATGGGATTTCGCGTAGGAGACAACGCGCCCATGGCTTATGTGGAGCTTGTCGACCGCTCCGCTGAGGTTTCTGAGGAACCATCGAGCTTGTCTCAATAAAATTTTTGTTGTATAATTCGATTTTGCCGCGCGATGGAGCAGTCTGGTAGCTCGTTGGGCTCATAACCCAAAGGTCGGAGGTTCAAATCCTTCTCGCGCAACCAAATCTTTCAACCCCGCTGGTCATGCCAGCGGGGTTTTTTTATTGCTTTTACCAAAGTCTCCAGCCTGTGAAGGTGGCTGGCATCCACCTCTAGTGCAGTGTTCGACGCTATCTGCGACATAAAACCGCGTCTTTTCGGCCTGGGCCGCGTTGCAAATCCTCGCGATACCGCCCGGTATCGCTGCGGTTTGCGCCTTGCCCAGACCAAAAATCCATCGGTTTTATTTGTCGCTTCAAGCATCAAACACTGCACTAGCGACCGGTTTGTCAGGCTGCTTTGGATGCCGGCCTGGCGACGACTCTTTCCGGCAGATGCTGAAGCGCTTGCAATAGCTGTTCGCGCTCGCTCGCGGCAGCTTGGGCGCTTGCCAGTTTGACGTGCCCAAAGCCGCGAATTTTTTGCGGCAGCGCGGCGAAAGCCACCATTTGCGTGTAGTTGTCCGCATTCAGCCTGGGCAGCAGCGCGCGCAGGTCTTGCTCGTATTGGGCAACCAGCGCTTGTTCAAGCTTGCGCTCGGCGTTATGGCGGAACGGATCGAGCAGCGTGCCGCGCAGCCCGCGCAGGCGCGCCATCACGGCGAACGCGCGCAGGAGCCACGGGCCCACTTCGCGCTTGACGGCCTTGCCCGTTTTGGGGTCGGTTTTGGCGAAAGGGCCGCCACCGATGTGAAAGTGCAGTGCGTAGTCGCCTTCGAAGGTTTGCGCGATTTCCTGGCGGAAGCTCGGCAGCGTGTACAGGCGCGCGACCTCCCATTCATCCTTGGCGGCCAGCAGCTTGAAGTAGCTTTGTGCGACGGCCAGGCTCAGCGCCTGCTTGTGCTCGGGCTGTGTATCGACGCGCTGCACTTCGGCAATGAAATTTTGATAGCGCTCGGCGTAGGCGGCGTTTTGGTATTCGGTCAGATAGGCGACGCGGCGCGCGATGGTTTCTGCGAGGTTTGGCTGCGCGCGGCGCGGCTGGAACTGGATCACCTGGGCGCCAGAAACCATGCGTTCGACACGTGCGGGGTCGTGTGCGATGCAGCGGCCCCAGTGGAAGGCTTCGCGGTTCATTTCGACCGAGACGCCATTGAGCTCGATCGCGCGCTCGATGGCCGCGAGCGACAGCGGCAGTAGCCCGCGCTGCCAGGCCACGCCCACCATCAGCATGTTGCAGGCGATCGCATCGCCGAGCAGCGCCACCGCCAGGCGCTGGCCTTCGACCAGCGTGGTCGCTGCGCCGGTGATGCGGCGCACGCGCTCTATGAGCTGCTCGGGGCTGGCGTCCCAGTCGGGGTTGCGCGCAAATTCGGCCGTCGCCGTGACTTCGCTGCAGAGCACGGCGCGGCTGCGCCCAGGTGCGAGCATGGACACGGGCTCGTCGCCCGAGGCCACGATCAAATCGCAGCCGATCAGCGTGTCTGCCTCGCCTGGGCCTATGCGTGGCGCCGTGAGCTGCTCGGCACTCGGCGCGAAGTGCAGGTGCGAATAGACCGCGCCGTATTTTTGCGCCAGGCCCATCACGTCGAGCGAGAGGCAGGGCGTGCCATCGACGTAGGCCGCCATGGCCAGCACCTGGCCTATGGTCACGACGCCGGTGCCGCCAATGCCGCCCACGAGCACGTGCACGGGTGCAGCGAGCGGTGCCTGCTCGGGCTCGGGCACGTCGAAGCGCTGCGGCGCGGCGGCGCTTTTTTCGGGCTTGCGCAGGCGCCCGCCGTGCACGGTGACGAAGCTCGGGCAAAAGCCCTCGACGCAGCTAAAGTCTTTGTTGCAGGTCGATTGGTTGATGCGCCGCTTGCGCCCGAATTCGGTGTCGAGCGGTTCGATGGACAGGCAGGTGGAGACCTTGCCGCAGTCGCCGCAGCCTTCGCACACGGCGCTGTGGATGAAGCTGCGCTTGGGCGGGTCTTCCCACTGGCCTTGCTTGCGCAGGCGCCGGCGCTCGGTGGCGCAGGGCTGCTCGTAGATGATGGCCGAGACGCCGGGAAACTCGCGCATCTCGGCCTGCACGCGCTCCATTTCGCTGCGCGGAAGCAGCGGCACGCCCGCGGGGAACTGCACGCCCGCATACTTTTGCAGGTCGTCGGTGACCACGGCGATGCGCTGCACGCCGTCGGCGCGCAGGGCTTCGACCATTTGCGGCACAGTCTGGCCGCCGCTGATGGGCTGCCCGCCGGTCATGGAGACGAAGCCATTGGCAAGCAGCTTGTAGGTGATGGGCACGCCCGCGGCCACGGCGTGGCGGATGGCGAGCGAGCCCGAGTGCGCGTAGGTTCCGTCGCCGAGGTTGGCGAACACGTGGCGCTCTTGCGTGAAGGGCTGCTGGCCCACCCACTGCGCGCCCTCGCCGCCCATTTGCGAGATGGTTTTGCAATTGGCCGGGTCGAGGATCAGCTGCATGCCGTGGCAGCCTATGCCGCCGAGCGTGCGGCTGCCCGGCGGCAGCTTGGTCGAGCGGTTGTGCGGGCAGCCCGAGCAAAAACTCGGCGTGCGGCGCACGGCGGGCGTGCTCTGCAGCGCGACCGTGTTGGGCGGCGCCTGCCAGTTCGCGAAGCTCGGATCGCGCTCGGCGAGCAACTGGCTGAGCACGCGCGTGACCATGAGGGCGTTGATTTCGCCCGCGTTGGGAAAGAGCCACGCCGGGCTTGCGTCGAACAAATGCCCCGTGCGCACCTTGCCGAGCACGCGCGGCGCACCAGGTGCACCGTAGAGGATGGAGCGCACCTGGTCTTCGACGAGCGGGCGCTTTTCTTCGACCACGAGCACGGTGTGCAGCCCGCGCGCGAATTGCCGCACGATCTCCGGATCGACAGGCCAGACCATGCCGAGCTTGAGCACGCGCACGCCCAGTGCCTGTGCGCGTTCGGCGTCGAGGCCCAGATTGGCGAGCGCCTTGCGCACTTCGTGGTAGGTTTTGCCCGCGCAGATGATGCCAAGCCACGCCTCGTGCGCATCGTGCGTGATGCGGTTGAGGCCGTTGGCGCGCGCATAGGCGAGGGCGGCGTAGAGGCGCCGGTGGTAGAGCGTTTCTTCGGCGGGCAGGATGGTGGCCAGGCTCGCGGGCTGGATCCAGCGCTCGGTATCGAACGTCGCGTCCGCGTCTGGCAGGGTGATGTGCGGATGCGTGGGCGAAAGCTGCAGCACGCTCGCGCTCTCGACCACGTCGGTCACGAGCTTGAGGCTGGCCCAGGCGCCGCTGTAGCGGCTCATGGCGATGCCGTGCAGGCCGTAGTCGAGAATTTCCTGCACGTTGCTCGGGTAGAGCACGGGCATGCCCAGCGATTCGAGTGCGATGTCGGAGTAGCAGGCCACGGTGGAGGACTTGGCGCCGTGGTCGTCGCCGACCAGCGCGAGCGATCCGCCCAGGCGGCTCGTGCCGGCCCAGTTGGCGTGACGCAGGGCGTCCATCGCGCGGTCCAGCCCCGGCCCCTTGCCGTACCAGAGGCCGAACACGCCGTCGTATTTCGCGCCGGGGAACATGTTCACGTACTGCGAGCCCCACACCGAGGTGGCGCCGAGCTCCTCGTTCACGCCGGGGCGAAAGACGATGTGGTTCTCTTGCAGCAGCTTGTGCACTTTGCGCAGCGCACCATCGATCGCCGCGAGCGGCGAGCCCTGGTAGCCAGAGATGAAGCCCGCGGTGTGGTGGCCGGCGGCCACGTCGCGCCGGCGCTGGTCGAGCGCGAGGCGCACCAGCGCCTGCGTGCCGGTCATGTAGGCCCAGCCTTCGGTGAGGGTGTATTTGTCGTCGAGCGAAGCGTCGAGACGGCGTGGCAGCGTGTGGGTCATGAGGGGCTCCTCGGGGTGATGGTGGATGCCGGGCGGAATGCGATGCTGGGCGCGGAAATAGAGGCTCAATACGAGCGCGGCATGCCCAGCTGGTGCTGCGCCACCTGCGCGAGCACGAGGTTGTTGGAGATCGGCGCGGTGCGAAACAGCCGCGTTTCCTTCCATTTGCGCTCGATGTCGTATTCGCAGGCCACGCCGAAGCCGCCGTAGGTGGTCATCGCGGCCTCGGCGGCCTCCCAGGCGGCTTCGCTTGCGAGGTACTTGGCCATGTTGCTTTCGGGGCCGCAGGGGCGGTTTTGGTCGAACAGGGCCGCGGCCTTGTTGCGCATGAGTTCGGCGGCTTCGAGGTTCATGTGCGCGCGCGCGATCGGGAATTGCACGCCCTGGTTCGCGCCTATGGGGCGGTCGAAAACCACGCGTTCGCCCGCATAGCGCGACGCGCGCTCGACCATCCACTGGCCGTTGCCGAGGATTTCGCCCGTGGCGATGATGCGCTCGGCGTTGAGCGAGTCGAGCAGGTAGTAAAAGCCCTTGCCTTCCTCGCCGATGCGGTCGTCATCCGACACTTCGAGGTTGTCGATGAACACCTGGTTGGTGTGGTGGTTGAGCATGGTGCGGATAGGCTTGGCCTGCAGGGCGGGGCCGGCTTTTTTGATGTCCACGAGGAACAGCGTGAGGCCGTCGGTCTTGCGCTGGGCTTCTTCATACGGCGTGGTGCGTGTGATCAAAAGGTACAAGTCGGACTGCAGGAAGCGCGAGGTCCAGATTTTTTGTCCGTTGATCACATAGCCGCCCGGCACCTTGCGCGCAAAAGTCTTGATGCGCAGGGTGTTCGAGCCCGCGTCGGGCTCGGTCACGCCGAAGGCCTGCAGGCGCAGGCTGCCGTCGGCGATGCGCGGCAGGTATTTGCGCTTTTGCTCGGGGCTGCCGTGGCGTAGCACTGAGCCCATGGTGTACATCTGCGCGTGGCACACGGCACCATTGCCGCCGCAGCGGTTGACCTCCTGCAGGATCAGGCTGGCGTCGAGGATACCCAGGTTGGAGCCGCCGTATTCCTCGGGGATCAGCGCCGCGAGCCAGCCCGCCTTGGTCATGGCCTGCACGAATTCCTCGGGGTAGGCGTGCTGCTCGTCGAGCCTGCGCCAGTATTCGTCGCCAAACTCCTTGCACAGCGCGCGCACTGCGGCGCGCATTTCGTTCTGGGTGTCGGTGTAGTCGAAGTTCATGAAGTTGCTCTCAGGGAATGGATCAAAAAGCGCGGAGGCCAAGAGGGTGCGGCTATCGGTGCGGCTATCGGTGCGCTGCTTCCGGCAATGTCAGCCAATCACCCCCTGCTCGCGCAGCGCCGCGATCTGCGCATCGCTGCAGCCCAGGCCCTGCAGCACTTCGAGCGTGTGTGCGCCGAGTTCTGGCGGAGGCGCCCATTGCTGGCTGCGCTGGTGGTCGAGCGCGAGCGGCAGGGCCATGGCGCGGTGTTCGGGCACGTTGGGCAGGGGCAGGTTTTTGAGCATTTGCATGGCCTGCACCTGTTCGTGCGCGATCATTTGCGCGATGTTGTGCATCTCGCTGCAGGGTGCGCCATGGCGGCGCAGGCGTGCGACGATTTCCTGGGTGGGCAATCGCTGCGTGCGCTGCTCGAGCGCTTCATGCAGGGCTTTGCGGTTCGCGGTGCGCTGGGCATTGGTGGCAAAGCGCGGGTCGGTGGTGAGTTCGGGGCAGTCGAGCGCGGCGCAGGCGTTGGCGAACAGGCGGTCGTTGCCCGCGGCGATGAACACCATGCCGTCGGCGGACTTGAACAGCTCGTACGGTGCCATCGAGGTCATGGCCGAGCCCATCTTTTTGGGGAGCTGGCCCGAGGCAAGAAACATTGCGGTGAGCAGCGACATCCAGGACATGGCGGTTTCGAGCAGGCTCGCGGTAACGCAGGCGCCCTGGCCGGTGCGGTTGCGCTGCAAAAAGGCCGCGAGCGTGCCCATGGCGGCCCACATGCCCGTGCCCAGGTCGATCACCGAGGGGCCCACGCGCACCGGGTCGTCGCCCTCGTTGCCGGTCACGCTCATGATGCCGGTGAAGGCCTGCATCACCGGGTCGTAGCCGGGCAGCGAGCGCAGCGGGCCGACCTGGCCGAAGGCGCTGATGGCGCAGTAGATCAGCCCCGGCTGGGCTGCGCGCAGCGCCTGCTCGCCCAGGCCGCGCGACTCGGCGCTGCCGGGCTTGAGCGAGTGCACGAACACGTCGGCCGTGCCTATGAGCTGGCGCACCAGCGCCTGGCCGGCTTGCTGGTCGAGGTCTATGCAGACGCTTTTCTTGTTGCGGTTGAGCGCCGCGTAGGTGGCCGAGTCGCCCGAGGGAAAGAGCGGCGGCCAGGCACGCGTGTCGTCGCCCGCGCCGGGGCGTTCGATCTTGATGACTTCGGCGCCCATGTCGCCGAGGATTTGCGTGCAAAAAGGGCCCGCGACGTTTTGCGTGAGGTCGATGACGCGGTAGCCGGAGAGTACGTTTTCGAGCATGGAGAGTCGTTTTTTGCGTAGTGTGCGAAGAAGAAACGCAGCCCGCGGGTGCGGCCCAGGCGCCGGCGCGCGGCGCAAGCCAAAGCCGGTTCCCGGGTGGTGGATGCGCGTGGCAGCAACTGCGCCCAGTCACCTTGTCTGCTTGTTCGGACAAATAGTGCCACCGCCGGGGTGTGAGCGTATGCGGGTAATCCCTAGGAGCCTGGCGGACTTTGGAATCGTCGGCTGCGAATGCGCCGCAGCGGTCCATTTTTTACCGGCTTCTTGCCCCATAGCACCACTATGGGGCGGCGAATCCGGCAAAAACTGGCCTCGCTGGGGCACCTTCTCGCTTTCGACGCCCAAAGTCCGACAGGCTCCTATGGCTGCGGGGATGACGCGCTGCTTTGCCTGCTGTGCAGCACGCGGAGGGGCTTGCTTTTTGCAGGTAAAAAACGGCCTCAGCGCTTATCCATCAAGCGCTGATAGCTTCTTTTATGGGAGCATCAACGCCCGTAGGCCTGCGCTACGGCCTGCCCGAGCGCGAGTACGGCCATGGCGTAGTAGCTGGACCAGTTGTAGCGCGTGAGGGTGTAGAAGTTGCCCGTGCCGGCGACGTAGCTCGGCGCGGCGCTGCCGTTTTTGAGCTCGATCAGCGCCAGCATGCCCTCGTGCGCCTGGCCTGCGGCGTCGAGCAGCACGCCTTGCGCCTGCAGCTGCGCGGGGCTGAAACTGGGCAGGATGTCGGGCGCGAGCAGGGCGTCGAGCTGCAGGTGTGCCGGGTCGAACTGCAGCGCGTAGTACGCGGGCATGCCGGGCGTCCAGCCGTGGCCCGCCAGGTAGTTGGCCACCGAGCCTATGGCGTCGGCGGCGCTGTGGCTCAGGTCCACGCGGCCGTCGCCGTCGTAATCGATGGCCCAGCGCACCCAGCTCGAGGGCATGAACTGCGGCATGCCCATGGCTCCGGCGTAGCTGCCGCGCGGCGCGGTGGGGTCGGTGCCGGTGTGGCTGCACAGGCTCAGGAACTGTTCGAGCTCGCCACGAAAGTACGCCTGGCGCTGGGCCGCGCGCGGGTGTTCGGTGGGGAAGTCGAAGGCCAGCGTGCTCAGCGTGTCGAGCACGCGCAGCGTGCCCATTTGCTGGCCGTAGATGGTCTCGACGCCGAGGATGCCGACGATGACCTGCGCGGGCACGCCGTATTCGCGCTCGGCACGCGCGAGCGTGGTGGCATTGCTGCGCCAAAAGCGCAGGCCGGCGCGGATGCGCACGGGCTCGACGAAGCGGCTGCGATAGACCTGCCAGTTCTTCACCGCACTGCCCGGCGGGGGCGGCAGCACGAGTTTGCCGAGCTGCGGCAGATAGCGCGCCTGCGCGAGCGCCGCGCGCACCCAGGCCGCATCGAGCCCGCGGCGCGCGGCCAGGTCGTCGGCGAAGGCGAGGGCGTCGGGGCGGGCTGCGTAGTTGCCGGGGGATGCAGCCGGGGCGAGGGGGAGAGAGGCGGTCGCGGAGGAAACGGCTGGCGTGGAAGCGGAGGCAGAAGCGGGCGCGGAGGTAGGTGCAGAAGTAGGTGCAGAAGTAGGTGCAGAAGTAGGTGTTTGCGCCGGGGCAGGCTGCGCTGTAGATGGCACTGCACGCAGATCGTCGGCGGCAATGTTCAGGTGTTTTTGGGCGTTTGCGCTGATGGATACTGCGCAAGCAGCTATCGATGTGATTGCAATCCGGGAGAGTTTCGGCATGGCGGCGGGTACGTGTCAGCCGCCATTGTCGCGCCGGCGTGGCTGCGGGCGCGGCCAGGGCAGGCGGCGCCACGCGCGTGCGAGGGTGCGCAGGGTTGGCTCCGGCTGCGGCGCAGCGCCCTGCGCCGGCGTGGCGTAACGCAGCTGCTCCAGGCGCAACAGCCACTGCGCGAGCGGCTGGGCGGCGGGGCCGAAGTGCGTTTGCACCTCACGGGCCATGGCGCGCGGCGGCAGGTGTGCGGGCAGCGGCAGGCCCGCGCGCGCGAGGCGCCGGCGCGTGCGCGCGAGCAGGCGCAGCCAGGGGTCGTGCTGGCGCCGCTCCCACAGCGTCCAGGCGGCGCCGCCCAGCGCGGCCGCGGCCAGCAGCGCGCCCAGCAGGCGGATCAGGTCGGGCCACGCGGGCGCGTCGAACCCCAGCGCACGCAGCAGGTCGAGTTGGCGGCCCTGCGTGTAGTTGAGCACCCACTGGTTCCAGCCGTTGTTCATGGCCTCCCACACGGCGCGCAGCTGCTGCAGCATGCCGGGGCTGATGACCGTGTTCATGGCCGTGGCAAAGGCGCCGGCCGGGGCTTGCAGGCGCGCGAAGCTGCCCACACGCCCCGGCGCCACCGCGGCCGTGGGATCGACGCGCACCCAGCCCTGGCCCGCGAGCCAGACCTCCGTCCAGGCGTGCGCGTCGCTCTGGCGCACCGTCCAGTAGCCATCGACGGGGTTCACCTCGCCGCCCTGGTAGCCGGTGACGATGCGCGCGGGCAGGCCCATGGCGCGCAGCAGCACCACGAAGGCCGAGGCGATGTGCTCGCAAAAGCCCTGCTTGCGGTCGAACCAGAACTCGTCGGCGCTGTGTGTGCCAAACACGCCGGGCTCCAGCGTGTAGCGGTAGCCGCCCGTGCGCAGGCGCGCAAGCGCCGCCTGCACCAGCGCAGGGGCCGGGTCGGCGCCGGGCGCCACCGGCGTTTGCGCGCGCAGCTGCGCCGCAAGCGCGAGCGTGCGCGGGTTGAAGCCCGCCGGCAGCTCGGTGTAGGCGTGCAGCGTGGCGTTGCGCTGCAGCGGGCCGTGGCGGAACTGCAGATAGCTCTCGGCGCGATAGCGCAACACGCTCATCACGGGGCGACTCGTGCGCCACAGCAGCTCGGGCGACAGGGTTGCCTGAAAGCCTTCGGGCAAGGCGGGTGGCGTGGGCGCGGCGTCGATCAGCAGCAGCCAGTTTTGCTGGTGCGGCTCGAGCGTGACTTCGTAGCGCAGCGGCGCACCGCTGACCTGCAGCGCCGCAGGGCTGGCCAGGCGCCGCCACGGCCCGCCCTGCGCCATGTCGTCGAGCGGCCGCCAGGTGCGCCCGTCGAAGCTCGACAGCACCGGCCCGCGAAAATACAGCGCGCTTTGCGGCGGGTGCTTGCCCCCTGCCAAGTTGAAGCGCACGCGCAGCGCGATGCCGTCGTCGAGCGCGAGCGCGGCGATGCGCCCCACCTGCATCTCGCCCGCAAGGCCGCTGCGTCCCAGTGTGTCGTTGGGCAAACCCCACAGCGGCGCGATGCGCGGAAACAGCAAAAACAGCGCCGCCATCACCGGCGCGCCCAGCAGCATCAGGCGCAGCGCCATGCGCATGGCGAGCAAAAGCGGCGGTCGGCCCACGGGCATGTGGGCCTGCACCAGCGCCGTGAGCAGGCCCAGCAGCGCGAGCAGCATGGCTGCGGCGGTGGTGAGCGATTGCGAGAAGAAAAAATTGCTCAGCAGCGTGAAAAAACCGAGGAAAAACACCACCATGGCATCGCGCCGCGCGCGCAGCTCCAGCGTCTTGAGCGCGAGCAGCAGCACGATCAGCGTCACGCCCGCATCGCGCCCGGCCACCGTCTTGAACGTGAGCCCCGTGCCCGCCACGGCCAGTGCGAGCAGCCCGCCCAGCACCCAGCGCCCCGGCAGCGGCCGCCCCTGCCACGCGAGCACCGCGCGCCACAACAGCAGCGCCGCCGCAAAAGCGCCGGCCCACAGCGGTATCTGGGGGGCGAGCGGGGCGATGACCCAGCCCACTACGCCGAGCAAAAACAGCGTATCGCGCGCTTCGCGGGGCAGGCGGGAGAGGGCGGAGAGCACCGAGGTCATGGCGCAGAGGTAATTGGGGTCAGATTCCAATTATTGGGGGTTTTCTTAGTCAAAAAGGCATTTTGACAAGGTGCATCAAGCGCAAGCAGCTATCAAAAAAGGATTGGTGGCAAAGGAAATAGGGGGCAAATTCGAATGAGGTTCACGCGAGCGCCAGCGCCTCCAGGCAGCGCCGCTGGTGGGCCGGCCCCAGGTCGGGGGCGATCTCCACGCCCGGCAGGCGCAGGCCGTAGCGCAGGCCCAGGCGCTCGGCTGCGAGCACCCAGGCCGTGAGGCGTGACAGGCGCGCCTCCAGTGTAGGCAGGCCGGCTTGCGCGGGCGTGAGCCAGAGCGTCTGGCGCGGCGTGGCGACGGCGTCGCGGCTGATGAGCGCGTCCGAGCCCGCGGCCAGCGCCTGCGCGGCTTTTTTCCAGACGATCTGCTTGCGCGTGTCGCCGCGCCGGTAGGCGCGCACGCCGTCCCATTCGTCCTGCCCGCTGCCTTTGGCCACGGTGCGGGCGCCGTGCGGGCCTGCGGCTGACGCGCCGGTCGGCAGCGGCGGGGCAGGGGATTCGGGCTGCGGATAGACCAGCACCTGCGCCGCGGGCCGCCAGTAGCTCCAGGCGCGGAAGGTGCCGAGCGGAAAGCGCGTCTGCAGCACGATGGGCGGCACGCGCTGGTAGCCGCGTTGCGTGGGGCGCCAGGTCAGTTGCACCTGCATGCTGCCTTGCGCGGGCACGTCGCACCAGACCCAGGCGGGCGCGGCGTCGTTGCGCAGCGCCAGCGCGATGGCGTAGCGCGGGCTGCGGCGCGGGTTCGTGAGCTGCACGTGCAGGGGCACGCTCGCGCCCAGGAATTGCGGCGCGGGCGGCAGCAGGTGCAGCTGCAGGCCGCGCAGCGTGGCGTGGCACATGTGCATGCCCGCGATGGTGCTGCCCGCTATCAAAAACGTCAGCAGGTAGCCAAGATTGAGCTGGAAGTTGATCGCCGCCACGAGCAGCACGAGCAGCGTGAGCGCGAGCATCCAGCCCGCCCCCGTGGGCAGGATGTAGATGGTGCGCTGCGTGAGCGTGAGCTGGTCGGAAAGCGGCAGCCGCGCCTGCCACCACTGCGCAAAGCGCGCGCGCAGCCAGGCGCGCGGGCGCAGCAGCTTGCTGGGGCGGGCAGGTGCGGCGCTGGTGTCGGCAGGTGCGGGGGATGCGGAGGATGCGGGCATGGGGCGCGCAGGGCGGACGTGTGATGCGGCCAAGCTCAGCGCAATGGCACGGCCTCGAGCATGGCGTGCACCTGTTCGACGGCGCCGCGCCCCCCTTCGCTCGTGCTGCCCGCGGGCAGCACGGGCACGAGGCGGTGCGCGATGGTCTGCGGCAACACGGCCTGCACGTCGTCGGGGGCGACGTAGTCGCGCCCCTGGATCAGCGCCTGCGCCTTGGCCGCGCGCACGAGTGCGATGCCCGCGCGCGGCGACAGCCCCTGCACGAACCAGCGCCCCGAGCGCGTTGCGGCGATCAAGTCCAGCACGTAGTCGAGCAGCGCCTGCGAGGTGTGCACCGCGAGCACGGCGTCTTGCAGCGCGCGCAGGTCTTCGCCCGACAGCAGCGGCAGCATGCCCTCGAGCAGCGCGCGCCGGTCGCCGCCCGCGAGCAGGGCGCGCTCGGCGGCGCGGTCGGGGTAGCCGAGCGAGATGCGCATCAAAAAGCGGTCGAGCTGCGACTCGGGCAGCGCGTAAGTGCCCAGCTGGTCGTTGGGGTTTTGCGTGGCGATCACGAAAAACGGTTGCGGCAGGGCGTGCGTTTGGCCGTCGATGGAGACCTGCTTTTCTTCCATGGCTTCGAGCAGGGCGCTTTGCGTGCGCGGGCTCGCACGGTTGATTTCGTCGGCCAGCAGCACCTGCGCAAACACCGGCCCAGGGTGGAACACGAAGCCCTCTTGCGCGCGCTCATAGACGGACACCCCCAGCAGGTCGCTGGGCAGCAGGTCGGCCGTGAACTGCACGCGCGCAAACTGCAGGCCGAAGCTGCGCGCGAGCGCCTGCGCCAGCGTGGTCTTGCCCACGCCTGGCACATCCTCTATGAGCAAGTGGCCGCCCGCGAGCAAGCAGCACACGCAGTCCTGCACCTGCGCCGGCTTGCCGACGATGACCGTGTTAAGCTGAGCCAGCAGCGAGTGGATTGTGCGTTGTGCATCCATGGAAAGTTCGGAAAAATCGAGACACAGGGCCGCATTGTGAGCAAGACTGGTTACTTCACCCATCCCGACTGTAAAAAACATGAAATGGGGCCGGGCCACCCCGAGTGCCCCGAGCGGCTCGACGCGATCGAAGACCGGCTGCTCGTCACCGGGCTGGACTTGGCGCTCGAGCGCTACGAGGCCCCGCCCGCGGCGCTGGCCGACATCGAGCTGGCGCACACGCGGCTGCACATTGCGGCGCTGCGCGGTCTGCACGACTGGCTGCTCGAGGACATGGAGGCCGGCGGCCCGCCTTATTCGCAGATCGACCCCGACACCGCCATCAACGCCTACACCTGGCCTGCGGCGCTGCGCGCGGCGGGCGCGGCGATTGCGGCCACTGACGCAGTCATGGCCGGCGAGATCGAAAACGCCTTTTGCGCCGTGCGCCCGCCCGGCCACCACGCCACGCGCGACAAGGCCATGGGGTTTTGCTTTTTCAACAACGTCGCTATCGCCGCCAAGTACGCGCTGCAGCGCTACAACCTGCAGCGCGTGGCCGTGGTGGACTTCGACGTGCACCACGGTAACGGCACCGAGGACATCCTCGCGGGCGATCCGCGCGCGCTCATGGTGGGCATTTTCCAGCACCCGTTCTACCCCTACAGCGGCGAGCATCCTGCGGGCCCGAACATGCTCAATGTGCCCGTGCCGGCTTACACGCGCGGCATGGAAATCCGCGAAATCATCGATGTCACCTGGATGCCGCGGCTCGAGGAGTTCAAGCCCGAGCTGATCTTTGTGAGCGCCGGATTCGACGCGCACCGCGAGGACGACATGGGGCAGCTCGGCATGACCGAGCAGGACTACGCCTGGATCACCATGCGCATCAAGGACGTGGCGCGGCGCTTCAGCAACGGGCGCATCGTCTCGTGCCTCGAAGGCGGCTACGCTTTGAGCGCACTCGCGCGCAGCGTCGAAGCCCATCTGCGCGTGCTCGCGGATGTTTGAAGGAGCGCCGTCCATGAATGACCCGCTTTCGACCTCCGCCAGCCCGCTCGCCGTGCAGCGCGACGCGCGCGGCGTGGTCACGCTGACGCTCAACGACCCGGCGCGCTTCAACGCGCTCGGCGACGAGATGCTCGCGGCGTTGCAGCACACGCTCGATGCCCTGCAGGGCGACGAAAACGTGCGCGTGCTCGTGCTGGCCGGCGCGGGCAAGGCGTTTTGCGCCGGGCACAACCTCAAGGACATGGCTGCGCATCCTGATCTGGCCTGGTATCAGCGCTTGTTTGCGCAGTGCAGCCGTGTGATGCTGAGCCTGCAGCAGCTGCCCGTGCCCGTGATCGCGCGCGTGCATGGCATGGCCACGGCGGCGGGCTGCCAGCTCGTGGCGCAGGCCGACCTGGCCGTGGCGGCCGCAGACGCGCGCTTTGCCACGAGCGGCATCCACTACGGCTTGTTTTGCGCCACGCCCAGCGTGCCGCTGGTGCGCAACATGCCCATCAAGCAGGCCATGGAGATGCTGCTCACGGGCGAGTTCATCGACGCGCGCACGGCGCAGGCGCAAGGGCTCGTGAACCGCGTGGTGCCGGCCCAAGCGCTCGACGACGCCGTCGAAACGCTCGTGCGCGCCATCCTCGAAAAGCCGCGCGTGGCCGTGGCCATGGGCAAGGCGCTGGTGTATCAGCAGCGCGAACTCGGGCTCGCGGCGGCCTACCAGCTTGCGGGCCAGACCATGGCCGCGAACATGATGGACGAGGCGGCCCAGGAGGGCGCACGCGCCTTCGCCGAAAAGCGCAAGCCACGCTGGAAGCCCTGAGCCCGGGCTGACCAAGGATCGATGGTACGAGGCTCAATGGTCAAGACGCCACCACCCCCTGCGCTCGCCCAGATCGAGCACCTGCTGCGTTCTTTTTTCCATCCCACGGTGCTCATCGAACTCGCCGCGCTGGCCTTGTGCGTGGGCCTCGCGTGGCTGGCCGTGGCAGCGCTGCGCCGGGCCTTTCATCACCAGGACGACAGTCGGCCTTCGATTCTGCTGGGGCGCAAAGTCGTCGATGGCGCCCTGTTCCCCATCGTGCTGCTCGGCCTGGGCTATGTGGCGCGTGCGCTGCTGCGCGAGTGGATTTCGCTCGCCGCCTTCGAGATTGTGATCCCCGTGCTGATCGCGCTCGTGGCGATCCGCGTGGGCGTCAAGGTGCTGCAGGCAGCGTTCCCGCGCTCGCCCTGGGTGCGGCCCATGGAGCGCACCATTTCGTGGCTCGCGTGGTTCATCATGGTGTTGTGGGTCACGGGCCTGCTGCCGCGCGTGCTGCAGGAGCTCGACGAGATCAGCTGGAAGGTGGGCGGCTCGCGCATGTCGGTGCGCACCCTGCTCGAAGGCGTGCTCACGACGGGTGCCGTGCTGCTCGTCACGCTGTGGATTTCTTCGGCCATCGAGGCGCGCCTGCTGCGCTCGGCCACCGGCAGCGTGCTCTCGGTGCGCAAGGCGCTGAGCAATGCCTTGCGCGCGCTGCTGCTGTTTCTGGGCCTGGTGCTGGCGCTCTCGGCCGTGGGCATAGACCTCACGGCCTTGTCGGTGTTCGGCGGTGCGCTCGGCGTGGGCATAGGTTTCGGTCTGCAAAAACTCGCCTCCAACTACGTGAGCGGCTTCGTCATCCTGGCCGAACGCAGCGTGCGCATCGGCGACAACGTGCGCATCGACGGCTTCGAGGGGCGCATCACCGACATCGCGGGCCGCTACACGCTGATCCGCTCGGCCGTGGGGCGCGAATCCATCGTGCCCAATGAAATGCTCATCACCCAGCGCGTGGAAAACCTCTCGCTCGCCGACCCGCGCGTGTGGCATTCCACGGTGGTCAGCGTGGGTTACGACAGCGACGTCGAGCTGGTCATGCGCCTGCTCGGCGAAGCCGCGCTCGTGAGCCCGCGCGTGCTGCGCGACCCTGGCCCCAGCGTGGCCCTATCGGCCTTCGGCGCCGACGGGCTCGAATTCACCATCGGCTTTTGGATCGTCGACCCCGAAAACGGCGTGCTGAGCCTGCGCTCCGAAATCAACCTGGCCGTTTTGCGTGCCCTGCGTGCGCACGGCATAGACATCCCTTACCCGCAGCGCGTGCTGCATTGGGCGGGGGCTGGCGCGGGAGGGGACGCCATTGCGGAGCCTGCCGCCAAGCCACCGTCTGACGCTGCCGATGCACCCCGCGCGTGATCCTGTGCCGCTTTGCAGCCGCTTTGCAGCGCGGGCCTCGCCTATAATCGCCCACGCAAAAACGCACGACCGTTCTATTTTTTGCCGGACACGCGTGACGCCTTCAGACCTGTCGATGGGCAAGGTCTGCCTTGCGTGCGCCCCAGAAAGAATCGGTCGCTCAGCCTAACAAGCATTAGAATCGACTGCTCTCGCAAGCATTCCAATCCATTCAACCCCATCAAGGAGTCGCAGTAATGAAGGTCTTGGTCCCTGTCAAGCGCGTGGTGGACTACAACGTCAAAGTCCGGGTCAAATCGGACGGTACCGGTGTGGACATCGCCAACGTCAAGATGAGCATGAACCCGTTTGACGAAATCGCCGTCGAGGAAGCCGTGCGCCTGAAAGAAAAGGGCGTGGCGACCGAGGTCATTGCCGTCTCCTGCGGCGTGGCGGCCTGCCAGGAAACCCTGCGCACGGCCATGGCGATCGGCGCCGATCGCGGCATCCTGGTCGAAACCGACGTCGAGCTGCAGCCGCTGGCCGTCGCCAAGCTGCTCAAGGCCATCGTCGACAAAGAGCAACCGGGCCTCATCATCGCGGGCAAGCAAGCCATCGACGACGATGCGAACCAAACGGGCCAGATGCTCGCCGCGCTCGCCGACCTGCCGCAGGCCACTTTTGCGAGCAAGGTCGAAGTCGTGGGCGACAAGGTGCGCGTGGCGCGTGAAATCGACGGCGGCCTCGAAATCCTCGAGCTCACGCTGCCCGCGGTCATCACCACCGACCTGCGCCTCAATGAGCCGCGCTACGTCACGCTGCCCAACATCATGAAGGCCAAGAAAAAGCAGCTCGACACCTTCAAGCCCGCAGACCTGGGCGTCGATGTCACGCCGCGCCTCAAGACCCTCAAGGTCAGCGAGCCGCCCAAGCGCGGCGCCGGCGTCAAGGTGCCCGACGTCGCCACGCTGGTGGACAAGCTCAAGAACGAAGCCAAAGTGATCTAAGGAGTTCAACGAAATGACCGTTCTCATCGTTGCCGACCACGACAACGCCACCATCAAGGCGTCCACCCTGAACACCGTTACCGCAGGCAAG
This sequence comes from Extensimonas vulgaris, assembly GCF_003337425.1. Classification (GTDB taxonomy): domain Bacteria; phylum Pseudomonadota; class Gammaproteobacteria; order Burkholderiales; family Burkholderiaceae_C; genus Extensimonas; species Extensimonas vulgaris. Next base: position 233,028 of record NZ_QPJU01000003.1, read on the forward strand.
GCCTGCGGCGGTGACGTGCACGTGCTCGTCGCGGGCCACAACGCTGGCGCCGCCGCCGCTGCCGCCGCGCAAATCGCCGGCGTCAGCAAGGTGATCCACGCCGACGGCGAAAGCCTCGCGCACGGCCTGGCCGAAAACCTGGCCGAGCAGGTGCTCTCGATCGCCAAAAATTACACGCACATCTTGTTTCCGGCCACGGCCAGCGGCAAGAACGTCGCTCCGCGCGTGGCGGCCAAGCTCGATGTGGCGCAGATCAGCGACATCATCAAGGTCGTCTCGCCCGACACCTTCGAGCGCCCAATCTACGCGGGCAACGCGATCGCCACGGTGCAAAGCACCGATCCGATCAAGGTCATCACCGTGCGCACCACGGGTTTCGACGCTGCGCCCGCCACGGGCGGCAGCGCCGCGATCGAAACCATTGCGGCAGTGCCCGATTCGGGCAAGAGCCGCTTCGTGGGCAGCGAAATCGTCAAGAGCGAGCGCCCCGAACTCACCGCGGCGAAGATCGTCGTATCGGGTGGCCGGGCGCTGGGCAGCAAAGAAAAGTTCGACGAAATCATCACCCCGCTGGCCGACAAGCTCGGCGCTGCGATCGGCGCGAGCCGCGCTGCCGTCGATGCCGGTTACGCCGCCAACGACATGCAGGTCGGCCAAACCGGCAAGATCGTCGCGCCGCAGCTCTACGTCGCGGTCGGTATCTCGGGCGCCATCCAGCATTTGGCCGGCATGAAAGACTCCAAGGTCATCGTCGCGATCAACAAAGACCCTGAAGCGCCGATCTTCAGCGTGGCCGACTACGGCCTCGAAGCCGACCTGTTCCAGGCGGTGCCGGAACTGGTCAAGGCGCTGTAAGGCTTTAAGCTGTGCGCCTTTGCCGGTCTCGCGCCGGCATTTTTCGGAATTGAGGGCATCGTTCGCGGTGCCCTCTTGTCGTTTTCCCTTTCAACTGCGGAGCCCCCATGAGCTACATCGCCCCTGTCAAAGACATGCTGTTCGACATCGAGCACCTTGCAAACATCGAGCAGATCGCGCAAATCCCCGGCCTCGAAGAGGCAGGTCTGGACACCGCGCGCGCCGTGCTCGAAGAATGTGCGCGCTTGAGTGGCGATGTGCTTGCACCGCTCAACGTCGAGGGCGACCGCAACCCCTCGCGCTGGGAGGCCGGGCGCGTCATCACCACGCCGGGTTTCAAGGAGGCATACCAGCAGTATGCCGAGGGCGGTTGGCAAGGGCTGCAGCACCCGCCGGCGTATGGCGGCCAGGGCTTGCCCAAGACCATAGGCGCGGCCTGCGTGGAGATGATCAACAGCGCGAACATGAGCTTTGCGCTGTGCCCCTTGCTCACCGACGGTGCGATCGAGGCGCTGCTCACCGCCGCGGACGACGCCCTCAAAGCCACGTACCTGCACAAGCTCGTGAGCGGCGAGTGGACGGGCACCATGAACCTCACCGAGCCGCAGGCGGGCTCCGACCTCGCGCTGGTGCGCACCCGCGCCGAGCCACAGCCTGACGGCAGCTACAAAATCTTCGGCACCAAAATCTTTATCACCTACGGCGAGCACGACATGGCCGAGAACATCGTGCACCTGGTGCTCGCGCGCGTGCAGGGCGCGCCCGAGGGCGTCAAGGGCATCAGCCTGTTCGTGGTGCCGAAGTTCCTCGTGAACAAAGACGGCAGCCTGGGCGCGCGCAACGACGTGCAGTGCGTGTCGATCGAGCACAAGCTCGGTATCAAGGCCAGCCCCACGGCGGTGCTGCAATATGGCGACGGCCTGGCCGGCAGCGTGGCCGAGCAAGGCGGCCCCGGCGCCATCGGCTACCTCGTGGGGCAGGAAAACCGCGGCCTCGAATACATGTTCATCATGATGAACGCGGCCCGCTACGCCGTGGGCGTACAAGGCGTGGCGATCGCCGAGCGTGCCTACCAGAAGGCGGCGCGCTATGCGCAAGAGCGCGTGCAAAGCCGCCCTGTCGATGGCAGCGTGCCTGCGAGCACCACCATCGTGCACCACCCCGACGTGCGCCGCATGCTCATGACCATGCGCGCGCTCACCGAAGGCTGCCGCGCGATGGCGACCGTAGCCGCCGCGGCCTACGACGCCGCGCACCACCACCCCGACGCCGAGGTGCGCAAGCAAAACGCGGCCTTCTACGAATTCCTCGTGCCGCTGGTCAAAGGCTACAGCACCGAGATGAGCCAGGAAGTCACTTCGCTGGGCGTGCAGGTGCACGGCGGCATGGGCTTCATCGAGGAAACGGGCGCGGCGCAGTATTACCGCGACTCCAAAATCCTCACCATCTACGAAGGCACGACGGCGATCCAGGCCAACGACCTCGTAGGCCGCAAGACCGCGCGCGATGGCGGCCAGACCGCACGCGCCATCGCCGCGCAGATCGCGCAGACCGAGGCCGTACTGCAAGCCAGCGCCACGCCGGCCGCGCTCGCAATGGCGCGGAGCCTGCGGGCCGCGCGCGAGGCGTATCTGGAGGTGGTGGATTTCGTCGTCGGCGGCACCAAGGCTGCGCCCAACGCCGTCTATGCAGGCAGCGTGCCCTACCTGCTTGCGAGCGGTAACCTCGTCGCGGGCTGGCAGCTCGCGCGCAGCCTGCTGGTTGCGCAGGAGCTGCTCGCCAAGGGGCAAGACGCGCCCTTCATGCAGGCCAAGATCGCGACGGCACGTTTTTACGCCGAGCACATCCTCGTGCGCGTGCCGGGTCTGCGCGATGCCATCGTCGCAGGCGGAGAGAGCGTGATGGCGCTGCCCAATGATGCTTTTTGAGGTGTGCGGAAGTGTCGCAACCGCTTCGTAAATAGTAGCTGCTAGCGCTTGATTATCAAGCGCTACAGGCCATTTTCATTGAAAAAGGAGTGAGCCATGCCCCGTCTGCCCGCCGCGCTGCAGCGCCCGTCGCTGCCCGTGATCGCCTCGCCGCTGTTCATCATCAGCAACCCGCAACTCGTGATCGCGCAGTGCAAGGCGGGCATCGTCGGCTCCATGCCCGCGCTCAATGCGCGCCCGGCTTCGCAGCTCGATGAATGGCTCGCCGAAATCACCGAGGCGCTGGCCGCGCACGACCGCGCGCACCCCGAGCGGCCCGCCGCGCCCTTTGCGATCAACCAGATCGTGCACAAGAGCAACGACCGCCTCGACCACGACATGGAGCTGTGCGCCAAATACAAGGTGCCCATCATCATCACCAGCCTGGGCGCACGCCCCGAGGTCAACCAGGCCGCGCATGGCTGGGGCGCGGTGGTGTTGCACGACGTGATCAACAACGCCTTTGCGCACAAGGCCATCGACAAAGGCGCCGACGGCCTGATCGCCGTGGCGGCGGGCGCGGGCGGGCATGCGGGCACCAAGAGCCCGTTCGCGCTCGTGCAGGAAATCCGGGAATGGTTCGACGGGCCGCTCGCGCTCTCGGGCGCGATCGCCAACGGCGGCGCGATTTTGGCGGCGCAGGCCATGGGTGCGGACTTCGCCTACATCGGCTCGGCCTTCATCGCCACGCACGAAGCACGCGCGAGCGACGCCTACAAGCAGGCCATCGTCGATGGCACCTCCGACGACATCGTCTATACCAACCTGTTCACGGGCGTGCACGGCAACTACCTGGCGCCGTCGATCCGCGCTGCCGGGCTCGACCCCGAGCACCTGCCCGAATCCGACCCGAGCAAGATGAATTTCAGCGAGAGCGGCAAAAAAGCCTGGAAGGACATCTGGGGCAGCGGCCAGGGCATAGGCGCGGTGCATGCCGTGACCAGCGCAGCCGAGCTGGTCGAGCGTCTGCGCCGTGAATATGTGCAGGCGCGCCAGCGCCTGTGCGGCGCGACCGATTAGCCGCTGGTCGGCGCCTTGCACGTGCGGCGTTGGTTGCCGAGGATGTGCCGAGTGACGGCTTGCGCCAGCGCTTGCACCGTCCAGGCGCTGGCCCCTCCCACACACCAGGCGGCCAATACGTCCGAGGGGAAATGCAGCCCGAGCGCGATGCGGCTCCAGCTCACCAGCAGGGCGACGCCGATCAGCACGCTGCGCACGGCCCACGGCATGGGCGCCAAGCAGGCCGAAGCCGCAAACGCCATCGCCATGGCCGCATGTGAGCTCGGAAAGCCGGCGGATGGGCCATGCGGCAGCCACTGGATGCCCAGGCCCAGCGTGAAGGGGCGGGGAAACTGCGCCGCCTGCTTGATCCAGTGGGCCAAGAGCACGGCCAGCGCGATGCTGGCCAAAACCTTCCATGCCTGCCCGCGCCAACCTTGGCGCCCGACCAGGGCCACGGTGAGCGTCGTGGCGACGAGCCAGTGGGGCAGATACTGCGTGGCAAAGAGCGCAAGATTCAACACCGACGAGGGCGTTTGCGGCCCCAGGTTGAGCCACAGAAAGACGGTTTGGTCCAGGGCGGTCATGAAAGCTGCTCCTCAGGTTCGCTGCGCGCAAGTCGTTTTGCGCGCAATTTATCGGCACCCTGCCTTCAGTTTTCTTTCAGCTTGCAGACCGTAACCAGGGAAAACCCTGAGTTTTCTGCCTGGGTTTGCCGCGAAGGGCACGCAAAAAGAGGAGCAAGGGCGCAAAATTGCCGTTTTTCGAAGTCGGGAGCATCGTTCGGGTCTGTGTCGTCGCATCCCTCATCCATCCCCCTATGTCTTCTACTTCTTCGCGCGCGCCCTTGATCGACGTGGTCAAGGGCCTTGCCTGTTTGCTCATCGTCGCCCACCACCTCGCCTTTTACGGCCCTATGTCGGACATTGCCGAGCCGCTCGCGCCGCGCTTGCTGGCCTGGCTTTCCAGCCATGGGCGCATGGCCGTGCAGGTGTTTTTGGTGTTGGGCGGCTATCTGGCTGCCGCCAGCCTCGCGCCGCAAGGCGTGGCGCGCTTTGCAAGCGCCCGCCAGCAGGTGGCGCGCCGTTTCGCACGGCTGATCGTGCCTTACGCCGTGGCCTTGCTCGTCACGGTGCTCGTGTCGGCGCTGGTGCGGCCGTGGCTTGCGCACCATTCGGTGCCGGCCGAGCCCGATCTTGCGCAGCTGTTTGCCAACGCTTTGCTGCTGCAGGACATCCTGGGGTACGAGGCACTCTCGGCTGGTGTGTGGTACGTGGCGATCGATTTTCAGCTCTTTGCATTGGCCGTGTTGCTGTTTGCTGCCGTGCGCGCCTGGGCCGGGCGCAGCGCGCGGATCGATGCGGCGCGCTGGGGGCAAGCAGCCGTAGTGGCGGGCGTGGCGGCGTCGCTGCTGGTCTTCAACCGCCTGCCGCAACTCGACGTCTGGGCGGTGTATTTCTGGGGCGCCTACGGCCTGGGGATGATGGCCTACTGGGCTGCGCATGCGCCGCGCGTGCGGCCCTGGCTGCTCATGATGGTGGCGTTGGGCGTGGCCGCGTTGGGGGTGGAGTTTCGCCCGCGCATCGCAGTGGCTTTGGCTGCGGCACTGGCGCTCGCAGGGGCCATGCGCACGCCGGCCCTGCGCCGGTGGCAAGGTGTGCCGGCCCTGAACCGGCTCGGGCAAATGTCGTACTCGGTTTTTTTGCTGCACTTTGCCGTGTGCCTCGCCGTGAACGCCGCCGTGACCACGCTGTGGCCCGATGCGCCCGGCTGGAATGCGCTGGGCATGTTGCTGGCCGTGCTGCTGTCGCTCGCGGCGGGGCGGTTGATGTACGAGCGCATCGAAAAGCAGAGCATCTCGTGGCCGGCCATCCTGCGTTGGCAGGCGGGTTTGCTGGGCGTGGGGTGGCTGGCGTCGTTCGCGGGGAATTTCGGCTGATGGGGGCCGGCTCAGCGATGTAACTCGCCCGCGCGCTCCGGCTGATAGACGACTTCTTGCACGCGCACGGTCATCGTTTTGCCGCCCGGCCCGGGCCAGGTCAGCTCGTCGCCCACGGAAAGGCCGAGCAAGGCAGCGCCCACGGGCGCCAGTATCGAAATACGATCTGCGCTGCCGTCCATGTCACGCGGGTAAACGAGCGTGAGACAAAACTCCTTGCCTGTCTCGGCAATCGCAAAGCGCACGGTGGAATTCATGGTGACGACGGTGGGAGGGATGGCCTGCGGCTCCGCCACATCGGCGCGATCGAGCTCGGCTTGCAATTCCGCCTTGCCGGGAAAGACGCTTGCAGGCAAGGCAGCCAAAACAGCTTCGATGCGCTCCAAGTCCAGAGACGACAGGATGATTTGCGGCTTGCTGCGTGCCATGGTTTCGCTGACCTCCTGGTGATGCGGACAAACAGAGGGCGGGACTGTAGTCGATCGTGAATCTCGCACCGCAGCATGCGGTCATCGCAGTAGAGTTGCTGTATATTCATACAGCATGAAACCCGAAGATCGCATTGACGAACGTGCCGACGCACCTGCGCTCCTGGTGCGCGTGCCGCTGCAGGCGGTGCGCGGGCGCGGGGCGGCGAGCCGCATTGCGCACCGCTTTGCGCGCGACACGCGCGATCGGCTCGAGGGGGCGGACGATGGTTGGCCCGGCGATGCGCATGAAGCAGATAGCGAAGACGCACAGGCGGCTCCGCCCGCGACCGAGGTGCTGCACGAGACCGCGCGCAGCGCCTTGTGCCGCAATGATTCGCCCGACATTCCCTTCATCTACTCGGTCAACCCCTACCGCGGCTGCGAGCACGGCTGCATCTACTGCTACGCGCGGCCCACGCACAGCTACCTGAACCTCTCGCCAGGGCTGGACTTCGAGACGCGCATCGTCGCCAAGACCAACATCGCCGCGGTGCTGCGGCGCGAGCTCGCGCGGCCCGGCCATGTGCCCAGCGCGCTGAGCCTCGGTTCGGCCACCGATTGCTACCAGCCCGTGGAGCGCACGCTGCGCCTCACGCGCGGCTTGATAGCGGTGCTGCGCGACGCGCGCCACCCGTTCGGCCTCATCACCAAGAGCAGCGGGGTGGAGCGCGACATCGACCTGCTCGCGCCGCTGGCCGAGCGGCGCCTCGTGGCGGTGTATGTGACGCTGACCACGCTGGACGCCGAGCTCGCGCGCCGGCTCGAGCCGCGCGCCGCTGCGCCGCACCGGCGCCTGCGTACCATTGCCACCCTGGCCGCGGCGGGTATTCCGGTGGGCGTGAGCGTGGCGCCGCAGATACCGTTTTTGAACGAAGACATGGAGCAGGTGCTCGACGCCGCCTATGCAGCCGGGGCGCGCAGCGCTTTTTATAGCGTGCTGCGCCTGCCCTGGGAGCTCGACGCGCTGTTTCGCGAGTGGCTGGAGGTGCACTACCCGCAGCGCGCGGCGCGCATCATGGCGCGCGTGCAAGACCTGCACGGCATCAGCGCCGAAGCGCGTCGAGAGGGCAAAAGTTACACCGGCGGCTTTGCCACGCGCATGCACGGCAGCGGCCACTGGGGCGATCTGCTGCGCCAGCGCTTTGCGCTCGCGTGCCGGCGCCTGGGCTTGAACCGCACGCCGCTCGAACTCGACTACAGCCAGTTCCGCCCGGCGCTGGCGCGTGGGCAGGGGTGTTTGTTTTGACTAGACCCGAATGGATGCTCAATCCGTGAGCACGCGCGCACGCCCTGGCAGTGGCAATTGCAGCGATTCGCCGCGGCCGATCGCGAAGTAGTGGATGCCCTTGCGCGCGAGGCGCTGCGGGTCGTAGAGGTTGCGCCCGTCGAAGATCACCGGCGCGCGCAGCTGCCGCTTGATGAGCTCGAAGTCCGGCGCCTTGAACACCTGCCACTCGGTGCAGATCACGAGCGCGTCGGCGCCGGGCAGCACGGCTTCGGGCGTGCCCATGAGGGCCAGGCGCTCGTCGTGGCCGTAGATGCGCTGGGCCTCGGCCATGGCCTCGGGGTCGTAGGCGCGCACCTTGGCGCCCGCGGCCCACAGCGACTCCATGAGCTCGCGGCTCGGGGCGTCGCGCATGTCGTCGGTGTTGGGCTTGAAGGCCAGGCCCCAGAGCGCGAACGTGCGGCCCTTGAGGTCGCCCTGGTAATAGGCGTGGATGCGCTGGAACAGTTTGCGCTTTTGTCGCTCGTTCACGGCTTCGACGGCCTGCAGCAGGTCGCTGCCGCAGCCGGCCTCTTGCGCGGTGTGGATCAGCGCCTTGATGTCCTTGGGAAAGCACGAGCCGCCGTAGCCGCAGCCGGGGTAGATGAAGTGGTAGCCGATGCGCGGGTCGGCGCCTATGCCTTTGCGGATCGCCTCGATGTCGGCGCCCAGGTTTTCGGCGAGCTCGGCGATCTGGTTGATGAAGCTGATCTTGGTGGCGAGCATGCAGTTGGCCGCGTACTTGGTGAGCTCGGCGCTGCGCAGGTTCATGCACAGGATGCGGTCGTGGTTGCGGTTGAAGGGCGCGTAGATTTCGCGCATCAGGTCGAGCGCGGCTTCGTCCTCGCCGCCGAGGATGATGCGGTCGGGGCGGCGGCAGTCGTTGAGCGCCGAGCCTTCTTTGAGGAACTCGGGGTTTGAGACGATGGTGAATTCGAGCCGCTTGCCGCTGTGTGCGAGTTGTGCTTCGATGTGCGCCTTGAGCCGGTCGCCCGTGCCCACGGGCACGGTGGATTTTTCGACGATGATGACCGGCTCGCTGCGGTGGCGCGCAATGCCCTCGGCCACGGCAAACACGCCGCTCAGGTCGGCGCCGCCGTCGGGCCCGGGCGGCGTGCCCACGGCGATGAACTGCACCGCGCCGTGCTGCACCGCCTCTGCCACGTCGTGCGTGAAGCGCAAATGGCCCGCGGCCACGCCTTCGCGCACCAATTCCGCGAGGCCGGGCTCGTAGATGCCGACCTGGCCTTGCTGGAGCTGTTCGATTTTGGCCTGGTCTATGTCCATGCAGAGCACGTCGTGCCCGACTTCGGCCATGACGGCCGCTTGCACCAGTCCTACATAGCCGGTGCCGAAGATCGTGAGTTTCATGGTGAGTGTGTCGAAATAAAAAATCAGTGCGAGGGTGCCGCAGGTGTCGCAGGCCGCGCGTGGATCAGCAGCACGCCGCCGACCACCAGCGCCACGCCCAGCGCCTTGCCCATGCTCAGCGCTTCGCCCCAGCCCGGCAGCAGCGCCGCGCCCAGGTGCACCAACGCGTAGCTGAGGCTGAGCAAGGCGTAAGCGCGCGACAGCGGCAAGTGCTGCAGCGCGCCCAGCCAGCACAGCATCGAAAGCGCGTAGGCCAGGATGCCAGAGCATACGCTGGCGAGCGCGGCCGCATCGAGCGAGTGCGCTTGCCAGGCCGTGAGCCAATCCATAGGCAGCGGCAGGCGCGCCATGCCCCAGCGCAAAGCGAGTTGCGCGGCGCTGACCAAGAGCGTACTCGCGAGCGCCAGGCCCAAGCCCTTGCCCACGCCTTTGCTTTGCTTCATGCCTGCGCCCCGAGCAGCGCCACGCCCGCCATGATGAGCGCGACGCCCGCCCAGTGGCGCGCATCGACGGCCTCGTGGAACAGCCAGCGCGCGGCGAGCGTGACGAACACGAAGTTCAGGCTCAGCATGGGGTAGGCCAGGCCCACGGGCATGCGCTGCAGCAGCAAAAGCCATAGCAGCAAGCCCGCGCCCATACTGCCAAAAGCCAGCAAAAGCCATGGAGACTTGAGCTTGGCCCAGCCGCCTAGCGCGCGCCCCTGCCAGTGCAGTACCGCGTATTTTTGCGCGATCTGCCCGAGGCAGGTCAGCAGGCAGGCGCCGAGCAGCAGTATCCAGCTCATGGAACGATGGCGATCACGAGCCGGCCCGCGCGGTGCACGCGGGTGTCGGGCGGCAGCAGCGCGAGCAGTGGTTCTTCTTCCGCGTCGCCCAGGCGCAGCACGATGCCCACGGGGCCGTTGCGGCGCGCCTGCGCGAGCCAGGCGGGGAAATCGGCGCGCGTGACGTAGCGCCCCTGCACATCGGGCTGCGACAGGCCGTAGGCCAGCTCGCCCTGCGTGTCGAGCATGACCACGTCGGTGCGCGCAAGGCGCCAGGCGAGCGCCGCCGCCGTGCCCACGTCGTCGCTCACGAGCGTGTGCGCGCCGCGCAACGCGTCGCGGTGCGCGAGGATGAACTGGTCGGGCATTTTGTTGTGCACGAGCGCAAGCGGCAGCGCGGCGGGCACGAGCGCGAAAAACGTCCATACCCCGAAGGCCGGGGCCGCCCAATGGCGCAGCGGCTGCCAGCACTGCAGCGCGGCGCAGAGCAGCCAAACGCCAAGCACCGCCACGACGAGCGCGAGGCGCGAACCTTCGCCCGCGGAGTACAGCGGATCGTGCAGTTGCAGCCAGACCAGCCCCGCCACGGCGCCAGCGCCAATCAGCAGGTTGAGCGCGCCGTTCACGCGCAGGGCGCGCGCAGACCGTTGCGAGCGTGCCTGCACCACAAAGCGCCCGACGCCCAAGGCCAGCGGCGCAAAGCACGGCAGGATGTAGGTCGGCAGCTTGCCCTTGCTCAGGCTGAAAAAGACGAAAGGCACGGCAAACCACAGCAGCACGAAGGCCGTGGCGCGCTCACCGCGCTGGCTCCAGGCCAGGCGCAGCGCGGGCGGCAGCAAAGCGGCCCAGGGCAGGGCGCCGGCGAACACGATGGGCACGAAGAACCACCACGGCCGCATGTGTTGCGCGGTGGCGCTCGCAAAGCGGCGCACATGCTCGTTCCAGAAAAAGAAGTTCCAGAAATCGGGCTCGCGCCAATGCACCGCGAGCGCCCAGGGCAGGCACACGAGCAGCGCCACGCCCACGGCGAGCGGCCCCCAGGCGAGCAGCACGCGCCAGCGGCCCTGCCACAGCGCGTAGGGCAGCGCGACGAGCACCGGCAGCGCGAAGGCCAAAAAACCCTTGGTCAGGAAGCCGAGCCCGCAGGCCAAGCCCAAAACAGCCCACCAACGCAGGCGGGACGCGCGCGAGCCGCTCTCGAAAGCGAAGTAAAGCGCGACCATGCCCAGCGTGACCCAGAGGTTGAACTGCGGGTCGAGGTTGCTATAGCCCGCCTGCCCGGCGACGAGCGCGCAGCTCAAAAAGACCAGCGCCGCCGCGATGGCCGTGCGCGCGTCGCGCCACAGGCGCTGCGCAAAGCCGTACACGAGCAGCGTCGTGAGCAGCGTCACGAGCGCTGAGGCAAAGCGCGCGCCAAACAGGTTTTCGCCAAAAACCGCCTCGCTGAGCGCGATCAGCCAGTAGCCGCCTATGGGCTTTTCGAAATAGCGCAGGCCCAGAAAATGCGGCGCGATCCAGTCGCCGCTGCGCAACATCTCCTGCCCGATCTGCGCGTAGCGCGACTCGTCGGGAATCCACAGCCCGTGCAGTCCCAGCGGCACGAGGAAAAAAAGCGCAAAGACGGCGCCCAGCGCGAGCGCAGCGCGGCGCGGCGTCATGCCTGCACCCCCAGCCAGCCCTCGCGTCCAGGAACGCTGCCGCGCGTGAGGCGCCCCGTGGGCAGCGTGGCGGGGTCGGCGGGCAGCAGCGCGCCGAGCGGCGCGAAGGTGATGGAACGCTCCTGCGCGCGGCGCAGCAGTTCGGCAAAAGCAGGGGCCATGAGGATGCCTTCGACCTCGGCGTGGATCGTGTAAACCTGTAGCGCAGACGGCAAGCCCGGTGCGGGCTCAGGCCGGATTTGGCTCAAAATGAAGTCGTTGAAGTCGGGTGCCGCGAGCTGCGGGCCCACGACTTCGTCGAAGGTGGGCAGCGTGACCGGAATCTGCGGCGTGCCCGGCTGGCCGGATTCAAGCAGCGGCCGAAACAGGCTGTGGCCGCGACAGTCGCTGTGGTAGCGCAAGGCAAAGTCCTGCTCGACCTCGACCACGCGCTCGTCGGCGCGCCAGCCGGCGACGGCCGAGCAGTCCACGCGCCGGCCCAGAATGTCGGAAAGCGCGTCCAGCCCGCGCCGGTATTCGGCCGCGAGCCGCGCGCGGCTCCAGTCGCCCGCGTGCGCCTGCCAGGCGTGGTGATCCCAGGCGTGCAGGCCCACTTCGTGGCCGGCTTCCTGGGCGCGGCGCATCAAGGGGCCCAGGTCGCGCCCGATCGGGCGGCCGGGCCAGGCCGTGCCCGCGAGCAGAATGTCCCAGCCGTACAGGCTCGCGGCCCTGGAGCGCAGCATCTTCCACAAAAAGCGCGGCTTGACGAGCCGCCACAGATGCCGGCCCATGTTGTCCGGCCCCACGCAGAAGAAAAACGTCGCCTTGACCTGCGCGGCCGCGAGCAGGTCGAGCAGGCGCGGCACGCCCTCGCGCGTGCCGCGGTAGGTGTCCACGTCGATGCGCAGGCCGACCGGCATCAGGCGCTCCGCGCCTCCTGTGCGGCTGCTGGTGCGGCGGCGATGGGTTCGTCGCGCTCTTCTTGCGCGGCGAGCATGCCGGGCTCGGCCAGCGCTTCGCGCAGGAAGAAGTCCAGCGTTTTTTCGATGGTCACGTGCATGGGCACCGTGGGGTTCCAGCCGAGCAGGCGGCGCGCGTTCTCTATGCTGGGCTTGCGGTGCGACACGTCCTGGTAGCCGGCGCCGTAGAACGAGCGGCTCTCGACGGCGCGAAAGCCAGCGAACGGCGGGAAGTGGCCGCGCAGCGGGTGCTGCTCGAACTGGCGCAGCAGCTCGTGGGCGAGTTCGGCGATGCTGGCCTCGTTGTCGGGGTTGCCGATGTTGATGATTTGCCCGTCGCAGCGCCCGCCCGCGTTCTCGACGATGCGCGCGAGCGCCTCGATGCCGTCGTCCACGTCGGTGAAGCAGCGCTTTTGCGCGCCGCCATCGACGAGGCGGATCGGCGTGCCTTCGACCAGGTTCAGGATCAGCTGCGTGATCGCGCGCGAGCTGCCGATGCGTGCCGAGTTGAGCCTATCGAGCCGCGGCCCCATCCAGTTGAACGGGCGAAAGAGGGTAAAGCGCAGGCCCTGCTGCCCGTAAGCCCAGATCACGCGGTCGAGCAGCTGCTTGGAGACGGAATAAATCCAGCGCTGCTTGTTGATCGGCCCGACCACGAGGTTGGACTTGTCTTCGTCGAAGCGCTCGTCGGTGCACATGCCATAGACCTCGGAGGTCGAGGGGAAGATCACGCGCTTGCGGTACTTGACGCAGTGGCGCACGAGTTTGAGGTTTTCCTCGAAGTCGAGCTCGAACACGCGCAGCGGGTTGCGCGTGTATTCGATCGGCGTGGCGATCGCGACCAGCGGCAGCACCACGTCGCACTTTTTGATGTGGTATTCGATCCACTCGGTGTGGATGCTGATGTCGCCCTCGACAAAGTGGAAGTCGGGGTTGCTCTTGAGGCGTTCGATCGCGTCCGAGCTTATGTCCATGCCATAGATTTCATAGCGACCGTCGCGCAGCAGGCGCTCCGACAAATGGTTGCCGATGAAGCCGTTCACGCCCAGGATCAGCACGCGCGTCTTGCGCTGCGGGCCCATCGGGGCTGCGTGCAGGCGCGAGCCTTCGACCAGGCCGAGCTCCTGCGCGAGCTGCGGGCCGGCCAGGTACAGGCCCGCATCGCCCTGCTGGCCCGCGAGGATTTCGAGCGCGTCTTCGCCGCAGGCGATGCGCAGCGGCGCGGTGCTGAGCACCGTGCCCGGCGCCCGCCCGTGCGCACCGGGCACCACGCGCGAGGCCCAGACGATCAGCTTGCGCTCGCCCACGGGCGCGAACGCGCCCGGGTAAGGCTGCGTCACGGCGCGCACCAGGTTGTGCAGCGCGCGCGCGGGGCGGCTCCAGTCGATGCGGCCGTCTTCGGGCGTGCGCCGGCCGAAGTAGCTGGCCTGCGCTTCGTCTTGCGGCACTTCGGGCAGCTCGCCGCGCGCGAGCCGGGGCAGCGCGGCGTCGAGCAGTGCGCGCGCGGCTTCGCGCAGTTTGCCGTGCAGCGTGTAGGCCGTGTCTTCGTCGGCGATGGGCACGCGCTGCTGTGCGAGGATGGGGCCGGCGTCGGGCCGCTGCACCATGCGGTGCAAGGTCACGCCGGTTTCCGTTTCGCCGTTCACGAGCACCCAGTTCACCGGCGCGCGTCCGCGGTAGCGCGGCAGCAGCGAGCCGTGCAGGTTGTACGCGCCGCGGCGCGCGCTCGCGAGCAGCTCCGCGCCGAGCAGGTGGCGGTAGTAGAACGAAAAAATGAAGTCCGGCTGCAGCGCGCGCACCTGCTCTATCCACAGCGGGTGGTTGGCGTCTTCGGGCGCGTGCACCGGGATGCCCAGGCGCGCGCACAGCTGCGCGACCGAGCCGAAAAAGCGGTTTTCTTTCGGGTCGTCGGCGTGCGTGAAGACGGCCGAAATGGTGTAGCCCGCGGCGCGCAGCGCTTCAATGCCGGTGCAGCCGATGTCGTGGTAGGCGAAAACGATGGTGTTGAGACTCATGGATCAAGACCCGCAAGAAGGTGGAGTGCAGCAAGGGGCAGGGGCATTCGCCCCGACGTTCGTGGCGGCAGGCGGCGGCAGGGGCGCAGCGGCTGCGCCGCGCGCTACGCGTTCGATGAAAAAGCGCGGCCGCGCGCGCACGTCGTCATACACGCGCCCCAGGTATTCGCCGAGCATGCCCATGCCCAGAAGCTGCACGCCGCTGAAGAAAAACAGCACGGCGAACAGCACGAACAGCCCGTTGCCGGCCCACTGCGCGCCAAAAACCAGACGCAGCACGAGCAGCAGCAGCCCGAAGCCGAAGCCCAGCAGCGCGAGCCCAGCGCCAGCCAGGCTCAAAAGGCGCAGCGGCGCCGTGGTCATGCAGGTGACCAGGTCGAACATCAGGTTGATGAGGCGCAAAAAGTCGTACTTGGAGGTGCCGTGCTCGCGCTCGGCGTGGCCGACTTCGATCTCGGTGGTGTGGCGCGCAAAACTGTTGGCGAGGATGGGGATGAAGGTGCTGCGCTCGGGGCAGGCGAGCATGGCCTGCACCACGCTGCGGCGGTAGGCGCGCAGCATGCAGCCGTAGTCGCTCATGCCCACGCCCGTGGCGCGGCGCACGGCCCAGTTGATGAGGCGCGACGGCCAGCGGCGTAGCGCCGAGTCCTGGCGGTTTTGGCGCACGCTGCCGACCACGTCGTAGCCCAGCGCGGCCTGCTGCACCAGGCGCGGGATTTCTTCGGGCGGGTTTTGCAGGTCGGCGTCGAGCGTGATGACCAGGTCGCCGCGGCACTGCGCAAAGCCCGCCATGATGGCTGCGTGCTGGCCGTAGTTGCGGTTCAGGATCACGGCGACGACGTGGCTGCCCGGCGCGGCCGCGGCTTCGAGCAGCATCTCGGCCGAGCGGTCGCGGCTGCCGTCGTCGATCAGCACGATTTCGTAGGCGCGCCCCAGGCTCTCGCAGGCGGCCGTAGTGCGCCGCAGCAGCTCGGGCAGGCTTTCCTGCTCGTTATAGACCGGGATGACCACCGAGACGCAATCAATCGGGTAGGGCTTGAGCGTGTTCATGCGACGATGCTTTCGATGGCGCCGACCACGCGGTCGATGTCGGCCTGCGTCATGTCCGGAAACAGCGGAATCGAGCACAGGCGCGCCGAGTTCCACTCGGTGTGCGGCAATTGCACCTGCGGGAATTGTTGCCGGTACCAGGTGTGCAGGTGCGCGCCGATGAAGTGGATGCCCGTGCCGATCTGGCGCTCTTGCAGCGCCTGCATGAAGCCGTCGCGGTGGACGCCGCAGCGCTCGGCGTCTATGCGCAGGATGAACAGATGCCAGGCGTGCTGCTGCGGATAGGTAGGCAGCGCGAGCGGCTGCACGGGCAGCGCGGCCAGGCGCTGCAGGTATTGCGCGGCAATCTCGGCGCGGCGCGCGTTGATGGCGGCCAGGCGCTCGAGCTGCACCAGCGCGATCGCGGCGTTGAGGTCGGCCAGGTTGTATTTGAAGCCCGGCTGCTGCACCAGCGCCTGCGGTTTGCGCCCGTGCGTGTGGCGGTCGTAGGCATCGACGCCCAGGCCGTGGAACTTGAGCATGCGCACCTTTTGCGCGAGCGCCGCGTCGTCGGTGACGAACATGCCGCCTTCGGCGCAGGTCATGTTCTTGATCGCATGGAACGAAAAAATCGCCGTGCCCTGCGCGCCCACGGGCCGGCCGCGGTACAGCGTGCCGGCCGCGTGCGCGGCGTCTTCGATCAGCGGAATGCCGTGCCGACGCGCGACGGCGTAGAGCGGATCGAGGTCGAGCGACGCGCCCGCGTAGTGCACGGGCACGATGGCGCGCGTGCGCGGCGTGATCGCGGCCTCGACGCGCGCAGCATCGACCATCAGCGTGTCGCGATCCACATCGACGAACACCGGCGTGGCGCCGAGCAGGCAGATCATGTTGAGCGTGGAAACCCAAGTCTGCGACGGCGTGATGACCTCGTCGCCGGGCCCTATGCCCAGCGCGAGCAGCGCCAGGTGCATGCCGCCCGTGGCCGAGCTCACGGCGACCGCGTGCTGGCAGCCGAAATGCGCGCAAAAACGCTGCTCGAGCTCCTGGTTTTTGGGGCCGGTGGTGATCCAGCCCGAGCGCAGCACCTGCGCGACGGCCTCGATCTCGGCCTCGCCCATGCTGGGGCGCGAAAAGGGGAGAAAGGGGGGTTCCATAAGGCTGGATTTGCGCAGAAGGGAGAGCGGCGCGGCGCTGACGGTGGCGGCAAAAGTCGGATGGCGGGCGAGGGCGTGGTACACACTGAGCCCAAAGGGGCCGTAGGATGAGGGCGGACCTTTGCGCGGCAGCCTGCAACCGGAGGCACGCGGCATCCCGCCAATGGTGGCTGGGCGGCAGTTTAACAGGCGCGCGGGACGATTTCGGGGCTGCCGTGGCGCAGCCGCCGGGCGCGTGGGGCTACCTGCTTCCGACAGGTTTTTGAAAGGGAAACTATGGCGCACACACGCTTGCTCGCCGACATCGGCGGCACCAACATCCGTCTGGGCTGGCAAGCCGGGCCCGGCGACGCCTTGCACGACCTGTGGGTGCGGCCGTGCGCGCAGTTTGCCTCGCTCGAAGCCGCGATCCGCGCCTACGTGGCCGAGGCGGGCATCGCCATGCCCGAGGAAGCCGCGCTGGGCATCGCCAACCCCGTGACGGGCGACGCGGTGCGCATGACCAACCGCGACTGGAGCTTTTCGCAAAGCGCCTTGCGTGCGGCGCTGGGGCTGCGGCGGCTCGTCGTGCTCAACGACTTCACGGCGCTCGCGCTCGCCATTCCGCTGCTCACGCCGCAGATGCTGCGCCAGGTCGGCGGCGGCGCGCCGGTCGCGGGGGCAGCCGTCGGGCTGCTCGGGCCGGGCACGGGTCTGGGCGTGTCGGGGCTGGTGTTTGCGCCGGACGGCATGGATATTCCCCTCGCGGGCGAAGGCGGCCATGCCACGCTGGCCGCGCAGACGCCGCTTGAATGGGAGCTGCTATGCATCTTGCAGCGGCGCTACGGCCACGTGTCGGCCGAGCGCGTGCTCAGTGGCCAGGGGCTGGTCGATCTGTACCACGCGCTGCGCGAGCGCTCGATGTTTGGCGGAACAGAAGTGAGCCAGCCCGAGCATGTCACGGCACTGGCGTTCGACGCGGGCGACGCGCTGGCCTTGCAGGCGCTCACGCTGTTCAGCGGCTTTCTGGGCACAGTGGCGGGCGACTTGGCACTGACGCTGGGCGCGCGCGGCGGCGTGTATCTGGGCGGCGGCATCGTGCCGCGCCTGGGTGCGTGGTTCGACCAATCGAACTTTCGCGCCCGCTTCGAGGCCAAGGGGCGCTTTCAGGCGTATCTGGCGCCGATTCCATGCTGGGTCATCAACCCCGACGCGGCCCCGGCGCTGTACGGCGCCGCGCGCGCGCTCGATCGGCCGCAGGACGGTGGAAATTGAGGTCTTTTTGGCCGTTAGCCTAGATGCAGGAAGCGTGAGCAGCTATCTTTTTTGAATAATTGGAATCTGACCCCAATTTCGAGTTTCCCCTCGCGAGCATCCGCGCAGGGGCGTGGCGCCTCCTCTTGGGCCAGCCGCGCTCAAACCTCTTCACTCCAGCAAAACCCGTCGCGCGCGATCATGGCGCTCGCAGCGCTTGGTCCCCAGGTGCCGGCGGCGTAGGGGCGTGGGCCTGTGGGGTCGCGGCGCCAGTGCTCGAGGATGGGTTCGACCCAGCGCCAGGCTTCTTCCTGCTCGTCGCTGCGCACGAACAGGTTCAGGCGCCCCGCGATCACGTCGAGCAGCAGGCGCTCGTAGGCGCCCACGCGCTCGGCGCCAAAGCGCTGGGTGAAGTCGAGGTTCAGGCTCACCGGCGTGAGGATGGTTTCGACGCTCTGGGCTTGCGTGGCGCCCTGCGCGAGCAGGCGCAAGTCGAGGCCGTCCTGCGGCTGCAGGTGGATCACGAGGCGGTTGGCCGCGTCCGCCGGGGTTTTGAAGATGTGGTGCGGCACGGGGCGAAAGTGCACCATGATCTGCGCGCTGCGCTCGGCTAGGCGCTTGCCGGTGCGCAGGTAAAAGGGCACGCCGGCCCAGCGCCAGTTCATGATCTCGGTGCGCAGCGCGACGAAGGTTTCGGTGTTGCTGTCGGGCGCTACGCCTTTTTCTTCGCGGTAGCCGGGCACGGGCTGGCCGTGCACCATGCCTGCGGTGTATTGGCCGCGGATCACGTTCTGGCCGATGCTGGCTTCGTCCCAGGGCTTGAGCGATTGCAGCACCTTGAGCTTTTCGTCGCGGATGGCGTTGGCGCTGGCGTTGATCGGCGGCTCCATGCCGATCGCGCACAACAGTTGCAGCGCGTGGTTCTGGATCATGTCGCGCAGCGCGCCGGTCTGGTCGTAAAAGGCGCCGCGCGTTTCCACGCCCAGGTCTTCGGCGATGGTGATCTCGATGTTCGCGATGGTTTCGCGCCGCCACAGCGGCTCGAACAAGGCGTTGCCAAAGCGCATCGCAAACAGGTTTTGCACCGAGGGCTTGCCCAGGTAGTGGTCGATGCGAAAGACCTGCTCCTCGCGCAGCACGCGGCGCAGGGTGGCGTTGATGGCCTGGTTCGAGGCCAGATCGTGCCCCAGCGGTTTTTCGAGCACCACGCGCGTCGCCGGGCCGTTGAGCCCCGCGGCGGCGATCTGCTCGCACACGGTGGTGAAGAGGCTGGGCGCGGTCGCCAGGTACATCACCACGGTGTCGGCCTGGCGTGCTTGCAGCAGCGCGGCGAGCTGCGCGTAGTCCTGCGGCTGCGACAAGTCCATGCGCAGGTAGTGCAGCAGCTGCGCGAAGCGCGCGAATTCGTCGGGCGTGGGGCGTTTGGCGAGCTCGACCTTGTCGAAGCGCTCGTACATCAGGCGGCGGTATTGCTCGTCGCTGAGCGTGTCGCGCGCCACGGCGATGATGCGCCCGCCTGCGGGCAGCGTGCCGTGGCGAAAGGCCTGGAACAAGGCTGGCATGAGCTTGCGCCAGGCCAGATCGCCCGTGCCGCCGAACAAGACGAGGTCGAATCCCATGGGTGGCTCCTGTGCGTGCGGCCATCCGTCACGAAAGGCCCTGCGGCGCAGTGTACCCTTGCCATGTGGCACGCACCTGTAGCGCCAAGCGATGTCCTTACACGCCGTAATTACTCGCAAAACAGGAGCTGCTTGCGACCTATCCATAAGCCTTGGAGTGCTTTTTGACCATGAACCCCACGAGCTCCCTGCCGCCCTTGCTGCCCTGCGACCAGGCGCCCGAGTGGCCGCGCCTGCAGGCTTTGTTTGCCGCGCAGGGGCGCGCCTTCGACCTGCGCCGCGCCTTTGCCGAAGACGCCGGGCGCTTTGCGCACTTCAGCCAGGAGGCGCCGCACCTGTTCGCCGACCTGTCGAAAAACCTCTGGAGCCGCGAGGCCGAGGCGCTGCTGCTCGCGCTCGCGCAATCGTGCCGGCTCGCCGAGCGGCGCGACGCAATGTTTGCCGGCGTGCCCATCAACACCACCGAGGGCCGCGCCGTGCTGCACACCTTGCTGCGCCGCCCCAAGGGGCTGGCGCTGCCGGGCGACTTGCCGCAGGTGGCGCACGAGCTCGCGCAGGTGCACGCCACGCTCGACGCGATGCTGGCCTACGCCGAGGCGCAGCGCGCCGACGCGGCCATCACCGACGTGGTGAACATCGGCATCGGCGGCTCCGACCTCGGCCCGCAGATGGCCGTGCTCGCGCTCGAGGCGCAGCACATCGCGGGCAAGCGCTTTCATTTCATCTCGAACGTCGATGGGCACGAGCTGCATACCACGCTGCAAACGTTGTGCCCCGAGCGCACGCTGTTTCTGATCGCCTCCAAGACCTTCACGACCGTCGAGACCATGACCAACGCGCATTCGGCGCTGGCCTGGTTTGCCGCGCAGGGCGGGCGCGAGGTGGCGCGCCACTTTGCGGCGCTCACCACCAACGTAGCAGCGGCGCGCGCGCTGGGCATCACCACCACCTTCGGCTTTTGGGACTGGGTGGGCGGGCGCTATTCCCTGTGGTCGGCCATTGGCTTGTCGCTTGCGATCGCCATAGGCGCCGAGGGCTTTCGCGCGCTGCTCGCGGGCGCGCACGCGATGGACGAGCACTTTCGCTCTGCGCCTTTTGCCGCCAACCTGCCCGTGCGCCTGGGGTTGCTCGACCTCTGGTATCGCAATTTCTACGGCTTCACGAGCCGCTGCATCGCGCCCTACCACGCGGGCCTGCGGCGCCTGCCCGCGTATTTGCAGCAGCTCGAAATGGAGAGCAACGGCAAGCGCGTGGGGCTCGACGGCAAGCCGCTTGCGCTCGCCACCGCGCCCGTGCTCTGGGGCGAGCCTGGCACCAACGGGCAGCACGCGTTTTTCCAGATGTTGCACCAGGGCAGCGACGTGGTGCCGCTCGAATTCATCGCCGTGCGCACGCCCACGCACCCGCTGCCGGGCCACCACGAAAAGCTGCTCGCCAACGCCCTGGCGCAGGCGCAGGCGCTGATGCAAGGCAAGGTGGTGGGCGACGGGCACCGCGACTTTCCGGGCAATCGGCCGAGCACCTTCATCGTGCTCGACGCGCTCACGCCCGCCGCGCTCGGCGCCTTGCTCGCGCTGCAGGAGCACCGCGTGTTCGTGAGCGGGAGCCTCTGGGGCATCAATAGCTTCGACCAGTGGGGTGTGGAGCTGGGCAAAGTGCTTGCGCGCGACCTGGAGCCGCGCCTGGCGAGCGGCGACGCGACAGGGCTCGATGCCTCGACGGCGGGGCTATTGCAGCGCCTGCGCCGCCCCGGCCGAGCCTGAGCCTGCGCGAAAGAAATTCACCGGCAGTCCCGGCACGCTCACGCGCAGGCGCAGCAGCGCGCCCGCGGGCACGGCGGCGGTGCATTCCTCGGGCGGGCGCCCGCGCCGCGCCGAGGTCACGTAGAGCGTGCGCAGGTCTTCGTCGCCAAAGCACACCATGGTCGGGCATTGCACGGGCGTCGTCAGGCGCTGCAGCACCTCGCCCGCGGGGGAGAGCTGCAGCACGCACGCGCCTTCGAACATCGCCACCCAATAGTCGCCCTGCACATCGACGCTCGCGCCGTCGGGCCGCCCGCCGTAGGGCTGGCCGTCTTGCGGCGGCGCAAACTGCACCCAGGGCGTGCGTGCGCCCAGGCTGCCGCTCGCGGCATCGAAGGCAAAGCGGTCTATGCGGTGCGCGGGTGTGTTGGCCCAGTAGAGCCAGCGCTCGTCGGGGCTGAAGGCCAGGCCGTTGGCGGTGTAGTTGTCGCCCGCCATGCGCTGCAGGCTGCACGGCGCGCTGCGGCAGTCCAGGCGCCACAGCGCCGCGTCGGGCTGGGTGCGCGGGCTGACCACCGAGCCGGCCCAAAAACGCCCCGCGCGGTCGCAGCGCCCGTCGTTGAGGCGCAGCCGCTGCGGGTCGTGCGACGCGGGCGGCAGCTGGGCGATGCAGGTGATGGCGCCGGTCTGCACATCGAGCGCGTAAAAGCCATCGCGCAAGCCCAGCGCCACGCCGCCGCCCTGCATGGGCGCGCAGCAGCCGGGCTCGGACGGCGTGCTCCAGCGCCAATGGCGTCCCGTCTGCGGCTCCCAGGCATGCACGGCAAAACCGTGGATGTCGCACCAGTACAGGCGTTTTTCCGTCGGGTGCCAGAACGGGGATTCGCCGAGTTCGCAAGGGGGCAGGGGCAGGGCGGTGAAGGGCATGGAGGAACGTGGGGCGCATGATGGATGCACGCATTGTGCGCGCGTGGGCGTTGGCTTTTGCTGGGGGCGCCGCAGGCGGTGCCTCACCCGTGCTCATAAAAACCCGCGGTTTGCACCGCCAGGGGGCGCGCGCTACATTCCTCGTCTGCTTTTTCGTCCAGGAGGCAGTCATGCATGCAGTCGTAGCCCGCGTCACGGAGCGCATCGCGCAGCGCAGCCGGGACAGCCGCGCGGCCTATCTGGCCGGCATAGACGCCATGCTCGCGCGCGCGGTGCCGCAGGAGCGCATGGGCTGCGCGAACCTGGCGCACGCCTATGCCGCGCTGCCGGGCCCGCAAAAGATCAAACTCATGGTCGAACGCGCGCCCAACATCGCCATCGTCACGGCCTACAACGACATGCTCTCGGCGCACCAGCCCTACCACGCCTACCCGGACTTGCTGCGCGACGAGGCGGCGCGCTGCGGCGCCACGGTGCAGGTCGCGGGCGGCGTGCCCGCGATGTGCGACGGCGTCACGCAGGGCACGCCGGGCATGGAGCTGAGCCTGTTTTCGCGCGACGTGATCGCCATGGGCACGGCCATCGCGCTTGCGCACGACGTGTTCGACGGCGCGCTGCTGCTCGGCGTGTGCGACAAGATCGTGCCGGGCCTGCTGATCGGCGCGCTGCACTACGGCCACTTGCCCTGCGTGTTCGTGCCCGCAGGGCCCATGCGCTCGGGCCTGTCGAACCGCGAAAAAGCCAAGGTGCGCGAGCTGCACGCGCAAGGGCTGGTCGGGCGCGCCGAGCTGCTGCAGGCCGAATCCGCGGCCTACCACAGCCCCGGCACCTGCACGTTTTACGGCACGGCCAACAGCAACCAGATGCTGCTCGAAGCGATGGGGCTGGTGCTGCCGGGCGCGGTCTTCGTGCACCCCGACGCGCCCGAGCGCGAGCAGCTCACGCGCGCCGCGCTGCGCACCGTGCTCGACATCGGCCGGCGCGGCGCGCGCTTCACGCCCATTGGGCGGCTCGTCGATGCGCGCTGCATCGTCAACGCCATGGTGGCGCTGCTGGCCACGGGCGGCTCGACCAACCACCTGATCCACTGGGTCGCGGTGGCGCGCAGCGCCGGCATCGTGATCGACTGGACGGACTTCGACGAGCTTTCCTCTGCCGTGCCGCTGCTCGCGCGTGTCTATCCCAACGGCGAGGCCGACGTGAACCAGTTCCAGGCCGCGGGCGGGCCGCTGTGGGTGCTGCGCGAGCTGCTCGCCGCGGGGCTGATGCACGATCTGCCCAGCGTGCACCCGGGCGGCTTGGCTGCGGGCGCACGCATGGCGGCCACAGCGTCGGGCGACGAGACCGTGCTGCGCCCGGTGCGCCGGCCGTTCGCGCCCACGGGCGGCTTGCGCCTGCTGCAGGGCAACCTCGGGCGCGCGGTGATCAAGGTCTCGGCCGTGCCCGAAGATCGCCTCGTGGTGCAGGCGCCGGCGCGCGTGTTCGCCTCGCAGGAGGAACTGCTCGCCGCGTTCAGCGCGGGCGGCTTGCGGGAGGACATGGTGGCCGTGCTGCGCTTTCAGGGGCCGCGCGCCAACGGCATGCCCGAGCTGCACAAGCTCACGCCCGCGCTTTCGGTGCTGCAGGATCAAGGCTATCGCGTGGCGCTCGTGACCGACGGGCGCATGAGCGGCGCTTCGGGCAAGGTGCCCGCGGCCATCCACGTCACGCCCGAGGCGCTCGAAGGCGGCCCGCTCGCGCGGGTGCGCGACGGCGACCTGCTGCGCATCGACGCCCGCGCGGGCACGCTGGACGCGCTCGTCGAGGCCGCCGAATGGCAGCGCCGCACGCCTGCGCCGCACCCGGCGCCGCCGCCGCACGGGTTCGGGCGCGAGCTTTTTGCCAACTTTCGCCGCAACGCGACCAGCGCCGAACAAGGAGCATGCACATGGCTGTGAACCCGCAACTCTTGCGCCCCATCGATCTGGCGTCTTACGGGCCGGTGATTCCGGTGATCGTGCTCGAGCGCGTGGAGGACGCGCTGCCGCTGGCGCGCGCCTTGTACGCGGGCGGCGTGCAGGTGCTCGAAGTCACGCTGCGCACGCCGGCGGCTTTGCCCGCGATCGCGCAGATCGCGCGTGAACTGCCCGAGGTCATCGTGGGCGCGGGCACGGTCTTGAATGCCGCCGACGCGGGCCGCGCGCGCGAGGCCGGCGCGCGCTTCGTCGTGAGCCCCGGCTACCACCGCGAGCTCGCCCAAGCCTGCCGCGCGCTCGGCCTGCCGCTGCTGCCGGGCGTGGCCACGGCAAGCGAGGTCATGGCGGCGCTCGCCGACGGCTTCACCTTTCTCAAGCTGTTTCCGGCAGACGCCATCGGCGGGCTGGGTTTGCTCAAAGCCTGGCGCAGCCCTTTCCAGCACGTGTACTTTTGCCCTACGGGTGGCATCACCAGCGCCACCGCGCCGCAGTACCTTGCACTGCCCAACGTGCGCTGCGTCGGCGGCTCGTGGCTCGCGCCCGCGCCGTCGATCCAGGCGGGCGACTGGGTGCGCATCACGCAGCTCGCGCGCGAAGCGCAGGCCTTGCGCCCCGCGTGAGGGCGCTCACATCGAGGCCAATTTCGGATACAAAATCGGCCTCAAAGGCACATGCAGTAAGCGCTTGATGCTCACTTTTGAGGAGTAATGCCGATGGGCCGTACTTGC
This sequence comes from Extensimonas vulgaris, assembly GCF_003337425.1. Taxonomy (GTDB): domain Bacteria; phylum Pseudomonadota; class Gammaproteobacteria; order Burkholderiales; family Burkholderiaceae_C; genus Extensimonas; species Extensimonas vulgaris. The sequence continues at coordinate 257,657 of NZ_QPJU01000003.1, forward strand.
ATGCCGGGCATCAGGTCACTTCCTCGGCGCGCAGCGCGGCTTTTTGGATCTTGCCTGCCGGTGTCAGCGGCAGTTGTTCGCGGAACACGATCTGGCGCGGCACCTTGTAGTCGGCCAGGTGTTCGCGGCAAAAGGCTTGCAAGGACTGCTCGGTCAGTGTGCTGCCGGGTTTGCGCACGACGTAATAGCGCCCGACTTCGCCCAGCACCGGGTCCGGCACGCCGATGCCGGCGACCATGAGCACCTCGGGGTGCGAGGCGATCACGCTCTCGATCTCGGCCGGATAGACGTTGAAGCCGCCCTGGATATACATGTCCTTTTGCCGGCCCATGAGGTGGATCAGACCCGCCTCGTCCACGAAGCCCAGATCGCCCGTGTGCAGCCAGCCCTCAGCGTCGAAGGCGCCCGCGTCGCGCTGGCTGCCAACATAGGCGCGGATCACGCCCAGGCCGCGGAACCAGAGTTCGCCGACTTCGCCCGTGGGCAGGTCTTTGCCCTCGGGCGAGACGACGCGCACCTGCGCGCCGGCCAGCGGCTTGCCTATGGTTTCGAGCAGCGCCTGCTGGCTCGCGCCCCACGGCGTCATGACGATCGCGCCCGAGGATTCCGAGAGACCGTAAAGGTTCATGATCGCCACCTCCGGAAAGGCCGCCTGCAGGCGCGTGAGCAGCGTGGCATCGACGTTCGAGCCGCCGACGATCAGCAGGCGCAGGCGCGAGAAGTCGCCGCGCGCGAGTTGCGGGTGCATGAGCAGCAGGGTGAGCATGGTCGGCACGCCGGTCAGCAGCGTCGGCGGGTGTTTGCGCGTCATCTCCAGCAACCTGTCGGTATTGAACTCGGGCATGAGCTCGCAGGTGCCACCCGCTAGCAGCATGGAGAGCACGCCGCAGGTGATTCCGCCCACGTGGTTCAAGGGCAAGGCCAGTTGCACAAGATCGTCCGCGGTGAGCTTGGTGTGCGCGTCTTGCGCCCGCGCCGACGCCAGCTGCGAGCGGTGCGTGATGCCCGCCGCCTTGGGACGCCCCGTGGTGCCCGAGGTGTAGATCACGAGCAGCAAGTCGTCCGGCTGCGGGCTGCACTCCGGCGGCAAGGCTGCGGTGTCGTCACCACCCGGGGCGAGCAGGGTGTGAAAGGCGATGCCCGGCCCGTCCGGCAAATTTGCGGCGGGCGCATCATCGACGAACAGCAGGTGCTGCAAGGCGGGAAAGCGCGCCTGCGCCTGCGTGAGAAACTGCACGTAGTCGAAGCCCGCATAACTGCGTGGCGCGAGCACGGCCTTGATCTGGCTGTCGGCGAACATGAAGTCCAGCTCCACATCACGGTAGCGCACGTTCAGCCCCACGACCACGGCGCCGATCTTGGCCGCGGCAAAGTAGGTGTAGAGCCACTCGATGCGGTTGGGCAAAATGATGCCGATGCGGTCACCCTTGCCCAGCCCCAGCGCGCGCAGGCGCCGCGCCAGGCGCGACGAGGTGGCGTCCACCTCCTGCCAGCGGATTTCCTGGTCGTGGTCTATATAGGCGGTTTTGTGGTGCTGCTGCACCGTGCGCGCGAGCGCCGCTGCCACCGTGTCCGGGGCTGGAAGGGATGCCATGGGTTTGTCTCCTTTGCGGTGATAGGCGCAGGATTGGGCTTTTGCCTGCGGGTGGCCTCCGCGCCCTTGCACCAAAATATGCCACGCCTGCAGTGATTCTGTCCCATGCCGAACGGGGTGGCGTCACTAATTTATGGATAAAAATGGCTCTAAGCCAAGACACAGAAAGCGCAAGCAGCAATGGTATTGATAGCAACCATCGTCGCCACCCTGGCGGCGGGCATAGGCAGTGTGTGGCTCGCGGCGCTGCTGTTGCGCACGGGTTTGGGCGCGGGGCAGGGCCGTGCAGGGCCGCAGAATTTGCTGAGCCTGGCCGCGGGGGGCTTGCTCGCGACCTCGTTCATGCACCTGCTGCCCGAAGCCTTCGAGAGCCAGGTGGACGCGCACGCGCTCTTTGCCACGCTGCTCGTGGGCGTGGTGTTTTTCTTCTTGCTCGACAAGGCCGAACTCTGGCACCACGGGCACGAGCATGGCTTTGCGCACGCGCACGGCCAGCCGCAGGCGCACGGACACGCGCACACGCATGACCCTGCACACACGCATGCGCACGAGGCGGATCACGGCCAGCGCGCCGCGGGTGGCTGGACGGTGCTCACGGGCGACAGCGTGCATTGCTTTGGCGACGGCATGCTGATCGCCTCGGCCTTCGTGGCCGACCTGCGCCTGGGCGCCGTCGCGGCGCTGTCAGTGCTCGCGCACGAGGTGCCGCACCACATGGGCGACCTGGTGGTGCTGCGCCAGTCGAGCGCGAGCCGCTCGGTGGCGCTGCTCAAGGTGTCGCTCGCGGGCGCCGTGACCGCGCTGGGCGGTATCGTGGGCTATTTTCTGGTCGATCGCCTGCAGGACGGCCTGCCGTACTTTCTGGCCGTGGCGTCGAGCAGCTTCATCTACGTGGCGCTCGCCGACCTGATCCCGCAACTGCAAAAACACCTCACGCTGCGCCAGACCGCAGGCCAGGTGTTCTGGCTGCTCGCCGGCATGGCACTCGTGACGCTGGTGAGCGCCGGGGTGCATGTGCATTGAGCCCGGCGCGCACGGGCTGCGCTCAGTGTTATTCTTGTTTGGGTAGTGCGCTTCTAGCGGATAATTGGGCGTATGGTCTTCATCGAACTTCCCATCTTCGTGCGTTGTGCGAGTGAGTTGTTCTCCGACGAAGACATGCGCGAGTTGCAATTGATTTTGCTGGAAAACCCTGCAGCAGGGGACATGATCCCCGGTGGACGTGGCCTGCGAAAGCTTCGGGTGCCGCTGCCTGGACGAGGCAAACGCGGTGGTGCGCGGGTCATTTATTACCACTGGGTATCCCATGAGCGCTGCTACATGGTTTATGCCTACGCAAAAAATGTGATGGCGGACTTGAGCAAAGACCAACTGCGTCGGCTGGCCGACATCATTGCCGAAGAGGTGCACGATGAACGAAAAACAATTTGACGAGCTATTGCAAAGTGTCCGTGACATGGGGCGCCACATGCGTGGTCAGGCGGTGGCGGGAGTGCGTGTGCACGACTTTCCTGATCCCGACGTCAAGGCCATACGGGAGCGCACGGGCTTGAGTCAGACCCGTTTCGCCTACCTCATCGGCGTCAAGCCCAAAACCTTGCAGAACTGGGAGCAGCACCGTGTTCGCCCAGCTGGGCCTGCGCGCGCGCTGTTGAAAATCGTCGAGCTCAACCCAGAGGCGCTGTCGGCGCTGCATGGGTGAGCGCACGCGGCGTTTCGGCCAGACTCTACCCGCCCTCAAGCTCCGCGCGCACCGCCGCCAGCTGGCGCCGGGACACGGCCAGCGGCTCGACGAGGCCCTGCAGGCGCACGGCCCAGCCTTCGCCTTCTTCGGGGTCGAAGTGCTTTTCCAGCGCGCGGATGGCGCGGCGCGCGACCAGGGCGTTGCGGTGGATGCGCAAGAACTGCGCGGGGTATTTGCGTTCGAGCTCGCTCAGGGCGCCGTCGAGCACGTAGCTGCGCGTGCTGGTGCGCACCGTCACGTACTTTTGTTCGGCCTTGAAATACAGTACCTCGGCCAGCGGCAGGCGCTCGGTGCGGCCGCGGTCTTGCAGCAGCAGGGCTTCGCCCGCGTTAGGCGGCGGTGGGGCTGTGGCGCTCTGGCCCGCGAGGCGCTGCGCCTTGGCCAGCGCCTGTTGCAGGCGTTCGCGGCGCACGGGTTTGGTGAGGTAGTCCACGGCGTCGAGCTCGAAGGCGCTCAGCGCATGGTCGGGGTGCGCGGTCACGAACACCAGCGCGGGCGGGTGCGCCAGCGCCTTGAGGCGCTGTGCGAGTTGCAGGCCGTCCAGCCCCGGCATGTGGATGTCGAGCAGCACCAGGTCGAAGCCGCGCCCGCCCGTGGGTTGCAGCAGGGCCAGCGCCTGCGCGGCGCTCTCGGCCTCGGTCACGGTGTGGGCGCCGTTGCAGTGGCCCGCGCCGCTGCCGCTGCAGTCGGCGAGCAGGGTACGCAGGCGGCTGCGCGCCAGGGCTTCGTCGTCAACGATCAGGATGTGCATGGGACTGCTCTCTGGATGGCGGCGGGGTGGCTTCGGGCGTGGGCGTGGGCGTGGGCGTGGGCGTGGGCGCCCGGCGCGGTGCTGGCCGTGGCTGCCGTAGCGGCTGGCGTGGCGCGGGCAGGGTGATGCAGACTTCGTACAGGCCATCCTGCACGCCGGCGCTGAAGTTCGCCTGCAGGTCGTGCAGCAGGGCGAGGCGCGCGCGCACATTGGCCAGGGCCATGCCGTGGCCGCGGCGCTGCGCGGCGGGCGCTTCGCTGCCGGGCGCGGGCAGGGTGTTGGTGATGCGCACGCGCACGCGGCTGCCGCGCAGCTCGGTCTGCACGCGCAGCTTGCCGCCGCGCGGGCTGGGCTCCACGCCGTGCTGGATGGCGTTTTCGACCAGCGGCTGCAGCAGCAGCGGCGGCAGCCGCGCCGCGTCGGCGCGCGGGTCGAGCTGCCATTGCACCTGCAGGCGCGGGCCGAAGCGCACGGCCTCCACATCGAGGTAGTGGCGCGCCAGCCGCAATTCCTCGGCCAGCGTGACCGACTCGCCCTGCTCGGCGAGGGCGTGGCGAAACAGCTCGCTCAGGTCTTCGAGCAGCGCCTCGGCTTTGGCAGGCTCGGCGCGCACCAGGGCGATGGCGCTGTTGAGCGTGTTGAACAAAAAGTGCGGGCGGATGCGCGCCTGCAGCTCGGCCAGGCGCGCCGCGGTGGCGGCCGGCGTGCGCCCGCGTGCGCGCAGCACGAGCGCCGCGACGAGCAGCGCCGCAAGCAGCGCGCCGCTGGCGGCGCTCGCAAGCCAGGGCGGCGCGGTGGCCACGCCGGCGAGCGCCAGCATGGCGCAGGCCATCAGGCCCGCGAGCGCGCCCAGCAGCACGCCCGCAGCATATTGCCGGGCGGTGGACAGGCGCTGCAGCGTTTTTTTGAGGCTGCAGGCCGTGAGCAGCCAGGCCAGCGTGGCGGGCAGCGCGCCGCCGGTGAGCAGCATCAGGCGCAGCAGCCACTCGCGTGCGCTGCCCGCGCCAAACAGCGCGCCCACGCCGAGCACGGCTTCGACGAACAGCACCGCGCGCAGCACCAGGCCGACCTCGCAGGCGTCGAAGACCAGCACGGCCGCATGGGCCGATGTGCCGCGCGCAGTTGCGGGTTTGGGGATGGCCGCAGAGCTTTCCAGCATTTTTAGGTCTTTTATGGCTTTTATGCTTATGTAGTATGCACAAGCAGCTTCTGAAGATATAGCATTTTGCGGCGTCGATAAAATCTGCGGCTCGCGCACTTGCAGCGCCCGGCGGCGCCGGCTTCACTCATTCAACGGATTATTGCCTCCCCATGCCCACGCCCCCCAGCCCCCATTCTTCCTCCGCGCCCGCCCCCACGCCCGCCCCCGCGAACCAGCTCGACACCAAGGCGCAGGCGTGGTCGGCGCTGTTTTCCGAGCCCATGAGCGAGCTGGTGCAGCGCTACACGGCCAGCGTGTTTTTCGACCAGCGCCTGTGGCAGGCCGACATCATGGGCAGCCTTGCGCACGCCGAGATGCTCGCCGCGCAGGGCATTCTGAGCGCGCAGGACCTGGCCGACATCGAGCGCGGCATGGCGCAGATCCGCGCCGAGATCGAGGCCGGCAGCTTTGCGTGGAAGCTCGAGCTCGAAGACGTGCACCTGAACATCGAGGCGCGCCTCACGCAGCTCGTGGGCGACGCGGGCAAGCGCCTGCACACGGGCCGCAGCCGCAACGACCAGGTGGCGACCGACGTGCGCCTGTGGCTGCGCGGCGAGATCGACCTGATCCTCGGCCTGCTCGCCGAGCTGCAGCGCGCGCTGCTGGCCGTGGCCGAGCCGCATGTCGAAGTGATCCTGCCCGGCTTCACGCACCTGCAGGTGGCCCAGCCCGTGAGCTTTGCGCACCACATGCTCGCCTACGTGGAGATGTTTGCGCGCGACGCCGAGCGCATGCAGGACGTGCGCCGGCGCGTCAACTGCCTGCCGCTGGGCGCGGCGGCGCTCGCGGGCACGAGCTACCCGCTGGACCGTGAGCGCGTGGCGCGCACGCTGGGCATGGTGGATGCGCAAGGCAACCCTTGCGTGTGCCAAAACAGCCTGGACGCCGTGAGCGACCGCGACTTCGCGATCGAATTCAGCGCCGCCGCGAGCCTGTGCATGGTGCACATCAGCCGCCTGAGCGAGGAGCTGATCCTGTGGATGAGCCAGAACTTCGGCTTCATCCAGATCGCCGACCGCTTCACCACGGGCAGCTCCATCATGCCGCAGAAGAAGAACCCCGACGTACCCGAGCTCGCGCGCGGCAAGACGGGGCGCGTGGTGGGGCACCTGATGGGCCTGGTCACGCTCATGAAGGGCCAGCCGCTGGCCTACAACAAGGACAACCAGGAAGACAAGGAGCCGCTGTTCGACACCGTCGATACGCTCAAGGACACGCTGCGCATCTTTGCCGAGATGGTCGGCGGGCAGACCGACCCGGCCACGGGCGCGCGGCATGGCGGCATCCGCGTCAACGCGCAGGCCATGGAGCAGGCGGCGCTGCGCGGCTACGCCACGGCGACCGACCTGGCCGACTATCTGGTCAAAAAGGGCCTGCCGTTTCGCGACGCACACGAAACCGTGGCGCACGCGGTCAAGGAGGCCATGGCGCGCCAGCTCGACCTGGCCGCGCTGCCGCTCGAGGTGCTGCAGGGCTTTCACCCCGCGATCGGGCCCGACGTCTATGAGGTGCTGAGCCTGCGCGGCTCGCTGAACGCGCGCAACACGCTGGGCGGCACCGCGCCCGCGCAGGTGCGCGCGCAAATCGCCCGGCACCGCGCGCGCCTGGGCGGCTGAAAAGGGTTGGCCGGAAAGCCAGAAAACACGCCCACGCGCACATGACGGCTTTGTTGCGTTTTCTCTCGCACCGCCTGGTGTGGCTCGCCGTGCTCGTGTCCTTGGGCATCGGCGGCCTGTTTGCGCGCGCCATCTGGATCACGCACGCAGACGCGCTGGCGTATGCCGAACGCAGCAATGCGAACCTCGCGCGCGCGCTCGAGATCGGCCTCGTGCGCGGGCTGGACACCTTGGCCGAAGCGATGCAGAACGTGGTGTTCGAGCTGGGCCGCTCCAAGGTCATGGCGCTGCCGCCCGACATGCGCCAGCGCGTGCTGTTCGCCAGCGTTGCGCGCGCGCAAAACATCGACGACATGCTGGTGACCGACGAGCGCGGCCATGTCGTGCTCGACGCCCGCGGCGTGGTGCCGCGCCAGATCGATCTTGCAGACCGCGAGTATTTCCAGGTTCTGCGCAGCGGGCAGCAGCGCGGACTCTACGTGGGCCGGCCCATCGTCGCCCGCACCACGCAGGAATGGAGCCTGCCCCTTGCGCATGCCTACTACAACTCCGACGGCAGCTTTGCTGGCGTGGTCGTGGGTGTGATTCCGCTGCGCTACTTTCAATCCATCTTCAGCGAGGTGCAGCTGGGGCCGGACAGCGGCATCAACCTCATTACGCTCGATGGCACTTTTTTGGCGCGCTTTCCTTACGACGGCACGGGCGTGGGCAAGAGCGTGGCCGCGAGTGCGGACTTGCGCTTCGTGCAGTCGCATCGCAGCGGCACCTTGCTCACGCGCTCGACGCTGGACGGCGTGCGGCGGCTGTATTCATTCCGCCGCGTGGGCGCCTATCCGCTCGTGGTAGGCGTGGCGCAGTCGTACGACACCATCATGCTGCCGTGGCGCCACAATGCCTGGCTGCTGGGCGCCTTCGCCGCGCTGCTCATGGCTGGCAGCATCGGCCTGGCGTGGCTCTTCACGCGCCAGCTGAGCGAGCGCGAACGCATCGCCGCGCAACTGCACGAGGCCGAGCACAGGCTGCGCACCATCCTCGACAGCGTGCCTTCACTGATCGGCTACTGGGGCGCCGACTTGCGCAACCGCTTCATCAACCATGTCTGCGAGGACTGGTTTGGCCTGGCGCCCGCGCAGGTGGCGGGGATGCATCTGTACGACTTGATCGGCAGAAAAATGGCGTCGCAATACCAGTCGTATATCGAGCAGGCCTTGCAGGGACGCAGGCAGGTGTTCGATTTGTCCATGCGCGATGCGCGCAACGAGGAGCGGCACTACCTCGTGGCGTACCTCCCGGACATGGAGGGTGGCGCCGTGCGCGGATTTTTCGTGCAGATGACCGACATCACCGAACGCAAGCGCATGGAGGACGAGCTGTTCGAGGAGAAGGAGCGCATGCGCCTGACGCTGCAGGCCATCGCCGACGCCGTGGTCTGTACCGACGCGCAGGGCCGCGTCACCTACGTCAACCCCGCCGCCGAGCGCCTGACGGGCTGGCAGGCTTTCGACGCGGCTCTGCGCGACGTCGACGAAGTCATCGCGCTGTGCGCGGCCGACGGCACCACGCCCCAGTCCAGCCCGCTGCACCAGGCACTAGCGCAAAAGCGCCCCATCCCCACCACGCGCGGCGTGGTGCTGCAGCGCGGCACGGGCCGGCGCGTCGATGTGGAGGCGTCGGCGAGCCTGATCACCGACCGCAAGGGCCGCGTCACAGGCGCCGTGGCCGTGCTGCGCGACGTGGGCGCGGCGCTGGCGCTGGCCGAGCGCATGGCGCACCTTGCGCAGTACGACGCGCTGACCGACCTGCCCAACCGCCTGCTGCTGCGCGAGCGCGCGCACCAGGCGTTTGCCCAGGCGCGGCGCGACGGCAGCCTGGTGGCCGTGCTGTATATGGACCTCGACGGCTTCAAGCAGGTCAACGACCAGCTGGGTCACGACGTGGGCGACGAACTGCTGGTGCAGTTCGCCAAGCGCCTGCAATCGGCCGTGCGCGCCACCGACACCGTGTGCAGGCTCGGTGGCGACGAATTCTTGTTGCTGCTGCCCGGTCTGGCGAGTGCCGAGCAGGCCGCGCCGTTGGTGTGCAAGGTTTTGAATGTCTGCAATGCGCCGGTCGAGCTCGCGGGGCAGACGCTGCCGCTGCGCGTGAGCGGCGGCATGAGCCTGTTCCCGCTGCACGGACAAGACCTGGAAACGCTGACGCGCCACGCCGACGAAGCCCTGTACGCGGCCAAACGCAGCGGGCGCGGGCGCGTGTGCCTCTACGCGGGCGAAGGCGTGGAGCCCGCGCTGCTTGCCCCCGCGCCCGCACCCGGGGCTACAACCATGGTGGTCGCGCCGTCGAAGTAGCTTCTGAATAAATAGCTGCTTGCGCAGTATCCATGAGCGCTGGAGGCCAATTTCTATCAAAATTGCCAGCGCTGTCCTGCGCCAGTCTGCGGCCTGCGCCTGCCGCACAATCGACGCTGAACGAATCCCCGCCCCATCCAAGGAGACACCGCGTGCCCGACCTGTCCAAAATCACCTGCATCGAAGACCTGCGCCGCATCGCGCGCCGCCGCGTGCCGCGCATGTTCTACGACTATGCCGACTCCGGCTCCTACACCGAGAGCACCTACCGCGCCAACGAAGCCGACTTCCAGCGCATCCTGCTGCGCCAGCGCGTGGCCGTGAACCTGGAAGGGCGCAGCACGCGCAGCACCATGCTCGGCGAGCCCGTCGCCATGCCCGTGGCGCTCGCGCCCACGGGGCTCACGGGCATGCAGCACGCCGACGGCGAAGTCCTCGCGGCGCGTGCGGCCAAGGCATTCGGCGTGCCCTTCACGCTCTCGACCATGAGCATCTGCTCGCTCGAAGACGTGGCTGAGCACACGGGGCGCCATCCGTTCTGGTTCCAGCTCTACGTGATGCGCGACCGCGACTTCATCGAACGCCTGATCGAGCGCGCCCGCGCCGCCAACTGCTCGGCGCTGGTGCTCACGCTGGACTTGCAAATCCTCGGCCAGCGCCACAAGGACATCAAAAACGGCCTCTCCACGCCGCCCAAACCCACGCTGGCGAACCTGCTCAACCTCGCCACCAAGCCGCGCTGGTGCCTGGGCATGCTGGGCACGCGCCGGCGCAGCTTTGGCAACATCGTGGGCCACGCCAAGGGCGTGGGCGACATGGGTTCGCTCGCCGCCTGGACAGCCGAGCAGTTCGACCCGCGCCTGAACTGGGCCGACGTCGAGTGGATCAAAAAGCGCTGGGGCGGCAAGCTCGTGCTCAAGGGCATCATGGACGCCGAGGACGCGCGCCTCGCGGCGCAAAGCGGCGCCGACGCGCTCATCGTGAGCAACCACGGCGGGCGCCAGCTCGACGGCGCGCCCTCGAGCATCCAGGCCCTGCCCGCGATCGCGGACGCCGTGGGCCAGTCCATCGAAGTCTGGATGGACGGCGGCATCCGCAGCGGCCAGGACGTGCTCAAGGCCCGCGCCCTGGGCGCACGCGGCACGCTGATCGGGCGCAGCTTCCTCTACGGCCTGGGCGCCTTCGGCGAGGCCGGCGTGCGCCGCGCGCTCGAAATCATCCAGAAAGAGCTCGACATCACCATGGCGTTTTGTGGGCGCACGCAGATCGACCAGGTCGACCGCTCCATCCTGCTGCCCGGGACTTATCCGACGCCGTGAACGAGCCAGCCCCCCGCGACGAACGGCCACCGTCCGCGCCCCAAGACCAGGCCCCGCCCCGGCGCATCGCGCACCTGGACATGGACGCCTTTTTTGCCAGCGTGGAGCTGTTGCGCTACCCGCAGCTGCGCGGCCTGCCCGTGGTCATCGGCGGGCGGCGGCGCACGCCGCAAGAGGGCGCCAGTGCAGCCGATGCCGCCCTGCCGCTGTCGGCCTTCGAGCGGCTCAGAAACTACCAGGGCCGCGGCGTCATCACCACGGCCACCTACGCGGCGCGCGCTTTTGGCGTGGGCTCGGCCATGGGGCTCATGAAGGCTGCGCGCCTGTGTCCTGATGCCATCTTGCTGCCGGTCGATTTCGACGCCTACCGGCGCTACTCGCGCGCCTTCAAGGACGTGGTGCGCAGCTTCGCGCCGGTCATGGAAGACCGCGGCATCGACGAGGTGTATATCGACTTCACCCACGTGCCCGGCGGCCAGGAGCAGGGCGGGCGCGTGCTCGCGCAGCGCATCCAGCAGGGCATCCTCGCGGCCACGGGTCTGACCTGCTCGATCGGCGTGGCGCCCAACAAGCTGCTGGCCAAGATGGCGAGCGAGTTCGACAAGCCCCAGGGCATTTCCATCATTTTCGAGGGCGACCTGGCCACGCGCATCTGGCCCTTGCCCTGCCGCAAGATCAACGGCATAGGCCCCAAGACCGACGCGCGCCTGCAGGCCCTGGGCATACACACCATCGGCGAGCTCGCGCAGCAGGACGTGGCGGCGCTGGTGCGGCACTTCGGCAAGGCTTACGGCGCCTGGCTGCACGACGCCGCCTGGGGGCGCGACGAGCGTGCCGTGGTCACCGCGAGCGAGCCCGTTTCCATGAGCCGCGAGACCACCTTCGAGCGCGACCTGCACGCGGTGCACGACCGCGCCGAGCTCGGGCGCATCTTCACCGCGCTGTGCGAGCGCGTGGCCGCCGACCTGCAGCGCAAGGGTTACTGCGGCCGCACGATTGGCATCAAGCTGCGCTACGCCGACTTTCGCAGCGTCACGCGCGAGCAGACCATCGCGCTGCCCACGCAGGACGCCGCCACCATTCGCCGCGCCGCCGGGCAATGCCTGCGCCGCGTGGCTTTGACGCAACGCCTGCGCCTGCTCGGCGTGCGTGTGGGGAATCTGGTGCCGCAGAGTGAAGTCGCCTTGCAGCACATGGCCGCAGGAACGCCCGAGCTGTTCTGAATTCAGGAGTTGACCTGCGTCAAACCCCTGCCGGGGGCATGCCGGGAAGCTTGATGTGTTTCTTTACAAAAACCCTTGCAACCATGCGCATCAACCTCCCCGTCACCCAGCGCGAGTACGACTTCCCAGGTGAAGAACTGCTCATGTCCACCACCGATGCCAAAGGCCGCATCACGCATTGCAACGCGGCTTTCGTGCGCGTGAGCGGCTTCGATTTTGCCGAGCTCATGGGGCAGCCGCACAACATCGTGCGCCACCCGGACATGCCGCCCGAAGCCTTCGCGGATATGTGGACGACCATAGGCCACGGCCGCAGCTGGACGGGAATCGTGAAAAACCGGCGCAAGAACGGTGACCATTACTGGGTACGCGCCTTCGTCACCCCGCTGATGGAGGGCGGCAAACCCAAGGGCTATATGTCGGTGCGCGCCAAGCCCACGCGCGAGGAAGTGCGCCAGGCCGAGGCGCTGTACGAACGCATCAAGGCAGAGCGCGAAGCCGGTCGGCGCACGGTACGCCTGCACGCAGGGCGCGTGCGCCGTGTGGGCTGGCGTGATCTGCCGGGCCGCTTGCACCGCGCCACACCCACGATGCGCATGGCGGCCATGCTGCTCGGCCTGATCGCGCTCACGCTGCTGTCGCTGTGGCTGGGCTGGCAAGATGGGAAACTGGTGCTGTTTCAGTTTTTTGCCTTGCTTCTGGGTGGGGGCTTCATCGTCTGGCGCTTTCACCGCAACGTGACGCAGTCGCTACTGCAGGCCAACCTGCTCGCACGCGACATCGCGGGTTGCGACCTCACTACTGCGCTGCAGTGGAATATGGACGCCATTCGCACGCCCATGGTCATGCTGACCGAGCGGCTGCAACAAATCCAGCTCAACCTGCGCGCAGTCGTCGGTGATGCGTGCCACGAGATCGCCGGCTTTGGCAGTATCGCGGCCGAGCTCGCACAAGGCGCGCAAGACCTCTCGGCGCGCACCGAGGCGCAGGCCAGCAGCCTCGAAGAAACGGCCGCCGCGATGGAGCAGCTGGCCAGCACCGTGCAGCAGTCCGCCGAGACCACGCAGCGCATCCAGCAGCAAAGCGAGCACAGCGCCGCACTCGCGCGCACGGGCGGCGCGGCCGTGCAGGCCGTGGGCGCGGCCATGCAGGAGATAGAAAACTCGGCGCGGCAGATGCAGCAGATCATTGGCGTCATAGAGAGCATCGCGTTCCAGACCAACATCCTCGCGCTCAACGCCGCCGTGGAAGCGGCGCGTGCCGGCGAGCAGGGGCGCGGTTTTGCCGTCGTCGCGAGCGAGGTGCGTGCGCTCGCACAAAACAGCGCCGCCGCGGCGCGCGAAATCCGCGCGCTGATAGGCGCCTCGAACGCGCAGGTCGGCCAGGGCGCGGGCCAGATGCGCGAAGCCGATGCAGCCATCGCGCAGGTGGTGCATTCGGTCGAACAGGTGAATGCGCTGATCGGCCACGTCACCGGCGCCGCGCGCGAGCAGGCGCTGGGCATCGCGCAGGTGAACCAGGCCGTGAGCGACATGGACAGGGTGACGCAGCAAAACGCCGCCCTGGTCGAAGAAACCGCCGCCGCCGCCGCGGCCATGAACGGCAACGCCGGGATACTCGGGCGCACGCTCGCGGTGTTTCGGCTGAGGTGATGCCTACACGCGGCGAGGTGCGCCGCATTATCAGCATGAGGAAAGTCAAAGTCCGACAGGCTGCTAGCAGGCCCAAGCAGGCCCAAGCAGGCATTGACGGTACGCTACGACGCCGAAGTCATCAAGGCATTCAAGGCTACGGGCAAGGGCTGGCAGACACGCATGAATGCTGCTTTGAAAGACTGGCTCAAAAGCCATTCACCGACGTGATGGTTTGAACCCAGATTGTCCATTAGGCGGTGCTGTGCACCTACGCGGGCGCTGGCGAACGTCTGACGGTCATTTTGGCCGCGGCTTCGTCGTCCATGGCACCGGCCATGCACTCCTCAGCCGCGACCAAACTGCCTCGCCAGCCGCCTCGCCATCATCCCGCGTCCTAATGGACAATCTGGGTTGAACCCAGATTGTCCATTAGGCGGTGCTGTGCACCTACGCGGGCGTTGGCGGACGTCTGCCGGTCATTTTGGCCGCGGCTTCGGCGTCCATGGCACTGGCCATGGACTTCTCACCCGCAACCAAACTGCCTCGCCAGCCGCCTCGCCATCGTCCCGCGTCCTAATGAACAATCTGGGTTGAAATTTGGATAAAGCGCAAGATTCTCCATCGCAAAGAGGTTTTGCAAAATGCCTATCGAGTAGCTGGCAAAGGTGCGCAAGGCTGGCGGTGGCATCGAAGCGGCGCATGCCTGCATCGCCGCGGTGGCCGTCGCCAACGGGCGGACCGTGGCCACACGCGACACGGCGTCCTTTCAGGGCGCGGGGCTGAGCGTCGTCAACCCTCGGCTGGCGTGAATCGCTTGCGCTGCTGCAAGTGTGCATGCGGGTTTTTCCGCATGCGGCATGTGACCGTTTGTAATAATGCGTCGATCCCTTTTCCCTCGCGCATTTGCGAGGGATTTTTCACGAGACCCGGATGCGCATCAATCTACCTGTCACCACCCAAGAATACGACTTCCCCGCCGATACCATGCTGGTATCGACCACCGACACCAAGGGTGTCATCACGCATTGCAATGCGGCGTTTCAAGAAACCAGCGGGTACAGCTACGATGAGCTCATCGGTCAGCCGCACAACCTGATACGCCACCCCGACATGCCACCGCAGGCGTTTCGTGACATGTGGCAGACCATTGGGCGCGGCCAGACCTGGACCGGGCTCGTGAAAAACCGGCGCAAGAATGGCGACTTTTACTGGGTGCGCGCCAATGTCACGCCCATCATGGAAGGCGGCAAGCCGCGCGGCTACATGTCGGTGCGCACCAAGCCCAACCGCGACGAGATACGCCAGGCCGAGGCCCTTTATGCGCAGCTGCGCCGTGACGCCGAACAGGGGCGCACGGGGCTGCGCTTGCAGCAGGGGCGGGTGATCCAGCCCGGTGTGCGCGGCCTTTGGCAGCGTCTGCGCTGGCTGCCGCCCGCCTATGGCCTGGGCGCACTGCTGCTCGGCGTGACGGCGCTCGCCATGCTGCCGTTCGCGCTCGGCGCCAGCGGCGCCTGGGCCTGGGGCGGCGTGCTGGCCATCCTGCTGGCGGGCCATGCGGCGGTGCTCGCCTGGTTCCAGGCGCGCATCGGGGGAGGTTTGCAGCGTGCGGCGGACTTCGCGCGGGACATTGCGGCCTGCAATCTTGCGGTGCGCCTCGATAGCTCCGACTTCGCGCCGGCGCTGCAGGATTTGCTGCGCAATCTGCAGCAGATTCAGATCAATCTGCGCGCCGTGGTGGGCGATGTACGCAGCGAAATCCAGGGTTTTTTGCAGACCGCCGAAAGCATGGCGCAGGCTGGGCAGGACTTGTATGCGCGCACCGAGGGCCAGGCCAGCAACATCGAAGAAACGGCCGCCACCATGCAGCAGCTCTCGGGCACGGTGCACCAGACGGCCGATATGGCAAGCCAGGTGGCGCAGGACGGCGCGCAGAGCGCTGCGCTCGCGCAGCGCGGCGGGCAGGCCGTGCAGCAGGTGGGACAGACCATGCAGGCGATCGAACAGTTCTCGCGCCGCATCAGCGAGATCGTCGCCGTGATCGAGGGCATCGCCTTCCAGACCAATCTGCTCGCGCTCAACGCCGCCGTCGAAGCGGCGCGTGCCGGGGCGCAGGGGCGCGGCTTTGCCGTCGTGGCCGGCGAGGTGCGCGCGCTCGCGCAGCGCAGCGCAGAGGCAGCCAAGGACATCCGCACGCTGATTGCCTCGTCGGTGTCGCAGGTCAGCGGTGGCAGCCAGCAAATGGCGCAGGCCGAGCAAATGATCGCCTCCGCGGTGGCCGCGGTCGAGCGCCTGAGCGCACTGGTGCGCCGTATCAGCGAAGCCACCCAAGAGCAGTCGCACGGCATCGATCAAGTCAACGAGTCCGTCGTGCAGCTCGAGGCCGTGACCCAGCAAAACGCCGCGCTCGCCGAACAGACCGCCACTTCGGCCGAGGAGCTCGAGGCGCACTCGCAGATGCTCGCGCGCTCCGTGGAAGTGTTCCGACTGTAGGCGCGCGTGGGGGCCAGCGATGCCGTAGGGCTGGGTGAGGAACGAAATCCAGCAGACAGACGCGCGCGCAAAGCCCTACTGCCGCGCCGTGCGCACGTTCGCGGGCGGCTGTTGCGGGTGGCTGGTGCGCCAGGGGTTGATGTCGAGCCCGCCGCGGCGCGTGTAGCGCGCATAGACGGTGAGCTGCGTCGGCCGGCAGCGCGTCCAGAGGTCCATGAAGATGCGCTCCACACAGTGCTCGTGAAAGCCGCTGTGCTGGCGAAAGCTCACGAGGTAGCGCAGCAGGCCCTCCTGGTGGATCGGCGCGCCGCTGTAGCGGACTTGCACGCTGCCCCAGTCGGGCTGGCCCGTGACCGGGCAGTTGCTCTTGAGCAGGCGGCTCGTGAGCACTTCGCCGTGTACGGGCGGCGCATCCTGCTGCACGGTGAGCAGTTCGGGCGCGGGCTGGTAGTGCGTGCATTCGACGTCGAGCCGGTCCAGGTTCAGGCCGTCGAGCTCATGGATGGCCTGCTGGTCGAACTGCTCGGGCAGCAGCAGCTTCACGCCGATACTGCCGGGCGCAGCGGCGCCGCGCCATAGCGCCGCGGCCAGGTCGGCGCGGATGCGCGATTGCACCTCGGCTGCGTCGGCAAAGCGCGTCTGGCTGAAGCTGCCCAGGTAGAGCTTGAGCGACTTGCTTTCGACGATGTGCGGCGTCTCGCACGGAACCGTGAGGTGTGCGAGCGCCACCTGCGGCTTGCCGCGCAGGTTGAGCCACGAGAGTTCGTAGGCCGTCCACAGGTCGGCGCCAAAAAAGGGCGGCGCGGCCGTGATGCCGAGCTCGGCCCGCTGCGCTGCACGCGCTATCGGAAACAGCAGCGCCGGGTCGTACTGGTCGGCGTAGGCGACGGCCTTGCCCAGCGGCGAATGCTGCGGCGACGGGTCGGGCGAAGGAGCGTTGATGGACATCTAATTTCTATCAAATAAGGAGCTGCTTGCGCTTGATGTGCCTTGGCAAAAGGCCGATTTCATTCAAACTTTCCCGCGCGCAGCCACTTGGTCGCGATCCATTTTTCGCCCGCGATCACCGGGGTGCCCGCGTGCAGGCTGCCGCTGGAGGGGTGCGCGCGCTCGTAGCTGAAGAACACGGCGTTGCCGCGCTGCGCCGCGACTTCGAGGTGGATGCCCGGAAAGCCCGTGGAGCCGCCTTTTTCGGGCGTGTTGAGGTAGAGCACCAGCGTGCCCACGCGCTGGCCGCCGCGCGCGAGCAGCGTGGGTGTGCCGGGTGCGTCGGGGTCGAAGTAGTCGTAATGCGGCTTGTATTCGGCGCCGGCGCGGTAGTGCAGCACCTGCAGGCCCTCGCCGTTTTCCACGGGCCAGCGCAGCAGGCGTGCGATGCGCTGTTCTATGCGCTGCAGCAGCGGGCTTTCGCCGCGCTGGAAGAACATGCCCTCGCTCGTGCGGTCGGCGTTGACCTCCTGCCCGCCCGTGGCCGTGGCCACGGTGAGCGAGCGCGCCAGGCGCGGGCGCGCGGCCTCGATGAGCGCGTCGCATTCTTCGGGCGCGAGCAGATCGCCGAACACCACGATGCGCGGCTTGCCGATGGCGAGCAGCACGCGCACCTGGCGCTCGCCCAGGTCGATCACGGTGGGCGCGTCGGCCAGATCGGGCTCGGGCACGGGATTCGCGGGCGGCAGCCCCTGCGCGACGGCAACGGCGTCGAGGTGCGCGCGCAAGGTTTCTTCGAGCGCTGCGGCGGCCAGGTCTTCGTCCCAGCCGGCTTGTTGCATGGCTTGCAGCAGCGCAGGCGCGCTGCAGCCGGCCTCGGCCTGCGCGACGATCCACTGGCGCAGCTCGGGCGTGATTGTTTGGCTACGCCGGCTCATGCGTGCGCCCCTGGCTGCTCACGCCGGAACACGAGGCGCTCGGGGCTCGAAGCCGCAGGCGCAAAGGAGTAGCCCTCGAGCGCAAAACCTTCGAGGCCCGCGGGCGTGGTGATGCGCTGCGTGATGGCGTAGCGCGCCATCAACCCGCGCGCGCGCTTGGCGTAAAAGCTGATGATCTTGTAGCCGCCGCCTTTGAAGTCCTCGAACACGCAGTCGATCACGCGCGCGCGCAGCGCCTTGCGATCCACGGCCTTGAAATACTCTTGCGAGGCCAGGTTGACGACGATGCGTGCTTCGTGCTTTTGCGGTTGAGATTGGGCTTGATCCTGTCCCTCTAGCGCGGCGTTCAGGTAGTCGGCGATGCGCGTGCCCCAGAACTGGTACAGGTTCGCGCCCGCGGCGGTGGCCAGCGGCGTGCCCATTTCGAGGCGGTAGGGCTGCATGCAGTCGAGCGGGCGCAGCACGCCGTACAGGCCGCTCAGGATCACGAGGTGCTGCTGTGCCCACTCCAGGTCGGACGTGCTGAGCGAGCGTGCCTGCAGTCCTTCATAGACGTCGCCGTTGAATGCGAGCAGCGCCTGGCGCCCCAGCGCGGGGGTGCACTGCGGCTGCCAGGCCTGGTAGCGCGCGACGTTGAGCGCCGCGAGCTTGTCGCTCAGGCCCATGAGCGAGGCGATTTCTTGCGGCGACTTGGTGCGCAGCACCTCGATGAGCTGCGCCGCCTGCGCGGTGAAGGCGGGCTCGGTGCACGGCAGTTGCGCCGGCACGGGGGTGTCGAAGTCCAGGGTTTTGGCGGGCGAGAGCAAAAACAGCATGGCGATGGCACCTCAGGGAAAGTGGCGTGGCGCTAGTGCAGTGTTCGACGCTATATGCGACATAAAACCGCGTCTTTTCGGCCTGGGCCGCGTTGCAAATCCTCGCGATACCACCCGGTATCGCTGCGGTTTACGCCTTGCCCAGACCAAAAATCCATCGGTTTTATTTGTCGCATCAAGCATCAAACACTACACTAGCGGCCGCCTGCAGTGGGGCGGCACGCCAGCGACGCACGATTATGGGCGCGGCTCTTCGAACGGCAGGCGCAGCGCGGCCAGATCGCGCCGCGTTTCCACCAGCACCAGCGGGCCTTCGTCGGGCCGGGCCACGGCGGGGCGCTCGCGCGGCACGCGGATGGGCGCGGGCTCGGCCGCGATTGCGGCTTGCACGGCAGCGACCTTGGCCGGATCGGTGTTCACCCACTGCAGGCCGGCTTGCGCGACGACCTGCTGCAAATCCTGCAGCGGCAGGACAAACCGCTGGGTCGGCGCAGTCGAGGCCGTGCTTGCAGCCAGCGGTGTGGCGGCCTGCGCCTGCGCCACTTGCGCGGTGGCAAGCGCGGGCTGGGCTGGGGCTGCTGGCTCGGCAGCAGCTTCGGCCGTGGCTGCGGTTGCAGGCTGCGGCGCAGCGGCGTGGCTCTGGTCGAAATAGCTGCGGCGTGCAGGCGCTGCCTCGGCGGTGGGTTGCGCTTGTGCGCTGGCATCCGGCGGTGCCGCGGCCGGCGTGGGGGCCAGGGCGTCGAACTCCAGCAGCACCGATGCTTCGGCCGCGGCAGGAGTGGGCGCGGCTTCTGCGGCGGTGCTGCTGCCAGCTTCGGCGCGTGGCGTGCGGCTGCGGCGGTCGCGGCCGTAGCGGTCGCGCGAGCGGCGTTCCCGGCGTTCTTCGCCGCCTGGGGCTGCGCCGCTTTCTTCGGCCGGGGTTTGCGCGGCGGCGCCGGGCCCGGCTTCGCTGCTGCTCAGGTCGAGGTCGGGCATGAGCGCCATCGGAACGGTATCCGCAAAGCCGGACGCAGAGGTGCCCGCAGAGGTGGCCGCTTCGGTCGCGCCAGGCTGTGCAGCGGCACGCAGGGCGCGCTCACCACGCGCACCGCTGTCGCGGCGCTGGCTCGTCTCGGGCGCCGGGCGCGTCGGGTGCGCCGCGGGCTCGGCGCTGCTCAGGTCGAGATCGGGCATGAACTCGATCGGGATGGTGTCGGCAAAGCCGGACGCAGAGGCTTCGTTTCCTTCCAGGCCCTGCGACGCGCGGGCCGCGCGCAAGGCGTTTTCGCCACGCTCACTGCGGTCGCGCCGGCCCGTGCCCTCGCCACGTTCGCGGCGTGTGTTGTCCCGCTCGCGGCGCGCTGTGCGGGCGCCGGCGCTGCCTTCAACCGCGCCCTCGGCTGCGCTCGTGCCAGCTTCTGCCGCAGCCGCAGCACTTTCCGGCGATGCGCTGGGGCGGGACTCGGCGTCGCGGCGGTTGCGGCCCCGGCTGCTGCGCGCTTCGCCAGTGGGCTTTTCTGTGGCGGATCTGTCGGCCGCAGCGTTTTCGGCGTCGGCTTCGGTGCGGCGGTTGCGCGCGGGCGGTGCACTCTGCGCAAGGTCGCGGTTCGCGCCATTGCCTTGGCCGTTCGCGGAGGCGCCGGCGCTGCGCTCGGGGCGTCGGTTGCGTCCCTCGGTGCGGCCCGTGCGCCGGGTTTCTGCGGCGGGCGCAGTCGCCACGGGCGCTGCCGGGGGCGTCGGCACTGGCGTAGGTGGTGTGGCCGGCGCCAGAGGGGTCAAGCCCAGCAGGCGTTTGAGCCAGGCGAAGAAGCCGCGCTCTTGCGGCACAGGCACCGCGGCCGGTGCGGGCGGCGCGGCTGGCGCTGGCGCAGCAGGCGCCGCGCTGCGGGCGGTGGGGCGCGGCTCGGCCGCCGGCGCGGGCATGTCGGGCAGCACGCCCTTGATGACCGGGGTCTGTCGGTTCGTGGGCTCCTGCGAGCGGCGCGTCACGGCCGTGGGGTCTTCGACTTCCTCGGCGAGCTGGTAGCTCGGCTCGATTTGTTCGAGGCGCGGGTCGTCGTGCTTGAGGCGTTCGAGCTTGTAGTTCGGCGTCTCGAGGCCCTTGTTGGGCACGATGAGCACGCTCACGCGCTGCTTGAGCTCGATTTTGGTGATTTCAGGGCGCTTTTCGTTGAGCAAAAAGCTCGCCACCTCCACCGGCACCTGGCAGCGCACGGCGGCGGTGTTGTCCTTCATCGACTCTTCCTGAATGATGCGCAGGATCTGCAGCGCCGAGCTCTCGGTGTCGCGCACGTGCCCCGAGCCGCCGCAGCGCGGGCAGGGAATGGACACGCCCTCGCTCAGCGCGGGCTTGAGGCGCTGGCGGCTCATCTCGAGCAGGCCGAACTTGCTGATCGAGCCGAACTGCACGCGCGCGCGGTCCTGGCGCAAGGCGTCGCGCAGGCGGTTTTCGACCTCGCGGCGGTTCTTGGCCTCGTCCATGTCGATGAAGTCGATCACGATCAGTCCGCCCAGGTCGCGCAGGCGCATCTGGCGCGCCACTTCGTCGGCGGCTTCGAGGTTGGTGCGCGTGGCGGTTTCCTCGATGTCGCCGCCCTTGATCGCACGCGCCGAGTTCACGTCGATCGAAACCAGCGCCTCGGTGTGGTCAATCACGATCGCGCCGCCGCTGGGCAGCTGCACGGTGCGCGCGTACGCCGATTCGATCTGGTGCTCGATCTGAAAGCGCGAGAACAGCGCGGCGTCGTCGCGGTAGCGCTTGACGCGGCCCGCGTACTCGGGCATCACGTGCGCCATGAACTGCTGCGCCTGTTCGTAGATGTCGTCGGTGTCGATGAGGATTTCACCGATGTCGTGGCTGAAATAGTCGCGGATCGCGCGGATCACGAGGCTCGATTCCTGGTAGATCAGGAACGCACCCTTGCCGCCCTTGGCGGCGTTTTCGATCGCGCTCCAGAGCTTGAGCAGGTAGTTCAAGTCCCATTGCAGCTCGGCGGCGCTGCGGCCTATGCCGGCGGTGCGCGCGATGATGCTCATGCCCTTGGGGTATTCGAGCTGGTCCATCGCGTCTTTGAGCTCGGCGCGGTCTTCGCCCTCGATGCGGCGCGACACGCCGCCGCCGCGCGGGTTGTTGGGCATGAGCACCACGTAGCGCCCGGCCAGGCTGATGAAGGTGGTGAGCGCAGCGCCCTTGTTGCCGCGCTCTTCTTTTTCGACCTGCACCAGCAGCTCTTGGCCCTCTTTGATCACGTCGCTGATGCGCGCCTGGCTCACGGGCACGCCTTCGGCGAAGTATTGGCGCGAGATTTCCTTGAACGGCAGGAAGCCGTGGCGCTCCTCGCCGTAATCGACGAAGCAGGCTTCGAGCGAGGGCTCGACGCGCGTGACCACGGCTTTGTAGATGTTGCCCTTGCGCTGCTCGCGCCCTTCGATTTCGATTTCGTAGTCGAGCAGTTTCTGGCCATCGACGATCGCCAGGCGGCGCTCTTCGGGCTGCGTGGCGTTGATGAGCATCCGTTTCATGATGCGTGTCCTTCTTGTTGTCAGTGCGGACAGCGGCGTGCAGCAATGCGCTGCGTGGGGCCGCTGCCCGCGGGGTTCCAATCAATGAATGCTCTGCACTTCAGAGCTGCAAATGCCTGGACTGACGCATCGAAACGGAAGAAATGGCCAAAGCAGCCGCCATCCCGCAGGCAGCAAGTGCTTGCGGCGGGTGGGGCAGGGACGGGTGGATGGGGCGAGCAGGCGGCGGAGGACGCACGGGTGCGCTATGTCAGTGGTAGCTGCCAGCGCAGGCTGCGCCTTGGCTTGGGCCACTTTTCGTTCCAAATACAGGGGCGTGGGCCGGTGCCAGAGCACGCGCCACAAGGCCATCAGCAACCACATTGCTCGCTTTGATCCGCTGGCGCCTCGCAGGGGGCGATGGTGCCGGCTTGGGGATTCCAGGTTGGGTTTCGATTCGTCGGCCCGCAGCGTGCTGCGCGGGCCACTGCAGGCTGCATGGCCTGCGGATGTGCGCGCGACGCTCGCCGGCATCGACCTGCCTGCGCGCGGTGTTGGCAGGCTCGGCTAAACTCGATCCGAATCAACCACTCTGGACTTACGCAAACAAGGATGCAGCGAGGTTTTTGCCCTACGGCGAGTGCCTTGCATCATCCCGATTTGCGTAAGTCGCGCCACTTACACACACAGGTGAAACGAATTATAGGGGCCAAAGCGAAGGCGCCGGCGCCGGCCGCGCGCACGCCGGAGCGAGCGGGCGCAGCCGAGGCGCGCATGCTGCAGGTCGATGAGGAATCCTCGGGTCAGCGGCTCGACAATTTTCTGCTGCGCCAGCTCAAGGGCGTGCCCAAGACGCATGTCTATCGCATCATCCGCAGCGGCGAGGTGCGCGTGAACAAAGGCCGGGCGCGTGCCGACACGCGCGTGCAAGCGGGCGACTTGGTGCGCCTGCCGCCGGTGCGCGTGGCCGCGCGCGCCGCTGGCGTGGGAACCGACGGCGGGGTCGGCGGCGCTGCCGAAGCGCAGGCCGCGGCGCAGGTGCCGGCGCGCCAGTTTCCCATCCTGTTCGAAGACGAGTACCTGATCGCGCTCGACAAGCCCGCGGGCGTGGCCGTGCATGGCGGCAGCGGCGTGAGCTTTGGCGTGATAGAGCAATTGCGCCGTGCGCGGCCCGAGGCGCGCTTTCTGGAACTCGTGCACCGGCTCGACCGCGAGACCTCGGGCATCCTGCTCGTGGCCAAAAAACGCTCGGCGCTTACGCGGCTGCAAGACCAGTTCCGTAGCCGCGCCACGGGCAAGACCTATCTCGCGCTGGTCACCGGCGTGTGGCCCGCAAACCAGAAGGTGATCGACCTGCCGCTGCACAAATACCTGCTGCCGGGCACCCCGGGCCAGGCCGGGCAGGGCGGCAATGCCGGCGCGGGCGAGCGGCGCGTGCGCATCGCGCGTGCCGACGATCCACAGGGCCAGCGCGCGATCACGCTCGTGCAGGTACGCCGCGTCCTGCCCGCGCGGCCGCAGCAGGGCCTGCCCGCGATGACGCTGCTCGAAGTGACCATCAAGACCGGGCGCACGCACCAGATCCGCGTGCACCTCGCGAGCCAGGGCCACCCCATCGCCGGCGACGACAAATACGGCGACTTCGAGCTCAACAAGCGCCTCGCGCGGCGCGGGCTCAAGCGCATGTTCTTGCACGCCTGGCGTTTGGATTTCACCCACCCGGCCACGGACGCGCCCGTGCGTCTGCATGCCGAGCTGCCGCCCGAGCTGGCCGACTTTTTGCAAAGGGATTGATTTCGCCATGTCTGCCACCACTCCCGTCCCCGCCGCCGAGCGCCCGCGCCGCTTTGACCTGATCGCCTTCGACTGGGACGGCACCCTGTTCGACTCCACCGCCATCATCGTGCGCTGCCTGCAGGAGGCCGTGCGCGACGTGGGCGGCAAAGTGCCGGCGCAGCAGGACGCCGCCTACGTGATCGGCATGGGCCTGCCCGAAGCGCTCGCGCACCTCGTGCCCGACCTGCCGCCCGCGGCCTACCCCGAGCTGAACCGGCGCTACCGCTACCACTACGTGCGCCACCAGCACGACATCAGCCTGTTCGACGGCGTGCGGCCCATGCTCGAGCAGCTGCGCGCGCGCGGCCACTGGCTGGCCGTGGCCACGGGCAAGAGTCGCCGCGGGCTCGACGAGGCGCTGCAGGCCGCCGGGCTGCACGCGCTGTTCGACGCCACGCGCACCGCCGACGAAACCGCGGGCAAGCCGCACCCGCTGATGCTGCACGAGCTCATGGCCGAGCTCGGCGCCGCGCCCGAGCGCGTGCTCATGGTCGGCGACACCACGCACGACCTGCAAATGGCGCAAAACGCAGGCTGCGCCGGCGTGGGCGTGGCCTACGGCGCGCACGACCCGCAAGCCTTCGCCACGCTGCAACCGCTGTACGTCGCGCCCTCGGTGGCGCATTTGCACGACTGGCTGCTGCAGTCGGCCTGAAGCGCGCCGCCCCCATGAGTAGCGTACCTGCCGAGTCCATCGCCATCCCGCTGTGCCGCAGCAGCGAACTGCAAGAGCGTGGCCTGGCCGTGCCTTTCGACGTGGTCTACGGCGGCCAGACCTGCCGCGCCTTCGCGATCCGCTTCGAAGGCCAGGTGCACGCCTACCTGAACCGCTGCACGCACATCGCGATGGAGATGGACTACCAGCCCGACCGCTTTTTCGACGCGAGCGGCCAGTGGTTGCTGTGCGCCACGCACGGCGCCGCCTACGCGCCCGCAAGCGGCGCCTGCGCAGGCGGGCCGTGCCGCGGCGGGCTGGTGAAAATCGCCGTCTCCGAAGCAGACGGCGTGGTGCGCTGGCATACTGCCCACAATCTCCGTCCCGCCGAGTTCTGATATGACCGACCCGATCGCTCCGCCCCCTCCGGAACCCCCCAAAAAATCTGAACCAAATATGCCTCCAACGCCCAATCCATGGGCGCAAGAAGCTCCTAAGACAGAAGCAAACGCGGCACCGCGCGGGGCGTCGTCCGAGACGCCGCCACAAGAGCCCGGCTGGGAGCGTTCCGTGCTCGAAAAACTTGCCTTCGCCACGCTCGAAGAGCAGCGCCGCGCGCGCCGCTGGAAGGTGTTTTTCCGCTTCGCCTGGCTGGCGGTGGTGCTGACCGTAGGCGCAGTCGTGCTGTACGAAAACACGCCCGGCGCCGACGTTATCGCCCCGCACACCGCGCTCATCGAGATCAAAGGCGAAATCGCCGCCGACACGCCCGCCAACGCCGACGACATCGTCGACAGCATGCGCAGCGCTTTCGAAGACGCAGGCGCCAAAGCGCTCGTGCTGCGCATCGATTCACCGGGCGGCAGCCCCGTGCAGGCGGGCATCATCAACGACGAAATCGTGCGCCTGCGCGCCAAATACCAAAAACCCGTGTACGTCGTCGTCGATGAGACCTGCGCCTCGGCTGCCTACTACATTGCCTCGGCCGCCGACGAAATCTACGTCGACAAAGCGAGCATCGTGGGCAGCATAGGCGTGCTCATGGACGGCTTCGGCTTCGTGGGTACGATGGAAAAGCTCGGTGTGGAACGGCGCCTGCTCACCGCGGGCGAAAACAAGGGCTTTCTCGACCCTTTCAGCCCGCAGACCGAAAAACACCGCCAATACGCCCAGGCCATGCTCAACCAGATCCACCAGCAGTTCATCAACGCGGTCAAAGCCGGCCGTGGCGACCGCCTCAAGCCCACGCCCGAGACTTTCAGCGGCCTGTTCTGGACTGGCCAGCAGGCCGTCGAAATGGGTCTTGCCGACCACTACGGCAACCTCGACTACGTCGCGCGCGAAGTCGTCAAGGCCGAGGACATCGTCGATTACACGCACCACGAAAACCTCGCCGAGCGTCTGGCCAAGAAGTTTGGCGCGGCGATAGGACGGGGCGGCGTCGCCGCTTTGCGTTCGGCACTGCCGGCGCTGCGCTGACCGGCCAAGCGGCGCGCTGTGTGCGCGCCGCGCGCAGGTTTCGGGGTGCACATCCTTGGCAGCAGCGCTGCGAAATATTCTGCACAAATCGGCCGTAAGCCCTTGTGCAGCAAGCGCATGCAGCTATCGAAAACGCTTCATCTTCAATGATTTGCGTGGATTATCAGCTTGCGTCCAAGCTCCCGTGCCGCCCGGCCCCGCTGGCAAAACGTGCGGCGCCTTCTATACCTTCGGCCAACACCACGGGCGCGCCGCGTGCGCCCTCGGCGCGCAGCGCCTCCTCGAGCGGCAGGCTCCACTGCGCATACGCCGAGGCGCGGTCGATCAGCATGCACTGCTGCGGAAACGCGGCAATCTGCCGCGCGAGCTCCTGCGCCGCAGCCAGCGCGCCGCCCACGGGTGTGACGCGGTTGACCAGCCCCATCGCCAGCGCCTCTTGCGCCGAGCACGCACGCCCCGTGAGGATCAAATCCAGCGCGCGCCCCATGCCCACGATGCGCGGCAGGCGCACGGTGCCGCCGTCGATCAGCGGCACGCCCCAGCGCCGGCAGAACACGCCCAGCGTCGCGTCCTCGTCGGCCACGCGCAGGTCGGCCAGCAGCGCAAGTTCCAGCCCGCCAGCCACTGCGTAGCCGTTGATCGCCGCGATCAGCGGTTTGCGCAACGCCATGCGCGACGGCCCCATGGGCCCGCTGCCGCTGCCGTCGGGCGTGACCTCGTTGCGCAGCTGCGCGTTGCCCATTGCGGCCAGATCGGCGCCGGCGCAAAAATGCCCGCCCGCTCCATGCAGCACGGCCACGCGCAAGTCGTCGTCTGCCTCGAAGCGCTCGAACGCCGCGTGCAAGGCCTGCGCCATCGGTCGGTGCACGGCGTTGCGCTTGTCGGGGCGGTGCAGCGTGATCGTGGCGATCGGTGCGGTGGCTTCGAAGAGGACGTCGGGCATGGGAATTTCCTCGTGACGGGATGAAGGAGTCGGCTGTGGCATAGGAGCGTTGCAGCGTGCGCACGCTTGCGAGCTCAGCCTCCGATGCCAAAAACCGCCGGTGTGCGCGGCTCGGGCGGGTTCGGGTCGCGGCGCCAGTCGGCCACGGTTTTGCAGGCGATGCGCGCTTCGGGCAGCGTCAGGCCGCTCGCGAGCGCCAGGCGCGTGCGCGGGTGCAGGGTTTGCAACAGCGCTTGCCAGAGCGCGGCGTTACGGTACGGCGTTTCGATGAACAGCTGGGTCTGCCCGCTGTGCAGGGCCGTGGCTTCGAGGGCGCGGATGCGCTGGGCGCGCGCGCTCGCGTCCTGCGGCAGGTAGCCCGTGAAGGCGAAGTTCTGCCCGTTCAGGCCGCTGGCCGCGAGCGCGAGCATGAGCGAGACGGGGCCCACCAGCGGGCACACCGACACGCCCAGCGCATGCGCGGCGCGCACCACCGAACTGCCGGGGTCGGCCACGGCGGGCATGCCGGCTTCGCTGACCAGTCCCACGTCGTGCCCGGCGAGCGCGGGCGCGAGCAGCGCGCGCGCATCGAAGGCGGCCATGCCCTGCGCGCCGTGGTCGCCCTTTTTGTGCACGGCGCGCGGCAGCTCGGTGATGTGCTGCTGCTGCAGCGGCGCTGCCAAAGGGTAGAGCGCAGCGACGCGCGCAAGGTAGGCGCGCGTGCTCTTGGCGTTTTCGCACACCCAGTGCGTGAGGCGCGCGGCCACCTGCAGCGTGCCCGCGGGCAGCACGCTTTCGAGCGGCACCGGGCGCGCGCAGCCGAAGTCGAGCGGCGCGGGTACAAGGTACAGCGTGCCCGGCGCAGTTCGTGCAGATTCGGCAAAGGTGTCGGCGTCGGGCGCGCGGCTGCTGGGGGCGTTCATGGCAGCGTGAGCCCGGCGGCGCGCAGCAGGCGGCAGGTGTGGATCAGCGGTAGGCCCACGAGCGCCGTGGGGTCGTCGCTCACGATGGCGTCGAGCAGCGCGATGCCCAGCCCTTCGCTCTTGGCACTGCCCGCGCAGTCGTAGGGCTGCTCGGCGCGCAGGTAGCGCTCGATTTCATCGTCCGAAAGCATGCGAAAGCGCACCTCCACGGTCGCGAGTTCGGTCTGCGCAAAACCCGTCGCGGCGCAGACCACGGCCACGGCGGTTTGGAACAGCACCGTGCGCCCGCGCATGCGGCGCAGCTGCGCCACGGCGCGCTCGTGCGTGCCGGGCTTGCCCAGCGGCTGCCCGGCCAGGTCGGCGACCTGGTCTGAGCCTATGACCAGCGCCTGCGGGTGTTGTGCGGCCACGGCCTGCGCCTTGGCGTGCGCCAGGCGCAGCGCCAGCGCGCGCGGCGCCTCATCGGGCTGCGGCGTTTCATCGACTTCGGGGGCGGATACCGTGAAGGGGACGCGCAGCCGCGCGAGCAATTCGCGCCGATAGCGCGAGGTGGAGCCCAGGATCAATGGGCGTTGTGCGGCAAGGGAGGCAGGCATGGGCGCGATTCTCTTACACTGCCGCGATGGAAAAGCCAAAGACCAAGCCAATGGACAAGGAGGGCGAGAAAACGTTTTCCGCCGACCGCCTCGACGTGTGGGCCTTCGCCCAGGCCGGGGGGCAGCTCGCGGGGCGTGATCAACTCCCGAAATATGAGCGCCTCACGCTTGATACACAAGGGCTGCGCCCCGATTTGTTCGTAGATTGGCAAGCCGAAGGCAGCGTGCGCAAGGCCGCGCTGGGTGGCGTGGCGCAGGCGTGGCTGCAGCTGCGCGTGCACGCCACGGTGCCCCTGCTGTGCCAGCGCTGCCTCACGCCCGTCGATGTGCCGCTCGTCGTGGAGCGTGCATTTCGCTTCGTCGCCGACGAGGCCACGGCTGAAGCGCTCGACGAGGGCTGCGAGGAAGACCTGCTCGTGCTGAGCCGCAGCTTCGACCTGCGTGCCCTGATCGAGGACGAATTGATCCTCGCGCTGCCGCTCGTACCGATGCACGATCGCTGCCCGGTGGCCGTCCCCATGGCCAGCAGCGACCCGGACTTCGACGCCGCCGGCGCCGACAAGCCGCACCCTTTTGCCGCGCTGGCCGGTTTGCGCAAAGACCAACACGGCAAATGACCGTGGCGCCAAGGCAGTTATAATCGCCGGCTTCGCGCGGATTTTCTTTGGCTTTTGACCATCGAATGCAAGCGGATGAGGTCGCTGGCGCTTGCGCAGTGCCTGAATCTCCGCTTGGCGCGCGCTTTGCGGATGTCCGGCTGCATCAGGAACCCGATGAGGAACAGATCGGCTGACCGCATTTTTACCAACCCTGTTCCAGACCAGGAGCCACCATGGCCGTTCAGCAAAACAAAAAATCCCCTTCCAAGCGCGGCATGCACCGCTCGCATAACGCCTTGAGCGTGCCGGGCATCGCCGTCGAGCCCACCACGGGCGAGACCCATCTGCGCCACCACATCAGCCCCAACGGTTTCTACCGCGGGCGCCAGGTGCTCAAGAACAAGTCCGAACTCTGATTTTTGTTTTCGGCGCAAGGCCCGTTGCTACTCTTGATGTAGCGCGGGCTTTTTTGTGAACTTTTCCTTTTCTGGCCTGTGTGCGGGCCGCAGCGGATTTTCATGATCACCCTGGCTGTTGACTGCATGGGCGGTGACCACGGCCCGCCCGTCACGCTTGCGGCGTGCCGGAAATTTCTCGACCGCCATGCCGATGCGCGCTTGCTGCTGGTCGGCCTGCCCGACAGTCTGCGCGCGTTCGCGCACGAGCGCGCCGCCGTGGTGCCCGCGACCGAGGTCGTCACCATGGACGACCCCATCGAGGTCGCGCTGCGCAAAAAAAAGGATTCGTCCATGCGCGTGGCCATCCAGCAGGTCAAGGATGGCGCGGCCGCAGCGGCCGTTTCGGCGGGCAATACGGGCGCGCTGATGGCGATTGCGCGCTACCTGCTCAAGACGCTCGAAGGCATAGACCGGCCCGCCATCGCGACGCAATTGCCCAATGCCAAAGGCGCTGCAACCACGGTGCTGGACTTGGGTGCGAACGTCGATTGCACGGCCGAGCATTTGTTGCAGTTCGCCGTGATGGGTTCGGCCCTGGTGTCGGTGCTGCAAGGCGGCGAGCCCACGGTGGGTTTGCTCAACATCGGCGAAGAAGCCATCAAAGGCAGCGATACGATCAAAAAAGCCGGCGAACTGCTGCGATCTGCGGCCAATTCGGGTGATCTGCGCTTTCAGGGCAACGTTGAAGGCAACGACATCTTCAAGGGCACGGTCGATATCGTCGTGTGTGACGGTTTTGTGGGCAACGTTGCGCTCAAGGCCAGCGAAGGTGTGGCGGCGATGATCGTCGATGGCCTCAAACAAGAGTTTGCGCGCAACATCTTCACCAAACTTGCTGCCATCGTCGCTTATCCTGTTCTCAGGGCGCTCATGAAGCGCATGGACTACCGGCGCTACAACGGCGCTGCGCTGCTCGGCTTGCGCGGGCTGGTGTTCAAGAGCCACGGCTCCGCCGACGCGCTGGCTTTCGAACAAGCGCTCAACCGCGCGTATGATGCGGCCCGAAACAAACTGCTCGACCGCGTCCGGGCGCAGATCGCCCATGCAGCGCCTTTGTTGCTGCCCGTGGAGCCTCTGGAATCCGGCGCGGCGGCGATGACCCGATCATGACCCTGTATTCCCGTATCACCGGCACTGGCAGCTATTTGCCGCCGCGCCGCCTGACCAACGCCGATCTGGTGGCCGACCTGGCCCGGCGCGGCATCGAAAGCTCCGACGAATGGATCGTCGAGCGCACCGGCATCCGCGCACGCCATTTTGCTGCCCCCGATGTCACGAGCAGCGACCTGGGCGCCGAGGCCGCGCGCCGCGCCTTGCAGGCTGCCGGCCTGCAGCCGCAGGACATAGACCTGATCATCGTCGCGACTTCGACGCCCGACATGGTCTTCCCCTCGACGGCCTGCATTTTGCAAAACAAGATCGGCGCCAACGGTTGCCCGGCCTTCGACGTGCAGGCGGTGTGCACGGGCTTCATCTACGCGCTCACCGTGGCCGACGCCATGATCCGCGCCGGCAACGCGCGGCGCGCGCTGGTGGTCGGCGCGGAGGTGTTCAGCCGCATCCTCGACTTCAACGACCGCGGCACCTGCGTGCTGTTCGGCGACGGCGCGGGCGCGGTGGTGCTCGAAGCTGCCGAGGCTCCAGGCATCCTCGCGAGCGACCTGCACGCCGACGGCAAATATGTGGACATCCTCTGCGTGCCGGGGCAGGTGTCGGGCGGGCAGGTGATCGGCGACCCGCTGCTCAAGATGGACGGACAGGCGGTGTTCAAGCTCGCCGTGGGCCTGCTCGAAAAGGCCGCGCACGCCGCGCTCGGCAAGGCTGGCCTGCACGAGGCCGACATCGACTGGATGATCCCGCACCAGGCCAACATTCGCATCATGCAGGCCACGGCCAGGAAGCTCAAACTGCCCATGGACAAGGTGGTGGTCACGGTGGACCAGCATGGCAACACTTCTGCCGCCTCAATCCCGCTCGCGCTCGACCAAGGCGTGCGCACGGGGCAGGTGCAAAAAGGCCAGACGCTGCTGCTCGAAGGGGTGGGCGGCGGCTTCACCTGGGGCGCGGTTCTCCTGAAGTTGTAGTTGCTTGCGCTTTTCCTATCTACGTAAAAGCCGTTTTTCATTCAAACTTTTGCCATGAAATCTTTTGCCTTCGTATTCCCCGGCCAGGGCTCGCAAGCCGTGGGCATGCTCGACGGTTGGGGCGAGCACCCCGCCGTGGCGCAAACCCTGCAGGAGGCGAGCGCCGCGCTCGGTGAAGACATAGGCCGCCTGATCAAAGAAGGCCCGAAGGAAGCGCTCGCGCTCACGACCAACACGCAGCCCGTGATGCTCGTCGCGGGCGTTGCGGCCTGGCGCGTCTGGCGTGCCGAAGGCGGCGCGCTACCGGCGGCCGTGGCCGGGCATTCGCTGGGCGAATATTCGGCGCTGGTCGCGGCAGGTGTGCTCACGCTCGCGCAGGCCGCGCCGCTCGTGCGCCTGCGCGCTGCCGCGATGCAGGAGGCCGTGCCCGTGGGCGCGGGCGCGATGGCCGCAATTTTGGGCCTGCCCGCCGATAAGGTGATGGCAGGTTGCGCGCAGGCCACGGCAAGTTTTGGTGCGGGCAGCGCCGAAGTGGTCGAAGCCGTGAACTTCAACGACCCGATTCAAACCGTGATCGCCGGCACCAAGGCCGCGGTGGACAAGGCCTGCGAACTGCTCAAGGCCGCAGGCGCCAAGCGCGCGCTGCCGCTGCCGGTGTCGGCACCTTTCCATTCGAGCCTCATGAAGCCCGCCGCCGAAAAGCTGCGCGCCGCGTTGGCGCAGGTGCCTCTGGCTGCGCCGCAGATTCCCGTCGTGAACAACGTCGATGTGGCGGTGCAGCAAGACCCTGACGCGATCCGCGATGCGCTCTACCGCCAGGCCTTCAGCCCGGTGCGCTGGGTCGAATGCGTGCAGGCGCTCAAGGCGCGTGGCGTGACGCACGTCATCGAATGCGGCCCGGGCAAGGTGCTCGCGGGCCTGACCAAGCGCATAGACCCCGAGCTGGTCGGCGCGGCTTTGTACGATCCGGCCACCTTGGCCGAAGTGCGGGAGTTGCTGGCATGACGACCCTTGAAACATCCCCCGCCGCGCAGGTGGCGCTGGTCACGGGCGCCTCGCGCGGCATCGGCGCGGCGATCGCGCTCGAACTTGCCGCGCGCGGCTACCAGGTGACTGGCACGGCCACGACCGACGAGGGCGCGGCGCGCATCAGCCAGGCCCTGTCGGCCTACGCGGGCTGCCGCGGCGTGGCGTGCAACGTCAACGATGCCGCCGGCGTCGAGGCGCTCGTCGATGGCATCGTCAGACACCAAGGCGGGCTGCACGTGCTCGTGAACAACGCCGGCATCACGCGCGACACCCTGGCCATGCGCATGAAGGACGAGGACTGGGATGCCGTCATGGACACCAACCTCAAGGCCGTGTTCCGCCTCTGCCGGGCTGCGATCCGCCCGATGATGAAGCAGCGCTTCGGGCGCATCATCAACATCACGAGCGTGGTCGGTGCCTCTGGCAACCCGGGCCAGGCCAATTACGCCGCCGCCAAGGCCGGCGTCGCGGGCATGACGCGCTCGCTCGCACGCGAACTCGGCAGCCGCGGCATCACGGTGAACTGCGTCGCGCCGGGCTTCATCGAGACCGACATGACCGCGCACCTGGCCGAAGAGCAGCGCAAGGCGCTGCAGGCGCAGATCGCCGTCGGGCACCTGGGCAAGCCTGCCGACATTGCGCACGCCGTGGCCTACCTCGCGTCTGCGGGTGCGGGCTATGTGACGGGGCAGGAGCTGCACGTCAACGGCGGCATGTATATGTGAGCACGACTTACGCAAATGGGACCCAGGCAAGGCGCTCGCCCCACGGCAAAACACTTTGTTGCATCCTTGTTTGCGTAAGTCCAGATGAGCTGTGCCCCAAAATCGACTTCATTGCCAATTTCCAGCCGCATCATCCGTACGGCAGGCGGCGCGAAAAGTGTGACTTTCGTGCAGCTAGAATCGCGGATTCATTCACAACCCCCAGAGGGAACCCCATGAGCGATATCGAAACACGTGTCAAAAAGATCATTGCCGAGCAACTCGGCGTCGAAGAGTCCCAGGTTACCAATGAAAAAGCCTTTGTGGCCGACCTCGGTGCCGATTCTCTGGACACCGTGGAACTGGTGATGGCCCTTGAAGACGAGTTCGGCATCGAGATCCCGGATGAGGACGCCGAGAAGATCACCACGGTGCAAAACGCCATCGATTACGCCAAGGCCCATTACAAGGGCTGACAGAACCCTCCCCATTTCCTCCATTCGGCGCTCCTGAGGTGTTTTGCACCGAAGTTCGAGCGCTGTGCAGAAGGTTTTATTCGCATGAGCCGTCGTCGCGTCGTCGTGACCGGCCTGGGTTGCATCAGCCCCGTGGGCAACACGGTTGCTGAGGCCTGGGCCAACATCCTTGCCGGCCGCTCCGGCATCGGCCCCATCACCAAGTTCGATGCGTCGAATTTCTCGTGCAGGATTGCCGGGGAAGTCAAAGGCTTCGACGTCGAGTCCTACATGAGCGCCAAGGATGCGCGCAGCATGGACACCTTCATCCACTACGGCATCGCCGCCGCCGAGCAGGCCGTGCGCGACGCCGGCCTGCCCACGGGCGAGGCGCTCGATGAAGAGACCGCGACGCGCATAGGCTGCGTGATCGGCTCAGGCATCGGCGGCCTGCCGATGATAGAAAACACCCACGCCGAGTTGGTGGCGCGCGGGCCGCGGCGCATCACGCCGTTTTTCGTGCCGGCGTCCATCATCAACATGGTGGCGGGGCATGTGTCCATGCGCTTTGGCTTCAAGGGGCCCAATCTTTCGGTGGTCACGGCGTGCACCACGGGCCTGCACTGCATCGGCGAAGCCGGGCGCATGATCGAATACGGCGATGCCGACGTGGTGGTTGCCGGCGGCGCCGAAGCCACGGTGTCGCCGCTCGGCGTGGGCGGCTTTGCCGCGATGCGTGCGCTCTCCACGCGCAACGACGATCCGCAAACCGCCTCGCGTCCCTGGGACAAAGACCGCGATGGTTTCGTGCTCGGTGAGGGCGCGGGCATCATGGTGCTCGAATCCTACGAGCACGCCAAGGCACGCGGCGCAAAAATCTATGCCGAGCTGACGGGCTTCGGCATGAGCGCCGACGCCGGCCACATCACCGCGCCGAACATGGACGGCCCGCGCCGCGCGATGCTCAACGCGCTGCGCAACGCGGGTCTGGCGCCCGATGCGATCGATTACCTCAACGCGCACGGCACTTCGACGCCGCTGGGCGACGTCAACGAAACCAAGGCCATCAAAGCCGCCTTGGGTGCGCATGCGCACAACGTCGTGGTGAGCTCGACCAAGTCGATGACGGGCCATTTGCTCGGCGGTGCCGGAGGCGTGGAGAGCGTGTTCACCGTGCTCGCGCTGCACGAGCAGAAAATCCCGCCCACGATCAACCTCTTTGCGCAAGACCCCGAGTGCGACCTCGACTACTGCGCCAACGTCGCGCGCGAGGCAAAAATCGAAGTCGCGATGAAAAACAATTTCGGCTTCGGCGGCACGAACGGCACTTTGATCTTCCAGCGCGTGTGAATTGCGCGCTGGTGTATCGACCGCCCACCGACCCGGCCGTCAGGCTTTCAGGCCGCCTTTTCTGCATGGGCTGATGAGCGTGCCATCCCAGCAAACACCCCCTGCCGTGCGCTACCCCGTCGGGCGCACGCGGTTGCTCGGGGCTGCTTTGCTGGCGCTCGCCGCGGCGGGCTGGGTGATGCTGGCCGGCTGGGCGGCGCAAGGAGCAGGAACTTCGCCGTGGCGCCTCGCGATGGCCGGCGCGCTGTGTCTGGCATGCAACGGCTGCGCATGGCATTTTTGGCGTCGCCTGCCGCAAGGCGCGCTGCATTGGGATGGCGAGCGCTGGTGCTTCGAAAATCGCAGCGAGGGTCGCCGTATCGGTGCCAGGTCTGGCGCTGCGCCCACAGAGGGCGTACCCGAGATCTTGCTCGACTTGCAAGACCATCTGGCGCTGCGCTGGCGCAGCGTGCAAGGGCACCATCAGTGGCTGTGGCTCACGCGCGCCTCCGACGCGGCGCGCTGGGCAGACTTGCGCCGCGCCATCTATGCGCGCGTTCCGCATGCGGCCGCAGCCAGCGCGGGTGTTGCCGAAAACGCATCCCCGGATGCGGCGCGATTCCCATGAGCGCGCCCGTACCCCCGGCCCCGCCTGCAGCGCCCGACAGCGATCTGCCGCTGGTCGAGCGCGCGCGCGCGGGCGACCAGCACGCGTTTGCGCTGCTCGTGCACAAATACCAGCGGCGCATAGAGCGCCTGATCGCGCGCATGGTGCGCGACCCCGATCTGGTGCAAGACATTGCGCAAGAGACATTTTTGCGTGCCTACCGCGCCCTGCACCAGTTCCGCGGCGACGCGCAGTTCTACACCTGGCTGTACCGCATCGCGGTGAACACTGCGAAAAAAGCGCTGCTCGAGTTGAAGCGCGACCCCCTGATCTATGAAAGTGCCACGGCGCCGGCCAGCGAGGACGAGGAAACTTTCCGCCCCCAGCAAGAACCAACGAGCACGGAAACCCCGGAAGCCGAGCTCGCGGCACGCGAAGTGGCTGCGGCCGTGCAGGCCGCTGTGGCGGCGCTGCCCGAAGACCTGCGCGAAGCCTTGCTGTTGCGCGAGATCGAGGGCCTGAGCTACGACGAGATCGCCGCGGCCATGGGCACGCCCATAGGCACGGTGCGCTCGCGGATTTTCCGTGCGCGCGAGGCGGTGTCGGAGCGCGTGCGCCCGCTGCTTGAGAATCAGTCGGGCAAACGCTGGTGAGCGGTGGCGCGGCGCAGAGGAACAAAAAGGTGCAGCTATGGCGGATGAATCGATCAATGCAGTGAGACAAACGGAACTGCTGTCGGCCCTGGCCGATGGCATGTTGGAAGGTGAAGAGTTGGCGCAGGCGCTGGACTTGGCCGCGCGCACCGAGGCGCAGCAGACCTGGCAGGTTTATCAACTCGTGGGCGACGTGCTGCGCGCGCCCGAACTTGCGGCGTATGGCCGCAATGCACTTGCCGAAAGGGTGTGCGCGCAACTTGCGCAGCAAGAGCAGCGACCGCAAGCCGCGGCGGCGGATACGGCGCAAATGCTGCCCGCCGCAGCGCCGGCGCGCACCGAGGCCGCAAATGCAGCGCAGTTCCGCTGGAAGTGGGTCGTGGGTCTGGCTTCGGTGGCCACGGTGGCCGTGGTCGGCTGGGGCGTGTTCGGCGTGATGCACGAGGAAGGGACTACCGCCGTGCAACTGGCAGCCCGCCCGCCCGCGGCGCCGTTGGTGGCGGTGGCCGATCCCAACGGTGCGCAGCAACCCATGCTGCGCGACCCGCGGCTCGACGAACTGCTCGCCGCGCACCAGCAGTACGGCTACACGCCGGCCTTGCAAATGCCGGCGGGCTTCTTGCGCAACGCGGCGTTCGAATCTTCGGGGCGCTGAGGGCGCTCCTTTTTTGCTTTGTTCGCGCCTCTTTTTGCGCTGCGCCGCTACCCGTTTTGCACCACGCGCTTTTCCAGCAGGCGCACGAGCGTGTGCAGCAGCCGGTTCACGGGCGTGTCCAGGCCCAGCGCGGCGCCGCGGCGCACGATGAAGCCGTTGAGGTGGTCGATCTCGCTGCGCCGCCCGCGCGCGAGGTCTTGCGCCGTCGAAGAGGTCTGCGTCGGCATGCTCGCGGCGAGCTGGCGCACGCTGTCGTAGAGGTTCTCGGGCAGCTCTACGCCGCTCGCGCGTGCCACGACCAGGCATTCGCGCACGATGTCGTCCATGACCTGCGCGACGGGCAAGTCGGGGCTTAGCACGATCTCGCCGTAACTGAGCTGCGTGAGCGCCGACAAGGGGTTGTAGGCGCAGTT
The DNA here is from genome assembly GCF_003337425.1 of Extensimonas vulgaris. Taxonomy (GTDB): domain Bacteria; phylum Pseudomonadota; class Gammaproteobacteria; order Burkholderiales; family Burkholderiaceae_C; genus Extensimonas; species Extensimonas vulgaris. The sequence continues at coordinate 295,131 of NZ_QPJU01000003.1, forward strand.
GAGTACCAGTTTGCTCCAGAGCGCGCGCGCCACGTCGTCGGACACTTGCGTGGGGATGCCCGCGGCTTGCAGGGTGGCGGCGATGTCTGCGCTGGCGGGCGAGGGCGCGAGCACCAGTTCGCCTCGGCCGCGGTGCAGCACATGGCCGGGCCCGGCCATTTCGGCGGCGACATAGACCACGGCGGGCAGCACGAGGTGCTGCGGCAGCAGCGCCTGCAGGCGCTCGGCGTTGTCCACGCCGTTTTGCAGGCTCAGCACGATGGCGCCGGGGTCAAGGTGCGGGGCCATCGCGCGCGCGGCGCTTTCGGTGTCGGTCGATTTGACGCAAAAAAGCACCCATTGCGCGCCCTGCACGGCGCTCGGCTCGGTGCTCGCCGCCACCGCGACGCGCTCGGTGAACGACTGCGTCTGCAGCAGCAGGCCCTGCGCTTGGATGGCCTGCACATGCGCGGGGCGGCCGATCAGCACCACTTCGTGCCCGGCGCGCGCGAGCATGCCGCCGTTGTAGCAGCCCACCGCGCCCGCGCCCATGACGGCGATTTTGGTGTGCCCGGTTTTAAGCATAAAAATGGCCTCTAAGGCATATACAGCAAGCGCTAGCAGCTACTGAATACGTAGTCATTGCCGCGCCCGCAGCCCCTGCACGAGCGCACCGAGCGCGATGCCGGCGAGCGCCCACAGCATGCTCCAGTTGCCCGCGCCCAGGCCCGCGATCGCCGGCCCCGGGCACACGCCGCACAGCCCCCAACCTATGCCAAAGAGCGCCGCGCCCACGGCGGTGTCGCGGTTCCAGGCGCTCGGGTGCGTGTGAAACTGCCCGCCAAGCAGTGGGCGCGTGAGCAGGCGCGGCGCGAGCTTGTAAGCCAGCAGCGTCACGAGCACGCCGCCGCCCATCACGAGCGCGAGGCCGAAGTCCTGCAGGCGCAGAAAACTCAGCACCACCTCGGGCCGGATCATGGTGGAAAGCGCGAGGCCAAAGCCGAACAGCGCGCCCGCGAGCAGCGTGGCGAGCAGGCGTAAAGGGGTCAGGGAAGTGCCGCTCATGCCAGCCACCTCGCAACCAGGTTGGCGGTGACAAAAGCCGTGGCCATGAAGGTGAGCACGGCCAGCAGCGAAGGCCACTGCAGCGAGCCCAGCCCGCAGATGCCGTGGCCCGAGGTGCAGCCGTTGCCCAGCCGCGCGCCGTAGCCCACGAAAAAGCCGCCCACGAGCAGCTGCCACACAGGCACGCTGGTGCTTTGCGCCGCACCGTGCGCAAAGCCGAGCCACCACACGAACGTGCCCAGGATCAGGCCCAGCGCATACACGAGCCGCCACGCGCGCGAGGCCGTGAAGCGTTCTTGTTGGAAGAACGGCCGCCGCAGCACGTACGACCAGCTTGAGGAAAACACCGTGCTCATGCCGCCGATCAGGCCCGTGCACACGAACAGCAGCGCCACGCCGGCGCCAATGCAAAGTCCGCCGAGCAGGTAGTGCTGCCAGCCGAGCGGGAAGAGGGAAAAGGTGGAGTTCATGGGGCGCGATTATGCGCAACGGGCGTCGAAATGCGCAGAGCGCAGAGGTGCCCACCCACGCCCTTTTCACAGCGGCTCACAGAGCGATGGTTTCGGCGCGCCCGGCACGCGCGCGCGCGCCATCACTTCGGCTGCGGGCAGGTGCTTGAGGCGGTGGTCGCTCCAGACCTGGCGCCAGCGGCGTGCGCCGGGCAGGCCGTGGCGCAGGCCCAGCATGTGGCGGGCGATGGAGTACCACGGTGTGCCGTGCGCGGCGGCTTCGCGCTCCATGTAGCGCACCATGGCTTCTTCGACAGCCTCGTGCGTCAGCGTGGCGGGCGCGGCGCCGAAGTAGCGCGCGTCCCAGCTGGCGAGCCACCAGGGGTTGTGGTACGCGGCGCGGCCCACCATGGCGCCGTCCAGTCCCGCATCGAGCTGCGCCTGCACGGCCGCGTCGGTGTCGAGGCCGCCGTTCACGACGATCGTGAGCGCGGGAAAGTCGGCCTTGAGCGCGCGCGCGACGTTGTAGCGCAGCGGCGGAATCTCGCGGTTTTCCTTGGGCGAGAGGCCCTCGAGCCAGGCGTTGCGTGCATGCACGATGAACACCCGGCAGCCGGCCTCGGCCACGGTGCCGACGAAGTCGCGCACGAAGGCGTAGCGCTCGTCGCGGCCTATGCCTATGCGGTGCTTGACGGTGATGGGCAGCGACACTGTGTCGGCCATGGCCTTGACGCAGTCGGCCACGAGGCGCGGCTCGTGCATCAGGCAGGCGCCGAACGCGCCGCGCTGCACACGCTCGCTCGGGCAGCCGCAGTTGAGGTTGACCTCGTCGTAGCCCCAGCGCTGTGCCAGGCGTGCGCACTGCGCCAGATCGGCGGGTTCGCTGCCGCCCAGTTGCAGCGCGACGGGGTGCTCCTCTGCAGAAAAAAGCAAATGCCGCGCCACGTCCCCGTGCAGCAGCGCGCCCGTGGTCACCATTTCGGTGTAGAGCCGCGCGTGGCGGCTCAGCAAGCGGTGAAAGTAGCGGCAATGGCGGTCGGTCCAATCGAGCATGGGCGCGACGCTCAGGCGCCAGGGGCTGTAAGTCGTTGGCGGGGAAGGGGGGGTCGTTTGCAGCACAAAAAATCAAAAAGGAGCGATGGGGGAATGACCAAAGGCAGAGGCAGAGCGCGCTCAGCGCCCCGCGGCCGGCGTCTGCAGCATTTTCATGGCCGAGCCCAGCAGCGTGGCGACTTCGCTCATGTTGCTGGGCACGATCAGCGTGGTATTCGCGTCGGCGGCGACCTTGCCGTAGGCTTCCACGGCTTTTTCGGCGACCTTGAGCTGCACCGCCTGTTCGCCGCCGGGCTGGCGGATGGCCGCGGCCACGCGCGTCAGGGCCTCGGCGGTGGCTTCGGCCACGGCGAGGATGGACGCCGCCTCGCCCTGGGCCCTGTTGATCGCGGCCTGTTTTTCGCCTTCGGAGCGCGCGATGAAGGCCTCGCGCTCGCCCGTGGCGAGGTTGATCTGCTCCTGCCGCTTGCCTTCGGAGGCCGCGATCAGCGCGCGCTTTTCGCGCTCGGCGGTGATCTGCGCCTGCATGGAGCGCAGGATTTCGGCAGGCGGCGTGAGGTCTTTGATCTCGTAGCGCAGCACCTTCACGCCCCAGTTGAGCGCGGCCTCGTCGATGGCGTTGACCACCTGGGCGTTGATCATCTCGCGCTCCTCGAAGGTTTTGTCGAGTTCGAGCCTGCCGATCACGCTGCGCAGCGTGGTCTGCGCGAGCTGCGTGATCGCGACCACGTAGTTCGAGGCGCCGTAGCTCGCGCGCATGGGGTCGGTGACCTGGAAGTAGAGGATGCCATCGACCTTCAGCTGCGTGTTGTCCTTGGTGATGCAGACCTGCTCGGGCACGTCGAGCGGGATTTCCTTCAAGCTGTGCTTGTAGGCGATTTTGTCGATGAAGGGCACGATGAAGTTGAGCCCCGGCGTGAGCGTGCCGGCGTACTTGCCCAGGCGTTCTTTGACCCAGGCGTGCTGCTGCGGCACGACCTGCACCGAGCGCGCGATGAAGATGACGGCGATGATGAAAACGACGATGGCGATGGGCATGGCGGGCCTCGGTGCGGATGGTGAAGGAACAGATCGAAGGAGGGGGCTTGCAAGGCCGTCAGGCGGGATCAGCAGGGTCGGCAGGATGGGCTGCATCGAGGGGCTCGACCAGCAGCCGGCTGCCCACGAGCTCGGCCACGCGGTGCGCTCCGGGGCGCGGCGTGGCGCCGGGGCGGTGCAGGGCCGTCCAGAGCGTGCCGCGGTAGCGCACGGTGGCGGTGCCGTCGGGGTTCCATTGGCTGATGGTGACGATCTCGCCCACGTCGAGGTTCACGCTGCGGTCGGCGCGTGCCGAGGGCGCGCCCGCGGGCTTTTTGCGCACCAGGTAGCAGGCCAGCACTGCGCCCATGCCCACCGCGGAGGCGCTGAGGGTTTGCACCAGCGTGCCCAGGCCCGCGTGCGCCGCAAGCGCGCCCGCAGCCAGGCCCAGCGCCAGCATCAGCAGGTAAAAAGTGCCGGTGAGCAACTCGGCCAGCACGGCCACGCCGGCCAACAGCCACCAGAGGGTGGGGGTTTCCATGGGATGGGGTGTTCAGCAATGAAGGTGCCGCTATTGTGCGGGATGGCTTGCCCGTGGCGCGCAATGACGTAACGAGGGTTCACGAAGGGCGCACGACGCAGTCACATGGATTCCGTACACTTCGCGCCTTTCTTCTTTTGGATGCGGCTGCCGCAGATGCTGCGGCGGCGCAAGGCACGGAGGCTGTGCATGAAGTTTCGTTTTCCCATCGTCATCATCGACGAAGACTACCGTTCCGAAAACACCTCGGGGCTGGGCATTCGCGCGCTGGCGCAGGCCATAGAGGCTGAAGGCTTCGAGGTGCTGGGCGTGACCAGCTATGGCGACCTGTCGCAGTTCGCGCAGCAGCAAAGCCGCGCCAGCGCCTTCATCCTGTCGATCGACGATGAGGAGTTCACGCTCGAGTCCGGCCTGGACCCTGCGGTGCTGAACCTGCGCAACTTCATCGGCCAGGTGCGGCGCAAGAACGCCGACGTGCCCATCTATCTGCACGGCGAGACCAAGACCAGCCGCCACCTGCCCAACGACATCCTGCGCGAGCTGCACGGCTTCATACACATGTTCGAGGACACGCCCGAGTTCGTCGCCAAGCACATCGTGCGCGAGGCCAAGAGTTATCTCGAGGGCATTCAGCCGCCGTTTTTCAAGGCGCTGCTCGACTACGCCGAGGACGGTTCGTATTCGTGGCACTGCCCGGGGCATTCGGGCGGCGTGGCCTTCCTCAAAAGCCCGATCGGCCAGATGTACCACCAGTTCTACGGCGAAAACATGCTGCGCGCCGACGTGTGCAACGCGGTGGAGGAGCTGGGCCAGCTGCTCGACCACAACGGCGCCATCGGCGAGAGCGAGCGCAATGCGGCGCGCATCTTCAACGCCGACCACTGCTTTTTCGTGACCAACGGCACCAGCACTTCGAACAAGATCGTCTGGCACCACACGGTGGCGCCGGGCGACGTGGTGGTGGTCGATCGCAACTGCCACAAGTCGGTGCTGCACAGCATCATCATGACGGGCGCGATCCCCGTGTTTCTCAAGCCCACGCGCAACCACTTTGGCATCATCGGGCCGATCCCGCAAAGCGAATTCGAGCCCGCGGCCATAGAGGCCAAGATGCGTGCGAACCCGCTGCTGCAAGGCGTGGACGTGAAAAAAATCCGCCCGCGCGTGCTCACGCTCACGCAGTCCACCTACGACGGCGTGCTCTACAACACCGAAACCATCAAGTCCATGGTGGACGGTTACGTGGACAACCTGCACTTCGACGAAGCCTGGCTGCCGCACGCGGCCTTTCACCCCTTTTACGGCAGCTACCACGCCATGGGCAAGAAGCGCGCGCGGCCCAAGCATTCGGTGGTGTATTCGACGCAGTCGATCCACAAGCTGCTGGCCGGCATCAGCCAGGCGAGCCACGTGCTCGTGCAGGATTCCCAAACCATCAAGCTCGACCGGCACCTGTTCAACGAAGCCTACCTGATGCACACGAGCACCAGCCCGCAATACAGCATCATCGCGAGCTGCGACGTGGCCGCCGCGATGATGGAGCCGCCCGGCGGCACGGCGCTGGTCGAGGAAAGCATCCTCGAGGCGCTGGACTTTCGCCGCGCGATGCGCAAGGTCGAGGCCGAGTTTGGCGAGAACGACTGGTGGTTCAAGGTCTGGGGGCCGCAAAAGCTCGTCGAAGAGGACATAGGCCGCGCCGAAGACTGGATCTTTCGCCGCGATGGCCGCAGCGCCGGCGAAGGGGGCGACGATTGGCACGGCTTCGGCGAGCTGGCCGACGGCTTCAACATGCTCGACCCGATCAAGTCCACCATCGTCACGCCGGGGCTGAACCTCGACGGCAAGTTCGACCCCACGGGCATCCCCGCGTCCATCGTCACCAAATACCTGGCCGAGCACGGCGTGGTGGTCGAAAAAACCGGGCTCTACAGCTTTTTCATCATGTTCACCATCGGCATCACCAAGGGCCGCTGGAACACCTTGCTCACGGCGCTGCAGCAGTTCAAGGACGACTACGAAAAAAACCAGCCCATGTGGCGCATCCTGCCCGAGTTCTGCCAGCAGCACCGGCGCTACGAGCGCATGGGCCTGCGCGACCTGTGCCAGCACGTGCACGAGATGTACGCCAAATACGACATTGCGCGCCTCACGACCGAGATGTACCTGTCAGACCTGCAGCCGGCCATGAACCCGGCCGACGCCTACGCGCACATCGCGCAGCGCAAGACCGAGCGCGTGGAGATCGACCACCTCGAAGGGCGCATCACCGTGGGCCTGCTCACGCCGTATCCGCCGGGGATTCCGCTGTTGATCCCGGGCGAGGTGTTCAACCGCAAGATCGTCGATTACCTCAAGTTTGCGCGCGAATTTGCCAAGCTCTGCCCGGGCTTCGAGACCGACATCCACGGCCTGGTCGAAGAGATCGACGCCCACGGCCACGTGCGCTTTTATGCCGACTGCGTGACCGAAAAGCCGCAGCGCCAGCCCAAGCACCTGGCCACGGCCGACAACTTGGTGCAGCTGGGCGACGACGGGCCTTACGGCCGCATTCTCTGAACTGCAGGCGGGGCTTAATTTTTGGGTTGCCCGCGCCCGCGTACTGCCGTGTCGATCAGGGCTGCGGTGTGTTCGCGCTCGGCGCCGAGTGCGAAGTCGCGCGCCGTCAGGCCCAGCTGGTTTTTCAGCGTCGGGTCTGCGCCCTCTTGCAGCAGCAGTTGCACGATCGTCTCGCTGCCGTAGCGCGCGGCCAGCATCAGCGGTGTGCTGCCGTTGGGTGAGGCGGCGTCGATGTAGGCGGAGTGCTCGAGCAGCAGCTTGACGATTTGCGCGTGCTGCGGCGTGTCACCCGAGGCCGCGTAGTGCAGCGGCGCCCAGCCGGGCTGGTTCACGTCGGCGCCGCGCGCGAGCAGGGCCTGCACGGCCGGCAGGTTGCCCTTGATGGCCGCGAGCATGAGCGGCGTTTCGCCGCGCGCATTGTGCGCATTCACATCCACCTGGGGCGACTGCAGCAGCGCGAAAAAGACCCTGTCGGATTCGAGCTGCAGCGCCAGCAGCAGGCCCTTGTCGCCGCGCTCGTTGGGCGTGTTGGGGTCGAAGCCGCGGCGCAGCAAGTCGGTGATGGTGCCGGGGTTGTCGCGAATGATGGCCGTGAAGAAGTCGTCGTAGGAGCCAGCCTGCGCCCCTGGATGCTGCAAAAAAAGCAGTGCAAACGGCAATGCCAGAAAGCGCAAGTGGCTAAAAAAGGCTTGAAATCGAGTGCCCATGGCCGTGCCTCAGAGCGCTGATTTTCAAGCCGCGCCGGGGCGAAACAGCGTGTCGAAATTGCGGCTCGTGGCCTCGGCCACGGCTTCGATCGGCAGGCCCTTGACCTGTGCGATGGTTTGCGCCACCAGCGGCACGTAAGCCGGGGTGTTGGTCTTGCCGCGGTGCGGCGCGGGCGCGAGATAGGGGCTGTCGGTTTCGATCAGCATGCTCTCGAGCGGCACGTAGGCCACCACGTCGCGCAAGTCCTGCGCGTTCTTGAAGGTCACGATGCCCGAAAAAGACAGGTAGTAGCCCATATCGAGCACGGCGCGCGCCACCTGCAGCGACTCGGTGAAGCAGTGGAACACGCCGCCGGCACCCGGGCCGGTGCTCTGGCTTGGGTTGCCTTCGCCTTCCTCGCGCAGGATGGCCAGGGTGTCGTCCGCCGCACTGCGCGTGTGCACCACGAGCGGCTTGCCGCAGGCGCGCGCGGCGCGGATGTGGGTGCGAAAGCGCGCGCGCTGCCACTCCAGGTCGGCGATGCTGCGCCCGCCTTTGCGCTCCTGCATGCCGTAGTAGTCCAGCCCCGTCTCGCCCATCGCGAGCACGCGCGGCAGCGTGGCGCGCTGCTGCAAGTCCTGCTGCGAGGGCTCGTACACGCCCTCGTTGTCGGGGTGCACGCCCACGGTGCACCAGAAATTGTCGTAGGCCAGGGCAAGCGCGTGCACCTCCTCGAATTCTTCGATGGTGGTGCAGATGCACAGCGCGCGATCGACCTGCGCTGCGGCCATGGCGGCGCGGATCGCGGGCAGCTGGCTTGCGAGCTCGGGAAAAGTGAGGTGGCAGTGGGAATCGGTGAACATGCAAAACGGTCGGCCGGTCAAGGCGCGGGCAAAAGAGGCGGGCGAAAGGACGGGCAAAGGGGCGGGCAGTGGCAGGCGCAGCGCTCAAATCGTTTGTGTGGGCCGGTCGGAATTCAGCGCCGCGCCGAGGATTTCCTCGATCTTGAACTTGAGCTGGCGCGATTTCTCGTCCGCGGGGAACTGTATGCCCACGCCCGGCTTGCGGTTGCCGCCCACGTTGGGCGGGTTGATCCAGGCCACGCGCCCCGCGATGGGGTAGCGCTGGGTGCCTTCGGGCAGCGTGAGCAGCACGTAAACGTCGTCGCCCAGGCGGTATTCGCGCTCGGTGGGCACGAAGATCCCACCTTCTTTGAAAAAAGGAATGTAGGCGGCGTAGAGCGCGGCCTTTTCCTTGATGGCCAGCTGCATGACGCTGGGGCGCGGGGTGGAGTTGCTCATGGTGAGGCTCAGACGGTGAGGGGTGCGCGGAAAAAATTCAGCGCTGTGAGTGTAGGACGGCCTGCGCCCCGGCCACAAGCGCTTCGAGCATGAGCCCGGCGTTGAAGGGGTGTTCGGCCGTGCGCGCCTCCTGCGCCAGAGTGCGCGCCCAGCGTGTGAGCGCGGCGAGCGGCGGCGCCTGTGCGGGCTGCGGCAGGTCGGCCGGCGCGAAGTAGCGCGGCGCGGCGCCCACGCGCACGGCCAGCAGGTCGTGGCAGAGCTTTTGCAGGCTGCCGACGGCCTGCGCAGAGGGCAGGCCCGCGAGCACGCCGGCCTCGCCGCGCGCGAGCGCACGCGGCAGCGCGGCCCAGTCCTGCGGCTGGAGGCCCGCGTGTGCGAGCGCCAGCGCGTCCTCGGGGCGCTCGCCCGCGGCGCGCAACAGGGCTTGTGCGGTGTCGGCGGGCACGCCCTGCGCTTGCAGCCATTGCAACGCGTCGGTAGCCTGCGGCCAGACCATGGCGTGGCCCAGGCAGCGGCTGCGGATGGTGGGCAGCAACTGGTGCGCAGCCTCGCTCGCGAGCACGAAGCGCGTGTCACCCGGCGGCTCTTCGAGCGTCTTGAGCAAGGCGTTGGCCGTGACGGTGTTCATCTGCTCGGCCGGATAGACCAGCACGGCCTTGCCGCGTGCACGCGCGGCCGTGCGCTGGCTGAATTCGACCGCGTCGCGCATGGCTTCGACGCGGATCTCGCGGCTGGGCTTGCGCTTTTTGTCGTCGATATCGGCCTGCGCCTTTTCGGGCAGCGGCCAGCCCAGCGCGAGCAGCGTGGTCTCGGGCATGAGCACGCACAGGTCGGCATGCGTGTGCACATCGATCGCATGGCAGCTCGCGCAGGTGCAGCACGCGCCTTGCGCGCCCGGCGCGTCGCAGAGCCAGGCGCGCACCAGCTCGAGCGCGAGCGCCAACTGCCCCAGGCCCGAGGGTCCGTGCAGCAGCCAGGCGTGGCCGCGCTGGGCCAGCAGCTGCGCGCGCTGTGCGGCGATCCAGGGCGGGACGGTGGGGGCGGCGGTGACGGCACTCATGCGGCGTTCGCGGGCATGTGGGCTGGGCCGGTGGCAGGCGATCCGGCCGCCGGCGCGGGCAGCCAGCCACGTTCTGAGAGCGCTGCGCAGATTTGCTGCCAGACCTGCGCGCGCTCCTGGGCGGCGTCCAGGCGCACAAAGCGCTGCGGTGCGGCGGCCGCGCGCGCGGCGTAGCCCTGCGCCACGCGGCGGAAAAACTCCACGGGCTGCGACTCGAAGCGGTCCGGCAGGCGCACACCGGCGAGGCGCTGCGCCGCGGTTTCGGGGGGCAGGTCGAACCAGAGCGTCAAGTCGGGTTCCAGCATCAAACCAGGCATTTGTGCAATGTCCGTCTGCACCATCAGCTCTAATTGCGAGAGCATTTCGAAGTCCACTCCGCGCCCTGCGCCCTGGTAGGCGAAAGTGGCGTCGGTGAAGCGGTCGCACAGCACTACGGCGTCGCGCGCGAGCGCCGGGCCTATGACCTGCACGAGGTGGTCGCGGCGCGCGGCAAAGGCCAGCAGCGCCTCGGTCAGCGCGTCCATGGGTGCGGCGAGCAGCAGGGCGCGCAGCTTTTCTGCGAGCGGCGTGCCGCCGGGCTCGCGCGTGCACACCACCTCGCGCCCCTGCGCACGCAAGGCCTGCGCAAGTGCCTCGAGGTGCGAGGACTTGCCCGCGCCGTCTATGCCTTCGAAGCTGATGAACAAGCCGGGGCGTGCCATGGGAATCCTTGTCATGGAGGGAAAGGGGTCAATCATCCCAAAATCCGCAAGCCCCGGGTTTCACTGCCCGCGCTGGAAGCGGCGCACGGCGCGCGCGTGCGCGTCGAGCGATTCGCTGAACTCGCTGCTGCCGTCGCCGCGCGCCACGAAATACAGCGCGCGCGTGCGTTCGGGCTGCACCGCGGCGAGCAGCGCGGCCTTGCCCGGCATGGCGATGGGCGTGGGCGGCAGGCCGGGGCGCGTGTAGGTGTTCCAGGGCGTGTCGGCGAGCAGGTCGCGCCGGCGCAGGTTGCCGTCGAACGTGGTGCCCAGGCCGTAGATCACGCTCGGGTCGGTCTGCAGCAGCATGCCCGCGCGCAGGCGGTTGATGAACACGCCCGCGATGCGTGCGCGGTCGGCGGCGAGGCCTGTTTCTTTCTCGACCAGGCTCGCCAGAATCAGGGCCTCGTCGGGGCTACGTAACGGCAGATCGGGCGCGCGCAGCGCCCAGGCCGCGGCCAGTTGCCGGTCCATCGCGTGCAGCGCGCGGCGCAGGATGGCAAGGTCGCTGCTGCCTTTGGCGTAGGTGTAGGTGTCGGGGAAAAAGCGCCCCTCGGGCGCGACGCCGGGGCGCCCCAGCTGCGCCATCAGCGCCTCGTCCGAGAGGCTGGCCGCATCGGGTTTGAGCTGCTCGGCACGCGCGAGCGCCGCGCGCACCTGCCGGAAGTTCCAGCCTTCGACGAGCGTAAAGGCCAGCAGCGTCTCCTCTCCGCGCACCAGTTTTTGTAGCAGGCTGCGCGGCGTGGTGCCGGGCGGAATTTCGTAGTTGCCGGCCTTGATCAACCGGTCTTGCCCCGAGAGGCGAAACCAGGCGTAGAGCAGCCGCGCATCGCTGCGCGCCCCTGCGGCCACGGCCAGGCGCGCCACCTCGCGTGGCGTGGTGCCGGGCTCGATCGCGAGCTCCAGCGTCTCGGGGCCGGGGTTCAGCGGCTGCTGCAGCCACCAGACGCTGGCCGCGCCCAAGGCGAGCAGCACCAGCATGGCGCCGGCAAACAGCCGGGTCAGCAGGCGTCGCAGCATCGTGTGTGTCTTTGCGCAAGGAAAAAGAGCGGGGATGATAATGGAGCCATGCCTATGGATTCCAACCCTCTCGATCCCTCCCCGCTGCTGCACGGCGTGGCGCCGATCACGCATCTGGGCGTGTTGCGCGCGCAGGGCGAAGATGCTGCCGCCTTCCTGCACGCCCAGCTCACGCAGGATTTTCTGCAGCTCGATGCGCAGCACGCGCGCCTGGCGGCCTTCCTCTCGGCCAAGGGGCGCATGCAGGCGAGCTTCATCGGCTTCAAGCGCAGCCCCACCGAAGTGCTGCTGCTGTGCAGCCGCGACCTGCTCGCGCCCACGCTCAAGCGTCTGTCCATGTTCGTGCTGCGCGCCAAGGTGCGCCTGAGCGATGCGACGGCGGAGTTTGCGCTCCACGGCCTCGCCGGCAGCGCTGTGGAAACCATAGCTGGTAGCGCAAGTCCCGCCTGGTCTAAGGCCGATTTTGGCTCTGAAAGCGTGGTGCACTTGTACCCCGCGCTGGGGCAGCCGCGCGCGCTCTGGGTTGGGCCCGCGGATGCGCCCGCGCCTGCCGGGCCGGCCTTGGACGCGGGCCTGTGGCTGTGGAGCGAGGTGCGCAGCGGCGTCGCCACGCTGAGCGCGCCCGTGGTCGATCTGTTCGTGCCGCAGATGCTCAACTACGAATCGGTGGGCGGCGTGAACTTCCACAAAGGCTGCTACCCGGGCCAGGAGGTGGTGGCACGCAGCCAGTACCGCGGCACGCTCAAGCGCCGCGCCTACCTCGCGCACGCCGACGTGCCCATCGCCGTGGCGGCGGAGATTTTTGCTGCATCCGACCCCGAGCAGCCCTGCGGCACCGTGGTGCAGGAGGCGGCCGCGCCGGGCGGCGGCGTGGACGCGATCGTGTGCCTGCAAACCGCCGCGGCCGAGCAGCCGCTGCACGTGCCACAGCCTGAAGGGCAATCCGTGCCGCTTAGCTTGCTGCCCTTGCCTTACCGGTTGCTCGAAGAGGTATGAGCGGGCTGGTTCACAAGGCGCGCTGCATGGTCACGTGCGCGATGCCTGCTTCTTCGTACGGCGCGCCTACGGGCTCGAAACCCGCGCGGCGGTAAAAGCCCTCGGCGCTGCACTGCGCGTGCAGCTGCGCCAGGCGGTCGCCGCGGGCGCGTGCCGCGGCCAGCAGCGCCTCGAGAATCCTGCGCCCCCACTGCTGGCCGCGCACCGAGTGCTCCACGGCCATGCGGCCTATGCGCGCCACCCCCGGCGCTTCCTGCGTGAGCCGGCCCGTGGCCACGGGCATGCCGAGCCGGTTGTAGGCCACCGCGTGCAAGGCCGTGGGGTCGAAGGCGTCGGCGTCTTCCTCGGCCGGGATGCCCTGCTCGCGCACGAACACGGCCATGCGCAGCTGCGTGGCGTCGCGCCCCAGCGTGTTCCAGTCGCCGGTGCGCACTTCCACCATTTCGGCGCCGGCCTCGTAGTCGGCAAAAATGTCGCGCAGCGCAGCAGGGATGGGGCGCGAAGTCTGCGTCTGCAGGTCCGAAAACACGTACACGATCTCGCCCGAGACCAGCAGCTTGTCGTCGCGGAAGATGGCGGCGATGAAGCGGCACGAGGAGTTGCCCAGGTGCGCGCAGCGCATGCCGACTTGCAGCGCATCGTCCACGCGCGCCGGGGCGTGGTATTCGAGCGTGGCTTTCTTCACCACCATCTCGCCGCCCAGCACCTGCATCGCGGCCTCATACGGCAGCGCGACGGCGCGCCAGTATTCGGACATGGCGGTGTCGATGTAGGTCAGGTAGTGACCGTTGAAAACGATTTTTTGCATGTCCACCTCGGCCCAGCGCACGCGCAGGCGCAGCAGGCAGCGGAAGTCTTTGCGGTGCATCCTCAGTTCCCCTCGAAGGCGTGGCGCAGCGCGCGCGCCGCGTCCGTGTGGGCCTGGCGCGCCTCGGGCAGCACACGGCCCATTTTGATGAATTCATGCGTCACGCCGCGGTAGATTTCGAGCTCCACGGGCACGCCCGCGGCACGCAGCTTGTCCGCGTAGTCTATGCCTTCATCGACGAGCGGGTCGCACTCGGCCAGGCCGATCCAGGCCGGCGCCACGCCCTCCACGTCGGGCGCGAGCAGGGGCGCAAAGCGCCAGTCCGTGCGCTGCTCGGGGCTGCGCACGTAGTGGCCGAAGAACCATTCGATCGCCGGCGCCTCGAGCACCAGCCCCTGCGCGTAGCGGCGGTGCGAGGGCGTGTCCTGGTGCGCCGTGCAGCCGGGGTAGATCAGCAATTGCAGCGCGAGCGGCAGACCGGCGTCGCGCGCGAGGATGGCGTTCACGGCCGCGAGCGTGCCGCCCGCGCTGTCGCCGCCCACGGCCAGGCGCGCCGGGTCGGCGCCGAGTGTGTGCGCATGCTGCGCGAGCCAGGCCAGCGCGTCCCAGGCGTCGTGCGTGGCCGTGGGAAAGGGGTGCTCGGGCGCGAGGCGGTAGTCCAGCGACACCACCATGCAGGGCGTGAGCCGTGCCAGCTCGCGGCACAGGATGTCGTGCGTGGCGATGCTGCCTATGGTGAAGCCGCCGCCGTGCAGGTACAGCAGCAGCGGCAGTGCTGGGGCCTCTGCGCGGGCGCTGGGCGCATAAAGGCGCGCGGGCAGCGCGCAGCCGTCGCGCGCGGGGATGTGCAGGTCTTCCACGCGCGGCAGTGGCGCGCGCGGCACTTCGAGCACCTCGGCGCCGGCAGCGTAAGCGGCGCGGGCCGCCTGCGGCGTGAGGCTGTGCAGCGGCGCCCGCCCGGCGCGCGCCATGCGCTCGAGCACGCCGCGCATCTGCGGCGTGAGCTGTGCGCGGTGCAGGTGGTAGGCGGCGTGCGCGTCGGGGTGGAGCATGGCGTCTGGGGCGCTGGCTGGCATGGGCTTGGGTTCCGCGCGGCGGTGTGCAGGATGCTTCTCGGGGGTTATTTGAACTGCACGCGCACGGGTTCGGCGCCGCTGAGGCCCTCGTAGCGCACCGTGATCGTTTGCCCGGCTTTGGGCGCTGTGGGCACCGAAAAAGAGCCAAGACTGATGACATCCCCCGGCTGCAGCGCCAGCCCTTCTTGCGCGAGCGCTTGCGCCAGCCACACCACAGCATTCAAGGGGTGGCCCAGAATGTCACTGCCTTTTCCGCCGCCAAGGCGCTTTCCGTCTGCGTCAGCAACTATCACATCCATATCGCGCAGGGCATCGAGCAAAGCCTGGCGCCCGGCGTTGTCTGTGGGTACGGATAAGGGTGTGCCGGCGACGCCCAGGCGTGCTCCGGCGTTGATGGCAGAGAAACTTGCCGCATTGAGTTGCGCGGGGTTTTGCACATACACATCGGGCAGCTCGATGAACGGAATCACCTGGTCTATGGCTTGCAGCACTTCCATCGGCGTTTTTGCCTGGTTCACGGCGCTGCTGCGCACGCGCACGAGCATGTCGGCCTCGTACATCGGCCGCGTGCCGAAAGATGTCGGCACGACGGCGCCATTGGGCAGCATCATGCGCTCGAAGAGCTTGCCCCAGACCGGCTGCGTGGTGCCAAAGCGCTGCTGCACCGCGGGGTTCGTGAGCGCGGCTTTGTAGCCGATGACTTTGCCCAGGTGCTTTTCGAGCTGCGCATTGAACTTGGCGCGCGTGCAGGCGGCATCGGCTTCGGACAGCTTTTCGGGGTTGGGCGCGGGCGTCTTGGCGAGGTAGTGGGCCGTGAGCTCTGCCACCTGGGCGTCGCTCAGGCATTCGGCCTGCGCGCCTGTCACGCAGGCGACGGCCAAGGCGAGGGCAATGAGGGTTTGTCGGGTACGCATGGGTGTCTCCTGGTTGTAAAGTCAAAAAGCCGTGCGGGCCGATGCAATCCGGCGCGCACGTTCATTCATCGACATTTTGCACTTGGCACCATGGCTTTCATCAACTACGTCACCCAGATTCAATTCGACTTCGGCGCCGTGCGCCTGCTGCCGCAGGAGTGCGCGCGCGTGGGCATCACGCGCCCGCTCGTGGTCACGGACGCCGGTGTGCGCGCCGCCGGCGTGCTGGACAAGGCCCTGGCGGCGCTGCAGGCTCCGCAGGGCGCTCTGCCCGTCACGGTGTTCGACCAGACGCCCTCCAACCCCACCGAGGCCGCCGTGCGCGTGGCCGTGCAGCTGTACCACGCGCACCAGTGCGACGGCCTGATCGCCGTGGGCGGCGGCTCGGCGATCGACTGCGCCAAGGGCATCGCCATCGCCGCCACGCACCCGGGGCCGCTCGTGCACTACGCCACCATCGAGGGCGGCTCGCCGCGCATCACCGACAAGGTGGCGCCCGTGATCGCCGTGCCCACCACGAGCGGCACGGGCAGCGAGGTGGCGCGCGGCGCCATCCTCATCGTCGAAGACCAGCGCAAGCTCGGTTTCCACTCGTGGCACCTGGTGCCGCGCGCGGCCATTTGCGACCCCGAGCTCACGCTGGGCCTGCCGCCGGGCCTCACGGCGGCCACGGGCATGGACGCGATCGCGCACTGCATGGAAACCTTCATGTCAGCGGCCTTCAACCCGCCCGCCGACGGCATCGCGCTCGACGGCCTTGCGCGCGGCTGGGCGCACATCGAAGCCGCCACACGCGACGGCCAGAACCGCACCGCGCGCTTGCAAATGATGAGCGCCAGCATGCAAGGCGCGCTCGCCTTCCAAAAGGGCCTGGGCTGCGTGCATTCGCTGAGCCACAGCCTCGGCGGCCTGAGCCCGCACCTGCACCACGGCACGCTGAACGCCCTGTTTCTGCCCGCCGTGGTCGCATTCAACGCCGCGAGCCCCAGCGTGCAGCAGGAGCGGCGCATGGAGCGCATGGCGCAGGCCATGGGGCTGGAGCGCGCGGGTGACATCCCCGCCGCGCTGCGTGACATGAACGCGCGCCTTGGGCTGCCCGCCGGGCTCGCGGCGCTGGGCGTAAAGCCCGCGCAGTTCGACGCCGTGATCCGCGGTGCGCTCGCCGACCACTGCCACCAGACCAACCCGCGCCTTGCCACGGCCGACGACTACCGCGCTATGCTGCAGGCTTCCATGTAAAAAACCAAAGGAGACACGATGCCCCCCGCCTCGGCAAGCCCAGCGCCGGCACCCGCCGGCCCAGACCGTTCGCTGCCCCAGCTCGGGCGCGGCTTTTTCTGGCAAGACCTGCAGGTTGGCCAGCGCCTGCGCACCTTCCGCCGCACCGTCACCGAAACCGATCTGGTGAACTTCATCGGCACCAGCGGCATGCTCGAGGTCATCTTCATCGACACCACCTACGAAGGCGGCGCCATATCGGGTCGGCCCGTGCCCGCGGCGCTCACCTACGTGCTGATCGAAGGTTTTCTCGCGCAGACCATGATCCAGGGCACGGGGCTCGCGCTGCTCGAGATGCAGCAAAAAATCCTCGCGCCGGTCTGCGTGGGCGACAGCATCGAAGCCGTGGTCGAAGTCACGGGCATCCGCCCGACCTCACGCGGCGGCCGCGCCGTGGTGACTTCGCGCATCGACGTGTTCAACCAGCATGGCACGCAGGTCATGAGCTATACCGCCACACGGCTGCTTGCCGGACGCAGCGACTGAATCCCTGCCGTGCCGATGGCGGCGGCACCACTTATTTCACAATACAAAAATAGACCAAGGAGACCAAGGTGGCAAATCTTGCAAATGACACGGACAGCGACGAAGTCCACCGCGTCGGCGGTATCGGCGACTGGCTCGACTACCACGCGCAGCACCACGCCGATCAGGAGGCGCTGGTCGTGGGCGAGCTGCGGCTTACCTATGCGCAATTGCTGGACCGCGCAGCACGCATGGCCGGAGTGCTGGCCGGGCGCGGAGTGCGCAAGGGCGACCGCGTCGCGCTGCTGCTGCCCAATGGCAACGAGTTCCTCGAGACCTTGTTTGCCTGCGCGCGCCTGGGCGCCATCGCCGTGCCCATCAATTTCCGCCTGAGCCCGGCCGAGGTGGAGTTCATCCTGACCGACTGCGGCGCGCAGGTGCTGGTCTACCACCCCCAGTTCACGCCGCTGGTGGCGCCGATCCGGCCCAATACCCCCCTTGCGCACGCTTTTTACGTGCCGGGCTCGGGTGCGCCCATGCCGGGCGACGTGAATTACGAACAAGCCCTTGCCACGGCCCAGCCACCAGCCCAGCGCACGCCCGTCACGCAAAGCGACCCGCACCTCATGATGTACACCTCGGGCACGACCGGCCGGCCCAAAGGCGCATTGCTGAGCCACGGCAACACCACCTGGAACGCTTTCAATTTGTTGCTCAGTGAAGCGGGTTTGCACAGCGACGACATCGTGCTCACCGTCGCGCCGCTGTTTCACATCGGTGGGCTCAACATCCACACGCTGCCGGCACTCTACAAAGGCGCGAAGGTGGTGCTGCATCCGCACTTCAGCCCGGCGGACACCTTGCGCCTGGTGCAGCGCGAGCGCGTTTCCATGCTGTTTCTCGTGCCCGCGATGTGGCTTGCGATCAGCCAGATGCCCGACATCGACCAGTACGACCTCTCATCACTGCGGGTGCTCATGTCGGGCGGGGCGCCTTGCCCGATCACGGTGATCGAGTTTTTCCAAAAGCGTGGCCTGTGTTTCCTCGAAGGCTTTGGCATGACTGAAACCGCGCCCAATGCCTGCTTTCTCGGCAGCCGCGATGCTCTGCGCAAAAATGGCTCGGTCGGCAAGCCGCTCACGCACGTGCAGATGCGCATCGTCGATGCCAACGACCAGGACGTGCGCCAGGGTGAGACGGGTGAGCTCGTGCTGCGCGGCCCGAACATCTTCGTGGGCTACTGGAGTCGCCCCGAGGCCACGGCAGAGGCCTTTCGCAATGGCTGGTTCCACAGCGGCGACCTCGCGCGCCAGGACGAAGAAGGCTTTTACTACATCGTCGATCGCATCAAGGACATGCTGATCTCGGGCGGTGAAAACGTCTATCCGACCGAGGTCGAGCAGGTGATCTATCGCCACCCCGCCGTGCGCGAGGCCGCGGTCATCGGCGTGCCCGACCAAAAATGGGGCGAGGTGCCCATGCTCGTCGTGGCCTTGCACGAAGGCGCGCAGCTCACGCTCGAAGAAGTGCGCGCTTTTTGCGAGGGCAAGCTGGCACACTTCAAAATCCCAAAACAGATGATGATAGTGCCCGCGTTGCCGCGCACGGCCACGGGCAAGGTGCTCAAGCGCGAGTTGCGCAGCAGCATCATCGGTGCCGACAAGCCGGCCATCAGCTGAAACCATTCTTTCTTATTTTGATTGCCGAGGAGCAAAAATGCACAATGAAGTCGATGTGAGCTGGGGCGAAGCGGCGAATTACCGCTTTGACTTGCGTGGTGTCGAGCCCATGGACAAGGAGGCGGCCCGGGAGTGGCTGGATGCGCAGTTCACGGCACTCGAATGTGAGCCGATCCGTTCCGTAGGCAAGGTGCTCACGGTGGACAAGGTGCTCACGGTGGCCCAGGCCGCAGGGGAAGACTATTTTTCCAAACCCGAGCACCGCGAATGGGCCGTGAACTTCGCGCGCGCGACCAGCGCCTTGCTCGGGCGGCCCATCGTACGCGTGGACGTGCCCAGCATGACGATAGGGTATTGAGCGGGTAGTGGGCCGCAGCGCGTGGCTGCATCGCACCGGGAGCCCGGGCGCGATGCAGTCCAGTCCGCTCCGGTCAATAGTGATAAACGCCGCGGCCCGTCTTGCGGCCCAGGTGCCCGGCGGCGACCAATTCCTTGAGCAGCTGGCAGGGGCGGTATTTGCTGTCGCCAAACTCTTTCAGATAGACCTCCATCACCGCGAGGCACACGTCCAGCCCGATCATGTCAGCCAGCGCGAGTGGCCCGATCGGGTGGTTGCAGCCCAGGCGCATGCCCGCGTCAATGTCTTCGGGCGTCGCCAGGCCTTCGGCGAGAACGAAAAAGGCTTCGTTGATCATGGGCACGAGGATGCGGTTGACCACGAAGCCCGGCGCGTTCTTCACCGTGATCGGCGACTTGCCGAGCTGGCGCGCGAGCGCGTGCACGGCGTCGTGCGTGGCGTCGCTGGTCTGTACCCCGCGGATGATCTCCACCAGCGCCATCACGGGCACGGGGTTGAAAAAGTGCATGCCGATGAACTTGTCGGGGCGGCCCGTGACCGCGGCAAGCTGGGTGATCGAAATCGAAGAGGTGTTCGACGCCAGGATGACCTCGGGGCCGACGAGCTTGTCCACCTGCTGCAGGATTTTGACCTTGATGTCGTAGTTTTCAGTCGCTGCCTCGATCACGAGCTGCGCCTGTTGCAGCGCGTCGTACTGCGTCGATGTCTGGATGCGGGAAAGCGCTGCGTCCTTGTCGGCGGCGCTGATTTTTTCTTTCTTGACCAGACGCTCCAGGCTGCCCGAGATGGTCGCCAGACCCTTTTGCAGCGCTGCTTCCGAAATATCGACCATGATGGCGCGCAGACCGGCTGTGGCGCAGGCCTGCGCAATGCCGTTGCCCATGGTGCCGGCGCCGATGATCCCTATGGTTTGGATGCTCATGAAAAATCCTTTCGTCAACAAAAAATTGCGGCCTCGGTCAAATTCCGGGAGCCGCAGGCATGGCGCAGGGTGAATGGCGCCCCGTAATGAAAGAGGAGTTTCATCTGCGCCACGGCCGCGCCGATGATAGAGCGGCGGCGCAACGCTTCGGTGAATCCAGCCTGCGGCCGCACGGCTTTGTCAGAGATGGCACAGCCGGCAAATTGGGTGCAACGCAGCGCATAGCCCCCCGCCGGAGCCACTGAAGCCAGCGGAGCCACTTGATTTACCCTAGCAGCCTGTCGGACTTTGGGCGTCGAAAGCGAGAAGGTGCCCCAGCGAGGCCAGTTTTTGCCGGATTCGCAGCCCCATAGTGGTGCTATGGGGCAAGAAGACGGTAAAAAATGGGCCGCTGCGGCGCATTCGCAGCCGACGATTCCAAAGTCCGACAGGCTGCTAGATTGTCCATGAGGCGCGCAGCGCCGCCGAATGGACAATCAGGGTTTACTGCTGCGCTTTCTTTTTCTTGCTGGACGAAGCTGCCGGGGCTGAAGTCTGCGACGGCGCCACCCCGCCATCGACCCCCAGGCGCCCGCCGCCACCCAGACCCTGGCCCTGCACGGTTTGTGCCTTGTAGTTGCGCAATGCGACGACCATCTGGTTGTAAGCGTCCATGAAGGCCGCGGCAACCACCTTGCCTTGGGCCGTGTTGCTGTAACCGCCTATCCCACCACCAACGGAGCTGCCGAACACGGCGCCAAAACCGCCCCAGTCGGTCTTGGACGCACTGCCCTCGGACGCGGCGACCTGCACACCGGAGCGGTTGTCGATCAAGGTCAGCATGGCACTGGCTTCGCGCGTTTTGGTGTTGCCTGCCAAGCTCGCCAGCGTACGCCCGCTGCTGCCGAACAATCCGCCAATGCCAGCAGCCATGCCGCTCGCATCATTTTGGCTGAACACGATTTCAGGCGACAGACCGTAGTCCGACGAAACGACCTGGCCTTTGCCAAAATTGCTGCCCTTGCGGATCTCTCCAGACTGTTGCAGCGCACGCTCGCGGTTCATGGCATTCATGCCCGCGGCACTGCGCTCCACGACGACGAAGCAGTTCGACTGCTGAATCAGCAAGCGCAGCAGGTTCGACGTGGGTGGCAGTTTGTATTCCCCCGTCAGGACCGTGTACCAGCCGGCAGACTGGTTCTCGATCAGCGACACCGTGCCCAACGGCGCCGCGCATTTTTCCAGGGCGCTGTTGGTATTGGTGCTGGCGCCACCCGCAGCCGCACCGGTCGCAACCGTCTTGGCGTCGGCATTGCCCATCTTCATGTCGGTTGTCTCGCAACCCCCAAGCAGCAGGGCGGTCGCGGCGGCGGCGAGGGTCAGCGGAACGATTCTCATGGTTTCTCCTGGCAAGCAAAAGGGAAAAGGGGCGAGGCGTTACAAAGGAAAGCAGAATGTAATAGAGATTTGACTTTATCGCGAAAAAGTTGCGCTGCAAGCGCCCGGATGCTGCTTTTTCTTCGGAGCCATAGCCGCGCTGTGGATGGGAGTCGGCCGGCGCTGTGGACGGGCGGCTGGGATTTCGCCGATGGAATTTCGCCGGACTGCGCATGCTAAACTTCGATGGTTTTGCTTTTGCATGAACTTGTGCATCTAGCAGCCTGTCGGACTTTGGAATCGTCGGCTGCGAATGCGCCGCAGCGACCCATTTTTTACCGTCTTCTTGCTCCATAGTCCCGCTATGGGGCTGCGAATCCGGCAAAAACTGGCCTCGCTGAGGCGAATTCTCGCTATCGACGCCCAAAGCCCGACAGGCTCCTAGAGCGGCAAAACAAATCGCAAGCCAGCCCCGTAAAGGTGCTGCGCCGCCTGGAGCGTCCTGATGCTCTGTGATGGCTGCGCAAGTCGTGGGGCTGGGTTTAGACCCAACCTTTGGAGAGTTTTCATGTCTTCTATCACCATGCGCGAAATGCTCGAAGCGGGTGTCCATTTTGGCCACCAAACCCGCTTTTGGAATCCCAAGATGGCCCCCTACATCTTTGGGCAGCGCAACAAGATCCACATCATCAACCTCGAAAAAACGCTGCCTATGTTCGAGGCGGCGCAAAAATTCGCGCGCCAGCTCACAGCCAACGGTGGCACGATTTTGATGGTGGGCACCAAGCGTCAGGCGCGCGAAATCGTGGCTGCCGAGGCCAAGCGCGCGGGCGTGCCGTATGTCGATCAGCGTTGGCTGGGGGGCATGCTGACGAACTTCAAAACCGTCAAGAGCTCGATCAAGCGACTCAAAGACATGAAGGCTCAGCTCGAAGCCGGGCTCGATCACATGAGCAAAAAAGAGCAGCTCAACTTCAATCGTGAGCTCGCCAAGCTCGAACGCGACATCGGTGGCATTCAGGACATGACGGCCCTGCCCGACGCGATGTTCGTGATCGACGTCGGCTACCACAAGATCGCCGTCGCCGAAGCCAAGAAGCTCGGCATTCCGCTGATCGGCGTGGTCGATACCAACCATTCGCCCGAAGGTATCGATTACGTGATTCCTGGCAACGACGATTCGGCCAAGGCCGTGGCGCTGTATGCACGCGGCATGGCCGACGCGATTCTTGAAGGGCGCGCCAATGCCATGAATGAGGTGGTCAAGGCGGTTGCAGTGGAAAGCACCGACGAGTTCGTCGAAGTCGAAGAGTCGGCTGCCTGACAAAAGGGGCTCTTGCGATGTCGCCAGAAAAGGGGCTCGTGACAGGCCCCTTTTTTGAGCCTGAAGCAGAGGCAAGGGCCGAATCAGTGAACGATTGTTGAATACGGAAGGAATACGAAATGGCTGCAATTACCGCAAGCATGGTGGCTGAGCTACGTGCCAAAACCGATGCCCCGATGATGGAATGCAAGAAGGCGCTCACCGAAGCCAATGGCGACATGGCCAAAGCGGAGGAGATTTTGCGCGTCAAGCTCGGCACCAAGGCCGGCAAAGCGGCTTCACGCATCACGGCCGAAGGCGTGGTGGCGATTTTCATCGAGGGCACCACGGGTGGCATGATCGAGGTCAACAGCGAGACGGACTTCGTCAGCAAGAACGAGAGCTTCATCGCCATGGCCAAGGCTGCGGCCGAGCTCGTGGCCAAACATAACCCGGCCGACGTGGCAGCGCTGGGCGCTCTGCCCTACAGCCAGGACGGCTTCGGCCCCACGCTCGAAGACGTGCGCAAGGGACTGATCGGCAAGATCGGCGAAAACATGACCTTCCGCCGTTTCAAGGCGTTCCGTGGTGGCAACAAGCTCGCTTCTTATTTGCATGGCACGCGCATCGGTGTGGTGGTCGAATACGAAGGAGACGAGGTCGCCGCCAAGGACGTGGCCATGCACATCGCCGCGATGAAGCCCGTGGCCTTGACCAGCGCCGAGGTGCCGGCCGAGCTGATCGAGAAAGAGCGTGCGATCGCTGCGGCCAAGGCTGCTGAAGATGCGGCCAAGGCGCAAGCGGAGGGCAAGCCCGTACAGTCGCCTGAAATCGTGGCCAAGCGCGTCGAGGGCGCGGTGCAAAAATTCCTCAAGGAAGTGTCCTTGATGAACCAGCCTTTCGTGAAAAACGACAAGCAGACTGTGGAGCAGATGCTCAAGGAGCGCGGCACTACGGTGAAGTCTTTTACGCTGTACGTGGTCGGCGAGGGCATAGAGAAAAAAGCAGACGACTTCGCTGCCGAAGTCGCCGCGCAAGTGGCTGCTGCCAAGGCCGCTGCCTGATTTTTCTTGACTGCATTTCCATCTCTTTTCCACATTTGTACGGAGCGCTCCATGTCCGTTGCCCTTGCCACGCCAGTCCACAAGCGCATACTGCTCAAGTTGTCTGGTGAGGCGCTCATGGGTGAAGATGCTTTTGGCATCAACCGCGCGACCATAGAGCGCATCGTCGAAGAAATCGCCGAGGTCACGCGCCTCGGTGTCGAGGTGGCGGTGGTGATCGGCGGCGGCAACATCTTCCGC
This sequence comes from Extensimonas vulgaris, assembly GCF_003337425.1. GTDB lineage: Bacteria > Pseudomonadota > Gammaproteobacteria > Burkholderiales > Burkholderiaceae_C > Extensimonas > Extensimonas vulgaris. Next base: position 319,058 of record NZ_QPJU01000003.1, read on the forward strand.
GGGGTCGCAGGCGGCTCGGCCGGCATGGATCGCGCCACGGCGGACTACATGGGCATGCTGGCCACGGTCATGAACGCGCTCGCCCTGGCCGACGCGATGGACAAAAAAGGACTCACTGCGCGCGTGATGTCCGCCATTGCGATCGAGCAGGTGGTCGAGCCTTATGTGCGCCCCAAGGCCTTGCAATACCTCGAAGAGGGCAAGGTGGTGGTGTTCGCGGCGGGCACGGGCAATCCATTTTTCACCACCGACACTGCGGCTGCGCTGCGCGGCGCCGAGATTGGTGCCGAAGTGGTGCTCAAGGCCACCAAGGTGGACGGTGTTTATACTGCCGACCCGCAAAAAGACCCCGCGGCCCAGCGCTACACGCGCCTGAGCTTCGACGAGGCCATGGCGCGCAACCTGGGCATCATGGATGCAACGGCTTTTGCACTGTGCCGTGACCAGAAACTTCCCGTGCGTGTGTTTTCCATCGTGAAGCACGGTGCTTTGCTGCGCGTGGTGCTCGGGGAAGACGAAGGGACGCTGGTGTACGCCTGACGGGGAGGCTGTGGGTGTGCAAGCAGGCGTGCCGCAGTTTCGAGGAGAACCCATGACGACGATTGCTGAAATCAAAAACACCGCTGCGAGCAAGATGGACCAGTCGATCGCGGCGTTCAAAAACAACCTGGCGAAGATTCGCACGGGCCGTGCCAATCCCGCGCTGCTCGACACCGTGCACGTGGAGTATTACGGCTCCATGGTGCCTTTGAGCCAGGTGGCGAATGTGTCTTTGCTCGACGCGCGCACGATCAGCGTCCAGCCTTGGGAAAAGGGCATGGGCGCGAAGATCGAAAAAGCCATCCGCGAGAGTGAGCTGGGTCTCAACCCCGCATCGATGGGTGACCTGATCCGTGTGCCCATGCCGCCGATGAGCGAAGAGCGGCGCAAGGAAATGGCAAAACTCGCGCGCCACGAAGGGGAAAGCGCCAAAGTGGCCGTACGCAACTTGCGGCGCGAAGCCAACGAGGCACTCAAGCGGCTCGTGAAGGACAAGCTCATCTCCGAGGATGAGCAAAAACGTGCCGAAGCCGAGGTGCAGAAAGTCACCGACAAGCATATCGCCGAGATCGATGCTCTGGTTGCATCCAAAGAGCAAGAGATCATGGCGGTGTGAGCGGCATTGGTCGAGCGGCTTTCTTTTTTTCAGGCGAAGCTTTTGCGCGCACGACACCCTTCTTCATCCCCAACTCCCGTGGTGCCGCACCATATCGCCATCGTCATGGATGGTAACGGTCGCTGGGCGAAGCGCCGCTTTCTGCCGCGTCTGGCCGGGCACCGGCAGGGCGTCGAATCCTTGCGCCGTTGCGTTCGCGCCTGCCTTGATCGTGGCGTAAAGGTGCTCACCGTATTTGCTTTTTCGTCCGAGAACTGGAGCCGCCCTGCGGAAGAGGTCTCTGGCCTCATGGAGCTGCTCGCGCTGGCGCTAGCGCGAGAAGTGCCTTTGCTCAAACAAGACGGGGTGCGGCTTTATTGCGTGGGCGAGCGCGCCGGGCTCTCGGCGCGGGTGCGCGAGGGGCTCGCACAGGCCGAGGCGAGCACGGTCACTCTGGCAGAACCACCGCGCCTGGTGCTCAACGTGTGCTTCAACTACGGCGGCCGTTGGGACATCACACAGGCGGCGGCCGCACTCGCCGCGCGCGGCGAGGCCATCACCGAGCAAAGCCTGTCCGGCGCGCTGGCGTTGGCCCATGTGCCGGACCCGGACTTGCTGATCCGCACCGGCGGCGAGATGCGCCTGAGCAACTTTTTGCTCTGGCAGGCCGCGTATTCCGAGCTGTTTTTCAGCGACAAGCTCTGGCCCGATTTCGACGAGGCCGCGCTGGAGCAGGCCATCGCCGCCTACGCTGCGCGCGAGCGCCGCTTCGGCAAGACATCCGAGCAGGTGCGCGCGGTGGCTTCCTGAGCCAACCGGGTGAAGCGAAGGAGACTTTCATGCTGCGCCAACGCATCATCACCGCCATTGTTTTGCTGGCCATTTTGCTGCCCGCGCTGTTTTATCCCACGCCTCTGCCCTTGATGTGCGTGGTACTGGCGCTGGTGGCGGCGGGCGCTTGGGAGTGGGGGCGGCTCAACGGTCTGGGGCAGGCGGCGGCGCTGGCTTTGGGGGGCGTGTGCGTGTTGCTGTGCGCGCTCACCTGGTGGCTCGGCTGGGTGGAGCAGCCTTTGGCTACGCTGTGGCTGCTTGCGGGGCTGGCCTGGGTGCTGGGTGGCGCCTGGCTGCTGCGCGCGGGCGTTGCGCAATGGCAGCACATTCCGCAGGCGCTGCGGCTGCTGGGCGGCCTGCTCGCGCTGTGGCTCGCCTGGCTCGCGCTCGTGCAGGCACGCCGCATGGGTGTCCACTTTCTGCTCTCGGTGCTGGTGCTGGTCTGGGTTGCGGACATTTTTGCCTACTTTTTCGGGCGCGCTTTGGGGCACAACAAACTCGCCCCCACCATCAGCCCCGGCAAGAGCTGGGAGGGCGTGTGGGGTGGCCTGCTTGGCGTGCAGTTGCTCGCCTTCGGCTGGGCCGCGGCAGACGTGCATTGGCAGGTGCAGCCGCCCAGTTTTTACGGCATGGTGGCGGCGCACGGTGGCTGGCGATGGGGGCTGTTGGCCGTGGTGGCGCTGTTTCTGGGCGCCATGAGCGTGGTCGGCGACCTCGTCGAGTCGCTCGTCAAGCGCAGCGCGGGCGTCAAGGACAGCAGCGGCCTGCTGCCGGGGCATGGTGGTGTGCTCGACCGCGTCGATGCGCTGCTGCCCACGTTGCCGCTGGCGATGATGCTGGCCCGTTGGTTGCAAGGCACGCCATGAAACAGCGTCTCGCGGTTCTGGGCTCTACGGGCTCGATCGGCACCAGCACGCTGGACGTGGTGGCGCGCCACCCCGAGCGTTTCGAAGTGTTCGCCCTCAGCGCCGCGACGCAGGTCGATCTGCTGCTGGAGCAGTGTGCGCGTTTTCGCCCGCGCCTGGCTGCGATGGCGAGTGCGTCGCATGCACGCTTGCTTGCCGAAAAATTAGCACAAAATAGCCTCCCAACGCAGGTACTGCAAGCGCCAGAAGCTCTTGAATTGATAGCTTCGCACGAACAGATCGATACCGTCATGGCGGCCATCGTCGGTGCCGCGGGCCTGGCGCCTTGCCTGGCCGCGGCGCGCGCGGGCAAGCGCCTGCTGCTCGCCAATAAAGAGGCGTTGGTCGTGGGCGGCGAGGTGTTCCTCGAAGCCGTGCGCGCTGGCGGGGCGACGCTGCTGCCCATAGACAGCGAGCATTCGGCGATTTTCCAGTCGCTGCCCGAAGACCCGTCGACCTGGACGCAGCGCGTCGAAAAAATCATTCTCACCGCCTCGGGCGGGCCGTTTCGCACACGCGCGCCGGCCACGCTGCGCGACGTGACGCCCGAGCAGGCCTGCGCGCATCCCAACTGGAGCATGGGGCGCAAGATTTCGGTCGATTCGGCCACCATGATGAACAAGGCGCTCGAGGTGATCGAGGCGCGCTACCTGTTCGGACTCGATCCCGCGCAGCTCGAGGTGGTGATCCACCCGCAAAGCATCATCCACTCGATGGTGCAGTACCGCGACACTTCGGTGGTGGCGCAGCTGGGCACGCCCGACATGCGCGTGCCCATCGCCTACGGCCTGTCGTGGCCCGAGCGCGTCGAATCGGGCGCGGCGGCGCTGGACTTTCGCACGCTCTCGGCCATGACCTTCGAGGACGTGGCCGAGCACGGCCATGCGCAGCGCTTTCCGGGTCTGCGCCTGGCTTGGGAGGCGCTTGCCGCGCCGCGCGGCACTACGGCCGTGCTCAACGCCGCGAACGAGGAGGCCGTGGCGGCCTTTCTGGCGCGGCGCATCCGTTTCGACCAGATCTACGCCGTGAACCGCGCCACGCTTGAAGCCGTAGTGCCCGCGCAGCCCGACACGCTGGCGGCCCTGCTGGCACTCGATGCGCAGGCACGCCGCGCGGCTGGCCAAGTCATCGCGCGCCTGGGCGCCTGATGTCCCGCAGAACGGCGAGAATCGCGCCATGCTGACACTGCTTGCTTTTCTTGTGGCGCTGGGCTTGCTCATTGCCATACATGAATACGGTCACTACCGCGTGGCCGTGGCCTGCGGTGTCAAGGTGTTGCGCTTTTCGATAGGCTTTGGCAAACCTTTGCTGCGCTGGCAGCCCAAGGGGAGTCAGACCGAGTTCGTCCTCGGCGCCTTTCCGCTCGGCGGCTACGTGCGCATGCTCGACGAGCGTGAGGCGCCGGTGCCGGCCCATGAACGTCACCTCGCGTTCAACACCCAGCCGCTGCGCGCACGCGCGGCCATCGTTGCTGCGGGGCCGCTCGCGAACCTGCTGCTCGCGGTGCTTTTGTATGCGCTGGTGCACTGGATAGGCGTGCAGGAGCCCGCGGCCCGGCTCGCGAGCCCCTTGCCTGGAACGATCGCGCAAGCGGCTGGTCTGCAGGGGGGTGAGTTGGTGCAGCGGGCGGCGCTGGGCGGTGCCGAACCCGAGCCCGTGCGATCGTTTGAAGACCTGCGTTGGATTTTGACCCAAGGGGCGCTCGAGGGGGCTGTCGTGCGCCTGGAAGTCGAGCCCGCGGCCGGCGTGCTGCGGCGCGAGGTATTGCTCGACCTGACGCAGTTTGACACGCGCGAGGCCGACGCCCAGTTGCTGCGCAAAATCGGCATCACCGGTCCATGGACGCGCCCCGTTCTCGGCGAGATCATGCCCGGCAGCCCGGCCGAGCGCGCAGGTCTGCAAGAAGGAGACCTCGTGCTGCAGGTCGATGAGACGCCTGTGGTCGACGGGCAGCAATTGCGGGAGTTGATCCGCGAATCTGTCCGCGACGGGAAGGCCAAGACGCAGACTTGGCGCATAGACCGTGCGGGTACGACGCTGCTGCTGAGCGTACAGCCACAGCCCCACCAAGAGCCCACGGGTGTGGTCGGACGCATCGGTGCGTACGTGGGTGCGGCGCCCGAATTCGTGCGTGTGCGCTACGGCCCGCTGGAGGGGCTTGGCAAGGCGTTTGCGCGCACCTGGGACGTTTCGCTGCTGACCTTGCGCATGATGGGGCGAATGCTGATCGGTGAAGCCTCGCTGAAGAATTTGAGCGGCCCTCTGACGATCGCCGATTACGCAGGCCGCTCGGCAAGTTTGGGGCTGGTGCCTTACTTGGCCTTTTTGGCGGTCATCAGCGTGAGTCTGGGGGTGCTCAACTTGCTGCCCATCCCCGTCCTCGATGGCGGACACCTGATGTATTATCTTTGGGAGGGTGTGGCAGGACGGCCGGTGCCTGAGCGTTGGTTGGAGCCATTGCAGCGTGGCGGCATGGCCGTGCTGCTGCTGATGATGGCCATCGCCCTGTTCAACGACATTTCCCGCTTTCTTGGCTGAACCTTCCGGGTTTCGATTCTGCGGCTTGCATTTTCTTTCATGAAAAATCACTTCCACCGCCTTGGCGTGCGCACTGCATCGGCCGTTGCTGCTCTTTTTTTTGCTGCCCATGCTGCGTGGGCCATCGAACCTTTCAAGGTCCAGGACATTCGTGTCGAAGGCTTGCAGCGCGTGGAGCCCGGGACGGTTTTTGCCTCCTTGCCTTTTCGGGTCGGTGACGAATACAACGACGAAAAAGGCGCCGCAGCCATCCGCGCGCTCTATGCGCTGGGGCTGTTCAAAGACGTGCGGCTCGAAGCGGTGGGCAACGTGCTCGTCGTCGTGGTGGAGGAGCGCCCGACGATCGCCGAGATCGATTTCGTAGGCACGCGCGAGTTCGACAAAGATGCGCTCAAGAAAAGCATGCGCGAAGTCGGCCTCGCCGAGGGGCGGCCGTTTGACAAAGCGCTCGCCGACCGTGCCGAGCAGGAGCTCAAACGCCAATACATCAACCGCAGCCTCTATGGTGCCGAGGTCGTCACCACGGTCACGCCCGTGGAACGCAACCGCGTCAACCTCACCTTTACCGTGATCGAAGGCGAGCCTTCGCGCATCAAAGAGGTGCGCATCATCGGCAACAAAGCATTCAGCGAATCCACGCTCAAAGACCTGTTCGACCTCAATACCGGCGGCTGGCTCAGCTGGTACACCAAGTCCGACCGCTATTCGCGTGCCAAGTTCAACGCCGACCTCGAATCCCTGCGCTCGTATTATTTGCAACGCGGCTTTCTCGAATTCCGCATCGAATCGACGCAGGTGGCGATTTCGCCCGACAAAAAAGACATTTCCATCGTCATCAATATCCATGAAGGCGAGCGCTACGTGGTGCAGTCGGTCAAGCTCGAGGGCGACTACCTCGGGCGCGAGGATGAATTCAAGGCATTGATCAAGATCCGTGCGGGTGAGCCTTACAACGTCGATCAGGTGACCGAAACCACCAAGGCGTTCACGGAAAACTTCGCGCGTTACGGTTATGCGTTCGCGCGCGTGGAAGCCGTGCCCGAGCTCGACCGCGAAAACGGTCGCGTCACTTTGGTATTGCGCGCCGACCCTTCGCGCCGCGCCTATGTGCGCCGCATCAACGTCACGGGCAACAATCGCACGCGCGACGAGGTCATCCGCCGCGAATTCCGGCAGTTCGAGTCTGCTTGGTATGACGGCGACAAAATCCGGCTCTCGCGCGACCGCATCGATCGCCTGGGTTATTTCACCGAGGTGAACATCGAAACCGAAGAGGTTCCAGGTGCGCCAGACCAGGTCGATCTGGTCGTCAACGTGACCGAAAAGCCCACGGGCTCGCTGCAGCTGGGTGCGGGCTTTTCGAGTGCGGAAAAGGTCACGCTGTCGTTTGCCATCAAGCAAGAGAACGTCTTCGGTTCAGGCAACTATCTGGGCTTGGAGGTCAACACCAGCAAATACCACCGCACGTTCGTGCTCAGTACCACCGATCCTTATTTCACCCAGGACGGCGTTTCGCGCACGGTAGACCTCTACTACCGCTCCGACAAACCGTATGCGGATCAAGGGGGGGACTATGAGATAGACACGACCGGTGCTTCCTTGCGCTTTGGCGTGCCGTTCAGCGAAGTCGATACGGTGTATTTCGGCGGCGGGCTCGAGCAGACCAAGATCAAGTCCGGCACGAACATCCCGGCAGCATATCTGTACTACGCGACACGCTTTGGTTTTACGAGCACGGGCGTGCCGCTGACCATAGGCTGGTCGCGCGACAGTCGTGACAGTGCGCTTGCGCCGACGTCGGGCTTGTATCAGCGCTTTACATCCGAGTGGTCGGTGGCGTCCGACGCGCGCTACGTCAAGGGCGACTATCAATACCAGCAATATCTTCCCCTGAACAAGCGCTACACGCTCGCCTTCAATGGCGAGCTTGGTTTGGGCAAGGGACTCAATGGCCGACCATTCCCCGTGTTCAAAAATTTCTACTCGGGTGGCCTGGGCTCGGTGCGCGGCTTCGAGCAGGGTACGCTCGGGCCACGTGATGTGACCGGGGCCGTGCTCGGTGGCACCAAAAAGCTCACCCTGAACGCCGAAATGATTTCGCCATTTCCTGGCGCTGGCAACGACCGCACCTTGCGTATTTACACCTTCGTCGATGCGGGCAATGTCTATGGCGAAGGCGAAAAGTTTGAGTTCAGCCAGCTGCGCGCTTCGGTGGGTGTAGGCTTGAGCTGGATTTCGCCGCTCGGGCCATTGCGCCTGGGCTTTGGTCAGCCAGTGCATAAATTTGCCGGCGATAGAATCCAGAAACTGCAATTCCAAATAGGTACCTCGTTCTAATGAAAATCCTCTCTACTACCCTTTCCCGTTGCCTCAGCGCAGCCGTGTTGTTCGGTGCGTTGGCAGCCACCGCGCCCGCGCAGGCGGACGATTTCAAGGTCGGTTTCGTGAACACCGACCGTGTGTTCCGTGAGGCCAATACTGCCAAGGCAGCACAGGCCAAGCTCGAACAGGAGTTTTCACGCCGCGAAAAAGAGCTGATCGACCAAGGCAACGCCCTGAAAGCCGCGACCGAAAAATTTGAGCGCGAGGCACCCACCATGTCCGAGAGCCAGCGCCAGACACGCCAGCGCCAGCTCGTCGATCAAGACCGCGACTTCCAGCGCAAGCGCCGCGAGTTTCAGGAAGACCTGAACGCGCGCAAGAATGAAGAGCTCGCGCAGGTGATCGATCGCGCGAACAAGGTGGTCAAACAAGTCGCCGAAACTGAAAAATACGACCTCATCATCCAAGAGGCCGTCTATATCAACCCCAAGTACGACATCACCGACAAGGTGATCAAGGCGCTGAACGCCTCCGTCGGCAAATAAGCGCACGGGTGGCGCGTGAGTCTGCGTCTCGGGGAGATCGTGGATGCGCTCGGCGGCGTGCTGGAGGGCGGGGAGCGCGAATCGGTCATCACCGGCATTGCGCCGCTCGATGACGCGGGCCCGAGCGACATCAGCTTCCTGAGCCAGCCGCGCCTGCAGCCGCAGCTGGCCGCTTCGCGTGCGGGCTGTGTCATCGTGGCGCCCGCTTTGCGCACGCAGGCGCTTGCGCGCGGCGCGTGCATCGTCACGCCAGACCCTTACGTTTATTTTGCGCGCCTCACGCAGCTCTGGCGGCGGCACCATGAGCCGGCCGTGCCGCCGGGTATTCACCCGAGCGCCGTGGTCGCGCCTTCGGCCGAGGTGCATCCCACGGCCACGGTAGGCCCCTTGTGCGTGGTCGAGCGCGGTGCGCGCATAGGTGCGCATACGGTGCTGACTTCCCGTGTCACGGTGGGTGCGCGCTGCGTGATCGGCGCGCGCTGTTTGTTGCACCCGGGCGTGGTCATAGGCGCTGACGGCTTCGGCTTTGCCCAGGAGGGCAGCGCGTGGGTCAAGATCGAGCAGCTCGGCGCGGTGCGCATCGGCGACGACGTCGAGATCGGCGCCAACACCTGCATAGACCGCGGGGCGCTGCGCGACACCGTGATCGAAGACGGCGTCAAGCTCGACAACCTGATCCAGATCGGCCACAACGTGCACATCGGCCGCCACGTCGCGATGGCGGGCTGCTCTGCCGTCGCGGGCAGTGCGACCATAGGTGCGCACTGCACCATTGGCGGTGCTGCCAACGTGCTCGGGCATCTGAGTCTGGCCGAGAACGTGCACATTTCTGCGGTGAGCCTGGTCACGCATTCTTTGCACAAGCCGGGGCAATACACCGGCATCTTCCCCATAGACGACAATGCGCGCTGGGAAAAGAACGCCGCTGCGCTCAAGCAGCTCTACAAGCTGCGCGAGCGCGTCAAAGCGCTGGAGCGCGCATTGCAAGAATCCAAAGACGACCCCCGATGATGGACATTCACCAAATCCTCCAACTATTGCCCCATCGCTACCCGTTTTTGCTCGTCGATCGTGTGCTCGACATCGACCTGCAGGCCAAGACGCTGCGGGCCATCAAGAACGTGACCATCAACGAGCCGTTTTTCGCCGGGCACTTCCCCAAGCGCCCGGTCATGCCCGGCGTGCTCATGCTGGAGGCCATGGCGCAGACCTGTGCGCTGTTGTCGTTCGAGACCGAGGGCATCCGTCTGGGCGATGGCCAGGTGTTTTACTTCGTGGGCATCGATGGTGCACGCTTCAAGCGCCCCGTGGGGCCGGGGGATCAGTTGGTGCTGCACTCGGCCCTGGAGCGCACGCGCGCCGGCATCTATCGCTTCAACTGCAAGTCCGTGGTAGACGAGGAAGTGGCTTGCGAGGCCGCCATCATGTGCACCATTCGCAAGGTCGAGTGACACACCGGCAGCTTTGTGCGATGACCGTCCCAGGAACGCTGATCCACCCCACTGCGCTGATCGACCCCGCCGCCGAGCTCGATGCTTCGGTGCAGGTCGGGCCGTATGCCGTCATCGGCGCGCAGGTGCGCATAGGCGCGGGTACCCGTGTGGGCGCGCACTGCGTGATCGAAGGGCGCACGCGCATCGGGCGCGACAACCGCATCTTCCAGTTCGTCTCGCTCGGCGCCGTGCCGCAAGACAAAAAATACGCGGGCGAGCCGACCGAGCTCGTCATCGGCGACCGCAACACCATCCGCGAGTTCTGCACCTTCAACCTCGGCACGGCGCAGGATCGCGGCGTGACCACCGTGGGTGACGACAACTGGATCATGGCCTACGTGCACATCGCGCACGACTGCGTGGTCGGCAACCAGACCATCCTCGCGAACAACGCCACGCTCGCGGGCCATGTGCACATCGGCGAGCAGGCCATCGTCGGCGGGCTCACGGGCGTGCACCAGTTCGTGCACATCGGCGCGCACGCCATGGTGGGCTTTGGCAGCCATGTCTCGCAGGACGTGCCGCCGTTCATGCTCGTCGATGGCAACCCGCTCGCGGTGCACGGGTTCAACATCGAGGGCTTGCGCCGACGCGGTTTTTCTGCGCCGCGCCTTGCGGCCATCAAGCAGATGCACCGCCTGCTGTACCGGCAGGGGCTCACGCTCGAAGCCGCGCGCGCCGCAATGGCCGAGCTGCCCGCGCAATTCCCCGAAGCGGCCGAGGATGTGGCCTGCATGCTGGCCTTCCTTGACGCCTCGCGCCGCGGCATCGTGCGCCGCGCCCAGAGAGCCTGAGAGTCTTGCGTCCATGGCCGCCTTGCACACCCAAACACCCCCGTTCGTCGTTGCAAATCCTCGCCATAGCCCGCGCTATGGCTGCGCTTTGCGCCGCGATCGGTGGCGTTTGGATGCGCCTTTCGGCCGCGGCCGAAAAACGCTCAGCCTCTGAGTTGACGATCTTTTCATGGGGTACGCATGACCGCGCCACGGGTGGCCATGGTGGCCGGAGAGGCTTCGGGCGATCTGCTCGCGAGCCTGCTGCTGCAGGGGCTGCAGGCACGCTGGCCCGCGGTGGCGGCGCACGGCATAGGCGGGCCACGCATGCGCGAGCGCGGCTTTGACGCCTGGTGGCCCAGCGACCGGCTGGCCGTGCACGGCTACAGCTTCGAGGTGCTGCGCCGGCTCGCGGGCCTCGTGGCGATCCGCCGCGCGCTGCGCTCGCGCCTGCTGCGTGAGCGCCCCGACGTGTTCATCGGCGTCGATGCGCCCGACTTCAACCTGGGGCTCGAGGCCGATTTGCGCGCCGCAGGCGTCAAGACGGTGCATTTCGTGTGCCCTTCGATCTGGGCCTGGCGGCCCGAGCGCGTGGAAAAAATCCGCCGCAGCGCTGAGCACGTGCTGTGCCTGTTTCCGTTCGAGCCCGCGCTGCTCGCGCAGCATGGCATCGCCGCGACCTACGTGGGCCATCCGCTCGCGAACGTGATCCCGCGCGTGCCCGACCAGGCAGCGGCGCGCCGCGCGCTCGGCTTATCCCAGGATGCGCCCGTGCTGGCGCTGTTGCCGGGCAGCCGCAGGGCCGAGGTGCACTACCTCGCTCCAGCCTTCTTTGACGCTGCAGCGCTGATCCATCAAGCGCAGCATGCTATCAAAATGATTGTTCCGGCGCTGCCTGCATTGCGCGCGCGCATCGTGCAGCAGCTCGAGGCGCGCGGCCTGGGCGCCGTGGTGCAGGTGGTCGAGGGGCGCTCGCACGAGGTGCTCGCGGCCTGCGACGTGACGCTGATCGCGAGTGGCACGGCCACGCTGGAGGCGGCGCTGTTCAAGCGCCCCATGGTGATCGCCTACCGCATGCACCCGCTGAGCTGGCGCCTCATGCGGCGCAAACAGCTGCAGCCCTGGGTGGGCCTGCCCAACATCCTGTGCCGCGACTTCGTCGTGCCCGAACTGCTGCAGGACGCCGCCACGCCGCAGGCGCTCGCCGCGGCGACGCTGCAGTGGTTCGACGCGCGCACGCAGGCGCCGGACACCATCCACGCGCTCGTGCAGCGCTTCGACGCCCTGCACCAGAGCCTGCAACGCAACACCCCGCAACTCGCCGCCGATGCGATCGAAAAAATCCTTGTCCGCTGAGCAGGCCGCGCTGTTCGACCGATTGCACCTTCCGCACGGCGCGGCGCTGGTCGCGGGCGTTGATGAGGCCGGACGCGGCCCGCTCGCCGGCCCCGTGGTCGCGGCTGCCGTGATCCTCGACGAGCTGCGCCCCATCGCGGGCCTGGCCGACTCCAAAAAACTCAGCTCCAAGCGGCGCCTGGCACTCTACGACGAGATCCGCGCCAAGGCGCTGTGCTGCAGCATCGCCGAGGCCAGCGTCGAAGAGATCGACCGCCTCAACATCCTGCAGGCCACGCTGCTCGCCATGGCGCGCGCGGTGCAGGGCCTGCGGCTCAAGCCGCGGCTCACGCTCGTCGATGGCAACCGCCTGCCCGTGCTCGACATGCCCGCGCAGGCCATCGTCGCGGGCGATGCGCTGGTGCCGGCGATTTCGGCCGCGTCGATTCTGGCCAAGGTGCAGCGCGACCAGTGGTGCGCGCAGATTGACAAGGATTACCCGCAATACGGTTTTGCTGCACACAAGGGCTATGGCACCGCCGCGCACCTCGCGGCCCTGCGCGCGCATGGGCCTTGCGAGCACCACCGACGCAGCTTTGCGCCCGTCGCGCAGCTGCTGGAGCGCGCGCCATGAGCACGGAAAAACGGCCGCGGCCGCCGGGCGATCTGCCTGCACCCAAGGCCGCGCCAAGGTCTGCCGGCAAAGACGCCGCCATTACGCACATCCATTCGCGCGACAACGCCTTCGTGAAGGCGCTGCGTCGCCTCGCGCAGGACAGCACGGCTTACCGCAGCCAGGGCCAGGTCTGGGTCGAGGGCGACCATCTGTGCCGTGCGGCGCTGGCGCGCGGCTGGCGCCCGGCGGTGGCCGTTTTTTCAGAGTCTTTTTGGCCTTTGGCGCCCGTGGAATGGGCGCAAGCAGCTCATAAAGTAGTAGTGCTTTCGGACGCGCTTTTCGCGGCCGTGAGCGCGCTCGAATCGCCTGCGCGCATGGGCTATGTGCTCGATCTTCCGCCCGCCGCGGACTTGCAGGCCGGCGTCGCCACCGTGGTGCTCGACCGCGTGCAGGACGCGGGCAACGTGGGCTCGATCTTGCGCAGCGCCGCGGCCTTTGGCTTTGGCCAGGTGCTTGCGCTCAAGGGCAGCGCCGCGCTGTGGTCGCCCAAGGTGCTGCGCGCCGGCATGGGCGCGCACTTTGCCCTGCGCCTGGTCGAAGGGCTGGCGCAGGACGACGTGCAGGCGCTGGCGCTGCCGTTGCTTGTCACGAGCTCGCACGCGGGCGATTTTCTGCATGAGGCCAAGCTGCCATGGCCCTGCGCCTGGGTGCTCGGACACGAAGGGCAGGGCGTCAGCCCCGCGCTCGAAGCGCGCGCCGCGCAGCGCATCCGCATCGCACAGCCGGGCGGGGAAGAGTCGCTCAACGTCGCTGCGGCCGCGGCGATCTGCCTGCATGCGAGTGCGGTGCAAGGGCACGCCATGCCCTTGCTGCACCGCAGCAAATAGCCCTGGCCCGCCGCAGGGCGCGGATATAATGGGCGGCTTTTCTCGCATAAGCGCCGTCCCAGCATCCAAAGCTACTACTTTTTTGAGAGCAGTCACGCGCAGCCAGGCTATGCACGTCGGTGCCCTGCCTTGCCCGGCGCAGCCTGCGGGCCTGGGCGGCCGCCATTCGTTTCGGAGTCCCCAGTGCTTTCGTCTCTCAAGGCAAGCTTCCCGCCCGCCATCCTGGCGCTCGCAGACGGCACGGTCTTTGCAGGTCACTCGATAGGTGCCACGGGCACCACGGTCGGCGAGGTGGTGTTCAACACCGCCATGACCGGCTACCAGGAAATCCTCACCGACCCGAGCTACTGCCAGCAGATCGTGACGCTCACGTACCCGCACATCGGCAACTACGGCGTCAACCCCGAGGACGTCGAGGCCGACAAAGTCCACGCCGCGGGCCTGATCATCAAAGACCTGCCGCTGCTTGCGAGCAACTTCCGCTGCACGCAGACCCTCTCGGACTACCTCGTGCAAGAACGCACCGTGGCCATTGCGGGGCTGGACACGCGCCGCCTCACACGCCTGCTGCGCACCGGCGGCGCGCAAAACGGCGCCATCGTCGCGCTGGCGCCGGGCCAGCCGGTCACGCAGGCCGCGCTCGACCAAGCCGCTGCGCAGGCCATCGCCCTTGCGCAGGGTGCGCCGCGCATGGTGGGGCTGGATTTGGCCAAGGTGGTCAGCACACGCACGCCCTACGCCTGGACGCAGACCGAGTGGCAGCTCGGCACCGGGTATGGAGAGCAGACCGCGCCGCGCTTTCGCGTCGTGGCCTACGACTTCGGCGTGAAGAAGAACATCCTGCGCATGCTCGCCGCGCGCGGCTGCAAGCTCACCGTGGTGCCCGCGCAGACGCCCGCGGCCGAGGTGCTGGCGCTGCGCCCCGACGGCGTCTTTCTGTCCAACGGCCCGGGTGACCCCGAGCCCTGCGACTACGCCATCGCCGCCGCGCGCACGCTGATCGATGCGGGCATCCCCACCTTCGGCATTTGCCTGGGGCACCAGATCATGGCGCTGGCCAGCGGCGCCAAGACCTTCAAGATGAAGTTCGGCCACCACGGCGCCAACCACCCCGTGAAAGACCTGGACACGGGCCGCGTCTCGATCACGAGCCAGAACCACGGCTTTGCCGTCGATGAAGCCTCGCTGCCCGCGAATCTGCGCGCCACGCACGTGAGCCTGTTCGACGGCACGCTGCAAGGGCTCGCGCGCACCGACAAGCCCGCGTTCTGCTTTCAGGGCCACCCCGAGGCCTCGCCCGGCCCGCACGACATTGCCTATCTGTTCGACCGCTTCACGGCGCTGATGGAGAACCCCCAAAATGCCTAAGCGCAGCGACATCCAGACCGTCCTCATCATCGGCGCCGGCCCCATCGTCATCGGGCAGGCGTGCGAGTTCGATTACTCGGGCGTACAGGCCTGCAAGGCGCTGCGCGAAGAGGGCTACAAGGTCATCCTGATCAACAGCAACCCCGCGACGATCATGACCGACCCGGCCACGGCCGACGTCACCTACATCGAGCCCATCACCTGGCAGACCGTCGAGAAAATCATCGCCAAGGAGCGCCCGCAGCACCCCGGCGGCTTTGCCATCCTGCCCACCATGGGCGGGCAGACCGCGCTCAACTGCGCGCTCGACCTGTGGCGCAACGGCGTGCTTGCCAAGTACCAGGTGGAGCTGATCGGCGCCACGCCCGAGGCCATAGACAAGGCCGAAGACCGCCTCAAGTTCAAGGAGGCCATGACGCGCATCGGCCTGGGCTCGGCCAAAAGCGGCATTGCGCACAGCATGGCCGAAGCCTGGGAGGTGCAAAAGCACGTGGGCTTTCCGACGGTGATCCGCCCGAGCTTCACGCTCGGCGGCACGGGCGGCGGCATCGCCTACAACCCCGAGGAGTTCGAGACCATCTGCAAGCGCGGCCTCGAAGCCTCGCCCACCAGCGAGCTGCTGATCGAAGAGTCGCTCGTGGGCTGGAAAGAGTACGAGATGGAGGTGGTGCGCGACAAGGCCGACAACTGCATCATCGTGTGCTCGATCGAAAACCTCGACCCCATGGGCGTGCACACGGGCGACTCGATCACCGTCGCGCCCGCGCAGACGCTGACCGACAAGGAATACCAGATTCTGCGCGACGCGAGCCTGGCCGTGCTGCGCGAGATCGGTGTCGATACCGGCGGCTCGAACGTGCAGTTCGCCGTCAACCCCAAAGACGGGCGCATGATCGTCATCGAGATGAACCCGCGCGTGTCGCGCTCGTCGGCGCTCGCGTCCAAGGCCACGGGCTTTCCGATCGCCAAGGTCGCGGCCAAGCTCGCCGTGGGCTACACGCTCGACGAGCTGCGCAACGAAATCACCGGCGGCGCCACGCCCGCGAGCTTCGAGCCCACGATCGACTACGTGGTCACCAAGATTCCGCGCTTTGCGTTCGAAAAATTCCCCACCGCCGACAACCGCCTGACCACGCAGATGAAGAGCGTGGGCGAGGTCATGGCCATCGGGCGCACGTTCCAGGAGTCGTTCCAGAAGGCGCTGCGCGGGCTCGAAGTCGGCGTCGATGGCATGAACGAAAAAACGCAAGACCGCGAAGTGCTCGAAAAAGAGCTCGGCGAGCCCGGCCCCGAGCGCATCTGGTACGTGGGCGACGCCTTTGCTGCGGGCTGGTCGCTGGACGAGGTGCACCAGCTCACGAAAATCGACAAGTGGTTTCTGGTGCAGATCGAGGAGATCGTCAAGATCGAACTCGACCTCGACCAGCACACCGCCACGCACGGCGCCGCCGCGCTCGAAGCGCTCTCGAAACAAGAGCTGCTGCTGCTCAAGAAAAAAGGCTTTTCCGACCGGCGCCTGGCCAAGCTGCTGAAAACCAGCGAGCAAGCCGTGCGTGCGCACCGCCGCGCGCTGGGCGTGCGTCCGGTATTCAAGCGCGTGGACACCTGCGCCGCCGAATTTGCCACCAACACCGCCTACATGTATTCGACCTACGAGGACGAATGCGAGGCCGAGCCGAGCACGCGCCAAAAAATCATGGTGCTGGGCGGCGGGCCCAACCGCATCGGCCAGGGCATAGAGTTCGACTACTGCTGCGTGCATGCGGCGCTGGCCATGCGCGAGGATGGTTACGAAACCATCATGGTCAACTGCAACCCCGAAACCGTCTCGACCGACTACGACACCAGCGACCGGCTGTATTTCGAGCCGCTCACGCTCGAAGACGTGCTCGAGATCGTCGACAAGGAAAAGCCCACCGGCGTGATCGTGCAGTACGGCGGGCAGACGCCGCTCAAACTCGCCCTCGGTCTGGAGGCCGAGGGCGTGCCCATCATCGGCACCACGCCCGACATGATCGACGCCGCCGAAGACCGCGAGCGCTTTCAGCAGCTCTTGCACACGCTGGGCCTGCGCCAGCCGCCCAACGCCACCGCGCGCACCGAGGCCGAGGCGCTCGAAAAAGCCCAGGCGCTGGGCTACCCGCTGGTGGTGCGCCCGAGCTACGTGCTGGGTGGTCGCGCGATGGAAATCGTGCACGAGCAGCGCGACCTCGAGCGCTACATGCGCGAGGCCGTCAAGGTCAGCAACGACTCTCCGGTGCTGCTGGATCGCTTTCTGAGCGACGCCATCGAATGCGATGTCGATGCCGTGCGCGACGCCACCGGCCAGGTGCTGATCGGTGGCGTGATGGAACACATCGAGCAGGCCGGCGTGCACAGCGGCGACTCGGCCTGTTCGCTGCCGCCGTACTACCTCAAGCAGTCCACCATCGACGAGCTCAAGCGCCAGACCGCGGCCATGGCCCACGGGCTGAACGTGGTGGGCCTCATGAACGTGCAGTTCGCGATCCAGGAGGTGCCGCAGGAAGGCGGCGGCAAGCAGGACGTGATCTACGTGCTCGAAGTCAACCCGCGCGCGAGCCGCACCGTGCCTTTCGTGAGCAAGGCCACGGGCATACAGCTCGCCAAGGTGGCGGCGCGCTGCATGGCGGGGTGCCCGCTGGCTGCGCAGGGCGTGACGCGCGAAGTGGTGCCGCCGTACTTCAGCGTCAAGGAGGCGGTGTTCCCCTTCGTCAAGTTCCCCGGCGTCGATACCATCCTTGGCCCCGAGATGAAATCCACCGGCGAAGTCATGGGCGTGGGCAAGACCTTTGGCGAGGCCTACATCAAGGCGCAGATGGGCGCGGGCGAGCGCCTGCCGCGCCCGCTCAAGGCCGACGGCACGCCCAGCGGCAAGGTCTTCCTCACGGTGAAGAACGCCGACAAGCCCCAGGCCGTGCAGATCGCACGCGCACTGCACGCCATGGGCTTTGCGCTCGTGGCCACGCGCGGCACGGCGCAGGCGATTACCGCCGCCGGCGTGCCCTGCGAAGTGGTCAACAAGGTCACCGAAGGTCGCCCGCATGTGGTGGACATGCTCAAGAGCGGGCAGATCGCGCTGGTCATCAACACTGTGGAAGAGCGCCGCAACGCCATCGCCGACAGCCGGGCCATACGCACCGGCGCACTGCAGGCGCGCGTGCCCACCATCACCACCATCGCCGGCGCCGAGGCTGCCGTCGAGGGCATGCGCTTCATGGATCGGCTGGGCGTGATCTCGCTGCAGGAGATGCACGCGCAGCTGCTCTCGCCATCGGGGAAAACCGGGGCTTAACGCCACCGCAGCGATTCGGCATAATCGCTCCATCCATTTGCCGCCGGGGCCCGCCTCGGCGGTTTGCTTTTGCACGACACGAAAAAAGACGCAGACCACCATGGCCACCATCCCGATCACCAAGCGCGGCGCCGAAAAGCTCAAGGCTGAGCTGCACCGCCTCAAAACCAAAGACCGCCCCGACGTCATCAGCGCCATTGCCGAGGCGCGCGCGCAGGGCGACCTGAGTGAAAACGCCGAATACGACGCCGCCAAAGACCGCCAGGGCTTCATCGAAGGCCGCATCAAGGAAATCGAAGGCAAGCTCGCCGCCGCGCAAGTGATAGACCCAGCGACGCTGGACGCGGGCGGCAAGGTGGTGTTCGGCGCCACGGTGGAACTCGAAGACGAGGACACGGGCGAGCAGGTCACGTACCAGATCGTCGGTGAGGACGAGGCCGACCTGAAGCTGGGCCTGATCAACATCAGCAGTCCGATCGCACGCGCGCTGATCGGCAAGGAAGAGGGCGACAGCGCCGAGGTGCAGGCGCCCGGCGGCATCCGCCGCTACGAGATCATCGCTGTCAAATACCAGTAAGAGCAATGACGAAGATCCCCGTGTCCTTGCTCGCGGCGGCGCTGTGGTGGGGCAGCCTCACGGCCATCGGCTTCATGGCCGTGCCGCTGCTGTTTGCGCACCTGCCCACGCCGGCCATGGCCGGGAACATGGCGGCGCAGCTGTTTCATGCGCAAAGCTGGGTGTCGGTGGTGTGCGCGATCATCGTACTGCTTTATGTATCAAAAAGGGCCAAAGCGCAGGTGGGACAAGCGCCTACAGCTATTGTATTGATAGTTTTTGGCTTGCTGTGCGCGCTACTGGGCGAATACGCCGTCGCGCCGCGCATCGTCGCGCGCGAGAACCTGCGCCTGTGGCACAGCGTGGGCAGTGTGCTGTACCTGCTGCAATGGCTCTGCGCGGGGGCTGTGCTGTGGCGCGCGGGGCGTAAACCCGAGGCGCCTTGATGGCCCGCTCTCATCGGTCACATCCAGCCACCCAGCGCCCACCTGTCGCCCGCCCCGCATCTCAGTGCCAATTGACCGAGGGCAAAACCCCTGGGCACGCCTGGTCGCACAATGGCCCGCTTGGCCCAGGCAGTGTGCCTGCGCCCTTGCTTTTGAGGAGCTCGCAACACCATGGATTCCCCGATTGTCGAAATGGACGCCACGCAGTGGCAAGGTCTGCAAGCGCGCCCCGAATGGACGGCGGCGCTGGAGGCTGGCAAGGTGCTGTTCTTTCCGCGCCTGGGCTTTGAACTCAGCGCTGAAGAAAAAGCCCTGTTGCGCGAAGACATGCTCAAGCCCGGCAAGCGCAACGTGAGCCTCGGGGCCGATGGGGTGCTGCACAACGCCGCGGGCAGCGCCGCCGAGCAGCAGGCGCTCGCCACGATGATTGGTCGCTTTCGCGCGCAGGCGCTGCAGCTCGTCCATGACCTGCTGCCCGCCTACCGCGGCTTGCTGCGTGTGGCGCCCACGAGCTTTCGGCCCAAGCAGGTCGAAGTGCGCGCGCAGTCGGTGCGTGCCGACGACCAGCGCGTGCATGTCGATGCCTTCCCCTCCCGGCCCACATACGGCGAGCGCATCCTGCGCGTGTTCACCAACGTCAACCCGCACGGCGTGCCACGCGTGTGGCGCGTGGGCGATTCGTTCGAGGCCATTGCGCGCAAGTTTTTGCCCCAGGCCAAACCCTACCGGCTGTGGCAGGCCCGGTTGCTCAACGCCGTGCACGCCACCAAATCGCTGCGCAGCGAATACGACCACCTCATGCTGCAACTGCACGACCTGATGAAGTTCGACGAGGACTACCAGAAGAACGGCACGCTGGTGACCATTCCGTTTCCGCCCGGCAGCGTGTGGGTGTGCTTTTCCGACCAGGCCACGCACGCCGTGATGAGCGGCCAGTTCATGATGGAGCAGACCCTGTATCTGCCGCCGGGCCGCGAAGCCGATCCGCACAGCAGTCCGCTCGCCATCCTCACGCGCCTCATGGGGCGTCCGCTCGCGGGGGTGGGCGCAGGGGTCGCGCGCTAAAAAAGCAAAAAGCCGCGCTGGCGCAGGGTGCACGAGGGCAGCGTGCTATGTTTTGATGAACAACGCGGTTTTTCGTGGGCGGGGCGGTGCGCTCACTCGCGCCAGGCCTCGCGCACCCAGAGCGCGGGCTCGATGTGGGCAAAGCGCTTGTTGCGTTTGCCGGCCAGTGCGTCGGGCGGGTTCACCTCACCGTGGAAGATGACGATGCGCGCGCCTTCGGGGATGAAGGGGGGGCGCCAGTGGTTCGCGGGCCAGCGCGGTATGCAGTGGTACTTGAAGCTCGGGCACCATTCGGCCGGCCAGTACGAGAGCTTGCCCTGGCGGTGCAGAAAGTCCGAGAGGTAGTCCTGCTCGTTGCGAAAGCGCGCCATCACCTCGTCCATGTGCGCGCGAAAATACGCGAGCACGTCGGCATGCGCGCCGAGCTCGAAGCGATAGACCGACGAATTGCCCGTGACGCGCTCGCCAAAACGCCAAAAGCGCGGGTAGTCGCGAATGATGAGGAACTGGCCAGGGTGCGTGAAAAAGTCGTCGAGGCTGCCGACCACGACCACGTCCAGATCCAAAAACAGCGCTGTGCCGCGCAGGCCGTACAAATCGGCTTCGAAGGTGGTGAGTTTTTTCCAGGCGCCGTCGCGCTGGCCCGGCGCCAAGTGCAGATTCAAGGGCGGGATGGGAAAGCACTGCACTTCAGGCCGGATGCCGCGCGTGTCGTCGGTCAGGCAGTTGAACTGAAATTCGCCCGAAAGATGGCGGCGCACCATGCCGTAGAGGCGATTGACGTACTCGGGGCCGTACTTGGTGCCCCATTTCATGCACAGGATGTGGCGCTGCATGGCGGCGATGGGTCAGCCCTGCTGCTTTTTGATCGACGTGGGCTTGCGCTTTTTGGCGCGTTTGATCTTTCCGCCTGGCGTCAGGCGCTGGTTGCCGAGCACGCGCAGGCGCTGCACCTCGGGCTTTTGGCCGCCGCGCTGGCTGAATTTGAGCACCTTGACCTCCCGCGGGCCGGGCATGCGCTTTTCGTTGGGTTGGCGCTCTTTGGGCGGGATGGGGCGCCATAGCACGAGCAATTTGCCGATATGCTGCACGGGTGCGGCATCGAGTTCGTCGGCGAGCTGTTGGTAGATGAGTTCGCGTGCGGCGCGCTCGTCTTGCATGACGCGCACCTTGATCAGCCCGTGGGCCGTCAGCGCAGCATCGACTTCTTTTTTCACGGCGGCGGTGAGGCCCTCGGCCCCGACCATGACCACGGGATCCAGGTGGTGGGCCAGTGCGCGTTGTTCCCGGCGCTCGGCCGGAGTCAATTGAATTTGCGGCATGGGCCGTATTATCGAGCCAGGCACGCAAGCCCCGCACCCCCCAGCATGAAAATCAAAACCAAAAGCAAAAAGGTCAACAAGGCCTGGCTCCAAGACCACGTCAACGACCCTTACGTCAAACGCGCCCAAAAAGAGGGCTACCGCGCACGCGCAGCGTACAAGCTCCAAGAGATCGACGAGCAGTTCGGGCTGATCCGCCCTGGACAGACGGTGGTCGATCTGGGCGCCGCGCCCGGCGCCTGGAGCCAATACCTGCGCCGACGCCTCTGTGGCGGCGCCGCAGGCAAAGCGCAGGACGCCAGCATCATCGCACTCGACATCCTGCCCATGGAGCCGATCGAGGGCGTGACCTTTTTGCAGGGCGATTTTCGCGAGCCTGAGGTGCTGCAGCGACTGGAGCAGGCCCTGGGTGGCAGGCGCGTCGATGTGATCGTCTCCGACATGGCGCCCAACCTCTCGGGCATCGCCGCGGCCGACGCGGCGCGTGTGGCGCACCTGATCGAGCTCGCACTCGAATTTGCCAGCACCCACCTGCAAGCTGAAGGCGCGCTCGTGGCCAAAGTCTTTCACGGCAGCGGCTACGAGGAACTGGTGCAGCGCTTTCGCCAGACCTTCAAAATCGTCAAGCCCATCAAGCCCAAGGCGTCACGCGATCGCTCTGCCGAGACTTTTTTGCTCGGTCGCGGCGTCAAAAATGCGTGAAATTCCGCGCTGCCTGCAGTACGCTAACGCGCCTACGCGCAATCCATCACCAAGCCATGGGCAATTCACTTCCCGCCATCCCTGCCAAGCGCTATTTCTCCATTGGCGAAGTCGCCGAGCTCTGTGGTGTGAAGCCCCATGTGCTGCGCTATTGGGAGCAGGAATTCACCCAACTGCGACCCATGAAGCGGCGCGGCAACCGCCGTTATTACCAGCACCACGAGGTGCTGATGGTTCGCCGCATTCGCGAGCTGCTGTATGAGCAGGGTTTCACCATCCAGGGCGCGCGCAATCGCCTGCAAGAGCTTGCCAATGCCGGCCGTGGCATTGTGGCGGCAGAGGAGCTGGCCTGCGCCGATGCCGATGCCGCTCCTTCGGCCCCGCCCGAGGCAGGCCAGGAACATGCGAAGGTACGCGAGCTTGCCGATTTGCAAGCGGTGCGCACGGAATTGTTTGCCATTCGGGCCTTGCTTTCTTGAGGAGCGTGCGGGCGCTGGAGGACGTCTGACGGTCATTTTGGCCGCCGCTGCGTCGTTCGTGGCAGCACCACGAACTCCTCACCCGCAACCAAACTGCCTCACCAGCCGCCTCGTCATCGGCCCGTGTCTTAATGAACAATCTGGGTTTAAACCATTGGGGCAATCCCTTGGTTTAAGTTTTGTTGACATTTCGACACAATTGGTCTTCCAATAACCCCGCTTGCAAGAGTTTTCTGGCAGGCGTTCATTTCTTTGAGCTCTTCATCGACTGCCATGAACCATTTAAAAATCTCGACCCGGCTGACTTTGTTGGTAGCGGTGCTTTCTGCTGTGGTGCTGCTCATCGGCGGTATGGGGCTGTTTGGAGCCAGCCAGTCCAATGCGGCACTCAAAACGGTCTATGAAGACCGTACCGTGGCCTTGGGGCAGCTCACGGACATGGAGCGACTCTTTCTCAGCAGCCGCCTAGCCCTGGTCGCCGCGCAAGTCGACCTCTCGCCAGAGATCATTCGCAAGAACACGGAGCTCGTGGATGCCAACATTGCGGCGAATGACAAGCTTTGGGCGGCTTTTATGGCAACACGGCTTACGCCCGAAGAAGCGCAGCTGGCCAAGAAGCTGGCCGATGACCGTGCGAGGCTGGTGAATGAAGGGTTCAAGCCCGCCGTGGCAGCGCTGCGGGCCAGCAGCTTTGGCGACGCCAATCAAATTTTGGTGCAGAAAGTGACGCCGCTCTATGACCAAGTGGCCGCAGATGTCAAGGCGTTGGGGCAATTGCAGCTCAGAGAAGCCAAGCGCGAATACGATGCGGGGGTGGCGCGTCACGAGGTTTTGCGTGCAGTCACTGTGGCACTGACCATCGTGGGACTGGGTTTGGCGATCGTGGTCGGAATGACGCTGGTGCGCGGCATCACGCGCGCGCTCTCCCAAGCCATGAACGCTGCCAATGCCGTGGCGCAAGGCGACCTGACCTATGCCATCCGCATCCAAGGCAAAGACGAGGTGAGTCAGCTTTTGCGCACGCTGGCGGGTATGCAGGAGTCTTTGCGCAAGGTGGTCGCCCATGTGCGCCAAAACGCCGAGAACGTCGCGGCGGCGAGCGCACAGATTGCCTCGGGCAACAGCGACCTGTCGGCGCGCACCGAAAGCCAGGCCAGCGCGCTCGAAGAAACCGCCGCTTCGATGGAAGAGGTGGGCGCCACGGTGCGCCAGAACGCCGACAACGC
>NZ_QPJU01000004.1 GCF_003337425.1 Extensimonas vulgaris
ATTCAACTTTGGGGGCTACCCGCATGGCCTGGCTCCTTTTGGGGATCATCGTGAATCGATGAAATCCCAGCCAGATTTTAAGCTTCATCAAGAATAAAACACTACACTAGTGTAGTGTTTGATGCTTGATGCGACAAATAAAACCGATGGATTTTTGGTCTGGGCAAGGCGCAAACCGCAGCGATACCGGGTGGTATCGCGAGGATTTGCAACGCGGCCCAGGCCGAAAAGACGCGGTTTTATGTCGCAAATAGCGTCGAACACTACACTAGCAGCCCGTCCGGGCTGCTCTACCTTGCTGCGCGCTTGGTGCGGCGTGCAAGATCGCGCGCGTTCACAGGGAGTCGATGAAGCTGCGCAGCTTTTCCGAGCGGCTCGGGTGCTTGAGCTTGCGCAGCGCCTTGGCCTCGATCTGGCGGATGCGCTCGCGCGTCACGTCGAATTGCTTGCCGACTTCCTCGAGCGTGTGGTCGGTGGACATTTCGATGCCAAAGCGCATGCGCAGCACCTTGGCTTCGCGCGGCGTGAGGCTGTCGAGGATGTCCTTGACCACGTCGCGCAGACCGGCTTGCATCGCGGCATCGACGGGTGCGGTGTTGCTGCTGTCCTCGATGAAGTCGCCCAGGTGGCTGTCCTCGTCGTCACCGATCGGCGTTTCCATGGAGATCGGCTCTTTGGCGATCTTCATGATCTTGCGGATCTTGTCCTCGGGCATCTCCATCTTTTCGGCGAGCAGCGAGGCATCGGGCTCGAAGCCGAACTCCTGCAGGTGCTGGCGCGAGATGCGGTTCATCTTGTTGATGGTCTCGATCATGTGCACCGGGATGCGGATGGTGCGCGCCTGGTCGGCGATCGAGCGCGTGATCGCCTGGCGGATCCACCAGGTCGCGTAGGTCGAGAACTTGTAGCCGCGCCGGTATTCGAACTTGTCAACCGCCTTCATCAGGCCGATGTTGCCCTCTTGAATCAAATCCAGGAACTGCAGGCCACGGTTGGTGTATTTCTTGGCGATCGAAATCACGAGACGCAGGTTGGCCTCGATCATCTCCTTCTTCGCGTCGCGGCTGGCCTTTTCGCCCTCGTTCATGCGCTTGTGGATGTCTTTGAGCTCGGCCAGCGGTACCACCACGCGCTGCTGCAGGTCGATCAGCTTTTGCTGCAAGTCCTGCACCGGCGGAATGTTGCGCGCGAGCACGGCGCTCCAGGGTTTGCCTGCCGCGGCCTGCTGCTCGACCCAGCGAAGGTTCAGCAGGTTGGGCGGGAATTCCTTGATGAAGACTTCCTGCGGCATGCCGCACTTGTCGACGATGATGCGGCGCAGCTCGCGCTCCTTCTTGCGGATGTCATCGACCTGCTCGCGCACCATGTCGCACAGCTTCTCGATGGTCTTGGCCGTGAAACGAATGGTCATGAGCTCGGCCGACAGCGCACGTTGCACTTCCAGATAGGCGGGCGTGCCGTAGCCTTCTTTTTCATAGATGGCATGCATCTGCTCGAACAGCGCACGCAGCTTGTCAAAGCGCTCCAGCGCCTGTCGCTTGAGCTCTTCGAGCTTCTTGGTCAGGGCCTTGGAGCCGCCCTTGCCGTCATCGTCGTCGGCTTCGTCGAATTCGTCGAAGTCCTCCTCGGCCACGTAGTCGTCGGCTTCGTTGGGGTTCGAAAAACCATCGACCACGGTGGAGATGTTGACCTTGCCTTCGCGAATTTCGTCGGCCATGCGCAGGATTTCGGCGATCGTCGCGGGCGAGGCGCTGATCGCTTCCATCATGGCCATCAGGCCGCCTTCGATGCGCTTGGCGATTTCGATTTCGCCTTCGCGCGTGAGCAGTTCCACCGTGCCCATTTCGCGCATGTACATGCGCACCGGGTCGGTGGTGCGGCCGAATTCGCTGTCCACCGTAGAAAGTGCAGCTTCGGCGGCCTCCTCGGCTTCTTCTTCGCTCGCACCCGTGGGGGCGTTGTCGGTGATGATCAGCGCCTCGGCATCAGGCGTTTGTTCGTACACGGCCACGCCCAGATCGTTGAGCGTGGCGATCACGGCTTCGAGCGTCTCGGCATCGACGAGCTTGTCGGGCAGGTGGTCGGAGATTTCGACGTGCGTGAGGTAGCCGCGTGTCTTGCCTAGCTTGATCAGCGCCTTCAGGCGCGAACGGCGCTTGGCCAGGTCTTCCTCGGACAGCACTGTTTCGTCGAGGCCAAACTCCTTCATCAAGGCGCGCTCTTTGGCCTTGCTGAGCTTCATGCGCAGTGGTTTGGCTTTTTCGACCGGCGCGGCTTCGGCTTCGGGAGGCACCTCGGCGGTGACATCTGCCTCGATTTCAACATCCAGGTCGAGCGCGAGGTCCAAATCGCCCTCGCCAAGATCGGCATCGTCGAGCGCCGGTGCTTCGGCGACCTTGGACTTGCGGCCGCGCTTGGCGGACGTTTTGGCCGCTGCCTTGGCGGGCGCTTGGGTATCGGCAGTGTCAGCACGGGCAGGCTTGTCGGCCTGCGTGCTGCCACTGGGTGTTTTGCTCGCGCGCTTTGCAGGTTTGGCAGCCGGCTGTTGCGCAGCAGCAACGGTTGCTTTTTCAGCGGTTTGTTTTTCTTTCGTGGCTGCAGCGCGTGTGGTCTTGGGCGGGCTGGCCACGGCTTGGACGTCGGTGGTCACGGGCTCGCTGGCAGCGGTCGCTGGAGCGGCCGTGATTTTTTCTTTTTTCTTCTTGGCCGCGACGGTGGAAGATGCGGAGGTGGCGGAAGTAGCAGACATCGCAGGCTTCGCGGACTTTGTGGCAGACATTGAAAAGACCTCGGAGTCAAAAAACGGTCAGGATGGGCTCAAATGTGAAGGCATACATGGCGCAGACAAGGGGCAAAAACAAAGTGCCTCGTGAGCAATGCGCACGCGCGCTGGAAAAAGTCCACGCCTTTTGGCACAAACCTTGGAACGAACCTTCACATGCGCATGAAAACACGCCCCCGATCGCAGGGCAAAATGGCCGCGCAACGAGCGCCGAACCATCCTTGCCGCATTCGCATGTTCGGCCCCCGGGCACCAAAAACAACGAACAACGGGCTGCACATCGAGTGCGCTGGCAAGATGTCTGGGCGAACATTTGGTGTGCAGTCCTTGCGATGGATGGGCCGCGCGTAACTAGATTTACGCGGTGCTGTGTTTTGCGCTGCCATCTCATACCAAGTAGGAAGGCATGCGCGGGCCCGGCTCGGAGGTGCTGCTGTCGCTCTTGCCAATGAACCCTAAATTATAGCAGGAGGTCGAATTTCAAGAGTGCAAGCGCAGGCTGTGCGCCGCCTCCAGCGCCTTGCGCCGGGCTTGCAGCTCGCGGTAGCGCTGCAGCGCCGCCGGGTCTTGGCTGGCCGTGGCGATGAGCGTGCTTTCCTCGGCCTTGATCTGTTCGATCAGCACGCGGTTGAGCAGGTCGCGCAGTTCGGCGCGCAGCTCGTGCAGGTCTCCCTCGGTCTGGGCATGCGAGCCGGTCATGAGCTTTTCGGCCAGCGGCGCGCAGGCGTGGCCGCGCAGGCGCTCGCGCAGCAGCGCCCAGGTCTGCACGCCGTGCGTGTGTAGCTGCTCTTCGAGCCAGATGAACAAGGGCCCGTGCGGCGGCGGCAAAGCACTCAGGGCTGCATGGTCTTCGGGTGCGAGCTCTTCGAGGAAGGCCATGTGCGACAGCAGCAGCCGCACGGCGTGGTCGGCGCGACTCGTGGGCGCGGAGCGCGGCAGGTGGGCGCGCCATGCCGTCGCGGCGTAAGGGCTGGCCGCGGCACCCGTGAACCTGCCGCGCGGGTGGGCGATCAGGCCGCCGCGCTGCTTCGTGCCCGCTGGATGGGCGCCTGCGCCGGGCGCAGGGTGTTGCGCCTGCGCCCAGAATTCACTGAGCTCCGCAGCGTCGATTTGCGCGAGGCTCGCGAATTCGCCGAGCAGCTGGCGCTTGAGCAGCCCTTCGGGCAGCGCGCTCCACAGAGGCCGGGCGTGGTGTGTCATCTGCGCACGGCCTTCGGGCGTGCCCAGGTCGCAGCCTTCGCTCGCGGCGTCGAGCAGAAAACGGCTCAGCGGCACTGCGTCGCCGATGTGGCGCGCAAACGCATCGCGGCCCCAGGCGCGGATGAAGCTGTCGGGGTCATGCTCGGGCGGCAGGAACAAAAACTTGAAGCTGCGCGTGTCCTGCGCGTGCGGCAAGGCGGCGTCGAGCGCCTTGCGCGCGGCGCGCCGGCCCGCGGCGTCGCCGTCGAAGCTGAACACCACGGCGTCGGTAAAGCGCAGCAGCTTTTGCACATGCTCGGGCGTGCAGGCGGTGCCCAGCGTGGCCACCGCGTTCGGAAAGCCGAGCTGCGCGAGCGCCACCACGTCCATGTAGCCCTCGGTCACGAGCGCGTAGCCATGCTCGCGGATTGCGCTGCGCGCCTCGAACAGGCCGTACAGCTCGCGCCCCTTGTGAAACACCGGCGTTTCGGGCGAGTTGAGGTATTTGGGCTTTTCGTCGCCGAGCACGCGCCCGCCAAAGCCTATGCACTCGCCCTTGACGTTGCGGATCGGGAACATCACGCGGTCGCGAAAACGGTCGTAGCGCTTGTGGTCTTCGGGCTGCACGATGACCAGGCCCGCCTCCTCGAGCAGCGGGTCGTCGTAATGGGCAAAGACGCCCGCGAGCTTGTGCCAGCCTTCGGGCGCGTACCCAAGCCCATAGCGCTTGGCCACGGCGCCCGACACGCCGCGCTGTTTGAGGTAGGCGATGGCGCGCGGAGACTTGCGCAGCTCCTCGCCATAGGCGGCGGCGGCACGCGCGAGCACTTCGGTCAAAGTGGCGCGCTGTTGCCGCTGGGCCGCAGCGCGTGCCTTGTCCTGCGTCGAGGCGTGCTCCTCGGGCACCTGCAGGCCGACTTGCTGCGCCAGCTCGTGCACCGCCTCGACGAAGTCCAGCCCCGCGTGCTCCATCAGGAAGCCGATGGCGTCGCCGCTCTTGCCGCAGCCGAAGCAGTGGAAGAACTGCTTGGACGGGCTCACGCTGAACGAGGGCGATTTTTCTGCATGAAACGGGCACAGACCCATGAAATTGGCGCCGCTTTTCTTGAGCGGGACGTAGCGGCCCACGACGTCGACCATATCGACGTGCGCGAGCAGTTCTTCGATGAAAGACTGAGGGATGGACACGGCGCGATTGTCGCCCAATGCCGTGGGCGTCGCCCCGATGGGCCGATGGGCCGATGGGCAGGCCAGGCATTGATCAGCCTCGCGTCAGCCGCTTTTGCTGTAATCGGGGGTGTAGGAAAAACGCAAGGAGCCCTTCATGAGCAGCATCTTCGACCAGCATCTCGAGCGCAACGCAGCCAATTACGCACCGCTCTCGCCCCTGTCCTTCATCGAGCGCACGGCTGAGGTCTATCCCGAGCGCCTGGCCATCGTGCACGGCAGCCTGCGCCAGAACTGGCGCGACACCTACGCGCGCTGCCGGCGCCTGGCCAGCGCCCTGCGCCAGCGCGGCATAGGCAAGAACGACACCGTGGCCGTGATGTTGCCCAACACGCCGCCTATGGTCGAGGCGCACTTCGGCGTGCCCATGGCGGGCGCGGTGCTCAATGCGCTCAACACCCGGCTCGACCCCGAAGCCATCGCCTTCATGCTCGACCACGGCGAAGCGCGCGCGGTCATCGTCGATCCCGAATTCGCACCCGTCATGGCCAAGGCCCTGGCCCTGCGCCAGAACCCACAGCCGCTGCTGCTGATCGACGTGGAAGACGCCGTTTATGGCCCCGCGGCGCAGCGCCTGGGCAGCCTGAGTTACGAGGACTTGCTCGCAGAGGGCGATCCGCAGTTTGCCTGGGAGCTGCCCGCCGACGAATGGGACGCGATCGCCCTCAATTACACCAGCGGCACCACGGGCAACCCCAAAGGGGTGGTTTATCACCACCGCGGCGCGGCGCTCAACGCCATCTCCAACGTGCTCGAATGGGACATGCCCAAGCACGCGGTCTATCTATGGACGCTGCCCATGTTCCACTGCAACGGCTGGTGTTTCCCGTGGACGGTGGCGGCGCGCGCGGGCGTGAACGTGTGCCTGCGCCGCGTCGAGGCGCAGGCCATTTTCGACGCCATGCGCCAGCACGGCGTCACGCACTACTGCGGCGCGCCCATCGTGCACAGCCTGCTCGTGAATGCACCGGCCGCGCTCAAGGAGGGCGTGCCCAAAGGCATCAAGGCCATGGTCGCGGGCGCCGCGCCGCCGGCCTCGATGATCGAGGGCATGGAGATGCTGGGCTTCGACCTCACGCACGTGTATGGTCTGACCGAGGTCTATGGCCCAGCCACGGTGTGCGCCAAGCATGAAGCCTGGAACCAGCTCGACATCGGCGAGCGCGCGCGCCTGAACGCGCGCCAGGGCGTGCGCTACCACCTCGAGCGCGACGTGCGCGTGCTCGACCCCGAAACCATGCAGCCCGTGCCGCAGGACGGAGAAACCATGGGCGAGATCATGTTCCGCGGCAACATCGCGATGAAGGGCTACCTCAAGAACCCCGAGGCCACGGCGGAAGCCTTCCGCGGCGGCTGGTTTCACAGCGGCGACCTCGGCGTGCAATACCCCGACGGCTACATCAAGATCAAGGACCGCAGCAAGGACATCATCATCTCGGGCGGCGAGAACATCTCCTCGATCGAAGTCGAGGACGTGCTCTACCGCCACCCGGCCGTGCTCGCGGCCGCCGTGGTCGCCAAGCCTGACCCGAAATGGGGCGAGACGCCCTGTGCCTTCATCGAACTCAAGCCTGGCGCGCAGGTCACGGCCGAGG
Source organism: Extensimonas vulgaris (assembly GCF_003337425.1). Lineage (GTDB taxonomy): Bacteria > Pseudomonadota > Gammaproteobacteria > Burkholderiales > Burkholderiaceae_C > Extensimonas > Extensimonas vulgaris. The sequence continues at coordinate 6,784 of NZ_QPJU01000004.1, forward strand.
ACATCATCGCCCATTGCCGCGCGCACCTCGCAGGCTTCAAAGTGCCGCGCGCCGTGGTCTTTGGCGAGCTGCCCAAGACCAGCACGGGCAAGATCCAGAAGTTCGAGCTGCGCAAGCAGGCCGGCTCGGCCGCGGCCCTGGACGCATAAATCGCTGGGATCATCCCAGAATGTCCATTAGGACGCGGGATGATGGCGAGGCGGCTGGCGTGGCAGTTTGGTCGTGGGTGAGAAGTCCATGGCCAGTGTCATGGACGCCGAAGCCGCGGCCAAAATGACCGGCAGCAGTCCGCCAGCGCCCGCGTAGGTGCGCAGCACCGCCTAATGGACAATCTGGGATCATCGTACGAAGCCGGTCAAAATAGCGCTTTTGCCACACCCGAAAGCACGCGCCGGCGATGCGTCGCCCGTTGCTCGCAAGCGCCGGCCGCGACGGGCTTTCGGTGTTTCTCTAATCGACTGGATTCATGTTTCCATTTTTTTCCCGCAGCAAAATGTCCGATGCACCTGAAGTGACCCCGGCTCCGGCCCCGAGCAAGACCCACGAGCCGCATCCGCTCGATGCGCTGACCGGCGGCGCTTTCTCGGCCGCCACCTCCGGCGAGCGCGCCGCGCGTATCCGCGAGTGGCTGGCCACTCAGCCCGCGCCCGAGCAGCTGCAGGAGGTGTTCAAAGAGCTCAGCGCGCGCGACAAAGGGGCGGCGCGTGCGGTGCGCGAGCGCCTCGACGAAATCCGCCGTGCCAAGGCACAAGAAGCCATCGCCGCCGAATGGGCCGAAAAAGCCCAGGCGCTGCTGGCCGCGCCCAAGCTCAACATCGCCGACGCGCTGGCCTGGCAGCGCGACGCCGCGAAAGCCGGCGCGCCGCTGTCGCGCGAGCCGCTCGCCACGCTCAAGGCGCAGCTGGCCGAGCGCGTCAAGGTGATCGAAGACCTGCAGCACCGCGTGCAGGTACAGCGCGAGGCCGCGGTGCTGCTCGCGCAGCGCATCGAGGTGCTCTCGACCAAGCCTTGGCGCGACGCGCAGGCGGCGCTCGAGCAATTGCGTGCCGACATCGCGCGCTGGCAGACGCAGGCCGACGAGCTCACGGGCGACGCGAGTTGGGCGAGCGTGGAAGCGCGCTTTCCGCCGCTGCTCGAAACTTCGCGCACGCAGCTGCTCGCCGTGTGGGAGGCCTTCGAGGCCGCGCTCGCGCAGGCCGTGGCTGCGGCCGAAGACGCGCAAGCGCCGCTGCCGCCCGTGCCGGTGTGGGCCGAAGAGCTGCGCGCCGCGCGCGGCCTGCCGAGCGAGGCCGTCGCGCGGCCCGAGCGCCCCGCCAAACCTCCGATCGCGCCCGAAGTGCGCGAAAAAGCCGAGCAGGCCGTGCGCAGCGCGCTCGCCGTACTTGAACAAGCCACCGCCGAAGGCCAGGGCAAGGCCAGCTCCGCCGCTGCCGCGGCGCTGCGTGCCGTGCTCAAAGAACACGGCAAACACATAGGCGCGGCCCTGGAGCAGCAAGTGCACCAGGCACTGGTGGCCGCGGGCGAGCTCGAAGGCTGGCAGCGCTGGAGCGCCGACCAGGTGCGCGAAGAACTCGTCGCCAAGGCCGAGGCACTGCTGCAGCGCCCCGAGGGCCAGGCACTGGGCGGGCGCAAGATGCAGGAAACCTTGCGCCAGCTGCGCGAGCAATGGAAGCAGGCCGACCAAAGCAGTGCGCCCAACCATGCACTGTGGAAGCGCTTTGATGATGCCTGCAATGCCGCGCACAAAGTCGTCGAAGAATGGCTCGAGAAGGTGCGCGCCGAAGCTGCGCAGCACCGCGCCCAGCGCGAGGCCCTGATCGAGGAGCTCAAAACCTGGGCGCAAACGCAGGCGCAGGCCTTGGCCGCTGCGGGCGACTGGAAGGGGCTGCAGCGCGCCCTGCACCAGTTTGCCGAACGCTGGCGCGACGCCGGACACGTGTCCGAAAAGGTTTTTGCCGAATTGCAGCCGTTGTGGAAACAGGCCATGGCCGAGGCCAGCGCGCCGCTCGAAGCCGCGCAAAAAGAAAGCCTCGCCCGCCGCCACGCGTTGATCGAAGAGGCGCAGGCCTTGGCCGCTGCGCCGAGCCTGCGCATAGACGCCGTGCGGGCCTTGCAGCAGCGCTGGCAGGCCGAGGCGCAGGCCGTGCCGCTCGATCGCAAGCTCGAGCAAAAGCTCTGGGAGTCATTTCGCCAGCCGATCGATGAAGCCTTTCAGCGCAAAACGGCCGAGCGCAGCAAGGCCGAGGCTGCGCTGTCTGCGCGCGATCGCGCCGTGATCGAGGCCGCGCGGGCCCTCGAAGCGGCAAGCGCAAGCGGCGATGCGCAGCAGATCCGCGCCGCCATGGCCGCGCTCGACGCCGCGCTGCATGCGCCGGCCGTGCCCGAGCCTGGCGCCGCACCCGCGGCTCCAGCTGCTGCACCTGCGCAGCCTGCTCCCGCCGCTGCAGAATCTGAACAAAATCAGCCCGTAGCGCCCGTAGAATATACGCAGATAGCTCCTGAAAGTGAAGCTGCCGAAGCTGCAGGTGCTGCGGCAGAAACGGTGGCACCTGCCCCCGCTGCCGCCAAACCCGCACCGCGCCCCGTGATCGCCGTGCGCGGCGACGACCGGCCCGGTGCGCAGAAGAATCTGCCTGCCACACACCCGCACGGCGCCCGGCCCGCAGGCCGACGTGATGCACGCCCCGAAGGCGGGCGCGCTGCATTCGGGCGTGATGCCAGCCGAACGGGTGAGCGTGCAGGACGGGGCGGTTATGAAGGGCGGGAAGGGCGCGGGGAACGCGCAGAACGTGCCCCGCGCCTGGGCGATGCGGCTTTCCGTGCGCAGCGTGAAGCGCTGGAGCGTGCCCAGCTGGCGCTCAAAAAGCTCGCGGCGCAGGCGCACGGCGAGGTGCTCACGCACTTGCTCACGGCCTGGGAAAAACGTGATCCGGCGCTCGTACCCGCTGCGCAACAACTGGGCGTGCGCGTGAGCGCAGCGCAGCGCAATGCCTGGGTGCAGGCCCTGTCTGCCGCGCCCACGGCGTCTGCGGCCGATGCCGAACAATCGCTGTTGCGCCTGGAGATCGCCGCCGAAGTACCCACGCCCGCAGAGCAATTGAGCGCGCGCCGCCTGCTGCAACTGCAGTTGCTCACGCGCCGCAACGAGCCCGCGCCGGCCCAGACCTGGACGCAGGACGTAGCCAAGCTGCTTGCCGCGCCCTACGACGCCGCGCAGGCGCGCCGCCTGCAAAACGTGCTCAAGGTACTGCTGCGCAACAAATGAGCAGTGCCATGGGGCAAGGCGAGGGCAGGGCGCCTGAAGGGCCTGGGGCAGTGCCGACACCGCTTGCACGGCCGGGCGGGCACAAAGAGATCGACCAAGGGCATACCCTCCACCCACCTGCAGATCGCGGCCACGCCGACGCCAACCCCCATGCCTGTGGGCCGGGCGTGCGCCACCCCTGCCATGGGCACTTTCACCATGAACACCACCACGGCGCAGCCGGGCAGGATTTCAGTCGCGCGTTTGCGTTCGGCATCGCGCTCAACCTTGGCTTCGTCGTGCTCGAAGTGGCAAGCGGCTGGTGGGCCGGCTCGCTCGCCTTGCTTGCCGACGCGGCGCACAACCTGAGCGACGTGGCAGGTTTGGCGCTGGCCTGGGCCGGGGCCTGGGCGCTGCGCCTCAAGCCCGACGCACGCCACACCTATGGCTGGCAGCGCGCCTCCATCCTCGCGGCTTTTGCCAACGCGGTGCTGCTGTTTGCGGCCATGGGCTGGCTGGCCTGGGAGGCGGTGCAGCGCCTGGCGCAGCCGCAGGCCGTGCAAGGCTGGACGGTGGTGGGCGTGGCCGCTGCCGGCATCGTGGTCAACAGTGCCACGGCGCTGCTGTTCCTGCGCGGCCAGCACGGCGACCTGAACGTGCGCGGCGCCTTTTTGCACATGGCAGCCGACGCGCTGGTGTCGCTGGGCGTGGTGATTGCGGGGGCGCTGTACCTGTGGCGCGGCTGGAGCTGGCTGGATCCGGTGATGAGCCTGACGGTGGCCGTGGTGATCGTGCTTGGCAGCTGGGGGCTGCTGCGCGAATCCACACGCCTATTGTTCGACGGCGTGCCCGAGCGCGTGGACCCGCTCGCCGTGCGCGCTTACCTCGAACAGCTGCCCGGCGTGGAGCGCGTGGACGACCTGCACATCTGGGCCATGGGAACCACGCAGATCGCTCTTTCGGCGCATTTGATCGCACCTGGCGGGCCGCTGGGCGATGCCGCACTGCACCGCATCGCCGAAGAGTTGCAACACCGTTTCGGCATCCAGCACGCCACACTGCAGGTGATGCGCGAGCCGATCACATCACTGCATGCCAGCAGCCTGTCGGACTTTGGGCGTCGATAGCGAGAATGGGCCCCAGCGAGGCCAGTTTTTGCCGGATTCGCCGCCCCATAGCGGGACTATGGGGCAAGAAGACGGTAAAAAATGGGCCGCTGCGGCGCATTCGCAGCCGACGATTCCAAAGTCCGACAGGCTGCCAGCCACGGCTGAGCGCCAGCATCGCCGCTCGAGCGCTTGCTGTGCTTGCCTCCTGCGCGCGCTCATTGGCCGGCGAGCAATTTGTGCACGAGATCGGTGGTCGTCGAGGCGCCGTACTTGCGCATGAGGCGGGCGCGATAAATTTCCACGGTGCGATGGCTGATGCCCAGTGCCTTGCCGATCTCCTTGGACGTGAGTCCTTCGAGCAGACGGGCCGCGACTTCGCGCTCGCGGCCCGTGAGCTGGGCGTGTACGGGGCGCTGCGCGCTCAGGTCTTCGAAGCTCCAGATGCCCGATTCGTGCGGCGCAGCGCGGTTGAGCGCGCGGCCGGCCACATGGCACCAGAACAATTCACCGCTGGCACGCTTCATGATGCGGTCATCGGCGTAATGGCCCTTGGCATTCAAAATGGGCGCCATGCGCGCACCTTGGCGTTCGTATTCGTCGGCGCTGGGGTAGAGCACCTGAAAGGATTGGCCGATCAAGACCTCACGCGAGGCACCGAATATCTCGCACACCAGCCGATTGCAGTCCACCATGGTGCGGTTACGCGAAAGCACGAGGCCCACGGGCGCCATCTCGAAGGCCAATCGATAATCGGGACTTGGGTCGCTCATGGGATTTTTCTCTACGGAATACTACTTATAAAAATACGTAGTATCTTCGAATTCCTTTATGTAAGGAGGTAATGGTGAACAAAGTATTTCCTTCCGCTGCCGATGCCTTGCGCGGCGTGGTGGCCGATGGCCAGACGCTCGCCGTGGGTGGCTTTGGTTTGTGCGGCATTCCCGAGGCCCTGATCGACGCGCTGCGCGACTCGGGGGTGAAGAACCTCACGGTGATCTCGAACAACGCTGGTGTCGATGGCTTTGGCTTGGGCAAGCTGCTCGAGACGCGCCAGATCAAGAAAATGATCTCGTCCTACGTGGGCGAAAACAAGGAGTTCGAGCGTCAGTACCTCTCCGGTGAGCTCGAACTCGAATTCACGCCGCAAGGTACGCTGGCAGAAAAGCTGCGTGCGGGTGGTGCAGGCATCCCGGCGTTTTTCACCAAGACCGGTGTGGGCACGCTCGTGGCCGAGGGCAAGGAGCTGCGCGAGTTTGACGGCGAGACTTACGTCATGGAACGCTCGCTCGTGCCCGACGTGGCGCTGGTCAAGGCCGACATCGCCGATCGCGCGGGCAATCTGCGCTTTCACCTGACGGCGCGCAACTTCAACCCGGCTGTAGCCATGGCCGGAAAAATCTGCATCGTCGAAGTCGAGCGCGTGGTGGCAACGGGCGAGCTGGCCCCGGATGACATTCACTTGCCGGGCATTTACGTGCACCGCATCGTGCACAACCCCACGCCCGAAAAACGCATCGAAAAACTCACCACGCGCAACCGCAAATAAAGGAGAACGTCATGCCCTGGAATCATGACCAAATGGCTGCGCGCGCAGCGCAGGAATTGCAAGATGGCTTTTATGTCAACCTCGGCATTGGCATCCCCACGCTGGTGGCCAACCATGTGCCCAACCACGTCGAAGTGTGGCTGCAGAGCGAAAACGGCATGCTCGGCATAGGGCCCTTCCCGTATGAGGACGAAGTCGATCCCGACCTGATCAACGCGGGCAAGCAGACCGTGACGACGATCAAGGGCTCGTCGATTTTCAGCAGCGATCAGTCTTTCGCGATGATCCGCGGCGGCAAGATCAACCTGTCGATCCTGGGCGCGATGCAAGTCAGCGAAAAGGGCGATCTGGCCAACTGGATGATCCCTGGCAAGATGGTCAAAGGCATGGGCGGGGCCATGGACTTGGTGGCCGGCGTGCCGCGCGTGATCGTGCTCATGGAGCACGTGGCGCGCCGCAAGGATGGCGGCGAAGACTTGAAAATCCTGCCTCAGTGCACGTTGCCGCTCACGGGCGTGGGCGTGGTCGATCGCATCATCACCGACCTGGCGGTGCTCGACGTCACGCCGCAAGGGCTCAAGCTCATCGAACTCGCGCCGGGCGTGACCATGGACACGCTGCGCGCCAAGACGGGTGTGCCCGTGCTTGCCTGAGCGAAAGGCGCAAGCCGGCGTGCAGCGGACGGGGGGTGGGGTCAGCCGGCTGAATACGAAGCCATGGCCTCGCCGAGCCGCACGCCCTGGCCGGCTTGCCACCGGGGATGGAATTGCAAGGACAGGTTCGGCTTGCGCGGCAGCAGCAGTACCACGGTCGAGCCGAGCTGAAAGCGCCCCATCTCCTGCCCTTGCTCTAGTCGTACTTGGCCCGCGCTGTAGTCCCAGCGGCGCACCACGCCGGGGCGCGGCGGATTCACCTGCCCGTGCCACACCGTGGCCATGCTGCCGACGATGGTCGCGCCCACGAGAACGAGAACGAAGGGGCCGTGGACGGAGTCGAATACGCAGAGCACACGCTCGTTGCGCGCAAAAAGCCCGGGAATGCCACGTGCCGTGGCCGGGTTGACCGAAAACAACTCGCCGGGCACATGCACCATGCGCTGCAATTCTCCGGCGCAAGGCATGTGGATGCGGTGGTAGTCACGCGGGCTCAAGTAAAGCGTGGCAAAGTAGCCCTGCGCGAACTGCGCTGCAAGCGCAGCATCGCCGCCGAGCAAGGCCGTGGCGCTGTAAGAATGTCCCTTAGCCTGGAAAATCTGCCCCGCCTCGATCGCGCCGAACTGGCTGATTGCACCATCGACTGGGCAGATCCAGTCCGCTTGGGCCAGGGGGCGAGCATCGGCGCGCAAGGCGCGCGTGAAAAAGTCGTTGAAGCTGGCATAACGCGCAATATCGGGCTGGGCTGCTTCGGCCATGTCCACGCGGTAGTGGGCCACGAATCGGCGGATTGCAAAATGCGTCAAAGCCCCCAACTGGGCGCGTGCAAAACGGCCGGCCAGCACGGTGAGCGCCCGTTTGGGCAGAATCTGTTGCAGGGCGACGAATAGACGGTCGTGCAAGAAAGATGCCTCTCGAAAAGCTGCGCATTGTAGGCGCGCAGCAAAAAACCGCTGGCGTTACAATCAGCCGTTTTGCACGGCGCTGTGCGGCGCCTTTGCCTTCAGCAGTCTGAGTCCCTGGCTTTGGGGCGCCAGCCAGCGGTGCATCGTGGGCCGCAATGCGCTGCGCCCTTGGGCGCGGAGAACTTTTACCGCGCTTGCAGCAGTTCATCTCTGTCCGCATCTATCGGCGCCACAGACTCAGCGGGCATGGATTTTTGCTGCGCTGGCGCAAAGAAAAATCACATTTGTCAAAAAACAATTTATGGCCAAAGAAGAATTGATCGAAATGCAGGGCGTCGTGACCGAAGTGCTGCCGGATTCACGTTTTCGTGTAACGCTCGACAACGGTCACCAACTGATTGCCTATACCGGCGGAAAGATGCGCAAACACCATATTCGCATTCTGGCGGGCGACCGGGTGTCGCTCGAAATGTCGCCTTATGACTTGACCAAGGGCCGCATCACCTTCCGTCATCTGCCCGGCCGTGGCCCGGCGCCTTCAGGAACGTCAGGCTCAAGCCGTTGAACAAAAAGCCGCACGGCTTCGCCAGGAAAGCCCATTTTGCACGGTAGAATTGCCGTTTGTCGGAGCGTAGCGCAGCCTGGTAGCGCATCTGCTTTGGGAGCAGAGGGTCGCGAGTTCGAATCCCGCCGCTCCGACCAAGTTTTGACTTCTCCAAGGGGCTTGCGGTCTATGCTGCAAGCCCTTTTCTGTCGGCAAAAGAAAAAGACGCACAAAAAAGCCTGCAATGAATCGTCATTGCAGGCTAAGCCAAAATCTTGGATGAAATACCGGTGCGCTTTGCGCAGGTTTTTGCGTGGTGCCCAGGAGAGGACTCGAACCTCCACGATGTTACTCGCTAGTACCTGAAACTAGTGCGTCTACCAATTCCGCCACCTGGGCATTTCAGGAAAGAACGAAATTGTACACTAAAAAAACCACTTCAGTCAGAGCCTCGAGCGCAGGCGCCCAACAAAGTCGCCTGACCGATGAGATCGTGGGCACGGTGCAGGGGCATCGCGATGGGCATGGCTTTGTCATCCGCGACGATGGCGAGCCCGACATCTATCTGCCGCCGAATGAAATGCGCGCCGTGCTGCACAAGGACAGGGTGCGCGTGCGCATCGTGCGCTACGACCGGCGCGGCCGCCCCGAGGGGCATGTGGTCGAGATCATCGAGCGTCCGCCGCAGCCCATCATCGGGCGCCTGCTGCAGGAAAGCGGTGTGTGGCTCGTCGCGCCCGAGGACAAGCGCTATGGGCAGGACATTTTGATTCCCAAGGGCGCGACGGGCAGCGCGAAGCCGGGGCAGGTGGTGGTGGTGCAGCTGACCGAGCCGCCGGCGCTGTTCGGCCAGCCCGTGGGGCGCGTGACCGAGGTGCTCGGCGAGGTCGATGACCCGGGCATGGAAATCGAAATCGCCGTGCGCAAGTACGGCGTGCCGCATGTGTTTTCGGCTGAATGTCTGGCTGAAACCAAGGCCTTGCCCGACAAGGTGCGCGCGCAGGACAAGCGCGCGCGCATAGACCTGACCGATGTGCCGCTCGTCACCATCGATGGCGAGGATGCGCGCGACTTCGACGACGCCGTTTACGCCGAGCCTGCGCGCGTGGGGCGCGGCAAGGGTTGGCGCCTGCTCGTGGCGATCGCCGACGTGAGCCACTACGTGAAGACCGGCAGCGCCATAGACACCGACGCTTACGAGCGCGCCACGAGCGTGTATTTCCCGCGTCGCGTGATCCCCATGCTGCCGGAAAAGCTCAGCAACGGGCTGTGCTCGCTCAATCCGCAGGTCGAGCGGCTGTGCATGGTTTGCGACATGCTCGTCACCGCCAAGGGCGAGGTGCACGCCTACCAGTTCTACCCCGCGGTGATGCGCAGCCACGCGCGCTTCACCTACACCGAGGTGGCCGCGATCTTGGCCAACACGCGCGGGCCCGAGGCCGCGAAATACGCCGAGCGCGTGCAGGACTTGCTGCACCTGCACGACGTCTATCGTGCGCTGCTGCAGGCGCGGCAGGCGCGCGGCGCGGTGGACTTCGAAACCACCGAGACACAGATCATTTGCGACGACAACGGCCGCATCGAAAAAATCGTGCCGCGCACGCGCAACGAGGCGCACCGCCTGATCGAAGAGGCCATGCTCGCGGCCAACGAGTGCAGCGCCGACTTCATCGCCCAAGGCGGCCACGCCAGCCTGTACCGCGTGCACGAAGGCCCCACGCCCGAAAAACTCGAAGTTCTGCGCAACTACCTCAAGGCCATGGCCGTGGGCATGTCGATCAGCGAGAATCCGCGCCCCGCAGAATTCCAGGCCATCGCCGAGGCGACCAAAGCCCGGCCCGATGCGCAGCAGATCCACACCATGCTGCTGCGCTCCATGCAGCAAGCGATCTACACGCCCTACAACAGCGGCCATTTCGGCCTGGCGTTCGAGGCCTACACGCATTTCACGAGCCCCATCCGGCGCTACCCCGACTTGCTGGTGCACCGCGTCATCAAGGCCATCCTGGCGGGCAAAAAATACCGTTTGCCCCCTTTGCCCACGCCCGGCGAAGCCCAGTTCAAGCTCGCCAAGCGCCTTGCGGGGCGTGCGGGAGCCGGCGCACAGGCCGAGGCGCCGGTGCGCGTGGACCCGGAACTGCTCGCCTGGGAGGCTGCGGGCCTGCACTGCAGCGCCAACGAGCGCCGCGCGGACGAGGCCAGCCGTGACGTGGAAGCCTGGCTCAAGTGCAAATACATGCGCGAGCACCTGGGTGAGGAATTCAGCGGCGTGGTCAGTGCCGTCACGGGTTTTGGCATCTTCGTCACGCTCGACGCCTTGTACGTCGAAGGGCTGGTGCACATCACCGAGCTCGGCGGCGAGTATTTCCGCTTCGACGAAGCGCGCCAGGAACTGCGCGGCGAGCGCACGGGCATTCGCTATGGCATAGGCACGCGGCTGCGCGTGCAGGTCAGCCGCGTCGATCTGGACGGCCGCCGCATCGACTTTCGCCTCGTGCGCGAGGGCGAGGATCGTCCGGCGCGCAGCGCCAAGGACAAGGGTGAGAAAAACACCGACCAAGCTGCGGCGCGCGAAGTGTCTGCCCCGGTGCCCGACGCCGTGCCCGATGCAGCGCCCAAGTCAAACCCGCGGACGCCACGCAAACGCGAGAAAAAGCCTGAAGCGGCCGGGCTCGAACGCCCCGCAGCGCGCACCAGCCGCAAGGGGATGAAGAAGGCAGGCAAAGACGCTGCCGGGAAACGCCCTCCGCGGCGTTGACGCGCCCCTTTGGCGCCTTCGGCGGCACGTCTCAAACACACAAACTTCGCGCCAAAGCCCCCGCCGTGAGCGTGCGTCCCGCGAGCCATTGGTCGGCGGCCTGGCCGTGCTGGTACACGGCGGCGCACGCCGCTTGCAAGGCCGTGTGTCCGGCGGCAAGGCGCGCACCGATCAGGCCCGCGAGCACGTCGCCCGTGCCGGCGGTGGCCAGGCGTGCGTTGCCCGTCGGATTGATGCTGGGCGCGGCGCCGGGCGCGGCGACGACGGTGCCCGAGCCTTTGAGCACGGCCACGCACTGAAAGCGCTCGGCCAGCGCGCGTGCGGCGCGCAGGCGGTCGGCCTGGACACTTGCCGCATCGGTACCGAGCAGGCGCGCGGCTTCGAGCGGGTGCGGCGTAAGCACGGTGGGCTGGCCGCGGCTCGCGCGTGCGGCCAGCAGCGCTTGCAGCGGCGGCGTTGCGGCGATGGTGTTGAGCGCGTCGGCGTCGAGCACGAGCCGCGCGGCGTGTTCGAGCACCGCGGGCAGCACGGCGCGCACGGCCTCGCCGCCACCGCAGCCGCATACCACGCTGAGCTGCTCGAGCGCGAGCACCTCGAAGCGGCGCAGCATGAGCTCGGGCTGCTGCACATCGACGGCCAGGCCCGCATCGTCGAGCAGCGCGAGCAGCACGCGCCCGGCGCCGCCGTGCAGCGCGGCAGAGGCGGCCAGCAGCGCGGCCCCCGTCATGCCCAGGCCGCGCCGCGCGAGCCCTTCGCCGCCGACCACGGCCACGTCGCCAAAGCTGCCCTTGTGGCTTGCGTGCGCACGCGGTGCGGGCGCGGGCGGGCCACTGAGCCAGGCGCTCGCGGGCATGTCGGCGCTAGGAGCCTGTCGGACTTTGGGCTTCGAAAGCGAGAATGGGCCCCGGCGAGGCCAGTTTTTGCCGGATTCGCCGCCCCATAGCGGGACTATGGGGCAAGAAGACGGTAAAAAATGGGCCGCTGCGGCGCATTCGCAGCCGACGATTCCAAAGTCCGACAGGCTCCTAGACATGTCGGTTTCGGGCGCCACGCCCAGATCGTCGAACCACAGCGTGCCGCAGGCGTCGCGGCCTTCGCAGGTGAACAAGCCGGGTTTGAGCGTGAGCAGGCTCAGCGTGTGGCGGCGGTTTTCGGCATAAAAATGGCCGTTTTCGCCCGTGTAGAAATCACTAGTAGCTTCTGAATAAATAGCATCCGGGCGCAGCCAGCGGCCCGTGTCGGCGTTCAGGCCCGTGGGCAGATCGACGGCCAGGCTGCGCGCGGGGCTTGCCGCCATGTGCGCGAGCCATGCGGCCATGCGCCCTTCGGGGGCGCGCGTCACACCGATGCCGAGCAGCGCGTCTATGCAGAGGTCTTGCGCCTGCAGCGCAGGCGGCGCGTCGGCAAAGCACACGCCGGCGGCGCGGGCGCGTGCGAGCGAGGCGCGCGCGTCGGCGGGGGCATGGGCTTCGTCGCCAAGCCAGGTGACCACGGGTGCAAGCCCCCATTGGCGCAGGTGCATCGCGGCTTCGAGTCCGTCCCCGCCGTTATTGCCGGGGCCGCAGGCGACCCACACGGTACGCGCGTGCGGCGCGAGCGCCAGCGCGAGCCGCGCCACCGCCAAGCCTGCGCGCTGCATCAAGGTGTGCGGCGGCAGCGTGGCGGCAGCGGCTTGTTCGATGCGGCGCGTGGCCGCGGTGTCGTACAGCGGGTAGGGGGTGGAGGGTGTGATGCGAAGCATGGTGCGAAGGAGTCCGGTAGGTGCGGTGCCCACAGCAGGGGGCTGTGCAATAGCGTGGATTTTGCGCTGCTGCGCATCCACAGGGCCAATGCTCGCTGCTTGTCAGGGGCAGCGGCGCGCAGCGCATGTCAAGGTGCGCAAGCCGCACAGCGGGGCCGCCGGGTTTCTCGCGCAGCGCCGCACGCCATCGGGCGGAGCTGGCGACAATCGACGGCTATGCGTTCTTCTTCTTTTCATTCCGTCATGCAGGCGAGCCCGGCCGCGGCGTCTGCTGCCGCAATGTCCGCTCCTGCGAAGGCTGGCCACTCCTTGCCGCCCGAGAGCCTGCCCAAAAGCCTGTCTGCAACACCCGGCGCGCCCGATCCCGAGCGCGCGAGCAGCCTTGCGATGCTGGTGGTGGTCTGTGGCATCGCTGCGGCGGTGCTCGACGCGAGCATCGTCAATCTGGCGCTGCCCGGCATCGCGCAGGAGTTGCAGGCCGACGCGGCGCAAGCGATCTGGGTGCTCAACGCCTACCAGATGGCGACGCTGGTGATGCTGTTGCCACTCGCGGCGCTGGGCGAGCGGCTGGGCTACCGGCGCGTGTACCTGGGCGGGGTGATCTTGTTCACGCTGGCTTCGCTGGGTGCGATGCTCGCGCATTCGCTCTGGACTCTGATTTTGGCGCGCGCCGTGCAGGGCCTGGGAGCCGCCGGGGTGATGAGTGTGAACACGGCGCTGGTGCGGCTGATTTACCCGCGCGCGCTGCTGGGGCGGGGCATGGCCATCAATTCGATGGTGGTGGCGGTGTCTTCCGTGGCCGGGCCGGCGGTGGCGGCGGCGATCTTGTCGGTGGCCTCGTGGCCCTGGCTGTTTGCGCTCAACCTGCCGCTCGGGGCCTTCGTGCTGTGGCTGGGGTGGCGCGCACTGCCGTTCAATGCCCACCCGCACACGGGCGCGCAGCGCCTGGGCTGGCTCGACGTGCTGCTCAACGTGTTGATGTTCAGCCTGGTGTTCGTCGGCGTCGATCAACTGGGGGTGCGCAGAGAGCAGAAGGCGGGTGTGGATGCCGGGCTGGGCTGGGCGCTGCTCGTCGCGGGGGTGCTGGTGGGCTGGTTCTATGTGCGGCGCCAGCGCCACCTGGCGGCGCCCCTGTTTCCGATCGACTTGCTGCGCATCCGGGTGTTTGCGCTTTCCATGGCTTCGTCCGTCGGGGCGTTCTGCGCGCAGACGCTGGCTTATGTAGCGCTGCCCTTTTTGCTGCTCGACACTTTCGGACGCACGCACTTGCAGGCGGGTCTGCTGATCTCGGCCTGGCCCTTGGCCATCGTGGCGGTGGCGCCGCTGGCCGGGCGGCTGATCGGGCGCTACCCCGGTGGGCTGCTGGGGGGCATAGGCATGGCGGTGTTTGCCTGCGGGCTGCTGCTGCTTGCGCTGCTGCCGGCGCAGCCGACGAATTTCGACATGGTCTGGCGCCTGGCGCTGTGCGGCGCGGGTTTTGCGCTGTTCCAGTCGCCCAACAACCACACCATCGTGACCTCGGCGCCCTTGCACCGCAGCGGCGCGGCCAGCGGCATGCTGGGCACGGCGCGGCTCACGGGGCAGACGCTGGGCGCGGTGGTGCTCGCGGGCTTGTTTTCGCTGTGGCCCGCGCAGCTCGGGCGTGCGCCCATCGTGGCGCTGTGGGTGGCCGCAGGCTTTGCGGCGCTCGCGGGCGTGACGAGCACGCTGCGCGTGCGCGCAGCGTGAGCAAAGATTGCGCATAAAAAATGGCTTTTGTGCGCAATTGGCAAGCGTCTGCAGATATGCTTTTGGGAGCATTTTGAGCGCTCTCATGCTGCCGGCGTATGGCACACTCGCAGGCTTTCCCGTGCCTGTTTTCGCTATAGAACCATGGAATCCATCGTCCGGCAGCTTGCCGCAGAAATCCGTATTTCCGAGGCGCAGGTGCGCGCCGCCGTCGCTTTGCTCGACGGCGGGGCCACGGTGCCCTTCATCGCGCGCTACCGCAAAGAGGCCACGAACGGGCTCGACGACGTGCAGCTGCGCGAACTCGAAGCGCGCCTGGCGTACCTGCGCGAGCTGGCCGAGCGGCGTGCGGCCGTGCTCAAGAGCATAGACGCGCAGGGCAAGCTCACCGACGCGCTGCGCGCCGCGATCGCCGCTGCGCCGACCAAGCAGGAGCTCGAAGACCTGTACCTGCCGTTCAAGCAAAAGCGCCGCACCAAGGGGCAGATCGCGCGCGAATGCGGGCTCGAGCCGCTCGCGGACCTGCTCTGGGCCGACCCCACGCGCGACCCGGCCGAGGCCGCGCAGGCCTTTTTGCGCGCGCCCGAAGTGCTCGAGGATGGCAAGCCGGGGCCGGACTTTTCCACCGTGGCAGCGGTGCTAGACGGCGTGCGCGACATCCTGAGCGAACGCTGGGCCGAAGACGCGGCGCTCGTGCAGGTGCTGCGCGCCTGGCTCTGGGACGAGGGCGTGCTCGCGAGCCGCAAGATCGAGGGCAAGAACGAGAGCGACCCCGAAGTCGCCAAGTTCCGCGACTATTTCGACTATGCCGAGCCGATCCGCCGCGTGCCCTCGCACCGCGCGCTGGCCGTGTTCCGCGGGCGCGCGCTCGAGGTTCTGGACGTGAAGCTGCTGCAACCCGCAGAGCCCGCGCCCGGCCAGGCGAGCCTGGCCGAAGGGCGCATCGCGCTGCACCTGGGCTGGAGCCACAGCGGCCGCGCCGCGGACGACCTGCTGCGCAAGTGCGTGGCCTGGACCTGGCGCGTCAAGCTCAGCCTGGCGCTGGAGCGCGACCTGTTCAACCGCTTGCGCGAAGAGGCCGAGCAGGTGGCGATCAAGGTCTTTGCCGACAACCTGCGCGACCTGCTGCTCGCCGCGCCCGCGGGCCCGCGCGTGGTCATGGGGCTCGATCCGGGCATACGCACGGGCGTCAAGGTCGCCGTGGTCGATGCCACGGGCAAGCTCGTCGCCACCGCCACGGTGTATCCGCACGAGCCGCGGCGCGACTGGGACGGGGCGCTCTTCACACTCGCGCAGCTGTGCGAGCGCCACCGCGTGCAGCTCATCGCGATCGGCAACGGCACCGCGAGCCGCGAGACCGACAAGCTCGCGGCCGAGCTCATCGCTTTGGTACAAAAACAGGCCAAAGCCAAGGCGGATACTGCGCTCGCAGCTATACAAAAAATAGTCGTGAGCGAAGCCGGCGCCTCGGTCTATTCGGCCAGCGAGTACGCGGCGCAGGAAATGCCCGACGTCGATGTGAGCCTGCGCGGCGCCGTGAGCATCGCGCGGCGCCTGCAAGACCCGCTCGCCGAACTCGTGAAGATCGACCCCAAGAGCATAGGCGTGGGCCAGTACCAGCACGACGTGAACCAGAGCGCGCTCGCGCGCACGCTGGACGCGGTGGTCGAGGACTGCGTGAACGCCGTGGGCGTGGACTTGAACACGGCGAGCGTGCCGCTGCTCGCGCGCGTCTCGGGGCTCTCGCCCGGCGTGGCGCGCGCCGTGGTGCACTGGCGCGAGGCGCATGGCGCGTTCCGCAGCCGCAGGCAGCTGCTCGAAGTCGCGGGCCTGGGCCCCAAAACCTTCGAGCAAAGCGCGGGCTTCCTGCGCATCCGCGGCGGGGACAACCCGCTCGACATGACCGGCGTGCACCCCGAAACCTACCCCGTGGTCGAGCAGATCATCGCGCGTGTCGGCAAACCCGTGGCGGAGTTGATGGGGCGCGCCGAGCTGCTGCAAAGCCTGCGCCCCGAGCTGTTCGCGAATGAGCGCTTCGGCGTCATCACGGTGCGCGACATCCTCGGCGAGCTCGAAAAACCGGGCCGCGACCCGCGTCCGGACTTCAAGGTGGCGCGCCTGCACGAAGGCGTGGAGGACATCACCGATCTGCGCGAAGGCATGGTGCTCGAAGGCACGGTCAGCAACGTGGCGCAGTTCGGCGCCTTCGTCGATCTGGGCGTGCACCAAGACGGCTTGGTGCACGTGAGCCAGCTCGCGCACCGCTTCGTGCACGACGCGCGCGAAGTGGTCAAAACCGGCGACATCGTGAAGGTGCGCGTGCTTGAAGTCGATGTGCCGCGCAAGCGCATCAGCCTGAGCATGAAGCTGGACGCTGCCCCGGCGCCGCCGGGCGCGCGGCGTGGCGCCGAGCCGCATGCGTCGGGCGCCGCACATGGCAGAAACAGTCAGAACGGCCCGCGCTCCGCCAGCCCCAGCCGCCACACGCCGCGCAATGCAGAACCGGCAGCGCCCTCGGCCATGGCCGCAGCCTTTGCCAAACTGCAGCGAGGCAAGGGGCCAGTGCCCTGAGCCCCTGCCAAGGCGAGGGCTGACCCACCTCCCGCACGCGCACGACTGACGACGTCATGCAAGAGCTCGACGCGCTGCTGGCCCACAGCGGTAAGCTGCCCGCCTTGCCGCGCAGCGTGGCGCTGCTGCTGGCCGAGCTCGCGCACGCGCAGCCCGATCTGCGCCGGCTGAACCAGCACTTCGGGCAAGACCCGGTGCTGGCCGCGCGTTTGCTGGCGCTGGCCAATGGCCCGGCATTCCAGATGGCGCGGCAGGTGGCCGGCATCCCTGAGGCGCTGGCGCTGGCAAGTGGGCAGCAGCTGCGCACGCTCGTGGCCGCAACGGCGGTGAGCACTGCAGCGCAAGCCCCATCAGGCGTGCGCCTGGCGCAGTTTGCGCACTACAGCCAGCAGACGGCGCGCCTGGCGCGTGCACTGGCGGGTCAGCTGCCGCAAGACCAGGTCGCCGCCTACACCGTGGGCTTGCTGCATGGGCTGGGCGAACTGCTCTTGCGCCTGGGCATGCCCGAAGAGATGAGCGCCATCGATGCGCTGGTGTCGCCGCTCGATGCGCGGCGTGGCTTGGTCGAGCAGCAAATCCTGGGCTATAGCTATGCGCAGGTGAGCGCACGCCTGGCCGAGCGTTGGCGCTTGCCCATGCGTATCGTCGAAGCAATGCGCTACCAGAATGAACCGCTCGCAGAAAACGCAGGCGAGCCGCTCGCAGCCATCGTCCACCTCGCCTCCTGGCGCATGCGTGCGCACCTGGCGAAGCTGGACGAAAAGCAAATGGCCGACAGCTTTCCGGGCGACGTGGGCCTGCTCGTGGGCTTGGACATCGACATGGTGCTGCAGCAAGACCCTTTCGACTGGCGCGGCCAGCCAGCGTAGAACGTAGAAAACGCGCGCTGCTGCATCCTTGTTTGCGTAAGTCCGACAGGCTGCCCTTGAATCGCAGTTTTTGCCCGCTTGCAACGGGCAGCGGCGAATACCCCTGCGGGGCAGTGAAGTCTTCGCGACTGCGAATGCCAACATGCTTCGTGCTGGGTTATTGTTTTAGGGTTTTCCCTTATCTAGTCCAGTGTTCGACGCTATCTGCGACATAAAACCGCGTCTTTTTGGCCTGGGCCGCGTTGCAAATCCTCGCGATACCACCCGGTATCGCTGCGGTTTGCGCCTTGCCCAGACCAAAAATCCATCGGTTTTATTTGTCGCATCAAGCATCAAACACAGCACTAGTTTGCGTATCCAACCGTTGAAGGAGTCTCTTGATGGGCATGATCAAATCCTGGGCCGCCAAGGCCGCCGGACAAGCGCTCGAGCGTTACGACTACGACCCCGGCCCGCTCGGCGCCGAAGAGGTGGAGATCGCGGTCGAATACTGCGGCGTCTGCCATTCGGACTTGTCCATGATCGACAACGAATGGGGCATGGCCAGTTTTCCGCTGGTGCCTGGGCACGAAGTGGTGGGCCGTGTGGCGGCATTGGGCAGCCAGACCAAGGGCTTGCAGGTGGGCCAGCTCGTCGGTCTGGGCTGGACGGCCGCCAGCTGCATGCACTGCCGTAGCTGCCTGGGCGGCGACCACAACCTGTGTGCCCACGCCCAGCCCACCATCGTGGGACACCATGGCGGTTTCGCCGACCGTGTGCGCGGCCACTGGGCCTGGGTGGTGCCGCTGCCCGAAGGCGTGCGCGCCGAAGTGGCCGGGCCCTTGCTGTGCGGCGGCATCACGGTGTTCAACCCGCTGCTCGAATTCGATATCCTGCCCACGAGCCGCGTGGGCGTGGCGGGCATTGGCGGCCTGGGCCACATGGCGCTGCGCTTTGCGCGCGCCTGGGGCTGCGAGGTCACGGCCTTTACCTCGAGTCCGGACAAGGCCCAGGAGGCGCTCGAGCTCGGTGCCCACCGCGTCGTCTCCAGCCGCGACGGCACGGCGATCCGCGCCATCGCGGGGCAGCTCGACCTGATCCTCGTGACCGCGAACGCCGCGCTCGATTGGGACGCCATGCTCACGGCGCTCGGGCCGCGCGGGCGGCTGCACGTGGTGGGCGCAGTGCCGCAGCCTATTCCTGTGCCCGCGTTCTCGCTGATTTTCGGGCAAAAGCAGGTGTCCGGTTCGCCCTCCGGCTCGCCGACGGCGATCGCGCGCATGCTCGACTTCTGCGCGCGCCACGGGATCGAGCCCATGGTGGAGATGTTCCCCATGTCCGAGGTCAACCAAGCCTTGGAACGCCTGCGCACGGGCAAAGTGCGTTACCGCGCAGTGTTGCGCAATGATTTTTGAAAGGCCATTGAGATGCAAGAACGTCAATTGGGTGCACTGAAAGTTTCGGCGCTCGGGCTTGGCTGTATGGGTATGTCCGAGTTTTACGGACCGGGCGACGAGGCCGAAGCCATCGCCACCATTCACCGCGCGCTCGACCTGGGGGTGACGCTGCTCGACACCGCCGACATGTACGGCGTCGGGCGCAACGAGGAGCTGGTGGGGCGTGCGATCCGCGGGCGGCGCGAGCAGGTGGTGCTGGCGACCAAGTTCGGCAACGTGCGCGCTCCCGATGGCAGCTTCGTGCGTATCGACGGCTGCCCCGAATATGTGCGCGCCGCCTGCGAGGCGAGTCTGCGCCGCCTTGGGGTGGAGACCATCGATCTGTATTACCAGCACCGCGTCGATCCGAACACCCCGATCGAGGACACGGTGGGTGCGATGGCCGAGCTCGTGCGCGCGGGCAAGGTGCGCTACCTTGGCCTGTCCGAGGCCGCGCCCGAGACGATTCGGCGCGCGCACGCGGTGCATCCCATCACCGCCTTGCAAACCGAGTATTCGCTGTGGAGCCGCGACCCCGAGGACGCCATCCTGCCCACGGTGCGCGCCCTGGGCATCGGTTTCGTGGCCTACAGCCCACTGGGGCGCGGCCTTCTGACCGGGCAGATCAAGCGCATCGAAGACCTGGCGGCCGACGACTACCGGCGCAACAGCCCGCGTTTTCAAGGCGAGAACTTCGCGCGCAATCTGGCGTTGGTGGCCGAGGTCGAGGCCATGGCGCGCGAAAAAGGCTGCACGCCCGCGCAGCTCGCGCTCGCCTGGGTGCTGGCGCAGGGACAGGACATCGTTCCCATTCCTGGCACCAAGCGGCGCCGTTACCTTGAAGAAAACCTGGGCGCTCTGGCCGTGCAGCTGGACGCACAAGACCTCGAGCGCATCCACCGTATCCTGCCGCCGGGAGCGGCTGCGGGGACGCGCTACGCAGCGCCGCAGATGCAGGCACTCAATCGTTGACGCTGGCAGGCTGCTAGCGCCCAAAGGAATGACCCTATGAGCAGCACCAGTGCGACAGAAGATTTTTTGCGCGAGC
The DNA here is from genome assembly GCF_003337425.1 of Extensimonas vulgaris. Classification (GTDB taxonomy): domain Bacteria; phylum Pseudomonadota; class Gammaproteobacteria; order Burkholderiales; family Burkholderiaceae_C; genus Extensimonas; species Extensimonas vulgaris. Next base: position 26,915 of record NZ_QPJU01000004.1, read on the forward strand.
GCGTGGCCATCGTCACGGGCGGTGGGCGCGGGATGGGGCGGGCGATGACGCTCGCTCTCGCCGCGGCGGGCATGCATGTGATTGCCACGGCGGCACGCGAGCGCGCCGAGGTCGAGGCGGTGGCCGAAGAGGCGCAGCGTCAATGCGGTCATGCGCGTGTGCTGCCGCTGTGCGCCGACGTCACGCACGAAGACGACTGCGAGCGCGTCGTGGCTGCGGCGTTGCAGCGTTTCGGGCGGCTGGACGTCCTCGTCAACAACGCCGGGCGCGGCATGAAGTACGTGAGCCCGCAATTCCTGACCGAGCCCACGCGCTTTTGGCAAACCGACCCTGCCGTGTGGCGCATGGTCATCGATACCAACGTGAACGGGCCGTTTTTCATGGCACGGGCGGCGGTGCCGACGATGCTGCAGGCGGGCTGGGGGCGCATCGTCAACCTTTCGATGAACCGTGAGACGATGCGCCGGCGCGGTTTTTCGCCCTACGGCCCCTCCAAGGCCGCGCTCGAGTCCGAAACCGTCATCTGGGCCCAAGACCTTGCTGGTACGGGCGTCACCGTGAATGCGCTGCTGCCCGGCGGCGCGACGCACACCGGCATGATTCCCGAGGGCGTGGACGCTTCGGTGCGCGCCGGCCTGCTGGTCCCCGAGGTGGTGGTGCCGCCGCTGCTTTGGCTGCTCTCCCCCGCGGCCGATACCGTGACGGGCAAGCGCGTGGTCGCAAACCGCTGGCGCGCCGGCCACGAAGGCGACGCGCTCGAGGACGCGGGCTGCTGACGCGGGCTGCAACGGCGTCTTTGCGCACGCCTCGTTGTATGCGCCGCATCATGCGACGCGCAATGCAGCCTGCTCCTGGATGTCGCGGGTGCGGCTTGTCGTTGCCGGATCGGCGGGCGTGCTGCTGGGGTCGCTGGGTGCTTGCTGCACCGCAGACAGCGTGCTGCTGCGCAGCGCCTGCATGAGCCGACCCGCGTCCAGGCACTGCACCAGTAGCGGCGGCTCGCCCGGGGCCGGGTCGGGCTGGATCAGTGCGGTGACGAGCTGCGCCTGGTTGCCCAGCACGTTCGGTGCCTCGAAGATGCGCGTGCGCGCAAAGGCCGTGACGCCGTGCAGTTCGTTGACGAGCAGGCCGATGCGCCGCCCTTCGTGCTGCAGCACGATGACCTGGCTGTCGGGCGTGATCTCGGACGGCGTGCCGCGCAGCAGCTGGCCCAGGTCGAACACCCAGACGTAGCCGGTGACGCTGCCGTGCGCCTTGCGTGCGAGCGTGCCCACGCAGTAGGGCATGCGCCCGGCAGAAACGGCCGCGATGGCGCTCGCGGGCAGGGCTTCGAGCACTTCCTCGGCCTTGAATGCGAACAGTGCGGCGTCGATGAAGAAGGTCGCCATCTCCTGCACCTCGGTCTGGCCCACGTCGGCCGTGAGGACGGTGCGGCGGCGCTGCACGGCGTCCAGGGCCCCGGTCTGCACCGCGCCCAGCGACTCGAACGAGAGTGCGAGCACGTCGTCGCGGTAGCCGTCGCTGACCTTGAACTCGCGGTAGCCGTGCGAGGCCGAGCAGCCGACGATGCAGTAATGCCCGTCGTGCACCATGGCGCGCGAGGTGCTGTGGCCGTTGGGCAGCGCGAGCAGGTCCGGCGGCAGCGCCATGGTGTGACCGGGCGGGCGCGCGGGGTCGGTGCTCGCAATCACTTGGCCCGAGCGGTGCACGAACACGGTGTGCGTGTGCGGTTTGCTTGCCGTGGCGCCGCGCAGCATGGCGTCGAACTCCACGCTGGAGTTGAACACGATGCCTATGCCGCCCACGACTTCGCTGGCAGCGCCGGGCGCGCGGATCGCGGCGTGATAGACGTAAGTCAGGCGCCCTTCGTCGAGCGCCGAGGCCTGCCAGGGCGAGACATGGTAGGACTGCGTGTCGGGCAGCGTGAGCACCGCGGCGAGTGTGGCCGGGTCTATGCGCGTGCCGAGCACCGAGCTGCCGTCCTTGCACGTGGGGCGGCTCGCGGCGACGATGCGGCCCGTGCGGTCATAGACCACGAGGCGCGTATAGACCGTGTAAAGGCTGTTGATGTGCTCGAGGATGCGGCAGGCCGTGGTTACGTCTTCTGCCTGCAGGCGGCCCTGCGCGGCGTCGGCGAGCAGGGCGCGCAGCTCGGGTGTGAGCGCCCACCAGCGGCAGTCGTTGGCACGCTCGTAGAGGTTGCGGTCGAGCAGATCGACGAGCAGCTGCGTGAGGAACATGCTGTCGCGCATGCGCGAGCTCAGCACGGTGTCGTAGAGGTCGCGGATCGACTGCGTGAACACCTCATTGGTGCGCGCGCCGGTCTCGCCGATCTGCTCGAGCACGGCCTTGAGCTTTTGCGCCGCGCCTTGCTTGCCCGCGGTCATGACCTGGCCGTTCCAGACCACGCGGCGTATGGTGTCGGCCGCGGTGACGATTTCATACAGCGGTGGGCAGAAGGTCTTGGCGTGTGCGAGCAGCCCCTGCGCAATCGCCGGGTCGAGCGCGTCTATGGTGCGCTGCAGCTTGGCCGAAAACGCCAGCTCCACGGGCACCATGACCTGCCCCTTCCAGCCCGGCGGGCCGGGGTAGCCCTGGTAGCCTTGTGACGCCACCGTGCGCACCAGATAGGTGCGCCCGCCGTGCACCAGCAACTGCGGCGCACCGCCGAGGTTCACGGGCACCTGCGCGCCCACGGGAATCCACAGCGCGTCACTGCTCGCAATCACGCGGTTGTCGGCGTCGAGTAGCAGCGCGATGTTGCGCTGGTTCCTGCCCTGGCGCGCATGGAAGATGCCCTCCATTTCGCTGTGAAAGGCAAAGCTCAGGCACAGCACGCCGGCCGGCTGGCCGGTGCGTGGGTCGAGCATGCGCTGCGAGTAGATCAGCGCATGTTCCTTGCCGGGGCGCAAGGGCGTGGCGCGAAAGGTCTCGACGTGGCCCGTGGCGGCGAGCGTCTGCGCGATCAGCGGGTCGTGGCTGCCTTCGACGGGTGCGTCTTCGTCGATCTGCGCGAGCACGGCGCCCTCGCGGTCGAGCAGCATGATTTCGTCATAGACCGTGTATTTGTTGCGGTACTCGCGCAGGCGCTGCAGCACGGGGCCGGCGTCGGTGGTGATGCCCGCGACGAAGCGGCACAAGTCTTGGTCGGTGGCGAGAAATCCCACGTCGGCCGTGCGCTCGTAGAGGTTGCGCACCACGATGTCGATCACGTGGTGCGCATGCGTGCCGATCTCGGCCATGACTTCGCCGAGCGACTCCTGCACCAGCGAATGCACCAGGTCGCCCTCGAGGCGCTGAAAGCCCGCGCGCGTGGCCGCCATCATGGGCAGGATGCTGTGCGCCTCCTCGGGGCAGTTCATCTTGGCGGAAGACTCTATGAGCCGCCACATCAGATTGAGCTCGCGCAGCGCGCTCTCGCAGCGCACCACGTCGCGCATGAAGGGGATGAAGGTGTCGGTGTGGACGCTGGCGGCGGTAGATACGTCCGCTGCGTCGATGTTGCCGTGGGCCATGGGCTGCTTTCCTTTTTTGCGCGGGGTGGGCCTGCGGTAAGGCAGGCGTCGTTACTTCCTGAAACGACACAAGCAATAGGCTTGCCAACCCGTGGACTTGGCCGCGCAAAAAAGCAAAGCGTGCGCTGGAGCGGATGCGGCGCAGCGGCCGCTGCATCCACGCGGGGCTACTCGATGTCTATGCAGTGCAGGCCGAAGCTGCCGCGTTTGCGGTCGGCGAAGTAGCAGCGCAGCGTCTCATTCACGGTGCGAAACGCGATTTCGTCCCAGGGCACCTCGTCTTCGGCGAACAGACGTGCCTCTATGGTTTCGTGGCCGGGGTTGAACTGATCGCTCAGCAGCGTGGCGAGGTAAAACAAATGCACCTGGCCCACGCGCGGCACGCTGAGCAGGGTGAACAGCGGCCCCAGACGGATGTGCGCACCGGCTTCTTCCTCGGTTTCGCGCACGGCCCCTTCGGCGGTGGTTTCGTCGAGCTCCATGAAGCCCGCGGGCAGCGTCCACTTGCCCCAGCGCGGCTCGATGTTGCGTTTGCACAGCAGCACGCGACCATCGGCAGACACCGGCACCGTGCCCACGACGTTGAGCGGGTTCTCGTAGTGGATGGTGCCGCAGACGGTGCACACGGCGCGCTCGCGCGTGTCGCCGTCGTCCGGCAGGCGGTAGGTCACGGCGGCGCCGCAGGCACGGCAATACTTGATGGGACTGCGGAAGGTCATGCAGGAATTTTGGATGAAAAATGCTTCTTATGCTTGTCTGATCTGCGCTAATAGCTATTGAAAAAATAGCGTTCGTTCAGACGACTTGTACGCGCAAGGGCGTGAGGCCAGCGACGCCGCATTCGATCACGTCGCCGCGCACCACCGCGCCCACGCCTTCGGGCGTGCCGGTGTAGATCAGGTCGCCGGGCTGCAGCGTCCAGGCGGCCGAGAGGTGCTCTATGGTTTCGGCGATGTTCCAGATCATTTGGCTGATCTGGCTGCGCTGGCGCTCAGCACCGTTGACCTGCAGCCAGATCGCGGCCTGCGCGAGATCGCCCACCTGCTCGGCGGGGGTGATAGGCGCGATCGGCGCGCTGTGCTCGAACGCCTTGCCTATGGACCAGGGGCGGCCTTGCTTTTTCATCTCGTTTTGCAGGTCGCGCCGCGTCATGTCCAGGCCCACGGCGTAGCCGAACACATGCTGCAGTGCATCGGCGGCGCGGATGTTGCTGCCGCCACGGCCCAAGGCGACGACGAGCTCGACCTCGTGGTGCAGGTTGCTCGTGAGGCTGGGGTAGGGCAGCGCGCCGGTTTCGCCCGCCGGCACGGCCAGTACGGCGTCGGCGGGTTTGAGGAAGAAAAACGGCGGCTCGCGCCCCGTGAAGCCCATTTCCTTGGCGTGCTCGGCGTAGTTGCGACCCACGCAGTAGATGCGGTGCACGGGAAAGCGCTCGGCCCGGCCTACGACGGGCACGCTGGCGATGGCAGGGGGTGGGAAAACGTAGTGCGTCATGCAAAAACTCAGCTGGCAGCGGGGTGGAGATTTTGGGTGTTGTGTGTGCGGCGCGGGCGACGGCGACACAAGCTGCAGTGTGCCATGGCGAAGCTGCCTGCGCAGTTGCTGGTGCAGGCTGGCGGTGCGCGGTTATGCTGCCGGCCATGCCCACGCCTTTTGCTTCGCCCGCTGCAGCGTCCGTCTCATCCAGCGCCGCGCCGCCCGCGGACTGGCTCATTCCCGACTGGCCGGCGCCGCCCGGCGTGCATGCGCTGTGCACCACGCGCACGGGCGGCGTGAGCGCGGCGCCCTACGACAGTCTGAACCTCGGCGACCAGGTAGGTGACAACCCCGCTGCGGTGCAGGCCAACCGCGCGCGCCTGCAGGCTGCGCTGCAAAGCATCACGCCGGGCACGCGCCCCGTGTTTCTGCGCCAGGTGCACGGCACGCGCGTGCTGCAGCTCGACGCCGCCACGCCCGACGGCTCCGAGGCCGACGCCTGCGTCAGCACGCAGCCCGCGCTTGCGTGCACCATCATGGTTGCGGACTGCCTGCCGGTGCTGCTCGCGCACCGCTCGGGCGCAGTCGTCGCGGCGGCACATGCGGGCTGGCGCGGGCTGGCGGGGCAGGGCGGGGTCGGTGTGCTGGAGCGGATTTTCGAACGTTTTTGCGCTTTAGCCCAATCCCAGCAAGCGCAAGCAGCTATTCAAAGTGAAGCGCCGGAAAGCGTGGCCGCAGACACACTCGCCTGGCTCGGGCCGTGCATTGGGCCGCAGGCTTTCGAGGTCGGCGCCGAAGTGCGCGCGGCTTTTTGCGCGGCCGATGCGGCGGCAGCGCGTTTTTTTGCGCCCGCCGGGCCGGGGCATTTTCTGGCCGACCTCGCGGGCCTGGCGCGCCATCGGCTGCGCGCGCTGGGCATCACGCAGGTCTATGGCAACGACGGCAGCCCCGCGTGGTGCACGGTAACGCAGGCCGCGCGCTTTTTTTCCTACCGCCGCGACCAGCGGCTTGGGGGCGGCAGCGGGCGCTTGGCCGCGTGCATCTGGCGCGCAAACGCGGATTTGCTGCGATGAGTGCGTGCAATGGCCATGGGCCGCAGGCAGAATGCTCATTTCTTTAGAACGAAAACCAAGGAGGCTTCCATGAACTCGCCCTCGTCTTTCTGGGCCGCAGGTGCCCAGCCCTTGACGCAATTGCTGGGTCAGGACTGGACCCAGGCGTTGCAGGCTTTCGAGCCGTTGGCCCCCGCAGCGGGCGCGCCCGGCGCGGCGCCGTTGCGTTTCGTGCCGGAAAAGTTGCAAGCACTGCAGCAACAGTATCTGGAGGAGGCACGCGCGCTCTGGATGCAAAGTCTGCAGGGCAGCATCCCCAGCCTGCAGGACAAGCGCTTCAGCGGTACGGCCTGGGCCGAGAACCCGATGGCGGCCTACACCGCGGCGGTGTACCTGCTCAATGCGCGCACGCTCATGGGCCTGGCCGAGGCCGTGGAGGCCGACGCGAAGACGCGCGCGCGCATCCGCTTTGCCATAGACCAATGGTTGGCCGCGATGGCGCCGAGCAACTTTCTCGCCTTCAACGCCGAGGCGCAGAAAAAAGCCCTCGAAACCAAGGGCGAGAGCATTGCCAAAGGCTTGCAAAACCTGCTGCACGACATCAGCCAGGGCCATGTGTCCATGACCGACGAGAGCCAGTTCGAGGTCGGCCGCAACGTCGCGACGACCGAAGGCGCGGTGGTGTTCGAAAACGAGCTGTTCCAGCTCATCGAATACAAGCCGAGCACGGCCAAGGTGTACGAGCGCCCTTTGTTGCTCGTGCCGCCGTGCATCAACAAGTTCTACATCCTCGACCTGCAGCCTGACAACTCCTTCGTGCGCTACGCCGTCGAGCAAGGGCACCGCACCTTCATGCTGAGCTGGCGCAACCCCGACGCGAGCCTGGCGCACAAGACCTGGGACAACTACGTCGAAGACGGTGCCATGGCCGCGATCGAGGTGGTGCGCAACATCACCGGCGCGGCGCAGATCAACGCATTGGGCTTTTGCGTGGGCGGCACCATCCTCAGCAACGCACTCGCCGTGCTCGCGGCGCGTGGCGACGAGCCCGTGGCGAGCGCCACCTTTTTGACCACGCTGCTGGACTTCAGCGACACGGGCATCCTCGACGTGTTCATCGACGAAGCCTTCGTGCGCATGCGCGAGCTGCAGTTTGCGCAAGGCGGCATCCTTCCTGCTGCCGAGTTGGCCTCGACCTTCAGCTTTCTGCGCCCCAACGACCTGGTGTGGAACTACGTGGTGGGCAACTACCTCAAGGGCGAAACCCCGCCGCCCTTCGACCTGCTGTATTGGAACAGCGACAGCACCAACCTGCCAGGGCCGTTCTACGCCTGGTACTTGCGCAACTTCTACCTCGAAAACAATCTCGTCAAGCCGAACAAGCTCACCGTGTGCGGCGAGAAGATCGACCTGAACCAGCTCCAGCTGCCCGTCTATATCTACGGCTCGCGCGAGGATCACATCGTGCCCATTCATGCCGCCTATGCCAGCACGCAGGTGCTGCCCGGGCCCAAGCGCTTCATCATGGGTGCTTCGGGCCACATCGCGGGCGTGATCAACCCGCCGGCCAAGAAAAAGCGCAGCTACTGGTCGCGGGAGGACGCGCAATTTCCCCCCACGCTCGAAGAGTGGCTCGCGGGCGCGACCGAGCACCCGGGCAGCTGGTGGCCCGACTGGGCGCAGTGGCTCGCAGGCCACGCAGGCAAGCAGATCGCCGCGCCCAAGACGTATGGCAAGGGCAAGTTCAAGCCCATAGAGCCCGCGCCGGGGCGCTACGTCAAGCAAAAAGCGTAGCAGCTCTGGCCGGCTGCTTGCGGCTTGCAGGGCTCTGCGGGCTCAGCCTCTCAGGCGAGTTCGGCGATCAGCTCGATCTCCACGCACGCGCCCATGGGAATTTGCGCGACGCCGAAGGCGCTGCGTGCGTGCGCGCCCTTGTCGCCAAACACTTCGGCGAGCAATTCGCTCGCGCCGTTGGTCACGAGGTGCTGCTCGGTGAAGTCGGGGCTGGAGTTGACCAGGCTCATCACTTTGACGATGCGCTGCACGCGGTTCAGGTCGCCGCCGGCCGCGGCCTGCAGCGTGCCCAGCAAGTCTATGGCCACGGCACGCGCCGCGGCCTTGCCCTCTTCGGTGCCGAGGTTACGCCCGAGCTGGCCGACCCAGACTTTGCCGTCCTTGCGCGCGATGTGGCCGCTCAAAAACACCAGCTTGCCGCTTTGCACATAGGGCACATAAGCGGCTGCGGGCACGGCGACGGGGGGCAGGGTGATGCCGAGTTTTTGCAGTGATTCGTACACGTTCATCGGGGGGCCTCGTGGATGTGAGATGGGTTAGAAATGCGGAGCGTAAGTGTTGCACAGCCCGGGCGCTGCTGCAGTGCGGGCGAGCCATTGCGCTTGCGGCACCCGGGTACGATGCGCGCATGCCGCCCCCTGCCGTAGATTCGTTCCTCGCGGAAGATCCCGAGCGCGCCTTCTGGCGCCTGCCGGCGCTGCTGCTGGGCGTGCTCGCGGGCAGTGCGTTGCAACTGCAGCAGGCGGCATTGTGGGATTGGCGCGCGTATGCGGGGCTGCTGCTTTGGGCGCTGGCGTGTGGCGCGCTGGGCGCGTGGCTCGTGCGCCGCTCCTGGCGTGCGCGCTCGGCGCGCGCGCTGCGCTGGTTGCGCCGCGGCGCGTGGTGGCTTGCGCTGGTGGTGGGCGCGCTTGGGGCGTTTGCCGGCGTGGGTTTGCGCGCCGCGGCCTACCAGGACGATGCATTGTCGCCCGCGCTCGAAGGGCGCGACCTGCGCGTCACGGGCGTGGTCGCGGCCATGCCGCAGGTCAGTGACGTGGGGCTGCGTTTGCGCTTTGCGGTCGAGTCTGCCGAACTCGCGGGCAGGGCCGTCGCGCTGCCGCCCTTGCTCGAGCTGAGCTGGTGGGGCGCGAGCCTGTTCGAGTCGCCCGAAGGCAGCCAGGGAGAAGACGCCGACCCGACGGCTGTGAGCGCGCGCGCCACGCCTTCGATCGCTGCGGGCGAGCGCTGGGCCATGACGGTGCGCCTCAAGGCCCCGCACGGCGCGCGCAACCCTTACGGCTTCGACTCCGAACTCTGGTTTTGGGAGCAGGGCGTGCAGGCCACGGGCTACGTGCGCACGGGGCGGCGCGATGTGCCGCCGCAACGGCTCGCGCGCACCTGGCTGTACCCCATCGAGCAGGCGCGGCAGGCCGTGCGCGACGCCATTTTTGCGCGCCTGCTGCCTGCGGACGCAGGCGCTGCGCAAGAGAGTCCGCTGGCTGCGCGCGCTGCGGGCGTGGTCGCGGCGCTCGTGACGGGCGACCAGCGCGCCATCGAGCGCGCCGACTGGGACATTTTCCGCGCCACGGGCGTGGCGCACCTCATGAGCATCTCTGGTCTGCACATCACCATGTTTGCGTGGCTCGCGGCGCGCCTCGTGCGCTGGGCCTGGGGGCGCTCGGCGCGGCTGTGCCTGGCGGTGCCGGCGCAGTCTGCAGCGCTCGTCGCGGGCGTGTTGCTCGCGGCGGCGTATGCGCTGTTCAGCGGCTGGGGCGTGCCCGCGCAGCGCACCGTGACCATGCTCGCGACGCTCGCGCTGCTGCGCCTGGCGGGCCTGCGCTGGCCCTGGCCGCAGGTGTGGCTGCTTGCGTGCGCAGCGGTGGTGCTGGTCGATCCCTGGGCTTTGCTGCAGGCGGGTTTCTGGCTCAGCTTCGTCGCCGTGGGGGTGCTGTTTGCTTCGGATGTAGGAGCTGCTGACGCAGGTGCGAAGGGCGTGAGAGGCCATTTTTATGCTTTATTGCGCGAGCAATGGGTGGTCACGCTCGCGCTCACGCCGCTGTCGCTGGTGCTGTTCGGACAGATTGCGCTCGTGGGGCTGCTCGCGAACCTGCTGGCGATTCCGTGGGTCACGCTGCTCGTGACGCCGCTCGCGCTCGCGGGCGTGTTCTGTGCGCCGCTGTGGCAGCTCGCGGCCTGGACGCTGCAGCCTTTGCTGGCGTTGCTGCAATGGTTGGCGGCCTGGCCGCAGGCCGTCTGGTTTTTGCCGCAGGCGCCGCTGTGGGCGGGCGTGGCTGCGGTGGGCGCGGGCGCTTTGCTCGCCACGCGCTGGCCTTGGGCCGTGCGTGCGCTGGCTTTGCCCTTGCTGCTGCCGGTGCTGTGCTGGCAGCCGGCGCGGCCCGCGCCGGGGCAGTTCGAATTGCTCGCGGCCGACGTAGGGCAGGGCAGCGCAGTGCTGGTGCGCACGGCCACGCACAACCTGCTCTACGACGCCGGGCCGCGCTACGGCCGCGCGGGCGTGGCGAGCGACGCGGGCCAGCGCGTGCTCGTGCCGCTGCTGCGCGCGCTCGGCGAGCGCCTGGACATGCTCATGCTGAGCCACCGCGATGCCGACCACATCGGCGGCGCGGCTGCCGTGCTCGCCCAGCAACCCAAAGCAGCGCTCACGGGCTCCATCCTGAATGAGAGCGCCTTGCTTGCCCTGCGCCCCGCTAGGCCCTGCCTTGCCGGGCAGCGCTGGCTGTGGGACGGCGTGGCTTTCGAGGTGCTGCACCCGCAGGCGCAGGAGGTGGCGGCTGCGGAGCGCGCCAAACACAGCAACGCCACCAGTTGCGTACTGCGCATCAGTGCCGCCGCAGGAGGTGACGGCGCACCTGGCGCAAGTGGCGCATCTGCTGCGGCCTTGCTGGTGGGCGACATAGAGTTTGCGCAAGAGCAGGCGTTGCTCGCGCGCGGCGCGCCGCTGGCCGCCGACTGGCTGCTGGCCGCGCACCACGGCAGCAAAAGTTCCTCGGGCGCGGCGTTTCTCGACGCCGTGCAGCCGCGCACCGTGATGGTGCAGGCCGGCTATCGCAACCGCTACGGCCATCCCGCGCCTGAAGTGCTCGCGCGCTACGCCGAACGTCACATCCGCGTGGTCGAATCGACACGCTGCGGCGCTGCCACCTGGGCTTCGGCTGCGCCTGACGAGGTGCAATGCGAGCGCACACAGCGGCAGCATTACTGGGCGCATGTGCCGCCGCCGAGTAGGACGCACGATGGCGCGATCGATGGCACTGGTGGGTCTGCAGCCGTCATGGCGCGCTAATTGCTTTGGCAGGGATGCAGGAGGCTTTTTGCATGCAAGCATTCGACGAGATGTACGCATCCCTGCCCTACGAGGGCAGCGAGGTGCGCGCCCATTACCGGCGCTATGCGCACTGGCTGGTGCGCCAGCCCGTGGAGCGCATGCAGGCGCGCCGTGCCGAGGCCGAGGTGATCTTCCGCCGCGTGGGCATCACCTTTGCGGTCTATGGTGCCAAGGACGAAGACGGCGCGGGCAACGAGCGCCTGATCCCTTTCGACCTGATCCCGCGCATCATCCCCGCGCAGGAGTGGGCGCACCTGCAGCGCGGCCTGGTGCAGCGCGTGACGGCGCTCAACCGCTTCATCCACGACGTCTATCACGCGCAGGACATCCTGCGTGCCGGCGTGGTGCCCGCCGACTTGGTGCTGCACAACGTGCAGTTCCGGCGCGAGATGATCGGCGTGCAGGTGCCGCGCGACGTGTACGCGCACATCGCCGGCATAGACATCGTGCGCGCGGCCAATGCGCAGGGCGAGGGCGAGTATTACGTGCTCGAAGACAACCTGCGCGTGCCCTCGGGCGTGTCCTACATGCTCGAAAACCGCAAGATGATGATGCGGCTGTTTCCGGGGCTGTTCAACGCGCACGCGGTCGCACCGGTGGCGCACTACCCCGATTTGCTGCTCGAGACCCTGCGCGCGTGCGCCCCCACGACCTCGGCCGAGCCCACCGTCGTGGTGCTGACGCCGGGCATGCACAACAGCGCCTACTTCGAGCACGCCTTCCTGGCGCAGCAGATGGGGGTCGAGCTGGTCGAGGGACAAGACCTGGTGGTCAAGGACAGTTTCGTTTACATGCGCACCACGCGCGGCCTGCAGCGCGTGCACGTGATCTACCGGCGCGTCGATGACGATTTTCTCGACCCGCGCGTGTTCCGCAGCGACTCCATTCTCGGTTGCGCGGGCCTCATGGAAGCCTACCAGGCCGGCCACGTGAGCATCTGCAATGCCGTGGGCACGGGCGTGGCCGACGACAAATCGGTCTACCCTTACGTGCCCGAGATGGTGCGCTTTTACCTCGGGGAAGAGCCCATTTTGAACAACGTGCCAACCTGGATCTGCCGCAACCCCGAAGACCTGCGCTATGTGCTCGCGCACCTGCCCGAGCTCGTGGTGAAAGAGGTGCACGGCGCGGGCGGCTACGGCATGCTGATCGGCCCTGCCGCCACCAAGGCCGAGATCGAGGACTTCCGCCGCGCGCTCGAAGCCGACCCGGCGCGCTACATCGCCCAGCCCACGCTGAGCCTCTCGAGTTGCCCGACCTTCGTCGCCAGCGGCATCGCCCCGCGCCACATCGACCTGCGCCCCTTCGTGCTCAGCGGTCGCGAGGTACAGATGGTGGCCGGCGGCCTCACGCGCGTCGCGCTCAAGGAGGGCTCGCTGGTCGTCAATTCGTCACAGGGAGGCGGCACCAAGGACACCTGGGTGCTCGGAGAAGAAGAGGAGGGCACCCCATGCTGAGCCGCACTGCCGATCACCTTTTCTGGATGTCCCGCTATACGGAGCGGGCAGACAAGACCGCCGCTGGCGGGCTTGCACCAGAATACCGCGGGCGCGCGCAGCGCGTGCGGGGTTCTCTGCCCGCCGTCGCACCGGAGGCCCTATGTTGAGCCGCACTGCCGATCACCTCTTCTGGATGTCCCGTTACACGGAGCGGGCAGAGAACACCGCCCGAATGTTGAGCGTGAGCTACGAGACCTCCCTGCTGCCACAATCTGCTGCCGAGGCGCAGGCGGGCTGGCAGGGGTTGCTGTCGATCAGCGAGCTGATGCCGGCGTACACGCAGAAACACGGTGAAGTCACGCCCGCCCGGGTGCTGGAATTCATGGTGTGCGACGGCGACAACCCTTCGTCGATCTTCTCGTGCCTGCGCGCCGCGCGCGAAAACGCACGCGCGGTGCGTGGCGCGCTCACCACCGAAATCTGGGAGACGCAAAACCAGACCTGGCTGGAGCTGCGGCGCCACCTCGAAGACGGCGAACTCGAGCGCGACCCTGGGCAGTTTTTCGAATGGGTCAAGTACCGCTCGCACCTCTCGCGCGGCGTCACGCTGGGCACCATGCTGCAGGACGAGGCGTTTCACTTTTTGCGCCTGGGCACCTTTCTGGAGCGCAGCGACAACACGGCGCGCCTGCTCGACGTGAAGTTCCACGCCGCGTCCAAGGACTTTTTCGGGCGCGCGAGCGAGCGCAACCTCGAGAGCGACTTCTACCACTGGAGCGCCGTGCTGCGCAGCGTCTCGGCCTTCGAGGTGTACCGCAAGGTGTACCGCGACGTGATCACACCAGACCGCGTGGCCGACCTGCTCGTCCTGCGCCGCGACATGCCGCGTTCGCTGCACGCGAGCATGCGCGAAGTGGTGGACAACCTGGCCGCAGTCGCCAACGCGCAGTCGGCCGAAACCCAGCGCCGCGCCGGGCGCCTGCTGTCCGACCTGCGCTACGGGCGCATCGACGAAATCCTGGCCACGGGCTTGCACGCCTTTCTGACGCAGTTTCTCGACCGCGTGAACGAGCTCGGCACGCGCATCAGCCAGGACTTTCTGGTGCTCGAAACCGATTGATTGTGGCCGCACCATCCTTATATGGCAGCCGTGCCGCTGCTGCCGCGGCTGTCAATGCGTGGTGTCACATGCGTGGTGGCCGTATCGCGTAGCATGCGCACGTTTGGCCGCAGGCTCGGCATAGGAAAGCCCAATCGATTGCATGCAAGCAATCAATTGGCCCACCAGCGGGTTTGCGCCTAGACTTGCATCCGTGTTCAGCAACTCAACCCAAGGAAACTGAAATGTCCGTACTCAACACGCAAATCAAGCCTTTCAAAGCCATGGCCTACAAGGGTGGCAAGTTCATCGAAATCACCGATGCCGACGTCAAGGGCAAGTGGGCAGTGTTCTTCTTCTACCCGGCGGACTTCACCTTCGTGTGCCCGACCGAGCTGGGTGACATGGCTGACCACTATGCCGAGTTCCAGAAGATGGGCGTCGAGATTTACTCCGTTTCCACCGACACGCACTTCGTGCACAAGGCCTGGCACGACAGCTCCGAGACCATCCGCAAGATCCAGTTCCCCATGCTCGGCGACCCGACCTGGGAAATCAGCACCAACTTCGACGTGCTGCGCCCCGGCCAAGGCCTTGCTGACCGTGGCACCTTCATCGTCGATCCGCAAGGCATCATCCAAGCCATGGAAATCACTGCCGAAGGCATTGGCCGCAACGCCGAAGAGCTGCTGCGCAAGGTCAAGGCTGCCCAGTATGTTGCCTCCCACCCCGGCGAAGTCTGCCCTGCCAAGTGGACTGAAGGCGCCGCCACGCTCAAGCCTTCGCTCGACCTCGTGGGCAAAATCTGAGCCAGCGTTCCGTCCGTCAGTGAGCGCGCCGGCCACGTGCGCGCCCTGATCGGCCCGACGCCCACCGGGCTCCTGGCAGCTTGCCGGGCGCCCGGTTTTTTTGACCCCCAAGTTTGGATATTTCAGGAGTCCTCTCATGCTCGACGACAACCTCAAGGCGCAACTCAAGGCTTATCTGGAGCGCATCACGCGCCCTGTGGAGCTCGTGGCCACGCTCGACGAGCGGCCCGCGTCGCAAGAGCTGCGCGAGCTGCTGCAAGACATCCGCGCGCTGTCCGACAAGATCACCGTGGTCGAGAAAAACGACCTGCCGGTGCGCAAACCCTCGTTCCTCATCACCCAGCCCGGCGCAGCCACGGGCCCGCGCTTTGCCGGCGTGCCGCTGGGGCATGAATTCACCTCGCTCGTGCTGGCGCTGCTGCACACGGGCGGCTACCCGCCTAAGGCCGACGCAGACTTGCTCGAGCAGATCCGCCATCTCGAGGGCGACTACGAGTTCGAGACCTACTACTCCGTCACCTGCCACAACTGCCCCGACGTGGTGCAGGCGCTCAACCTCATGAGCGTGCTCAACCCGCGCATCCGCCACACGGCCATCGACGGCGCGCTGTTCCAAGACGAAATCGAGGCGCGCGAGATCATGGGCGTGCCCACGGTGTTTTTGAACGGCAAGCTGTTCGGCCAGGGGCGCATGGAGCTGGCCGAAATCGTCGCCAAGCTCGACCAGGGCGCGGCCGCGCGCGAAGCCGCCAAGCTCAACGCCAAAGAGCCCTTCGACGTGCTCATCGTCGGCGGCGGGCCCGCGGGTGCTGCGGCTGCGGTGTACGCCGCGCGCAAGGGCATACGCACGGGCGTCGCGGCCGAGCGCTTCGGCGGCCAGGTGCTCGATACGTTGGACATCGAAAACTACATCTCCATCCCCAAGACCGAAGGCCCGCAGTTTGCCGCCGCGCTCGAGCGCCACGTGCGCGAGTACGAGGTGGACATCATGAACCTGCAGCGCGCCCAGGCGCTGGTGCCCGCGAGCACGCCGGGCGGCCTGATCGAAGTGCGCATGGAAAACGGCGCGAGCCTGCGCGCCAAGGCCGTGATCCTGGCTACGGGCGCGCGCTGGCGCAACATGAACGTGCCGGGCGAGGAACAGTACCGCACCAAGGGCGTCACGTATTGCCCGCACTGCGACGGCCCTCTGTTCAAGGGCAAGCGCGTGGCCGTGATCGGCGGCGGCAACTCGGGCGTGGAGGCCGCGATCGATCTTGCGGGCGTGGTCGCGCATGTCACGCTGCTCGAATTCGCGCCCGAGCTCAAGGCCGACGCGGTGCTGCAGCGCAAGCTGCGCAGCCTGCCCAACGTCGAAATCATCGTGAACGCGCAAACCACCGAAGTCACGGGCGACGGCCACAAGGTCACAGGGCTGCAATACCAAGACCGGGTCAGCGGCGCGCAAAAATCGCTCGCGCTCGAAGGCATCTTCGTGCAAATCGGCCTGCTGCCCAACACCGACTGGCTCAAGGGCACGCTCGAGCTGTCGCGGTTTGGCGAAATCGTGGTCGATGCGAAAAACCACACCAGCCTGCCCGGCGTGTTCGCCGCGGGCGACTGCACCACCGTGCCCTACAAGCAGATCATCATCGCCGCAGGCGAGGGCGCCAAGGCCGCGCTGAGCGCGTTTGACCACCTGATCCGCAGCTAGCCGATTTTTGAGCAAAAACCGCCTCTGGCCCAGATAGGTCCTGCGCTTGCAGCTATCGAAATAGGATTTTTTCAGCTGCGGCGCTGGCGCCATCCTGCGCTGGCCCTTGCGCCTGCGCCAGGATGCCGGCGAGGATGTCGGGGATTTCGAACACCGCACGGTTTTCCAGTGGACGCACGCGCGCACGGTAGGTGTCGAGCTGCTGCACCATCTCGGCCACGGCGCGGCGGATCGAGCGGAAGCTGCGCAGCACGATGCCGATCTGCTGCTCTTGCACCCAGACGGTGTTGTAACGCTCCTGCGGCATGGTCCAGGCGTTGCGCTCCACGATCACGGGCAGGTTTTTCTGCACCGCTTCGCTGAGGCTGCCCGGCCCCGGTTTGCCGATGAAAAAATCGGCCAGTTCCATGTAGTACGGGATTTCGCGCGTAAAACCCAGCACCAGCCGCGGAGCAGCCGCGGGCAAGGCGCGCAGCTTGTTGGCCAGCGCCTCGTTGTGCCCGCACACCAGAATCAGCTGCGTGTCCTTGAGCCGCTCGGCGATGCCCAGCATGGCCGCCGAGCCGCTGCCGCCGAAAAGCACCAGGCCCGTGGGCAGGCCGGGGTCCAACCCGTGCTTGCGACGTTCGCTGACACGATCTATCTCCAACGGACGGTAAAAATCCGGCCGCAGGATCATTCCTGAAGTCGCATGCACTTGCTCTGGGCCGTAGCCCATGGCGTACGCTTGTGCGACGGCTTTCGGTGTGCCGCAGATGAAGTGCTGCGCCTGGCCGCGCTCGATCCAGAAATGCGGTGGGTAGTCGGCCAGATCGGTGAGGATGGTGACGTAGGGTACGCCGGGCAGCGCCGAGGTCAGGCTGGCGTAGAGCGCGCGGTTGAAGTTGGGCACCACCGAGACGACCATGTCGGGCTCGGTGCGCAGCCAGTGCTGCTGCAGACGGCGCACGAGCCGCGGATGCGCGAGGCGGATGACGGCCTGCAGCAGCTTGAGCTCCTGGCGAAAGCTCAGCGTCCAGCCGCGCTCCAGGCGCCGGTTGTAGAGGTCTTCGGGGCGCATGCCCGTAAGCTTGCGAAAGTACCCCTGCGGGTCGAGCACCTCGAACAGGTTCACGAGCCGCACCTGCCAGGGCCTGCCTTGCTCGTGGATCACGGCTTCGAGCGCATTGGCCGAGGCGCGATGCCCGCCGCCCGCGTCGAAAAACACCAAGTCTATGCATGTCATGCGCGGCCATCATGGGCGGCATTCGTGACTTGCGCGTGACGTGGCGTTGATCGGGAGCATCGTCTGGTCAGCCAAAGAGCGTCTCCGGCTTTTGATGAATTGTCCGCTGGCTGTCTCAAGCCGTTGCACTAGCAGCCTGTCGGACTTTGGAATCGTCGGCTGCGAATGCGCCGCAGCGGCCCATTTTTTACCGGCTTCTTGCCCCATAGTCCCGCTATGGGGCTGCGAATCCGGCAAAAACTGGCCTCGCTGGGGCCCATTCTCGCTATCGACGCCCAAAGTCCGACAGGCTGCTAGGGGCCAGGCCACACGAGGCGCACGCACAAGCCGCCTTGCGGCGGGGTCGTGATCTCCAGGCGTGCGCCCAGCAGCTCGGCGTAGCGCGTGACGATGGCCAGACCCAGGCCCGCGCCTTGGCCCAGGCTCTGTCCTACCTCGCCTTGCACCCAGCGCTGGCGCAGCCGGTCGCGCAGCGCGGGCGAGATGCCGGGGCCGTTGTCGCTGACCGCAAGCACCACTTCGCCGCCCGTGTGCTCGAGCGCCACGGTGATCTGCGCCGCGACGCCGCCGCGCGCTGGGCGGCCGTGGCGCAAGGCGTTGTCGATGAGGTTGTGCAGCACGCCTTCGAGCAGCACGGGCTGGGCCTGCAGCGTCACCGCCTGTTCGAGGCCGCGCGCGCCCAGATCGACCTGTGCGGCGTCGGCGCGCTGCAAAAAGCGCAGCACCACGGCATGCACGAGCTCGTCGAGGCGCACGGGCTGGGCGGGCAGCACGTAGCCGGCCTCGTCGGCCAGCGCAAGCGCCAGCAATTGCTCTACCAGGTGGCTCGCGCGCTCTTCGCTGTGCAAAATGGCATGCAATTGCGCTTGCCACACGGCGGGCTCGTCGTGCTGCAGCGCGTAGCTTGCGAGCGCCCGGATGCCCGCGAGCGGCGTGCGCAGCTCGTGTGCGACATTGCCGGCGAATTCGCGTTGCGCGCGCACGCTGTCGGCCACGCGCGCGAGCAGGCCGTTCACCGCGGCTCCGAGGTTCCAGAGGTCGCGCGTCGAGGGCCGTACCTGCAGCGGGGCGAGGTCGCGCGCGGCGCGCTGCGCCAGCGCTTGCTGCAGTGCGACGAGCGGCTGCAGGTCGCGCTGGATGGCGCGCCGCAGCCACCAGCTCAGCGCGAGCAAGAGCACGATCTGCGGCGCTATCGAATACCCCAGCACGCTGCGCAGCAGCGCCGCGCGGCTGTGCACGGTCTGTGCCATGACCACGTCGAAAGGCGGCGACCCGCGGGCGTGCAAGCGCACCGCGCGCAGCGCATGGCCTTGGTAAGACACGTCGGAAAACCGGTATTCCTCCCCGGCTTGCGGCGCTGGCACGGGCAGATTGGCGTTGCCAGCGAGCATCGTGCCGTCGGGGCGCAGCACCGCGAAATACACCGTCTCGACCTGGTCGAACAGCACCGCCTGGACTTCGCGCGAAGTCAGTGCGAATTCGAGCCGACCATTGGCCGCGCGCACGTTCGCGGCGACGGCGTAGGCGTCATCCAGGATGGAGCGGTCGAAGGCGCGCTGCACAAAGCCATTGGCCACCAGCACCGAGATGGCCGTGCCCACGAGCCAGGTCAGCGCGAGCGGCGCGAGCACGTGGCGCAGCAGCCGCGTGCGCAGCGAGGGCAGAGGCGTGTGTGCCGTCCGAAGGCCTGCCGCCGGTGCGGTTTCTGGCTGTGCACCCATGGGCGCCTTCTGGGGCATGGGTGTGGCGCGCGCTGCGGGGGTGTCTGAGGGCATGTTCCCTGCGGAAATGGACGCTTACTGCGCTTCGAGCATGTAGCCGAGGCCGCGCAGCGTGCGTATGCCTGCGCCGCTGTCCGCGAGCTTTTTGCGCAGGCGCGAGATGAACGCCTCGAGCGCGTTGTCGCCCAGCAGCTCGTCGAAGTCCGAGAGCTTTTCGGCGAGCTGGCGTTTGCTGACCACACGCCCCGGCGGCGTCATGAGCTCCCACAGCACTTCGAATTCGCGCGCCGGCAGCTCCAGCGGCTGCCCTTGCGCGGTGAAGCGGCGTGCGCGCCGGTCGAGCGCGAGCGCGCCTACACACACGTGGTCGTCGGCACCTTGGGCGCGTCGCGCCAGGGCGCGCAGGCGCGCTTCGACCTCGGCGAGGTCGAACGGCTTGCCCAGGTAGTCGTCGGCGCCCGCGTCCAGGCCGGCGATGCGTTCTTCGGTGCGGTCGCGCGCCGTGAGCACCAGCACCGGCGTGCGGTCGCCCCGCGCACGCGCGGCGCGCAGCGCCGTGAGGCCGCTGCCTGGCGCACTGCTTTGTGCGCTGCCAGGGGTGTTGTCGAGCGGCAGATTCAGGTCGAGCAGCACGGCATCGAAGCTCTGCACGCGCCAAAAATGCTGCGCCTCGGCCACGCTGCGCGCCAGATCGACGCGGTGCCCGGCTTCGGTGAGGCTGCGCAGCATGACGCCGTGCAGCACGGCGTCGTCTTCTACGAGCAGGATTCGCATGGGGCGTAGAGGGTCGGGGAAAGGTCAGGTCGCGGTCAGGTCGCACGCGCGATAAACGCGGCATGAGCATACGACAGTCCCTCGTTCTTCGCCGCTGCGGTGTGGTTTGGGCGCTCGGGGCGCTCGCATGGGCGGGTGCGGCGCCCGCGCAAGAGCGCGCCGCACCTGCGATGCCGGCGCCCGCAATGCTTGCGCCTGCGCTGGCCGAGCCGGCAGCCATGGCGCAAGCCGCCGGCGCGCGGGCCCTGACCTTGGCGCAGGTGCTTGCGGCAGCGCGCGACAGCAGCGCCGTGCTGCAGGCGCGTGCAGCGTTGTCGGCAGCGCAGGCCGACATCAAGAGTGCCGACCATGCGCCTTTGCCCGTGTTCACCGGCAAGTCTTCGTCCATGGATTTGCAGCACGGGCTGGGCAGCGGCAGTTTGCTCGGGCAAAAGCGCATCGACAAGTCGCTGGAGCTCGACTGGACTTGGGAGCGCGGCAACAAACGCGCGCTGCGCACCGAGGCCGCCCAGCGCAGCGCAGACGCCGCGCAGTCGGACGTGCACGAGGTGCAAACGCAGCAGCTGCAGGCCGCGCTCGCGGCGTACTTCGAGTTGCTGGCGGCGCAGGAGCGCCTGCACGAAACGCAGGCCATAGAGCACAGCGCACAGGAGCTCGCACGCCTGGCCGAGCGCCGGCTGCAGGCGGGCGACCTTGCGGCGCAAGACGTGCAGCGCACGCGCATCGAGGCCGAGCGCGCGCATACCGACACGCAGGCCGCCACGCTCGCGTACGAGCAGGCGGCCGTGGCCCTGGTGCAAATCATTGGCCGCAACGCGGGCCTGGGCGCGGGTGCGGCGCTCAGCGCTTCGGCGAGCGACTGGCCCGCTGCCCCGGCAACGGCCGACACCGCGCTGCCGCCCGCGCTGCGTGCCGACCTGGACGCGCTGGTGGAGGATCGCAGCGACGTGCGCGCGGCGCTCTCGCGACTTCGCGCCGCGCAGGCGGCGCTCGCCTTGGCGAACGCGCAGCGCAAGTCCGACTGGACGCTGGGAGCGTCTTACGACCATTGGCCGGGCACCTCGAACCGCCTGGTCGAGCTGCGCATCCAGATGCCGCTGCAATGGGGCTACCACTACGAGGGCGAGATCGGCCGTGCGCAAGCCATGGAGGAGCAAGCGCAGGAGCTGCTCGACGACACGCGCCGCCAGGCACGCCTGGACTTGCAAAACCTACAGCAGACCGCCTTGCGCGCCGCGCAGCGCGTGGCGAGCTTCGAGCGCGGCATCTTGCCGCGGGCGCGCGAGGTAGCCCAAAGCGCCGAATTCGCGTACGCCAAAGGTGCGCTGCCGCTGACCGATTTGCTCGACGCACGCCGCACGCTGCGCGCCACCCTGCTCGACGCGGTCACCGCGCGCGCCGACTACGCCAAAGCGCTCGGCGCCTGGCAGTTGCGCGTGCAGCCACAAGCGCTGCTCGGGCCACAGCCCTGACCGTGGGGCGCACGAACGCCGTTTTTTGGGATGCACAAGCCATGTTGATGAACTTTTCTTTTCACAAAGCCCTTCGCGCCCGCCTGCGCCGCGGTGTGCCGCTGGGCCTGCTGGCGCTCGCGGCGGCAGCGTTGCTCGGCGGTTGCGGCCGCGCGGCCTCGTCCGAGGCTGCGAGCGCCGCGCCCGAGGCGGCGCCGCCCATCGTGCAAAACGGCCAGCTGCATTTCCCGCCAGGGCATCCGCAGCTCGCGTTGCTGGGCGTGGCCACGGCGCAACCGAGCCAGAACATCGCGCTCGATCTGCCTGCGCGCCTGGTATGGAATGAGGAGCGCACGGAGCGCATCTATCCTGCGTTTGCGGGCCGTGTGGCTGCGATGCGGGCGGACTTGGGGCAAACCGTCAAAGCCGGCACGGTGCTGGCCTTGCTGGCCTCGCCCGACTTTGGTCAGGCGCAGGCGGACGCTGCCAAGGCGCGTGCCCAGGAAAGTGTCGCGCTCAAGGCCTTGCAGCGTCAGCGCGAACTGTTCGCGGCGGGCATCGTGGCGCGCAAAGACCTCGAACAGGCGCAGGCTGACGCCGTGAGTGCGCAAGCCGAGTCTGCGCGTGCGGTTGCGCGCACGCGCCTGTATGGCGGCGACGCGCGCGTGGATCAGCAGCTGGCCATCAAATCCGACATTGCCGGCGTGGTGGTGGAGCGCAACCTGAATCCGGGGCAGGAGTTGCGCCCCGACCAGTCCGGCCCCGGCACACCGGCGCTGTTCGTCGTGACCGATCCGAGCGTGTTGTGGCTGCAGATCGATGCGCACGAGGCCGACCTGGCGGCACTGCAGCCCGGCAGCCGCTTCAGCCTCACGGTCAACGCCTATCCAGGCGAGCGCTTCACGGGCCAGGTCATGGCGCTCGCGGACGCCATCGATCCGACCACGCGCACCATCAAAGTGCGTGGCGTGGTGCCCAACCCCGACCGGCGCCTCAAGGCCGAAATGCTCGCCACCGTGCACCTGACGCAAAAAAGCCCCGGCGGCGTCGTGGTGCCCGCGCAGGCCGTGACTTTGCGCGGCAACGCGCATGTCGTGTTCGTGCAGCGCGAGCCCGGCGTGTTCGAGCCGCGCACGGTGACGGTGGGCAATGAAGGACAGTCGCAGGTCGTCATTACCGCGGGTTTGCGTGCCGGCGAGAAGGTGGTTTCGCAGAATGTGCTGCAACTGGCCCAGCAGTACGCCATGGGCATCGAAGACGCTGGCGTGAAAAAGGAAGCGCAATGAAGCGGCTGATCCACTACGCGCTGCACCAGCCGCTGTTCATCGTGCTGGGCACGCTGCTGTTTGCGCTGGCCGGCGTGATTGCGTTCAAAAACCTGTCGGTCGAGGCGTTCCCGGACGTCACGGACGCGCAGGTGACCGTGATCACACTCTATCCGGGCCGCGCCCCCGAGGAGGTGGAAAAGCAGGTCACCTTGCCGATCGAGGTGGCGCTATCGGGCCTGCCGCACGCGATCCGGGTGTTTTCGCACACGCAGTTCGGTTTGTCTTACATGGTGGTGACCTACGACGAAGACGTCGATATCAACGTCGCGCGCCAGCAGGTCGGCGAGCGCCTCGCGGGCACGGACTTGCCGCCCAACGTGCAGGCGCAGATCGCCCCCAACGCCACACCCGTGGGCGAGATCATGCGCTACCGGATCAAGGGTGACGGCCTTTCGACCACCGAGCTGCGCAGCATCGAAGACTGGACGGTGGAGCGTGCGCTGCGCCAGGTGCCGGGCGTGGCCGACGTGGTGGCCATGGGCGGCGCCATCAAGCAGTACGAGGTGCAGCCCAATCTGGACGCGCTACGCGCCTACAAGGTCACCTTCCAGAACCTGCTCGACGCGCTGGGACGCGGCAACGCCAATGCGGGCGGCAGCTACGTGGCGCAGGGTGCGCAGCAGTTCACGATCCGCGGCATCGGGCTGCTGCGTTCGAGCGAAGACATAGGGCGCATCGTCGTTGCGGCGCACAACGGCACGCCGGTGCTGATCCGGGACGTGGCGCAGGTCAAGGTGGGCGCCGTGCCGCGCCTGGGCGTGGTCGGCCAGGACCAGGACGACGATGTCGTGACCGGCATCGTCGTGATGCGCAAGGGCGAGAACCCGCGCGAGGTGTTGCAAGGCGTCAAGCAAAAGATCGCCGAGCTCAACGCCCGCGGGCTGCCGCCGGGCGTGCAGATCGTGCCGTTCTACGACCGCACCTGGCTCATGGACAAGACCCTCAGCACGGTGTTCCATAACCTTGTGGAAGGCGCGCTGCTGGTGTCTTTGGTGCTCTACCTTTTTCTGTCCAATCTGCGCGCGAGCATCGCCGTGGTGGCCATCATCCCGCTGGCGCTGCTGTCCACCTTCATGGGGCTCAAAATCCTCGGCGTGCCGGCGAACCTGCTGAGCCTGGGCGCGATGGACTTCGGCATCATCGTCGATGGCGCGGTGATCGTGGTCGAGAACATCATGCACCGCCTGGCCGAGCGCGGCGAAAACATGGACGAGGACACGCGGCGCGCAACCATCATCGATGCCGCGAGCGAAGTCGGGCGGCCCACGCTGTTTTCCATGCTCATCATCATCGCGGCGCACATCCCGATCTTTGCGCTGCAGCGCCACGAAGGGCGCATCTTCCGCCCCATGGCCCTGTCGGTGACCACGGCGCTCGTCGGCTCGCTGGTGTTTTCGCTCACGCTGGTGCCACTGCTCGCCTACTGGACGCTGCGCAAAAAACTGCCGCATGGCGACAACCGGCTGGTGGCAAGGGCCAAGCAGTGGTACGTCCCGCTGCTCGACTGGGCGCTCACGCACCGGCGCCGGGTCACCCTGATTGCGGTGGCGGTGTTCGGCGTGGCGATGGTGGCGGCGGCGCGGCTCGGGTCGGAGTTTTTGCCCGAGCTCGACGAAGGCACCATCTGGGTGAACTTCGACCTTGCGCCCAGCGTGTCCAGTGCCGAGGCGACGCACATCCTGCATCAGGCGCGGCAGGCGCTTTTGTCGGTGCCTGAAGTGCGCACCACGGTCTCCAAAGCCGGGCAGCCCGAGGATGGCACCGACCCCAAGACCATCTCCATGACCGAGACCTTCGTCGATCTCAAGCCCGAGGAGCAGTGGCGCCACGGCATGACCAAGGAAAAGATCATCGAGCAAATGGATCACGCATTGCGCGCCATCCCCGGCATAGACCCTGCGTTTTCGCAGCCGATCCGCGACAACGTGCTCGAATCGATCTCGCAGATCAAGGGCCAGATCGTCATCAAGCTCGCGGGCGACGATCTGGTCGAGATGAAGCGCATCACCGACGAAATCGCGCAGCAGGTGCGCCAGGTCGCAGGGGTGGCGCGCGCCGAGATCGACCGCGACGGCCAGGTGCCGCAGCTGCTCATCGACATCGACCGCGACCAGGCCGCGCGCTACGGCCTCAACGTGGGCGACATCGAGGACGTGATCGAGGCCGCGCTCGCGGGCAAGGCCGCGACCAGCATCTGGGAAGGCGAGCGCAAGTTTGCCGTGGCCGTGCGCCTGCCCGAAGACCAGCGCGTCATCGCGCGGCTGCCGCAAACGCCCATCGCCACGCCCGAAGGCGGCTACGTGCCGCTGAGCGCCGTGGCGCACATCCGCGAATCCTTGGGGGCGATGAACATCGCGCGCGAGGCCGGCCGGCGCACCACCGCGATCGGCATCTTCATCCAGGGCCGCGACATGGGCTCGGTGGTCGCGGACATGAAGGAGCGCGTCGCGCGCAATGTCAAAATTCCCACGAGCTACCAGGTCACCTGGTCGGGCGAGTTCGAAAACCAGGAGCGCGCCATGCAGCGCCTTTCGATCGTGACGCCGATCTCGCTGCTGCTGATCTTCGTGCTGCTGTTCGATGCGTTCAAGTCGATCAAGACGGCGGCGCTGATCCTGGTCAACGTGCCGCTCGCGCTGATCGGCGGTTTTCTGGCGCTGTGGGTGCTGGACATTCCCTTGTCGGTGTCCGCCGCGATTGGCTTCATTGCGCTGTCGGGCCAGGCCGTGCTCAACGGCGTGGTGATGCTTTCGGTCTATCAGCAATTGCAGGCCGGCGGCCTGAGCGTCCTCGAAGCCGTGCGCCAGGGCTCGCTGCAGCGCCTGCGCACGGTGTTGATGACGGCGCTGCTCGCCATGCTCGGGCTGCTGCCCATGGCCTTGTCGCACGAAATCGGCTCCGAGACGCAGCGCCCGCTGGCCATCGTCGTGATCGGCGGCCTGGTCACGGCCACCTTGCTCACGCTGGTGGTACTACCCGCGCTCTACGTGGCCTGGTTTTCGCCGCGGCCAAAATGACCTCCGCCAACACCCGCGTAGGCGCGCAGCGCTGGGTTCAATACGACTTGGGCAAGCCCAGCACGTGTTCGCCGATGTAGTTGAGCAACATTTCGTTGTTGATCGGCGCGATCTTGAGCAGGCGCAGCATGGGCCAGAGCGTGACCACGTCGTAGTCGCGATCGAACCCGTAGCCGCCATGCGTTTGCAGCGCGGCTTCGACGGCGGCGACGGCGGCTTCGGAGCCGAGCAGCTTGGCCATGTTGGCGTGCGCGCCTGCGTCTTCACCGGCGTCGAAGCGCTCGGCGGCCGAGTAGGTCATGAGGCGTGCGGCCTCGAGCTGCGCCTTGGCCATGGCCATGCGGTGTTGCAGCGCCTGGTACGAGCCGATCGGCTTGCCGAAAGGCTTGCGGTCCTTGGAGTAGGCCACGGCCTTGGCAAGCGCATAGTCGCCCAGTCCGAGTGCGGCGCCGGCGGCGAGCAGGCGTTCGGAATTCAAGCCTTCGAACATCGCCTTGGCGCCCTTGCCGGCCTCGCCGATCAGCGCGTCGGCGGGCAGTTCGACGTTGTCGAAGAACACCATGTACTGGCGCTCGGCCGTCTCGACCTGGATGTTGAGCTGCTGCAGCTTGATGCCGGGCGTCTTCATGTCGAGCACGAACAGCGACATGCCTTCGGTGCGGTTCTTGACCTCGGCCGCGCGTGTGGTGCGCGCCACGACGAGCATGTAGTCGGCGTCGCGTGCGCCGGAGATGAACACCTTTTGGCCATTGAGCGTCCAGCCGCCCTTGCCGTTCGGTTGGGCGAGCGTGGTCATCGCGAAGCTGTTGGTGCCGGCGTTGGGTTCGGTGATGGCAAAGCACATCTTCTTTTCGCCGGTGCAGGTCGGGGTGACGTATTTCTTGATCTGCTCGGGCGTGCCGTTGCGCACGATGGGCACGCGGCCCAGCCCCGTGACGACGAGGAACAGCGTGGGTACGCCGGCGAGGGCCAGGGCCTCGTTGAGCGCGGTGATTTCGAGCACGCCGCCGCCCGAGCCGCCGTATTCCTCGGGGATCGAGAGGCCCAGCAGGCCGAATTCACCGAGCTTGGCCCAGAGTTCGTCGGGGAAGCGGTCTTCCTTGATGCACTGCAGGATGTAGGCGCGGTCGTACTGCGCCGTCACGCCGCGCGTGGCTTCTTGGATGTCGCGGATGCGCGCTTGCAGGGCCTCCATGGAGGTGCTGGGCTTGATGGGTGCGTTCATGGTCTATCTCCTCGCTGTCATGGGGTGGGGGAAAGGAAATGCTGCGCCCATCAGATGGCCATTTCAGCCGGGATGGGAACGGGGAAGTCGAGCAGCATCTGCGCGTAGGCCTTGGCTTGCGGGTCCATGCGGATCGAGGCGATGCCGCCGCCGCCGAGGGCCTCTTGGAGCAGGAAGTTCAGCGCGTGCGTGCCCGGCAGGTCGAAGCGCTCGACCTTGCCTTTGACGAGGTGCGCAAAATAGCCGGCCACGGCCTGCTCGGTCAGCGCGGCGCGGATGAAGGGCAGAAATTCGGGGCGGCGCGCGATGATGCCGATGTTGGCCGCGTCGCCCTTGTCGCCGCTGCGCCCCCAGGCGAGCCTGACCAGCGGCACGGTGCGCACGCCGCGCGCAAAGGCGTTGGCGGCGGGCAACGGGCCCGTGACGGCGGGCAGGCTCGCGGGGTTGAAAGGCTGGCCGCTCCATTGCGGCGCAGGCACGGTCTGCTCGCCCATGTCTATGCTGGTCACGACCTGCGCCTTGGGCACCAGGCACGAGAACAAGCGCACGACAGGCTGCACCTTGGGGCGACCGCCGGTGAAGCCCGTGATCGCCGGGGCCGACATCAGTGCGAGCGGCGCGACTTCGCGCGAAAACAGCTCCAGCGCGTCCTTCATGGGGTGACGCACGCCCACCTTGAGCATGACTTCGCGCGAGTTCGAACGTGCGTGCGGGCCGTAGGTGTCTTCGGCGCCTATGGCTTCGACGCTGGTTTCGGAGAAGTCGGGCCAGCCGCGCTGTGCGAAATAGCGGCGCAGGCGCGCAAGCATGGCCGCGCCCACGCGGTGTGCCTTGGGGCCCGCGTCTATGCCGCCGATCATGAACAGGCTCATGGCGCGAAAACCGTCGGCGTAGGTGACGCTGACCTTGGCCTGGTCGGTGGGTGCGCGGCCGCGTGCGCCCTTGACCTCGACCTGGTCGGGGCCGAGCTGCGTGAGCGTGACGCCCGTGAAGTCGCACACCACGTCGGGCAGGATGTAGGCGCGCGGGTCGCCGATTTCGTAGAGCATTTGCTCGCCCACGGTGGAGGGACACACGAGCCCGCCCGTGCCTTCGGGTTTGGTGATGACGAAGCTGCCGTCGGCGCGGCACTCGGCGATCGGAAAGCCCATGTCGTCCCAGCCGGGCACGGATTCCCAATCGGTGTAGTTGCCGCCGGTGGTCTGCGTGCCGCATTCGATCAGGTGGCCCGCGAGGCTGCCTTGTGCGAGGCGGTCGTAGTCGGTGGCGCTCCAGCCGAAGGCGTGGATCAGCGGCCCGAGCGTGACGGCGCTGTCGACGCAGCGGCCCGTGACCACGATGTCGGCGCCCGCGGAGAGCGCCGCGGCAATGGGGAAGGCGCCGAGGTAGGCGTTCGCGCTCATGACCTTTTGCGGGAAGGGTGCGCCCGAGAACATCTCTTTGGTTTGCGCAGCGCGCAGCGCTTCGACCTGCGGCATGAGGTCGTCGCCGAGCACGGCGGCGATCTTCAAGTCCACGCCTTCGGCCTGCGCTGCCGCGACCAGCGCCGCGCGGCAGGCGGAAGGGTTGACGCCACCGGCATTCGCGACCACCTTGATGCCGCGCGCCTTGATCTCTTTCATCAGCGGGCGCATGGTGCTGATGAAGTCGGGCGCGTAGCCCTGCGCCGGGTCTTTGGCCTTGACGCGGCTGAGCAGCGACATGGTGATTTCCGCGAGGTAGTCGAACACCAGCACGTCGATGTTGCCGTGTTCGATGAGCTGGGCCGCGGAAAACTCGGTGTCGCCCCAGAAGCCCGAGGCGCTGCCTATGCGCAGGGTGGTCTTGGTCATGCTTGTCTCCGGTGGATTCGTCGGTGGTGATAGGTGTTGTGTCGGGGGGCGGGTGGCGGCCGTCAGCTGGCTGCGGCAAGCTTGTTGCGCGGCCAGAAGATGCGCCAGATGCCCTTGGCCGTCGCGCAGACTTTGCCGTTGGCATCGACGAAGTCACCCTCGGCAAAGGCGGTGGACTTGCTCACGCGCACGATGCGGCCATGCGCCTCGAAGCGCGAGCCTATGGCGGCGTCGAGGAAGGTGATGTCGAGGTTGATGGTGAACTGGCGCAGGTCGGAGGGGTTGATTTCCTTGGCTTCGGGCAGATCCATGAGCGCGGACATGATGGCCCAGCCGAGCGCGCCGTCGAACATGTACGAGATGACGCCGCCATTGAGCACCCCGCTGTTGAGCTCGTTGTCGGTGCCGCCGCCGCCGAGCTGGGACGGCTGCACTTGCGGCAGGCGCACGGTGACGCGGCCCACGCCGGTTTCTTCGACTTCGAGACCCTGGGCTTTGAGGAACGTGCTCTCGTTCCACTTTTGTTTCCAGGCGGCGATGCGGTCTTGCGCAGAGGCGGGGGTACTCAAGAGATTCTCCTTTGGTGAAAGCAATATGGCGTGGGGGCTCAGGCGCTGGCGGAGTGCGTGCGCAGCAGCGCATCGAGCACACTTTCGAGCTGCACGAGCGAATTGCACTCGCGCGCGATATGGCAGTAGGGTGCGTAGCGCTTCATCTCCGAATCGCCCAGGCCCCAGAACGAGGTGGGCTCGGGGTTGAGCCAGATCACGCGGCGCGCGCGCTCGTAGAGCAGGCGCATGACTTCGGTGTGCGCCTCGCCGCGGTTGTTGCGCGCGTCGCCGAGGAACAGGATGGTGGTGCGGCGATCGATCTGGTCGAGCAATTGTTCTTCGATGTCGAGCAGGGTCTGGCCGTAGTCACTGCCCGCGCCGCCCACGGCCTGGATGACCTTGTCCACGGCCTGCTCGACCGGCAGCTGCGTGAAGGTGTCGCTGACATCGACCAGATGGTTGGTGAACGCATAGCTGCGCACGCCGCTCAGCTGCTCGTCCAGGCTGTATAAAAACAGGAGCAAAAAGCGTGCGTACTGGCGCACCGAGCCGCTCACGTCGCAGATGGCGATCACGCGCGGTCTATCGACCACCTTGGTGCGCCAGAAGGTCTCGAAGAGGATGCCGCCGTAGGCAGCGTTTTTGCGCAGCGTCTTGCGGAAGTCGAGCTGGCCGTGCACGCGCTGCTTTTTGCGCCGCGCGTGGCGTTCGGCCAGGCGCTTGGCCATTTTGCGCACGATGATGTGCATGCGCTCGAAGTCGCGTTTTTCGATGTTCGAGAGCTTTTGCGTCTGCAGAAAATCGTCGTGCAGCTGGCGCGTGGGCGCGGTGCCGTAGAGCGCGAGCTTGCGCTCGACGAAGTTGCGCACCTCGTTGAACAGGCGCTTGCGCGCGAGCTCGAGCGCTTTGGCGCGCTCGGGCGCCATGGTCTGGCGCTTGGCGTCGGCGATTTCGCGGTCGAGCAGCTCCAGCCCCATGGCCTGCTGGATTTTTTGCGTGTAGTAGCCTTTTTGGGTGAAGAACCAGATGTCGGTCAGGCCGACTTCGCGCGCGGCTTCCTGCATGCGTTTGGCGAGCGCCGCCGAATCGCCCGAAAGCAGCAGCTGCGACAGCGCCTGCCCGCCGCTGCCCTGGCAGCCACCGGGGCCGCCCGAGCCCATTTGGGGCTGCTCGTCCTTGGGCTGATCAGTCGTGGTCTGGTCGGCATTTTGCTCGGCGCCGGGGCTCGCGCCCGAGGTGCCGGCCTTTGCTGCTGCCGGTTTTTGGAACGCATCGAAGCGAAAGAAGCGGTCGAAGGCCTCGTCGAACAGCACGCGGTCTGCCGTGGTCTTGGCCAGCGTGGTGCCGAGCGCGTTTTTCAGCAGCGTGCGGTCGCTCCAGCCGACGAGCTCGACGGCGCGCGCCGCATCGACCTGCGCGTTCAGGTGCACTTCGAGGTCGCTGCCGCGCAGCGCCTTGAAAAAATCTTCAAGCGTGGCTTGCATGGGACACCTCTGCGTCCTTGCGGGCTTGTTGCAACAGATTCCCCATCTGCTCGTTCGCCGTGGCGATGTCCTGCTCGAACTTGAGGAACACGTTGAGCGTGTCGCGCACCAGGTCCAGGCTCAGGTGCTCGGCGTTGAGCAGCAGCAGCGTTTTGGCCCAGTCTATGGTTTCGCTGACCGAGGGGAGCTTCTTGAGGTCGAGCTGGCGCACCGCCTGGACGAAGGCGACCAGTTCGCGGTTGAGCGTGTCGGACAGGCCTGGCACGCGCCGCTCGAGAATGCGGCGCTCGAGCGCCGGTTCGGGGAAGGTGATGTGCAGGTGCAGGCAGCGGCGCTTGAGCGCGTCGCTCATCTCGCGCGTGTTGTTGCTGGTCAGGAACACGATGGGCTTGACCTTGGCCTTGATGGTGCCGAGTTCGGGCACCGAAACCTGGAAATCCGACAGCACTTCGAGCAAAAAGGCCTCGAATTCAGGGTCGGACTTGTCGATTTCGTCGATCAGCAGCACGCAGCCTTTTTCTTGGTGCAGCGCCTGGTACAGCGGGCGCGGCTCGAGGAAATGCTCGCTGAAAAACAGGTCGTCGTGCGCGTGCAGACGGTCCATGGACTCGGCCAGGCCCTGGGCGCCCTGCATCATCTCGCCGAGCTTGTCCTTGAGCAGCTGGGTATAGAGCAGCTGCTTGCCGTATTTCCATTCGTACAGCGCCTTGGATTCGTCCAGGCCCTCGTAGCACTGCATGCGGATCAGCGGTACGTCGAGAATCTCCGCCATGCTCTTGGCGAGCTCGGTCTTGCCCACACCGGCGGGGCCTTCGATGAGGATGGGCTTTTCGAGGTGAAAGCCCAGATAGACCGAGGTGGCGATCGCGGGGCTTGCGATGTAATCGACAGAAGCGAAGCTCTGGGCGACGCGGTCTATGGATGAAAAATGGTCGGAATGCTCGGTTTTCATGGGTGGAGTGACTGGAGCAACTGTTGCCCCGTTTGGAGTTGACGAGAGTGCGCGACGCCGCGCGCGATGCCCAGCACCAGACGCAGATCACGGGTGAGAGAGGGCAGCGCTGCGATGCCCAAGGCTTGTGACGCCGCTTCCCAGGCGTTTTCATACGCTGTCTGCCAGCGTTCGAGCAGGCGGCGCGCGCCTACGGTGGCAAAGGCCAGTGCGTCGTCGCAGCCGTGCACTTCGAGCTGGCGGGCGACGGCGTCGCGCACGGCGTGCAGCGCTTGCCATTCGAGTTGCAGCGCACCGAGTTCGCGCACGGCGTCGCTGGCAGCTGTGTCGGCAGTGCCCGCAGCCACGGCCGACGTGCCGAGGGCATGCGCGAGCGCTTCGAGCTCGCACTGCATGGCGCCGAGCAGCGGGCCGAGCAGCAGCGCATCTTCGACGGCGCGCACGGGCCGCGCGATGGTTTCGAACGCCCGTCCGGGCGGGCCGATGCGCCGGCTTGCGGGCACGCGGCAAGATTCAAGCCGCAGGTCGCAATGCCCCAGCGGCGCCAGCCCTTGCACGCGCGCGTTCGCCTCGCGCGTGAGGCCGGGGGTCTGGGCGTCGAGCAAAAAGGCGTCGAAGCGCTTGCGGCCCTCGTGCACGGCACTCACGGCAAGCACGATGATCGCGTCGGCCGCAGGGCCGTTGCTGACGAAGGCTTTGTGCCCGTCGAGCACCCAGTCGCCGTCACCCGCTGCGCCCGATGGCTGCACGGCGCGCGTGCGCAGGTGCTTGGGCTGCGCACCCACGCCGGGCTCGGAGATGGCCAGAGCGAGCAGGCATTCGCCCGCCGCCATTGACGCTAGCAGCTTGGTGAGCAATGCGTGTGATGCGTCCAATGCGCCCGCGGCACCCTGCTGCACGAGCGGGCCGAGCACGTAGCGCCCGAGCATCTGCTGCATCATCCAGGCCATGCCCAGCCCCAGGCTGCCGGTGGCGTGCGTGATCTGCCCCGCGAGCGCGCTGACCTGCACCGCGTCGGCTGCACTTGGGCGCCCGTCCAGCGAAAACCCCAGCCCCAGCATGCCGCAGCGGCCCAGATGCGCCCACCAGGCGCGCGGAAAGCCGCCGGCGCCGTCAGAGCTGCCTGTGGGCGGCGCCGTCTGCAATGCCTCGCGCAGGGCGCGGTGCAAGTCTTGCTTGGTTGCGCCAGCTGCGGCAGCAGTGGCCGGGGCGGAGGGTGTCTCGGGAACCACGGGTTACTACCTTAGATATAGCTGCCAACGCAGGATAGACGAGCTCTAGAGGCTGATTTCATGCATAAAACCCGAGCTGGCGCGAGGCCAGGTCGCGCATGACTTCCTCGGCGCCGCCGCCGATCGCGTTGACCTTGACCTCGCGGTAGATGCGCTCGACAGTGACGCCGCGGATGAAGCCCGCGCCGCCGTGGATCTGCACGGCCTCGTTGGCGCAAAAAGCCATGGTCTGCGTGGCCTGGTTCTTGAGCAGGCAGATTTCGCCCACGGGCTGCTCGCCCTGCTCGACGCGCCAGGCCAGCAGCTCGAGCATGGCCTGCGTGGCCTCGATGCGCATGGCCATGTCGGCGAGCTTGTGGCGCGTGACCTGCATGTCGATGAGCTTGCCGCCGAACATCTCGCGCTGCTTGGCCCAGGCGAGCGCCTCGTCGAGGCACACGCGCGCAAAACCATTGGCGCCCGCGGCGAGGAAGATGCGCTCGCGGTTGAAGTTCTTCATGATGGCCTTGAAGCCCTGGTTCTCCTGGCCGACGAGGTTTTCCACGGGCACGCGGCAGTTGTCGAAATACAGCGTTGCGGTGTCGGAGCACAGCCAGCCCATTTTGCGCAGCGGCGTCTGCGTGAAGCCGGGCGTGCCTTTTTCGATCAACAGCAGCGATACGCCGCCGGGCCCGGGGCCGCCGGTGCGCACGGCCACGGTGTAGAAGTCGGCGCGTATGCCCGAAGTGATGAAGGTCTTGGAGCCGTTGACGATGTAGTGGTCGCCCTCGCGCCGCGCCGTGGTCTTGAGGTTGGCCACGTCCGAGCCGCCCGAGGGCTCGGTGATGCCCAACGCGCTGATTTTTTCGCCGCGCAACACGGGTGGCAGCACGCGCTGTTTGAGCGCTTCGCTGCCCACGTTGACGATGGGTGGGCAGCCTATGGTGTGCGACAGCAGGCTCGCGAGCACACCACCCGCGCCGCAGCGCGCGAGCTCCTGCGAGGCGATGATGGTCATGAACAGGTCGCCATCGTTGCCGCCGTAGGCTTCGGGAAAGCCCAGGCCCAGCAGACCGACTTCGGCGGCCTTGCGGTAGAGCTCGCGCGGAAAGCTGCCGGCGTCGTCCCATTCATCGACGAAAGGCGTGATTTCTTTTGCGACGAAGCGGCGCATCACGTCGCGAAAGGCCGCGTGCTCGGCCGTGTAAAAAGGGCTGGAAGCCCCCTGGGCGGTGCTGGACATGGGCGTCTCCTTGGATCTTGGCTTGGATGGTGAGGGTGGTGAAAGCGTGGCTGACCGATCAAGCGCTTTCTTCTTCGACCAGCGACACGAGCACGGCTTTCGCCGGCACCTGGTCGCCTGGGCGCACGAGCACCTGATCGACCACGCCGTCGCGGCGCGCGAGCAGCTGGTGCTCCATCTTCATGGCTTCGAGCACGGCCACGCGCTGGCCTTTTTCGACGCGGTCGCCAGGCTGCACGAAAACGCCCAGCACCTTGCCATTCATGGGCGCAACGATGCGCGCCTCGGCGCTGCCTTCGGCGCCCGCGGGCGGCGCGTAGGTCAGGTCTTCGAAGCAGGCGCTGAGCGTCTTGAATTCCAGATGCAAGGAGCCGTCGTGGAACGCCGCGAGGGCGTGCTGGCGCACGCCGTCGGCGAGCAGACTGAGCCGGGCACCGCTGCGCTCGAGCACGCGGATCTGGTGCACTTGCGCGCCCACCTCGACGCGGTAGTCGTGCTTGTCCAGTGCAGTGACGAAAATGAGGTGGCGGCGCTCGTTTTCGCCCAGCGTCATGGGCCAGCGCGCCGGCCCCGTGGTGCGCCAGGGGCGCGCGCCTGCAGGCGTTTTGGCCTCGAACCAGAGCACGGCCGCGAGTGCGAGTGCGAGCGAGTCGGGCTGCGGGCGTACCCATTGCGTGGCATCGAAGTTCTGTGCGATGAAGGCCGTGGTGGCATTGCCCGCGGCAAACACCGGATGCTCGGCCACGGCTTCGAGAAACGAGCGGTTGTTCGCGATCCCCAGCAGCTGCGTGTGTTGCAGCGCGCCGATCAGGCGCCGGCGTGCTTCTTCGCGCGTCGCGCCGTAGGTGATGATCTTGGCGATCATGGGGTCGTAGTGCGGGCTCACGGCCTGGCCTTCGATCAGGCCGTGGTCCACGCGCACGCCGGGCCCGCTGGGCGGCTGCCACACGAGCACGTCGCCGCTTTGCGGCAAAAAGTCGGCGTAGGGGTCTTCGGCGTACAGGCGCACTTCGATCGCGTGGCCCGCGAGCTGCACCTGTTCCTGCGTCAGCGGCAGCGCCTCGCCGCGCGCCACGGCGATCTGCCAGGCGACGAGGTCCAGCCCCGTGACGCACTCGGTCACCGGGTGCTCCACTTGCAGGCGCGTGTTCATTTCGAGGAAGTAAAAATTGCCGTCGCGGTCGAGCAAAAACTCCACCGTGCCCGCGCCCACGTAGTTCACGGCGCGCGCCGCGGCCACGGCGGCGGCGCCCATGCGCGCGCGCAGCTCGGGCGAGACGGCGGGCGAGGGCGCTTCTTCGAACACTTTCTGGTGGCGGCGCTGGATCGAACAATCGCGCTCACCGAGGTGGATGATGTTGCCGTGGCGGTCGCCGAACACCTGGATTTCGACGTGGCGCGGCTCGATCACAGCGCGCTCGAGGATCAGCTCGTCGCTGCCGAAGGCATTTTTGGCTTCGGAGCGCGCGCTCGTGAGCGCGTTGGGCAGGTCTTCGGGCCTGGCGACGAGGCGCATGCCACGCCCGCCGCCGCCCGCTGCGGCCTTGACCATGATGGGGAAACCGATTTCGCGTGCCTGCGCGATCAGCGTGGCGTCGGACTGGTCGGCACCCTGGTAGCCGGGCACGCAGGGCACGCCCGCAGCGAGCATCAAGCGCTTGGCGCCGGCCTTGTTGCCCATGTGCAGGATGGCTTCGGGGTCTGGCCCGATGAAGACCAGCCCGGCGTCCTGGCAGGCTTGCGCAAAGGCTTCGTTTTCGGACAAAAAGCCATAGCCCGGGTGCACGGCGTCGGCGCCCGTGCTGGCCGCGGCGCGCAGCAGCGCCTGTATGTTCAGGTAGCTCTCGCGCACGGGCGGCGGGCCTATGCACACGGCTTCGTCGGCCAGGGCGACGTGCAGGGCCTGGGCGTCGGCCTCGCTATAGACAGCCACGGTGCGGTAGCCCAGGGCTTGGGCCGTGCGGATCACGCGGCAGGCGATTTCGCCACGGTTGGCGATCAGGATTTTGCTAAAACGCATGGGCTTTCTCACATCCGGGCCACACCGAAGGTGTTGGGGTTCAGTTGACGGGCTTCGGCCTCGCGGCACACGGCCAGGGCCATGGCCAGCACGCGGCGCGTGTCGCGCGGGTCGATGATGCCGTCGTCCCACAGGCGCGCCGTGGCAAAGAAGGCGTGCGACTCCATGTCGAAGCGCTGCAGGATTTCCTCGCGCATGGCCTGCATGGCATCGGCGGGTGGCGTCTTGCCCATGCGGGCAAATTTTTCTTCGGTGACGATGCGCATCACGGTTGCGGCTTGCTCGCCTCCCATCACGGCCACGCGCGCATTGGGCCAGGCAAAGACGAAGCGCGGGTCGTAGGCGCGACCGCACATGCCATAGTTGCCGGCGCCGAAGGAGGCGCCGATCATCAGCGTGATGCGCGGCACAGTGGCGTTGGTGACGGCCTGGATCATCTTCGCGCCGTGCTTGATGATGCCTGCCTGCTCGACGTCCTTGCCCACGAGAAAGCCCGTGGTGTTCTGCAAAAAGACGAGCGGCGTGCCCGATTGGCAGCACAGCTGGATGAATTGCGCGGCCTTGGTCGCGCCTTGCGGATCGATGGGGCCGTTGTTGCCGAGGAAGCCGCAGGGCTGTCCTTCGATGGAGCCCATGCCACACACCGTGGCGCTGCCGTACAAGGCCTTGAACTCGAGGAAGTCGGAATCGTCGATGATGCGCGCGAGCACCTCGCGCACGTCGTAGGGGTGGCGAAAATCGACGGGCACCGTGCCCACGATTTCGTCGATGGCGTAGCGCGGCTCTTTCCAGCTTTTAGGGGCGCGCAGTGGCAGCTTGTCGTTCCAGGGCAGGCGCGCCATGATGTCGCGCGCAATGCGGATGCCGTCGGCGTCGTCCTCGGCCAGGTATTCGGCCACGCCCGAGGTAGTGCAGTGCATTTCGGCCCCGCCCAGTTCCTCGTCGGTGGCGATTTCGCCCGTCGCGGCCTTGAGCAGTGGCGGGCCGGCCAAAAAGGCCTTGGCGCGTCCGCGCACCATGATCACGTAGTCGGACATGCCGGGCAGGTAGGCGCCGCCGGCCGTCGAGTGCCCGTGCATCACGCAGATCTGCGGAATGCCTGCGGCCGACAGGCGTGCCTGGTTGGCAAAGCCGCGCCCGCCCTCGATGAAGACCTCGCCCACGTGCATGAGGTTGGCGCCGCCCGATTCGACGAGACGGATGACGGGCAGCTTGTTTTCCATCGCGATGGCTTCTGCACGCAAGCCCTTGCGCATGCCCATGGGTGTGATGGTGCCGCCCTTGATGGCACTGTCGGACGCGATCACCACGCAGCGCACGCCCGACACCCGGCCGATGCCGGTGATGATGCCGCCACCGAGCACGTTCTTGTCGCCATCGTCGTCGTGCATGCGCAGGCCCGCGAGCGTGGAAAACTCCAGCCATTCGGAGCCGCGATCGAGCAGCAGCGCGATGCGCTCGCGCGGCAGTAGCTGCTTGCGCGCGCGAAACTTGGCCTCCTGGCTGTTGGAGGTGTTGCGCACGCGGTCTTCATAGTCGCGGAAGTGGTGGATCAGCGCGAGCATCTGCTCGCGCTCGCGCTGAAAGCTCTGCGATTGCGGATCGACTTGGCTTTGGATGACGGGCATGGGGGCTTTCCCTCGCTCAACGGGTGTAGAAGGCGGCACCGCGCTGGGCCATGTCGCGCAGCAACTGGGGCGGGGCGAAACGCGGGCCGACGCGCTGCGCCAGCGCATCGCAGGTCTGGACGAACTCGGCCACGCCCACGGTGTGGATCTGGCCAATCGGGCCGCCGAGGTAGGGCGGAAAGCCCCAGCCCAAAATGGCGCCCACATCGGCGTCGATGGGCGCGAGCAGCACCTTTTCTTCGAGGCAGCGCGCGGTTTCGACCGACTGGATGAACATCAGGCGTTGCTTGACGTCCGCCACGCTGGGCTGCGTTGCGGCTTGTGGGAACTCCTGCGCGAGGCCAGTCCACAGGTGTTTGGGCGCGCCTTGCGGGTAGTCGTAAAAGCCCTGGCCGGTTTTTTTGCCCAGGCGCCCGAGTTTGTCCACCATGCGCTCGCAGACCTCGTCGATGGCGCTGCGCTGGTAGGCTGGGCCGAGGTCGGCCGCGGTTTGTTTGCGGATGCGTGCCATGAGTTCGAGCGACACTTCGTCGGCCAGTGCGAGCGGCCCCACGGGCATGCCGCACATGCGGCCGGCGTTTTCGATCAGGGCCGGCGCCACGCCCTCGGCGAGCAGCGCCAGGCCCTCACCGACGTAGGTCGAGAACACGCGGCTGGTGTAGAAGCCGCGGCTGTCGTTGACGACGATGGGCGTCTTGCGGATCGCCTTGACGAAGTCCATGGCGCGTGCGAGGCACTCGTCGCTCGTCGCCTTGCCGCGGATGATCTCGACAAGCGGCATCTTGTCCACAGGTGAGAAGAAGTGCAGGCCGATGAAGTTCGCCGGGCGCGCCGAGGCTTCGGCCAGGCCCGTGATGGGCAGCGTGCTGGTGTTGGACGCAAAGATGGCCGTCGGTGCGAGCTGGGCTTCGGCCTTGCGCGTGACCTCGGCCTTGATGGCGCGGTCTTCGAACACGGCCTCGATCACGATGTCGCAACCGGCGAGCGCAGCGAAATCGGTCGTGGGCTGGATCAGCGCAAGCTTGGCGTCGCGCTCGGCCTCGCCCATGCGCTTGGCGGCCACGCGCTTGTTCCACAGCTCTTCGCTATAGCCCTTGCCTTTGTTCGCAGCATCGAGGCTGGTGTCGAGCAGCACCACCTGCATGCCCGCTTCGGCACACACATAGGCAATGCCCGCGCCCATCATGCCCGCGCCCAGGACGCCGACCTTGCGGTAGCTGGCCTTGGGTACCCCCTTGGGGCGCGAGGCGAGCTTGTTCGCGTCGCCGATGCCGAAGAACAGCGAGCGGATCATGTTCTTCGACACCTTGCCCGTCGCGAGCTTGACGAACTCGCGCCCTTCGACCTTGCAGCCCGTGTCTATGTCCACCTGGCAGCCGTTATAGACGCTGCTCAGGATGGCTTCGGGCGCCGGGTAGTTGCCGAAAGTCTTGGCGTGCAGCATGGCGTTGCCGACCGTGAAGATCTCGTAGCCCACGGGGCTTTGCACCGCGCCGCCGGGCAGCTTGAAGCCTTTGCGATCCCAGGGCTGTACGGCGTTCTTCGGGCCTTCGGTGAGCAGCCACTCTTTGGCGCGCGCGAGCAATTGCTCGGCGGGCACGACCTCATCGACGAGTCCGGCTTCGAGGGCCTTTTGGGGAGCCAGCTTTTTGCCTTCGAGCAGCAAGGGCAGGGCACTGCGCAAGCCGATCAGGCGCGGCAGGCGCTGCGTGCCGCCGCCACCAGGCAGCAGGCCGATGGAGACTTCGGGCAGGCCGATCTGGGCCTTGGGGTTGTCGGCCGCAATGCGGCGGTGGCAGGCCAGCGCGACTTCGTAGCCGCCGCCGAGCGTGGTGCCGTTGAGCGCGGCGACGAAGGGCTTGCCGCTTTTTTCGATGCCGCGCAGCAAAGTGTGCAGGCGCGCGACGAAGTCCATCAGGCCTTGCACGTCGGTGATCGCGAGCATCATGTTCAGGTCGGCACCGGCGATGAAGTCGGGCTTGGCCGAGGCGATGATCACGCCCTTGACGGCAGCGTCTGCCACGGCCTTGCGCACGGCCTCGCTGAACGCGGGGATGGATTGTTCGTTGAGGACGTTCATCGGCACGTCCTGCATGGCCCAGGTGATGGTGGCGATGCCGTCGGCATCCACCTTGTAGTCGATCGTCATGGTGAAAATCCTGGTGAAATGGAGTGAAACCTGCGTGCTCCGGGGTGCAGCCGGGTCAGACGCGCTCGATGATGGTGGCGGTGCCCATGCCGGCGCCCACGCACAGCGTGACCAGCCCGGTAGCAAGGTTGCGGCGCTCGAGTTCGTCGAGCACGGTGCCCAGGATCATCCCGCCCGTCGCGCCCAGCGGGTGCCCCATGGCGATGGCGCCGCCATTGACGTTCATCTTGTCGTGCGGCACGTCCATCACGTCCATGAAGCGCAGCACCACCGCGGCAAAGGCCTCGTTGAGCTCGTACAGGTCGATGTCCGAGGCCTTCATGCCCGCGAGCTTGAGCGCTTTTTCGGCCGAATACGATGGCCCCGTCAACATGATGGTGGGCTCGCTGCCGACAGAGGCGAAGGCGCGGATGCGTGCACGCGGCTTGAGGCCCATGCGCTGACCGACCTCGGCGTTGCCGATCAGCACGGCCGAGGCGCCATCGACGATGCCGGACGAATTGCCCGCGTGGTGCACGTGGGTGATGCGCTCCAGCGTGGGGTAGCGCTGGATGGCGACGCCGTCGAAGCCATATTGCTCGCCCTGCACCTTGAATGAAGGCTCGAGTTTGGCGAGCGACTCGAGCGTGGTTTCCGGGCGCATGTGCTCGTCGTGGTCGAGCACGGTGCAGCCGTTGACGTCCTTGACGGGCACGATGGACTTGGCAAAGCGCTTTTCTGCCCAGGCCTGCGCGGCGCGGCGCTGGCTCTCGACGGCGTAGCGGTCGAGATCCTCTCGGCTGTAGCCATACAGGCTTGCGATGAGGTCGGCCGAAATTCCTTGCGGCACGAAGTAGGTCGGGATGGCGACGGCCGGATCGACGGCCCAGGCGCCGCCGCTCGTGCCCATGGGTACGCGGCTCATGCTTTCGACGCCGCCGCCAATGGCCAGCGGTGACTGGCCGGACATGACTTTGGCCGCAGCCATGTTGCAGGCTTCGAGCCCGGACGCGCAAAAACGGTTCACCTGCACGCCGGCCACGCTCTGGTCGTAGCCCGCCGTGATCGCAGCCACGCGCGCGATGTTCGCGCCCTGTTCGGCCGCGGGTTCGACGCAGCCAAGAATCACGTCATCGACCAGGGCGGTGTCGAGCTGGTTGCGGTCGCGCAGCGCCTGCAGCGCCGTGATCGCGAGCTGGATCGGCGTCGTGCCGTGCAGGGCGCCGGAGCTGCGGCCCTTGCCGCGCGGCGTGCGCACGGCGTCGTAGATGAAGGCTTCGGTCATGGTGGGGCTTTCCTCGAGAGTGGATTTCGGGGGTCGCATCAAAGCGTGCGGCCGATGATTTCTTTCATGATTTCGTTCGTGCCGCCGTAGATGCGCGTGACGCGCGTATCGGCAAAGGCGCGGGCAATGGGGTATTCCCACATGTAGCCGAAGCCGCCGAACATCTGCAGGCATTGATCGACGATCTTGCAGTGCAGGTCGGTAGTCCAGTATTTGGCCATGGCCGCGGTGGCGGCGTCGAGCTGGCCTTGCAGCAGCAATTCGAGCAATTTATCGACGAACACGCGCGCCACCTGCACCTCGGTCTTGATCTCGGCGAGCTTGAAGCGGTTGTGCTGGAAGTCGATCACGGGCTGGCCGAACACCTTGCGCTCTTTGGTGTAGGCAAGCGTCCAGTCGAGCGCGGCCTCGGCGCCCGCGACTGCGGCAATCGCGATCTGCATGCGCTCCCAGGCAAGCTCCTGCATGAGCAGGAAAAAGCCCTTGCCTTCGCCGCCGAGGATGTTGCTCACGGGCACACGCACGTTATCGAAAAACAGCTCCGACGTGTCCTGCGCCTTCATGCCGATTTTTTCGAGGTTGCGTCCGCGCTGAAAGCCGGGGCGGTTCGTCTCGACGAGCACCAGCGTCGTGCCCTTGGCGCCCTTGTTGGGGTCGGTCTTGGTGACCACGATCACCACGTCGGCGTTCTGGCCGTTGGTGATGAAGGTTTTCTGGCCGTTGATGACGAGTTCGTCACCTTCGCGCAGCGCCTGTGTGCGCACACTCTGCAGGTCGCTGCCGGCGCCGGGTTCGGTCATCGCAATGGCGCCTATGGCTTCGCCTGCGGCCATTTTGGGCAGCCAGGTTTTTTTCTGTTCTTCGGTGCCATAAGCCAGGATGTAGGGCGCGACGATGTCGGAATGCAGGCCAAAGCCCAGGCCGCTGGCGCCAGCGCGCGCGACCTCCTCGATCAGCACGGCGCTGTGCAAGCGCGTGCCACCGCCACCACCGTACTGTTCGGGGATCGCCGGGCACAGCAGGCCCGCGGCACCGGCCTTGCGCCAGACTTCGCGCGGCACGATGCCTTGTTCTTCCCAGGCGGCATGATGGGGGATGACCTCTTCCTCGAGAAAGCGGCGAACCTGGTCGCGGAAAAGTTCATGTTCTTCCTGAAAGATGGTGCGAGCGAGCATGACAGTCCTGTGGTGGGAGTTGAAAAGAATGAAAGGCGAGGGAAACAAGAAACCCGATCCGAGGTCAATCAAACGCTTGTTAGTTATGCTAAAGTTTACACCATGAAAAAGCCTGCTGCCGACGACCAAGTTCCTGCGCTTTCGCGCAAAGAGGAAATCCTTGCCGCAGCGGCAAGCCTGTTTCGGCAGCAGGGCTTCGAGCGCACTTCGGTACGCGAAATCGCTCAGGCGCTGGGCATGACCTCGGGTTCGTTGTTCTATCACTTCGCCTCCAAGGAAGATCTGCTCGTGATGATCATGGAAGAGGGCTTGCGCGCGATCACGCGCTCGGTGCAGCAGGCACGGGACAGCGAAGCACAACTGCCGCAACGCTTGCTTGCGATGATGCGCCGCCATCTGGCTGCGCTGCTCGGCCCGCGGCTCGATGCGATGAGCGTTTTGCTTTATGAGTGGCGCAGTCTTTCGCCCGCAGCTCAGGCGAAGGTGTTGGCTTTGCGCGATGCCTATGAGGATTTGTGGACGCAGTCTTTGCAACAAGCTGCC
Organism: Extensimonas vulgaris; assembly: GCF_003337425.1. GTDB lineage: Bacteria > Pseudomonadota > Gammaproteobacteria > Burkholderiales > Burkholderiaceae_C > Extensimonas > Extensimonas vulgaris. The sequence continues at coordinate 69,910 of NZ_QPJU01000004.1, forward strand.
GATCAAGGCTGCATCGATGCGGACGTGGCGCTGGTGCGCCAGACTTTGCTCGGTGCACTCAACTGGTCGGCGCAGTGGTACAAGCCCGGTGGCCGCCTGGATATAGACACCCTCGCGCAGCGCATGTTCGTCATGCTTTTTCCACGCATGGCGGTATCGCTGCCGCAGTCGCTGGCTGTCGCCTGACAGCCCATGGCGTAGCCCAACAATAGTTCACCATACTCGGGTAACTGCTGAGACGCAGCGGGCCGAGCACCCATAAAAATACCCCTTTCCCCGCACCCTTAAGGAGACGAATGAACATGCAAAAGTCCAGCATCCCCTCGACCATGATGCAAGTGCCCCTGTCGCTCAACCATTTTCTCGAGCGCGCCGGCGTCTATCACGGCAAAAGCGAAATCGTCTCGCGCCTGCCGGACAAGTCTTTGCACCGCTACACCTACGCAGACTTCCACCGTCGCGCCAAGGCGCTCGCCGAGGTGCTGGTCAAGGCGGGCGTCCAGCCCGGCGATCGCGTGGCCACGCTGATGTGGAACCATTACGCGCACCTCGAGTGCTACTTCGGCATTCCAGCCGCGGGCGCGGTGATGCACAACCTCAACCTGCGCCTGTTTCCGCACGACATCGCCTTCATCGTGAACCACGCGAAGGATCGCTTTCTGCTTGTCGATGACGTGCTGCTGCCACTGCTCGCCCAGTTTGCCAAGGACGTGAATTTCGAGCGCATCATCGTCGTGCCGCTCACGGGCCAGCCCGTCCCCGCGCCTTATGAAGACTATGAAAAGTTCATCGGCGCCGCCACGGGCGACTTTCAATACGTCGAGCTCGACGAAAACGCCCCCAGCGGCATGTGCTACACCTCGGGCACCACGGGCAACCCCAAGGGCGTGGTGTATTCGCACCGCTCCACGGTGCTGCACTCGCTGGTCGCGGCCTTGCCTGGCGGGCTGAACATTTCGGGGGCGGACACGGTGCTGCCCGTCGTGCCCATGTTCCACGCCAACGCCTGGGGATTGCCCTATGTGGCGACGTTCATGGGCGCCAAGCAGGTGTTCCCGGGGCCGCACCTCGATTCGGAATCTCTGCTCGACCTGTACCAGCGCGAGCGCGTGACGATCACGGGTGGCGTGCCCACGATCTGGCTCTCGCTGCTGCAAACCTTGCGCTCCAATCCTGGCAAATATGATCTGGTACCGGGGATGCGCATGCTCGTGGGTGGCTCGGCGGCGCCGGAATCTCTGTTCCGCGGCTTCGACGAACTTGGCCTGGTGGTCGGTACCGCTTGGGGCATGACCGAAACCTCACCGCTGGGCACCGTCTCCACGCTCAAGCCGTGGATGCTCGCCTTGCCCAAAGACCAGCAATACGCCTACCGCGTCAAGCAGGGTATGGCGGCGCCGCTCGTCGAGATTCGCCTCATGGGCGATCATGGCGAGGTGCCGTGGGATGGCAAATCGGTCGGTGAAATTCAGGTGCGCGGCCCCTGGATCACGGGCAGCTACCACGAAACCCCGGTAAGCGAGGCCAATTTCACCGCCGATGGCTGGCTGCGCACCGGCGACGTCGGCACCATTGACCCCGAGGGTTTTTTGCAGCTGACCGACCGCACCAAGGACTTGATCAAGTCCGGCGGCGAGTGGATCAGCTCGGTCGATCTCGAAAACAACCTCATGGGCCACCCGGCGGTGCTCGAGGCCGCCGTGATCGCCGTGCCGCACCCGCGCTGGGCCGAGCGTCCGCTCGCCGTAGTGGTGCTGCGCCCCGGAATGAGCGCTACGGCCGAAGAGCTGCGCGAGCATCTGGCCAAGACTTTCGCGAAGTGGCAGTTGCCCGACGCTTTCGTGTTTGTCAATGAAATCCCGCGCACCTCGACGGGCAAGTTCCTCAAGACCAAGCTGCGCGAGATGTACAAAGACTGGAAGTGGGAGCAAGAGTAAGCGGGAAGCAGTCATCCCCATCCTCCATCTATACCAAGGAGACAAAACCATGGCCGCTTACACCTCCTCTTGCACGCCCGTCACGCAGGGCGTGCCGCCGCCAGGCGCGATTGCGCGCGTGGCGATCGGTGACTTTTTGCGCCGCTCGGCGGCACGCGATCCGCACAAAACCGTGTTTGTGCTCGGCAAACAGCGCATGAGCTACGGCGAATTCAACGACCAGGTCACGCGCTGCGCGAATGCGCTGCTGGCGCAAGGCCTCACGCGCGGCGACCGCGTGGCCACGCTGTGCAACAACTCGCTCGAATTCCTCATCGCCATGTTCGGTATCCATCGCGCCGGGCTGATCTGGGTGCCGATCAACACCGGTCTGGGACTGGAGGACGTGCGTTACATCCTCGAGCACTCGGAAGCGCGTTTCGTGCTCGTCGATGCGGCCTTGTTCGCGCGTCCAGAATTGCGCGACTTGCTTCAAGCCCAGCCCGGACGCGGCTGGGTGCTCGAGGGCGAAGGTTCAGGGTCTTTTTCGGCCTTTGCGCCCGCCATTGCCGCCCAATCAGCTATCGAAACAGAAGTGGAACTCCACGACCGCGACGTGGCGCAGATCATGTATACCAGCGGCACCACGGGGCGCCCCAAGGGCGTGATGCAAAGCCATCTGTCCGTGGTCATGGCGGCAATGAACAACGCGATCGAATTCGGTCTGTGGCGCGATGCCGTGAACATCGCCGTGCTGCCGCTGTTCCACTGCGCGCAGCACACACTGATGTGCGGCGTGCTGGCTGCGGGCGGCACGGTGATCGTGATGCGCGCCTTCGACCCCGGTGCCGTGCTCGACGCGATCGAGAACGAGCGGGTGACTTTTCTGATCGGCCTGCCGCTGATGCACCAGGCGATCCTCGACCACCCTTCGCGGCCGGGGCGCGACCTCTCCAGCCTGCGCATGTGCGTCTATGCGATGGCGCCCATGCCCGAGACGCTGCTGCGCCGCTTGATAGCAGAAATCTGCCCGAACTACGCGCTCGGCACGGGTCAGACCGAGATGTATCCGCTGACCATGGCGTTTCGCCCCGAAGAGCAGTTGCGGCGTTTCGGCTCCTACTGGGGCGTGAGCGCGCTCATCAACGACACCGCCGTGATGGACGACCAAGGCAACATCCTCGGCCCCAACGAGGTCGGCGAGATCGTGCACCGTGGGCCCAACGTCATGGAGGGCTACTACAAAAATCCCGAAGCCACGGCCGAGGCGCGCGCGTTCGGCTGGCACCACACGGGCGACCTGGGTATGTGGATCGATGGACAGATGATGTTCAAGGATCGCAAAAAGGACATGATCAAGACCGGCGGTGAAAACGTCCCTTCGGTCAAGGTCGAAGCCGTGCTGCTGCGCCATCCCGCTGTGGCAAATGCTGCCGCCGTGGGTTTGCCGCACCAGCGCTGGATCGAAGCCGTGACGGCCTTCGTCACGCTCAAGCCGGGTGCGCAGGTCGATGAAGCCACGCTGATCGCGCACTGCAAGGAGCACCTGGGCGCGTTCGAGGTGCCCAAGTCAATCCGCATCGTCGATGCGCTGCCCATGACATCGACCGGCAAGGTGCAAAAGCATCCGCTGCGCGAAAAATACCGCCATCTGTACGAGCTGGAAAACTGAACCAGCGGTTTGCCGCCCTCCCTTCGTTATGGCGGACGAGGGAGGGTGAATTCAACTAGCTGAACCTAACTAACAACTGTTCTGCTAACATAGCGGCTCCCGGTCTGCGCAAAGGCACCTCATGCACTGCGATCGAGCCGGGCGTGTTGGTCGTTTCGTTTCTCACTCTGTCCGCGCCATCGAAAGTCCCCATGTCTGCCCAAGCCTCCATTTTGTTCAACACCGATGCCGATGGTATTGGTACGCTCACGCTCAACCGGCCTGAGCAGCTCAACGCCTTCGACATGGACATGGTCGATGCCTGGCGCGCGGCGCTGGAAGCCGCGGAGGCGGATGAGCGCGTCAAGGTCATCGTCGTTACGGGGGCAGGGCGTGCGTTTTGCGCAGGCGGCGATTTTGCCGAGATGGCCAAGTTCAGCGGCATGGACAGCATGGCGCGCAAGGATTTTCTCTACCGCCACGTGCACCGTATCGCGCTGACACTCGAGCGCATGGAAAAACCCGTGATCGCGGCGATCAACGGTGCGGCGCGTGGCGCCGGCTGCGACATGGCGCTGATGTGCGACATCCGCATCATGGCGAACTCGGCCACGCTGGCCGAGAGCTACATCAACATCGGCCTCATGGCGGGTGACGCCGGCGCGTGGTTCTTGCCGCGCCTCATAGGCACGGCGCGCGCGCTCGAGCTGTTCTGGACGGGGCGCGTAGTGGGCGCCGAAGAAGCCGAGCGCATCGGCATGGTGAACCGCGCCGTGCCCGATGCGCAGCTGCTGCCCGTCACTTACGAGCTTGCGCGCACCATCGCCTCCAAGTCGCAGCAGGCCGTGCGCTTTTTCCGCCGCGCCGTCTACCAAAGCCAGACCATGGCGCTGGCCACGCACCTCGACATGGTGTCGTCGCACATGGCGGTGCTCGAAGATACGCCCGAGCACCGCGCGGGCATCGCCGCCTTTTTCGAGCGCAACCAAAAATAAGGCAGGCCAGGGCATGCAAGGCGTTTTGCACGGCATCACCGTCCTCGACCTCTCGCGCCTGATCGCCGGCCCCTACGCCGCGATGGTGCTCGCGGATCTCGGGGCGCGGGTCATCAAGGTCGAGGCGCTGGCCGGCGAAGAAGGGCGGCATTTCGGCCCACCTTTTTACGGCGAGGACAGCGTCACCTTCGTCAACTGCAACCGCGGCAAGGAGTCGATCGCGCTCGACCTGCGCAAGCCCGAAGGGCGCGAGGTGCTGCACCGCCTGATCCGCCAAGCGCACGTGCTGGTGCACAACTTCCGCCCTGACTTCGCTGAAAAGCAGGGCCTGACCTACGAGGACGTGCGCGCCATCCACCCGGGCATCATTTATTACATGGTGAGCGCATTCGGCGAGCAGACCGCGTACCGGCTGCGCCCAGCAGTGGACAGCGTGGTGCAAGGCATGGCCGGCGCCTTCTACGCGAGCGGGGAGGAGGGCGATCCGCCCATACGCATTGGCTTGCCGGTGATCGACGTGGTCTCGGGCATGTGCGGCGCGCTCGGCGTGCTCACGGCCGTGATGCACTGGCAAAAGACCGGCGAAGGCCAGCGCGTGGAGCTCTCGCTGGCCGACACCATCCTCAACATCATGGCCAACAAGTTTGGCGAGCTCGCGGTCACGCACCGGGAGCCCGTGCGCTCGGTGAACCTGCCGATCGCCGTGCCGAGCCGGCATTTCTGCGCCGCCGACGGCGCCTGGTTCAGCGTCTCGGTGGTCAACGAAGGGGCGTTCAAACGCTTCTGTGCAGTGCTCGACAAGCCCGAGTGGCTCAGCGACGAGCGCTATCACAACAATACCGCGCGGATTCGCCACAGCAAGGAATTGCTTGCCGAACTCGAAGCCATTTTCCGCACCCGCCCGGCACACGAATGGGTGGCCGCGTTCGACGCAGCCGACATCCCCTGTGGCCCCGTGAACACGGTCACGCAGGCCATGGCCGATCCGGTGCTTGGCGGGCGTTTCGTGCAGCATCCGCAAATGCCGGGCTACCCCTTGATTCCTTTTCCGGCACAGCCCGCGGCGGGCATGCGCAAACTGAGTGACATGGCGCCGCCCCCCGCTTTGGGTCAGCACACGGCGGCCGTGCTCAGCGAATTGGGCTACGCCGCGTCCGAGATCGAGCGCCTGGCGACGGCCGGCGTGGTGCGCTTGCAGGATAGCGCCAAAAAATCCTCCATGGAGCAATGACACGATGAGCAGTGAAACGCCAGAGATTCTGTGGACACCCTCGCCCGAGCGCGTCGCGAAGGCCGAGCTCACGCGCTTTCAGCAATGGCTGGAGCGCGAAAGAGGCTTGCGCTTTGCCGACTATGCTGCGCTGTGGCAATGGTCGGTCGATGACCTCGAAGGCTTCTGGAGCGCGATCGTGCAGTATTTCGATCTGCCCCTCGAGAACTGGAACGGTCAGGTGCTGACCGAGCGCAAGATGCCCGGCGCGCAGTGGTTCGTCGGCGCGCGCACCAACTATGCACGCCAGGTATTCCGCCATGCCACCGATGCGCGGCCCGCGATCGTGTTTCGCAACGAGGTGGGCGAGCGCTCCGAAATGTCCTGGCGCACGCTGCAAGAGCAAGTCGCGGCGCTTGCGCAGTGGCTGCGTGAAGCGGGCGTGCAGCCCGGCGACCGCGTGGCGGCGTACCTGCCCAACATCCCGCAGACCATGGTGGCCTTTCTGGCCGTGGTGTCGGTGGGTGCGATCTGGTCGGTGTGCTCGCCCGACATGGGCGCGCCCACGGTGCTCGACCGCTTCCGCCAGATCGAGCCCAAAGTGTTGCTTGCCGTCGATGGCTACCAATGGGGTGGGCGCAGGTACGAGCGCCGCGACACCGTGGCCATGCTGCTCGAGGGCTTGCCGAGCGTGCAGCGCTGCATCTTCCTGCCTTATCTGGACACGAACGCGCGCCCCGATGGCCTGCGCAACGCCGTGCTCTGGAGCGAAACCCTGGCCAAGCCCGCCGAGCTGCAGATCGCCGCGCTGCCGTTTGATCATCCGCTGTGGATCGTCTATTCCTCGGGCACCACGGGCTTGCCCAAGCCCATCGTGCACGGTCACGGCGGCATCGTGCTCGAACAGGTCAAGCTCATGCGCCTGCACAACGACCTCGGGCCCGAAGACAACTTCCATTGGTTCTCGACCACGGGCTGGATCATGTGGAACTGCCAGATCGGCGGCTTGCTCGTGGGCGCGACGGCCTGCGTGTACGACGGCAATCCCGCCTGGCCCGATTACGGCACTCTGTGGCGCTTTGCGGGTGACGTGGGGCTGCACTTCCTCGGCGCGAGCGCGGCGTTTTTTGCTGCCTGTCAAAAACATGGCATAGAGCCGCGCGAGATCGCCGATTTGCGCTCTTTGCGCGGCGTTGGCTCGACCGGCTCGCCGCTTGCGCCCGAGAGCTACCACTGGCTCGCTGAAAAACTTGGGCGCGAGGTTTGGATCGATCCGATTTCCGGCGGCACCGACTTTGCCGGAGCCTTCGTCGGCGGCGTGCCCACGCTGCCGGTGTATCTCGGCGAGATGCAGGGCCGCTGCCTGGGCGCGCGCGTGGAGGCTTTCAACGAGCAGGGGCAGCCGGTGATTGACGAGGTGGGCGAGCTGGTCTGCACCGCGCCCATGCCTTCGATGCCGCTGTATTTCTGGAACGATCCAGGCAACAAACGCTACCTCGAGAGTTACTTCGACATGTTCCCGGGCGTGTGGCGCCACGGCGACTGGATTCGCATCACGCCGCGCGGCGGCGCCATCATTTACGGCCGCAGCGACACCACCATCAACCGCCACGGCGTGCGCATGGGCACGAGCGACATCTACAGCGTGGTCGAAGCATTGCCCGAAGTGCTCGACAGCCTGGTCGTGGACCTCGAATACCTGGGGCGCGAGAGCTACATGCCCATGTTCGTCGTGCTGCGTCCCGGGGTTACCTTGGATCAGCCGTTGATCGAGCGCATCAAAAATGCCATCCGCACCTCCGTCTCGCCGCGCCATGTGCCCGACGAGGTGTTCGTCGTTCCCGAGGTGCCGCGCACCCTCACGGGCAAAAAGCTCGAATTGCCCATCAAAAAGCTGCTGCTCGGGCACCCGCTCGAAAAAGTCGTGAACCGTGATGCGCTCGCCAATCCCGCGAGCCTCGATTGGTTCCTCGAATTCGCGCGCCGCCGCGCCGCGCAGACGCAGTAAGGCCTGCTCCAGGGCATTTTTTCTTCACCCCCCCGCCACCCTCATCACCAAGGAAGCACCATGAGCGACAAAGAAATCATGTACGACGTCAAAAACTACGTCGCCACGATCACCATCAACCGCCCCAAGACGCTCAATGCGTTCACAGGGGACAACATCAAGGAAATGGAAAGCCTGCTGGCGCAGGCCGCGGCCGACTCCAAGGTGGGCGTGATCGTGCTCACGGGCACTGGCGAGCGTGCATTCTGCGTCGGCGGTGACGTGAACTGGGAAAAGGGCACGGGCGGCAAGAGCGGGCTGCAAGACTTGAACTTCACCTTCAACCGGCAAATCGTCGAATGCCCCAAGCCCGTGATCGCGCGCGTCAATGGCTATGCGATCGGCGCCGGGCACCATATTGCCTATTTCTGCGATTACACGATTGCAGCTGAACACGCCATCTTTGGCCAGAATGGCCCGCGCGTGGGTTCGCCCGCAGGGGGTTACATCGTCGCGCATGCGGCCAATGTGCTGGGCCACAAGCGTGCGCGCGAGCTGTGGATGCTATGCCGCCGCTACACCGCGCAGCAGGCTTACGAGTGGGGTCTGGCGAACGCCGTCGTGCCCATGGCCAAGCTCGACGAAGAAGTGCAAAAGGTCTGTGAGGAATACCTCTCGCTTTCGCCCACCTGCCTCAAAATCGTCAAACGCTCGTTCTACCACCACATGGAGCCCATCCTGAAGTACGACATGAACGACTTGATCAAGGAAGTCGCCCCGAACTATTTCAGCACCGGCGAGCAGCAAGAAGGCGCGAGCGCCTTTCTCGAAAAACGCAAGCCCGATTTCAGCAAGTTCCGTTGATTGCAATAGCTATTTTTTAGATAGCTGCTTGCGCTTTATGGACGGGCGCTAAGGGCTGTTTTTGTTCAAATTTGCCAAGTGCCTTTGGCAATCCGCCCAGTCGTGTCCTTGGCTTACCTTCGTTTCCAAAATGACCACCACCGAACGCTACCCCGAGTTGCGCGCCGCGCTGCGCGATCTTTTCAAGCGCTTTCCTGACGAATACTTTCGCAAAATCGACGAGGCCCGCGGCTACCCTGAGGAATTCGTCGATGCGCTCACGCAGGCCGGCTGGCTCGCCGTGATGATTCCGCAGGAATACGGCGGCGCGGGGCTCGGGCTGGCGGAGGCTTCGGTGGTCATGGAGGAAGTCAACCGCTGCGGCGGCAACGCTGGCGCCTGCCACGGCCAGATGTACAACATGGGTACCTTGCTGCGCCACGGCTCGCCCGAGCAAAAGCGCCGCTACCTGCCCAAGATCGCGAGCGGCGCTTTGCGCCTGCAATCCATGGCAGTGACCGAGCCCACCACCGGCACCGACACCACAAAAATCAAGACCACGGCGACCAAGCAGGGCGACCGCTACGTGGTCAATGGCCAGAAGGTGTGGATCTCGCGCATCCAGCACTCCGATTTGATGATTCTGCTTGCGCGCACCACGCCGCTCAAGGACGTCAAGCGCAAGTCCGAGGGCATGTCGATCTTCATCGTCGATTTGCACGAGGCGATTGGCAAGGGCCTTACCGTGAAGCCGATCCGCAACATGGTCAACCACGAGACCAACGAGCTTTTCTTTGACAACCTCGAAATCCCCGAAGAAAACCTCATCGGCCAGGAAGGGCAGGGCTTCAAATACATCCTCGACGGGCTGAACGCCGAGCGCACGCTGATCGCCGCCGAGTGCATAGGCGACGCGCGCTGGTTCGTCGAGCGCAGCGCCCGCTATGCGCGCGAGCGCCGCGTGTTCGATCGCCCCATAGGCCAGAACCAGGGCGTGCAATTCCCGATTGCCGAGGCGCACATCGAAACCGAAGCCGCCGACCTCATGCGCTGGCGCGCCTGCGAGCTGTTCGACGCGCACCAGCCCTGCGGCGCCGAAGCCAACATGGCCAAATACCTTGCCGCCAAGGCCTCGTGGGAGGCCGCGAACACCGCGATCCAGACGCACGGCGGCTTCGGTTTTGCCTGCGAATACGACGTGGAGCGCAAATTCCGCGAAACGCGCCTGTACCAGGTCGCGCCGATCTCGACCAATCTGGTGCTGAGCTACGTGGCCGAACACGTGCTCGGGCTGCCGCGTTCTTTTTGAAGGGGACTCGCATGCGTCCCTTGGAAGGAATGCTCGTCGTCACGCTCGAGCACGCGATCGCCGCACCGTTTTGCACGCGCCAGCTCGCCGACCTCGGCGCGCGCGTGATCAAGGTCGAACGCCCCGGCGAGGGCGACTTCGCGCGCGCCTACGACAGCCGCACGCACGGCCTGGCCTCGCACTTCGTCTGGTGCAACCGCTCCAAAGAGAGCCTGACGCTGGACCTCAAGCACCCCGAGGGCCGCGCCATCCTGCAAAAGCTGCTGGAGCGCGCCGACGTGCTGGTGCAAAACCTCGCGCCGGGCGCAGCCGCGCGCATGGGGCTGGACCACGCGCGCCTTGCCGCGGTGAACCCGCGCATCGTCGTGTGCGGCATTTCGGGCTACGGCGACGGCGGCCCCTATACCGAGAAAAAAGCCTACGACCTGCTGATCCAGAGCGAATCGGGGTTCGTGTCCATCACCGGCACGCCCGAGCAGCCCTGCAAAGCCGGCCTGTCGATCGCCGACATCGCCGCCGGCATGTACGCCTACAGCAGCATCCTCGCAGCCCTGCTCGAGCGCGGGCGCACGGGCCAGGGCCGGCAGATCGAAATCTCCATGCTCGAAGCCATGGCCGAGTGGATGGGTTATCCGCTGTACTACACCATAGACGGCCAGCCGCCGCCCGTGCGCGCTGGCGCCGCGCACGCCTCCATTTACCCCTATGGCCCTTTCACCTGCGGCGACGGCAAGCAGGTCGTGCTCGCCGTGCAGCACGACCGTGAATGGGCCACGTTCTGCGAAAAAGTCCTGCAGCGCCCCGACCTGGTGCAGCCCTACCTCGGCAACGCCAAGCGCCTGGCCGAGCGCGAGCAGCTGCGCGTGGTGATAGAGCAGGTCTGCGCCACGCTCACCGCGGCGCAGCTCGTCGAGCGCCTCGACGCCGCGCAGATCGCGAACGGCCAGCTCAACGAGATCGCTGACCTCTGGCAGCACCCGCAGCTCGCCGCGCGCGGGCGCTGGACGCAGATCGATTCTCCCGCGGGCCCGCTGCCCGCGCTCTACCCGCCGCACCACCTGCAGGGCAGCGAGCCGCCGCCCATGGGGCCGGTGCCGGCGCTCGGTGCGCACACCGAGGCGATCCTTGCCGAACTCGGCTATGCCGATGCCGATGTCGCGCGCCTGCGCGCCGCCAAGGCCATCTAAGAGCGCCAGCCATTGTGTAGAACGACTGATTCCATGACCGAAAACGCCACCCCGAGCGCCACGCTGGCCGCCTTTGCCGCGGGCCTGCAGTTCGACGCCATTCCCGCTGCGGTGCTGCGCCGCACCGAAGACCTGTTCCTCGACTGGTTCGCCTCAGCCCTCGCGGGCAAGGGCGCACGCCCCGTCGAAGCCATCGAAAGCTATGCGCGCGCCATGGGGCCCGCCGACGGCAGCGCCGAAGTGCTGATCTCGCGCCGCATGACCTCGCCGCATTTCGCCGCCATGGCCAACGCCGCGGCCTCGCACTACGCCGAGCAGGACGACGTGCACAACGGCTCGGTGTTCCACCCCGCGGCCGTGGTGTTTCCGGCGGCGCTTGCCGTGGCGCAGGAGCGCGCCGCGAGCGGGCGCGAATTTCTCACCGCCGTGGTAGCGGGCTACGAAGTCGGCATTCGCGTGGGCGAATTCCTCGGGCGCTCGCACTACCGCATCTTCCACACCACGGCCACGGCGGGCACGCTCGCCGCGGCCGCTGCTGCCGGGCGCCTGCTCGGGCTCGACGCCGCGACCATGCTGCACGCCTTCGGCAGCGCCGGCACGCAGGCTGCGGGCTTGTGGGAGTTTTTGCGCGACGCGGCCGATTCCAAGCAGTTGCACACGGCGCATGCAGCTTCGAGCGGCCTCGCATCGGCCTACCTGGCGCGCGCGGGCCTGACCGGCGCGCGGCAAATCCTCGAAGGCCCGCAGGGCATGGCCGCCGGCATGTCGAGTGACGCCGATCCCGCGCGCCTCACCGACCAGCTGGGCACGCGCTGGGCCACGGCAGAGACCTCGTTCAAATACCACGCCTCGTGCCGCCACACGCACCCGAGCGCCGACGCCTTGCTGAGCCTGATGCAAACGCACGGCCTGCAGGCCGACGACATCGAAAGCGTGACCACGCTCGTGCACCAGGGCGCGATCGACGTGCTCGGCCGCGTGACGGTGCCCAGCACCGTGCACCAGGCCAAGTTCTCCATGGGTACCGTGCTCGGCTTGATCGCTGAGTACGGCTACGCGGGTCTCAACGAATTCGAGCAGCACTTCCTGAACCCGCGCGTGGCCGCGTTTCGCGACCGTGTGCGCATGGAGCTCGACCCCGAAGTCGATGCCGCCTACCCGCAGCGCTGGATCGGCAAGGTGCTGGTGAAAACGCGCGACGGCCGCACGCTGAGCGCGCGCGTCGATGAGCCCAAGGGCGACCCGGGCAATACGCTCACGCGCGCCGAACTCGAAGACAAGGCCCAGCGCCTGGCCGCCTACGGCCGAGCCGCGACGCCCCAGGAAATGCAGGCATTGATCGCGCGCATCTGGACCATTGCCGACGCACCACACATCGGCCGCTGGCTGGCCCCCGCAGCATGAGTAGCAGCACCCCCGCATTGCCGCCGGCGCTGCCGCGCACTTACTTGTTCGTCCCCGCAGACCATCCCGAGCGCATCGCCAAGGCGCGCGCGAGCGGTGCCGACGTGGTGATCATCGACCTCGAAGACGCCGTGCCCCCCGATGCCAAGCCGCGCGCGCGCGAGGCGCTGGCCCAGGTGCTCGACCAGGCCATGGCCCAGACGCCCACGCAAGGCGCCGGCTCCGGGGCGGTTTTGCTCGTGCGCATCAACGCCGCGGGCACGCCCTGGTTCGAGGACGACCTCGAACTGTGCCGCCACCCCGGCGTGGACAGCATCATGCTGCCCAAGGCCGAGGGCATAGACGAGGTCTGCGCGGTGGTCGAAACCACGTTCAAGGACGTCATCCCCATCATCGAATCGGCGCGCGGCGTGCACGAGACGGCGCAGGTTGCGCGCGTGCCCGGCGTGGTGCGGCTGGCTTTCGGCAGCGTCGATCTGGCGCTTGACCTGGGCATAGACTGCGCGCCCGAGGGCGAAGAAATCGAACTGCTGCCGTTTCGCGCGCAGCTCGTGCTCGCTGCGCGGCTCGCCGGCCTGGCCGCGCCCATAGACGGCGTCAGCACCGCGATCCATGACCTGCCGCGCCTGCAAAAAGACGCCGAGCGCTCGCGTCGCCAGGGTTTTGGCGCCAAGCTGTGCATCCACCCGCAGCAGATCGCCACCGTGCGCGCCGTGTTTGCGCCGAGCGCCGAGCGCGTCGCCTGGGCGCAGCGCGTGTGCGCGGCTTTCGACGCGGCAGGCGGGGCGGCCGTGGCCGTCGATGGCCAGATGGTGGACTTGCCCGTCTACCAGCGCGCCCGCGCCGTGCTGCGCGATGCGGGATTGCTGGGCTGAAAGCCGGCCCACGCCAGTCCGAAGACCGTATCACCCACGCGATTTTTCATTCACACTGACCGAACCAGGAGTCTCCCCATGGCCCGCAAAAGCAAACCCATCCGCTCCGATATCGCCTGGAGCACGCCCGACCGTATCGAAGTGCGCGGCAAGAGCCTGCCCGACGAACTGCTGGGGCACATTCACCTGGGCGACATGGCCTTTTTGCAGATCCTCGGCCGTATGCCCACGCCGCAGGAGTCCAACGTGTTCAACGCCATCGCGGTCACGCTGGTCGAACACGGCATCACGCCGAGCGCGCTGGCGGCGCGCCTGACCTACGCTGGTGCGCCCGAAGCCTTGCAGGCCGCCGTGGCCGCCGGCTTGTGCGGCCTGGGCAGCGTGTTCGTGGGCAGCACCGAGGGCACGGCCAAGATGCTCTATGAAGCGCTGCCGCCAGGCACCCAAGGCGCCGACCTCGAACGCATCGCCGTCGATACCGTGGCCGCCTACCGCGCGCGCGGGCAGATCATCCCGGGCCTGGGCCACCCGCTGCACAAACCCGTCGATCCGCGCGCGCCGCGCCTGTTCCAGATTGCCAAGGACAACGGCTTTTCGGGCGACTACATCCGCCTCGAACAATTGATCTGCGCAGAAGCCGAGCGCGCCGCGGGCAAATCGCTGCCCGTGAACGCAACGGGTGCCATAGGCGCGATCTGCTGCGAGCTGGGCCTGCCGTGGAAAATCGTGCGCGGCATCGGCGTGTTTGCGCGTGCGATCGGCCTCGTCGGCCACATCCTCGAAGAGAGCAACAACCCGATCGCCGTCGAAATCTGGCAGCGCGTGGAGGACGAGGCCACGCAGCACATCCGGCCGCAAAGCTGATTTTGCTTACCGAGCCGGCGGCACTTCGGCGGCTGCTCGGTGTTTGTCGCGCGCGGGCTTGCCTGGCGGGGCCTCGAAGGGCTGGCCGTTGACCGTCAGCCCCTCGGCCGAGAGCCGCGCCGCCGAGCGCGGGCCTACGCCGGGCACGCGGGCGAGGAAGTCGCTCCAGTCTTGAAACGGCGCCTGTTCGCGCGCCGCGAGGATGCGCCGCGACAGTGCCGGGCCTATGCCTTTGAGGCCATCAAGCTCGGCCACGCTGGCGCGGTTGAGTTCGATGGGGCCCGCCTCGGCAGCGAATGCAGCAGCCGCGCCAAGACCCAGCAGGGCGTACACCAGAATGCACGTGGATACGATGCGCTGCAACATGATGGGGTGCTCCTTGCGTCACTTCTTTGGCTGGATTCACAGCTCCTCGACGCGCCGCGGCGGGTAGCTGTCCCACGACTGGCAGCCGGGACAGTGCCAGAAATGCTGGCGCGCCTCGAAGCCGCAGGCTGCGCAGCGGTAGCGCAGCAGTGGCTTGGTGGCGTGGTCGAGCGCACGCTGCACCTGTGGGTGGAACTCCTCATGCGCGAACTTTTCCGTGCTCAGCCATTGCGCTGCGGCGACGAGCGAGAGCTCTGTGTCCAGGTGCTTGACCCACCACTGGCGCGCCTTCTGTGGGTTGTCCGATTGCACCGCCTCGAGCGTGACGATGGCCTGCAGCAGGTCGAGCGCAGGCGCCGCAGCGTAGTGGGTGCGCAGCAGGGCGAGCGTTGGCTCTACCTGGCCCGCGGCTTGTGCCACCTCGGCCAGCAGGGGGGCCGCCAAAGGCAGTGCAGCGGGTGCGCGTTCGGCGAGGGTTTGTAAGCTTGCGAGCGCTGCGGCGCTGTGCCCTTGGGCATGCTGCATTCGGGCGAGCTCCAGGCGCGGGCGCGGTGCATCGGGCGCGGTGGCCGCTGCTTGCTCTAGCAGCGCCAGCGCGGCTGGAGTGTCGCCCGCGGCGTGGCGCGTCTGCGCCTGTTCACACAGGTAATGCGCGAGCCGCGTGCTGAAATCGCCCTGTCCGGCGGCATGGAGCTTGTGCGCGATCACTGCGGCCTGTGGCCAGTCGCGCGAGCGTTCGTAGAGCGCGAGCAGGGCCAGGCGGGCCTGCGCCTCGAAAGCCGTGCCTTCGAGTGGCAGCAAAGCAGCTTCGGCGCGGTCCAGCAGCCCGGCCTTGAGGAAGTCCAGCGCCAAGGCGTACTGCGCGCGTTCGCGGTCGCCCTGGCTCAAGTCGCCGCGCGCGATCAGGTGCTCGTGCACGCGCACGGCGCGGTCGTACTCGCCGCGACGGCGAAACAGGTTGCCCAGGGCAAAGTGCAGTTCGGAAGTGTCGGGGTCGCTTTGTACGGCTTCGATGAAGGCGTCTATGGCTTGGTCTTGCTGCTCGTTGAGCAGAAAGTTGAGCCCTTTGAAGTAAGCCTTGGGGGCGCTGCGGTTTTCGGTGCGCAGCTGCCGCAGGTCCATGCGCGAGGCCAGCCAGCCCAGCATGAAGGCCAGGGGCAGCCCCAGCAGCAGCCAGCTGAGGTCAAATTCCATGGAACGGCGGTATTTCTGTAGCAGGGGAGGGGGACGAGTGCACTGCGCTGGATGGTGTAGCGGAGATGGCGGCATCCGGCGTGGCTTGAGCATGCAGCGCCTGCATGCGCTGCGCCGCACGGCGGTGTTTCCACCAGCGCGGCACCATCACGAGCATGCCGCCGACGAGCCCCAGGGCAAAAGCGGCCAGCACCACCAGCACCAGCGGGGCGCGCCACTCCATGCCGAAAAAGAAATGCACGGTGGCATCTTGCTGGTTGTTCAATGCAAAAGCGAACAGGGTGAAAAAAATGGCTGCCTTGAGCAGCCACAGGAAGTATTTCATGCGCCTCTCCGATGGAGCTGCGATTGTAGAAGGGGGCGCGCCGGCCTGCGTTCTATCACGACATGCAAATGCGGTGAATTTGCGGCGTCAGCGCCCATTTCGTGAGCCCGAAGAGCTCCTTTTTTGGGAGCTTTGCGGGAGCGCATCACCGTCCTGTGCAGATGCGGGGCGCAGGTCGACGGCTTCGCGCAGGGCCTTGCCGGGTTTGAAACGCGGCACGCGCCGCTCGGGGATGGCCACGGCAGCGCCACTGCGCGGATTGCGTCCTATGCGGGCCGGCAGGTGGTTCACGAAAAAACTGCCAAAGCCCCGAATCTCGATGCGCTGCCCGTGCACCAGCGCGTTGCCGAGCGCATCGAGGATGGTCTTCACGGCCTGTTCGGCATCGTGTTGCGTCAATTGATCGAAGCGCTCGGTCAAGGCTTCGACGAGTTCTGAGCGGGTCATGGCGTAGCCCCTGAGAGCGATAAGGCATGAGAAAAAAACGGGCGCACTAGCAGCCTGTCGGACTTTGGGCGTCGAAAGCGAGAAGGCGCCCCAGCGAGGCCAGTTTTTGCCGGGTTCGCCGCCCCATAGCGGGACTATGGGGCAAGAAGACGGTAAAAAATGGGCCGCTGCGGCGCATTCGCAGCCGACGATTCCAAAGTCCGACAGGCTGCTAGGCGCCCGCGATTGGAGAAAAGGCATGCTGGAACGCAGAGCGCCCGCATACCCTACACGGCTTACGCTTACTTTTCGGCAGTGTCGAGCTTGGCGCGCAGCAAGGCGCCCAGGCTGGTCGTGCCGGCGTTTTCGCGGGCAGACTGTTGCGTGAGGCTTTGCATGGCCTCTTGCTGATCGGCCATGTCTTTTTGCCGGATCGACAGCTGGATGTTGCGGTTCTTGCGGTCGATGTTGGTGATGACGGCCGTGACCTCGTCGCCCTCCTTGAGCACGTTGCGTGCGTCATCGACGCGGTCGCGCGAAATCTCGGAGGCGCGCAGGTAACCGACGATGTCTTGCCCCAGATCGATCTCGGCGCCCTTGGCATCGACCGACTTGACCTTGCCGGTGACGGTCTGGCCCTTGTCGTTGACGGTCACGAAGGTCGTGAACGGGTCTTGGTCGAGTTGCTTGATGCCCAGGCTGATGCGCTCGCGTTCCACATCGACGGCGAGCACCACCGCTTCGACCTCTTGGCCCTTTTTGTAGTTGCGCACTGCAGATTCACCGGGCTCGTTCCAGGACAGGTCGGACAAGTGCACCAAGCCATCGATGCCGGCGGCCAGACCGACGAATACGCCGAAGTCGGTGATCGATTTGATGGGCCCCTTGACGCGGTCGCCACGTTTGGTGTTTTGCGCAAATTCTTGCCAGGGATTGGGCTTGCATTGCTTCATGCCCAGGCTGATGCGGCGCTTGTCTTCGTCGATTTCGAGCACCATGACTTCGACTTCGTCACCGAGCGAAACCACTTTGCTCGGGGCGACGTTTTTGTTGGTCCAGTCCATTTCGGAGACGTGCACCAGACCTTCGATACCGGGTTCGAGCTCGACGAAAGCGCCGTAGTCGGCGATGTTCGTGACCTTGCCGAACAGGCGCGTGCCGGCCGGGTAGCGGCGCGATACACCCATCCACGGGTCGTCGCCCATTTGCTTGAGGCCGAGGCTGACGCGGTTTTTCTCGGTGTCGAACTTGAGCACCTTGGCGGTGATTTCCTGGCCCGGTTGCACCACTTCGCTCGGGTGGCGCACGCGACGCCAGGCCATGTCGGTGATGTGCAGCAGACCGTCGATGCCGCCCAGGTCCACGAAAGCGCCGTATTCGGTGATGTTCTTGACCACGCCGTGCACGATTGCGCCTTCTTTGAGCGTTTCCATGAGTTTGGCGCGCTCTTCACCCATGGAGGCTTCGACCACGGCGCGGCGGCTCAGCACCACGTTGTTGCGTTTGCGGTCGAGCTTGATGACCTTGAATTCCATGGTCTTGTTTTCGTACGGCGTGAGGTCTTTGACCGGACGCGTATCGATCAGCGAGCCCGGCAGGAAGGCGCGGATGCCGTTGACCATCACGGTGAGACCGCCCTTGACCTTGCCGGTGGTCGTGCCGGTAACGAATTCTCCCGTTTCGAGCGCACGCTCCAGGCTCATCCACGAAGCCAGGCGCTTGGCCGTGTCGCGCGAGAGAATGGTGTCGCCATAGCCGTTTTCGATCGAGCTGATGGCCACCGAGACGAAGTCGCCGACCTGGACTTCGACTTCGCCCTTGTCGTTTTTGAATTCTTCCAGCGGGATGTAGGACTCGGATTTGAGTCCGGCGTTGACCACGACGAAGTTGTGTTCCACGCGCACGACTTCGGCGGTGATGACTTCGCCCGGACGCATTTCCGTGCGCTGCAGGGATTCTTCGAAAAGGGCGGCAAAAGATTCTGACATGGGTTTCCTTGCCGCAAACAGGTTTCCGTCAGCACCATTGCTGCCGTTTTTAGGGCTGCTTGCGGTCGTTTGTGCGGCTGGGCCGCGGGTTGAAGTGGAGCTGCATCCTTGATTTGCAAGGCTTTGCAAACCGGCATGCAACGAAATCAGCCCTGCGCACCGAGAGCGAAGGGCTGACGCTCCTGCCACCAGACCCACACCTGCTCGACGGTTTGCTCTATCGTCAAATGGGAGTTGTCCAGCACCAGGGCATCCTGCGCTGGCTGCAAAGGCGCGACGCTGCGCGTGCTGTCGCGTGCGTCGCGCGCCTCGAGGTCGGCGCGAAGGTCTTGCATATTAGCATTAAAGCCTTTAGAAATCAACTGCTTATGGCGCCGCTCGGCACGTTCGGCCACGCTTGCAGTCAGAAAGACTTTGAGCCGGGCGTCAGGGAAGATCACGGTGCCCATGTCGCGTCCGTCGGCGACCAGGCCGGGCACGCGCCGAAAACCATGCTGCAGCGCGACGAGTGCCTGGCGCACGGCCGGCAAGGCGGAAACGCGCGACGCGTTCATGCCGGCTTCTTCGGTGCGGATGGCGGAGCTCACATCTTCATCGCCCAACAGGATACGCTCGCCTTCGAAGCGCACAGGCAAACTCTGCGCCAGAGCCGCGATCTGCGCTTCGTGCGCGGCGTCAATGGCAAGACCGCTGCGCAGCGCCGCAAGCGCCGTGATACGGTACATCGCGCCCGAGTCCAGGAAGTGGTAGCCCAGGCGCTGCGCGAGCCGCGCCGCCACCGTGCCCTTGCCCGAGGCCGTGGGGCCGTCGATGCAGATCACGGGGATGTGCTGGGGTGCGGTCTGCACGACAGAGAACAGCGTCTCGAAGTAATCAGGAAAGGTCTTGGCCACGCACTTGGGGTCTTCGATGCGCACGGGCAGGCGCGCCGGGTTGAAGGCCGCGAGTGCAAAGCACATGGCCACGCGGTGGTCGTCGTAGGTATGGATGCTTGCGGCGCGCCAGTCGGCCGCCCGTGCGGGCGCGGTGATGCGCAGAAAGTCCGCGCCTTCTTCGACCTGCGCGCCGAGCTTGCGCAGCTCGGTCGCCATCGCGGCGAGGCGGTCGGTTTCTTTGACGCGCCAGCTCGCGATGTTGCGCAAGGTGGTCGTACCCTCGGCGTAGAGCGCCATCACGGCGAGCGTCATGGCCGCGTCGGGGATGTGGTTGCAGTCCAGCTCCAGCGCCTGCAGGGGCCAGCGGCCGCGCTGTACCTGCAGCCAGTTGGGCCCGCCCGTGACCTGCGCGCCCATGGCGCGCGCGGCCTCGACGAAGCGGATGTCACCTTGGATCGAGTCCAGGCCCAGCCCCATGATTTTGATGCCATTTTGCCCCTCAGCGCTTGCTGCGATTGCGCCAAGAGCTATGAAATAGCTAGCAGATGAGGCGTCGGCCTCGACGTGGATGCTGCCGGGCGAGCGGTAGCGGCTGCCTGCGGGGATGGTAAAGCGCTGCCAGTTTTCATGCGCCACCTCGATGCCAAAGCGCGCGAGAAGCTGCAGCGTGATCGCGATGTAGGGCTTGGAAATCAGCTCGCCCTGCACCTCGATGTGCACGTCCTGCTGCGTGGCGACGAGCGGTAGCGCCATGAGCAGGGCGGTGAGGAACTGGCTCGAGACGTCGCCGCGCACGCGGATCGGCGCCTGCAGCGCGAGCGCGGGCACGCCTTGCGCGTGCGCGATGCGCAGCGGTGGATAGCCTTCGTTGCCCAGGTAATCGATGCGGCAGCCGAGCTGGCGCAGCGCATCGACCAGATCTCCAATGGGGCGCTCGTGCATGCGCGCAACGCCAAAGAGCTCGAACTCGCCGCCGAGCAGCGCCAACGCCGCCGTGAGCGGGCGCATGGCCGTGCCTGCGTTGCCGAGGAAAAGCCGTGCCGGCGAACGTGGCGCGTGCGTGCCGAGCCCGGTGATGCGCACGCTGTGCGGCTGCGCGCCCGGCTCGACTGCGCAGCCGATGTCGCGCAGCGCAGCCAGCATGACGCGCGTGTCGTCCGAGTCGAGCAGGTCGTCAATGGTGGTCGTGCCCTCGCTGAGCGCGGCAAGCAGCAGCACGCGGTTGGAGATGCTCTTGGAGCCCGGCAGTTGCACCGTGCCGCCCGCGGTAGTGAGCGCAGGCAGGTCGAGGAAAGCGGTGGCGTACATCGGCGCTGCGTCGTCAAGACTGGGGAGGCGTGGGACTCGTCGCGCCCTCGACGCCCATGCGCCAATGCGTGCGCATGCCGCTCGCGAGCGTGAGCATGTCCTCGAGCGCCTGCGCGTCGCCCGCGCGCATGGCCTGCTCGAAGGCATGCAGCGCCTGCTGGAACAGCTGCGACTGTTCCAGCACTTGCTCTCGATTGGTGAGCAAAATGTCACGCCACATCTTCGGTTCACCCGCGGCGATGCGGGTGAAGTCGCGAAAACCCGGCCCCGCGAGTGCAAGGAATGCGTCGCCCTCGGGTTGGCCGGCGATGCTTTGCATGAAGGCGAACGCAAGCAGATGCGGCAGGTGGCTCACGGCGGCAAAGGCTTGGTCGTGTGCTTGCGGCGACATTTGGCGTACTTGGCATCCCAGCGCCTCCCATAGTTGTTCTGCTTTGCGTAGCTGTGTGTCACCGGTGTGTTCGGTTGGCGTGAGCACCACCTGACAGCCACGGTACAGGCTGGCGTCGGCGAACTCCACGCCCGAAACCTCGCGCCCCGTGACCGGGTGCGCAGGCACGAAAGCGCTGGCCATGCTGCCCAGCGCCCTGCGCGCAGCCTGCGCCACGTCGGCCTTGGTCGAACCCACGTCCATGACCAGCATGTCGCGCGTGACCAAGTGTTTGATGGATTTGAGCGTGGTTTCGGTCGCTGCCACGGGCACGGCCAGCAGCACCAAGTCGGCACCCGCCACCGCAAGCAGCGCCGACGGCGCTGCCACGTCGATCACGCCGAGCTCGCAGGCGCGCTCGGTGGTCGAGGGCGACTTGCTATAGCCGACCACGCGCCGTACCAGCCCGGCTTGCTTCATCGCCAGTGCAAACGAGCCACCCATGAGACCGCAGCCGATCAAACCGAGTTGTTTGAACATGGTGACTCCTCAACCTGCCACGGGGTAAGCGCCGAGCATTTTGTAGAACGCGCAGAGCCCACGCAATTCCTCGAGAGCACGCGCCACGTGTGGCTGCGATGGATGGCCGTCGAGGTCGATGTAAAAGTAATACTCCCAATGGCCGGTGCGCGCGGGGCGCGACTCGAAGCGCGTCATCGAGACGCCGTGCGTCTTGAGCGGCACGAGCAGGTCGTGCACCGCGCCCGGGCGGTTGGGCACCGAGACGACCAGGCTGGTGCAGTCCTTGCCTGAAGGGGGCGGCATGTCGAGCGTGTGCGGCAGGCAGATGACGGCAAAGCGCGTGCGGTTGTAGGCGTCGTCCTGGATCGCGTGCGCGACGATGTAGAGGCCAAACTGCGCGGCCGCGCGCTCGCTCGAGAGCGCAGCCCAGGCCGGGTTGGTGCTGGCCAGGCGCGCGCCCTCGGCGTTGCTCGACACCGGCCGGCGTTCGGCGTGCGGCAGATGCTTGGCGAGCCAGGCGTGGCACTGCGCCAGCGCCTGCGGATGCGCGAGCACGGCCTCGATGCCGTCGAGCGAATTGAGCGTGCGCATGAGGTTGTGCCGCACCAGCAGGCTGACCTCGCCGACGATGTGCGTGGGCGAGTGCAAGAACAGGTCGAGCGAGCGCGCGACCACGCCTTCGGTGGAGTTTTCCACGCCCACGACGCCGAATTGCGCGCTGCCTGCGGCCGTGGCGTGGAACACTTCGTCGAAGGTGGCGCAATACATCAGGTCGGCCGCGCCGCCGAAGAATTCGATTGCGGCCTGTTCGCAGAACGTGCCTTCGGGGCCGAGCACGGCCACGCGCTGCGGCGCCTCGAGCGCGAGGCAGGCGGACATGATCTCGCGCCAGATGGCGGCCACGTGCGCCCCTTTGAGCGGGCCGGGGTTGGCGTTTTGCATCTTCTCGATGACCTGCGCCACGCGGTCGGGGCGGAAAAACGGCGTGCCTTCGCGCTTTTTGACCTCACCGACCTGCTCGGCCACGAGCGCGCGGCGGTTCAGCAAGGAGAGCAGTTCCTGGTCAATGGCGTCGATCTGCGCACGCAGTTTGGCGAGTTCAGGGGAAGCTTGGGGTTCGGTCATGGAATGGAAAGGGGCGTACCGGCAGGTTCAGGCCTGCGTGCGTTCAAATTCTTGCATGTAGTCGACCAGCGCCTGCACCCCTTCGAGTGGCATGGCGTTGTAGAGGCTCGCGCGCATGCCGCCCACCGATTTGTGGCCTTTGAGCTGCAGCAGACCGTGCGCGCGCGCGCCGGCCAAAAAGGCCTCGTTGCGGCTCTCGTCGCGCAGGAAGAAGGGGACGTTCATACGCGAGCGGCAGTGTGGCGCGACTTTGTTGTAGTACAGCTGCGACTTGTCGATGGTGTCGTAGAGCAGTGCAGCCTTGGCGATGTTGCGCTGCTCGAGCGCGGCCACGCCGCTGAGCGCGCCTTCGCGCTGGCGCAAAATCCACTGGAACACCAGCCCTGCGACGTAAATGCCCCAGGTCGGCGGGGTGTTGAACATCGACTGGTGCTCGGCCACGTTGCGCAAGTCGAAGGCGCTCGGGCACACGGGCAGCGCGTGGCCCAGCAGGTCTTCGCGCACCACCACGATGGTCAAACCCGCGGGGCCGAGGTTTTTCTGCGCGCCCGCAAAGGCAAGCCCGACGCGCGACCAATCGACGCTGCGCGAGGCCACGTGCGAAGAGAAGTCGATCACCAGCGGCGCCTCGCTGCCGAGCTGGCGCAGGTCGGGCAACTCCTGAAACTCCACGCCGTGGATGGTCTCGTTGCTGCACAGGTGCACGTAGCTCGCGCCGCGGCTCAGCGCCCAGCTCGCGGGCGGCGGCACGGTGGTGAAACCGCTGTCCGCGCTGGATGCGACGATGTTCACTTCGCTCGCGTACTTGTGCGCCTCGCGTTCGGACTTCTGACTCCAGCTGCCCGTGACGACGAAGTCCACCACCCCAGCGCGCGAGAGGTTCAGCGGCACGATGGCGTTCTGCGCGAGTCCGCCGCCTTGCATGAACAGGATGCGAAAGTGCGCGGGCACGGCGAGCAGCGCACGCAAGTCGGCCTCGGCCTGCTCGTAGATAGCGATGAACTCCTGGCCGCGGTGGCTCATCTCCATCACACCCATGCCGCAGCCGTGCCAGTCGAGCATCTCGGCCGCGGCTTGTTCCAGCACCTCGACGGGCATGGTCGCAGGGCCGGCGGAAAAGTTGTAAGGGCGCTTCATGGTTTATAAGAAAAAAAGGGCATTAGCGCAGATGTATCAAGCGCAAGCAGCTCTTCATTCAATAGCATAGGCTTCAGGCGGAATCGTCACCCGCGTCTGCATCGTCAGCGTCCCCAGCATCGCCGCCACCGGCCTGTGCGTCGTTTTCGACGATGCGCTGCAGGCCGATGAGCTTGGCGCCTGCGTCGAGCGCGATCAGCGTCACCCCTTGCGTGGCGCGGCCGAGCTCGCGGATTTCACTTACGCGCGTGCGCACGAGCACACCGGTGTCGGTGATGAGCATGATCTCGTCGTCGGGGCGCACCAGCGTCGCGGCCACGACCTTGCCATTGCGCTCACTTTGCTGGATCGCGATCATGCCCTTGGTGCCGCGGCCGTGGCGTGTGTATTCGGTGATTGGCGTGCGTTTGCCGTAGCCGTTTTCGGTCGCGGTGAGCACGCTCTGCGTTTCGTCCTCGGCCACGAGCATGGCGATTACGCGCTGGCCTTCCTCGAGCTGCATGCCGCGCACGCCGCGCGCGTTGCGGCCCATGGGGCGCACGTCGTTTTCGTCGAAGCGCACGGCCTTGCCGCCGTCGGAAAACAGCATCACGTCGTGCTTGCCGTCGGTGAGCGCGGCGCCGACGAGAAAGTCACCCTCGTCGAGATCGACCGCGATGATGCCGGCCTTGCGCGGGTTGCTGAATTCAGACAGCGCAGTTTTTTTGACAGTGCCCATGCTCGTGGCCATGAACACGTAGCGGTCCTCGGGGAAGCTGCGTGCGTCCCCCGTGAGCGGCAAGACGACGTTGATTTTTTCGCCCTCGGCGAGCGGAAACATGTTCACGATGGGCCGCCCGCGCGAGCCGCGCGATCCCGTAGGCACTTCCCATACCTTGAGCCAATACAGCCGCCCGCGGTTGGAAAAGCACAGAATGTAGTCGTGCGTGTTGGCGATGAAGAGCTGGTCTATCCAGTCGTCCTCTTTGGTCGCCGTGGCCAGTTTGCCGCGCCCGCCGCGTTTTTGCGCGCGGTATTCCGACAACGGCTGCGCCTTGATGTAGCCCGCGTGGCTCAGCGTGACCACCATGTCGGTGGGCGTGATCAGGTCTTCGGTCGAGAGGTCTTGCGCGCTGTATTCGATCACGCTGCGGCGTGCGCCGAGCTTGGTCTGGCCGAACTCCTGTTTGAGCGTCGCGAGCTCCTCGCCCATGATGGCCGAGACGCGCTCGGGCCGGGCGAGGATGTCGAGCAGGTCTTCGATCGCCGCCATCACTTCCTTGTATTCGGCCACGATCTTGTCCTGCTCCAGGCCCGTGAGGCGCTGCAGGCGCATTTGCAGGATTTCCTGCGCCTGCGTCTCCGACAGGCGGTACAGCCCGTCGGCCTGCATGCCGAAGGCGCGCTCCAGCCCTTCGGGGCGGTAGTCGTCGGCGTTCACCACGCTGCCGTCTTCGCGGGCGCGCGTGAGCATCTGGCGCACGAGCTGGCTGTCCCAGCTGCGCGCCATGAGCTCGCTCTTGGCCACCGGCGGCGTGGGCGACTCGCGGATGATGCGGATGAACTCGTCGATGTTCGCGAGCGCTACGGCCAGGCCTTCGAGCACGTGGCCGCGCTCGCGCGCCTTGCGCAGCTCGAACACCGTGCGGCGCGTGACCACTTCGCGGCGATGCTGCAAAAAGACCTCGATCAACTCCTTGAGGTTGCACAGCCGCGGCTGGCCATCGACCAGCGCCACCATGTTGATGCCGAAGGTGTCCTGCAGCTGCGTCTGCTTGTAGAGGTTGTTGAGCACCACCTCGGGCACTTCGCCGCGCTTGAGCTCGATCACCAGACGCATGCCGGATTTGTCGGACTCGTCCTGGATGTGGCTGATGCCATCGAGCTTTTTCTCGTGCACGAGTTCGGCCATGCGCTCTTGCAGCGTCTTTTTGTTGACCTGGTAGGGCAGCTCATCGACCACGATGGCCTGGCGCTGGCCGCGGTCTATGTCTTCGAAGTGGCACTTGGCGCGCATCACCACCTTGCCGCGTCCGGTGCGATAACCCTCTTTGACGCCGTTGATGCCGTAGATGATGCCCGCGGTGGGGAAGTCCGGAGCGGGGATGATCTCCATCAGCTCGTCGATCGTGGCCTCGGGGTGCTGCAGCAGGTGCAGACAGGCGTCGATCACTTCGTTCAGATTGTGTGGCGGGATGTTGGTCGCCATGCCCACGGCGATGCCAGCCGAGCCGTTGACGAGCAGATTGGGCAACTTGCTCGGCAGCACCAGCGGCTCTTTTTCGCTGCCGTCGTAGTTGGGGCCGAAATCGACCGTTTCCTTGTCGATGTCGGCGAGCATCTCGTGCGCGATTTTTGCCAGGCGGATCTCGGTGTAGCGCATCGCGGCCGCGTTGTCACCATCGACCGAGCCGAAGTTGCCCTGGCCATCGACCAGCATGTGGCGCAGCGAAAAGTCCTGCGCCATGCGCACGATGGTGTCGTACACCGCAGAGTCGCCGTGCGGGTGGTATTTACCGATCACGTCACCGACGATGCGGGCCGATTTTTTGTAGGGCCGGTTCCAGTCGTTGCCAAGCTCGTGCATGGCGTAGAGCACGCGCCGGTGCACGGGCTTGAGGCCGTCGCGCGCGTCCGGCAGGGCGCGGCCCACGATCACGCTCATCGCGTAGTCGAGGTAGCTGCGCCGCATTTCTTCTTCGAGGCTGATCGGCAGGGTTTCTTTGGCAAACGGATTCATGAAGGCGGCAGGTGCGACGGCTGTGACGGAATTCGATGGCGCATTTTAGGTGCAAGGTCATGTAGCGATAGCGCAACACATCGCGCAGAAGCTGCTTTTGTGTCCTTTGCCAGCGCTTACAAGCCTGCGACAGGCCCGCTACGTATGGCACAATGAACTCAGCGTTTTGGTGGTGGTCATCAAAGACGTTCCATAGTTCCTATATCTCGCAGCGCGGCTGCGGCTTTTTCCCCAAAGAGGAGAACCATGAAGAAACTGAACAAAGTAGCAATACTGTTTGCCTCTGCAGCACTCGCAACCGCCGTGAGCGCCCAATCCTCGGACAACTGGAAGAACGGCACCGGCGAGTTGGTGTGGAAGAACGGTACGAATGAATTGTGCTGGCGCAATGCCAACTGGACGCCCGCAACGGCCGATCCACGGTGCGACGGCGCTATCAAGCCGCCGGAGCCCGCCCCTGTGGCGGCAGCATCCGAGGCGACCCCCGCTCCGGCACCTGCACCTGCCCCAGCCCCTGCACCGGTCACCGCTTCGAAAGTGACCTATGCGGCTGATACATTCTTCGATTTCGATAAGGCCGTTCTCAAGCCGCAGGGCAAGGCCACGCTCGATGATCTGGTATCCAAGATCAAGGACATCAATCTCGAGGTGGTCATCGCCGTCGGCCATACCGATTGGATTGGCTCTGATGCTTACAACCAAAAGCTCTCGGAGCGTCGTGCCGCAGCGGTCAAGGCTTATTTGGTGTCCAAGGGCATCGACAAGAACCGCATCTACACCGAAGGCAAGGGTGAAAAGCAGCCCATCGCCGACAACCGCACCAAAGAAGGCCGCGCCAAGAATCGTCGCGTGGAAATCGAAGTGGTCGGTACTCGTCGCACCGACGCCCAGTAAGGCATTCAACGGTTCTGCCGTTTTGCCGCCAAGAAAAAAGCCCCGCAACAAGGGGCTTTTTTCTTGCATGTGCGGTGTGCGGCAGGCGGTATGGCAAGGCCGCCGCGCACCGGCACTGCCTTATTCCACCTTGGCTTTGCTGCGCAATTCTTCTTGGAATTTGGCGAGCTTTTGCTGCTGCAATTGCTGGGCGATTTGCGGCTTGATGTCTTCGAGCTTGGGCAATTGTGCTTCGCGCACGTCATCGAGGCGGATCACGTGCCAGCCGAATTGTGTTTTAACCGGCGTCTCTGTGATCTTGCCCTTGTTCAGCTTGACCAGCGCTTCGGTAAATTCGCTCACGTAGCTGGACGGATTGGCCCAGTCCAAGCTGCCACCACGTGCAGCAGAACCTGGATCTTTGGATTGTTTCTTGGCAAGGTCTTCGAACTTCGCTCCTTTTTTGAGGGCCGCGATGATGGCCTTGGCGTCGGACTCTTTGTCGACGAGGATGTGGCTGGCCTTGTATTCCTTACCAGTATTCGCCGCCACGAATTTGTCGTATTCAGCCTTGATTTCGGCGTCCGTGACGGGGTTCTTTTTCTGGTAATCGGCAAACAGTTCTCGAATCAGGATCGACTGGCGCGCCAATTCCATTTGTGTCTTGAAATCCGGCGTGGCATCGAGACCGCGCTTTTGCGCCTCTTGCATGAAAATTTCACGCGCGATCACTTCTTCTTTGATCTGGTTTTCGAGCTCGGGCGTGATGGGTCGGCCTGCGCGCTCGATTTGTTGTTTGAACACCTCGACCCGCTCTTTGGGGACGGGTTTGCCATTGACGATGGCAATGTTTTGCGCAAAAACGGGCAGGGTTGTTGCACCCAGCACGGCAGCGGCCACGAGGCCGGACAAAAGGCTTTTCTTCATGGGAATACCAAAGTGGTGAACAGGCCGGCGCATGGCCGGCAAAGAGAAAAGAAACGTCAAAACGTCGGGGGGAAGGGAAGTCAAAGAATCTCAATGGCCAAGGCATGCACGCCCTGCACCATGAAACTCTGCAGCGCATCATACACAAGCCGATGCTGCGCCACACGGCTTTTGCCCGCAAAGACGGGCGCCGCAATGCGCACCCGAAAGTGTGTGCCCATGCCGCTGGCATTTGCGCCGGAGTGGCCCGCATGCGCGGCGCTCTCGTCGATCACTTCGAGATGGGTCGGCTCAAGTCTGCCGCGCAGGCACTCGGCCAGGGCTTGTGCCGTAGGGACTATGGTCTGCATCGTGGGCTCATGGCTTGGGGCTATCGGTGCCCGGGGGTTCTTTGATGAAACGGCTCAAATAAAGGGCCTGACCAAGTGCGAACAGGAACATCAGCCCCAGCCCGCCAAAGAGCTTGAAGTTGACCCAGATGCTGGTTTCGAAACGATACGCTATCCAGAGGTTCAAAGCCCCCATGCAGCCAAAAAATGTGGCCCAGGCCCAGTTCATGGTGCGCCAGACCGGGTCGGGCAACTCGAGTTGGCTGCCTAGCAGCCATTGCAGCAGGTTTTTGCGAAAAACCATCTGCCCGAGCAGCAGCGCACCGCCCATGAACCAGTAGAGCGCGGTGGGCTTCCATTTGATGAAGGCCTCGTCGTGCGCGAGCAGCGTGGCGCCGCCGAACAGCACGATGATGCCCAGATTGACCCACTGCATGGGCTCGATCTTGCCGTGGCGCCAGCGCAGGTAGCCGATTTGCAGCACGGTCGCAGCAATGGCAACCGCCGTGGCCGTGAAAATGCCCCAGAGCTTGAACGCGGCGAAAAACAGGAAGATAGGAAAGAAGTCGATCAGGAGTTTCATGGTGCCCGCGGCGTCTCGCCGTGCAAATCAGGTATTGTCGGCTTCTTTCCGGGCGGCGTTGTCGGCGTCGAAGTCGAGCGCGGCAGAGTTCATGCAGTAGCGCAGACCGGTCGGCGCCGGGCCGTCTTCAAACAAATGACCCAAATGAGCGCCGCATCGTGCACACAAGGTTTCGGTGCGCACCATGCCGTGGCTGCGGTCTATGCGCTCGACGATGGCGCCGGGAACGGCTTGCCAAAAGCTCGGCCAGCCGCAGCCGGCGTCGAATTTGGTGGCGGAGTCGAACAACTTGGCCCCGCAGCAGATGCAGTGGTAGCTGCCATCGGCCCAATGCGCCTCGTACTTGCCTGTGAACGGGCGCTCGGTGGCCGCATGGCGCGTGACTTCGAAGGCGAGCGGCTCGGCGCCTTTTTGCGCGAGCAGCGCGCGCCACTCGGCCTCGGTTTTCTGGATCGGGAAGCTCATGAGGAACAACTGACGGTGATGGATGCGGCCCAGTCGGGCGGGAAGTCGGCCCAGGCTTCGTGGCCTGGGTGCTCGGCGAAGGGATTTTCGAGCAGCGTCTGCAGGGTGCGCAAGGGGGTGAAGTCGCCTTGCTGGGCGGCGCGGATGACCTGCTCCGCCAGGTGGTTGCGCAGCACGAACTTTGGGTTGGTTTTGAGCATCAAATCGGCCGCTTGCGCTTGATCTACCTGCGCTAGCTGCTCTTGGTATGAGAGCAGCCAACGCTCCCAGCCGCTGCGCTCGGCAAACAAGGCAGCGACGGGCTCGAAGTCGCCGCTGGCGACGGCGTGCGACAGACGCCGCCAGAAAATCGGGTAATCGACGCGCTGGGCTGCGAGCAGCTGCAGCAATTGGCCGACGAGCGCAGCCAGATCAGGGTTGCCGTCAGGCGCACCCGCACCCGCATCTGCGCCCAGCCCCAGCTTGTCCGCCATGCGACGCAGGAATTCGCGCGTGAACGTGGGCTGAAAGCTCTGCAGCGCCGCGACGGCTTGGCCTTCGTCAGCGAGCAGCGGCAGCAGGGCCTGCGCGAGGCAGCCCAGGTTCCAATGGGCGATGGCGGGCTGGCGGTGAAAGGCATAGCGGCCTGCGGTGTCGCTGTGGTTGCAGACGTGGCCGGGGTCGAAGTGGTCGAGGAACTGGAACGGGCCATAGTCCAGCGTCAGGCCCAGGATGCTCATGTTGTCGGTGTTCATCACACCGTGGCAAAAACCCACGGCCTGCCATTGTGCGAGCAGCGCCGCCGTGCGCTCGCTCACGGCGCGCAGCAGCGCTGCATAGGTCTGAGCGGGTGTGTGTGCGGGCGCGCGGCACTCCGGGTAATGGCGCGCGATCACGTGGTCAGCGAGGGCGCGCAGGGATTCGTAACGGTCTTTTTGCAGTCCTTGGGCATAGAAATGCTCGAAGTGCCCGAAGCGCACGAAGCTCGGCGCCACGCGCGTGAGCACGGCGGCGGTCTCCAGCGTCTCGCGGCGCACGGGCGCGGGCGAGCCCGTGAGGCACAGCGCCCGTGTGGTCGCAATGCCCAGGCCGTGCATGGCCTCGCTGCACAAGAATTCGCGGATGCTCGAGCGCAGCACGGCGCGGCCGTCGCCCATGCGCGAATACGGCGTGCGTCCCGCGCCTTTGAGCTGCACTTCGAGCCCTTGCGCGCTTTCGCCGAGCAGCAGCGCGCGCCCGTCGCCAAGTTGCCCGGCCCAGACGCCGAACTGGTGTCCGCTGTAGACCGTGGCGATGGCAGGCGTGTCCGCGCGCATCCGGTTGCCGCTCAACAGCTGTAGCGCTGCGTCGTTGCGCCAGGTATCGACGTCCAGACCCAGCAGGCGCGCGACGTGGGCGCTCGATGCCACCCAGTACGGCGCGGGCAGCGGTGTGGGCGCCTGTGCGGCATAAAAACCCGGGCCGAGTGCAGCGAAGCCGGACGCGCGCAGCGCGAGCGGGTCGGCGGGTGCGTCAGCGTGGGCGTAGGCTTGGGTGACAGACATGGCGCGGATTGTGGCGCAGCTTCCATGCCCCTGCTGTAGGTTGGGGCAGGCGGGTAAACAGCCCCGTATCTTTGAGGGGCTGGGTATCAGAACAATTCGACGTCGTCGTGCGCGACCTTGGCTTGCAGCAGCCCCTGTGCGACGAGATCGTCGTAGTAGCGGACCTGGTTGCGTCCATGTTCCTTGGCGTAGTAAAGCGCCTGGTCGGCCAGGCCCAGCACCTCGACAGGCGCGCCTTTGTCGGCGCCGACGAAGCCTATGCTCACGGTGATATGACCGATCTGCGGGAAGGTGTATTCCTGCACCGCCGCGCGAAAGCGTTCGAGCACCTTGCGCGCCGTGGGGAGTGTGATCGAGCGCAGCAGCACGACGAATTCCTCACCACCGAAGCGGAAAATCCGGTCTTCGCTGCGAAAGGACTTGCGCAGCAGGTTGGCCACGAGGATCAGCACTTCGTCGCCGAAAAGGTGGCCGAAACGGTCGTTGATCTGCTTGAAGTTGTCGATATCGACGAGTGCCAGCCATTGCTGCAACGCTTCGGTTGCGCCAGCGTCCGGGGCATCGGGATACAGCGGCGCAAGGCCCGCGTCAGCCACCAATTCGGTGGGCGCGATGAGCTGGGAAAACTGCTCGTCGAAGGTCTTGCGATTGAGCAAGCCTGTGAGGGCGTCGCGCTCGCTGTATTCGAGCAGACTCTGGTAGTTTTTGTAGACCTGAAAAATGCCTTTGATGACGTCGAGCTTGTGCGTGGAAAAGGGGCGCGTCTGCGTCACTTCGAGGCAGGTGCTGACCTTGTCCTGCATCCACACTGGCAGCCAGAGCGTGTAGTTGCCGCGACGCAGCGAAGCCATGGCGCTGTCGCGCCGGTCGGCTATGCACTCGCTGAGTGCGGGGTAGTGGGCCAAAGGTTCGCGCCGGGGATCGGTGCTGGCGCTCGTGCGCGTCGAGACGAATCTGCCCTCGGCGAGCCAGGTGCGTGGGCGCAGACTGGGCACGCCGGCGTCGTTGAAAATTTCGAGCGCGCGCACGTCGCTGACGCTGCTGAGCTGCTGCAGGGTAGAGAGCACAGAGACTTCCAGGCGCACGTGGTCGCGGTGCGCGGTCATGTCGGCGAGGTTTTGCAGAATCGGCTTCATGGTGGGCAGAGTCTCTCAATGGCGGCGCACGAAGACCAGGTCCCACACGCCGTGCCCGAGCCGCAGGCCGCGGTTTTCGAACTTGGTCAAGGGGCGGTAGGCGGGTTTGGTGGCATAGCCTTGCGCGGTGTTTTGCAGCAGGGGCTCGGCGCTGAGCACTTCCAGCATCTGCTCGGCGTAGGGCTGCCAGTCGGTCGCGCAGTGCAGGTAGCCGCCGGGCGCGAGGCGTTGCGCGAGTTTGGCGACCAAGGGCGGCTGGATCAGGCGGCGCTTGTGGTGGCGCTTTTTGTGCCAGGGGTCGGGAAAGAAGATGTGCACACCGGCGAGCGACGCAGGCGCGAGCATGTGCTCCAGCACCTCGACGGCGTCGTGCTGCACGATGCGGATGTTGGTCAAACCTTGCTCGCCGATGCGCTTGAGCAGCGCGCCCACGCCGGGCTCGTGCACCTCGCAGCACAGGAAGTCGTCCTCGGGGCGCAGGCGTGCGATGTGCGCCGTGGCCTCGCCCATGCCGAAGCCGATTTCGAGCACCAACGGCGCCTTGCGGCCGAACACGGCCTCGGCGTCTAGCAGCGCGGGCGTGTAGGGCACGAGAAAGCGCTGCCCCCATTCGGCCAAAGCCTTGGCTTGGCCCGTCGTGGTGCGGCCCGCGCGGCGCACGAAGCTTTTGATGGCCTTGGGATGCGGCACGTCTGCCGGGGCGCTGCCCGTGGGGCGTGCGGCAGCAGGCGGCGGATTTTCAGACAAGGGTAGAGAGGACGGCGTGCTCACGGGTTTGCATTGTAGTTTTGTGTAACCATGCCTGCACCCACCAAGCCAATGCCTCGGGAATGGAGCTGTGGGGCAGCGTTGGCGGGGCCGGCAAGCCTAGCACATGCGCAGCCTCGCCGAGCGCGCGCAAAGGCTCACGCAGGTCGAGCGCCGCGGCGCCGTTTTGCTTGGAGAGTTTTTCGCCGTTCGCGGCGCAGACCAGCGGCGTGTGCAGATAGCGGGGTGTGGGCAGGCCCAAGGCGTTTTGCAGCAGGATCTGCCGCGGCGTGTTGTCCGCCAGGTCGGCGCCGCGCACCACGTGCGTGATGCCTTGCGCTGCGTCGTCGACGACCACGGCGAGCTGATAGGCCCACAGGCCATCGGCGCGGCGCAGCACGAAGTCGCCGACCTCCTGGGCCACGTCCTGCACTTGCGCGCCCAAGCGGCGATCCTGCCAATGCACCGTGTTGCTTGCAATCGAAAAATGAGCGCCTTGCGCTTGCTGCATCTGCACTAAAGCCTGATTTGGCTTGAATTCTGCGACGCGAAAACGCCACGCCCGTGCGGGCCGGCCGTGCAGGCCATCGCGGCAGGTGCCGGGGTAGGGCAGGGTGGCGTGGCGTTCGGGTGCGTGGCCCAGGGCGCGCAGGGCAGCGGCAATGTCTTTGCGCGAGCAGGCGCAGGGGTAGGCCTGCCCTTGGGTGATGAGCTGGTCGAGCGCGGCTTGGTACAGCGCGCTGCGCTGCGATTGCCACACGGGCGGCTCGTCGGGCAGCAGGCCGCAGGTGGCAAGCTGCTGCAGGATGTGCTCTGCCGCGCCCGGCACGCAGCGCGGCGTATCGACGTCTTCGATGCGCACGAGCCAGCGCCCGCCGCGGCCACCGTGCCAGGCGCGTGCATCGAGCCAGCTCGCGAGCGCGGCCACGAGCGAGCCCGCGTGCAGCGGCCCCGTGGGGGAAGGCGCGAAGCGGCCGCGGTAGTGCAGTGATTGTGCCGGTGTAGTGGCGGGGATAGGTGCGTGGGCTAGCAGCCTGTCGGACTTTGGAATCGTCGGCTGCGAATGTGCCGCAGCGGCCCATTTTTTACCGTCTTCTTGCCCCATAGTCCCGCTATGGGGCGGCGAATCCGGCAAAAACTGGCCTCGCTGGGGCCCATTCTCGCTATCGACGCCCAAAGTCCGACAGGCTGCTAGGGGCACTATCATGGAATCCTTGTCATCCTTTTTTGGGAGAGTTTGCATGCCGCACACCATCGTCGTTTACCACTCGGGTTATGGACACACGCAACGGCTCGCGCAAGCCGTGGCCGAAGGGGCCGGGGCGCAATCGATCGCCATCGATGCTGACGGCAATCTGCCCGAAGGCGGCTGGGAGGCGCTGCAGGCCGCGCAGGCCATCATTTTCGGCGCGCCTACCTATATGGGCGGGCCGAGCTGGCAGTTCAAGAAGTTTGCCGATGCGTCGTCCAAGCCTTGGTTCAGCCAGTCCTGGAAGGACAAGTTGTTTGCCGGCTTTACCTGCAGCGCCAGCGTCAACGGCGACAAGCAGGTCACGCTCGACTATTTCTTTCACCTTGCGATGCAGCACGGCGGACTGTGGGTGGGGCTCGGGCATCTGCCCTCCAACACCAAGGCGGCCACGCGCAACGATGCGAACTGGATAGGCACTTTCAGCGGCGCGGCGGCGCAGGCGCCTGCCGATGCCTCGGCCGGCGAGATGTTTGCGGGTGACCTCGAAAACGGCCGCATCCTGGGCCAGCGTGTCGCGCAGCTGGCGGCGCGGCTCGGCGCTTGAGCGGCGAGGTCTTGCGCAGCCTCACTTTGGCGCCGCAGCGCCAGGCAGCGTGGCTTCGATTTTGCCGGCGAGCTGCAGCATGGCCAGCGCGGCCGGGCAGCCGGGCAGCAGTTGCAGCAGCAATTGACGGCGCATGATGGCCTCGCGCACCGAGGGGTCGGCCGGGATGTCGCCCATGTGGATCAGGCGCACCGGGCGGCCCGAATCGGTCTTGACGAAGCGCTCGAGCACCTGCTGCAGCTGGCTCGTGATCGCGCGGCCGTCGCCGGGGCGCGCCGTCTGGTTGATGACCAGGCGCACGTGCTGGCGTTTTTGCTGTGTGCACAGCACCTTGATCGCAGCGTAAGCGTCGGTGAGCGAGGTCGGCTCGGGCGTGGCGACGAGCAAAACCTCGTGCGCCAGCGACACGGAAAACAGCACCACGTCGGAAATGCCCGCGCCCGTGTCGAGCAGGATCACGTCGTAGCGCGGTCGGATCGTGTCGATGACCTGGATGAACTGGTTGCGCACCTCGGGCGTGAGGCGCGAATACTCGACCATGCCCGAACCCGCGAGCAGCGCGGAAAAGCCGCCGGGCGCTTGCACGATGGCCTCGTCGAGCGTGGCCTTTCCAGTGAAAACCTCATGCAGTGTGACCTTGGGGTGCAGGTTCAGCACCACGTCGAGGTTGGCCAGGCCCAGGTCGGCGTCGAGCACGAGCACGCGCAGGCCGCGGCGCGTGAGTGCGGCGGCCAGGTTGGCCGAAATGAAGGTCTTGCCCACACCGCCTTTGCCGCTCGTGACGGCAATGATGTGGGCGCCTGCACCCTGCGGCCCGGACGCAGGCTTGGCCGCAGGCGCAGCAAGGGGAGGGGGGGACAGCGCGTCGTTCATCTCATGCTTTCTTCAGGCGCTGCTGGCGGAATCCGCGGCCGGGAGACTGCCCCAGCCGGAATTTTCGAATGGTGGGCCAAACAAAAGGCTTTTTTCCTCGGCGCTCACGGTGCTGTCGGGTTGTGCTTCGATGCGCACGCAGTTGCGTCCCCCGGATTTTGCGAGGTAGAGCTGCTGGTCGGCGCGTTCTATCCAGAGTCGGGGCGTAGAGCGTATCCAGGGCATGGCGTAGGCACCGCCCACGCTGATGGTGATGTGCAGCTCTTGCGTCGCTGACACGCGGATGGGTGTCTGCGCCACCGCACGGCGTATGCGCTCGGCCACCATGGTGCCGAACGCAATCTGACAGGTTGGCAGCACCACGGCGAATTCTTCGCCGCCGTAGCGTGCCAGGGTGTCCATGGGGCGCACGCAAGTGGCCAGGATGCGTGCGACGGACTGCAAGACCTTGTCGCCTGCCACATGGCCGTAGCTGTCATTGATGCGCTTGAAATAGTCTATGTCCATCATCAGCAGCAGGGCCGACTCGCCCGAGCGCGAGACGCGATCCATTTCTTGCTCCAACACCGACTCGAAATACCGCCGATTGGCAAGACCCGTCAGGGGATCTTGCAGCGAAAGTTCGCACAGCTCGTCGATCAGGCTTTGCACATACTGCACCGGGGGCAGGGAGCGCAGCGCAGCATCGTCGGCGCCCGCCTGCACTGCCAAGGTGTGGGCCGTGTCCAGGCGCAGATCGCGCACGTCGATGAGGGAGGAGGCTGCGCAGGAAGGCACTTTGCGATGGGGGTGGCCAGCAGAATCGTTCAAGTGTAGCAGTGGCGCAAGCGCGAACGGGGCGGGGCAAGGGAAAGAGCCCCCAATGGTGCGTGGCTGCTCATGGCTGCATGTGTATGCCTTTGGCGACGCTGCCCCAGAGCTTATAGTCGCGCGCCGCGCGCTCGGCCAGCGCCTGCGCGTTGCCGCTCCAGACGTCGTAGCCCTGCTCGACCAGCTTGCGCCTGAGTTCGTCCTGCGCGAGGGCGCGGCGCGCGGCTTCGCTATAGCGTGCGACGAGTTCGGCCGGCATTTTGGCCGGGCCGTACAGTCCGATCCAACCGCCCACGTCGTAGTCTGCAACGCCGGCTTCCTGCATGCTGGGCACTTGCGGCAGCGAGGCATTGCGCTCGCGCGAGGTTACGGCAAGCGGGCGCACGCGGCCCGAGGCGATGTAGTTGCGCGCGCTGCCGATGATGTCGAACATCATGCTGATCTGCCCGCCGATCACGTCCGTCATGGCTGGCGCGTTGCCTTTGTAGGGTACGTGGGTGAGCTGCGTGCCCGTGCGTGCGGCAAAAAGCTCGCCGCTCAGGTGGTTCGAGCTGCCTATGCCTGCCGAGCCGTAAGACAGCTGCCCCGGATGCGCCCTGGCATAGGCCACGAGCTCGGCCACATTGTGAAACGGCAGGTCTTTGTTCACCACGAGCACGTTGGCGTAGCTCAGGATGGGGGCGATGGCGACCAGGTCTTTGCCCGGATCGAAGGGCAGGGTACCGAGGATGTGCGGACTGATGGTCATCGTCGGGCTGCCCGCGAAGAAGATCGTGAGGCCACTCTGCGCGGACTTGGCGACCGCATCGCCCGCAAGCACGCC
Organism: Extensimonas vulgaris; assembly: GCF_003337425.1. Lineage (GTDB taxonomy): Bacteria > Pseudomonadota > Gammaproteobacteria > Burkholderiales > Burkholderiaceae_C > Extensimonas > Extensimonas vulgaris. The sequence continues at coordinate 107,391 of NZ_QPJU01000004.1, forward strand.
GCCCGCGCCGGGTTTGTTGTCCACCAGCACGGCTTGGCCCAGCGCCTGCGCGAAATACGGCGCGAACAGGCGCGCCGCCGCATCCACCGGCCCGCCTGCGGCATAGCCCACGAGCAGTTTGATGGGTTGGTTGCCAGAAGATGCGGCAGCGGTGTGCGTCGTTTGCGCTTTCAGCGCCGCGGGCAAGGTGAGCGAGGCCAGCAGCGCAGCAGCCGCGCGCCGGCGCAAGAGGGGGTTCGAAGCGGGCATGGGGTTGTCTCCGGGGCGCATGCGGCGCGCCTTGTTTTTGATGAAAATGGCCTCTAGCGCTTATGTATCAAGCGCTAGCAGCTATCATAATAAAAGCGAAAGGCTTGTCAAACGGCTTATTTCAGGATGTCGCCTACGCACAAATACTTGAGCTCCACGTACTCGTCGATGCCGTGGTGCGAGCCTTCGCGGCCCAGGCCTGATTGTTTGACGCCGCCAAACGGCACGTGCTCGGTTGCGAGGATGCCCACGTTGATGCCGACCATGCCGTACTCGAGCGCCTCGGCAACGCGGAAGATGCGCCCCACGTCACGGCTATAGAAGTAGCTCGCAAGGCCGTATTCGGTGGCGTTGGCGGCGGCGACGGCTTCCTGCTCGGTGCGGAACTTGAACACGGGCGCGAACGGCCCAAACGTCTCCTCGCGCGCGCACAGCATCTCGGGCGAGGCGTCGGCGACCACGGTGGGCTCGAAGAACAGGCCGCCCAGGCGCTTGCCGCCCGTGAGCACGCGGCCACCCTTGGCGACGGCGTCCTGCACGTGGCGCTCGACCTTCTGCACCGCAGCCTCCTCGATCAGCGGGCCCTGGTTCACGCCTTCTTCAAAACCGTTGCCCACCTTGGCCGTGCGCACCTTGGCGGCAAACTTTTGCACGAATTCCTCGTACACGGCCTCTTGCACGTAGATGCGGTTGGAGCACACGCAGGTCTGGCCGGCGTTGCGGTATTTGCTCGCGAAAGCGCCTTCGACGGCGCTGTCGAGGTCAGCGTCGTCGAACACGATGAAGGGCGCGTTGCCGCCAAGCTCGAGCGAGAGCTTTTTCACCGTGGGCGCGCACTGCGCCATCAGGATGCGGCCGACCTCAGTCGAGCCCGTGAAGCTCAGGTGCCGCACCACGTCGCTCGCGCACAGCACCTTGCCGATCTCCACGCTGCCCGGGCCGTCGCTCGTGACGACGTTGAGCACGCCGGCCGGAATGCCCGCGCGCACGGCGAGTTCGGCCGCGGCGAGCGCCGTGAGCGGCGTGAGCTCGGCCGGCTTGATGACCACGGGGCAGCCCGCGGCGAGCGCCGGCGCCACTTTGCGCGTGATCATGGCGAGCGGAAAATTCCACGGCGTGATCGCGGCGCACACGCCTACGGGCTGGCGCAGCACCAGCAGACGGCGGTTGTTGTCGAACTGCGGTAGCGTCTCGCCGTTGATGCGCTTGGCCTCCTCGGCAAACCACTCGACGAAGCTCGCGCCGTAGGCCACTTCACCCTTGGCCTCGGGCAGCGGCTTGCCCTGCTCGGCCGTCATGATGCGGCCCAGATCGTCGGCGTTGGCCATGAGCAGGTCATACCACTTGCGCAGCAAAATGCTGCGCTCCTTGGCCGTGAGGTTGCGCCAGGCGGGCCAGGCGGCGTTGGCGGCGGCGATCGCGGCTTCGGCGTCGGCCGGGCCGAGCTTGGCCACGTCGGCGAGATGGCGGCCCGTGGCCGGGTCGTGCACGGCAAAGCGTGCACTGCCGGCCACCCAGCGGCCAGCGATGAGCGCGTCGGTCTTGAGCAGGCTGGGGTCTTGGAGAGAGGCGAGGGGAGAGGCGGTCATGGGCAAAACTCCAATAGCGGAACGGATGACGAAAACACTACAGGATAACAAGCGGCGGCTTTGTGCGCTGCAGCGCCTGAGCGATGAGCGAGCGGCGTCGGAAACAAGGCCAAACCTATAATGAAATGTTCTGCAAAGCGCGCCTGCGAGCCGGTGGGCCGGTATCAGCGGCGCGCGCTCGTTGCACACCACCGTCACACCATCCATGCGCACACCTCCCTTTTCCGTCGCGGACATCCGCAAGACCTTCCTGGACTTTTTTGCCGCGCGCGGCCACACCATCGTGCCCAGCAGCCCGCTCGTGCCCGCCAACGACCCGACGCTGATGTTCACCAACTCGGGCATGGTGCAGTTCAAGGATGTGTTCCTCGGCACCGACAAGCGCCCCTACGTGCGCGCGGCCTCGGTGCAGGCCTGCCTGCGCGCCGGCGGCAAGCACAACGACCTCGAAAACGTGGGCTACACCGCGCGCCACCACACCTTCTTCGAGATGCTGGGCAACTGGAGCTTTGGTGACTATTTCAAGCGCGAGGCGCTGAAGTGGGCCTGGGAGCTGCTCACCGAAGTGTTCTGCCTGCCGCCCGAGCGCCTCTGGGCCACGGTGTATATCGACGACGACGAGGCCTACGACATCTGGACCAAGGAGATCGGCCTGCCGCCCGAGCGCGTGGTGCGCATAGGCGACAACAAGGGCGGCAAGTACCAGTCCGACAACTTCTGGATGATGGCCGACACCGGCCCCTGCGGCCCTTGCTCCGAAATCTTTTACGACCACGGCCCTGGAATCCCCGGCGGCCCGCCCGGCAGCCCCGACGCCGACGGCGACCGCTACATCGAAATCTGGAACAACGTGTTCATGCAGTTCGACATGGCCGAAGACGGCTCGGTCAAGCCGCTGCCTGCGCCTTGCGTCGATACCGGCATGGGGCTGGAGCGCATCGCGGCCATTTTGCAGGGCGTGCACAGCAATTACGAGATCGACCTGTTTCGCCACCTGATCCAGGCCGCCGCGCGCGAGACGGGCACGCGCGATCTGCACAACCCATCGCTCAAGGTGATCGCCGACCACATCCGCGCCACGGCCTTCCTGGTGGCCGACGGTGTGATCCCGAGCAACGAAGGGCGCGGCTACGTGCAGCGGCGCATCATCCGCCGCGCGATCCGCCACGGCTACAAGCTGGGCCGCAAGGCGCCGTTCTTCCACAAATTGGTGCCCGACCTGGTGGCGCAAATGGGCGCGGCGTATCCGCACCTGGCGGCGAACCAGCAGCGCATCATGGACGTGCTGCAGACCGAGGAAGAGCGCTTTTTCGAGACCCTGGCCCACGGCATGGAAATTCTCGACGCGGCGCTGGCCGATGGCAGCAAGCTGCTGCCCGGTGAGCTGGCGTTCAAACTGCACGACACTTACGGCTTTCCGCTCGACCTGACGCAGGACGTGTGCCGCGAGCGTGGCGTGCAGGTCGATGAGGCGGGCTTTCATGCCGCCATGGAAAAGCAGAAAACCCAGGCGCGCGCCGCCGGCAAGTTCAAGATGGAGCGCGCGCTCGAATACAACGGCCCGGCGAGCACCTTCGTCGGCTACGAAGCGCTGGAGGCGCCGGCCAAGATCGTCGCGATCTACGTCGATGGCACGCCCGTGGCTGCGCTCAAGGCCGGGCAAAGCGGCGTGCTCGTGCTCGACAGCACGCCGTTTTACGCCGAAAGCGGCGGGCAGGTGGGCGACCAGGGGACGATCACCAGCGGCTCGGCGCGTTTCGAGGTGCAAGACACGCAAAAAATCAAGGCCGACGTGCACGGCCACCACGGCACGCTCGTCGCGGGCACGCTCAACGTCGGCGACCACGTCATGGCCAGCGTCAACCTGGAGCTGCGCGCGGCCACCATGCGCAACCACTCGGCCACGCACCTGCTGCACAAGGCGCTGCGCGAAGTGCTGGGCAGCCACGTGCAGCAAAAAGGCAGCCTCGTGAACGCCGAGCGCACGCGCTTCGACTTTGCGCACGACGCGCCGCTCACCGCCGCGCAAATCCGCGCAATCGAGCACCGTGTGAACGCTGAAATCCTCGCCAACACGCCCACCCAGGCGCGCGTGATGGACATCGAAAGCGCGCAGAAAACCGGCGCCATGATGCTGTTCGGCGAAAAATACGGCGACAGCGTGCGCGTGCTCGACATCGGCAGCAGCCGCGAGCTGTGCGGCGGCACCCATGTCAAAGCCACGGGCGACATCGGCCAGCTCAAGATCGTCGGTGAAAGCGGCGTGGCCGCAGGCGTGCGCCGCGTCGAAGCCGTAACCGGCATGGGCGCATTGGCTTACGTGCAGGAGATCGAAGCCACGCTGCATGAGGCCGCTGCGGCCTTGCGTGCGCCCGCGCCCGAGCTGCCCGCGCGCATCGCCCAGACGCTGGAGCAGCAGCGCGCACTCGAAAAAGAGCTGGCGGCGCTCAAAGGCCGGCTGGCTTCGGCGCAGGGCGACGAGCTGCTCGCGCAGGCCGTGGAGGTCAAGGGCGTCAAGCTGCTCGTCGCGCGCCTGGCAGGTGCCGATGCAAAAACGCTGCGCGACACCATCGACAAGCTCAAAGACAAGCTCAAGTCCGCCGTGATCGTGCTCGCCGCCGTCGATGGCGACAAGGTGCAACTGGCGGCCGGCGTGACCAAGGCCGAAACCGCGCGCATCAAGGCCGGCGAGCTCGTGAACTTCGTCGCGCAGCAAGTCGGCGGCAAGGGTGGCGGCAAGCCCGACCTCGCCATGGCGGGCGGCACCGATGCCGTGGCCTTGCCCGCAGCCCTGGCCTCGGTGCAGGCCTGGGTGGCTGAACGTCTGTGAAGCGGTGGCTGCAGGCATTGGGGTCAAATTCCGTTTTCTGAGATTCCGATTTCTGCAGCAGCGATTCGAATGCGGCAATGTCGTGACTGCATGGCGCTCGGTATGCTTGTTATTTGATAGCTGCTTGCGCTTGATGGACCTGCGCTACAGGCCGTTTTGATACATAAAACCGCGCAGCACGCAGGCTCCACGCCCTGCGCAGCTTTGGGGCCTGAAAAATCGGGCGCACTGTAAGTGGCTTCCAATCTGGCCGCGCATGGGCGAATTCCGCCTCCTTCTTGGCGCCCGTCGGTGTGCTGCGGTACAGTGGATCGAGCGCGATCTGACCCTTTAGACGTCCGCGATTTCCCGGCCCAAGCGGCCGATTCGGTCAGCATCAACCCACTCACATCCTGCACCTGACGACAAGGAGACCCCATGAGCGCAGACACCCCCACGCAACGCTTTGGCAGCGGCCAGGCCGTGCGCCGGCTCGAAGACGATGCACTGCTCACCGGCGCGGGCCGCTACACCGAGGACTTGCGCCAGCCGGGCGACGGCTGTCTGGTCTTCGTGCGCTCGCCCTACGCGCATGCGCGCATCGTGGGCGTGAAGACCGACGATGCCCTGGCCATGCCCGGCGTGCGCGCGGTGCTCACGGGTGCGCAGCTCGTGGCTGAGGGCGTGCCGCCCATGCCCACGGGCGCGGCCTTCCCGCGCGCCGATGGCAGCCCCTGCGCCACGCCGCAGCGCCTGCCGCTCGCGCACGAGGCGGCGCGCTTCGTCGGCGAGGCCGTGGCCGCAGTGGTGGCCGACAGTGTGCAGCAGGCCAAGGACGCCGCCGAGGCCGTGTGGGTCGAATACGAAGAGCTGCCCGTAGTGCCCAGCCTTGCTGCGGCGCTGGCCGAAGGCGCCCCCGCGCTCTGGCCTGCCGCCCCCGACAACATCGCCTGCGAGGCACGCCACGGCGACGCCGTCGCCTGCGCGGCCGCGTTTGCGCAGGCCGCGCACGTGGTGCGGCTCGATTTGACGCACCAGCGCCTGGCCGCGCTCACGCTGGAGCCGCGCACCGTGCGCGCCTGGCCTGAAGATGGACGCATGCAGGTGCAGATCAGCTCGCAAATGCCCACTGCGGTGCGCACGGTCGTCGCCAAGGCGCTGGGCGTCGCGCCCGAGCAGGTGCGCGTGCGCGTGGGCGACGTGGGCGGCGGCTTTGGCATGAAGGGCGCGCCCTACCCAGAGGACGTGGTGGTGGCCCTGGCCGCGCGCGCCACGGGCCGGCCCGTCGTCTGGGCGGCCGAGCGCAGTGAAGAGTTTTTGAGCTCTTGCCACGGCCGCGACGTGCAAACCCATGCCGAACTCGCCCTCGCCGCCGACGGCGCCATTCTGGGCCTGCGCGTGCACTCAAATGCCAACGTGGGCGCCTACGCGCAACCCACGGGTGTCGCCATCCCCTTGCTGATCGGCCCCTGGGTGCAGACCAGCGTCTATCACGTGCCGGTGATCGACTTTCACTTCCGCGCCGTGCTCACCAACCAGGCGCCCACCGGCGCCTACCGCGGTGCGGGCCGGCCCGAGGCCATATACAACATCGAGCGCCTGATGGACGAGGCCGCGCGCCAGACCGGCATCGACCGCCTGCAGCTGCGCCGGCGCAACTTCGTCCGCCCCGAGCAAATGCCCTACACCAACCCCATGCAGCAAACCTACGACGTGGGCCGCTTCGAACAGGTGCTGGACGGCGCGCTGCCGCTGGCCGACTGGGCCGGCTTCGAGGCGCGCGCGGCAGAATCCAGGGCGCGCGGCCTGTGGCGCGGGCTGGGCATCGCCACCTTTTTGGAGTGGACGGGCGGCAACGTGTTCGAGGAGCGCGTCACCGTCGAGGTGAAGGGCGATTTGAGCGGCGACGGGTTCATCGAGGTGTTCTCCGCCGTCAATCAAATGGGCCAGGGCATCGCCACCACGCTCGCGCAGCTCGTCGTCGATGCGTTCGACGTACCGATCGAGCGCGTGCGCGTGGTGCTGGGCGACACCGACCGTGGTAACGGCTTTGGCAGCGCGGGTTCGCGCTCGATCTTCACCGGCGGCTCGGCCCTGCGCACCGGCGCCGAGCGCACGCTCGACGAAGCGCGCAAACTCGCCGCGCAGGCGCTCGAAGCCGCGCCCGAAGACCTGCGCTATGCCGCGGGGCGCTTTCACGTCGCCGGCACCGATCACGCCATCGGCCTGTTCGAGCTCGCTGCGCGGCAGGCGGGCGGCCACATCTTCGTCGAGCACAGCTACACCGTGAGCGGCCCGAGCTGGCCCAACGGCTGCCACATCAGCGAGGTGGAGCTGGACCCGCAGACCGGCGCCGTGGCCGTGGTGCGCTACGCCTCGATGAACGACGTGGGCCGCGTGGTCAACCCCATGATCGTGCGCGGCCAGCTCGACGGCGGCGCCGTGCAAGGCATAGGCCAGGCGCTGCACGAGCAGATCGTCTATGACGGCGCGAGCGGCCAGCTGCTCACCGGCAGCCTGATGGACTACGCCGCGCCGCGCGCAGACGACATCGCCACCGAATTCATCACCGCCATGGACGAATCCATCCCCTGCACCAACAACCCGCTGGGCGTCAAAGGCGTAGGCGAACTCGGCACCATAGGCGCCACCCCCTGCATCGTCAACGCCGTGGCCGACGCGCTGGCGCGCAACGGCCGCGCCGATTTGGCGCCCAAGCTGCAAATGCCGCTGTCGCCGGGGCGTTTGTGGGAGTTGTTGCTGGGGTGAGGGTGTCGGTGGCTAAGCCCGCCGCCGCACCTCTCATGCGTTTGTGTCTTTTTGCCGTGCGGCGTTTCCCTCTGGCGTGGCTGGGGTCGTGGTTTTTGCCACCAATGGAAAGCGCTCAGGGTGGCGAATGGATTCGACGGACAGGTCGACATCGAGCTCTGGCCAATAAAGATGGTCGGAGCTTGGGCGCTCCACGGTACAAAGCTGCGCTATAGTGGCTTGCTTGAACCAAGGAAATTCCGTGAATGGGAGCAGCAATTCCTCTTCATCGAGCAGCAGCCAGAAACCGTTTGGAGAAACGTGCGTGACTTCAGCGAACAAGATGTTCTTTCCAGACATTGGGGGCCTCTTACCATCTGAATTTTGCATGTTCCACTTTTCGTAATGGACTTCGACACTCTCATGCCCCCGTCTCCCCATGTTCCCCGCTGCTTCGCCCTGCTCCCCTGTGCCGGCAGCGGCTCGCGTGCGGGGACGGCGCAGCCCAAGCAGTACCAGCCGCTCGCCGGGCGGCCGCTGGTGCGGCATACGCTTGCGGCGTTTGCGCAGGTGGGGCGCATCGCGCGGGTGCTCGTGGTGGTGGCGCCGGGGGATGAGGCGCTCGCCGCACACGACGATTCGTTTTTGATAGCGCCTTGCGGAGGTGCTACGCGCGCCGAGAGCGTTTTCAATGGTCTTGCTGCGCTGCAGGCTCTCGGCGCGGCGGCGCACGACTGGGTGCTGGTGCACGATGCGGCGCGCTGTCTGGTCACGCCGGCGCAGATCGACGCGCTGATCGACGCCTGCCTGCCCGACACGGTGGGCGGCCTGCTCGCGCTGCCGCTGGCCGATACGCTCAAATGCGCCGATGCGGCCGGCCGCGTGGCCGCGACGCTCGATCGCACGGGTAAGTGGCTCGCGCAGACGCCGCAGATGTTTCGCCTGGGCGCGCTGCAGGCGGCGCTGGCGGCGCACGCGGACATGGGCTTTGCCGGCATCACCGACGAGGCCAGCGCGATGGAGGCGGCGGGCCACCGGCCCCTGCTGGTGCGCGGCAGCGCGCAGAATTTCAAGGTCACATACCCCGAAGACTTTGCGCTGGCCGAGGCCGTGCTACAAAGCCGAGAGCGCCTATGATGGTCACCATCGATGGCTTCCTGACTGCCTGAACTCCGACATGAGCACACCGCATTTGCCCCCCACCGCTTTCCCTCCGCCACCGTTTCGCATCGGCGAGGGCTGGGACGTGCACGCGCTGGTGCCGGGGCGCGCGCTGGTGATTGGCGGTGTGCGCATCGAGCATTCCCTGGGCCTGCTCGGGCATTCGGATGCGGACGTGCTGCTGCACGCGATCACCGACGCGCTCTTGGGCGCGGCGGGGCTGGGCGACATAGGCCGGCACTTTCCCGACACCGACGCCACCTTCCGCGGCGCCGATTCGCTCGCGCTGCTGGCCGAGGCCGCGCGCCGCGTGCAGGCGGCCGGCTGGTGCGTGGGCAACATCGACAGCACCGTGGTCGCGCAGGCGCCGCGCCTGGCGCCGCACATCGCGGCCATGCGCGCACGCATTGCGCAGGCGCTCGGCGTGGCGGCCGAGCAGGTCAACGTCAAGGCCAAGACGGCCGAGCGCCTGGGCCCGGTGGGGCAGGGCGCGGCGATCGAGGCGCGGGCCGTGGCCCTCATATATAAATTTGGCTCTAACGCTTGATGGTATTGCCTGAGAAGCTACTGTTTTAGGAGACTTGCATGTCTGAACACACCGCATCTTCCAACGCTGCCGACCTCGCCAGCGCCGCCTACGAGCTGCCGCGCTACGACACGGTGCAAACGGCGCTCGTGGGCGCGCATGTGCTGCAGGTCACGCTCGCCCGGCCCGAGGTAGGCAATGCGATGAACACGCAAATGGGGCGCGACCTGTTCGATCTGTGGAGCCGGCTCACCGAGGACGCGGGCCCCGTGCGCTGCGTGGTGCTCACGGGCGCGGGCGGCAAGATTTTTTGCGCAGGCGGCGACCTCAAGGAGCGCAACGGCATGACCAAGGCGCAGTGGCAGCGCCAGCATGAATTGTTCGAGCGCGCGGTCTGGACGCTGGTCGATTTGCCGCTGCCCGTGATCGCCGCGGTGAACGGCCACGCCTACGCGGGCGGGCTCGAAATGGCGCTGTGCTGCGACTTCATCTATGCGAGCCAGAGCGCGCGCTTTGCGCTCACCGAAGTCACGCTGGGCATCATGCCTGGCGCGGGTGGCACGCAAAACCTGCCGCGCGCCGTGGGCGACCGCCGCGCCAAGGAGATTTTGATGACGGGCCGGCCCTTCGACGCGCAGCAGGCGCTGGCCTGGGGCGTGGTGAACCAGCTGTTCGAGCCCGAACAGGTGCTTGCGCAGGCGCTCGCGACGGCCGAAGTGATCGCGGCCAATGCGCCGCTCGCGGTGCGGCAGGTGAAAAAATCCGTGCGCTACGGCACGCAGATGGAGCTGCGTACCGCCTACCGCTTCGAAGTCGAGGCCTACAACCACCTCGTGGACACGCAAGACCGCCTCGAAGGCGTGCGCGCCTTCAACGAAAAGCGCAAGCCGGTGTTCCGCGGCTGCTGAAGAAAAACCTCTTGACTGTGTCTGGATGCCCATGAACGAGCCCACCCACCGCACCGTGCGCATGCCCACGCTCTACATCCCGCATGGCGGCGGGCCGTGCTTTTTCATGGACTGGGACCCGCCGGGCACCTGGGACAGGATGGCGGCGTTTTTGCGCAGCATTCCGGCCAGTCTGCCGGCCAGGCCGCGCGCGATCGCGCTGGTCACGGCGCATTGGCTCGCGCCGCAGCCGAGCATGAGCAGCGCCGCACAGCCGGGTTTGCTGTTCGACTACTACGGCTTTCCGCCGCACACCTACCAGCTCACCTACCCCGCGCCCGGCGCGTCCTGGCTGGCCGAGCGCGCGAGCGCCTTGCTTGCTCAGGCCGGTTTTGCGCCGGTGCAAGACCCGAATCGCGGCTACGACCACGGCACTTTCATCCCGCTCAAGGTCGCCTTTCCCGAGGCCGACGTGCCCGTGTTGCAGATGTCGCTGCTCAGCAGTCTTGACGCAGGCGCGCACTTGCGGCTCGGGCAGGCCCTGGCGCCTTTGCGTGACGAGGGCGTGCTCATCATCGGCAGCGGCATGAGCTGGCACAACATGCGCGGCTACGGCAACCCGCGCTCCACGCCGATCAGTGCGGCCTTCGACGCATGGCTCACCGACGCCGTGACGCGCCCGGCCCATGAGCGCAATGCGCTGCTCGCCGATTGGGAGCGCGCGAGTGCGCCCTGGGGCCGCCAGTCGCACCCACCGCGCGCCGAAGAACACCTGCTGCCGCTGCACGTGGCGGCCGGCGCGGCGGACGACGGCGCCGGGCACAAGGTGTTTTCAGATACGGTGATGAGCGCCGTGGTGTCGGCGTTTCGCTTCGATTGAGCTGCAAACTGCGCAGGCAGAGCAGCCAATAAAAAGCCGGTGCATGCACCGGCTTTTCACCCAAAGAGCATTGCGACCAATAGCGCTGCCACTGCAGCGCCGCGGCCTCCGTGCCTCAGAAACGATAGCCCACGCCCACGCCGATCAGCCACGGATCGACCTTGTACTTGGCGTGGTCCAAACCAGCGCCCGTCACCTTCGTGTCCATCCAGACCTTCTTGACGTCGAAGTTGAGCACCCAGTTCTTGTCCAGCGCGTAGTCGAGACCGGCTTGCAATGCGGGGCCCCAGCTGTCCTTCTTGATCGACACGGCACCGCCGGCGATATCGACGCTGGAAAAGCGCGTGTAGTTCACGCCGGCGCCCAGATAGGGCTTGAATGCACCCAGGCCTGTAAAGTGGTATTGGCCCAGCAGGGTGGGCGGCAGTTGCTTGAGCGAACCGACCGGAGTGCCGCCAAGGCGCACAGTGTGCTTTTGCGGATAGGTCAGGATCAGCTCGGCCGCCAGGTTGGGCGTGAAAAAGTAGCTGACATCCACCTCGGGGATGGTTTTGCTGCTGACCTTCACGCCAGCATCACCCGCAGCGCCACCATGATCGGTATTCACGCGCACGGCACGCAGACGAACCATCCAAGGGCCCGGCATTTCTTGCGCAAAAGCAGCGCTAGAAGCCAAAACGCCGAGAGCAGCCAGAGCAAGCAGTTTCTTTTTCATAGGAATCTCATGTGCAGTTGCACGGGGACGACCCCCGTGGCTGCATTGCACCGCCGATCGGTTGCGCAAACCTTGCTGTAAGTCAAATACTGGGCGGCTGCCCTGCCATAGACGACTTCAGAGTGCTGCAGCTGCACTAAATGCGACGCAAACGTTGCACCAATGCAACGCTTGTGAGCGCCAGCGCGCCTGCGACCACGCCCACCAGAGCGTTGCACAGCGCAGGCAGCAGCCAGTGCCACGGGCCGCCGGCGCCAGCGCCCAGCCTTTCGACGGCGTGGTGCAGCGCCGGGATGCCGTGCGCCAGGATGCCGCCGCCCACGAGGAACATGGCCGCCGTGCCCACGACCGAGAGGCTTTTCATGAGCCAGGGCGCGGCCTGCACGATGGCCAGGCCCAGCGTGCGCAGCAGGGCCTGGCGCCGGCGTGCGAGCCATAGCCCCAGGTCGTCGAGCTTGACGATGCCCGCGACCAGGCCATACACGCCCACCGTCATGAGCACGGCCACGCCCACGAGCACGGCCACCTGCTGCGCAAACGGTGCCGCCGCCACCGTGCCCAGCGCGATGGTGATGATTTCTGCCGAGAGGATGAAGTCGGTGCGCACGGCGCCCTGCACCTTGTCTTTTTCGAAAGCCACCAAGTCCAGCGCCGCGTTGGCATTCGCCAGCACGTGGCTTTCGTGTTCGGCCGCATCGTGCGGCGCGCTGGGCAAAAACTTGTGCGCGAGTTTTTCCACGCCCTCGAAGCACAAAAACGCCCCGCCCAGCATGAGCAGCGGCGTCACGGCCCAGGGGGCGAAGGCGCTCACGAGCAGGGCCGCGGGCACGAGGATGGCCTTGTTCACGAGCGAGCCCTTGGCCACGGCCCAGACCACGGGCAGCTCGCGGTCGGCGCGCACGCCCGTCACTTGCTGGGCGTTGAGCGCCAGATCGTCGCCGAGCACGCCCGCGGTCTTTTGCGCCGCCACCTTGGTGAGCACCGACACGTCGTCGGCCATGGTGGCGCTTTTTTGCGCGGCCACCTTGGTCATGAGGGCGACGTCGTCGAGGATGGTCGCGATGTCGTCGAGCAGGGCGAGCAGGCTGCCGAGGGCCATGGGGCGTCCTTTGAGAGATGGTTTCCAGTGGGACAGGCGCTCAGCCTCTCAGCCCACCCAGCGGCGCGCGTTGCGCCAGATCTGCATCCAGGGGCTGAAGTCGTCCTTGGGCAGCGGCGTCCAGCTGAACTGCAGGTTGCGAAACACCCGCTCGGGGTGCGGCATCAGGGCCGTGAAGCGCCCGTCGGGCGTGGTCACGGCGGTGAGGCCGCCGGGGCTGCCGTTGGGGTTGAAGGGGTAGGCTTCGGTCGGCTGGCCGAGATGATCGACGTAGCGCATCGCGGCCAGCACCTGGCTGGCGTTGCCGCGGTGGCGGAAGTCGGCGTAGCCCTCGCCGTGCGCGGTGGCGATCGGCAGGCGCACGCCCGCCATGCCGGCAAAAAACAGGCTGGGCGAATCCAGCACTTCGACCTGCGCGAGGCGCGCCTCGAAGCGCTCGCTCTGGTTGGTGGTAAAGCGCGGCCAGGCCTGCGCGCCGGGGATGATGTCGGCAAGCTCGGCAAACATCTGGCAGCCGTTGCACACGCCCAGGCCAAAGGTGTCGCCGCGCGCGAAGAAAGCGCGGAACTGCGCGGCCAGCGCGGCGTTGAAGCTGATGCTGCGCGCCCAGCCTATGCCCGCGCCCAGCGTGTCGCCGTAGCTGAAGCCGCCGCAGGCCACCAACCCCTGGAAGTCGGCGAGCTGCACGCGCCCGGCTTGCAGGTCGCTCATGTGCACGTCGCAGGCCTCGAAGCCCGCGGCGTCGAAGGCCCAGGCCATTTCGACATGCGAGTTCACGCCTTGTTCGCGCAGGATCGCGACCCTGGGGCGCGCGCCGCCGATGGCTACTGCGTTGATAGCTGCTTGCGCTTGCTGCGCCTCGTTTTCAGCCACTTTTTGCTTGAAACTTTCGGGCAGGTACACGTGCAGGCCGCCGTCGTGCGCGGCGCCCGCGGCGGCGTGCTCGGCGTCGGCGCAGGCGGGGTTGTCGCGCGCGCGGCAGATTTTCCAGCTCACGCTGTCCCAGACTTGCTGCAAGTCCGCGAGCGTGGCGTTAAAGACGAGTTTGGTGTCGCGCCAGATTTGCAGCTCGCCCGCGCCGGTGGCGATCGGTGCGTGTGCGGGCCGCGTCTTGCCGATGAAGTGGCTGTGCTTGGACAGGCCATGCGCGCGCAGCGTCTGCATGACGGCGTCGCGCTCGGCCGTGCGCACCTGCAGCACCACGCCAAGCTCTTCGTTGAACAGCGCCTTGAGCGTGCGCTCCTCGCGCCGCGCGCTGACCTGGCTGGCCCAGTTTTTCGCGTCGCCGTAATCGGCGCGGCTGTCGCTGATGCCGTCGCCTTCGGTGATGAGCAGATCGACGTTGAGCGCCACGCCCACTTTGCCGGCAAAGGCCATTTCGGCCACGCAGGCCAGCAGCCCGCCGTCGCTGCGGTCGTGGTAGGCGAGGAGCTTGCCCTCGGTGCGCAACTGGTTCACGGCCGCCACGAGGCGCACCAGGTCTTGTGGATCGTCGAGGTCGGGAACCACGTCACCACTTTGGCCCAGCGCTTGCGCGAGCATGCTGCCGCCCATGCGGCACTGGCCGTGGCCCAGGTCGATCAGCACCAGCGTGGTGTCGGCCTCGTCGCGGTCGAGCTGCGGCGTGAGCGTGCCGCGCACGTCGGCAAGCGTGGCAAAGGCGCTCACGATCAGGCTCACGGGCGAGGTGACCTTGCGCAGCGTGCCGTCCGCGCCCTGCCACTGCGTGCGCATAGAGAGGCTGTCTTTGCCCACGGGGATGGAAATGCCCAGCGCCGGGCACAGCTCCAGGCCCACGGCGCGCACGGTGGCGTAAAGGTCGGCGTCCTCGCCCGGCTCGCCGCACGCGGCCATCCAGTTCGCGCTGAGCTTCACGCGCGGCAGTTCGATGGGCGCGGCGAGCAGGTTGGTGATGGCCTCGGCCACGGCCATGCGGCCCGAGGCCGGCGCGTCGAGCGCGGCCAGCGGCGTGCGCTCGCCCATGGCCATGGCTTCGCCGGCAAAGCCGCGGAAGTCCGCGAGCGTCACGGCGCAGTCGGCCACGGGCACCTGCCAGGGGCCAACCATCTGGTCGCGGTGCGTGAGGCCGCCCACGCTGCGGTCGCCGATGGTGACCAAAAAGCGCTTGCTCGCCACCGTGGGGTGGCTCAGCACGTCGATCACCGCCTGCTGTAGCGGCACGCCGGTGAGCTCCAGCGGTGTGCCGCGGCGGGGCACGCTGCGCACGTCGCGCTGCATCTTGGGCGGCTTGCCCAGCAGCACGTCCATGGGCATGTGCACGGGCTCGTGCTGCGGGCCGCTGGGTGCGGCGCTGTCTTCGACGATGAGCTCGCGCGGCTCGGTGGCCACGCCGACCACGGCGAAGGGGCAGCGCTCGCGCGCGCACAGCTGCTCGAACGCTGCGAGCGAGGCGGGCGCGATCGCGAGCACGTAGCGCTCCTGGCTCTCGTTGCACCAGATTTCCTTGGGTGCGAGGCCCGATTCTTCGAGCGGGATGGCGCGCAGGTCGAAGCGCGCACCGCGCCCGGCGTCGTTGACGAGCTCGGGAAAGGCGTTGGAGAGCCCGCCCGCGCCCACGTCGTGGATCGCCAAAATGGGGTTGCCATCGCCCAGCGCCTGGCAGGCGCTGATGACCTCTTGCGCGCGGCGTTGAATCTCGGGGTTGCCGCGCTGCACCGAGTCGAAGTCGAGCTGCGCGGCGTTGGTGCCGCTCGCGAGCGACGAGGCCGCACCACCACCCATGCCTATGCGCATGCCGGGCCCGCCCAGTTGCACGAGCAGCGTGCCCGCGGGGAAGGCGATCTTGTGCGTGAGCCGCGCGTCTATGCTGCCCAGGCCGCCTGCGATCATGATGGGCTTGTGGTAGCCGCGCTGCACCTCGGCCACGCGCTGTTCGTATTCGCGAAAGTATCCGGCCAGGTTGGGGCGGCCGAACTCGTTGTTGAAGGCCGCGCCGCCCAGCGGCCCCTCGGTCATGATCTGCAAGGGGCTGGCCATGTGTTCGGGCTTGCCACCGGGCTGGTCGGCCAAGCCGCCCCAGAGCTTGCCCACGGAAAAGCCCGTGAGCCCGGCCTTGGGGCGCGCGCCGCGGCCCGTCGCACCCTCGTCGCGGATTTCGCCGCCCGCGCCGGTGGCCGCGCCCGGAAAAGGGCTGATCGCCGTGGGGTGGTTGTGCGTTTCCACCTTCATCAGCACGTGGCGCAGGGCGCTTTCTTTTTGATAGCTACTTGCGCCTGATGTACCAGGGTTAGAGGCCGATTTGACTTCAAATACTTCGACGGTGCCGCCTTCCATCACCGCGGCGTTGTCGCTGTAGGCCACGATGGTGTGCTGCGGCGCCTGGCGGTGCGTGTGGCGGATCATGGCAAACAGGCTGTGCTCCTGCGCCACGCCGTCGATGGTGAAGTCGGCGTTGAAAATCTTGTGCCGGCAGTGCTCGCTGTTGGCCTGCGCGAACATCATCAGCTCCACGTCGGTGGGGTTGCGACCGAGGCGCGTGAAGGCATCGAGCAGATAGTCGATTTCATCCTCGGCCAGCGCCAAGCCCCAGTCGCGGTTGGCGGCTTCGAGTGCGGCGCGGCCGCGCCCGAGGACATCGACATGCGCGAGCGGCTCGGGCTGCAGTGGGCTGAACAGCGCCTTCGCCGCGTCGCAACTGGCAAGCACCGACTCGGTCATGCGGTCGTGCAAGAGTGCAGCAATGCGCTCGTGCAACGCGGGCGAGATTTCCGGCGCCTTGCCGAACCAGCCTGCATCGAACTGCAGGTGGTATTCGGTCACCCGTTCGATGCGGTGCACGGGCAGGCCGCAGTTGCGCGCAATGTCTGTGGCCTTGGACGCCCAGGGCGAGACCGTGCCCAGGCGCGGCGTGACGACGAGCACCAGCTCAGGGCTGCTGCCCGGCGCTGGCGCATACGGCTCGCCATATTCGAGCAGCGCGGCCAGGCGCTCTTGCAGCTCGGGTGTGGGCGGTGCGTCCAAGGCCACGAGGTGCACGAAGCGCGCGCGGATGCCGCTGATTTTGGGGTGGATGGCAGCCAGCGCCGGCGCAAGCTGTTGGGCACGAAAGGGACGGAGGGCGTTGCCCCCGGCAAACTGGGTCAGGTGCAAGGTCACGGTAGCGGCCAGGTCGAAGGGATGGGGCGCGATGCCGCGCTGTCGGCGGCCATGCGAAGGCGAAATACGGGGCAGGGCGGGGATTTTACCGAGCGTCTTTGCAAGGCCAGCATGGCCGGCGTGCATCGTCCGCGTGCGGCAAGCCCGTCGCCATGCGGCGCTGCTTCGTATGGCGCCAGCCCCTGCAAGGTCAAAAGCCCGATGGGATAATCATTTGCATGAGCATCACCATCAAATCCGCCGAGGACATCGAAGGCATGCGCGAAGCGTGCCGCCTCGCGGCCGAAGTGCTGGACTACATCGCCCCGCACATCCGCCCCGGCATCAGCACCAAAGAAATCGACCGCCTGGGCGCAGAGTGCATGGCGCGCCAGGGCACGGTGTCGGCCACCGTGGGCTACCAGCCGCCCGGCTATCCGCCGTATCCGGCCTCGCTGTGCACTTCGGTCAACCACGTCGTCTGCCACGGCATCCCCAGCGACAAGCCGCTCAAAAAGGGCGACATCGTGAACGTCGATGTCACCGTGGTCACCAAGGCCGGCTGGTATGGCGACACGAGCCGCATGTATATCGTGGGTGAGGGCTCGATCGCCGCGCGGCGCCTGTGCACCGTGACCTACGAGGCCATGTGGCTGGGCATCATGCAGGTGCGCCCCGGTGCGCACCTGGGCGACATCGGCCACGCGATCCAAAAATACGCCGAAGGGCACGGCTACTCGGTGGTGCGCGAATTTTGCGGCCATGGCATAGGGCGCAAGTTCCACGAAGAGCCCCAGGTGCTGCACTACGGCCGCCCCGGCACGCTCGAAGAATTGCGCCCCGGCATGGTGTTCACCATAGAACCCATGATCAACGCCGGTCGGCGCGAGGTCAAAGAATTCGGCAACGACGGCTGGACCATCGTCACCAAAGACCGCAGCCTGTCGGCGCAGTGGGAGCACACCGTGCTCGTGACGGAAACCGGCGTCGAGGTGCTGAGCCTCTCGGCCGGTGCGCCGCCCGCGCCTGCCTTCGTGCCGCCCGAGATTGCCCGCCCGCGCGGCGCAGGCCAGCCGAGCGTCGGTTCTGCCGCAGCGGGCCCAGCCGCCCCTGCAGCCGCAGCGCCCACCGTGCCGGCCTAAACCGCACCGTCGCGTTGGCGGTGGCCGTGATCCTTACGCGCATGCTTTTTGCATAGGACATCGGCATGTCATCGCTTCCCGCCAGCCCACCCCCCACCGCAGTCACGCCCGATACCGCGCTGGCGCACGACGCGCCGGCCCTGCAAACCCTGCGCGACGCCTTCCGGCGCGACAAGGCCGCATTGCTGGCGCAGTTGCAGCAAGGGGGCGGCGCCTCCACGCGCAACATCCACGCCTTGCTGCGCCGCTTTGCCGCCCTGGCCGACGGCCTGTTGCGCACGCTGTGGCAGCGGGCCGAGTTGCCGCCCGACATGGCCCTGCTCGCCGTGGGCGGCTATGGGCGGGCGCAGTTGTTTCCGTATTCCGACATCGACGTGCTCTTGCTGCTGCCGCCGCACTGCAGCCCCGAATGTGAAGACGGATTGCGTGCGCGCATAGAGCGCTTCGTCGGCAGCTGCTGGGACGCGGGGCTGGAGATCGGCTCGAGCGTGCGCACCGCGGCGCAGTGCCTGGCCGAAGCGGCGCAGGACGTGACGGTGCAGACCTCCTTGCTCGAAGCGCGCTGGATTTGCGGCAGCCGCGCCTTGTGCGACGAGTTCGAGCAGCAGTTCCGCACGCAGATCGATCCGCATGCCTTCTTCATCGCCAAGACGCTGGAGATGCGCCAGCGCTACACCAAGTACGAAAACACGCCTTATGCGCTCGAGCCCAACTGCAAGGAGTCACCCGGCGGCCTGCGCGATCTGCAGACCATCTTGTGGGTCGCGCGCGCTGCGGGCCTGGGCCGCAACTGGCGCGAGCTCGGTGCGAGCGGCATGGCCACGGCCATCGAGGTGCGGCACCTCGCGCGCAACGAGGCGCTGCTGTCACTGATCCGCGCGCGCCTGCATGCGCTCGCCGGGCGGCGCGAAGACCGGCTCGTGTTCGACCTGCAAACCGCCGTGGCCGAATCCTTCGGCTACCGCTCGCAAGCGCCCGACGGCAGCCCGTTGCCCATGCGCGCGAGCGAGAGCCTGATGCGCCGCTACTACTGGGCGGCCAAGGCCGTGACCCAGCTCGCACAGGTGCTGCTGCGCAACATCGAGGAGCACCTCAACCCCAGCACGCACGCGCTGCGCCCGATCAACGAACGCTTTTACGAAAAGGCCAACCTGCTCGAAGTCGCAAGCGATGACCTGTACCAGCGCGAACCGCACGCGATCCTCGAAACCTTTTTGCTCTACGAAACCACGGTGGGCATCAAAGGGCTGTCGGCGCGCACGCTGCGGGCGCTTTACAACGCGCGCGGCGTCATGGACGCGCAGTTCCGCCGTGACCCGGTGAACCGCGCCACCTTTTTGCGCATCCTGCAGCAGCCTGCGGGCATCACGCACGCCATGCGGCTCATGAACCAGACCTCGGTGCTCGGACGCTACCTGTGGCCGTTTCGGCGCATCGTGGGGCAGATGCAGCACGACCTGTTCCACGTCTATACGGTCGATCAGCACATCCTCATGGTGCTGCGCAACGTGCGGCGCTTTTTCATGGCCGAGCATGCGCACGAATACCCGTTTTGCTCGCAACTCGCGGCCGGTTGGGACAAGCCCTGGCTGCTCTACGTCGCGGCGCTGTTCCACGACATCGGCAAGGGGCGCGGCGGCGACCATTCGCTGATCGGCGCCATGGAGGCGCGGCGCTTTTGCCACCAGCACGGCATCGCGCGTGAGGACGCCAAACTGATCGAATTCCTCGTGCGCGAGCACCTCAGCATGAGCCGCGTCGCGCAAAAAGAAGACCTCTCCGACCCGCAAGTGATCGCCGCGTTTGCGCAGCGTGTGGGCAACGAGCGCTACCTCACTGCGCTGTACCTGCTCACCGTGGCCGACATCCGTGGCACCAGCCCCAAGGTGTGGAACGCCTGGAAGGGCAAACTGCTCGAAGACCTGTACCGCGCCACGCTGCGCGTGCTCGGAGGGCGTGCCCCCGACCCGGCCGCCGAGGTCGAAGCGCGCAAGCGCGAGGCGCTGGTGCTGCTGAACCTGCACGCGCAGCCGTTCGAGGCGCACAAGGCTCTGTGGGACACGCTGGACGTGAGCTACTTCATGCGCCACGAGGCGGCCGACATCGCCTGGCATACACGCCACCTCTCGCGGCACGTCAATGCGCCGTACCCCGTGGTGCGCGCGCGCGAGTCGCTTGCAGGCGAGGGCTTGCAGGTGCTGGTCTATACGCCCGACCAGCCCGACCTGTTTGCGCGCATCTGCGGCTATTTCGACCGCGCGGGCTTCAGCATCCTGGACGCGCGGGTGCACACCACGCGCACCGGGCACGCGCTCGACACTTTCCAGGTCGTCGCGGCGAACCAGCCGGGCCACTACCGCGAACTCATCCACATGGTCGAAAACGACCTCGTGCGCGCGATTCAAGACACCGGCCCCTTGCCCGAGCCCGGCCGCAAGCGCGTCTCGCGCCGCGTCAAGAGCTTCCCCGTGGCGCCGCGCGTCACGCTGCAGCCCGACGAGAAGGCGCAGCACTGGCTGCTCAGCATCTCGGCGAGCGACCGCGCCGGCCTGCTCTACCTCGTGGCGCGCATCCTTGCACAGCACCACCTGAGCGTGCAGTTGGCCAAAGTCACCACCCTGGGTGAGCGTGTCGAAGACACTTTCCTCATCGCCGGCGCAGAACTGCACGACAACGCGCGACAAATCGCTATAGAGACCGAGTTGTTGTGCGCTTTGTCTGAATAGATTGCCCCGGTTGTGTCGTTCAGAGTGGGCTGGATGGGCTGGTCGAGGTGAAATGACCGGTTTATGCGTATATAATTGTGGGCTTATTCCTCGATAGCTCAGTCGGTAGAGCGCCGGACTGTTAATCCGTAGGTCCCTGGTTCGAGCCCAGGTCGAGGAGCCAAAATTTCAGGTCTTGCGATTCGCAAGGCCTTGGCATGAAAAGACGGTTTCAAGTCTGTACGTGCCAATGCAATAGATTTGCCGATCATTCCTCGATAGCTCAGTCGGTAGAGCGCCGGACTGTTAATCCGTAGGTCCCTGGTTCGAGCCCAGGTCGAGGAGCCAAATCATCCCGCGTCCTAATGGGTTGGAACATTCTGGGTTGAATTCGAACCCGTCGCTTCCATTCAAATAGCCCTTTGCGCAGCAAAACCATCAGAGCCTATTTCAGGAGTAAGCATGCCCCGTGTGCATCGCAGAGGGCGCGCTAGCAGCCTGTCGGACTTTGGGCGTCGAAAGCGAGAAGGTGCCCCAGCGAGGCCAGTTTTTGCCGGATTCGCAGCCCCATAGCGGTGCTATGGGGCAAGAAGACGGTAAAAAATGGGCCGCTGCGGCGCATTCGCAGCCGACGATTCCAAAGTCCGACAGGCTGCTAGGGCTTCCATACCCCGTGATCTTTTTACGTTCCGGTGAAAATCTCCCAGAGATACCTACGAAAAAGCCCGGCACACATGAGTGTGTCGGGCTTGTCGTGTTGGTAGGCGCGATTGGACTCGAACCAACGACCCCCACCATGTCAAGGTGGTGCTCTAACCAGCTGAGCTACGCGCCTGTGTTTGTTCGAAAACATAGATTATAGCAGCAAAATTTGCCGATGAATCTGCTGCCGATGAATCTGCCAACCTGCCAATCAGCCCCTCTGGAATTGACGGTGTTGGGATGGGTCTTGCCGATCAGCCTGTCGAACGGTGGGCGTCGATAGCGAGAATGCACCGCAGCCGACGATTCCAAAGTCCGACAGGCTGCGAGGGGGAAGCGGGCGCAAAAAGAGCCGTCTGAATGGATTCAGACGGGTGTGCTGCAGCGCAAATCACCCCATGTGTCAACGCCGCCGCGCCCAGCGCACGCCGGCCACATTTGCGACGATGCCCAGCACCTTGTTCAGGCGGCCGGCGTCGCTGACTTCGACCGTGAAGGTCATCCACGCCGTTCCTTTGACGGACTGGGTTTGCACGCCGATGACGTTGGTCTTTTCGCGTGCGAACACGTCCGAGATGTCGCGCAGCAGGCCCTGGCGGTCGGCGGCTTCGATGGCGATATCGACCGGGTAAACGGGGCTGGCTTCTTTGGGCGTGCCCCATTCGACTTCGATCACGCGCTCGGGGTTGCGCGCGGCCAGTTCGCGGAAATTGCTGCAGTCGGCGCGGTGTACGCTCACGCCCTTGCCGCGTGTGACGAAGCCGCCGATGGCGTCGGGCGGCGCGGGTTTGCAGCATTTGGCGAGCTGCGTCATAAGCGAATCGACGCCGACCACGAGCACGCCGCTGCGGTGCGCCGAGGCGCTGGCACGCGCCTTTTTGAAGGCCGGCAGGTCTTGCGGCGTGGCTTCGGGCTCGGGTGGCGGGCGCAGCAGGTTTTCAATGTTGCGCAGCGAGTATTCGTCCTTGCCCACGACCTCGAAGAGCGCGTCAGCCGATTTGAAGCCGAGCTGGGTGGCGAGCTCGTCAAGCTTGAGGGCCGTCTTGCCTTCGCGCTGCAGCAGTTTTTCGACAGCTTCACGCCCGCGCGCGATGGTTTCGTGCATGGCCTGGGCGTTGAACCAGGCGCGAACCTTGGCGCGTGCACGCGGGCTCGTGAGGTAACCAAGCTCGGCGTTGAGCCAGTCGCGCGAGGGGCGCTCCTCGTCCTTGGCGGCGATGATTTCGACCGTCTGGCCGTTGTGCAGTGGTGTGTTGAGCGGCACCATGACGCCATCGACGCGCGCGCCGCGGCAGCGGTGGCCCAGGCTGGTGTGCACCGCGTAGGCGAAATCGACGGGCGTGGCGCCCTGCGGCAGCTCGATCACCGCGGCGTCGGGCGTGAGCACGTAGATGCGGTCTTCGAACAGGCTGCTGTGCCGCGCTTCGCCCACGAGGTCGCTCTGCCAGGCCAGCAGCTGGCGCAGCACGGCGATCTTGGCGTCGTATTCGCTGTCGGCAGACACGCCTGCGTAGCCCTTGCTGCCGGCCTCTTTGTAGGCCCAGTGCGCGGCCACGCCATGCTCGGCATGTTCGTGCATGGCCTGGGTGCGGATCTGGATTTCGACGGGCTTGCCGCTGGCATCGCGCACCACGGTGTGCAGCGACTGGTAGCCGTTGGGCTTGGGGCGCGCGATGTAGTCGTCGAACTGCTCGACGATGGGCGTGAAGCGCTCGTGTACCCACGAGAGCGCGGCGTAGCAGTCCTTCACGGTGGGCACGATCACGCGCAGCGCGCGGATGTCGAACACCTGGTCGAAGTCGAGCGACTTGCCGCGCATCTTTTTGACGATGCTGTAGATGTGCTTGGGGCGCCCCTGCACGGTGGCGCTGATGCTGTGCGCACGCAGGTCGGCTTCGAGCTGGGCGCGCAGCTGCTCCATGGCGAGCTCGCGCTCGGCGCGCTTTTCGTCGAGCAGGCGTGCGACCTGTTTGTAGGTGTCGGGCTCGAGGAAGCGAAACGACAGGTCTTCGAGCTCCCACTTGATCTGCCAGATGCCCAGCCGGTTCGCGAGCGGTGCAAATACCTGCAGCGATTCGCGCGCCAGGTTCGGTGAGGCCGGGCGCTTGCTCGCTGCGTGAAAGCGCAGCGTTTGCAGGCGCGAAGCCAGACGCAGCATCACTACGCGCAGATCGCGCGAGAAGGCGAGCAGCATCTTGCGCACGTTTTCGGCCTGCAGGGCAGGGTCGTCGAGCTGCTGCGCGCCGCGCGCCTGGCGCTGCACGCGCATGAGCTTGGTGGTCTCGACGGCCAGCTTGGCAAAGTCGGCGCCGAAGGCTTTGGCGATGACCTCTTCGGGTTTGGTGAGGTGGTCGCAGGCATAGACCAAGTAGCTCGCAGCCTGCATGGCCTCGGAGCCGCCCATGGTTTTGAGGATTTCGGCCATTGCGTCGGCGTGCGCGAGCGTGTTCTCGCCCGAGTCCAGCGTCTCGCCAGCGAGCAGCGGCTCGGCAAACAGGCGCGCGCGCGTGAGCGCGCCGACCTGGTCGGCCAGCGTGTGCCGCGTGGCTGCGACAAGGTGCGGCAGTTGCGCGGAAGCTTGCGGCAATGGAGGCGCGACTGCGCCCGAGGCTTGCGACTTCATCCGGCGGGGTGCGGCTCAGGGGCGAGCAAAAATTCGACCACGGGCGCGATCTGGTCGGGCGTGACCAGCGTGGGCGCGTGGCCCACGCCCGGGAATTCGACGACTTGCGCGCGCGGCCCGCGCTGCGCCATGGCCTGCGCCGTCTCGGCCGAGAGGATGTCGGACTCGAGCCCGCGCAGCAGCAGCGTGCGCGCGCGGATGCGGTCGTAGAGCTGCCACATTTGCGCCTCGCCCTGCGCTGCGGCGCCCGGCGGCGCGGCGCGGAAGGCTTGGGCGATGTCCGGGTCGTAATGCAGCAACAGCCCGCCATCGGGCGCGGGGCGCACCATGTGGCGCGTGAGCGTGAGCCAGTCTTCCTGCCGGTGCGGGCCGCTCAAGGTCGAGCGCAGCGCCTCGGCGGCTTGCTCCAGGGTGTCGTAGCGCACGGGCTGGCCAAGATATTGGCCGATGCGCTGCAACCCCTGTGCATCGATGCGGGGGCCGATGTCGTTGAGCACGAGCCGGCGCACGGGCACGCTGAGCGGCCAGTGGCTGCCCACGGCCTGGCCGGTGGCGTTCGGGTCGTCGGGGATGCAAAGCCCTGGCTGGCCGCAGATGGCCATGCCGATCAAGCCGCCCATGCTGGTGCCGACCCAGTCCAGCGTCTGGATGGGAGCCTCGCGCTGCAACTGCGCGAGCAGGGCGAGGATGTCGGCGACGTACTGTGGCACGGCGTAGGCCATGGGGTCGGCAAGCCAATCGCTGCGCCCGCGCCCGGGCATGTCGGGGCAGACCACGCGCGCATGCCGGCTCAGGGCACGTGCCAGCGCGTCGAAGTCGCGCCCCTGGCGCGAGAGGCCGTGCACGCACAGCACCACGTGCGGGTGCGCGGGGTTGCCGGTGTCGTTCCATTCCCAATAGGCCATGCGGTGCTGCCCGAGGTCGGCCGCCGGTGCGTCAGGGGCGACCAGCGGGCTGCGGGGGGAAGCCGCACCAGGGCAAAGGACGTAGTTCAAGCGAGGTTCGGTCATGGCAGAGGAAGTTTGGGTTGTGAAGTGACGAACGGAAATCATGCCATCAGCGGGTCGGTCGGCAGGGGCGCCAAGGCCTATTTTCGATCTTGATGCTGGTGAATTCATGAGCTTCGCCCCTTGTGGTTCGGCTCCTGGGTGAATCCATGCAACGCCGTTGGTTCCACCGGCGTGGGAAGACGTCGCAGCTGGAGTTCGGCCAGGCCCGGATAAAGAGGTCGGCTGATCAGGCGCGATACGCCGGAAGCGAGCAGGCTGCAGGCCATGAGGCTCAGCACGAGACTGTGGCCGTCCACCATCTCCATCACGATGATGAAGGACGTCATGGGGGCCTGCGTCACGGCAGAGAGAAAGGCGGCCATTCCCAACGCGATGAGAGTCGGCGTGTCCACATGGCCGGTCAGCAGGGCTATGTCGTGCCCCAGCGCACCGCCGATCGACAGCGCTGGGGCAAAAATACCGCCTGGCGCTCCGGACCAGGCCGTGAGCCAGGTGGCGAGAAATTTCAACAAGGCATACAAGGGATTGGTGTCCGTTCCTCCTTCCAGCAAAGCCCGGTTGTATGCATAGCCTGAGCCAAAGACGGCGCCGTCGGAGACGAGGCCCATGACGGCTACGGCCAATCCACATGCGGCTGCGAACCGGATGGGGTATTGCTGGCGCAATTGGGTCAGCCGGTCGGGCGAGCGCTCGGAAAGCGAGCGGATGAGCAGGCGCGAAAACAGCCCTCCCGCCAGTCCGCAGACCACGGCCACCAGTACCGCCGGCCACCACAAGGACCAGCCCACCGCTGCGACGCGAATGATGCCGAAGTAGGTGGCATTGCCATATGCCGATATGCCCATGATGCCGGCAAGAATGATGGCCGCCATGAGGAGGCCGTTATTGCGTTGTTCCGGGCGGCGGGACAGCTCTTCGATGGCAAACATGATGCCACCCAGCGGTGTGTTGAATGCCGCGGCGATGCCCGCCGCCCCTCCCGCGATCAACAAGCCGTGCGGCGAAACGGCGGCTTTGGGCGGTAACCAATGGCGGGCTGAATGCATGATCCCGGCTCCGATCTGCACCGAAGGACCTTCCCGCCCTTGTGAAAGACCACCCAGTAGCCCCAAAGCGGTCAACGCGATCTTGGCCACGCTGAGTCGAAACGACACGTAAAGGGACTTCCACGGTGTGCCGGTCACGCCTGGATGGAGTGCTGCCATGACCTGAGGAATGCCGGAGCCCGCAGCACCCGGGGCCCAGCGGCGTGTCATCCAGACAATCAGCGCCGTCCAGGCCGGCGTCCAGAGCAAGGGGAGCCAGAACGCCATTGCGCGTGCGTGCTCGAACAGGTTCGAGGCGCGCTCGCCCAGCCAGGTGAGCGCCACCACGGTGAGGCCTGAAAAAGCGCCAAAAACGAGTACGACGATGCGGGTTTTCCAGAGATTTCGGTCTTGCAATTCGGACTTCAGGGCCTTGGCGATCAGGGGGTCTTGCTGCATGGTGGGGGGAGGGGTGTTGAGCGCCAGTGGTAGTGGAGGGAAGGCGTGATGACTTCGTGCAAACCGTCGGATTTTGGCAATCCCGGTACATGCCCGAGCGCATTTTCGCCTTCATTGTTCAGGCGGACGCGGGAGGACGGTTCCCCCGCCATTGCGAGAGCCGCAAGGCCCGCGGCAATCCGCGGAGCCTTGGCAACAGCGCCTGCGCACGCCGCCAAGGGGGGCTGGATTTGATCCTTGGCATGGCAGGAACTCCTGAGCCGTAAGGGATTGGCAGAGGATAGGCACCTGCGTGCAGACGGCACGTGAAGGCGCAGAAAACGCACGGTACGGCGCAGCAAGACTTGTAACAGTGCGTCAGGGCTGGCGCAAAAACGGGAGTTTCGCGCTGCAAGCTGGTCAGAATTGCCGTTGTTACAAATTCGACCTGGAGTCATGATGAATACCACGAGCAACCGCACCGACAAGATTCTGGTCGTGGACGACGACGCACGCATCCGCGATCTGCTGCGCCGCTACCTCACACAGGAGGGCTTTGAAGTCATGCTGGCCGAGGACGGCAAGGCGCTGAACCGCATTTTGCTGCGCGAAGCGGTCGATCTCATCGTGCTCGACCTCATGATGCCGGGCGAGGACGGCCTGTCGATCTGCCGCCGCCTGCGCGCCGCGAACGACCGCACGCCCATCATCATGCTCACGGCCAAGGGCGAGGACGTGGATCGCATCGTCGGGCTCGAGGTGGGGGCGGACGACTACCTCGGCAAGCCCTTCAATCCGCGCGAACTGCTCGCACGCATCCACGCCGTGCTGCGCCGCCGCCCCGTGCCCGAGGCACCCGGTGCGCCCTCGGGGGAGAACGAGGTCGTCACTTTCGGCCCCTTCACCTTTGACTTGGGCACGCGCGTGCTGCGCCGCAACGACGAAGAGCTGCCTCTGACCACGGGCGAATTCGCCATGCTCAAGGCGCTGGTGCGGCATCCGCGCCAGCCGCTGTCGCGCGAAAAGCTGGCGCTGCTGGCGCGCGGGCGCGAGTTCGAGCCTTTCGATCGCAGCCTGGACGTGCAGATTTCGCGCCTGCGCAAGCTGATCGAGGCCGACCCGGCGACGCCGCGCTACATCCAGACCGTGTGGGGCGTGGGCTACGTGTTCGTGCCGGATGGAACGAGCTGATGGCCATGCCGCAATCGGGTGGACATTCGGCCTTCCGGGAGTCGCAGGTCAACGTTGAGGAAGTGGCTGCGGAGCTCACGATGCCGGCGCCGCTGGAGTCGCCAGAGGCCAGCGCTGAGAACAAGCCGCGCAAGCCCCGCGCCAGTCTGAGGCTCAACCTTTTTTGGCGCACATTTTTCCTGCTTGCCCTGCTGCTCGCAGGCAGCATCCTCGCATGGCTGCAGATTTTGCGCGTGCTCGAATTCGAGCCGCGTTCGCTGCAGATGGCGCAGCAGGCAGCCTCGCTGGTCAACCTGAGCCGCGCGGCGCTGGTGCACGCCGACCCGATCGCGCGCGTGTCGCTGATCAAGACCATGGCCGAGCAGGAGGGCGTGCGCATCATGCCGCGCGAGCCCGGCGACCGCTATGAGCCGTTGGCGGGCTCGGCGCTCGCGCGGCGGCTGACGGAGGAACTCGCGCGCCGCCTGGGCCCCGACACCATCGTGGCGCAGAGCGTGAACGGCGAGCCAGGTCTGTGGGTGGGCTTTAGCATCAATGGCGATCCGAACTGGCTGCGCATGGACCAGGCGCGCTTCAGTCTTGCTGGCGGGCGCACCTGGCTGATCTGGCTCGCGATGGTGGGGCTGCTTTCGCTCGCGGGCGCCGCGGTGATCGCGCGGCTCATCAACCGCCCGCTCAAGCAGCTGTCGTACGCGACCAGCCGCGTACGCGAGGGCGATTTCGCGGCCAGCCATCTCGACGAGAACGTCTCGACGAGCGAAGTGCGCGAGGTCAACATCGGCTTCAACCGCATGGCCGAGCGCCTCGCAAAGCTCGAGCAGGACCGCGCCGTGATGCTTGCAGGCATTTCGCACGACCTGCGCACACCGCTCGCGCGCTTGCGGCTCGAAACCGAAATGAGCGTCACCGACGAGGTGGCGCGCGCACACATGGTGGCCGACATCGTGCAGCTCGATGCGACCATAGACAAGTTCCTCGACTATGCGCGCCCCGACCACGCCACGCTCACGCCGGTGAATCTGCACGGCGTCGTGTCTTCCTGTGTGTACGCCCTGCAAAACCACCATGCGGTGCAGATTCGCATGGCCGTGCCCGAAGACCTGAATGTGCTGGCCGACGAGGTCGAGCTCGCGCGCGTGATCTCCAACCTGCTCGAAAACGCGCGCCGCTACGGCAAGACGCCGGGCACCGAAATCACCCAGGTGGACATCGCCGCGAAGGCGCAGGACGACTGGGTGCTGCTCAGGCTGCGCGACCACGGCCCCGGTGTGCCGCCCGAGCAGCTGGCCAACCTCACCAAGCCTTTTTTCCGCGGCGATGCGGCACGCACGGCCGCGGCCGGGGCCGGGCTGGGCTTGTCCATCGTCGACAAAACCGTGCAGCGCATGGGCGGCCGCTTGACTTTGGCGAACGCGCGTTCGGGCGGGCTGGAAGCGCAAATCAGGCTGCGCCGTGTGCTCAGTCTGCCGCCCGGCGAAGATCCGCAACCGCGCCTGCAGCGTCCCGCGGTCATGCGCCACGGCGCCTCTTAGCCACGGAATGCGCCTTGGCATGCCTTGGCGGGCATTTTCGGAAATTGAAACGAAAAGGGCCCGCAATGCAGGCCCATCAAGCGCTAAATGCTACTGAAAAAGTAGTCTTGGCGCGCTGTCACATGCCTACGTAATTTGGCCCGCCGCCGCCTTCGGGCGTGACCCAGACGATGTTTTGTGTCGGGTCTTTGATGTCGCAAGTCTTGCAATGCACGCAATTTTGCGCGTTGATCTGCAGGCGTTGGGCATTGCCGCCCTTGGATTCGTCGGGGACGAACTCATACACGCCGGCAGGGCAGTAGCGGCTCTCGGGGCCGGCGTAGATGGCGAGGTTGATCTTCACGGGCACCTCGGGGTCCTTGAGCGTGAGGTGCGATGGCTGGTTTTCCGCGTGGTTGGTGTTGCTCAGGAACACGCTGGAGAGCCGGTCGAAGGTGAGCTTGCCGTCGGGCTTGGGATAGGCGATGGGTTGACACTCGGCCGCGGGTTTGAGGTAGGCGTGGTCGGGTTTTTCGCGGTGCAGCGTCCAAGGGATATGGCCGCGCAGCACGAATTGCTCGAAGCCATTCATCACCGTGCCCACCGTCAAGCCGTACTTGAACCAGTTTTTGAAGTTGCGGTCTTTGTTGAGTTCGGTGTGCAGCCAGCTCTCTTCGAACGCTTTGGGGTAGGCCGTGAGTTCGTCGTGCTGGCGCCCGGCCACGATGGCGTCATAAGCCGCTTCGGCCGCGAGCATGCCGCTCTTGATCGCGGCGTGACTGCCTTTGATGCGGCTGACGTTGAGGTAGCCCGCGTCGCAACCGATGAGCGCGCCGCCCGGGAAGATCGTCTTGGGCAAAGAGTTGATCCCGCTCGCATTGATGGCGCGGGCGCCATAGCTCAGGCGCTTGCCGGGCTGGATGCCCTTGGATGCATCGCCTTCGAGGTACCAGCGGATGTTGGGGTGTGTCTTCCAGCGCTGGAACTCCTCGAACGGGCTCAGGTAGGGGTTGGTGTAGTTCAATCCCGTGACGAAGCCCAGCGCCACCTTGTTGTCCTCCATGTGGTAGAGGAAGGCGCCGCCGTAGGTTTTGCTGTCCATGGGCCAGCCCGCGGTGTGCATGACGAAGCCCGGCTGATGGCGTGCAGGGTCGATCTCCCACAGCTCTTTGATGCCGATGCCGAAGCTCTGCGGGTCGCAGCCTGCGTCGAGCGCATAGCGCGCGATCAGCTGCTTGCCCAGGTGGCCGCGCGCGCCCTCGGCAAAGATGGTGTATTTGGCGTGCAATTCCATGCCGAGTTGGAAGTCGGGCGTGGGCTCGCCATCTTTTCCTATACCCATATTGCCCGTGGCCACGCCTTTGACCTTGCCATCCTCGGTGTAGAGGACTTCGGCTGCGGGGAAGCCGGGGAAAATTTCCACGCCCAGCGCTTCGGCCTGCTCGGCGAGCCAGCGCGTGACGTTGCCCAGGCTAATGATGTAGTTGCCGTGGTTGTGCGCAAACGGCGGCAAGAACATGTTGGGCACGCGAAACGAGGACTTTTCGCCCAGAAAGACGTAGGCGTCGTCGGTCACGGGCTGGTTCAGCGGTGCGCCTAGTTCCTTCCAGTTGGGGAACAGCTCGGTCAGAGCCCTCGGGTCCATGATCGCGCCCGAGAGGATGTGCGCGCCCGGAGCCGAACCTTTTTCGAGCACGACCACCGAGACGTCGGTGCCTTGTTCGGCGGCCAGCTGCTTGAGGCGGATCGCGGTGGCCAGGCCCCCCGGCCCGGCGCCCACGATGACCACGTCGTATTCCATGGCTTCGCGCGGGCCATATTTGGCGAGGATTTCTTCGTTCGTCATTGTTGCGGGTCGTTCAGAAGGGTTGCGGGAGCGGGCACGCGGCATCTGCGACCCGCCATGGAAAAGGCCACGATTGTATGCGGAGCCAAAAGCGCTGAACAAACGTTTGGTTAGTTCCTTGGCCCTTGTTCTTGCCCGCGTGTGCGGTGGAGACATCGGGCATGCCCCACAATCCCGGCCATGACACAACATTCTCTTTTGCCGCTGCCGGTGGCGCCGAGCGTGGACGACCCCCGGCCGCTGATTTTGTACCACGGACGCCGCTGCCCCGACGGTTTCGCTGCGGCCTTCGCGGCCTGGTTGTTGTATGGCGCGCGCGCCGAATATGTCGCGCTCGACCATGGCGACGTGCGCTCGCTCGATGATCTGCCGCCGCTCGATGGGCGTGCCGTTTACGTGCTCGATTTCGCGTTCGCGCCCGAATTGCTGCATGCGATCGAAGCACGTGCGGCGCGGCTCGTCCTGCTCGACCACCACAAGAGCGCCGCCGACCAGCTGCGCGGATATGCAGGCCGGCACGCCGTGCTGCACTTCGATATGCGCAAGTCCGGCGCGCGCCTGGCTTGGGAGTTTTTCCAGCCGCAGGTGCCGGTGCCGGCGCTGGTGCGCTACATCGAGGATCGTGACCTCTGGAAGTGGGAATTTCCTGAAAGTGCGGCCTTCCTCGCCGCCCTGGATTTGGAGCCGCAGGACTTTGCACGTTGGCAGGAGATTGCCGCGTTCACGCCCGAGCAGCTCGCGGCTTTCACCGCGCGCGGTGCAGCCATGGATGAAAAATTCCGCAAGCTTGCAGCCGACATCGCCGAGGGCGCGCAGCCGCTGGTGTTCAACGGCATCGCGGGGCTGATGGTGAACGCGCCCGGCATGTTCCACAGCCTGGTGGGCGACATGCTGTCGGCGCGCTCGCAGACCTTTGCGCTGCTGTGGAGCGCGGGCGACAAGGGCGTCAAAGCGGGTTTGCGCTCGCAGCGCAACTTCGACTGCATCCCGCTGGCCGAGAGCATGGGCGGCGGCGGCCACGCGCAAGCCTGCGGCTTTCGCATGGGCGTGGAGCGGCTGCCGGAGTTGCTCAGCGGGCGTTTCGACGCTGGGTTGAAATAGGCGCAGCCTCACCGACATAGGTTGGCGTGCGCTTTGCGGCTTGTTTGTCGCTCGATGCGACAAATAAAACCGATGGATTTTTGGTCTGGGCAAGGCACAAACCGCAGCGATACCGGGCGGTATCGCGAGGATTTGCAACGCGGCCCAGGCCGAAAAGACGCGGTTTTATGTCGCAGATAGCGTCGAACACTACACTAGAGCGGAACCTCTGCGCCGCATGCCGCTCTCAATGGTTTTTGCTCCGTCGATCGATTGACCTGGTCACAAGAAAAGAAAGAAGGTTCACGATGTTTCAAACGCTTTGGAAAAAGTTTTCCGCCCTGGCGCTGTTCGCCATGCTCGTAGGCGCGGGCGTCGGCTCGCTCGCGCCCGTGAACGCGGCGCAGGCGCAGCCGGGAGTCGTGGTGCGCACCTTGCCCGATTTCACCGACCTGGTCGAACAGGTGGGGCCGTCGGTGGTCAACATCCGCACGCTCGAGCGCGTTTCGGCGCCAAGTTTGGGCATGGATGGGATGGACGAGGACATGCTCGAATTCTTGCGGCGCTTCGGCTTTCCGGTGCCCAGTGTGCCGCGCCAGCAAAAGCCGCAGCGCCCGCAGCCACAGGAGGAGCAGCCCGTGGGCCTGGGCTCGGGCTTCATCCTGAGTTCGGACGGCTATGTGATGACGAACGCGCACGTGGTCGAAGGTGCGGACGAGGTCATCGTCACGCTCACCGACAAACGCGAGTTCAAGGCCAAGATCATCGGCAGCGACAAGCGCACCGACGTCGCCCTGGTCAAGATCAACGCCACGGGCCTGCCGGCCGTGAAGATCGGCGACGTGAACCGCCTCAAGGTCGGCGAGTGGGTGATCGCGATCGGCTCGCCCTTCGGGCTCGAAAACTCGGTCACCGCCGGCATCGTGAGCGCCAAGCAGCGCGACACGGGCGACTACGTGCCCTTCATCCAGACCGACGTGGCCATCAACCCCGGCAATTCGGGCGGGCCGCTGATCAACATGCGCGGCGAGGTCGTGGGTATCAACAGCCAGATTTATTCGCGCTCGGGCGGCTACATGGGCATTTCGTTCGCGATCCCGATCGACGAGGCCATGCGCGTGAGCGAGCAGCTGCGCACCACGGGGCGCGTGATCCGCGGACGCATCGGCGTGCAGATCGGGCCGGTGACCAAGGACATCGCCGAATCGATCGGCCTGGGCAAGCCCATGGGCGCGCTGGTCACGGGCGTGGAAGCGGGCTCGCCCGCGGACAAGGCCGGCGTGGAGCCGGGCGACATCATCACGCGCTTCGACGGCAAGCCGATCGAAAAACTCAGCGACCTGCCGCGCCTCGTGGGCAACACCAAGCCGGGCACGCGCAGCACGATCACGGTGTTCCGGCGTGGCAAGAGCAAGGATTTGTCGGTGCTCGTGGCCGAGGTCGAGCCCGACGAACCCGTGGCCCAGCCGAGCGAACGCGAGGGCAAGCCTTCATCTGCGGCGCAGCAGCTGGGCCTCGCGGTACGGCCGTTGACCGAGGCGCAGAAGAAGGAGCTCAAGCTGCGCGGCGGCGTGCTCGTGACGCAGGCCGTGGGCCCGGCGGCGCGCGCGGGTCTGCGCGAGGGCGACATTATTCTCGCGGTGGCGAACGTCGAAATTTTGAGCGTCAAAGAC
Organism: Extensimonas vulgaris; assembly: GCF_003337425.1. Lineage (GTDB taxonomy): Bacteria > Pseudomonadota > Gammaproteobacteria > Burkholderiales > Burkholderiaceae_C > Extensimonas > Extensimonas vulgaris. The sequence goes on from NZ_QPJU01000004.1 coordinate 141,095, forward strand.
TTCGAGGCCGCCCTCGCGCGCGCCGACAAGGGCAAGCCGCTGAACGTGCTGTTCCGCCGCGGCGATTGGGTGCAATACACCTTGATCCGCCCGGCCAAGTGAGGCGGGAGCGGTAGGCAAACGTCCCTGGGCCGCACATCGCCGGGCTGGGAGCGCTGCTGGCCTAAAATGCGGCGCCTCTCATAAAAAGGGACAGTTCAGGGCGCGCCGCACCGGACGCGCCTTTTTTCTTGTATTGGACTTACGCAAACAAGGATGCCGCAGCGTGTTTTGCCCTGGGGCGAGCGCCTTGCCTGAGCCCGATTTGCGTAAGTCGTGTTGTATTTCTTGATGAACCACATTCGCAATTTTTCCATCATCGCGCACATAGACCACGGCAAATCGACATTGGCCGACCGGCTGATTGCGCGCTCCGGCGGCCTGTCCGAGCGCGAGATGAGCGAGCAGGTGCTCGATTCGATGGACATCGAAAAAGAGCGCGGCATCACCATCAAGGCGCAGACCGCGGCGCTGCAATACCGTGCGCGCGACGGGCAGACCTACCAGCTCAACCTGATCGACACGCCCGGCCACGTGGACTTTTCGTACGAGGTGAGCCGCTCGCTCTCGGCCTGCGAGGGCGCGCTGCTGGTCGTCGATGCCTCGCAGGGCGTGGAGGCGCAGACCGTGGCCAACTGCTACACCGCGCTCGATCTGGGCGTGGAAGTGCTGCCCGTGCTCAATAAGATGGATCTACCGCAGGCCGACCCCGAGCGCGCCAAGGCCGAGATCGAGGACGTGATCGGCATCGACGCCTCCGAGGCCATTCCGTGCTCGGCCAAGACCGGCATGGGCATAGACGAGATTCTCGAAGCCATCGTCGCCAAGGTGCCGCCGCCGCGCGGCAACCCGCAGGGCCCCTTGCGCGCGATGATCATCGACAGCTGGTTCGACAGCTACGTGGGCGTGGTGATGCTCGTGCGCGTGGTCGATGGCGAGCTCAAAAAAGGCGAGCGTATCAAGCTCATGGCCACGGGCGCGGTGTACGAGGCCAATGGCCTGGGCGTGTTCACGCCCGCGAACCAGCCGCGCGAGGCGCTCAAAGCGGGTGAGGTGGGCTACGTGATCGCGGGCATCAAGGAGCTCAAGGCCGCGCGCGTGGGCGACACCATCACGCTCGAGAAAAAGCTGCCCAACAACGCCGGCCCGGCCGAGACGCCGCTGCCGGGCTTCAAGGAGGTCAAGCCGCAGGTGTTCGCGGGCCTGTACCCGACCGAGGCGTCCGAATACGACGCGCTGCGCGATGCACTCGAAAAACTGCAGCTCAACGACGCCGCGCTGCAGTACGAGCCCGAGGTGTCGCAGGCGCTGGGTTTTGGCTTTCGCTGCGGCTTTCTGGGCCTGCTGCACATGGAGATCGTGCAGGAGCGCCTTGAGCGCGAGTTCGACCAGGACCTCATCACCACCGCGCCCAGCGTGGTCTATCAGGTGGTGCGGGGCGACGGCGAGGTTCTCATGGTCGAGAACCCCTCGAAAATGCCCGAGCAGGGCCAGATCCGCGAAATCCGCGAGCCCATCGTCACCGTGCACCTGTACATGCCGCAGGACTACGTGGGGCCCGTGATGACGCTCGCGAACCAAAAGCGCGGCGTGCAGATCAACATGGCCTACCACGGCCGCCAGGTGATGCTGACCTACGAGATGCCGCTGGGCGAGATCGTGCTCGACTTCTTCGACAAGCTCAAATCCGTGAGCCGCGGCTACGCGAGCATGGACTACGAGTTCAAGGAATACCGCCCCTCGGACGTGGTCAAGGTCGATATCCTGCTCAACGGCGAGCGCGTCGATGCGCTCTCCATCATCGTGCACCGCTCGCAGGCGCAGTTCCGTGGGCGCGCCGTGGTGGCCAAGATGCGCGAGATCATCAGCCGCCAGCAGTTCGACGTGGCCATTCAGGCGGCCATTGGCTCGAACATCATCGCGCGCGAAACCGTCAAGGCGCTGCGCAAGAACGTGCTGGCAAAATGCTACGGCGGTGACATCACGCGCAAGCGCAAGCTCCTCGAAAAACAAAAAGCAGGCAAGAAACGCATGAAACAGATCGGATCGGTAGAAGTGCCCCAAGAGGCTTTCCTGGCCATTTTGCAGGTGGAAGACTGATGCCGTTCATGCAAACGCTCACCGCCCTCGTGCTCGCGGCCTTTGCCGGCTACATGGGCGCCTGGTACTTTGGCGCCCTCGAGGGCGACTTCGAACTGCTGCTCTTTCTGGCCACGGTGGTCACGGCCGCGTACTGGCTGGCCGAGCGCTTTTACTTTCTGCCGCGCCGCCGCCGTGCCGCGCAGGCCGTCGCCGCTGCCGCCGCGCAACGCCGCACCGAGCTCGACCGTCTGGGCATCGAAAAGGTGGACCTCGACGTCGAAGAGGCCCAACAAAAACTGCTGCGCCAGCCGTGGTGGCTCGACTGGACGGCGGGGCTGTTTCCGGTCATTGCGGCGGTGTTTTTGCTGCGCTCGTTTCTGTTCGAGCCTTTCAAGATTCCCTCGGGCTCGATGATTCCGACGCTGCTCGTGGGCGATCTGATCCTGGTGAACAAATTTACCTACGGCGTGCGCCTGCCCGTGATCCATACGCGCCTCACGCAAGGCGCGCCACTGCAGCGCGGCGACGTGGTGGTGTTTCGCTACCCGCCCAAACCCAGCGTGGATTACATCAAGCGCGTGGTCGGCGTGCCGGGCGACGAGGTGGCATACCTGAACAAGCGCCTGACCATCAACGGCAAACCGGTCAAGACCGTACCGTTGCCCGATTTTTTCGACGCCGATGCGATGCGTTACTTTCCGCAGTTCGAGGAATACCTGGGCGCACGCCCGCACCGCATGCTCAACAACCCCGAGGTGCCGGCTTTCGTGCAGGGCGCAAGCCAGTTTGCCTACCGCGACAACTGCCGCTACAGCATCGAGGGCGTGGTCTGCAAGGTGCCTGCCGGGCATTACTTCATGATGGGTGACAACCGCGACAATTCGCTCGATTCGCGCTACTGGGGCTTCGTGCCCGAGGCGAACATCGTGGGCAAGGCCGTGCTGATCTGGATGAACTTCAGCAACCCCAAGCGTGTAGGCACCTTCGACTGACCGCGCTGCAACCATCGATAGGGAGGGACGGTATATGAAATTGCATAGCGCCAAGCATGCGCACCGCCAGCGTGGAATCACATTTTTTGGCCTGATTTTCCTGGTGCTGTTCATCGTCGCGGCGTTTGCCATCGGCAGCCAGTCGGTACCCATTTTTCTCGAGTACGTCGCTGCCAAGAAAGCGATCGAGAAGGCCAGGAATGAAACCACCGTGAAAGGGGTGCGCGATGCCTTCGATCGCGCCGCTGCGATCGACGACATCAACGCCATCAAGGGCTCGGACCTCGAGGTCACCAAAGTCGATGACAAGGTGCAGGTGTCGTTCAAGTATTCGCGCGAGATCCACCTCGTGGGGCCGGCGTATCTGGTGTACCGCTTCGAGGCGACGACGCGCGAAAAGTGACGGTGCACGCTCCCCTCTCCGACCTGCAGCAGCGCCTGCAGCATGTGTTTGCCGACCCGCGCCTGTTGCAACGCGCGGTCACGCACCGCAGTTTTTCGTCTGACCACAACGAGCGCCTCGAATTCCTCGGCGATTCGGTGCTCAATCTGGCCGTCTCCAGCCTGTTGTACGAGCGCCTCGCCAGCTTGCCCGAAGGTGACCTCTCGCGTGTGCGCGCGAACCTCGTGCGCCAGGAGACGCTGCACCAGATCGCGCTGCGCCTGCGCCTGCCCGAGGTGCTGCGCCTGGGCGAGGGCGAGCTCAAGTCCGGCGGGCTGCGGCGTCCTTCGATCCTGGCCGACGCGCTCGAGGCGCTGATTGGTGCGGTGTACCTCGATGCCGGCTATGAGCGTGCGCAAGCGCTGGTGCGACGGCTGTACGAGGGCGTGGAAATCACGCCGCAGATGCAGGCGGCCGCCAAGGACGCCAAGACCGCCTTGCAGGAGTGGCTACAGGGCCGCAAAATGGACTTGCCGCTCTACGAAGTGGTGGGCACGGCGGGCGCCGCGCACCGCCAGAGCTTTGAGGTCGAATGCCGCATTGCGGCGCTGGGGCTGCGCGCACGTGGCAGCGGTACTTCGCGCCGCGCCGCCGAGCAGGCTGCGGCCGCGGCCATGCTGCAGACGCTGAAAGCGAAAAAACCATGAAAGATGCTTCATCAAAGATAGCTGCTCACGCTGATGGTGCGGGCGCTAGAGGTCAAAAAGACCCTGAAACACCGGCGCAAACCCAGGCCGATCTCGACGCCATGCTCGCCGCCGCGCTGCACGGCCAGGCGCAGGATGTCGCCGAGCCCCCGCCCGCCACGCAGGAGCCGCCGCGCGCAGCGCCGGGAGCGGCGCTGCATCTGCAAAGCGCCGCGGGTGCCGTCCCAGGCCAGCAGCGCTGCGGCCTGATCGCCATCGTCGGCAAGCCCAACGTGGGCAAGTCCACGCTGCTCAACGCACTCGTGGGCCAAAAGGTCAGCATCACGAGCCGCAAGGCGCAGACCACGCGCCACCGCATCACGGGCATACGCACACTGGCGGACGGGCAGGGCGGCGGCACGCAGTTCGTGTTCGTCGATACGCCGGGCTTTCAGACGCGCCACGCCACGGCACTCAACAAGTCGCTCAACAAAACCGTACTCGGCGCGATCGGCGACGTGGACCTGATTTTGTTCGTGGTCGAGGCGGGCAACTTCACGCTCGCCGACGCCAAGGTGCTGTCGCTGCTGCAGCCCGGCATTCCCGTGCTGCTCGTGGCCAACAAGCTCGATTTGGTGCAGCGCCGCGCCGAGATCGCGCCCTGGCTGCGCAGCATGCAGGAGCGCCACCCGTTCGCTGAATTCGTGCCCATGTCGGCCAAGAACAAGGGCGAGATCGAGCGTCTGCTCGGCATCTGCGCGCGCTACCTGCCAGAGCAGCCCTGGTGGTACGGCGAAGACGAGCTCACCGACCGCAGCGAAAAGTTCCTCGCGGGCGAGATCGTGCGCGAAAAGCTGTTTCGCTTCACCGGCGACGAGCTGCCCTACACCTCCACGGTGCTCATCGACAAGTTCGACGAGGAGCAAAGCCGCCAGCACGCGCGCATGCTGCGCATCGCCGCGACCATCGTCGTCGAGCGCGAGAGCCACAAGGCCATGGTCATTGGCGAAAAGGGCGAACGCCTCAAGCGCATCGGCACCGAGGCGCGCCAGGAGCTCGAAAAACTCCTCGGCGGCAAGGTGTTCCTCGAACTCTGGGTCAAGGTGCGTTCGGGCTGGGCCGACGACGAGGCGCGCGTGCGCGCGTTCGGCTACGAGTGAGCGGCTTCGGGCATTGGCGGCCTTTGCGCGGTTTTGTTGTCATTTTCTTGCCTTGCAGCCGCCGTGGTCACGCGCATCAGCCATGAACCGGCCTTCGTGCTGCACAGTTATGCCTGGAGCGAATCGAGCCTGATCGTCGAAGCCTTTTGCCGCCACCAGGGCCGCGTGGCGCTGGTGGCCAAGGGCGCCAAAAAGCCCAGTTCCAACTTTCGCCCCGTGCTGCTGCCGCTGCAGCCGCTGCAGCTCAGCTACACCCCTGCAGCCAGCGCCGACGCCGACTTGCACACGCTCAAGGGCGCCGAATGGCAGGGCGGGCACGTGATGCCCACGGGCGACGCGCTGCTCGCGGGCCTGTACCTCAACGAGCTGCTGCTGCGCCTGCTCGCGCGCGCCGACCCGCACCCGGTGCTGTTCGACGCCTACGCAGGCACGGTGGCCGTGCTCGCCACGGCGCGGGGCGAGGCGCTCGAACCGGCGCTGCGCAGCTTCGAGCTGCTGCTGTTGCGTGAAATCGGCCTGCTGCCCAGCCTGGACGTGCAGACGCTCACGCTGCAGCCGTTGCGACGGGAAGAGCGCTACGCCCTGGTGCCCGAAGGCGGCCTGCGCGTGGCGAACGAAGGGGAGCGCGCGAGCCTCGCGGGTGCGCAGTGGCTGGTGCTGCAGCGCGCGCTCGACGAGTCCACGCCCCGCGCACGCTTTGCCGCCACCTTGCGCGCCTGCGCCGACCTGCCGGGCGAGCTCAAAATCCAGCTGCGCACGCTGCTGCAATACCATTGCGGCCAGCCGCCCCTGCGCACGCGCCAGCTGCTGCGCGATTTGCAGGCGCTGTGAGCGAGCATTCATGCCGTTCCCGTTGTTTCATTCGGCCGTTTTTCAGTCCACTTCCATGCCTTCATCCACGGCACCGCAGCGCACCGCCTTGTCGGTCAACGTCAACAAAGTCGCCTTGCTGCGCAACACGCGCCATCTGGGCATCCCGAGCGTCACGCGCGCGGCGCAGCTGTGCCTGCAGGCCGGGGCGCACGGCATCACCGTGCACCCGCGCCCCGACGGGCGCCACATCCGCGCGCACGACGTGTACGAGCTCGCGGCGCTGCTACGCGACTGGCCCGGGCGCGAGTTCAACATCGAGGGCAACCCCACGCAAAACCTGATGGACTTCATCCGCAGCGTGCGTCCACAGCAGGCTACCTTCGTGCCCGACAGCGAAGACCAGTTCACGAGCGACCACGGCTGGAGTCTGCCGCAGGACGCCGCGCGACTCGCGCCGCTCGTGGCCGAGTGCCGCGACCTGGGCGTGCGCGTGAGCCTGTTCATGGACCCGGTGCCGCAGGCCATGGCCGCGGCGCGTGCCGTGGGCGCCGACCGCGTCGAGCTCTACACCGAACCCTACGCCGCCGCCTGGCACGACCCCGCCGCGCGCGCGCAGCAGCTCGCGCGCTACCGCGCCGCCGCCGAGGCCGCGCACGCCGCCGGGCTGCAGGTGAACGCAGGCCACGACCTGAACCGCGACAACCTCGGCGACTTTCTGCGCACCGTGCCCGGCGTGGCCGAAGTCTCCATAGGGCATGCGCTGATCGCCGACGCGCTCGAACTTGGCTACAGCGCCACCGTGCAGGCCTATCTGCGCTGCATAGACGCGGCATTCGAGGGCGCAGAAAAATCCTGATTCGATAGCTGCTAAGGCAGTCTGCATCAGCGCTATAAGCCATTTTTATCCATGATCTACGGCATAGGCACCGACATCTGCGACATCCGCCGCATCCGCGCGAGCCTGGAGCGTCATGGCGAGCGTTTTGCATGCAAGGTGCTGGCCGAAGGTGAACTGGCGACCTGGCGCGAACGCAGCGAGCGCTGGCCCGAGCGCGGCGTGCGCTACCTGGCTACGCGCTTTTCCGCCAAGGAGGCCTTCAGCAAGGCCATCGGTCTGGGCATGCGCATGCCCATGACCTGGCGCCACTGCGAAGTCGCCAAGCTCCCCACGGGGCAGCCGGTGATCGTGCTGCACGGCGCGCTCAAAGAATGGTTCGAATCCCGCAGCCTGCGCGCACACCTGAGCGTGACCGACGAGAGCGACTATGCCGCGAGCTTTTGCGTCGTCGAAAAATAAGTGCCAAATCGCCTCTCGGTGCAGGTATATCAAGCGCAAGCAGCTATTTTTATCAGAGTAAACCCGCCATGCAGCACGCCCCCTTGATCCTCGACATCGCCGGCACCAGGCTCAGCGCCGCCGACCGCCGCCGCCTCGCACACCCGCTCACGGGCGGCGTGATCCTGTTCACGCGCAACTGGCAAAACCGCGCGCAGCTGCTTGAGCTCACGAGCGCCATCAAGTCCGTGCGCGACGACCTGCTGATCTGCGTCGATCACGAAGGCGGGCGCGTGCAGCGCTTTCGCAGTGACGGCTTCACGCAGCTGCCGGCGATGGCGGCGTTTGGCCGCATGTGGATGGACGACGGCCGCGGCGCCGCGGCCCGCCCCGGCAGTGGCGCGCTGCGCGCCACCAACGCCGCAACCGCGGCCGGCTATGTGCTCGGCGCCGAGCTGCGCGCCTGTGGCGTCGATTTCAGCTTCACGCCGGTACTCGACTTGGATTGGGGCCGCAGCAGCGTCATCGGTGACCGCGCCTTTCACAGCGACGCGCGCGTGGTCACCTTGCTTGCCAAAAGCCTGATGCACGGCCTGTTGCAAGCCGGCATGGCGAATTGCGGCAAACATTTCCCGGGCCACGGCTGGGCCTCGGCCGATTCACACACCGACGTGCCCGTCGATGAACGCAGCCTGCGCGCCATCCTCGCCGACGACGCCGCACCCTACGGCTGGCTCAGCAGCGCACTCAGCAGCGTCATGCCCGCGCACGTGATCTACCCCAAGGTCGATCGCCGCCCCGCGGGCTTTTCGGCGCGCTGGCTGCAAGACATCCTGCGCGAGCGGCTGCACTTTCAGAGTGCGGTGTTCAGCGACGACCTCAGCATGGAAGGCGCACGCCGGCTCGACGGCCAGATCGTCAGCTACACCGACGCCGCGGTGGCCGCGCTGCAGGCCGGCTGCGATCTGGTGCTGCTGTGCAACCAGAGCCTGGGCGACGGTCGCGCGCTCGATGCCTTGCTGGAGGGGCTGGAATCTGCGCTGGCTGCTGGCCGCTGGCAAGCCAGCAGCGCGAGCGAAGCCCGCCGCCTGGCCCTGCTGCCCCAGACCCCGCCGCTGCCCTGGGACGAATTGATGTTCCACGGCGCCTACCTCGCCGCCCTCGAACTGCTGCCCTGACCATCGAGCGCCGCTTGCCATCGTTCAAAATTTTCAGGTCGAAATAGGCTAGAATCGCATCCATCGAAACGCACGTTATATAATGGAGAGCTTCGGTAAAACGCGGGAATAGCTCAGTTGGTAGAGCGCAACCTTGCCAAGGTTGAGGTCGCGAGTTCGAGACTCGTTTCCCGCTCCAGGTTTCGTAGCGCAAAAGCAATTTTTGGCGCGGTAGCAAAGCGGTTATGCACCGGATTGCAAATCCGTGTAGGTCGGTTCGACTCCGGCCCGCGCCTCCACTTGCAGGAATGCCAAAGGCAGCTTCGAGCTTTCGGTGGTGTTCCGGTTTTTTGCGCAGGAAGGTGTTAAAAAGCGGAAAACGACTTTATAATTTTTCGCTTCGGTGATGCACATAGCAATGAAAAAAGTTGGTGCATCGAGGGTTTACGCGGGAATAGCTCAGTTGGTAGAGCGCAACCTTGCCAAGGTTGAGGTCGCGAGTTCGAGACTCGTTTCCCGCTCCATAATTGCAAGGGAAGCCTCGGCTTCCCTTTTTTCTTGGGTTGCGGCCATGGCCTATGGCGCGGCCCGGGGCCCCGATGGTGGAATTGGTAGACACAGCGGACTTAAAATCCGCCGCTTTCCTGCGTAAGGGGCGTGCCGGTTCGATCCCGGCTCGGGGCACCAAGGGTGAAAATCATGTCAAGTAACAACGCTCCCTTTGAAATCCATGTGCACGGACAGGTGCCGCTGCGTGCCGATGTGCGCTTTGATCAATTGCAGCAGGCGCTCAAGCCGCTGTGGAAATACGCCGGCGCGCGCTCCTTGGCCGATGGCGCCGCGAGCCTCTACGAAGAAGAGCCAGGCATCGAGTTCGACCCCAAAGAACACCGCTTGAACATGTGCTGGACGGTGGAGGGCGACGAGGATTTTCGCCAGGCGCTCGATGACTTGTGCATGGGCCTCAATGAACTCGCCGAGAGCGGCGCGGCGATCGAGGTGAGCTTTTACGATACCGACTACGACGAAGAAGACGAAGATGAAGGCGAAGAGCCGCGCGACGACTTTCTGATGCTCTTCGTCGGCCCCACGCCTGCGGCCATCATGCAGGTGCAGCGCGATTTGCTCGTACAAGACGTGGTCAACCTCATGGAGCGCCATTTCGATGCCTCCGAACTCGGGGGAGTGGTGAGCGAGATCGACAAACTCTTCACGCAGCGTTTCGACGCGCTCGTCAATTCGCTGGAGATCAGCAAGCCGCCGCGCGGCCCGGGCGGCGGACACGGTGGCGGGCGCCGTCCGCGCCATTTGCACTGACTTTTTGGGGCACGACTTACGCAAATCGGGGTGAGGCAAGGTGCTCGCCGAATGGCGAAACACCTCGCTCCATCCTTGTTTGCGTAAGTCCAGTTGGGTTTTCTGTGGGCTGCGAAGAAGCAGGCTTGGTTCGGGCTCAAGGATGCTCGACCCGCTCGCACTGTTGCGCGGGCAGTTGCAGCCAGCGCTGTGCTGCGGCTTGCAAGGGTGCCAGCGCACCGGTGGTCAGCAATTGCACGGTGCCGGCGGTATCTCCCGGCAAAGATTCCGGCGCCAGTGCCGCGCTTTGCTCCAGCAAGCGCCGGGTCTGCCGCGCCACGGGCGCGCCGGTGTCGATGATGTGCACCTGCGGGCCGACGAGCGCGCGCAAAGTGGGCAGCGCAAAGACGTAGTGCGTGCAGCCGAGCACGAGCGTGTCTATGTCTCCAGATTCAGTGCCAAATCGGCCCATAGCGCTGATGTAGCGTGCGCAGAGCGCTCTCACTTCAGGAGTCTCTGCGTCTGCGCTCAGGTGTTGCTCAGTGCTGCGCTCTATGGCGTGGGCCAAGCCGTCGCAGGCTTTTAGGATGAATTCGGCCTGCGCGGCGAGGGCGGCGTGCAACCTGCGGAATTTGTCGCTGCCCAGGGTGCCGCGCGTGCCGATCACGCCGATGCGCCGGGTCTGGCTCCGCTGCACGGCCGGCTTGAGTGCGGGCTCCACGCCCACGAGCGGCAAGTCGGGGTGGCTGCTGCGTACTTCGTGGATGGCGGCGGCGGTGGCCGTGTTGCAAGCCACGACCAGGGCCTTGATGTGGTGCTGCGCGCGCAGGTAGGCAGTGATCGCATGCGTGCGCTGGGCGACGAAGCGCGCGTCGCGCTCGCCGTAGGGCGCGTGGCCGCTGTCGGCGAGATAGACGAAGCGCTCGTGCGGCAGCTCGGCGCGCAGCGCGCGCAGCACGCTGAGGCCGCCGATGCCGCTGTCGAAGACGCCAATGGGGCGCGCGGCAAGAGGCATGGACAATGGCCGCATGGGGTTGGCGCGCCCGCAATCTGCGTTCGGGAAATCAGCCCTGCGCGACGCGAATGCCTTTGAACTCCCCTGCGGCGATGCGTTTTTGCCATTCGGCCGGGCCGGCGATGTGCGCGCTCGTGCCATTGGCATCGACGGCCACGGTCACGGGCATGTCGACCACCTCGAATTCATAAATCGCCTCCATGCCCAGGTCTTCGAACGCGACGACCTTGGCGCTTTTGATGGCTTTGGAGACGAGGTAGGCCGCCCCGCCCACGGCCATGAGGTAGGCGCTTTGGTGTTTTTTGATCGCTTCGATGGCGGCAGGGCCGCGCTCGGCTTTGCCTATCATCGCGATCAGGCCGGTGTTGGCGAGCATCATTTCGGTGTATTTGTCCATGCGCGTGGCCGTGGTGGGGCCTGCGGGGCCCACGACTTCGTCACGCACCGGATCGACGGGGCCGACGTAGTAGATCACCCGGTTGGTGAAATCGACCGGCAGTTTCTCGCCTCGGTTGAGCAAATCCTGGATGCGTTTGTGCGCGGCGTCGCGGCCCGTAAGCATCTTGCCCGTGAGCAGCAAGGTTTCGCCGGCCTTCCAGGTGGCGACTTCGGCCTTGGTCAGCGTGTCGAGGTTCACGCGCTTGCTCTTGTTGTAGTCGGGCGCCCAGTGCACGTCGGGCCAGAGGTCCAGGCTCGGCGGATCGAGATAGACCGGCCCCGAGCCGTCGAGCACGAGATGCGCATGGCGCGTGGCCGCGCAGTTGGGGATCATGGCCACGGGCTTGCTGGCCGCGTGCGTGGGGTACATCGCTATCTTGACGTCGAGCACGGTGGTCAGGCCGCCCAGGCCCTGCGCGCCTATGCCCAGGGCGTTGACCTTTTCGTAGAGCTCCAGGCGCAGCTCCTCGACGCGGTCGAGCTTGGCGCCCGAGGCGGCTTTGGTCTGCAGCGCGTACATGTCGATGTCGTCCATCAGGCTTTGCTTGGCCAGCAGTGCGGCCTTTTCCGCGGTGCCGCCTATGCCTATGCCGAGCATGCCGGGCGGGCACCAGCCTGCGCCCATGGTGGGTACGGTTTTGAGCACCCATTCGACGAGGTCATCGTTGGGGTTGAGCATGGCGAGCTTGGATTTGTTCTCGCTGCCGCCGCCCTTGGCTGCGACGATGACATCGACGGTGTTGCCCGGAACGATCTCGGTGACGATCACCGCAGGGGTGTTGTCCTTGGTGTTTTTGCGCTCGAACTGCGGGTCGGCGACGATGCTCGCGCGCAGTTTGTTGTCGGGGTGGTTGTAGGCGCGGCGCACGCCCTCGTTGATGGCGTCGTCCAGGCTGCCCGTGAAGCCTTCCCAGCGCACGTCCATGCCGATCTTGAGGAACACGTTGACGATGCCCGTGTCCTGGCAGATCGGGCGGTGGCCTACGGCGCACATGCGGCTGTTGGTGAGGATTTGCGCGATGGCGTCCTTGGCCGCGGGGCTTTGCTCGCGTTCGTAGGCGCGGGCCAAGTGCTGAATGTAGTCAGCAGGGTGGTAATAACTGATGTATTGCAGCGCGCCGGCGATGGATTCGATCAGGTCGTCCTGGCGGATCGTGGTCGTGGTCATGGTGGGTGGTGAAGATGGAGGACGGGATGGAGACGAGCGGGATTATCTCTCTGCGCCCATGCAGGAGGCGCCCGCCGACGGTGGCGGGCGCGCGGCCTTCAGCCGCCTTGCTGCACGTTGATGGGCGGGAACTTGGCCGAATAGTCCTTGCCCTGCAGCGCGATGCGCGCGGCCACGCTGCGCGCGATGTGTCGGTAGGTTTGCGCAGCCTCGGACGTGGGTTCGGCCACCACGGTGGGCCGGCCGCTGTCGGCCTGCTCGCGGATGCGCAAGTCCAGCGGCAGCGCGCCCAGGTAGGGCAGGCCGCATTCGGCGGCCATTTTCTTGCCGCCTTCGGCGCCGAAGATGTGCTCGGCGTGGCCGCACTGGCTGCACACGTGCACGGCCATGTTTTCGACGATGCCGAGGATGGGTACGCCGACTTTTTCGAACATGGTGATGCCCTTGCGCGCGTCCAGCAGTGCGATGTCCTGCGGCGTGGTGACGACCACGGCGCCCGTCACCGGGGTGCGCTGGCTCAGCGTGAGCTGGATGTCGCCGGTGCCGGGCGGCATGTCGACGATGAGGTAATCGAGCCCCTGCCAGTGCGTCTGGCGCAGCAGTTGTTCGAGCGCCTGCGTGGCCATGGGGCCGCGCCAGATCATGGCCTGCTCGGGTTCGACCAGAAAGCCGATCGACATGACTTGCACGCCGTAGTTTTGCAGCGGCTCCATGGTCTTGCCGTCCAGGCTTTGCGGCTTGCCGCTGAGGCCCAGCATCATGGGCTGGCTCGGGCCGTAGATGTCGGCGTCGAGCACGCCCACGCGCGCGCCTTCGGCCGCGAGCGCGAGCGCAAGATTCGCGGCGGTGGTGCTCTTGCCCACGCCGCCCTTGGCCGAGGCTACGGCGATGATGTTTTTGACTTCGGGCAGCAGCGGCACGCCGCGCTGCACGGCGTGCGCCTGCACTTTGGTCGTGATCTCTACGGCTACCTGCTGCACGCCGGGCACGGTCTGGGCGGCGGCCGCTAGGCTTTGCTGCAGCGCGGGAACGAGGCTTTGCGCGGGGTAGCCGAGTTCGAGCGTGAAGGACACCGCGCCCCCATCGACGCGCAGATCGCGCACGGCGCGCGTGCTGACGTAGTCCTGGTCGGTGTGGGGGTCGCGCACCTGCGCGAGGGCCTGCAAAATCGTTTCAGGGCGGACGGTCATGCGAAAAATCCGAAAAGTGCAAAGGAGGAAGGAAAGGCGCGATTGTCCGCGCTCCGTGCCAAGGGCGTGCAAACACCTGCGGCGCATGGTGTTGCTCGGGGCGCGTGCGCTGCGGCGAGGTGCTGTGCGTCGCTGCTGCTGCGGGCCCTAAAATCCCGGGTTTCCTTGCCACGGCGCAAAGAGCCACTGCGCGCCAGCTTTGCTGCAACGCCAGCCACGAAAGCCATTTTCCGCATGTCAGCCCGCAAACTGTTCGTCACCACGGCCTTGCCGTATGCCAATGGCAACTTCCACATCGGCCACATCATGGAATACATCCAGGCCGACATCTGGGTGCGCATGCACCGTATGTACGGGCACGAGGTGTATTTCGTCTGCGCCGATGACGCGCACGGCGCGCCCATCATGATCGCGGCCGAAAAGGCCGGCAAGACGCCGCAGCAGTTCGTGGCCGAGATCGCTGCGGGACGCAAACAGTACCTCGACGGCTTTCACATTTCGTTCGACAACTGGCACAGCACCGAAAGCCCCGAAAACTACGAGCTGGCACGTGCGATCTACCGCGACCTCAAGGCCAACGGCCTGATCGTCACCAAAACGATAGAGCAGTTCTTCGATCCGCAAAAAGGCATGTTCCTGCCCGACCGCTTCATCAAGGGCGAGTGCCCCAAGTGCGGCGCGCAGGACCAGTACGGCGACAGCTGCGAGGCTTGCGGCGCGGTCTATGCGCCGACCGATCTCAAAAACCCTTATTCGGCGCTCTCGGGCGCGACGCCGGTGCTCAAAACTTCGGAGCATTACTTCTTCAAGCTCTCGGACCCGCGCTGCAGCGCTTTTCTCGAAGCCTGGACGAGCGAGCCCGGGCGCCTGCAGCCCGAGGTGCTCAACAAGATCCGCGAATGGTTCGTGCCCGACGAGGCGGGCAAGAGCCGCCTTGCCGACTGGGACATCAGCCGCGATGCGCCGTACTTCGGCATCGAAATTCCCGACGCGCCGGGCAAATACTTTTACGTCTGGCTCGACGCGCCTATAGGCTACCTGGCCTCGCTGAAAAATTACTTCGGCAAGATCGGCAAGGACTACGACGCCTTCATGGCCGACCCCGAGGTCGAGCAGTACCACTTCATCGGCAAGGACATCATCTACTTTCACACGCTGTTCTGGCCAGCGACGCTGCATTTTTCAGGGCGCAAGACGCCGACCAAGGTGTTCGTGCACGGCTTTTTGACCGTGAACAACGGCGAAAAGATGAGCAAGAGCCGCGGCACCGGGCTCGATCCGCTCAAATACCTGCAGCTGGGCATGAACCCCGAATGGCTGCGCTACTACCTCGCGGCCAAGCTCAGCTGCCGCAACGAGGACATCGATTTCAACGCCGACGACTTCATGGCGCGCGTCAACGCTGATTTGGTGGGCAAGTACGTGAACATCGCCGCGCGCGCGGCGGGCTTCATCACCAAGCGCTTTGACGGCGTGCTCGGGGAAGTGTCGGCCGACGGCGATGCGCTGCTGGACCACCTGCGTACCAGCGTGCCCGCGATCACCGAACTGCTCGCCGAGCGCGACTACGGCAAGGCGCTGCGCGAAACCATGCTGCTCGCTGACCGCGTGAACGAGTACGTGGACCAGAACAAGCCCTGGGAGCTCGCCAAGCAGCCCGCGCTGCAGGAGCGCCTGCACGACGTGTGCACCACCTGCATCGAGGCGTTCCGCCTGCTGACCATCGTGCTCAAGCCCGTGCTGCCCGCGCTCGCGGCGCGGGTCGAAGCGTTTTTGCGCATCGCGCCGCTGACCTTCGCGAGCGCCGAGCAGGCGCTGGGCGCGGGGCACCGGATCGGCGCTTACGAACACCTCATGCACCGCGTGGAACGCACCCAGCTCGAAGCCCTTTTTGCGCCGCCAGCGCAGGAGCAGCAAGCGCCTTCAGCTACCACAGACGTAGCGCCCGGCGGCGAGCCTATCGCGCCCACCATCACCATCGACGACTTCGCCAAGATCGACCTGCGCATCGCCAAAATCGTCGAATGCGCACCCGTCGAGGGCTCGACCAAACTGCTGCGCCTCACGCTCGACGTGGGCGAGGGGCGGCTGCGCAACGTGTTCTCGGGCATCGCTAGCGCCTACCAGCCGGCCGATCTGGTCGGCAAGCTCACCGTGGTGGTGGCGAACCTCGCGCCGCGCAAGATGAAGTTCGGCGTTAGCGAGGGTATGGTGCTTGCCGCGAGCCACGCCGACGAAAAGGCGCACCCGGGCATTTTTGTGCTCAGCCCCTGGCCCGGCGCCGAGCCGGGGATGCGCGTGCGTTGAGCCTGTTTTCCATCATCGTTTTCTTGCAAAGGTTGCCACGCCATGTCGCTTTTCCGCCGTCCCGATTACGAGTCCGAAGTCACGCAGTTCCTCAAGCAGCTCAAGCAGCAAAAGCCCCAACTCGAAGAGCAGCAGCGCGCCGGCCGTGCGCTGCTGTGGGACAAAAAGGTCGATAGAAGCCTGTGGCGCGAGTACCGCGCCGCGGCCGTGCCGCAAAAGCCCTACGTCTATCAAACCGAGCCCAGTTCCGAACATTGAGCATGTTTTAGGCCCTTAGCCCGCATGTAGCAAGCGCTAGCAGCTATGAAAATGGTAGATTCCCATGCCTGCTGAGCCGCTGCTGGAGGCGCACCCCGAGACATCCGCGGGCGCGGCCGATGCCGTGGCCCTTGCGCGCCTGTATGGCGAGCCGTTGTTCGCGCTGCCGGCCGACCTCTACATTCCGCCCGACGCGCTCGAAGTCATCCTCGAAGCCTTCGAGGGGCCGCTCGACCTGCTGCTGTACCTGATCCGCAAGCAGAACTTCAACATCCTCGACATTCCCATGGTGGAGCTCACGCGCCAGTACCTTGGTTATGTCGAAGAGGTGCGCAGCCGCAACCTGGAGCTCGCAGCCGAGTATCTGCTCATGGCGGCGATGCTCATCGAGATCAAATCGCGCATGCTGCTGCCGCCGCGCAAGCAGACCGAGGGCGAGGAGCCCGAAGACCCGCGCGCCGAGCTCGTGCGCCGCCTGCTCGAATACGAGCAGATCAAGCTCGCTGCCGCGCATCTGGGCGAGCTGCCGCAGCAGGGGCGGGACTTTTTCCCGGCGCGCGCCTGGTTCGAGCCCGGCGCGCTGCCGCGTTTTGCCGACGTGCACGTAGCCGACCTGCAAGCTGCGTGGCGCGACATCCTGGCGCGCGCGCGCCTCGTGCAGCACCACAAAATCAGCCGCGCACAGCTCAGCGTGCGCGAATACATGAGCCGCGTGCTCAAGGCGCTGCAGGGCCAGCGCTTCGTCACCTTCGAGTCCTTGTTCGAGCCGGCCGCGGGCCGCGCCGTGCTCGTGGTCACCTTCGTCGCCTTGCTCGAACTGGCCAAGGAGACTTTGATCGAAATCACCCAGGCCGAAGCCTTTGCGCCGATTTACGTGCGCCTGGCCTATGTGCCGGCCTGACCGGCGCCCCCGTCCACGACCCATTCTGCGCTACGCTCCCTTTTTATGACGACCCATGATTTCGACGTTTTGATCGTCGGCAGCGGCCTCGCAGGCCTGTCTGCCGCGCTGCACCTCGCGCCCACGCACCGCGTGGCCGTGCTCACCAAGCGCTCGGTGTTCGACGGCTCGAGCAGCTGGGCGCAGGGCGGCATTGCCGCCGTGCTGGCCGACGACGACAGCTTTGCCGCGCACATCCAGGACACGCTGGTCGCGGGGGCCGGGCTGTGCGACCTCGCGGCCACGCGCTTCGTGGTCGAAAACGCGCCCTCGGCCATCGCCTGGCTGCGCGGCCTGGGCGTGCCGTTCACGCTCGAGGGCGAGCACCTGCACCTCACGCGCGAGGGTGGCCACAGCGCGCGCCGCATCGCCCACGTCACCGACGCCACGGGCGCCGCGGTGCAAAAAACGCTGATCGACGTGGTGCGCGCCACGCCGGGCATCACGCTGTTCGAAAACCACATGCTCGTGGACCTGGTCACGAGCCGCAAGCTCGGCCTTGCCGGGCACCGCTGCCTGGGCCTGTACGCGCTCGACGAGGACACCGACGAGGTCATCACCTTCCGCGCGCCGCAGACCATCCTGGCCACGGGCGGTGCGGGCAAGGTCTATCTCTACACCACCAACCCCGACACCTCCACAGGCGACGGCATCGCCGCGGCCTGGCGCGCGGGCTGCCGCGTGGCCAACATGGAGTTCATCCAGTTCCACCCCACGGGCCTGTACCACCCCAAGGCCAAGTCCTTTCTCATCAGCGAAGCCGTGCGCGGCGAGGGCGGCGTGCTGCTGCTGCCGCCACAGGCGGGCGGCGGGCGCTTCATGCCCGAACACGACCCGCGCGCCGAGCTCGCCCCGCGCGACGTGGTGGCGCGCGCAATCGACTTCGAGATGAAGCGCCACGGGATCGACTACGTGCTGCTCGACATCTCGCACAAAAGCCCCGAGTTTTTGCACGAGCATTTTCCCAACATCCTCGCGTACTGCGCCGAGCTGGGCATAGACATCACCAAAGAGCCCATCCCCGTGGTGCCCACGGCGCACTTCACCTGCGGCGGCGTGCTCACCGACCTGTCGGCGCGCACCGACCTGCCGGGCCTGTACGCCGTGGGCGAGACGGCCTACACCGGCCTGCACGGCGCGAACCGCCTCGCGAGCAACTCGCTGCTCGAGTGCATCGTGTTCGCGCGCGCGGCCGCGCAGACCATCGCCGCGGCGCCGCGCACGCCCATTCCGTCGCTGCCGCGCTGGGACGACAGCCGCGTCACCGACGCCGACGAAACCGTGGTCATCTCACACAACTGGGACGAGCTGCGCCGCTTCATGTGGGACTACGTGGGCATCGTGCGCACCAACAAGCGCCTGGAGCGCGCCGCGCACCGTATCAGCCTGCTGCAAGGCGAGATCCAGGAGTTCTATGCGCACTTCCACGTCACACGCGACCTGCTCGAGCTGCGCAACCTGGTGCAGGTGGCCGACCTGATCGTGCGCTCGGCACAGCTGCGGCGCGAAAGCCGCGGTCTGCACTACAGTCGCGACTACCCCGAAATGGCCGCGCCCGCCGCGCCCACCATCCTCGTGCCGCCGGTTTCGTACTGACGCGCTTTGACGCGCTTTGACGCACTTCACCCGCCGCGCCCCTTGCCACTCCACGGAAACCACGCGATGTACCGCACCCTGCTCAAGTCCAAAATCCACCGCGCCACCGTCACGCACTGTGAACTGCACTACGAAGGCTCCTGCGCCATCGACGAAGACCTGCTCGAAGCCGCCAACATGGTCGAAAACGAGCAGGTGCACATCTGGAACATCAACAACGGCGAGCGCTTCATCACCTACGCCATCAAGGGCGAGCGCGGCAGCGGCATCATCTCGGTCAACGGCTCGGCCGCGCGCCGCGCCGCCGTGGGCGACCTGATCATCATCGCCGCGTTTGCCCAGGTGCCCGAGTCACAGGTGGCGGCGCACCGCCCGCAACTCGTGTTCGTCGATGCGACAAACCGCCAGACCGGCCTGCGCGACCACGTGCCCACGCAGCCTGCGCAGGCGCACAACGCCGATGAATGCTGAGCCTTGTCCCTGTCTTTCCGTCTGCGTTTCCCAAGGATTGATCCCATGCCTCATCTGATCGTCGAATATTCCGCCAATCTGCCCGCCTTCCCCGAGGCGCAAGCCCTGGCAGAGCTCAACGCCGCCGTCGTGGCCAGCCCCGAAGTCGCGAACGAAGCCGACCTCAAGTCGCGCCTCGTGCGCGTAGGCAGTTTTCAGGTCGGCACGCAACCCGCGCAGCGCGCCTTCGTGCACGCACAGTTGCGCCTGCTGGCCGGGCGCACGCCCGAAGCCAAGCAAGACCTGGCCGAGCGCGTGGCCGGCGTGCTGCGCCGCCTCACGCCGCGCCCTGAGGGCGTGCTCGTGCAGCTGAGCGTGGAGATCGTCGATATGGACCGGCCGTCTTACATCCGGGAGCGGCTTTGATGCGTTGAATGGGTGGTTTGAGCCCATGCAGCCTGCGCAAGGCGCTACGCAGGCAATAGCGCCTCTTGCTGCGCCTGCACCGTCTGGCGGACGAAATCCCACACCGCCTGCATGCGTGCGACGTGCTTGTTTTCGGCGGGCATGGACATCCAGAAGGTGCGCGTGAAGCGCGCCGCGTCGGGCAGCACGGCGCACAGGCTCGCGTCCTGCGCGGCGACGAAGGCGGGCAGCACGGCCAGGCCGGCGCCTGCGCGTGCGGCCTCGTACTGCGCGAGGATGCTGGTGCTGCGCAGCGTGTAGCGGCTCGGGCGGTGCAGCTCGTCGAGGATTTGCAGCTCTTTGCTGAACAGCAGGTCGTCCACGTAGCTGATGAAGGGGTGGCCCTGCAAATCCTCGGTGCGCGTGATGGGCGCGTGCTGCGCGAGGTAGCTGCGCGCGCCGTAGAGCTGCAGCCGGTAGTCGGTGAGCTTGACCACGAGCACGGCGCCGCGGCTTGGGCGTTCGAGCGAGATCACGATGTCGGCCTCGCGGCGCGACAGGTGCACGAGGCGCGGCAGCGAGAGCAGATCGACCACCAGCCCCGGGTGCGCCTGCGCAAAGCGCGCGAGCTGCGGCGCGAGCACCAGGTTGCCGAAGCCCTCGGTGCAGCCTATGCGCACCAGCCCTTGCAGGCCCTGGCGCACGCCGGGTGTGGCGTTTTCCACGGCCAGAAAGGCGGCTTCCATGGCTTCGACCTGCGGCAGCAGCTGGCGCCCGGCTTCGCTCAGGCGGTGGCCGCCGGCCTCGCGCGCGAACAGCGCCGAGCCGACCTGTTTTTCGAGCGCCTGGATGCGCCGCGCCACCGTGGTGTGATCGACGCCCAGGCGCCGCGCTGCGCCCACCAGCGTGCCCGCGCGTGCGAGTTCCAGAAAGTAGCGCAGGTTGTCCCAGTCCATGGTGTGCGGGGGCGAGGGTGTGGATGCGGTTTGGCAGCAGTGCGCGCGGGCAAAAGCGCAAAAACGTGACCTTTGCATTTTTGCAAATCTGCTGCGCGCAATTGTCTATTGTCTCGACAATTCTGCACAGTTACGATCGCCAGGTTTTGGCTCTGTTTCACCCAGGAGATGTTTGCATGAATGCACCCAGCAACGTGGCCGCGCTGGCCCCTACCGTCAAGCTGCTGATCGGCGGCAAGTTCGTCGAGTCCAAGAGCACCGAATGGCGCAACGTGGTCAACCCTGCCACGCAGGAAGTGCTCGCGCGCGTGCCTTTCGCCACGCCCGACGAGATCGAGGCCGCCGTGGCCTCGGCCAAGGAAGCCTTCAAAACCTGGCGCAAGACGCCGATCGGCGCGCGTGCGCGCATCTTCCTCAAGCTGCAGCAGCTGATCCGCGAGCACATGGCCGAACTCGCCGCGATCCTCACGGCAGAGCAGGGCAAGACCTTGCCGGACGCCGAGGGCGACGTGTTCCGCGGCCTCGAAGTGGTCGAGCACGCGGCTGGCATCGGCAACCTGCAGCTTGGCGAGCTCGCCAACAACGTCGCCAACGGCGTCGATACCTACACGCTGTTGCAGCCGCTGGGCGTGTGCGCGGGCATCACGCCGTTCAACTTCCCGGCCATGATCCCGCTGTGGATGTTCCCCATGGCGATTGCCACGGGCAACACCTTCGTGCTCAAGCCCTCCGAGCAAGACCCCATGGTCACCATGCGCCTGTGCGAACTCGCGCTCGAAGCCGGTATTCCGCCCGGCGTGCTCAACGTGGTGCACGGCGGTGAGGCCGCGGTGAACGCGATTTGCGACCACCCCGACATCAAGGCGATCTCCTTCGTCGGCTCGACGCGCGTGGGCACGCACGTGTACCAGCGCGCGAGCCTCGCTGGCAAGCGCGTGCAGTGCATGATGGGCGCGAAGAACCACGCCATCGTCCTGCCCGACGCGAACAAGGAGCAGACGCTCAACGCGCTCGCGGGCGCGGCTTTCGGTGCTGCGGGGCAGCGCTGCATGGCGGTGTCGGTGGCCGTGCTCGTGGGCGAGGCGCAAAAATGGATTCCTGAGCTCGTCGCCAAGGCCAAGACCCTCAAGGTGGGCGCGGGCCACGAAAAAGGCACGGACGTGGGCCCGCTCGTGTCCTGCGCCGCGCTCGCGCGTGTCGAGAGCCTGATCGAAAAAGGCATTGCCGAAGGCGCCAAGCTCGAGCTCGACGGCCGCAAGCCGCACGTGCCGGGCTATGAAAAGGGCAACTTCGTCGGCCCCACGATCTTCTCGGGCGTCAAGCCCGGCATGGCGATCTACGACCAGGAAATCTTCGGCCCCGTGCTGTGCATCGCGGGCGCCAACAGCCTCGACGAAGCCATTGAATTCATCAATGCGAACCCGAACGGCAACGGCACCGCGATCTTCACGCAAAGCGGCGCTGCGGCGCGCAAGTTCCAGGAGGACATCGACGTGGGTCAGGTCGGCATCAACGTGCCGATTCCCGTGCCCGTGCCGATCTTCTCGTTCACCGGTTCGCGCGCGTCCAAGCTCGGCGACCTCGGGCCCTATGGCAAGCAGGTCGTGCTGTTCTACACCCAGACCAAGACCGTCACGGCGCGCTGGTTCGACGACAGCACCACTGCGCAGGGCGTGAACACCACGATCAGCCTGCGCTGAACGCGCGCGGCAGGCAGGGCAGGGCGCTGCCGCGGCAACATCGTTATTGATAGCTGCCAGCGCACGTCCTGCCTTGATAAAGTGCCAAAAACACCCATTTTTTGCCACTGCGCAACCGCACACACCACGAGGAGACGCATCCCCATGGATTTCGAGTTGAGCGACGATCAGCGGGCTTTTGCCGACACGGCGCGGCAGTTTGCCCAGGCAGAACTCGCGCCACACGCCGCGCGCTGGGACGCCGAAGGGATTTTTCCGCGCGAGGCCATCGCCAAGGCCGGCGAGCTCGGTTTTTGCGGCCTGTACGCGCCCGAAAACGCGGGCGGTCTGGGCCTGCCGCGGCTCGACGCCACGCTGGTGTTCGAGGAGATGGCCGCCGTCGATCCCTCGACCACGGCCTTCATCACCATCCACAACATGGCGACCTGGATGCTCGGCACCTGGGCCACGCCCGCCGTGCGCGAGCACTGGGGGCCGCTGCTCACGCGCGGCGAAAAGCTCGCCTCGTACTGCCTGACCGAGCCGGGCGCGGGCTCGGATGCGGCCGCGCTCAAGACGCGCGCCGAGGCCGTGGGGCACGAGTGGGTGATCAACGGCAGCAAGGCCTTCATCTCGGGCGCGGGCAGCACCGACATGCTGGTGCTCATGGCGCGCACGGGCGACGCGCAGTCCGGCGCGGGTGGCATCTCGGCCTTTGCCGTGCCGGCCGACACGCCGGGCATCAGCTACGGCAAGCGCGAGCACAAAATGGGCTGGAACAGCCAACCTACGCGCACCATCAGCTTCGACAATGTGCGCATCCCGGCCGACCACTTGCTCGGGCGCGAGGGCGAAGGCTTCAAGATCGCCATGAAGGGCCTGGACGGCGGGCGCATCAACATCGCCACTTGCTCGGTCGGTGCGGCGCAGGGTGCGCTCACGCACGCGCAGCGCTACCTGCACGAGCGTCGGCAGTTCGGCAAGCCGATCGCGAGCTTTCAGGCGCTGCAGTTCAAGCTCGCCGACATGGCGACCGAGCTCGTCGCGGCGCGCCAGATGGTGCGCCTGGCGGCCTCCAAGCTCGACGCCGGCGCGCGCGACGCTAGCACCTACTGCGCCATGGCCAAGCGCTTTGCCACCGACGCGGGCTTTGCCGTGTGCAACGAGGCGCTGCAGCTGCACGGCGGCTACGGCTACCTGAACGACTTTCCGCTCGAGCGCCTGGTGCGCGACACGCGCGTGCACCAGATCCTCGAGGGCACGAACGAAATCATGCGCGTGATCGTCGCGCGGCGCATGCTCGAAGGCGATGCGCCCGAGGTGATTCGCTGACTGTCGCGCCGACAGATTTTTTGAAATGCTTTTATTTCGATAGCTTCTTGCGCAGCTATATCAAGCGCTAGAGGCATATTTGATGCTTAACCACTTGCACTCAGGAGACCTCACCATGCACATCGCATTCATCGGTTTGGGCAACATGGGCGGCCCCATGGCGCTGAATCTGCACAAGGCCGGCTACAGCGTGCGCGGCTTCGATTTGTCCAAGCCCGCGTGCGACAAGCTCGCCGCCGAGGGCCTGGTGATCGCGCCCAGCGCCACAGAGGCGGCGCAGGGCGCGGCCGTGGTCATCAGCATGCTGCCCGCGAGCCCGCATGTCGAGGCGCTGTACCTCGGCGACGGACGCCAGCCAGGTTTGCTTGCGGCATTGAGCGCGGGCACGCTGGTCATCGACAGCTCGACCATCGCCGCAGCCACCTCGCGTAAAGTGGCCGAAGCCGCGGCGGCGCGCCAGATCGACTTCATCGACGCGCCCGTCTCGGGCGGCACGGGCGGTGCCATTGCGGGTACGCTGACCTTCATGGTCGGCGGCGAGGCGGCAGCGCTCGAGCGCGCGCGCCCGCTGCTCGAAAAAATGGGCAGCAACATCTTCCACGCGGGCGCCGTGGGCGCGGGCCAGACGGCCAAAATCTGCAACAACATGTTGCTGGGCATCCTCATGGCCGGCACCAGCGAGGCCATCGCGCTCGGCGTGGCCAACGGGCTCGACCCCAAGGTGCTGTCAGAGATCATGCGCCGCAGCTCGGGCGGCAACTGGGCGCTCGAAAAATACAACCCCTGGCCCGGCGTGATGGAAAACGCGCCCGCCTCCAAGGGCTACGCGGGTGGCTTCGGCACCGACCTCATGCTTAAAGACCTGGGCCTCGCACAAGAAAACGCCACCGCCGTCAAGGCCGCGACGCCGCTGGGCGGCCTGGTGCGCGGCCTGTACGCGGCGCACAGCCTCGCGGGTTACGGCGCGCAGGACTTCTCGAGCATCGTCAAGCTGGTACACAAGGGCTGACACGGCCCGAGAGGCTTCGGCCCACCCGAATGCCAGTTGGGGTTCGGAATGCGGCCGGCCCCGCAAAGCGCGCTGCCAAGTGGGGGACAGCGCGCTGGGCGCATCCTTTCTACAATCGACAGGACTTGCACCGCGGCGCGGTGCCCCGTCCACACGCTCACATCCCCCCACCCATGCCCTCTGCCGCCGAACTCGAACGCGCCTTGCACTACCCGCTTGCCGACCGCCTACCGCCACGCGGCGGTGCGATCGAGGTGGCGCCCGGTGTGCTCTGGCTGCGCATGGCCTTGCCGTATGCGCTCGACCACATCAACCTCTGGCTGCTGCGCGACCACCTCGACGGCCGCGACGGCTGGAGCGTGGTCGATTGCTGCATAGACCGCGCCGAGTCGCGCACCGATTGGGAGCAGGTGTTTGCAAGCCAGTTGCAGGGCTTGCCGATTCTGCGCGTGATCGTCACGCACATGCACCCCGACCACATCGGCCTCGCGCACTGGCTGTGCGAGCGCTGGAGCACGCCCGCGCATGAATGCCGTCTGTGGATCAGCGCCACCGACTACCAGGCCGGGCTCTTCAACTCTGCGGTGGTGGACGATGTGCGCGCCGAGCGCTCGGCGCAGTTCTTTGCAAGCCATGGCCTGCGCGATCCGGACGACCTCGAAAAAATCCGCCAGCGCAAGAGCTACTACAGCAGCCACGTGCCGGCCGTGCCGCCGACCTTCCGGCGCCTCATGGACGGCAACGTGCTGCGCATCGGCGCGCACGAATGGCGCTGCATCGTCGGCTACGGCCACGCGCCCGAGCACATGGCGTTGTATTGCGCCGCGCTGGGCCTGTTGATCAGCGGCGACATGATGCTGCCGCGCATCTCCACCAACGTGAGCGTCTATGAGAGCGAGCCCGAGGCCGACCCGCTCACGCTGTTCCTCGACTCGATCGACCGCTTCGAGGCGCTGCCCGCCGACACGCTGGTGCTGCCCGCGCACGGCAAGCCCTTCGTGGGCCTGCAAACGCGCATCGCCCAGCTGCACGAGCACCACCGCGCGCGCCTGGCCGACGTGCTCGTCACGGCGCGCGAGCACCCCGTGACGGCGCACGATCTGCTGCCCGTGCTGTTCCACCGCCAGCTCGACCTGCACCAGACCACTTTTGCGATGGGCGAGGCCGTGGCGCACCTGCACCGCCTTTGGTACGCGGGCCACCTGCGGCGCACGCGCGACGCCGAGGGTGTGTGGCGCTTTGCGCTGGTTTGAGCGGGGCATGTTCCCCACTGAAATCGGCGCTCAATCGGGCACGAAGCGGCTTTCGAATCTGCGCAAGTCCTGCTCGAGCTCGAAGGTCACGAGTTGCCCCATTTTCATGTCGGCAAGCCGGCAAGCGGCAAACAAGCTGCTTTTGCCCGCGAGGTCGAAGCTCGGCAGGTCGATCAGCGCATACGGGTAGGGCACGAATAGCTCGTGCGCAAACAGCGTGTGGCTCTCGTTGCGCGGCGAGGGGTAGAGTTTGTAGCGGGCAGTGGTGATGGTGCGTGTTGCCATGGCAGGGTGGATGAAAATACCGTACCGCGTAATGCTAGCCAAGCTAGGCTAGCCCAGCCAGCCCAAAGTAGGGTGACCCGATGAACGCTTCTTTCGTTTCCATACAAACCGCCGATTTCGATCTGACGACCGAGCTCGCTGCCCTGCGCGCGCAAGACCGCCGCGTGGGTGCGCTGTGCAGCTTCGTCGGTCTGGTGCGCGACCATAACGAGGGCGACGCCGTGGCCAGCCTGGAGTTGGAGCACTACCCAGGCATGACGGAAAAGTCCATTCAAACCATGGTCGATGAAGCCCTGGCGCGCTTTCCCGTCTATGCAGTGCGCGTGATCCACCGCGTGGGCCTGCTGCAGCCCGCGGAGCAGATCGTGCTCGTCGCGGTGAGCGCGGCGCACCGCGGGCCGAGTTTTCAGGCCTGCGAATTTCTCATGGACTACCTCAAGACGCAGGCGCCGTTCTGGAAAAAGGAGCAGACACCGCAGGGTGCGCGCTGGGTCGATGCGCGCGTGAGCGACGACGCCGCGCTCGCGCGCTGGGGTATCGCGGCGCGCAACGCAGCTGCATGAGCTGCTGCTGGAGCCGACGCCAGCAGTCGGCTGCGGGTTTGATGTAGGTC
Organism: Extensimonas vulgaris; assembly: GCF_003337425.1. Lineage (GTDB taxonomy): Bacteria > Pseudomonadota > Gammaproteobacteria > Burkholderiales > Burkholderiaceae_C > Extensimonas > Extensimonas vulgaris. The sequence continues at coordinate 167,872 of NZ_QPJU01000004.1, forward strand.
AACGATATTCGTGCGCAGCGCGCCTTGAAATGGTGCGCTTGCCCCTCAGCTGCGATCCCATCGGAGGTAAAAACCCATGCGGATCGACAAATTCACGACCAAATTCCAGGAGGCTCTGAGCGACGCCCAGTCGCTGGCGCTCGGTAACGACCACGCCTATATCGAGCCTGTGCACGTGCTCGTGGCCATGCTGCGCCAGGAGGACGGGCCGCGCTCGCTGCTGCAGCGCGCGGGCGTCAACGTGCAGGGCTTGCTTGCCGCGGCCGAGGCCGCCGTCAAGCGCCTGCCGCAAGTGCAAGGCCAGGAGCAAGTGCAGATCGGGCCCGAGCTGGCACGTGTGCTGCAGGCCACTGAAAAAGAAGCCATCAAGCGCGGTGACGAATTCATCGCCAGCGAGCTGTTTTTGCTCGCCCTCGCCGACAGCAAAGGCGAGGCCGGGCGCATCGCCCAAGAAAACGGCCTCACGCGCAAGAGCCTCGAAGCCGCCATCGAAGCCGTGCGCGGCGGCCAGAAGGTCGACAACCCCGAGGCTGAAGGCCAGCGCGAGGCGCTCAAGAAATACTGTATCGACCTGACCGAGCGCGCACGCCAGGGCAAGCTTGACCCGGTGATCGGCCGCGACGATGAAATCCGCCGTGCCATCCAGGTGCTGCAGCGGCGCACCAAGAACAATCCCGTGCTGATCGGTGAGCCCGGCGTCGGTAAGACCGCCATCGTCGAAGGCTTGGCGCAGCGCATCGTCGCGGGCGAGGTGCCCGAGTCGCTGCGCGACAAGCGTGTGCTCGCGCTCGACATGGCAGCTTTGCTCGCGGGTGCCAAATACCGTGGCGAATTCGAAGAGCGCCTCAAAAATGTGCTCAACGAACTGGCCAAGGACGAGGGCAAGACCATCGTCTTCATCGACGAAATCCACACCATGGTCGGCGCCGGCAAGGCCGAGGGCGCGATGGACGCAGGCAACATGCTCAAACCGGCGCTCGCGCGCGGCGAGCTGCATTGCATCGGTGCGACCACCCTCGACGAATACCGCAAATACATCGAAAAAGACCCTGCGCTCGAGCGCCGCTTCCAGAAAATCCTCGTCGAGGAGCCGAGCGTGGAAGACACGATCGCCATCTTGCGCGGTCTGCAGGAAAAATACGAAGTGCACCATGGCGTCGAGATCACCGACCCGGCCATCGTGGCTGCGGCCGAGCTCTCGCACCGCTACATTACCGACCGCTTTCTGCCCGACAAGGCGATCGACCTGATCGACGAGGCCGCGGCCAAGGTCAAGATGGAAATCGACTCCAAACCCGAGGAGATCGACAAACTCGACCGCCGCCTGATCCAGCTGAAGATCGAACGCGAAGCCGTCAAGAAAGAAAAGGACGAGGCCTCGCAAAAGCGCCTGGCCTTGATCGAGGAGGAAATCAGCAAGCTGCAAAAAGAGATTGCCGACCTCGAATCCATCTGGATGGCCGAAAAGGCCGCGGCGCAAGGCAGCCAGCAGATTCGCGAGCAGATCGAGCAAGTCAAGCAGCAAATCGAGGAATTCAAGCGCAAAGGCGACTTCAACAAAGTGGCCGAGCTGCAATACGGCAAGCTGCCCGAGCTCGAAAAACAGCTCAAAGAAGCACAGGCCCAAGAAGCCAGTAAAGAGGGCGCGCCCGCTCAGCGGCGCCTGCTGCGCACGCAGGTCGGCGCCGAAGAAATCGCCGAGGTCGTGAGCCGCATGACGGGTATTCCCGTGGCCAAGATGATGCAAGGCGAGCGTGAAAAGCTGCTGCACATGGAAGAACACCTGCACGAGCGCGTGGTGGGTCAGGACGAGGCGATCGCCGCCGTCGCGAATGCGATCCGGCGTTCGCGCTCGGGCTTGTCCGATCCCAACCGCCCGACCGGCAGCTTCTTGTTCCTTGGCCCCACGGGGGTGGGCAAGACCGAGTTGTGCAAGGCGCTCGCAGGCTTCTTGTTCGACAGCGAAGACCACCTGATTCGCATCGACATGAGCGAATTCATGGAAAAGCACTCGGTCGCACGCCTGATCGGTGCGCCGCCGGGATACGTCGGCTACGAGGAAGGCGGCTACCTGACCGAAGCCGTGCGCCGCAAGCCCTACAGTGTGGTGCTGCTCGATGAGGTCGAAAAAGCCCACCCCGACGTGTTCAACGTGCTGCTGCAGGTGCTCGATGACGGGCGCTTGACCGACGGCCAGGGACGCACGGTGGACTTCAAGAACACCGTGATCGTGATGACCAGCAACATCGGCTCGCAGATGATCCAGTCGATGGTCGGGCGCGACACGAGCGAGATCAAGGATGCCGTCTGGAACGAGTTGAAGAACTACTTCCGGCCCGAATTCTTGAACCGCATCGACGAAGTCGTGGTCTTCCACGCGCTCACGGCGCAGCAGATCAAGGACATCGCGCGCATCCAGCTCAAGCTGTTGCAGGATCGCTTGGCGAAGATGGACTTGCAGCTCGAAGTCACCGATGCTGCTCTGGCCGAACTCGCCAAGGTTGGTTTCGATCCGGTGTTCGGTGCACGGCCGCTCAAGCGGGCGATCCAGCAGCGCATCGAGAATCCGCTGTCCAAGCTGCTGCTCGAAGGGCGCTTCCCGCCCAAGAGCACGATCCGCGTCACGGTCGATCCGGTGCGCGAGCCCGGGGTGTTCCAATTCTCCATGGCCGAGCAGAAGTAAACCAAATTTCCTGAAATGATAGCTGCCAGCGCTTGATACATAAGCGCTGGCAGCTTTTTTTATGCCTATTTTTGCAGGCAGACCCGATTGCGCGGACAATGCCGCCCTTTCGTCACTTTCCCGGTTTGTGCATGTCCAACATTCAAGTACGTCCCGCCACGCTGCGCGACGTCAAAGCCATCGCCCAGATTCACACCCTTGCCGTGCAGCAAGCCTATCGCGGCTTATTGCCCGATGAATACCTGCAGGCGCAAAAGCCCGACGAGCGCCAAGCCTACTGGCGCGAGGCCATCGAATACTGCGAGCCGCAGGTGCTGGTAGCGGTGGACGCGGAAAAAGTCATTGGTTTCGTCGGTTACGACCGCTCGCGGGACCCCAAATCGCGCCCGACCACGGGTGAAATTTGGGCCATTTATGCGGCCCCCAGCCATTGGAGCCAAGGCGTGGGGCTGGCACTGTGGGACGCAGCGCGTGATGGCCTGCTAGAAGAAGGCTGCACCAGCGTCACCGTGTGGATACCCCTGTGCAACGAGCGGGCACTGCGCTTTCATGAGACGGCCGGTTTCAAGCGCGAGCTGGCAACGGCCAAGACCTCACTCGTGGGTGGCGTGCGCATCGAGGAAATCCGGCTCAAGCGCGCCTTGCACTGACCCGGAGGCTCTTTCTGCCCTGCGCTCAGCGGCTCAAGGAGGCGGCTCGTTCTTCGGGCAGCAGCTCCTTGAGGCGTTCGCGTATCGTTTGCGCGCGTTCGTGGCCGGCCAGCTGCACCACTTCTTCGATCAAGGCGGCGCCTACGCGGAGCATGCTTTCGACGTCGCGCGCATTGCGCAGGGCCTCGCGGAAGGTGTCGGCCAATGCCGGGTCGCGCCGCGCAAACATGCGCTCGCACATGTCGAACAGGTACATGCGCGCCGCCGGTAGCGAGCGCAGCGCCTGCGCTGAATTTGCCGGCTTGGCCGTTGGCTGCGCCACGGCGGGCGCCGGCTGCAGTTGGACTTCGACGGCTTCGACAGTTTCGACGATCAGATAGCCTTCGGCGATGAGCTTGTCCAGCAGCTGTGCCCCCATGCCATTGTGCAAGGCGTGCAATTCGGCGGCGCGCTTGCCTTCGGCCAGCAGCAGCAGGGAGCGCTCACGCAGACTCAGGGTGCGCACGCCCGGGGAGAGCTCGAGACGTGCTTTCTCGGTTTTGCGCAGGAACATGGCGAATGTAATCACATGTTAAAGACCCATTGCATCGTGTTTTCATGACGTGGGGATGACATGAAGGCGGGGCCGGTTTTGCCCTTGCGGTCGCCCGCGGGCCGGTGTTCCAGACTGAAACGGATCGCTATGCACTGTTTCGCAATGAATCGGTCTTGCACCTACGCCCGCGTGGACATCGTGGCGGCTTGCAGGGGCAGGGCCGTGGCACAAGCTTTGCTATTTCAGGGGCTGTGCGCATTCCCGTCGCGAAAAGCGATGGCGGTTGCGTCCGATTTCAACCCAGATTGTTCATGAGGACGCGGGACGATGGCGAGGCGGCTGGCGAGGCAGTTTGGTCGCTGGTGAGAAGTCCATGGCCGGTGCCATGGACGCCGAAGCAGCGGCCAAAATGACCGTCAGGCGTCCGCCAGCGCCCGCGTAGGTGCGCAGCACCGCCTCGTGAACAATCTGGGTTCAACCCTCTGCAACGCACAAGCCGATGGTCATGCAACTGAATCTGAGAGCATTTTTCGAGCGCGTCGAAGCCTATTTCCCGGAAAAGGAAATCGTCTCGCGCCAAGCCGACGGCACGCTGTTTCGCTACCGCTACGCTGATTATTGCCGGCGCGTGCGGCAGCTGGCCGATGCCTTGAGGCGGCTGGGCATAGGCCCGGGCGACAAGGTGGCTACGCTCGGCTGGAACACCTACCGGCACATGGAGCTGTATTTCGCCGTGCCTTGCCTCGGGGCCGTGCTGCACACCGTGAACATCCGGCTCTCCGACGACCACATCGCCTATATCCTCAACCACGCCGAGGACGTGGCCCTGTTCGTCGATCCCGACCTGGTGCCCACCCTAGAGCGCATCGCGCCGCAATTGCGCACCGTGCGCCACTTCATCGTGCTCGATGACGGCGCGGGGGCGGCGGCGCTGCCAGAGGTGCGGGCCTACGAAGACTTTTTGGCGCAGGGTGATGCCGCTTTCGCATACCCTGTGCTCGATGAGAACATGCCTTGCGGCATGTGCTTCACCTCGGCCACCACGGGTGACCCCAAAGGTGTCAGCTACACCCAGCGCGGCCTGTACCTGCACACGCTGGCGCTGTGCATGGCCGACTCGCTGGCAGTTTCAGAGCACGACACACTGTTGCCCGTGGTGCCCATGTTCCACGTCAACTCCTGGGGGCTGCCCTATGCGGCGGTGGCTACGGGCGCCAAGGTGGTGCTGCCGGGGCCGCAGCCGACCGCAGCCGACATCCTCGACCTGATCGAATCCGAGCGCGTGACGTTTTGCGCGGCAGCCGTCACGGTGGGCGTGCAGATGTATGCGCAGCAGCGCGAGCGCCGGCGCGACCTGGGCTCTTTGCGCGGGCTCATGCTCGGCGGCTCGGCAACGCCGCGGGCGCTCATGCGGCGCTACCTCGAAGACTATGGGGTGCATATCTACACCGCCTGGGGTGCGACGGAAGCGGCCCCGCTCGCCACCATCACGCACGTGCGCCAGGCGCTCTTGTCCGCAGGGCCCGAGGCAGAGATCGAGGTGCGCGCGCGCCAGGGCATACCGCTGCCCGGCATCGAGCTCAAAGTGCTCGATGCCCAAGGGCAGCCCGTGCCGCGCGACGACGAGCACGCCGGCGAGGTCTATGTGCGCGGGCCCTGGGTCGCGACCGAGTATTACCGCGATGCGCGCAGCCGCGATGGCTTCGTCGATGGCTGGTGGAAAAGCGGCGACATCGCCACCGTAGGGCCTGATGGCTCGATCCGTCTGGTCGATCGCGCCAAAGACCTCATCAAGTCCGGCGGCGAATGGATTTCCTCGGTCGATCTGGAAAACGAGCTCATGGCCCACCCCGCGGTGGCCGAAGCCGCGGTGGTGGCGATGCCCGATGCACGCTGGCAGGAGCGGCCGATCGCCTTCATCGTCACCGCCCCCGGCGCGCAGCCGCCCTCTGAAGAAGATCTTCGACAATGGCTCGCACGGCGCTTCGTCAAGTGGTGGCTACCCGATCGCTTCGTGGTGACCGATGCCTTGCCCAAGACCGGCGTTGGCAAGCTCGACAAGCGCCGCCTGCGCGAGCGCGCCGCCGAACTCGCTGTCGCCGGCCCGGCTTAAGGCCATGCGAAAAGCGTGCAGATGGGCTGGTTAGGGTTGCGAGGGTGGAGGACTGCTGGCCAGTGCCAGTGACTGATTTCATTCAACAGGAGATTCAAAGTGGGTGCAGAAAAAACGCTGCCGGACTGCAGCAAGCTGTTTTTGGGCGGGCGCTGGGTGGAGCCGGTGCAAGGCACGTATTACGACAACGAAAACCCCGCCAAGCGCGAGACGATTTGCCGTGTGGCGCAGGCTTCGGCGGCGGACGTAGATGCGGCCGTGCGCTGTGCGCAGCAGGCGCTCGAGCCAGGTAGCCCCTGGGCGCAAATGACGCCGGCCGCCCGGGCGCGGCTGCTGTGGCGCGTGGCCGAGCGCATTCGGGAGCAAGTCGAGGAATTGGCCTGGCTCGAGTCGCTCGACACCGGCAAACCCTATGGCGAGGCGCTGCACGGTGACATTCCGCACGCGGCCGGCGCTTTTGAATACTACGCGGGCTGGTGCAGCAAGCTCGCGGGCAGCGTGCTGCCGGTTTCGCCGCGTTACCTCGACTACACGCGGCTCGAACCCGTGGGTGTGGTCGGGGCCATCATCCCGTGGAACTTTCCGCTGCAGATGGCGGCGATGAAGGTTGCGCCGGCGCTGGCTGCGGGCAATGCCGTGCTGCTCAAGCCTGCCGAGCAGACGCCGCTCACGGCGTTTGCCTTGGCACGCATCTTCGAGGAGCTCGAATTCCCGCCCGGCGTGCTCAACGTGCTGCCCGGCTTTGGCGAAACGGGCGCTGCGATGGTCGCGCATCCGGGCATAGACAAGATCACCTTCACAGGCTCCACGGCGGTCGGCAAGATCATCATGCGCGGCGCGGCAGACACGCTCAAGCGGGTCTCGCTCGAACTCGGCGGCAAGTCGCCCAACATCGTCTTCGCTGACGCCGACCTCAAGCGCGCCGTGCGTGGCGCCACCACCGGCATTTACTACAACCAGGGGCAGATGTGCACCGCGGGCTCGCGCATCCTCGTGCAGGACAGTCTCTATGAAAAATTCCTCGAGGCCTTCACCGCCGCCATCGCCGACCTACGCCCCGGCGATCCGCTCGACCCCAAGACACGCATGGGCGCGCTGGTGTCGCAAGAGCAGTTCGATCGCGTGAGCCACTACGTCGCGCTGGGGCAGGAGGACGGCGCCACCTTGCTGGCCGGCGGCCAGGGCAGCGCGGACAGCGGGTACTTTTTCCCGCCCACGATCTTTACCGACGTGCAGCCCACGCACCGCATCGCCCAGGAAGAAATCTTCGGCCCCGTGGTGTCCATCCTGCGCTTTGGCAACGAAGAAGAGGCTTTGCGCCTGGCCAACGGCGTTTCTTACGGTCTCGCGGCGGGCGTGTGGACGGCAGACGTGGGGCGCGCGCACCGCATCGCCCATGGCCTGCGCGCAGGCACCGTATGGGTCAACACCTACAACGCGCTGTGGAACGAGGCCCCTTTCGGTGGCTACAAGCAAAGCGGCATGGGCCGCGAAGGCGGGCGCGAGGGCATCGAGCCCTACACCGAAGTAAAAAACATCTGCCTTTCCCTCTGAATTCGTTGGATTCCGTTCATTCCATCCCCAGGAGACTCGCTATGGCAAAAACCGGCCGCATTGCATTGTTCGAAAGCCCACACCAACCGTTCACGTTCCGTGAGATGCCCGTGCCTGACCCCAAACCCGGCGCAGCCGTGGTGCGCGTGACCATGGCCAACATCTGCGGCTCCGACCTGCACGCCTGGCATGGCGACTTCAAGCTCACGGGCCTGGGGGGCAAGCTGCCCACGGTGCTCGGGCACGAGATGGCAGGCCAGATCGTCGCGCTCGGAGAGGGCAAGCACACCGACGGCAACGGACAGCCCTTGCACGAGGGTGACCACGTGGTCTACACCTATTTCACGGGCTGCGGCCACTGCCCCATGTGCCTGCGCGGCCACCGTGTGTCGTGCGACGAACTCAGCATGGCCATGACCGAGCCGGCGCTCGAGTGGCCGTACTTCGTCGGCGGCTATGCCGACTATTACTACATCAAGCCCGGCGCGACGATCTACAAAGTCCCGCAGGGCCTGCCCGACGAAGTGGTGGCGGGCGCGAACTGCGCGCTGTCGCAGGTCATCTCCGGCTGGGAGCGCGCGCAGCTGACGTTTGACGAAACGGTGCTCATCCAGGGCGCGGGCGGGCTCGGCCTCTACGCCTGCGCGGTGGCCAAGGCGTTTGGCGCGCGCCTCGTGATCGCCGTTGACGCGGTGCAGCAGCGCCTGGACATGGCACGCCGCTTCGGCGCCGATGCGACGATCAACCTCACCGAGTTGCCCGACGAAAAAGCGCGCGTGAATCTCGTCAAAAAGCTCACCGACGGGCGCGGCGTGGACGTGGTGATGGAGCTCGTCGGCCGCGCCGACGTGGTGCCCGAGGGCTTGCGCATGCTCGGGCAGTTCGGGCGCTACGTCACCATAGGCAACATCAATGCAGGGCAGACCTATGCGGCCGATCCGTCGCGGCTCGTGATGTCCAACAAATCCATGCTGGGGGTGTCGCTCTACGAGCCGCCGACGCTGGGCAAGGCGCTGCGTTTCCTGGAGCGCCATCGCGACACCCTGCCGTTCGCTGAAATGCTGAGCACGCGCTTTCCGCTCGAACAGATCAACGAGGCCTTCGCCAAGGCCGACGCCCGCGAGGTGGTGCGCGCGAGCATCGTGCCCTGAGGGCAACCGGACTGAGGCGCGCAAACGCGCCGAAAGTGGTGCCGGTGCGGACGATCCGATACCGGCTTTCAAGAAACGGCGCGCACAGGTGTGCGCGCAACGACAATCAAAGGAGCACATCATGGCAAGTCCAGAGTCGCAAGACTTGGTCAATCTCTACAAAGGGTGGGTCGCAGCAATGCAGGCCAAGCCCGACATGGAACTCGAAGAGATTCGCAAACTCTTCGGTCATTGGGGCGACGTGACCGTCGATCCCCGAGGGGTCGATTACATCGAGGTCGATGTCGAGGGCATTCCCGCGATGTGGGCCATACCGAAAAACAGCGTGCAGGACCGGGCCTTGCTGTGCTCGCACGGAGGCGGCTACGTCGTTGGCTCCATGTACACGCACCGCAAGCTCTTCGGCCACATCGCCAAGGCCGTGGGCTGCCGCGCGCTGATCGTGGACTATCGCCGGGCACCCGAAAACCCGCATCCGGGGCCGGTCAACGACATGGCCACGGCCTACCGCTGGCTGCTCGAACACGAAAAACTCTCGCCGTCCCACATCGCGCTGACTGGGGATTCGGCCGGCGGGGCGCTCGCGCTCACGACCATCGCCCGCATTCGCGAGCTGGGCTTGCCGCTGCCGGCCGCCACCATGCCGATGTCGCCGTGGGCAGGCTGGGATACTTCTGGGAAAACCTACGACACCAACAAGGACAAGGATGCCCTGGTGTCGCGCGACACGACCGAGGCCCTGGGCAGCCTGTTCATCGGCAACGGCGATCCCAAGCATCCGCTGGCGAACCCGCTCTACACCGACTACACGGGCTTCCCGCCGATTTACATCCAGGTTGGCGATGCCGAGACCTTGCTCGACGACAGTCTGCGCATTGCCGAGCGTGCGAAAGCGGCTGGTGCGGACGTGCGCATAGACGTGTACCCCGAAATGCAGCACGTGTTCCAGTTCCTCGCCGGCAACGCCCCCGAGGCCGATGAGTCCATCCAGCGCATGGCTGCCTGGGTGCGGCCGAAGATCGGTTTGTAACCCTGAAGAGAAAAAGGGCGCCGCATGCGGCGCCCTTTTTCAGCAGCATTGGCTAATCGACAGCTTCAGCCAGACGCGCGCTCCAGAGGCTGGAATGCAAAGCCTTGGTATTGCGCATGCACCACGTCGGCGAGCTGCTTACGATAATTCCCCAAGCCACCCAGATAGAACATCACGGCATGTTCTTTACCAGGGATGTTGGCGCCGAAGATCCACGATTCGACCTTGGGGAACAGTGTCATTTCGGCAATTTCCTTGCAAGTGCGGCTCCAGCTTTCTTCGGCGTCGTGCGTTGATTCGGTCGTTGCAAGCCCGTGCTGGCGCATGTGGGCGATCAGGTCGGCGATCCATTCGACCTGCGTTTCGATCGAGGGCGGCAGGTTCGTGAACGGGCCGTTCGGGCCGAGAATCATGAACATGTTGGGAAAGCCGGCAGTCGTGATGCCCAGGTAGCTGGTGGGCCCGTTTTCCCAGTGTTCACCGATGCTCTTGCCACCGCGCCCGCGCAAGTCCATGCGGCGGTAATTGCCATCGACGGCATCGAAGCCCGTGGCAAAGACCAGCACGTCCAGCTCATGTTCCACGCCATCGGCAGTGCGAATACCTTGGGGCGTCATCGCGCTGATCGGTGTGGCTTTCACGTCCACCAGCGAGACGTTGCTGCGGTTGTAGGTGCGGTAGTAGCCGCTGTCGCACAGCGGGCGGCGGGCATAGAGGTCATGGGGCGTGAGCTTGCGTGCCGTCTCGGGGTCGTGGACGATTTCGGCGATCTTGTGGCGTATGAAAGAGGCTGCGGCCTCGTTGGCCTGCGGGTCGGTCGCGATGTCGCCAAAGGTGCCGAACATGAAGTAAAAGCCATTTCCCTCATTCCAGGCTTCCTGGAAAACGCGCTGGCGCTCTTCCTCCGAGACGCTCATTGCCGGAACCGTGCTTTCGGCGAAGCCGAATGCCACAGCCGATTCGCGCACCTGCTGCCATGTCTGGCGGAAGTTCTGCTTGGTTTCAATGATTTCGCGTTTCGATACTGCCCGGTTTCCGGTCGGCACGCTGTATTGCGGCGAGCGCTGAAAGACCGTGAGGTGTTTGACCTCTGGGGCGATGGCGGTAATCACCTGCACGCCTGTCGAGCCCGTGCCGATCACGCCCACGCGCTTGCCGCGCAGATCGACGCCCGCAGGCCAGGCCGCCGTGTGGTAGATCTCACCTTTGAAGCTGTCGCGCCCCGGAAAGTCGGGGATGTTGATGGCGGAAAGCAGCCCGAGTGCCGTGACGACGAAACGCGCGGTATAGCGTTCGCCGCGGTCTGTGCGTACTTCCCAGGTGCCGCTTGGCTCGTCGAAGCGCATGGACGTCACGGTCGTATTCAATTGGATATCACTGCGCAGGTCATAGCGATCCGCTACCTGTTCCAGATAATCCAGGATTTCCGGCTGGGTCAGGTACCGATTTTTCCATTCACGCTCTTGCAACATCGTTTCGTCGAACGAGTATTGGTAGACGTGGCTGTGCGTATCGGACAAGGCGCCGGGGTAGCGATTCCAATACCAGGTACCGCCGATGCCGCCGGCCTTGTCGAATACGCGGGTTTTGAGCCCGAGCTGATCGCGCAGTTTGTGCAGCATATAAAGCCCGCCGAAACCTGCGCCGATGACGATGGCGTCGAAATCCAGCGATTGCGGGGAGGTGCAAGCTTGACTGGTGCTGGGATGCAAGGCATTCATGTGAGTGTCTTTCGGAGAATTGGTTGTAATATGAAACCATCCATACAATGGCTTTTGCATGGATGGCATTCAAATATCCTTCAGGGTCAGCTTGTTTTATGACAAGGTAAAACCTTCATAATTTCGTGCGGCGTTTTCCTTGAATTTTTGTACGTAGGTCGGCAGACCTCCGGGATAATTGAGAATTTCTTTCGGTTTGCCTGGAATGTTGGCGCCCATGTACCAGGAATCAGCTTGCGGAAACAAAGTATGCGCGGCGGTCTCTAGATTGTGTTGCCGCCATGCCTCTTCTGCGGCCGGTGTGGCTTCGACGCGTGTAATTCCCTGATCGCGTAAATCCTTCAGCATTTGCACGATCAAATCTCCTTGGATTTCTGCGGCGCTGGGGCCGTTGCAAAAACCGGAAGGGCTTTGCGGCCCATACAGGAAAAACAGATTCGGAAAGCCGCTCGTGGCGATACCCAGCTGCGTGCGTATGCCATCTTTCCATTTTTCTTTGATGTTTGGCACATCACTGCCTGCGATATTGATGCGGGTGATGCCTCCAGAGACGGCATCGAAACCCGTGGCGAATACGATGATGTCAAGGTCGTGTCGCCCATCTTTGGTCTTGATGCCACGCTCGTCGATTTCTGTAATCGGCGATTCACGCAAATCCACCAGCGCGACATTGTCCTGAGCGAACACGTCGTAATAATATTGCTCCAGCGAAGGTCGCTTGGCGCCCCAGGGGTGGGGTGGCTCGGTGGGCGCGAGCTTCTCGATAAGCTCCTTCTTTTTGATGCGCTGGCGTGTCTGGTCGCGCCAGAAGTCGTATGCAGTGCGGTTTGCTTCGGCATTCATCAGCACATCGTTGTAAGTGCCTAGCCAGAATGGAAAGCCCCCTTGTTCCCAAAGCTCTTCATAAACGGCGTTTCTTTCTTGCGGCGAAACCGCCAGTGCGGATTCATCCCGGAAGTCGAAGTCAAAGCCGCCGAAGGTCTCTGCGCGCCGCGCGAAGCGCGCCGGGTAATCTTTTTTCATGCGCTCATTGTCTGCGGCGCTCAGGGGGCGCTGGCGCATCGGTAGTGCGAGCATGGGCGTGCGCTGAAAGACCGTGGTATGGCTGGCTTTGCGACTGGCTTCCTGGATGACCTGGATGGCGCTGGCTCCGGTGCCCACGACGCCCACCTTTTTTCCTGTCAAGTCCAAACCGCCCTGTGGCCAAAGCGCCGTATGGTGCATTTCACCCCGGAACAGCTCCTTGCCCGGAATGGCAGGGATGTAAGGCGCAGAGGCAAAACCCGTACACAGCAAAACATGCCGTGCACGTACCGTTTTTTCGTTTTGATCCTGCACGACCCAGTGGCGCTTGCGCTCATCAAATTGGGCCGACGTGACTCTGGTATTGAGCTGCACGTCTTTTGCCAAATTCAGATGCTGGTCCACGTGGTCGAAATAGGTTCGCATTTCGTTCCAGCTCGGATAAAGCTCGCTCCAGTTCCAGTCTTTCCAGAGATTCGGGTCAGAAAACTGGTAGATCGCCGAGTAAGTATCGACACGTGCACCCGGGTAACAATTCCAGTGCCATATGCCGCCCACCCCGCCACCTGCCTCGTAAAGCCGGACTTTCATTCCCAGGTTGCGCAAGCGCTCCAGTTGATAAAGTCCCGCAAATCCGGCGCCGACGATGAGTGCGTCAAAATCCGTGTCTCCTGCCATCACATTTCCATTGTTTGCCATCATGTTGCTCCTCCAGTCTCCACAGACTGGCGAGGGCTTGCCAAGCAAATCGAATGCCAGCCATCTTGCTGTGAAGCCATGCCTTACGCCATGTTCATGGAATGACGTGCTGGTCTATTGCAGTGATGTTTGGGGCTGGATGCATGACGCAAGAATGTTCCACTCTGGAACAGCAGGTGTAGCAATTGCAAACATGGAAACCTGCAGTTGCAGATTTGCCACCCTGAGGTCAGGGTATTCACTATGGTGATTGGTGCCGATCTGCGTCTAAATACAAGTTCCTGACCCAGGTCAAAGCAAGGTGCCGCATAAACAGTGCAGGCGCGTCGTGGCATAGGGCAGTTTGCAGCAGAACGAGGAGACAAGGCATGGCATTGGCTGATGGACGAGCACCCGCAATCCGCACCGGCAGCATGGACGAGGCGATGCGTGTGTTGCGCATGCGCGAGGCATTCCTGAGCGGGGGCACGCCTGTGCACGGTTGCGTCAGTGAGCTGGTCGTCGAATCGTGGCGGCGTTGTCGCGACAAGCGGGTCGATCCCGGCTTGCCGGCGGCGCCGGTCGATGCGGCGTATTTGGAGGTGGCGCAACGCGAACAAGGTGCACTGCTCGACGCAGCGCGCCCGGTGTTGCGCGACATGGAGGATTCACTTGCGGATGCGGGCGCAATGGTCTTGCTTTGCAACGGGGCTGGCGTGATCTTGCAAGCCTGCGGTGCTCCAGCGACCCGCGATGCAGGCGCCGAGGTAAACATCGTTCCCGGTGGCATCTGGGCAGAGGGCGCAGCTGGCACGAACGCGGTGGGGATGGCGATTGCGCTGGACCGCCCGGCTGTGATTCGCAACGTGGAGCATTACTGCGACGCGGTTACACGCTGGAGCTGCGTCGCCAGCCCGATCCACGACCCGCTCGACGGCCGACTGATCGGCGTGCTCGACCTGTCGCACTGCGAGCAGGTGTTCGATGATTACGCGCGCTCCTTGGTGCTTTCTTCAAGCAAACGCATAGAGCAGGCCCTGGATTGCGCACGTCTGCGTAGCGAAACCATGCTGGTCGAGGCTTACCTCGAGCACAGCGCCCGGCAGGGCAGCGACGGCGTGTTGCTGCTCGATCGGCAAGGGCGTCTGTTGCGCAGCAATGAACATGCGCTCGAAGCCTTGCGTGCGTACGGTGTGGAACTGGCGCTGCGGCGTGGCATGGCGCTCGGGGGTGAATGGCAGGCGCAGGGCGTATGGCGTCCGCCGGCATGGTTGCAGCCGGATTGGGTGCGCCCCATTTTCCAAGGGCAGGACTACGTGGGCATGCTGGTGCGCATTCCGCGTCTGTTGCGGCGTGCGCCTGCGGGCGTGGGCGCTCCTTGCGAGTCCACCGCCATGGCACCCGAGCCCGACACGCTCGATCCGCGCCTGCGTGGGCACCGTGGCGCCGCCATGCGCAAGGCCGCGATGCAGGCGCTGCGGGTCGCCGTGGTCGATGTGCCGGTGCTACTCGAAGGGGAAACGGGCACCGGCAAGGAAATCATGGCGCAGGCCATCCACCGCGCCAGCAAGCGCGCAGGCAAACCCTTCATCGCCGTGAATTGCGGCGCCATCCCCCGAGAGTTGCTCGCGAGCGAGCTGTTTGGCTACGTCGAAGGGGCGTTCACGGGTGCGCGCCGCGGCGGGCAGGCCGGGAAGTTCGAGCAGGCCGACGGCGGCACGCTGTTTCTGGACGAATTGGGCGAGCTGCCGCTCGACTTGCAGCCCTATCTGCTGCGGGTTCTCGAAGATGGAAAGGTCACGCGCCTGGGCAGCGACAAGCCACGCGCGGTCAACGTGCGCATCGTCGCGGCGACGAACCGTGACCTGCGCAGCGCCATGGAAGAAGGGCGCTTTCGCAGCGACCTGTATTTCCGCTTTCGCGTCGGCATTCACTTACCGCCACTGCGCGAGCGCCGTGAAGACCTCGATCGCTACATCGACAACGCGCTGGCCGAGGTTGCGCAGCGGCATGGCATCGTCAAGACCGTCTCTGCGGCGCTGCGCGCTTTTTTGCACGGCTACGACTTTCCCGGCAATTTGCGCGAGTTGCATAACCTGATCGAACAAATGGCGGTGATGAGCGATGGCGGCGAGTTGGGCCTGGAACATTTGCCCGAGCACCTTCATGCAGCACAAGTTACTTGCGCGGCGCCCCCCAGCGGGATGGCGCCGTCCATGGCGCCAAGCGCCGCCCCCGGCATGCTCAAGGAGATCGAGTGGCGCACGATCGTCGAGGCGCTGCGGCTCGAGCAGGGCAACCGCAGTCGCACAGCGCGCCGGCTCGGCATCTCACGCACGACCTTGTATCGGCGCCTGGTGGGCGGCGAACACGCCCTCTGAGCTTTGTGGGTTAGCACCGGGTGTCTCGCGTACCTTGCTTAGACCGAGCGGCTGCGCGCGAGCGGCGGGTTTTTGGCGAAGTAGCGCTGGATGCCGCGCATCAGCGCGTCGGCCAGGCGCTCCTGGTATTCGCGGCTGCGCAGGCGCGCCTCTTCGTCGGGGTTGCTGATGAAAGCGGTTTCAACGAGCACGCTGGGGATGTCGGGCGCCTTGAGCACGGCAAAGCCGGCTTGTTCCACGCGCGGCTTGTGCAGCTGGCCCACGTTGCTGATTTCGCCCAGCAGCGCGCTGCCGAGCTTGAGGCTGTCGTTGATCTGCGCCGTGGTGCTCATGTCGAGCAGGGCGCGTTGCACATGCTGGTCTTGTACGCGCACATTCAGGCCGCCGACCAGGTCGGCCTGGTTCTCTTTGTTGGCGAGCCAGCGCGCGGCGGTGCTCGAGGCGCCGCTCTGGCTCAGGGCGAACACGCTCGCGCCGCGCGCGGCTGGCGTCGTGAAGGCATCGGCGTGGATGCTCATGAACAGGTCGGCCTGCACACGCCGCGCCTTTTCCACGCGCGTGCCCAGTGGCACGAAAAAGTCCGCGTCGCGCGTGAGAAAGGCGCGCATGGGGTTGCCGTTCACGCTCGTGGCGTTGATGCGGTCGCGCAGCAAGAAGGCGATGCGCAGCACCACGTCCTTCTCGTGTGTGCCTGCGGGGCCGGTGGCGCCGGGGTCTTCGCCGCCGTGGCCCGGGTCTAACGCGACGATGATGATGCGGTCGGTCTGGCGCGACGTCGCGCCCGTGCTGCTGCGCGCGGTGGCGGGCGGGGTAGCGGAGGTGGCCGTGGGTGCAGAAGGTGAGATCGTGGCGGGTGAGGTCGTGGCGGGCGCGGGGGCTGCGGCTACGTTGACAGGCGGCGCACTGGGTGCTGCTGCCGGCGCTGGGCGGGCCGTGCGCTGGGTGATGAGCTCGCCGAGCGGGTCTGAGGCTGCGCGCGCCGCCGTGGCGGAGTGCGCTGCGCTGCTGGGGCTGGCGGCTTGCACTGGTGCGGGCGGCGTGGCAATGGGTGCCGAGGCAGCTTTGGCCGCGGCGGTGGTGGAAGAGGGTGCCTGCCCCTGGGCCGTTGCGGGCGCGTCGCGCAGGCGCTCGGCGATCAATGCTTCGAGCGGATCGACGGGCCGCGCTGGGTACAAATCGAGCACCAGCCGGTGCTGGTACGCGGCGACGGGCTGGAGCGTGAAGACCTGCGGCTGGGCTTCTTGTTTGAGGTCTATGACCAGGCGCACCACGTTGGGCGCGTACTGGCCCACGCGGATGCCCGCGATGTTCGGGTCGTCGGCTTTGACCTTGGCCACGAGTTCGCGCAGCGCCGGGTTCAGGTCTATGCCTTCGATGTCCACCGCGAGGCGCGGCGGTGCGTTGACAAAGGTCTGCCGGGTCACGAGCGGCGCATCGGATTCGATGGTGACGCGCGAATACTCGGGCGCGGGCCACACGCGCACGGCCACGATGGTGGCGCCGCGCGCGATCTGTTGCACGCCCAGCAGCAGCACCAGGCTGCCAGCCTGCAGCAGCGTGCGCCGTGGCAATCGGGGCGTGAAGGGGGATGGAGCTTGCAAAGGCGTCATGGCGATGCACGCAGGGCTTGCAGCAGGTGGCGCCCCGTAGCGCTCGCGGCCTGCAGCGTAGCGCGCCTGCTGGTGTCGTCGATTGCTTCTATATTAATAGCTATATCCGCAGGTGGAATGAGCGCTGCAGCCTTTTCTGGCCATTCAGCGAGTTTGAGGCCGGGGGCAGCGAAGATATCGCGAAAGCCGGCGTCTTCCCACTCGCGCGGGTCGCTGAAGCGGTAAAAGTCGAAGTGCCAGACCGGCAGACCCGGCAATTCGTAAGGCTCGACCACGGCGTAGGTCGGGCTCTTGATGCGCCCCTGCACGCCCAGTGCGCGCAGCAGATGGCGCACGAGCGTGGTCTTGCCTGCGCCGAGTTCGCCGTGCAGCGTGATGAAGACGCTGGCGTCGGGCGGCAGCGCCTGCAACTGCGCCGCGAGTTGCTGCGCGAAGGCGGCGGTGTCGTCCTCGGTGCGCCAGAGGCAAGCGAGGGCGCCGCTGTGCGCTGCAGCGCCTGCTGCGCTTTCTACAATCGTGTCGGTATGGGGTGTGACAGTCAAATCGTTCCTCGAATCCAGGCGTGGGGCCGCGAGCTGGGATTTTCCCAAATCGGCGTGGCGGGCGTCGATTTGTCCGCGTGCGAGTCCGGGTTAGTGCAATGGCTCGCGCAAGGGTTCCACGGCACGATGGACTATATGGCGGCGCATGGCTTGAAGCGTGCCCGCCCGGCCGAGCTGGTGCCGGGCACGGTGAGCGTGATCACCGCGCGCATGGATTATCTGCCGCGCATGGACGCCGCTGGGTGGTCGGCGCAAGGCGATCAGGACTGGCGCACCGTCGAATGGGCTCGCCTGGAGCGCCCGCACGAGGGCGTGGTTTCACTCTACGCGCGTGGGCGCGACTACCACAAGGTGCTGCGCGCGCGCCTGCAAAAGCTCTGTGACCGCATCGCCGCGGCCGTAGGGCCGTTTGGCCACCGCGTGTTCACCGACTCGGCGCCGGTGCTCGAGGCCGCGCTGGCCGAGCGCAGCGGCCTGGGCTGGCGCGGCAAGCACACGCTCGTGATCGACCGCGCCGCGGGTTCGATGTTTTTTCTCGGCGAAATTTATACCGATCTGGTGCTTGAGCCCACGCAGCCGGTGCCAGAGCACTGCGGAAGTTGTAGCGCCTGCCTGAGCGCCTGCCCCACGGGGGCGATCGTCGCACCCTACCGGCTGGACGCACGGCGCTGCATTTCCTACCTGACCATCGAACACCCGGGCGCGATCCCGCCCGAACTGCGCCCGCTGCTGGGCAACCGCATTTACGGCTGTGACGACTGCCAGCTCGTCTGCCCCTGGAACAAGTTTGCCCAGCGCAGTAGCCTGCCTGACTTCGACGCGCGCGCCGAGCTCACGGGGCAGCGGCTGGTGTCGCTCTTCGCCTGGGACGAAGCCACGTTTTTGCGCCGCACCGAAGGCTCACCGATCCGCCGCATAGGCCACGAGCGCTGGCTGCGCAACATCGCAGTGGCGTTGGGCAATGCGCTGCACAGCCGCAATGACGCAGTGCAGGGTGAAGAGCAGGCCGCGATGCGCGCCGCGCTGCAGGCACGCTCTGGCCACGCAAGCCCGCTGGTGCGCGAACACGTGGCCTGGGCACTCGCGCAGGGCGGTTGAGGCTCGCGCCGGATTCAAGCCCCGCGCAGCACGCTGAGCGCAAACGGCAGGCTCAGCATGCCGAGCAGGGTGGACAGCGTCACGAGACCGGCCACGTAAGCGCCGTTGTAGCCCATGCGCGCGGCCAGCACGTAGCAGGTAGAGGCCGTGGGCAGGGCCGTGAAGGCCAGCAGTATCGTGGTTTGCAGTGCGTCCAGCCCCCACAGGCGCGCAAGCACGCTGGCTATCAGCGGCTGCAGCAGGTGGCGTATGCCCAGCACCCCGGCAGCGAGCAGTTTGCCGCGGTGCAACAGGCCCAGCTGCATGCCCGCGCCCGCCGACATCAGCCCGAGCGCGAGCGAGGCCGCGCCGACGCGGCCGACGGCGGGCTCCAGCCAGGTGGGTATGCGCAAGCCCAGCAGGTTGGCCGTGAGCCCGGTGACGGTGGCGATGATCAGTGGGTTGCGCAGCAGCTCGCGCACGAAGCCGCGCTCGCCATGCCGCGCCATAGGCCAGACCGCGGCCACGTTGAAAATCGGCACGCACACGCCGATCAGCACGGCGATCAACAGCACCCCTTGCGTTCCGGCCAGGCGCTCGGCCAAGGCCAGGCCGATGAAGGAGTTGAAGCGAAACGCCACCTGCGCGCTCGCCGCGTGGTCGCGCCGGGGGATATGGCGCCCGAGCCAGGGCCAGTGCGGCAGGCTGTAGGCCAGCGCGATGCCCGCGAGCCCCGAAAGCACGCCCGCCGCGAGCAGGTTGGCGGTGGCGTGCAGTTCGATGGGGCTTTTGAGGATGGAGTGAAACAGCAGCACCGGAAAGAGCAGGTAATACACCAGGCTCTCCACGGGCTGCCAGATGGAGCGGTCGAGCGCCGTAAAGCGGCACAGCAGGTAGCCGGACAGAATCAGCGAAAAATCGGGGAAAAGCAGTTGCGCGTAGTTCACGCACCTAGTGTAGTGTTCGACGCTATCTGCGACGTAAAACCGCGTCTTTTCGGTCTGGGCCGCGTTGCAAATCCTCGCGATACCACCTGGTATCGCTGCGGTTTGCGCCTTGCCCAGACCAAAAATCCATCGGTTTTATTGGTCGCATCAAGCATCAGACACTACACCAGCATAGCGGCAAAGATGCCGGCAAAAATGCTGGCCAGCCAACGCTATACAGCCGCGCGGCATGTGCGCATACCATACTATGGTTTTGTTTTTTCCAGGAGATACCCCATGCACCGACGTACTTGGCTTGCCCTGGCGCTGGCCGCTGCGGCAGGGTCCGCCGCAGCGCAAGGCTACCCCAACAAGGTCATCAAACTGCAAGTGCCGTTCGCACCCGGCGGCACGACCGACATCATTGCGCGCGTGATCGCCGATCCGCTCGGGCGTGCGCTGGGGCAGAGCGTGATCGTCGAGAACAAGAGCGGCGGTGGAGGCATCGTGGGTGCGAACGAAACGGCGAAGTCGCCGCCGGACGGCTACACCCTGGGCATTGCCACGGTATCTACGGTCGCGGCAAACCCCGCCATCAACCCCAAGACGCCGTACCACCCGCTGACGGACTTCACGCCCATCACCAACGTCGCGGCCACGCCCAACCTCATCGCAGTGCACCCCAGCTTTCCGGCCAAGGATTACAAGTCCTTCGTTGCGGCGCTCAAGGCCGCGCCAGGCCAATACTCGTATGCGTCCTCGGGCACGGGCGGCATAGGCCACCTGCAGATGGAGCTCTACAAAAACCTCAGCCACACCTTCGTCACGCACATTCCGTACCGCGGCGCGGGGCCGGCGCTCAATGACGTGGTGGCCGGGCAGGTACCCATCATCTTCGACAACCTGCCCTCGGCGCTGCCCTTCATCAAGGAAAAGCGCCTCGTGCCCATCGTCGTCGCCGCGCCGCAGCGCGTAGCGGCGCTGCCCGACGTGCCCACATTCAAAGAGGTGGGCCTGGAGCCGGTGAACCGCATGGCCTTTTACGGCATCGTCGGCCCCAAGGGCCTGCCCAAAGACGTGGTGGACAAAATTTACGCTGCCACGCGCAAGGCGCTCGAAGATCCGGCCGTGCGCAAGCGCATCGAGGACACGGGCTCCATCATCGTCGGCAACACGCCCGAGCAGTTTGCTGCGCAGATCCGCGCCGAGTACGAGGTCTATAAGCGCGTGGTGGCGCAGCAAAAGCTCTCGCTGGAATGACCAAAGCACGGCAGCGCTCTTTTACGCGACCCGAAAATATGAGCAAAATATGCCTTTTGCGCAGTATTCACGTGCGCAAGCAGCTCCTGAATTGATTGCGCAAAGCCACCTGGCCATAGACGCCTTCATCGACGCCCTGTGGCTCGAGGACGGCCTGGCGCGCAACACGCTCCAAGCCTACCGGCGCGACCTGCGCCTGTACGCCGAGTGGCTCGCGCGCCAACAGCCGCCCATCGCGCTCGACGCCACGGCCGAGCACCACCTGCAGTCCTACTTTGCCGAACGCCACACGCAAAGCCGCGCCACCTCGGCGAATCGGCGCCTGTCGGCCCTGCGGCGCTACTTTCGCTGGGCGCTGCGCGAGCGGCGCATCACGGCCGACCCCACGGCGCGCCTCGACGCCGCGCGCCAGCCGCTGCGCACCCCGCGCACGCTGACGCAAGCGCAGGTCGAGGCATTGCTGCAGGCGCCCGACGTGGCGAGCGCGCTGGGCCTGCGCGACCGCGCCATGCTTGAGCTGATGTACGCGAGCGGCCTGCGCGTGAGCGAACTCGTGGGCCTCAAGACCTTCCAGATCGCGCTGCACGACGGCGTGCTGCGCACCCTGGGCAAAGGCGCGAAGGAGCGCATGCTGCCCTTTGGCGACGAGGCCAGGGAATGGCTGTTGCGCTACGTGCAAGACGCACGCCCCGCGATCCTCGCTGGCCAGCAGAGCGAGGACTTGTTCGTGACGCGCCGCGGCGCCGGCATGACGCGCGTGATGTTCTGGATGCTCGTCAAAAAATACGCCGTGCAGGCCGGCATCACCGCGCCGCTCTCGCCCCACACCCTGCGCCACGCCTTCGCCACGCACCTGCTCAACCACGGCGCCGACCTGCGCGCCGTGCAACTGCTGCTGGGCCACGCGGATATCTCCACCACCACCATCTACACCCACGTGGCGCGCGAGCGCCTCAAGACGCTGCACGCCCAGCACCACCCGCGCGGGTGAACGCGCCAGCAGCTCGCGCGTTGAACAAGTATGCACGCGCTCACTGAAGGTAAAAAATAAGAAAAATATGCCTCAAAGGCAGATATATCAAGCGCAATTAGCTCTTATTTTGAAAGCAAAAGGATTTGCCATGAAAAAATTCACCATGGGGGCCGTTCTGGCCGCAGCGCTGGCCGTGCCGGCATGGGCCCAGGCCCAAACGGCCTACCTCTCGGCCACGGTCAATCTGCGCGCCGGACCAGGACAGGTTTATCCGGTCGTCGCCGTGTTGGGCAGTGGCTTGGCGATCAACGTGCAAGGATGCCTGAGCGATTACAGCTGGTGCGACGTGGTAGCCGGCCCCTACCGCGGCTGGGTGTACGGCGGTTACATCACGTATCCCTACCAAGGAACCTACGTGCCCGTGCCCGATTACGGCCCGGTGATTGGCATAGGCATCGTCAGTTTCACGCTCGGCGCCTACTGGTACGACCACTATCGCGACCGTCCGTGGTATGCAGAGCGTCACCGGTGGGAGCATGGCCCCATCCATGATGGGCACCGCCCGCCTCCGCCGCCACCCTATCGGCCATCGCCTGGTTACCAACCCCCACGCTTCCATCCCCCACGCAATCCGCCGCCCCCTGGGCCGGGGCAGTACCGCACGCAGCCGCCTGAGCCACAAGCACGCCCCGGAGCCGAAGGGCCCCAGCGTTTTCCCGAAGGGCCAAGACACGACCCCGGTGCCATGCGCCCCCCTCGTGGCGAACCCCGCGGCGAACCCCACGGCGAAGGCCCGCGGCCCGACCGCGGCAGCCCAAGATTTGGCGAGCGGGGGCATTGAACCCAGATTGTCCATTAGGCGGTGCTGCGCACCTACGCGGGCGTTGGCGGACGTCTGCCGGTCATTTCGGCCGCGGCTTCGGCGTCTATGGCACTGGCCATGGACTTCTCACCCGCGACCAAACTGCCACGCCAGCCGCCTCGCCACCATCCCGCGTCCTAATGAACAATCTGGGTTGAACCCAGGTTGTTTGCGCGCCTACGTGGGCGTTGGCGGACGCCGGAAGCTATTTTATTTTGGCTGCCGCTTAGTCGTCCATGGCTCGGCCGTGTGCTGATCTGTCGTGATCAAACTACTCGGTACGGTTTCCTTGGCTGGGCATGCTGGCTTGGGCGCTCAAGCATGTCTATAACGTCCCCTATCAGGGTGGCGGTGCAAGCATGTGGCCCATGCCCAATCATTCGCGGGCGCCGCTGCGGCGGTTGTGAGGTTGGCAGCCCATGCCATTTTTCAGCGCAAAAGGCGGGCGGAGAGAACTTCTTGAAAAATGCCCGTCAGGCAACCTACAGACCGAGAAGGCGTACCTGTACTGGGTGCGATTTTTCATTCGCTGGCATGGCCGTGCGCGGGATAAATTAGGGTCAAATTTCGATTATCTGCCAACGCCGCACCACAAAGGCCGAGCGCAGCGATGGCCCGTGTGGTATTTCAAGCCCTTCTGCCTGCGCCGAGGAGCGCAGCGCCCGGTGGGAAAAAGGCGCACGATTGTTTGAGCTCAGCGAGTTTCGCGCGACCCCGCCGGGCGTGAGCACCGCAGGTTGCCCTGACCGCCGCGAGGCGGGCAGGGACGCAGGCAGCAGGGTCGCCTTCTTTTGCCTTTTTTTCTTGGCGAGACAAGAAAAGAAGGTGCGCCGCCGGGCGCACATCCCGGCATCCGCACTTGGCCTAAGCGCCCCCGCCATTACGAATCTGCTCCCAATGGTTCCCCTGGCGTTGGCAGACGAACGCCTGAAACCGGCCCTTGATTACCCCAGCCGTTCCACCCGCTGCCCCTGCACCGCTCGCAGTTGTTCGGGCGTGACGCGCTCGGGTGCGATTTCGGCCAGCGGCAGGAGCACGAAGGCGCGCTCGTGCATGCGGGGGTGTGGCACGGTCAAGGTGGGAGTGTGCAGCTGCAGCTCGCCCCACCAGAGGATGTCCAGGTCCAGCGTGCGCGGGGCGTTGCGATAGGGGCGCTCGCGGCCTGCGGCGTGCTCCAGATTTTGTAGGGCTTGCAGCAGCGCCTGCGGGCTCAGCGTGGTGAGAATCTCGGCCACGGCGTTGACGTAGTCCGGCCCCGTGGCGGCGACGGGGGCGCTGCGGTAGAGCGATGACTGGCGCAGCAGCTGCGTGCCGGGCAGGGCGGCGATGCCTTGCAGCGCCTGGCGCAGCGTGGCGGCGCAGTCGCCGAGGTTGGCGCCCAGGCCGATGCCGGCGGACACGGCTTCCACCATCCGCACCGCCGCCGGGCTAGCCGAAGGTGGTGCGGCGTTCTGGGCAGCGCCGTTGGGGTGGTCGGTGCGCCTAGGTGGGGGCATGCGGGCGGGAATCGGTCAGTGGGAATCAGGCACAGCGTTCGGCGCGGCGCCCGATTCGGCATTTCTGCCAGCGGCGTTGGCGCCTGCGTCTGTTCCAGCGTCTGCGTGGTTTGACGCGTCCCCCCCGGCTTCTGCGCCCGTGCCTTGCGCGGCGGGCTTGCGGCGGCGGCGGCGGCGTTTTTTCGGGGGCTGGTCTGCGTCTGCGGCTTCGTCGGCAACTGCATCGGCGGCTGTAGAGGGTGCCGGCTCTGCAGTCGGCGGCGTGCCGTCCTCGGACGGTGGAAGTGCCGCGCGCCGCGGCTTGGTGGGGCGTTTGCGCGATTTTTCCTGACCTTTTTGCTCTTCGCGCGCCTGTGCGATCAGGTCGGCGCGGCGCTCGTCGTCGGCGTTCTGGAAGTCTTGCCACCATTCGGCCAGGGCTTCTTCGACTTCGCCTACGTCGGCGCGCAGGCGCAGAAAATCGAAGCCGGCGCGAAAGCGCGGCTGCTCGACAAGGCCAAAGGGCGTGTTGCCGGTGCGCTTTTCGAAGCGCGGCTGCATGACCCAGATTTCGCGCATGTCGGCCGCGAGTTTGCCGCGCCCGGACACGTCGCCGATGCGTCGCTCGAACACTTCGTCGATGGCCTCGTGCAGCGCGGGCAGGGGGTGCTGCGTGTGCAGGCGCTGCTGCCAGGCCGCGCGCACGTCGTCCCAGAGCACGCAGGCGAGCAGAAAGCTCGCCACCACGGACTTGCCTTCGGCCACGCGCCGGTCGGTGTCGAGCAGCGCGGCGCGCACGAAGGGGGTGTCGGCGCGCTCCACCACCATGTCGAGCAGCGGGTAGATGCCGCGCGCGAGCCCGAGTTTGCGCAGTTGTTCGACCGAAGCGATGGCGTGGCCCGTTTGCAGCAGCTTGAGCATTTCGTCGAACATGCGGCTGGGCGGCACGTCGGCGAGCAAGGGCAGCGAGGCTGCGAGCGGCGCGGCGGTCTGCGGCGCGAGCGTAAAGCCCAGCGCACTGAGCTTGGCGGCAAAGCGCACGGCGCGCACGATGCGCACCGGGTCTTCGCGGTAGCGCGTGGCGGGGTCGCCGATCATGCGCAGGAGTTTTTTCTGCGCGTCCTGGATGCCCTTGTGGTAGTCCACGACGATCTGCGTTTCGGGGTCGTAATACATCGCGTTGATCGTGAAGTCGCGCCGCGCCGCGTCTTCTTCCTGCGAGCCCCAGACGTTGTCGCGCAGCACACGCCCCGAGGCATCGACGGCGTGCTGCACGCCCGCGAGCGCCTGGCGCGAGCTTTTTTCGTTGCCGCTGACCTGCTCGGCCGCGGCGCTGTCGAGGTAGGCGCGGAAGGTCGAGACTTCGATCACCTCGTGCTCGCGCCCGCGCCCGAACACCACGTGCACGATGCGAAAGCGCCGTCCGATGATGAAGGCGCGCCGAAACAGCTGCTTGACCTGCTCGGGCGTGGCGTTGGTGGCCACGTCGAAGTCCTTGGGGCGCAGGCCCAGCAGCAGATCGCGCACCGCGCCGCCCACGATGTAGGCCTCGAAGCCCGCCTGTTTGAGCGTGTGCACCACCTCGGCGGCGCGGCGATCGACCAGGTTCGGGTCTATGCCGTGCACGCTCGCGGGCACCTCGGCGCGCCGGCCGAACGAGGGCTTTTTCTTGGTCTTGGCGCTGCCCGCGGGCGCTTTGCCCAGCAGCTTGTCGATGAAGTTTTTGATCATGAGGCGAACAGGTCCAGAATGCGCCAGCCGCGCTCTTGCGCGAGGGCCCGCAGGCGCGGGTCGGGGTTGGTGGCCACGGGGTGCTCGACTTTTTCGAGCAGCGGCAGGTCGTTCATCGAGTCGCTGTAAAACGTGCTTTCGATGTCGTTCCAGCGCCAGCCGCGCTGGGCCAGCCATTGTTCCATGCGTTGTACCTTGCCTTCGCGCAGGCAGGGCACGCCCTCGATTTCGCCGGTGATCCAGCCGCTGGCATCGCGCGCCAGGCGCGTGGCGAGCAGCTCGGGCACGCCCAGCGCGTCGGCGATGGGGCGCGTGACGAATTCGTTGGTGGCGGTGATGATGAGCACATGCTCGTCCGCCGCCTGGTGCTGGCGCAGCAGCGCGAGCGCCTCGGGTCGGATGGCGGGCGCGATCACTTCGCGCATGAAGCGGGCCTGTGCGGCGGCGGCCTCCTGCGGGCCACGCTCGCGCAGCGCGGCGGTGGCAAAGCGCACGTAGTCGTGGATGTCGAGCGTGCCGGCCTGGTAGTCGGCATAAAAGGCGTCGTTGCGGCGCAAAAACTCGTCGCGGTCGTGCCAGCCGATGCGCACGGTGAATTCGCCCCAGGAATGGTCGGAGTCTATGGGCAGCAACGTGTGGTCCAGGTCGAACAGCGTGACGCGGGGGCGGAGCGGGAGGGTCATGCGCAGGTCAAAGGTGGTATGAAAATAATAGCTGCTTGCGCCCGTTCAAAGGGCCTCCAGCATGGTTTTGAGCAGTGGAATCGTGACGGCGCGCTGGGTGCGCAGGGCGAAGGTGTCGAGCGCATCGAGCAGCTGCATGAGGCTGCCCAGGTCGCGCGAAAAGCGCTGCAGCATGAAGTCCAGCACCTCCTCGCTCAGGCGGATGCCGCGCGCCGCGGCCTGCGCGCGCAGCACGGCGCGGCAGTCGGCTTCGCCCAGCGGCTGCAGCTGGAACACATGGCCCCAGCCCAGGCGGCTGCGCAAGTCCTCGCGCAGCGGCAGGTCGGCGGGCGGCAGCGCGCCCGCCGCAAGCACCCAGCGCGGGTGGCCGCTCGCAGGATGCAGGGCGTTGACGAACCAGTTGAAGGCCACCGCCTGCCGGGCGCTGTCGTAGGCGTGCACGTCGTCGAGCAGCACTGCGGCCCAGCCTTCGTCGAAAGCGGGCGGCGCGGCCGTATCGGCAGCCAGCCAGCCCACGCTTGCGCCACGCCCTTGCAAGTCGGCGCGCACGGCCTGCAGCAGATGCGTTTTGCCGCTGCCGGCTTCGCCCCACAGGTAGGTGGGCACGGGCGCTGCAGATGCGAGCATCAGGCGCAAATGCTGCAGCGCGGCCGCGTTTGGGCCGGCGTGAAACTGCGCGAGCGAGGGCGGCGGGGCCAAGCCCAGGTCCAATGCCAGTTGTTTCATGGAGGCTTCATCGTGCGGGCAGCGAAGGGAAGGGGGCGAAGGCCGAGGGCATGCTGGCTTGGAATGGAGGGCAGGCTTGGGGCGCAAGGGGCGTAGCGAACATCAGGCCGCCGAAGGGAAAAGCGGCGGGGCAGGCCACCCGGCACCGTAGAATCGGCGCGAATTTTAGTCTGCCGTGCACGTTCGCCCGTGCCGCCTTGCCATGAGTGCTGCTGATCCTATTACTACCCCCCTGTCGTACAAAGACGCCGGCGTCGATATCGCTGCTGGCGACGCTCTCGTCGAGCGCATCAAACCGCTGGCGCGCAAGACGCTGCGCGAAGGCGTGCTGGCCGGCATCGGCGGCTTTGGCGCATTGTTCGAGGTGCCCAGGCGCTACCGCGAGCCCGTGCTCGTGAGCGGCACCGATGGCGTGGGCACCAAGCTCAAGCTGGCCTTCGAGTGGAACATGCACGACACCGTGGGCATAGACCTGGTGGCCATGAGCGCCAACGACGTGCTGGTGCAGGGCGCCGAGCCGCTGTTCTTTCTCGATTACTTCGCCTGCGGCAAGCTCGACGTCGATACCGCGGCGGCCGTGGTCGGCGGGATTGCGCGCGGCTGTGAGCTCGCGGGCTGCGCGCTCATCGGCGGCGAGACGGCCGAGATGCCCGGCATGTACCCGCCCGGCGAATACGACTTGGCCGGCTTTGCCGTGGGCGCGGTCGAAAAGTCACAGATCCTCACGGGCCAGAACGTGCAGGCGGGCGACGTGGTGCTGGGGTTGGCCTCGAGCGGCGTGCACTCCAACGGCTTCAGTCTGGTGCGCAAGTGCCTGGAGCGCGCCGCGGCGCAATTGCCCGCAACGTTGGACGGCAAGCCCCTGCGCGCCGCCATCATGGAGCCCACACGCCTGTACGTGAAAAGCGTGCTCGCCGCGCTCGCGCAGCACCCGGCGCAGGGCAGCCGCGGCATCAAGGCGCTGGCGCACATCACAGGCGGCGGCCTGCTCGAAAACATCCCGCGCGTGCTGCCCGAGGGGCTCGCAGCGCATCTTGTGAAGGGTAGCTGGCCGCAAACCGAGCTGTTTGCCTGGCTGCAACAAACTGCGGGCATCAACGACGTGGAGATGAGCCGCACCTTCAACAACGGCATAGGCATGGTCGTGATCGTGGCCGAGGCCGACGCCGATGCCGCGAGCAGCACGCTGCGCGCCGCAGGCGAGCAGGTGTACCGCATAGGCCGCATCGCAGCGCGTGGTGCGGGTGCAGCGGTGGTGGTGGCGTGAGCGTGTGGGGCACCAATTTTGGCCCCCAACGCAGGCAGCCCACTTCGCTATAGGACTTCCGCAAACAAGGGAGCACCGGGGATTTTTCGATGGGGCGGATGCATTGCCTAAGCCCGATTTGCGTGATTGAGTGCCGTGCCAAACTCCTCATCCTCCTCGCGTGCCGTAAAGCTTGCCAGCTACGTGCTCATGGCGTGCGCGCTCGTGCTCATCTTGCGCTACCACTTGCTGCCGGGCCTGCTGGCGGTGTGCCTGGGGTTTCTGGGCGCCCGTTGGCTCGGCATGCGTCTCGGCGGGTTCATGCATTCGGGTGCAGCGGCGAACCTCGCGGCCGCTGCGATCGTGCTGATGCCCTTGCTGCTGATTGCCGCGGCCTTCCCTTATACGCGCGGTGTGGTGCTCGATGCGCCCGCGCAGTACCGTGAGCTGCTGGCCTTCATGGCGCGCACGGTGCTCGAGCTGCGCGAGCGGCTGCCGCCCGACATTGCGAGCCAGCTGCCCGAAGGCGCGGCGGAGATCCAGCGCGTCCTTGCCGCCTATCTGGGCAGTAAAGCGGGCAGCCTCGCCATTACGGGGCGGGCCTGGCTCGCGGGCTTGGTGCATGTGGTCGTTGGTTTGATCATCGGTGCACTCGCTGCGACCCGCCCGCCGACCTTGGCGCTCAAGCCCTTGAGTGCGCAATTGCACATTCGTGTTCGGCGTTTTGGCGAGACGTTCCGGCAAATCGTGGTCGCGCAGTTTTGGATCGCGCTGTTCAACACCGGTCTGCTGACGCTGTTTTTGTTTCTCGTGCTGCCGCTGTGGGGATACCGCCTCCCATATGCGATGGTGTTGATTTTGTTGAGTTTCGTGCTCGGCCTGATCCCTATCGTCGGCAACCTGCTCTACAACACCGTTTTGACGCTCGTCGGGCTGTCGGTGTCTGCGGTGGTGGCGCTGGCCTGCCTCGTGTTTCTGATCCTGATTCACAAGGCCGAATACTTCATCAACGCCAAAGTGGTGGGCCAGCGCACGCAACTCACCGTGTGGGAGCTGCTGGCCACCATGTTCGTGCTCGAGGCCATTTTTGGCCCCGCAGGTTTGGTGGCGGCACCGCTGTTTTACGCCTACCTCAAAAAAGAGCTCCAGGCCGAAAATTTAGTATGAAATCGGCCTCTAAGCTAATTCCATCAAGCGCTACCAGCTACTGAAATGGTAGTTTTTGCAGGCGCCTGGTGCAGTGCCATGAGCATCTCGCGTGCGTGTGCCAAGGTGGTTTCGGTCAGCTCTGCGCCGCCCAGCATGCGCGCGATCTCGGCTTCGCGCGCGGCGCCTTGCACTTCGGTCACGGTGCTGTAGCTGCCGCCAGCGGCACGCTGCTTGACGACGACGAGGTGCTGGTCGGCGCAGGCCGCCACTTGTGCGAGGTGCGTCACGGCCAGCACCTGGCGCTCGCGCCCGAGCTGCTGCATGAGCCGCCCCACGGTCTGCGCCACGGCCCCGCCGACGCCGGCATCCACCTCGTCAAAAATCAGCGTCCCTGCGTCGCCGAGCGCACTGGTCGTGACGGCGATCGCGAGCGAAATGCGCGACAGCTCCCCGCCCGAGGCGACCTTACCCAAAGGCCGTGGCGTGGCGCCCGGATGCCCGGCGACGAGGAATTCCACCGCGTCGATGCCGTGCGCCGTGGCCTGTGCCGCGGGCTGCACGCGCACTTCGAACACGCCGCCGGCCATACCCAGCCCCTGCATGGCCTGCGTGATGGCGGCGGACAGGCGCGGTGCGGCCTCGTGGCGTGCGGCCGACAGCGCCTGCGCCGCCGCCCGGTAGGCTTGCGCGCTGCGCGCCTCGGCGGCCTCGAGTGCGGCCAGGTCGGCGGCGGCATCGAGGCGCTGCAGCTCATGCTGCCACGATTGCAGCAGCGCCGGCAGCTCCGCCGGCGGGCGCCGGTAGCGCCGCGCGAGCGCGAGCCATTGGGCCAGACGCGCGTCGAGCTCGGCCAGGCGCTGCGGTTCGAGCTCGGTGCGGCCCAGATAGGTCTGCAGCGAATGCTGCACGTCTGCCGCGAGCGCGAGGCAGGAGGCCAGAATTTCGCTGAGGTTGGCGAATTCGGGCTCGAGTTCGGCCAACCCTTGCAGGCGCACCTGCGCTTGCGCGAGCTGCGTCTGCGCGCCGGCGTCCTCGTGCTCCAGATGCGCGAGCGCCGCGCCCGCCGCATCGAGCAGCGCCTGCGCGTGTGACAGGCGCCGGTGCTGCGCGTCCAGCGTCTCCCACTCGCCCTCTTGCGGCGCGAGTTTTTCGAGCTCGCCGATCTGCCACTGCAGCCGCTCGCGCTCGGCGTGCAGGCTTTGCTGCGCTGCTACTGCCGCCTCCAGTGCCTGCACGTCTGCGCGCCAGCGCGTCCACAGCGTGGCCACCTCCTCGGCGGAGGCGCCCGCGTAGGCGTCGAGCAGGGCGCGCACCGCGTCGGGCCGCATCAGGCTTTGCCAGGCGTGCTGGCCGTGGATGTCGAGCAGTTGCTCTCCAAGCTGGCGCAGCTGCGCCGCCGTCGCAGGCGTGGCGTTGATCCAGGCGCGGCTCTTGCCCTGTGCGTCGATGCTGCGCCGCAGCAGCAGCGTGTCCTCGGCATCGAAGCCGGCCTCTTCGAGCCAGGGGCGCAGGGCTGCGGGGCAGTCGAATTCGGCACAAATCTCGGCCTTGGCGGCGCCCTCGCGCACCACGCCCGCGTCGGCGCGTGCACCCAGCGCGAGTTGCAGTGCGTCGATCAAAATGGACTTGCCCGCGCCGGTTTCCCCAGTGAGTACGGTGAAGCCGGAGTGCAATTCGAGCTCGAGCGCGGGCACGATCACGAAATCCCGCAGGGTGATCCGTTTGAGTGCCATGGTCAGGAAGCTCCTTCGTTCCAATGCAATTTTTTGCGCAGCGTGGCAAAGTAGTTCCAGCCCAGCGGGTGCAAAAAGCGCACTCGATATTGCGCGCGTCGCACGAGGATGCGGTCGCCATGCAGCAGCGAGGCGAGCGACTGCATGTCGAAATTCGCGCTCGCATCGCGCCCGCTCACCAGCTCGATGGCGATCTCTTCATCGTCGGGCAGCACGATGGGGCGGTTCGAGAGCGTGTGCGGCGCGATCGGCACCAACACCCAGCCCGGAATCGCCGGGTGCAGCATGGGGCCGCCCGCCGAGAGCGCGTAGGCCGTGGAGCCCGTGGGCGAGGCGACGATCAGGCCATCCGCGCGCTGTGTCGCCAGAAAGCGCCCGCCGACCTCCACACGCAGCTCCACCATGCCCGAAGTCGCGCCGCGGTTCACCACGACGTCGTTGAGCGCGAGCGCCTCGAACACCACACTGCCATCGCGCAGCACGCGCGCGTGGAGCATCGCGCGTTGGTCTTCCTCATACTCGCCTTGCAGCATGGACGTGAGCGCGGTTTGGTAGCCGCCAAAGGGAATGTCGGTGATGAAGCCCAGTCGCCCCTGGTTGATGCCGATCAAGGGCGTGCCATAACGCGCCATCTGCCGCCCAATGCCCAGCATGGTGCCGTCGCCGCCCACCACCAGCCCCAGGTCACACTGCGCACCGATCTTGGGCACCGTGAGGGTGGGGTACTGGCCGAGGCCCGTATTGGCCGCCGTCTCCGCCTCGAGTACCACCTCACAGCCGCGGCGCGCGAGAAACTCGGCGATGTCTTCGAGCGCCGCGCGGGCGCTCTCGGACTTGCCGGCTGCGTGCGTGGCTTGATATTTGCCAAAAAGCGCTACATGGTGAAAATTGGACTTCATCTGTAAATTACATCATCAAATCCGCCATGCTCGATGACCGTGCCAAGTTGTTGCTCAAAACCCTGGTCGAACGCTACATCGCCGAAGGCCAGCCTGTGGGCTCGCGCACGCTCTCGCGCGCCTCGGGGCTGGACTTGTCTCCGGCCACGATCCGCAACGTCATGGCCGACCTTGAAGACCTCGGTCTGATCGCCAGCCCCCACACCTCGGCCGGCCGCGTGCCCACGGCGCGCGGCTACCGCCTGTTCGTGGACACCATGCTCACCGCGCAGTCCGAGCCCCTTCCGGCGCCCGAACTGCCGCCCGAGCTCCCCCCCGAACAGCCGCAAAAAGTCATAGCAAACGCGGCGCAGCTGCTCTCGAATTTGTCGCAATTCGTCGGTGTAGTGCTGGCCCCGCGTCGCGCCTCGGTATTCCGTCAGATCGAATTCCTGCGCCTGTCGGAGCGGCGCCTGCTCGTGATCATCGTCTCGCCCGAAGGCGACGTGCAAAACCGCGTGATCTTCACCGACGTGGACTACACCCAGTCGCAATTGATCGAGACCGCGAATTTTCTCAACGCCCACTATGCCGGTCTATCGATGGATCAGGTGCGCGAAAAGCTCAAGTCCGAGGTGGAATCCCTGCGCGGTGAAATCGCTGCGCTCATGCAGGCCGCGGTGAACGCCAGCTCCGAAGCCTTGAGCGAAGCGCAGGAAGAGGTCGTGATCTCAGGCGAGCGCAACCTCCTGTCCGTGAGCGACTTTTCTGCCGACATGGAGCAATTGCGCCGCGCATTCGCGCTGTTCGAGCAAAAAACGCAAATCCTGCGCCTGCTTGACATCACCAACCAAGCCGAAGGCGTGCGCATCTACATCGGCGGCGAAAGCCAGGTCGTGCCCTTTGAGGAGTTGTCGGTAGTCAGTGCGCCTTATGAGATCGACGGCAAGGTGGTGGGCACCCTGGGCGTGATCGGCCCCACTCGCATGCCCTACGACCGCATGATCCAGATCGTGGACATCACCGCTAAACTCGTCTCGAACGCCCTGAGCCACCGCCCCTGAGGCACTACAATAGCGCTCTTTTCGCCCGCCCGGTTCAGCGGCGGCATACGGGGCGTTAGCTCAGTTGGTCAGAGCAGAGGACTCATAATCCTTTGGTCGTAGGTTCAAGTCCTACACGCCCTACCAATAAAATCAAGCACTTAGCGCGGTTTTGCTACATCCTTCGTAGCAAGCACTTTTCCCGATGTAAGCGCCATGTAACCGACAACGGCGTAGGGTTATTCGGTTCGGCTTGGTCATGGTGGTTTGCACCAGGGATGCGCAGGCACAAAAAACCCGGCACGGTGGCCGGGTTTATGGTGGTGGTCAGCGGTGGGCTATGCTGCAACTTCCTCGTATGGTTTGAGGATGCCTTTTTCCCTCGCCCATTCGATCAGAGTTTCCTCCGACCATCCGCTGGCAGTGACATAGTTGCCGCGCACATCCACAAAATAATAGTCGCCTAGCTCCGCGTGGGCGCTTGTGCCCTGTCGGCATCGCTTGAGAGTATCTCCATCATGGGTTTCAGCATAGCGCTTGCAGCGGGCCTCGAGCGCTCGAAGGCTTACCTTCACTTTTCCTTCGGTTTCGGTCATGGGTGCTCCTTCTTGGTTGTGCACACAAGCATATTATCACATAAACATAAATTATCAAACGCACAAATACACAAGCGCAATGTTTGGCGTCTCACTCGCGCGCCAGCAGCGCATGCACGCACTCGAGGGGCGGCAATGGGGCCTCGCGCGGTAGCCGAGCGCGGTGCCAGGGACGCAGCAGTTGCATGTGAACGTGCCGCACCACGCGATGCGTCGCGGCCACGCTCAGGCCGTGCAGCGCTGCAATCTGGCGGACGGTGCGGCCCATAGCCCGATCAGCGCGCATCGCTGCGTTTCTACGTTCTCGGGCGGCTTGGCTTGGTGCTCGTGGCATTTTTCGTCAGTACCTTGTGGGGCCACTACCTACCCAAAGCGCGGGGGTCGAATTACCCGCGAGGTGGGAGGTGGGGAAGTACCTTTTTTGCAGCCGGGCATGGTCGCGCCGGGCCGGGCGGTCAGGCCCAGCCCTTGCCTCGCTACGCGCTCAGCAAACTCAAGCGCCGGCACAATCGCCACCAGGTCAGCAAGTCGCCCATGACTGCATCATCGAACGACGTGCACGGGGTGCGCAGCTCGGGCAAGATCGCCCACACGGGCCACACGGGCCACACGGCGCGCCATGGCTGCCGGTCGGCTCGGAAGCAGAGCAGCGGGATGGTGCCCTGCGCGTTCGCCTGCGTCACGGCCTGGGGCCACCACTCGCGGGCGACCAGGGACAGCGGCGCAGAGCGCGCGCGCTTGCTTTCGATGCACCAGTCGGGCAGGCCCACCAAGTCAGAGTCACCCGCATGCTGCCGGACACGGCGGGCAATGCGGCGCCCGGTCAGTTCGGACAACAGGGCGGCAAGCTCGCGCTCGCCACTCTGCCCCTTGGTGCGGCTCAGGCTGCCCATGGCTCGCACCCCTCGCCGGTCATGACGCGCCACGCGCTGCGCACAGCCTGCACGTCGCGGGCGCAGTATTCGGCAATCTCTGTGTGGCGCCCAGCAAGCCAAAGATCGAGGACTGCGGCGCCGGTGGTGCCGTCGGCTTTCGGGCTGGCAACCCCAAGCGCCCGGCAAAGACGGTCGAGGCTGATTTTGTCGCGCAGGCCAGCGAACAGCACCATGGTGTCGCCGTAGTCCCTGCCAACCCGCGCCAGTGGGCCGGGCATCCAACCGGGCAGCTTGATGCGGCTCACCCAGAGTCTGGCGCGCAAGAAGGGCAAGTCGAACCCGCCGATGTTGTGGCCCACCAGGTGCGGGCGCACGCCGTCGAACCATGGCGCGGCAGGGTCGCTCGGATCAGGACGGCGGGCTTCCAGCAGCGCGTTGATCGCCTTGAGCGCGCGCAGCAGAAAATCGCGCTCAGACTCTTCGAGCGTGCGCACCACGGCCACGGCGTCGGCATCGTCAAGTGCGAATCCTACGCAGCAGACTTCGCCAGCGGCGGGATCGAGCGCTTGCCGACGGTAGGCGTCTTCGACGGCGGCAGGGCCGGACTCAGCCCACCAGGTCGCGATGCTGTCTTCGCGCTTCAGCGTGCCAGGCGGGCGCACGGATTGCCGCGCCTGCTCGCGGGCGTCGGGGTGCTGGGATGGGACGGTTTCCAGGTCTATGTGCAAGATCGTCATGGCGGCCGCCTTAGAACGGAATGTCCGAATCCATATCGTCGAAGCCCGACGATGCTGCGGCCCCAGCCTGGGCAGCAGGTGCGGCAGCAGGTGCAGCGCGGCGGGTCAGCTCCCGCCACTCGGGGCTTGCCTCAATTTGCTCGCGCAGCCGCTGGGGCAGCAGCGGCAGGTCTTCGCCGCAGGTCGGGTCGGACAAGTTGAAGATCACGGGTGCAATGACGGGCGGCGGGGGCTGCATGCCCCTGGGCAGGGGCGATATGCCAAGGATGTTTGCGTACTCCCGTTCGCCGCGCTGCACGTGCACCAAATTAAGCAAGGCGGGCGCGTTGATTAGCTTCTCAACGTCGAACCCGGTCAACTCCGTGGGCGAGAATGGGCGCCCGCGCCAGCTTTCGAGGAGGGTGCGCAAGGCGGATTTTTTGTGCAGGCTCGCCGTGAACCTTCTGGACACGGTGAACGGTTCGCCGTCGCTGCGCAGCTCGGCAAGCTGCCAAGTCAGCAACAGCTTGCGGGCGCTTTTGGTTTCGCCGTTGAAGTCTGATTGCTGGGTGCCAAGATCGACGATGCGCGAGCATCGGGCGGGCTGGGGGCCGCTGGGCGGCAGTTCAAAGGTTGCGGTTGAATTTTCTGCAATGGTCAGCATTGGGTGCCTCTTTGGATTGGTTGATGCGGTGCTCGGTCTGGGTTCGGTCTGTCGCGGTCGGGTATCTGGTGCGGCGCCAGCTCGCGCAGGCGGCGTCGCGCGCTTGGTACTGGTGCAGTGGGATCACGTGCATGGGGTCGGTCGCGGCGCACACGTGCCGGTCAACGTGCGCCAGCTTGTGGTGTGCGCACGATGCACACGGGCGGCTCATGCTTCGCCCCAGCTCGGGCAGCGCTGCAACGTCGCCACCAGCGGCTCGCGCATCCCGCCTGGGGCATGGCAGCGCCACGCGCCGGGCCTGCCGCGCAGGTGGCGGCACTCAAGGCACAGCCGCCTATCGTCGCCGTCGCGGTCGCGCAGCAGCAGCGTGTCGGCCATGCGCCCAGCCTCGTGGTCAGGCAGCCCCAGCCGCTCGAAGCGCTCGCAGCGCTGCGCCATGGTCGCCAGCTCTGCATCGCTCGCTGGCGCGTGATTCCATGACTTCGGCGCCTGGGGCTTGGCGCTGTACGCCGGGCACGTGGCGGCGTGGCCCTCGGGCGGCCACACGATGCCGAAGTGCTCGCGCAGGCCAGCCGCTACGGGCTGCGAGCAGGTCGCATAGGGCAGGCGGTGGGCGCAGTCTGCGCAGGCGCGCACGCAAACATCGGGCGCAGTTTGCTTTGTGCGCTCTGGTGGTGTTTCAGGTGTATCAGGTGTGCAGCCCAATGTTTGCGCGGGTTTCGCCTGATACACCGGGTTTTGCGCAGGTGTATCAGGTGTATCGGGTGGGCCTACTGGCGCAGGTTGCGCGGCGGCGGTGCGGGCCGCAAGGTAGTCGGCGAGGCTCATTGCGCGCCCTCCACCAGCTTCGTCGGGTCGATCACGTACACGCGCACGCCACGGCCATCGATGCGCCGGAAGACAGAGCGCTTGCCATCCGCACCAGGCGCAGGCAGCGCGCCCACGGATGCAAGAACATCCGTCACCAACTTGGTGTCGAAGCCCTTGGCAGCCTCGGCAAGCCCGCTCGCGGTGAACAAGTAGCGCACACCATCGCCGGTGCTTTCGCGCCAGCCTGCACGGTCGGGAATGGGCCGCGCATCTTCTGGCGCATCAAGGCCTTGGAACCGTGCGGCACCGTAGCGGTCGAGGAACGCACCCACGGCGGCAAGCACTTTGCCGCGCTCATCGTTTTCGGCGGTGCCGCCTCGTGCCTCGTGCCACAGTTGCAGCGCCAGCCCTGCGGCCTCTACAGCGTGCCCCTGGGGCCACGGGGTCAGGCCGTACTCAATCGCCAGCTCGCCCGCAAGTGCGATCAAGGCCAGCCGGGCGGCGGCGCGCTTGACCTGACCTTGTGCGCCAGGCGGATTGAACTCGGGCAGCGCCTTGACGGCTTCGAGCGCCTGCCCAAAGTCGCGTTCGTCGTGCGCCAGGCGGTCGAGGAGGGCGCGGCCTGCGGTGCCATAGTTTTCGGCGGCAGCGGTTTTGAGCGCGTCGGAAAACGCGCGGCCATCGGCGTGGCCGTGCAGCGCATCCCACGCTCCATACTGGCGCGCCACGGGAATATCGAGCAGGCGCACGGCCTGCCCAGCCTTGGCACGCTGCCCGCCTTCGAGCATGGCCGTGGCAAGGGTCTTTTCGCCGGTCGAGAGAATGCAGCAGCGCCAGTGCCGGACGGTGCGGGCGGCGCCGGTGCGCGTCGCGCGCTGCTTGCCCGTTCCGTTTGTGAGCGCGTAGGCGATCAGGCCGATCTCGCGCGGCTCGCATTCTGATATTTCGTCGAGCGGAAGCAGGCAGTCGTTCGACAGTGCGGCGGCGCCCTCCATCCCGTTCGCCGTGCTGCGCCAGCTACGCCGAAACTCGGGGCCGCCCCACACGGAACGCGCGGCATCAAGGCACGATGTTTTGCCGGTCGAGGATTCGCCCACCAGGTGCACGCCGCCACCTTCGGCATGCACCTTCGCCAGCAGCGGGCCAGCGAAGGCCGTCGATAGCGCCAGCACGAGCATGGGGTTGTCCTGCGCCAGCGTCGCCACCGAATCGCGCCAGGCCGTGAGCGTGCCCTTCTGCGTGAAGGCGTGTTCTGCGGCTTCTTCGGCTTGGAACACCACGGTGTCAGGCGTGGGGCCGATGGTCGCGTCGGGCAGAACGAAGTTTTTCCCGTGCCAGC
Organism: Extensimonas vulgaris; assembly: GCF_003337425.1. Lineage (GTDB taxonomy): Bacteria > Pseudomonadota > Gammaproteobacteria > Burkholderiales > Burkholderiaceae_C > Extensimonas > Extensimonas vulgaris. The sequence goes on from NZ_QPJU01000004.1 coordinate 206,305, forward strand.
CGACGGACAAAGCGCAGGTCACGCGGCGCTGCGGCGTTTCGCCCTGCAAATACATTGCAAGGTGGTTCTGCGCAGCCGGGTTGATGCGCAGCCCAGCCGCCAAAAGCTCGCCGCGCAGCTCGTCGCCGCGCCCAGCGAGTAGGCGCATGGGCATGGCCCACGTCTTCCAGCGGCCTAGGGTGTTCTGGAACCTGAGCAGGCGGCCAAAGCTGCCCTCGCGCACGTCGGACAAAACGGCCTCGACGTGTAGCGGGTCGCACACCCACGTTTGCGCTGGGCGGACAAGCGGGGTCTTCGGCGTGCCCACGTTTTTCATGAAAAAGTGCCACACGCCGGGCCGCTGGCGCTTGTCTTCGGCGTCAGTCCACCAGGTGCCAAAAACCCGGTAGCAGGGGCGATCCTCTTCGCCTGGGACTTGCGGCGCTGCGCCTGATACACCAGATACACCAGCAGATTCGGCGGTGTATCGGGAGGAACCCGCGCCAGTGCTTGCCTGCACACCTGATACACCTGAAACACCTTCGCGTGTATCACTGCGATCAAAGGTCTCGAAAACGACGTGTTCATCCATGGCGCCCCTCCGTTTCCAGGAACAGCGCCAGGTCGGCAAAGTCGCTCAGTTCCAGCGGCGCACCTGCGGGCCACGCCGGACGGGCGAGCGTGCCGCCTACAGCGCTGGCGGCTTCGCGGGCTTTGACAAGGCCGGGGTTTCCAGGCGTGCAGCGATCATCGTCGGCACACAGAACCAGTTCTGCACCTGGGAATCGCTGGCGCGCGGCCTGGGCCACGTGTAGCAGGTTCCCGCAATCGAGCGCAGCAAGCACGGCGGCACCGGGAAAGAAGTGCTGCGCCACGGCCATCGCGGTAGCCCAGCCCTCGGCAACGGCGATCAGCTTGGGCGCTGCAAGGTCGCCCACCACGTGAATGAAGTGGCCGGTCTTCGCCATGCCGGTGGTGAAACGCTTCTCGCCACTGGGGGCGATGAATTGCAGCCCGTGAACGGCGCCGTCGAAGTCCTGCACGCAGAGCGCCAGCCGGTCGCCATCCTGCCGCGCAAGCCCTGGGGGGATGCGCTTTTTCAGCAGGTAGGGATGAAGCGGCTCTGCGGGCGGCAGGGATGCCCACTTGCGCGCTGCGCGCTCTGCGGCAGCTTGCCGGGCCTGGGCTTCGGCCTGAGAGCGTTGCGCCTGCATGGTGCGCACGCGCTCGCGGTGGGCGACCTCTTCGGCAGCGGTCAGCTTGCGGCCTATGTCAGCGCGCCAGCTTTGCCAGCCCAACCCGTCACGGTGGTTTTGCACGCCACCAGCCGGGATGCCGTCAAGGTGTAGTAGATAGCTGCCATCGCTGCGCCCATGCTTGCCCACGGCGTCGCAGCGGTGAATTTTCCCGTCCGCGATTATTTGGCCGGGCGGTATCAACCCGCGCGCTTCGAGCACGCGGCGGAATTGGTCGAGGTAGGCATTCATGCGCAACCTCGCATTCCAATTGCCACGGCGCAAAACACTCCAATTTGAAAACCCACGCTTGCGAAAACGAACGCAGTCGTTACAATCAGGTCTTCAGTCGGATTTTTGGAAACCGTTATTGCCGCCCATAGCCGGGCGGCATTTTTTTTGATTGCTCGCATGGCGGCGCTCCAATCAGGCAGCGCCCAGCAGTTTTTTCAGCTCGGCAGTGGGCCAAAGCAGGCGGCCATGCAGGCGAATGGGCCGGATGGGGCCATTTTCAAAGCACGCCCACAATCGCAATGTCTGCGGCTTGCGCCCCAAGTGATATGCCGCGCACTCGGTCGGTACGGCGTGGCGGGTTTCATTCGCCAGCGGGGGATATTCTTGCACTCGCATCGGTAGTCCTTTCCGTCAATTGGTGTTGACGGATGGAATGTGCCGATGGGCGCAAGGAAAGTCATTGCACCTGCAATGGTGGGCGTTGCAGTTGCAATGCTGCGCTATTTGTTTTGAAGCGCTCTGTTGGCTTCTGCAAACTTCCCGTCGGTGGTGCGCTTGGGTAGGGCGTATTCGTCTTCCAGGTACGCGACAAGCTCGGCTTGGGACTTGAAGGGGCCTTTGTCCATGATGGTTTCCAGCATGGCGCCGATGAGCACCAACAGCGTTTGGCGCTCGCGCTCGCCCAGCTCTGGTTTTGGTTTTGGCAATTCGCCAGCATGGGCGCCGATGCGGTATTCGCGCTCAAAGCGGTCTAGCTCTTCGCGGACTATGACCAGGTCTTTTGCGGTGAATATCTGCGGGGGGTCAAAATCGAATCCCACGTCCCCAACCAATGCTTCGTCTCCCGAAACCGGGGGAAGCACAATATATGGCCTGCAACCATCGCCAAAAGCGCCGCGTAAATCTTCTGGCGTCAAGCCCAGCGGCAACATGGTTTCAGTCCATTGGTTTGGCGTGTTTTTGGTGGCGCTCTTTTCACGCCAGGCAATGCAAATCTTTCGCGCGGGTCTTACCGATATTCGCAGCGCTTCATTCTCGCCATAATCAATCAGGTCTTCAATTGTGCAGCCCCATCGCCGGGCAACCTCTTCGAGGGTGAACCAATCTCTTTTGGGTAGCTGGGGGCGGTCTTTGTCGCTCATGGTGCGTCCTGCGCGCAACCTGCATTCGGGTGCCAGCGCCAGGCCGGGGCAGGAACCCGGCTTTTCACCCCGTCGGGCTAGGCGCTGGCGAAACGGGTCACGCCGTCGCTGCGTCGCTCTGTTCGATGCGCAGGCGCAGCTTGCCGCCCACGGCCTGGGCGAATCGCTCCACGGTGCGCAGCGATGGCAGGGCGCGGCCTGATTCCATGCGCGCCACGGCGCTTTGCGTGGTGCCCATGCGTTGCGCCACGTCGGCTTGGGTCAGCCCTGCGCGGGTACGCGCTTCGATCAGCGCGCGGGCAATGGCGTATTCATCGGCCATGGCATCAAAGGCGGCTTTGGCCTGGGCATCGGCGAGCAGCTTTTCTTCGAGGGCGTCAAGGGTTTGCATCGTTCATCCTTCGCATGCGCAGTAGCGCGGTGTCAATGGCACGTCGTGGCGTTTTCTCGGTCTTTTTGGTGAAGACGTGCAGCACGGTCAGCCGCTGCCCAGCGCGTGCCACATAGACGGCGCGGGCGATGCCATCGCGCCCGTGCATGCGTATCTCCCACAGTTTGCCTTCGAGCGGGCGCACGTGGGGCATACCTACGTTCAGCGGGCCGAATTCGATCAACAGCCGCCGGATATGCACAAAGCGGGCGCGAATGTCAGGCGGTGTCGCCAGCAGCTCAGTTTCTGCCTCGGGCAGCAAGTCCACTATCCACGCCATGATGTTATCTTTTTTTTGCTATTCATGGATCACTGCACCACGCGCAGGCGCTGCGCGTCTTCCTGGGGCTGGGCGATGCCTGCGGCCTCGAGGATGGCGCCCTCGATCTTGGTGTGCCACATTCGCAGCAAGTCCAGCGGGCGGGCGCGGTAGTGCTTTTCGGCAATGGCGCTCGGCTTGTGCCCCATGATCTGCGCGACTACGCCAGTCGGTGCCTCCACCCATTCTGCGAGCGTGCCAAAACTGCGGCGCAGCCCGTGCAGGGTGACGTGGGGCACGCCAGCGGTGGCACACGTCCTTGTCAATTGGTGGTTCGGGGACGTGATAGGGCCGTCGGTGCGGGCCGTCATGAATACCCACGCGCCACGACGCGGCAGCGCTTGCAGCAGGGTGGACACATAGGGCGTCAAGGGGATGGTGCGCTCACCCTCTACCTTGTCACGGATGCGCATGCTCTTCCAGGTGAAGTCCAGGTCTTCCCAGCGCAGGTCGCGCAGCTCGCCGGGGCGGGCGCCGGCCAGCAGCAGCGCTTGCAGGTAGGCGGCAATGGCCGGTTCTTGCTGGCGCGCGGCGGCGAACCAGGCGGGCAGTTGCTCGCGCTGTAGCGCATCGCCTTTCGCCTTTGGGGTGCCCAACTGCTCGCGGGCCTTGCGCGACTTGGCTGCATTGGCGTCTTTGATGGCGGGGCCGTAGTCGGGATGTGCGGCGCACCAGCTGACGAAGGAGCGCAGCAGGCGCAGCCCCAGCCGGGCCACGGTGGGGCGCTCGGGCGCGTGGCGCTTCGCCCAGCCCTCCACGGCGGCGGCGGTCAGGGTGGACAAGGGCTTGTCCAACAGCTCGCGCAGCGGGCCGGGTGCGGTGACGCCAGGGCCGCCCTTGCCGCGTGTTTTGGGTTCGCCGCCAGGCGCCACCATGGCGCGGTGGTCGCGGTAGTGCAGAGCGCCCCATGCGGGCTTGCGCTCTTCGCAGTAGGCGTCCCACACGTCAAGCGCGCGCACCTGGGCGGCTTGCTGTAGTGCACGGGCAGCGGCGGCTTGCTGCGCGCGCTCGCGCTTGACTTCGCGCGGGTCGTGCCCTTGGTCTATCTGCTGGCGCAGCTCGCGCGCTTTTGCGCGTGCCTGGGGCAGGGGCCAGGTGCTGGGGTGGCCGATGGTGACGCGCAGCGGTGCGCCGTTTGCACGGGCCTGAAAGATGTAGGACGCGGCGCCGTTGCTGGTAACGCGCAGCCCCAAGCCGGGCGCGTCGGCGTCCCAAAGGAACGCCTGGGCCTTGCCAGGCGGGCAGGTGAAGTTCGCCACGCGCGCGGCGGTGAAATTGATCTTGTCCACGGTGCTCGCCCCTTTCCATGTAATCGCCATGTAATCGCTGTGTAAGCGGATTCTATCGAAAAAGGCGAATCTTTATCAACGATAACGCTTGAAGTGTGTGCTGCAACTCGTTGATTTACTAGGGAAACGTCAACATCGGTCAACAGGGGCAAAAGTGGGGTTGAGCGGACTCATAATCCTTTGGTCGTAGGTTCAAGTCCTACACGCCCTACCAATAAAAAATCATTAGCGTGAAATCTCTTCCGCCAAGGCTCCAGCTTCTTCTGGCTGGGCTTTGCCATGGTGCAAGAAGGCCGGTAATGCTCGCCCCTGGCAGCCTGTCTGGGAGCTGAGCAGTTACGTATTGCGCTACATTTTTTGGAGTTGACTCTCTTATTCTCTGTGCGCAGAGGTCATAATTTGTGAACAATGTACGGCAGGGCGCAACGATAGGGCCCATTGTTTACAGTGACTTCTTCCATTTACATCGACGTCGATCAGCTTTGCATCGGCATGTTCATCCAGTTGGAGGTGGGCTGGATGAATCATCCTTTTCCGGTGAATAGTTTTCGCATCGCGTCGGTGCAACAAATCGCCACCTTGCGCGACCTGGGGTTGACGAGAGTTCGCGTCATCCTGGACAAATGTGATGCCGATGTCCGTCGCGCATTGGCAACATCGGAGCAAAAGGAAGTGCCCTCTACGGTGACGGAGTCTGGCGGGCCAGTAGCTGCGCAGCCTGCAAGCGCGGACGCTTCCTTACCCGAGGCGATGCGTCTGGCGTTGCTGGCGGAACAAAATCGTCGCCTGCTGGAGTGTGACCGGCGCTTTGCGCAAGCAACCCGTGAATATGTCTCGATCGAACGCACGGTGCGGGAGCTCCCTGCGCATGCCTGTGCGCAAGCCCAAAAGTTGGTGGCCGAGTGTGTCTGTGGCCTACTCGCCCAAGACGAGGTGGCCATCCGTCTCTTGTCTGAGGGGGCTGGCGAGCGCGCAGCGCTCCACCCGGTCAATGTGATGGTCGCAAGCTTGCTGCTCGGGAAAGCCTTGGGTCTGCAGAGTACGGCGTTGCAGGAGCTGGGCATGGCCGCTTTGCTGCACGATGTGGGCAAGATCACCCTGCCCCCAAAATACCGGCACCCGCTGCCCACGATGACACCGGCAGAGCGTGCGCAGTACGAGGGGCACGTGCGTGCGTCGGTTGCCTTGGCCCGCAGCATGGGGCTTCCCGATGCTGCCGTGATTGCGATAGCCCAGCACCATGAGATGGCCGATGGCAGCGGGTTTCCCAAGCGGCTCAGTGGCAGTGAACTTGGGCGCGTGAGCCAGATGCTCGCGTTGGTGAACCATTACGACCGGCTCTGTAATCCGGTGCGCGAGGCCGATGCCCTGACCCCGCACGAAGCCTTGGCTTTGATTTTCGCGCGGCGCAAGGCATGTTTTGATGAGATGGTGCTGGCCGCTTTTGTTCGCATGATGGGGGTGTACCCACCGGGGTCGGTGGTGCAACTGGCCAATGACCGTTACGCGCTCGTCGTGTCTGTGAATTCGAGCCGACCTCTGCGCCCCAAGGTGATCGTGCATGACCCGCAAGTCCCCAAGGAAAAGGCGCTGATTCTGGACTTGGAGGCAGAACCAGAGCTGAGCATACGCCGCAGCCTCAAACCGGGCCAACTCCCGCGCGAAGCATTGGACTACCTCTCACCCCGTAAAAAGATTTGCTACTTTTTTGAGCGCGCGGTATCGCTGGAGGCGGTGCAAGGGCAAGAGGAGGCCACGCAATGACCCTGCAGGTGGAAAAGTCCTGGATTGACCCTTTGCAAGAGGCCGTCTGGCTCGTCGATGCGAAATCCTTGTGCATTGTGCAGTCAAACGAAGCGGCCGCGCGGCTGCTTGGGTGGTCCTGTGACGAAATGCGGGGGATGCCGGTGTTGCGCCTTGCTGTCACGCCCGAGGATCAGGCGTTTTGGGGTGGCACTGCAGAAGAAATTGCGCGGGGAATCGACTCCTATACCCATGTGCTGCGGGCCGACGGCGCATGGGTAGCCGTGGCGCGCCGGGTGGCGCCCTTGCAGGCCTTCGACGGCAGCGGTTATTTGGTGCTCAGCATGCTCGATCGCACGGAGCAGGAGAACACCGAGCGTGAATTGGAAACCCTGCTGGCCGAGTTGCGTGCCACGCTCGATTCGGCTGCGGAAGGGATTTTGGTGTGCGACCTGCAGGGCCGCATTCGCGCTTTCAATCGGCGCATGGCACAAATCTGGGATATTCCCGAGCGATTGTTGGTGGAGCGCAATGACCAGGCGGTGTTTGCGCACATGGCAGCCCAGGTCACCGACAAAAAGGCCTATAAAAAACGGCTTGCCGAGCTGGTCAAAAACCCAGAGGCGCAAGCCTGCGACGTTCTGCATTTGCGCCATGGCACCGTAGTCGAGCGTCTGGTGGTGCCGCAGTTGCAGCGCGGCGAACTGGCGGGGTGGGTTTATTCTTTTCGCGACATCACACAGCAGCAGGCTGATCGGCAGCGCATTCAGGAGCTTGCCTACACCGACGCGCTGACGGGGTTGCCCAACTACCTGCAGTTTGCGCAGCGGGTAGAGGCCGCTATCCAGGAACCTTCTGAAAAGGCGTCGCGCTTTGCCATTGTTTTTCTCGATCTGGACCGCTTCAAGATCGTGAACGATTCCCTGGGGCATTCCTTTGGCGACAGGGTGTTGCAACTGGTGGCCGAGCGTATCGCAGCCTGTCTGCGTCAGACGGATATGCTGTGTCGTCTGGGCGGGGACGAGTTCTTGCTTTATCTGCACGAGGCCGATGCGACCGCAGCAGAAGGTGTGGCGCGTCGCATCCTGGAAAGCATGCTGCGTCCCTGCGAGCTCGACGGCATGGGCTTTTCGGTGATGTGCAGCATGGGCATTGCGTTATATCCACAAGACGGCTCCACGCTGGATGAACTCATCAAACAGGCAGACACGGCGATGTACCGTGTCAAAGACCGGGGGCGCGGCAACTATAGCTTTTACCAGCCGCAGATGAACGCGCATCTGCTGTCACGCATGAAACTGGAGCATGCGATGCGCCAAGGGCTGGAGGCGCAGCGGTTTTTTGTGCACTATCAACCGCAGGTGTGTCTGGCTACGGGTGGTATCACGGGGGCCGAGGCTTTGCTGCGCTGGAATGATCCCGAGCTTGGGGCGGTGTCGCCCGGGCAGTTCATCCCTCTTGCAGAAGAGTCCGGCTTTATCGTTGTTCTGGGCGCCTGGGTCATGGAGCAGGCAATACGCGAAGCATCGCAGTGGATGCACGCTGGACGCCCGCTTGTTGTCTCCGTCAATGTTTCGACACTGGAGTTTCGTCAGCCGGATTTTGTCGAACGCGTCACACGGCTGCTCGCAGTGCATCAATTGCCTCCTTCATTGCTGGAGCTCGAACTGACAGAATCGATTATGTTGCAGGACGCAGTGGAAATGGAGCAGCGGCTGCAACAACTGGCTGAGCTTGGGGTCAATCTGGCCATCGATGATTTCGGCACCGGCTATTCCAACCTCGCTTACCTCAAAAAGCTGCCTATCCACAAACTCAAGATCGACCAGTCTTTCATTCGCGGCCTACCTGACGACGAGGGCGATATGGCAATCGTGCAGGCCATCGTGGGCATGGGGCAGGCCCTGCACATCGAAGTGGTGGCGGAAGGGGTGGAAACCATCGCTCAGCGGCTGGCATTGCAGCACTTGCACTGCGGTCATTTCCAGGGTTTTTTATGTGCACCGGCGCTATCCGCCAGAGAATTCTGGCAAAGGCTCGCGCACCCTGGTGCAGCGACGCAGGATGCGCATGCCGATCCATTGTGCTGACTTGCCGGCTCTAGTGTAGTGTTCGACGCTATCTGCGACATAAAACCGCGTCTTTTCGGCCTGGGCCGCGTTGCAAATCCTCGCGATACCACCCGGTATCGCTGCGGTTTGCGCCTTGCCCAGACCAAAAATCCATCGGTTTTATTTGTCGCATCAAGCATCAAACACTACACTAGCAGCCTGTCGGACTTTGGAATCGTCGGCTGCGAATGTGCCGCAGCGTTTCATTTTTTACCGGCTTCTTGCCCCATAGTCCCGCTATGGGGCAAGAAGCCGGCAAAAACTGGCCTCGCCGGGGCCCATTCTCGCTATCGACGCCCAAAGTCCGACAGGCTGCTAGGCGCAGCTTGCATCATTGTTCCGGTTTCAGGCTGCGGCCAACCCCTTCCAGAGCATGTAGGCCGCAAGCCCCAGGAGCAGACTCGCGAAGATGCGCTTGAGTTGCGCCACCGGCAGTTGGTGCGCTGCGCGTGCGCCCAAAGGGGCCGTAAGCACGCTGCAGGCAGCGACGAAGACGAGTGCGGGCAGCCAGATATAACCGAACGATAGGGCCGGCCGGCCAGCGACGGACAGGCCGCTAAGCACGTAACCCAGGACGTTCACGATCGCAATCGGAAAGCCCAGTGCGGCGCTGGTGGCAACGGCGCTGTGGATGGCGACGTTGCACCAGACCATGAAGGGCACGCTCACGAAGCCGCCGCCAGCGCCGACCAGCCCGGACAGGAAACCGATCATGCCCCCCGCCAAGAGCTGTCCGGCCGCATCCGGCATTTGCCGGGTGGGAGAAGGTTTTCTGTCCGCCCACATGCGCATTGCGGAGAAACCCACGAACAGGCTGAAAAGGATGGCCAGCCATGATCCCTTGAGCAGGCTGAACGCGCCAAGACTTGCGAGCAAGCCCCCCAAAACGATGCCGGGTGCGAGCCTCAGCACGATGTCCCAGCGCACGGCGCCGTGCCGGTGGTGCGCGCGCACGCTGGACAGCGAGGTGAACGCGATGGTCGCCATGGAGGTGGCGATGGCCATCTTGACGGCCAGATCGGGGTTGACCTGCTGGCGCCCCAGAAGATAGGTCAGCATGGGCACGAGCAGCATGCCGCCGCCTATGCCCAGCAGGCCGGCGAGGAACCCTGCGACCAGACCGAGGGCGCACAACTCGAGGATCAGGAAGAGTGAAAGGTGCATGGATGGGGAGGCGAGAGCGCTTTGCGGCGCCATCCCAGCTGCGCTGAAAAGGTGTCTGCAGATGCCACCGAACCGGCATCCTGAACCGGGGGTTCAGGGGGGCGAGGGCAGCCAGGCGTTGGGTTCATCTGACGCGAGACGATCACGCTCGCCTGGCAATGTACCAAGCCCGTGCTCCAAGAGCATTGGTTCAAGGAAATATAAGGCCCGACAACACTGCAGACCCGGTGATTGTATGGTCTGCGCTTTCCAGATCAAGCGTTGCAGATCAAGCGCAGTGTTTTTTGGAGATTTCCCTTTGGGTTCTAAAATTTACGTGAAATTGGCCTCTAAGGCTTGATAATAAAGCGCAAGTAGCTACTATAAGTATAGCTTTCAGGAGAAGGCGGGTCGTTCCAGTTGCATCTCTTGCAAGATGGTGGTCGCGATTTCTTCGATCGATTTGGTGGTGGTCGAGAGCCAGCGTATGCCTTCGCGGCGCATCAGCGCTTCGGCTTCGGCGACTTCATAGCGGCAGTTCTCTAGGCTCGCGTACTTGGAGTTGGGACGGCGTTCATTGCGTACTTCCGCAAGGCGTTCGGGCTGGATGCTCAGGCCGAAGATTTTTTTGCGATAGGGCAGCAGCGCCTTTGGCAACTGGCGGCGTTCGAAGTCTTCAGGGATCAAGGGGTAGTTGGCGGCCTTGATGCCATATTGCATCGCAAGGTACAGGCTGGTTGGGGTTTTGCCGCTGCGCGACACGCCAACGAGGATGACGTCTGCGTCCGCGAGGTCCTGATTGCTTTGCCCATCGTCGTGCGCCAGGCTGTAGTTGATGGCTTCGATGCGCGCTGCGTATTCGCGACTGCGACTGACGTTGCTGAAGCGCCCGACGCGATGGTGCGACTTGACGCCCAATTCTTGCTCGAGCGGATTGACGAAGGTGCTGAACATGTCAAGCAGCATGCCTTTGCAGTGTTTCTGGATGACTTCGAGCACTTCGGTATTGACGAGGGTGGTGAAGACGATGGGTCTTTTGCCTTGGATTTCACCGCTGTGGTTGATTTGCCGCACGGCTTGGTGCGCTTTGTCTACGGTGTCTATGAAAGGCAGGCGGATGAAGCGGAATTGGATGTCGAACTGGGCCAGGATCGCCTTGCCAAAGGTTTCGGCGGTGATGCCGGTGCCGTCGGAGACGAAAAAAACGGTGCGTGCGTGCATGGGGCTCTTTGAACTGTGGCTGGATGCGGGAGTGTCAGACCTACAATGACAGTCACTCATTATCTTGATTCCCCTTCGCCATGGCTGGCCCCAAATCAAAAAAGAAAGCCGCCATGCGCGAATCCATCGTCAGCGCAGTGGCGGCAGCGTTGGCGAATAGCGCGGTTTTTTAACTTTGGAGCTTTCCACATGTCAGCACTTTTCAGCCCGGATGCCTTGGTCGTACCGTTTGAAAAACTTCGCATGACCGACGTTGCCGTGGTCGGTGGCAAGAATGCGAGCCTCGGTGAGATGATTTCGCAATTGCCGCATGGCGTACGTGTGCCCACGGGCTTTGCCACTACGGCGCATGCCTACCGTGAGTTTTTACGGCACGGTGGTCTCGACCAGCGCATCAATGCCCTACTCGAAGCACTGGATGTGGACGACGTGCGCGCGCTCGCAAAGACCGGGGCCGACATCCGTGCCATGGTGCAGGCGCAGCCTTTCCCCCCCGCGCTCGAGCAGGCCATCGACGAGGCATTCGCGCGTTTGAGTGCCGACAACCCGGGCGCGTCCTTCGCCGTGCGCTCGTCGGCCACGGCAGAAGACCTGCCGGACGCATCGTTTGCCGGACAGCAGGAGACCTTTCTCAATGTCGTAGGTCTTGTCGAAGTCAAGCACAAGATCAAGGAGGTGTTTGCCAGCCTGTACAACGATCGCGCGATCAGCTATCGCGTGCACAAAGGCTTTGCGCATTCCGAGGTGGCCTTGTCCGCGGGCGTGCAGCGCATGGTGCGCTCCGACGTGGGTGCCTCGGGGGTGATGTTCACCATTGACACGGAATCGGGTTTCGAAGACGTGGTTTTCATCACGAGCAGCTACGGGCTCGGTGAGACGGTGGTGCAAGGCGCCGTCAATCCAGACGAGTTTTACGTGCACAAGCCCATGCTGCGCGCGGGCAAAAAGGCGCTGATCCGCCGCAACCTGGGCAGCAAGCTAATCCAGATGGTGTTTTGCACGCCCGAGGAAAAGGCGCAGACGGGCAAGCTCATCAAGACCGTCGAAGTGCCCGCCGAGCAGCGCAACCGCTATTCGATCACCGACGACGAGGTCTTGGAGTTGGCTCGCTATGCGCTCCTGATCGAGGAGCATTATGGGCGCCCCATGGACATCGAATGGGGCAAAGACGGCGTGGACGGGCTGCTCTACATTTTGCAGGCCCGCCCCGAGACCGTGAAAAGTCAGGCCAAAGGCCAGGTGGAATTGCGCTACAAGCTCAAAGGCAAGGGCGCAGTGCTCGTGGAGGGACGTGCGATCGGGCAAAAAGTGGGCACCGGCCCGGTGCGCGTGGTGCACAGCCTCAGCGAGATGGACAAGGTGCAGCCCGGTGACATCCTCGTGACCGACATGACCGACCCGAATTGGGAGCCCGTGATGAAGCGCGCCGCTGCGATCGTCACGAACCGCGGGGGGCGCACCTGCCATGCGGCGATCATCGCGCGCGAGCTGGGCATCCCGGCCGTCGTGGGCTGCGGCGATGCGACCGAGCGGCTCAAAGACGGCATGTTGGTCACCGTGAGCTGTGCCGAAGGTGATACGGGCCGCGTTTATGACGGTTTGCTCGAAACCGAAGTCACCGAGGTGGAGCGTGGCAGCATGCCCGCCATTGCAACCAAGATCATGATGAACGTGGGCAATCCGCAGCTCGCCTTCGATTTTGCCCAGCTCCCCAACGAAGGGGTGGGGCTCGCGCGCTTGGAGTTCATCATCAACAACAACATCGGCGTGCACCCCAAGGCCATCCTTGACTATCCGAACATCGACAGCGATTTGAAAAAAGCCGTGGAATCCGTGGCCCGCGGCCATGCGAGCCCGCGCGCTTTTTATGTGGACAAGGTGGCCGAGGGCGTGGCGACGATCGCCGCGGCGTTCTGGCCCAAGCCGGTCATCGTGCGCCTGTCGGACTTCAAGAGCAACGAGTACCGCAAGCTCATCGGCGGCAGCCGCTACGAGCCCGAGGAAGAGAACCCCATGCTCGGCTTTCGCGGTGCGGCGCGCTACCTCAGCGCAGATTTCGGCGAGGCGTTTGCGATGGAGTGCGAGGCGCTGCGGCGCGTGCGCACCGAGATGGGGCTCGTGAACGTGCAGGTCATGGTGCCCTTTGTGCGTACGCTGGGCCAGGCCGAGCGCGTGGTGCAGCTGCTCGCGCGGCACGGCCTCGAACGTGGCAAGGACGAGCTCAAACTCATCATGATGTGCGAAATCCCCAGCAATGCCATTCTGGCCGAGCGCTTTCTGGAGTTTTTCGACGGGTTTTCGATCGGCTCCAACGACTTGACCCAACTCACGCTGGGACTGGATCGCGATTCGGGGCTGGAGTTGCTCGCGCAGGACTTCGATGAGCGCGATCCGGCTGTCAAAGCGCTGATCCATCAAGCCATCCAAGCCTGCCGCGCGCAGGGCAAATACATCGGAATTTGTGGCCAAGGGCCTAGCGATCACCCGGACTTCGCGCGTTGGTTGATGCAAGAAGGCATTGCATCGATTTCGCTCAATCCGGACAGTGTGATTGCGACTTGGCAACAATTGGCGAGCTGAGTCCCGGCTGCACGTGGGCGCATGCGTGTCTTGACGCGGTGCCCATCTTGACGCGGTGCTGGAAAACCCACCAGAGGCACGAAATGTCCGAGAAGGCGCGTCCTGAGACCGATGGCGCGGGCTTCGGCGCGCTGCCTCCCGTGCCTGATTTGCGCCACGCTGGGCTCAAAGGCGTATTGATCGCACTCTGGACGGCAGTCGCATTCGGTGTGCCTTTCTTTGCGCGCGAGTTGCAAGCCTGGACCACCGGGCCGTGGCCCCTCGGGTATTGGCTCGTGGCGCAAGGGGCTGTGTTGGTATTCATTGGCATCGTGGTGTTTTATGCATGGGCCATGAATCGTTACGAGCGGCGCGCAAAAAGGGCTGCAAGCCAAGTTTCCGTGGTGCAGCGGCGCGGTGATTGAGCGAGCCATGGCTGACCCAGGCAGTAAACATGGTTGGCGCTGGCACAGGGCACTCCTTGGGTGCGTGCTGTGCCTGATGGGCTTTTTGTTGGTGATGGCGTGGGCCGAGCGCCGCGGACTTTCGCGTCAGTGGATAGGGCCGATTTTTTTGTTCGGCTCCATCATGGTCTATGCCGCCATCGGTGTGCGTGGACGCACGACCGATGCCGAAGAGTATTACGTGGCCGGGCGGCGCATTCCGCCGATGTTCAACGGTATGGCGGCGGCCGCCGATTGGATGAGCGCGGCCTCGTTCATCAGTCTCTCGGGCGCTTTGTATCTGCAGGGGTTTTCGGGTTCGCCGGGGCAAACCGGCGGACTTGCGTACCTGCTCGGCTGGACGGGCGGATTTTGCCTCGTGGCCATGCTGATTGCGCCGCAATTGCGCGCCCTCGAGATCTACACCGTGCCGGACTTCTTCCAGTTGCGCTTCGGGGGCCGCTGGCCACGCATCCTGGCGGCGTGGGCCGCGGTGTTGTGCTCGTTCACCTACGTGGTTGCGCAGATTTATGGCGTGGGCCTGATCGCCTCGCGTCTTACGGGGGTGCAATTCGAGATCGGCATCATGCTCGGGCTCGGTGGTGTGTTGCTGTGTTCATTTCTGGGTGGGATGCGGGCCATCACCTGGACGCAAGTAGCGCAATACGTCGTTCTGCTGCTGGCTTTTTTGATACCTGTGTCGTGGCTTTCTTACCAGCAATTGGGCAACCCCCTGGCGCCGCTGGTGTATGGCGTGCAGATCGGCAAGATCGCAGAGCTCGAGGCGCAATTTTTGGAGTCACCTGCCGAGCGCGAAGTGGCACGCGCCTATTTGCAGCGCGCGTTGGACTTGCAGGAGCGCTTGCGCAATGTGGAGGCAGCGCTGCAACACGAGCGCGAAAAGGGCAGGGCGCAGATACAGACCCTGCGTGCACAGAACGCCGATGTGGAGCAGATCGTGCGCGCCAGCCAGGCGCTCGCAGCCTTGCCGCGGGATGCGGCGCAGGCACGCGAGCGCTGGACGCGCGAAATGCGCGAGAGCTTCGAACGTGCGCGCCCGCTCGGCGGGCTGCCACCTCATAGCCGGGCTTTTGCTGGAAATCCACACGGTACACCGCACGAACAGGAGGAATACACGCTTTCGCGCCGCAATTTTCTGGCGTTGATGTTCTGCCTCATGGTCGGCACGGCTGGCTTGCCGCATTTGCTGACGCGCTACTACACGGTGCCCTCGGTCGCGGCCGCACGCACTTCAGTGGCTTGGTCATTGTTTTTCATCGCCTTGCTGTACCTGAGCACGCCCGCGCTTGCGGCTTTGGTGAAATTCGAGGTGATGCAAAACCTCGTCGGCAGCCATTTCGATGCCCTGCCACACTGGATGGCGCAATGGGCGCGCGTCGATCCCTCCTTGCTCTCGGTCGAGGACATGAACGGCGACGGCATCGTGCAGTTCGGTGAGATCCACCTGGGCGCCGATCTCATCATGCTCGCCACACCGGAAATCGGCGGCTTGCCTTATGTGGTTTCAGGCCTCGTCGCTGCGGGCGGTTTGGCGGCGGCCTTGTCCACCGCCGATGGCTTGCTGCTGACCATCAGCAATGCATTGGTGCGTGACTTGTATTTTCAGGGCGAAAAAGAGACAAAGGCATCGCCCGAGCAGCGGGTGATTTTGAGCAAGTTTGCGCTCTTGGCTGTGGCCTTGACTGCGGCCATGGTGGCCTCGTTCAAGCCCGCGGAAATTCTGCCCATGGTGTCGGCGTCGTTTTCTCTTGCTGCGTCGGCTTTCGTGCCGGCCATGGTCTTGGGCCTGTTCTGGCGCGGCATGACGCGGCAAGGCGCTGTGGCCGGAATGCTCGCTGGGTTTGGTGTCACGACGTACTACATGCTTGCACAAATACCCGCGCTGCGTTCCCTGGGCGTATTGCCGCGCTGGCTGTTCGTGGAGGGGCTGTGGTGGGGGATAGAGCCGGCGGCGGCAGGGGTGTTCGGTGTGCCGGTTGGCTTCGTGGTGGCCGTGGGATGGAGCTGGTGGCGTCGGATTGCTGCACGGTAGCCGGTGCCGCCCACCCGATCGCATGGCGCATGGGTCATGGAAAGCCCCGATTTACGGGGGATCCTGGGGGCGAGAAACTCCTTCGGGGGTGTTGGGGCATGGTTTCAATGATGCCCTCGCCATCCACTGTATGCGCTCGGATTTTGTATCCTGCCGGTGCTCCCCATCCATGGAAATGCCGGAAACAGCGCACAGGTCATTTTTTTCAGGAAGGCCATGGTTCTCAGCAAAACGTCGGCAGGTTTGGCGGCACTCAAGGATCGGCATGGCGGCCTCACGCCACGTCAGCGCGCGGCTTTCATTCTGTTCGATGGCAAACGGAGCACTGCAGAGGTGCTGGCGGCTACGGCGGCCATAGGGATCACGCAAGCCGATGTGCAGGCCATGCTGGAGCAGGGGCTGCTCTGCGCGACCGAGGGCTTTTCTGAATCGGTCTTGACTGCATCAATGGCCGCTTCGCCGGACGAGACGCCCTCGGCTGTGGCGGATGAAACCGTTGCAGTAGAGAGCAGCCAGGGAAGCGGCCGCTCCGACATGGAGCGTTATCAGGCGGCGTATCCGATCGCCATCCAGCTGACGGCGGGGCTTGGTTTGCGCGGATTCCGTTTGAATCTGGCCGTGGAGAGCGCGCACGGATATGCCGATCTGGCGACGCTGGCACCCAAAATTCGTGACGCCGTGGGCGATGCCAAATACGCTGCATTGGCGCGCGTCTTGTTCGATTGAGGCGAGGTGGGTGGCACTTGCCGCAACCGGCATGCGCGGCAAATCATCCGTATCCATGGCGCGGCACGTGATGCCACCACGGACGGGCGCCAGCCTTATTTTTTCGCCCGTGCTGCCGCCCAGCGCGAGGCGAAGGCTTGAACGTCGCTCAGGCGTTTGACCAAGTCGGCCCCGGCGGGGGTGAGGAAGTAGCCGCCGCTGCCATGGTCGAGCAAGCCGGCCTCGCGCAGGTCTTTGATGCGCGTGTTGAGTGTATTCGGGGTGATGCCGCCGACACTGTCTTGCAGCAGACGAAAGGTTTGTGGATGCCCGTCGCGCAGCGCCCAGAGTACGCGCAGGGCATAGCGGGCCTCGAGCAAGTCAAACAACTGACTGATGGCGGTTTTTTCTTTGGTGCTCATGGATGCTCCTGACAAATGGCGTGCTGAAACGAAGTTGGGTTCGCAAACTATAGCGTGGAATCGTTTTCGCTACAAGTTTAATAGTTGTTCGGTAGGGCCGGCGCGGGTCTTCTCGCAATGAGGCAGCCATGCAAGGGGCGGGAGCAGCCGTTGGCTTGCTTGCGCGATGCGGTGTCGACCCGCGGTAACATCCGCGCCTTTCTTTCATCACCAACCGCTATTCAGAGAGGAATATCCATGCTGGGACTCATGCAAAAACAACCGTTGCTGATTTCTTCGTTGATCCAGTTCGCCGAGCGCTACCATGGGGACACGGAGGTCGTCTCGCGTCGGGTCGAGGGTGACGTCCACCGCTACACCTACCGCGACCTCGCGGCGCGTGCGCGGCAGCTGGCGAACACGCTCGAGCAGGAAGGTTTGCAGTTTGGCGACCGCGTGGCCAGCCTGGCCTGGAATGGCTACCGCCACTTGGAGATGTATTTCGGCGTGAGCGGCTCGGGCCGCGTGCTGCACACCATCAATCCGCGTTTGCACCCCGAGCAGGTCGCCTGGATCGTGAACCATGCCGAAGACCAGGTGCTGTGCTTTGACACCACCTTTTTGCCGCTGGTGCAGGCCGTGCATGCGCAGTGCCCCACGGTGAAGAAATGGGTCGCCCTGTGCGACGCGGACAAGCTGCCGACCGACGCTGGCATCCCCGGCCTCGTGAGCTATGAGTCCTGGATTGGCGGCGCGAGCAGCACCTACACCTGGCCCGAGTTCGACGAAAACACCGCCTCGGGCCTGTGCTACACCAGCGGCACGACGGGGCATCCCAAGGGCGTGCTCTACAGCCACCGCTCGAACGTGCTGCACGCCTATGGTGCGGCGCTGCCCGACGTGATGGGGTTGTCTGCACGCGACACGGCCATGCCCGTGGTGCCCATGTTCCATGTGAACGCATGGGGGCTGCCGTATTCGGCGCCGCTCACGGGTTGCAAGCTCGTGCTGCCCGGGCCTGCGCTCGACGGCAAGTCGCTGTACGAACTGATGGAGGCCGAAGGCGTGACCTTTGCTGCGGGCGTGCCCACCATCTGGCAGATGTTGCTCAACCATGTGCGCGCGGGCGGCCTCAAGTTCAGCAGCCTGCGGCGCACGGTGATCGGCGGCTCGGCCTGTCCGCCGGCCTTGATCGACGCCTACCGCGACGAATTCGGCGTGACGGTACTGCACGCCTGGGGCATGACCGAGACGAGCCCACTGGGCACGCTCTCGACGCTCAAGCGCAAGCATTTGAGTCTGCCGCGCGAAGAGCAGATGAAGCTGTTGCAAAAGCAGGGCCGCCCGATTTTTGGTGTGGACTTGCGCATCATCGACAGCGCAGGCCAGGATCAGCCCTGGGACGGCAAGACCTACGGCGACCTGCTGATCCGCGGCCCCTGGATCATCGACAGCTACTACAAGGGTGAAAAATCGCCGCTCGTGTTCGACGCCGAAGGGCATGGGTGGTTTCCCACGGGCGACGTGGCCACCATAGACCCCGACGGCTTTATGCAGATCACCGACCGCAGCAAGGACTTGATCAAGTCGGGCGGCGAGTGGATCAGCTCGATCGACATCGAAAACATCGCCATGGCGCATCCGGCCGTCGCCATGGCGGCCTGTATAGGCATGCCGCACCCCAAGTGGGACGAGCGCCCCATCATCGTCGTGGTCAAGCGCCCCGGCGCCGAAGTCACGCGCGAGGAATTGCTGGCCTTTTATGAAGGCAAGATCGCGAAATGGCAAATTCCCGACGACGTGGTGTTCGTCGATGCGATTCCGCTGGGCGCCACAGGCAAGATGCTCAAGACCAAGCTGCGCGAGCAGCTCAAGGACTACAAGCTGCCTGGCGTGTGAGTCCGTGAAGTAGGTCACATGGGTGACTTGCGCTCAGGGATTGCCCTGAGCGCTTTTTTTTGTGCACTGCAGTAGGCTTGCCGCTTGTCCAATTCACAGGAGACGATCCTATGCAATTCGCTTTCAAGACAATAGCTGCAACCGTCCTGCTGGCAAGCGCTAGCGGTGTTTTTGCCCAAAAAGGTGAGACGGTCAAGATCGCCTGGCTGGACCCGCTTTCAGGGCTCATGGCGGCGGTAGGGACGAACCAGCTCAAGACCACACAGTTCTTTGCCGAAGAGTTCAACAAAAAGAACGCGGCCGGCGTCAAGTTCGAGGTCATAGGCATAGACAACAAGCTCAGCCCGCAGGAAACCACGAGCGCGCTGCGCTCGGCGATGGACCAGGGTGCGCGCTATGTGCTGCAGGGCAATGGCTCGGGGCCGGCGCTCGCGATCATCGAGGCGCTCGAAAAGCACAACGCGCGCAACCCCGGCAAAGAAGTGGTCTATCTGAATTACGCAGCCGTCGATCCTGACCTCACGAACAGCAAGTGCAGCTACTGGCACTTTCGCTATGACGCCGACACTTCGATGAAGATGGAAGCGCTGACCACCTACATGAAAGACCAGCCCGACATCAAGAAAATCTACCTCATCAACCAGAATTATTCGCACGGCCAGCAGGTCTCGAAATACGCCAAGCAAATGATGAAGCGCAAGCGCCCCGACGTGGAATTCGTGGGCGATGACCTGCACCCGCTCGCCCAAGTACGCGACTTTGCGCCTTACATCGCCAAAATCAAGCAGTCCGGTGCCGACACCGTCATCACTGGCAACTGGGGCTCCGATTTGACTTTGCTGATCAAAGCTGCGAACGACGCGGGTCTGAACGCGAAGTTCTACACCTACTATGCCGTCACGACGGGCACGCCCACGGCCATGGGTGCCGCTTCCGCAGGCAAGGTCTATCAGGTCAGCTATGCGCACTACAACATGGGCGGCGAGATCGGCAAACTTTCCGACCAATTCAAGGCCAAGTTCAACGACGACATTTTTGCGACCGACCTCTACACGGTATTCGCCTCGCTGGTCGAAGCATTCGCGCGCACCAAATCGACCGACCCTGTGAAAGTCGCGGCCACCCTTGAAGGCATGCGTTTCAAGAGTTTCAATGGCGATGTCGAGATGCGCAAGACCGACCACCAATTGCAACAGGGCCTCTACATCACCCGCTGGGAAAAGGCCAGCGCCAAGTACCCCTATTCGCCTGAAAACACGGGCTATACGCTGGTACCCGTGAAGTATTACGAGCCCTACGTCGCGAGCACGCCCACTTCGTGTCAGATGAAGCGGCCGTCCTGAGAACCTATGCATGCTCTTTTCCTATGAAAAGAGCATGAACAGGTTCTGACGCCGCCGGCCGGCGAGGCCAAGCCGTGAGCGGGGTGCGCAGGGATTGCGCCTTCCCTGCGGCGGCTTGGATGTTCGATTTTCTTGCTGCACACCACCTCCGATGAATGCCGAGTTTTTCGTGATTTCGCTGCTCAATGGCGTGAGCTATGGGTTGCTTTTGTTCATGCTCAGTGCGGGCCTCACGCTGATTTTCAGCATGATGGGCGTGCTCAATTTCGCGCACACGAGCTTTTACATGCTGGGTGCGTATTTCGCCTACAGCGTCTCGGGCGTATTGGGCTTTTGGCCCGCGCTGGTGATCGCGCCGCTGCTGGTGTTCGCGCTGGGGGCTGCATTTGAGCGCTACTGCCTGCGCCGCGTGCACCGCTTCGGGCATGTGGCCGAGCTGCTCGTCACTTTCGGCCTCTCGTACGTGATCCTCGAACTCGTGCAGCTCGTATGGGGCCGAGCGGCCGTGCCTTACGGCTTGCCCCCGCAATTGCAGGGCGCGCTGTTCACCTTGTATGGCACGCAATTTCCCAAATCACGTGCCTTCATCATGCTCGTAGCCGTGCTGATGCTGTTTGCGGTATGGCTGCTGCTCACGCGCACGCGCATCGGGCTCGTGATCCAGGCCGCGCTCACGCATCCGCAGATGGTCGAGGCGCTGGGCCATAACGTGCCGCGCGTATTCACGCTGGTGTTCGGCGGCGGCGCCGCGCTCGCAGGCCTCGCGGGGGTGATTGGTGGCAACGCCTACATCACCGAGCCGGCCATGGCGGCATCCGTGGGCTCGATCGTGTTCGTGGTGGTGGTGGTCGGCGGCATGGGCTCGCTCGCCGGAGCGTTTCTGGCTTCGCTGTTGATCGGCGTCGTGCAGACTTTCGCTGTGGCCATAGACGCGTCGTTTGCGAGCGCACTGCAGAACTTCGGCGTGGCCGTGTCCGATACCACCTTTGGTGCGCCGTTGCTGCAGCTGACGCTGGCGCAGGTGGCGCCCATCTTGCCGTACCTGTTCCTGGTGCTGATGCTGATCTTCCGCCCGAAGGGGCTGCTTGGCACGCGCGAGGACTGACCCATACGACAAAGTTTCCCTTTCAAACCATCCATGCCTTTTTCCTCTGCCGCCACGCACCGTGGCTACCACTTTCGGCCCTTGAACCTCGGACGCATGCTCGTCTGGGGATTGTTCGCACTGATGCTCGCGCTGGCCCCGCAGCTGTTTCGCAGCAGCCTCGCGCTGACCATGCTCGCGCAGATCGGCTATCTCATCATCATTTGCCTGTCCTACAACATTCTGCTTGGACAAGGCGGCATGCTGAGCTTCGGTCATGCCGTCTATACGGGGCTGGGCGCCTTCATCGCCGTGCATGCGATGAACCTTGCAAGCCAGGGGACGATCACGCTGCCGCTGGTGCTGGTGCCGCTCGTGGGTGGCGTGGCCGGGATGTTTTTCGCCGCCTTGTTGGGCTATGTGAGCACGCGCAAGGCCGGCACTACCTTCGCCATGATCACGCTTGGAATCGGCGAGCTCATGGCCTCGATGGCGCTGATGTTCCCGGGCTTTTTCGGGGGCGAGGGCGGCGTGAGCACCAACCGCGTCTACGGCCGGCCATTTTTTGGCTTCGACTTCGGCGCCAGCATTCAGGTGTATTACCTGATCGCGGTCTATTGTTTCGTGTGCACGGTGGCGATGTTTGCCTTCACGGGCACGCCGCTGGGGCGCATGCTCAATGCCGTGCGCGACAACCCCGAGCGCGTGGAGTTCGTGGGCTACAACACGCAGCGTGTGCGCCACCTGGCCTTCATCATCGCGGGCTTTTTCGCGGGCATAGGCGGAGCGCTCACCGCGATCCAGTTCGAGATCGTCACCGCGGCCGATAGTCTGAGCGTGGTGCGCTCGGGGAGTTATCTGTTGTTCACCTTCCTGGGCGGCGCGACCTTCTTTTTCGGCCCCATCATCGGTGCGGTGCTGCTGGTGCTCGCTTCGGTGTTGCTGTCCGAACTGACCAAGGCGTGGCTGCTCTACCTCGGGCTGGCGTTCCTCTTCATGGTGATGTTCGCGCCCGGCGGCATTGCGAGCCTGGTCATGCTCAACCTGCGCCTGGCCTCCCTGGGCAAGCTGCGCGGCCTGGGCACGGGCTATCTCGCGCTGGCCGGCACCGCGCTCGTGGCCGTACTCGGCGCCGCAGCCATGGTCGAAATGACTTACCACCTGCAGCTCAATGAGGCCTTGGGGCCGCAAATGTCCTTTTTGGGCGCCACGCTCGATGCCAAGGCGATCGACAGCTGGGTCGGTGCGGCTTTCGTGCTGCTCACCGGTGGCGGCCTGTTCGAGTTGTGCCGGCGCCAGTTTGCGCGCCAGTGGGATGCTGCCATGGAGGGCGCTGCGCCATGACGACCTCCACCCCTGCCGTTTCCCCAGCGACGCAAGCCTACGCGCTCGAGCTGCGTGATCTGCGCAAGCGCTTTGGCAAGACCGAGATCATTCGCGGCGCGAATCTGGCCGTGGCTGCGGGCGAGCGCGTGGCCATCATCGGCCCCAACGGTGCTGGCAAATCGACCTTGTTCAACCTCATCAGCGGGCGTTTCGCGCCCACGAGCGGCGAAGTGCTGCTCCATGGCGCCCGCATAGACGGCAAAAAACCGTTCGAAATCAACCGCCTGGGGCTGTCGCGCAGCTTTCAGATCACGAACATCTTTCCCAACCTCAGCGTGTTCGAAAACCTGCGCTGCGGCGTGCTCTGGAGCCTGGGTTATCGCTATAGCTTCTGGCGTCTGCTGCGCAAGCTGCACGACGCGAACGAGCGCGCCGCGCAGCTCATGGAGATGATCCACCTCGCGCACAAGCGCGAGACCCTGGCCATGCACCTGACCTACGCCGAGCAGCGCGCGCTCGAGATCGGCATCACCATCGCGGGCGGCGCGAGCGTGATCCTGCTCGACGAGCCCACGGCCGGCATGAGCCACAGCGAGACGGCGCACTTCATCGAGCTCATTCGCAGCGTCACCGAAGGGCGCACGCTATTGACCGTGGAGCATGACATGGGCGTGGTGTTTGGCCTGGCCGACAAAATCGCCGTGGTCGTCTATGGCGAGGTCATTGCCTTCGACGCGCCCGAAAAGGTGCGTGCCAACGCGCGTGTGCAGGAGGCTTACCTCGGCTCGGCCGTGGCCGATGCGCAGGCGCCGGCCAGCGTGCAAGGAGGACACTGACATGCTGCAAATCCGCGATCTCCACGCCTTTTACGGCAAAAGCCACGTGCTGCATGGCGTGTCTTTCGACGTGCAGCCGGGCGAAATCGTCGCGCTGCTCGGGCGCAATGGCTCGGGCCGCTCGACCACCGCCAAGGCCATCATGGGCCTGGTGCAGTGGCAGGGCGACATCCGCTGGAAAGACAAACCCCTTGCGGGCCGCAAAACCTACGAAATCGCCCACCTGGGCCTGGGCTACGTGCCCGAGAGCCGCGACATCTTCCCGCGCCTGACGGTGCACCAGAACCTGCTGCTCGGGCAAAAGGGCAAGGGGCGCGGCAGCCGCTGGACGTTCGACGACATGTACCGCA
Organism: Extensimonas vulgaris; assembly: GCF_003337425.1. Taxonomy (GTDB): domain Bacteria; phylum Pseudomonadota; class Gammaproteobacteria; order Burkholderiales; family Burkholderiaceae_C; genus Extensimonas; species Extensimonas vulgaris. The sequence continues at coordinate 230,150 of NZ_QPJU01000004.1, forward strand.
TGTTCCCGCGCCTCAAGGAGCGCGAGCACACCGAAGCGGGGGTGATGTCGGGCGGCGAGCAGCAGATGCTCACGCTGTGCCGCACGCTCATGGGCGACCCCGACCTCATCCTCATCGACGAGCCCACCGAGGGGCTGGCGCCCAAGATCGTCGAGCAGGTCGGGCAATACCTGCAAGCGCTGCGCGCACGCGGCGTGTCGGTGCTGCTGATCGAGCAAAAACTCACGATCGCAATGCACATTTCCGACCGCGTGCTGGTCATGGGCCACGGCCGCATCGTGCATGAAGGCCCGCCCGCGAGCCTGGGCGCCGACAGCGCCGTGCGCAAGGAGTGGCTCGAGGTGTGACGGCAAAGGCTTTGCGTCGGCTCCGGGGCTTGTCTCTGGTGCGACAGGGGTTCCAGCAAGTTTCGGGCATCGGGTTTTGGGAAGTCCCTACAATAAAAACGCACGACCGTTCTTTTTTACTCACGAAGGAAGCGCAGCATGACCGCTGAATACCAAGTCCACGGCGACGTTGCCGTGATCACGCTGAACAATCCACCCGTCAACGGGTTGGGCTATGCGACCCGCAAGGCCATCGTCGCGGGTCTCAATCGCGCCGAAGACGACGCCGCGGTGCAGGCCATCGTGCTCACCGGCGCGGGCGCGGCTTTTTCGGGCGGCGCCGACATCAAGGAATTCGGCACGCCACAGGCCATGCAGCAGCCGAACCTGCCCGCAGTGATCGCCGCGCTGGAGCAAGTGCGCAAACCCGTCATCGCGGCCATCCACTCGGTGTGCATGGGGGGTGGGCTCGAGTTGGCGCTGGGTTGCCACTACCGCGTGGTGGCGCCGGGCTGCAGTGTGGCGCTGCCCGAGGTCAAACTCGGTCTGCTGCCGGGTGCGGGCGGCACGCAGCGCCTGCCGCGCGTGCTGGGTGTGGAGACGGCGCTCAACATGATCGTGAGCGGCGAGGCCGTGAAGAGCGAGATGCTCGCCGCGCTGCCCGGCCAGAAACACTTTGACAAGCTCGCCGCTTCGCCCGAGGCGCTGCTGGACGAGGCCATGGCCTTCGCGCGCGAAGTCGCGGCCAAGCACCAGGCCGGCGCGCCGCTGCCGCTCGTGCGCAGCCTGCCGTGCAAACACCCGCAGGGCGACGGCTACTTTGGCTTTGCGCGCAACATGGTGCGCGGCATGGCCAAAAACTTCCCCGCGCCGCTCAAGTGCGTGGATGCAGTCGAAGCGGCCACGCAGGGCAAGTTCGAGGACGGCTTGCGGCGCGAGGGTGAACTGTTCGCACAGCTCATGCTCACGCCCGAATCGCGCGCGCTGCGCCACCTGTTCCTGGCCGAGCGCGCCGCGTCCAAGATTCCGGACGTGCCCGCCGATACGCCCAAGCGCACCATCGCCACGGTGGCTGTGATTGGCGCGGGCACCATGGGCGGCGGCATCACGATGAACTTCCTCAATGTCGGAATTCCCGTGAAACTGCTCGAAGCCAAGCAGGAGGCGCTCGATCGCGGCGTCGCCACGATCCGCAAAAACTACGAGGCGCAGATCAAAAAGGGCAAGCTCACGCAGGACAAATACGAGCAGCGCATGGCGCTTTTGAGCACCACGCTCGCCTACGCCGACATCGCCAATGCCGACCTCGTGATCGAGGCCGTGTTCGAAGACATGGGCGTCAAGGAGGCCGTGTTCCAGCAGCTCGACGCCGTGATGAAGCCCGGCGCCATCCTGGCCACCAACACCTCGACGCTCGACGTCAACAAGATCGCCGCAGTGACCAAGCGTCCGCAGGACGTCGTGGGCATGCACTTTTTCAGCCCCGCGAACGTCATGAAGCTGCTCGAAGTCGTGCGCGGTGAAAAGACGGCCAAAGACGTGCTTGCCACCGTCATGGCGCTGGCCAAGAAGATCAAGAAGGTTGCCGTGGTCGCGGGCGTGTGCGATGGCTTCATCGGCAACCGCATGATCGAGCAATACAGCCGTCAGGCGGGCTTTTTGCTCGACGAGGGCTGCACGCCCGCGCAGGTGGACAAGGCCATCGAGAAATTCGGCTTTGCGATGGGGCCGTTCCGCATGGGCGACCTTGCGGGCAACGACATCGGCTGGGCGATCCGCAAGCGCCGCTACGTCGAAAAGCCCCACATGAAATACAGCAAGACGGCCGACCTGCTGTGCGAGATGGGGCGCTTCGGCCAGAAAACCGGCGCCGGCTGGTACGACTACCAGCCGGGCAAGCGTGACGCCATCCCCAGCCCCGTGGTCGAGAAAATGCTCGAAGAGCACCGCAAGAGCCTGGGCATCACGCCGCGCAAGATTTCCGACGAAGAAATCGTCCAGCGCCTGGTGTTCGCGCTCGTCAACGAAGGCGCGCACATCCTCGAAGACGGCATCGCGAGCCGAGCCAGCGACATCGATCTCGTGTATTTGATGGGCTATGGCTTTCCGCTGCACCGTGGCGGCCCCATGCTCTACGCCGACGAGGTGGGGCTGTTCAACGTGGTGCAGGCGATGCGCCGCTTTGCCAAAAACCCCTACGACGACGCCGCCTTCTGGCAGCCCGCGCCCTTGCTCGCGCGCCTGGCCGACGAAGGCAAGACGTTCAACTGAAAACGACCGTTTCGAACATCCCTTCGAACCAAAGGATTCTCCATGACTTCCGCTGTAATCGTATCCACCGCCCGCACTCCGCTCGCCAAGAGCTGGAAGGGTTCTTTCAACATGACGCACGGCGCCACGCTGGGCGGCCACGTGGTGCAGCACGCCGTTGCACGCGCGGGCATAGACCCGGCCGAGGTCGAAGACGTGCTCATGGGCTGCGCCAACCCCGAGGGCGCGACGGGCAACAACATCGCGCGCCAGTGCGCGCTGCGCGCGGGCCTGCCGGTGTCGGTTTCGGGCATGACCGTGAACCGCTTTTGCTCCTCGGGTCTGCAGACCATCGCGCTGGCCGCGCAGCGCATCATCGCGGGCGAGGCGCAGGTCTTCGTTGCGGGTGGCGTGGAGAGTATTTCCTGCGTGCAGCAGGAGATGAACAAGCACATGATCATGGACCCCGTGCTGGCCCAGCAAAAGCCCGAGATCTACTGGAGCATGCTGCAAACGGCCGAACAGGTGGCCAAGCGCTACGGCATCAGCCGCGACGCGATGGACGAGTACGGCGCCGCGAGCCAGCAAAAAGCCTGCGCCGCGCAGGCTGCGGGCAAGTTCGACGCCGAAATCGTCCCCATCACCGTGACCGCGGGCGTGGTGGACAAGGTGCGCGGCATCATCACGCGCGAAGTCACCGTGAGCCGCGACGAAGGCACGCGGGAAGGCACGACCAAAGAGGCCATCAGCACCATCAAGCCTGCGCTGCCCGGTGGCGTGGTTGCGGCGGGCAACGCGAGCCAGTTTTCCGACGGCGCGGGCGCCTGCGTGGTCGTGAGCGAGGAATACGCGAGCAAAAAGGGCCTGCAGCCGCTCGGGCGCTTCCTCGGTTTTGCCGTGGCGGGTTGCGAGCCCGACGAGATGGGCATAGGGCCCGTGTTCGCCGTGCCCAAGGTGCTCAAGCAGCTGGGCCTCAAGGTCGATGACATCGACCTGTGGGAGCTCAACGAAGCCTTTGCCGTACAGGTGCTCTACTGCCGCGACAAGCTCGGCATTCCGAACGAGCGCCTCAACGTCAACGGCGGCGCCATCGCGCTCGGCCATCCCTACGGCATGAGCGGCCAGCGCCTGACCGGCCACGCGCTCATCGAAGGCAAGCGCCGCGGTGCCAAGCGCGTGTGTATCACCATGTGCATCGGCGGCGGCATGGGCGCGGCAGGCGTGTTCGAAGTGCTCTGAACTTCGCACCATGAGGCCAGAGGGCGCTGGAGCAGGGCAGTGGGCTTTGCTCTGGCGCTTTTTTATTGATAGCTGCTTGCGCCCGTCCATGCTGCGTAAAAGCCATTTTTGATGCCTAAACCATGAACCACCGCCAGACCCTCGAATTTTTGCTCTACGACTGGCTGCAGGCTGAGTCGCTCAGCGCCCGGTCGCGCTTTGCCGAGCACACACGCGCGACCTTCGACGCCGTGCTCGACACCTGCGAGCGCATCGCGCGCGAGAAGTACGCGCCGTTCAACCGCCTCGTCGATACCGAGGAGCCGCGCTTCGACGGCGAAAAAGTCATCCTGCCGCAAGCCACGCACGAGGCTTACCGTGCCTATGCGGAGTCGGGCATGCTCAGCGCGGCGCAGGACTACGACATCGGCGGCATGCAGCTGCCCTACACCGTGGAGGCCGCGGCGAACAGCTTTTTTGCGCTCGCCTCGATCAGCATCAACCCCGCGCTGCTCACCGTGGGCAACGCGAACCTGCTCATGGCGCATGGCAGCCCACTGCAGCAAAAGGTGTTTGCGCACAACGAATTCAGCGGGCGCTTTTCGGGCACCATGTGCCTGAGCGAGCCGCAGGCGGGCTCGTCGCTGAGCGACATCGCCACGCGCGCCGTGCCCGACGCGCAGGACGATGCTTCGTGGGAGCAAGACCCGCTCGGGCCGCGCTACCGCCTCACGGGGCACAAGATGTGGATCTCGGCGGGCGAGCACGAACTCAGCGAGAACATCATCCACCTCGTGCTCGCCAAAATCCCCGGCCCCGACGGCAAGCTGGTGCCGGGCACCAAGGGCATCTCGCTGTTCATCGTGCCGAAAAAGCTCGTCGATACCGAAGGGCGCCTCACGGGCGAGCGCAACGACGTGGCGCTCGCGGGCCTGAACCACAAGCTCGGCTGGCGCGGCACGAGCAACACCTTGCTGAACTTCGGTGAGGGCAAATACCCGGTCGCGGGCCGCGCCGGTGCCATCGGCTACCGTGTGGGCGAGCCCGGGCGCGGGCTTTCGTATATGTTCCACATGATGAACGAGGCGCGCATCGCGATCGGCATGGCCGCGACCATGCTGGGCCTGGCCGGCTACTACGCAAGCCTGGACTACGCGAAGAACCGCCCGCAAGGCCGCCCCGTAGGGGAGGGCGGCAAGGACGCCGCCAAGCCGCCGGTGCGCATCATCGAACACGCGGACGTGCGGCGCATGCTGCTCGCGCAAAAAGCCTACGGCGAAGGCGCACTCGCGTTGAACCTGCTGTGCGCGCGCCTCGTCGATGAGCGCTACACCGGCACGCCCGAGTCCGCCGAAGAAGCGCGCCTGCTGCTCGAGGTGCTCACGCCGATCGCCAAGAGCTGGCCCAGCGAAAACTGCCTCGAAGCCAACAGCCTCGCGATCCAGGTCCACGGCGGCTACGGCTATACGCGCGACTTCCCCGTCGAGCAATACTGGCGCGACAACCGCCTGAACATGATCCACGAGGGCACGCACGGCATCCAGGCCATGGACTTGCTGGGCCGCAAGGTGCTCATGGAAGGCGGCCGCGGCCTCACGCTGCTGGCCGAGCGCATGCGCGCCAGCGCCGCCCGCGCGCAGGCCGAGCCCGCGCTGCGCGAGCCAGCGCAGGCGCTCACACTCGCGCTCGCGCAAATCGGCCAAGCCACGCAGGAAGCCTGGGCCACGGGCCAGCCGAGCGAGGCGCTCGCCAATGCCGTGCCGTACCTGCAGGCTTTCGGCCACACCGTGCTCGCCTGGGTCTGGCTCGACGTGGCGCTCGCCACGCTGCGCGCCGACGCTACGCTTTCAAAAGCGCAAAGCGTAGGCAGAATGGGCGCCATGCAGTATTTTTACCATTACGAGCTGCCCAAGATCGGCGCCTGGCTGCAGGTCGTGCGCCAGCGCGACATGACCTGCGCGAACCTGCCTGAAGAAGCATTCTGAGTACGATTGCTCTTGCAAAGATAGCTGCTTGCGCCTGATACATAAGGGCTAGCTGCCGATTTTGTTCAAAAAACACATGTCACCCCAAAATCGGCCCGATTGCGCGCCCCACCACGCGCCCGATGGCCGCTTTCGCAACCTGCCCATGGCCGCGCCGGTGCCCGCGCACCGGCTGTCCCTGCTCAAGGCACTGCGCTGGCTCGTCGCCGGCATTGCGCCCGATCCGGGCTTCGACGCGCACGTGCCGGCAGACTTCGTCTATCCGAATCCGCGCACACCGCTCGATGCCGCGCGCCCGCACGCGACCTGGATAGGGCACGACAGTTTTTTGCTGCAGCTCGCGGGCTTGCGCATCCTGACCGACCCGATTTTTGGCGACTACGCCGCACCCGTGCCCTGGCCTGCAATGCGCCGGCTGCGCCCGCCGGGCCTGGCGCTCGAACAGCTCGGGCCGGTGGATGCGGTGCTGCTCTCACACAACCACTACGACCACCTCGAAGCGGCCACCGTGCGCGCACTGGGTGCGCGTGCGCACTGGTTCGTGCCGCTCGGGCTCAAGGCCTGGTTTGCACGCCGCGGCGTGCAGCGCGTGACCGAGCTCGACTGGTGGCAGAGCGCGGAATTGGCGGGCCGCGTGCAGCTCACGTTCACGCCGGCGCAGCACTTTTCGGCGCGCGGGCTGTTCGACCGCAACCGCAGCCTCTGGGGCGGCTGGGTGGTGCAGGGCGCGCAGCGGCGCGTGTATTTCGCAGGCGACACGGGCTACCACGACCGCATCTTTCGCGACATCGGCGCGCGTCTGGGCCCGCCCGATCTGGCGCTGCTGCCCATCGGCAGCTACGAGCCGCGCAGCTTCATGCAGTCCATGCACGTCGATCCGGCCGACGCGGTGCAAATCCACCGCGATCTCTGCAGCCGCCTGAGCGTGGGCATGCATTGGGGCAGCTTTCGCCTCTCGGCCGAGCCGCCGCAGCACCCGCCCTGGCGCCTGTTCCAGGCGCTGCAGGCCGCGGGCGAAGCGCCCGAAAATTTCCGCGTGCTCGAGCACGGGCAGGCGCTGAATTTTTGAACCCGCCTGCGTTGGGCGGGTGCAAAATCTTCACGGCGCCGCGCCATAGCCACCACAGTGATGCACCCCGGCTGCCACGGCAGTGGTGGCCGGTGGGCTCACAAAAATCATGAGGAGACATGCAGATCATGCCCACGACAGTTCCATCCCCACGGGTGCCGGCAGCGGCCGCTGCTGCCATTGATCCCATCCCCGATGCCGGCACGATCTCGGCGCGCCTCGACCGGCTGCCAGCCACGCGCACGGTCTGGCGCCTCGTCGTGCTGCTGAGTCTGGGCATGTTTTTCGAGATTTACGATCTGCTCTACAGCGCCTATGTGGCGCCCGGTCTCGTGAAGAGCGGCATCCTGACCCTGTCCACGCCGGGCTTGTTCGGCACGACGGGCGTGGCCAGCTTCATTGCGGCCTTGTTTGCGGGTTTGTTTCTCGGCACCATCGCCTGCGGGTTTCTTGCCGACCGCTTCGGGCGGCGTGCGATCTTCACGTACTCCTTGCTGTGGTACACGGTTGCGAACGTGGTGATGGCGTTCCAGGAGACGGCCTGGGGGCTGAATTTCTGGCGCTTTCTCGTGGGTCTTGGGCTCGGCGTCGAGATGGTCACCATAGGCACCTACGTTTCGGAGCTCGTGCCCAAGCAGATTCGCGGCCGCGCCTTCGCGTGCAACCAGGCGATCGGTTTTGCCGCGGTGCCGGTGGTCGCGTTCCTGTCCTACCTGCTCGTGCCGCGTGCGCCGCTGGGGCTCGATGGCTGGCGCTGGGTCGTGCTCATCGGTGCGCACGGCGCGCTGTTCGTGTGGTGGATACGCCGTGAGCTGCCCGAGAGCCCACGCTGGCTTGCGCAGCACGGGCGCCTGCACGAGGCCGATCGCGTGGTGCGCGCGCTCGAAGCCAGGGTCGAGGCCGAATACGGCCGCCCCTTGCCGCCGCCCGTCCCGGTTGCGCCGTTGCTGCCGACCGCGGCGCCGGTGCGCGGCCGCTTTCGCGACCTGTGGGTGGCGCCGTACCGCAGTCGCACCTTGATGATGGCGGTGTTCAACATGTTCCAGACCGTGGGCTACTACGGCTTTGCCAACTGGGTGCCCACGCTGTTGGTCAAGCAGGGCATCACGGTCACGACGAGCCTGCTGTATTCGAGCATCGTCGCGCTGGCCGCGCCGCTCGGGCCTTTGCTGGGCCTGGCAATCGCCGACCGCTTCGAGCGCAAGACGGTGATCGTCGCCATGGCGGGCTTGACGGTGCTCCTGGGCCTGCTGTTCAGCCAGACCGCCATGCCGCTGCTGTTGATCGCGCTCAGCATCGGTCTCACGCTCAGCAACAACATCATGTCGTACAGCTTCCACGGCTACCAGGCCGAGCTGTTTCCGACCACGATCCGCGCCCGCGCGGTCGGCTTCGTCTATGCCTGGAGTCGGTTTTCCGCGATCTTCACGGCGTTCATGATCGCGGCGGTGCTGCAGCGCTTTGGCACCACGGGGGTGTTCGTGTTCGTCGCGGCCGCCATGGCCGTGGCGATGGCGGCGGTAGGATTTTTCGGCCCGCGCACCAAGGGCATCGCGCTCGAAGCCATTGCGCAGTGAGCGCGGCGTGCTGCCAGGCCTGGCCCAATCGCCCAGGCGACAGCGGGCGTGCGGTGTTGGCTGCACAATGGCGCGGGCTGATGCAAGTGCTGCACCGGCCATTTTTTCTTCCTTTTGGTTTTCGCTTTTCAGGAGACACCCCATGACCCGTACCGTGCAACAACTGTTCGACCTCACCGGCAAGACCGCGCTGGTCACCGGCGGCTCGCGTGGCCTGGGCCTGCAAATGGCCCATGCGCTGGGCGAAGCCGGGGCGCGCATCATGCTCACCTCGCGCAAGGCATCCGATCTCGAAAAAGCTGCGGCCGAGCTGCAAGACGCCGGTATCGACGCGCGCTGGATCGCCGCCGACTGCGCGCAGGAGTCCGAAATCCAGCGCCTCGTCGATGAAACCCTGCAGCGCGTGGGCGACGTGCACATCCTCGTGAACAACGCCGGTGCCACCTGGGGTGCGCCCGCCGAGGAGCACCCGCTCGACGCCTGGGACAAGGTCATGAACCTCAACGTGCGCGGCTACTTCATCCTGAGCCAGCTCATCGCCAACCGCAGCATGATCCCGCAGCGCGGTGGCCGCATCATCAATATCGCCTCCATCGCGGGCCTGGGCGGCAACCCCAGCGACATGAAAACCATCGCCTACAACACCTCCAAGGGCGCGGTGATCAACTTCACGCGCGCGCTGGCGGCCGAGTGGGGACGCTTCAACATCACGGTGAACGCGATCTGCCCGGGCTTTTTCAAGACCAAGATGGCCCGCGGCCTGATGGAGATCATGGGCGAGGAAAAACTGCGCGAAAACGCCCCGTTGCGCCGCCTGGGCGACGACGAAGACCTCAAGGGCATCACGGTGCTCTACGCGAGCGACGCGGGCAAGCACATCACGGGCCAGTGGCTTGCCGTCGATGGCGGCGTGAGCGCGGTGATCAACGGCTGAGCGCTGCTGCGATCGCGCCGTTTTACCCGCATTTTTCTGTATTGCGCTGCCTGCCGCGCCCTCTGACGTGGCACGGTGGGGCATGCTTTGGAGGAGTTTTTCGTGTCCGGTATTCCAGTGGATGTGCCTTTCGTGCAGCACCTGGGCTTGGTCGTGCGCCGTATGGAAAACGGTGAGTCCGAGGTGTTTTTCGACGTGCGCCCCGAGCACATGAATTCCTTTGCCGTGGCGCACGGCGGCGCCACCATGACCTTGCTCGACGTGGCCATGGCCACGGCTGCGCGCAGCCAGACGCCCGAGCTCGGCGTGGTCACCATCGAGATGAAAACCAGCTTCATGCAGGCCGGGCGCGGCGCGCTGCTGGCCAAGGGCCGCGTGCTGCACCGCACCGCGCGCATGGCCTTTGTCGAAGGCATGGTCTATGACGCCACGGGGCGCGCGTGCAGTCACGCCACGGGTACCTTCAAATTCGTACCACGCCAGCCGCCCGCGGGTGAGCAGACCGCGCAACCCGTGATCTACACCGATTGAGGCCCGAGAAATTTCGATGAAAAAGCCGCTTTGCGCTTGAAGGGCAAGCGCGAGCAGCTATTCAAACCATAGTAATCAGGAGCTCACCATGCCACGCAACACGCAAATCCTGCTCGCGAGCCGCCCGCAAGGCGAAGCCACGGTGGACAACTTTCAGCTCGTCGTCACCGAAACCCCGCCGCTGCAAGAAGGGCAGGTGCTCGTGCGCCACCACTACCTGAGCCTGGACCCGTACATGCGCGGGCGCATGAACGCGGGCAAGAGCTACGCGCCGCCGCAGCCGCTGGGTGAGGTCATGATCGGCGCCACCGTGGGCGAGGTGGTCGAAAGCCGCCACCCTGACTACGCCGTGGGCGACCAGGTGGTGGGCATGGGCGGCTGGCAGGAATACAGCGTGGTCGATGCGCGCCAGCCCGGCGTGCTGCGCAAGGTCGATACGCGCCAGGTGCCGCTGTCGTACTACCTCGGCGCCGTGGGCATGCCGGGCGTCACGGCCTGGTACGGTCTCGTGAAGATCATCGCGCCCAAGGCCGGCGACACGCTGGTGGTCAGCGCCGCCACGGGCGCCGTGGGCAGCGCCTTTGCCGCGCTCGCCAAGGCGCGCGGCTGTCGCGTCGTGGGCATCGCGGGCGGCAGCGAAAAATGCCGCTACGCGCTCGATGAACTGGGCTTCGACGCCTGCATAGACTACAAACTCCACCAGGGCGACACGCAATCGCTCGCGCGTGTCCTGCAGCAGGACTGCCCGCAAGGCATAGACGGGTACTTCGAAAACGTGGGCGGCTGGATCATGGACGCGGTGATGCTGCGCATGAACGCCTTCAGCCGCATGGCCCTGTGCGGCATGATCGCGGGCTACGACGGCCAGCCGCTGCCCATGAGCTACCCCGCGCTGATCCTCACACAGCGCATGCGCCTCGAGGGCTTCATCGTCAGCGAGCACATGGACGTCTGGCCGCAGGCGCTGCAAGAGCTCACCGGCCTGGTCGCAAGCGGCAAGCTGCGCCCGCGCGAGACCATCGCGCAAGGCCTCGCCGCCGCGCCCGAGGCGTTCCTCGGCATGCTCAAGGGCAGGAACCTGGGCAAGCAACTCGTCAAGCTGATCTGATGTAGCCCTAAAACGGAGCAGGGCGATGATCGAAAATTTTCAAGGCAAAACCGCCGTGCTCACGGGCGCGGGTTCGGGCTTCGGGCGCGAGTGCGCACGCCTGGGCGCGCGGCTGGGCATGCAGCTCGTGCTCGTCGATGTGCAGCAGGACGCGCTTGACGCCGCCGCCGCCGAGGCGCAGGCCGCAGGCGTGCCGGTGCTTGCGCGGCGCATCGATGTGTCCGACGCGGCGCAGATGCAGGCGCTTGCCGACGCCGTGGCCGAGCGCTTCGGCGCGCCGCATTTCGTCTTCAACAACGCGGGCGTGGCCACGGCGGGCTTGCTGTGGGAAAACACCGTGCAGGACTGGGAATGGGTGCTGGGCGTGAACCTCTGGGGCGTGATCCACGGCGTGCGCCTGTTCACGCCCATGATGCTCGCCGCGGCGCGCCAGGATGCCGCCTGGCGCGGCCACATCGTCAATACCGCGAGCATGGCCGGACTGCTCACGCCGCCGAACATGGGCATTTACAACGTCAGCAAGCACGCCGTGGTGGCGCTCACCGAAACGCTGTACCAGGACTTGCGCCTCGTCACCGACCAGGTGAGCGCGAGCGTGCTGTGCCCGTATTACGTCGCCACCGGCATAGGCCAGAGCGAGCGCAACCGCCCCGAAGACTTGCCCGGCGCCGCGCCCACGCCAAGCCAGCGCATAGGCCAGGCCATGACCGACAAGGCTGTGCGCGGCAGCAAAGTCTCGGCCGCCGAAGTCGCGCAAAAGGTGTTCGACGCCGTGGCCAAAGACCAGTTCTACATCTACAGCCACCCGCACGCACTGGGCGGCGTGCGCAACCGCATGGAAGACATCCTGCTGGCGCGCAACCCCACCGACCCGTTTGCCGAGCGCCCCGAGATTGACGCGCAACTGCGTGCAGCACTGCGCGGCGGGTGAGCGGATGCTTTTTCAACGGCAGTGGGATAAACCCAGATTGTCCATGAGGCGGTGCTTGGCACCTACGCGGGCGTTGGCGGGCGTCTGACGGTCATTTTGGCCGCTGCTTCTTCGTCCATGGCACCGGCCATGGACTTCTCAGCCGCGACCAAACTGCCTCGCCAGCCGCCTCGCCATCGTCCCGCGTCCTAATGAACAATCTGGGTTCAAAGCAACATGTTCGGGTTGTCTCGATCCAGCCGGGTGAAATCTAGCATCCACTTCGGATAGAGCCGTGATGGCTGGGAGACCTCGTCAAGCATGCGCATCTCGTCGCCGGTCAGGACCCAATCGGCGCTCCTGAGGTTGTCGTGCAGTTGCTCGGGCTTGGTGGCGCCGATGATGACGGAGCAAACCGGCGATTTGCGCAGCAAGTAATTGAGGGAAACTTGCGCCGGACTGACGTTGCGCTGGGCGGCGATGCGCTCCACGACATCGAGGATGGCGTAGGCCTTGTCTTCGTCGAGTTGGAGGAAGTTCTGCTCTTCCTTGCTGCGGCGGGCGTCGGCAGGGCCCTTGCCGCCCCGGGGGTACTTCCCGGTCAGGAATCCGGAGGCGAGCGGCGACCAGGGGGTCAGACCCAGCCCTTGGTCTTCGCACAGGGGTGCCAGTTCGTATTCGACATCGCGCGCAACCAGCGAATAGTGCGCTTGGAGAGAGATGAATTTCTCCCAGAGGTACTTCTCGGAAAGGGCGAGCGACTTCATGAGTTGCCAGGCGAAGAAATTCGAACAGCCGAGATACCGCACCTTGCCTTGACGCACCAAATCGTCCAGGGTCGACAGCGTCTCCTCGAGCGGGGTCAGAAAATCGAAGCTGTGGACGATGTAAAGGTCAATATAGTCGGTTCCGAGCCGGCGCAGGCTGTTCTCACAACTCTGGATGATGTGCTTGCGACTCAGGCCGACGTCGTTGATCTCTGGGCTCATGCGCCCGCGCACCTTGGTGGCGAGCACGACCCGATCACGTCGCGACCCGAGCGCCTTGCCGAGGATTTCTTCGGATTGACCGTACGAATAGACATCGGCTGTATCAAAAAAATTGACACCGGCATCGAGGGCAATGTCGACCAGTCGCTGGGCCGCTTGCTGGTCGAGGCCGCCGATTTTCTCCCAGTAACCGGCTGCGCCAAAGCTCATGCTGCCAAAGCAAAGCTCCGATACGAGGAGGCCGGAGCGGCCCAATTTACGGTATTGCATGATGGAAACCTCCTTGCTATTTGAGTCCCAAACCATACCCAAAAAGTTTTACATCGCTGAGCCTGAGTCGAGAAACCCCCATGCCACGATCGGCTACGAAAAGCCCTGCGCGATGGGGGTTGATGCTTGGTTCACGGATGCCTCACGGCTTCTTGAAACACGGGAAACAAGGTTTCGTCGGCTTCGACGTCGCCTGAGAGGGCGCTGGGCTTTTGCTGGTTGAGGAAGGCCACAAGCTTGTGGCGTTTGCGATAGGCATTTGTACCGAGATGTCCGTGCGCGCCATGATCCGGCGCTGCGCCCCGTCGGCGTCTTGACGCTCGGGAAGGGCCTGGAGCATCGCATGCGCTCTTGCGGCAGCCCTTCGAGGCGGGGCGCCCACTGATCGTTCAATGTGCGACTGTGCCATGTTGATTTTTCTGGGAAAAATGCACTGGTCTACGTTTTGCACGATGAACGCCAGCTAGGCCGAAACCCGCTGTTCACGTGGATGGGGGGGTGATGACGAGTCGCGGTTGCAAGCGCAAGCCCCCTGCCGCATCAAAGGGTCGAGCGACATAGCTTGCTGCCCATCCTAATTTACAAAAATTAAATTTTGTACAACTAAATTGTGTCCTATAATTCTAGCCATGCCCAACAGTTCATCTCCAGTGCAGCACAACATCGGTTTGCAACTCGATGCGCAACTGTGTTTTGCGCTGTATTCGACTTCGCTGGCCATGACCAAACGCTACAAGCCCTTGCTCGATGCGCTCGGGCTGACGTACCCGCAATACCTCGTCATGCTGGCGCTGTGGGAGCGCGACGGCTGTACGGTCTCGGAACTCGGTGAGCGCCTTTTTCTTGATTCCGGCACGCTCACGCCCTTGCTCAAGCGCATGCAGTCTGCGGGTCTGCTGCAGCGCGAGCGCGACAGCGCCGACGAACGCCGCGTTCACGTCACCCTCACCGACACTGGCCGCGCCCTGCGTGCACAGGCCGAGCTGATACCTGCGCAATTGCTACAGCAAACGCAGTGCGATGTGGCCGATTTGCAAGCGCTGACACAGTCTTTGCAAGCGCTGCGCGCACGCCTTCTGAAGGTGGGCGATTAGCCGCCTCACCCATGGCTCGCCATGGTTTGCATTTTCGATCTGCCCCGGTTTTTGCCGTTTTCACCCCCGCTTTCTTAGAAAGCATTCACCACCTCGAAGGAGTTTTCACCATGGCTTCACTGGACAAAGTTCTCTATACCGCACGCACCCACACCACCGGCGGACGCGAAGGCGCAGCGCGCAGCGACGATGGGCGCCTTGACATCACCATGTCGCCCCCGGGAACGGCGGGCAAGGGTACCAACCCTGAACAGCTGTTTGCGGCCGGGTATTCGGCGTGCTTCATCGGCGCGATGAAAGCCGTCGCCATGCGTGAGAAGATCACCCTGCCTGCCGATTTGTCCGTCGACGCGGAAGTCGATCTCGGCCCGGTCGGGCAGGCCTACGGTATTGCCGTGCGCATGCGCATCCAGCTGCCCGGTATGGACAAAGCCGCGGCCGAGCAACTGGTGGCCGCCGCGCACGAGATCTGCCCCTATTCGAACGCCACGCGCGGCAACATCGACGTGCAACTCACGGTTGCGTGAGCGATTCGCAGCGAAAAACACTGTTTTTCACGCGCGCCGTCGTGCGCTGCGTTCAGGAGCCTTTCGGGCTTTGGGCGTCGATAGCGAGAATGCGCCGCAGCGGCGCATTCGCAGCCGACGATTCCAAAGTCCGACAGGCTCCTTGGCATGCAGGCTTGCCCATCGCCATGGGGCGGCGTGCTGGAGCCGTCTGGCTGGCCTTGTTTTTCGTGCTGCTGTTCGGCCTGCCGGCGCTGGCCGCGGCTTGGCCAAGCCAGACCTTGCGCCTGGTCGATGCTTTTTACCGCGCCGGCGCCCTGGTGTTCGGTGGCGGCCATGTCGTGCTGCCGCTGCTGCAGGCCGAAGTCGTGCCGCCGGGATGGGTGAGCCAGGAGGCTTTTTTGGCGGGCTACGGCGCGGCACAGGCGGTGCCCGGGCCGCTGTTCACGTTTGCAGCTTTTCTGGGAGCCGCGATGAATGTGGCGCCGTCGGGCTGGTGGGGCGGACTGCTGTGCCTCGCGGCGATTTTTGCGCCGAGCTTCCTGCTGGTGCTCGGTGCGCTTCCGTTTTGGAAGCTACTGAGGCACGATACACGGGCGCGAAAGGCACTTTTTGGCATCAATGCCGCGGTGGTGGGGCTGCTGCTCGCCGCGCTCTACACGCCCGTCTGGACGAGCGCCATCCACGCACCGCGGGATTTTGGCCTGGCCTTGCTCGCGCTGGTGGCCTTGATGTTCTGGAAGCTGCCGCCCTGGCTGGTGGTGCTGGGCAGCGGCCTTCTTGGAGGCTTGGCGGGAGCTTGGTAGGGCCTTGGGTGTGGCCCCCGCTGTGACGCTCAAACCACCTTGGCGATCGCCTGGCAAACGTAGTCGATGTTCTTGCTGTTGAGCGCGGCCACGCACATGCGGCCCGTGTCGGTGCCATAGACGCCGAACTCGCTGCGCAGGCGCTGCATTTGCTCTTTGCTCAGGCCCGAGTAGCTGAACATGCCGACCTGGCGCGTGATGAAGTCCATGTTTTGCCGCACGCCCGCGGCCCGCAAGCCTTCGACCAGTTTTTGCCGCATGAGCTTGATGCGGCCGCGCATGGCGCCGAGCTCCTGCTCCCACTGCGCGCGCAGGCTGGCGTCGCCAAGCACCTTGGCCACCACCGCGCCGCCGTGCGTGGGCGGGTTGGAGTAGTTGGTGCGGATCACGATCTTGAGCTGGCTCAGCACGCGCGCGGCTTCGTCCTGGTCTGCGCAGACGACCGAGAGCGCACCGACGCGCTCGCCGTACAGGCTGAAGCTTTTGCTGAACGAGGTGGCCACGAAGCACTGCAGCCCGGCGGCCACGAACTTGCCCACCACGGCGCCGTCTTCGGCGATGCCTTGCGCAAAGCCTTGATAGGCCATGTCGAGAAAGGGCACGAGGCCGCGCGCCTGCACGGTCGCGACCACCTGGCTCCATTGCGCGGCGTCGAGGTCGTAGCCCGTCGGGTTGTGGCAGCAGGCGTGCAGCACGACGATGGTGCCCGGCGCAGCGGCCTTCAGGTCGGCCAGCATGCCTTCGAAGTTCAAGCTGCGCGTGGTGGCGTCGTAGTAGCGGTAGGTGCCGACCTCAAAGCCGGCCTGGGTGAACAGCGCGCGGTGGTTTTCCCAGCTCGGGTCGGAGATCAGCACCTTGGCGCTGGGGTTGAGTTTTTTCAGAAAATCCGCGCCGATCTTGAGCCCGCCCGTGCCGCCCAGCGCCTGCACCGTGGCCACGCGGCCCGACTGCAGGGGCTCGGAGCCCGCGCCGAAAACGAGGTTTTTCACGCCGGCGTTGTAGGCCGGGATGCCGTCTATGGGCAGGTAGCCGCGCGGCGTGGGCTGCTCCATCAGCGCTTTTTCGGCGCTTTGCACGCATTGCAGCAGCGGCAGCTTGCCGTTGTCGTCGAAATAAACGCCCACGCCGAGGTTGACCTTGTTGGGGTTGGGGTCGGCGGCAAACTGTTCGTTCAGACCCAGAATCGGGTCGCGGGGGGCCATGGTGACGGCGGAAAACAAAGACATGGTGAGTCCTCAGGCGCAGTGCGGGTGGTAAAAAGCGTCGCTCGGGTGGAAATCCCGTGCCTTGCCCTCAGTTGAGGAGGGCTCTGCAAGGCTTCCATCGAAGCAAACCGCGAATTTTAGCTAAGCCACTATGCACGCCGCACCTGTTGCCCCCCATCCCGACCGGCTTGCGCAAGGGGAGTTCGTCCAATTTCCGGACTCGCCCTTCGCGCTTTTCCAGCCTTATCCGCCCGCGGGCGACCAACCCGCGGCGATCGAGCAGCTCGTGCAGGGCGTGCGCGACGGCGAGGTGTTCCAGACGCTGCTGGGCGTAACCGGCTCGGGCAAGACCTTCACCATGGCGAACGTGATCGCCCGCCTGGGCCGCCCGGCCATCGTGTTTGCGCCCAACAAGACGCTCGCGGCGCAGCTCTACAGCGAGTTTCGCGAATTTTTCCCGAAGAATGCGGTCGAATATTTCGTGAGCTACTACGACTACTATCAGCCCGAAGCCTACGTGCCGCAGCGTGACCTGTTCATCGAAAAAGACAGCGCGATCAACGAGCACATCGAGCAGATGCGCCTGTCGTGCACCAAGAGCCTGATGGAGCGGCGCGACGTGGTCATCGTGGCCACGGTATCGGCCATCTACGGCATCGGCGACCCGCAAAGCTACCACCAGATGGTCATGACGCTGCGCGTGGGCGACCAGGTGGGCCAGCGCGACGTCATCGCGCAGCTCATCCGCATGCAATACCAGCGCAACGAGCAAGACTTCCAGCGCGGCAAGTTCCGCGTGCGCGGCGATACCATAGACGTGTTCCCGGCCGAGCACTCCGAACTCGCGCTGCGCATTGAGCTGTTCGACGACGAGGTCGAGAGCCTGCTGCTGTTCGATCCGCTCACGGGCCGCATCCAGCAAAAAATCCCGCGCTTCACGGTCTATCCGAGCAGCCACTACGTCACGCCGCGCGCGCAGGTGCTGCAGGCCGTCGAAAGCATCAAGATCGAGCTCGCCGAGCGGCTGCAGGAGCTGCTCGCGCAGGGCAAGCTCGTGGAGGCGCAGCGGCTCGAACAGCGCACGCGCTTCGATCTCGAGATGCTCAGCGAAGTCGGGCACTGCAAGGGCATCGAAAACTACACGCGCCATCTTTCGGGCGCGGCGCCGGGCGAGCCGCCGAGCACGCTGGTGGACTATCTGCCCAAGGATGCGCTCATGTTCCTCGACGAGAGCCACCAGATGGTCGGCCAGCTCAACGCCATGTACAACGGCGACCGCGCGCGCAAGACCACGCTGGTCGAATACGGCTTTCGCCTGCCCTCGGCGCTCGACAACCGGCCGCTCAAATTCGAGGAGTTCGAGCAGCGCATGCGCCAGGTGGTTTTCGTCTCGGCCACGCCTGCCGACTATGAGCTCAGCCATTCCGGCCAAGTCGTGGAGCAGCTCGTGCGGCCCACGGGCCTGGTCGATCCCGAGGTCGAAGTGCGCCCAGCGACGCACCAGGTCGACGACGTGCTGCAGGAAATCCGCCTGCGCGTGCAAAAAGACGAGCGCGTGCTCATCACCACGCTGACCAAGCGCATGGCCGAGCAACTGACCGACTACCTCAGCGACAACGGCGTGAAGGTGCGCTATCTGCACTCGGACGTGGACACCGTAGAGCGCGTGGAAATCATCCGCGACCTGCGCCTGGGCGCCTTCGACGTGCTCGTGGGCATCAACCTGCTGCGCGAGGGGCTGGACATTCCCGAGGTCTCGCTCGTGGCCATTCTGGACGCCGACAAAGAGGGCTTTTTGCGCGCCGAACGCAGCCTGATCCAGACCATTGGCCGCGCCGCGCGCAACGCCCACGGCAAAGCGATCCTCTACGCCGACACCATCACCGCGTCCATGCGCAAAGCCATCAGCGAAACCGAGCGCCGGCGCGCCAAACAGATCGCCTACAACCAGACGCACGGCATCACGCCACGCAGCATCGTCAAGCAGGTGCGCGACCTGATCGACGGCGTCTATAGCGAAAAATCGGCGCGCGCGGCCGAGCAGCTCGCGCAGGAGGCGCTCGCGCGCGCCCAGGCCGAGGCGCTGTCCGAAAAAGACCTCGCGCGCGAGATCAAGCGGCTCGAAAAGCAGATGCTCGAGCACGCACGCAACCTCGAATTCGAGCAGGCCGCGCGCGTGCGCGACCAGCTCGCGCGCCTCAAGGACGCGGCTTTCGGCGCGCACGGTGAAGACAGCGTGCCGGTCTGACAGGCAACGGGTCTTGCCTTCAATCCCGACAAATTTGATTGGGAATTGTGCTAGAATTTGAGCCATTACGAAGAAAACAGCCCAATACAAAGGGCTTCGTCGCGGCAGGTTTTATTAGCAGCCGAGGCGAAGAAAAGGGTGGGGACGGAGCCTGCACATTGCAGCAGGCAGTTTTTGACAACCAAAGAGCCTTACCAGGAGCTTGCCATGCGTCTCACAACCAAAGGTCGTTTTGCAGTCACCGCCATGATCGATCTGGCCCTGCGCCAGAACAATGGCCCCGTCACCCTCGCGGCCATCAGCCAGCGCCAGCATATTTCGCTCTCGTATCTGGAGCAGCTTTTCGGCAAGCTGCGCCGCAACGAGCTCGTCGAGTCCACGCGCGGCCCTGGCGGCGGCTACACGCTCGCGCGCAGGCCCGAAGAAATCACCGTGGCCGACATCATCCTCTCGGTCGATGAGCCCATAGACGCCACGCAGTGCGGCGGCAAGGAAAATTGCCTGGGTGATTCGGGCCGCTGCATGACGCACGAGTTGTGGTCGGCGCTGAACCAGCGCATGGTCGAGTTCCTCGACTCGGTCACGCTGCAAAAGCTCGTCGATGACCAGCTCGCCAAGGGCGTCGAGGTGGAAGCCAAGCCCGCCGCGCGCCGCGCGATCTCGACCACGCCCGTGGTCAAGCCGATCCGTGTGAACGCACCGAATTCGGTGTTCGCGCTGGGCAACGCCTTCGCCAAATCCTGATGTAACCGCTGCTGCTGCCCGCGCCTTTTGCTTTGCCTGGGGGCGCGACGCGGCGGTGCGCAGGGCAGTCCGCCCGGCAGCGCCGTGCGCGTGGCGGCATGAATCTTCGTTGAGTCTTTACCGAGCCGACCATGGACACGAAAACGCAACTCCCCATTTACCTCGACTATGCAGCCACGACGCCCGTCGATCCGCGCGTGGTCGAGGCCATGATTCCCTGGCTGCACGACCACTTCGGCAACCCCGCCTCGCGCAGCCACGCCTGGGGCTGGGAAGCCGAAGAGGCCGTGGAAAAGGCGCGTGTGCAGGTGGCCGACCTGATCGGCGCCGATCCGCGCGAAATCGTCTGGACCAGCGGCGCGACCGAATCCAACAACCTCGCGCTCAAGGGCGCAGCGCATTTCTACCAGGGCAAGGGCAAGCACCTTGTCACCGTCAAGACCGAGCACAAGGCCGTGCTCGACACCATGCGCGAGCTCGAGCGCCAGGGTTTCGAGGTGACTTACCTCGACGTGCAGGAAAACGGCCTGCTCGACCTCGACCGCTTCAAGGATGCGCTGCGCCCCGACACCATCCTTGCGAGCGTGATGCTCGTGAACAATGAAATCGGCGTGATCCAGGACATCGCCACCATCGGCGCGCTGTGCCGCGAAAAGGGCATCGTGTTTCACGTCGATGCGGCGCAGGCGACGGGCAAGGTCGAGATCGACCTGCGCACGCTGCCGGTCGACCTGATGAGCCTGGCTTCGCACAAAACCTACGGCCCCAAGGGCATTGGCGCGCTGTACCTGCGGCGCAAGCCGCGCGTGCGCATCGAGGCGCAGATGCACGGCGGCGGCCACGAGCGCGGCCTGCGTTCGGGCACGCTGCCCACGCACCAGATCGTCGGCATGGGCGAGGCCTACCGCATCGCGCGCGCCGAAATGGCGCAAGACCTGGCCAAGGCGCGTGCGCTGCAAAAGCGCCTGCTCGACGGCCTGTTGCAGATCGAGCAGGCGTTCGTCAATGGCGACCTGCAGCAGCGCGTGCCGCACAACCTGAACATCAGCTTCAACTTCGTCGAGGGCGAGTCGCTGATCATGGGCATCAAAAACCTGGCCGTGTCCTCGGGCTCGGCCTGCACCTCGGCGAGCCTGGAGCCCAGCTACGTGCTGCGCGCGCTGGGCCGCAGCGACGAGCTCGCGCACAGCAGCCTGCGCATCAGCACGGGGCGCTTCACCACCGAAGCCGAGATCGACACCGCCGTGCAGGCCATTCGCGAGAACGTGGCGCGCCTGCGCGAGCTCAGCCCCTTGTGGGAGATGTACCAAGAGGGCGTGGACCTCAACACCATCCAGTGGGCCGCGCACTGACGTCATTGCTTATTCAGAAAAAGGAGGTTTCACCATGGCTTATTCACAAAAAGTGGTTGACCACTACGAAAACCCGCGCAACGTGGGCTCGTTCGACAAGGGCGACGACACCGTGGGTACGGGCATGGTCGGCGCACCCGCGTGCGGCGACGTCATGAAGCTGCAGATCAAGGTCAATCCGCAGACCGGCGTGATCGAAGACGCGCGCTTCAAGACCTACGGCTGCGGCTCGGCCATCGCCTCGTCCTCGCTCGTGACCGAATGGGTCAAGGGCAAGACGCTGGACGAGGCCACGTCCATCAAAAACAGCCAGATCGCCGAAGAGCTGGCCCTGCCGCCCGTGAAAATTCATTGCTCCATCCTGGCCGAAGACGCGATCAAGGCCGCGGTGGAAGACTACAAGCAAAAACATGCTGTCCCCACAGGCGCCTGAGATGGCCATCACGCTGACCGAAGCTGCGGCGCGGCACGTGCGCCGCTACCTCGAACGCCGGGGCAAGGGCCTGGGCGTGCGCCTGGGCGTCAAGACCACGGGCTGCTCGGGCCTGGCCTACAAGCTCGAATACGTGGACGAGCTGCAGCCCGAAGACGTGGTCTTCGAGAGCCACGGCGTGAAGGTGCTGACCGACCCCAAGAGCCTGGCCTACATCGACGGCACCGAGCTCGACTACGTGCGCGAAGGGCTCAACGAAGGCTTCAAGTTCCACAACCCGAACGAGCGCGACCGCTGCGGCTGCGGCGAGAGCTTTCGCGTCTGACGAGGTCTGATAAGCTCAGCCCCATACCGCTTCCCCCATCGCTCGACCGCCAGCCGTTGGCGGTTTTTTGTTGCCATGAACCTCCAATCGGACGACTTCGAACTGTTCGGTGTACCACGCCGCTTCGCGCAGGACCGCGCGCAGCTCGATGCGCGCTGGAAAGAGCTGCAGCGCGAGGCGCACCCCGACCGCTTTGCCGCGCAAGGCCCTGCCGCCCAGCGCGCGGCCATGCAATGGTCGGTGCGCATCAACGAGGCCTACCAGCGCCTCAAAGACCCGCTGCGCCGCGCCGCCTACCTGTGCGAATTGCACGGCGTGCCGCTGCGTGCCGAGGACAACACGGCCATGCCCGCGCAGTTTCTGCTGCAGCAGATGCAGTGGCGCGAGGCGCTCGAAGAGGCGCGCAGCGCCGCCGAGGTCGAAGCGCTGGAGCGCAGCGTGCAGCAAGCCTGGCAAGACACGCTCGCGCGCTGTGCCGAATTGCTCGATCAGCAACAGGACTGGGCCGCAGCCGCGCAGGAGGTCAGAGCCCTCATGTTTCTTGGGCGCTTTGCCGAGGACGTGGAACGTCGGCGCGAGGCCTTGGGAGAATAAGTCCACTGGTGCGCGTCGCGTGCGTTTTTGAATGAAATCCGCCTTCAGCCAAGGCGGGGCCTGCGCAAGCAGCTCTCTTTTTGATACTCCATGGCGTTACTGCAAATCTCCGAACCCGGCCAATCCCCCGACCCGCACCAACGGCGCATCGCCGTGGGCATAGACCTGGGCACCACGCATTCGCTCGTTGCTGCGGTGCGCAACGGCGTGCCCGAGTGCCTGCCCGACGCGCAAGGCCGCGTGCTGCTGCCCTCGGTCGTGCGTTACCTCGCGCAGGGTGGGCGGCAGATCGGCTACGAGGCGCTGGCCGCGCAGGCGCAGGACGCGCGCAACACCATCGCCTCGGTCAAGCGCTTCATGGGGCGCGGGCTCGCGGACGTGGCGCAGGCGCAGCAGCTGCCCTACAGCTTCGTGTCCGGCGCTGCGGGGGAAGGGCAGGGCGGCGGCATGCTCTCGCTGGCCACGGCGGGCGGCGTCAAGTCGCCCGTCGAAGTCAGCGCCGAAATCCTTGCCACGCTGCGCCAGCGCGCCGAAGACACCTTCGGTCAGGAGCTCTACGGTGCCGTGATCACCGTGCCCGCATACTTCGACGACGCGCAGCGCCAGGCCACCAAGGACGCAGCCAAGCTCGCTGGCATCCACTTGCTGCGCCTGCTCAACGAGCCCACGGCTGCGGCGATCGCCTACGGGCTGGACAACGCGAGCGAAGGCATTTACGCCGTCTATGACCTCGGCGGCGGCACGTTCGACATCTCCATCCTGCGCCTGAGCAAGGGCGTGTTCGAGGTCATCGCCACGGGCGGCGACTCGGCGCTGGGCGGTGACGACTACGACGCGGCCCTGGCCGATTGGGTGCTGCAGCGGCTCGGGCGCAGCAGCGAAAGTCTGACCGACCCCGCCGACAAAGCCGCGCTGCGCCTGGCCGCGCGCGCCTGCAAAGAAGCCCTGACTGCTTCTGAAACTGCAGTGTTCAGCGCACGCCTGGCGGGCGAAAACGTGCAAATCGAAGTCCAACGCAGCGACTTCGAGGCGGCCACTGCACACCTCACCGAGCGCACCCTCGCCGCGGTGCGCCGCGCCTTGCGCGACGCCAAGCTGCGGCCCGAAGAAGTGCAGGGCGTGGTCATGGTCGGCGGCGCCACGCGCATGCCGCAGGTGCAGCGCGCGGTGGCGCAGCTGTTCGGGCGTGCGCCGCTCAACAACCTCAACCCCGACGAGGTTGTGGCACTGGGCGCGGCCATCCAGGCGCACCAGCTCGCGGGCCATTCGCTGGGCGGCGACGACCTGCTGCTGCTCGACGTGATTCCGCTGTCGCTGGGCCTGGAAACCATGGGCGGCCTGGTCGAGCGCATCATCCCGCGCAACGAAACCATTCCCACAGCCAAGGCGCAGGACTTCACCACCTTCCAGGATGGCCAGACTGCGCTCGCGCTGCACGTCGTGCAGGGCGAGCGCGACCTCGCCCAGGACTGCCGCAGCCTCGCGCGCTTCGAACTGCGCGGCATTCCGCCCATGGCGGCGGGCGTGGCGCGTATCCGCGTGACCTTTACCGTCGATGCCGACGGCCTGCTTTCGGTCAGCGCGCGCGAGCTCACGAGCGGCGTCGAGGCGCACATCGACGTCAAGCCGTCTTATGGCCTGTCGGACGAGCAGATCGCGCGCATGCTGCAAGAGGGTTTTGCCACGGCCGAGCAGGACATGCGCGCGCGCGCTCTGGTCGAGGCGCGCGTCGATGCCGATCGCATGCTGCTGGCCACGCAAAGTGCGATCGACGCCGACGGCGACCTGCTCACGCCGCCCGAGCGCGCCGAGATCGACGCGCTCATGGCTGCGCTGCGCGCGCAGCTGCAGGGCGACGACGCGGCCGCGATCGACGCCGCCACGGCCGCGCTCGCCAAGGGCACCGAAGCCTTCGCCGCACGGCGCATGAACCGCAGCATCCAGCAGGCGCTCGCCGGCAAGAGCGTGCAAAGCCTTTGACCACTCTTTTTTGCGACCCTCCAGAGTCCCGCATGCCCGTCATCAAAATCCTGCCCCACCCTGAATACTGCCCGGCCGGCGCCGAGATCAGCGCGAGCGCGGGCACCTCGATTTGCGAGGCCCTGCTCGAGCACGATATCCCCATAGAGCACGCCTGCGAGATGAGCTGCGCCTGCACCACCTGCCACGTGATCGTGCGCGAAGGTTTCGATTCATTGAACCCGCCCGACGAGGACGAGGAAGACCTGCTCGACCGCGCCTGGGGCCTCACGCCGCAGTCGCGCCTGTCGTGCCAGGCCATCGTCGGGGCGCGCGATTTGACGGTGGAAATCCCCAAGTATTCGATCAACCACGCCAAGGAAAAGCACTGAAAAAGGTGCACCAAGCCAGTCCATGACGCGCCAGATCGTTCTCGACACCGAAACCACGGGCCTTTCCGCCGAAGGCGGCGACCGCATCATCGAAATCGGCTGCGTGGAGTTGTTCGCGCGCAAGCGCACGGGCAACAACAAGCACTATTACCTGAATCCCGAGCGCGAAAGCCACGAGGACGCGCTCAAGGTGCACGGCATCAGCAACGAGTTTTTGCTCGACAAACCCAAGTTCGCGGCCGTGGCGCCAGAATTGATCGAATACCTGCGCGACGCCGAAATCATCATCCACAACGCGGCCTTCGACGTGGGCTTTCTGAACAAGGAGCTGGAGCTTGCGGGCCACCCGCCGCTGCAGCACTTCGTCGCGTGCGTCACCGACACGCTGGCCATGGCCAAGGAGCTGTTTCCGGGCAAGCGCAACTCGCTCGATGCCCTGTGCGACCGCCTGGGCGTGGACAACTCCAGCCGCACCCTGCACGGCGCGCTGCTCGACGCCGAACTGCTGGCCGAGGTCTATATCCACCTCACGCGCGGACAGGATGCGCTGCTGATTCTCGACGAGGTGCAGGAGGGCTCCGGCACGGGCGGTGCACGCATCGACCTGCGCGGCTTTGCGCTGCCTGTGCTGCGCGCAAGCGCGCAGGAGATCGCCGCGCATGAGGAAATCCTCGCGCAGATCGACAAGGCCAGCGGCGGAAAAACCGTCTGGCGTGCGCTGCAGTCCTCCTGAGCGGGCTTTTACATGCGAACATTGGCGTTTTCATTTCTCTACTTTGACGCCATGAAAAGCATGCACTACGGGAAAAAGCGCGGGATGCGTGTGGGAGCGCTGGCGCTGGCACTTGCCTGCACGGCCTGTGGCACGCGGCCGGTGTATGAGGAGGAGCAGTTCAAAAAGGACTCCCCTTACCAAAGAACCTACGCCACGGGCGAGCAGGAGGCTTGCGACGCAGCGCTGCGCGCCTTGCTGAGCCAGGGCTACCGCATCGACGAAGCCAAAGAAACCACCATCCATGCGCACAAGGAGTTTCAGCCTGAGGAAGAGCTCAATGCCGTGCTCGACTTCAGCGTGATCTGCAAGGCCGCAGACCGCGGCGCAACGGTGTTCGTGAACGCCATCGAAACCCGCTACAAGCTCAAAAAGGTTTCGGGTGGCGCCAGCGTGAGCGTGGGGGGCGGCGGCATTTCGCTGCCGTGGAGCAAGAGTGCGGATTCGCTGGTCAAAGTTTCCAGCACGACGGTCACCGAAAAGAAGTTCTACAAGCAGTTCTTCGACTTGGTCGCCAGCTTCTTGCCCAAGTGACGCCGGCGATGCGCGCAACGACGCGGGGGGTCGGGCTTCAGGGGGCAAGACGCTCGCGTACCCAAACGTCCGCCTCCTTGCGGTAGCGCAACCTGTCGTGCAAGCGGCTCTTGCGGCCCTGCCAGAATTCCCACTGGTCGGGCTTCAAGCGGTAGCCGCCCCAATGCGGCGGGCGCGGCGGGCGCAACAGGAATTGCGCGCTGTAGCGTGCGGCATTGGCAAGCAGCACGTTGCGGCTCGGGATCACCTGGCTTTGCGGGCTCGCCCACGCGCCTATGCGCGAATCGAGCGGGCGGCTGTGGAAGTAGGCGTCGCTTTCTTCCGCGCTGACCTTCTCGACCACGCCCTCGATGCGCACCACGCGCTCGAGTTCGACCCAATGAAACTGTAGCGCCGCGTAGGGGTTGCCCGCGAGCTCGCGGCCTTTGCGGCTTTCGTAATTCGTGAACCAGACGATGCCGCGCTCGTCGTAGCCCTTGATCAACACCACGCGCGTGCTGGGGCGCAGATCGCTGCCCACGGTGGCCACCGTCATCGCGTTGGGCTCAGGCAATTGGGCGTTCAGCGCCTCTTTGATCCATTGATCGAATTGCAGCAGCGGATCGGCGTGCGAGGCCTCTTCGCTGAGCTCGGCGCGCTCATAGCTTTTGCGCAGGTCGGCGAGAGAGGCGGGGGTGTGGCTCATGTTTGGCATCGTGCTTTGCTCCAAAAGGCCGTCAGTACCACCGGGCTGTGGATGCGTGGGGCGAGACGGCGGCGGGATAGGCTGCTTCTCGGGCGCCAGCGTTGTCCGCACTCATTCGTGCACCCGCGCCCCCAAGCGTTCTTGCAGCCGTGGGCTGGTGGTCGTGTATTGCAGCGGCAGGGGCTGGCCCGCGCGGGCCTCGGCGGCGGCCCAGGCGGCGAGGGTGGCTTCGTGGAAGCCGCAGACCAGCAGCTTGCGCTTGCCGGGGTAGCTGTTGATGTCGCCCACGGCGTAAATGCCGGGCACGCTGGTGGCCATGGTCGCCGGATCGACGCGCAACTGCTTGCGCTCGAGCGCCAAGCCCCAGTCGGCGATGGGCCCGAGGCGCGGCGAGATGCCCAGCAGTGCCTGCAACTGGTCGAGCGGCAGGCGCTCGGTCTGGCCCGCGGGGGTGAGCAACTCGAGCGCGCACAGGCGTTCGGCGGGCGCGCCGTTTGCATTCAGGTCCTGGCAGGCGATGCGTTCGGTGACTTGTTTTGTCTGGTGCTCGACGCGGGCTTCACGGGTGGTTTGAAAGCCCGTGATCTGCCCCGCCACCACCTGCAGCAGCCCCGCATCGCGCAACTGCTGCAGGCGCGCGAGTTGCTCGGGCGGCGCGTGAAACACGTCGCGGCGGTGCAGCAGCGTGACGCTGGCGGGCGCGCCGGCGCCAGCGTCGCCGCCGGCACATTGGCGCCGTTCGGCCAGCGCCACGGCCTGGGCCACGGCGCTTTCTTCGCCGCCGTGCACCACCACCTGCAGGCCCGCGCTCGCGGCGGGAGCGGGAATCGCGTTGGCGTAGAAAACCTGGCGACCTTCGAAGCGTTCGAGGCCCGGCAGCGGCAAACGCTTTGGCACGAAAGCGCCCAGCCCCGCGGCGATAAAGACCTGGCGCGCGTGCAGTTGCGCGCCGTCGCTGCAGCCCAGCACGAACGACCCGTCAGGCTGCGCCTGCAAGGTCTGCACGAGGCAGCCGAACTGCCAGCGCGGCGCGAACGGCGCCGTCTGGCGCAGCAGCAGCGCAACGAGTTCGCTGCCCGTGCAGCGCGGCACACCGGGGATGTCGTAAATGGGCTTGTCGGCGTAGAGCTCGGTGCACTGGCCGCCGGCGTGCGCGAGTGCATCGACGACATGCGCCCGTATGCCTTGCAGGCCGAGCTGGAACACCTGAAACAGGCCGACCGGGCCCGCGCCTATGACCACGGCATCGGCAATGGGGTGCTCGCGGGGTTCTGGCACGGCGGCAAAGAAAGGTGGCGCGAAACGGCGAAGGGCGCAATACAGCGGGAGGCTCTGGCAGAAGCTATGGCCGCCAGTTCCGCGCCGCTGATCCTATTCAGCGCACCAGGTATTGGAGTTTGCCCGGCTTGCCGTTCCATTCGTCGGCATCGGGCAGCGGAGCCTTGCGCTTGGTGATGGTTTTCCAGCCGGCGGCGCGGGAGAGTTCGGCGTTGATCTTGATGAACGCGAGCTGGTCTGAGGGCACATCTTCTTCGGCAAAGATGGCGTTGGCCGGGCATTCGGGGATGCAGACCGCGCAGTCTATGCACTCGTCGGGGTCGATCACGAGGAAGTTCGGCCCTTCTTTGAAGCAATCGACGGGGCACACGTCCACGCAATCGGTGTATTTGCAATTGATGCAGTTTTCGGTAACGACGTGGGTCATGACGGATGGTTGCCGGTGGGTGAAAGCCCGCGATTTTATGCGGGCGCTCATGGTTCCAAGGGAAGTAGGGGCTGATCTATGTCAGGGTGGTGTCGGGTCACTGCACCAGCACGGCGGCCGCGGTGCGGTGGCTTGCGGTGTCGACGAGGATGAGCGAGCCGAGCACGCGCGCCTGCGCAAACGGCGCGGCGGGGATGGGCTCTTGCAGCAGCAATTGCACCTGGCCGATCGCGTTGGGCTCGAGCTGCGTGGCCTCTTGCGCGGCCAGGGTGTGGATGTCGAGCCGGTGCAGGATGCGCTGCACCTTGGCCTTGACCCAGCGGTGGCCGTGCAGCGCCCAATAGACGCGGCCCGGCTGCAGCGGCTCGTCGTCCATCCAGGCGAGCGTGGCGGTGAAGTCGCGCCGTGCGGGCCACACGGGCGCAGTCGCGGGTGCTGTGGGCGTGTCGAAGTCGTCGTGTGGCGCTTGCGGTGTGGCCGCAGCGGCGGGCGCGGCCATGATCCAGTCGCCGCGCGAGACATCGACTTCGCGGTCCAGCACCACGCCGGCGCTGTGGCCCGCGCTCACGGCACCGGGCGTGCGCACGGCGTCCAGCACCTGCGCCACGCGCGCAATGTGGCCGCTGGGGAAGACCTGCACCGCCATGCCCTCGTGCACCTGGCCCGCGGCCACGCGGCCCCAGAACACGCGCCGCCCGCGCGAGGTGTCGGCCGAGGCGGAGAATTTTTCTACCCACTGCACGGGCAGGGCCAGCGGCAGCGCCGCGTCGGCAGGCGTGGTGGGCAACTGCTCGAGCACTTGCAGCAGGCTGGCGCCCTGGTAGCCGCACCAGCCGGCGTGCGCATGTTCAAAGTCCACCACGTTCCAGCCCTCGAGCGCCGAGATCGGCACGATGGCCGTGGGCGTGATGCCGCGCGCGCGCGCAAAGTCCTGCAAGGCGGTGCGGATGTGCGCATACGCGAGCGCCGGGTCGTCCACGGCGTCGAGCTTGTTGATCGCAAACACGATGGAGGGCACGCGCAGCAGGTCGAGCAGCAGCGTGTGGCGGCGCGTTTGCGGCAGCAGCGCGAGCGCAGCGTTGCGCCAGTCGAGCTTGGTGGCATCGACGAGCACCACGGCAGCGTCGGCCTGCGAGGCGGCGGTGACCATGTTGCGCGTGTATTGCTCGTGCCCCGGCGCGTCGCCGATGATGAATTTGCGTGCCTCGGTGGCAAAGTAGCGCCAGGCCACGTCGATGGTGATGCCCTGCTCGCGCTCGGCCTGCAGGCCGTCGGTGAGCAGTGCCAGGTCGGTCGTGCCGCCGCGCGTGACGCCCGCCAGGTGGTCTTGCAGCACGGCGCGGCTGTCGAGCAGCAGGCGCCCGATCAGCGTGCTTTTGCCGTCATCGACCGAGCCGCAGGTGATGAAGCGCAGCGCCGCCGCGCGCGCACCCTCGTTTGAAAGTTTGGCATCATTTTGGCCACTAGCCAAGGTAGGACGTTCACTGGCAGCTATTGATTCGGTAGTACTCATGGTCGTTTGCTTGTTTGCATCAACGGTGCGTCGGTGGGCTTAGGCGTTGGCGCCAACCCGTCAAAAATACCCATCGCGCTTGCGCTTTTCCATGCTCGCCTCGCTGGTCTGGTCGTCCATGCGCGTGGCGCCGCGTTCGCTGACTTCGGCGGCCAGGGTTTCGCGCACGATGTCGGCGGGCGTGGCGGCGCTGCTCTCCACCGGGCAGGTGCAGGTGATGTCGCCCACGGTGCGAAAGCGCACGCTGCGCGTTTGCACCTGCTCGCCCGGGCGCGGCGGCGTCAGCGGCGTGACGGGCACGAGCAGACCGCGGCGCTCGACCACTTCGCGCAGGTGGGCGTAGTAGAGGCTGGGCAGCGCGATGTGCTCGCGCGCGATGTATTGCCACACGTCGAGCTCGGTCCAGTTGCTGATCGGAAACACGCGAAAGTGCTCGCCCGGCTGCAGCCGCGTGTTGAACAGCGTCCAGAGTTCGGGCCGCTGCGCCTTGGGCTGCCATTGGCCGAAGCTGTCGCGGTGGCTGAAGATGCGTTCCTTGGCGCGCGCCTTTTCTTCGTCGCGCCGCGCGCCGCCAAGCAGCGCGTCGAAGCGAAATTCCTCGATGGCTTCGAGCAGCGTGACCGACTGGTGCGCGTTGCGGCTCTCGCCCGGGTGCGCCAGGCGCACGGTACCGCGCGCCATGCTGTCTTCGACGCTGCGCACGATCAGCTCGGCCTGCAGCTCGGCGGCGCGCTGGTCGCGAAAATCGGTGACTTCGGGGAAGTTGTGCCCCGTGTCTATCATCAACAGCGGAAACGGGATGCGGCCCCGGGTACCGCAGGTGCCCTTTCTATCCACAAAAGCTTTTTCAGCGCAGCGCAGCATCACGAGCGAATCCTTGCCGCCCGAAAACAGCAGCGCCGGGCGCTCGAACGCGGCCGCGGCTTCGCGCAGGATGAAGATGGTTTCTTCTTCGAGCGCGTCGAGGTGCGCGTTGCTCAACTGGTGCGGCGCGGGCGGGGCCGCTGTTTGCAGCAATTGGGTGTCGGTGCGGGCATTCATGCTGTTGCTTCCCCTTGTTTCACGTGCAGGCCACATTCCTTGACCTGTTCATCCTCCCACCACCAGCGGCCGGCGCGAAAGTCCTCGCCCAGGGTGACGGCGCGCGTGCACGGGGCGCAGCCTATGCTGGGGTAAAAACGGTCGTGCAGCGCGTTCGTGGGCACGTCGTGGGTGGCGATGTAGTGCCACACGTCGCCCCAGCTCCAGGCCGCGAGCGGGTTGAATTTGCGCAGGCCCTTGCTCGGCACTTCGGTCTCGTCGATCAGGGCAACGTCGGCACGCGCGCCCGACTGCTCACGCCGCAGGCCGGTGATCCAGCCCTTTTGCCCCGCAAGTGCACGCGCCAGCGGCTCGAGCTTGCGCACGGCGCAGCAGGCTTTGCGCAGCGCGATGCTGCGGTACATGGCCTCAGCCCCTTCGCGCTGCACGAAGGCGGCGACGGCTTCGGCGTCGGGGCGATAGACCGTGAGCGGCGCGTGCGGATGACTGGCCTGCTGCGCCTTGAGCTGCGTAAGCAGCGCGAGCGTTTCGGCGTGCAGCGCACCCGTGTCGAGCACGAAAATGCCCACGGCCAGCGCGTGGCGGTTGATCAGGTCGGTGATCACCATGTCCTCGGCGCCCAGGCTGTTGGCCTGCACCACGGGCCCTTGCGCCGCGGCGCGCTGCAGCGTGCGCACGGCTTCGTCGAGCTTGGCGACAAAGTCGGGTGAGGGGTGCGCGTAGAGCGCGATGGCGCTGCCCTCGGCTTGCGTTTCCTGCGTTCCCTGCGCGTGCATGGAGGCAAGCGGTGCCGACGCTATGGAAGAAAAAGCATTGTTCATACGGCCTCCGGCGTGCTGACGCGCGCAAAGCGCGGGGCGGGCGTGCGCGCGTCGCCCTGGTAGAAGCCGGCAAAGCGGCGCAGCTGGCGCTCGGCCGCGGCCCAGTCGGTGTCGTCGGGCAGCACGGCGCTGCTGAAGCCGCAGCGCGCCATTTGCAGCAACTGGTCGATCAGCACCTCGCCCGTGGCGCACAAGTCGCCCGCGAAGCGGTAGCGCCGGCGCAGCAGCGTGGCCTGGCTGAAGGCGCGCCCGTCGGTGAACTTGGGAAAGTGCAATTCGATGCGCTCCACGCCTTCGAGCGCGCCCGCCGCGGCCAGGTCGGCGAGCTCGGCGTCGTTCGCGATTTGCAAGGTTTTTGGGGCGTTTGCGCCCGTCTGGTGGGCGCTGGCAGCTATCAATTTGATCATTCTGGGGCTGGGGTCGTTTTCAAACCGGGGTTCATGCGGCGCTGGTTTCGGCGGCGTGTGCAGCGTGCGCGGCGCGGTGCTCGCCCAGGCGTGCGCCGTTGGCCGCGGTCTTGAAGGGCTCGTGCCCGACGCGGCGCAGCGTGGCGATGAAGGGCTCGTTCGCATGCAGGCGCAGCGCGCGGTAGCTGTCCAAAATCGCCTCGACCACGCCCGGCACCTCGGCCGCGCTGAACGCGGGCCCGACCACCTTGCCCGGCGTCGCCGGTCCCGAGAGCGCCGAGCCGTCGGAGCCGCCCAGCGTCACCTGGTACCACTCCTTGCCGTCTTTATCGACGCCCAGAATGCCGATGTGCCCGCTGTGGTGGTGGCCGCAGCTGTTGATGCAGCCGCTGATGTGCAGGTCGATGGGCCCGAGGTCGCTGACCTCGTCGATGTCGGCAAACAGTTCGGTGAGCGCCGCGGCGATCGGGATCGCGCGTGCGTTCGCGAGTGAACAAAAATCCCCGCCGGGGCACGCGATCATGTCGGTGAGCAGGCCGATGTTGGGCTGCGCCAGGCCCAGTGCGCGCGCCTGCGCGTACAGCGCGGGCAAATCACTCTGGTGCACCCAGGGCAGCAGCAGGTTTTGCGTGTGCGTGACGCGCGCCTCACCCGCGCTGAAGCGATCGGCCAGGTCGGCCAGCGCCTGCAGCGTGTCGGCATCCGCATCGCCCGGCGCCCAGCCCGCACGCTTGAACGACAGCGTCACGGCTGCAAGCTGCGGCAGCCGGTGCGCGCGCACGTTCTGCGTGAGCCACCGCTGGTAGGCGGTGCTGGCCGTGTCGGTGCTGCTGGGCAGATTTGCCGGCGCGAGCGGCGGCACGGCAAAGCCCGCCTGCACGCGCGCCAGCTCGGCGTCGCTGATGGTGTGCGGTGCGCCGTCGTGTGTGACGATGGCCTGGTATTCGGCCTCCACCGCGTCGATGAAGCGCTGCCCCTCGGCCTTGGCCAGTATCTTGATACGAGCCTTCCACTTGTTGTCGCGCCGCCCGTAGCGGTTATAGACACGCACCACGGCCTCGGTGTAGTTGAGCAGCTCGCGCCAGGGCAAAAATTCGCGCACCACGGTGCCGATCACGGGCGTGCGCCCCATGCCGCCGCCTACGCTCACGGCAAAGCCCACGCCGCCCGCCTCGCTGCGCACTGCACGCAGGCCGATGTCGTACCAGCCCGTGGCGGCGCGGTCTTCGGCGGCGCCGCTGAAGGCGATCTTGAACTTGCGCGGCAAAAAGGCGAACTCGGGGTGCAGCGTGCTCCACTGGCGCAAAATTTCCGCAAACGGCCGCGTGTCCAGGATCTCGTCGGGCGCAATGCCCGCGAGCGCGTCGCAGGTGATGTTGCGGATGGTGTTGCCGCTGGTCTGTATGCCGTGCATCTGCACGCTCGCAAGCAAGTCCATCACGTCGGCCGCGCGCGCCAGGGGAATCCAGTTGAACTGCACGTTGGTGCGCGTGGTGAAGTGCGCGTAGCCCCACTTCAAGGGCGGCGCCGCGAGCGTGAGCCCCGGCTGCGAGGCCTGCAGCGCATCCTGCGCGGCCTGCGCCTGCGCGAACAGATCGGCATCCGGCTGATCGAACTCGCGCGCGATGCGCGCGAGCACGCGCAGCTGCGCGCTGCTGATCTCGCCATACGGCACGGCCACGCGCAGCATGGGCGCATGGCGCTGCACGTACCAGCCGTTTTGCAGGCGCAGCGGCAAAAACTGCTCGTCGCTGAGCTGCCCGGCCTGCCAGCGCTGCAACTGGTCGCGAAACTGCGCGGCGCGCAGGCGGATGAATTCTTGGTCGAAAGCGGTGTATTGGTACATGAAACGTCTGCACGAAAGCATGGGCTGCAAGCGCACGCTGCGGCAAACGCATGGGCCAAAGCACCCACGACAAAGCCCGCCTACCTGCGCTGCATCGGGTATGACAGCGAATGTAGGCGGGCTTTTTATGAAAACAAACTACAGTTTTTTCTTGCGCTTATGCGGATAAGCTTATTTCGATGCGCTGGCGTCAAATGCGGGGTCAACGGGCAGTTGCAGCGCGTTGGCAATCTGATTGGTTTTGGCGGCCAGGCCGATGATGGACAGCAACTCCGCATGCTGCGCAGCCGTCATCCCCTTGGCCCGCGCGGCCGCCGTGTGCGAGTGCACGCAATAACTGCAGCCGTTGGCGACCGATACGGCGATGTAGATCAGCTCCTTGGTCAAGGGGTCGAGCGTGCTTGGCGTGGCCATGATGCGCTTGACCTCAGCCCAGGTGCTTTCCAGGAGCACTGGATCGAACGCCAGCGCATGCCAGAGGTTGTTGATGAAATCCGTTTTGCGCGTGGCGCAGATGTCGTCGAAAACGGCTTTCACGCGCGGGTCTTTTTCGGCGTCTGGAATGGGGGCAAGGGTGGACATGGTGCAAGGTATGAAAGGGATGATGAAGCGCTGCGTTTGTTCAGCCTTCGGGCCGCCCCAGGCGCTTTTCGATCTCATGGCGCTGGATTTTGCCGGTGCTGCTGCGCGGGAAGTCTTCGAGCGCGACGAAACGGATTTCCTTGGGGAGTTTGTAGCTCGCAAGCTGGCTGCGACACCATTGCAACAGGGCCTGCGCGTCGAGGGCGGCGCCGGGCTTGAGCGCCACGAGCGCGATGGGCACTTCGCCCCAGCGGACATCGCGGTGGCGCACGGCCACGGCGTCGGCGACGGCTTCGTGTGCGAGCAGCACGCGCTCGATTTCGGCGGGGTAGATGTTTTCGCCACCCGACTTGATGAGGTATTTGGCGCGATCGACGAAGTCCAGCGTGCCGTCGGGGTGGCGCACGAACAGGTCGCCCATGTGGAACCAGCCGCCGCGAAAATCGTGCGCGTTGACTTCGGGCGCATTCCAATAGCCCGAAAACAGCGTAGGGCCGCGCAGTGCGAGCTCGCCGGGCACGCCCACCGGCACCTCCCGATCGTCCGCATCGACGAGGCGGATGCGGCAAAACCCCGACTCGCGCTTGGCCAGGCTGCGCGGCACCTCGCCGGGTGCGAGCAAGGCGCCCGAAGCCGGCGCGAGCCCGGTTTCGGTGGCGCCGAAGCTGTTGAGGTAAGGCGCGTTCAAAAGGCCCGTGAGTTCGGCGAGCTGCTGCAGTGGCACCAAATCGGCCATGGCTCCGACCATGCGCACGCCGCGCGCCTTGGTGGCGTTGCGGCGCAGACCGTCGATGAAAACGTCGATCATCCCGGGCATGGCCACGAGCCAGCCGATCTGCTCGCGCTCGAGCGTGGCGCAGAGCCTGTCCACGTCGAGCCCGTCCTGCACGATCACCTTGCCGCCGATCATCAAAGTGGCCAGGGCAAAATCGGTTGCGGCCATGTGAAAAAGCGGCGACCAGGCGATGTAGTTGTGCGCAGACGTAATGCCGTATTCGCCCGCAAACGCCTGCGCACGCGCCACCATGGCGCGCTGGCTGATGAGCGCGCCCTTGGGCAGCCCCGTGGTGCCGCTCGTGTAG
Source organism: Extensimonas vulgaris (assembly GCF_003337425.1). Taxonomy (GTDB): domain Bacteria; phylum Pseudomonadota; class Gammaproteobacteria; order Burkholderiales; family Burkholderiaceae_C; genus Extensimonas; species Extensimonas vulgaris. The sequence goes on from NZ_QPJU01000004.1 coordinate 265,963, forward strand.
AGGATCGCGAGGCCGTCCTCGGGCTCGGGCGTTGCCTGGGGCTCGGTGGCGGGGGCACTGGCGAGCAACGCTTCGTATTCGGCCTCGATCGGGACGACCTGCGGCACGCCGTGGTCTATGCGCCCCAGCTGCGCAGCAAAGCGTGCCGAGACGAAGATCAGAGCGGGCGACGTGAGCCGGATGCAATGCAGCAGCTCGCTGTCGGACAAGCGCCAGTTCAGGCACGGCACGATGGCCCCGAGCTTGGCTGCGGCGAGCTCCAGTTCGAGGTACGCGATGCTGTTTTCCGAAAGTATCGCCACGCGCATGCCACGCTCGATGCCGCGCGCCGCCAGCGCGTGCGCGAGCTGGTTGACGCGCCGGTTCAGTTCGGCGTAGGTGAGGCGGCGCTCGGCGTCTTCGACGGCGATGTCCGCCGCGCGGATCACGGCGTTTTTGTAGAGCGCGTCGGTGACGGTGAATTGAAAGCTGCTCACAGGGATCGTCATGGCATCTGTTGTCGGGTGTCTGGCGCAGCCATCATTTCCAATAGCTGCACCGGGATTCGGCTTTGGTCGTGAATACTTGATCGCCGGAGATTGTGTCGCCGCCTTTGTAATAATCCCAGGCGTATTTGGATTCGGCCGGCGATTTGACTTGGCGCAGATACAGGTCACTGACCATTCTGCCATCTGGGCGTATCGTGCCCTTTTTGATCAAGGTATCATTCACGGGGGTATTTTTCATGGCAGCCAAAACCTTGTCGGCGTCGTCCGTGCCCGTCGCCTTGACGGCTTTCAGATAGTGCAGCACTCCGGAATAGCTCGAAGCGTGGATCATGTTGGGCATTTTCTTGATTTTCTCGAAATAGCGCCTGGCCCAGGTGCGCGATTCGTTGTCTTGATCCCAATACCAGCTGTCGGTCAGGTACATGCCTTGCGTGACGTTCAGTCCGAGGCTGTGGATGTCGGTGACGAACAAGAGCATGCCGGCAAGCTGCATGGTTTTGTTGATGCCAAATTCGTGTGCAGCTTTGATCGCATTGATGGCATCGGCGCCAGCATTGGCCAGGCCCAATATCTGCGCTTTGGAAGCCTGAGCCGTGAGCAGGAAGGAAGAAAAATCCGACGCGGCAATCGGGTGCTTTACGCTGCCCAGCACCGTGCCGCCATTAGCCTTGACCACGTCTGCCGTGTCTTTTTCGAGCGAGGCGCCAAAAGCGTAATCGGCCGTCAGGAAATACCAGGTTTTCCCGCCGCGTTTGACGATCGCCGCGCCGGTACTTCGCGCCACCGCAGTCGTGTCGGCGCCGAAGTGGATGGTGTAGGGGTTGCAATCCTCGTTGGTCAGGCGTGACGTGCCCGTGCTCAGCACCAGCAAAGGTTTTTGCTTTTCCTGCGCGATTTTGGCCATGGCAAGCGCCGCACTGGAATTGCTGGAAGCCAGCAGAACATCCACTCCTTCCTGATCAACCCACTGTCTTGCGATATTCGCGGCAATATCGGCCTTGTTTTGGTAATCCTTGAACAGAAATTCGATTTTCTTGCCGTTGATGGCCCCGCCCATGTCGGCTATTGCCATTTTGACAGCCTCGACAGAGCCAGGCCCTGTGACGTCAGCATAAAGACTCGAAAGATCGACGACGAGCCCGATTTTGATGCTGTCTCCAGAAATTTGGGCTGATGCAGATGCCGACAAGACGAGCATGCCGGCAGCGAAAAGCGAGGACAATGAACGAAGATACTAAGCAATAAACAAAATTAGTTCACAAACCCGCATTCAGGATGCCTAAAGAATCCGCGAATGATGTCTGGCAATCCCTTCAACCTCTC
>NZ_QPJU01000005.1:0-63205 GCF_003337425.1 Extensimonas vulgaris
GAGAGGTTGAAGGGATTGCCAGACATCATTCGCGGATTCTTTAGGCATCCTGAATGCGGGTTTGTGAACTAATTTTGTTTATTGCTTAGTATCTTATGGTGAACCCTGATGTCGCAGCGGCGGTAGCGCGCGGTGATTTCATATCCGGAGCTGAGCATTATCGACTATACGGTAAAAACGAAGGTAGGGTTGCGTCGATAGATGCTTATATTACATATTTAGCCAACACGATTGCCGCCCAAAAAAACGCCATCGCTGAATTAGAGGAGGGAATGAAAAACCGAGAGCGCGAGGTTGCCTTGCTCTCTTTGACAATCCAAAAATATGCGTCGTCTAGAAGCTGGCGAATCACCAAGCCATTACGATGGCTGACTGCGGCAAGCCGTGGCGGCAGTTTGCTTATGCGTCGCGCCTATACCAAAGCAAAAACTGAAGGTTTGTCTGCTGCAATGGCGCGTGCCGTGCAAATCTGCAGAAAAGAAGGTTTGCTTCATGCAGTTTCACAAAGAGCACTCCCCCCCCCTGCCGAAGCCGGGCAGAGCATAGGCACTGGCTCTGTTTTGCACGGGGGCTATACCTATATCGAGCCGGCAGCGCCTGCAGACCTGAATGTGCAGTTGGAAAAAATGGCAATCAAGCCCATGTTTTCCATTGTCGTTCCGGCATATAACACGCCGCCGGCCTTGTTGACCGCCGCGATCGAATCGGTAAAAAAGCAATGGTACCCGTATTGGGAGCTGATATTGGTCAACGATGCCAGCCCTGCACGTGAAACACGCGCGGCGCTTGAGCGAGTCGATGACAAACGCATCAAGATTCTTCATTTGGGAAAAAACGCTGGAATTTCTGGCGCTACTAATGTGGGATTGGATGCGGCAAGCGGTGATTACATTGTTTTCATGGATCATGATGATGAAATCACGCCAGACTGTCTTTATGAACTAGCAGCTTGCATCAACCGTGAAGACCCCGACTTTATTTACAGTGACGAAGATAAACTAACCGAGACAGGTGAATTCACCGAGCCGCATTTCAAGCCTGATTGGTCCCCTGACACGATGATGAGCACGATGTTCACTTGCCACGTGTCCTGTGTGCGCCGCAGTGTCCAGAAAGCGGTAGGTGGCCTGCGCTCGGAAGTCGATGGCTGTCAGGATTGGGACTTTGTGCTGCGTCTGGTGGAGCATACATCGCGCATCAGTCATATCCCCAAGGTGCTATACCATTGGCGGATGATTCCAGGCTCGACTGCAATTGATATTGCTGCTAAATCATATATTTTAGAGTCGTCAAAAAAAGTGCGTGAAGACGCACTTGCCCGCCGAGGTTTGGCTGGTCGTGTGGAGCCGGTAGCGCAGGTGCCAGGATATTTTCGTGTGGCTTATGCCCTGCGCGGCACTCCGCTGATATCGATCATCATCCCCACGCGTGACAATGAGAAGATTCTTCGCCAGTGCATAGACTCGATTTTCACGCGGACGCAATACGAGAATTTTGAAATCATCCTGCTGGACAATGGTTCAAAAGATTCTGCCACGCTGGCATATCTGGAGACGCTGCAAGCACATGAAAAAATCATGGTTGTGCGACATGATGCACCGTTCAATTATTCTGAACTGAACAATATAGGTGCACGCCATGCGCGCGGAGAGTTGCTCTTGTTCCTGAATGACGACACAGAGGTGCTGCAAGCCGATTGGCTGGAGCGCTTGGGAGGATATGCCCAGTTGCCGCACGTCGGCGCCGTGGGTGCCAAACTGCTTTACGCTGGCGGGAAACAAGTCCAGCATGCTGGACTTGTGAATCTGGAGACAGGACCTGCACATGCCATGCTGCGCATCAATGTCGATGCGCCCGGATATTTCATGCGCAACCTGCTCGAATACAACTGGCTTGCCGTGACCGGAGCCTGCCTGATGGTGGAGCGCGCCAAGTTCATGCAGGTGGACGGCTTTGCTGAGAGTTTGCCTGTTGCCTATAACGATGTCGATTTTGGCATGCGATTGCATGCCGCGGGCTTTTACAATGTTGTCGTGCCGGCGGTGCATTTGATCCACCATGAATCGGTGAGCCGTGGCAGCGATCATATGGACCCCGAAAAACTGTCTCGACTGAAACGTGAAATGCGTGCGTTGTATGCGCGCAACCCGAGGTATTTTCAGTACGACCCATTTTTTAACATCAACTTCCATCCAAACGGCATCAATTTCGACATTCCGGCATGTCGAGTCAATTAGGTCGTACCGAGTAGTAATAGATTGGAGGGCGGGAATGGATGTTCATGCCTTGATGGCTTCGGCAGAACTGATTTCGTTTGATTTTTTTGACACGCTTTTTTTCCGGCGGGTGAAAATTCCTGAAACCGTTTTTGATCTCATTGGAAAAAAGCATGGTCTGCCAGATTTCAAGCAGATGCGCGTGGCGGCGCAGCAAGAAGCCTTTCGGCGGATGATCAAGGATGGCAGACGTGAAATCAGCTTGCGAGACATCTACGATTGTTTTCCAGTAACGAGTGTTCCTACTGATGTCTTGATGGCGGATGAATATGCGCTGGAAATTTCCCTTCTGGCGCCCAATGCTGAGGTCGTGAGCTGGCTTGAATCAGCCATTGCAGCCGGCAAGCGTGCGGTGGTTACCTCCGACATGTATTTACCGCGAGATTTCTTTGAGCATGCACTGGTGACGCATGGAATCGGGCAACTGCCGCTTTATGTTTCTGCCGATCGCAATGCGACAAAGCGCGATTTTGGCGAGCTTTTTGATTTGCTTGCCGCGGAGCAAAAGGTAGCGCATGCAAGCATTTTGCATATTGGCGACAATCCAATGGGTGATGTTCAGCGTGCAAAAGAAAAGGGCTTGAAGGCGCATCATTATGTACCCGCTGCGGATCGCGCATTGCATAAATCCGCTTCGCTGGCGAGCTCTGTTGCGCATGGCTTGTTGCAGTCGGCGGGCCATATGGAAATTCAAGCCGGCAGCTTTGAGGAGTTTGGTTATCTTTATGGCGGCCCCGCCATGGTCGGCTTCCTGGAGTGGATCAAGAAGCAGAGCCTGAAAGCCGGATTTGAGCATGTTTTATTTTTGGCCAGAGATGGATTTTTGCTGGACAAAATAGCGCGCCACCACTCTCCCGATGGCTTGCCTCCGTTTTTATATTTCATGGGCTCGCGCACTGCCTTCTCTTTGGCAGCGATGACCGATGAAAATTTCGATGCCTATATTCCTTTTTTGCTTTCCGGCAGCATAGGCTTGTCACCCAGCGAGTTGCTGGAGCGCATTGGTGTGCCGGTGCCCGCGGCAAAACTTCTGCAAGATTTTGGATTGGGTAATGATGCAGTGGTGTCGCAGGCGTTGCTGCCGAGGCTTGAGCACTTCATTAAGTTCTATCGGTGGGAGATATTGAAGGTTTGCCGCCGCAATCGGCGTGCACTTTATCAATATCTTCGGAGTGCGGACATAAAAGATGGCGCGCGCATTGCTTTGGTGGATGTGGGGTGGCGCGGCACGACGCAAGAGGCTTTCGAAAAAGCCGTCAAGCCATTCATGGAATTGGACGTGACCGGCTTATATTTCTGTTTGGCCCAAACAGCAGAGACCCGGGCGCGCATGGCATCGCAAAAAATGATGCCGATGATCCGTTCGGAAGAATTCGGCAATAATATAGTGAACGCCTTATATGAAAAGAGACTGGCCGTTGAAATGTGCTTTAGTGCGCCGCATCACTCCATTATCGGCCTCCTGCCGGGCATTGACGGTGTAGAGCCCGTCTATGATCCAGGGCGTGGAGACACCGCAGAAACGACGCTGCATGTGTGCGACATACTGAGAGGAATCGAAAAATTCGCTGCTGACTATTACTCAATGCAGCGCCGCATTTCAACGTGTATTTCGCCTAATATGCTCATACAGCCTTTGCTTGAATACATTACACAGCAACAGGTTGACTCTTTTCATATTTTTGAGAAGGTTAAAAATTTTGATGCCTGGGGCAGCTCAAAAAATCTTGCGCTCACGTTGAAGTCTTATGCAGCTTGAACGAGGCCATTGTTCTGGATATACGCGATGAACATCCCCCTCGTCATCGACCTCGACGGCACGCTGATCCACACCGACATGCTGCACGAAAGCACGCTGCGCCTGGTGCGCGACGCGCCGCTGCAGCTGCTGCGGCTGCCGTTCTTGCTGGCAAGGGGCAAAGCCGTGCTCAAGCGCCACATAGCGCAGCGCAGCAGCTTCGACCCCGCCGCACTGCCCTACAATCAGCCTTTGCTCGAATGGCTGCAAAGCCAGCGCGCCGCAGGCCGCAAACTCGTGCTTTGCACGGCCACAGACGCCACCATCGCGCAGGCCATTGCCGACCATTTGGGTCTGTTCGATGAAGTCATCGCCAGCGACGGCAGCACCAACGTCGCCGGCGCACACAAAGCGCAAGCCCTGCGCGAACGTTTCGGCCAAGGGGGCTTCGACTACGCAGGCAACGCCGCGCCAGACCTGCCCGTGTGGGCCCAGGCGCGCAAAGCCATCGTGGTCAACGGCAACGCGGCACTCGTGCAAAAAGCCCAAGGCATCGCAGAGGTAGAGCACGTCTTCCCGCCGCAGCCCGCAGGCATAAGTACCTTGCGGCGCATGCTGCGCGTGCACCAGTGGCTCAAAAACCTGCTGCTCTTCGTGCCCCTTCTGGCCGCGCACCAGCTCGGCAACGGCCCAGCCTGGCTGGCGCTGCTGCTGGCTTTTGCGTCTTTTAGCCTGTGCGCCTCGTCGGTCTATATCGCCAACGACCTGCTCGACCTCGAAAGCGACCGCCTGCACCCCCGCAAGCGGCTGCGCCCCTTCGCTTCCGGGCAAATGCCGGTATGGCAGGGCGTGGTCTTTGCGCCGTTGCTCCTGCTTGCCAGCTTGCTGCTGGCCACCTTCGTAGGCGGGCAATTTTTGCCCTGGCTGCTCGCGTACTTCGTGCTCACCTGCGCGTATTCGTGGGGGCTCAAGCGGCTGGTGCTGGTGGATTGCCTGACGCTTGCGCTGCTCTACACGCTGCGCATCGTCGCCGGCGCCGCCGCGGTAGGGCAGGCGCTGTCGTTTTGGCTGCTGGCGTTTTCGGTGTTTTTGTTCCTCTCGCTCGCCTTCGTCAAACGCTACGCCGAGCTCGAAGTGCAGGTCTTGAGCGGCAAACAAAAAATCCACGGCCGCGGCTACCACACCACCGACGCGCCGATCGTGCAAACCATGGGCATCGTGTCTGGCTACGCCAGCGTGCTGGTGCTGGCGCTATACCTCAACAGCGACGCGGTGCTGCGCCTGTACCGTGCGCCGCAAGTCATCTGGGGCGCCGTGCCGGTCATGCTGTTTTGGGTCAGCTGGATGTGGCTGCAAGCCCAGCGCGGGCAGATGCACGATGACCCGCTCGTCTTCGCCGTCAAAGACCGCGCCAGCCTGGCCGCCGGTGTGGCGTTCGTCGCCATCATCGCCGCTGGCGCAGTGGGCTGGCCATGGTGACGCAAGCGCCAGCGGCACCACCGCCCACCCCAGCCACAAGCACGCCCGTCAGCGCCTGGGGCCGGTTGCAAAGCGCGCCACACCACGTCGTCCCCCTCACGCAACCCGAGCAGGTCGGCTCCACGCTGGCGCGCACCCGGCCGGGCCTCGCGCACGGCATGGGCCGCAGTTATGGCGACGTGGCGCTGAACCCCGGCGGCACGCTCTGGCGCACCACCGGGCTCAACCACTTCATCGCTTTTGACGAAGCCAACGGCCTGCTGACCTGCGAAGCCGGCGTGCTGCTCAAAGACATTCAGCGCACGCTGCTGCCGCGCGGCTGGCTGCTGCCGGTGACGCCGGGCACGCAACTCATCACCGTGGGCGGCGCCATCGCCAACGACGTGCACGGCAAGAACCACCATGTATTCGGCTCTTTTGGCGACCATGTGCAGCAACTGTGCCTGGTGCGCACCGACGGCAGCACCCTGGGCTGCGGCCCCACGCAAAACCCCGACTGGTTTGCCGCCACCGTGGGCGGGCTGGGCCTGACGGGCGTCATCACCCAGGCCACGCTGCAACTGCGCCGCGTGGCCGGCCCCTGGTTGGAGGCTGAAACCATCGCCTACACCAGCTTGGAAGAGTTCTTCCACCTCGCCGATGCGTCCGAGGCCGACTGGGAGCACACCGTCTCGTGGATAGACTGCCTGGCAGGCAGCCAAGACAAACCCGGCGGCACGTCAAGCAGCGCACGCGGCATCTTTCTGCGCGCCAACCCAGCCCAAACCACGCCACACCCCACCCCTAAGCCACCCGCCGAGCGCCAGCGCCGCATGCCCTTCGTGCCGCCGGTGTCGCTCGTCAACCGGCTGACGCTGCGCCCCTTCAATACGGCGTACTACCGCCTGCACCAATGGCGGGCCGGGCGCAGCCTGGTGCATTACGAACCCTTTTCTTACCCGCTGGACAACCTGCTCGACTGGAACCGTATGTACGGCCCGCGCGGGTTTTACCAATACCAAAGCGTGGTGCCGCGCGCCGTGGGGCACGGTGCCGTGCAGGCCATGCTGCAAGCCATCCGGCGCGCGGGCGAAGGCTCGTTTCTGGCCGTGCTCAAAACCTTTGGCAAGCGGCAAAGCGTGGGCATGCTCAGTTTTCCGCAACCTGGGGTGACGCTGGCGCTCGACTTTCCCAACCGCGGCGCACGCACGCACAAGCTCTTCGAGCAGCTCGACGCCATCGTGCGCGAAGCCGGCGGGCGCCTTTACATGGCCAAGGACGCACGCATGCCGCGCGAACTGTTCGAAGCCGGCTATCCGCGCCTGCCAGAATTTTTGCCTTACCGCGACCCAGGCATCCGCTCGGCGCTGTCGCGTCGTTTGATGGGAAGTTGACAGGAATGAATCGAGACATTGAATGAGCGACCCCAAAAGAATCGTCATCGTCGGCGCCACGTCGGCCATTGCCGAGCATTGCGCCCGGCTGTGGCTACAGCAAGGGCCGGCGCACCTCACGCTGATCGGCCGCGACGCACAGCGCACCGAGCGCGTGGCAGCCGACCTGCGCGTGCGCAGCGCGCAGTCCACCATCGACGTGCTGACGGCCGACTTTCTCGACCCCGAGGCCATTCAGGCCACGGTCAACCGCCTTACGGCACCAGGCCCGATCGATATCGCATTGATAGCGCATGGCGCACTGCCAGAGCAGGCTGAGTGCCAAAAAGACCTGAAACTCTGCCGCGACGCGCTGGAAGTCAACGCCATCTCACCCGCGCTGTATGCCGAGGCTTTTGCAGGCCCGATGCAGGCCGCCGACCGCGGCACGCTGATCCTCATAGGCTCGGTGGCCGGCGACCGCGGGCGCAAGTCCAACTACGTCTATGGCGCCGCCAAAGGCTTGGTCACGCGCTACGCGCAGGGCCTGCAACACCGCCTGGCCGCCACGCGCGTGAAGGTGGTGCTGGTCAAGCCCGGCCCCACGGATACGCCCATGACCGCGCACCTCAAAGGCCAGGGCGCCAAGCTCGCGCCGGTGGAGGATGTGGCGCGGTGCATCGTGCGGGGGGCGGACAAGGGCAAGACGGTGATTTATGCGCCGGGGAAGTGGGCGCTTATCATGTGGGTGGTGCGGCATTTGCCGAGGGTGGTTTTTAATCGGATGGGTATTTAAATGTCTCTGGAAGATGCTGATGCGCAATTATTTAAAGTGACGAATATGCAAAATAAAAAAATTACTCGCTTGCTGACGTATGTGCCGGCATTGATTTTGGTAATATTTTTTTCGTACAGGTGGCGATATTTTCAACTAGATGACGCCTTGATTTACCTGCGATACATCAAAAACTTCCAGAATGGTTTTGGGTTGGTTTACAACCCCGGGGAGCGATTTAATGGCCTCACGTCTCCTTTGTATTCATATATTACGTTATTACTGTCTTTTGTTGTCAGTAATTTACAAATTTTATCCATCTCGCTGTCGGGGTTGTTTTTATTTATAGCCTCTGCGCTTGGTGGTGAGCTTTTTTCTGAGTCCATTTACGGCAAGGTGTTAACAAGCGTCGCCGTAGCCAGTTTTGGCTATTTCTACTTCACCTTTGGTATGGAAACAACTTTGTTTCTTGCATTAATTGTCGCATCGCTTTATTTATACAAGATTCAGTCCAATTATCTTGTCATTGCCCTTGCGCTTTTGGTTAATACGAGAAGTGAAGGTGTTTTTCTGGCCCTACCACTCGCGCTTGATGCAGTGGCTAGAAAAAGACTCCCGCCATTAAAATTTATCATTGCCGCTGCTCTATTGTTTTTGGTTCCTTTTGTAATAAATTATATCTATTACGGCAGCCCTTTGCCTGCAACAGGTAGCGCCAAAATTGGCCAAGGGAAATCAGGTCTTTGGGGGGAGCGATGGATATTTTTGAATAGCGGGTATTTGGATCAAATGGCCTTTTCTGGAAACAAAATTGTGAGGTGGATATTTGTTGTATTGTCTGCAGCTGGTGCAATAATTTTAGTAAGAAAAAGAGCTGCCTTTTATTCATTGATTTTTATTTTTCTTCTTTTCTCATTTTATTCACTCATGAATATTCCAAACTATCACTGGTATTACGCGCCTTTCTTTTATTTTGGAATATTATTTTCTTCCCGGGCGCTCGAAAGCCTTGCCTGTTGGATTGGCGGTAATTTTGGGCGTTTAGCTCGCGCGGGAGCTATTGGAGTATTTTTGTGCGGCGTTGCTTATTTTTTCTTTCAAACAAGTGCATCTGTTGCGACGGGCAATAGGGAGGATTATGCCAAGATAGGGATATGGTTAAAGAACAATACCCCACCTAATGCCTCCGTCGCCATGGTGGAAGTGGGTACCGTAGGATGGTATGCCGATAGAAACATAATCGACATACTAGGATTGACGAATAAATACAATGCAGACTTTATAGCCCGGAGAGATTTTACCGGCTGGTTCGAAAAGTATCAACCTGACTATATATTGCGTCATGAGCCGCGATGGGGGCATGAGCAATCTACGGAAATCTTAGAAGGTCAGCGCGCATATATCCCTGATGAAAGATTCAACTTCCCTGGCTATGTACTTTTGCGGAAGTCACCATATTTTTCGAACGCCGACATTGCCAAAATATCCGTTAATTTCAAAAAATCAAAAGAAATTTTGATGGAAATGATGCAGTCCACCAATGTTACGGCGCCCTTTGTTCAAATCGAAGGCGATCATATTTTTGCCCATGCGCCATCTGAGCTTTCAATCAGGTTGCCAAAGGATAAATCAAAAATTGATTTTTTTTACGGGATACGGGAAGGCGCCGCCGGAAAACATCATGGCATCTGTTTTGACCTATTTTTAAAAAGTAGTGGAGCAAACATATTTCATGACTGCATACAGCCCGAGACGGCGCCGCAGGACATGCGGCGCAGCAAGTCGTTGAATATGGATAATATTGCGAATGATACGCTGATTTTTAGAAATAATTGCGAATCATCCTGCGACTATGCTTGGTCGTATTGGGGTGTTTATTCTTTAGATTGACGGTTGCCGCCTTTATGCGCCTGACGATCTTCTATATTCTATTTGCCGCAATCGCATCTTTTGCAAACATCTTTGCCCAAGATGTATTCGTTCGGCTATATCATGGCGTGTATGCCATTACGCTTTCGATTTTCGTCGGCACATTCATTGGCTTGCTGGTCAAGTATTGGCTTGACAAGCGTTACATCTTTCGGTTTCGCACTCTGAGTGCGGCGCATGATATCCGCACCTTTGTTCTATATTCCGCAATGGGCGTTCTGACGACGGTTATTTTTTGGGCTTTTGAGTTTGGATTTCAGGAAATTTTTCAAACAAAGCAGATGCGATATCTGGGTGGGCTGCTCGGTTTGTCTTTGGGGTATTTTTTGAAGTATAAAATGGATAAACGTTTCGTTTTTGTGGCCGTTGATTGAGTTTTTTATTGCATGAATCTCAGAATGACACTATTTGCACCCAGCCAGATGGCAGCTTATCTTCGCAACCGCGTCTTTGGCGTCAACGACTCCCGTATTGATGGTTAAGGCGGCTGCCGTGGGTGGCTCATACGGGCTATTGATCCCCGTCATGTTCGGCAGTTGACCGCTGCGCGCCTTTTTGTATAGGCCCTTGGGATCGCGCTGCTCGCACACTTCCAGCGGTGTGTCCACAAACACCTCGATGAAGTTGTCTTCGCCAATCAGTTCCCTGGCCATCTGCCGCTCCGCCCGAAATGGGCTGATGAAGGCGGTCATTACGATCAGGCCGGCGTCCATCATCAGCTTGGCCACTTCGGCCACGCGGCGGATGTTTTCCACCCGGTCGGCGTCGGTGAAGCCCAGGTCTTTGTTCAGGCCCTGGCGCACGTTGTCGCCATCCAGAATGTAGGTGCGCTTGCCTTGGGCGTGCAGTTCTTTCTCCAGCGCGTTGGCGATGGTGGATTTGCCTGAGCCGGATAGCCCGGTAAACCAGATGACCTTGCCTTTGTGGCCGTTGAGCCGTTCGCGGTCTTCGCGGGTGATGCTGAGCGCTTGGCGGTGCACGTTTTGTGCCCGGCGCAGGTTGTGGCGGATCATGCCGGCGGCGACCGTGGCGTGGGTGAATTTGTCCACCAAGATGAAGCCGCCCAGCGTCTGGTTGGCGGTGTAGGGGGCGAACACGAGCGGCTTGCTCAATGCCAGGTTGACCACGGCGATGTCGTTCAGCGCCAGTTGTTTGCACGATTCGTGCGCCTGGGTGTTCACGTCCAGGCGGTATTTGAGGCTGGTGATGCTGGCGCCGGCCCATTGGTTTGCCAGTTTCAGTTCATAGGCGCGGCCTAGCAGGCCGGGTTCGTCGTGCATCCACACCAGGGTGGCCTCGAACTGGTCGGTCATTTCCAGCGGTTGGGCGGCCAGGGCGATCACGTCACCGCGCGAGGCATCTAGCTCCCGATCGAGCACCAGGGTCACTGCGTCGCCGGCCTGGGCGGTGTTCAGGTCGCCATCGGCGGTCACGATGCGCGTGAGCGTTGCCGTCTGGCCCGAGGCGGTTACGCGCAGTTCGTCGCCCAATGCCAAGCGGCCCGCGGCGAGCGTGCCGCTGAAGCCCCGAAAGCTGGCGTTGGGGCGGTTGGCCCACTGCACCGGGAATATGGCTTTGTGTTGGCTGGGTTTGGGGATGTCGATGGTTTCCAGGCAGCCCATCAGCGTGGGCCCTTGGTACCAGGCGGTGTGCGGGGAGCGGGCGGTGACGTTGTCGCCCTGGAGGGCTGACACGGGGATGGGCGTGATGCTTTGGAAGCCGAGCGCTTCGGCAATGGTGGCGAAGTCGGCAGCGATGGTGTCGAAAACGGTTTTCTGGTAGCCGAGCAAGTCCATTTTGTTGATGGCCAGCACTACGTGTTTGATGCCGACCAGCGACACGAGGTAGGCGTGGCGGCGGGTCTGGGTGAGCATGCCCTGGCGGGCATCGATGAGCAGCACCGCGACATCGGCCGTAGAGGCACCCGTAACCATGTTGCGGGTGTATTGTTCGTGCCCCGGGGTGTCGGCCACGATGAACTTGCGCCGGGGGGTGGAGAAGAAGCGGTAGGCCACGTCGATGGTGATGCCTTGTTCCCGCTCGGCGGCTAGGCCGTCCACAAGCAGGGCAAAGTCGATGTCGTTGCCCTGGGTGCCGTACCGACGGGAATCGGCTTGCAGGGTGCGCAGCTGGTCGTCAAAGATTTGCTGTGATTCCCACAGCAGGCGGCCAATCAGCGTGCTTTTGCCGTCATCCACGCTGCCGCAGGTAATGAAGCGCAGCAGGTCTTGCTGGGCTTGCCGGGTCAGCCATTCGCGGACGGTGGCTGCTTTGGGGGGGCAGGACGGGGTGGGGGTTTTCTTGGGGCGCGCCATCAGAAATAGCCTTCCTGTTTTTTCTTTTCCATGGAGCCGGCGCTGTCGGTGTCGATCTTGCGGCCTTGGCGCTCGGACTGGCGGGTGTTGATGGTCTCGAGGAGGATGTCTTCAATCGTTTCGGCTTCGGACTCTATGGCGCCGGTGAGGGGGTAGCAGCCCAGGGTACGGAAACGTACTTTCCGGATTTCGATTTGTTCTCCGGGCAGCAGGCGACAGCGTTCGTCATCGACCATCATGATCATCTCGGGCCGCACGACCACGGGCCGCGGCTTGGCGAAATACAGCGGCACTACGGGAATGTTTTCTTGGTAGATGTATTGCCAGATGTCCAGCTCGGTCCAGTTCGACAGTGGGAATACGCGGATGCTCTCACCTTCTTTTTTGCGGGTGTTGTAGAGGTTCCAGAGCTCGGGGCGCTGGTTTTTCGGGTCCCAACGGTGGGTGTTGGTGCGAAACGAGAAGATGCGCTCTTTGGCGCGGGACTTTTCTTCATCGCGCCGGGCGCCGCCAAAAATCACGTCGAATTTGTAGTGGTCAAGCGCCTGTTTGAGCGCTTCGGTTTTGCTGATGTCGGTGTGCAGCGCGGAGCCGTGGTCGAACGGGTTGATGTTTTTTTCGATAGCCTCGGGGTTGGTGTGCACGAGCAGGTCCATGCCGCTTTCGCGGGCTATGAAGTCTCGGAACAGGTACATCTCCTGAAATTTCCAGCGGGTGTCCACGTGCAGCAAAGGAAATGGCGGTGGTGCAGGGTAGAAGGCCTTGCGGGCCAGGTGCAGCATGACGCCGCTGTCTTTGCCGATGGAATACAGCATCACGGGATTTTGGGCCTCCGCTACGGCTTCGCGGAGGATGTGGATGCTCTCGGCCTCCAGCCGCCTCAGATGGGGCGACGGCGCCAGGTCGGGTTTGGGGTTGCCGCCCAGGCGCAGCCCTGAAGGCAACACGGGTTGGTAGGCCTGGGGGCAGAGCTGGATGTTTGGCAAGTTAGGTTCACCACGCAAGCAGGCCACCAAGGCGCCGTGTGGAAATACGGCGATGGGTTTGCCAATGTGGCGCTGCAAGTCGGTGATGGCTTGTAGGGCTGCCTCTCGTTCCAGGCGCGGCATTGGTACCCAAAATCGTGCACCGCGGGCGTCATTGGCGTGCAAGCAGGGTTGCCCGCTGGGCAGGATAGCTATCTGTGCAAGCAGCACCCGATCACGTCGCTTGCGGGCTTGGGCTATGGCCCAGTCCAACACCAGGCGGTTGGGTGTGCGGTCACGTTCGTCCAGCAAGTCGGCTTCTGATAGCTCTTTGGGCAAGATGCCCAGTGCGTTCAGACGGCGCTCTGCGGTGCGCTTGGTATCTGCCTCGCCCGTGGCTTTGAGGTGCTTGAAAGCGAGCTCGGTGTCCCAGACGCGCGGGGCGTCCAGCCGCAGCAGGGCAGGGTCTTGATTTGTCGCATTTTGCATTTTGTTGATATTTTCTGTGTTTCACACTTGACGATGAACTATCATCCATCGTTTTTACTTAGCATATCACCTTATGCGACAAATCAAATGCTTGTTGCCCGTCGAAAACGGGTGTGCGTTGCCCGGCTTTTTGCCGGCGTGTCCTGTGCGCTGCACGTGCACACGGCCGAGGTGAGCTGGGCATGGTGGACGCGGGCTATGTGCTGGCTGGTTCTTTGACAGGGTTCATGGTCGGCTTGACGGGGGTGGGGGGCGGCGCCTTGATGACCCCGATCTTGCTGATCTTCTTTGGCGTGCCGCCCACTGCAGCGATTGCTACCGACCTGTGGTTTGCGGCAATCACGAAGCTGGTTGGCGCGAGGGTGCATCACATGCGCGGCAGTGTGGATTGGCACGTGGCCAAGCTGCTTTGGCTGGGGAGCTTGCCCATGGCGGCGTTGATCGTAGGCATGGTGGGCTGGGGAGTTGCTGCGGCCAAGGTGGCGTGGCTGACAAAAGCCATTGGCGTGGTTGTGTTGATCGCGGCCATTGGGCTGCTGTGTGCGCCGCAGTTGCTTGCCTATGCAAGAGTGCGCGGGATCGGTCGGGCCGACCGATTCAGGGCTGCGCAGCCGGCCTTGGCCGTGGTGTCTGGAGCGGTGCTGGGTTTGTGTGTGGCATTGACGTCGGTGGGCGCCGGTGCACTGGGTAGCGTGCTGCTGCTTTGCCTATATCCACAGCGTATGACACCCCATCGGCTGGTGGCCACCGACATCGTGCATGCCATTCCGTTGGCGGTAGTGGCTGGGCTGGGATACTTGTTTGCCGGAATGGTCAATGGCCAGCTGTTGATGAGCCTATTGGCGGGCTCTATCCCGGCGGTGCTGCTCGGGAGCCTGTTGGCAGAAAAAATATCGGGCCGCTGGATTCAGCTTTGTTTGGCCCTGGCGTTGATGGGGTCTGGATTGAAGGTGCTGTTATAGGGGGCAGGTGTCGGCTTTCGGCTATTGAAGGCGCTCACCTTTTACGAGACGAGCGCAAATTTGCACATATTTTTTTGCAATGGTATAAGCGGTATATTTGCTTTCGGATTGCGGTAAAGAGCTGCCGAGGTGCTGGTCTGAATTAAAAATATTTTCGAGGGCTTCTGTTAATTGGCTTGCCGATGAAAAATAAAGCGCCCGATCTTCTGCTGTGGCACGGTTGAAGGCCACATCAAAGCACAATATGTGGCAGTCGTAGAAAAGCATCTCCACAAGGGAGGGGTTGGTTCCGCCCACACTATGGCCGTGTAGATAAATTTGACAGGATTGGCGCAAGCTTGCTAACTTTTG
Source organism: Extensimonas vulgaris (assembly GCF_003337425.1). GTDB lineage: Bacteria > Pseudomonadota > Gammaproteobacteria > Burkholderiales > Burkholderiaceae_C > Extensimonas > Extensimonas vulgaris. Next base: position 14,632 of record NZ_QPJU01000005.1, read on the forward strand.
CGATTCATAAGTAGAATCCAACATCACTATGCGCGGATTGTTTTTGTATTTTTGATGCAATTGGTTCGCGTAGGCGCTGTGTTTCCAGTTTCCCACGATGGTATAGCAATTCATGGGTGAAGCCAAAAACCCTTCAATCAGCATTTCCAGGTTGTTTTCAGGCTCTATGCGGCATATGGTGAGGGCCGTACCGAGTTGCACATCTATGCCCGGGAGCCGCAGTACGTGGTCTCCTGGATAAGCGACCAAGCTGCTTTTGTGTCGTGTGCAAGGACTCAGGAAGGGTGCAAGGGCTGCGTTGTCGTAAATCACGTGATGCGCGAACCGCTGGGCCGTAATGCCAGACAGACGCAAAAACCAGCGTTGCAAGCGGCTGTGTTTGCCGCGGCGCCATTCGATTCCATCGACATTGACGATGAGTTTTTTGCCGTTGAAGTTGCACATGAGGCGAAAGAGTGGAAACCATAAACCACCCGAAACTCCAAGAACGATGATGTGACTTGCGCGTCGAAAGACGCACATGAATGCCAGGGCATCATGAAAAATAGAACTCGCGCCATTTGCGCGCAGGGGAATAAAAACGCGGTGAACACCGTTCCAAGGAGTGGACTTGTCTGGGTAAAGACGAGCGTCACAGGTCACGGTGACGGCCCGTACCATGCGGGCTATGACGGGGGCGCAATGTTCTACGAATGCTTCAAAACCGCCATAGCGGTTGGGTAGGCCGGCGGAACCGATGAAGGCAATATGGAAAGGATAACGGTGCATTGTGGTCGGCTTGCCACCTCATCGTTCGGAAGTCCGGGCACATGATAAGTGGCTTGAGAGCGGCATGGCTTTATGTGCTATGGGTGAGGAGGTCTGGAGTGCACAAGAGCATCGCCCGTTTTTGGATTTGGGTGCGGGTTTTCTTGTGGGCTATTCCGGTCTTGTGAATGGCGAGGCTGGAATAACAAGAACGCTGAAAGTAGCTTTCGTTTGAAAGTGGGGCCTGTATGCAGCGCCAGTTGGGCCAGAAAGATTCTGGCGCGCCAAGTAAGTTGACCGGAGTTTGCCAGGCGAATCCATTTTCGATCGGTGGTGTTCAGCGATATTGCTGGGGCGTGCGCCAGGTCTTTGGCAAAGCCCAGCGCTTGTTGGGTTACTTGAAGGGCAAAGCGGCGGGTGCGGCGAAACCTCTCAAAGAGGGGGCGTCGCCGGTGCGCGCCAAGTACGTTTCGGGCGTGCTGGCGGTAGAGCGAGAGCGGGCTTTGTCCATACCAGACGATGCGCCCAGCGCGGCTGGCCCAAAGTACGATGGCCCAATCGTGCATGAGGTAGTGGCGCGGTGTTGCATGCTGGCACACATAGCGCAGCAACTTACCGGAAATAGCCAATGTGTGGCCGACAACCGGGTTGCAAAGCAACAAACGGTCAGCGGCCAGATCGCGGGGGACTTGGTAGGGGTTGCCTGTGTAAAAACTGGTCTGTAAGGGTTTCAGGCTCGAATCGACGATGTGGACATCGTGAAACACCGCCAGCATGCCTGAAGGGGTGCGGGCGATTTCGCGGCGGAAAGTGGCGCACATGGCTTGCACCTTGCCCGGTAGCCAGACATCGTCTTGGTCGGCAATGAAGATGCAGTCATCGTCTTTAACCTGCCGCTGAACCTGCGCAAAAGCGTGGAAAAACGACAGCGCTGGGCCGGGGGCATCTGGCTGTCTATGTAAGGTGTAAGGCTGGTGGGGCGTCAAGGTGCGAAACGCTTCAGCAATGCGCGTGACGGTGTCGTCGGTGGAGGCAAAGTCGAAAATGTGAAAGTGATCGATGGGTTCGCTTTGCCTGAGGATGGAGGCGAGCTGGGTTTGCACATAGGCACCGCCGTTGTGGCAGCACATGATCAAGTGGGTTGGCATGCCGGATTCTGAGTGTTCGTGGGGTCTGATGGTAACGGAGGGCCACGGTGAAAGAGAGTGGCTGCGCAGCCGCGGCACGTTGGTCACACCGTCAGCTTTCGCGCCAGCCGCGTGCCCTGCAAGCGTGTTTCTGTGTTTCTGGCATGCAAAAATTTCCCTGCAAAACAAGCCGCGTGCTGGTATATTTTGCTGCACCGCAACATAACCGGACGGTCCAGCCATGCTCTACCACCTTTACGAAGCCCAACGCTCCCTCATGGAGCCTTTTGCCGACTTTTCCCTGGCGGCCTCCAAGCTGTTCAGCAATCCTATGTGGCCTTTGAGCGAAACGCCGATGGCGCAGCGCATGGCCGCGGGCTTTGATTTGTTTTACCGCCTCGGCAAGGACTACGAAAAGCCCGAGTTCGGCATCCATATGGTTGACGTCGATGGCGTGGATGTGGCGATTGCCGAGCGCGTGGAGATCGACAAGCCTTTTTGCGAACTGCGCCGCTTCAAGCGCTTTTCCGATGACCCGGCCACGCTTGCCAAGCTCAAGAACCAGCCTGCGGTGCTGATCGTCGCGCCCCTGTCGGGCCACTACGCGACGCTGCTGCGCGACACCGTGCGCACCATGCTCAAAGACCACAAGGTCTATATCACCGACTGGAAGAACGCGCGCCTCGTGCCCTTGTCGCAGGGCGAATTCCACCTCGACGATTACGTCAACTACGTGCAGGAGTTCATCCGCCACCTGCAGAGCATCTACGGCAACTGCCACGTGATGAGCGTGTGCCAGCCCACGGTGCCGGTGCTCGCGGCCGTGTCGCTGATGGCGAGCCGCGGCGAAAAGACGCCGCTGAGCATGACCATGATGGGCGGCCCCATCGATGCGCGGCGCTCGCCCACAGCGGTCAACAGCCTGGCCACGACGCGCAGTTTCGAATGGTTCGAAAACAACGTGATCTACCGCGTGCCCGAGACTTTCCCTGGGGCGGGGCGGCGCGTCTATCCCGGCTTTTTGCAGCACGCTGGTTTCGTGGCCATGAACCCCGATCGGCATGCAAGCAGCCACTACGACTACTTTTTGAACCTGATCAAGGGCGACGATGCGAGTGCCGAGTCGCACCGCCAGTTTTACGACGAATACAACGCCGTGCTCGACATGGATGCCGACTACTACCTCGAGACCATCCACACGGTGTTTCAGGAGTTCAAACTGGTGCGTGGCACCTGGGAGGTGCGTTCGCCCTCGGGTGAGCTCGAGCCCGTGCGCCCGCAGGACATCAAAAACACGGCCTTGTTCACCGTCGAAGGTGAACTCGACGACATCTCCGGCTCGGGCCAGACGCGCGCCGCACATGACCTGTGCACCGGCATCGTGCAAAAGGAGCAATTCCACTACGAGGTGCCCGGCGCCGGGCACTATGGCATCTTCAGCGGTCGGCGCTGGCGCGAAATGGTCTACCCACGGGTGCGTGACTTCATCCTTGCGCACCAGCCTGCGGCGCAAACGTCGGTTGCGCAAGTGGCAATCGCTGCTCCAGTGCCCGCAGAACCCTCGGCGGCAGCGCAAGAAAATGAACAAAATCCCCCGGAAGCGGCCGCCAAAACTACCCATGTAGCTACTAAAAAAGTAGCGAAAAAGACCGCGCCCTCGGCTTCCGGGCAGGTTGCGTCTGCGCCTTCGGTGGCTACGCAATGGGTGAGCGGTGCAGCCGCGCCGGCGCACACTTCCGCAGCGGCTACCACCGCACAGGCGCCCCAAGCGGATGCAGCGCCGGTCGCTGGCGCAGCTCCTGGCGCTGCTGAAGCCTCGTCCTGACCGGAATGGCAGCGAGGGCTTCGGAGCTTGCGCAGCAAATCGCTGCGCTGCTGCCACAAACGCAGTGCATGCGCTGTGGCTACCCCGATTGTGCGGCTTACGCGCAGGCCATTGCCGTGGGCGAGGCAGCGATCAACCGCTGTCCGCCCGGCGGTGCCGAAGGTGTGGCGCGGCTTTCCGCCCTCACGGGCAAGCCACCCATGCCCCTCGATGCGGCATGTGGCCAGGAAACAGTGCGCAGCGTTGCTTTCATCGATGAAAGCGCTTGTATAGGTTGCACGCTGTGTCTCAAGGTGTGCCCCACCGACGCCATCGTGGGCACGAACAAGCGCATGCACACCGTGATCGAGGCGCATTGCACGGGCTGCGAGCTCTGCCTGCCGGCGTGTCCGGTCGATTGCATCCAGCTCGAAAATGCGAGCGGCACGGCCACGGGGTGGAACGCGTGGTCGCAGGCCCAGGCCGAAGCTGCACGCGAGCGCTACGCCCGGCACCAGCGCAGACGCGCCGCGCCAAGCGTCACACTGACGCCTGCTCCAACTGCGGCCCAGCCGCGGGCGACGGTGCTGACGCCTGTCTCTCCATCTTCCGCGCAGGCGCGGCAAGCGGCCATCGCTGCAGCCATGGAGCGTGCCCGGGAAAAGAGGCGAGGGACTGCGGGGTAAAAAAATCTGCGCACAGTTTCTGTGCGTCCAATCAGATAACAGAAGCAGCTGCCGCGGGCAGCGTAGCGGTACAGCTGCTTTGCCTCGTGCGAAGCCGAGCAAGTGAGGCTGCTCGAATTGCTATTTATAGAGTAGCAACTGGCGCTTGAAGGATGAGCCTCAAAAGCCCATTTGATGCCAAATTTTACGGGTGCAGCCTCTGCGGCGATCAATGGCCGCCCCATAGCGAGACTATGGGGCAAGAAGCCGGTAAAAAATGGGCCGCTGCGGCGCATTCGCAGCCGACGATTCCAAGCTGGGCTCAGACTTTCGGCGCGGCTGCGTTGGCGGCCGCCAGCGCGGTCATGTTGACCACGCGGCGCACGGTCGAGGAGGGCGTGAGCACGTGCGCCGGGGCCGCCGCGCCGAGCAGGATGGGGCCGATGGTGGTGCCATGCGCGCTCGTGGTTTTGAGCACGTTGAAGAGGATGTTGGCCGCGTCCAGGTTGGGGCAGATCAGCACGTTGGCGGCGCCGCTGAGCGTGGCGTCGAGCAAGCTGTTGCGGCGCACGTCTTCGGACAGCGCGGCGTCGCCGTGCAGCTCGCCGTCGCACTCGATGTGCGGCGCGAGCTCCTTGAACAGGTCGCGCGCGTGGCGCATCTTGCGCGCCGAGGCGCGGCTCGAAGAGCCGTAGTTGGAGTGCGACAAAAACGCCACCTTGGGTGGCAGGCCGAAGCGCTGCACCTCTTCGGCGGCCATGAGCGCGATGGCCGCGAGCTGCTCGGCGCTCGGGTCTTCGTGGATGTAGGTGTCGGCGATGAACAAGGTGTATTGGTCGAGCATCAGCGCGTTCACGGTCGCGAGGCCCGGCGCGCCTTTTTTCACGCCGAGGATGTCGCGGATGTGTTCGAGGTGACTGTCAAAGCGCCCCACCAGCCCGCACAGCATGGCGTCGGCGTCGCCCAGGTGCACCATCAGGGCGGCAATCAAGGTGTTGGAGCGGCGCACCGCGGCCTTGGCGGCCTCGGGCGTGACGCCATTGCGACCCATGAGGCGGTGGTAAGTCTCCCAATACTGGCGAAAGCGCGGGTCGTCCTCGGGGTTGCAGATTTCCACGTCGCTGCCGGGCTGGATGCGCAGGCCCGCTTTGGCGATGCGCGCAGCGATCACCGCGGGGCGGCCGATCAGAATGGGGCGCGCGAGCCCGTCATCGACGGCCACCTGGGCTGCGCGCAGCACGCGCTCGTCCTCGCCTTCGGCGTAGGCCACGCGCCGCGGCTGGGCTTTGGCCGCGGCGAACACGGGGCGCATGAACATGCTGGTCTGATAGACGAAGCGCGAGAGGCTCTCGCGGTAGGCGTCCAGGTCGGCAATGGGGCGCGTGGCTACGCCCGACTCGGCCGCGGCCTGCGCCACGGCGGGGGCGATGCGCAATATCAGGCGCACGTCGAACGGCGTGGGGATCAGGTAATCGGGCCCGAAGCGCAGCTCCTTGCCGGCATAGGCGGCGGCCACTTCGTCGCTCATCTCGGCCTTGGCCAGGTCGGCGATCTGGCGCACGCAGGCGAGTTTCATGGCGTCCGTGATCTTGGTCGCGCCGCAGTCGAGCGCGCCGCGGAAGATGTACGGAAAGCACAGCACGTTGTTGACCTGGTTCGGGTAGTCCGAGCGGCCCGTGGCGATGATGCAGTCGGGGCGCACGGCCTTGGCGAGCTCGGGACGGATCTCGGGCTCGGGGTTGGCGAGCGCGAGGATGATGGGCTTGTCCGCCATGGTCTTGACCATCTCGGCCGTGAGCACGCCGGGCGCCGAGCAGCCGAGGAACACGTCCGCGCCCTGCACCACGTCGGCGAGCGTGCGCGCGCTGGTGTTTTGTGCGTAGCGCGCCTTGGACTCGTCGTAGCCGCCGGGGCGGCCTTCGTAGATCACGCCCTTGGAGTCCACCATGAAGACGTTCTCGCGCCGCACGCCGAGCTCCACCATGACATCGACGCAGGCGAGGGCCGCTGCGCCCGCGCCCGATACGGCCACCTTGACCGCATCGATGCGCTTGCCCACGAGCTCCAGCCCGTTGAGCAGTGCGGCGCTCGAGATGATGGCCGTGCCGTGCTGGTCGTCGTGGAACACGGGGATGTTCATGCGCTCGCGCAGCTTGCGCTCGATGTAAAAGCACTCGGGCGCCTTGATGTCCTCGAGGTTGACGCCGCCCAGCGTGGGTTCGAGCGCGGCGATGATTTCGACGAGCTTGTCCGGGTCGCGCTCGGCGAGTTCGATGTCGAAGACGTCGATACCGGCGAACTTTTTGAACAGGCAGCCTTTGCCTTCCATCACGGGCTTGCCCGCAAGCGGGCCGATGTCACCCAGACCCAGCACGGCCGTGCCGTTGGTGACCACGCCCACGAGGTTGCCGCGCGCCGTGTAGTCGAAGGCCTTGGACGGGTCGGCGTGGATGTCCAGGCAAGGGTAGGCCACCCCGGGCGAATAGGCGAGCGAGAGGTCGCGCTGGTTCGACAGCGGCTTGGTCGGGCTCACGGAAATTTTGCCGCGCACGGGCGTGGCGTGGTAGGCGCGCGCGGCGTCGCGCAAAACTTGTTCGGCGGGCGAGAGGGGTTTGGTCATGCGGTCGTCAAGTGAAGTAGTCTCAACCCCCCGAATTTACCCGCAGCACGCCCGCATGTAGGCGCCCCTTGTGCACGGTCGGACGCAGCCACCGGTTTTTACCGGCGTACAGGCGCCGAGAGCGTCAGGTCAGCAGGTCGCAGAGCGTGCGCGCCACCACCTTGGTGGCGCGGCGCAGGTCTTGCAGGTCCAGCCGCTCGTCGGCGCGCTTGGCGTGCGATTCGAGCACGCTGCGCGGGCCGGCGCCGTAGATCACGCCGGGGATGCCGCGCTCCACGTACAGGCGCACGTCGGTGTAAAGCGGCGTGCCGCGGGCCGGGATGGGCTCGCCGAACACGGCCGCGCCGTGCTTTTGCAGCGCCTGCACCAGCGGCGCGTTGCCCGGCAGCGGCGTCATGGCGCGCGCGAGCAGCAGGCGCCGGATGTCCACGCGCAGGGCGTCGCCGCCGGCACTGTCGTAGCCGCGCTCGGCGTTGAACTGCTGCGCAGTCGTGGCGATGAGCGTGCGCAGCTGTGCCTCGACTTTGGCGGGGTCTTCTTCGGGGATCATGCGCCGGTCGAGCTTGAGCACGACTGTGCCGGGCACCACGTTGGTGTGCGTGCCGCCGTCGATGCGGCCGATGTTGAGGTAAGGGTGCGTGATGCCGGGCACCTGGGACGTGATCTGGCGGTACCTGGCGTTCTCGGCGTACAGCGCGTTCATGATGGCGACGGCGCCTTGCAGCGCATCGACGCCGGTGTCGGGCACCGCGGCGTGCGCCATCTTGCCGTGCACGGTCACTTCGAGCTGCAGGCAACCGTTGTGCGCCACCACCACTTCGTAGCTGAAGCCCGCGGCCATCATCAGGTCGGGTTGCGTCAGGCCCTGGCGCAGCAGCCAGTCGGGGCCGAGTTCGCCGCCGAATTCCTCGTCGTAGGTGAAGTGCAGCTCCACCGCGCCGCGCTGCGGCCGCGCCACGGCTTCGAGCGCGCGCACGGCAAAGCTGTAGGTGGCGAAGTCGCTCTTGCTTACCGCGGCGGCGCGGCCGTAGAGCTTGCCAGCGACGATCTCGCCGCCGTAAGGGTCGTGCGTCCAGCCCTCGCCGGGCGGCACCACGTCGCCGTGAGCGTTGAGCGCGATGGTTTTGCCGCCCGTGCCGTAGCGCCGGCGCACGATCAGGTTGGTGATGCTTTGCATGCCGTGCGCGCGCACCTCGGCAGCGGGCACGGGGTATTTTTCGGCGGCAAAGCCCCAGGCGGCGAGCAGCTCGGCCGTCTTGTCGGCGTGCGGCGCGTTGTCGCCGGGCGGCGTGTCGGTGGGCACGCGCACGAGTTGCTGCAGGAAGGCGACTTCTTCGTCGAAGTGCGCGTCTATCCAGGCGTCGAGCGGGGCGTAGAGGTTTTCTTGGGGCATGGTTTTATGCATGAAATTGGCCTCTAGCGCTTGTGTAGTAAGCGCTAGCAGCTATTTTTATGGGAGCTATACGAGTATTTCCCGAGCCAGGTTTTCGAGCAACTTCTGCAGCGCGCGCACGGCGAGTTCCATGTCGTCGCTGGTGGTCGATTCGAGCGGGTTGTGGCTGATGCCGCCGTTTTCGCCGCGCACGAACAGCATGGCCTGTGGCAGGATCTGGTGCAGCTTCATGGCGTCGTGGCCTGCGCCGCTGGGCAGGCGCTGCACGGGCAGGCCCAGCGCCTGCACGGCCGCCTCCCAGCGGCGCTGCCACGCGGGCGCGCTGGGCGCGGCGGCCGCGCGCAGGGTTTCCTGCAGCGCGTACTGCAGGCCGCGCCGGGTGGCGATGCGCTCGACCTGCGCCAGCACGTCGGCGGCCATGCGGTCGCGCTGCGCGTCGCTGGGCGCGCGCAAGTCCAGGCTGAAGCTGCAGCGCCCCGGCACCACGTTGACCGAGCCCTGCGGCACGCCGAGCTGGCCCATGGTGGCGACCGAGTCGCCGTCCTGCGCAGCGCGCTGCTCCAGGTACAGCGCCAGCTCGGCGGCGGCGCAGGCCGCGTCGCGGCGGCGGTTCATGGGGGTGGTGCCGGCGTGGCTGGCCTCGCCGATGAATTCACCAAGATAGCGCACGCTGCCGTTGATCGCGCTGACCACGCCCAGCGGCAGGTTCAATTCGCACAGCACCGGGCCTTGTTCGATGTGTACCTCGACGAAGCCCAGGTACTGCGCCGGGTCGCGCCGCAGGCTGGGGATGTCTTCGATGCGCAAGTCGGCGCGCTGCATGGCTGCGCGCAGCGTGATGCCGGCGGCGTCGCGCTGGTCGAGCCAGGCCGGGTCGAAGTCGCCCACGAGCGCGCTCGAGCCCAGGAATGTGGCGGCAAAGCGCTGGCCTTCTTCTTCGGCAAACGCCACCACTTCGAGCGCAAAGGGCAGGCGCCGGCCGGTGCGCGCGAGTTCGCGCACGCAGGCGATGGGCACGAAAATGCCCAGCCGCCCGTCGTACTTGCCGGCGTTGCGCACGGTGTCGTAGTGCGATCCCGTGAGCAGCGCGCGTGCGCCCGGCGTGGCGCCGTGGTAGCGCCCCACCACGTTGCCCACGGCGTCGATGTGCACGGCGTCGAAGCCGCTGGTTTGCATCAGCGCGTGCAGCTCGGCCGCGCAGGCGCGGTGCGCGTCGCTGAGGTAGGTGACGCAGAGCTGCCCGTGTTCGGCAAACCCGGGCTCGCTGTGGCGCGCGAGCTGCTCGTGCCAGTCCCAGACCATGTTGCCCAGCGCCGGCGTGAAGCCGAATTTATCGTTCAGGCGCAACTCGGCAATGCGGTGGATGTTGCGCAGCGCTTCGGCGCGTTCGGCGTCGGGGTGCTGGTGCAGGCGACGCGCCAGGGTATCGATGATTTGCGCGCGCTGCAGCCCCGTGCCGCGTGGCCCGCGCACCGCGAGGATGAACGGGAAGCCAAAGCGTGCGTTGTAGGCGGTGTTGAGCTCGTGCAGGCGCGCAAACTCCTGCGGCGTGCAGGCCGTGAGGCCGGCCTGGTTTTGTTCCTGCGCAGATTCGGCCGTGAGGCTTTGTGCGATGGCGGCCTTGCCCGCGAGCTCGGGGTGTGCACGGATCAGCGCGAGCTGTGCGTCCGTGTCGGCGCACGTGACCACTTCGGCCATGGCGTATTTGAGCTGCGCGAGCGACTCGAACGGGCGCTGGTGCAGCGCCGCGGCCGCGATCCAGGGCGAATGTTCGTAGATGCCGGCGAGCATCTGCAGGGCTTCGGGCTCGGGGGCGGCGTTGAGCTGGTCTAGGAGCCTGTCGGACTTTGGAGTCGTCGGCTGCGAATGCGCCGCAGCGGCCCATTTTTTACCGTCTTCTTGCCCCATAGCACCACTATGGGGCGGCGAATCCGGCAAAAACTGGCCTCGCTGGGGCGCATTCTCGCTTTCGACGCCCAAAGTCCGACAGGCTCCTGGTGTGTAGGGCATGGCGCTGTGCATGCTTGGGTCACGCTTCGGGGGTGGGGCAGGGGTGCGTGGCCGCCCAGTGGCGCGCGATGTCTATGCGCCGGCACACCCAGACTTTGTCGTGCTGCAGCACGTAGTCCAGAAAGCGCTGCAGCGCCGTGATGCGCCCCGGGCGCCCGAGCAGGCGGCAGTGCATGCCCACGCTCATCATCTTGGGCGCATTCGCGTCGGCGGGGTCGCCCTCGGCATAGAGCGCGTCGAAAGTGTCCTTCATGTAGTGGAAAAAGGGCTCGGCGTGCGAAAAGCCCTGCGGCAGCGCAAAGCGCATGTCGTTGCAGTCCAGCGTGTAGGGCACGATCAGTTGCGGCACCACCTGGCCGTCGCTGCGCCGCACCTTCATCCAAAAAGGCAGGTCGTCGCCGTAGTAGTCGCTGTCGTAGGCAAAGCCGCCATCGTCGGCCACGAGCCGGCGCGTATTCGGGCTGTCGCGCCCCGTGTACCAGCCCAGCGGGCGCGTGCCCGTGAGCTGCGTGAGTATTTCCATGGCCTGCTGCATGTGGGCGCGCTCCACGTCCTCGGGCACGTTCTGGTAGTGGATCCACTGCAGGCCATGGCAGGCAATTTCGTGCCCCTGCTGCACCAGTGCCCGTGCGAGTTCGGGGTGGCGCGCGAGCGCGCTCGCGACGGCGAACACCGTGAGCGGCAGCCCGCGCTCGGCGAACGCGCGCACAATGCGCCACACACCCACGCGCGCGCCGTACTCGTAGATGCTCTCCATGCTCATGTGGCGCGCGGGGTAGCTTTCGGGGTTGAACATTTCCGAGAGGAATTGCTCCGAGCCCGGGTTGCCGTGCAGCACGCAGTTTTCACCCCCTTCCTCGTAGTTGAGCACGAACTGCACGGCGATGCGCGCGCCGCCAGGCCATTGCGCATGCGGCGGCCTGGGGCCGTAGCCAATCAGGTCGCGTGGGTAATCGAGCGTGGTGTCGTAAAACATGGGGCGTTCCAAAAAACATGGTCATGTGCACGAAGATTGCATGTGCAGTTTTCGTGCCCACAAGTTTGTAAGGCCTGGGCGTATTTTGAGGAGATTTCGAGATGGGCTTGAGTACCCATGTGCTGGACACCATGCACGGCTGCCCCGCTGCCGGCATGGAAGTCGCACTTTACGAGATGCACGGCGAGGCCGCGAGCTTGCTCAAGCGCGTGGTGCTGAACCAGGACGGGCGCAGCGCCGCGCCCCTGCTCGACGATGTGAGCCTGCGCTGCGGCACCTACCGGCTGCGCTTCAACGTTGCGGGATATTTTGCGGCGCGCGGCGTGGTGCTGCCACAGCCGAATTTTCTCGATCAGGTGAATCTGGACTTTGGCGTCGCGCACGCCGACCAGCATTACCATGTGCCGCTGCTCGTGAGCCCCTGGAGCTATGCCACCTACCGCGGCTCCTGAGAGGCCGAGGCGCATGGCCGGCACTTTGCTGACTTACATCTGCCCTTCGGTCAGCGTGTCGAGCTGAAAGTGCCCGCTCTTGTCCCACAGCCAGACGTCGGTGTAAGTGACGCGGCCCATGCGCTGCGGCGCAGGGTAGGGGGCGGCGGCGCGCGCGATGCGTTCGATCTCGGCCACGACCTCAGGCGCATGGCTGGGTGCACGCTTCCAGTGCAAGGCGGTGACGCGGCCCGCGCGATCGATTTCTATGTCGAGCACGCCGATCGCATACAGCATGGGTGGCAGTTTGCCCTGGTAGATGCGCCCCGCGTTGCGCTCATAAAGGTGCCGTGCTGCGTCCTGGCGGTAGGCGCGCGGTGTGCTGGCGGACGAGGCATGCACGGTTTCGGTGCCTGGCAGGACGCTGTCTTGTGCAGAAGGCGAAGCCGTGGGGGCCTGGGGCGGCGACTTGCACGCCGTCACCATAGCGGTGATGGCGGTCAACAGGCTGGCAAGCCGCCAGCGGCGGGGTTCGGTGGCCGTTTCGGGCGGGGGAGGGAGCGAGGACATGGGTACGCTGGAGATGGAAATGGCGGAATTGCGTAACCTGCAGGTTCTGTGGAGCACATTGGCTGCGGGCCAGGCTGCCTGCCTGGTGCGCGTGGAGTCTATCCAAGGTTCGGCGCCAAGGGAAGCCGGCGCGTGGATGTTGGTGTTTGCCGCGCAGGTCTTCGGCAGCATAGGCGGCGGACATCTGGAGCACCAGGCTATCGCGCAGGCGCGGCGCTTACTGGCTGCGCGCGGCGTACCCGGTGCGCCCGATGGTGACGCTCGCGCCAGCGATACCCCGCTGCGGCTGCATTACGCGCTTGGCCCCGCGCTGGGTCAGTGCTGCGGCGGCGCGGTCGAACTGGGGTTTGTGCTCGTCGGCAGCGCCGACGTTCCTGCGCTGAAACTGCGCCTTGCACCGCGCCGCCACCCGCTCGCGCTGTTCGGCGCGGGGCACGTGGGGCGCGCGCTCGTGCAAGTGCTCGCGCCGCTGCCATTTGCCGTGCGCTGGTTCGACAGCCGCGAGGATGCCTTTCCCGCTCAGCCGTGCGATGCGCCGATGTTGCCGGAGGAGGCTTTGCGCTGCGAGCATTCCGAGCCGGTGCACGGCGCCGTTGCCAGCCTCGCGCCGGGCACGCGCGTGCTCATCATGAGCTTCAGCCACGCCGAAGACTTTGCGCTCGTGCACGCCTGCCTGCGCCGCCAGCGCGCACGCGGCGACCTGCCCTTCATCGGCTTGATCGGCAGCCGCACCAAGTGGGCCACGTTTGCAAGCCGCCTGCGTGCGCGTGGCTTTGCCGAGCACGAGCTGGCGCACATCACCTGCCCCATTGGCGTCCCTGGCATCCGCGGCAAGGAGCCAGCAGTGATCGCCGTCGCCGTGGCTGCGCAGCTGTTGCAGACCCTCACGCCGCAAGGTTCAGAAGCATAAAAAAACCTGCCGCGGCTGAATGTCTCGACCGGGGCAGGCTTTTGTGCTGCGCATGCGCCACCCCCAAAGAGACGGCGGCAGCGGCTTTTTTATCTCAACCCGCGTGGAACTTGACCACCAGCGGCACCACGAGCAGCGCGACGATGTTGATGATCTTGATCAAGGGGTTGATCGCGGGGCCGGCGGTGTCTTTATACGGGTCACCCACGGTGTCGCCCGTGACGGCGGCCTTGTGGGCCTCGCTGCCCTTGCCGCCGAAGTGGCCGTCTTCGATGTATTTCTTGGCGTTGTCCCAGGCACCGCCGCCCGTGCACATGCTGATCGCGACGAACAGGCCCGTGACGATGGTGCCCATCAACAGCCCGCCCAGCGCCTTGGGCCCGAGCAGCAGGCCGACCGCGATCGGCGTGATCACGGGCAGCAGGCTGGGGATCACCATTTCCTTGATGGCGGCGGCCGTGAGCATGTCCACAGCCTTGCCGTATTCGGGCTTGGCCTTGCCTTCCATGATGCCGGCGATGGTGCTGAACTGGCGGCGCACCTCGACCACCACGGCCCCTGCGGCACGGCCCACGGCCTCCATGGCCATGGCACCGAAGAGGTAAGGAATCAAGCCGCCGATGAACAGGCCGACGATCACCATGGGCTCGGAGAGGTCGAAGCGCACGCTCTGGCCCAGGGCTTCGAGCTTGTGCGTGTAGTCGGCAAACAGCACCAGCGCGGCCAGACCGGCCGAGCCGATCGCGTAGCCCTTGGTCACGGCCTTGGTGGTGTTGCCCACGGCATCCAGCGGGTCGGTGATGTCGCGCACGCTGCTGGGCAGCTCGGCCATTTCGGCGATGCCGCCGGCGTTGTCGGTGATCGGGCCGTAGGCGTCGAGCGCCACCACGATGCCCGCCATGCTCAGCATGGACGTGGCCGCCACGGCAATGCCGTACAGGCCGCCGAGCTGGTACGCGACGATGATCGCTATGCACACGAACAGCACCGGCCAGGCCGTGGAGCGCATGGACACACCGAGCCCCGCGATGATGTTGGTGCCGTGGCCGGTGGTCGAGGCCTGGGCGATGTGCTGCACGGGCGAATACTGCGTGCCGGTGTAGAACTCGGTGATCCACACGAGCAGCGCCGTCAGCACCAGGCCCACCACGCAGGCACCAAAGAGCCGCATCTGCGCCCCCGTGCCGCCGAGCGCGTTGTCAGGGACGATCCAGGTGGTCACGAAATAAAACGCGATCAGCGAGAGCACGCCCGCGATCGCCAGCCCTTTGTAAAGCGCAGGCATGACGTTCTTCATGCCGGGCGAAGCCTTGACGAAGAAGCAGCCGATGATGGACGCGATGATGGACACCGCACCGAGCGCGAGCGGATACACCATGGCCTGGCCGGGCGCCGCCGCCACGAGCAGCACGCCGAGCACCATGGTGGCGATCAGCGTCACGGCGTAGGTCTCGAACAGGTCGGCAGCCATGCCGGCGCAGTCGCCCACGTTGTCGCCCACGTTGTCGGCGATCACGGCGGGGTTGCGCGGGTCATCCTCGGGGATGCCGGCTTCCACCTTGCCCACGAGGTCGGCGCCCACGTCCGCGCCCTTGGTGAAAATCCCGCCGCCCAGCCGCGCGAAGATAGAGATCAGCGAAGAGCCGAACGCGAGGCCGATCAGCGGGTTGAGCAGGCTGCTCAGCGACGCCGAGGCGCCCGCATGCCCGCTCGAGGTCAGAAACCAGGCAAAGCCGCTCACGCCGAGCAGGCCCAGGCCCACCACCAGCATGCCCGTGATGGCGCCGCCGCGAAACGCCACGTCGAGCGCCGGGCCTATGCCTTGCGTGGCCGCCTGCGCAGTGCGCACGTTGGCGCGCACCGAGACGTTCATGCCGATGAAACCGCAAGCGCCCGAAAGCACGGCCCCGAGCACGAAGCCGATCGCCGTCGTCACGTCGAGAAAAATGGCGATCAGGATCGCCAGCACCACGCCGACGAGTGCGATGGTTTTGTATTGGCGCGCCAGATAAGCCGCAGCGCCGGCCTGGATGGCGGCGGCGATTTCCTGCATGCGCGCGTTGCCCGCGTCCTTGGAAAGAATCCAGCCGCGGGCCCAGATGCCGTAGGCCACCGCAACCAGTCCGCAAACCAAAGCCAGGATGAGAGGGGAAGTCAGTGCTGAGTTTTCAGCCATTCGGTTCTCCTAGATGAGTCAGTCGCACGGAAGGAGACACAACGCATCGGATGTGCTCCCGCTGCGTTGCTTCCTCGTGCCTTCGACGGTCGAAGACGCGATTGGCCAACGCCGGCAATTTAACGCAAAAGGCCCTGTCCCTGACAAGGAAAAGCGCGTCTGCGCCCCTAAAATCAGGGTTAGTCCTAGGGCAAACATCGTCTTAAGGGCCAAAAATTTCTCACTCTTCGTTATTTATCAATGTCTCTGAACAACGTCTCTCCAGGCAAAAACGCCCCCGAAGCCTTCAATGTGGTGATCGAAATCCCGATGAACGCCGACCCGATCAAGTACGAGGTGGACAAAGAGTCGGGCGCCATCTTCGTGGACCGTTTCATGACCACGTCCATGCACTACCCGACCAACTACGGCTATGTGCCGCAGACCCTGTCGGGTGACGGTGACCCGGTCGACGTGCTGGTGATCACGCCGCATCCCTTGATTCCCGGCGTGGTCGTGCCCTGCCGACCGCTGGGCATTTTGCTGATGGAAGATGAGGCGGGCATAGACGGCAAAGTGCTCGCCGTGCCCACCAACAAGGTGCTGCCCGTTTACACGCACTGGCAGTCGGTGAACAACGTGCACCCGATGATCCTCAAGTCCATAGGCCACTTTTTCGAGCATTACAAAGACCTCGAAGAAGGCAAATGGGTCAAGATCATCGGCTGGAAGGGCGTAGCCGAGGCCAAGCAGGAAATCCTCGACGGCATCACCAATTTCAGGCAGACCCAGAAAACCCAGTGAAGCGGGCGCGTCGCTTTTTCTGGCCGACCTTCGTGGGTCGGGGGCCAAACCCTGGCGCAGCGGTCTAATCTGGACGCGACTCCAAGACCACACCCTGGGCGAGCAGGGCTTCGATGGTTTCGCTATCGAAGCCAAAGGCTTCGAGCACTTCGCGCGTGTGCTGGCCGAAGCGTGGTGAGGCGCTGCGCGCGGCGCCTGGTGTGCGCGAGAGCTTGATCGGGATGCCGATCGCGCGCTTGCCCTCCACTTCGACGACCATTTTGCGATGCAAAGTGTGCGCGTCGGTGAGCACTTGAGGAATCAGGCGCACTGCGCCGGCAGGAATGCCCGCAGCGAGCAGATTGCGGCACAGTTCCTCGCCATCGACCTGCTGCAGATGGCCTTCGAGCAGGGTGCGCAGTTCGGCGCGGTGGCGAAAGCGCTCGGCGTTGGTGACAAAGCGCGGGTCTTCGGCCAATTCCGGGTGACCCAGAAATTCGCAGAGTTTTTTCCATTGCCCGTTGTTGCCTATGCCGAGGAACACCTCGCAGGTCTTGGTCGGGAACTTGTCATAGGGCACGATGTTGGAGTGGGCATTGCCGCTGAGTTGCGGCGTCTTGCCCGACTCGAGCCAGTTGGCACTTTGCGGGTGCAGCAGCGCGATGGCGCTGTCGTAGAGCGTCGCTTCGACGAATTGTCCGCGCCCTGAGCGTTGGCGTTCGATCACCGCGAGCAGCACGCCGATCACGGCAGAAAGGCCCGTGGCCATGTCCACCACGGGCACGCCGACGCGCAGCGGCCCGGTTTCTGGCGTGCCGTTGACGCTCATGAGTCCGCCCAGTGCCTGCGCCACGGCGTCGTAGCCCGGTGCGCCGCCGAGCGGGCCGTCGGCGCCGAACCCACTCACGCGGCAATGGATGAGGCGTGGGAAGCGCTCGCGCAGGGTTTGTTCATAACCCATGCCCCAGCGCTCGAGCGTGCCGATCTTGAAGTTTTCGATCAGCACGTCGCAGTCTTCGAGCATGCGCAGAACGATGTCACGCCCTGCAGGCTTGGACAGGTCGATCACGATGTCGCGTTTGTTGCGGTTGAGGCCGTTGAAGTAAGCCGCCGTGCCGTCCGCGGCAAACGGCGGGCCCCACGAGCGGGTTTCGTCGCCGGCAGGCGGCTCGACCTTGATGACTTCGGCACCGTGGTCGGCCAGGATCTGGCCACAGTAGGGGCCACCGAGAACGCGCGACAAGTCCAGCACTTTCAGTCCCGCAAGGGCGCCGAAGCCGGGCAGAGGAGTGGAAGAACGCATGAATGTGTGAAAAAGAATTGCGATGGATGCGCACCGACTTTACAAAAGCAAAAGGTGGACGCTGTCGGGCGAGCCACCTTGGCGAAACACTCGGATGGGTCTTTCCCGGCACAAGTCCGGGAAAGAGAGCCGTGCAGAGTCAGTACGAGCGTGGCAAACCCAGAACGTGCTCGCCGATGTAGTTGAGCACCATTTCACGGTTCAGCGGCGCCGTACGCAGCAGGCGCACCAGGCCATAGAGATCGTAAATGCCGTACTCCTTGGTGAAGCCGTTGCCTCCGTGCGTTTGAATCGCGGCATCGACCGCGTGGATGCCGGCCTCAGCGGCGGCATACTTGGCGATGTTCGCATATTCACCGCAGGGCAGGTTCTGGTCGAAAGCCCAGGCGGCCTTGCGGGCCATCAGCGAAGCCATTTCGATCTCGCTGTAGGCAATCGCCAATGGATGCTGCACGCCCTGGTGCGCACCGATCGGGGTGTTGTTGAACACCTTGCGGTCGTTGGCATAGGCTACGGCCTTTTTGAGTGCAAAACGGCCGACGCCGGTGCACAGCCCGGCCAGGATGATGCGTTCGGGGTTTAGCGTGTCGAACAAAATGGCGAAACCCTTGCCGACTTCGCCGAGCACGTCGTCTTCGGTCAGTTCCACGTCGTCGAAGAACAGTTGCCATTGGGTTTCAGGGACGGGGAAACCGACGGGGATCAGGGTCTTGCTGATCCCCTTCTTTTTCATGTCGACCATGAAAATCGTGAAGCCGTCGGTCTTTTTCTTGACTTCGGCGCGCGGCGTGGTGCGCGTCACGACCATCGCATAGTCGGCGCGGTTGGCGTCGGTAATGAATACCTTTTGTCCGGTGAGACGAAATCCTCCTTTGCCGTCGGGCTTGGCGATGGTGGTGATTTCCATCGAGTTCGAGCCGGCGTTGGGCTCGGTGATGGCGAAGCAGAATCTGATTTCATCGGCGCAGCCGCCGGGCAGCAGGCGGCGCTTCATGTCTTCGCTCGCATGCTTGGCGATCAGGCCCATGGTCATGGTCGGGCCAACCACGAGGTTCAGCAGCGGGATGCCATTGTTGGAGAGGCCTTCCATGAACAGCAGCATCTCCGTCATGCCCTGGCCGGCGCCGCCGTAGGCTTCAGGCACCATGATTCCCAAGAAGCCGTCATTGGCGATTTGCTTGTAGAGCTCGGCTGGGGGCTCGTTCTTTTCGGCGTAGGTGCGCCAGTAGCTGTGGTCGAACTGCTGCGAGATACGGTCGCCGTACTCGTAGATCATCCGCTGCTCTTGGGTGAGTTGAAAGTCCATGGCAGTCGTTCCTTGATGCGCTTGGTTGGGGTGGATTGGGAAAAAGGCTTCGCCCAGCGATGCGCCGAGTGAAGCCTTTTGCTTTTGTGCGGCAGTGCTGGGTTCAACCCAGATTGTCCATTAGGCGGTGCTGCGCACCTACGCGGGCGTTGGCGGACGTCTGCCGGTCATTTTGGCCGCGGCTTCGGCGTCCATGGCACTGGCCATGGACTTCTCACCCGCGACCAAACTGCCGCGCCAGCCGCCTCGCCACCATCCCGCGTCCTAATGAACAATCTGGGTTCAATCCTGTGCCGAAGGGAACTTGGGCGCGCGTTTTTCGCGCACCGAGGCCACACCTTCCTTGGCGTCTTCACCGAGGAAGCACAGCATTTCCATCGCGAGCGAGCTCTCGAAGATCGGACGTGCGACGTTCATCCAGCCGTTCAAGGAACGCTTGGTGAAACGGATCGCCTGCTGGCTGCCCGTGGCCAGCTTGTTGGCGACTTCCATGGCTTTGTCCATGAGTTGCGCGCGCGGCACGCACAGGCTCACGAGGCCGATGCGCTCGGCCTCTTTGCCCGAGACGAACTCGGCCGTCATGAGGTAATACTTGGCCTTGGCCATGCCGCACAGCAGCGGCCAGCAGATCGCGGCATGGTCGCCTGCAGCGACGCCGAGCTTGACGTGGCCATCGGTGATCTTGGCTTCTTCGGCCATGATGCTGATGTCGGCCATCATCGCCACGGCCAGACCTGCCCCCACGGCCACGCCATTGATCGCGGAGATCACGGGTTTGTCGCAGGCCATCACGTTGTAGACGATGTCCGAGGCCTCGTTCATGACGTTGCTGATGGTCTTGGGGTTGCCGACCATGTCGGTGATCCAGCTCAGGTCGCCACCGGCCGAGAAAGCCTTGTCACCGGCGCCCGTGATGACTGCGACCCGCGTCTTGGGATCGTCGTTCACGACGCCCCAGACTTTGGTCAGCTCCCAGTGCAGGCGGCCATTGGTGGCATTCATGACCTCGGGGCGGTTGATGGTGATGAGCAGCACCCCATTGGGCTTGTGCTCGAATTTGAGGAATTGGAAGTCAGAGTAGTTCATCGAAGTCTCCTTGGAAGGAAGTGGAAAAAGAACATGATTTACGCAAATCGGGCTCGGGCAAGGTGTGCGCCCCATGGCAAAACACTTTGCAGCATCCTTGTTTGCGTAAATCCCAAAGAAAGAAGCGAAGGGGCTCTCAGCGCAGCTCGGCGCGGCCGTTGTTGAGCACCATGACGTTGCGCTCCACGGCGAGCGCGCGGAAAGAAACCACCTTGCCGTCGACCCACATTTCGGTGCGGATCGTCTCGCCCGGATAGACGGGCGAGGAGAAGCGCACGTCGATCGAGCCCAGGGCGTGCGGATCGCCACCGCACACGGTTTTGACGATGGCCCAGCCCGCGATCGCATAGGTGGCCAGGCCGTGCAGGATGGGACGTTCGAACCCTGCAGCACGCGCCACGGCGGGCTCGGCGTGCAGCGGGTTGTAGTCACCCGAGAGGCGGTAGATCAGCGCAGCGCGCGGCTGCGTGGCGAAGTCGGTGCTGTGGTCTATGGGGCGGTTTGGCAGTTCGTGCACGCTCTTGACCGGCCCCGAGGGGCCGCCAAAACCGCCGTCGGCGCGGCAGAAGGTGGTGGAGCTCAAAGTGGCGAGCAAGTCGCCGCTCGCGGCATCGACGACGCTGCGCTCGGTGTAGATCAGCGCGCCCTTGCCCGGGCCTTTGTCGATGATGCCGGTCACGCGCGTGCGGCCTATTACATCCCCCTCGGGTGGAATCGGGCGGTGCAGCTTCAGCCCTTGCTCACCATGCACCAGGCGGACCCAATCGACACCCGTCGCCGGGTCTTTGAGCCACATGCCAGGGTAGCCGAGCACCACTGGCAGCGTGGGCAGGGCGAGGAGGTTTTTCTCATAGACGAAGCGCAGTTCGGTCTCGTCGCACGGGTCGGTGCCCAGACCGACGCCGAGCGCATACAGCATGGTGTCGCGCTGCGTGTAGCGGTGCCGCACGTCCTCGAAACGCCATGCCATGAGTTTGTCGTAGTCGATTGCCATACAGGCCTCCGTGTCAGACCGGATCCCACGAGAAGACGATGTTCGAAGTCTCGAGAGGATAGAAGTTGGGTTTCATCGCGGGCAGCACGCGCTCGGCGATGGTCTCGGGTGTCCAGCCTTCCGCGGTGTGCATGCCGCGGATCGGGCGCGGCTGGCTCATGAGGAAGATTTCATTGCCGCGCACCGCAAAAATCTGCGCTGTGACTTCGGCGGCAGCATCGCTCGCGAGGAAGGCGGCCATGGGAGCGATCTGCGCCGTGCTGAGCTTTTGCAGCTTGGCCACCCGCGCTTGCTGCTCGGGCGTGTCGGTCGGGATGGAGCCGATCATGCGGCTCCAGGCGAAGGGCGAAATGCAGTTGGAGCGCACGTTATAGCGCTTCATGTCGCCGGCAATGGTGCGCGAGAGGCCGACGATGCCGAGTTTGGCCGCTGCGTAGTTCGCCTGCCCGAGGTTGCCGATCAGCCCCGAAGTGGAAGTCATGTGCACGTAGGCGCCCGACTGCTGCGACTTGAAGTGCGGTGCCGCCGCGCGCGAGACGTAAAAGCTGCCGTTCAGGTGCACGTCGATGACGGCCTTCCATTCCTCGGGCGACATGGCAAAAAACATGCGGTCGCGCAGGATGCCGGCATTGTTCACGACGATGTCGATGCGGCCGAAGTTGTCGAGTGCGCACTGGATGATGCGGTTGGCTGCATTCCAGTCGGACACGCTGTCGGTGGAGAGCGCCGCCTGGCCGCCCATGGCCTTGATCTCATCGACCACTTGCTGGCCGGGGCTGGGGTCGTTGCCTTCGCCCGTGACGGAGGCGCCGATGTCGTTGACCACCACCTTGGCGCCTTGCGCCGCCATTTCGAGCGCGATGTCGCGCCCGATCCCGCGGCCCGAGCCGGTGACGACTGCGACCTTGTCTTTGAGCATGATGCCTTTGTGCATGAGGGGACTCCTGGTTGTTGAGAAAAATCAGACGGTGGCTGCCGTGCCCAGCAGCGCCGTCACCTGGCTGGAAAGAACGCCGCCATTGCCATGGCATAGCGCGACTTGCACATCAGGCGCCTGGCGCACGCCGGCCTTGGGCTTGCCGGCGTGATGGCGCCCGAGTCATTGTTGCCGGGGCCGGCGAAAGGGCTGGGCTGGCCGATGTTCATGTGGGCAGCTTCAGCACGTTGGATGCAAGAATGTTGCGCTGGATCTCGTTGCTGCCGCCGTAGATCGTGGCTGGGCGGGCGTTGTAGAACGAGGTCAGCGCATCGACCGGGCCGCCGGGCAGTTCGATCGATCCGGGTGTGCCGCCGTTGGCGCCCATGATGTCCACGAGCAGGTCAGCGAGGCGCGAATAGGTTTCAGTGGCGAAAATTTTGAGCATGGAGACATCCGGCCCAAGCGTTTCGCCGCGCTTGACCTGTTCGATGAAGCGGCCGTAGAGCGCGCCGAGGTCGGCCACGTCGAGCGCGAGCTTGGTGTAACGATCGACGAAACCCGCATCGTCGAACAAGCCGAGGCGTTCGGCGGCCTCTTGCACGCGCGCCAGGGCGTATTGGCTTTGCTTGGGGCTGCCAAGGAAGATGCGCTCGAAACCCAGCAATGCCTTGGCGATCGTCCAGCCCTTGTTGAGCTCGCCTACGATGTTGGTGCGCGGCACGCGCACGTTTTCGAGGAACACCTCGCAAAAATCCTCACCACCCGCGATGTTGCGGATCGGGCGTACGCGGATGCCCGGCGTTTGCATGTCGGCCAGCAAAAAGCTGATGCCTTCTTGCTTCTTGGCGGACTTGTCGGTGCGCACGAGCAGGAAGATGTGCGTCGCGTCCTGCGCGAGCGTGGTCCAGATTTTTTGTCCGTTGACGATGAAGTCGTCGCCATCGAGCACGGCCTCGGTGCGCAGGCTCGCGAGGTCCGAGCCCGAGTTGGGCTCGGAATAGCCCTGGCACCAGATGTGTTCGCCCGCAAGGATTTTGGGCAGGTAATAGGCGCGCTGCTCCTCGGTGCCGTACTGGATCAGCAGCGGGCCGACCATGGTGATGCCCATGTCGGGCGCGCGGCCCACGCCCCAGCGCTCCTGCTCTTCGATGAAGATGATGAGCTTTTCGGGCGACAGGCCCATGCCGCCATACTGCGTGGGCCAGCTGGGCGCAAGCCACCCCTTTTGGGAGAGTTTGAGGTACCAGTCCTTGATCTCGGCCCAGCGCAGGCGGCGTTTGGGGTAGCGTAGTTCGCTCGGATATTCGGCTTCGAAAAATGCGCGCACCATGGCGCGGAAGCTCTCGTTGTCCATGGCGTTCCAGTCGGTGCTGGAGGGGGCTGTTGCTGCGGTGTTCATGCGTGTTCCTGCTCGGTGAGGTTGCGGGTGAGGGCGGCGTAGCGGCGGCGCTGCTGCGTGCCGTTGCCCAGCCAGGCCGAGAGCACCAGGGCGCGCTGCAGGTACAGGCCCAGGTCGTATTCGTCGGTGACGCCGATCGCGCCATGCAGTTGCACGGCCTCACGCGCCACCTGCAGGCCGGCGTCGGAGGCGCGCGCCTTGACGCGGCTTGCCATGGCCGAGCGCGCCGTGGCGGACGTGTCGGGGTGGTCGAGCAGGGCCAGGGCCTGCGCGAGCACGCTCGCGGTCAGCTCTTGCTGGATCAGCAGGTCGGCAGCGCGGTGCTGCAGCGCCTGAAAGCTGCCGATGGGCTTGCCGAATTGCACGCGTGAGCGCAGGTATTCGAGCGTCATGGCGAACATGCGGCGGATCAAGGCCAGCAGTTCGGCGCTCGTGAGCACCAGGGTTTCGTCGTAGGCGCGCGTCAGCGCGGCAACGGCCGCAGGGCCTTCGGCCAAAAGGTTTTGCGCCGGCACGCGCACGTCGGCGAGCTCGACTTCGGCGGCATAGCTGCCGTCGGCCAGCGGGCGGCTGTGCAGGCTCAGCCCCGCGGCATCGGCAGGCACCCAGACCAGCGCCAGGCCCTCAGCACCTTGGGCGCTGACGATGAAGCCGTCGGCGCCCGCGCCGGGACGCACATGGCGCTTGTGGCCCTGCAATTGCAGGCCATGCGCCGTGCGCTCGAGCCGGGTGCTCGCATGTTCAAGGTGGTCTTTGGCGCCGGTGAGGTCTTCCTGCCAGGCCACGGCCGGCAGCAGCGTGCCAGCGGCCAGGTCGGCCAGCAACTGGTTCGCGAGTGCGCCTTGGCCTGCGTGTGCGAGCAGGCGGCCCGCGAACACGAGTACGGGCACGACGGGCTCGGGCGCTACCTGCGCCGCGAGCGCGCCGGCCACTTCGGCCATTTCAGTCAGGCCCTGTGCATAGCCGCCCTGTGCCTCGGGCACCAGCAAACCCGTCCAGCCCTGTTCGGCAAGCGCGGCCCAGAAACCACGGTCGAAGCCGGGCAACTGCTGGCGCAGCGCGCGGGCGCGCGTGAGGGGAGATTCCTTGCTGGCGAAACTGAGGGCGCTTTCACGCAAGAGAGAGAGTTGTTCAGCGCGTTCGCTGTCGGTGGTGGTGCTCATGGTCGGATCGGTTCTGGCATGAAAGAAGAGTTTGAGATCTGGCAAGGAGCCGCAAGCCGCTTGGAGCAGCTGGCACAAAGCCGGCGGCAGGCAAAAGCCATGGGTGGTTCAGTACGATTTGGGCAGCCCCAGCACCTTCTCGGCGATGAAGCACATGATGAGCTGTGGACTGATGGGCGCGATGCGCGGGATCATGATTTCGCGCAGGTAGCGCTCGACGTGGTATTCCTTGGCGTAGCCAAAGCCGCCCAGCGTGGCCATGGCGCGCTGGCAGGCGTTGAAGCCGGCCTCTGCGGCGAGGTACTTGGCGGCGTTCGCATCGGCGCCGCATTCGAGTTTGTGGTCGTACTTCCAGGCGGCGCGCATGGCCATGAGCTCGGCGGCTTCGAGCTCCATCCACGATTGCGCGAGCGGGTGCTGTATGCCCTGGTTTTTGCCGATCGGGCGGTCAAACACCTCGCGTTCTTTTGCGTATTGCACGGCGACTTCGAGCGCCTTGCGGCCCAGGCCCACGGCTTCGCCCGCGATCAGCACGCGCTCGGGGTTCATGCCATGAAGGATGTATTCGAAGCCGCGGCCTTCTTCGCCGATGCGGTCTTCGACGGGCACACGCAGGCCGTCGATGAAGACCTGGTTCGAATCGACGGCCTTGCGGCCCATTTTGTCGATCTCGCGCACCTCGACGAAGCGGCGGTCGAGATCGGTGTAGAACAGGCTCAGGCCGAAGGTGGGTTTTTTGCACTCTTCGATCGGCGTGGTGCGCGCGAGGATGAGCATTTTGTCGGCCACCTGCGCGGTCGAGATCCAGACTTTCTGGCCGCTCAAGATGTAGTGGTCGCCGGCGCGCTCGGCGCGCGTCTTGAGGCGCGTGGTGTTGAGGCCGGTGTTGGGCTCGGTGACGGCGAAGCAGGCCTTTTCCTTGCCCTGGATCAGTGGCGGCAGCATCCGGCGCTTTTGTTCTTCGGTGCCGAAGACCGCCACGGGCTGCAGGCCGAAGATGTTCATGTGCACGGCCGAAGCGCCCGACAGGCCCGCGCCCGACTGAGAGATGGCCTGCATCATCACCGTGGCTTCGGTGATGCCCAGGCCACCGCCACCGTATTCGGGCGGCAGGCAGATGCCCAGCCAGCCACCGTCAGCGAGCGCGCGGTGCAGCTCGTGCGGAAAGCCGCCGACGCGGTCGCGCTCGAGCCAGTAAGCGTCGTCGAAGCGGGCGCAAATCTTGCCAATGGCCTCACGGATGGCTTCGTGTTCTTTGGGGATGGAAAAGTCCATGGGCGTTTCCTGATGTTTCAAGCAATGGCATAAGCCAAGCGTGTGCCTTGGTCGATGGCGCGCAGGGCATCGAGCTCGGCGGCCACTTCGGCGCCGCCGATCACGTCGGCAGCGATGCCTTGCGCGCGCAAGGCGGCGGCGAGCGTGTTTTCGCTTTCTTGGCCAGCACACAAGACGATGGTGTCCACGGCAAGCGTCTGCGGCGTGCCATTGACGCGCAGGTGCAGACCTTCGTCGTCGATGCGTTCGTAGCTGCAACCCGAGAGCGTGCGCAGATTGCGGCGTGCGAGCTCGGCCTTGAGCGCCCAGCCTGTGGTGAGGCCCAGTGTGCGGCCAGGTTTTTCGGGTTTGCGTTGCAGCAGCGTGACTTCGCGCGGCGCTTCGATGGGGGCCGGTTGCGTGAGGCCCCCGGGGGCATCGGGCGAGGTGTCCACGCCCCATTCGGCGAAAAAGGCTTGCACGCTTTGCTGCGCTTCGTGCGGGTCGTGCAGCAAAAAAGCGGCGACGTCGAAGCCTATGCCGCCTGCGCCTATGATGGCCACGCGCCGGCCCGCCTGCACCTTGCCTGAAAGGATGTCGCCATAGCCTGCGACTTTGGGGTGTTGGATGCCGGGAATTTGCGGCGTGCGCGGGCGCACGCCGGTGGCCACGACGATGCGCTCGTAGTTTCCCGCGGCCAGCGTGGCGGCATCGGGGCGCGATTGCAGGCGCAGCTCGATGCCGTGGCGTTCGATGCTATGCCGGAAGTAGCGCAGCAGTTCCTCGAACTCGCTCTTGCCGGGCACGGCCTTGGCCAGATTCAGCTGGCCGCCGATCACCGGGCCGGCCTCGTAGAGCGTTACCGCATGGCCGCGTTCGGCCGCCGTGATCGCGCAGGCCAGGCCGGCGGCGCCGGCACCGACGACGGCCACTTTGCGCTGCGCCCGGGGTGGCGGCAGGCGCGCAAATTCGAGCTCATGGCAGGCGCGCGGGTTCACGAGGCAGGTGGCCGGGCGCTCGGCGAAGATGTAGTCGAGGCAGGCTTGGTTGCAGGCGATGCAGGGCGCGATCTCGTCGGCGCGGCCTTGTGCGGCCTTGTTCACGAAGTGAGCGTCGGCAAGAAAGGGGCGCGCCATCGACACCATGTCGGCGTCGCCACTCGCGAGGATTTTTTCGGCCAGCGCGGGCGTGTTGATGCGGTTCGAGACGATGACCGGGATATCGACGGCTTTTTTGATGCGCGCTGCGGCAAAACGCCAGGCCGCGCGCGGCACCACGTAGGCGATCGTGGGAATGCGTGCCTCGTGCCAACCTATGCCGGTGTTGAGCAGGTCGGCGCCTGCGGCCTGGATGGCTCGTGCGAGGTGCAGGATTTCATCGGCGGGCGCGCCACCTTCGACCAAGTCGAGCGCCGAGATGCGGTACATGAGCAAAAAGCCCGGCCCCACGCGGGCGCGGGTGCGGCGCACGATCTCCAGGGGCAGGCGGTGGCGGTTTTCCATGCTGCCGCCGAATTCGTCGGTGCGGTTATTGGTGCGCGTGACGGTGAACTGGTTGATGAGATAACCTTCGGAGCCCATGATCTCCACGCCGTCGAAGCCGGCGCGCTGCGCGAGCTGAGCGCAGCGCGCGTAGTCGTCTATGGTCTGCCAGACTTCTTGCGTCGTCAGGGCGCGCGGTGCGCGTGGGTTGATCGGCGAAGGAATCGCAGAAGCGCCGACGGGGTGGGCGATTTTGGCGTAGCGCCCCGTGTGCAGCACTTGCAGAAGAATCTTGCCGCCCGCGGCGTGCACGGCGTCGGTGACGGGTTTGAGCTCGTCAGCCTGCTCGGGCGTCACGAGCATCGGGCCGTTTTCGTCGAGCCGGCCGTCGCTGCAGGGCGCATAGCCGCCCGTGACGATCAGCCCGGCGCCGCCACGCGCGCGCTCGGCGTAAAACGCGGCCAGGCGTTCGATGGGATGGTCGAGCGATTCGAGGCGCGTGTGCATGGAACCCATCAGGGTGCGGTTGCGCAGCACATGGGCGCCAGCCCGCAAGGACGAAAGCAGCGTCGGAAAGGTGGTGGCGGTGGCGTCGTGCATTGCGAAAGTCCCCTGGAGTAATGTCTAACTAACAACTGTTCGGTGCTATTATAGGGCCTAGCAGCCTGTCGGACTTTGGGCGTCGATAGCGAGAATGCGCCCCAGCGAGGCCAGTTTTTGCCGGATTCGCAGCCCCATAGTGGTGCTATGGGGCAAGAAGCCGGTAAAAAATGGGCCGCTGCGGCGCATTCGCAGCCGACGACTCCAAAGTCCGACAGGCTGATAGCTTTGCGCTCCAGCGCGTTGCTCGTGCAGCGATTGTTTCGTGACGGGCGACGGGTTGCCGCAGGTGGTTTCAGCAACATTTCCCCAGGAGGCCCTACGATGATCTTGAATGACGACCAGATTGCGCTGCGTGACGTGGCGCGGCGCTTTGCCCGTGAAAAACTGCGCCCTTACTATCAAAAGCGAGAGTCTGAGCCAGGCATTGACCGGGCTTTGTTCCGCGAAATGGGCTCGTTGGGCTTGATTGGTGTCGATCTGCCGCAGGAGTATGGCGGGCTGGGTGAAAGCGGTGTGACCGCAGGCGTGATCATCGAGGAAATCGCCTACGCCGACTTCAACGTGAGCTACCTGCAGCTGCTCGGCTCCTTGATGGGCGCGATCATCCACGCCAATGCCTCGCCCGAGCTCGCGCGCACCTGGTGCAGCCGCATCGTTGCGGGCGAGGCCATCGTGGCGCTGGGCCTGACCGAGCCGCGCGGTGGCTCGGACGCGGCCAATCTGCAGCTCAAGGCGCGCCGCGACGGCGATGAATACATCCTCTCGGGCGAGAAAACTTCCATTACGTTCTCCGATCAGGCCGATGCCATCGTCCTCTTTGCGCGCACCGGCAAGCCCGAGGACGGCGCGCGCGGCATCAGTGCCTTCCTCGTCGATCTGAACCAAAAAGGTGTGCAGCGCACGCGCTTCAACGACCTGGGCAGCAAGATCATCGGCCGCGGTTCGGTCTTTTTCGACGACGTGCGCGTGCCTGTGGCCAACCGCCTCGGCGAAGAAGGCAAGGGCTTCACGCAGGTGATGCAGGGCTTCGACTTCAGTCGGGTGCTGATCGCGCTGCAGTGCGTCGCCGCAGCGCAGGCCTCGATCGACGAAGCCTGGGAATACACCAAGGAGCGCCACGCCATGGGTGCGCCGCTCGCGCAGTACCAGGGTGTGAGCTTCCCGCTCGTGGAGTTCGAGACGCAGATCGCCGCGTGCCGCCAGCTCTGCTACCACGCGCTGGCCCTGCGCGACGCGGGCATGCCGCACACGGCGGAGGCCGCGATGGTCAAGTGGATGGGCCCCAAGACCGCGTTCGACGCCATCCACCAGTGTCTGCTGACGTTCGGCCACTACGGCTGGTCCATGGACTTGCCGCACCAGCAGCGCCTGCGCGACGTGATGGGCCTGGAGATCGGCGACGGTACGGCGCAGATCATGAAGCTCATCGTGGCGCGCGAGCGCGTGGGCCGAGCCGCGGTGCAGTACGCGAAGGAGAACAAGTAAATGAGCGAATCCCCTCCGGTGATCGTCAGCCGCAGCGGCGCGGTGGGTGTGATCGAGCTCGCACGGCCCGACAAGTTCAATTGCCTGTCGCTGGCCGTGCACGCCGCACTCGAGGCGGCCATCGACGACTTCGAAAAGCCCGGCTCCGGCGTGCGCGCAGTCTTGATCCGTGCCCAGGGCAAGCATTTTTGCACCGGCGCCGATCTCGACGAGGTCAAGTCGCTGCGCAGCGACCAGGCCAAGATCGAGCACTTCATCCGCTACGGTCACAGCGTGCTGCGCCGGCTCGAAGCGAGCCCCTTGCCCATCGTGGCAGCCTGCCAGGGGCTGGTGCTCGCGGGTGGTACCGAGTTGATGCTCGCCTGTGACGTGGTCTTTGCCGCCAAGGACGCGCGCTTCGGCGACCAGCATGCGCAGTTCGGCCTGGTGCCGGGCTGGGGCGGCAGCCAGCGCTTCCCACGCATCGTGGGCCTGCGCCGCGGGCTGGACTTGTTCTTCACGGCACGCTGGATAGACGCCGATATGGCGCTGCAGTGGGGCTTGGTGAACTACGTGGTCGAGCCCGAAAAACTCGCGGAAGCGGCGCTCGAATACTGCACCAAGATCACCACGCGCAGCCGCGCCGGCATTGCCACCATGAAGCGCCTGGCGCGCGAGGGGCTCGAAGGCTCGCTCGCCGATGGCCTCAAGCTCGAACAAGACATCGTCACGGGTGCCTTGCTCAGCGAGGACGTCAGCGAGGGTTTGGCGGCCTTCGAAGGGCGCCGCGCCCCTGTTTTCAAGTCCTGAGTCAGGACGTCCCGCGCAGCGTGCGTGGTGTCTCCGGCCTTCGCCGGGGCCATGCGCGCTTCGCTCCCGTGCTTTTCGACACCGCACCATGACCATTCTTTCTTCACGCATTTCCACGTCGGACGAGGAATTCCGGCGCAACCAGGAAGCCTACGAGGCAGCGCTTGCCGACTTGCAGGCGCGGCGCCGGCGTGCGCTCGCGGGTGGGCCGCCCAAGGCGCGCGAAAAGCACCTGGCGCGCAACAAAATCCTGCCGCGCGAGCGCGTGGAAGTGCTGCTCGACCCGGGTTCGCCGTTTCTCGAAATCGGCATGCTCGCGGGCGAAGACATGTACGAGGGCGTGCCGCCCGGCGCGAGCATCATCACCGGCATCGGCCTGGTGCAGGGGCGCCCGTGCATGATCATTGCCAACGACGCCACCGTCAAAGGCGGCACCTACTACGGCATGACCTGCAAAAAGCACGTGCGCGCGCAGCAGATCGCGTGGCAGCACCGGCTGCCGTGCATCACGCTGGTGGACAGCGGCGGCGCCTTTTTGCCCGACATGGCCAACATCTTTCCCGACGCGGGGCAGTTCGGCAGCATCTTCAACAACCAGGTGCGCATGTCGGCCGAGGGCATACAGCAGATCGCCGTGGTGCTCGGGCCTTGCACGGCCGGCGGCGCCTACATCCCGGCGCTGTGCGACGAGGTCGTGATCGTCAAGGAGCAGGGCTACATGTACCTCGGCGGCCCCGAACTCACGTTTGCCGCCACGGGCGAGACCGTGGATGCCGAGTCGCTCGGCGGCGCCAAGATGCACTGCAGCGTGAGCGGCGTGACCGACCACATCGCCGAGGACGACCGCCACGCGCTCGCGATCACGCGCGAGATCGTGCGCGACCTTGGCGAGGTGCCCAAGCCGCGCTGGACGCGCCAGCCCTCGCTGCCGCCGCGCTACGACCCGCGCGAAATCTACGGCATCATCAGCCGCGACCCCAAATTCCCCACCGACACGCGCGAAATCCTCGCGCGCTTCGTCGATGACAGCCGCTTCCAGGAATTCAAGCCCCTGTATGGCGACACCCTGCTCACGGGCTTTGCGCGCATCCATGGGCACGAAATCGGCATCCTCGCGAACCAGGGCGTGCTGTTTCCCGAAAGCGCGATGAAGGCGGCGCATTTCATCGACCTGTGTTGCCAGCGCGACATTCCGCTGTTGTTCATGGCCGACGTCACGGGCTTCATGGTCGGGCGCGCGGCCGAGCAGGCCGGCATCGCCAAGGCCGGCGCGAAGATGATCACGGCCATGGCCTCGGCCAACGTGCCCAAATACACCATCATCATCGGCGCCTCGTATGGCGCGGGCTATCTGGCCATGTGCGGGCGGCCGTTCAACCCCACGGCCATGTTCGCCTGGCCCACGGGCCGCGCCGCGATCATGGGGCCCGAGCAGGCCGCCACCGTGATGGCGCTGGTGCGCCGGCAGATCAACAAGAGCGAGGGCAGGGAGTGGACGCCCGAGGAAGAAGAGGCTTTCAAGGCGCCCGTGCGCAAGATCTATGAGGACTTCCAGCCCGCGAAGAATTTTTCTTCCAACCTGTGGGTGGACGGCATTCTCGATCCGGTCGAAACACGCGACGCGATGGGCCTGCTGCTCGACCTGGCCTCGCGCACTGCGGCCAAGCCGACGCCGTTCGGCATCTTCCGTTTCTGAGAGGCTGAGAGTTTTGCTTACGGGCAGTGCCGACGCACCGGGTTTGTGTGCCGCTGCGGCGGTTCTCTTCGATCCACAGAGTTTCACGAGATGATCAAAAAAGTCCTCATTGCCAACCGCGGCGAAATCGCCTGCCGCATCGCGCGCACCTGCCGCAAGCTCGGCCTCGAAGTGGCCACCGTGCATTCGAGCGCGGAGCGTTTTGCGCGCCACGTGCGCGAGATCGGTGAATCGGTCGAAATCGGCGGCGCCGCGCCCGCCGAGAGCTATCTGCGCATAGACGCCATCGTGGCGGCTGCACGCCGCGTCGGTGCTGATGCGGTGCACCCGGGCTACGGCTTTTTGTCTGAAAACGCCGACTTCGTGCGCGCGCTCGACGCCGCGGGGCTGACCTTTATCGGCCCGCGCGCCGAAACGATGGAGCGCATCGGCGGCAAGGCCAGCGCCAAGATCGAGGCGCAGCGCGCCGGCGTGCCGGTGGTCCCCGGCAGCCCCGGCGGCATGAAAGACCCGGCCGAGGTGCTGCGCCTGGTGCGCAGCATGCCGCTGCCTGTGCTGCTCAAGGCCGTGGCCGGCGGCGGGGGCCGCGGCATGGCCGTGGTCGAGACGCTCGACGGCCTCGAAGGCCGCATCGAGAGCGCGATGCGCGAGGCTGAAAAGGCTTTTGGCAACGGCGAGCTGATCGTCGAGCGCTACCTGCCGCGCGTGCGCCACATCGAGGTGCAGGTTGCAGGCGACGGCCAGGGCCAGGCCATTCATCTATTCGAGCGCGAATGCACGCTGCAGCGCCGCCACCAGAAAGTGATCGAGGAGGCGCCCTCGGCCGGCCTGCCCGAGCCGCTGCGCCAGGCGATCCTGGCCGACGCGGTCAAGCTCGCCGCGAGCGTGGAATACCGCGGCCTGGGCACGGTGGAGTTCGTCGTCGCGGGCGACGAGTATTTCTTCCTCGAAGTCAACCCGCGCCTGCAGGTCGAGCACCCGGTGACCGAAGAAGTCACGGGGCTCGATCTGGTCGCGCTGCAGTTGCAGATCGCCGACAGCGGCGCCTTGCCGCTCACGCAGGACGAAGTGCGCTGCACGGGCCATGCGTTCGAGGCGCGGCTGTGCGCCGAAGACCCGGCCGCGGGCTTTCTGCCGGCCACGGGGCGTTTGCAGCTCGTCGATTTTTCGCGTGCCGGGGTGCGCATCGAGTCGGGCGTGGAAAGCGGGGACGAGATCTCGCCGTACTACGACTCGATGATCGCCAAGCTCATCGCGCATGGCCCCGACCGCGACGCCGCGCGCCGCGCTTTGCTCGCCGGCCTGCGTGCGAGCACGGTGATCGGCCTGCCGACCAACCTGCAATTTTTACAGGAGCTGCTCGAATGGCCGCAGACGCGCGATGCGAGCTTTCACACGCGGCTGATCGACGAGCGTTATGCGCCGGGTGCGGCCGCTGCGAGCGCTGCCGCACCGGGCAGCGCCGTGCCGATCGAACATCTCGCGGCCGCGGCGCTTTACTGGCATGGGCAATGGCGCGCGCAAACGCCCGAGCTCGGCTGCTGGACGCTGGGCGGCCTTACGGGCTGGCGCTTGAATACGGGCGCCATTGCGCCGGCGCCGCAGCCTGCGCTCGTGCTCAAGCAGGGTGCGAGCGAGTGGCCGGTGCGCTTTTCGGGCGTCACTGCGCAGGGCAGCTACCGGCTGCGCATTGGTGATGAAGAAATCGAGGCCACGCAGCGCCAAATCGGCGCAGGCCGCTATCTTTTGCTGTGCAAGGAGCACGCGCTGGAGCTCACGATCTGCGGCGCTTCTGAACAGATCGAGCTTGCGAGCGCGCTCGGCACGGCGGTGCTCTCGGCCACGTCCTACCTCGGCGGCGCGGCGAGCGACGCCGCGGCCAGCGGGCAGTTGCTCGCGCCCATGATGGGCAAGGTCGTGGCGGTGAAGGCGCAGACCGGCGACGCCGTCGTCACCGGGCAGACCGTGGTCGTGCTCGAATCGATGAAGATGGAGCTGCACGTCACGGCGCCTTTCAACGGCAACGTGAGCAGCCTGCGTTGCCAGGTGGGCGACATGGTCGAGCGCCACCAGGTGCTGGCCGAGGTCAGCCCGGTCTGAAGCTGAAAAATCACCCAAGGAGACCACCGTGAGCGACTTGCCCCGTTCCGTAGAGTTCCACGAAGAAGGCCCGCGCGAGGGTTTTCAGATGGAAAAGCAAACCTTCCCGCTGGCCGACCGCGTGGCGCTGATCAACGCCTTGTCGGCCGCCGGGCTCAAGCAGATCCAGGTGGCTTCGTTCGTGAGCCCGCGCGCGGTGCCGCAGATGGCCGACGCGCCCGAGCTGTTCGCGGCGATCACCAAGCGCCCCGGCACGCGCTACACGGCGCTGTGGCTCAACGACAACGGCTTCGAGCGCGCGCGCGCCTGCGAGCAGGTGGACCTCGACGGCAAGCTGATGTTCTACACCACCGAGCCGTTTTCGCAGCGCAACAACAACTGCAGCGTGGCCGAGGGTCGCGAGCGCCAGCTCGGCTGGCTGGACCGCTACATCGCGCTGGGCATCCCGGTCGAAAAAGCCTACGTGATCACGGCCTTCGGCTGCAACCTCGGCGGCCCCGTGCCGGTGTCGGCCGTGACCGACCACATTCGCTGGCTCATCGATGCCTGTGCCGACCGCAGCGTGCCGCTGCCCGCGCTCTACCTGGCCGACACCATGGGCTGGGCCAACCCTGAAGAGATCAAACGCCGCATCGCCGCGGTGCGTGAGCTTGCGCCCGACGCGGCCATCGGCCTGCACCTGCACGACACGCGCGGCGCGGGCGGTGCCAACGTCTATGCGGCGCTGCAAATGGGCGTGCGCCTGTTCGACAGCTCGGTCGCGGGCCTGGGTGGCTGCCCGTTCGCGGGGCACAAGCACGGCGGCGCGGCAGGCAACATCTGCACCGAAGACATGGTGTTCATGTGCGAGGAGATGGGCATAGAAACCGGCATAGACCTCGAGGCGCTGATCGAGGCCGCGCGCCTGGCCGAGCGCATCATCGGCCGCCCGCTCTCCGGGCACGTCATGCACAGCGGCTCGCTCAAGGCTTTTCGCGAAGGCGCTGCAGCGCACTGAAAAAATGGTTTTTTACTATTGAAAAAGAAGCTGCTAGCGCAGATGAATAAAGCGCCAATTGCTAGTTTTGTTTGTATATTTTTGTTATGAAATCTATAGCAATTCCCTGTGCCCGCAAACCTGCCCTGCAGCACCGGGCCTGTCGTCCAAGAGGTGGTGACCATGGCCGTGCTTGAGTCGCACATCGACGTGCGCGGCGCAGCGTTCGCGCAGAACCTGCGTTTTCACCGCGAAGAAATCGCGCGGCTGCGAGAGCGCTTGCGCGCGGCTGCGACGGGCGGGCGCGACGCGCACATCCGGCGCCACCGTGCGCGCGGCAAATGGCTGGTGCGCGAGCGCATCAACTTCATCGTCGATGACGGCACGCCTTTTCTGGAGCTTTCGCCGCTCGCGGCCTGGGGGCAGTACGGCAACGAGGTGCCGGGCGCGGGCATCGTCACCGGCGTCGGCATCGTGGCCGGGCGGCCCTGCATGTTCATCGCCAACGACGCGACCGTGAAGGGCGGCTCGTTCTTCCACGAAACCGTGAAAAAGCACGTGCGGGCGCAAGAGATCGCGCAGCGCCTGCGCCTGCCGTGCCTGTACCTCGTCGATTGCGGCGGCGCTTACCTGCCCGAGCAGGATCGCGTTTTTCCCGACAAAGACCACTTCGGCAACAGTTTTCACCGCCAATGCCGCATGTCGCAAGACGGCATCCCGCAGCTTTCCGCCGTGTTCGGCGGCTGCACCGCCGGCGGCGCGTACATTCCGGCGCTCTCCGACGAAGTGATCATGGTGCGCGGCAACGCGCGCATCCACCTGGGCGGCCCCTCCATCGTCAAGATCGCGATCAACGAGACGGTCGATGGCGAAACCCTGGGCGGCGCCGAGATGCACACGCGCGTTTCGGGCGTGAGCGACTACCTGGCCGACGATGAGGCGCAGGCGCTCGCGCTGCTGCGCCAGGTGGTGGCCAAGCTGCCGCCCGAGCCGGGCGCGCTCGCGCTCGTGCCGCCGCTGGCGCCGCGTCCGCCGCGCTATGACCCGGCCGAGCTCGACGGCATCGTGCCCGCCGACCCCAAGCAGCCCTACGATGCGCGCGAAATCATCGCGCGCCTGCTCGACGGCAGCGAATTCCACGAGTTCAAGCCGCTGTGGGGCGAGACGCTGGTCACGGGCTTCGGTGTGCTGCACGGCCAGCCCGTGGCCGTGCTCGCGAACAATGGCGCGCTCATCGCCGAGGCGTCGCTCAAGGGCGCGCACTTCATCGAACTGGCCAACCAGCGCGGCGTGCCGCTGCTGTTTTTGCACAACATTGCAGGCTTCATGGTCGGCAGCGAGGCCGAACGCGCCGGCATCGCCAAACACAGCGCGAAGATGGTTTATGCGCAGTCGTGCGCGCGCGTGCCCAAGCTCTCGCTGGTCGTGGGCGGCTCGTACGGCGCGGGCAACTATGGCATGTGCGGGCGCGGTTTCGAGCCCGAATTTTTGTTCGCCTGGCCGAGCGCGCGCGTGGCCACCATGAGCGCCGACATCGCGAGCAACGTCATGACCGAACTCGCGCGCTCCAACCTGCGCGGTCCGGCCGACGAGGCGCGCGTGGCCGAGGTCGAGCGCCAGGTGCGCGAACAATATGCGCGCCAGAGCGACCCGTATTACGCCACTTCGCGCCTGTGGGACGACGGGCTCATCGAGCCCTCGGCCTCGCGCGACGTGCTGGGCCTGGCGCTCGCGCTCGCCATGCGCCGCAGCGTGCCGCAGACGGCGACGCCCGTGTACCGCATGTAAGCCTTCCGCAAAAAGAAAGAAAGTCCGATCGATGACCACTCCGCATTTCGAAACCCTGCTGCTCGACATCGACGCGCGCGGCATCGCCCGCCTCACGCTGAACCGCCCCGACACGCACAACGCGCTCAACGCCACGCTGATCCATGAATTGCACCGCGCCGCCGAATGGCTGGGCCGTGCTGACGGCGTGCGCGCCGTGGTGCTCACAGGCGCGGGCAAGACCTTCTGCGCCGGCGGCGACCTCGGCTGGATGCAGGAAAACATGAAGAAAACCCGCGCCCAGCGTGTCAGCGAAAGCGGCGACCTCGCGCGCATGCTGCGCGCCCTGAACGAGATGCCGCTGCCGCTGATCGGGCGCATCAACGGCCCGGCTTACGGCGGCGGCGTGGGCATGATCTCGGTGTGCGACATCGCCATCGGCGTCGATAGGGGCGTGTATTCGCTCACCGAGGTGCGCCTGGGCCTGCTGCCCGCGAACATCGCGCCCTACGTGGTCGCGCGCATGGGCGAGGCGAACGCGCGCCGCACCTTCCTCACGGCGCGGCGCATGAGCGGGGCCGAGGCGCGCAGCCTGGGCCTGCTCTCCGACGTGGTGAGCGCCGAGCAGCTCGACGCCGCCGTCGAGCGCGAGATCGCCGACCTGCTGCAATGCGCGCCCGGCGCCGTCGCCGCGACCAAAAAGCTCATCGCCTACGTGCACACGCACGACCTCGACACCAACATGATCTACACCGCCGACAAGCTCGCCGACGCCTGGGAAACCGACGAGGGCCGCGAAGGCATCACGGCATTCTTTGCCAAACGCGCGCCGTTCTGGCGCCAGGGATGAGCATGTTCGACACCTTGCTGATCGCGAATCGGGGGGAGATAGCATGCCGCATCGCGCGCACCGCGCGGCGCATGGGGATGCGCACGGTGGCGGTGTATTCCGATGCCGACCGCGACGCGCTGCACGTGAGCGTCTGCGACACGGCGGTGCGCATAGGCCCGCCAGAGGCCGCGCGCAGTTATCTCGACGCTGCAGCCATCGTCGCGGCGGCGCGCGCGAGCGGGGCGCAGGCCATCCACCCCGGCTACGGCTTTTTGTCCGAGAGCCTCGCGCTGATCGAGGCTTGTGAAGCGGCGGGCATCGCCTTCGTCGGGCCCTCGCGCGAAGCCATACGGCGCATGGGCTCGAAGATCGAGTCCAAGCGCATCGCGCTCGCAGCCGGCGTGCCCGTGGTGCCGGGCTACCACGGCGACGCACAGGACGAGGCCACGCTGGTCGAAGCCGCTGCGGCCATCGGCTACCCCGTGCTCATCAAGGCCTCGGCGGGCGGCGGCGGCAAGGGCATGCGCGTGGTGCGCAGTCCGGTCGAGTTCGCGCTGGCGCTCGCCACCGTGCGGCGCGAGGCGCAGGCCGCGTTCGGCGACGACCGCGTGCTGCTCGAGCGCTACCTCACGCTGCCGCGCCACCTCGAGGTGCAGCTGCTGGGCGACAAGCACGGGCACCTCGTGCACCTGTTCGAGCGCGAATGCTCGATCCAGCGCAACCACCAGAAGGTCATCGAAGAAGCCCCCGCCCCGCACCTCGCGCCCGAATTGCGCGACGCGCTCTTGCAGCACGCGCTGACCATGGGCCGCGCCATAGGTTACGACAGCACGGGCACGATCGAATTCATCCACGACAGCCACACCGGCGAGAGCTTCTTCCTCGAAATGAACACGCGGCTGCAGGTCGAGCACCCCGTGACCGAGCTCACGGTGGGCATGGACTTGGTCGAATGGCAGCTGCGCGTGGCCGCGGGCGAGGCGCTCGCGTTCACGCAAGCGGACATTGCACAAAGCGGCTGCGCGATCGAGGCGCGCGTGTGCGCCGAGAACCCCGCCGCCGGTTTTGCGCCAGAAATCGGCCGCCTGATCCGCTACGAGGAGCCCAGCGGCCCCGGCATCCGCGTGGACAGCGGCGTGCGCACGGGCAGCGAAGTTTCGCTGTTTTACGACTCGATGCTAGCGAAAGTGATAGCGCACTCCGCAGACAGGGAGGGCGCTGCACGCCGATTGGTGCACGCGCTCGAGCGCACCGTGGTGCAGGGCGTGCACAGCAATCTGGAGTTCCTCGCCGACCTGGTGCGCCACCCGCACTTTGCGCAGGTGCTCTCGACGAACTACATCGCGCAGGCTTTCCCGCAGGGCTGGGCGCCGCGGCCGGAAGGTGAGCTGATGCGCGTCGCCGCAGCGCTGCACGGCGTGCTCGCGCGCCAGGCGGCGGCCGGCCCCTCGCCGTGGCAGTCGCTGGGCGCCTGGCGCCTGCCCACGGCCGCCAAGCCCGAGGGCACCCGCGTGCTGCTGCAAAACGCCGCGGGCCAGATCGTGCAAGCCCAGGTGTGGCCCGAGGGCGAATTCTGGTGCGTGCAGCTCGACCAGTCCGTGGCGCCCGACCAGCCGCCCGGCCAAGGCGAGGGCGAAGGCCCCAGCGAAGGCGAGGGCGCCGCCACCTACCGCGTGCAGGCGCGCTGGACGCCCGATGCGCTCGAGCTGCGCAGCGACGACGCCTTCGTGCGCTACGTGGTGGCGCAACAAAAGGGTGAGCAGGGTGAGCAGCTGTGGCTCACGGGCGCGGGCATCACACGCGCCTGGCACTGCGTCGATCGCTGGCAGCGCGCGCTGCGCGGCGCCGCTGGGGCGCACGAGCACAGCGGCAACCATCTGCGCGCGCCCATGCCGGGCATGGTCACGCAGGTGCCCGCGCAGGTCGGCGCGCAAGTGCAGGCTGGCGAGGTGCTGGTGCAGATGGAGGCGATGAAAATGGTGCACACGCTGAGCGCGCCCGCGCCCGGGCGTGTCGCCGAAGTACGTTGCCGCGCGGGCGACGCCGTGCGCGGCGGCGACGTGTTGGTGGTATTGGAAACAGAGGAAAACGCATGACAAACAACGACCCGATTTATTTCGACGAGCCACACCGGCAATTCCGCGACAACCTGCGCCGCTTCGTCGAGCAGGAAATCGTGCCCAAGGCCCTGCCCTGGGAGGACGAGGGCATGGTGCCGCGCGCGGTGTTGCGCACCATGGGCGAGCTCGGCTACCTGGGCATACGCTACCCCGAGCAATATGGTGGCTCCAATCTCGACACCGTTTACAGCGCGATCCTGGCCGAGGAGCTGGGGCGCTCGACTTTCGGCGGCTTTGCCGTCACGGTGCTCGTGCACACCGACATGGCCTCGCCGCACCTGGCCAACTACGGCAACCCCGAGCAGCTCGCGCGCTACCTGCCGGGCGTCACGCGCGGCGAAAAAATCTGCGCCGTGGCCGTGACCGAGCCCGACGCTGGCTCGGACGTGGCCGGCATCCGCACGCGCGCCGTGCGCGATGGCGACCACTGGGTGCTCAACGGCAGCAAGATCTTCATCACCAACGGCGTGCACGCCGACCTGTACTTCGTCGGCGCCAAGACCGACACCACGGCCAAGGGCTCGCGCGGCATCTCGATCTTCATCGTCGAAAAGGGCACGCCGGGCTTTCGCGTCGGGCGCAAGCTCAACAAGAGCGGCTGGCTGTGCAGCGACACGGCCGAGCTCGTGTTCGAAAACTGCCGCATCCCGGCCGCGAACCTGCTCGGGCAGGAGAACAAGGGCTTTTACCAGATCATGCGCAACTTCCAGAACGAGCGCATCGTGCTCGGCGCGCAGGCCGTGGGCGAGGCCGCGCGCGGTATCGAGCTGACGCTGGACTACGTGCGCCAGCGCAAGGCTTTCGGCGCCACGCTGTGGGACAAGCAGGCGATCCGCCAGCGCCTGGCGATGCGCGCCTCGCAAGTGGCCGCGGCGCGCCAGCTCGTCTATCACGCAGCCTGGCTCGATGCGCAGGGGCGCGAATGCGTCAAGGAAGTTTCCATGGTCAAGTCCTTGTGCGGCGAGCTCGTCAACGAGGTGCTCTACGACTGCCAGCAGTTCCACGGCGGCTTCGGCTACATGCGCGAGGCTGCGATCGAGCGCATGGTGCGTGACGCGCGCGTCGAAGCGATCGGCGGCGGCGCCACCGAAGTGATGCTCGAAGAAGTGGCCAAAAGGCTATGAACGCGCCCGCTGCTCCCGCTGCTGTCGCGGCACCCGCCGATGCAGAGGCAAACACGATCGCCGGCCTGCCGCTGCGCGAGGTCTTGCCCGGCATTCTGATGTTCACCCTGCCGGTCGAATACGGCATAGACCATGTCAACGTCTATCTGATCCAGGACGGCGCGGGCTGGTGCTTGTTCGACACCGGCTCGGACTGCGCCTCGGCGCGCCAGCTGTGGGAGCAGGCGCTCGCCGGGCCGCTGCAGGCCGGCTTGTCGCGCATCATCGTCTCGCACCACCACCCCGACCACATGGGGCTGGCCGTGTGGCTGCACGAGCGCACCGGCGCGCCGATCTGGATGCGGCCCGAGGAAGCCCACGTGGCCGAGCAGATGCACGTGCGCCGCGCTGAAGACCAGGCCGAGTGTGTGCGCTTCATCTGCCGCCATGGCCTGTCTGAGGCAGATGCCAAGGCCGTGGTGCACGACGTGCTGCAGGCCAGCATGGCCTGCGCCGTGCCCGAACATATCGAAACCATAGCACCCAATGCAAGGATCGCCATCGGAAACCACGTTTTCGAGGCCCTGGTGCTCGGCGGCCACAGCGTCGCGCAGGTGTGCCTGTACGAGCCGAACCTCAAGCTGCTGCTCACGGGCGACCAACTGCTCGAGCGCATCACGCCCAACATCGGCGTGTGGCCTTATGGCGAGACCGATCCGCTGCCGCGCTACCTCGACAGCCTGCGCACCATCGCCAAACTCGACATTGCCCACGTGCTGCCCGCGCACCATCGCGTGTACCAGGCCGGGGTGCAGCGTGCCCATGCGCTCGTGGCGCACCACGAGCGCGCCTTGCGCAAATTCCTGGCCAAGCTCAGCGCCCAGGGCATGAACGCGGCCGAACTCGGCCTGGCCGTCTATGGCGACCAGCACGAAGTGCTACATGCCTATCTGGCGATGGGCGAGACGCTCGCGCACCTGCTCTGGCTCGAACGCCAGGGCCATGTGCGGCGTGAAGAAACGCCCGCGCTCACGCGCTGGTATCCGGGTGCGAAGGCGGCAGAATTGCCCACCCTCTCACTTTCTTGAAGGATTGCGATGACAGATACGACGACAACGCCCGCGGAACAAGAATTGGTGGCGCGCTGGCAGAAATACATCCACGCCTCGCCCTACAACCGCGAGCTCGGTGTGCTCCCGCACGCCGCGCAGCCTGACTGGTTCGTGCTCAAGATCGATTACCAGGACTTTCTGGTCGGTGACCCGAAAACGGGCGTGATCCATGGCGGCGTGATCACGGCCTTGCTCGACGCGGCCTGTGGTTTTTCCATCTTCATGAAGCTGCCTGAACTCAAACCCATGGCGACGCTGGACTTGCGCATGGACTACCTCAAGCCCGCGACGCCAGGGCGCACGATCTTCGGCGGGGCGGTGTGCTACAAGCTCACGTCCGAGCTCGCGTTCGTGCGCGGTGCGGCCTACCACGACTCGCCCGACGACCCCTTTGCCATGGCGGTGGGCATTTACATGTTCACCTCGGGGCGCCCGGTGATCACCGAAAAAGTGGGAGGCATGCAATGAGCTGGGCCGACCGCATCAACCAAGCCCGCGCCAACAACGACTGGCGCCCGCTGATCGACGCCGTGCCGTTTGCGCGTTTCCTGGACCTGCGCATCGACGTCAAGGGCGAAGAGTTCACCTGCATCCTGCCGTTCCAGGAAAAACTCATCGGCAACCCCATCCTGCCGGCGCTGCACGGCGGCGCTACGGGCGGTTTTCTCGAATGCGCGGGGATTTTTTACCTGCTGTGGCACATGGACAGTCAAGAGCTGCCCAAGACCATAGACTTCAGCATCGACTACCTGCGCTCGGGCCGCCCCAAAGACACCTACGCCAACGTCTTCATGGTCAAGCAGGGCCAGCGCGTCGCCAACCTGCGCATCCAGGCCTGGCAGGAAAGCCCCGACAAACCCATCGCCCTCGGCCACGGCAATTTCATGCTGCGTGGCTGAGCGCCCACTACAAGTCCAAACCCAGGAGATTTTCATGGCACAAGCCACTTATCGTTCCGTCTTCCGCCCCGGCCTTTTTGCCGGCCAGACCGTGATCGTGACCGGCGGCGGCAGCGGCATAGGCCGCTGCACCGCGCACGAGCTCGCTAACCTCGGCGCCACCGTGGCGCTGGTGGGGCGCAGCATGGACAAACTGCAGAACGTGCAGGCCGAGATCGAGGGCGCTGGCGGCAAGGTCAGCATCCACTCGTGCGACATCCGCGACGAGCCCGGCGTCAAAGCCATGGTGGCCGACGTGCTCGCGCGCCACGGCAAGATCGACGGCTTGGTGAACAACGCGGGCGGCCAGTACCCGCAGCCAGTCAAGGACATCAGCTTCAAGGGCTGGGAGGCCGTGGTGCGCAACAACCTCACGGGCGGCTTTCTCGTCGCGCGCGAGGTGTTCAACCAGTGCATGGAGCAGCACGGCGGCGCCATCGTGAACATCATCGCCGACATCTGGGGCGGCATGCCCACCATGGCGCACAGCGGTGCGGCACGTGCGGGCATGCTGTCGTTCACGGAAACGGCGGCCTGCGAATGGTCATCCTCGGCAGTGCGCGTGAATGCGGTCGCGCCC
This sequence comes from Extensimonas vulgaris, assembly GCF_003337425.1. Lineage (GTDB taxonomy): Bacteria > Pseudomonadota > Gammaproteobacteria > Burkholderiales > Burkholderiaceae_C > Extensimonas > Extensimonas vulgaris. Next base: position 57,829 of record NZ_QPJU01000005.1, read on the forward strand.
GGCTGGATCGCCAGCAGCGGCTTCGACACCTACAGCCCCGAGATGCAGGCCCACCTGCGCTCGCTCAAAACCAAGGTGCCGCTGCAGCGCTACGGCACCGAGGCGGAAATTTCCGCCGCCATCGTGTTCCTGCTCAGCGAGGCAGCGGCCTTCATCACGGGCTCGTGCATCCGTGTCGATGGCGGCGTGCCCAACGCGCGTCCCACCTGGACGCTGCAGCCGCACGACCGCTCCAAACCTTTCGAAGGCTTTTTGCTCGCCCAGCCACCCAAGTGCCTGAGCGTCAAGGACTGAAACCATCCCATTGCCAAGCACCCCAGACATGTCGGCCTATTTGGCGCCAGGAAAATTCGTCGATAGCGACCATCCGGCCGTCGTCGCCTTTGCGCGCCGTGTCGCTGATCCGGCCATGTCGCCGCGCGAGATCGCCGTCAAGCTCTACTATGCGGTGCGTGATGAGTTCATCTACGACCCGTATTACTTCGACGTATCCGAAGAGGGGCTCAAGGCCAGCCATGTGATAGCGGCCGGGCGCGGCTTTTGCGTGCCCAAGGCCGCCTTGCTCGCAGCCGCTGCACGTGTGCTGGGCGTGCCCGCGCGCCTGGGCTATGCCGACGTGCGCAACCACCTCACGAGCAAGCGGCTCTACGACATGATGGGCACCGATCTGTTCATTTTTCATGGCTATACCGAGCTGTGGATCGACGGCCAATGGCGCAAGGCCACGCCGGCCTTCAACCGCTCGCTGTGCGAAAAAGCCGGCATCCATCCGCTCGAATTCGACGGCAGTGCAGATTCGGTGTTCCACGAGTTCGACTTGAGCGGGCGCCGCCACATGGAATACGTGCACGATCGCGGCAGCTACGCCGACTTGCCGCGCGAAGAACTCCTGAAGGCCTGGAGCGAGCACTACAAGTCCTTCTCGGAGTGGGGAGAGGTCGCAGCCGAGGCCGGTGCCGACTTCGAAAAAGAGGTGAGGGCCGGGGCGTGAGCGGGCGGCGCGAATTTTCCGGTTTTGCCGGGGGGCCGCTGGTCGCGGACGTGTACGGGCCCGAGGGCGCGCCTGCGGTGCTGCTGCTGCATGGCGGCGGTCAGACGCGCCACGCCTGGGGCAACGCGGCCCAGGCGCTGGGTGCGGCGGGCTGGTACACCGTGGCGCTCGATCTGCCGGGGCATGGCGAAAGCGCCTGGGCGCGCGACGGCGACTACCGCATCGAAACCCTGGCGCGCACCATGTGCAGTGTCTGGCGGCAAATCGGCGCACCGCTCGCCGTGGTCGGTGCCTCGCTCGGCGGCCTTGCGAGCATGGCGGCCGTGGGGCTGCCCGATGCGCCACCGATCAACGCGCTGGTGCTCGTGGACATTGCGCCGCGCATGGAAGAAGCCGGCGTGGAGCGCATCGTCAGCTTCATGCGCGCAAAGCCCGAAGGTTTTGCCTCGCTCGAAGAGGCCGCGCAGCACATCGCGGCCTACCGCGGCAAGCCCATGACGGGCCCCCTCGAGGGTTTGAAAAAAAACCTGCGCCTGAATGCGCAGGGCCGCTGGATCTGGCACTGGGACCCGCTCATGATGAGCGAGGCCAACCACAACCACCGCCGCGATGCCGAAAACTACGAGCGCGCCTTGCGCGGCCTGCAGTCCCCCACCTTGTTGATCCGCGGCCAGCGCAGCGACGTGATCACCAAGGAAGACGCCGAGGCCCTGGTGAAAACCCTGCCGAATGCGCGCTTCGTGGATTTGCGCGATGCGGGCCACATGATTGCGGGCGACGCGAACGACGCCTTCACTGCGAGCGTGCGGGAATTTTTGTCCGAGGTGATGCCGCCGTCGCCGGCTTCGGCCGCGGCAGTGGCAGCGACGTAGGTGCTCGCGGTTTGAGCGGAAGTTTGGAGGAGACGAACATGGACATACGATCTTTCGGTTTGCACGATGCGATTGCGCGCAACGCCCTGGTGCACGGCGCGCGCACGGCACTGGTCTTTGAGGGCCAGCTCACCACCCACGCCGAGTACGCCGCGCGCGTGGCGCAGCTTGCGGCGGGGCTTGCGGCTGCGGGCGTGGGGCGTGGCGATCGCGTCGCGATCCTCGCGCAAAACTGCCCCGAATACCTGGACCTGTTTGGCGCCGTGGCGTCCCTGGGCGCGATCCTCGTGCCCATCAACTGGCGCCTGTCGGCCGAAGAGGTGGCCTACATCGTCGGCGACGTCGCGCCCAAGCTGCTGGTCGCGGCAGACGAGTTCAAATCCCTGCTTCCGGCACGTCTGGAGGGCGTAACGTGCTATGGTTTTGGTGGGCAGCAGGCGCCATGGCGGACGCTCGAATCCTTGTATGCGGGCGATGCTGGCGCGCCCAAGGAGCTGGCTGCCGCGGTGAGCGACGACGCGGGCGTGGTCATCATCCACACGGCCGCCGTGGGTGGGCGCCCACGCGGGGCGCTACTGTCGCACCGCGGGCTGATGCTTGCCGCGATGCAGACCCAGCTCGCCTGGGGCCTCACGCCCAAGGACGTGAACCTGGGCGTGTTGCCGCTGTTTCACGTCGCGGCGATCGGCTTCTGGCTTGCGACGCAGCTGGCCGGCGGCAGCACGCTGCTGCTCACGCGCTTCGACCCGGCGGCGCTCGTGCGCCACATCGACGCGGACGGCGGCAGCCTGATCGGCACTTTCCCACCCATGCTCGGCGCCTTGCTCGATGCGGCCGCGGCGCAGGGCTCGGCGCTCGCGCACCTACGCATCGTCTCGGGCATAGACGCGCCCGAAACGCTGCAGCGCCTGCGCACCGTGTGCCCGCATACGCGCTTTTGGAGCGCTTACGGCCAGACCGAGACCTCGGGCTGGGTCAGCATGGCGCCTTTCGACGAGTGCCCGGGCAGCGCAGGGCGGCCTGCGGGCCTGAACCGCGTGGCCATCGTCGACGATCTGGACCAGGAGGTGCCGCTGGGCGAAACCGGCGAAATCGTGGTGCGCGGCCCCCTGGTGTTCCAAGGTTACTGGCGCCTCGATGAAGACAACGCCTTCACGTTTCGCAACGGCTGGCACCATACGGGCGACATGGGGCGCCTCGATGCCGAGGGCTATCTGTGGTACAGCGGTCGCTCGCCGGCCAAGGAGCTCATCAAGCCTGGCGGGGAAAACGTCTATCCGGCCGAGGTCGAGCGCACCTTGCTCGAACACCCGGCGATCGCCGAGGCCGTCGTGATCGGCGTGCCCGACGCGCAGTGGGGCGAGGCGATCAAGGCGGTGTGTGTGCTCCAGCCGGGGCAGTCGGTGGCGGCCGAAGCGCTGATCGAATTCGTCGGCACGCGCATCGCACGCTACAAAAAACCCAAGCACGTGGTGTTCGTGCCGCAGCTCCCCAAAGATGCGAGCGGCAGGATCGACCGCGCGGCCGTGAAGGCCGCGCACGGTGGCTTGTGAGCTTGCGAATGTCAACCCGGCGTGCTCAAACCGCCGTTGACGCTCAACGTCTGGCCGGTGATCGCGTCGGATTCGGGCCCGGCAAAAAATGCCGCCGCGTTCGCGATGTCCTGGCAGTACACCGGAAACAGCATGCGCTTGCGCAGGTTGTCGAGCATGCCCTTGCCGTGGGCACCGGCTTCGAGGGCTTGCGAGCCTTTGCCCCAGCGCGGCTCGGCGTCCCAGATGTAGCTCATGGCCACGGCGTTCACGCGGATGCCGTCGCGTCCGAGTTCGCGCGCGAGCACGCGGCACATTTGCATCATGCCGGCAGTGGCGCCGCCGATGAAGGATTCCCCCACCGTCGCCACGCGCCCGGCGTCGGTGCCGATGGCAACGATCTTGCCGTGCTTTTGACCCGCCATGACCTGCGCGCAGGCCTGGATCACGTAGGCGCGCGTGAGCCAGTGAGCGCGAATGTAACTGTCGAAATCCTGGTCGCTCATTTCTTTGAAGAGCCGAAACGAGGGCGAATCTGCGCTCGCACCCGCGCCGCTGGCCACGAGAACGTCGATGCGACCATGCTGCTGGGCAACGCGCCCGACCATCGCGCGCACGGCTTCACTCTGACCCAGATCGGCGGCCTCGAACGAGGCTTTTCCGCCCTGCGCGGCGATCTCCTCGACGACGGCCTGGCCGGCCACGGCATTGCGGCCGTTCACGACCACATGGGCGCCGCGGCGCGCGAGTTCGATGGCAATGGCGCGGCCGATGAAGGCCGTAGCGCCTGTGACGAGGGCGATTTTTCCTTCGAGTGCGCGTGCATTGGTAGGGTTGGGGTGCATGGTGTGGTGTCCTTGTCTCGTGAAACACCCGATTGTGTGCAAAGCAGTCCAATCCGACATAGGGTTTGCCCTAGCAGCCTGTCGGACTTTGGAATCGTCGGCTGCGAATGTGCCGCAGCGGCCCATTTTTTACCGTCTTCTTGCCCCATAGTCCCGCTATGGGGCGGCGAATCCGCCAAAAACTGGCCTCGCTGGGGCCCATTCTCGCTATCGACGCCCAAAGTCCGACAGGCTGCTAGGGCGCGACCTCACACATTTTTAACTACGCAAAGGAGACTTTTCATGAATTCAGCAAACACCACGCGGCGCTACAAAACCCACCGCCGCACGATCACCGAGACCGATATCGTTACTTTCGTGAACGTCGTCGGTCTGCATGAGCCTTTTTTCATCGACATGGAATACATCCAGCAGAACATGGAAGGCGCGCACCGCAAACGCTTCGCGCCCGGCCCCATGATCATCTCTCTGGGCATGGGGCTGCTGGCAACCTACGTGTCCGAGATCATCGCGAACACCCTCAAGGAGCAGGATGTGGGCCCGTTCGGCGGCATGACGGGGCTGCAGGCGCGCTTGCGCGGAGCGCTGTTTCCCGGCGACACCATCCACGTCGAATGCGAGCCACGCCTGCTGCCCAAGACCTCGCGCGGTTACACACTGATGGAGCTGCAGCATTGGGTGATCAACCAGCATGGCGAGGCGATCGCCGACTTCACGGAAACCCTGACTTTCCTTCCCAAGGAAAGCCATTCATCATGAAGTTCCCTGCATTTTTCGCTTGAGAGACCCATAAGACATAAAGGAGACAAGTGATGTTCGAACCCCAACTGCCCTCCCATTTGCAAGCGCGCTACCAGGCCAGTGGCCACTGGCACAACAAGACGCTGCTGGACTATCTCGACGAAGTCGCACCCTCGCGGCTCGACAAAGTCGCGGTGACCGACATCAACAGCATGACGGGGCGCAAAAATTCTGTTTCTTACCGGCAGCTGCTGCAAACCTCCAAGCGCATCGCCCTGGGCCTGATCTCGCTGGGCGTGGAGCGTGGCGACGTGGTGTCGTACCAGCTGCCCAACTGGTGGGAATTCATCGCCCTGCACCTGGCCTGCCTGCACGTGGGTGCCGTCACCAACCCCG
>NZ_QPJU01000005.1:63302-226281 GCF_003337425.1 Extensimonas vulgaris
GGAGCGTGGCGACGTGGTGTCGTACCAGCTGCCCAACTGGTGGGAATTCATCGCCCTGCACCTGGCCTGCCTGCACGTGGGTGCCGTCACCAACCCCGTGATGCCGATCTTCCGCCATCGCGAGCTCACGTTCATGCTGGGCCTGGCCGAGACCAAGGTCATGATCGTGCCGCAGAACTGGCGCGGCTTCGACCACCTGGCGATGGTGCGCGAGATTCAACCCAACCTGCCCAAGCTCGAGCACGTGTTCGCCCTGGGCGGCAGCGGCGACGCCTCGTTCGAGAAATACTTTCTCGAGCGGCGCTGGGAGCAGGAAATCCCCGACGCCGAAAAGATGCTCAAAGACCGGCGCATGCAGCCCAACGAGGTGATGCAGGTGCTCTACACCTCGGGCACCACAGGGGAGCCGAAAGGGGCAATGCACACGCCCAATACCCATTTTGCCAACCTGACGCAGATTGCCAAGCGCATGGAGCTGACCTCTGACGATGTTTGTTTCATGCCTTCACCGATGGCGCACCAGACTGGCTTTGGTATCGGCATGGAAACGCCGCTGATGTTGGGCTGCAAGATCGTTTTGCAGGACATCTGGGACGCAGAGGTCGGCCTGGGGCGCATCCAGGACGAGGCCGTAAATTTCATGATGGCGGCCACCCCTTTTCTGGCCGATCTGGCCGATCACCCGGCACTGCCCAAATTCGACGTTTCTTCATTGCGGGTGTTCATCTCTGCCGGTGCACCGATCCCGCGTGCGCTCGTGCAGCGCGCCACCGAGCGCCTCAAGGCGCATATCGTTTCTGGCTGGGGCATGACGGAAAACTTGCTCGTGACCACCACGCGCCTGAACGATCCACCCGAGAAAGTCTTTGGCACCGACGGCGTGCCCATGCCGGGGATGGAAATTCGCGTCATCGATCCGGCGGGGAAGGTGCTGGGCGTGGACCAGGAGGGTGAATTGCAGTCACGCGGCCCGAGCAATTTCGTCGGCTACCTCAAGCGCCCGGAAAAATTCGACACCGACGCCGAAGGCTGGTTCAAGACGGGTGACCTCGCACGCATTGACGCTGATGGCTACGTGCGCATCACGGGCCGGGCCAAGGACATCATCATCCGCGGCGGCGAGAACATCCCCGTGGTCGAGGTCGAGCAGCTGCTGCACAAGCACCCCGCGATCCAGGTTGCCGCCGTGGTCGGCGTGCCCGACCCGCGCCTGGGCGAGCGCGCCGCCGCCTACGTGATCCTGCGCCCGGGCCACAGCTTCACGATGGAAGAAATGCAGCGCTTTCTTGCCGAGCACCAGATGGCCAAGCAGTATTGGCCCGAGTTCCTGGCCGTGTCCGAAGCCTTGCCGAGCACGCCCAGCGGCAAGATCCAGAAATTCCGCCTGCGCGAGATGGCCAAAGAGCAATTCAAGGCGCCGCAGTAGGTGTTGCACGATGTGCACAAGCCAGCTTCAACCAAGCGCATTGCTTCATGGCAGCGGCTGGTTTGTGCGCGTTCCATTCCCTTTTCATTATTCCAAGGAGACCTGAGACATGATGACTTCACAAATGAGTCAAGAATTACAAAAAATCTACCAAGCGAGCGGCCACTGGCACAACAAGACGCTGCTCGACTATCTCGACGAAGTCGCACCCTCGCGGCTCGACAAAGTCGCGGTGACCGACATCAACAGCATGACGGGGCGCAAAAATTCCATCTCGTACCGGCAGCTGCTGCAAACCTCCAAGCGCATCGCCCTGGGCCTGATCTCGCTGGGCGTGCAGCGTGGCGACGTGGTGTCGTACCAGCTGCCCAACTGGTGGGAATTCGTCGCCCTGCACCTGGCCTGCCTGCACGTGGGTGCCGTCACCAATCCCGTGATGCCGATCTTCCGCCATCGCGAGCTCACGTTCATGCTGGGCCTGGCCGAGACCAAGGTCATGATCGTGCCGCAGAACTGGCGCGGCTTCGACCACCTGGCGATGGTGCGCGAGATTCAACCGAACCTGCCCAAGCTCGAGCACGTGTTCGCCCTGGGCGGCAGCGGCGACGCCTCGTTCGAGAAATACTTTCTCGAGCGGCGCTGGGAGCAGGAAATCCCCGATGCCGAAAAGATGCTCAAAGACCGGCGCATGCAGCCCAACGAGGTCATGGAGCTGCTCTATACCTCGGGCACCACGGGCGAGCCCAAGGGGGCGCTGCATACGCCCAACACCCATTTTTCGAATGTCATGACCCTCAAGGAGCGTTTTCGCAGGACGGGCGATCACGTGTTCTTCATGCCCTCGCCGATGGCGCACCAAACAGGTTTCCTTGCCGGTATGGAGCTGCCCCTGGCATTGGGCGCCAAGCTGGTGCTGCAGGATGTTTGGGATGCCGAGGTGGGGCTCGCCCGTATCCAGGATGAAGGCGTGAATTTCACGATGGCCTCGACGCCCTTTCTCGCAGACCTGACCGACCATCCGGCATTGCCCAAATACGATTTGTCGAGCTTCGAGATTTTTATCTGCGGTGGCGCACCGATCCCACGTGCGTTGGTGCAGCGTGCGACCGAGCGTCTCAAGGCGCACATCGTTTCGGTCTGGGGCATGACGGAAAACCTCATCGTCACGACCACGCGCCTCGAAGACCCTGCTGAGAAAGTTTTTGGTACCGATGGGCTGCCGCTGCCGGGCATGAAGATTCGTGTCGTCGATCCTGCGGGCAAGGTGCTTGGCGTGGATCAGGAAGGCGAATTGCAATCCTGGGGCCCAAACCATTTCGTCGGTTATTACAAGCGTCCCGAGCTCTACGGTATGGACGAGGAGGGGTGGTTCAAGACGGGCGACCTCGCGCGCATTGACGCTGACGGCTACGTGCGCATCACGGGCCGGGCCAAGGACATCATCATCCGCGGCGGCGAAAACATCCCCGTGGTCGAGGTCGAGCAGCTGCTGCACAAGCACCCCGCGGTGCATACCGCAGCTGTGGTCGGCGTGCCCGACCCGCGCCTGGGCGAGCGCGCCGCAGCCTACGTGATCCTGCGTCCTGGGCACAGCTTCACGATGGAGGAGATGCAGCGCTTTTTTGCTGAGCACCAGATGGCCAAGCAATATTGGCCCGAGTTTCTCGCGGTATGTGAAGACGTTCCGCGCACGCCCAGCGGCAAGATCCAGAAATTCCGCCTGCGCGAGATGGCCAAAGAGCAGTTCAAAGTTCCGCAGTGATTTAGTTATTTTTTCTTTTCTTTTTTCTGATCCCAAGGAGACTTCTGCATATGTTCGAATCCCAACTGCCCCCCCATCTGCAAGCGCGCTACCAAGCCAGTGGCCACTGGCACAACAAAACGCTGCTCGACTTCCTCGACGAAGTCGCGCCCTCGCGCCTCGACAAAGTCGCGGTGACCGACATCAACAGCATGACGGGGCGCAAAAACTCTGTCTCGTACCGGCAGCTGCTGCAAACCTCCAAACGCATCGCTTTGGGCCTGATCTCGCTGGGTGTGGAGCGCGGCGACGTGGTGTCGTACCAACTGCCCAACTGGTGGGAATTCGTGGCCTTGCACCTGGCCTGCCTGCACGTGGGCGCCGTCACCAACCCCGTGATGCCGATCTTCCGCCACCGCGAGCTCAGCTTCATGCTGGGCCTGGCGGAAACCAAAGTCATGATCGTGCCGCAGAACTGGCGCGGCTTCGACCACCTGGCGATGGTGCGTGAGATTCAACCCAACCTGCCCAAGCTCGAGCACGTGTTTGCGGTGGGCGGCAGTGGCGATGCTTCGTTCGAGAAATACTTTCTCGAGCGGCGCTGGGAACAAGAAATCCCCGACGCCGAGAAGATGCTCAAAGACCGGCGCATGCAGCCCAACGAGGTCATGGAGCTGCTCTACACCTCGGGCACCACGGGCGAGCCGAAAGGCGCGCTACATACTTCGAACACCCACTTCGCGAATCTCAGACAAATCGTCCAACGCTTTCGTTTGACGGGCGACCATGTGTTCTTCATGCCATCGCCCATGGCGCACCAAACGGGCTTTCTCGTCGGCATGGAGATGCCGCTTTCCCTTGGCGGGAAGATGGTGTTGCAGGACATCTGGGATCCAGAAGTGGGCTTGGGGCGTATCCAGGACGAGGGCGTGAACTTCATGATGGCGGCCACGCCTTTCATGGCCGACCTCACCGACCATCCGGCGCTGCCGAAGTACGACATCTCCACTTTCGATATTTTTCTCTCAGCGGGAGCGCCGATCCCGCGTGCGCTCGTGCAACGTGCGACCGAGCGCCTCAAAGCGCACATCATCTCGGCCTATGGGATGACGGAGAACTTGCTCGTCACCTCGACGCGGCTCGAAGATCCGCCAGAAAAGGTTTTTGGCACTGACGGCGTACCGGTTCCTGGTATGGAGTTGCGCATCGTCGACCATACGGGCAAGGTGCTGGGGCCGGAACAAGAGGGCGAGATACAGTCCCGCGGGCCGGGGCAATTCGTGGGCTACCTCAAGCGCCCCGAAAAGTTCGACACCGACGAAGAAGGCTGGTTCAAGACGGGCGACCTGGGCAAGCTCGACCCCGATGGCTACGTGCGCATCACCGGCCGCGCCAAGGACATCATCATCCGCGGCGGGGAAAACATCCCCGTGGTCGAGGTCGAGCAGCTGCTGCACAAGCACCCCGCGATCCAGGTGGCTGCGGTGGTCGGCGTGCCCGACCCGCGCCTGGGCGAGCGCGCTGCTGCTTACGTGATCCTGCGCCCCGGGCACAGCTTCACGATGGAAGAAATGCAGCGTTTTCTTGCCGAGCATCAGATGGCCAAGCAATATTGGCCTGAGTTCCTCGCGGTTTCTGAAACCTTGCCGAGCACACCCAGCGGCAAGATCCAAAAATTCCGCTTGCGTGAAATGGCCAAAGAGCAGTTCAAGACGGCCTGAGGTTTCCGTCAGACCCGCTTTGCGCGCCCGCCTCCCCACTCTTTGGCGTCAGGGGCAGGCGTGCGGCGGCTTTTTCTGATCCTGGCCACCCAACGAGAGATACCCCATGGACTTTACGATTGATTCCGACACCCAGGCGATTGCCGAGGCGCTGCTGCGCTTCGTCGAGCGCGAGGTGCTCCCGCTCGAGGAGCAGCACCGCGAGCTCCTGGGTAGCGAGCGCACGATGTTCGACGCGCAGGGCCGCTACGTGCCCGAGGTGCTTGCGCTGCGGCGCCAGGTGCGTATGCGCTCGGCCGAGCTCGGCTTTTACAACCTGTTCGGCGCCGAGTCGCTGGGCGGCAGCGGGCAGGGCGCGCTGGCGATGGCGCACATCCAGGAGGCGCTGAACCACCGCGTGGGCCCGGGGCATCCGCTGGTGCAGACCGTGGTGATTTCGTCTCCCTTCACCAACGGCTTGTCGCCGGTGCTGCGTTATTTGAAGCCCGAAGTGTTTGCGCTGTATGGCGCGGGTATTGCGAGCGGCGAAAAGACGCTGTGCTTCGGTCTGAGCGAGCCCGATGCAGGCTCGGACGTGTTCGGCATGAAGACGCGCGCCGTGCGCGACGGCGATGAATGGGTGATCACCGGCACCAAGCAGTGGATCACCAATTCACCTTATGCCGACTATGCGATGGTGTTTGCGCTCACCGACCCTGAAGCCGCAGCGCGCCACAAGGGCGGCGTGACGGGCTTTTTCGTCGATACGCGCGCGCCGGGCTTTTCGGTACCGCGCGTCATCAACACCATGGGGCATCTGGGCGGCGACACGGGCGTGATCGTGCTCGAGGGCGTGCGCGTGCGCGATGACCACCGGCTCGGTGAAGTCGGTCGCGGCCTGCAAGTGGCCATGGACGGCGTCAACACGGGGCGCATGGGCATGGCAGCGTCGTGTCTGGGGCTGGCGCGCTGGGCGCTCGACCAGGCGACCGAATACGCCAAGGTGCGCAAGACCTTCGGCGTGCCGATTGCCGAGCACCAGGCGATCCAGTTCATGCTCGCCGAGAGCGCGATGGACATCTACGCGGCCAAGAACATGATCCAGAACTGCGCCTGGCGCCTCGATACGGGGCGCAACGCGACCGCGCAGGTCAGCATGGTCAAGGCCTTCTCGACCGAAATGCTGGGCCGTGTGATGGATCGCAGCATCCAGATCCACGGCGGTATGGGCCTGACGAACGAGCTGCGCCTCGAAGAGGGCTACCGCTATGCACGTGTGATGCGCATCCCCGACGGCACGGCAGAAATCCAGCGCCGCACCATCGCGCGCCAATTGCTCGGCGGTCACGTCGATTTTTGAAAACCAGCAGGTGACACAAAGGTCACAAGGAGACAGGAATGAAAGACCATGAATTCATGGTGGGCGGCCATCGCCTCGCGGCGAGCACCTGGGGCGAGGTCGGTGGTGACCGGCCCACCATCGTGATGATGCACGGCGGGCTGGACTGTATCGCCACCTGGAAAGACCTGCCGCAAGTGATCGTCGAGGCCACGGGCTGGCCGGTGCTCGCTTACGACCGCTACGGCTATGGCCGCTCGGAGCCGCTGGTGGGCGGACGCGAGCCCAGCTACCGGCGCGAAGAGGCCGGGCCGGTGCTGGGCGAGGTGCTGCACCACTTCGGCATCCGCAAGGCGCTAATGTTCGGCCACAGCGACGGCGGCGCGATGTCGGTGCTGGCCGCGGCGGCGCATCCCGACGTGGTCTGCGGCGCCATGGGCTGCTCGCCCACCATCGCCATAGACCAGTTCATGGTCGATGCCATGGCGAATGCGCGGCGTGCCTACGAGCAGGAGGGGCTGCGCGAAAAGCTCGAGCGCTACCACGGCGCGGGCACGGACGCGATGTTCTGGGGCTGGTTCAACGCCTGGGCCAGCCAGAAAGCGCTCGAGTGGAACATGAACGCCGAGATCGCCGCAGTGCGCTGCCCGGTGTCGGCGCTGTTTGGCAATCAGGATGAATACGGCTGGCGTCCGAGTGCGCTCGCCTTGTTCGCGCACGGCAGCATGTCGCTCGAAGTGCTTGCCTTGGCCGGGCAGGGGCACCATCCGCAGCAGCGCGCGCGCGGCGAAACTATTGCGCAGCTGCAGCGCCTGATCGCACGCATCGGTCAAGCTTGAGCGGCACGGCCTGACGCGCGCTGCAGTGCGCCAGGCGTGGGAGAACTTTGGCGGACGAGGTGCCCGGGCTCAGCCTCTCAATCCGCGCAGCACGAGGCAGGCGTGGCCAGCATGCCCGCGAGCGGTGAGAGGTCGCTCAGGTCTTCGAGTTGCGCCACCAGCGTGACCAGGCGCGCGCTTTGCGCGGCGCCGAGCACCGGATCGACGAGGCGGTGGAACTTTTCTTCGAGGCGCTGCTGCTGCGCCTGCAGGTCGCTCGCGGGGCGGCCGCTGTCGTGCTGCTGGCGCAGCGTGGTGCCGCTGGCCGTGTGCACGATCACTTCGCTGAGCGTGAGGCCCGGGCATTCGGGCACGAGCTCGACCGTGATGCGCTGGCGCAGCGCGGCAACCTCGGGCTGGCCCACGGATTCGTCGGTGTAGGCATCGAGGCCGGCCGTATCCACGCCGGCCAGTGCCATGGCGACGGTGTGGCGCAGGCTGAACTTGGCTTCGAGGCCGGTGCGCGGCTCGGGGATGTTGCACACGCCTTCGCTGCTCGCGCCCACGCGCACCTGCACGTGGGCGATGTCGGCAGGCGTGAGCTGGTGCTGTGCGCGCAGCTGGCGCGCAGCCTCGATGGCGGCGTGCGTGCCGTAGCAGGCCGCGTGGAACTTGAACAGGTTGTGCAGCAGGTGCCAGCCGCCTGCGGGCGCGGCCAGCGCAATGTCCAGGCTGGGTGTGCCGCCGTGCGTGGCGATCAGGCCCTGTGGGCATTCGAGCGCGTCGGGGCGGCTCGTGAAGCCGCGCGCAGCAAGCAGGGCCGCGTGCAGGCCGTCGGCGCTCGCGCGGCCTGCGTGCAAGGGCTTGCACATGATGCCGAACATGCATTTGAGGCCCGCGGCCATGGTGCTTGCGATGCCCAGGGCCGTGGCCGTGTCTTCGGCATCCAGGCCCAGCAGGTGCGCGCAGGCCGCGGCCGAGCCCAGCGTGCCCAGCGTGGCCGTGGTGTGAAAGCCGCGCGCGTATTGCGCGTCGCCGCTGGTGCGCCCGATGCGGCACATGGTTTCGTAACCGGCGACGAAGGCGGTGAGAAAGTCGCGCCCACTTGCGCCGCGCGTCTCGGCCAAGGCGAGCAGGGCCGGGATCAGTGCGACCGAAGGGTGGCCCGTGCAGGCCATGTTGACGTCGTCGTAGTCGAGCGCGTGCGAGGCCGCGCCGTTGATCAGCGCCGCCTGCCGGCTCGAGGTGGCAAGCGCGTGGCCTATCACCGTGGCCTGCGCGTGGCCGCCCTGCTCGCGCGCTTCTTCGGCGAGCATGTGCACCAAAGGCTCGCAGGCGCCCGCGAGCGCCACGCCGATCCAGTCGAGCAGGCATTGGCGCGCGAGCAGGCGCACGGCGGGCGGCAGATCGGCATGGTGCAGCGCAGCGCTGCGCGCGGCGAGCGCGCGTGTGAGCCCGGGCACCGTGGCCGCGGGCGCTGTGGCAACGTCGGAGGCAGTGGTGGCGGGCGTGGTCATGTCAGCGTCCTTTCCAGACGGGTTTGCGTTTTTCGCGGAAGGCGCGTGGGCCTTCGAGCGCGTCTTCGCTCAGGTACACCGTGGCGAAGGCGTGGTTCGAGGCGCGCAGTGCTGCGGTGCGGCCCATTTCAGTCGAGAGGCGCACCATCTCCTTGGCGGCGCGCACCGTGAGCGGCGCGTTGGCCATGAGTTTTTGCGCGAGTTCGATCGCGCCTTGCAGCGCCTGGCCCTTGGGCATCAGGCGGTTGATGTAGCCGAGCTCGTAGGCGCGCTGCGCGCTCAAGGGCTCGCCCGTCATCGCGACTTCCATGAGGATGCGCTGCGGCAGCATGTGGATCACGGGTGCGGCCCAGGGCATGCCACGGCCGACCTTGGCTTCGGTGATGGCGAACTTGGCGGTCTCGTCGGCCACGCACAGGTCGCACATTTGCGCGAGCAGCCAGCCGCCCGCGTAGGCGTAGCCATGCACGGCAGCGATCACGGGTTTGGTGACTTCGATGTTGTCGCCGAGCACCGGCATGAAGCCCGGCGGCGGGATGCGCAGCTGCGTGTCGGCGGCTTCGACCAGGTCCATGCCGGCGCAGAAGTTCTCGCCAGCGCCGGAAAGAATGGCGATCTGCGCCGTTTCGTCGGCCTCGAAGCGGCGCCAGATGTCAAAAAAGCCCTGGCGTACCGCATTGCTCAATGCATTGCGGCGCTCGGGCCGGTTGATGGTGATGAAGGCGATGCCGTCTTTGACTTCATACAGAAGCTCATTGCTGCTCATGGGGGCTGTCTCCGTGCGGTGCTGGTTGGAAAAAAGAGCAGACTATCAAACGATTGTTTGGTATTCTGACCCACTTTCGAAGTATAGAGGCAGGGCTGTGGCATCCCTTTGGGAGATGCCTGAACCCGTGCCGGAAAGTATGAAACAAGGGGACTTGGGACAATGCTAAAAACGGCTCAAACGAACGAAAATACTGCGTCAGAAGCTCACGAAAAAGAAGCATTCAGGGCGAATACAGGGCAAAACCGGAGCGGGGCTGCGCCGCTCGCAGGCGTGCGCGTGATCGATCTGAGCGCGGTGCTCATGGGGCCTTATGCGACGCAAATCCTTGGTGATCACGGTGCCGACGTGGTCAAAATCGAATCGCCCGAGGGTGACTCCACGCGCGCGATCGGGCCGGCGCGCCATGCGGGCATGGGGCCGATGTTCTTGCACCTGAACCGCAACAAGCGCAGCGTGGTGCTGGACTTGAAGACGCCCGCGGGCAAGGCCGCGATGCGCCGGTTGCTCGAGACGGCGGACGTGTTCGTGCACAACCTGCGCCCGGCCTCGGTCGCGCGGCTCGGGTTCGACTACGACAGCGTCGCTGCGATCAACCCGCGCATCATCTGGTGCGGCGTCTATGGCTACGGCGAGGAGGGCCCCTACGCCGGGCGGCCGGCCTACGACGACCTGATCCAGGGCGCCGTGGGCGTGGCAGCATTGCAAAAGCGCGCGGGCGCCGAGGTGCCGCGCTACGCGCCGCTCAACATCGCCGACCGTATGACCGGCCTGCACGCCGCACACAGCGTGGCCATGGCGCTCTTTGCGCGCGAGCGCACGGGGCGCGGCTGCCGCATCGACATCCCCATGTTCGAGACCATGGTGGGCGTGGTGCTGTCCGACCACATTTACGGCCGCAGTTTCGTGCCACCCACGGGCGAGGCCGGCTACAGCCGCCTGCTGTCGCCGAGCCGCCGGCCCTACGAGACCAGCGACGGCTACCTGTGCGCCATGGTTTACAACGACGGCCAGTGGCAACGCTTTTTGCGCGCCATCGGGCGTGCAGACCTGCTGGTCGACGCGCGCTTTGCGAGCCTGGCGAGCCGCACGCGCCATATCGACGAGGTCTATGGCTTTCTCGCGCAGACGCTGCGCACGCAGAGCACCGCGCATTGGCTCGACCTGTTTGCACGAATCGACCTGCCTGCGGGCCCGGTCAACACCATAGAAGAACTGTTCGACGACCCGCACCTCGCGGCCGTGGGCTTTTTCCAGCAGGTCGAGCACCCGAGCGAAGGGCCCATGCTTACCTTCGGGACGGCCGCGCGCTGGGTGGGCTACGAGGTCGGCGCGCTCGCGCCAGCACCGCGCCTGGGCGAGCACACCGAAGAGGTGCTGCGCGAATGCGGCTTTGATCCGAACCAACTCAACAACGAACCCAAGCAAGAAAAGAAGGAGAGCAAACCGTGAGCACTGCCAACTGGAAGGTCGAACGCCTCGCCGGCGCCATCGGGGCCGAGATTTTTGGCGTCGATCTGTCGCGCCCGCTCGATGCCGCCGAACGCGCCGCGCTGCGCGCGCTGTGGCTCGAGCATGGCGTCATTTTTTTCCGTGACCAGCCGCTGTCGAGCGCGCAATTCCTGGCCTTTGCCGAGGGCTGGGGCACGCCGGTCGAATACCCGTTCGTCAAGGGGCTCGCGGACTACCCCGTGATCATCGAGATCAAGAAGCTCGAACACGAAAAGGTCAACTTCGGCGGCGTGTGGCACAGCGACACGGCCTACCTCGAGCGCCCGCCCATGGCCACGCTGCTGCTCGCGCGCGAGGTGCCGCCCTACGGCAGTGACACCCTGTTTGCGAACCAGTACCTGGCTTATGAAACCCTGTCCGAGGGCATGAAAAAGCTGCTCGACGGGCTGGACGCCGTGAACACCTCGGCCAAGGCCGACACCACGCGCACGCGAGAAGACCGGCTCGCCGAAGTCGGGCGCAGCGACGCCGCGAGCCAGTACGAAGCCACGCACCCCGTGGTGCGCACGCACCCCGAAACCGGGCGCAAGGCCTTGTACGTCAACTATGCGCACACGGCGCGCTTTGCCGGCATGACCGAGGAAGAAAGCGCGCCGCTGCTGCAATGGCTGTTTGCGCACCAGAAGAAGGAGGAATTCACCTGTCGCTTCCGCTGGCGCGTGGGCTCGCTCGCGCTGTGGGACAACCGCTGCACGCACCACTCCCCGGTCAACGACTACCACGGCTTTCGCCGCGTGCTGCACCGCATCACCCTGGCGGGGGACAAGCCGCGGCGCTGAAGCGCGCGGCAAGCGCGGCGGCGTCATATTTTTGGAACGGTTTTTTGGAACGATTTTGGCCTTTTGACAAGGTACAGCAAGCGCAAGCAGCTATTCTTATGAAAGCGCCGCCGCACTGGTTAACCCCACTGCCACCTGCCTGCGTGCGCTCGCGTAAGATTCTTGCGTGACATCGCCTTACCAAAACCCCGACCTGCATTCGCATTCCGTCGTCTCCGACGGCACCCTGACGCCCGAAGCGCTGGCGGCGCGGGCGCGCGCCAATGGCGTTGACCTCTGGGCCTTGACCGACCACGACGAGGTTGGCGGCCAGCACCGCGCCGCGGCCGCGGCGCGCGCCCAGGGCATGGCCTACCTTTGCGGCACCGAAATTTCCGTGAGCTTTGCGGGCGAGACAGTGCACATCGTCGGCCTGGGGTTCGACCCCGACGACGCGGCGCTGGTGCAGGGCCTGGCCACCACGCGCGGTGGGCGCGAGCAGCGCGCGCGCGAGATGGCCACGCAGCTTGCCGCGCACGGCATCGAGGGCGCATTCGAAGGCGCGCTGCGCTACGTGGGCAACCCGGACTTGATCTCGCGCACGCACTTTGCGCGCTTTCTCGTCGAAGCCGGCGTGTGCCGCGACACGCCCGAGGTGTTTCGCAAATACCTGACCGAAGGCAAGCCCGGCTACGTGCCGCACCGCTGGGCCGCGCTTGGCGACGCGGTGCGCTGGATCGTCGGCGCGGGCGGCGTGGCCGTGATCGCGCACCCCGCGCGCTACCGCCTCACCGCAAACGAGGAATATGCGCTGTTTTCCGAATTCCGCGCGCACGGCGGGCAGGCCGTGGAAGTCGTCACAGGCAGCCACACGTCGGCCGAATACGCAAGGTATGCGCGCATGGCGCAGGAGTTTGGCCTGGCGGCGTCGCGCGGCAGCGATTTTCACAGCCCCGAAGAATCCTCTTACGACCTCGGCTGCCTGCCGCGCCAGCCTGCAGGGCTCGCCTCGGTGTGGGACTTGCTCGAAGCGCGCATCCAGCATCCTGCCTGAAGCGAGGAACGAGCATGGCCCAGTTCTTTGAAGTCCACCCCGACAACCCGCAGCCGCGTCTGCTGCGCCAGGCTGCGGCACTGTTGCAGCAAGGCGGCGTGCTTGCCGTGCCCACCGATTCGAGCTACGCGCTCGTGTGCCAGCTCGACGACAAGCAGGCCGTGGAGCGCCTGCGCCGCGTGCGCCAGGTCGATGACAAGCACCTGCTCACGCTGCTGTGCAGCGACCTTTCGCAGCTCGCGAACTATGCGCGCGTCGATAACCGGCAATACCGCCTGCTCAAGCTCGGCACGCCCGGGCCTTACACCTTCATCCTCGAAGCGTCCAAGGAAGTGCCGCGCCGCGTGAGCCACCCGCAGCGCAAGACCATAGGCCTGCGCGTGCCGGCACACAAAGGGCTGCAGATGCTGCTCGAGCTGCACGGCGCGCCGCTGCTCGCGACCACCCTGATCCCGCCGGGCGAGAGCGCGCCGCTAAACGACGCACAGGACATCCGCGCGCGCTACGAGCATCTGGTGGACGCCGTGGTCGATGCCGGCCCCTGCCCCGCCGAGCCCACCACGGTGATCGACCTCGTGCCCATGGCCACGGGCGGCGAGCCCGTGGTGCTGCGCGAGGGTCGCGGCAGCCTCGAAGCGCTGGGGCTTTGAGCATTTTTTGTGGCCTTTTTGGTCTCTAGCGCTTGTGTAGCCTGCGCAAGCAGCTACGTTTTGAGTAGTTTATTGCACTAGCACCAGCTGCTCGAGCTTGCGCGTATCGGCGCAGAAGTTGCGGATGCCCTCGGCGAGCTTTTCCGTGGCCATGGCGTCCTCGTTGAGCGCGAAGCGAAAGCCCGGTTCGTCGTACTGCACGGGCGTGATGTCCATGGCACGTGCGGCTTCGGGGTCTAGCGCGCGCTGCAGCGGCGCCTCGCTCGCGGCGAGTTGCGCGAGCAGCTCGGGCGCGATCGTGAGCAGATCGCAACCCGCGAGCGCAATGATCTGCCCCACGTTGCGAAAGCTCGCGCCCATGACTTCGGTGGGAATGCCGAAGTGCTTGAAGTAGTTGTAGATCTCGCGCACCGAGCGCACGCCGGGGTCGTTGGCGCCGGCCATTGCGGCTTCGTCCCACTGCGCGCCGGCCTGTTTTTTGTACCAGTCGTAGATGCGCCCGACGAAGGGCGAGATCAGCTGCACCTTGGCCTGCGCGCAGGCCACAGCCTGGCAGAACGAGAACAGCAGCGTGAGGTTGGTGTGGATGCCGCGGCGCTCGAGTTGCTCGGCCGCGCGAATACCCTCCCAGGTCGAGGCGATCTTGATGAGCACGCGGTCGATGTGGATGCCTTCGGCCTGGTAGAGCTCGACAAGGCGCTCGGCGCGCGCCACGGTGGCGCTGGTGTCGAAGCTCAGGCGCGCATCGACCTCGGTGGAAACGCGCCCCGGGATGATGGCCAGGATCTCGCAGCCAAAGCGCACGAGCAGGCGGTCGATCAGCTCGTCCAGGGGCTGCCCGCGCCAGCGCGCCACCGTGGCTTGCAGCAGCGGCGCGTATTCGGGTTTTTGCACCGCCTTGAGGATCAGCGAGGGGTTGGTCGTGGCGTCCCGCGGCTGGTATTGCGCCAGCTGCTGGAAGTCGCCGGTGTCGGCAACCACGGTGGTGAATTGTTTGAGGGCTTCGAGCTGGTTCATGGCAAAACGAATGAAAAAAGCTGACAGCGCAGATGGAGTGGGCGCTGTCAGCGATTCATTTTAGGGGCCGGCCATCGCGGGCCATTGCAGGCCATCGCGGGCGGGCTCGCGCGGTCGCGTCAGGCCAGATCGAAGCGGTCGGCGTTCATCACCTTGACCCATGCGGCGACGAAGTCGTGCACGAATTTTTCGCGGCTGTCGTCCTGCGCATAGACCTCGGCGTAGGCGCGCAGGATGGCGTTCGAGCCGAACACCAGGTCCACGCGCGTGGCCGTCCACTTGGGCGCGCCGCTCTTGCGCTCGCGCAGTTCGTACAGGTTGCTGCCCGCGGGCTTCCAGGTGTAGGCCATGTCCGTGAGGTTGACGAAAAAGTCGTTCGTCAGCGCGCCCACGCGCTCGGTGAACACGCCATGCTGGCTGCCACCGTGGTTGGTGCCGAGCACGCGCATGCCGCCGATCAGCGCCGTCATCTCGGGTGCCGTGAGGCCCAAGAGTTGCGCGCGGTCGAGCAGCAATTCTTCAGGCGTGACGGCGTAGTCCTGCTTGAGCCAGTTGCGAAAACCGTCGGCCAGCGGCTCGAGCACGGCGAACGAAGCGGCGTCGGTCATCTCGGGCGTGGCGTCGCCGCGGCCCGGCGCAAAGGGCACTTCGATGGCCACGCCCGCGGCCTTCGCGGCTTGCTCCACGCCCACGTTGCCCGCGAGCACGATCACGTCGGCCACGCTCGCGCCGGTCTGCGCGGCGATGGGCTCGAGCACGGCGAGCACGCGCGCGAGGCGCTCGGGCTCGTTGCCGGCCCAGTCTTTTTGCGGCGCAAGGCGGATGCGCGCGCCGTTGGCGCCGCCGCGCTTGTCCGAGCCGCGGAAGGTGCGCGCGCTGTCCCAGGCGGTGGCGACCATGTCACCGATGGACAGGCCACTCGCGGCGATCTTCGCCTTGACGGCGGCCACGTCGAAATCCTTGCGGCCCGCCGGCACCGGGTCTTGCCACAGCAGGTCTTCCTGGGGCACGTCGGGGCCGATGTAGCGCGACTTGGGGCCCAGGTCGCGGTGCGTGAGCTTGAACCAGGCGCGCGCAAACACCTCCGAGAAGTACGCCGGGTCTTTGTGGAAACGCTCGGAAATCTTGCGGTACGCCGGGTCGAACTTCATCGCCATGTCGGCGTCGGTCATGATGGGCTTGCGGCGGATCGTCGGGTCTTCCACGTCCACGGGCATGTCTTCTTCGCGGATGTTCACGGGCTCCCACTGCCAGGCGCCGGCCGGGGATTTTTGCAGTGCCCAGTCGTAGCCGAGCAGCAGGTCGAAGTAGCCGTTGTCCCAGCGCGTCGGGTGCGTGGTCCAGGCGCCTTCGATGCCGCTGGTCACGGTGTCACGGCCTATGCCGCGCGTGACGTGGTTGACCCAGCCCAGGCCCTGGTCTTCGATGTCGGCGCCTTCGGGTGCGGGGCCGAGGTTGGCGGGGTTGCCGTTGCCGTGTGCCTTGCCCACGGTGTGGCCGCCGGCCGTGAGGGCCACGGTTTCTTCGTCGTCCATGGCCATGCGCGCAAAGGTTTCGCGCACCTGCGCTGCGGTCTTGAGCGGGTCGGGCTTGCCGTTGACGCCTTCGGGGTTGACGTAGATCAGGCCCATTTGCACGGCAGCGAGCGGGTTTTCGAGCGTGGCCGGGTCATCGACCTTGGCGTAGCGCGCGTCGCTGGGCGCGAGCCATTCTTTTTCGGAGCCCCAGTAAACGTCTTTTTCAGGGTGCCAGATGTCTTCGCGCCCGAACGAAAAGCCGTAGGTCTTGAGCCCCATCGATTCGTAGGCCATGGTGCCCGCGAGGACGATCAGGTCGGCCCAGCTGAGTTGGTTGCCGTACTTTTTCTTGATCGGCCAGAGCAGGCGGCGCGCTTTGTCGAGGTTGGCGTTGTCGGGCCAGGAGTTGAGCGGTGCAAAGCGCTGGTTGCCGTGCCCCGCGCCGCCGCGGCCGTCGGCCGTGCGGTAGGTGCCCGCAGAGTGCCAGGCCATGCGGATCATGAGCCCGCCGTAGTGCCCCCAGTCGGCGGGCCACCAGTCCTGGCTTTGCGTCATGAACGCGAGCAGGTCTTTCTTGAGCGCGGCGACGTCGAGCTTCTGCACCTCTTTGCGGTAGTCGAAGTCCGCACCCAGCGGGTTCGTCTTGGTGTCGTGCTGGTGCAGGATGTCCAGGTTCAGGGCCTTGGGCCACCACTCCATCGTGGACATGCCGACTTGCGTCACCGCACCGTGCACCACCGGGCATTTGCCCGCAGCTGCCATTTTTTCTGCGCTCATGGGATGAATCTCCAAAAGAAAGTTTGCAATTGGCCTGCGAGCAAGCCCCCGAAAAACCAGATCGTCGCCGCGCCCAAAGTCCGTTTGATGAACCGTGTGCCTGCAGCATCGACCTGGGCGCAATGCTAAGGCTTGGTGGCGGCGGCGGCCATTCGAAACTTCCAATCACGGCGATAGGCACAAAGCAATGAAGGCCGCACACGGCAGCGCTGCCTCAGCATGGTGCAGGATAGGAGCCTGTCGGACTTTGGAATCGTCGGCTGCGAATGCGCCGCAGCGGCCCATTTTTTACCGGCTTCTTGCCCCATAGCACCACTATGGGGCAGCGAATCCGGCAAAAACTGGACTCGCTGGGGCGCATTCTCGCTATCGACGCCCAAAGTCCGACAGGCTCCTCGCGCCAGAGGTTCGCCAACATGGGGCATGCGCCGCGTTTTGCGTCATGGGCGTGCGTACTACGCCGTGCTGGCGCGCATGATGGTGCGCAGATGGTGCAAGCAAAGAGATGCTGGGCTCTACTGTGGCCCGGTTCTTGCTTGTCTTTGGTGCGCCAGGTTCCGGCGCGTTTTTCTTGCACCAAACTGGCGCGCAGATTTCAAGAGGTCATTGCATGCAAACCATTCCCCAGGGTGCCGACACCCTGTTCGTCCTGCTCGGCGCTATCATGGTTCTGGCCATGCACGCGGGCTTTGCCTTTCTGGAGCTGGGCACCGTGCGGCGCAAGAACCAGGTCAACGCGCTCGTGAAAATCCTCGTGGACTTTTGCATTTCCACGGTGGCGTACTTTCTGGTCGGCTACGGCGTGGCCTATGGCGTGCACTTTTTCGTCGGGGCCGAGCAGCTCGCGGCGTTTCATGGCTATGCGCTGGTCAAGTTCTTCTTCCTGCTGACCTTTGCGGCGGCCATTCCCGCGATCATCTCGGGCGGCATCGCCGAGCGCGCGCGCTTTGGCCCGCAGCTGCTTGCCACGGCGGTGATCGTGGGCCTGGTCTATCCGTTTTTCGAGGGCATCGCGTGGAACCAGCATTTCGGCGTGCAGGCCTGGCTGCTGCGGCATACGGGCGCCGAGTTCCACGACTTTGCGGGCAGCGTCGTGGTGCACGCCGTGGGCGGTTGGATTGCGCTGCCGGCCGTGCTGCTGCTGGGTGCGCGCAGCAACCGCTACCGCAAGGACGGGGCGATATCGGCGCACCCGCCGTCGAGCATCCCTTTCCTGGCGCTGGGCGCGTGGATCTTGATCGTGGGCTGGTTCGGCTTCAACGTCATGAGCGCGCAGATGCTGGACAAAATCTCCGGTCTGGTCGCGGTGAACTCGCTCATGGCCATGGTGGGCGGCACGCTCGCGGCGCTGCTGCTGGGGCGCAACGACCCCGGCTTCGTGCACAACGGCCCGCTCGCGGGTCTGGTGGCCGTGTGCGCGGGCTCGGACCTCATGCACCCGCTGGGTGCGCTGGTGGTGGGCGCCGTCGCGGGGGCGATCTTCGTGCACATGTTCACGCGCACGCAAAACCGCTGGAAGATCGACGACGTGCTCGGCGTGTGGCCGCTGCACGGCCTGTGCGGCACCTGGGGCGGCATTGCTGCGGGCATCTTCGGCAGCAAGACGTTTGGCGGCCTGGGCGGCGTCAGCTTGGGCGCGCAGCTCGTGGGTACGCTGCTGGGTGTGGCCTGGGCGGCGCTCGGAGGCTGGCTCGTCTATGGCACGCTCAAGCGGCTGCTGGGCCTGCGCCTGAGCCAGGAGGAAGAATTCGACGGTGCCGATTTGTCCATCCACCAGATCGGCGCCACGCCCGAGCGCGAGGTGAATTGGTGAATGCTTCCATAAAGATAGCTGCTAACGCTTGATATATAAGGGCTATAGGCATTTTTTATCAATATTTTGCAGACTTGCCGCACCTGCGCATGCTGCGCAGGGCCCGGGCGGGCAGGGGCGCGTTTTGGCTGTGTCTGGACTTACGCAAACAAGGATGCAGCAAAGTGTTTTGCCATGGGGCGCGCGCCTCGCCTGACCCCGATTTGCGTAAGTCGTGTGTGTATAGTCGTTGCATTTACCTGCGCCGCCCTGCCATCGCCCATGAACGTCGAAGTCACCGAACCCGTCCCACGTCCCGCCTCCGCCAACCCCGACGTGCCGCGCTCGCAGCTCGCGCTGCGCCGCGTGGCCATTGATACCTGGCAGGAAAACGTCGCCTTCCTGCACCGCGACTGCGCGGTCTATCGCGCCGAGGGCTTTCAGGCGCTCTCCAAGGTAGAGATCCATGCCAACGGCAATCACATCCTGGCCACGCTCAACGTGGTCGATGATGACGCCATCGTGGGCCGCGACGAATTGGGCCTGTCCGAAGACGCTTTTGCTCAGCTTGGCGTGGCCAACGGGCATCTCGCGAGCGTGGCGCAGGCCGAGCCGCCCGAATCGATGGGCGCGCTGTTTCGCAAGCTCGCGGGCGAGCGCCTCTCGCGTGCCGACTTCGGCGCCATCGTGCGCGACATTGCCGAGCACCACTATTCCAAGATCGAACTCACGGCCTTCGTCGTGGCCTGCAACCGCGACGAGCTCGACCGCGAGGAGGTGTATTTCCTCACCGACGCCATGGTCGCCTGCGGGCGCAGGCTCGACTGGCACGAGCCGCTGGTGGTCGATAAGCACTGCATCGGCGGCATTCCGGGCAATCGCACCAGCATGCTCGTGGTGCCCATCGTCGCGGCGCACGGCATGCTGTTTCCCAAAACCTCGTCGCGCGCGATCACCTCGCCCGCGGGCACGGCCGACACCATGGAAGTGCTGGCCGAAGTCGAACTGCCGCTCGAGCGCCTGGCCGAGATCGTGCGCGACTACCGCGGCTGTCTGGCTTGGGGCGGCACGGCCCAGCTCTCGCCCGCCGACGACGTGCTGATCTCGGTCGAGCGGCCGCTCGCCATCGACTCGCCGGGGCAGATGGTGGCCTCCATCCTCTCGAAAAAGGTCGCGGCCGGCTCCACACACCTGGTGCTCGACATCCCCATTGGCCCCACGGCCAAGGTGCGCTCCATGCCCGAGGCGCAGCGCCTGCGCCGCCTGTTCGAATACGTGGCGCGGCGCATGGGGCTCGCGCTGGACGTGGTCATCACCGACGGCCGCCAGCCCATCGGCAACGGCGTGGGGCCGGTGCTGGAGGCGCGCGACGTGATGCGCGTGCTGCAGAACGACCCGGCCGCGCCCAACGACCTGCGGCAAAAGGCGCTGCGCCTGGCGGGCCGCGTCATCGAATTCGACCCCGACGTGCGCGGCGGCGACGGTTTTGGCATTGCGCGCGACATCCTCGACTCGGGCCGCGCGCTCGCGCGCATGAACGCCATCATCGAGGCGCAGGGCAGCAAGCACTTCGACTACCAGCACCCCGCACTCGGCGCGCTGACGTTCGAAGTCTGCGCGCCGCACTCCGGAGTGGTCACGGGCATAGACAACTTCCAGATCGCGCGCATCGCCCGCCTGGCCGGCGCGCCCAAGGTGCCGCAGGCCGGCGTCGATCTGCTGCACAAGCTCGGCGACCAGGTCGCCGCGGGGGCGCCGCTGTACCGCGTGCATGCGAGCTACCCGGCCGACCTCGAGTTTGCGCGCCAGGCGAGCGGCCGCAGCAGCGGCTACACGATAGGCGCCGCGGACGAGGTTCCCCAGGCTTTCGTTGAGTTCTGAGCGCCGGCCCTGCGTGCGCTGCTGCGCTTGCAAATCTATTTTTGATAGCGACCCTCCATGGATTCATCTGCCTGTTTGCTGTATTTTGATGATGAAGCCGAATCCGCCCAGCGCCTCGCGCAGGCCGCGGACTTGCCTGCGCGCTGCGTAGAGCGCCATCGCTTCCCCGATGATGAGCTCAAGCTGCGCCTGCCCGTGGACGCGGATGGGCGCCTGCCCGCGCAGATCGTGCTGCTGCGCAGCCTGCACCGGCCGAACGAAAAGCTCATCGAGCTTCTGCTCGCGGCGCAGACCGCGCGCGCGCTTGGCGCGCGGCGCATCGTCCTCGTCGCGCCTTATCTGGGCTACATGCGGCAGGACAAAGCCTTCACCCCCGGCGAGGCAGTGAGCCAGCAGATCGTGGGGCGCTTTCTCGCGGACCTGTGCGACGCGCTCATCACCGTCGATCCGCACCTGCACCGCGTGGCGCGGCTGCAGGACGCCGTGCCCGTGCCCGCGGCCGTGGCGCTGAGCGGCGCCGAGGCGCTGTCCGACCTGATCGCGCAGCGCCGCCCCGGCGCCTTGCTCGTCGGCCCCGACGCCGAATCCGCGCAGTGGATCGCCCAGGCCGCCGCGCGCCACGGCTTTGCGCACGCCGTGTGCACCAAAGAGCGCCACGGCGACCGCGAGGTGCGCATCCGCTTGCCCGATCTCGCACCGCACGCCCTCCAAGGCCGCGCCGTGGTGCTGCTCGACGACATGGCCAGCACCGGCCGCACGCTCGCCCAGGCCGCGCGCCTGCTGCGCGCCGCCGGCGCCGCCTCGGTCGACGTGGCCGTGACGCACGCGCTGTTCGTCGGCGACGCGCTGCAAACGCTGGCGCAAGCCGGCGTCGGCGCAGTCTGGAGCACCGACTGCATCGCGCACCCGAGCAACGCCGTCTCCATGGCGGGGCCGCTGGCACGGGCGCTGCGGGAGGTGCTGGTGCGCTCTTGATCTTGATCTTGACTTACGCAAACAAGGATGCAGCAAAGTGTTTTGCCATGGGACGAGGGCCTTGCCTGACCCCGATTTGCGTAAGTCGTGTTGATGCGGCGCTGCGCCTTCCCATTCGCCGTGCATCCATAGAATGCCGCCCATGCCTTCCGAAGATGACGCCTCGTACAAACTGCTGTTCTCGGCGCCCGAGGTCGTGCGCGACCTGGTGCTGGGCTTCATCCCCGATGCGTGGCTGCACAGCCTGGACTACTCCACGCTCGAAAAAATGCCCGGCAGCTACATCACCGATGACCTGCGCCAGCGCGCCGACGACGTCGTCTGGCGCGTCAAGGCCGACGGCGAGTGGATCTACCTGTACCTGCTGATCGAATTCCAAAGCAGCGTAGATGCCTGGATGGCCGTGCGCATCATGACCTACGTGGGCCTGCTGTACCAAGACCTGATCCGCCGCGGTGAAGCGCTCGAGGGCAAAAGGCTGCCGCCCGTGCTGCCCATCGTGCTCTACAACGGCGACGCCAAATGGACGGCCGCCACCGACATCGCCACGCTGATCCCCAAAGTCCCCGGCCTGGTGGCCCAATACCTGCCCAAACTCGAATACCTGCTGATCGACGAAAACCAGTACGCCGAAGCGGACTTGGCAGAGCTGAAAAATCTGGTCGCGGCCATCATCCGCTTCGAGCACCCGGAAAACGAGCAAGCGCTGCTGGCGTTGATCGACGTGCTCAACGACATGCTGCAAAGCAATGCGGAGCTCAAGCGCACTTTTGCGATCTGGATTCGTGCGGTACTCTTGCGCCAAAGCAAGCACACCCTGGTGCTGCCCAAGGTGCAAGATTTGAAGGAGTTGAAAATGACGCTGGCAGAACGCTTTGACCAATGGGCTCGCAAGTACGAGCAAAAAGGGCTCGAAAAAGGCATCGAGAAAGGCATCGAAAAAGGCATCGAGAAGGGGGAAGCCCTCCTGCTGCAGCGGCTTCTGACGCGCCGATTCGGCCCTTTGCCCGGCGACATCGTCGGGCGGATCTCAGGGGCGACGGCCGCGCAGCTGGAGCAGTGGGGCGAGCGCGTTTTGGATGCCGCCAGCCTGGAGGAAGTCTTTCGCCCCTGAGGGCGTCGTGCCGCGCGACGACATGGCCAGCACCGGCCGCACGCTCGCCCAGGCAGCGCGCCAGCTGTGCGCTGCTGGCGCCGCCATCGGTCGATGGGGCTGTGATGCACGCACTGTTCCCACTGCCAAGCGTGGCAACGTACCCTATGCAAAGATCATGACCAGGTTCTTAGACACTGGCCGCAGTAGACCAAGCCCGGCGGTCGAAACGGCTGCTCCACCTGCGCAACCCTCGGCGCAAGAATGCTAGGAGCCTGTCGGACTTTGGAATCGTCGGCTGCGAATGCGCCGCAGCGGCCCATTTTTTACCGGCTTCTTGCCCCATAGCACCACTATGGGGCGGCGAATCCGGCAAAAACTGGCCTCGCTGGGGCACCTTCTCGCTTTCGACGCCCAAAGTCCGACAGGCTCCTAGTGTAGTGTTCGACCCTATCTGCGACATAAAACCGCGTCTTTTCGGCCTGGGCCGCGTTGCAAATCCTCGCGATACCACCCGGTATCGCTGCGGTTTGCGCCTTGCCCAGACCAAAAATCCATCGGTTTTATTTGTCGCATCAAGCATCAAACACTACACAAGCGCCAAAGCCGCTTGGTGGCGCAAGCCGACAGTACCGATGTTGCAATGCAGCCATGGATGGATGCATGTTTGGCCAGTGTGGACGGCTGGACGGCATGCGCCATTGCACCTGCGCACCACCACTGATTTACCGCAAACCCCGCTTCCCATGCTCCTAGACGCCTCCACTTCCCAACTCGTTCTGGTGGACTACCAGGAACGCCTGATGCCCGCCATTTTTGAAGGCGCCTCCGTGCTCGCGCGTGCGCGGCTGCTTGCGCAGGTGGCGCGGCGCTTGCAGGTGCCCGTGTGGGGCACCGAGCAAAACCCCTCGCGCCTGGGCGCGAACGACGCCGCGCTGCGCGCGCTGTGCCAGCAAACCCTTGCCAAGATGCACTTCAGCGCGGTCGAAGAGGGTCTTGGCGAATGGCTGCGCCCGCCCGCCAAAGCCCCCGCGGGCAACGCGCGCAGCCTGCCGCGGCATCTGCAAAAACCGCAGCAGGCCGCGCCCGCACGCGGCAGCATCGTCATCGCGGGCTGCGAGGCGCATGTGTGCCTGCTGCAAACCGCGCTCGACCTGCTCGAAGATGAATTCGAGGTCTGGGTCGTCACCGACGCCTGCGGCTCACGCACCGAGCGCAACCGCGACGCCGCCTTCGATCGCCTCGCCGGGGCCGGTGCGGAGCTCGTCACTACCGAAATGGTCGCTTTCGAATGGCTGCGCAGCTGCGAGCACCCGGCGTTCAAGGACTTGTTGCCCTTGCTCAAAGAGGGCGGCACGCCCGGCGCGTGAGGCGCTTGCAAGAGGGCGAAACAGAGTTTGAAGATGACCGCCTGATCGGCGGCCTGTGGGCCAGCCTGTCGCAAGGGCGCTGCCGCTTCGTGATGGTCAAAGACAAGCGCTGGGATTGGATCGAAGAGAAACTGGTGTGACGAAATCGAGCACAGGCACGAAATAAACCACCCCGAGCGGGAGCGATGTCAAGGCCAGGCTCGCCGACCTCGAGCGCGCCGGGCTGGTCGGGCTGGTACATGACCTGTACGCGGCCAGCAAGGAGAACCAGGCTTTTCTGCACACCCGCTTTGCCTTGGGCGACGACCCGCTCAGGCCTTACAAGGCGACGATCACGCAATGGATCAACCCTGCCGACTACCGCAAGCCGCTGTCTGTGGCCAAGGCCAAGAAGGTCATCAGCGACTACCAGAAGGCGCTGGGCCAGCCCGAGGGCTTGGCGGAGCTGGCGGTGTTTTACTGCGAAGAAGTGTTCGATTTTCTGTCCGGTTGTGGCATGGATGACGAAGGCTTTTACGTCGCGCTGGAGCGTATGTTCGAGCAGGCGCTGAAGTACGTGCTGGCCTTGCCCGAGGCGCGGCGTGCGCCATTTCTTGCCCGGCTGGAGCAGGTGCGCGCACTGGGGCAGAACGTCGGCTGGGGCGTGGGCGACAACTTCAACGACTTGTGGTTGGAGGCTGGTTTGGACTAGGAGCCTGTCGGACTTTGGGGTCGTTAGGCAGCGCCCAGCCAAAAAACGCCCCGATCTCCGCGCGCTGGCGCATGGCGTCGTCCCAGCCGAGTGCCATCAGCGCCTGGGTGTAGCCGGGCTCGAACAGCAGGTAGCTTGCGAGTGCGCCGGTGCGCGGGTCGTTTGGCTGCACGCCCAGGATGCCGAGCAGGGCGCGCACCGAGGCGGGCAACTCGCCCACGTACTGCGTGGCCAGGGCGTCGAGCGGCTGCGAGGGGGCGATCACCAGCAGGTCTATGGGGCGCAGCGGGCTTTGTGCGCGCGGCCGGCGCCGTCGTGGAGCCCGTCACTGTTGCTCCGGCCCTCTGAAATTTGAATGTTTTCCCTAATCGTCCAAATGAGAGGTGACGTGGAAAAATTGCAACTTCAAAGGGGTGAATCTATAAAAAAGCGGCGCGGCGCGCACCAAAAATGTCGACGGCGGCGCCCCGTCGACGATGCGAATCGTCGCCTAGCCCCCAAGAAGTCGGCCATAGCGGCGAGGCTCAATTGTTCATGGCGGGTGTCGATGGTGTATCTGTGGCGCCCTCTTCAGTGGGCTTGGCCGACTTGAGCGCAGGACGGTATACGACGGCGTCTTTGGCAAGCGAGTCCACGATGAAGCTCGTAGCCATGATGATGGTTTCCGTCGCAATCTTATCCATTACCGGCGACTTGGTCACCGAAAACGCACCGCCCACAGCGCCTGCTCCTATCAGACCGCCGCCTGCGAGCCCCCAAGATGAGCTCTCATTGTTCGCTTCGAAACTTTTAGAGGCTTTCACACTGGCGGTCTGTACCTCGATCAGGCGGACATCCATGGCCAGATTGGCGGTTTTTTTGGTCGATTGGATGCCGCCGATGATGGGGATGAAGCCACCGCCAAAAGAACTCTTTTGCGTCTCCAGGCCGATGGAGGTGATCGCACCGCTGATGAGATAGTCCGCCGGCTTTGCCTTGATCGTGACCCCGGCCAATTCCATCTCCTTGCGCAGCTCCTCCATGGCCTCACGCTCTTGGACTTCGAAGCAGTTCGTGGCCTTGAGGGCGGTCGTCAGTGCGTTGGACATCCCTTCGCCGACCTTGCTCAAGTCCTGCAGCTGGCCAGAGGCGTTGGCGAGTGCCAGCAGTGCGCTCATTTGCCCATTGGCCTCGATTTTTTGGCAACCACTGGCCTTGCAGTTGAGTTTGCCGATCGAAACCGACGCTACTGGTTTTGCGCATCGTGGCAGCAAATCACCGATGTTTTTTTCGGAAACGGTCGTTTCAGCAGCGGCCGTTGCCCCAATACCAAGTGCAATGGCTGCCAGTAGTGTTTTCCTTGTCATACGGATTCCTCGTGATTTTTGACAGATTTGTTGTTTATGGTATTCGAATGTAACAAAAGTGAGCGGCGATGGGCAAGGCAGACGGCGCCCCTGTTCATAGGTTTTTGAGGAGCGAAAGCCCTCAGCTCAGCCCGCCAGGCTCTCCCAGCGCTCGAGCGCGGCCATGAGCTCGTCTTCGATCGCGCTGATGCGCGTGAGTGCGGCGGCGGCGCGGGCTGGGTCGCGCGTGTAGAGGCTGCCGTCGGCGAGCTCGGCTTGCAGCGCTTTTTGCTCGGCTTCGAGCGCGCTGATGCGCTCGGGCAGCTGTTCGAGTTCGCGCTGGTCTTTGTAGCTCAGCTTCTTTTTCGGTAGCTGCTCACGCTTGCTTGGCGTGCCTTGAGTGGCGATTTCATTCGAATTTTTGGAGGCGCCGCCCGCACCGCTGGAGCCGGCTGCTGGGGCCGCTACTGCTCCCGCCGCTGGCGCGAGCGCGCGGCTGCGCTGCGACTGCTGCAGCCAGTCCTGCACGCCGCCTTCGTACTCGCGCCAGCGGCCGTCGCCCTCGTAGGCGATGGTGCTGGTGACCACGTTGTCCAAAAAGGTGCGGTCGTGGCTCACGAGGAACACCGTGCCCTCGTAGCGTGCCAGCAGGTCTTCGAGCAGCTCCAGCGTGTCGATGTCGAGGTCGTTGGTGGGCTCGTCGAGCACGAGCACGTTCGCGGGCCGCGCGAACAGGCGCGCCAGCAGCAGGCGGTTGCGCTCGCCGCCCGAGAGCGAGCGTACGGGCGAATGCGCGCGCGCCGGCGCGAACAGAAAGTCGCCGAGGTAGCTTTTGACGTGCTTGCGCTGGCCGCCGATCTCTATCCACTCGCTGCCCGGGCTGATGAAGTCTTCGAGCGTGGCGTCGAGGTCGAGCGCGGCGCGCATCTGGTCGAAGTAGGCGACCTGCAGGTTCGCGCCGCGGCGCACCTGGCCCGCGTCGGGCTGCAGTTCACCGAGGATGAGCTTGAGCAAGGTGGTCTTGCCCGCGCCGTTGGGGCCTATCAGCCCGACCTTGTCGCCGCGCAGGATGAGCGCGCTGAAGTCGCGCACCACGCAGCGCGTGCCAAACGATTTGGACACGCCTTGCAGCTCGGCCACGATCTTGCCCTGGTAGCCGCCGCTGCCGCTGGCCACGTCCATGCGCACGTTGCCCACGGCCTCGCGCCGGGCCTGGCGGTGCGCGCGCAGCTGCTCCAGGCGGTGGATGCGGCTCTGGCTGCGCGTGCGGCGCGCTTCCACGCCTTTGCGAATCCAGACTTCCTCCTGCGCGAGCAGCTTGTCGGCCTTGGCGGCGATGGTGGCCTCCTGCGCCAACTGCTCCTCTTTTTGTTGCTGGTAGCGCGCGAAATTGCCGGGGTAGGAGCGTAATTTGCCGCGGTCGAGCTCGACGATGCGCGTGGCGATGCGGTCCAGAAAGGCGCGGTCGTGCGTGATCGTGACCACGCTGCCGGGGAAGGCGAGCAGCAGCTCTTCGAGCCACTCGATCGCGGCGATGTCGAGGTGGTTGGTGGGCTCGTCGAGCAGCAGCACGTCGGGCCGCGCAACCAGCGCCTGCGCAAGCGCGACGCGCTTTTTCATGCCGCCCGAGAGCGTGGCGATGCGCGCCTCGGGCTCGAGCTGCAGGCGCTGCAGCGTTTGTTGCACGCGCTGCTCCCAGTTCCAGCCGTCGTGCTGCTCTATGAAGGATTGCAGCGCGTCCAGGTCCACCCCGGCTTCGTGCGCCAGGTAGCGCTCACGCGCGGCGATCACGTCGCGCAGGCCGGCCGCGGCGGCGCTGAAGATGGTGTCATGCGCGTCCAGCTGCGGCTCCTGCGCTACGTAGGCCACGCGCAGGCCCTGCTGCACCTGCAGCGTGCCGTCGTCGGGCTGCATCAAGCCGCCGAGGATTTTCAAAAGGGACGATTTGCCCGCGCCGTTGCGCCCGATCAGGCCCACGCGCTCGCGCGCTTCGAGGGCAAAGTCCGCGTGGTCCAGCAAGGCCACGTGCCCGAAGGCGAGCTGTGCGTTCAATAAAGTGATCCATGCCATGGGCTGCGATTATCCAAGCCGCGCTACCATCCCCGCCATGCAAGACAGCCAAGACCTGACGACGCGCCTCATCCACCACCCTTACACGCCGCCGCCGGGCTTTGCCGCGCCGCAGCCGGGCGTGTTCAAGGCCTCGACGGTGATCTTCCCGAACGTGGCCGCGCTGCGCTCGCGCGAGTGGAAGGACAAGAGCGGCTACACCTATGGCCTGCACGGCACGCCCACCACCTTCACGCTCGAAGAGCGCCTGTGCACGCTCGAAGGCGGCTTGCACTGCCTGCTCGTGCCCAGCGGCCTTGCGGCCATCAGCACTGTGGGCCTGGCGCTGTTGCAGCCGGGCGACGAGGTGCTGATCCCCGACAACGCCTACGGCCCGAACAAGGAGTTTGCGCGCGGCGAGCTCGCGCGCCTGGGCGTGGGCCACCGGCTGTACGACCCGCTGGACGCTGCCGACCTTGCCGCGCAGATCACGCCGGCCACGCGCCTGGCGTGGCTCGAAGCGCCGGGCTCGGTGAGCATGGAGTTCCCTGACCTGCCTGCGCTGGTACGCATCTGCCGCGCGCACGGCGTGTGCTGCGCGCTCGACAACACCTGGGGCGCGGGCCTGGCCTTTGCGCCGTTTGACTTGCTGCGCGACGGCGGCAGCCTGGGCGCGGACATCTCCATCCACGCGCTGACCAAGTACCCGAGCGGCGGCGGCGACGTGCTCATGGGCAGCATCGTCACGCGCGACGCGGCGCTGCACCAGCGGCTGCAGCGCACGCACATGCACCTGGGGCTGGGCGTGGGCGCGAACGACGCCGAGGCCGTGCTGCGCGCGCTGCCCAGCCTGGCGCTGCGCTACCGCGCGCACGACGTGGCGGCACGCACGCTCGCGCGCTGGCTCGCGCAGCAAAGCCAGGTGGTGCAGGTGCTGCACCCGGCGCTGCCAGGCGCGCCAGGGCACGAACATTGGCGCGCGCTCTGCGCTGGCGCCAGCGGGGCGGCGCAGGATGCTACGAAGGAAGTAGCTACAAGCGCTGATCCAGGCTTGGCTGCGGGGCTTTTTAGCATCATTTTCGACGCGCGCTACCGCGCCGAGCAGGTCGATGCCTTCTGCGATGCGCTGCGCCTGTTCAAAATCGGCTACAGCTGGGGCGGGCCGATCAGCCTGGTCGTGCCCTATGAGCTCGCTGCCATGCGCAGCCGCCCGGCGCCGCAGCTGCGCACCGGCCATTTGGTGAGGTTTTCCGTCGGACTCGAAGCGGTGGCAGATTTGCAGCGCGACTTGCAGCAAGCTCTGACACAGGCGCTGCCGCCGCTATAGCCGACCATCGTGTTCTGGTGTTTGATCTAAAACAAGGGTTTTCCATGATGGCGTAGCGGCGGCGAACGTCTTACTTTGGAGCATCTCTATTGCAGGAGGCTCCGATGAACGAATCCCCCGCCACCTCCGACCTCACCCCAGCCGCCGAGCCCACACACGCCATCACGCTGCAGCCCTTGCGCTGGGCCGACCCGCTGCGCTGGCTGCTCAAGGGCTTGCAGGACGTGCGCGCTGCGCCCGGCATTGCGCTGTTTTATGGCATTTGTTTCTGGTGCATGGCGCTGTTGCTCGGCTGGGTGTTTCGCAACCAGCCCGAATACACCATGTCGCTCGCGAGCGGCTGCCTGCTGGTCGGGCCGTTTCTTGCCATGGGCCTCTACGACACGAGCCGGCGGCGCGAAGCGGGTCTCGCGCCCGACCTGGGGCAGTCGATCACCTGCTGGGACAGCCACATGGGCAGCATGGGCATGTTGGTGCTCGTGCTGATCGTGCTCGAACTGCTCTGGGGGCGCGCCTCGCTCGTGGTGTTTGCGGTGTTTTTCGACACCGGCATGCCCTCGTCGAGCGGTGTGTTCGAGGCCGTGTTCAACCCGCGCAACTGGGAATTCGTCGCGGTCTATACCGTGGTGGGCGGCGCGTTCGCGGCGCTGGTGTTTTCGTGCACGGTGGTGTCCATTCCGATGATCCTGGATCGCGACACCGACGCGCTCACGGCCTGCATCACGAGTATGCGCGTGGTTGCAGCAAACCCCGGCGTGATGCTGCTGTGGGGCGCTTTGATCACGGCGCTCGTCCTGGCCTCGCTGTGGATCTGGGGCGCGGGCCTGCTGCTCGTGGGGCCGGTGCTGGGCCATGCAAGCTGGCACGCCTACCGCGCCGCGGTGGCGCCTACAACTGCACCCACGGCTACGGGCGCTGCCTGATCAGCGCAGCAGCTTGACGAGTTCTGGCCAGACGTTGGCCAGCAGGCGCGGCTGGGCCTGCGCGTTCGGGTGGATGCGGTCGGGCTGGAACCAGGCCGTGGGGTCGGGCCCGTCGGCCACGCCCGCGAGCAAAAAGGGCACGAGCGCCGTCTTGTGCGCGCGCGCCACTTTGGGAAACAACGCGGCGAATTGCTGCGTGTAGGCGGCACCGTAGTTGGGCGGCACCTGCATGCCCACGAGCAGCACCTTCGCGCCGGCCTGCTGCGCAGCCTGCACCATGGCCACGAGGTTGTCCTCGGTGTGCGCAAGGGCCAGCCCGCGCAGCGCATCGTTGCCGCCGAGCTCTATCACCACCACGCTGGGTCGGTGCTGTGCGAGCAGCGCCGGCAGGCGCGCGCGCCCGCCCGAAGTGGTCTCGCCGCTGATGCTCGCGTTGACCACGGTGGCGGCGATTTTTTCCTGCGCCAGTTTTTGTTCAAGCAGCGCCACCCAGCCACTGCCGCGCGGCAGGCCGTATTCGGCGCTCAGCGAATCGCCGAGCACCAGGATCACGGGTGCGCGTGCCGGCGCTTTGGGCGCCTGGCGCGCCTGCGTGGACACGACGAAAAGCCCCGCAGCCGCAGCAGCGCCCGCGTGCAGGATAAAGTCACGTCGATGCACAGTGCGAATCCTCATTCCCAACCTTTCATGACTTCATGACCCAAGCCGCGCCTTTTTCGCCGCCATCACCCCAAGCTGCCAGCCCCAGTGCAGAGCCCATGGTGGCCGTGGAGCATCTGAGCAAGTCGGTGACGGATTCGAGCGGCACGCTCGACATTTTGCGGGATGTGGACTTTCGCCTCGCGCCGCGCGAGACGGCGGCCATCGTGGGCGCCTCGGGCTCGGGCAAGAGCACGCTGCTGGCGTTGATAGCAGGGCTGGACACACCCACGCGCGGCACCGTGCGCCTGGCCGGTCAAGACCTGTTTGCGCGCGATGAGGACGCACGCGCCGCACTGCGCGCGCAAAAAGTGGGCTTCGTGTTCCAGAGCTTTCAGCTGCTCGCGCACCTCACGGCGCTCGAAAACGTGATGCTGCCGCTGGAGCTCGCCGGGCAGCGCGATGCACGCCGGCGCGCGACCGAGATGCTCGCGCGCGTGGGGCTGGCGCAGCGCCTGCGCCACTACCCCAAGCTGCTCAGCGGCGGCGAGCAGCAGCGCGTGGCGCTCGCGCGGGCTTTCGTCGTGCAGCCCGCGGTGCTGCTGGCCGACGAGCCCACGGGCAGCCTGGACTTCGCCACCGGCGAAAAAGTCATGCAGCTGATGTTCGAGCTCAACCGCGAGCAAGGCACCACGCTGGTGCTCGTGACGCACGACGCGCGCATCGCCGCGCAGTGCCGCCGGCGCATCACGCTCGAAGCCGGGCAGGTGGTGGAGGATGTGGGTGAGAACGAGTGACAGAATCACGGCTTACGCAAATCGGGGTGAGGCAGGCACTCATTCCATGGGAAAACACCTCGCTACATCCTTGTTTGCGCAAGTCCAGACAATGAGCCGTTATTGGGCGCGGCTCATCCTGCAGGGGACTTTCGGCACGCGCGCGTGAACGCAGCCCGCGCGCAGGGCGAAGTCTCGCCCTGCGGCCGGCACTCATTTGAGGGTTTTCGCGAATTCCGCGGATTCTTTTTCGACGATCTGTTGGATTACGTCCTGATAGGCGGCGATCCAGTCGGTTTGCGAAACCCACTTCTTGCCATCCCACATGTCGACGCGCGTTTTGCCACC
The DNA here is from genome assembly GCF_003337425.1 of Extensimonas vulgaris. GTDB lineage: Bacteria > Pseudomonadota > Gammaproteobacteria > Burkholderiales > Burkholderiaceae_C > Extensimonas > Extensimonas vulgaris. The sequence continues at coordinate 95,084 of NZ_QPJU01000005.1, forward strand.
GCCGCCATGGTCTTTCGCTGTAACGGTGATCGGCGCCATCAAGCCTCCGGCATCGAAATTTTTGATGCTTTCGAGGCCTTTTTTCATTTTTTCGGGTGTCAGTGGCCAGCCGCCTTGCTTGACAGCGAGGCGCGCCCCTTCAAAAACGATGGTATATATTGCAAGTCCCGTATTGTAATAAATATCATTGAGATGCTTGCGGTCGCCGGAGCCTTGGTTTTTGTCGTAGAGATCCTTGATGATTTGCTGTATCAAAGGATGATCCTGCCCACCAACGACATTGGTACCGCGTTTGATGCCTTTGGCATTATCCGGGCCGATGTTGTTGATGTCGACTTCGTTGAACCAATTGACGGAAATATATTTGTCAATCGGAATTCCATTGCGCTTCATCTCACGCGCGGCGACCACGTGCATGTTGGAGAGGTTCCAACTGATCACCCAGTCCGGATTGAAGCGGCGTATTTGCGTCCAGACGGCAGCTTGGTCATTCCCGGGAAGGGGGTGAGGGGCAAGAAACAATTCAAAGCCTTCTTTTTCGGCCAGGGTCTTCAATACGCCGATCGGCTCTTGGCCAAAAGGGTAATCCGGATAAACGTAAGCTATCCGTTTGCCCTTGATGTTTCCTTTGGCCTGGTCTTTGATGTATTGAATGTCGTTGGCCACCTGTCCCCAATAGGTGGGGCCGAGCGCAAAAATCCATTTGAAGACCTCGCCGTTGATTGCATCTCCACGGCCAGTGATGGCCTGGATCATCACCCGTTTATCGTCCATCATGCGCGGTATCAAGGCGCGTGAAACCGGCGTGGACATGAAGTCATAGGTAATCGCACCTTCACGCTTCATTTTTTCATAGCACTCGATGCCGCGCTGGGGCTCGTTGCCATGGTCTTGCACCAAAATCTCGACGGGATGGCCTTCGATGCCCCCTTTCTGGTTCACGATCTTGGCGTAATCACGTGCAGCCTGGGCGAATTGCGGCGTGACGAATCCATAGGCTTTCGTGAGGTCATAGCATAGAGCCAATTTGATCGGCTCCTGTTGGGCGTGCGCCATGCCGGACGCCGCCAATCCAAGTCCCGTCGCGACCAAATATTTGATCAAAATACGTTTCATGGTGTCTCCTTAATGATATAGGGATGAACCTGTGCTGGCTCGTTATTTTTTATTCTTGGCAAATTCGGCAGATTCTTTTTTTACGATTTCCTGAATGACGTCGGTGTATGCTGCTATCCAATCCGTTTGGGGAATCCATTTTGCTCCATCCCACATATCGACGCGCGTTTTGCCACCGCCGCCATGGTCTTTGGCGGTAATGGTAATGGGCGCAATAAACCCACCGGCATCAAAATTTTTGATGCTCTCGAGTCCTTTTTTCATTTTTTCGGGGGTCAAAGGCCAGCCGTACTGCTTGATCGCCAAGCGCGCACCTTCGGCGACTATGACATAACTCGCCAAACCTGAGTTGTAATATACATCGTTCATGTTTTTACGCTCGCCGCTGCCCTGGCCTTTGTCATACAATTCTTTGATGATTTGTTGGATCAAAGGGTGATCCTGGCCGCCGACAACATTGGTTCCGCGTTTGATGCCTTTGGCATTTTCCGGGCCGATGTTGTTGATGTCCACTTCGTTGAACCAATTGACGGAAATGTATTTGCTGATAGGGATGCCGTTGCGTTTCATTTCACGTGATGCCACCACATGCATGTTCGAGAGATTCCAGCCGAGAATCCAATCGGGATTGAAGCGGCGAATTTGGGTCCATGCGGCAGCCTGATCATTCCCCGGCATGGGGTGCGGAGCCAGCATCAATTCGAAACCTTCGCGTGCCGCGAGGGTTTTCAAAACCCCGATAGGCTCTTGCCCGAAAGGATAGTCTGGATAAATGAAAGCTATTTTTATCCCTTTGAGGTTTCCTTTGGATTGATTTTTGATGTATTGAATGTCGTTGGCAACTTGACCCCAATAGGTCGGGCCCATGGGGAAAATCCAGGTAAAAACCTCACCATCGACGGCATCACCCCGGCCAGCATAGGGCTGGATCATGACATTGCCATCCGCCATAGCGCGTGGCACCATGGCCCGAGAAACGGGGGTTGAAAAAAATTCAAATGTGATGGCCCCTTCACGTTTCATTTTTTCATAGCATTCGATGCCGCGCTGCGGTTCGTTGCCATGGTCTTGGATCAGCATTTCGACGGGATGGCCCTCGATGCCGCCGTGGAGGTTCAAGAGTTTGACGTAATCGCGCGCGGCCTGGGCGATTTGTGGGGAAACGAAGCCATAAGATTTCGTCAAATCGTAACAGCCGGCGAATTTGATGGAGTCCGGGGCCGCCTGTGCAGCCTGCATACCTGAAAAGGCCAACACCAGGCCAGCAGCAACTGAAAGACACTTGAGTTTCATGGCAATACTCCTTACAGTGAATGAAGTGAGAGAAGAAGGAAGGGAAAATGCGTGGATCAAGTGAGCCAGCGTTTGCGGCGACGGTAGTGCTTGATTTCATGGAAATTTCGACCTTCGGCACCGCCAAGGTAAAATTCCTGGATATCTGGATTTTTCTTCATGGCTTCGGCGCTGTCGTGCATCACGATACGCCCGTTTTCGATCAAATAACCGTGTGAAACCACTTCGAGGGCGGCCACGGCATTTTGTTCGACGAGCAATACCGAAAGCCCCTCTTGTTTGTTGATGCGTTGCACGATTTCAAAAATTTCCGCGACAAGAAACGGAGCCAGTCCGAGGCTGGGCTCGTCGAGCATCAGCAGTTTGGGTTGGGTCATCAAAGCGCGGCCGATCGCGAGCATTTGTTGTTCGCCGCCCGACAGATAGCCCGATTGAGCCGTGCGACGCTGATAAAGGCGCTTGAAGTATGAGTACACCATATCCTTATTGCGCAGCATGTCCTGGCGGTTGCCGCGCACGGCCGAAGCCGCGATGAGGTTTTCATCGGGCGTGAGATGTTCGAATACGCGCCGCCCTTCGAGTACATGCACGATGCCGAGTTTGACGCGCTCTTGGGGAGCCAGCGCGTCGATGTTTTGGCCCATGAAGCGTACTTCGCCGCGGGAGACCTTCCCACGTTCGGGGCGCAGCAGACCGCTGATGGATTTGAGCGTAGTGCTTTTGCCGGCCCCATTGGCGCCAAGCAAGGCGACCATTCCCCCTTGGGGCACCTCTAGAGAAACGCCTTTGATGGCGAGCGAAACGCTGTCATAAATGACTTCGACATTGTTGAGTTCGAGTATGGGCGGCGGAGATTGCATCTGCATACCCGCGGTGACGCTGATCGATACGCTGGACGTGATTTGCATGGGTATTCTTTCGGTTTATTTGCGCACGTAGCCGAACGGCCAAACCATCAGATAGTTGCGCACGTTGGCATACAGCTTGCCAAGTCCCATGGGCTCCACGAGCAAAAAGATGATGATGAGAGCACCATAAACTGCATTGGGGATATGGGCCAGAGTTTCCACACTCAGTGAAATCCCGGCGATTTTTGCCAAGCCATTGATCAGGCCATTCATGAAACCTGGCATCAGCAAAATGAAAGCCGCCCCGAAAAAGCTGCCAATGATGCTGCCCAAGCCGCCGACAATGACCATTGCGAGCAGTTCGATGGAGATGTTGAAAGCAAACTGTTCTGGCGTCGCAGCACGATAAAAAGTAAAGACCAGCAGAGCCCCACTGAGCCCGCCGATGAACGAGGACGTCGCAAAGGCCACGAGCTTGTAATAAAAACTGTGCACCCCGATCACGGCTGCGGCGTAGTCTTTTTCGCGCACGGCCACCAGGGCCCGGCCCAAGCCCGTACGCCGCAGATTGAGCATGAAAATGGTGACCAAAACGCACCAGCCCAGCGCTACGTAATACAAACCGGCTTCCGAGGTGATGGCCTGGCCTAGCAGCTTGAGCTCGGGAGCTTGCAGCGTCGCCTGTGTGCCGCCGCTGATCGCGGGTACGTGGGCAATGACCCAGTCCATCACGAATTGCATGGCCAAGGTGCTCAAGGCGAGGTACAGCCCTTTCACACGCAAAGCAGCAAAAGCAAAAACGACACCAATGACCGAAGCCACCAATCCGCCGAGGATCATGGCGATTTCCCATGGTATGCCGTTGCGTGCGGCGTGGATGGCTCCATAGGCTCCCATTCCCATGATGGCGGCGTAGCCGAAATGGAACTGACCGGCCCAACCGAGCACCAAATTCAGGCCCAGGACGGCGGCTGTCCACACCAACCACGGCAGCAGATGCGTGTTCAGGGTCAAAGAACTGAACGTGAATGGGGCAGCCAGTGCGAGCGCCAGCAATGCTCCTACCATCCAGCGATCGGCGGGAAGTGGGTACAGTTTCTGCGCTTGGGCATAACTCGTGTGATAAATACCTGCTTGGCGAAAGATCATGGTCGTCAAATCCTTTCGATGTCGTGGCGGCCAAACAGGCCATGGGGCCGAATCATGATGGTCAAAATGAGGGTGGCGGCGACGACCAGTTCACGGCTTCCGCCGCCCACCAGCGGATCGAGATAGCCTGAGGCCACTCCTTCCAGAAAGCCCAGCAACAAACCGGCAAGGATCGCCCCGCCTATGCTGTCGAGACCGCCGAGCACAGCCACCGTCAACCCTTTGAGCAGGAGCAGCGCAAGCCCTTGATTGACGCCTTGCACGGCTCCCCAGAGCACGCCGGCCGTGGTGGCAAGTACGGACGCCATGGCCCAGGAAAAGGCAATGCCCCGCTCCACCGAAATGCCAACCGACCAGGAGGCGATATAGTCATCCGAGATCGCGCGTAAGACGATGCCTTGTCGGGTATGAAAGAAAAACAAGAAGATGGCAAACAATGCCACGGCCACGATGGCACCGACGACATAGGCGCGATTGATGAGAAGCGGCCCGAGAAACAGTGGCTCGTCACTGATGCCGATGTTCATGGGGGCGCCGGTGCTGCCCCAGATGGACATGGTGGCCGCGCGTGTGAAGATGTCTATGCCCAGCGTCATCATCAAAATCATGATGATGGGCCGCCCGGCAAGGCGTCGCAGGGCCACACGCTCTATTCCCATGCCCACGAAAAACATCACCAGCATGGCCAAGGGAATCGCCAGCCACAACGAAACGCCGAGGCCATGGGCAATGGCCAACACCATGTAGGCGCCGAGCATGGTCATCGCGCCTTGCGCCAGATTGGGTACCGAAGATGACTTGTAGATGAGCACGATGCCCAGCGCCACGAGTGAATACATGAGCCCCGACAGCGCGCCATTGACGCCGAGCTCTGCAAACAGTGAAAAATCCATGCCTCAAACCTCCTGTATCGAGAGTTCGCGCTCGATGGAGCCGACCTCTCCGGTTTCATACGTGATTTGCGCTTTCATCGTGACGGACTTCTGGCCGCTGTAAATCGCTTCGATGACGGGCGCATATCGCTGTTCGATGACATTGCGACGCAACTTGCGCGTGCGTGTGACTTCGCCATCGTCGGGATCGAATTCTTTGTGCAGCGAGACGAAATGGCGCAGTTTGAGCGCGTCGGGCAAGATCGCGTTGACGCGTTGCACCGCTTGTGCGATTAGTTTCAGCACCTCGGGGTTTTGCGAGAGGTCGGCATAGGACATATACGAAATCCCACGCACTTCGGCCCAATGACCGACGGCCTCCATGTCGATACAGACCATGACCGCCAGTGAATCGCGGTCTTTACCGAGCACCGCAGCGTCTTTGATATAGGGGCTGAATTTGAGACGGTTTTCGATGTAATTGGGAATGAAGCGCTCGCCCTTGGCGGTATAGACGACTTCCGACAAGCGCCCAAGCACCACGATGTGCCCGTCGGGCTCCAAATAGCCGGCATCACCCGTATGGAGCCAGCCGTTTTCGAGGGCTTCCTGCGTGGCTTTCTCGAGCTTGTAATAGCCGGAAAAAACGCTGCCCGAGCGCACCATGATTTCGCCGTTGTCGGCAATTTTGACCTCGACGCCTGGCAGAGGTTTGCCCACCGTATGCAAGCGTACTTCTTGCGCGTCCTGCAGCGCCGTGAAAGCGCTGTTTTCGGTCTGGCCGTAGAACTGGCGCAATTGCACGCCAAGGGCGCGATAAAAGACGAAAGTGTCTTCGCCGATCGCTTCACCGCCGGTGAATGCGTGCTTGAGATGTGTCAGTCCGAACTGGTCCTTGATGGGGCCGAAAATGACCAGCTCTCCGAGGGGGCGCAACAGCTTTTCCTTCAAGGCTATGGGTTTTCCCTCGAGCTTTTGACGTTCGGCTTTCAGCGCCGAGTTCATGAAAACGTCATAAAGCCACTTCTTGAGGGGGGTGGAGTCTTCCATGCGCACCTGGATGGTCGTGAGCATGTTGTCCCAGCTGCGCGGCGCCGCAAGGTAAAACGACGGCGCAACCTCACGCAGGTCGTGCAGCACCGTTTCCTGGCGTTCGGGGATGTTGATCGTGAAGTGCAGTGCCACCCCGGCACCCATGGTGATGGCAAAGTCACCCACCCAGGCCATGGGCAAGTAGGCGAGCACGCTTTCGCCAAAGTCGAAAGCGCCGCCGCGAAAGGCGTTGCCAACGCCCGTGAGGATGTTGCGGTGGCTCAACACCACACCTTTGGGCTTGCCCGTCGTGCCAGAGGAGTGGACGAAGACTGCCGGGCCCTGCGGCGTGGCGTTTTCGATCAAGCGCCGGCGCAGATCCGGCTCGGCGGAGAGCCGCTGAGCACCTTGCGCCTGCAGCTTTTCCCATGAAAGGAGGCCAGGGTGCTGGTAATGGGTCAGGCCGCGCGGCTCGTCGTACACGATGTGCTCGATGGTCGTGCCGGCTTCTCCGAGGTCGAGCACTTTGTCCACCTGCTCCTGGTCTTCGGCGAGCGCAAAGCGCAGATGCGTTTCTTGGATGAAGTGGCGGATCTCGTCGGGCGTAGCGTCAGGGTAGGCCGGCATGGCGTAACCGCCGAGCATTCCCGCAGCGAGCATGCCCATGTAGAGGTTGGGGCGGTTGTCGCCGAGCACGAGCAAGGCGTCTTCGCTGCCAAAACCCATGCCTTGCAAGCCCGCAGCGCAGGCCAGCGTTGCTTCGAGCATTTGCGCCCAGGTGGTTTCCTGCCAAATGCCCAGGTGTTTTTCACGCATGGCAACGCGGTTGCCGAGCACTTCGGCATTGCGCGCGAGGATGCGAATCAGCGTGGTGTCGGGCTGCAAATCCCAGGTAGAGGAGTGCTTTTCAGTGCTTTGCATGGGCTCCCCCCAGGTAGGCTTGGATGACGCGTTCGTCTTTGATGACTTCGCTCGGAATGCCCGTGCCTATCGTTTCGCCGTAGCTCAACACCATCATGCGGTCGCAAATGCCGGTGATCACGTCCATGTGGTGCTCGATCAGCAGCACCGTGACGCCACGTTCATCGCGCGCATCGAGAATGAAACGGGCCATGTATTCTTTTTCCTCCTGGTTCATGCCGGCCATGGGTTCGTCGAGCACGAGGAAAATTGGCTCTGCCACCAACGCGCGCGCCAACTCGACGCGCTTTTTGAGGCCGATGGGGATGCTGTCCACGAGCTCGTCGCGCACGCTTTGCAATTGCATAAAGTCGATGATTTCTTCGACTTTGCGGCGGTGCGCGACTTCCTCGTTGCGGCTCAGCCACCAGTAAAGAGCGGTCTTCACGACGCCGGGCTTCATGTGGATGTGGCGCCCGAGCATGATGTTGTCGAGCACACTCATGCCGTTGAAGAGCGCCAGATTCTGGAATGTGCGCGCCACGCCCAGCGCCGCGATTTTGTGTGGCGGCATGCCGGTGATTTCCCGGCCGTTGAGCCAGATGCTCCCGACCTGGGGCGGGAAAAATCCCGTGATGGCATTGGTCATGGTCGTTTTGCCGCTGCCATTGGGGCCGACCAAACCGAAAATCTCACCGCGTTCGATGCGCAGGTTGACCCCCGTGAGGGCAACCAGTCCACCGAAGCGACGCTCCACGTCTCGACATTCGAGGACGGGAGTCGCTGTCTGCTGTTCAGCATGCATGTAGGGGATTCCGCTTTTTGATAGGAAAGTTGAAAAACCGAGCGATGGCCCACCCATGGCCCTAGCAGCCTGTTGGACTTTGGGCGTCGAAAGCGAGAATGGGCCCCAGCGAGGCCAGTTTTTGCCGGATTCGCCGCCCCATAGCGGGACTATGGGGCAAGAAGACGGTAAAAAATGGGCCGCTGCGGCACATTCGCAGCCGACGATTCCAAAGTCCGACAGGCTGCTAGCAACCTGTCGAAACAGAGGTGGGCCTTGCAAAAGCAAGGCGCGATGGTAGAGGCTAACGCTTGTTAGGCTGCCTGGGGTTTGCCCTAGTCAAGCTCACTTTTTTGCAGTCCTCGAGGGTTTTCCCTGCGTGTTCGCAAGGAGCGTTGACCGCCAGACTTTGGACTTTTCGCGCGTACGCGGGCTCGTGGCAGGGAGGTTGATCGTGGTAACCTTCGCCCCCATGCGCAAATACCTATGCTTTTTACTCGTCGCTTGTGCTGTAGGTGCACAGGCAGCGCCCGTCAACGGCTCGGCGGATGAGATGGATCGGTTGTTGGCCGAAAAGGTATTGGCCGACAAGGGTTTGCTGGGGCAGTGGAACGAGGTGCGCGCCTCAGTGGCCGAGAAAGCACAGTCGGTGGCAGACAGAGCCTCCGAGCTGGTGGTCAATGCCATGGGCTTTATCGGCGTGCCTTATCGCCGTGGTGGCAGCAGCGCCGAGACAGGATTTGATTGCAGCGGTTTCGTGCGCGCCATATACCAGCAGACCGTGGGCCTGGTGTTGCCGCGTAGCGCCAATCAGCAGGCGGCCAATACCCAGGTCATAGACAAGAAAGACTTGCAGCCGGGCGACCTGGTGTTTTTCAACACCATGCGCCGCGCATTCAGCCATGTCGGGATTTACGTGGGCGACGGCAAGTTCATCCACTCACCGCGCAGCGGCGCCGAGGTGCGCGTGGAAGACATGCACATGGCGTATTGGCAGCGCCGCTTCGACGGCGCGCGCAGGGTAGTGACTCCAGCGGCAGCGACGGCGCAGCAGTAAGAAAGCAACCGCAAACACCTTGTCGGGGTGGCGGTTGGGATGGCTGCGCTTGCCGCCATCTTTCGCTGTTACTGAAATAGGCTCTTATGTCTGGACGCGAAAAAAACCGGTACCTGCCGTTCCTCTGCCGACTTCTTCTTCCGTGGCTTCACGCACGGCATGAACCTTGAGTTGCAGGCGTAATGCCATCCCTGCCAAGGGATGGTTGCCGTCGAGTACCACATGTTCTGGGTAGAGTTGCGCGATGGTGTAGAGCCCCTCGCGCGGGATGTCTTGGCTGCAAGAGCGCGGCAAGGCGCTGCCTTCGAAGCACATTCCTTCTTCGATTTCGGCTGGGAACAATGCCCGTGGTTCGAGAAACAGTCGTTTTTCGTCGAAATCGCCAAAGGCATCTTCGGGTTCGAGGTGTAGCGAGAGCTTGGAGCCCGCGGCATGGCCTTGGAGCGCCTGCTCTATGCGTGGCAGCAAATCGTTGCCACCCACGAGAAACTCCACCGGCTCGTCGAGTACGTCGAGGACTTCGCCCAAGGTGTCTTGCAAGTTCCATGTGAGTGCGACTACGCACTGAGGGGTGATTTCCATAAGAGAATTGCCGTTTCGTGAGCCGTTTTGGCTCGTTCAGATGGGGCTATTTTCATGGATATTCAACAACCGGTCACGCTGTTGGGCGGTCTCAGCCCGGCGCAGTTCATGCGTCGGCACTGGCAGCGAAAACCTTTGCTGGTGCGCGGGGCGATAGCCCGGTTTACTCCGCCGGTGCGGCGTGCCGAGCTTTTTGCCTTGGCACGCAGGGATGACGTAGAGTCAAGGTTGGTGCAACAGAGGGGCGACACCTGGCAGTTACGCCATGGCCCGTTTGCGCGCCGTGCACTGCCGCCGCTGGCGCAGCCTCGCTGGACCTTGCTGGTGCAGGGAGTGGACTTGCATGACGAGCGGGTGCACGCATTGATGCAGCAGTTTCGCTTCGTGCCCGATGCGCGGCTCGACGACTTGATGATCAGCTACGCCACCGATGGCGGTGGCGTCGGGCCGCATTTCGACAGCTACGATGTATTTTTGCTGCAAGCCCATGGGCGGCGCCGTTGGCGTATCGGGCGCCAGAAAGACCTGCGCTTGCGCGAAGACATTCCCTTGAAGGTGCTGGCGCACTTCGAACCAGAAGAAGAATTCGTGCTCGAAGCCGGCGACATGCTCTATTTGCCACCGCGTTATGCCCACGACGGCGTGGCCGAGGGCGAGTGTATGACGTATTCGATCGGCTTTCGCGCCCCGGAGCGCCGGGAGCTCGCGCAGGAACTGCTGTTGCGGGTTGCGGAAAGCGTGGCTGAGCAAGAGGCACCGGAACACCGCTATCGCGATGCCGGGCAGCAAGCGGTTGCCAATCCTGCCGCCATGCCGGAAGAACTCCAGCAATTTGCGCGTGATGCGGTGACGCGCGCGCTGGCACAGCCCTGGATACTGGAGCGTGCGCTGGGAGAATATCTGAGCGAGCCCAAGCCCAGTGTGTGGTTCGAGCCCACCGCCAGCGGGTTGCTGCAAGGCGGCATCGTGCTCGACCGCCGCACACGCATGCTCTACGATGCGCAGCACGTGTTCATCAACGGTGAGAGCTATCTGGCCGCGGGGCGTGATGCCGCCTTGATGCGCCGCCTGGCCGACATGCGCCGGCTGCAGGCGCACGAATTGGCGCGCGCCAGCGCAGAGGCGCTGGAACTTCTGACGTCGTGGTGCGAGGCTGGCTGGGCGCATGTTTGCAGCGATGAGGAGTCGCTCTTATGACGGACGTCGTCTCGATACCGCAAGAAGGCGGCCCGGCTGAATTGCCCACAGGTCGCTTTGCCGGGCGCGAGGTTTTCGTGGAGCAGTTGCGCGCTGCTTTTGCCATGGCTGCGCAAGCCGGCTGGAAGGAAATCATCGTCAGCGATGCCAATTTCCACGACTGGCCCTTGGGGGAGCGCGCCGTCATCGATGCACTGCAGGCCTGGGCGGGTAGCGGCAGGCGATTCACCATGCTCGCCTGCACTTACGACGAGGTGATCCGGCGGCACGCGCGTTTCGTGCGCTGGCGTGCTACCTGGGAGCACATCATCACCTGCAGGCGCAGCGCCGGCGCCGATCCACTAGAGATTCCCAGCGTGTGGTGGTCGCCGGGCTGGGTGCTGCAGCGGCTCGACGTGGTGCGCTGCGCCGGGGTGATGAGCACGGCGCCAGAGCGCCTCGTGGCCGTGCATGAGCTGCTCGAAGAGTGGGTGCGCAACAAGAGCGCGCCGGGTTTTCCGTCAACCACATTGGGGTTGTGACGTTGCTGTTGACATGCACCTGGGTAGTGCTTGGATGCAACAGTGTTCATTTTTCAGTGCATCTCAGTGTTAGTGGGTATTGACGAATCTCCCTATAATCCACTTTTGTGCATCGATGAACTTCCAAGTGCATCCTGCCAGCGCGTAGATGGCTAGAGGAATCTGTCGCGATGGTGTTTCCGTTTCATCTGTCAACTAGGAAAACTGCAATGAAAAACTCTCTCGTCCTGGCTACCTTGATCGCTGCTGCCGCCCTCGCCGCTTGCGGCAAGAAGGAAGAAGCCCCTGCGCCGGCTCCCGCTCCTGCTCCCGCAGAAGCTCCTGCTCCGGCTGCAGCGCCCGCTGCTGATGCATCGGCTGCTGCACCTGCTGCCGACGCATCCGCTGCAGCGCCTGCTGCCGACGCATCGGCTGCTGCACCTGCTGCCGACGCATCCGCTGCCAAGTAAGTCAAGCCTCAGAGAGGGTTGCCCGGGGTAATACACGGGCAACCCAGTGGCCATCCAGTCGGTGGCCACAAAAAACCCGCTGCACGAACGTGAAGCGGGTTTTTTTGTGCCTGCCCGCGAGTGGCGAGCGGAAAATCGTGCGGGTGGGTGTTGGCACGCCGCCCTATCGAAAACGGCTCAGGGGGGCGCGGTGGTGCACTGTGGATGGCAAATCAGCGCAGATCTTCCACGAGCACTTTGAGGATGCGCTCGGCATTGGCCGAGGTTTCTGGGGCGCCGGTTTCGTTCAACACGGAGACGGTGGTATTGCCTTCGTTTTCGGCATGCACGCGGATGCGGTACTTGAGCGGTGGTGCAGCGTCCGAGCTGCCAAAGATCTTGCCGAAAAAGCCGGGCTCCTTCTTGTCGGGGTTGGGCGCGACGTAGCGCACGAAATACAGCCCTTCGTTGCGGTTGCGGTCTTCGACCGTGAAGCCGGTGCGGTCGAGCGCCAATCCAACCCGGCGCCATGCGCGATCGAAGCCTTCGTTGAGGCGCACGATGGGCGTTCCATTGACGTTGGCCAATTGCGCTGCGGGGGCTTTCAGTTCGGGGGCGGCGGCAACGGCTTTGGCTTGTTCCTGGCTGACGCCGAGCTTGACCATCAGGCGACGCAAAAATTCGGCTTCGAGTTCGGGGTCGGGTTTGCGTGGCTGCCAGACGGTTGAGTCTTTGGTCGAGCTTGCATAGACCTCTTCCATGCCGCGGTGGGTGATGTAGATTTCGGTGCCCCCCGTGGGCGTGCGTTCGAAGCGGGTGCGGAATTTGTCACGCTCGCCCGTGGAGTAGAGCGAGTCGAACACCTTGCCAATCGTGGAGCGAATGAAGTCCTGGGGAATCTTGGCGCGGTTTTCGGCCCAGTCGGTTTCCATGATGCCGAGTTCGGGTTGCTCTATCACGAGGTTGAAGCCGTTTTCTTGCCAGAATTCGCGCACGGGCTCCCAGAGCTTGTCGGCGGGCCTATCGACGACGAGCCAGCGGCGGTCACCGTCGCGCTCTATGCGGACGTCGGCGATTTGCGCTATGGCGGTCTTGGATTGCGCCTCGGATTTGCTCGTCGCCTTGCCGGCTTCGAAGGCTGCGGCAGAGACGGCCCCACCCGGCACGGTGTAGCGGCTGTCTTGCGAGAGTTGGGTCAGGTCGGGTGGTACTTCGAGCGTGGGCGCTTTGGTGGCGCTTTTGTAGTCCACTTTGTCGCTCTCCAACACGGAGCAGGCGGACACGGCGAAAGCGAGGCCCAGCAGGCCCCATCGTGCAGTAGGGTTCACGCGAAAATCCTCGGAGAGTCTTGGATGGGGAGATGCTTACAGCAAGCCGCTCGCGCGCAAGGCCGCCTCGACCTGGGCTTCGTAGGCGGGCTGCAGCGGCGTCATGGGCAGGCGCAGCGTGGGGCCGCACAGGCCCATGCGTGCCATGGCCCATTTGACCGGGATGGGGTTGGCTTCGACGAACAATTGCTTGTGCACGGGCAGCAGGCGGAACTGGATTTCCATGGCGCGGCGCACGTCGCCGGCGAGTGCGGCGGCGCAGAGTTCGCGCATCAGGCGCGGCGCGACGTTGGCCGTGACGCTGATGTTGCCATGGCCGCCGCAGAGCATGAGTGCGACGGCGGTCGGGTCGTCACCCGAATACACGCCAAAGCCTTGTGGCAGCTCGCGGATCAGCCACTGTGCGCGTTCGATGTTGCCGGTGGCTTCCTTGATGCCGATGATGCCGGGTACCTGCGCGAGGCGCAGCACGGTGTCGTGCTGCATGTCCGCCACGGTGCGGCCGGGCACGTTGTAGAGGATGATGGGCAGGTCGCCCACGGCTTCGGCGATGGCCTTGAAGTGCCGGTATTGGCCTTCCTGCGTGGGCTTGTTGTAGTAGGGCACGACCTGCAGCTGGCTGTCGGCGCCGACATTTTTGGCGAAGCGCGCGAGCTCGATCGCTTCGGCGGTGGAGTTGGCGCCGCAGCCGGCCATGATGGGCATGCGCTGGGCGGCCTGCTCGACCGCGACGCGGATGATTTCGCAGTGCTCTTCGACGTTCACGGTGGGCGATTCGCCCGTGGTGCCGACCACGCTGATGCAGTCGGTGCCTTGCGCGATGTGCCAGTCGATGAGTTTGCGCAGGGTGGGATAGTCCACGCTGCCGTCCTCGTGCATGGGGGTGACGAGGGCGACGATGCTGCCGGTGAGGGTGACGCGAGAGGAGGTCATGTCCGCAAGTGGAATCAGGAATAGAGCATTCTAACGATATGAGCCCTGAGGGAGGCGTGCAGTTCCTTGCGCGCGTCCGAAGCCGGCAGCGGACATGCGGCGCCCGGGTTGCGCGCTCAATCGCAGAGCAAGGCCGGTAGCGTCTGCGCCGCGGTGCCGCGCAGCACGATATGAGCGACGCCATCGAGATCGCTGTCGTGCGGGTTGACGACGACCACTTTGGCGCCAGCCTGGCGCGCCTGGTGCGCGAGCCCGGCGGCCGGATAGACCTCGCCCGAGGTGCCGACCACGAGCATCAAGGTGCAGCGCTGTGCGGCCTGCTCGGCGGCGTGCAGCGTGGCCGGCGGCAGCATCTCGCCGAACCACACGACGTCGGGGCGCAGCAGGTTGCCGCAGTCGGGGCAGCGCGGCGGACTGTCGGCCTGCGCGCGGTCGGGCGCACAGACCCGGCCGCTGTGGCGCGCATGAAAGCACAGGTCGAGCCAGCGGTCTTGAAAGATGTTGCCGTGCAACGCCAAGGCGTCGGTGCTGCCGGCTTTCTGGTGCAGGCCATCGACGTTTTGCGTGATCACGGTGAGGCGCCCCGGGTGGCGCTGCTGGTAGGCGGCGATGGCGTAGTGGCCGGCGTTGGGCTCAACCTGGGCCATGGTGGCGCGGCGCTCGGCGTACCAGTTCCAGACGAGCTCGGGCTGGGCACGAAAGCCTTCTTCGGTGGCGAGTTCGGCGGGGTTGAAGCGCGCCCACAGGCCGGTCTGCGCGTCGCGGAACGTGGGGATGCCCGATTCAGCGCTCATGCCGGCGCCGGTCAGCACGGCAACGTGCTGCGCGGCCTGCAGCCAGGCGCGCACTTGCGCAAAGTCGGGGCTGGAGTCAGGGGATGCGGTCATGGCAATGGGCCTATGGAGAGAAGAGGCGGGCAAAAAGGCCGATGACCGAAACGGGCCGGAAAGACGCTCAACCGGCCATGGCCATGGGCCCAAGATGCGCTATATCTTGCCGATTTTGCCCCGCCGCGGCAATCCCGCGCACCACGTCGCCGACCACGATCACCGCGGGGCTGGCCAGGCCCTGCGCGGTGATGGCGGCCGGCAGCGTGGCCAGGGTGGCGGTGGCGTGGCGCTGCGTGGGCAGGCTGGCGTGTTCGATCACGGCCACGGGCGTGTGCGCGGGCAGGCCGGCGAGCAGGCCCTGCGCGATCTCTGCGGCGTGGCGCATGCCCATGTAGATCACCAGCGTGAGGCGCGCCGCGTGTGCGGTGTGCGCGAGCAGGGGCCAGTCCACCCCCGGCGCGCCGGGCTGGGCGTGGCCGGTGATGAAGAGCACGCCGTGCGCGTGTTCGCGGTGCGTGAGCGGCGCGCCCAGCGCGGTCATGCCCGCAAGCCCGGCCGTGATGCCGTTGACCACCGTGACCGGCACGCCCGCGGCGCGCAGGCGCTCGACTTCTTCGCCGCCGCGGCCGAAGATGAACGGGTCGCCGCCCTTGAGACGCACCACGGTTTCGCCGGCGCGCGCGGCCTGGAGCATGAGCTTTTCGATGAAGGCCTGCGGCGTGCTCTTGCAGCCGCCGCGCTTGCCCACGTGCACGATGCGCGCGCTGGGTGCGGCGTAGGCGAGGATGGCGTCGCTCACCAGGTCATCGACGAGCAGCAATGTGGCGGCTTCGATGGCCTTGAGCGCCTTGAGCGTGAGCAGCTCCGGGTCGCCCGGGCCGGCGCCGACCAGGGTGCAGCTGCCAGGATGCGGGTGGGCCGAGGAGGCGATGTTTTCGGTCATGGCAGGGTCCTTGATGCGGGTTCGGTGGCGGGGGCTTTTCAGGCGGTGCGGGCAGCGCTGGTGTTTGAGGCTACTTTGCGGCTCAACTGCACGATGTATTCCACCTGCTGGGCCAGGGCTGGCGGGGTGGGCAGTGCGCCGGCCAGCACGGCGCGTGTGTAGTGCGCGGTGCTGGCCGCGTCTATGCTGCTGGGCAGGCCCGGCACTTCGGGCGCGGTGCCGGGCTGCTGCGCTTGCACAGGCAGGTGCTGGCCATGCACGAAGGCGTCGTAGCGCGGCGCGCGGCGCGGGTCGGCGCAGACTTCGCCCTCCAGGCCGCGCGAGAGCAGGGCGTTCATGCCGCGCAGTGCGCAGGTGCCGCACAGCACCTCGAGGTATTCGGGGTGGGTGTAGCTGCCGACCAGCAGGGTCGGGCCCGTGCTGGGCGCGATGAGCTTGGCGACGCTGTGGCCGGGGTTGCGCAGGCCGACGACCTCGCGCACCGCGAGCAGGCGCGCAAGGCCCGGTTGCAGCTGGGCCGTGGAGATGTGGGCGAGCGTGCCGTTTGCTAATTTTTCGGGAGCTTCCAGCGCAGGTATGTCGAGCGCAAGGAGCACTTCTTGTGCCGTAACCCGGCGCGCCTCGGTGCGCATGCCGTGCAGCAGTACGGGCAGCCCTTCACGTGCCAGCAGCAGCGCCAGCAAGGGCGTGAGCACCGGCAGTTTGCGCGCGCCGTTGTAGCTGGGGAGCACCACCAGAGGGCGATCGCTGGCCGGGAAGGCGTTGAGCCGCGCCTCGGTGGCATCGAGAAAGCCGGCCATTTCGGCGGCGGTTTCGCCTTTGATGCGCATGGCCAGGCAGAACGCGCCGATCTCCAGGTCGCTGACGCTGCCGTCCAGCACCTGCGCGAACAAGTCCGCGGCCTGCTCGCGCGTCAAGGCGCGCGCGCCCCGCACGCCGCGGCCGATTTCTTTGAGGTACTGACTGATACCCATGGTGTGTATTGTTGCGGGGTGCTGATGAAAAATGGTTATATAGGAATATGCCTACAGGGCTTTGTGTCATGCCGCTGCAGCGGCGGCGCTGGGCAGGCTGCGGCGCACCAGGCGGCGCAATTGTGGGATGCAGGAGCCGCAATTGGTGCCGCATTGCAGTTGCTGCTGCAAGGCTGCCAGCCGTCCTTCCTCGCTGCCGTGGCAGCTGGCGAGGCAGGACAGGATGGCGTCTTCGCGCACGTTGAAGCAGGTGCAGACCTGGGGGCTGGCGGCGGCCAGGGTGATGGGTGCCTGGGCGCCGGGGGCCAGCAGCAGGCGGCCGTAGGGCTGGGCGGGCAGGGCGTCCTGCAGCAGCGGGCGCAGCCAGGTTTCGGCGCGGGTGTCGCCCGCCAGCACGAAGGCTTGCAGCAGCAGGTCGGCGCCCGACGCGGCGAGGCGCATGGTGCGGCGCTGGCCGGTCTTGCGGTCGGCATAGTGCAGCGCGTGTGCATCGGCAAGCCCGAGCAGTTGTTCGATCTGGGTCAGCACGGCGTCGGGCGGGGCTGCAGGGGCGGCGGCGCGCAGCAACACCCCGCTGCGCTCGCGCCCGAAAGGGACGCAGGCCGCAAAAGCGAACTGCGGCATCAGCGTGCGCAGCGCCGCGTGGGTGGTAAGCACTTCGTCCTCGGGCAGCCAGGCCATGGCGAGCAGTGACCAAGGCAATGCGGCTTTGGTGATGCGCACGGCGCTGTGCTTGAACTCGGGCTGTTTGGAGCGGGGGCACAGCGCCGCGCCGGTGAGGCCATTCACGCCGCTGCCCGGGCTTGCATTGCTGCCGCTGCCGCTACTGTTGCCGCTGCCGCCAAGAAACTCCGCGCCCCAGTGCATGGCCATGAAGGCCTGGCCAGGTGCCAGGGCGTCGCTGGGCTGCACGGGGGCGATGAGGCTGCCGCGGCGGCTGGCCACGTGCACCAGATCGCCCGGTTGCAGGCCGTGGCGCGCGAGGTCCTGGGGGTGCAGTTCCAGCGCGGGCTCGGGAACATGGCCGAACAGCCGGCCCAGCGTGCCCGTGCGCGTCATGCCATGCCACTGGTCACGCAGGCGCCCCGTGGTCAGGGCCAGCGGGTAGCGTGCATCGCGCGGTTCGGCCACGGGCTGGTAGGGCTGCGCGTCGAAGCGGGCACGCCCGTCGGCGGTGGGAAAGATGCCGTCCGCGTACAGCCGCGCCGTGCCCGAGGTCGCGCCCGCGGGGCAGGGCCATTGGGCGGGGGCGAGTTCGAGCGCGGCGTAGCTCAGCCCGGTGATGTCCAGGTCGCGTCCGCGCGTGGCGGCGCGGTGCTCGTTCCAGATCGATTCGGGATGGGGGTAGGGAAAGAGCGTTGCCTGTCCGGGGCGCAATACGGCTTCGAGGCGGTGCGCAAAGTCCACGGCGATGGCCCAGTCGTGGCGCGGGCCATTGTCTGTGGAGCCGGTGGAGCGCGGCGGCGGCACGGCGGCGCGCACGCGCGAGATACGGCGCTCGCTGTTGGTCACGGTGCCCTCTTTTTCGCCCCAGGTGGTGGCGGGCAGCAGCAGGTCGGCGAAGTCGCAGGTGGCGGCGGTGGCGAAAGCCTCTTGCACCACCACGAACTCGGCACGTTGCAAGGCGCGGCGCACCGTGGCCTGGTCAGGCAGCGACTGCGCGGGGTTGGTGCAGGCGATCCACAGCGCCTTGATTTCTCCATCGGCCGCGGCCTGGAACATTTCGACGGCGGTTTTGCCCGGGGCTTGCGGAAGGTCTGGAACGCCCCAGAGCGCGGCGATGTCGGCGCGGTGCGTCGGGTTGGCGAGCTCGCGGTGGCCGGGCAGCAGATGGGCGAGGGCACCCACCTCGCGTCCGCCCATGGCGTTGGGCTGGCCGGTGAGCGAGAACGGTCCGGCGCCAGGGCGGCCGATCTGGCCCGTGGCCAGGTGCAGGTTGATGAGCGCGGTGTTTTTGGCGGTGCCGCTGCTGCTCTGGTTCAGACCCTGGCAGTAGAGGCTTAGCGTGGGCTGGCGCGACTCGCCGGGTTCGATGCCGGCAAACCAGCGCGCGGCCAGGGTCAGATCGTCCACGCTGATGCCGCAGACCTGGGCCACGAGCTGCGGCGGGTAGTCGCGCACCAGGGTTTGCAAGCCTTCGAAGCCGTGCGTGTGGGCGGCGATGAAGCGCGTGTCCGTCCAGCCTTCGCGCAGCATCAGGTGCAGCATGCCGTGCAGGAGCATGACGTCGGTGCCGGGCTCTATGCGCAGGTGCAGGTCGGCGATTTCGGCCGTGTCGGTGCGGCGCGGATCGACGACGATGATCTTCAGTGCGGGCTGCGCGCGCTTGGCGTCTTCGATGCGCCGAAACAGGATGGGGTGCGCGTAGGCGGTGTTGCTGCCCGCGATGAACAGGCAGCGCGCGTGCTGCACGTCGTCGTAACAGGCGGGTGGCGCGTCGGCGCCCAGCGTGGCCTTGTAGCCCGCGACGGCGCTGCTCATGCACAGGCGCGAGTTGCTGTCGAGGTGCGGTGTGCCTATCAGGCCCTTGGCGAGCTTGTTGAAAACGTAGTAGTCCTCAGTGAGCAGCTGGCCGCTCAGGTAAAAGCCCACGGCTTCGGGGCCGTGCAGGTGCAGGATGTGGGCAATGCGGTCGCAGGCCCATTGCAGGGCTGCGTCCCAGCCGAGCGCCTGCGCCGGGCCCTGCCGCTGCAGGCGCCGCAGCGGCTGCAGCAGGCGGGTCTGGCGCGCGATGGGGGGCGCGGCCGTGAGGGCCAGCGTGGCGCCCTTGGTGCACAGACGGCCGAAGTTGGCCGGATGCTCGGGGTCGCCGCGCACGCCGGTGATCTGCCCGCCCTCGGAGGCGATGAGCACGCCGCAGCCCACGCCGCAGTACGGGCAGGTGGAGCGGGTTTCTGTCATGGGCATGGCTGCTGGCAGCCGCGCGTGGCCGCGTGGCCGGCAGGGCCAGCGGACGGGCGGCTGAGTTCGGTGGCGTGGTGGGCCAGTTCGTCGGCGCGCAGGCAGACCGTGTCGCCCAGCACCTGCACGGCAAAGCGTGGCGTGCTGCCTTCGTCGGGTGCCGCCGCCTGGCCATGCTCCAGGCTGATGGTCCAGTTGTGCAGCGGGCAGGCCACGCTGGTGCCGAAGACGATGCCTTGCGACAGGGGGCCGCCCTTGTGCGGGCAGCGGTCGAGCAGGGCGAAGACCTGATCGGCCTCGGTGCGAAACAGGGCGACGTCCAGGCCCTGCGCACGCGCCACGCGGCGCGCGCCGAGCACGGGGATGTCGCTCACGCGGCAGACGGGAATCCATTCGGTCATGGCGCTTCCTTGCATGGTTTGGTATTGAATTGATAGCTTGTTACGCTTGCTGAATGTGCCTCAGGCTGCTATTTCGCTTGCATTCAATGGCTCGAACTGGCGCGTGTCCACCTGGGCTTGCTCGAGCGCGGCCCAGGGGTCGGGCTCGTCGGCAAGGGCGTGTTGCAGCCGCGCCCAGAGCGCCTGGCGGCCGGCGGCGTCGTCGAGGATGCGTTTCTTGACGTAGTCCAGCCCCACCCGGGCGACGAAGTGCACGGTGCGCTCGAGGTACCAGCCCTCCTGGCGGTACAGCTCGCAGAAGGCGCCGGTGTATTCGAGCACCTCTTCGGCGCTCTTGAGCTTGGTGAAGAAGTGCGCAACCTCGGTCTTGATGCCGCCGTTGCCGGCCACGTACATCTCCCAGCCGCTATCGACGCCGATGATTCCCACGTCCTTGATGCCCGCTTCCGCGCAGTTGCGCGGGCAGCCCGAGACGGCGAACTTGACCTTGTGCGGTGCGTACATGCGCCACAGCGCGCGCTCGAGGTCCTTGCCCATCTGGGTGCTGTCCTGCGTGCCCATGCGGCACCACTCGCTGCCCACGCAGGTTTTCACAGTGCGCAGCGCCTTGGCGTAGGCGTGGCCGCTGGGCATGCCCAGGTCGCGCCAGACGGGGATCAGGTCTTCCTTCTTGACGCCGAGCAGATCGATGCGCTGCCCGCCCGTGACCTTGACGGTGGGGATGCGGTACTTGTCCACCACGTCGGCGATGCGGCGCAGCTCGGCGGCGCTGGTCTCGCCGCCCCACATGCGCGGCACCACGCTGTACGTGCCGTCTTTCTGGATGTTGGCATGGCTGCGCTCGTTGATGAAGCGGCTTTGCGGGTCGTCCTTGGCCTCCTTGGGCCAGGTGCTGATGAGGTAATAGTTGATGGCCGGGCGGCAGCTCGCGCAGCCATTGGGCGTGCGCCAGGCAAGGGTGCGGAACACGTCAGGGATGGAAAGCAGCTTGTGCGTGCGGATGGCGTCGCGCACGGCCTGGTGGCCGTGCTCGGTGCAGCCGCACAGGGGCTTGAGCCTGGGCGTGGCAGAGTAGTCACCGCCGGCGGTGAACATCAGCAGCTGCTCCACCAGCCCGGTGCACGAGCCGCAGCTGGCGCTGGCCTTGGTGTGCTTGCGCACCTCATCGAGCGTGAACAGGCCCTTTTCCTTGATGGCCTTGCAGATGGTGCCCTTGGTCACGCCGTTGCAGCCGCAGACCTCATCGGTGTCGGCCATGGCGGCGGCCTTGTTGTGGCCCTCGTGGCCGGTGTCGCCGATGTTCGATTCGCCAAACATCAGGCGGTCG
Organism: Extensimonas vulgaris; assembly: GCF_003337425.1. GTDB lineage: Bacteria > Pseudomonadota > Gammaproteobacteria > Burkholderiales > Burkholderiaceae_C > Extensimonas > Extensimonas vulgaris. The sequence goes on from NZ_QPJU01000005.1 coordinate 116,500, forward strand.
CGCAAGTCGTGCACGCTGCGGCCTTCGCGCAGCAGCTTGAAGTACCAGCTGCCGTCCACCGTGTCGCCGTACAGGCAGGCGCCGACGAGTTTGTCGTCCTTGAGCACGAGCTTTTTATAGACGCCGCCCATGGGGTCGCTGAGGATGATTTCCTCGGCATCCTTGCCGCCCTGGAAGTCGCCCGCGCTGAACAGGTCTATGCCCGTGACCTTGAGTTTGGTCGAGGTCAGCGAGCCGGTGTAGCGCCCGATGCCGAACTCTGCGAGGTGCGTCGCGCAGACCTTGCCCTGCTCGAACAGCGGCGCCACCAGCCCGTAGGCAATGCCCCTGTGCGCCGCGCATTCGCCCACGGCGTAGATGCGCGGGTCGGTCACGGTTTGCAGCGTGTCGCTGACCACGATGCCGCGGTTTACGTGCAGGCGCATGCTTTCGGCCAGGGCCGTGTTCGGGCGTATGCCCACGGCCATCACCACCAGGTCGGCGGGCAGTTCGGTGCCGTCCTGCAGGCGCACGGCGCGCACGCGCCCTTGGGTTCCCTGGGCGTGGCTGCCCAGCAGCGCCTGCGTCTGCGCGTTCATCTGGAACTGCATGCCGCGCTCGTGCAAGGACTTTTGCAGCAGCTTGCCGGCCATGGCGTCGAGCTGGCGCTCCATCAGCCACTCGCCTACGTGCACCACGGTGACCTGCATGCCGCGTTTCATCAGGCCGTTGGCGGCTTCCAGGCCCAGCAGGCCGCCGCCTATGACCACGGCGTGGCGGTACTGGGCTGCGGCGGCGATCATGGCCTGGGTGTCGGCAATGTCGCGGTAGGCGAGCACGCCCTCCAGCTCGGTGCCCGGAATGGGCAGCATAAACGGGTTGGAGCCCGTGGCGAGGATCAGGCGGTCGTAGCTGGCGCTGCGCACCTCGCCCGCAGCGTTGACGCCGGTGACCAGGCGCCGCAGCCGGTCCACGGCGGTTACCTTGAAGCCGGCGTGCAGGGTGATGCCGTGCTCGGCGTACCAGTCCCAGCCGTTGAGGACGATCTCGTCCAGCGTCTGCTCGCCGGCGAGCACGGGCGAGAGCAGGATGCGGTTGTAGTTGGGGTGCGGCTCGGCGCCGAAGACGGTGATGTCGTAGAGGTCTGGGGCGATCTTGAGCAGCTCTTCGAGCGTGCGCACGCCGGCCATGCCGTTGCCGACGAGCACGAGCTTCATTTTGGCTTGCGGGGGGATTTGCATGTCCATGGCAGTCTCCTGGGGCGCGGGGTCAGGCCGCATGCTCGACATGCGCCTGGCGGGTGTAGAGGAAGTCCAGCACGGCTTTGCGGCAGTGTTGGTAGTGCGGGTCTTCGGCCAGCGCGACGCGGTTGCGCGGGCGCGGCAGCGGCACGCTCAGCACCTCGCCGATGGTGGCCGCGGGGCCATTGGTCAGCATTACCACCTTGTCGGACAGCAGCACCGCCTCGTCCACGTCGTGCGTCACCATGACCACGGTGCTGTGCGTGCGCGCGACGATGTCCAGCAGCTCGTCCTGCAGCTTGGCGCGGGTCAGCGCGTCGAGCGCGCCGAAGGGCTCGTCCATCAACAGCACCTGCGGCTCCATCGACAAGGCGCGCGCAATGCCCACGCGCTGCTTCATGCCGCCCGAGATTTCGCCGGGGCGTTTGTGCGCCGCGTGCGTGAGCCCCACGAGGGCCAGGGCGGCGGTGGTGCGCGCGCGCAGCTGGGCTTTGCTTTCGTGCGCGCCAAACACCCGCTCGACGGCCAGGTACACGTTGTCGAAGCAGGTCAGCCAGGGCAGCAGCGAGTGGTTCTGGAACACTACGGCGCGCTCCGGCCCGGGGCCCTTAATCTCTTTGTTGGCGCACAGCAGTGCGCCTTCGGTGGGTGTGGTCAGGCCAGCGATGAGGTTGAGCAAGGTGGACTTGCCGCAGCCCGAGTGGCCGATCAGCGCCACGAATTCGCCCTTGGCAATGCACAGATCGATGTCGCGCAGCGCCGGGAACGGGCCTTTGGCCGTGTGGAAGGTCTGGGCCACGCCCTGGACCTGGATGAATTTGCGGTGCAGGGCATCGTTCATGTGCGCACCTCTTCGAAAGTCAGTGCCGTGGCCAGCTTGACGAGGGCGTATTCGAGCAGCAGGCCGACGATGCCGATCACGAAAATGGCGATGATGATGTTCTTGACGTTGAGGTTGTTCCACTCGTCCCAGACCCAAAAACCTATGCCCACGCCGCCGGTCAGCATCTCCGCCGCCACGATCACCAGCCAGGCGGTGCCCACGGCCAGGCGCACGCCGGTCAGCAGGTAGGGCAGCACGGCGGGCAGAAGGATCTTGGTCGCGATCTTCCACTCCGACAGCTGGAGCACGCGCGCCACGTTCATGTAGTCCTGCGGCACGCGCTGCACGCCGATGGCGGTGTTGACGAGCATGGGCCAGATCGAGCAGATGAAGATCGTCCATATGGCCGCGGGGTGGGCGCCTTTGAATACCAGCAGCCCTATGGGCAGCCAGGCCAGCGGCGACACCGGGCGCAGCAGGCTGACCAAGGGGTTGCACATGCGCTGCAAAAAGGGAAAACGCCCGATCACGAAGCCCGCCGGAATGCCCACCAGCGCCGCCAGCCCGAAACCCAGAGCCACGCGCTGCAGCGACGCCAGCACGTTCCAGCCCACGCCCTGGTCGTTGGGGCCGTTGCGGTAAAACGGGTCGCTGAACACCTGCCGCGCCTGCGCCCAGGTCTCCTGCGGCGTGGGGATGCTGTGCCCGGTGGCGGTCGAAACCAACGCCCACACGCCCAGCAGCAGGCCCAGCCCACACAGCGGCGGCAGCAGCGCGAGCCACAGGCGCCGTGACCAGGCACTCGCAGCTGGTGTAGCCGGCGGCGTGCGCGGCGTGGACAGTGCCGGCGCCGGGGCTGGCTGGGCGGGCTGGGGTGCAAGCCCGGCGGTTGGAGGGGCTTGCGGCGGGGAATGAAAGACGGCGCTGACCATGGCAGGCTCCTGGGGGGAAAAGAAGGAGGGGTGATGGGATGTGGGGCGGGTGCAGCCGCTCAGAACCTGTTCTCAAGCCTTGAGCTGGAAGCCGTCGGCGTACCTGGCCGGGTCTTTGCCGTCCCAGACCACGCCGTCGATCAGCTTGTGGCTGCGCATGGCGCTCTTGGGCAGCGGCACCTTGGCGGCGGTGGCGGCCTGCTGATAAACGTCGATACGGTTGACCTTTTTGGCCACGGCCAGATAGTCCGGGTGGGCCGTGAGCAGGCCCCAGCGCTTGTGCTGGGTGAGGAACCACATGCCGTCGCTGAGGTAGGGAAAGTTCACCGCGCCGCCGTCGTAGAACTTCATGTGCAGCGGGTCGTCCCAGGTCTTGCCCAGGCCGTTCTGGTAACGCCCGAGGATGCGCTGGTTGATCGCATCGACGCTGGTGTTCACGTAGGCCTTGGCGGCGATGGTCTCGGCCATCTTGTTTTTGTTGGCCAGGCTTTCGTCGATCCAGCGGCTGGCCTCCAGGATGGCGGCGGTGACGGCGCGCGCCGTGTTCGGGTTCTTCTGCACGAACTCGGCCGTGGTGCCCAGCACCTTTTCAGGGTGGCTGGGCCAGATGGCCTGCGATGTGGTGGCGGTGATGCCTATGCCGTCCATGATGGCGCGGTGGTTCCAGGGCTCGCCCACGCAAAAGCCGTCCATGTTGCCCACGCGCATGTTGGCCACCATCTGCGGCGGCGGCACGGTGATCACCTTGGCGTCCTTCAGCGGGTGGATGCCGTTGGCCGCGAGCCAGTAGTAAAGCCACATGGCGTGCGTGCCCGTGGGGAAGGTATGGGCAAAGGTGTATTCACGTTTTTCGCCGCGCATCAGCCTGGCCAGACTGGGGCCGTCGGTGGCGCCTTGCTCGGCCAATTTTTTGCTCAGCGTGATGGCCTGGCCGTTCTGGTTGAGCGTCATGAGCACGGCCATGTCTTTTTTGGGGCCGCCTATGCCCAGTTGCACGCCATAGACCAGGCCGTACAGCACATGGGCGAAGTCCAGTTCGCCGCTCACGAGCTTGTCGCGCACGCTGGCCCAGCTGGCTTCCTTGCTGGGGATGATCTTCACGCCGTACTTCTGGTCCAAACCCAGCACGCTGGCCATGACTACGCTGGCGCAGTCGGTGAGCGGAATGAAGCCGATCTTCACCTCCTTTTTCTCGGGGGCATCGGAGCCCTGGGCATGCACGAGCGCGCGCAGCGCAGGGCCGGCGCCCAGCGTGCCCACGGCCGCGGCCTGCAACACGGTGCGGCGCTGAAGACTGGTTTTCAACAGATCGGTCATGGGGGCGGTTCCTTCGGGTGGATGTTGAAAAAGGCAAAAACAAAAAGGCGTCCTCATGCCGTTCACGCCTGCCAGTGGCAGCGCGCAAACGCATGGGGACGCCTTTGTCCGGTAAGAGGCTTTCACCGCCCGCCGTTGGGCGGTGCTGCCTGCAAGACCTGCGTTGGTCTGGAAGATTTAATGCAAGCGGCATGCCAGCTTTGCGTGGCGCTCTTTTTGCTCCTGCAAAAGTAGCTATTTGCGCTTGTCTTCCGGACGTTGTGCTTGATTTGGATCCGCAGAATATGGGGCGGGCGCGGGGCACCGTACCGGGGCACGGGTTTTGTGCGCTGCACCATCGTGGGGTATGTCCCGGCTGCCTGAGGGCTTGAGGTGCGTGCAGGCTATCCCAGCAAGTCCGCTGCGTCGAGTATGCGCTGCGCCACCTCTGCGAGTTTGAGCCCCTTGTCCATGGCCAGCTTGCGCAGCTTGTCGTAGGCCTGCTGTTCATTCAAACCCTGGCGCTGCATGAGCAGGCCCTTGGCGCGGTCTATGGTTTTGCGCTCCGAAAGCGCGTTGCGCGCCTGGGCCAGCTCCGCGCGCAGCGCCTGTTCATGGGCAAAGCGTGCCATGGCCACTTCCAGAATCGGGCGGATGCGCTGCGGCGCCAGCCCGGCCACGATGTAGGCCGTCACACCCGCGGCCACGGCATCCGGCACGTGCGAGGTGTCCTCATCGTTGGTGAACATCACGATGGGGCGCCGCGCGGCGCGCGTGGCCAGCACCACGTGCTCGAGGGCGTCGCGCGCCTCGCTTTCGGCATCGACGATGATCAAGTCGGGCTGCAGCTGGGCCAGGCGCTCGCTCAGGAACACGTCGGCGGGCAGCGTGGCGACGAGGTTGTAGCCGTTTTCCAGCAGCCCTATGCGCAGCGCGCGCGAACGCTCGGCCTGGAGCAGGGCGTGTTCGTCGTCAGGGTCACTCACGGCCAGATCGGGGGCCACGACCACGATGCGCAGGGTTTCGGTCATCGCCGCAAAAAAGCAAGAAGCACGCCGGGGATGCGCATAGAACCGCGATTTTTCATGAGGACACGGGACGATGACGGGGCGGTTGGCGAAGCAGTGATCCCAATGACCGTTGGCTGTCCACCAACGCTCGCATAGGTGCGAAGCACCGCCTCATGGACAAGTTGGGCAGAAACAAATTTTTATTGCGCTCAGCAGCAGCTAAGTCTGGTTGCGTACCTTCTTTGCTGTGCAAATTTCTGCACTTTTTTGGAGAACATCATGTATCGCTACACCAAACTTTCCCTGCTGGCCATCGTCTTCGCTGCAACCGGCGCAGTCGCCTACGCCGCCAAAGGCGACATGGAGAATGATGCCTTGATGGTCACCAAGGCCAGGATTCCGCTCGTCCAGGCCGTGACCGTAGCCGAACAACACGCGAACGGCAAAGCGTCGCGCGCCGAGTACGAGAACTCGAAGCAGGGCTGGGTCTATGACGTAGAGGTCGTCAGCGGAGCCAAGGTCTTCGATGTTCGGGTCGATGCCGACAAGGGCACGGTCATCGGGTCTGCCGAAGACAAGGCGGATCACGATGACGATGACGACCACGACGAATAAAACAGACGACCTGCAAGGATGGCTGGATCGCCCCCACTATGCGGCGATCCGGCCCGCAGACCTCATGGAATCACTCAACCAAACATTGTTTCTCTGGCTCAACGCGTCGGAGCATCCCAGCGCTCTGGCGCTGATGCCGGCCATCTTCCTTGCCGAATGGTTTATCTGGACGATCCCGCTCCTGATCGGCATCGGCTGGCTATGCGGCAACGAGGACACCCGCAAGGCGATGCTTGTCGCAACCGCCTCGGGATTGCTGGGCTTGTTCATCAATCAATTCATCGGTTTGGTTTGGTCGCATCCCCGGCCTTTCATGATCGGCCTGGGCCATATCCTTATCCCCCATGTTGCCGATTCGTCATTCCCAAGCGATCACCTGACGCTGTGGTGGGCGGTTGCCTTCAGCCTCCTGCTGCAAGGCGTCCAACGCAATGCAGGCATCACGCTGACCTTGTCGGGTGTTCTGATCGCCTGGGCGCGCATTTACCTGGGTGTTCACTTTCCACTCGACATGCTCGGGGCCGCCACGGTCGCTGCAATCAGCGCCTGGCTGTCGCTCCACGAAGCGCGCTGGTATCTGGGGTCGAGCTACCGGCTTGCCTGCGGCATCCATCGCCGAATCTTTGGCAGGCTGATCGCGCTGGGATGGATGCGCGAGTGAGCCTATGGGCGGGCTAAGTCTGCGTGTTCAAACTGACGACAACCCAATCTCAACAGGAAGACACCATGCACAAATTGCCCACGAGCAGCTCTACAGGCTGGCTCAACAAAGTCCCGGAAGTCGCGCTGTCGTTCTGGATCATCAAGATCATGTCCACCACGGTGGGTGAGACCGGGGCCGATTATTTGGCGGTCAACGCGGGCTTGGGCCAAGGCATGACCCGCGCGATGATGGCTGCTTTGCTGGCGGCAGCGTTGTTTGCCCAGTTGCGCACCCGCCGCTACACGCCTTGGATTTACTGGCTGACGGTAGTACTGGTCAGCGTGGTCGGCACCCAGATCACCGACCTGCTGACCGATGGCCTCGGCGTCAGCCTGTACGTCAGCACCTTGGCGTTCGCCGTGGCGCTTGCCGCGATCTTCTTCGTCTGGTATCGGGTCGAGCGCACCCTGTCCATCCACGACATCGTGACGCGCAGCCGCGAGCTGTTCTATTGGGCCGCCATTCTCTGCACGTTTGCGCTGGGCACTGCTGCTGGCGATTTGGCGACCGAGGCATTGGGCCTGGGATTTACCTGGGGAGCGGTGGCCTTCGGAGCGCTGATCGGCATCACCTACGCCGCCTGGCGCATGGGCGGCAATGCCGTGTTGACCTTCTGGATTGCCTACATCCTGACCCGTCCCTTCGGGGCCGCGCTCGGCGATTTGCTGACGCAGGCCAAGACGTATGGCGGCCTTGGCATGGGTGCTATGTGGACGAGCGCCCTGTTCCTCTCGGTGATCGTCTTGCTGGTGGCTGTCGCACAGATCGGCATGAACGCAAGCCGCTCTACCACGCAAGCCGCTTTACCCAGCTCTGAATAGCCCGCTTCCCACTACACAAGGAGAAAAACATGACCAATCAGCAATCAATCGTACGCTCTGTCGTCGCCGTTTCAGCGGCCGTACTCCTGGCTCTGGCAGTCGGTTGTTCCAAGCCAGCCGATCAGAACAGCGCGAGCGCAGCATCGACCACACCGGGCCAGAGTATCTCGGCCTCGCAAGGCACATCCGCCTCTAAGCTCGGCGACCTGTCGGCCTTCCGCAGCATTGCTGCCGACGTAGCCGCCCTCGTGGATAAGGGAGACTTGCCCGCTGCCAAAGCTCGCATCAAGGATTTGGAAGTCGCATGGGACTCCGCTGAGGCGGGTTTGAAACCACGGGCAGCCGATGACTGGCATGTGCTCGACAAGTCCATAGACAAGTCGCTTGCGGCGCTGCGTGCCGACACGCCGAGTCAGGCCGACTGCAAGGCAGCGATGGCCGCCTTGCTGAAAACCTTCGACGCCCTCCAAGGCAAGTGAGCGTGCCCCATGAAACCAGCCACTGAGCACGCGCTGGCCAAGGTGCCTGAAGTCACGCTGGGCTTCTGGATCATCAAGATTGCCGCCACGACGCTTGGCGAAACCGGCGGCGATGCCGTCTCGATGTCCATGAACCTGGGTTACTTGCTCAGCACGGGCATATTCGGAGCGATCTTTCTGGCCACCGTGGTAGCGCAGGTCAAGGCCAAGCGTTTCCATCCCTTCCTGTACTGGAGCACCATCGTCGCTACCACCACGGTCGGCACGACATTGGCCGATTTTGCGGATCGTTCGCTCGGGATCGGGTACGCTGGCGGTTCGAGCTTGCTGCTGGCCCTGCTGCTCGGCTCACTCTTCGTCTGGCATCGCACCCTCGGCTCCGTGTCGGCGAGCACGGTCAGCTCACCCAAGGCGGAAGCGTTTTACTGGCTGACAATCATGTTCTCCCAAACGCTGGGCACCGCACTGGGTGACTGGACTGCCGATACGGCGGGCCTGGGCTACGCCAATGCGTCGCTAGTGTTCAGTGGGCTGCTTGCCTTGGTCGTGGCAGCTTATTTCTGGACAGGGGTATCCCGCACGCTGCTGTTCTGGACGGCGTTCGTGCTGACCCGGCCGCTGGGTGCCGTGGTAGGCGATTTTCTGGACAAGCCGGTGACCGGAGGGGGCTTGGCCTTGAGCCGTTACTCGGCATCGGCAGCGCTGCTGGCCTTCATGCTTGTGGCTATCCTGGTCACTCAGGTGATAGATCACGTCCATCGAGCTTTCACCCCCGATTGAGGACAGAGGCGATGCGGATTCTGTTGGTCGAAGACGATTCCATGATCGGTGACGCGATCCAGAGCGCATTGAAGGATGCGTCCTACGCAGCCGATTGGGTGAAGGACGGGCAGACGGCGCTCACGACGCTGGGCTGCCAGCGCTATGACCTGGTGCTGCTCGATCTGGGTCTGCCCGGCAAAGATGGGCTGGAGGTGCTGGCCAACCTCCGCGCCAAGGACAACCCGATCCCCTTGCTCATCATCACGGCGCGTGATGGCCTGGATGATCGCCTGCGCGGCCTGGATGGAGGGGCCGACGACTACGTGTCCAAACCCTTTCAGATGGCGGAGTTGCTGGCCCGGATGCGCGCCGTCCTGCGGCGCAAGGGCGGCGCCGCAGCGCCGGTGCTCAGCAATGGCGTGGTGTCGCTCGATCCAGCCACCAAAGAGGCCAGCGTCAATGGCGGCCCTCCGCTGCAACTATCCAACCGCGAGTTCGCGCTGCTGCAAGCCTTGCTGGTACGCCCGGGGGCCATCCTCTCGCGCAGCGAGCTGGAGGATCGCATCTATGGCTGGGGGGAAGAGGTTGAAAGCAATGCTGTCGAATATCTGATCCATGCCCTGCGGCGCAAGCTGGGCAGCGAGGTCATCAAGAACGTCAGGGGGGTCGGATGGATGGTTTCAAAAAGGGTCTGAAGAGGCGCTTGAACGAATCGGTTCAGCTCAAGCTGTCCTTCACCCTGTCGCTGGCCATCTTCGTGGTGGCCGTCGTGGCAGGTGTCTTTTCGTTCATGTCGGCGTTCGACGAGGCCCATGAGTTACAGGACGATGTTTTGCGCCAGGTGGCGCAGCTTATGGATAGTCAGCATCTGTCGCCAGCCGCGCCGACCGCCGATACCCGGCCCAAGGATGCCGATGAAGAATCGCGCGTAATCGTCCAGCGCTTGGGGGAAGCCAGTTCGTCTGCGGCAGGCGTGGATGCAGGTGGCACACTTTCCCTGCCGACGACACTGGCCGATGGGTTGCACACGCTGGAGGTCAGCGGTCAGGCCTTTCGCGTACTGGTCAAGACAACGGCTGCCGGCGAACGCATTGCCGTGGCGCAGGAAGCAGGCTTTCGCAATGAGATCGCCCGTGATGGGGCGTTGCGCACGGTGATGCCATTCTTGGTTCTTATGCCAATGCTGTTGCTGATCGTCGCTGACCTGGTGCGCAAGATGTTCCGGCCCATTGCGGCGCTCTCCAAGGAAATTGACCTGCGCGCCGAGCAGGAACTGCACCCCATCGAAGACCGCCGCCTGCCAATCGAGGTGCGCCCGTTCGCCGTGGCCATCAACCGTCTGCTCGCCCGGGTTGGTCAGTCGATGGAATCTCAGCGCCGCTTTGTGGCGGATGCCGCGCACGAGCTGCGCTCGCCGCTGACCGCCCTTTCGCTGCAAGCGGAACGGCTGGCAGAAACGGAAATGCCCGGCCAGGCACGCGAACGGCTGACAGTGTTGCGCCAAGGGATAGCGCGCAGCCGCAGCCTGCTGGATCAGCTCCTGACCTTGGCCAGGGCGCAGTCGGCTAGCGACTTGCCGAAGTCGTCGGTATCCATTCAGAGCATCTATCGCCGCGTGCTGGAAGACAGCATGCCGCTGGCCGAGGCCAAGCAGATTGACATCGGTGTCGAAGGCACGCAGGACGCAGAAGTCTGGGCGAGCGAGTTGGACATGATCACCGTGGTCAAGAATTTGGTCGATAACGCCATCCGCTACACGCCAGAAGGGGGGCGTGTGGACCTTTCCGTGGTTGTATCGAACGGGAAGGCAGAGCTGCGTATTCAGGACAATGGGCCCGGTATTCCGCTGGCCGAAAGGAACCGGGTTTTTGATCCCTTCTATCGCACGCTGGGCAGCGAGCAGATGGGCTCTGGACTTGGACTTTCCATCGTCCAAACGATTGCCAGTCGCATGGGTGCGGAAATTCAACTCGACTTCACGGACGATGCAAATCAACGCGGCGCAAAAGTCACCGTCTTCATTCCACTCAAAGTCCGACAGGCTCCTAGGCACCCCCAGGCCGAGCCCTACACTCACGCCCCTATGAGCGCCCCCCTGAGCCTGCCCTCCGCCCTGCCCGCCGACGCCCTAGGAGCCTGCCGGGCTTTGGGCGTCGATAGCGAGAATGCGCCCCAGCGAGGCCAATTTTGGCCGGATTCGCCGCCCCATAGCGGCACTATGGGGCAAGAAGACGGTAAAAAATGGGCCGCTGCGGCACATTCGCAGCCGACGATCCCAAAGTCCGACAGGCACCTAGTGCTTGGCATAGAGACCTCCTGCGACGAAACCGGCGTGGCGCTGGTGCGCTGCGAGCCGAGCGGCGGCGTGCCGGCCTTGCTCGCGCACGCGCTGCACAGCCAGATCGCCATGCACCAGGCTTACGGCGGCGTGGTACCTGAGCTGGCGAGCCGCGACCATATCCGCCGCGTGCTGCCGCTGGCCGAGGAGGTGCTCGCGCAGGCGGGTGCGCGGCTGGCGGACGTGGACGTGGTGGCCTATACGCGCGGGCCGGGGCTGGCCGGGGCGCTGCTGGTGGGCGCGGGCGTGGCTTGCGCGCTGGCGGCGGCGCTGGGGCGGCCGGTGCTGGGCGTGCACCACCTCGAGGGGCATTTGCTCTCGCCGTTTCTGAGCGCCGACCCGCCGGAGTTTCCGTTCGTCGCGCTGCTCGTGTCGGGCGGGCACACGCAGCTCATGCGCGTCGATGGCGTAGGGCGCTACGCGCTGCTGGGCGAAACCATAGACGACGCGGCCGGCGAGGCCTTCGACAAGTCGGCCAAGCTGTTGGGCCTGGGCTACCCGGGTGGGCCGGCGCTCTCGCTGCTGGCGCAGCAGGGTGACGCCAAGGCGTTTGCGCTGCCGCGCCCGCTGCTGCACAGCGGCAACCTCGATTTTTCGTTTGCCGGGCTCAAGACCGCGGTGCTCACGCAGGCGAAGAAGCTCGGTGATGCGTTGGAGGCGCGCAAAGCCGACCTGGCCGCGAGCACCGAGGCCGCGATCGTCGATGTGCTCGTGCACAAGACGCTGGCCGCATTGCATGCGACGGGCCTCACGCGCGTGGTGGTGGCCGGCGGCGTGGGCGCGAACCGGCACCTGCGTGCGCAGCTCGATGCTGCCTGCGCGACGCGCCGCGTGCGTGTGCACTACCCCGAGCTGCACCTGTGCACCGACAACGGCGCCATGATCGCGCTGGCCGCGGCCATGCGCCTGCAGGCGGGCCGGCAGCAGGCCCACTGCGACTATGCCTTCGACGTCAAGCCGCGCTGGCCACTCGATGCGCTGGAGGCGGAAAATCCATAAAAATCGGTCTTTTTTTGATAGCTTATTGTGCTTGATAATAAAGCGCAAGTGCTGAATTTTATGCACATGATTTTGCTATCAAATAAAGAGTATTCTGGCGGGCGTCTTTACCGCGGGTTCACCACAAGGGCCCCGAGGCGATAAATTTGCCCGCCACAATCGCCCCCCATGCACAGCACATCGACCCGCACATCGACTTTGCCCGCGCGCAGCAGGGCAGGCGCGTGCGCCCGGGCCCTCTGGCGGGCGGCGTTTGGCGCGGGCCTGCTGGGCCTGCTGGTGGGCTGCGCGCACTGGGTGCCGCCCGAGCAGCCCGTGCCCGTGGTGGCGCTGCCCGCAGCGTGGTCGGCGCCCGCGGTTGCCAGCATAGATGCGGGCGTAGATCCGAGCGTTGGCGGGCCAGCGCCGGGCGCCCCCGCACCTGCCTCACCCAACTCAGCCGATGCCGCCCGCCCCGCGCTGCTGCCCGGCAACGCGGCCGCGCTCGCGCAGTGGTGGCAGCGCTTTGGCGATGCCCAGCTCAGCACGCTGGTGCAGCAGGCTTTGCAGGCCAACCCCAGCGTGCGCAGCGCGCTCGCGGCCTTGCAGCAGGCGCGGGCGCAGGTCGATGTGCAGGCCGCGGCGTTGCGGCCCAGTTTGAACGCCTCGGGCTCGGCGCAGCGCAGCCGCGCCGCGGGCCACACCGGCAACCAGTTCCAGGCCGGCTTCGACGCGAGCTGGGAGCCCGACCTGTTCGGCCGTCTGGGCAGCGCGCTGCAGGCGAGCGAGGCCGACGCACGCGCCGCCGAGGCCAACCTGGGCGCCGTGCAGGTGGCGCTCGCGGCCGAGGTGGCGGTCAACTACATCGACCTGCGCGGGCTGCAGCAGCGCCTGGGGATTGCGCGCAGCAACCTGTTGACGCAGCGCCAGACGCTGCAGCTCACCGCGTGGCGCATGCAGGCGGGCCTGACGAGCTCGCAGGAAGTGGAGCAGGCGCGCACCGTGGCCGAGCAGACGGCGGCGCTGATCCCGGCGCTGCAGGCGAGCCTGGACCAGTCGCGCCACAGCCTCGCGGTGCTCACCGGGCAGGCGCCCGCGGCGCTCGACGCGCTGCTGGCCGCGCCGGCCGCCGTGCCTGCGCCGAGTGCCGATCTGGCGCTCGAAATCCCCGCCGTGGTGCTGCGCCAGCGCCCCGACGTGCATGCTGCCGAGCAGCGCATCGCCGCAGCGCTCGCGCGCGTGCTGCAGGCCGACGCGGCGCGCTATCCGCGCTTCAACATCGCCGGCTCGCTGGGGCTGAGCGCGCTCACGCTCGGTGCGCTGGACACGGGCGAGGCCGTGACGCGCGGCCTGCTCGCGAGCGTCACGGCGCCGATCTTCGACGGCGGCGCCGCACGCGCGCAGGTGCGCGTGCAGGAGGCCGTGCTCGCGCAAGCGCGCAGCGACTACGAAGCCGCCGTGCTCACCGCGCTGCAGGACGTGGAAGACGCGCTCACGGCGCTGCGCAACGAGCGCCTGCGCCTGGCGCACCTGCAGACCGCTGCCGAGGCCGCGGGCAACGCCGCGCTGCTGGCCGAGCACAACTACCGCAGCGGCCGCATCGATTTCCAGACCCTGCTCGACACCCAACGCACGCTGCTTACGGCGCAAGACAGCGTCGCGAGCAGCGTGGCCAGCGTCGCGGCCGACCATGTGCGCCTGTACAAGGCGCTGGGCGGCGGCTGGACGAACGGCCCCGCGCCGCAGTGAGCCTTTGGCGTATCCGCACCCCGCGCGCTCCATCCACCGATCCACTGGTTTTTGCTCGTTTGGCACCACCATGACCTCTTCCGATCCCTCGGCTTCTCCTGCACCTGTCGCAGCGCCCACGGCGCAGACCCGGCCCAGTGCGGCCGAGCTGAAAAACCTGCTCGGCGACGGCCTGGTGCACCGCTGGTGGCAGCGCCCCGGCGTGTGGCTGGGTCTGTTCGCGCTCGTGCTCGTGGCGGGCGGCGCGTATTACTGGCGCGTGCAGCAAAGCGCCAGCGCCGCGCCGAGCTACGTCACCGAAGCGCTGCGCCGTGGCAACATCACGCTCAGCGTGATGGCCAACGGCATCCTGCAGCCCACGCGCTCCGTGGCCATAGGCAGCGAACTCTCGGGCACGGTGCGCGACGTGTTCGTCGATGTGAACGACCGTGTGAAAAAAGGCCAGGTGCTGATCGTGCTCGACACCGCCAAGCTCGAAGCGCAGGTGCAGCGCTCGCGCGCCACGCTCGCCGCGGCGCAGGCCAGGCTCGCGCAGGCCGCGGCCACGACCAAGGAAGCCCAGGCGAACTACGCGCGCCTGCAAGAGGTGGCGCGCCTGTCGGGCGGCAAGGTGCCCTCGGCGGCCGAGCTCGACACGGGCCTGGCAACGCTCTTGCGCGCGCAAGCCGACGAAGCCAGCGCGCGCGCGAGTGTGCAGGACGCGCGCGCGGCGCTCTCCACCGACGAGACCAACCTGTCCAAGGCCTCGATCCGCTCGCCCATCGATGGCGTGGTGCTGTCGCGCTCGGTCGAGCCTGGCAACGCCGTGGCCGCGTCGCTGCAGGCGGTGACCTTGCTCATGCTGGCCGAAGACCTGACGCACCTGCGCGTCTATGCCGACGTCGACGAGGCTGACGTGGGCGTGGTGCAGGTCGGGCAAAAATCCAGCTTCACGGTCAGCGCCTACCCCACACGGCGCTTTCCGGCCGAGGTTACGCGTGTGTCCTTCGGCTCGACCAAGACCGACAACGTGGTCACCTACACCACCTGGCTTGACGTGGACAACCACGACCTGGCCCTGCGCCCCGGCATGACAGCCACCGCGACCATCGTCGCCACCGAGCGCAAGGGCGTGCTGCTGGTGCCCAATACGGCGCTGCGCTTCACGCCCACGCAGGTGGGCGCTGCGGGCGCGGCGGGCGCGGCGTCCACGCCGGGCGCGGCAAAGTCTGGCGGCTCGGGCGGCGGCATCATGGCGCAGCTCATGCCGCACATGCCGCGCAACGCGCGCAAGGCCGGCACGGTGGCCAAAGGCCCCGCCGCGGCCGGGCCTGGCAGCAACGAGCGCCAGCTGTGGCTGCTCAAAGACGGCCAGCCGCAGCCCGTGCGCGTGCAGGTGGGCATCAGCGACGGCCGCGTGACTGAAGTCAGTGGCGACGGCCTGCAGCCCGGCATGGCCGTGATCGTCGATCAGCGCCGCGCCGGGGCCAAGCCATGAGCGCAGTGCAAGACGCCGCGCCGCCGCAGCCATCGGCGTCGCCACCACCTTCGCCGCCACCATCGCAGCCCTTGATCAGCCTGCGCGGGGTGACCAAGGTCTATGGCGAAGGGGCGCTCGCGTTCCAGGCGCTCAAGGGCATCAGCCTCGACGTGCAGCAGGGCGACTTCGTGGCCATCATGGGGCCGAGCGGCTCGGGCAAATCCACGGCCATGAACATCCTCGGCTGCCTGGACCACCCAAGCACCGGCGCGTACCTGTTTCGCGGCGTGCACGTCGAAGGGCTCACGCGCGACGAGCGTGCGCTGCTGCGGCGGCGCTACTTCGGCTTCGTGTTCCAGGGCTTTCACCTGCTGCCGCGCACCACCGCCCTCGAAAACGTCGAGCTGCCGCTGCTGTACCGCGGCGAACCCGCGGCCAAGCGCCATGCCGCGGCCGCGCAGGCGCTCGCGGACGTGGGCCTCAAGGGTTGGGAGCACCACACTTCGGCCGAGCTCTCGGGCGGGCAGCAGCAGCGCGTGGCCATCGCGCGCGCCATCGTCACGGCGCCGGCGGTGCTGCTCGCCGACGAGCCCACGGGCAACCTCGACACGCACCGCAGCCACGAAATCATGGAGCTGCTGTGGCGCCTGAACGTCGAGCACGGCATCACCGTGCTCATGGTCACGCACGAGCACGACATGGCCGACTACGCGCGGCGCATCGTGCACTTCGTCGATGGTCAGGTGGAGCGCGACGCCCCCAACCCCGCACCTTTGATGCTGCGCCCGGGCCACAAAAGCGTCACGGCGGCAGAGGCGCTGCCCACCCAGGCCAACCAGCCCGCCCCGGCTGCGGCAAGCGAGGAGGGCACCTGAGATGCTGCTGAGCACCATCCTGCTCGCGCTGCGCTCGATCCGGCGCAACCTGCTGCGCTCCTTTCTCACCGTGCTGGGCATCGTGATCGGCGTGAGCGCGGTGATCACCATGGTCACGCTGGGCAACGGCGCCACGCAGGCCATCCAGAACCAGATCGCGAGCCTGGGCACCAATTTGCTGCAGATTCGCCCCGGCCAGCGCATGGGCCCCGGCGGCAGCGGCGGCGCGCCGGCTTTCAAGGACACCGACGCCGACGCCATCGCGCAGCAGATCGGCGGCATCCTCGCCGTGGCGCCCGAGGCGCGCACCAGTACCACCGTGGTTGCGAACGGGCGCAACTGGACCACCATCGTCACGGGCAGCACCAACGCCTGGCTGCAAGTGGGCAACTGGACGGTGCGCGCGGGCCGCGACTTCAGCGACGCCGAACTGCGCGCCGGCTCGGCCGTGTGCCTGATCGGTGAGACCGTGCGGCGCGAGCTCTTTGGCGAATCGGGCGACCCGCTGGGCCAGTACCTGCGCGTGAAGGCGTTCTCGTGCGAGGTCATCGGCGTGCTGGCCTCCAAGGGGCAGGGCGCGTTCGGCAACGACCAGGACGACGTGGTGCTGATGCCGCTCAAGACCTACCAGCGCCGCGTCACGGGCAACACGCGCGTGAACACGCTGCTCGTGTCCATGCAGGACGGCAGCGACCCCGAGCGCGTCAAGGCCAGCCTGACCCAGCTGCTGCGCGAGCGGCGCAAACTTGCCGACACCGACGAGGACAACTTCAACGTGCTCGACACCAAACAGCTCGCCGACACGCTCTCGGGCACCACGCGCGTGCTCACCACCTTGCTCGGCGCCGTGGCCGCGGTGAGCCTGCTCGTGGGCGGCATAGGCATCATGAATATCATGCTCGTGAGCGTGACCGAGCGCACGCGCGAAATCGGCCTGCGTCTGGCCATTGGCGCGCTCGAGAGCGAGGTGCTGATGCAGTTCCTGATCGAGGCCGTGGTGCTGGCCGCGCTCGGTGGCCTCGTGGGCATCGTGCTCGCGGCGCTGGCCTCGCTCGGGCTGGCCTTTCTGATGGGCGTGCCCTACACGGTGAACGTGGGCGTGAATCTGCTTTCGTTCGCGTTTTCGGCGGCCATAGGCGTGGTGTTCGGCTACTTCCCGGCCCGCCGCGCCGCGCGCCTCGATCCGATCGAGGCGCTGCGGCACGAGTGAAAACGAAGCAGAAAAGGCTTACGGCTGCGCGCCGCGCGCGAACTCTGCGCGCGAGAGCATGCCGTTGTGGTCGGTGTCCAGCGCCTGGAAGCGCTGGCCGATCGCGGGCAGCGTGGCGGCCTCCTGCGGGCTCAGCTGGCCATCACGGTTGGCGTCGGCGCGCTCGAAGGCTTCTTCCACGGCATCGGCCTGGTTGCTGGCCTGGCCTTCCTTGGGCGCACCGGTCTGGTTACCCTCCGGTTTGGCGCCCTGTGCATTCGAGCGCGGCGCCGATTTTTCTGACGACCCTGCCGGCCCCCACTGCGGCGCGGGTGCGTTGCCCTGCGCCTGCGCCGCGCCCAGGCCGCCCAGGGTCAGGGCTGCAAAAAGCATCACGCTGCGTGTCTCGAACGGGAAAAGGCATCGTTGCTGTGCTTTCATGAAAGCTCCTTTCAAACAAGTGGTTGAACGAGGCTTCATTGCACCGCAGCAAAGCGGGCAGGGCCAGCAATCTTTCCTGCTGTTGCCTGCGTCCACATTTTTCTGCCTTGTGTAACGCCGGCGCAAAGGCGTTGTGTCGCTTATTTTTTCATAGCAGCTTGCGCAGGATAAATAAGCGCAAAGTGCCAAAAACGTTCATAGTCCGTGTTGCGACCCATGCCCAAGGTACGCCGGCCGCGCGCGGGTCTTTGACTTGCTGGGGGCGTCGCAGAAAACGGCGAACGGAGCACGCCAAGCCGCGAGCCTGTATCGCCGGCCTGCAAGCCAGCTTGCCCATGAATACAAAAAATTGTATATTTCGTGCATGGCCGACACCAAGCCCATCGAGTTTCGGGGGAAATCCCTTGATGACCTCCGCGCCTTTCCTCTCTCGGCCAGGCGTGAAGCAGGTCATCAGCTCGATTTGGTGCAGAACGGCCAGGAGCCGCACGACTGGAAGCCCATGAACACCGTGGGCCAAGGTGTGAAGGAGATTCGGATTCGGGATGCCACCGGTGCATTTCGGATCATCTACGTTGCCAAGTTTGCCGATGCGGTCTATGTGCTTCACTGCTTCCAGAAGAAAACGGCGAAGACCAGCAAGACCGATCTAGACTTGGCCGCCAAGCGTTACCGCGACTTGTTGAAGGAGCTAGACCCATGAGCAAGCAACGATTTGCCAGCGTCTGGGATGCCATCGAAGACACCCCGGAAGAGGCGGAAAACATGAAGCTGCGTTCCACCCTGATGATGGCGCTGAAGAACCACCTTACACGCACCGAAATGAGCCAAGCGCAAGCGGCCAAGCTCTTCGGCGTGACGCAACCGCGTATTTCCGACCTGATGCGCGGCAAGATCAACCTCTTCAGTCTCGATGCGCTGGTGAACATGGCGACGGCCGCCGGACTGCACATCGAAATGCGGGTGCTCGAAGATGCTTGAGCTTCGAGAAACTCGCTGCTGTGCGCTTCTCCCCACGAGATTTGTCGCGGCGATGGTGTGCGGCCGCGCTTTTCTCAGCCTGCACGGCGTTCAACCCAGATTGTCCATTAGGCGGTGCTGCGCACCTACGCGGGCGTTGGCGGACGGCTGCCGGTCATTTTGGCCGCGGCTTCGGCGTCCATGGCACTGGCCATGGACTTCTCACCCGCGACCAAACTGCCACGCCAGCCGCCTCGCCACCATCCCGCGTCCTAACGAACCATCTGGGTTCAAAAAACATAGCTGCCCAGCTAAGCCATAAGCGCCTGGCGGCTTTTTGCGTCAATCTCACCGGCAAGCAAGCATGCCCCGCGTTCGAATCACTGCCCCGCCCACCACGCCGCCTGCGGTTTCGCGCTTGCGCTTTGCGCTCGTGGGCACGCTGTTCAGCCTCGTGTGGAGTTCGGCTTTCATCGCGGGCAAGGTCGGCATGGCGGCGAGCGGGCCCTTGACCTTGCTGAGCCTGCGCTTTTTGCTCGCGGGGCTGCTGGTGTGGCCGATCGCCCGTCTGCGGGCTGGCACGTCCGGTGGTGTGCAGGGTGCCGGCGCCCCGGGACGGCCCGAGCGCGCGCCCAAGGCGCAGCAGCTGCGCGATGCGCTCGTGGCGCTGCTTGCGGGCTTGCTCAACAACGCCGTCTATCTGGGGCTCGCGTTCGTGGGCATGCGCACGGTGCCTGCAGGGCTCACCACCATCGTCGTGAGCACCAGCCCTTTGATGACCTCGGCGCTCGCGGCGCTGGCGCTGCGCGAGCGGCTCGGCTGGCGCGCCGCCGCGGGGCTCGCCGCGGGTTTTGCGGGCGTGGTCTGGATCATGCGTGCGCGGGCGCTTTCGGGGTCTGCCGACCTGCACGGCGTGGCGCTGATCCTGCTGGGCACGGTGGCCTTGTCGGTTTCGACCTTGCTGTACCGAAAGATCGCGGGCCGGCTCGATCCGTGGCGCATCGCGTTGATCCAACTACCGGCGAGCGGCCTCGTGCTGCTGCCGCTCGCCTGGTGGCGCGAGGGGCTGGTCGTGCTGCCGAGCGCGGCATTTTTCGGCAGCCTGCTGTACCTCGCGGTGGTGGTTTCGATCGGCACCACCTTGATGCTGCTGTGGCTGGTGCGCCACGGCGGCGCCAGCCGCGCGAGCAGCTTCCACTTGCTGAATCCGCTTTTCGGCACCTTGCTCGCGGTGCTGCTGCTCGGCGAGCATGTTCCCGCATCCGATCTGCTCGGCGCGCTGCCCATCATGGCCGGACTGGGCCTGGTACTGCGGCCACGGCGAACTTGAACCGTCGCGGCGATGGCGGTGGATTCAGCCTGCGCGGTTCGAGCCATCATTTCAAAACCATAGCTGCTCACGCAAGTTAGACGCGCGCTAGCAGCCTGTCGGACTTTGGGCGTCGAAAGCGAGAAGGTGCCCCAGCGAGGCCAGTTTTTGCCGGATTCGCCGCCCCATAGCGGGGCTATGGGGCAAGAAGACGGTAACAAATGGGCCGCTGCGGCACATTCGCAGCCGACGATTCCAAAGTCCGACAGGCTGCTAGAGCCGAATTTCGCACTCAATCCCGCGTCACGCGCAGCACTTCCTCGCGGCTCGTGATGCCTGCGGCGATCAGGCGTTCGCCGTCGTCGCGCATCAGCGTCATGCCGGCGGCGAGGGCGCTGGCGCGGATGGCGGCTTCGGGCGCCTGCGCGTGGATTTGCGCGCGGATGGCCTCGTCGGCCACGAGCAGCTCGAACACGCCCGTGCGCCCCGCGTAGCCGGTGTGGCCGCAGGCGTCGCAGCCCTGGCCGTGGCAGGCGCTGCAGTATTTGCGCACCAGGCGCTGCGCGAGCACGCCCAGCAGCGAGCTGCTGAGCAGGAACGGCTCCACGCCCATGTCGTTCAGGCGCGTGACGGCGCTTGCGGCGTCGTTGGTGTGCAGCGTGGCGAGCACGAGGTGGCCTGTGAGGCTGGCCTGGATCGCGATCTGCGCGGTCTCGAAGTCGCGGATCTCGCCGATCATGATCACGTCCGGGTCCTGGCGCAGGATGGCGCGCAGGGCCTTGGCGAAGGTCAGGTCGATCTTGGGGTTGACCTGCGTCTGGCCCACGCCGGGCAGCTCATACTCGATCGGGTCTTCCACCGTCATGATGTTGCTGTGCGTGGCGTCCAGGCGCGCGAGCGCGGCGTACAGCGTGGTCGTCTTGCCCGAGCCCGTGGGGCCGGTGACGAGGATGATGCCGTGCGGCTGCGCGATCAGCGCCTCGAAGCGGCGCAGCACTTCGCCCTGCATGCCCACGGCTTCGAGGCTCAGGCGGCTTTCGCTCTTGTCGAGCAGGCGCAGCACGGCGCGCTCGCCGTGCGCGCTGGGCAGCGTGGAGACGCGCACGTCGATGGCGCGCGTGCCCAGGCGCAGGCTGATGCGGCCGTCTTGCGGCAGGCGCTTTTCGGCGATGTCGAGGTCGGCCATGATCTTCAGGCGCGAGATCAGCGCCGCGTGCAGCGCGCGGTGCGGCTGCACCACTTCGCGCAGGTTGCCGTCGATGCGAAAACGCACGCTGCTGTGGCGCTCGTAGGGCTCGATGTGGATGTCGCTCGCGCCGTCGCGCGCGGCCTGCGTGAGCAGCGCGTTGAGCATGCGGATGATGGGCGCGTCGTCGGCGGCTTCGAGCAGGTCTTCGACGGCGGGGAGCTCCTGCATCAGGCGCGAGAGGTCGGCGTCGGATTCGAGCTCGCTGACCACGGTGGCGGCGCTCGATTCGCCCTGCGCGTAGGCCGCGCTGATGCGCTGCGCCAGGCCCGCGGCGTCGAGCGGCTGCACGCGGCGCACGGCATGTTTGCGCAGCACTTCGCCGAGCGCGCCGGCGTCGGGCGTGGGGCCGTGCCAGAGCACGGGCTGCTGGCCGTCGTCTTCGAGCAGCAGTTGCGCGCTGCGTGCGAATGCGTAGGGCAGGGGGTAGCGCATGGGGCTTTACTGGCTGCTGCCGGCGGGGGCGGTGTTCTGCGGGGCGGCTGGTGTGGCGGGTGGAACGGCGGCAGGCGTGGCGGTAGGCGTGGCGGGCGTGGCACCCGTGGCCGGCGCCGCCTTGGTGGGCTGCATGGGCAGCGCGGGCAGCACGGGCGCGCCCGAGACGGCGTTGAGCAGCGCGCGCTGCTCGGGCTGCGCGGCCTGCTGCACGGCGCGGATGGCATCGTAGCGGTCGGTCATGAGCGCGTCGCTCGTCGCGGCGTCGCGCACCACGATGGGACGCAGGAACACCATCAGATTGGTCTTGGTGCGCGTGCGGTTGGTGTTGCGAAACAGGTTGCCCAGGCCCGGAATGTCGCCCAGGAGCGGCACCTTGTCGTCGGCCTGCGCGTAGCTGTCTTCGAGCAGGCCGCCGATGACGATGATGCCGCCGTCATCGACCAGCACGTTGGATTCGATCGAGCGCTTGCTCGTGGTGGGGCCGTTCGGGTCTTTGAGCGTGGCGCTGTCGATCTTCGAGACCTCCTGGTAGATCGACATTCTCACGGTGCCGTTTTCGTTGATCGTGGGGCGCACGCGCAGCATCAGGCCCACGTCCCGGCGCTCCACCGTGGTGAATGGGTTCACGGTGCTGCTGCCCGTGCTGTTGGCGTAGGAGCCGGTCACGAAGGGCACGTTGCTGCCCACGACGATGGCGGCCTCTTCGTTGTCCAGCGTCATCAGGTTGGGCGTGGAGAGCACGTTGGCGTCGCCGCTGTTTTCCAAAAAGTTGGCGAGCATGCCGAGGTAATACTTCCCGGCCACGCGCGGCGCGATGGCCAGGTTCATGCCATTGGCCAGCGAGGTGATGCCTGCGACCGAATTGCTCGCGATCGCGCTCGTGACGTTCAGGATGTTGGCGCCGCTGTTGTTTGAGTTGGTGCCTATGGCGCCTACGGTGCCGTCGCCCTTGTTGCCAAGGATGGCCTGCCACTGCACGCCGAATTCGGCCAGCTTGCTTGCCGAGACTTCGACGATCAGGCTCTCGACCAGCACCTGCGCGCGCCGCCCGTCGAGTTGGTCGATCACGTTGCGCAGCTGGCGGTACAGCGGCTCGGGCGCGGTGATGATGAGCGAGTTGGTCGTCGGGTCGGCCTGGATCATGCCGCCCGTGGAGGGCTGATTGGCACTGCCGCTGGCGCCCAAAGTGGCGCCGCTGCCCAGGCCCGCGCCCATGGCGCCGCTGCCCTGGCTGCCGCCCAGGCCCGTGGCGGCTGCTGTGCGCAGCATGGGGGTGCCGCCGGTGGCGGCTGCCGCAGCACCGCCGCCGGCGCTGGCATTGCCGCCCGTGTCCATCGCGGCGACGGCGGCGCGCAGCGTGGCGGCGAGCTTCACGGCGTCGGCGTTCTTCAGATACACCACGTGGATGTTGCCGCTCGCGGCGCTGCTGCCGGGCAGCGGCGGCTGGTCGAGCTTTTGCACCAGCGCACGCACGAGCGCCACGCGCGCGGGGTTGGCCGCGCGCAGGATCAGCGCGTTGCTGCGCGGCTCGGCGAGCAAGGTGGTTTTGAACGCGCCGTCGCCCTGGCCCGGCGCCTGCCCTGGCGCCGCCGCGGCGGCGGCGGTGCTGCTGCCTTCGATCAGGCGCGACACCAGCGGCGCGAGGTCGGTGGCGATGGCGTTTCTGAGCGGGATCACCTCGACGTCGCTCGCGTTCGCCACGTCCATCGCCGCGATGATGCGCGCAATGCGCTGCAGGTTGTCGGCGTAGTCGGTGATGACCAGCGCGTTCGTGCCGGGGCTCACGTTGATGGTGTTGTTCGGGCTGATCAGGGGGCGCAGCACAGGCACCAGATTGTTCGCGTTTTCGTAGTTGAGCTTGAAGATCTGCGTGACGATCTGCCCGCCGCTGGGCACGCCTGCCGTCGCACCGCCGCGCGAGCTGCCGCCCGAGACGGCCACGCTGCCGCCCTGCAGCTTGGCCTCGGCCTCGGGCACGACCTTGTAGAGCCCGGCCGACTCGACCACCGTGAAGCCCTGCAGGCGCAGCGCCGCGAGGAATTGCTGAAACGCCGCTGCCGGCGGCACGGGGTGCTCGGTCACGAGGTTGAGCTGGCCCTTGACGCGCGGATCGACGACCACGTTGCGCCCCGTGATCGTGGCCATGGTGCGTGCCACGGCCTCGATCTCGGCGTTCACGAAGTTGAGCGTCACGGGCTCGCCGGGGCGCACGCTGCCTGCGCCGGCAGCATTCACCGCGGCCTTGGACGCGCCCGCGTTTTGGGCATGAATTGGGCCGCTTGCGCTTATCAGTAAAGCGCTGGCAGCTATCGAAGTCAAAGCAAAATGCCAGGGTCTGGTGCAGTGTTTGATGCTTGATGCGACCAATAAAACCGATGAATTTTTGGTCTGGGCAAGGCGCAAACCGCAGCGATACCGGGCGGTATCGCGAGGATTTGCAACGCGGCCCAGGCCGAAAAGACGCGGTTTTATGTCGCAGATAGCGTCGAACACTGCACTAGCAGCCTGTCGGACTTTGGGCGTCGATAGCGAGAAGGCGCCCCGGCGAGGCCAGTTTTTGCCGGATTCGCCGCCCCATAGCGGGACTATGGGGCAAGAAGGCGGTAAAAAATGGGCCGCTGCGGCGCATTCGCAGCCGACGATTCCAAAGTCCGACAGGCTGCTAGGCAACAGGGGAGCAAACGAAGAGCGCATACGGTCAACCCAAGGAGAGGAGGGCGCGCGCACCGTCGCGCCGCCCGAGGATGTTCAGCAGATTGTCGAGCGCCGCGGCGCGCTCGGGCGTGGCGCTGGCCTCGCCCGAAAAGCGCAGCCGCTGGCCTACCCATTGGCCCGCGCCCTGCAGACGCAGCGCGCCGTCGAGCGTGCTGAGCTGCAGCGTGGGCACTTCGCCCCCTTGCAGCACCAGCCGGTAGCTGCCCAGCGGCCGCAGCGTGGCCAGGCGCGAGGAAAAGTCGAGCAGGTCGAGCTGCGCCTGCCCCTGCAGCAGCAGCCGGCCCGCGGCCCACGTGGCTTGCAGCCCTTGCGTGCGCAGCACCAGCCGGCCTTGCGGCTGCAGGCTGTTCCACGGCGCGCCCAGCCCTGCGAGCACGGCCGCGGGCCAGTCGCTTTGCTGGTCTTGCACGCGGGCAGCGGCGCCGCCCCAGCGGGGGCGCAGCTGCACTTGCAGCGGTGCGGCAGTGCAGCAGTCGGCCTGCAATTGCAGCTGCAAGCCGTGCAGGCCGGGGCGCAGCCGCCAGTGCACGCGGCCCGGCAGCGCGGCGCGGTCGCGGCTCGCGGGGCCGCCGCTGAGCGCGAACTGCGCCGATCCCGTCCACACCGTGCCGCGCGCCTGCAGCAGCAGCACGCGCCCCGCACTCGCGCGCGCCACGCCCTGCGCGAGCCACTGCGCGGGCGCAAACACCGCGAGCGCAGCGAGCAGCCCCACACCGGCGCCCGCCGCAGCCCAGCCCCAGGGAACGCGCGGCGCGGCAGCCAGGCGCGCGGACGCGGGTTGGGTGCGCGCGGGTGGGCGGGGTGGGCGGGGTGGAAGGGGCACAGTGGAGCGAGCCATGGTCGAGCTTCAGTTTGCCGGTGGCTGCGGCAAGGCCAGCACCAGCGTGCCGTCCCAACGCGGCTCGGCGCCAGCCCCCGCAGATGCAGCAGCGCTGCGTGTGAGGCGCGCTTCGACAGGCGTGGCGTGCGCGTTGCTGCGCGCCTGCAGCAGCCATTGCGCGAGCGCCTGCGCCGGAGCAGCTTGCAACGTGACGGTGGCGCGCTCGCCCAGCAGGTTGAGCTGCGCGCTGCCGCCCAGGGTTTGCGCGAGGCTGCGGCGCAGCGCGGCTGGCGCGTCGCCGGGGTCGTTGTGCGCTTGCGCCTGCAGTTGCTGCGCCTCGGCCTGCAGCGCGCGCAGGTGCTGCAGCTGCGCGTCGAGCTGCGCGTGGCGCGCGGGGGCGCGGTGCAACGTATCGAGTGCCGGCGCCAGCGCGAGCCACCACAGCAGCGCGAGCGCGAGCACGATGGCGGCCACGCGCACGAGTGCACGTTCGCGCGCGCCGAGTGTTTGCCAACGGTCTTGCAGCGCCTGTCGCAAAGGGGAAGTGGGCATTGGACTCGTCATGGGGTTTTCGCCGCGCGCACGATCAGGGCGCCGTCTTCGAGGCGGCTGTCGTAGCCTGCGGCGGCAAGGCGCGTGCGCAGGGCGGATGTATCTTCGGCGCCGGGAGCGAGGCCGCGCAGGCGCAGCTCGCCAAGGCTGTATTCGATGGCCGTGGGCAGCTGGCCCGCTGGCAGGGCTGCAGCCGCTGCAGCGAGCATGGGTTCGAGGTCGCGTGCCGACACGGCGCCCGCGCGCTGGCGCAGCACGTCGAGCTCGCGCTCCATCTGCGCGGGCGCATCGACCACCACCTTGACCTGCGGAAAGCTCGTGGTGAGCGTGGCGCGCACGGCGGCTTCTTTGGCCGCGAGCGCGTGGCGCTCCTGCCAGGCCCAGGCGTTGAGCCCCATGAGGTGCGCCGCCACGAGCACGCCCGCGCCCCAGCGCGCGGCGCGCCATTGCGGCGCGTGCCAAAAGGCATTCACCGCGCCGCCGAGCTTGCGCGCCAGGCGCGTGCGCGCCGTGCTTGCGAGGTCGAACTGCGCCAGATCCCAACGGCCGCGCGCCGCGGCGAGTGCACGCGCGCTCGCGGTGTGCAGCGTGACCGGCGAGCCCAGCAGCTTTTCGGCGAGCGCAGCCACCGCAGGCTCGGCAAGCACGGGTGCGGCGGCGTTCGAATCACCGCCCGGCGCGGCGACGAGCACGGGTGCGGCCCATTGGTGCCAGCTTTCGGGTGACAGCGGGAGCGCGAGCACGGCCTGCCCGGTGCCGTGGCCGCAAATGACGAGCCAGGGGTCTTCAGGCGCGCCTAGCAGCCTGTCGGACTTTGGAATCGTCGGCTGCGAATGCGCCGCAGCGGCCCATTTTTTACCGTCTTCTTGCCCCATAGTCCCGCTATGGGGCGGCGAATTCGGCAAAAACTGGCCTCGCTGGGGCACATTCTCGCTTTCGACGCCCAAAGTCCGACAGGCTGCTAGCACATGCACTTCGGCCGTACCGCTGGCCGTGGCGCCGGGGGCGAATTCGGGCACCACGCGCGCCACGGGGCGGCCTGCGGCTTCGAGCGCCTGCAGGTGCGCGCGCAGCCAGGTGCGCTCGCACACGGCGACCCACAGCGGCGCGCCCGCGCGCGCTGCTGCCGCGGCGTCGGGCGCCACGGCAAAGTGCAGTTGCGCAGGCTCGTCGAGCAGCCGGTCTTCGAGCAGGCCTTCGAGCACCTTGCGCAGGCGCGCCGCAGCCGTGCCCATGCCCGTGGGCAGCGCGCCGGAAAGACCGGCAGGCGCCACACCCGCAGGCAGCTGCACGCGCTGCCACGACAGCGCCTGCACCGGCACCACGACCACCACCTCGCCGCCGGCGCGCGCCGGCGCGGGCAGCAGCGCCGCCGCGGCCGCGCCATGCTGCAGCGCCGTGTGGCCGTCGGCCGTGAGGGTGTAGGCATACGCGAGGCCGGGCCCAGGCAGGGTCGGCGGGGCGGGCAGGGAAACGATCAGCGTGCTCATGGGGCGGTAGGAGGGCGGGCCATTTTAGGGGCTCACTGTGTCGGGAGCGCCGGCGCTGCCTGCGACCAGCGGGAAGGCGCCGCGCTCGCTCCAGAGCGTGCGCACGTTGACGCCCTGGCGGTACAGCAGCGAGCGCTGGCCCACGACGATCTCGCCCAGGCGCAACTGCCCGCGCGCCTCGAAAAAGGCCGAGGCCACGCTGTGCAGACTGTCGCTGACCACGGCCTTGGGGCCGAGCCGGTCGCGCACTTCATTGAGGTTGCTGAAATGGCGCCCCGCGCGCGCCTGCACCAGCCTTTGCGCGTCGGCGCGGTCGGCGCCCTCGATGGCGGCTTGCAGCACTTCTGCGGGTGCGGTGTTGAGGTTCACGGGCGTTTGCAGCGGCAGCAGCACCACGTAGGGCGCGAGCGCAGCCACCGTGGCGGGCGACAAGCCCAGCCAGCCCAGCTGCGCCACGCTGGGCGGCAGCAGCGGCGCGTCGCTCTCGGCGCTGGCCGGCGCTTGCGTCTGCAGCAAGGCCTGCACCAGCAGGTCGAGCTCGGATGCAGGCAGGCCCAGGTTGGCGAACAGGCGCTCGAACTGGTGCAGCGCCGCATCCTGCACTTTGCCGCCGAGCACGAGGTTGGTGAGGTTCAGGCGCCCTTGCAGGTCGATGATCTGGCCCGACAGAAAGGCATCGCTGAGGTCGGTGCTCGCGTCCTCGGGTGGGGCGGCGTTGCCTTCGCCTGCCAGAAACGAAGACAGGCGCGCCTCCTGCAGCGGCATGGCCCAGGGCTCGCCCAGGTGGTCGGCGCCGCCTGCGAGCGCATCCTGGCGCAGGATCAGGCGCGACCAGTCGAGCGCGCCGAGCATGATCCACGCGGCCTGCACGCGCGCGCGCTCGGCGGTTTCGACCTCCACGGCGCGCCACTGCTGCCACAGCGCCGTCGCCGCGAGCGTGGCCACCAGCGTCACCGTGAGCATGGCTGCGAGCAGCGCCGCGCCGCGCTGCCTGGCCCGCGGCGGCGCGGGGCGCTTGGCGCGCATGGGCGGTTGGGGCAGCATGGGCCGCGGCGCTTGGCTTTTGCGCGCGCTCATGCTTTTGCGCGCGCTCATGACTTGCCGCCTCCGAGCAGCGGGCTGGCCCAGTCGCGCGTGATCTGGCCCGCGAGCGCCTGCCCCGGGCTAGGCGTGAGCAGCAGGCGCACGCCGTCGGGCATGGTCGAAGTAGCCGTGGTGCCGGGCGTGCCCAGCAGTGGTAATCCGGCAGCGCCTGGGCTTGCGCTGGTGGGCTGCGCGGCGCCGCTGCTCGAGAGCGGGTTCGACCAGGCATTGCCGCGGAAGTAAAAAATCTGCCAGCCGTCTATGGGCAGCAGCGCCACTTCGCGCTGCTGGTCGGCGCTGCCGGGGTTGCGCGCCCATTGCGCGGCCTGCTGCCAGGCCTGCTGCCACGCGGCGCGCGTGCGCAGCGGGGGCGACTGCCAGCGCAGCCACTGCGCGCCGCTGGGCGTGGCGCGGCGCGTCCAGGCGACCACGAGCGCGCCCTCGTCGCCGGGCGCGCTGCTGCGCCGCGTGATGCGCAGCACCTGGCCGTCCCAGTCTATGGGCACGGCGGTGGGCAGCGCGAGCATGGCGTCGAGGTCTGCGCCCCACTGGCCCAGCGCCGTCTGCAACACCAGCAGCGCGTCGGCGCGGGTGCGCGTTTGCTCCTGCGTGCGCAGCATGCCGTCGATGCCGCGCCAGCTCATGAGCGCCATCAGCGCCATGATCACCAGCGCCACGAGCAGCTCGATCAGGGTGAAGCCGCGTGGGGTGCGTAGGGAGCGCATATGAACCGACAGCACGCCGCGCGCCTGGGCTTTGCGCAATGCAGGGCGCGGGAATGGGGGAAATGCGATGCAGCGCAAGGCGTTCATGGCGGCGCGGTGGGGCTCGTTCAATAGCGCCCGACGATGGTCGCAAGGCGCAGGATGGGGCGCGCGCCCTCGTCGAACACCTGCGCCTCCACGCGCCGAAAGCTCGGGTTCGGCGTCGGGCGCACGTGCACGGCCACGGCGAGCTCGCGCCCGGCCTGCGCGCAGGCCTGGGTGCTGTCGCCCACGTCGGGCATCTGGCGCGCCAAGCGCACCTTGACGAGCTCGTTCTCGGCGCACAGCTGCGCAAGCAGTACGTCGGCCTCGCGCTGCGCATGGCGCGTGAGCGCGTTCGTCGCCTGCACGCCCGCGAGCAACGCTGTGGCCACGATGGCGAGCGCCACGAGCACTTCGACCAGCGTGAAGCCGGCGCTGCGCTGCGGGCTGAGATGAATGCTTGGCTGGGAGTGGCGCAAACCATTGCCGCTGCGGCGCGGGCGGCGTGACGATGACACCTGCGGGCTCATGGCAGCGGCTCGACGTGGAACGGGTGCAGCCCGTCCGTGGCCACGCGCAGCGCGGGGCCGGCGAGGTCGGCGCGCGCGAGCACGACTTGCTGCGGCGCGATCAGCGGCTCGGGGCCCAGCAGCAGGCTGTCCGCGCCCAGCACCGTGGTGCGCGCGTCCAGCCATTGCTGCGGCAGGCTGCTGCCCTGCGGCAGGCCCTCGAAGCGAAAGCCGCCCTGCGCGAGCACGCGCCAGCGCACGGGCACGCCGCTCGCGCGCGACTGCGCTCGCCCGGCTTCGAGCAGCGCCGCGAGCCGTTCGGCTTCGCGCTCGAGCTGCGCCTGGCCGCTGTCGCGCAAAGACAGGCTCACGCCCGCCGTCGCGAGCGCCATGATCGCGATCACGACGAGCAGCTCGAGCAGCGTGAAGCCGCCTTGGGTTTTGAATGAAAAATGCCGCAAAGGCACAATGGATAAGCGCTAAATGCTACGTTAACGATAGCCTTTTACTGCCAGCTTCCGATGTCGGCATCCTTGCCTTCACCGCCGCTCTGGCCGTCCGCGCCGAAGGACATGACGTCGATCTCGCCCTTGATGCCCGGGTTCAGGTACTGGTAGGGCCGGCCCCAGGGGTCGTTGGGCAGCTTGTCGATGTAGGGGCGCCAGTTGCCCGGCACCGGGCCCGTGGTGGGCTTGCTGACCAGCGCCTGCAAGCCTTGCTCGGCCGTGGGGTAGCGCTGGTTGTCGAGGCGGTAGAGCTTGAGCGCCTGCACGAGGTTGGCGATGTCGGTGCGCGCCGCGGTGGCACGCGCGTCATCGGTGCGGCTGAGCACGTTGGGCACGATCAGCGCGGCCAGCACGCCGATGATGACCAGCACCACCATGAGCTCGATCAGCGTGAAGCCGCGCTGCAGACGCTGGCGGCACGTGGCTTGGGGGCGGGAATGAGGGGTAGGAAAAGGCACGGCAAGAACTCTGCGAAGCGATGACAAAAGAGGCGAAAGCCAGGGGAAGGGAGCACCGGGGAATGAAGCCAAAGGCCCGGGCGCGTGCATGATAATCCGCGCATGTTGCGCTTACCATCCTTTGCGGCGCGCGGCGCCTCGGTGCCCTCTGGCGGGGCGGCTTGGGGCGTGCGCCTGGCCACGCTCGTGCTGTGGGCGCTCGCGGCAGCAAGCGTGGCCTATTGGGGCCTGCGCCTTGCGGGCCGGCCCCAGGATTCAGCGCTGCCCGCCGTGGCCACGGCCCCTGCTGCGCCCGACGTGCAGGCAATCGCGCGCCTGTTCGGCGCCGGTGCCGCGCCTGTGGCTGCTGCGGCGCCGCAAGCCTCGCTCGCAAGCCGCTTCAAGCTCGTGGGCGTACTTGCGGGGCAGCAAAGCGGCGGTGGCGCGGCGCTGCTCGCGGTCGATGGCAAACCGCCCAAACCGTACCGCGTGGGCGCGCAGGTCGAGCCGGGCCTGGTGCTGCTCGCGCTCGGCCCGCGCGAGGCACGCCTGGGCCCGCCCGGCGGCCCGCCCACGCTCACGCTCGAATTGCCGCGCAAGCCTTGAGGCGCGCTCTGCGCGTTTTGCGTGCCGTTTCTGGGCTCATAGCAGGTCGATCCGCTGCCATTCGCCCCACTGCGGCGCCTGCCGCGGCCACTCATGGGCCTGGGGCAGGCGCACGGCGTTTTGTGCGTTTCCAAGCGCTTGCAGCCAGGCCACGCAGCGCGCCACGCCTGCGTGCATGATCCACAGCTGCGGCTGCCCCGTCGTGCGTGCCCGTTCGCGCGCCTGCTGCAGCGCGTGTGCGACGCGCGCGAGCATCTCGGCCAAGGATTCGCCGCCGCCGGGGCGGTGCGCGGCAAAGTCCTGCACCCAGCGCTCCAGCGCCGCCTGGCCGATGTCGCTCCATGCGCGGCCTTCCCACTGGCCGAAGTCGAACTCGCGCAGGCGCGCCTCGGGCTCATAGGTCAAATCGGGCCGCAACGCTTGCAGATACTGCGCGAGCAGCTCACATCGCAGGAGCGGTGAATAGGCCACGTGCAGGCGCTGCGGCAGCGCCTGCGCGAGGCGCTGCGCACACGCGCGCGTCGCTGCGGGCTCGGCCGCCACGTCCAGGCGCCCGTAGCAAAGCCCCGGCGCGATGAGCGGCTGCGCGTGCCGCACGAGCCACAACTGCGCACCGTTCGTCGCGCTTGGTCGGGCGTTTTCAGGCACCGCGGGGGCCATCCCCTGCCTCATCGTCGTGCACCGGCAAACCATGGTGCGCAGCCCATTCCTTGGCTTTGGCGATCGCGATGCGGATCGCGCGGCCTTCCTCCATCCCTTCGGCGAGCAGGGCGTTGGCAATCTTTAGGATCCTGTCGGACTTTGGAATCGTCGGCTGCGAATGCGCCGCAGCGGCCCATTTTTTACCGGCTTCTTGCCCCATAGCACCACTATGGGGTTGCGAATCCGGCAAAAACTGGCTTCGCTGGGGCGCATTCTCGTTATCGACGCCCAAAGTCCGACAGGCTCCTATGGCCTTGCGGCGTGCAGGCGTGCTCAGGTGCCGCATGGCAACGGGGTAGTGCTCGGTGTTCCAGGGCATGATCCCCGATTGTCCATGCGGCGCTATGCACCGGTCTGCACAGTGCCAGGTTATTTTCATCGCCCAGCAGCGCATCGAAAACGCCGCAGCGCGCATCGATCCCGGGTTTTCCCTCGGTCGGCACCATCATGGTGCGTTGATGAACGGCGTACACTGTGCGGCGCCGCCTGCCAAGACCAATGACAAGAGCGCTGGCGGCCATTGCAGCGCCATCAAGGAGACAAAGCTTGCAGCCGACCAACACGCAAGACCCGGCCTATTTCCATCAGGTCGTCGATTGTCAGTGGGCGTGTCCCGCGCACACGCCCGTTCCCGAATACATCCGCCTGATCGCGCAGCGCCGCTACGACGATGCGTACATGGTCAACTGGGTGTCCAACGTCTTTCCCGGCATTCTCGGGCGCACTTGCGACCGCCCGTGCGAGCCCGCGTGCCGGCGTGGCCGCGTCGAAGACCACAACCTGCCCAAGCCCGAGCCCGTGGCCATCTGCCGCTTGAAGCGCGTGGCCGCGGACTTCAAGTCCGACGTGCGCGCGCGCATGCCGCGCCCGCTGCCGCCCAACGGCAAGCGCGTGGCCTGTGTGGGCGCGGGGCCAGCCTCGCTCACGGTGGCGCGCGATCTTGCGCCGCTGGGCTACGAGGTCACGGTGTTCGATGCCGAGGCGCGCGCGGGCGGCTTCATGCACCAGCAGATTCCGCGCTTTCGCCTGCCCGAGCACGTGATCGACGAGGAGACGGGCTACGTCTTCGCCCTCGGCGCCCAATTCCGCCCCGGCACGCGCATCGATTCCATGCGCGCGCTGCTTGGCCAGGGCTACGACGCCATCTTCGTCGGCAGCGGCGCGCCGCGCGGGCGCGACCTCGACCTGCCGGGGCGCAAGGAGGCGGCCGCGCACATCCACATCGGCATCGACTGGCTGGCCTCGGTGTCCTTTGGGCACGTGACATCGGTCGCCAGGCGCGTGATCGTGCTCGGCGGCGGCAACACGGCCATGGACTGCTGCCGCTCGGCGCGGCGCCTGGGCGGCGAGGACGTGAAGGTCATCGTGCGCTCGGGCTACGACGAGATGAAAGCCTCCCCGTGGGAGAAAGAGGACGCGCAGCACGAGGGCATCCCCATCATCAACATGCACGTGCCCAAGGCGTTCGTGCACGAGGGCGGCAAGCTCACCGGCATGCGCTTTGAAGTCGTGCGCGCCGAGTACGACGCGCAGGGCCGGCGCCAGCTCGTGCCCACGGGCGAGCCCGAGGCGTTCTTTGCCTGCGACGAGGTGCTGATCGCAGTCGGCCAGGAAAACGCCTTTCCGTGGATAGAGCGCGACGTTGGCATCGCGTTCGACCGCTGGGGCCTGCCCGAGCTGGGCAAGGGCACCTTCCAGTCGAGTTTGCCGCAGGTGTTCTTCGGCGGCGACGCGGCCTACGGCCCCAAAAACATCATCACCGCGGTGGCGCACGGGCACGAGGCCGCCGTGTCGATCGATCTGTTCCTGCGCGGGCAGGACGTGGCGCAACGCCCGCCGCCGCATGTCAACCTGGTGTCGCAAAAAATGGGCATCCACGAGTGGAGCTACGACAACGACCCGAGCACCGACCCGCGCTACAAGGTGCCTTGGGCGCAGGCCGAAAAAGCGCTCGCGAGCATCGCCGTCGAGGTGGAATTGGGCTTTGACCCGGCCACTGCCGCGAAGGAGGCGCACCGCTGCCTGAACTGCGACGTGCAGACCGTGTTCACGCCCAATCTGTGCATCGAATGCGACAGCTGCGTGGACATCTGCCCCACTGATTGCATCACCTTCACCACCAACGGCGAGGAGGCCGAGCTGCGCCAGCGCCTGAACGCGCCCTCGCTGCACCCCGAGGAGCCGCTGTTCGTCTCGCCCCCGCTCAAGACCGGCCGCGTGCTCGTCAAGGACGAGGACGTGTGCCTGCACTGCGGCCTGTGCGCCGAGCGCTGCCCGACCGGTGCGTGGGACATGCAGAAGTTCCTGCTGCTCACCGCCAAGGCCGGCGATGCTTTCAAAGACATAGCTATGAGCGCAGAAAGGACGGGCGTATGAAGCCGATTGAAGCCATCAACGACTTTGTCATCAAGTTTGCCAACGTGAACGGCTCGGGCTCGGCCAGCGCGAACGAGCTGTTTGCCAAGGCCATCCTGCGCATGGGCGTGCCCGTGAGCCCGCGCAACATCTTCCCGAGCAACATCCAGGGCCTGCCGACCTGGTACGAGGTGCGCGTGAGCGAGCAGGGCTACCTGGGCCGGCGCGGCGGCACCGACATGATGGTGGCGCTGAACCCGCAGACCTGGGCCGCCGACCTGGCCGAGATCGAGCCCGGCGGCTACCTGTTTTACGACAGCACGCGCCCGCGTGCGCCCGAAGAGCTGCGCGCAGACATCACCGTCATCGGCATGCCGCTGACCGAGATCTGCAACGCCGTGTTTGCCGACCCGCGCCAGCGCCAGCTGTTCAAGAACATCGTCTATCTGGGCGCGCTCTCGGTGCTGCTGGACATGGACGCCGCGGCCATCGAGACGCTGCTCGGAGAGCAATACAAGGGCAAGGAAAAGCTGCTCGCCTCGAACGTGCAGGCGCTGCACTTGGGGCGCGACTTTGCGCGCGAGCACCTCGCGCATCCGTTGCCCATCCGCGTGCAGCGCGCCGACCGCGTGGGCCAGCGCATCTTCATCGACGGCAACACGGCCGCGGGGCTGGGCGCGGTCTATGGCGGTGCCACGGTGTGCGCGTGGTACCCGATCACGCCCTCGACCTCGGTGGCCGAAGCCTTCATGCAGTATTGCGCCAAGTTCCGCATCGACGCCGAAGGGCGCCACAACTACGCCATCGTGCAGGCCGAGGACGAGCTCGCCTCGATCGGCATGGTCGTCGGTGCCGGCTGGAACGGTGCGCGCGCGTTCACGGCTACCTCGGGGCCGGGCATTTCGCTCATGACCGAATTCCTCGGCCTGGCCTACTTTGCCGAGATTCCCGCGACGCTCATCAACGTGCAGCGCGGCGGCCCCTCCACCGGCATGCCCACGCGCACGCAGCAGGCCGACCTGCTGGCCTGCGCCTACGCCTCGCACGGCGACACCAAGCACGTGCTGCTGCTGCCCGAAGACCCGCGCGAGTGCTTCGAATTCGCGGCCACCGCGCTCGACCTGGCCGACCGCCTGCAAACCCCGGTGTTCGTGATGAGCGACCTCGACATCGGCATGAACCAGCGCCTGTGCGCGCCGCTCGCTTGGGACGACCGCCGCGACTACGACCGCGGCAAGGTCATGAGCGCGCAAGACCTGGAGCAGCGCGAATTCGCCCGCTACAAGGACGTCGATGGTGACGGCATCCCCTGGCGCACGCTACCCGGCACGCACCCCAAGCTCGGCAGCTACTTCACGCGCGGCACCACGCGCGACCCTTACGCACGCTATTCCGAACGCGGGCCCGACTACCTCTACAACATGGAGCGTCTGCAGCGCAAGTTCGCCACCGCGGCGACGCTGGTGCCGCAGCCCGTGCTGCAACCCGCAGCCGCGCCCACGCGGCTGGGGGCGATTTATTTCGGTTCCACGAGCTGCGCCATGGCCGAGGCGCTCGACGCGCTCGCGGCTGCAGGCATCCACGTCGATGCGCTGCGCCTGCGCGCGTTCCCGTTCCCCACGAGCGTGCGCGACTTCATCGCCGCGCACGACCAGGTCTTCGTGGTCGAGCAAAACCGCGACGCGCAGATGCGCTCGCTGCTCGTCAACGAGCTCGAGATCGACCCGGCGCGCCTGCGCTCGGTGCTGCACTACGACGGCACGCCGATCACCGCGCGCTTCATCACGCAAGCCATCACCAAGCTCGCTGCAAATCTCGCCGCAAATGCGCCGCGCGGAGTTGCCGCTGCGCCGCAAGCCATTGCATCCGTGACCGCCAAACCTGCCGGCCAAGCCGCCGTGCCGGAGAGCACGCCATGACCTACATCGCCAAACCCCCGCTGCACCATCCCGCGCTCGCGCGCAACAAGGTCGGCTACACGCGGCGCGACTACGAGGGCAAAGTCTCCACGCTGTGCGCGGGCTGCGGCCACGACTCGATCTCGGCGGCCATCATCGAAGCCTGCTGGGAGATGAACATCGAGCCGCACCGCGTGGCCAAGCTCTCGGGCATAGGCTGCTCGTCCAAGACGCCCGACTACTTCCTGGGCGCGAGCCACGGCTTCAACACCGTGCACGGGCGCATGCCCAGCGTGCTCACGGGTGCCAACCTGGCCAACCGCGACCTGCTGTATCTGGGCGTGTCGGGCGACGGCGACTCGGCCTCGATCGGCCTGGGGCAGTTCGCGCATGCCATGCGGCGCAACGTCAACATGGTCTATATCGTTGAAAACAACGGCGTCTATGGCCTCACCAAAGGCCAGTTCTCGGCCACGGCGGACAAGGGCAGCAAGAGCAAAAAAGGCGTGGTGAACGCCGACAGCCCGGTGGATTTGGTGGGGCTGGCGATGCAGCTGGGTGCGAGCTTCGTCGCGCGCAGCTTCTCGGGCGACAAGGCGCAAATGGTGCCGCTCATCAAGGCCGCGATGGAGCACGGCGGCGCGGCCTTCATCGACATCATCAGCCCCTGCGTGACCTTCAACAACCACGCCGGCTCCACGCGCAGCTACGACTGGGTGCGCGAGCACAACGAGGTCGTGAACCGCATCGACTTCATCACACCGCGCGACCCGATCACGGCAAGCATCGCGCCGGGCGAGGTCGTCGATGTGCCGCAGCACGACGGCAGCATCCTGCGCCTGCGCAAGCTGCACACCGACTACGACCCGACTGACCGCGTCGCCGCCATGAGCTACCTGCACGAGCGCGCCGCCGAGGGCGAGCTCGTGACCGGCCTGCTCTACGTCGAAGCCGGCGCGGACGACCTGCACGCCGCCCAGCACACGAGCCTCCGCCCGCTCAACAGCCTGGGCAAGGCCGATCTGTGTCCCGGCGCCGCAGCGCTGGAAAAGCTGAACCAGCGGTTTCGTTGAAATTTGCCTTTTCGTCTTTATTGAGATAGCATAAAGTCTCGATAAAGACTTCAAGGAGCTCGCCATGGCAGCGAATTTCGTTGATGCCCAGGTGCCGGCTGCACCGGCAGCGGTGGCGCAAGACCGCACGGCGAGCTACTTGCTGCCGCCGCGTGCGCTGGGGGCGCAGACCTATCGGCTGTCGCCGGTGGAGCGTGCGCAGCGCGTCAAGCAGGGCGTGCCGGCGCGCGAGCTGGTCGCCGTGAGCCAGGCCATGGGCCTGCCGCGCGAGCAGCTCATGCGCGTGCTGGGGCTTGCGCGCTCCACGGTGGAGCGCAAGATCGCCCAGCGCGGCACGCTCTCGCAGCCCGAGGGCGAAAGGCTCATCGGCCTGGAGCGCCTGATCGGCCAGGTCGATGCCATGGTACGTGAAAGTGCTGGCGGAGATTCGGGCGAAGGTGCGGCAGATTTCGACGCGGCGCGCTGGTTCGCGCGCTGGATGGCCGAGCCGGTCGCGGCGCTGGGCGGCATGGCGCCGCAGGACTTGCTCGACACGGCCGATGGCCGCGAGGCGGTGAGCACTTTGCTCTTGCAGATCCAATCGGGCGCTTACGCTTGATAGGCGTGCGCTTGCAGCTACGTAAATCATAGTGACAGAAGCAAACACGGCAGCCGTCGATAGCGCAGTGAGCGTCTGGCGCATCGCCACCGACACGCCGCACTACACGGCCGACGACCTGAGCGGGCAGGGCGCCGAGCGCAGCGGTGGGCGCTGGAACGAGCGCGGCACACCCATGGTGTATGCGAGCAGCTCGTGCGCGCTCGCGTGCTTGGAGACGGTGGTGCACCTCGCGGGCGGGCTGCCCCTGCCGCTCAACCGCTATCTGGTGCGCATAGACATCCCGCCCGCGCTCTGGGCCGCGCGCACGGTGTTCGACGCCGCGCAAATGGTGGGCTGGGACGCCATACCCGCAGGGCGCGTGAGCCTGGCCTGGGGCAGCGCCTGGGCGCACGCGGGCACGAGCGTGCTCGCACAGGTGCCGTCGGCCATCGTGCCTGAAGAAAGCAACCTGCTCATCAACCCGCTGCACCCGCAGGCCGGCGCGCTGCGTGCGCGCAAGCTGCGGCGCTGGCAGTACGATCCGCGCGTGCGGCGCTGAGCCTTGCGGGTGCACGCGATGCTAGGAGCCTGTCGGACTTAGGAATCGTCGGCTGCGAATGCGCCGCAGCGGCCCATTTTTTACCGTCTTCTTGCCCCATAGTCCCGCTATGAGGCGGCGAATCCGGCAAAAACTGGCCTCGCTGGGGCGCATTCTCGCTTTCGACGCCCAAAGCTCGACAGGCTCCTAGCCAATGATCCATGAGGGGCGAGACTTGCACGCAAATTTGTCAGTAAGATGCGTCGCCCACATGATGCGGCTTGCCGCCACCCGAGAACCATGTCCATTTCTTGCAAACTCCACCGCCAACATCGTCAGGGCATGCGCCGGGCGCTTGGGGTGCTGGCGGCAATGGCACTGCTGTGGTTGGCGGCACTGTGGCAATTTTCCTCACCGACCTTGAAGCATTTGCCATGGCATCTGGTAATGCATGAGGTGCTCGAAGGCATGGCCATCGTGATCGCTGCGCTGGTGTTCGCGGTGGGCTGGAATGCCTGCCGCATGAACATTCAGCGCAATGTGCTGCTGCTCGCGTGCGGGTTTCTGGGCGTGGCGCTGCTGGATGCGGGGCATACGCTTTCATATCAGGGCATGCCGGACTTCGTCACGCCCAATTCGGTGGCCAAAGGGATCTGGTTCTGGCTGCCGGCGCGCTTCTTGGCGGC
Source organism: Extensimonas vulgaris (assembly GCF_003337425.1). Taxonomy (GTDB): domain Bacteria; phylum Pseudomonadota; class Gammaproteobacteria; order Burkholderiales; family Burkholderiaceae_C; genus Extensimonas; species Extensimonas vulgaris. The sequence goes on from NZ_QPJU01000005.1 coordinate 155,439, forward strand.
TTTTTTGTTGCTGGCGGCCGTGCTCATTCCCTGGCGCGCGCTGCAGCCTGGGGCCATGCCCAAAGCGCAGCGCTGGGGTTCGCTGGCCCTGGTGCTTGCAGGCGTGGCCTTGGTGTACGTGCTGGTGATATTTTTCCCCGACACCTTGCCCCTGGTGTACGTGCCGCCGGCGGGGCTCACGCACTTCAAGATCGCGGCCGAATACGGCGTCGTGGCGCTGCACCTGCTCACGCTGGGCGTGCTGCTGTGGCGCATGCGCGGGCCCACGGCCTTCGACGCGCCCGCGCTCTTCGCGGCCGTGGGCATCATGGCCCTGGGCGAGGTGTTTTTCACGCGCTACGTGAGCGCCTCCGACCAGTTCAATCTGCTGGGCCATGTTTACAAGGTGCTGGGCTATTTGTATCTGTACCGTGCGATTTTTCAGGGCACCATAGAGGCGCCATACCGGGCGCTCGCGCAGTCGGAGCAAAAATTGCAGACCGTGCTCGACGCCATCCCAGACCTGCTGTTCGAGCTCACCCGCGACGGACGCTATCTGCGCGCCCCGCGGCAGCGTGAGGAATTGCTGGCTGTGCCCGTCAGCGAAATACTGGGGCGCAAGGTGGACGACGTGCTACCGCCGCCGGCCGCAGCGGCAGTGCATGCCGCCTTGGACGAGGCGCACGCCCGTGGCCGCAGCGAGGGACACCAGTTCACGCTTCAGCTGGCCGACGGCGAACACTGGTTCGAGCTTTCGGTGGCGCGGGTGCAGACGGATGACTGGGAGGAGCCGCGCTTCGTGCTGCTCTCGCGCGACATCACGGCGCGCGTGCAGGCGCTGGAAGAGCGCCGGCGCAATGAAGAGCGCATCCGGCATCTGGCGAATTTCGACGTGCTCACGGGCCTGCCCAATCGCAAGATGTTTGCGTCGCGCCTCATTCAGGCGCTGGCCCTGTCGCAACGCAGCCATGCGCACCTGGCCCTGCTGCACGTGGACCTCGATCGTTTCAAGACCGTGAACGATTCGCTCGGCACTGATGCGGGCGACGCCCTGCTGATCGACATCGCGCGGCGCCTGCAGGCGCAGATGCGGCCCGAAGACACCGTGGCGCGCTACGGCGGAGATGAGTTTTTTGTGGCGCTGCCGCTGACGAATGCGCAGGAGGCCGCGCAACGGGCCGAAGCGCTGCTGGCCGAGTTGCGCAAGTCCAGCCAGATTGCAGGGCAGGCGCTCGTGGTCACCTCGTCGATCGGCATTGCCATGTACCCCGAAGACGGGCAGGACATGCAAACGCTGATGCAGCGTGCCGAGGCTGCCATGGACAAGGCCAAGGCGCTGGGGCGCGACCACTACTGCTTTTTCTCGCCCGAAATGCAGACCGCCTCGGCGCACGTGCTGCGCATCGAAAATGCCTTGCGCACGGCGATTGCGCAAGGGCAGCTTTCGCTGCACTTTCAGCCGCAGTGGCGCCTGCAGGACGGGCGCCTCGTGGGGGCCGAGGCGCTGCTGCGCTGGACGCACCCCGAGCTGGGCCGGGTGAGCCCGGCCGAGTTCATCCCCGTGGCCGAGGCCAGCGGGCAGATCATTGCGATCGGGCAATGGGTGCTCGACACGGCGCTCGCGCAATTGCGCCGCTGGCGCGACGCGGGCCACGCGGAGCTGACGCTGGCAGTCAACCTCTCGCTCATGCAGTTCCGCCAGCCCGACTTGCTCGCCGTGGTGCAGCAGGCCCTGGCGCGCATCGGCGTGCCCGCGCAGGCGCTGGAGCTCGAACTTACCGAAAGCATCGCCATGCAGGAGCCCGAAAAAGCCATTGCCACGGTGCAGCAGCTGGCGGCCGCGGGGGTGCAGCTGTCCCTGGACGACTTTGGCACCGGCTATTCCTCGTTCAGCTACCTGCAGCGCCTGCAGGTGCACTGCCTCAAGATCGATCATTCCTTCGTGAGCCACATCGAAGCGCCGCGCGGTCTTGCCGTGGTGCGCGCCATCATCGACGTGGCTGCGGGCCTGGGCCTGCAAACCATTGCCGAAGGCGTGGAGACGCCCGCGCAACTCGCGGCTTTGCGCACGCTGGGCTGCGACATGGCGCAGGGCTATCTGCTCGCGCGCCCGCTACCGCAGGCCGAGTTCGAAGCCTTGCTGGCGCGCCAGGCGAGCGGCCAGGCTCTGATCGACTTGTGATATTGAAAGAATAGCTGCTTATGCACGTGGATACTGCGTAAAGTGGCAAAAATGTCTGATTTTTGTGCGCCCGCTGGCGCAGCTTTGCACGAGCTCTCTCGCATGTCTCCCCACAGCTTCCTCTGGCACGACTACGAAACCTTTGGCACCGACCCGCGGCGCGACCGGCCCGCGCAGTTCGCGGCGCTGCGCACCGACGCCGAGCTCAACGAAATCGGCGCGCCGCTGATGTGGTATTGCCAGCCCACGAACGACTACCTGCCCGATCCGCAGGCCTGCCTGATCACCAGCATCACGCCGCAGCAGTGCCAGGAGCGCGGTCTGCGCGAGTACCAGTTTGCCGCGCGCATCGAGGGCGAGCTCGCGCAGCCCGGCACCATAGGCGTGGGCTACAACAGCATCCGCTTCGACGACGAAGTCACGCGTTTTTTGTTCTGGCGCAACCTCATCGACCCCTATGCGCGCGAGTGGCAGAACCAGTGCGGGCGCTGGGACTTGCTCGATGTGGTGCGCATGGCCTACGCGCTGCGCCCCGAGGGCATAGTGTGGCCGCGCAATGCGGACGGACAGCCGAGCTTTCGGCTTGAACACCTCACGCAGGCCAACGGCCTCGCGCACGAGGCCGCGCACGATGCGCTCTCGGACGTGCGCGCGACGATCGCGCTCGCGCGCCTCGTGCGTGCGCGCCAGCCGCGCCTGTTCGACTTCTGCCTGGGCCTGCACAAAAAAGAGCGCGTGCTGGCCGAACTGGGCCTGCCGCTCGGCCCGGCCACGGCGCGGCCCTTTTTGCACGTCTCGGGCATGTTCCCGGCCGAGCGCGGCTGCCTGGCCGTCATGTGGCCGCTGGCGAGCCACCCCGCGAACAAGAACGAGCTGATCGCCTGGGACTTGGCGCACGACCCGCGCGAATTGGCCGACCTGAACGCCGAGGCGATCCGCACGCGCCTCTTTACCCGCGCCGATGCACTGCCAGAAGGCGTCGCGCGCCTGCCGATCAAGACCGTGCACCTGAACAAATCGCCCATGGTGGTCGGCAAGCTCAAAACCCTGCGGCCCGAGCTCGCCGAGCGCTGGGGCATAGACCTGGCGCAAGCGCTGGCGCACGCGCAGCATGCACGCGCGCTGCCCGACATGAGCGCGATCTGGCCCGAAGTGTTCGCGCGCCCTGCAGAGCCCGCGCCCGACGTGGAGCAGGACTTGTACGGCGGCTTCGTGGGCACGGCCGACCGGCGCCGCCTGGAGCAGCTGCGCCACATGAACGGCGCGCAACTGGCCGCCGCGCACCCACGCTTCGACGACCCGCGCCTGCCCGAGCTCGTGTGGCGCTACCGCGCGCGCAACTTCCCCGAAACGCTCACGCCCGCCGAGGTGCAGCGCTGGGACGCGCACCGCGCTGCGCGCCTGCTCCACGGCGCAGGCGGCGCGCGCACCGTGGAGCAGTTCTTCAGCGCGATCGACACCCTCTCGGAAACCGCCGACGCACGCGGCGAGGAGATCCTTGGCGCTTTGTACGATTGGGCCGAGCAGATCGTGCCGGAGCAGTGAAACTCCGTCGTTAACCTAGTTGGTAAATTAATCAAAAAGGTTAAAATCGAACATGGAGAAAGGTACCCCGCACTGCAAATTGTCCATCGTCAAAGTCCTGGTCGAGGCTGGCAAGGTCAAGGCGACGGCCAGTGCCTACCAGGGAGCACGTGAGCTTGGCATCAACGATCTGGCTGGGATGTGCGCCATTGTGTTGGCACTTACGCCTGCGGACTTCTATAAGAGCATGACAACCCATGCCGATCACACGGTATGGCAAGACGTGTACCACGCCACTACGGCAAACGGCGATGGGGTGTACCTGAAGCTGACGGTCATCGACGATGTGTTGATCGTGTCTTTCAAGGAGCTATGACCATGAAATGTCCATGCTGCGGCGCGGCGGAACTGATTTACGACACGCGCGACATGCCCTACACCTACAAGGGCGAAACCACCACGATTCCGGCGGTGACAGGCGATTTCTGCCCCGCTTGCGGTGAGGTCGTGTTGGATCGCGAGCACGGCGATCGCTACAGCGAATTGCTGGGTCTGTTTCAACGCCAGGTGAATGCCGCCTACATTGATCCCGACTACATCGCCAAGGTGCGCCGCAAGCTCGACCTCGACCAGCGGCAGGCTGCGGAACTTTTCGGCGGTGGCGTGAATGCCTTTTCGCGCTACGAAAATGGTAGAACAAAGCCGCCACTGTCGCTTGTTAAACTGCTCAAATTGCTCGATCGACATCCTGAGTTGCTCAGCGAAGTCAGAGCCTCCTGACAAAGCTTTCATGAGTCATCCCATTCCGGCCCCCACCCCAGCTCCCACGCCCCATTTCACCACCCGCATCGTGCACGCCGACCGCTGGGGCGGCGCCGAGCATGGGGCGATCCACCAGCCGCTGCACACCTCGGTGCAGTATGGCTTCGAGCGCGTGGAAGATCTGATCGCCGTGTTCCAGGGCACGGTGGCAGGCGGCTTCAACTATGCGCGCCAAGGCACGCCGACCACGGCGGCGCTCGAATCCATGCTCACGCAAATGGAGCAAGGGCAGGGCTGCGTGAGCTTTGCCACGGGCATGGCGGCGATTTGCGCGGTGTTTCTCACGCTGCTCAAGGCGGGCGACCACCTCGTGGCGAGCCAGTTCGTGTTTGGCAACACCAACAGCGTGCTCGGCACGCTCGCCGATCTGGGCGTGGAAGTGAGCGTGGTCGATGTGCGCGACGCCGCCCAGGTGGCCGCCGCGCTGCGCCCCAATACGCGCATGGTGTTCGTCGAAACCATCGCCAACCCCGGCACGCAAATCCCCGACCTCGAAGGCATAGGCGCGTTGTGCGCTGAGCGCGGGCTGCTCTACGTGGTGGACAACACAGTGGCCTCGCCCTACCTGTTTCGGCCCGCGAGCGTGGGTGCCGGGCTGGTCATCCATTCGCTATCTAAAAGCATAGCAGGGCAGGGCGACGCGCTGGGTGGTGCGGTCATAGACACGGGGTTGTTCGACTGGAGCCGCTACCCCAACATCTTTGCCGCGTATCGCAAAGGTAACCCCAAGGGTTGGGGCCTGCAGCAGGTGCGCAAAAAGGGCTTGCGCGACATGGGCGCGGCACTGTCGGCCTACGCTGCGCACCAGATCGCGCTCGGCGCCGAGACGCTCGCGCTGCGCATGGAGCGCAGCAGCGCGACAGCGCTCGCGCTCGCGCAGTGGCTACAGCAGCACCCGGCCATCGCGCGCGTGCACTACCCGGGGCTGCCCTCGCATCCGCAGCATGCGCGCGCGCAGCGGCATTTCAAGGCCGGCGCGTGGCTGCTCTCGTTCGAGTTGCGCGACGCCGCGCAGTGCCTGCCGCTGTGCAACCGCCTGCGCCTGCCCATCAAGGCGACAGGCCTGGGCGACACACGCACGCTCATCATCCCCGTGGCGCACACCATCTTCTGGGAGGCCGGCGCGCAAGTGCGTGCGGCCATGGGCATTGCGGACGGCATGATCCGCGTCTCCGTCGGCCTTGAAGAGCTCGAAGACCTGCGCGCCGATTTCGCGCAGGCGCTGCAGGGCGGTTGAGAACCTGTTTGCGATCTTTTTCCTCGCGGTGGCGGACTTGCGGCGCGTCGCCGCAGTTCTGCAGCAAGCTTACTTTACTATTTAACCCAGATTGTCCATTCGGCGGCGCTTCGCGCCTACGTGGGCACTGGCGGACGGCTGCCGGTCATTTTGGCCGCAGCTTCGTCGTTCGTGGCACCACCATGAACTCCTCACCAGCGACCAAACTGCCGCGCCAGCCGCCTCGCCATCGTCCCGCGTCCTAATGAACAATCTGGGTTAAACGATATCACCACGCGCGCATTCGAAAACGTGCCAAGCGCCTACTCGATGCGCAAACGCTGGCGACCAAGGTGCCTACGAGGCACGCGGCGCTTGCGTTGTCAGGCTCAGCATCCGCTCGCAGTAGCGCGCGATCAAATCCACCTCGAGGTTCACGCGCGCACCGGCCTGCAGATATTGCAAGGCCGTGTTTTGCACCGTGTGCGGGATCAGGTTGATACTGACTTCGCAGCCCGCAGGCAGGTCGGCGATGCGGTTCACCGTCAGGCTCACGCCGTTGACCGCAATCGAGCCCTTGTAGGCCAGAAAGCGCGCGAGCTCCTGCGGCGCCAGGATGCGCAGCTCCCAGCTTTCGCCCACGGGCGCAAAGTGGCGCACCTGCCCGATGCCATCGACATGGCCCGAAACCAAGTGGCCGCCGAGCCGGTCGTTGGCGCGCAGGGCTTTTTCGAGGTTCACGGGGCCCGGGGCGTCGAGCCCCGTGGTCTTGGTGAGTGATTCGGCCGAGACATCGACGCTGAACTGCTGCTGCGGCGCGTCCAGCGCGGTCACGGTCATGCAGGCGCCATTGAGCGCGATGCTGTCGCCCAGACCCACGTCGTCGAGGTAGTGCGCCGGGGTTGCGATGGTCAGGCGCTTGCCATGGGTGGGCGAGTCGCCCAGCGCTTGCACGGAGGTGATGCGGCCTAGGCCGGTGATGATGCCTGTGAACATGGGGGATTGTGGCAGTTACTGAGTTGCCGTAGCAGTGCAGGTAGTGTCTAGGGACGGATTGCACACTCTCGCGCGGCCTGTTCTTGCAACGACAATGTATCTTTGTTCATTTGCGCTCGATACGTCAGTGCGCGATATTTTGAGTGTCAAATTGGGAACGCCGGGAGCCGCGCCGTAACTTTTAGCAAATCCGGAACTGCCGAACATAATATATGAATTCGAAAGATTGGCATTCCCCGTGCCAGTAACGCTAAAATAACTCGGAAGCGCGCCCTGTTTTTGAATGGTGACGTCAGTAGTCTCGTCGTATGAATTGTTTCTGTTGCTGTCAACAAAAACAACCCATCCTTGAGACCAATCGTTTCCACCGTTAGCGGGAATTACAAAAGCGTTTTGTCCATACTTCATTGCTTCACTTCGTGCCGCATTAATTGCTGCAAGTAATTTGTTTGCCAGAGAGGTTAATTCTGAATTTCTAATGAAATTTTGAAAACTTGGAGCTGCAACGACAAGCATTATAGCTACTATAGAAATGGTTACCATCAGTTCTATCAAGGTGAATCCGACAGCGGCGGCGCGGGATGGTTTCATGGCCAGCATAATTTGGGATTAGAGGATGATGCAGTGCCGGTGCATGTTTTGCTGCCGGTGCTGGTCATTTCGAGATTGCCAACCGTGGGATCCGGTTTTGTGGGGGTTGCAATTACTTTTACGCAGTCTGCAATGGACAAAGTTCCTGAGCTGGCTGGACAAGTCGTCGCAGATAATAAGTAATTTGCATCTGAAACATTATTTCCAGAAAATGTTTTGAAAGGAACGCTCGAAGCCGTGACGCCGCCACACGCCGAGGAGGGAGAAGGTGCCGTTGCCGTAGCAACCCCAGAGCTGTTGGTGGTGAAGGCCAAATAACAGTTGTTTTGCGTCATATAACGCTCTTCCTGTTGTAGCAACTCGGCGAGCGCTGCCCTCCCTTCGGCGCGTCGACCTTTGAGTACCGAATCTCTGTACGATGGGTATGCAATGGCAGCCAGTATCGCAACCACAGCCACGACAATCATCAGTTCGATCAGTGTAAAACCGCGGTGAGTAATATTGCTCATGGTGCGTTTTTCAGGTCTTGATAGTTATAGATTTGTCGCCAGCTCAGGCGCCCTATGGTTTCCGTGGTTGTTGCCGCAGGGGCTGATGTACTCACGCCAGATTGCCCGGAGCTGATGCCGCGGTGAATCGTCGTTCTCGTTCGTCGCCCCGTGCTGTCGCTTATGGAAACTGTGGTTTCAGCGGTGTTGACGAGAAAAAAAGCTGGATTTAGCATGCCAACCGTCGATGGAACAAAAGTCCCGGCACCGTTAGAAATGTTTACAACATATTGATTGCCACTGCCAGCGGTATTGGTGCATGAGCCTGCAGCGCCACCGGCTGCTCCAGGAATGATAGTATTAAATACTGCTTGTAATGAACCAAGGTCGTCCATCGCACTGATCAGTTTTTCTCCTGTGTTCGGCATGTCAAAATACCAGCCGGATCGTTGTGTAGTATCAGTATCTGAAATTGCGCGGCCCCATTTGAAGGCTGCTACGGTAATCGTCTTGGTGCTTGTATTTACGGTTCCAGGTTGTAGGCGGCCACGGCCACTGATGGCGCTGGGTCCGACTGGCGAAGAATCGGCGGAAGTTGCTCCGTTATCGTATATGGCATAAACGCTATTGGTCAGGGGGGAGGTATTATCAGAGGACTCTAAATATTTCCCCGTGCCAAATAACACATAAAATGATTCTACACCACCAACAAGCGGACCCGTGATTAATAAAGGGGGTGCTGAGATGGGTTGAATATTTCCGCTGCCGTCTTTGGCGATGTATAAAGGGTAGGGCGCTGGGCTGGCAAGGGTGCCTTTATTAAAGGCGGAAAGTTTGCCAAAAGTCCAGTCGGATGGGGTCAGGTTGCCAAAATTGAGCTTCCATAAATTACCATGAAGGTCGCCCATGTATATATTCGTTACCTCTCCAGATGTGCCATACAGGGGAGAAAAGTTAACTAACCCTGTCGCATTGGTGGCGCTCAATGATGTATTCAAGGGCAGAGAAATTTTGAAATAATTAGTACCCAGCGTCCAGGCAGTGCCAGCGGCCTTGTCCAATGCCAACAAATATAGCGCAGGGCTGCCAGTGCTGCTGAAGCGTCCATCAGCATCGGGTACATAATTGTTTACACCACTGCCAAACACGGCAAACCACCGGTACGACGGCGTTGTGCTGTTTCCACTTGTCTTGAATTTGAGAATCTGCGGCTGGCCTACGACTTGACCTAGATCTGTATCGTCGGCGCGTGTGAATTCCCACATCACATTGGAAGCGCTGAATGAAGAGGGCTCCGTGACGTCTAGGGCAAATACCCCCGGGCCACCGCCACCCGTGCCAGCGATGAGAACGGTTTTCCAATCGGTTGCCGCACCTGTAGATGCTGTTTGGGCCTCTGCTACCGCAATGCGGCCGTCGACGTAATTCTGGTGGTTGTTGGCGTAGGTAGGGTTGGTCAGAGCCGATAATTTCGGTCCCATCCAACTAGGAATGTATGCAAATAATTCAGAACCGGTATTGGCATTAAAAGCATGCAGCATGCCGTCGTTGGCGCCCACGAAGACAGCGGGAGTGCGTGTTGCGTGGGTGGACTTGAATACGGTGTATGCGGTGCCAGAATATGCCGATGATGGGGCCCCGGAATAAACCACATTGGAATTTACAATATCCCCCAGCAAGGAACTGCGCACGCGAAATGGATTGCCTTCCTTGCTCCGGTCGCCACGTAAATAATTCAGACGGTCTTGCCCCAATGAGTCTGCCGTGGCACTAGGGTCCGTTTTGTTCAAGCTATTTTTTAAACCGGTTTCAATGGCATCCCAAGTGAAGGTAGTGGCTGTGGGGCTTGCAGTGGCACCGGAGTTGCCAACGAAGATATTGCGGTTAGCTGCGGGCGAGGTCATGTTATCCAGTTGGCTCGCAGCACTCCAAGTGCTGCCGCTGATGGAAAGCGTGCCGCTGGCTGCGGTGATGGGCTCTGCCACGACGTCACCGCTCCAGTTGCTGGTATCAAATTTGGCCGAATACATCGTCGTACTGTTGGATGGACTGACCTGAGCCGAGCTTACCGAGCCGCCCGCAATGGTGCGTGATGCCGTGGCGGCACGACTGAAAATTTCATCAAAGGCGCTCAATACACTTCGCGCGTTTTGCTGTAAATAATATGTAGATGCTTCGCCGGGGGCGGATTGTTTTTGCCACACATCATTATCGTTGGTGCCATCGTTTCTTTTGAATGGATTTCCCCATGTATTGTATGGTCTGGATTGCGGATTGGAAGGATCTGATTCAAAGCCGCCATATTTTGCGGCCATAAAGAATTGATTTTGATAGCGTCGATGATTGGCGTCGTTTTCTGCTCCATATTCATTGACGTCGAATAGGAAGGTCTTGATACGCAAGCCTGGTCGTTGTTTGTCGACGCCACTCGTCCAGCCCGTGCCACGGATGTCGTGGGTGTGGCCCCAGTAAGCTGAGCCCATGATTTGGCTGGTGTCGGTACCTGCCGGGACGCTGGTGTTCGGTGGGTTGGGATTTGCGACGTTACGGGTAGTCCCCTGACCATCGACGTAGGTGGTGCTGGTGATATTTTTCTCAAATGCCTGAACGATGCCGCGCCAATAGTTTATATCCGGGATATTGTTTGCAGCATCGGCTGTGGGAAGGCGGTTGCCATCATGGGTGTGGATGTCGCCAATCACGATGATGTTGCTTTTGACGCAGGAATAATCGGCAGTGTTGCTTCTACCATCGCCGTAAGGATCGTTCCAGGTAGTGAATACGGGGAAGCCATCTTTCATGGCATCCGTCATGCCGGAAATGGCAGCTGGACTAGGTTGAAGCCCTTGCAAATAACGCAGAACCTCGTAATGAAGCTCTCCTACGGGATCATATTTCTTGTAGACGCCCGGGGTGGGCCCGGTGCGACCAAATTTGTTCAAATAATTGATGACTCCGCTAATATTTGGAGTAACGCTAGTGTCGCTATCAGGATTGGGGTAAAAAACACCGGTGTTCGGGTTCCATTCGGCTTTCGTGTTGCCCCCTGTGGGTGTATTGTCCTGACCTGTAGCGTTATAAGTTTTTTGGCCTACGTATTTCATTGGCACGCGCAAGACCCCACCATAGCGCCCATTGTTGTAACTCGCCGTTTGGTCCATCAAATAACCAAAGGCCGCAAGGCGCATTTGATCGCTGTATTTTTGGATCACGCCGGTGGGTTTGTAATTGCCATGAGGGTATTGTCGGCACAGGCCGTAGTCGCGGACGTCCTGGAGGGTGCCTGAAGTGGTGTTGCAGACTTGCACGCGGGCATAGAAAAAACCGTCAGAATTTAGTGCGCCGCCAGCCGTTGGAGGTTGCCATGAACCAGTATAGTCCTTGAGATAGCAAGACTTTTTGATGCCAGGAATTGGGTCTCCAAATACGCTGTTGCTGCACGATACGCCATTATAGGCGGGGGCGACTTTCCAGTAATTGTCCCCTCCTGTTTTGGCGCCATACCATACTTCTTTTACCCCGGTAAAAGAGCAATATCCGTTTTCGTCGGCGCAGGCCGAGCCACCGGGCCCTTTATCGCTGCTATTTGTGATGGGGCCTATGGCGCTCGTCGGTGCTGCAGCACCCAGTGTGTATGCACCTGTATTGCCGCACCCTCCCGTTTTGGATGTGCCAAAATAAATTTTGTTTAAGGTGTTGGCAACCCAAATATCGTTACTGCCCGCCTGGGTTTGCATGGATTGTGGCACCGCACCCCAGTAAGGATGCGATCCGTCGCCATTTTTTTGGAGTTGTTTCGCAGGAAAGTTGGTGCTGTTCCACATGCAAATCGGATCACCATTGGGTAAAACCGCACGCTGCAAAATGGTGAGTGAATCGGTGTCGATATAGCGGTCCCCGCCCGAAAGCGCGAGGCGCAGCATGTCGATGGCGGAGCTGGATGCCCAATTGAGAAAATTGCCGCTAAAGGCGTCGGCACACATGCGATTGGTGGCTGGACCGCTACGGTCAAAACGCTTGTAGTCTGATGTGCTCAGGCCTGTTGCTGGCGTTTCTGTGGGGGCGTCATTATAGGTGTAGCAGCTTTCAGCATCGTAGTAGCCAAGGTATTCGTTGGCGTTACTGTAGGTTGAGTCAGTGGTTGCATTGGCGGTCGGCGCGGGATATTGTGCGCCAACAGTGGGGAATTCCACCGACAGAGCCAGTGCCAATGCTGGTTTGTCTATGGGGATTGCTGCATACAAAGGCTCCGTGGCCAGGGCAATGGCGGGTATGGCCGGTGGGCTGGCCTGCCCGATAGCCATCCAGGAGGCAGCAATCACAAGAGGCAAAAGGCTCCAGGCCAGCCATGTGGCTGGAGTGTGGGGCAGGCAATGCTGCAATGCAGTTTTCAGTTTGTGAATGATCGCACCGGCTTGGGTGAATGTTTGCTGATGGGCCATGCTGTCCTCAATTGCGGTAAATCATTTGGAGGGCGACCTGAATATCGGTTCGTGGGCCGAATCCCATGGAGGTGACGCGGTACACGTATTTCATTCCAGTAGGGCCTTGGGTTCTTGCGACGGCTGGGTCTGGTATGGGTTCAATGACGTAACGCGGTGCTTGTGCGGGTTGTATGCCTTTGTTGCCCGCGGGGAAAGTTCGGTCGGTGTAAGTTCCAAAGGCCGTGGTTCTGGCGTTGCTGCTGGTGTCCGTGAAGTCCACGGTAAGCCATGCTGGTTTGCCAGAAGCATTCAAATTACAAAGCCCAATGCTGTCACCGGAATTCCCGCAAGAATCAATGAATTTTGAAAGATCGGTGCTTCCACTATTGAAAACGCTGCTGCGTAAATGGGTGGACGTGGCGGGTTGACCTTCGATATCAAACTCTGCGTCGATGAGTGCCGCTTCAGCGGCTTGCCATGCGATTTGGGTGTCGCGATCATTGCGTGTGCCGCGTTCGGCCATCATGGAGATTTGAATGCCGGCCACTCCTAAAATGGAGACGATCAGCAATATGATCATGACGACGATCAGCGACACCCCGCGCGACGATGCGGAGGGGTTTTTCCGGTCAAAGCGTCGGTTTTTTCGTTTTTCAGGAGTGGCGGCCGGCATAAGGGGCGATTCAATTATTTTCTTGGGCATTGCGCAGATGCACTATGAAAGTGACTACTTGGCGCATTCTTCCGTCTGCAGCGGGGGTAAAGATGGTTCCCGGATCGCTGGTGGCATTGGCAAAGGCGGAACCTATGGTGCCGCCACTCGAGTCTTTGGTTTCCCCCAATGGATAATAGGTGTGCGTGCTGTTATCCACGGCGGTATTGGGTGCCGCGCGGACGACCATGCCTATGCGTATGCTGCGGACTTTCTTCCAGTTGGCATACGTGGCGGCCTGGTTGCCGGCAACGGTGAGTTGGTCTGCTCTGAGGTAGCGCTCCGGGATAGTGTCCGATGCTGTGGCGGGAATTGGCACGGTGGTGTTGCCCGGGCCGATGCCGTCCACGCCGTAGAGCACTTGAAAATTTTCCACGCCGCGCACGAGGGGCTGTGTGTCGTAGGGTGCACTGCCCGTGTCCGAGCGCGAGCACATCAGTGATGGCTCTCCATCCGCATCCACACCGACGTGAAGGATGCTCACAGATTGGTCATCGATGTTGGCGGGTGCGGCGGTGGGGGCATTGCCGGAGCAGTCGATCATGGAGCCGTCGGATTTTGTGGCGTCGGTATCTGAGGCGTTGGGCTGAAAGCGTAATACGAGGATGTCACTGCCGTAGCCGACACTGCCCGAACTTCTGCTGGTGCCTGCTGTCCAGGCATCACTTGGGGTTCGAGACGCGTTGTTGAGTCCATAAACATTGGGTGGGATGTTGGTCGGTATACCCTGCGTGTTGCTAACAGCTGCCGGGTTTGCGATGTACGCGAGGGTTTTGAAGCCAGTTTGGACGCCAACGCGCTGGATGATGTCTTGTGCAAAGCGGGTGTTGTCACGCAATTGGGAGGCGGCATCGACGGCAGTGAAACCTTGGCGTGCAACGAGGAGCGCTGCGGTTGCAGCTAGCACGATCAAGAGGCTGAGCACTAGTGCCACCATCAATTCAACCAAGGTGAAGCCTTTTTGATATTCACGCGAGGCAGCGCGGCGGCGGGAAAGGGCTGGCATTTCGACGAAATGGGGATGCGGAACGCGCAAGGGAGTCATAAGCTGTTTCCGCTCGTGACGGGCAATATGATGTATGGTCTGCTGCCTGTGTCGGCGGCGCTCAATAATGCGTTGCTTCCGGTCTGGCTGCGATCGGTGTTGGTGCGGGTCCAGCCAATTTTGATGACGGCGATGTCGTTGTTGCCACCGGCAGAGCTGGTGCAACCCCATTGCGGCAATCCATTGCTGTCGTAAGGGGCACTGTCATAACACACGACAACCCGTGCACCGGGCAGGGCAGCATCGACGCGGGTCAGCCAGTCTGTCATCTCGGCGCTGGCTATGTCTGTGGTGCTGGTACAGCCTGTGGCTGCGTTGGCTACACGCAGGCAATAGTTTGGGGTGGCGAGCGCCAGAGGGCTGGAAAAGGAGCCCAGATAAGGGTTGCTGGAAGCCGTAGTCAGAACGGCGATGGCTTTGTTGCCGCGCATCATCTCGGCTAGTTCACGCGCAAACACTGCAGCCTGCGCCTGGATGCGGGCGTCTCGGTTTGCCTGCAGCGCAAAGGCTTGAATACCGACCATGCCGAGCATGCCAAAAGAGAGTATGGCAATGGCAACGAGCACTTCTATCAGCGTAAAGCCGCGAGCCGATGGCCTGCCATGCCTTGCGCAAGAGCAGGGTGTTGCAGTCCGCGGCGGCCGCGCATGGGATGTCAAGCCGAGGTTAGATTGGCCCCAAGGTGCGCCCCACTGGTTGGACTTCTTCGGAAGAAGCAGTTTTTTCATGAAACTGATGGTATGCCCAAGAAGTAACTTGTTGTCGCTTTGGTGATGCCGTTGATTCTTTGAATTCAACCGCTCGGCGGGATTGGACGGGGGCTAGCCGTTACAGTCGCAGCAATCATGAACACGTCTTTCATTCCGGCGCCGATGCTCGAGGCGCTCGCTCTGGCGCAGCAGGGCTTGCTGCGCACGTCTCCGAACCCGCGTGTGGGATGTGTGCTGGTGGATGTTGCAGGGTGCGTGATTGGGCGCGGCTCCACGCAGCGGGCCGGCGGGCCGCACGCGGAGATCATGGCGCTGCGCGATGCCCTGGCGCAGGGGCATTCGACGCGAGGGGCGACGGCTTACGTCACGCTGGAGCCGTGCGCGCACCAGGGGCGCACGGGGCCGTGTTGCGATGCCTTGGCCGAGGCTGGCATTGCCAAAGTGGTGGCGTCAATCACGGATCCCAATCCGCGTGTGGCAGGGCAGGGCTTTGCGCGATTGCGTGCTGCGGGCGTGCAGGTGGAGGTCGGCCCTGGTGCAGAAGCTGCGCGCGAGCTCAACCTGGGGTTTTTCAGCCGCATGGTGCGCAAGACGCCTTGGGTGCGCATGAAGGTGGCGGCATCGCTCGATGGCGTCACGGCGCTGCCCAATGGGGCGAGTCAGTGGATCACTTCGCCCGAGGCGCGCCGCGACGGCCATGCCTGGCGCGCGCGCGCTTGCGCCGTGCTCACGGGCATAGGGACGGTGCTGGCCGACGATCCGCGGCTCGATGTGCGCGAGGTGCCCACGGAGCGGCAGCCTGCGCTGGTGCTGGTGGACAGCGCCTTGCAGGTGCCGCTGGATGCATCGATTTTCATAGCTGATCGTGGTGTCTACATCTACACTGCGAGCCAAAATGATGCAAAAAAACAGGCGCTGGAGGAGCGTGGGGTGCAGGTCATCACGTTGCCCGATGCGCACGGCAAGGTGGACTTGGCGGCCATGCTGACGGACCTTGCGCTGCGTGCCGAGGTGAATGAGCTGCACGTCGAGGCGGGCTACAAGCTCAACGGGTCCTTGCTGCGTGCCGGGTTGGTCGATGAGTTGCTGGTGTATCTGGCGCCCAAGCTCCTAGGCGCAGGCGCCGGGATGGCACAACTGGGTGAACTGACCGCCCTGGCGCAGGCGCAGGAGCTCGAATTTAAGGCGCAGGATCGAGTCGGGCCAGACCTTCGCGTTTTGGCGCGCATTCGCGGGCGAGACCGTTTTTAGCGGCCTGCTGGCCCGGCTCACTTGTGCGTGTACCCCAGACACGCCCCCGCATTCGGCATGCCGCGGCATTCGCGGTACAGACGGCGGTCGCGCTCGGCGGTGGTTTCTTCACTGGGGCTGCGTAGGTGGGTGGTGTGAACTTTGTGCTTTTTCTTGCCTGCCGTGCGGGTGTTGTTCACGCTGGTCGTCGCGTCGCCCGAGTTGGATTTTTTGCTCGCGGCGAGAGCCGCCTGGGGCACGGCGCTGAGGCTCAAAGCAAAACACAAGGCAAAAATGGCATTTCTCAAGGAGCAGCGTGCGTGAAGTGCTATATCTTTTGCAGTTTTATGCGTGGTAGAGGACATGGACATTCCAAAAAGTGAGTGTGAAGTGTGAATGGCAACCGATAGGATAGAGGGTTGTTCCACTGCACATACTGCCATGCGCCAAGCTGTTTTGAACCTCGAAGAATCCCGTATCCGTGAAGTGGCCAACGCCGGCCTGGGGCGCAGCGACGTGCTGGCGTTCTGGTTTGGCGAGAGCGACGAGGGCACGCCCGAGGTGGTGCGCCAGGCGGCCGTAGCCTCGATCGAGCGGGGCGAGACGTTTTATTCGCACAACCTGGGCCTGCCCGAGCTGCGCGCAGCGATCGCTGCGTATATGAGCGAGCTGCATCGCCCTGTGCCGCCCGAGCGCGTCGTCGTGACCTCGGGCGGCGTGAATGCGCTGATGCTCGCCGTGCAAGCGCTCGTCGATGCGGGCGACGAGGTGGTCGCCGTGACGCCCGTGTGGCCCAACCTGACGGCGCAGCCGCAGATCATGGGCGCGCGCTTGCACTGCGTGCCGCTGCGCCCGCAGCCGGGGGGCGCGTGGGCGCTCGATCTGGACGCCTTGCTGGCCGCGATCACGCCGCGCACGCGCTTGCTGATCCTGAACGCGCCCAACAACCCCACGGGCTGGACTTTGCGCCCCGAGGAGCAGCGCGCCATCCTCGCGCATTGCCGCCGCACGGGCACCTGGATTCTGGCCGACGAGGTGTACGAGCGCCTGTATTACGCGCCCTCGCCCAAAGCCTGCGCGCCGAGCTTTCTCGACCTGGCCGAGCCCGACGACCGGCTGGTGGTGGTGCACAGCTTTTCCAAGAGCTTTTTGATGACGGGCTGGCGCCTGGGCTGGCTGGTGCTGCCGCCTGCAGCGGTGCACCATGTGGGCAAACTGGTGGAGTTCAACACCTCGTGCACGAGCGTGTTCACGCAGCGCGCAGGCATCGCGGCGCTGCAGCACGCCGACGCCATCACGCCGCGCGTGGTGGCGCACCTGCGCAAGTGCCGCGATACGCTGCTGCCTTTGCTGCAGGCGCTGCCGGGCGTGGAAGTGGCCACGCCGCTGGGCGGCATGTACGCGTTTTTTCGCCTGCACGGGCACGACGATTCCCTCGCCACGGCCAAGCGCCTGGTGACCGAGGCCGGGCTGGGCCTGGCCCCGGGCAACGCCTTCGGCCCCGAGGCCCAAGGCTGGCTGCGCTGGTGCTTTGCCTCGCACGATCCAGCGCGTCTGGTGCAGGGGGTGGCGCGGTTGAAGGGGTGGCTGCAAGTGCAAGTGGTACGTCAGAGAGAATATGTTGGTAATATACAAAAATGATCGATCTGAGCAGGATCACAGGATTCGACTGGGATGATGGCAATGCCCGGAAGAACGAAAAACATGGCGTATCCATGGCCGAAGCAGAACAGGTCTTTTTCAACGCGCCTTTGCTGTTCGTGGAGGATGTGGCGCACAGTCTGAACGAGCCGCGTTTTCACGCCCTGGGGAAAACGGACAGAGGGCGGCCGCTGCACCTCACGTTCACATTGCGGCAGGCCGGGGCGCTGATTCGTGTGATTTCTGCGCGAGACATGCACCGAAAAGAGAGGCTCATCTATGCCCAAGTCCGCTAAACCTGTTCCCAAGTTTGCCTCGGAAGACGAGGAGCGCGCTTACTGGGAGTCGCATGACTCGACGGAGCATGTGGATTGGTCGAAGGCGCGCAAGGTCACTTTGCCGAACCTGAAGCCCACGACCAAAACCATTTCGCTGCGGCTGCCGCAACACCTGCTGGATTCGCTCAAGGCTGCTGCCAATGCACGGGACGTGCCTTACCAGTCTTTGATCAAGGTGTGGCTGCAAGAGAAGTTGCAGGAGCATTGAGCGAGGGCCGGCAATGGGCGGGCGGTCGTGGGCCGGCGCATCGAACCGCTATAATTCACAGGTTTTGCACGGTGCAAAACGCACGCCGCGTGGCTCGTTCCGGCCGCTGGCGCAAGTTCAAACCCGGGTTGCAAGGGTTTATGCCCAACGTCTGCGCCCGACTTTTTCAGGAAAACCCATGATCGCATCTTCCATCAAGGCCGAAGTCATTCAGGCCAACGCCCGTTCTGCCAACGACACCGGCAGCCCTGAGGTTCAAGTCGCGCTGCTCACCGCGCGCATCAACGAGCTTACCCCGCACTTCAAGACCCACGCCAAGGATCACCATGGCCGTCGCGGTCTGCTGCGCATGGTGAGCCGCCGCCGCAAGCTGCTCGACTACCTCAAGGCCAAGGACGCCGACCGTTATACCGCGCTGATCGCCAAGTTGGGGCTGCGCAAGTAATTCGTATCGCATGCATCGAACGCCTGGGTTAGTCATGCGCTAGCTCAGGCGTTTTTTGCTTCGGAGCCAGACTGCAGAGCGAAGCTGTGTCATTCCAATGGCCTTGCCCCGGCGCCGGGCGGGCAGGGTCACTGGAATGGCATCGTGTTCTGAATGAGGCTCTGGCGCTTGATGGATGTGCGCTTTTAGCTATTTAATTTGGAGCACTTATGAGTCTGTTCAACAAAGTCACCAAGTCCTTTCAGTGGGGCGAACATAAAGTCACGCTGGAGACGGGCGAGATCGCTCGCCAGGCCACCGGCGCCGTGCTGGTCAACATGGACGATACCGTGGTGCTGGCCACGGTGGCCGCGTCCAAGTCGCCCAAGCCGGGGCAGGATTTTTTCCCGCTCACCGTGGATTACATCGAAAAAGCCTACGCCGCGGGCAAGATTCCGGGCAGCTTTTTCAAGCGCGAGGCCAAGCCCAGCGAGTACGAAACGCTCACGAGCCGCTTGATCGACCGCCCGATCCGTCCGCTGTTCCCCGAGGGCTTTTTCAACGAGGTGCACGTGGTCGTGCACACCTTGTCGCTGAACCCCGAGGTCGATGCCGACATCCCCGCCATGCTCGCCACCAGCGCGGCGCTGGCCGTCTCGGGCATCCCGTTCAACGGCCCGATCGGTGCCGCGCGCGTGGGCTATGTCAATGGCGCCTATGTGCTCAACCCCGGCCAGACGGCGCGCAAGCAAAGCCAGCTCGACCTGGTCGTGGCCGGCACCGAGGCGGCCGTGCTCATGGTCGAGTCCGAGGCGCAGCAGTTGCCAGAGGAGGTCATGCTCGGCGCCGTGGTGTTCGGCCACGAGCAGAGCAACATCGCGATCAACGCCATCCACGAATTGGTGCGCGAGGCCGGCAAGCCGCTGTGGGACTGGCAGCCGCCGCAGCGTGACGAAGCCTTGATCGCCAAGGTGACCGAATTCGGTGAAGAGCGCCTGCGCGCCGCCTACCAGATCCGCAACAAGCAGGCGCGCACCCAGGCCTGCCGCGAGGCCTACGCCGTGGTCATGGCTGATTTGCGCGAAGCCGGGCTGGAGTTCGACCCGGTGAAGGTCGAGGGCCTGCTGTTCGAGATCGAGGCGCGCATCGTGCGCAGCCAGATCCTCGCGGGCGAGCCGCGCATCGACGGGCGCGACACGCGCACCGTGCGCCCGATCGAAATCCGCACCTCGGTGCTGCCGCGCACGCACGGCTCGGCGCTGTTCACGCGCGGCGAGACGCAGGCGCTGGCCGTGGCCACGCTGGGCACCGAGCGCGACGCGCAGCGCATCGACGCGCTGCTGGGCGAGTACGAAGACCGCTTCATGCTGCACTACAACATGCCGCCGTTTGCCACGGGCGAAGTCGGGCGCATGGGCAGCACCAAGCGCCGTGAGATCGGCCACGGCCGCCTGGCCAAGCGCGCGCTCACGGCCGTGCTGCCCGAGAAGGACGAATTCCCCTACACCATCCGCGTGGTGTCCGAAATCACCGAGTCGAACGGTTCCTCGTCCATGGCATCGGTCTGCGGTGGCTGCCTTGCGCTGATGGACGCGGGCGTGCCACTGAAGGCGCATGTCGCCGGCATCGCCATGGGCCTGATCAAGGAGGACAACCGCTTTGCCGTGCTCACCGACATCCTCGGCGACGAGGACCACCTCGGCGACATGGACTTCAAGGTCGCGGGCACCACGAGCGGCATCACGGCGCTGCAGATGGACATCAAGATCCAGGGCATCACCAAAGAGATCATGCAAGTGGCGCTGGCGCAGGCCAAGGAAGCGCGCATGCACATCCTGGGCAAGATGCAGGAGGCCATGGCCGGCGCCAATGCCGATGTCAGCAGCTTTGCGCCCAAGCTCTTCACCATGAAGATCAACCCCGAGAAGATCCGCGACGTGATCGGCAAGGGTGGCGCCGTGATCCGCGCGCTGACCGAAGAAACCGGCACGCAGATCGACATCGCCGAAGACGGCACCATCACCATCGCCGCGACCGACGGCGCCAAGGCCGAAGAGGCCAAGCGCCGCATCGAGCAGCTCACGGCCGAGGTCGAGGTGGGGCAGGTGTATGAAGGGCCGGTGGTCAAGATTCTCGACTTCGGCGCGCTGGTCAACGTGCTGCCAGGCAAGGACGGGCTGCTGCACATCAGTCAGATCGCCAACGAGCGCGTCGAGCGCGTGAGCGACTACCTCAGCGAAGGCCAGGTGGTGAAAGTCAAGGTGCTCGAGACCGACGACAAAGGGCGCGTCAAGCTGTCGATGAAGGCGCTCTCCGATCGGCCCGCTGCAGGCAATGGCGAGCGCTCCGAGCGCGGTGAACGTTCCGAGCGGGGCGAACGCGGCGAACGCCGTGAGGGCGGTCGTGGTGCCGGCCGTGCGCCTGCGCCGCAAGCTGCGAGCGATGGCGAGGCATCCGAAGAAGTTTGAGCTTTTCGCTCATCCTATGAGAGCTGCTGGCGCTTGATGAATGGGCGCTAGCGGCATATTTCCATCATACAAAATTGCTATGGTTTTTGTATGCGTGTCGTAGAAATTTCTGCGTTTGGCAAGCCTGAAGTGCTGCGTCTGGCCGAACGTCCGCAGCCCAAGCCGGGGCCGGGCGAGGCGCTGATCCGCGTGCGTGCGAGCGGTGTCAACCGGCCCGACGTGCTGCAGCGCAAAGGGCATTACCCGCCGCCGCCCGGCGCTTCGGATCTGCCGGGCCTCGAAGTCGCAGGCGTGATCGAAGCGGGTGACCCCGCCGCGCTGGCCGAAGCGGGTTTCAAAGTAGGCGACCGTGTGTGCGCCCTGGTCGCGGGTGGGGGCTACGCCGAATACTGCATCGCGCCCGTGGCGCAGTGCCTGCCCGTGCCCGAGGGCCTGAGCGACGCGCAGGCGGCCTCTTTGCCCGAAACGTTTTTTACCGTCTGGAGCAACGTGTTCGACCGCGGCCGCCTGCAAGCCGGCGAAACCCTGCTCGTGCAAGGCGGCACGAGCGGCATAGGCGTCACGGCGATCCAGCTCGCGCGCGCTTTCGGCGCCACGGTGATCGCCACCGCAGGCAGCGCGCAAAAATGCCAGGCTTGCCTCGAGCTCGGTGCGAGCCACGCGATCGATTACAAGCAGCAGGACTTCACTGCCGAGTGCCTGCGCCTCACGCAAGGCAAGGGCGTGGACGTGATCCTCGACATCGTCGCGGGCGATTACGTCACGCGCGAAGTCGAATGCCTGGCCGAGGATGGGCGCCTGCTCATCATCGCCGTGCAAGGCGGCAGCAAAAGCAGTTTCGATGCATCCTTGGTGCTGCGCCGCCGGCTCGTCATCACGGGTTCCACGCTGCGCCCGCGCCCGGTGGCGTTCAAGGGCGCGATTGCGCGCGCACTGCGCGAGCACGTCTGGCCGCTCATCGCTGCAGGCAAGATCCGTCCCGTCGTGTACCGCACATTCCCTGCAGAGCAGGCTGCGCAAGCGCATGCGCTGATGGAATCCAATCAACATATCGGCAAGATCGTCCTGACGTGGTGACCATGAAAAAAAAGCTCATTGCAGGCAACTGGAAGATGAACGGTAGCCTGGCCAGCAACGAAGTGCTGCTGCACGCCGTGCTCGATGGCATGGCGCAGCGGCCGCCTGCGTGCGACGTGGCCGTGGCTGCGCCCGCACCGTATCTGGCACAGGTGCAGGCGCTCACCGCCGGCTCGCCGCTGGCCGTGGCGGCGCAGGACGTTTCGGCGCACGAGGCCGGGGCCTATACCGGCGAGGTGTCGGCGGCGATGCTCAAGGAATTTTCCGTGCGCTACGTGCTCGTCGGACATTCCGAGCGGCGCCAATACCACCATGAAACCGATGCGCTCGTTGCCATCAAGGCACAAAGAGCACTGGCCGCGGGCATCACGCCCATCGTCTGCCTGGGCGAAACCATGCAGGAGCGCGAGGCAGGCCTGACCGAAGCCGTGGTCAAACGCCAGCTCGCCGCAGTGATCCATCTGAACGGCCACTGCATCAGCGAAATCGTCGTGGCCTACGAACCCGTCTGGGCCATAGGCACGGGGCTCACGGCCACGCCCGAACAGGCGCAGGAAGTGCACGCCGTGCTGCGCAGCCAGCTTGCCGCCGCGACCGAACACGCCGGCCGCATCCGCCTGCTCTACGGCGGCAGCATGAATGCCGCCAACGCTGCGGCACTGCTGGCCCAGCCCGACATCGACGGCGGCCTGATCGGCGGCGCCTCGCTGAAAGCCCCCGATTTCTTGCAAATCATCGCTTCAGCCAAGTAAAAATCAGCCTAAAAAGCTATTGAAAAAGGAGTAAAGCACAATGAACGTGCTCGTCAACGTGATACTGGTCGTGCAGATGCTCGCGGCCGTGGGCATGATCGGCCTGGTGCTGGTTCAGCATGGCAAAGGTGCGGACATGGGGGCCGCCTTCGGCAGCGGCGGTGCGGGCAGCCTGTTTGGCGCCAGCGGCAGTGCAAACTTCCTCTCGCGCTCGACGGCGGTGCTTGCGACCATCTTCTTCGCCGCCACGTTGGCGCTGGCGTACTTTGGTAATGCACGTCCCGCGAGCTCCAACAGCGTGCTCGAATCCGCCGCTGTGGCGCCCGTTGCGCCTGCCGCCCCAGCTTCTGCCGCAGCCTCCGCGCCGGCGGCTGCAGCTTCGGGGGCGGCGCAGATTCCAACCAAATAATCTGCAGCAAAATCTGCCCGGAGCCAGCGAATGAGGGTTTTTCCGGGTTAGAATTTACGTCTGTCTGGAGCGCAATCCTCAAGCCACCCAGCCAGCAAAACCGCCGTCGTGGTGAAATTGGTAGACACGCTATCTTGAGGGGGTAGTGGCGAAAGCTGTGCGAGTTCGAGTCTCGCCGACGGCACCATACAAAAACCCGCCTGCTGCTCGCGTCTGTCGAGCTTTCAGCAGGTGCGGCTACAACGGTGAGCAAATCCACAAGATGAACCTCGATCAATACCTCCCCGTTTTGTTGTTCATCTTGGTCGGCATCGCCATTGGTGTCGTCCCCTTGGTTCTGGGTTATGTGCTCGGGCCCAATCGCCCCGATCCGGCCAAAAACTCTGCGTACGAGTGCGGTTTCGAAGCCTTCGAAGACGCGCGCATGAAGTTCGATGTACGCTACTACCTCGTCGCCATCCTTTTCATTCTGTTCGATCTCGAGGTCGCCTTTCTCTTCCCCTGGGCGGTGGTGATGCGCGAAGTCGGTCTGACCGGCTTCATTGCTGCGGTGATCTTTCTGGCCATCTTGGTCGTAGGTTTCGTCTACGAGTGGAAAAAAGGCGCCCTCGATTGGGAATGAGCGCGGCAGGCTTCAACGAGGACGGATCAGATGATTGAAGGCGTAATGAAAGAAGGCTTCGTCACCACGAGCTACGATGCCGTGGTGAACTGGGCCAAGACGGGTTCACTGTGGCCCATGACGTTCGGTTTGGCCTGCTGCGCCGTCGAAATGATGCACGCAGCGGCTGCGCGCTACGACATCGGGCGCTTTGGTGCCGAGGTGTTTCGCGCCAGTCCGCGCCAGTCTGACTTGATGATCGTTGCGGGCACGCTGTGCAACAAGATGGCGCCCGCCCTGCGCAAGGTCTATGACCAGATGGCCGAGCCGCGCTGGGTGCTCTCCATGGGCTCCTGCGCCAATGGCGGCGGCTACTACCACTACAGCTATTCGGTCGTGCGTGGCTGTGACCGCATCGTGCCGGTCGATGTGTACGTGCCCGGTTGCCCGCCCACGGCCGAGGCGCTGCTCTACGGCATCATCCAGTTGCAGCAGAAAATCCGCCGCACCAACACCATCGCACGGGTTTGAAGGGTTGAAGATGACAGAAGTAGCCATTCGGCCCGAGCAGCTCCAGGAAACCATCGCCAGCGTGTTGGGCGACGCCGCACGCAGCATCTCCATTCGCCTCGGAGAAGTCACGGTGCATGTGTCGGCTGCCGACTATCTCGGTGTGATGCAGCGCCTGCGCGACGCCGAAAGCTGCCGTTTCGAGCAGCTCATCGACTTGTGCGGCATGGACTATGCAGATTTCGCAGGGCAGGAAAGCCCGCGTTTTGGGGTCGTGGTGCACTTGTTATCGGTGAGCCTGAACCAGCGCGTGCGCGTCAAGGTACGCTGCCCGGACGATGATCTTCCGGTGTTGCCCTCGGTCTCGCAACTGTGGGCTTCGGCCAACTGGTTCGAGCGTGAGGCATTTGACCTGTTCGGCATCGTCTTCGAGGGGCACGACGACCTGCGCCGCATCCTCACCGACTACGGTTTTGCGGGCCACCCGTTCCGCAAAGATTTTCCGCTCTCGGGGCATGTGGAAATGCGCTACGACGAAGAGCGGCGCAGGGTGGTTTATGAGCCCGTCTCGATCGAGCCGCGCGAAAACACGCCGCGCATCGTCCGTGAAGACAAATACGCCGGCTTCGGCGCGGCGCGTCGTTTGTGATCCACCATGGCTGAAATCAAAAACTATTCCCTGAACTTCGGCCCCCAGCACCCGGCGGCGCACGGCGTGCTGCGTTTGGTGCTCGAACTCGACGGTGAGGTCGTGCAACGCGCCGACCCGCACATCGGCCTGTTGCACCGCGCAACCGAAAAGCTCGCCGAGCACAAGACGTTCATCCAGTCGCTGCCTTACATGGACCGGCTCGATTACGTCTCCATGATGTGCAACGAGCACGCCTACTGTCTGGCGATCGAAAAGCTGTTGGGCATAGAGGTGCCGCTGCGCGCGCAATATATCCGCGTGATGTTTGCTGAAATCACGCGCCTGTTGAACCACCTGATGTGGTTGGGTTCGCACGGTAACGACTGCGGCAGCTCCACGATCCTGATCTACACCTTTCGCGAGCGCGAAGACCTGTTCGATATGTACGAGGCCGTTTCCGGCGCGCGCATGCACGCGGCGTACTTTCGCCCTGGCGGTGTCTATCGCGACCTGCCCGACAGCATGCCGCAATTCAAGGTCAGCAAGATCAAAGGGCCGAAAGAGCTCGCCGAACTCAACCGCAACCGCCAAGGCTCCTTGCTCGACTTCATCGATGATTTCACGCAGCGTTTTCCGCAGTGCGTCGATGAATACGAAACCCTGCTGACCGACAACCGCATCTGGAAGCAGCGCACCGTAGGCATCGGCGTCGTCACGCCCGAGCGTGCGCTG
The DNA here is from genome assembly GCF_003337425.1 of Extensimonas vulgaris. GTDB lineage: Bacteria > Pseudomonadota > Gammaproteobacteria > Burkholderiales > Burkholderiaceae_C > Extensimonas > Extensimonas vulgaris. Next base: position 181,149 of record NZ_QPJU01000005.1, read on the forward strand.
AATCTGGGCATGACCGGCCCCATGTTGCGAGGCTCCGGCATCGCCTGGGACTTGCGTAAAAAGCAGCCTTACGAGGTCTATGACCGCATGGATTTCGATATTCCCGTGGGCAAGACGGGCGATTGCTACGACCGCTATCTCGTGCGCGTGCACGAGATGCGTGAGTCCAACCGCATCATCAAGCAGTGCGTCGATTGGCTGCGCGCCAATCCCGGCCCGGTAATCACCGACAACCACAAGGTGGCCCCGCCTTCGCGCGAAGCCATGAAGTCCAACATGGAAGAGCTGATCCACCACTTCAAGCTCTTCACCGAAGGCTTCCACGTGCCCGAAGGCGAGGCCTACGCGGCCGTCGAGCATCCCAAAGGCGAATTCGGCATCTATCTCGTGAGCGACGGTGCCAACAAGCCGTACCGGCTGAAGATTCGTGCACCAGGCTTCGTGCACTTGTCTGCACTCGATGAAATCGCGCGTGGCCACATGCTCGCCGACGCCGTGGCCATCATAGGCACCCTGGATATCGTGTTCGGAGAGATTGACCGATGATTTCTGAAGCGACCAAAGCCCGCTTTGCCCGCGAAGTGGCCAAATACCCCGCCGAGCAAAAGCAGTCTGCTGTGATCGCCTGCCTGTCCATCGTGCAGCAGGAGCAGGGCTGGGTGAGCCCTGAAGCCGAGCAGGACGTGGCCGATTACCTCGGCATGCCCACTATCGCCGTGCACGAAGTCACCACTTTCTACAACATGTTCAACCAGGCGCCGGTGGGCAGATTCAAGCTCAACGTCTGCACCAATTTGCCCTGCCAGTTGCGTGATGGTCATAAGGCGTTGCACTATTTGGAGCAAAAGCTTGGCATCCAGATGGGCGAGACCACGGCCGACGGCATGTTCACGCTGCAACAGTGTGAATGCCTGGGCGCGTGTGCTGATGCACCGGTGATGCTGGTCAACGACCGCACAATGTGCAGCTTCATGGACAACGAAAAGCTCGACCAACTGATCGATGGCCTGCGCCAGGCCGAGGAGCGCCCATGACTACGGCAGCACAAATTTTGGCGCAGTTCCAGGCCACAGGCGTGCAGACCTGTTTCCATGGGCGCCACATCAACCCGCAGATTTACGCTGGACTGGACGGCAGCAACTGGAGCCTCAAAGATTACGAAGCGCGCGGCGGCTACCAGGCTCTACGCAAAATTCTCGGCAAGGATGGTGGCGAAGGGCTTACCCAAGACCAGGTGATTGCCACGGTGAAGGAGTCGGGCCTGCGCGGCCGCGGTGGCGCGGGTTTTCCCACGGGCTTGAAGTGGAGCTTCATGCCGCGCCAGTTCCCGGGGCAAAAATACTTGGTCTGCAATTCCGACGAAGGCGAGCCAGGCACCTGCAAAGACCGCGACATCCTGCGCTACAACCCGCATACCGTCATCGAGGGCATGATCATCGCGGCCTACGCCATGGGCATCAGCGTGGGTTACAACTACATCCACGGCGAGATTTTCCAGGTATACGAGCGCTTCGAGGCCGCACTTGAAGAAGCGCGTGCTGCGGGCTACCTCGGTGAACGCATTTTGGGCAGCGATTTCAGCTTCCAACTGCACGCCGCGCATGGTTTTGGGGCCTACATCTGCGGCGAGGAAACAGCTCTGCTCGAGTCCCTCGAAGGCAAAAAAGGCCAGCCGCGCTTCAAGCCACCTTTCCCCGCCAGTTTTGGCCTGTACGGCAAGCCCACGACGATCAACAACACGGAAACCTTTGCAGCGGTCCCCTGGATCATCCGCAATGGTGGCGCAGCCTATCTGGCGTGTGGCAAGCCCAACAATGGCGGCACCAAGATTTTTTCCGTCAGTGGCGACGTCGAAAATCCCGGCAATTACGAGATTCCACTGGGTACGCCATTTGCCAAACTGCTCGAATTGGCGGGCGGAGTACGCAAGGGGCGCAAGCTCAAGGCCGTAATTCCCGGGGGGTCTTCGGCGCCGGTGCTGCCCGCATCCATCATGATGGAGTGCACCATGGATTACGACTCCATCTCCAAGGCCGGCTCCATGCTGGGCTCGGGCGCCGTGATCGTGATGGACGATACGCGCTGCATGGTCGAAAGTCTCCTGCGCCTGTCCTACTTTTATGCCCACGAATCCTGCGGCCAATGCACCCCGTGCCGTGAAGGCACGGGGTGGCTGTGGCGCCTGGTGGACCGCATCCACAAAGGGCAGGGCCGCGAGGGTGATTTGGAGTTGCTCGACTCGGTCGGAGAAAACATCATGGGCCGCACGATTTGCGCGCTCGGCGATGCTGCAGCCATGCCGGTGCGCGCCATGCTCAAACATTTCCGTCCCGAGTTTGAGGCGAAGATCCGCAGCAAGGCTGGGCAGGGTGCTGTTCCCGTCAACTCTGCATCTGCCTGATCGCGAGAACGAATATGGTTGAAATTGAACTGGACGGTCAGAAAGTGGAAGTCGCCGAAGGCAGCATGGTGATGCATGCGGCAGAAAAGGCGGGCACGTACATACCCCATTTTTGCTACCACAAAAAGCTCTCGATCGCGGCCAATTGCCGCATGTGCCTCGTCGATGTGGAAAAGGCGCCCAAGCCCATGCCGGCCTGCGCGACGCCGGTCACGCAAGGGATGGTCGTGCGCACCACGAGCGAGAAAGCCATCAAGGCGCAAAAGGCCGTAATGGAGTTCTTGCTCATCAACCATCCCCTCGATTGCCCGATTTGCGACCAGGGCGGTGAATGCCAGTTGCAAGACCTGGCCGTGGGCTACGGAGGTTCGGCCTCGCGCTACCAGGAGGAAAAGCGCGTGGTGTTTCACAAGGATGTAGGGCCGCTGATTTCCATGGAGGAGATGAGCCGCTGCATCCATTGCACGCGCTGCGTGCGCTTCGGTCAGGAAATTGCCGGCGTCATGGAACTGGGCATGATCCACCGCGGCGAGCATTCCGAAATCACCACGGTATCCGGCAGCACAGTCGATTCGGAACTGTCGGGCAACATGATAGACATTTGCCCCGTCGGTGCCTTGACGAGCAAACCGTTTCGTTACAGTGCACGCACCTGGGAGCTTTCGCGTCGTAAGTCCATCAGCCCCCACGATTCCACGGGCGCAAACCTGATCGTGCAGGTCAAAAACCACAAGGTCATGCGCGTCGTGCCCTTCGAGAACGAAGAAGTCAATGAATGCTGGATCGCTGACCGTGACCGGTTTTCCTACGAAGCGCTCAATAGCGCGGAGCGCTTGACCCAGCCGATGCTCAAGCAGGGAGGTGTCTGGAAGGAGGTCAACTGGCAGACGGCGCTCGAATATGTGGCGAATGGCCTGCAAGACATCAAGAAAAGACACGGCGCCGCAAGCATAGGCGCGCTGGTCAGCCCTCATAGCACGCTCGAAGAGCTCCATCTCGCCGTAGAGCTCGTGCGTGGCCTGGGCAGTGACAACATAGACCATCGTTTGCGCCACGCCGAGTTTCCGCCTTTTTCGGGTGTGCGCTGGCTCGGTACCTCGATCGCATCGCTCTCGAAGCTCCAGCGTGTGTTGGTGGTTGGTTCCAATTTGCGCAAAGACCATCCTCTTTTCGCCCAGCGTATCCGTCAGGCAACGCGCCAGGGGTGCGTGGTCACTGCGATCAATGCCCTGCAACACGATTGGGCCATGCCGGTGGCCCATACGCTGCTGCAGCCGGCTTCCGGTTGGGTGGCGGCATTGGCCGAAGTGGCCGCGGCAATCGCCGAGGCAAAAGGATTGCCGCTGCCTGCGGGCGTCAACGCTTCTTTTGATGCTACAGCGCAAGCGATAGCGCAATCGCTGCTCAGTGGCGAACGCAAGGCTGTGTTGCTGGGCAACGCGGCAGCACACCATGCACAAGCCTCGCGTTTGTTGGCGCTCGCATACTGGATTGGCACGCAGACAGGTGCATCGATCGGTTATTTGACGGAAGCGGCCAACACCGTCGGAGCTCAATTCGTGCATGCCCAGCCAATGCAGGGCGGGCAAAATGCTGCGCAAATGCTCGCCGGTGGGCTCAAGGCCGTGCTTTTGCTGAATACCGAACCCGTGTTCGATTCCGCAGCTGGTGCCAAAGCCGTCTCTGCCTTGAGTGCCGCAGACATGGTCGTGACCATGAGTCCGTTCAAGGCGAACATGGAGTTCAGTGACGTGCTTCTGCCCATCGCACCGTTTACAGAAACTTCCGGAAGTTTTGTAAATGCCGAAGGACGCTTGCAGAGTTTTCACGCTGTAGTGCGGCCTTTGGGTGAGACACGACCCGCCTGGAAAGTGTTGCGTGTGCTCGCCAATATGCTCGAAATACCGGGATTCGAGTTCGAGTCCTCGCAGGAAGTGTTGATGCTCGCAACCAAGACCCCGGTTGGGCAAGAGCCTGCCATCGCTGCCTCCGCATTGAACAATCAGCCGGGCGAGGCGGGCGAAGCCGTCAGCGCCGCGGGCGAACCGGTGGTGGCGTCCATATACCAACTCGACGGCTTGGTACGACGCGCTCCATCTTTGCAGCGCACCGCTGATGCGCGCAGCGCAAGGGAAGGGGGCGTGGCATGATCGATGCGCTCTACAACGCTGGCTTGGGTTTGAGTGGTCAGGCTTGGTGGACGCACGCCGGCTGGCCTGTCGTCTGGACCCTGCTCAAGATCGTCGCCGTGCTGATTCCGCTGCTGCTCGCAGTCGCTTACCTTACTTTGTGGGAACGCAAGCTGTTAGGTTTCATGCAGGTGCGTTATGGCCCCAACCGCGTCGGTCCCATGGGCTTGCTGCAGCCGATCGCCGATGCGCTGAAGTTGCTCACCAAAGAGATCATTCAGCCGGCGGCCGCTGACAAAGGGTTGTTTGTTCTTGGCCCCGTCATGGCCATCATGCCAGCGCTCGCGGCCTGGGTCGTGATTCCATTTGGCCCGCACGTGGCTCTGGCCGACGTGAATGCCGGCTTGTTGCTGATGATGGCCATCACTTCCATAGAGGTGTACGGTGTGATCATCGCCGGCTGGTCATCAAACTCGAAATACGCCTTTCTGGGTGCACTGCGCGCTTCAGCACAAATGGTGAGCTATGAAATCGCCATGGGTTTTTGTTTTCTCGTGGTCATCATGGTTTCCGGCAGCATGAACCTCACGGACATCGTCATGGTGCAGTCGCGCGGCATGGCCGCGGACATGGGGCTGGCATTTTTGTCATGGAACTGGCTGCCGCTTTTGCCCATGTTCATGGTGTATCTGATTTCCGGCGTTGCAGAAACCAACCGCCATCCGTTCGACGTGGTCGAAGGCGAAGCGGAGATCGTCGCTGGGCATATGGTCGAGTATTCGGGCATGGGCTTTGCCATCTTTTTCCTTGCAGAATACGCGAGCATGTGGCTGGTGTCGATTCTTGCTGTACTCATGTTCCTCGGCGGCTGGCTCTCTCCCATCAATACCGAGTTTTTCAGTGCCATCCCAGGGTGGATTTGGCTGGGCTTCAAGACTTTCGTCATAGTTTCTATGTTTATCTGGATTCGCGCCACCTTCCCGCGTTTTCGGTATGACCAGATCATGCGTCTAGGATGGAAGATATTCATTCCAGTGACACTGGTGTGGCTGCTCGTCGTTGGCGTGTGGTTGCTCTCGCCTTGGAATATTTGGAAATAAGCGGGGACACAAATGGCCGCTGTTGCTGCTGCACCTTTTTCACTCAAGGACTTTTTTAAGAGTTTTTTGCTCGTCGAATTGTTTAAGGGTATGACTTTGACGGGGCGTTATGCGTTTCGTCGTAAAGTTACTGTGCAATATCCCGAGGAAAAGACGCCGTTGTCACCCCGGTTTCGCGGCCTGCACGCTCTGCGCCGCTACGAAAACGGCGAAGAGCGTTGCATTGCTTGCAAGCTTTGTGAGGCTGTATGCCCAGCGATGGCGATCACCATCGAGTCGCAGCAACGTGAAGATGGTACCCGTCGCACCACGCGCTACGATATCGATTTGACAAAGTGCATTTTTTGCGGTTTTTGTGAGGAAAGCTGCCCGGTCGATTCGATTGTCGAAACCCATATTTTCGAATATCACGGTGAAAAGCGCGGTGATTTGTATTTCACGAAAGAAATGTTGCTGGCCATAGGCGACAAATACGAAGCGGAAATCGCTGCCGCCAAGGCTGCAGACGCGAAATATCGCTGAAGCCCGGCGACCAACAAAACTAGACCAGACTTTCTATAAAGAACCGATTCATGGACGCCAAGACTGGTTTCTTCTATTTTTTTTCGATCGTGCTGCTGTTCGCGGCCTTTCGGGTGGTGACCGCGCGCAATCCCGTGCACGCGGTGCTGTATTTGATACTGGCCTTCGCCCAGGCGGCTGGGCTTTGGATGTTGCTGAAAGCGGAGTTTCTTGCCATCGCGCTCGTGCTTGTATATTTGGGTGCGGTGATGGTTCTGTTTCTATTCGTGGTGATGATGCTGGATATGCATGTTGATACCGCCCGCAAAGGTTTCTGGAATCACTTCCCCTTGGCAGTCACGATTGGCGCACTGATCGCGCTCGAGATGGCTGCGGTGCTCATGGGAGGTTTCCGTGGTGTCGAGGAGCCAAAGACCACGTCTGTTGTTATGAATTCTGCAGAGAGCACGGTACAGGCATCTAATGTGAAGGCTTTGGGGAAGCTGCTTTATACAGAGTATCTTTACCCGATTGAAATTGCTGCCATCATTCTTCTGGTTGCGATGATTGCTGCGATAGCTTTGACGCTGCGTCGTCGCAAAGACAGCAAGATGATAGATCCCTCCAAACAAGTGCATGTGCGTGCTGCTGATCGATTGACGGTATTGAAAATAACCTCAACTCCAAGAACTGGGCCGGTCAATGATGTACCAATTGAGGAGAAAAAAATATGACTTTGACTCTGGGTCATTATCTTTCATTGGGAGCAATGCTTTTTGCGCTCTCGGCAATTGGGATATTCTTGAATCGGAAAAATCTCATTGTCTTGCTCATGGCTATAGAGCTCATGTTGTTGGCAGTGAATACTAATTTTGTGGCATTTTCACACTACCTCGGCGACATGCACGGTCAGGTGTTCGTTTTTTTCGTTCTGACTGTTGCAGCTGCGGAATCGGCTATCGGTCTAGCCATCTTGGTGCTTTTGTTCCGCAACAAAGCTAATATTGACGCGGAAGAGCTCAATACCCTCAAGGGTTGAGTTATAGACATACGCAAGGTTCTCTAGCATGAGTCAAACCCTTTCCCCTGCCATACTTTTGGCCGTGCCCTTGGCGCCGCTCATAGGCGCCGTGCTAGTGGGTATTTTTGGTACCTCTCTGGGCGGAAACAAAATTGGTCGCCGTCTGAGTCATAGCTTGGCGATTTTAGGTGTGCTCGTGGCCTTCATATTGTCGATTATGACCCTCAAGAGCACAGCGCTTGAGGGGGCGCGCTTCAATGGAACCATCTATACTTGGATGGTGACGGGCGGCTTGCAGATGGAGGTCGGGTTTTGGGTCGACAACCTGACAGCGATGATGATGGTTGTCGTGACCTTCGTTTCGCTCATGGTGCATATCTACACCATAGGCTACATGGCAGAGGACGAGGGGTACGACCGATTTTTTGCCTATATTTCGCTGTTTACTTTTTCTATGCTCATGCTGGTCATGAGCAACAATCTGCTGCAGTTGTTCTTCGGCTGGGAAGCTGTGGGATTGGTTTCCTATTTGCTCATTGGATTCTGGTACAGCAAGCCTTCCGCCATTTTTGCCAACATGAAGGCTTTTTTGGTGAACCGGGTTGGCGACTTTGGGTTCATCTTGGGAATCGGTTTGATTGCTGCCTACGCAGGCACTTTGAATTACGGCGAGATTTTCACTAAGGCGCATGCGCTGGCTGAGTTGGAATTCCCAGGAACGGACTGGATGCTGATTACCGTGATCTGCATCTGTCTGTTCATCGGCGCAATGGGTAAGAGTGCGCAGTTTCCTCTGCATGTGTGGCTGCCGGATTCCATGGAAGGTCCTACACCCATCTCTGCGCTGATTCATGCGGCCACCATGGTCACGGCGGGGATTTTCATGGTCGCGCGCATGTCGCCATTGTTCGAGCTTTCGGATACCGCGCTCAATTTCATCCTCGTCATTGGTGGCATTACAGCTTTGTTCATGGGTTTGCTGGGCATCATCCAGAACGACATCAAGCGCGTGGTTGCATATTCCACCCTGTCACAATTGGGGTACATGACGGTTGCGCTCGGTGCATCGGCTTATTCGGTAGCGGTATTTCACTTAATGACCCATGCGTTTTTCAAGGCGCTGCTGTTCCTGGGCGCGGGCTCGGTCATCTTGGGCTTGCATCACAATCAGGACATTCGCTGGATGGGCGGCGTGCGTAAATACATGCCGATCACGTGGATCACCTTCCTGTTGGCATCACTGGCGCTGATTGGTACGCCTTTCTTTTCCGGGTTTTACTCCAAAGACAGCATCATCGAGGCCGTGCACGCCAGCCAGTTGCCAGCCGCGGGATTCGCGCATTTCGCAGTGCTGGCAGGGGTTTTCATCACGGCGTTTTATTCATTTCGCCTCTATTTTCTGGTCTTTCACGGCAAAGAGCGGTATGACCAGAATCCCGAGGCGCACGCGGAGGATGCACACGCGCACGGGCATGATACGCACCACCATGCGCCGCACGAGTCTCCGTGGGTGGTGACGGTACCCTTGGTGTTGCTTGCGATTCCATCGGTGGTGTCGGGTTTCTTGTTCATCGGGCCCATACTGTTTGGTGATTTCTTCAAAGATGCCATCTTCGTTGATCTTGCCAAGCATCCTGCAATGGCAGAGCTTGCGCAGGCGTTTCATGGGCCGGTTGCCATGGCATTGCATGGTTTGCAGGCGGTGCCTTTTTGGCTTGCCTTAGCCGGTGTCGCCCTTGCTTACTACATGTATTTGGTGAATCCGGCGGTGCCTGCCGCGATCAAGCGGAGCCTGCATCCGCTTTATGTTGTGATGGACAACAAGTATTACCTGGATTGGATCAACGAGAATATCATCGCTCGCGCAGCCAGAATTCTGGGCACGGTTCTGTGGAAGGGCGGTGATCGTGCCATCATCGATGGTGCCGTTGTGAATGGCTCCTGGAAAATTCTTGGCTGGGTGGCGGGTGTCGTGCGCTGGGTGCAGTCGGGATACATTTACCACTACGCGCTCTTCATGGTTTTGGGCGTCTTCGTGTTCATGACATATTTTGTCTGGCTCAACAAGTAGGAGAAAAAGAAAAATGGGATTGTTGAGTCTTGCTATTTGGATACCCATTGGCTTTGGTGCGTTATTGCTGACCTTGGGGCGTGAAGGCCAGGTGGTTGCGGTACGCTGGCTTGCCCTGCTGGGCGCATTTCTAGGGCTTTTGGTTACTTTGCCCTTATATGAAGGGTTTAAACTTGGAACGGCGGCGATGCAGTTTGTTGAGAAGACGATCTGGATCGAAAGTTTCAACGTTTACTACCATCTCGGGATCGACGGAATTTCGTTCTGGTTCGTGCCGCTCACGGCGTTTATTACGTTGATCGTGGTTATTGCCTCGTGGGAGTCGGTCACGGAGCGCGTGAACCAATACATGGGCGCCTTTCTGATTCTTTCGGGTCTGATGATCGGTGTTTTTTCCGCGCTCGACGGTATGCTGTTTTATGTCTTCTTCGAGGCGACGCTGATTCCCATGTACCTCATTATTGGTATCTGGGGTGGGCCAAACAAAATCTACGCCGCCTTCAAATTCTTTCTCTACACCCTGCTTGGTTCCTTGCTGATGCTGGTGGCGCTGATCTACCTCTACAACCAATCTGGCGGTAGTTTCGATATCGCTACTTGGCATAAGGTGCCCCTGGGTGCCACGGCGCAGACTTTGCTGTTTTTCGCATTTTTCGCTGCTTTTGCAGTCAAAGTACCCATGTGGCCGGTACATACCTGGCTGCCGGATGTGCACGTGGAAGCACCCACCGGCGGTTCTGCAGTGCTTGCCGCGATCATGCTAAAACTGGGTGCATATGGTTTTTTACGCTTCTCCCTGCCGATCACCCCGGACGCCGCGCATGAGTGGGCCTGGTTGATGATTGCACTGTCGCTGATTGCGGTCGTTTATGTAGGGCTCGTTGCCTTGGTGCAAACCGATATGAAAAAGCTTGTCGCATATTCTTCGGTAGCGCACATGGGTTTTGTGACGCTGGGCTTTTTCTTGTTCAACGAACTCGGGGTTTCGGGTGGGTTAGTACAAATGATCGCCCATGGTTTTGTTTCCGCTGCGATGTTTTTGGCCATAGGTGTTCTTTACGATCGTGTTCATTCTCGCGAAATTGCTGCTTACGGTGGTGTCATCAATACCATGCCCCGGTTTGCCGCATTTGCTTTGCTTTTCTTTATGGCCAATTGTGGTTTGCCCGGAACAGCGGGTTTCGTCGGCGAATGGATGGTGATTCTTGCTGCAGTTCAATCGAATTTCTGGATTGGCCTCACTGCGGCTACAGCGCTCATACTGGGTGCGGCGTACACCTTGTGGATGTTCAAACGAGTGTATCTGGGGCCGATCGCCAATGAAAACGTGCGTAGCCTCAGCGACATCGGTAGCCGAGAGTTTTTGATCCTGACATTGCTCGCTTTGGCGGTATTGGCTATGGGTATTTATCCTCGTCCCTTTACCGACGTGATGAACTCTTCTGTTGCAGAACTGCTGCGCCATGTGGCCCTGTCCAAGCTGAACTGACAAGACTGAACCGAAAGATTCGAGATGATTGATAACATCAGCTGGCTTGCCGTTTATCCAGAGATTGTGCTGCTGGTGATGGCGTGTGTGATCACATTGGTTGACTTGGGGATGCGCAACCACCGCCGCACTGGGACCTACGTGCTGACCCTATTGACACTGGCGGTCGTGGCTGGGTTGCAGGCCATGTACGCGCGCAACGGAAGCACGTTTTACGGCTTTGGCAACATGGTGGTCAGTGACGCCATGGGAAATTGGCTCAAGTGCTTCGCCACGATCGCGGTCATGGTGACGTTGGTTTATGGGCGTTCCTATGCGGCCGATCGAAACATGCTGCGCGGTGGCGAACTATTCACCTTGTCGATGTTTGCCTTGCTAGGCATGTTCATCATGATTTCGGGCAATCACCTGCTGGTGATCTACCTCGGTCTGGAGTTGCTTACCTTGTCGAGTTACGCGCTCGTTGCGCTGCGACGTGACGATGTCAGGGCGACGGAGGCCGCCATGAAGTATTTCGTGCTCGGCGCCATGGCCAGTGGTTTCCTGCTGTATGGCCTGTCCATGCTTTACGGGGCGACAGGCTCTTTGGACATTGGCCAAGTGTTCAAGGCAGTGATTTCGGGCCAGGTGCGCCATCAGGTGCTGGTTTTTGGGCTGGTCTTCTTGGTCAGTGGCTTGGCTTTCAAACTGGGCGTAGTGCCGTTTCACCTGTGGATTCCTGATGTGTACCATGGCGCTCCCACGGCCATCACACTGATGATTGGTGCGGCTCCCAAACTTGCCGCATTTGCGATCACCATTCGTCTTTTGGTGGATGGGCTTTTGCCGATGGCGATCGATTGGCAACAGATGCTGGCCATCATGGCGATTGCTTCTTTGCTGTTGGGAAATTTGGCCGCGATTGCGCAAACCAATTTGAAGCGTATGTTGGCCTATTCCACGATTGCGCAGATGGGTTTCGTGCTACTCGGTTTGCTGTCGGGCGTGGTGAATGGCCAAGTGGATGCCATTGCGGTACAAACTGCCTATAGCTCCGCCATGTTTTATGTGGTGACTTATGTCTTGACCACTTTGGCCAGCTTTGGCGTGATATTGCTGCTGGCGCGTGAGGGCTTCGAGAGTGAGGAGATCTCTGATTTTGCAGGTCTGAATCAGCGTAGCCCCTTGTACGCAGCAGTGATGGCAATCTGTCTGTTCTCTTTGGCGGGCATTCCGCCTCTGGTGGGTTTTTATGCAAAACTTGCCGTTTTACAGGCCTTGATCGCGTCGGGGCAGGCGTCTTATATTGCTTTGGCTGTATTTGCGGTCATCATGTCGCTGATCGGCGCTTTTTATTATTTGCGGGTGATCAAAGTGATGTATTTCGATGCCCCATTGACAGCCACGAGCGTGTCTGCAGGCGCTGATGTGCGCGTGGTGCTCACACTCAATGGTGCGCTGGTGCTTTTGCTTGGTTTGCTGCCTGGCGGGTTGATGGCTTTGTGCTCGGACGCTGTTTTGCGTGCACTGGTCACCTGATTTTTGCACCTCCATTCCCCAATGAGCCAGACTTCATCGATATGGCTTGTGATATTGGCCGCCGCTTTGGCGGCCAATCTCCCTTTTTTGAGCCAGCGTTATTTCTTTTTCGGCCCGCGGGCGCGAGGTAAAAAAACGCTATGGCTGCGGCTTCTGGAGTTGCTTGTCTTGTATTTTTGCGTAGGCGCACTGGCTTTGCTACTGGAGCGGCGCCTGGGCCAGATAAGCCCGCAGACCTGGGAGTTTTATGCCGTGACGGGGGCATTGTTTTTGACGCTAGCTTTCCCAGGTTTCGTTTACCGTTATTTGTTGCATCGCCATGAAGGTGCTTGACTTGAAGTGTCGGCAAGCCCATTGCTTTGAGGGCTGGTTTGCGTCCGAAACTGACTTTCAGGCGCAAATGCAGCGGGGCCTGGTGCAATGCCCTTTATGTGGCGATACGCAAGTGGACAAGCAACTGAGTGTTCCGCGCTTGAACCTTGGTGCCAAAGCGCCTCGTGCGGCAGGTGGGCCAGACGAAGGTTCGTTACCGGTGGCGACACCCTCTGGCGAGGGCGCGCCTGCCACTTTGCAGGGCGCCTGGCTGGCGCTCACGCGCAAAATCATCGCGCATACCGAGGACGTCGGGGATCGGTTTGCCGAAGAGGCGCGGCGTATGCATAGCGGTGAGGCCCAGGAACGGGCGATCCGCGGCCAAGCCTCCGCAGCGGAGGCCGCGCAATTGCGCGCGGAAGGGATTCCCGTGATTCCATGGATGGTGCCGCAGGCGCTCAAGGAAACGCTGCAATAGAAGAGGGTGGTTTGACGAGATGCAAGCTGCGCTGCGCGGCGTAAAGACCCAGGCGAACCATCGTTCTGTGATCCTGCTTTAAAAGCACCGCGGAGCGCGGTAGCGAGGATACGATGCGCAGTTTGCTATTTGCCGTGTCGTGAATCGACGGCTTGGGGTAATTCTTCCCGCTGCGATTCAGCAAACTGGCGACGATGGGATGGTTGGTGGCTGTGCCACGACGCAACACGAGTGCGGTGTCGCCATTGTCCAGGCGCACGAAAACGCCTGGCGGACACAGGCCGAGCGCACGCACCAGCGCGCGGTTGACTTCATCTGTGGTATCGGCGTTGCGGCTGAAAATGGCGCGCACCGACTCCGTGATGCTGCGGCCGGCGCGGCTTCGGCGGGGGCTGATCATTGCAGCGTAGCGGTCTATGGTGCTCAGGATGCGCACGAGTCGCTCTGGCGGCGCTTGTGCTGACAGGGCCTTGCTCGAAGGGGGGAATTGGGTATGGTGTAGCTGCACCACGCGCAGCCAGAGTTCATCTTCGACGTGCAAGCCTTCGAGCAGATCACGCCCCTTTTGTGCATGCTCGCGGATGGCGTTTTGCTGCTCTGCGCTGGGTTTTTCGCGCTGTTGTGCCAACTCGTTTTGGAGCGCAGTCATGCCGATGTTCATCGTCAGCGCCGCTTGCACCAGGCTGTCGCGCTCTGGTTTGCTAAGCTGCAGCTCTTGCGTCAGCACGTGGCACAGCGTGGCACAGACCAAGGCATGCGAGGCGCTGTAGCCCACAGCCGAGGTGCTGGCGAGCTGAAACATCAGGTAGAGTCCCGCGTCGGTGTCATGCGCCATCAGATCCTGCAGCCAACGGTCGAGTTGCTGCACTTTGCCGGGGAAGTGCTGCACTTGCAAGGGGGCGGACAACAAGACTGCGAGGGCAGATTCCAGGTCGGCCCAGAGACCGAGCAAGTCCTCGTACTCTCCTTCGTGGCTGCGGTAGCCCCAGGCGGATGGCGGTGACATGCTTGCGTCGCAGGTAAGGCTTTAGCGCTTTTCCAGCACCATCCGGTCGTTCATCCGGGTCATTTGGAACTCTGTAAGAAAGCTGTTTCCCAGCAGCACGAAGGGCATGGGTTGGGGTGTCACGATGGCCTCGACGCCGAAAACCTCGACGTCGCCAATGCGTACCGAGTCCAGCTTGATGCGCCATCCCTGCGCAATGCCGTTTGCGGTGCTCAAGCGCACGGGCTGGCCTTTTTGGTAGTTCAAGCCCAGACGATCGGCGTCGGGGCGGCCGATTCCGACCATGGAAGCCCCGGTGTCCACCAAGAAGTCCATGCTACGTCCATTGATGGTGCCGCTGCCGACGAAATGGCCGCGTCCGTCGGCAAGCAGGGTGACGCGCCGGCCGCTACCGCCCAGGCTGCCCACGCTCAGTGGGGCTTCTCCGAGCCGCAGGTTGCGCCGCTGGCCATTGACTTCCACCACGGCGTCTTCGCGGCCCACGGAGAGTACCTTGACGCCCTGGTGGACGTCACCCTCTGCCATGCTGCGCGGCGGGCTGCCATTGATGACAAGGAGCGCCTTGCTCCCCAGAATGCCCGACAGGGCCACCGCTTGCTCGGCGTGCAAGGGAACTCCGAGCAGGGTGGCACTGGAGAGCAGAGCCACCGCGGTGAGAAAACGCAGGGCGTGGCGCCGAAAGGACGGCATCTCAGTCGCGGAAGTTGTTGAAAGACAGGGGGACTTCTGTAACCTCTCTGCGCAGCAGCGCCATTGCGGCCTGCAGATCGTCGCGTTTGGCGCCCGTGACACGCACCGCTTCCCCCTGGATGCTGGCCTGCACTTTGAGCTTGCTGTCCTTGACCAGGCGTTGGATTTTTTTGGCCAGATCGTTTTCGATGCCGCTGCGCACCTTGGCCACCTGCTTGACCTTGTCGCCGCCGACTTTCTGTACTTCGCCCATGTCGAGAAAGCGCACATCCACATTGCGCTTGGCGAGTTTGGTGCGCAGGACGTCGGCGATCTGCGTGAGCTGGAATTCAGCGTCGCCCAGCAATGTGATCTCTTTGTCTTTGAGTTCGATACTGGCGGATGTACCTTTGAAGTCGAAGCGGGTGGCGATTTCCTTGGCGGTGTTTTCGACGGCGTTTTTGACCTCGACGAGGTCGGGCTCGCACACGGTGTCAAAGGATGGCATGGTGGTTTTTAGTGGGTGGATCAGGGAACTGCTGCCGCACGGGCTGCAATGTCAAGTGCGCCGCACTCTATTGGGTCAAGAATGCGAAAATCGCCCTATGTTAGTCGAGAAAAACTGTTCTTTGCAGCCCTTCAACAGCTTCGGCATTGCAGCGCGTGCACAGACGCTGGTGCATGTGCGCTGCGTCGATGACATTTTGCAGTTGCTGGCGCATGAGGAACTGGGGCGCGGGCCTTTTTTCGTGCTCGGTGGCGGCAGCAACATCGTGCTCACGGGGGATGTGAAGGCGGTGGTGCTCAAAATGGAAATCAAAGGTCTGCGTCTGCTCGAAGACACGCCGCAAGCCTGGATCGTGGAGGCCGGTGCGGGCGAGCTTTGGCACGATTGTGTGCGCTGGACGCTGGCCCACGGCCTGCCCGGCCTGGAAAACCTGGCGCTGATTCCGGGTACCGTGGGCGCCGCGCCGGTGCAAAACATCGGCGCCTATGGGGTGGAGCTGCAGGATCGTTTTGAGTCGCTCGACGCCGTGGACCTGGCAACCGGGCAGTGCTTTACCCTGGATGCGGCGCAGTGCGGTTTTGCCTATCGCGACTCGGTGTTCAAACATGCCCCCTCCCAGCCGACGGCGAATGGTGGACTGCCGCGCGGCATGGGGTTGGCCGGGCGTGCCGTGATCACGCGCGTGCGCCTGCGCCTGCCCAAGCCCTGGAAGGCGGAGCTGGGCTACCTCGACCTGCAGCGTCGCAGCGCCGAGACAGGGATTGCGCAGCCCACGGCGCAGCAGGTGTTCGAATGGGTCTGCGCCATCCGTCGCGCCAAACTGCCTGATCCGCGGGTGGTGGGCAATGCAGGAAGTTTCTTCAAGAACCCGACCGTCACCCCCGAGCAATGCCTCGACATCATTGCGCGCGATCCCCGGGTCGTGCACTACCCCATGACCGACGGCAGCTTCAAGCTGGCGGCAGGTTGGTTGATCGATGCGTGCGGCTGGCGTGGCAAGTCGGTTGGCAAGGCCGGGGTGTATGAAAAGCAGGCGCTGGTGCTGGTCAACCGCGGGCATGGTCAGGACAGTGTGACCGGCGGCGAGGTCATGACACTGGCGCGGGCGATCCAGACCAGCGTCTATGAGCGCTTTGGCATTCGCCTGGAGCCCGAGCCTGTGGTGGTATAACGGCAGTTAGCTCATTTTATGATAGCTTCTTGCGCTTGTGTTTAAAGCGCTAGATGCCAAAAACACCATCAAAAAACCGCCTGAAGGCGGTTTTTTGATGGAGGAACATGTTTTCCCGCCGATCAGGATTCGTTACCCAGCAGCGGCAAGGGAGAATCCTTGCTCGTCGCGAGCAGCCCTGCCTGAGCGTAGATGCCTAGCTTGGCGCGCGTGTCCACGATATCGAGGTTGCGCATCGTTAGTTGCCCGATGCGGTCGCGCGGCGAGAACATGGACTCGCCCTTTTCCATGGTCAGGCGCTCGGGGTGGTAGGTGAGGTTGGGGCTTTCGGTGTTGAGCAGCGAGTAGTCGTTGCCACGGCGAAGCTCCAGCGTCACCGTGCCAGTGATGGCGCGCGCCACCCAGCGTTGGGCCGCCTCCCGAAGCATGATGGCCTGCGGGTCGAACCAGCGGCCCTGGTAGAGCAGGCGGCCGAGCTTCATGCCATTCATGCGGTATTGCTCGATCGTGTCTTCGTTGTGGATGCCGGTCACGAGGCGTTCGTAGGCGATGTGCAGCAGCGCCATGCCAGGCGCTTCGTAGATGCCGCGGCTCTTGGCTTCGATGATGCGGTTTTCGATCTGGTCGCTCATCCCGAGGCCGTGGCGGCCGCCGATGCGGTTGGCTTCGAGGATCAGCGCCACTGGGTCGTCGAACTCGACGCCGTTCAGCGCCACGGGCTGGCCTTCTTCGAAGCGCACGCTGACTTCTTCGGCCAACACCTTGCAATCGTCGCGCCAGAAAGGCACGCCCATGATCGGGTTGACGATGCGGATGCCACTGTTCAGGTATTCAAGGTCTTTGGCTTCGTGCGTGGCGCCCAGCATGTTGCTGTCGGTGCTGTAGGCCTTTTCGGAGCTCATTTTGTAATCGAAGCCATTGGCGATGAGAAATTCGCTCATCTCCTTGCGGCCGCCGAGTTCGTCGATGAACTTCTGGTCAAGCCAGGGCTTGTAGATTTTGAGGGCCGGGTTGGTCAGTAGGCCGTAACGATAAAAGCGCTCGATGTCGTTGCCCTTGTAGGTGCTGCCATCGCCCCAGATATGGACGTCGTCCTCTTTCATCGCGGCCACGAGCATGGTGCCGGTGACGGCGCGGCCCAGCGGCGTGGTGTTGAAATAGGTCAGTCCCGCGGTGGAAATGTGAAAGGCACCCGCCTGCAGCGCGGCGATGCCTTCGTGTGCGAGCTGTTTGCGGCAGTCGATCAGACGAGCCTTTTGTGCACCGTATTCGAGCGCTTTGCGCGGGATGGCTTCGTAGTCGGGCTCGTCAGGTTGGCCCAGGTTCGCAGTGTAGGCATAGGGCAGAGCGCCTTTGCGCTGCATCCAGAGCAGCGCAGCGCTGGTGTCTAGGCCGCCTGAGAAGGCGATGCCGACTTTCTGCCCGACAGGCAGGTCTTGGAGGATCGTGGCCATAAGATTGGATGGGTGCGGGATTCAGCCGAAATGACAGATATAGTGATACACCTCGTCGACGCGAATGTCGAACGAGGAATTGCCGGGGATGCTGAATGCCTCACCAGGGCCCGAGCGCAGCCAGGCGTCGCTGCCGGCAAGCTTGTATTCGCAGCCCCCTGCGACGCATTCCATGGTTTCGGGCGCACCGGTCTGGAAGGTGAGCGTGGCGGGCAGGATGACGCCCACCGATTTGCGCGTGCCGTCAGGCATGGTAATGCCGTGGCTGATACATTTACCGTCAAAATAGACGCTGGCTTGGGTGGCGACGCTGACGCCGTCAATTTTCTCGGTGGTCATTAAGCAAGTGCAAAGAGAAAAAGCTTGGTATTGTAGGGTAGGGTTTTCAGGAGGCAGTACCGGCCACGTCGGCGCGCTCAAGCTTCTACGTATCCTATGGCTTGCCTATGTTTCTTGCGCTTTCAGTGTCTGCGCCAGTGGCTTGCGGAATGGATGTTTGCATAACCCAGTTGCAGGCTCACCGCCGGCATGAGTGCATACACGGGGACCCAAGGCTGATAGTAATATGACAACGGTGCTGGGGTATAAGTCCCGGGCGGGGTGGATGCCGGAGGATAGGTAGGCGCTTGTTGCTGCGGAGTGGTGTAGCTGGCAGGAGGGGGGCTGGCAGGTGTAGTCACCACGGGCTGCACCACAACAGGAATGGTCGGCCCAGGGTCGGTTGGCGTGCGAGTGGTATAGCGACGCCCAGCATATTCGTATACAACATCGTACCCAATGGTGCGATTTTCGTAGCGGGTTTCCGTGGTGCATCGTTGCACGTTTTGTTGGGCAGGGTGGGCATTGCTTTCCACCTGATTGCCTAGTAAAGCGCCGCCAATGATGCCTACAGCAGTGGCGGCGGCTCGTCCTCCGCCATTGCCAATGGTGTTGCCCGCGGCGCCGCCTGCGAGCGCACCAAGCACGGCCCCTGCACCAGTAGGCTGGTTGTTACTGTATATGGTTTCATTGGAGCAAACCTGCTGCGGGATCGCCACTTGTTGAATGACTGGGGTGGCAGAAATTACGCGGGCTTGTTCCTGCGGAACTTGCTGAGCCGAGGCAAGCATTGCCAGCATGGTCACGCTACAGAAAATGATTGTCTTGCGCATGGAAAACTCCTTCACGGTACCTCAATAACGTACCGACTGCTCGAAAGGTTGAGTCTTCGAGTGCTTATGCAAGCTACTTTACCCGCCAGGGGCGGGGGTGCTTCTTTCGTAAGCAATTTTATCTATGGTGACCGACTTGGAGTAGAGCATGCTCGCCTGAGTGAGCCCATGGCGGCCGCACGAAAAAGACCGGTGAACCGGTCTTTTTTTTGTGAGGTCCGTGTCGCGTCGTAGCGCTTCGTGCGCTCAAGAGGTGTGCTTGCCGACCAATCCAGCGAGTTCGAACATGGTGACTTGCTTCTTGCCGAACAAGGGTTGCAACTTGGCGTCGGCGTTGATGTTGCGCTTGTTCTTTGCATCTTGCAGTTGGTGCGCTTTGATATAAACCCATAGCTGCTTGATGATCTCTGTGCGGGGCAGAGGTTCCGAGCCTACGATGGCGGCTAGCGCGGGGCTGGGAGTCAATGGCTTCATGAAAGCAGCGTTGGGTGGGCGCTTTGGGGTGGGCGCAGCAGCTTGGGCCTTGGTTTTGGTAGCAGGCGCTTGGGTTGCGCTTGAGGTCTTGGCGGCGGTTTTTTTTGCCGCAGCTTTTTTTGCTGTTGCCATCTCGGAGTTTCCTTGTTGGATGTAAATTGCGCCAGCGAAACCTGCTCTGTTGCTGGCACAGTGGATGCTATAGGGAAATGAGGCGCTTTCCTATGCGGCGCTACCCTTGCAGGCTGAAATTTGTGTGAAAAAAGGGACAGTTGACCCTCCTCGTCCATCTCGACGCAGCACGAAAACCATGAATTTCAAATGATGAAAGATACCTTCCAGATGACAACGCCCGCTTGCCCTACCTTCAGCACTTGTGATTTTTGTGATGCCCACAAGGGTGATGACAGTGGAGCTTTTCGCGTGCTGCCCCCTGTGTTTCAGATTTATGGCGCTGCGCCGGTCTTTTGTGGGCCGGTGAGCACGGTGCAATGCTTCGAGGACAACAGTCTGGTCAAAGCCGCGGTCGAATCCCCGGGATTGGGGCGCGTGCTCGTGGTCGATGGAGGTGGCTCCTTGCGCCGCGCCTTGGTCGGCGGTAACTTGGCGGCTGCGGCTGCGCGCAATGGTTGGGCTGGGGTCGTGATCGATGGTTGTGTGCGCGATGTAGCGGAGCTCCATGCGGCTGCGATCGGGATACGTGCCCTTGGATTGATGCCGTTGCCGACGGAAAAACGCGGCACGGGCCTGCGCGATGTGGCAATACGCATCCAGGGTGTATGGGTGCGCCCCGGTGATTGGTTGTACGCCGATGCAGACGGCATCGTCGTGAGCATGCGTCCCTTGCATGAATGAGCCTCGGGGAGGATGGAACTGCTTTTCCTTGCAAAAAATTTCATATTGAGAAAATTATGTCATTCAATGTGGAATTTCGCATGCTGCAGTGCCGCAAAATTTCTCGATATGAGAAATCATTTTTTATATGGAGAAATTATTTGCTAACCCATTGTTTTTCAATCGGAAATTTATGTCTTGTATAAGACATAAGATTTGCGCCAACTCTTATAGAAGACTTAAAGTGGCTCCTGTGGGTAGGCGTTTCGCTGCCCTCTCTGTTTTGCAACTCTCGGAGTGAATTTCATGTCGCAATCTCGCACGTCACCGACCCGTCAACAGCAAATCGAGGCCCTCGAAAAAGACTGGGCGAGCAATCCACGCTGGAAAGGCATCAAGCGTGGCTACACGGCCGCCGACGTGGTGCGTCTGCGCGGTAGTCTGCAGCCCGAATACACGCTGGCGCAGCGTGGCGCCGAAAAGCTGTGGGAAAAGATCAACGGCGGTGCCAAAAAGGGTTATGTGAACGCCTTTGGTGCAATCTCTGCCGGCCAGGCGATGCAACAGGCCAAGGCGGGGCTGGAAGCCGTGTACCTCTCGGGCTGGCAAGTCGCCGCCGATGGCAACACCAGCGAAACCATGTACCCTGACCAGTCGCTGTATGCCTACGACTCGGTGCCGACCATGGTGCGCCGCATCAACAACACCTTCAAGCGTGCCGACGAAATCCAATGGAGCCGCGGCATCGAGCCTGGTTCGCCGGAGTTCATCGATTATTTCCTGCCTATCGTCGCCGATGCTGAAGCTGGTTTTGGTGGTGTGCTCAATGCCTTCGAACTGATGAAGAACATGATCGCTGCGGGCGCTGCGGGGGTGCACTTCGAAGACCAACTCGCTGCCGTCAAAAAATGTGGTCATATGGGTGGCAAAGTGCTCGTTCCCACTCAAGAAGCGATTGAAAAGCTGATTGCAGCCCGCTTCGCCGCCGACATCATGGGCGTGCCCACCATCGTGCTCGCGCGCACCGACGCCGAAGCCGCGAACTTGATCACGAGCGACCACGATGCCAACGACAAGCCGTTTCTTACGGGCGAGCGAACGCAAGAAGGGTTCTTCCGTGTCAAAAATGGCCTGGAGCAAGCCATCAGCCGCGGCGTGGCCTACGCGCCTTATGCCGACTTGGTGTGGTGCGAAACGGGCACGCCGGACCTCGGCTTTGCGCGTGAATTCGCCCAGGCCGTTCAGGCCAAGGCTCCGGGCAAGCTGCTTGCCTAC
Source organism: Extensimonas vulgaris (assembly GCF_003337425.1). Classification (GTDB taxonomy): domain Bacteria; phylum Pseudomonadota; class Gammaproteobacteria; order Burkholderiales; family Burkholderiaceae_C; genus Extensimonas; species Extensimonas vulgaris. The sequence goes on from NZ_QPJU01000005.1 coordinate 202,711, forward strand.
AACTGTTCCCCGAGCTTCAACTGGAAGAAAAACCTCGACGACAAGACCATCGCCGAGTTCCAGGACAAACTCGCGGAAATGGGCTACAAGTATCAGTTCATCACCCTGGCCGGCATCCACATCAACTGGTACAACACCTTCATGTTTGCTTACCACTATGCGCGTGGGCAGGGCATGAAGCACTACGTCGAAATGGTCCAGGAGCCCGAGTTCAAGGCGCGCGAATTGGGTTACACCTTCGTGTCGCACCAGCAAGAGGTGGGTGCGGGTTACTTCGATGATGTGACCACCGTGATCCAGGGGGGCAGCTCCAACGTCAAGGCCCTGAGTGGGTCGACCGAAGAAGAGCAGTTCCATTGAGTGTTGCAGCACCTCGGACGAGAGATTGGCAGTAAACCCGCCATGCCAGGAGCGGGTTTGCAGCGAGCTAAAATTCCATTGCTTTGCCGCTGTGGGGTAGCTTGAAAAGGCCAAAGTAGCTTCGCGCCTCTTACGTGGTTTATGAGTAAAAACCGGCGTTTTCGCCCGCGCATCTTGCCGAGGGTGCTATAAAAATTTTTCGAACAGCGCGAAGTCCGCGCTGTTCTTGTTTTCTGATCGAGGAATCTTGCAAATGACGGAAGCGATCCAAGCCTCTTGCCGGCCCGTGCGCCTGACCTTGCCCGATGGTTCCACGCGGGAGTTTCCTGGGCCCGTGACGGTGGCCGAAGTGGCGCAGTCTATTGGCGCGGGTTTGGCCAAGGCAGCGCTGGGAGGCAAGGTTGATGGCAAGCTCGTGGACACGAGTTACACCATAGACCACGACGCCACGGTTTCCATCATCACCGCAAAGGACCCCGAAGGGCTGGAGATGATCCGTCACTCCACGGCACACTTGCTCGCCTATGCAGTCAAGGAACTATTTCCCGATGCGCAAGTGACCATAGGCCCGGTGGTCGACAACGGCTTTTACTATGACTTCAGCTACAAGCGCCCTTTTACGCCCGAAGACTTGGCTGCGATCGAGAAAAAAATGGCCGAACTCGCCGCCAAGGATGAGCCCGTGGTACGTCGTGTGCTGCCGCGCGACGAAGCCGTGGCGTATTTCAAGCGCATGGGCGAAAACTACAAGGCTGAGATCATCGCGAGTATCCCAAGCAATGAAGAAGTGAGTCTGTACCGGGAGGGTAAGTTTGAAGACTTGTGCCGCGGGCCACACGTGCCGAGTACGGGCAAGCTCAAGCATTTCAAGCTCATGAAGGTGGCGGGCGCATACTGGCGCGGCGACCACCGCAACGAGATGCTGCAGCGCATCTACGGTACCGCCTGGGCCACGAAAGAGGAGCTGCAGCAGTACCTCGCCATGCTCGAGGAGGCCGAAAAGCGCGACCATCGCAGGCTGGGGCGCGAACTCGACCTGTTCCACATCGATGACCATGCGCCCGGCGTGGTGTTCTGGCATCCCAAAGGTTGGGCGATATGGCAGGAAGTCGAGCAATACATGCGCCGCGTTTACCGCGACAACGGCTATCTGGAGGTCAAGGGGCCGCAGCTACTAGACAAAACGCTGTGGGAAAAGACCGGCCACTGGGACAAGTACCGCGACAACATGTTCATCACCGAGAGCGAAAAGCGTGAATACGCGCTCAAGCCGATGAACTGCCCAGGGCACCTTCTGATTTTCAAGCAAGGAATCAAGAGTTACCGCGACTTGCCGCTACGCTACGGCGAGTTTGGCCAGTGCCATCGCAATGAGCCGTCGGGCGGGCTGCACGGCATCATGCGCGTACGGGGCTTTACGCAGGACGATGGCCACATTTTTTGCACCGAAGACCAGATCCTGCCCGAATGCATCGCCTACACCAGCTTGCTGCAGAAGGTGTACCGCGATTTTGGCTTCGAGCACATCATTTACAAGGTGGCCACGCGGCCCGAAGCGCGCATCGGTTCGGACGCAAGTTGGGACAAGGCAGAACATGCGCTCATGGAGAGTTTGCGCGCTTCCGGCTGCGAATTCGAGCTCGCGCCGGGTGACGGCGCCTTTTATGGGCCGAAGATCGAATATACGCTCAAGGATGCCATAGGCCGCCAATGGCAGTGTGGCACCATGCAGGTCGATTTTTCGATGCCCGAGCGGCTCGATGCCGAGTACGTGGGCGAAGATGGGGCGCGCCATCGTCCCGTGATGTTGCACCGCGCCATCGTGGGAAGCCTCGAGCGGTTCATCGGCATTTTGATCGAACAGCACGCGGGTGCTTTGCCGGTTTGGCTCGCGCCCGTGCAGGTCGCGGTGCTCAACATCACCGACGCGCAGGCCGATTACTGTCGCGAAATTGCCGCGAAACTACAAAAAGCATTGCCGAATCAAGACCTTAGGGTTGCGACTGATCTGCGCAACGAAAAGATTACCTATAAAATACGCGAGCATTCCTTGCAGAAGCTGCCCTACATCCTCGTCGCCGGCGAGAAGGAGAAGGCGGCTGGAGCGGTTGCCGTGCGTGCGCGGGGCAACAGAGATCTGGGTATGATGTCTCTCGATGCCTTTGTCGAGCGTATTGCCCAAGATCTCGCAGCAAAAGTCTGATCGCTGTGAAGTCGGGCGCCATGCTTGGCATCAGCGTGCAGCAAAGAGTTTTCATCATTTTTGATTTCAAGGAAAAGTACCATCGCTACCGAATTTCGTGACCGTCGTCAGCGTGAAGAGCGCAAGCACCGACTGAACCGGGAAATTACTGCGCCTGAAGTGCGCCTGAGCGGCCCCAATAACGAGCCTCTGGGGGTTGTGAGCCTTTCCGAGGCTTTGCGTATGGCGGGTGAGCTGGATGTCGATCTGGTTGAGATTGCACCCATGGCAAGTCCGCCTGTGTGTCGTCTGGTCGATTACGGCAAGTTCAAGTATCAAGAGCAAAAACGCGCTGCCGAGGCCAAGGCCAAGCAGACGGTGATAGAGATCAAGGAGGTCAAGTTTCGTCCTGGGACGGACGAGGCTGACTACCAGATCAAAATGCGCAACATCCGCCGTTTTTTGGCCGAAGGCGACAAGTGCAAAATCACGCTGCGTTTTCGTGGGCGCGAAATTACCCATCAGGAACTCGGTTTGGCGCTTCTCAATCGCATTCGGGACGACCTTGGCGACGCCATCGTCGTCGAGCAGTTCCCGAAGCTCGAAGGGCGGCAGATGATCATGATGATCGCACCTGGCAAGAAAAAAACTGCAGCCAAAACGACAGAGGCCGGCACTTCGGCTTCCACTGCGGCTGCAGCCTGAAATCGGCGTGCGCGCTTTCAAAGAGTGCGCTGCGATGCGGCAAAGCAATGATGCTTTGCCGCCAAAAGTGGCTCGGGGCTTCCAAGTTTGCAGGTCGGTTTGCAAACGCCTCGCGAGCACAAACCAAGAGGAGCATGCAATGCCCAAAATGAAGACCAAGAGCAGCGCGAAAAAGCGTTTTCGCGTTCGTCCCGGTGGTACCGTCAAGCGCGGTCAAGCCTTCAAGCGTCACATCCTGACCAAGAAGACCACCAAAAACAAGCGTCACCTGCGTGGGGCTGTCAATGTGCATGAGACCAACCTTGGTCACGTCGCGCAGATGATGCCTTTTGCCGGTCTGTAATCGCTAGACGAACAAGGAGTAACGCATATGCCTCGCGTTAAACGTGGCGTCACTGCCCGTGCCCGTCACAAAAAAGTTCTCGCCCTGGCCAAGGGCTTCCGCGGTCGCCGCGGCAACGTTTTCCGCATCGCCAAGCAGGCGGTGATGAAAGCGGGTCAGTACGCCTACCGCGACCGCCGCGCGAAAAAGCGCGTATTCCGCCAGCTCTGGATCGCGCGTATCAACGCCGCGGCCCGTGAACTGGGTCTGACCTACAGCCAATTCGCCAATGGGCTGAAGAAAGCCTCGATCGAGATCGATCGCAAAATGTTGGCCGACCTCGCCGTGCACGACAAGGCGGCGTTCGGCAGCATCGTCGACCAGGTCAAGGCCAAGCTGGCCGCCTGAGTTGGCTGCGTGTGCGAGTGCTGCGAGCAGTTATTTTTTGATAGCTGCTTGCGCAGTCAAGGCAAGGGTTAGCGCTTGAAAGGCACTAGCCCTTGTTGTTTTTGAGAAGTCGATATGAACGATTTGGATTCTCTGGTCGAAAGCGCGGCGCGCCTGTTCGCGCAAAGCAACACGCCGGCGGAACTGGAAAATGCCAAGGCGCAGTTCCTCGGCAAGTCCGGGCGCTTGACCGAGCTCATGAAGGGGCTCGCGCAGCTTTCCGTCGAGGAGAAAAAAACGCGCGGTGCGGCCATCAACGCGGCCAAGCAGGCCATAGAAGCAGCGCTGCAGGCGCGCCGCCAGGCGCTGGCCGAGGCGCAGTTGCAGGCGCAATTGCAGGCCGAGGCGCTCGATGTGAGCTTGCCGGGCCGCCAGCGTGGCGCCGGGGGCTTGCACCCGGTGTCGCGCACGCTGGAGCGTATCCAGGCCATTTTTGGCTCCATGGGTTTTGACGTGGCCGACGGGCCTGAGATCGAGACCGACTGGTTCAACTTCACCGCATTGAACACGCCACAAGACCATCCGGCGCGTTCCATGCACGATACTTTTTACGTTGAAGGTGGCACTGAAAACGCGCCCCACCTGCTGCGCACACACACCAGCCCGATGCAAATCCGCTACGCCGTGCAGCATGTCAAGAAGCACCGCGCCGCGCAAGGTCTGGGCGAAGATGGCGGAGAACCGTTTGCCGGCCCCATGCCCGAAATCCGCGTGATCGCGCCAGGGCGCACCTACCGCGTCGACAGCGACGCCACGCATTCGCCCATGTTCCACCAGTGTGAAGGCTTGTGGATTGGCGAGAACGTGAGCTTCAAAGACCTGAAGGTCGTCTTCACCGACTTTTGTCGGGCTTTTTTCGAAAACGACGACCTGGTGCTGCGCTTTCGGCCGAGTTTTTTCCCGTTCACCGAGCCCAGCGCCGAAATCGACATCCAGTTTCCGACCGGGCCGCTCGCGGGGCGCTGGCTCGAGGTCGCGGGATCAGGCCAGGTGCACCCTACGGTGGTGCGCAACATGGGGCTGGATCCCGAAAAATTCATTGGTTTTGCCTTTGGCATGGGGCCCGATCGTCTCACCATGCTGCGCTACGGCGTGAACGACCTGCGCCTGTTCTTCGATGGCGACATCCGCTTTTTGTCGCAGTTCCAATGAGCCGCGGTGCGCCCCCGCGGGCGGCCACCTTTTGATCGTTTGACCATGCAATTTCCTGAATCCTGGTTGCGCAGCTTCTGCAACCCACCCCTTTCCACGACCGAGCTCGCCGAAACATTGACCATGGCGGGCCTAGAGGTCGAGGAACTGCGCCCTGGGGCACCGCCTTTTTCAGGTGTAGTGGTGGGAGAAATCAAAGAGGCGGTGCAACACCCGGACGCCGATCGGCTGCGCGTGTGCCAAGTCGACGTAGGGCAGGGCGCTTTGCTGAACATCGTGTGCGGTGCGCCCAATGCGCGGCCGGGCATCAAAGTGCCGTGCGCGCTCGTCGGGGCCGAACTGCCGCCTGGGCCCGATGGCAAGCCATTTCGCATCAAGACGAGCAAGCTGCGCGGGGTCGAGAGCCAGGGCATGCTGTGTTCGGCGCGTGAGCTGCAGCTCTCTGATGACCACGGCGGTTTGCTCGAACTCGCGCCCGATGCGCCCGTGGGGCAGGATGTGCGGGTGTGGTTGAACCTTGACGATACCCTTTTCACGCTCAAGCTCACGCCGAACCTTGCGCATTGCCTGAGCGTGTACGGCGTGGCGCGCGAGCTTTCTGCCTTGACGGGCGCGCCGCTGCAACCGCTTGCTTTCCCCAGCGTGCCCGTGGGTTGCACCGATAAATTGCCCGTGCAGGTGCTGGCGCCGGATTTGTGCGGGCGTTTTTCGGGCCGCATCGTGCGTAACGTGAACACGCGCGCGCAAACGCCGCAGTGGATGGTCGACAGGCTCGCACGCTGCGGGCAGCGCAGTGTGTCGCCGCTGGTCGACATTTCGAATTACGTGATGTTCGAGCTCGGACGGCCTTCGCACATTTTCGACCTCGACAAGATCCACGGCGACCTCGAGGTGCGCTGGGGTCGGCCGGGCGAGCAGCTCAAGCTGCTCAATGGCAATACGGTGAGCGTCGATGAAAAGGTCGGCGTGATCGCCGATGCGCAAGGCGTGGAATCGCTCGCAGGCATCATGGGCGGCGACGCCACGGCGGTGTCGGACGCCACGCGCAACATCTACATCGAAGCCGCCTTCTGGTGGCCCAAGGCCGTCGCGGGGCGCTCACGGCGCTACAACTTTGCAACCGATGCGGGGCACCGCTTCGAGCGCGGCGTCGATCCAGAGCACACCGTCGAGCACATCGAGCGCATCACGCAACTTGTGCTGGACATCTGCGGCACGCCTGAAACTGTCTGCGGGCCGATCGACGACCAGCGCGTGCGTATGCCTGTGCGGCAACCCGTGAGACTGCGCGTGGCGCGCGCATGCAAAGTCCTGGGCATGCCTCTGACGCAGGCGCAATGCAGCGAGGCGCTCGCGCGGCTGGGGTTGGAGGTGACACCGAAAAACACCCCGGATGCCACCCCGGACGCGGCGGATGGGGGCATCCTCGAGGTCGTGCCGCCGTCCTACCGCTTCGATCTGGCGATCGAGGAGGACTTGATCGAAGAAGTCGCGCGCATGGTTGGCTACCAGCGACTGCCTACGACGCCGCCGCTCGCGCCGGTCACGCCGCGCGTCGCGCCCGAAACGCAGCGCAGCCCGTTTGCGGTGCGCCGTGCCCTGGCTGCGCTGGGCTATCAGGAGACGATCAACTTCAGCTTCGTCGAAGAGTGCTGGGAGCAGGAGCTTGCCGGCAACACACAGCCCATCCGCCTGCTCAACCCGATTGCAAGCCAAATGAGCGTAATGCGCTCGTCTTTGCTTGGCTCTTTGCTACAGGTTTTGCGTTTCAACCTGGACCGCAAGGCGCAGCGGGTGCGCGTGTTCGAGTTGGGTCGCGTCTTTTTGCGCGACGCCAGCGTACCCGACAGCGACCGCACGGTCGCGGGCGTACACCAGCCCATGCGCGTCGCAGGGTTGGCCTACGGCCTCGTCGATAGGCTGCAGTGGGGGCAAAAGGCGCGTGAAGTCGATTTTTTTGACGTCAAAGGTGACGTACAAGCCTTGCTCGCGCCGTTCGAGGCCGATTTCGAGCCCGCCGAGCATCCGGCCATGCACCCTGGGCGCTGCGCGCGCGTGCTGCTGGGTGGACAAGCCATTGGCTTCATCGGTGAGTTGCACCCACGTTGGTGCCAGGGATGGGAGCTGCCGCAGGCGCCGCAGCTGTTCGAGCTCGAACTCGAGGCTGTGCTGCAGCGCCCCTTGCCGCAAGCGCGGCCCGTAGCACGCCAGCAGCCGGTGGAGCGTGATTTGGCTGTGGTGGTGGCCGAGGGCGTGACTTTTGCCCAAGTGCAAGCAGCAATCACGGCAGCCATTGCGCCGAATCTGCTGCAGGCGGTGGTGTTGTTCGACGTTTATAAGCCCCAGGCGCAGTCCGCGCGTGATGGCACTGCGGCGGCAGCGGGAGTATCTGGTGTGAGGCCTGGTGAAAAAAGCCTCGCAGTGCGTATCACGCTCGCGCGTGAGGGTGCGACCCTGACCGAAGCCGAGATCGACGCCGCCATGCAAGCCGCCGTGGCTGAACTCGCTCGGCGTCTTAAGGCGCGCTTGCGTGCCTGAGCGACGAGCAGGAATATCGGAATGGACTTACACAAGCAAGGATGCAGCAAAGTGTTTTCCCTTGGGGCTGGCGCCTTGCCTGACCTCGATTTGCGTAAGTCGTGTCGGAGTAGCCCAATGATCGAATTGACCGTAGAAAACCTCGAAACCCCAGCCTTGACCAAGGCGCAGCTGGCGGAATTGCTGTTCGACCAGATTGGTTTGAACAAGCGCGAATCCAAAGAAATGGTCGAGGCTTTTTTCGAGCTGCTCGTGCAAAGCCTCGTCAAAGGTGAGGACGTGCGCCTGACGGGTTTTGGCACCTTTCAGGTGCGTACCAAGGCTTCACGGCCGGGGCGCAATCCACGCACAGGCGAGTTGATTCCGATCAAGGCGCGCCGTGTGGTCACGTTTCATGCGAGCAGCAAGCTCAAAGAGCAGGTGCAGGCGGCGGGGTGAGAGCGTTCTGCGCCCTGTCCTAGGAGCCTGTCGGACTTTGGAATCGTCGGCTGCGAACGCGCCGCAACGGCCCATTTTTTACCGGCTTCTTGCCCCATAGCACCACTATGGGGCTGCGAATCCGGCAAAAACTGGCCTCGCTGGGGCGCATTCTCGCTATCGACGCCCAAAGTCCGACAGGCTCCTAGGAACCTGACGCACATTGGACCATGGCGAGCCAATGAATGGCCTCAAGCCCTATGGTGATGATGGGAAATGCCAATCGGTCTTTGCGCTTGAAATGCCTAAAATGCCCTGCACATGGGGGCTGGCTCGGTGTTGCGAGCCAATGGTTTTGATCCCTAGGGGAAACTGGAGTTGCGCTTGAAGAATCAATGGTTTTCAAAAATCGCCGTGTGGCTGGTCATCGCCATGGTGCTGTTCACGGTGTTCAAACAGTTCGACGGTCGCGTGAGCCCGAGTGCGTCGTATGTTGGATATTCCGATTTCTTGGCGGAAGTCCGCAACAACCACATCAAGAGCGCGACCATCCAGGAAGGGCAAAGCGGTACCGAGATCATCGCTCTCACCAACGATGACCGGCGTATCCGCACGACGGCCACGTACCTCGATCGTGGTCTGATCGGTGACCTCATCAACAACAACGTCAAGTTCGACGTGAAGCCGCGCGAAGAGGGTTCGCTGCTCATGACGCTGCTCGTGAGCTGGGGGCCCATGCTGCTGCTGATCGGTGTGTGGGTGTATTTCATGCGCCAGATGCAGGGCGGCGGCAAGGGCGGGGCCTTCAGCTTCGGCAAGAGCAAGGCGCGCATGCTCGATGAAAACACCAACACCGTCACCTTCACCGACGTGGCCGGCTGCGACGAGGCCAAGGAAGAGGTCAAGGAGGTCGTGGACTTCCTCAAAGACCCGCAAAAATTCCAGAAGCTCGGCGGACGCATTCCGCGGGGTCTGCTGCTCGTCGGGCCGCCGGGCACCGGCAAGACTTTGCTTGCCAAGGCGATCGCGGGCGAAGCCAAGGTGCCGTTTTTCAGCATTTCGGGCTCTGACTTCGTCGAGATGTTCGTAGGCGTGGGGGCGGCGCGAGTGCGCGACATGTTCGAGAACGCCAAGAAGAACGCGCCTTGCATCATCTTCATCGACGAAATCGACGCCGTGGGCCGCCAGCGCGGTGCGGGCCTGGGCGGCGGTAACGATGAGCGCGAGCAGACGCTCAACCAGATGCTGGTCGAGATGGACGGCTTTGAGACCAACCTCGGCGTGATCGTGATCGCGGCGACCAACCGCCCCGACATTTTGGATGCAGCCCTGTTGCGCCCCGGGCGCTTCGACCGGCAGGTGTACGTTACCTTGCCCGACATCCGCGGCCGCGAGCAGATTCTGAATGTGCACATGCGCAAGATTCCGGTCGGGCAGGATGTGAGTGCGAGCATCATCGCGCGCGGCACGCCGGGCATGAGCGGCGCTGATCTGGCGAACCTGTGCAACGAGGCTGCATTGATGGCCGCACGCCGCAATGCGCGTGTGGTCGAGATGCAGGACTTCGAGCGCGCCAAGGACAAAATCCTCATGGGCCCCGAGCGCAAGAGCATGGTCATGCCCGAGGAGGAGCGCCGCAACACCGCCTACCATGAGGCCGGTCATGCGCTCATAGGCCGGTTGCTGCCCAAGTGCGATCCGGTGCACAAGGTCACCATCATTCCGCGTGGCCGCGCGCTCGGCGTGACCATGAGCCTGCCCGAAAAAGACCGCTACAGCTACGACCGTGAATACATGCTCAACCAGATCAGCATGCTGTTCGGCGGCCGCATCGCCGAAGAGGTGTTCATGCACCAGATGACCACGGGCGCCTCCAACGACTTCGAGCGTGCCACGCAAATCGCGCGCGACATGGTCATGCGCTACGGCATGAGTGACGCGCTGGGGCCCATGGTCTATGCTGAAAACGAGGGTGAGGTGTTCCTGGGCCGCTCGGTCACCAAGACCACCAACATGAGCGAAGAAACCATGGAAAAGGTCGATCGCGAGGTGCGCCGCATCATCGACGAGCAATACGCTTTGGCGCGGCGCTTGATCGAGGAGCACAGCGACAAGATGCACGCCATGGCCAAGGCGCTGCTCGAATGGGAAACCATAGACAGCGAACAACTCGACGACATCATGGCCGGCAGAGAGCCGCGCCCGCCCAAGGATTGGACGCCACGCACGCCCTCGTCGGGCGGAGGCTCGGGCGGCACGCCCGCGGTGACGGCCGATCCGGCGCCTACGGCGGCATGATCCAATAGCTTCCAGGCAGTTCTCGGCCTGGAACCTGTTGACGAAACGGGGCATGAGGCCCCGTTTTTTTCACGCATCTTGACCTTTCATCCACATTCCTTCCTCTTCTCGGAAACACCGCAGATGTTCTGGCACACGGCGCGTTTTCGTATCGACCTGTCGCGTCCCCAGGTCATGGGCATCGTGAACGTCACGCCGGACTCTTTCTCCGACGGTGGCCAGCACGCGACGACCGCGGCGGCGCTTGCGCACTGCGAGCAGTTGCTGAAAGAGGGCGCGGACATTCTCGACATCGGTGGTGAGTCCTCGCGCCCCGGCAGCGCGCCGCTGCCGCTGGAGGACGAGCTCGCGCGCGTGCTGCCCGTGGTGCGTGCCGCAGTGCGCCTGGGTGTGCCGGTATCCGTCGATACCTACAAGCCGCAGGTCATGCAGGCCGCACTCGATCTGGGTGCGGACATCGTCAATGACATCTGGGCGCTGCGCCAGCCCGGCGCGGCGCAAGTGGTGGCTGCGCACCCTGCCTGCGGCGTGTGCCTGATGCACATGCACCGCGATCCACAAACCATGCAGCTCGCGCCCATGCAAGGCGACGCATTGCCGCAGGTGCTTCGCTTTTTGCAGCTACAAGCGCAGGCGCTGCAAGCGCTAGGCGTCGAAAAAGCACGTATTGCGCTGGACCCCGGCGTGGGTTTCGGCAAAACGGTGGAGCAGAATTTCGCGCTGCTCGCGCGCCAGCGCGAATTGCTTGCGATGGGCCACCCCTTGCTCGTGGGCTGGTCGCGCAAATCGGCGCTCGGCGCCGTGACGGGGCTGCCCGTGGAGGAACGCCTGGCGCCCAGTGTGGCCGCGGCGCTGTTGGCCGTGGAGCGCGGTGCGCACATCGTGCGCGTACATGACGTGCGCGCCACGGTGGCCGCACTCGCAGTCTGGCGTGCGGCCTGCCAGGCGGAGCGAGATTCCCAAGAGACGACAACGAAAGAGGCACAAGCATGACGCGCAAATTTTTCGGCACCGACGGTATCCGCGGCACGGTGGGGCGGCCGCCGATCACGCCGGACTTCGTGCTGCGCCTGGGCCACGCCGTAGGCCGGGTGCTGCGCCAGACGGAAGAGCGCCCGACGGTGCTGATCGGCAAGGACACGCGCATCTCGGGCTACATGCTCGAGAGCGCGCTCGAATCGGGCTTCAACTCCGCTGGCGTCGATGTGGTGCTGCTCGGCCCGCTGCCCACGCCGGGTGTGGCCTACCTCACGCGTGCGCAACGCGCGAGCCTGGGCGTGGTCATCAGCGCGAGCCACAACCCGTACCCTGACAACGGCATCAAGTTTTTCAGCGCACAGGGCAGCAAGCTGCCAGACGCCTGGGAGCAGGCCGTCGAAGCCGCGCTCGACGAGCCACCCCAGTGGGCCGATTCGGCTAGCCTGGGCAAGGCGCGCCGGCTCGGCGATGCGGCGGGGCGCTACATCGAGTTTTGCAAGAGCACTTTTGCGCAGGACTTGACGCTCAAGGGGCTCAAGATCGTCGTCGATGCGGCCCACGGCGCGGCCTACCAGGTGGCGCCCAAGGTGTTTCACGAACTTGGTGCGGACGTGCTGGCCATAGGCTGCGCGCCCGACGGCACCAACATCAACGATGGCGTCGGCGCGACCCATCCCGATGCGCTCGTGCGTGCCGTGCGCGCGAACCAGGCGGATTACGGCATCGCGCTCGACGGCGACGCCGACCGCCTGCAGATGGTCGATGCGCAAGGGCGCCTTTACAACGGCGACGAGCTGCTGTACTTGCTCGTGGCCGACCGCATGGGGCGTGATGAATACGTGCCGGGCGTGGTCGGCACCTTGATGACCAACATGGGCGTGGAATTGGCCCTGAAGGCGCGCGGCGTCAAGCTGGTGCGCGCCGCCGTGGGCGACCGTTACGTGCTCGAAGAGCTTGAGCGCCATCACTGGGTGCTAGGCGGCGAGAGCTCGGGCCATTTGCTGATCCTGGACCGCCACACCACGGGAGATGGCCTCGTCAGTGCGTTGCAGGTCTTGCAGGCCTGCGTGCGCAGTGAGCGCAGCCTGGCGCAGCTGCTCGCGGACGTGCAGCTCTTTCCGCAAGTGCTGCTCAACGTGCGCCTGGCGCCGGGGCAGGATTGGCGCCAAAACCGCCTGCTTGCCGAGGCTGCCCGGTCGGTGGAGCAGGAGCTGGGCGACAACGGCCGCATGCTGATCCGCGCGAGCGGCACCGAGCCATTGCTGCGCGTGATGGTCGAGGCGCGCGATGCGCGGCAGGCCAACGCCTGCGCGCAAAGGCTCGCGGATGCGGCGCGGGCCGATTGATAATTTGCAGTTTGCCACGGGATGCAAGGAGATGACCCCATGACCAGCTATGCCGAGTTTTACCGCCGCTCGATCGAGGAGCCCGACGCCTTCTGGCGCGAGCAGGCGCAACTGATCGACTGGCAGACGCCGCCGCAGCAGATCTGCGACTACAGCCAGCCGCCGTTTGCGCGCTGGTTCGTGGGCGGCACGACGAACTTGTGTCACAACGCCGTGGACCGGCACCTCGCGAACCGCGCGCAGAACACCGCGCTGATCGCCATTTCGACCGAAACCGACAGCGAGCGCAGCTACAGCTACGCCGAGCTGCACGCCGAGGTGCAGCGCATGGCGGCGGCGCTGCAAGCGCTGGGCGTGCAAAAAGGCGACCGTGTGCTGATCTACATGCCCATGATCGCCGAGGCCGCGTTTGCCATGCTTGCCTGCGTGCGTATCGGTGCGTTGCACTCGGTCGTATTCGGCGGCTTTGCGGCAGGGTCGCTGGCCGCGCGCATCGAGGATGCCGAGCCCATGGTCGTGGTCAGCGCCGACGCGGGCTCGCGCGGCGGTAAGGTCGTGCCCTACAAGCCGCTGCTCGACGAGGCCATCGCGCAGTCGCGCCACAAACCGTCCGCGGTGTTGCTCGTCGATCGCGGCCTCGCGCCCATGCAGCGGCAGCCGGGGCGCGACCACGACTGGGCAGCCTTGCGTGCGCAGCACCTGCATACCAGCGTGCCCTGCGTCTGGGTCGAGGCCACGCACCCGAGCTACACGCTCTACACCAGCGGCACCACGGGCAAGCCCAAGGGCGTGCAGCGCGACACCGGTGGCTACGCCGTGGCGCTGGCCGCGAGCATGAAGCACATCTTCGATGGACAGCCTGGGCAGACCTTTTTCACGACGAGCGACATCGGCTGGGTCGTGGGCCACAGCTACATCATCTATGCCCCCTTGCTCGCCGGCATGGCCACCGTGATGTATGAGGGCCTGCCTACGCGGCCCCATCCAGGCGTGTGGTGGAGCATCGTCGAAAAATACCGTGTCACGCACATGTTTTCGGCGCCCACGGCGGTGCGCGTGCTCAAAAAGCAGGACCCGTCGTGGCTGCAAAAGTACCGCGTCGACAGCCTCAAGGCCCTGTGGCTCGCGGGTGAGCCGCTCGACGAGTCCACGGCGCAGTGGATCAGCGATGCCTTGCACGTGCCCATCATCGACAACTACTGGCAGACCGAAAGCGGCTGGCCCATCCTCACGCTCGCGCAGGGCGTGGAGCCGCAGACGCCGCGCTTTGGCAGCCCCGGCAAGGCCATGTACGGCTACCGCGTCAAGCTCGTCGACGACGCCACGGGCGAGGAGCTCACGGCGCCCAACCACAAAGGCGTGCTCGCCATCGAGGGGCCGCTGCCACCCGGCTGCATGCAGACCGTGTGGCGCGACGACGCGCGCTTCGTCAACACCTATTGGAAGAGCATCCCGGGCCGCTTGATCTACAGCACCTTTGACTGGGGCATACGCGATGCCGATGGCTACTACTTCATCCTCGGCCGCACCGACGACGTGATCAACGTCGCGGGTCACCGCCTGGGTACGCGCGAGATCGAGGAGTGCATCGCCTCGCACCCTAACATCGCCGAAGTGGCCGTGGTCGGCGTCGCCGACAGCCTCAAGGGCCAGGCTGCGATGGCCTTTGCCGTGGCCCGCGATGCCACCGGGCTGGACAGCCCCGAGGCGCGCCTCAAGCTCGAAGGCGAGGTGATGAAGCTCGTCGATCATCAGCTCGGCGCCGTGGCCCGCCCGGCGCGCGTGCATTTCGTGAACGTGCTGCCCAAGACGCGCAGCGGCAAACTCCTGCGCCGCGCCCTGCAAGCCGTCGCCGAAGGCCGCGACCCTGGTGACCTCACCACCATGGAAGACCCCGCCGCGCTGCAGCAGGTGCGCGAGTTGCTGGGGCGGTGAATGGCGGAATCGGCGTCGGATTTCAATTTCATGCCATTTTGCCCATTTGCGCTTATGGAATCAGCGTAAGCAGCTATAAAAAATAGAGTTTTCTGGGGTGTGGAATCTGACCCGAATTCCTTGACCCCAATTCCCGGGCTTGTCATGACCATGCCATATCGGGATGCGATCGTCAGGGCTTCCGATCCACTTCGCCAGGAAAGCCCATGCGCAAGGAACAAGCCGTGGCCTCGCTCGGCGGGCAGCAGTCGTTGCTGCTGCCGGCCTGGGTCAAGGCGGCCTTGGCCGCCAATGACCGGCTCAAGCTCTACCTCACTTTGTTGCAGTCGGCTGCCCAGCACGCGGCCGCGCCCGACACCGCCGTGCCCGACTGGGGGCGCGAGCTTGCGCATGCGGGCTTGCAGGATGCTGCTTGGCTGCCGGAGCTCGTGAAAAGCGCGTATTTCGACGACGGGCGTTTGGTCATGCGCCACCAGGACAAGCTGCTGGCCGCGCTGGCGGCAGACCTTGCCACCATGGCGCGCCCGGTGTGCGACAGCGGTCGCGCCTGTCCGCCCGAGCTCACGGCGCGGCGCGACTCTTGGCTGCAGCGCCTGCGCGAGCTCGACACCGACGAAGGGCTGGAGCGCGCTGCGCTCGCGCAGCTCACCCACGGCGACCGCAAGGCCGGCGACAGCCTGCACCTGCTCGTGATGGACTTGCACCAGCAGCTCAATGCGATGGCGAGCGAGATCGCCACCGAAGACCTCGACGGCGCGCACGTGTGGCAGATCGACAAGCAAGACCGCCCGCTGGTCAGCGCGTTCATGCGCGGTCTGCACCGCACGGCGCCGCTCAAGTTCTCGCACCCGGGCCTGGACACGGCGGTCACGCGCGACGGGGCGCGGCTGCTGATCCAAAACGACATCGGCACGAACGACGTGCACGTGCTCGTGATCACGGTGGAAGGGATGGAGCTGCGCCTGACGTATTCCGATCTGCACACGGCGCGCTTCAACTTCTTTCGCGGCATGCTCGAAGCGCTGGGCTTTACCTGGACGGTGTCCGAGCCGCGCACCGTCGAAGGTCTGAACGCCGGAAAGCCTTACGTATTGGGCGATGCGCGCTTCCAGGCCGATAGCATGCAGGCGCTCGAGAACGCGCTCGAGGGCGTGGCCTCGCGCATCGTGTTCGTGATCGACTGGAACCGGGCGCGCAAGCGCCTGCAGAATTTCGTGAGCAAGGCGCAGGCGCAGCAGCTGCTCGCCAAGGCCGCACAGGAGGAATGGGGGCATGTAGGCTGGCTCGAGGCAGGCGGCGAGCGGCTCGTCTTTGCGGCCATGCAGGCCGTCGATGGCGATGCCTTCCGCATCGGCGATCGGCTCGACGAAGTCCTGGGCGAGGCAGCGGCGGCCGATTATCTGCTGGAGCTGTTGCGCATCGCGAGCACCATGCTGCGCCAGCAGCAGCCTGTGGCCTTGATCGCCGATGAGGCGCGCATGCTGCTTGCGCGCGTGCTGCGCCAGCGCAGCTTCGAGTTCGACCTGTTGGCCGAACACGCAGCCTACACCCATGCCATTGCGCTCGGGCTGTGCGCGGCCATCGAGAGCGGCGCGGGTGCCGACGCCGCAGCGCGCACCGACCTGGTCGCACGCGCCAAGGTTTGGGAGCGCCAGGCCGACCACTTGCTCATGGACGCGCGCCAGCGTGCCGAGCGCCACGGGCGCTGGCAGCCCGTGGTCGAATTGCTCGAGAAGTCCGACGACGTCGCCGACGCGCTCGAGGAAGCCATGTTCGTGCATTCGATGCTGTTCGTGGCGCCGCTCGGTGGCCTGCCTGCGGCCGTCAACGAGGTGCTCACGCACTTGGCCGACACCACGCTCGCGGCGATTCAGGACCAGGTCAAGGCGGTCGAAATCGCCCGCCACGTCAGCGACCGGGGTGACCCGGTCGACAGCGAGCAGTTCCTGCAAACCCTCTGGCGCATGTTGCGCGCCGAGCGCATGTGCGACCAGCTCGCGCGCGAGGCGCGGGTGGCCATCGTGGGTGCGCTGCATGCTGCGCCGGTCAGCCTGCAGCTTGCCACCGAACTCGCCGGCACCATGGAAAAGGCCACGGACGGCCTGCTCGCTGCCGGTTATGCGCTGCGCCAGATGGTGCTCAGCAAGACGGAGGTGGCGTCGTGAAGTCTTCTGCAATGCACTGGCCCAAGCATTTTTACCTGATCACCCAGGCCGGGCAGGCGGGCCCGAGCGGCCATGGTCACCGCCACGCACACCACGAGCAGCACGGCACCAAGGCCGGGCGCGAGAGCATGGGCTCCAAGGCTTATAACCTGCTACGCATGGCGGCGATCGGCCTGCGCGTGCCGCCTGCGCTCGTGATCGGCACGCAGTACACGCAAGCCCCGGACGATTGCCTGCTGCCCGCGTTCTCGGTGGGCATCCCCGCGCTCGAAGAGGCCACGGGCCTGGCGCTCGGCGATCCGCGCCGGCCGCTCGTCGTCTCGGTGCGCTCGGGTGCGCCCGTGTCTATGCCCGGCATGATGGAGACGCTGCTCAACGTGGGCCTGTGCGATGCCACGCTGCCGGGGCTCTTACGCCAGACGGGCAACCCGCGCATGGTTTGGGACGCCTACCGGCGCCTGGTGGCCAGCTATGCCGAGGTGGTGGCGGGCGTCGATCCGGCGCTGTTCGAGCAGGAAATCGCGCGCGTGGCGCAGGGGCGCGACGAGCGCCTGCTCGACTTCAACGAGCTGCGCGGCTTGACACGCAGCTTTCAGTCCATCTACCAGCAGCAGGTCGGCGAGCCCTTCCCGCAGTCGGCCACGGCGCAGTTGGGCGCGGCGATCCGCGCGGTGTTCACATCCTGGCACGCCGAAAAAGCCGTGAGCTACCGCAAGCTCAACCACATCGACGACCAGATGGGCACGGCCGTGACGGTGCAGCAAATGGTGTTCGGCAACTCCGGCGGCCATTCGGGCGCGGGCGTGGGCTTCACGCGCGACCCCATGAGCGGCCAGCCTGCGCCCTGGGTGGATTTTCTGGTCAACGCGCAGGGCGAAGACGTGGTCTCAGGCCGGCGCAACGCGCACGGCCACGAGGCGCTGGCCGAGATCGCGCCCGACGCCTGGCGCCAGCTGCAGGAGGGCGCAAAGGCGTTAGAGCACGAATTCAAGGACATGCAGGACTTCGAATTCACCGTGCAGGACGGCGTGCTGCACTGGCTGCAGACGCGCGCGGGCAAACGCACCCCGCTGGCCAGCGTGCGCATCGCGCTCGACCTGCTCGAAGAAGGCGTGATCGACGAAGACACCGCGCTCGAGCGCACCCAAAACGTCGCCGTCGAAAGCCTGGGCACGCTGCAGTTGGTGGCGCAGGGCGAGGGCGGGCAAGCCGCGCAGCCGCTGGCCCGCGCAACCCCGGCCTGCCCCGGCGTGGTCAGCGGCGAAATCGCGCTCGACGGCGAGCGCGCCGCGGCGCGTGCCGCTGCGGGCGTGCCCGTGGTACTGGTGCGGCAAGATGCCGAAACCGCCGACATCGACGCGCTGGGCCACGCGCTCGGCCTGCTGACGCAGCGCGGCGCGCGCACATCGCACGCCGCGGTGGTTGCGCGCCAGCTCGGCAAGGTCTGCCTCGTGGGCTGCGGCGATCTGCACATAGACCTGGCAGGCCGCAGCATTCAGCTTGGCACAAAGACTTTGCCTGAGGGCGATGTCATCTCGCTCGATGGCAATAGCGGGCAAGTCTTTGCGGGCGCCGTCGCGGCCGTGCTGGTGCCGGACAAGCCACTGCAGCAACGCCTGCTGCAGTTGCGCGAAAAGAAAGCCGGCGGCCCGTCGCAGGCAAAGGCACGTTGACGACAGCGCGCAGCAACGCCACTGTGCCTGCACTGCCGACCAAAAAATTCATACTCATTTTGGCCGTTTGCGCTGATGGAGAAAACGGTTAATGCTATCAAAATTGATTTTTCACGATTGGCAGGAATTCGGGCAAATTCCAACTTCCTGCCGATTTCCCGAGGTCAATGGGCAGACAACGCACCGCACAGATCACGCGCATAGATCTCGCGCACAGGGTAGGTGCAGGTCTGCAATGGTCAGCGCCTGCGCCGCGAGCACTGCGCGCACCGTGGCGCGGGCCGTGGCTTCGGCGGCAAGGGTGCACAGGGTCAGCATGTCCAGGCTTTTGCCGGCCAGGCCCGTGCCCAGCGCGAACAAGGTGTCGCCGTCGAACGGCGTGTGCACGGGGTAGATGCAGCGCGCGAGGCCGTCGTGCGCGGTCAGGGCCAGGCGCCGGGCCTGCGCCTTGGTGAGTGGGGCATCGGTGGCAACGACGCCTATGGTGGTGTTGCTGCCGCCCAGCGGCGGCTGGTGCAGCGCGCCTTGCAGCAAAGTGCGGAGCGTGTCCTGCAAATGCCGGCCGTCGGGCGTGCGCGCGCCGGCCAGAATTTGCGCGCTGCCTGGGTCGAGCACGTCGCCGAGTGCGTTGCACGCGATCAGCGCGCCCACCGTCACGCCATCGACCGTGATCGAGGCCGTGCCCACGCCGCCCTTCATCGCGCGCGCAAGGCCGAACAGCTTGCCCACGGTGGCGCCTGCGCCCGCGCCCACGTTGCCCTCGGGCGGGTCTAGTGCGCAGGCTGCGGCGCAGGCGGCGTAACCAGCGGCGGCGTCGGGGCGGATGCGCATGTCGCCCACGGGCAGGTCGAACAGCACGGCCGCAGGCACCAGCGGCACACGGCCCACGCCGACGTCGTAGCCTATGCCTTGCTCCTCGAGCCAGCGCATCACGCCGCTCGCGGCGTCCAGCCCCCAGGCGCTGCCGCCCGTGAGCAGCACCGCGTGCACCTGCTCGACCAGGTTGCCGGGTTCGAGCAAATCGGTCTCGCGCGTGCCCGGCGCCGCACCACGCACGTCCACGCCGCCCACGGCCCCGCCCCGCGCAAGCACCACGGTGCAGCCCGTGGGGCGGCGCGGGTCGGTGAAGTGGCCGACTTCGATGCCGGCCACGCGGGTGATGCTGCCTGCTTCGGAGGAAGAAAGTTGGTTCATGCGCAGCATTATCCAGCGCGCTATGGCAAGCCAGAATGCCCGCAGGCTCCCGTCCCCAAGCCCTTTTGCGCTATGGTTGCGGGCCATGGACTGGTCTTTTCTGCGCCTGGGCTGGCGCACTTTGTGGCGCGATGCGCGTGCGGGTTCGTTGCGGTTGCTGGTGGTGGCCGTGACGCTGGCCGTGGCGGCGCTTTGTGCCGTGGGCTTTTTTTCGGATCGACTGCAGCGCGGGCTGCAGCGCGATGCCTTGCAGCTGCTCGGCGGCGACGCCGTGGTGGTCAGTGACAACCCTACGCCCACCGCGTTCATCGAGCGCGCGCGGGCGCTGGGTTTGCGCTCGGTCACCAGCATCAGCTTTGCCACCATGGCGCGCACCGAGGATGCGCAAGGCGGGGCCACCAAGCTGGTCGCGCTCAAGAGCGTGGAGCCGGGCTATCCGCTGCGTGGCAGCCTGCGCGTGCAGGCGCAGCCGGGCGGGCCAGAGCAGAGCACGCGCGAGACGCCGGCGCGCGGCACGGTGTGGGTCGATGCGGCGCTGCTCGAGGCGCTCGGCTTGCGGATCGGGGACGCGCTGCTGCTCGGCGATGCGCGCTTTCGCATCACGCACACCATCGCCTTCGAGCCCGACCGCGGGGCGGGTTTCATCAACTTCGCGCCGCGCGCCATGATCGCTGCGGCCGATCTTGCGGCGACAGGCCTGGTGCAACCGGCGAGCCGCCTCACGTACCGCTTTGCCGTGGCCGGGTCGCCCGCCGCGGTGCGCAGCTTCGTGCGTTGGGCCGAAGCCGAGCTCAAGCAGCCCGGCGTGCGCGGCGTGCGCCTGGAGACGCTGGAGACGGGCCGCCCCGAGATGCGCCAGACGCTGGAGCGCGCGGACAAGTTCCTCAATCTCGTGGCGCTGCTCGCGGCCCTGCTTTCGGCCGTGGCGGTGGCGCTTGCGGCGCGCAGCTTTGCCGCCGCGCATCTGGACACGGCTGCGTTGCTGCGCGTGCTCGGCCAGAGCCAGCGCAGCATCGCGGGCGCCTATGGTATGGAGTTTGCGCTGCTGGGCCTGTTTGCGAGCGGCCTGGGCGTGGCGCTCGGTTATGCGGTGCACCTGGGCTTCGTGCAGTTGCTCGCGGGGCTGGTGGAAGCGGGCCTGCCTGCGCCGAGTGGGCGGCCCGTGGCGTTTGGGCTGGGTGTGGGACTTACGCTGCTGCTGGCCTTCGGGCTGCCGCCGGTGCTGCAACTGGCGCAGGTGCCGCCGCTGCGCGTGTTGCGGCGCGACGTGGGGGGCTTGCGGCCGGCGTCGCTCGGCGTGTTGGGCGTGGGCACGCTGGGCTTTGCCGCGCTGCTGCTCGCCGTGGGGCGCGACTTGAAGCTTGGCTTGATCGCCGTGGGCGGTTTTGCCGCTGCGGTGCTGCTGTTTGCCGCGCTGGCGTGGGGCGCGGTGCGGCTCTTGCGCGCCTGGGTGCGCAGGGCCACGGCGCCGCGCTGGTGGATTTTGGCCGTGCGCCAGCTCGCGGCGCGGCCTGCGTATACGGTGGTGCAAATCAGCAGCCTGGCCGTGGGCCTGCTGGCCCTGGTGCTGCTGGTGTTGCTGCGCACCGATCTCATCAGCAGCTGGCGCCAGGCCACGCCGCCCGATGCGCCCAACCGCTTCGTGATCAACATCCTGCCCGAGCAGGCGCAGGCGTTTCGCGCGCGGCTGCACGCGGCGGGCGTGCGCCAGTACGACTGGTACCCCATGGTGCGCGGCCGGCTCGTGGCCATCAACGGCCAGCCCGTGGGCTCGGACAGTTTCACCGAAGACCGCGCCAAGCAGCTCGTGGAGCGCGAGTTCAACCTCTCCTACACCAGCACCATGCCCGAGCACAACGCCCTGGTTGCGGGTCGCTGGGTGGCGCACGAGCCGGACGCGCTCAGCATCGAGGAAGGCTTGGCCAAAACGCTGGGTCTGCGCCTGGGCGACCGGCTGCGCTTCGACATCGCCGGCGTGCAAAGCGAGGCGCGCATCACGAGCGTGCGCAAGGTGGATTGGAGCTCGATGCGCGCGAATTTTTTTGTGCTCTACCCGCTCGATCGGCTCGACGGCGTGGCCGTGACCTACCTGGCCGCGTTTCGTGCGCCGGCGCTGCCGGGCTTCGACAACGCGCTCGTGCGCGAGTTTCCGAACCTTACCGTCGTGGACCTGAGCCAGACGCTCTCGCAGGTGCAGCGCGTGCTCGACCAGGTGATCGCTGCGGTGGAATTTTTGTTCGTCTTCACGCTCGCGGCCGGGCTCATGGTGCTGTTTGCCGCGGTCTCGGCCACGCGCGAGGAGCGCGCGCGTGAATTTGCCATCTTGCGCGCTTTGGGCGCAAGCGCACGCCTGCTGCGCGCCGTGCAGCGCGCCGAGCTGCTCACGGTGGGGCTGCTCGCGGGCCTGCTGGCAAGCGTGGCGGCGCTCGCCGTGGGCTGGGCGCTGGCGCACTACGTGTTCGACTTTGCCTGGACGGCACCGCTGTGGGTGCCGCTGGCGGGGGCGCTCGCCGGTGCGCTGCTGGCGCTCGCGGCGGGCTGGTGGGGCTTGCGGGAGGTGTTGCGCCGCCCGGTCATGGAGACGCTGCGCCGTGCGGCCGAATGAAGGCGGCAGAAACCCAAATCGCTATTGTAAAAATAGCTACTAGCGCTTGTATAATAAGGCTTAGGCTCCATTTTTGCCCTAAACTTGCGGCTTGGCAGCACCCGCCCCACCGCTATGGCTCGTGCCATCGACAAAGACGCGCAGCTCACCCGGCGCCATGCGCGTCCAGACCTCGTCGCGCGTGAGCGGCGCCGTGACAACGAGGGCGACCCGGTCGCTCGGGCGTGTATGGGCGGAAAAATCGATGCTCAAGTCCTCGTCGCTGAGCCTGGCCTGCGTGAAAGGGTGGCGGCGTTCGAGATAATGCAGCTGCGTAGAGGCGTGCGCCCATAGCGCCTGCCCGTTCGAGAGCAGAAAGTTGAACGTGCCGTGGGGCGCCACGCGCGCGGCCAGTTCGCGCAGGGTGAGCGTGAGCTCGGCCACGCTGGGCACGCCCGCGTGCGACTTGGCGAGCTCCTGCATGATCCAGCAGAACACGTGCTCGCTGTCGGTGTCGCCCACCGGATGGAAATGCGTGTGCAGGCGCGGGCGAAAGTCTTTCAGGTCGCCGTTGTGCGCGAACACCCAGTAGCGCCCCCAAAGCTCGCGCACGAAAGGGTGACAATTCTCGAGCGCCACGCGGCCCTGCGTAGCCTTGCGGATGTGGGCGATGACGTTGCAGCTATGAATGGGGTAGCGTCGCAGCAAGTCGGCGAGCGGCGAATCGACCGCGCGCTGCGGGTCCACGAAGTGGCGCAAGCCCTTGTTTTCGAAAAAAGCAATGCCCCAGCCGTCCGCATGCTGGTCGGTGCGTCCGCCGCGTTGCGTGAAGCCGGTGAAGCTGAAGTTCAGGTCGGTGGGCGTGTTGGCATTCATGCCGAGCAACTGGCACATGGGCGGCAGGGTGGGTGTGGGCCAAAAAAGCGAAACGATGGACGCAGCTATGATAAACATGCGCTCGTGCAGGCGGCTCGAGGAGCCTGTCGGACTTTGGAATCGTCGGCTGCGAATGCGCCGCAGCGGCCCATTTTTTACCGGCTTCTTGCCCCATAGCGCCACTATGGGGCGGCGAATCCGGCAAAAACTGGCCTCGCTGGGGCACCTTCTCGCTTTCGACGCCCAAAGTCCGACAGGCTCCTAGGCTTTATTTTGATAGCTGCTCATGCTTGCTGCATGAGGGCTAGTGTAGTGTTTCATTCTGTTTAGAACTTAATCGCGAGTTTGCCCGGATGACCTTCTGCAGGATGTCCTTGGCGCTCTTGGTCCAAATGAAAG
>NZ_QPJU01000006.1 GCF_003337425.1 Extensimonas vulgaris
CACGCTGCGGCAGATGCTGGCACAACGAATTGCCCGCATCCTGCCTCGCTGCCCATGCTGCGGGCGGGCGAGGAGTAATTTATGACACAGTCAAACTAGATAGGACAGCGGATTGATCCGCGCAACGGCAGTCAGCCATGGGGGCATCAGGGTTACCGGGTAGATGGCATTGCTCGCAAAAAAGAGCGGCATGGTCAACAATTGACCAATCCCCATGAAGCGCTCACGGGTCTTGACCAAGCAAGCAATGATGAGCGAAAAGGTCGAGAAGACCGCCGAGCCCAGGACTACGAAACCCAATAAAGCAGCAACGGCAGAAAAGGAAAGCCGCAGGTCTATCCCCATCAGCAAGGTGAGTGCAAGTATGACCACGGCTTGGGACAAACTGCGAAAGCCGCTGCCAAGCGCTTTTCCCAACACTAATGCCCAGCGAGGGGTGGGACTGACGAGGTATTTGGTGAGTACACCAGCATCCCGCTCCCAGATCGCCGAAAGGCCATAGAAAATCGCGATGAACATGACGCTCTGAGCAAGAACGCCAGGAGCGAGAAAATCCAAGTAAGGAATGCCGCCAGTTGGTATTGCATTGACCCTGCCCATGACCTGACCAAAGATGACGAGCCACAGGACAGGTTGAACGATGCGGGTGAAGAGCTCGACGGGGTCATGTCGTAGCTTGCGCAGCTCAGCTTCGGCTACAGCCAGCACTTGTGCCAAGGAGTCACGCAGTCCGAGATTGGATTTATCCATTGCGCTCTCCAGTGATGCTCAGAAAGACATCATCCAGCGTAGCCCCTTCTCCGAGCCGTGCCTTCAGCGCCTGTGGAGAACCTGACTCGACGATCCGCCCCTGATGGACGAAGGCGACGGCGTGGCAAAGCGCCTCTGCTTCTTCCATGTAATGCGTTGTCATGAAGATGGTCGTTTCCCATTGCTGCCACAAGGCGCGGACATGTTCCCAGACATTGTGCCGAGCCGTTGGGTCCAGGCCCACCGTCGGCTCGTCGAGAAACAACACCTGGGGACGATTGACGAGCGACTGAGCGATCTCAAGCCGCCGGGTCATTCCTCCCGAGTAATGCCGCACCAGCGTAGCCGCCGCTTCTTCCAACCCCATGAAATGCAGCGCCTCATCAATGCGGGCTCGGCGGATGGGGGCCGGCACACGATAGAGCTTGGCGAAGATCAGAAGATTTTCATAGCCAGTCAGATCAGGATCGGCGGAAAGAGCCTGCGGGACATAGCCGATGTGCTGCCGCACCAAAGAGGCCTCACGCACGACGTCATAACCAGCAACCTTGGCTTGGCCACCGCTGGGCGGCAGCAGCGTCGTGAGCATGCGCATGAGGGTGGTCTTGCCTGCGCCGTTTGGGCCCAGTAACGCGAAAATGCTGCCATGGGGTACGAACAGATCGACATGATCAACGGCGGTGAGGGCGCCAAAACTGCGCGTGAGATCTTTGGTTTCCACCGCCGCGGGCATGGAAGTTACAGCACCTCCTACCGGGGAAATCAGTGGACTGTGATTGGAGGAGGCTCCGGATAAGGTCATTTTGGGATCATTCCCAGAGAAGGTTTATCGATTCTATCGGCGACCTTAAATTGTCCAAGACTCAAACCTGCGCTCCATGGCGCAAATTCCACATCACGCAATGCACGTGAGGCCTTTACATAGCCCAGGTGAAGGGTAGGTGTCTGATCCGAATGGCACTTACTTTAGCCGAGCGCCAGCAGCGGGCGCTCGGCTAAAGTAAGTGCCATTCGAAGCTGCCCCCCATTTCACAATTTCAGGCGCATCCCACTACCGCCCCAAATCTGCCAAATCCTCAGGACGATCGACATCCTGCAGCACGCCCGCGTCATCCACCGGGCACAGCGTGATCGCGCCGCGCGCTGCAGCGAGCACGGCGCGCGCACCCTCGTCGCCTTGCAGGCGGCTCAGCGCCTCGAACCAATGGCGCCCGAAGCCCACCGGATGCCCGCGCTGTCCCTGCCAGCTCGGCGCGGCGATGGTGCGTGCGTCGCCGTGCAGCAGGGCGTCGCGCACGGCGGCGTAGCTCGGGGGGGCGATGCGCGGCATGTCGGCGAGCGCGACGAGCCAGCCGCGCGCCTGCGCCGTCGCGCGCACGCCGCAGGCTAGGCTGTGCCCCATGCCGTGCGCGGCCTCGGGGCATTCGATGATGGTGCAGCCTGCTTCGGCCAGCACATCCGCGAGCGCGGTCTGGCCGGGGCGCACCACGGCGACGCAGGTGCCGCCCACCGGCGCGAGCGCGGCGACCAGCGCGCGCGCCGCGGCCTGCGCGATCGGCTGGCCGTCGGGCAGGGGGTGCAGCAGCTTGTCGCCGCCAAAGCGCCGCCCCATGCCGGCCGCGAGCAGCACGCCGGCGATGGCGCCGCCTGCGGCCTGGGGCGCTGGCTCAGGCATGGGGCGCGTTGGGCGGAGCGACACCGCCCGAGCCGCCAAGACACCGCATCCGCATCAACCGCGTCACATCAAGCCGCCAGCTCGCCCGTGCGCAGCGGCAGGCGTGTAAGCCACTTGCCCGTGGCCGCGGCGATGGCGTTGGCCAGCGCGGGCGCGAGCGGGGGCACGGGCGGCTCGCCCATGCCCGTGGGTGCTTCGGCCGAGGGCACGATGTAGGTTTCGACCTTGGGCATTTCGTTGATGCGCAAAATCGGGTACTGGTCGAAGTTGCCCTGCTCCACGCGCCCTTCCTTGAGGGTGATTTCGCCGTACAGCGCCGCCGACAGCGCAAAGCCGATGCCGCCTTCGACCTGCGAACGCACGTTGTCGGGGTTGATCGCCACGCCACAATCGACCGCGCAGACCACGCGGTCGACCTTCAGGCTGCCGTCCTTGGCCACCGTGACTTCGACCACCTGCGCCACGTAGGAGCGGAAGGACTCGTGCACGGCCACGCCACGCCCGCGGCGCGCGCCGTCCTGGCCCGGGGCAAGCGGCTGGCCCCAGCCGGCTTTGTCGGCGGCGAGCTTGAGCACGCCCGCGTGGCGCGGATGCGCGGCGAGCAGCTCCAGGCGCAGCGCCACCGGGTCTTTGCCCGCGGCCTTGGCCACCTGGTCGAGGAAGACCTCGGTCGAATACGCCGTGTGCGTGGAGCCCACCGAGCGCCACCACAACACCGGCACGGGAATGTCCTCGGGCGTGTGCAGCTCCACCTGCAGGTTCGGGATCGCGTAGGGCAGGCTGGAGGCGCCCTCGACCGAGGTCGCGTCGATGCCGTTCTTGACCATCGCGGGCTCCATGGCCGAGCCCTTCATGATGGACTGGCCCACGAGCCGGTGCCGCCAGGCGACCAGGCGCCCCTGCGCGTCTAGCGCCGCTTCGAGGCGGTGGTGGTTCAGCGGCCGGTAGTAGGCGGCGCGCATGTCGTCCTCACGCAGCCAGACCATTTTGACGGGCGCGCGCCCGCCCGTGGCCTTGACGATCTGCGCGGCCTCGAGCACGTAGTCGGCGCTCTTGCTCGCGCGCCGGCCAAAGCTGCCGCCCGCGTAGAGCATGTGGATGACGACCTTTTCGGGCGGGATGCCGAACAGCGCCGCGAGCGCGTACTGGTCGCCCGTGTGCATCTGCTCGCCGTTCCACACCTCGCACTGCTGGCCGTCGAACTGCACCACGCAGTTCATAGGCTCCATGGCCGCGTGCGCGAGGTAGGGGAAGTCGAATTCCGCTGTCAGCACCTTGGCGGCCTGGGCCAGCGCGGGCTCGACCTGGCCTTCGCTGCGCGCCACGGCGCCGGGCTTTTTCGCGAGCTCGCGGTAGCGCGCCAGAATCTCCTCGCTGCCCAGCTTGAAGGCCGCGCTTTCGTCCCAGGTGACCGAGAGCGCGTCGCGCCCTTTCTTGGCGCTCCAGGTGTCGCGCGCGAGCACCGCCACGCCCTGCGGAATCTGCACCACATCGACCACGCCCTTCACGGCCTTGGCGCGGCTCGCGTCAAACGACTTCACGGTGGCGCCAAAGCGCGGCGGGTGCGCGACCACGGCCACGAGCATGCCGGGCAGGTGCACGTCCTGCGTGAAGCGCGCCTTGCCGTTGACCTTTTCGGCCGTGTCCTTGCGCGGCGCGACCTTGCCGATGAGCGTGAAATCTTTGGGGTCTTTGAGGCGCACATTGGCTGGCACGGCTTCGGCCGCTGCCGCTTGCGCGAGCTGGCCAAAGCGCGCCTTGCGGCCGCTCGCGGGGTGGCTCACCACGCCCTGGCGCACTTGAATCTGCTCGGCCGGCACCTGCCACTGGCGCGCGGCGGCGGCCACGAGCATGGCGCGCGCCGTGGCGCCGGCCTTGCGCATCTGCTCCCACGAGTTGGCCATGGCCGTGCTGCCGCCCGTGCCCTGCGCCGGGCCCCACAGCAGGTTGTTGTAGCGCTTGGCGTCGGCGGGCGCGCCTTCCACGCGCACCGTAGCCCAGTCGGCGTCGAGCTCGTCGGCGAGGATGGTCGCGAGCCCCGTGTAGGTGCCCTGCCCCATTTCGAGGTGTTTGGAGATCACGGTGACCGTGTCGTCGCTGCCTATGCGCACGAAGGCATTAGGCTCAAAAGTGGCTCCAGCGCTTGCTGCACCTGCGCTGGCAGCTATTGCCTTGGGAGCGCCTGCGGCGAGCGCGGCCGGCAGGCTGAAGCCCAGCGTGAGGCCCGCGGCGGCGCCCTGCACGAAGCGGCGGCGGCTCAGGTTGTGGATGGTGGTGTCGGGCATGGTGTCCTCCTGCTGCATTACGCGAGGCTTTTCGCGGCTTCGTGGATCGCGGCGCGGATGCGCTGGTAGGTCGCGCAGCGGCACAGGTTGCCGGCCATGGCGCTGTCGATGTCGGCGTCGGTGGGCTTGCGGTTGGTGGCCAGTAGCGCCACGGCGCTCATCACCTGGCCCGACTGGCAGTAGCCGCACTGCACCACGTCGAGCTTGCGCCAGGCCGCCTGCACGGCGCGGCCGATGCGATCTTGTTCCATGGCCTCGATGGTGCTGACCTTGTGCCCCGCGGCGGCGGACACGGGCGTCATGCAGGCGCGCGAGGGCACGCCGTCGATGTGCACCGTGCAGGCGCCGCACAGCGCCTGGCCGCAGCCGTATTTGGTGCCGGTGAGCTGCAAGGTGTCACGCAACACCCACAGCAGCGGGGTATCGGGCGCGACATCGACCTGTTGCCGCTGGCCGTTGACGGTGAGTTGAATCATGGTGAGGGACTCCGAGAGGGGGTAATCAAAGCAAAGACCAAAGCACAGCGCGGCACAGCCCGCGCAGCCGCACCGCATGGCGAGCCGCCTGCAAGGCTTGCGTGCCGGGCGAGTGCAGAACCATAGCGCAAGACGCGCGAATTTTCAGCGCGGGGGCGGGATGCCCCTGTATCACGCGCACCGACATCGCCATGGGCGTTGGCGCAGCAGCGGCCTTGGCAAGCGGCTATGCAGTGCGGGCCTCGGACAAAAGCCA
This sequence comes from Extensimonas vulgaris, assembly GCF_003337425.1. Classification (GTDB taxonomy): domain Bacteria; phylum Pseudomonadota; class Gammaproteobacteria; order Burkholderiales; family Burkholderiaceae_C; genus Extensimonas; species Extensimonas vulgaris. Next base: position 5,443 of record NZ_QPJU01000006.1, read on the forward strand.
GTCCCGAAATGCCAGCAGCCGCGCCTGGGAGCGGCTTTGCGCCCGATACACGATGTAGTAGGCCAGTGGCGATGCAAATTCGACTTCTGGAAATAGGCGCACCAGCCGGCCAGCTGCAACGTCGTCCCGCGCCATCACACTGCGTGCCAGCGCGATGCCTTGCCCGTCGATGGCGGCCTGCAGCACTGCGGCGGAGTTGTTGATCTTCATGCCGCGTGCGGTGTTGACGCCATTCATGCCCGCGCGGCGAAGCCAGTCGTCCCACGAGGGGAAGCCGGTGTGGTTGTCCATCGAAAGGTCATGGATCAAGGTCTCCCGCGTCAGGTCACAGGGTTGCTGGAAGCACCCGCGCTCTTGGAGCAACTGCGGTGAGCAGACCGGGTAGATCTCCTCGTCCATCAGCATTTCGGCCACGAGGCCTGGCCAGACGCCCGACCCGTAGCGCACCCCAATGTCGATCTGCTGCGCCACGAAGTCGACGGGCTTCAGACTCGTATCCAGCCGGACGTCCGTGTCTGGGCACGCCGACTGGAACCGCTCGATGCGCGGCAGCAGCCACTTCGCGGCGAACGCCGGGCTCACCGTCACGGTCAGGACGCTTTGGGCGCTGGCTTCCTTGAGCCGCTGCAGGCCCAGAGACAGACTGGCCAAACCGGCGCGGATGTCTGGCAGCGCGCGCTCGGCGGCCTCGGTCGCCACCAAGCGCGTGCGACCGCTCCCACCCCGCACGAAAAGCGCTGTTCCCAGCCAGTCCTCCAAGGTGCGAACGAGCTGCCCCACCGCGGCCGGCGTGACGTGCAGCTCCTCGGCTGCCGCCGAGAAGCTGCGGTGCCGAGCGCTCGCTTCAAAGGCGCGCAGGGCGTTGAGATGAACGGGCGACTTCATTGACAAAGAATTTCTTTAGCGAATCGCAACTTTATCTCGTTTGTCGCAACAGCGCCGGAAGGGAAGAATTGCGTCCACGCCAGAAGCAAGCAGCCCCGCACCTGCGCAGGCCAGCGCGCTTCGCGGCGATCGTTGATTGATACTTTTTCTTAAAGGTTTTCCCATGAAGCGTGAATTTGAAGGCAAGAAGCTGCTCGTCGTCGGTGGAACCAGTGGTATGGGTCTGCAAACCGCGCGCCTCATCCTCGCCGGTGGCGGCAGCGTCGTTTTGGTCGGCCATCGCGCCGACAAGGCCGAGGCAGCCCGCAAGGCGCTTGCGGCGCTCGGCGACGTGGTGGTCATCACCGCCGACCTGCGCACGGACGAGGGCGTGGCTGCGCTGCTCGAGGCCATCGACGCCCAGCATGCGGACATCGACCTGCTGGTCAACGCCGCCGGCGTTTTCATCCCCAAGCCCTTTCTTGAGCACCAGGATGCGGACTACGACCAATACATGACGCTGAACAAAGCGATTTTCTTCGTGACGCAGAAGGTCGCGGCCAATCTGGTTGCCAAGGGCCGTCCGGGCGCCATCGTGAACATCGGCTCGATGTGGGCCAAGCAGGCCATCGCTGCGACACCGTCGTCGGCGTATTCGATGGCCAAAGCAGGTCTGCACGCGCTGACGCAACACCTGGCCATGGAGTTGGCGCCCAAGGGCATCCGCGTCAACGCGGTGTCGCCAGCGGTGGTTGAGACGCCGATCTACGAGGGTTTCATCCCGAAGGCCGAGGTGCACAGCGCACTGCAAGGCTTCAACAGCTTCCATCCGCTGGGTCGTGTGGGCACGCCCGAGGACGTGGCCGAAGTCATCGCCTTCCTGCTGTCGGAGAAAGCTGGCTGGGTGACCGGGGCAATCTGGGACGTGGACGGCGGCGTGATGGCGGGTCGCAACTGACCAGCCCTTGCGCCGGTGCTGCGCTCGTGGAAGTGCGCAGCACCGCCCGCAGCACCGCCCGCAGCGCCGCCGCATGGACAATCCGGGTTCACTCCGCCTGAGCAGAATATGTACGTCAACGCCGATTTTTCCCTTCCGGCCATCGTCACGCCCGCCACCTACCAGTGGCATCCTTCCCCCCAGGCCGGGGTCGAGCGCGTGATGCTCGACCGTGTGGGCGCAGAAGTGGCGCGTGCCACGAGCATCGTGCGATACGCGCCGCAGTCGAGCTTTCCTCGCCACCAGCACCCTGGGGGCGAGGAGATTCTGGTTCTGTCCGGCACGTTCTCGGACGAGACGCAGGACTACCCCGCAGGGTGGTACCTGCGCAATCCGCCAGGTTCAGCGCATCGGCCTTCGAGCGCCGAAGGCGCGGTCATTTTCGTGAAGCTCTGCCAGATGCAGCCGTCCGAGACGACAGCGCTGCGCGTCGATACCAACGATCCGGCCCGCTGGTCGCAGGAACAGGGCGGCGCGATCTGCAGCTTATACAGCGACAAGTTCGAGTCCGTCTGGCTCCAGCGGCTCCAGCCCCGTCAACCGATGCCTGCCGCGAGGACGGCGAGCATGGAGCTGCTCGTGCTGCAGGGGGCGCTGCTCAACGCGGGCCAGCGCTACGACAGTGGCTCCTGGCTTCGGTTTCCGGCGGGGCTTTGCCCGACGCTGCAAGCCGGTGACGAGGGCGCCACGGTGTACGTGAAGACCGTCCCAGCAGCCTGTCGGACTTTGGGCGTCGATAGCGAGAATGGGCCCCAGCGAGGCCCGTTTTTGCCGGATTCGCCGCCGATTCCAAAGTCCGACATGCTGCCAGCGCAGGGGTTAGCGACATGACGGTTTGCAGCACGCGCGTCGCCATCGTCGGCGGCGGCCTGGCGGGCGTGTACGCGGCGTACCTCCTTGAGCAGCGCGGCATCACGGACTACGTGCTTCTCGAGGCAAGGCCCGCGCTGGGTGGGCGGATTCAATCGCTGAGCCCCAAAGGTCGGGACGTCGCCCTGGCCGCCCCGTGGGCGGACCGTTTCGACCTGGGGCCGACGTGGTATTGGCCCGCGTTCCAGCCTGAGCTTGACCAGCTCGTGCGCGCGCTGGGGCTCGAGCGGTTCGAGCAGCACGAGCGCGGCGACATGGTGCTTGAGCGCTCGCCCAACGAGAAGCCGATACGGACTTTCGGGTACGCCTCCTCGCCGCCCTCCATGCGGCTGCGCGGCGGGATGGCTACGCTCGTAGAGGCTCTGCATGGCAGCCTGAAAGCTGGACGAACCGCCGTTGGCCAGAAAGTGCAGGCGGTGCGGCTGGCAGGTCGGCACGTCGATGTCGTGAGCCGTGATGCTGCAGGGGCGCTGTCCACGCTTCGCGCCGAGCAGGTGCTGCTGGCAGTGCCGCCCCGGCTCGCGCACGAGAGCATTACCTTCTCACCCCTGCTGCCCGCGCCCATAGCCCGCCAATGGCAGCACACCGCGACGTGGATGGCGCCGCATGCGAAGTACGTGGCGGTCTATGACACGCCGTTCTGGCGCGAGGCGGGGCTTTCCGGCGAGGCCCGCAGTGCTCGCGGCCCTCTGGGGGAGATTCACGATGCCTCGATGCCTGGCGGCAGTGCGGCGCTGTTCGGCTTCTTCGCGGTGCCTGCGGTTGTCAGACGAGGCGTTGCGCAGGAGGTCCTCGTCGGCCACTGCCGGGCACAGTTCGCGCGTCTGTTTGGGCCGCAAGCCGCTGCGCCAAAGGCAGAGTTCATCAAGGACTGGGCCCTCGACGAGCTGACCGCGACGGCGAGCGACCAAGAGGCTGTCGGTGGTCACGCAACCCCACCGCCCGCCACCATTGCCGACGGCGACTGGCGCGCACGGCTGGTGGGCGTGGGCAGCGAGTGGTCTCCCCAATTCCCCGGCTATGTCGCCGGCGCCATCGAGGCCGCGCAGCTCGGTGTGCAGGCGATCCTAGTGTAGTGTTCGACGCTATTTGCGACATAAAACCGCGTCTTTTCGGCCTGGGCCGCGTTGCAAATCCTCGCGATACCACCCGGTATCGCTGCGGTTTGCGCCTTGCCCAGACCGAAAATCCATCGGTTTTATTGGTCGCATCAAGCATCAAACACTACACTAGCCGAGCAACCGGCGGCCACCTGGGGTACGACGTCCTGACGATGCCTGACGAGGGCGTCAACGATCCTGGCGCGGGGGACTCACACGTCGATGTTTGCCGCGCGTAGCGCGTTCGTCTCGATGAATTCGCGCCGCGGCTCGACCTCGTCGCCCATGAGCATGGTGAAGACGCGGTCGGCTTCGATGGCGTCGTCGATCTGCACGCGCAGCAGGCGGCGCACGGCCGGGTCCATGGTGGTTTCCCACAGTTGCTCGGGGTTCATCTCGCCCAGGCCCTTGTAGCGCTGGCGGCTCGTGGTGCGCTCGGCTTCGGCCAGCAGCCATTTCATGGCCTGGCGGAAGTCGCTGACTTTTTCTTCCTTCTGGCGCTCGCCCTCGCCGCGCATGACTTTGGCGCCTTCGCCGAGCAGACCGCGGAAGGTGCGCGCGGCTTCGGCCAGCGCGGCGTAGTCGGCACCGTGCACGAAGTCCTGCGTGATCACGCTGCTCTTGACGTTGCCGTGGTGGCGGCGGCTGATGCGCAGCAGCGGTTTGTCGGTGCGCGGGTCGAACTCGGCCGTGACCTCGGCGGGCACGCCCGTGGAGTTGAGCGCGCGCAATGCGGCCTGCAGCGTGGCGGCGCTTTGCGCGGCGGCGTCCAGGTCGTCGAGGTTCAGCGCGACGCCGTCGGCCACGGCGCGCAGCGCCTCGGCGTCCATGAAGGTGCCCAGGCGCGCGATCACGCTCTCGGCGGCCTGGTGCTTGCGCGCGAGCGCGGCGAGCTCGTCGCCCGCGAGCGTGCGCGCGCCGGCGCTGCCCGTGAACACGCTGGCCTGGTGTAGCGCGATGCGCAGCAAAAAGCCGTCGAGCGCGGCGCCGTCCTTGAGGTAGAGCTCTTCCTTGCCGGCCTTGACTTTGTACAGCGGCGGCTGCGCGATGTAGATGTGGCCGCGCTCGACCAGCTCGGGCATCTGGCGGTAGAAAAAGGTGAGCAGCAGCGTGCGGATGTGCGCGCCATCGACGTCGGCGTCGGTCATGATGATGATGCGGTGGTAGCGCAGCTTGGCGACGTCGAAGTCGTCCCCGCCGCCGCTGCCGCCGGCCTTGCCTATGCCCGTGCCCAGCGCGGTGATGAGGGTGAGGATTTCGTTGCTCGTGAGCAGCTTTTCGTAGCGCGCCTTTTCCACGTTCAGGATCTTGCCGCGCAGCGGCAAAATGGCCTGGAACTTGCGGTCACGCCCCTGCTTGGCCGAGCCGCCGGCCGAGTCGCCCTCGACGATGTAGATCTCGCACAGCGCCGGGTCTTTTTCCTGGCAGTCGGCGAGCTTGCCGGGCAGGCCCATGCCGTCGAGCACGCCTTTGCGCCGCGTCATCTCGCGCGCCTTGCGCGCGGCCTCGCGCGCGCGTGCGGCTTCGACGATCTTGCCGCAGATCAGCTTGGCATCAGCCGGGTGCTCTTGCAGGTAGTCGCTGAGCAGCTTGCCGACGATGTCTTCGACGGGCGCGCGCACTTCGCTGGACACGAGCTTGTCTTTGGTCTGGCTGCTGAATTTGGGCTCGGGCACCTTGACCGAGAGCACGCAGCACAGGCCCTCGCGCATGTCGTCGCCGGTGACTTCGACCTTGGCTTTTTTGGCGAGCTCGTGTTCTTCGATGTATTTGTTGATGACGCGCGTCATCGCGGCGCGCAGGCCGGTCAGGTGCGTGCCGCCGTCGCGCTGCGGGATGTTGTTGGTAAAGCACAGCACCTGCTCGCTGTAGCTGTTGTTCCACTGCATCGCAACCTCGACGCCGATGTGCGTGCCGGGGATGCCGCCGTACATCTCGGCCGGGCGCTCGCCTGCGGCGTAGAACGGCGTGGGGTGCAAAGGGGTTTTGCCTTTGTTGATGAATTCGACGAAGCCGCGCACGCCACCGACGCCGGAGAAGTCGTCCTCCTTGCCCGTGCGCTCGTCGCGCAGGCGGATGCGCACACCGTTGTTCAGAAAGCTCAGCTCGCGCAGGCGCCGCGCGAGGATTTCGTAATGGAAGTCGAAGTTTTCTTTGAAGATTTCGGGGTCGGGCAAAAAGTGCACCTCGGTGCCGCGCTTGTCGGTGGGGCCGAGCTCGCGCATCTTGCGCACGGCCACGCCGTCGATGACCTCTTCGACGAAATCGACGGGCACGCCGCGGCGAAACTCCATGAAGTATTTTTTGCCGTCGCGCCGCACCGTGAGGCGCAGCCATTGGCTCAGTGCGTTGACGCAGCTCACGCCCACGCCGTGCAGGCCGCCCGAGACCTTGTAGCTGTTCTGGTTGAACTTGCCGCCCGCGTGCAGCTCGGTCAGCGCGATCTCGGCGGCGCTGCGCTTGGGCTCGTGCTTGTCGTCCCACTTGATGCCGGTGGGGATGCCGCGCCCGTTGTCGATCACCGACACCGAGTTGTCGGTATGGATGGTGACGATGATGTCGTCACAAAAGCCGGCCAGCGCCTCGTCGATGGAGTTGTCCACCACTTCGAACACCAGGTGGTGCAGCCCGGTGCCGTCCGAGGTGTCGCCGATATACATGCCGGGGCGCTTGCGCACGGCTTCGAGGCCTTCGAGGATGGTGATGGCGCCTTCGCCGTAGCTGTCGCCGGCATCGGTGGCATTGGCGCCCGCATCTGCGCTGGCGGGAGCGGTGCCTTGGGGGGTGCCGGCACCCGGCGCGGCGGGATCAGGTTGCGTGGATTCAGCGGTCATGGGGGCCTTGGCGTCCGAAGGAAGAGGGTGCTTCCATGGTTTTCATTATCAAATCTGCCTTTTGCGCAGATGTATCAAGCGCAATGAGCTATTTTATTGGTAGCTTTTGGGTGGGCGCGAGCGGCGCGCGGGTCAAATGCGCATGGGCATGAGCACGTACTTGAAGTCGTCGCGCCCATGCCGCGTGATGAGCACCGAGCTGTTGCCGTCGAGCAGCGCCATCTGCAGCAGCTCATCGTCGAGCGTGGAAAGTGCGTCGAGGAGGTAGGTTACGTTGAAGCCGATCTCTATGCAATCACCGTTGTAGTCGATGTCGAGTTCATCGACGGCTTCTTCCTGCTCGCTGTTGTGGCTTGCTACGCGCAGCGTGCCGGGCTCGAAGTTCATGCGCACGCCCTTGAATTTGTCGGTGGTCATGATGGCCACACGCTGCAGGCTGGCCAGCAGGGGCGCGCGGCCCAGCACGACGATGTTGGGGTGGTTGCGCGGCACCACGCGCTGGTAGTCGGGGAATTTGCCCTCGATGAGCTTGGTCACGAACTCCATGCCGCCGAAAGTGAAGCGCGCCTGGTTGCTCGCGAACTGCATCTCGATCTGCGGCTGCTGCTCGCCGTCCGCGTCGGAGAGCAGGCGTTGCAGCTCGAGCACCGTTTTGCGCGGCAGGATCACCTCCTGTTTGGGCACCTCGACTTCCAGCGTGGCGCTGGCCATGGCCATGCGGTGGCCGTCGGTGGCGACGAGGCTGAGCTGCCGGCCCTCGGCGACGAACAAAATGCCGTTGAGAAAGTAGCGAATGTCCTGCACCGCCATCGCGAACGAGACTTGGCGCAGCAAGTCTTTGAGCACCTTTTGCGGCACGCTGAACGCGGGGCCGAACGCGGCCTCCTGCACGAGCGGAAAGTCCTCGGCCGGCAGCGTGGCGAGCGTGAAGCGGCTCTTGCCGCCTTTGAGGATCAGCTTGCCGTCGCCCGAGGACTCCAGGCTCACCGTCTGGTCGGCCGGCATGGTGCGCAAAATGTCGATGAGCTTGCGCGCGCCCACCGTGGTGGTGAAGTCGCCCGCTTCGCCGCCGAGCTCGGCGGTGGTGCGGATCTGTACCTCGAGGTCGCTGGTCGTGAATTGCAATGCGCTGCCCGTCTTGCGGATCAGCACGTTGGCCAGGATAGGCAAGGTGTGGCGACGCTCGACGATGCCGCTGACGGCTTGCAGCACGGCCAGGATTTTGTCTTGTGGTGCCTTCAGGACGATCATGTCAACCTCTGGGAATCGGTGAAAACGCAGCTGCAGTCCTTCTGCAACATCGCTATCGCATAGCAAAAACCCCTCATTTTGCCTGCATCTGCAACTTCAACCCAACGCTTCCTGCGCGTGTTTGACGATGGTCACGGGCACCGGGCTTTCGTGTACCAGCGCCTGCGACACCGAGCCGAGCAAAGCGCCGCGCAAGCCGCCGAGCCCGCGCGCGCCCACGAGCGCAAGATCGCAAGCCGTTTCTTCGAGGATGTCCACGAGCGTGTTCGCAGCCGCCCCCATGCGGATGTCGGTCGTGTATTCGACCGCGGCTGCATCTAGCAGCACGCGCGCCGGGGCCGTCAGGTCCATGCCGGCCTGGCGCGCGGCAGCCGCGATCAGGTCGGGGTCGCGCGTCGTGACGAGTTCATACAGCGAGGCGGGCTCCTGCACATGAGCGAGCACGAAGCTCGCACGCAGGCCCGCGCGCACCAGCGAGAGGGCGTGGTGCACGGCGTCGAGTGAGAGTTCCGAACCATCGACTGCTATCAAAATCTTCATTGCAATGCTTTCCGAGTGTGCCGATCGTGGCAGTGTAGCGGCAGGGCGCGGCACCCCCGCCGCTCTGGGACAATGCGCCCCCATGCTGCAATTCGACCTCCTTGCCACCGACCCCGCGAGCCACGCGCGGCGTGCTCGCCTCACGCTGCACCACGGCGTCGTCGAAACCCCCATCTTCATGCCCGTGGGCACCTACGGCACCGTCAAGGGCGTGCTGCCGCAGAGCCTGCACGCCATGGGCGCGCAAATCATCCTGGGCAACACCTTCCACCTGTGGATGCGCCCGGGGCTGGACGTGCTGCGCAACTTCGGCGGGCTGCACGCTTTTGAGAACTGGCACAAGCCCATCCTGACCGACTCGGGCGGTTTTCAGGTCTGGAGCCTGGGCGAGATGCGCAAGATCACCGAGCAGGGCGTGCACTTTGCGAGCCCGGTGAACGGCGACAAGCTCTTTCTCTCGCCTGAGATCAGCATGCAGATCCAGACCGTGCTGGACAGCGACATCGTGATGCAGTTCGACGAGTGCACGCCTTACGAAACCAAGGGCCACATCACCACCGAGCACGAGGCGCGCGCGTCTATGGAGCTGAGCCTACGCTGGGCGCGGCGCAGCCAGGAGGAGTTTGCGCGGCTGCAAAACCGCAACGCGCTGTTCGGCATCGTGCAAGGCGGCATGTTCGAGCACCTGCGCGAAGAGTCACTCGCGGCGCTCGTCGCGCTGGACCTGCCTGGCTACGCCGTGGGCGGTGTGAGTGTGGGCGAGCCCAAGGAAGACATGCTGCGCATCATGGCGCACACACCGCACCGCCTGCCCGCGCACAAGCCGCGCTACCTCATGGGCGTGGGCACGCCTGAAGACCTGGTCGAAGGCGTGGCGCAAGGCGTGGATATGTTCGACTGCGTGATGCCCACGCGCAACGCGCGCAACGGCACGCTGTTCACGCGCTATGGCGACCTGAAAATCCGCAACGCGCGCCACAAGAGCGACCCGCGCCCGCTCGACACCAGCTGCCGCTGCGAGGCCTGCGCGGGCCCCTCGGGCGTGCCCTGGGACGAGGGCGGGCGCACGGGCTTCAGCCGCGCCTACCTGCACCACCTGGACCGCTGCGGCGAAATGCTCGCCCCCATGCTGTGCACCATCCACAATCTGCACTACTACCTGCAGCTCATGCAGGAGATGCGCAGTGCGCTCGAAGCCGGCGAGTTCAGCGCCTTTCGTGCGCGCTTTCGTGAGGAACGCGCGCGCGGCGTGTAGCGCACGGCGTGGGGCGGGGAGCCGCTGCGCGGCGCCTCATGCGCCGCGCTCCGTGTCCGCAGCCACCGGCACGCGCGGCGCGAGCGCGCACATGAGCTCGTAGGCGATCGTGCCTGCGGCGTGCGCCACTTCGTCGATCGGCAGGATCGCGCCACCATGCGCTGCCCGGCCCCAGAGCGTGACCTCGCTGCCGAAACCCGCGTGCACGCCTGCGGCCAGCACGGGCTCCAGATCGACGGCCAGCATGTCCATGCTCACACGCCCCACGAGGCGCGTGCGCACGCCTGCGACGAGCACGGGCGTGCCGGTGTCGGCGTGGCGCGGGTAGCCGTCGGCGTAACCGCACGCGGCCACGCCTATGGTCATGGGCGCGGGCGCGACGAAGCGCGAGCCGTAGCCCACGCTATCACCGGCCGCAAGCCGCTGCACGGCGATCAGGCGCGTGGCCAGCGTCATCGCGGGCTGCAGACCCCAGTGCGCGGCGCTGTGCTCGGGGTGGTCGGGCGCGCTGCCGTACAAGGCGATGCCCGCGCGCACCCAGTCGGCGCGCACTTGCGCGGCGCTCGCGTGGCGCAGGATCGCGGCGCTGTTGGCCAGGCTGCGCTCGCCCGGCAAGTCCCGTGTGGCAGAAAGAAAGGCCTCGACCTGGTGCGCGATGCCGCGCGGCCCGTCGGCGTCGCTGAAGTGCGTGACATGGCCGATTTCATCGACCTGCGGCAGCGCATTGAGCCGCGCCCAGGCGCTGCGGTAGCGCTGTGGCGTGAAGCCCAGGCGGTTCATGCCCGAATTGAGCTTGAGCAGCACATGGTGCGGCTGCTGCGTCTTGTGCGCGGCGAGCATGTCGATCTGTTCGTCGCAGTGCACCACGTGCCACAGGCCCAGGCGCGAGCACAGTTCGAGGTCGCGCGGCTCGAACACGCCCTCGAGCAGCAGGATGGGGCCGCGCCAGCCGAGCGCGCGCAGGCGCTCGGCCTCGGCCAGGTCGAGCAGCGCAAAGCCGTCGGCAGCGCGCAGGCTGTCATAAACGCGCTCGATGCCGTGGCCATAGGCATTGGCCTTGACGACGGCCCAGACTTTGGCGTCCTGCGCGGCCTGGCGCACGCGCGCCAGGTTGTGGCGCAAGGCAGCGGTATGGATGGTGGCGTGGATGGGGCGCGGCATGGTGGGTTCGCGGTAGAGATCGATGCAGGGTGATGAGGTGTGGCATGGGCGCGCCCATGCGGTTTTTGACGCTATGGTAAAACTTTGGCGCTCAGCGAATCCAGAACGACGGACGCAAATCGGGGTTAGGCAAGGTGCTCGCCCCATGGCAAAACGCCTCGCTGCATCCTTGCCAGCTCAGAGCTGAAACGCCAGCGTCCCCACGACGCCTTCGAGCAGATCGCGCACCCAGCCCGGCGTTGCGGCGGGTGCGCGCTGGCCTTGCGAGGCCGTGCTTTCGGCCCATTGGGCGAGCCAGTCGATTTGCGTGCGGTCGTAAAACGCGGCCATGGCTTCGAAATTGAGAAAAAAGCTGCGGCAGTCCAGATTGGCCGAGCCGCACAGCGCGAGCACCTCGTCCACCACGATGGCTTTGGCGTGCAACATCCGCGGCAGCAGGCACACTTGCGCACCGGCAGCCGCGAGCGCGCGCATGGCGCGGCCGCGCGCCCAATCGGCCATGCGATGGTTGGAGCGCGCTGGCAAGACCAAAAGCAGCCGCACGCCACGCTTGACGGCGAGCAGCAGCGCCTCCAGCAGCGCCTCATCGGGCACGAAGTAAGGCGTCACGAGCAGCAGCCGCTGCTCGGCGCGGAACACGGCGCTCATGAGCAAGGCGTGCAGCGTGTCCTCGTGGAAATCGGGCCCGCTGGGCACCCATTGCGCAAGAGCACCTGGCACCTGCTGCGCCGTATCGCTGGCCGGGCCAGGCCCGGGCGGCGGCGCTGGGGCCGGTGGTAGCGACGGCGGCGCTGGCCTCTGCGTCCGTTTCGGTGCGAGCGCACGCCCAAGCTCCCAGTCACCCTCGAACAGGGTTTGCGCCTGCGCCGCAAGCGGGCCTTGGGCGGTGAAGCTCAGGTCGATCCAGGGGGGCTCGTGGCCCATGCCGAGAAAATATTCGCGGGCCAGGTTGCGCCCGCCGCTCCAGACCTGCGAACCGTCGGCCACGGCCCATTTGCGATGGTTGCGCAGGTTCACATGGCCGCGCGGGCGCCCGAGCAGCGGCATGAAGACGCGGTATTGCACGCCAGCGGGGTGCAGCACGGCGTCGTGGCTGTGCAGCGTTTGCAAGCTGCCCACGGCATCCACCAGCAAGCGTACGCGCACCCCGCTTTGCGCACGCTCGGCCAGCGCGGCCGCCACGGCGTCACCCACCGCGTCGTTGCCGAGAATGTAGGTGCACACATCGAGCGTCTGGCGTGCGCTGCGCAGCACGCCCAGCAGGGCGGTGAGCGATTGCGCGCCGTCGCCGTGAAAGGCTATGCGCGCATTGGCCTGCGGCGCCGCGATTCCCATCGCGGCGAGCAATTGCGTCGCCCAGAGCGGCGCCTTGGGCGCGCGGCCGCGCTGGGTCACGAGCGGCGTGCGCGTGGCCGGGCGCGCCACCTTGCGCGTGCCAAAAATCAGGAACAAGGGCGTTCCAAAGTAGGGAAGAATGGCGATCGTCATCACCCAAGCCAGTGCAGAAGCGGGCTGACGGCGTTGGTGCTGCGCACGCGAAACGACCACATACACCAGCAGGCCGGCGACGACGGCCGCGAAATGTCCCCACGGGCTGAAAGATGGCAAAACGGGCATGGTGTGCGGTATGGGCAAAGCCCGACGGGTTCCTGGGAGGCTAACACAGCATGCCATGCGCCACGGTGTCCGTTGCCCGGCGTGTGGCGCCGTCACCAAAGCGGTGCCGCGGCTGGCGCTGCCGCAGTGCGCTGGCAGCCTGTCGGACTTTGGGCGTCGATAGCGAGAATGGGCCGCTGCGGCGCATGCGCAGCCGACGATTCCAAAGCCCGGCAGGCTCCAAGCACAGGCACAATTCCGACCACGCCATGCCTGAACCCACACCTGCCTCACTTCATCTTTCCTGGCTGCAGACGCTGCGCATCTACCTGGCGCCCGCGAGCTTGCGCATGCTGGCGCTGGGCTTTGCAGCGGGCTTGCCGCTGCTGCTGGTGCTGGGCACGCTGGGCTTTCGGCTGCGCGAGGCGGGGATCGAGCGCAGCACCATAGGCTACTTGAGCTGGGTGGGCCTGGTTTACGGCTTCAAGTGGCTCTGGGCGCCGCTCGTGGACCGGCTGCCATTGCCGCTGCTCACGCGCCTGCTCGGGCGGCGGCGCAGCTGGTTGCTGTTGGCGCAGACCGTGGTCATGGTGGGGCTGGCGGGCATGGCCCTGGCCGACCCGCGCCACGCGCTCGGGCCCATCGTCGCCTGCGCGCTCGCGGTGGCTTGGGGCTCGGCCACGCAGGACATCGCGCTCGACGCCTTTCGCATCGAATCGGCCGCCGCGCGCGTGCAGGGCGCGCTGGCCGCGGCCTACCAGACGGGCTACCGCCTCGCGATGATCTGGGCCGGCGCGGGCGTGCTCTGGATCGCGGCGCGCGCACAGGGCGCAGCAGGCTATGACAACGGCGCCTGGTGCACGGCCTACCTCGTGATGGCGGCGTCCATGGCGGTGGGCATGCTCACCGTGCTGCTCTCGCCCGAACCCGCACCGCTGGAACACGCGCCGGCGCAAAACCTCGCGGCCTGGCTGCGCGGCGCGGTGCTCGAGCCCTTTGCCGACTTTTGGCGCCGCTACCGCTGGCAGGCGGGCCTGATCCTCGCGCTGATCGCCGTCTATCGCATCAGCGACGTGGTCATGGGCATCATGGCCAACCCGTTTTATGTCGATCTGGGCTTCAGCAAGGACGAAGTCGCCGCCGTCACCAAGGTCTATGGTGTGGCGATGACGCTGCTGGGCGCCTTCGTCGGCGGTGCGCTCGCGCTGCGCCTGGGCGTGATGCGCGTGCTCATGCTCGGCGCGGTGCTGAGCGCGGGCAGCAACCTGCTGTTCGCTTGGCTCGCCGGCCACGGGCACGACCTGCGCGCGCTCGTGGCCGTGGTCTCGGCGGACAACCTCGCGGGCGGCATCGCGTCCTCGGCTTTCGTCGCGTACCTGTCGGGCCTGACCAACGTGCGCTATTCGGCCACGCAGTACGCGCTGTTCAGCTCCATCATGCTGCTGCTGCCCAAGTTCGTCGCGGGCTTTTCGGGCCGCTACGTGGACGCCTTCGGCTACGCGCAGTTTTTCACCGCGACGGCGCTGCTGGGCCTGCCCGTGCTGCTGCTGGTGTGGCTCGCGGCGCGCTTCAGCCGCCCAGATAGGCAGCCTTGACGGCCGGGTCGTGGCGCAGCTGCGCGGCCGGGCCGTGCAGCGAGATGCGGCCGTTTTCGAGCACGTAGCCGTAGTCGGCCACACCCAGCGCGGCGGCGGCGAACTGCTCGACCAGCAGCATGGTCACGCCGCGTTCCTTGAGCTGCGCGATGATGCGAAACACCTCCTCGACGAGGATGGGCGCGAGCCCCATGGAGGGCTCGTCGAGCAGCACCACCTCGGGATTGAGCATGATCGCGCGCGCCATCGCGAGCATTTGCTGCTCGCCGCCCGAGAGCGTGCCCGCGAGCTGCGTGCGGCGCTCCTTGAGGCGCGGGAACAACTCAAATGCGCGCTCGAGGTCGGCGGCCACATCGCCGCGCGGACGGCTGCCCGTGAGGCGTGGGAAGGCACCCAGCAGCAAGTTGTCACGCACTGTCATGGTGGCAAAAACGCGCCGCCCTTCGGGGGAATGGGCCAGCCCGCGTTTGGCGATGGCATAGGACTCAAGGCCATCGATGCGCTCGCCATTGAGCGTGATTTCACCCGCCGAGGGTGTGAGCATGCCCGAGACGGCGCGCATGGTGGTCGTCTTGCCCGCGCCGTTGGAGCCGATGAGGGTCACGACTTTGCCCTTGGGCACTTCGATCGAGATGCCGTGCAACACCTCGACTTTGCCGTAAGCAGCACAAAGATTGCGTATGGTCAGCATGGTCACTCCTCAAGCGGCCTGACCGCCGAGATAGGCTTCGATCACCTTGGGGTCGGCTTGCACCTGTGCGGGCGGCCCCTCGGCGATCTTCTGGCCGAAGTCGAGCACCGAGACGATGTCGCAGATGCTCATGACCACGTCCATATGGTGCTCGATCAGGATCACGGTGATGCCGTGCGCGCGGATTTTTTCGATGATGGCGATCAGCTCCTTGATGTCCGGCGCGGTGAGCCCTGCGGCGGGCTCGTCGAGCAGTAGCAGCTGCGGATCGAGCGCGAGCGCGCGCGCGATTTCGAGCAGGCGCTGCTTGCCGTAGGGCAGGTTGCGCGCCTCCTCGTGGGCGAGCGCGTCCAGCCCCACGAACTGCAGCAGACCGAACGCACGGTTGGCCGCCGCAGTGCTCTCGCTGCGGTAGCGCGGCGTATGCAGCGCCACGTCCAGCAGCTGGCTGTGGAAGGCGTGGTGCAAGCCGACCTGCACGTTCTGCAGCGCCGTCATTTCGCCAAAGAGCTGCACGTTCTGGAAGGTGCGCGCGATGCCGGCGCGCGCGATCTCGGCCGGGCTGCGGCCCACGATCGACTCGCCGGCAAACTCTATGTGGCCCGCCGTGGGCACGTAGATGCCCGTGAGCACGTTCATCATCGTGCTCTTGCCCGAGCCGTTGGGGCCGATGAGCCCGTGGATGGTGCCACTGCGCACGTGCAGGTCGACCTGATTGAGCGCCTTGAGCCCGCCGAACTGCATCACCACGCCCGTGGCTTTGAGGAGTTCGGGCGCGGCGCTCGGCGCAGCCGCAGCAACGGCGTCCGCTGGAGCGACGAACTGCGTAATGGCGGCGGCGTTGGTGCGCGGCAGGTTCAAAGCGTTGCGCACGAAGCCGACGATGCCATCTTGCAGGTAGTAAATCACGAGCAGCATGATCACGCCGAAGATCGACAGGCGCCAGTCGGTCATGGAGTCGAGCCAGAACGACAGGCCCGCGAGCCCCAGGCTGGCGACGACGGGGATCGCCATTTGCAGCGGCGTGCTGCGCTGGCGTCGGATGGCGACGACGGCGGCGAACAGGATCGCTGCCGTGAGTGCCACCGAGACGTAGCGGAACATCTCGAGGTCGTCGAGCAGTTTGGGCAGCAGCACGATGATGGCCGCGCCGAGCAAGGAGCCGCTGCGGCTCTTGCGCCCGCCCATGATCACCGCGAGCAGAAACAGCACCGTGAGTTCGAAGTTGTAGGTGTTGGGCGAGATGTATTGCTCGGAATAGGCGTAGAGGCTGCCCGCGAGCCCGGCAAAGCCGGCGCTGATGACGAACGCATACACCTTGTAGCGATAGACCGAGACGCCCATGCAGTCCGCGGCGATCGGGCTGCCGCGCAGCGCCTCGAAAGCGCGGCCCAGGTGCGAGCGTAGGATGCGGTGCACGACGATCAACGCGAGCACCATGAGCACGGCCACGCCCCAGTAGAACTCGCGCTCGTCGAGCCGGTGGCCGAACACCGTGGGCTTGTCGAGCTTGATGCCCATCGGGCCTTCCGTCAGAAAGCTCATTTCGTTGATGAGGATTTGCACGATGGTGCCAAAGGCCAGCGTGACCATGGCCAGGTACGGCCCGGAGACGCGCAGCGCCGGCAGCGCCAGCAGTGCCCCAAATAGCGCCGTGACCAAAATGCCGGCAGGCAGCGTGATCCACAAAGGTGCGCCGAGTTTGAACACGAGCACGCCAGCGGCGTAAGCGCCCACGCCGAAGAGGCCCGCGTGGCCGAGCGACACCTGGCCCGTGTAGCCGACGACGACGTCGAGTCCGAACAGCACGATCGCGTAGATCATGATGGTCTCGACCAGGTGGATGTAGTAGGGGTTGTCGATGGCGAGCGGCAACAGCAGCAGCGCGGCGATGCCGACGAGGGCGAGCAAAAAGCGGCGGTAGGGCATCGTCACACCTTCTTGATCGCGGTCTTGCCGAACAGGCCCTGCGGGCGCACGGCCAGCACGAGCAGCAGCAACACCAGGCCGGGCACGTCCTTGTAGCCCGTGCTCAGGTAAAAGCCCGTCGTGGTTTCGGCCACGCCGAGAATGATGCCGCCCACGACGATGCCCATGCCGCTCGTCAGGCCGCCGATGATGGCCACGGCAAAGGCCTTGAGCCCCAGCACTGCGCCCATGGTCGCGCCCGTGAGCGTCAACGGCGCGATCAGCACACCCGCAAAGGCAGCCGTGAGCGAGGACAGAGCATACGAGAACGTGATCACGAGGCCGGTGTTGATGCCCATGAGCTTGGCCGCATCGCGGTCGTTGAACGTGGCCACGACAGCCTTGCCGTAAATCGAGCGCCGGTTGAACAGCTCGACGGCGAGCATCATGAACAGAGCGCCGACGACGACCAGCAGTTCCATGGGCAGGACGTTGGCGCCAAGGAACTTGAACGGCGACTCGGGCACGGGCGAAGGGAATTTGAGGTCGTCACGACCCCAGATGTTTTCGGCCACGTTCTTGAAGATGATGCCCAGCGCGATCGTGGACATGATCCAGCCGAATTCCGACTTGATGCGGATCGCGGGACGCACACCGACGCGCTCGACCACCATGCCTTGCACGGCGCCGAACAGGCACACGAGGGGGATCATGAGCCAGTAGTTGAGGCCTGCGTTGACCAGCGTGAGCCCCACGAGCGCGCCTAGCATCAGGGCGTCTCCCTGGCCGAAATTGAGCGTGTCCGAGGTGGCGAAGGTGAGCTGATAGCCGAAGGCGATGACGGCGTAGATCATGCCCAGCGCGATGCCGCTGAAAATGAGTTGGGTGAGGATTTGCATGAGAGCTCGTGCGTGGGGCGAGAATGCAAAAAGAAGGCGCCGTCGCAGAAGGTCTTCCGCAACGGCGCCCGTTCAAGGGCTGGGCGCTTATTTCAACAGCGCATCGTTGGCAGCGGGGTCTTTGACGCGAATGCGGCCTGCGTTCTTCTTGTCTTCAGGGTAGGCATACACCACGCGCCCACCGCGCACTTCGCCGATCACGGGAATGTTTGCCGTGATGGCTTCGTGGTCGCCCTTGGCAAAGGGTTTGACGTAACGTGTGACCACGCCATCGACCGGAACCTTTAGGTCTTCGAGCGCTGCCCTGATTTTCGGGCCCTCGGTGCTGCCCGCCTGCTGGATCGCCGCGGCCAGCAGGTAAATCGAGTCGTAGCCCTGTGCGGCCGACACCGGCGAATCCATGCGGTCGTTCTTGGGCTTGAAGGTTTTGAGGAAGCTGTCGATGAACAGCTTGCGCTTGGGCGTGACCGGGTCCTGGATGAAGGTTTGCGGCATGCGCGCGCCTTCGCCGTTCGGGCCGGCGTTGTCGATGAAGCTGGCCATGGACAGCGTCCAGCTGCCGATCATCGGCACCTTCCAGCCGAGCTTGGCCATGCCGTTGGCGATCTGCGCGAGCTCGGGGCCGATGCCGTAGGTCAGGATCGCCTCGGCGCCGGCCTCCTTGGCTTTGAGCAGTTGCGCCGTCATGTCCACGTCTTTGATGTTGAACTTCTCGACGGCCACGGGCGTGATGCCCTTGCGCTTGAGTGCTTTTTCGAGGTCTTCGCGGCCGAGCTGGCCGTAGTTGGTCGAATCGGCGAGGATCGCCACCTTCTTGAAGCCGCGGCGCGTGACGGCTTCCTCGACGATCATCGGTGCCTGGATGCTGTCGTGCGCTGCGTTGCGAAAGACGTAGTTCTCGGGCTGGCTGTCGAACTGGTGCGTGATCACCGTGCCCGTGGCCACGTTGTTGAGCACGGGGATTTTGGCGTCCTGGAAAAAGCGCTGCGACGCCAGCGCCACGCCGGTGTTGATGTAGCCGACGACAGCGACGACCTTTTCCTTGTTGATGAGTTCTTGGGCAATTTGCACGCCGCGCTCGTTTTTGGCCTCGTCGTCGCGCTCGACGAGCTGCAACGGTCGGCCCAGCACGCCGCCAGCTTTGTTGATTTCGGCCACGGCCAGGCGCACGCCGTCACGCATGCTCACGCCCATGGAGGACGAACCGCCGGTGAACGGGCCATCGACACCGATCTTGATCGGTTCGGCCGCGAATGCTGCCGATGCCAAGGCCATGGCCGCGGAAGCGGCGAGAAGCTTGAAGCGAAAAGACATGAATTTCTCCGAAATGAAACTGGGGTTTGGCTCCATACACCGCCCATGGGGCTGCGCAGGACAGTGGGGAGCAGCGTGTGGCACGCCACCGCCCGTACCGCCCAAGCATGACGCAAACCGAGGCCGTCAGGGCCTAGGGAAAACCCGCGCAGCGTGTCAGGACTCGCCAGCCCAGCCTTGTAAAAAACAAGCCAAAACGGCCTCTAGCGCTTAATACACAAGCGCTGAATGCTATTATTTTTATATTTTTGAATCGTCTCAATGCGCATGCCCATGCGTGCCGTGAACGTGGCGGTGCGCGATTTCTTCGGGTGTGGCGGGGCGCACGGCGGTGACCTTGCAGGCAAAGCGCAGCGCCTGACCTGCGAGCGGGTGGTTGCCATCCAGGTGCACCACGGGGCCTTTGATCTTCACCACGTGGAATATCTGGCGCTCGCCCGCATCACTCATGCCTTCGAGCTGGCCGCCTACTTTCACGCCGGGCGGGAATTCGGCCTTCGGGATCGTGCGCACCAGGCGCTCGTCGCGCAGGCCGAAGGCTTCTTCGGGGCTGAGCTCAAGGGTGGTGGCGAAGCCCACATCCTGGCCTTCGAGCGCGGCTTCGACTTTGGGGAACAGGTTGCCGTAGCCGCCGTGCAAGTACGCCAGCGTGCCTGCATCGAGCGGCTGGCCCTGCAAGCTGGTGATGCGGTAGTTCAACGTGACGGCGGTGTTTTGTGTGATTGGCATGGGAAAAATGAAAAAAACGGAGGACGCCCGGCGCAGCGTACGGGCGGAGAAGGTGCATTGTCGGTGACGGACGCGGCGCACGCGCTGGCGCTGGCGCACGCGCTGGCGCTGGCGCACGCGCTGGCGCTGGCGCTGGCGCTGGCGCTGAGGTGCAGGATGCCGTGGAGACGCACGGCGGCGCAGTCAGCGTCAGCAGCGGTCTGCGGCGCGACGACTCAGTCCGGCAGACTGTCCGTCTGCGCGCCGGGGTGGCGCGCAAAACGCCGCGGCAGCGGGCCGTGCACCGGCGCGCTCGTAGGCCAGGGCCAGCCGCCGAATTGGGTGCGCCGGTAATCCTCTATGGCCTGGTGGATTTCGGAGCTCGTGTTCATCACGAAGGGCCCGTATTGCGCCACGGGCTCGCCGATCGGGCGGCCCTGCAGCAGCAGGCATTCGACCGTTGACGTGCCGGTGTTGCTGAGCAGCCAATCCTGCGCCGCCTGCAGCTCGAGCGCGGCGTGGGATGTCACTTCCTGCGGCCCGATACACAGGCGCTCGCCTGCAAAAAAGTAGAGCATGCGCCGCGTTTGCGCGTGCCGCGCCGCGTGCCGCGCCGCGGGCAGCCGCCACAGCGCGCCGGGCGCGAGCTGCAGCGTCCAGATCGCCACGTCGGCCTCGGGTTGCGCGGCCCAGGACTCGGGCGGCGGCGGCAGCGGCTCGGCCGCACCCTGTGGTGCATCCGGCAGCGCACCTGCGATCACCGTGACCGTGCTCGTGCGGCCCTGCGCGTCGCGCTGCACGAGCCGCGGGATGCGCTCGCGCCAGAACATGGTGAAGTGCGGCGCCGCCATCTTCTGGCGCGCGGGCAGGTTGAGCCAGATTTGCAGCAGCTCCAGCGGGTTGGGCGCGCTGGTGTCGAGCAGCGGGAACATCTCGGAGTGCACGATGCCGCGCCCGGCCGTGAGCCACTGCACGTCGCCCGCGCCAAAGCGTGCCGCCGCGCCGAGCGAATCGGCATGGTCCACGAAGCCGTGGCGCAGAATCGACACCGTCTCGAAGCCGCGGTGCGGGTGCGCCGGAAAGCCCGGGACGCTGCTGCCGTGGTACATGCTCCAGTCGTCCTGGCGGCTGAAGTCGTTGCCGATCTGTCGTCCGGCGAGCGTCGCCGCGGGGCCGAAGGCGCCGTTGCCCGGCGGGTAAGCGTCGTCGTGGTGCGCGCAGAACAAAAACGGATCGATGGTGGGCCACAACGGGCCCAGCGGCTGGGTTTGCAGGATCGGATTCATGGCCAAATGATGACAAACAAAATTGGCCTTTGAGATAGTATGGTCAAGCGCAGGAAGCTCCTGTTATGGGAGCAAAAAGCCTTGGGCAAATTCACGCCGTTGTGGCCCGCGCGGCGGTCGGGTGCGGTCGGCGCACGACGCCCAGCAGCGCCACGAGCCCGGCCGCGGCCAGCGGCCCCAGGCTCAGCAGCGTGAGGCCCAGGCCGAAGCCGCCCGAGTGCTCCTTGGCCCAGCCGATGATGTAGGGGCCGACGAAGCCGCCGAGTGCGCCCACCGAATTGATCATGGCGAATGCCCCTGCGATTGCACTGCCCTTGAGGTAGAGCTGGGGCAGCGTCCAGAAGCCCCCGGTCGAGCCCATGATGCCTGCGGCGCCCAGGCTCAACGCGGCGATGGCCAGTACCGGGTCGGTGGTGTGGCCCGCGAGCCACAGCCCCAGCGCACCCGCGAGCAGCCCCGCGATGGCCACCGAAAAACGCCGCCCTGTGCGATCCACGTAGCGTCCCAGCGTGATGATGGCCACCAGCGCGACGATGAACGGGATGGCCGAGATGAAGCCCGTCTGCAGCGTAGAAGCGCCAAAGCCGCGCACGATCTGCGGCACCCAGAAGATGATGCCGAAGCTGCCGATCAGGCCGCCGAAGTAGGCCAGGCTCAAGAAAATGACGGGCGTGGACAACAGCCCGTCGCGCAGGCTGCTGCGGTGCTGCGGCGTGGCCTGCTGGTTCTCACGCGCGAGGGCGTCTTCGAGCGCCTGCGCTTCGTCGGGGCGCAGCCAGGCGGCGTCACGCGGGCGGTCGGGCATGAGCCGGTACACGGCAAGGCCCGCGAGCAGCGTGGGCAGCCCTTCGAGGATGAACATCCACTGCCAGTTTTTCAGGCCGGCCAGTCCGTGCAAAGACTCTATGCCCAAAATGGCGCCCGACATCGGCCCGCTGATGATCAGCGCCACCGGCATGGCGGCCATGATGAAGGCGCTCATGCGGCCGCGGTACTCGGCCGGAAACCAGTAGGTCAGGTACAGAAACAGGCCCGGCAGCAGGCCGGCTTCGGCCATGCCGAGCAGAAAGCGCAGCGCAAAGAACGAGTTGGCGCTGTGGATGAAGGCCATGAGCATGGCCACGCAACCCCAGGCGATGGTGAGCGGTGCAATCCAGCGGCGCGCGCCGATTTTCTCGATCATCATGTTGCTCGGCACTTCGAACAGCACGTAGCCGAAGAAGAAAAAGCCCACGCCCAGTGCATAGACCGTGGGCGTGAAGCCCAGGTCCTGGTTCATGCCCAGCGCTGCAAAGCTGACGTTGGCGCGGTCCAGGAAGCTCAGCAGGAACAGCAGGCCCAGAAACGGCATGAGCCGCCGTGCTGCTTTGGTGACGATGGGTTGGATGGCAGTGGTGGACATGGTGCGCCAGGGAGAGATGACAACGCCTTCGAGTGTCTGCGACACCTGTCAATTGGGCGATGCGGGATAACCCGTAGGCGCTTGCCATGCATGGGCAATGCCAAGGAGCCTGGTGCCGCAGGCGCACTGGCGCAGGTCTTTTTCATGGAGACACATGGCAATGCCAAAATGCCGGGCCATGCTGCGCATCGTTGTTTTCCCCTGGGGCCGTGTTCGTGCCCTGCGTCTGGTGTGTCTGCGCTGCGGCGGGCCGCTGGGCCGGGCGTGTCCCGCAGGGGGCATGACACCATGAGTTCTTTGCCATCCTCTGTTTTGAATTGCTTGCCCGGTCGCCCCTGGCCGCTCGGTGTGACGCCCATGGCGCTGGACGGGCGCACGGGCCTCAATGTGGCGGTGTTTTCGCGCCGCGCCACGGCCGTGGAGCTGTGCTGCTTCAGCGCCGATGGCGCCACCGAAATGGCGCGGCTGCGCCTGCCCGCGTGCACCGACGGCATTTGGCACGGTTTCGTGCCTGGTTTGGGCGCGGGGCAGCGCTACGGCCTGCGCGCCCACGGGCCGTGGGACCCGCGCGCGGGGCATTTCTTCAACCCGGCCAAGCTGCTCATAGACCCTTGGGCGCGCTCGCTGCCCGGTTCGGTGGACAAGCTCGCGCTCGAAACCGGCTTTCGCGCCGATGCGCCCGAGTTGCCGGATGCCGAGGACAACGCCGCGCGCATGCCGAAGGCGCGCGTGCTCGACCTGGAAGCGGAGCTGCGCGCCGGCGCCGCAATTGCGCCCGGGCCCGGCATTGCGATGGCGCACACCGTGCTTTACGAGGCGCACGTCAAGTCGCTCACCCGGCTGCACCCCGAAGTGCCCGAGGCACAGCGCGGCACCTACGCGGGGCTCGCGAGCCCGGTCATGCTCGCGCACTACCGGCGCATCGGCGTCACCAGCCTGTGCCTGCTGCCGGTGCAGCGCCACCTCGACGAGCGCCACCTGATCGAGCGCGGCCTGGTCAACCACTGGGGCTACAACACGCTGGGCTTTTTCGTGCCCGAGCCGCGCTACGCGAGCGCCGCGGCGCGCGCCGACGCGCTCGGCGGGCGATTGGACGACGCGGGCGTGCGCGCCGAATTTCGCGCCATGGTCGACACCCTGCACCGCCACGGCATCGAGGTACTGCTCGACGTGGTCTATAACCACAGCGCCGAGGGCGGTGCGCTCGGGCCCACGCTGTCGTGGCGCGGGCTCGACAACGCGGCCTGGTACGCGCTCGACGCGCAAGGCCACTACCTGAACCCCACGGGCTGCGGCAACACCTTCGACATGGGCGGGCCGCACGTGGTGCAGATGGTCATGGACAGCCTGCGCTGGTGGGTGCAAGCCTTTGGCGTCGATGGCTTTCGCTTCGACCTCGCGGTGTCGCTCGGGCGCGATCCGCTGCTCGGGCGGCATTTCCATCCGCTGGGCGCGCTGTTCGCGGCGATCGCGCAAGACCCCGTGCTCGCGCGCGTCAAGTGGATCGCCGAGCCCTGGGACGTGGGCGCCGACGGCTACCAGATCGGCCGCTTCGGCCCGCGCTGGCACGAGTGGAACGACCAGCTGCGCGACACGCTGCGCGCCTGGTGGCTCGGGCCGGTATGCACGCGCGGGCAGCTCGCGCGGCGCCTCACCGGCTCGAGCGACATCTTCGAGGCCACGGGGCGCAGTCCGCTCGCGAGCATCAACATGGTCACGGCGCACGACGGCTTCACGCTGGCCGACCTGACCTCGTACAGCCGCAAGCACAACGAGGCCAACGGCGAGAACAACCGCGACGGCAACGACTACAACCTCAGCGCCAACGGCGGCCACGAGGGCCCGACGCAAGACCCGGTCATCGTGCAGCGGCGCGCGCGCTGGCGCCGCGGCCTGCTGGCCACGCTGCTGTGTGCGCAGGGCGTGCCGCAACTGCTCGCAGGCGACGAGATTGCGCACAGCCAGCAAGGCAACAACAACGCCTACTGCCAGGACAACCCCATCAGCTGGCTCGACTGGGCCGGGGGCGATGCGCAACTCACGGACTTCGTCGCGGGCCTCACGGCGCTGCGCCGGCGCTACCCCGGTCTGCGCCACGCGCAGTGGTTCCACGGCGTGCCGCTGCCCGGCGAAAACTGGCCCGACATCGAATGGCGCACGGCCAGCGGTGCGCCGCCGCAGCTACCGGATTGGGAGCGCGCCGACGGTCGCCTGCTGATCTGCACGATCACCGTGGGCGAGGCCGACCAGCCGGCGCACGAGCGCCTGCTGCTGGTCGTGCACGCGGGCGAGCAGGCCGTGGACATCCAGCTGCCGCCCGGGCACTGGCAGCCGGTGCTCGACAGCGCGCAGGCCTGGGTGGCATGCGATGGTGCAGAGGCTGCGTCGGCCATCGTGCAAACGGTGTTTCGCGTAACCCCCCAGAGTGTGCACCTGCTCGTCCAGCCCTTGCACTATGCACCCCGCGCCCTGCCGCCACCCCCCAAAGAGCCCACGCCATGACAGCGCCCCTGCATCCCCTTCTATCGCGTCGTGCCAGCGGCGTGCTGCTGCACCTGACCAGCCTGCCTGGCCCGCACGGCTCGGGCGATCTGGGGGCGCAGGCGGGGCATTTTCTCGACTGGCTGCAGTCGGCAGGGCAGACGCTGTGGCAGGTGCTGCCGCTCACCCCGCCGGGCGCGGGCGTGTCGCCGTACCAGAGCCCTTCGGCCTTTGCCGGCAGTCCCTGGCTGGTCGATCTGGACGAGCTGGTGCGCTGCGGCTGGCTCGATGCGGCGGTGCTGCAACGCGCGCCGCCTTTCCCCGCGGGCCATTGCGACTTTGCGCGCGTGCTGCCCTGGCGCGCGGCGGCCCTGCGCGCGGCCTGGCAGGGCTTCGTGGCGCGTGCCGGCGCCCCCGAGCGGCAGGCGCTGGCCGACTTCGTGCAGGCGCAGGCGCACTGGCTTCAGGATTACGCCCTGTTCATGCTGCTGCACGAGCGCCACGGCGAGCCCTGGAACCGCTGGCCCGCGCCCTATGCGTGGCGCGATGCGCAGGCGCTAGCGGCGCTGCGCCGCGATGCCGCTGCCGAGCTCGATTTCTGGCACTTCGTGCAATGGCGCTTTCACGTGCAATGGCAGGGGCTGCGCGCGCAGGCGCAGGCGCGCGGCATCCATTTCGTGGGCGACGTGCCGATTTTCGTTGCGCACCACAGCGCCGACGTATGGGCCCGGCCGCAGCTGTTTCAGCTCGATGCGGATGGAGCGCCGCTGCTCGTGGCCGGCGTGCCGCCCGACTATTTCAGCGCCACGGGCCAGCGCTGGGGCAACCCGCTGTACCGCTGGGACGCGATGGCCGCCGACGGCTACGCCTGGTGGGCGCAGCGTCTGGCGCACCTGTTGACGCAGGTCGATCTGGTGCGCATAGACCATTTCCGCGGCTTCGAATCGTGCTGGGCGATTCCCGCGCATGCACCCACGGCCGAGGGCGGACACTGGCAGGCGGGGCCGGGGCGCGCGCTGTTCGACGCGCTGCGCGAGCGCCTCGGGCCGCTGCCCGTGATCGCCGAAGACCTTGGGCTCATCACCGAGGCCGTGCATCGGCTGCGCCAGGACTGCGGCTTTCCGGGCATGCGCGTGGCGCAGTTCGCCTTTGGCGACACCGCGGCCAACCCCTATCTGCCGCACAACTACGAGCCGCTCACCGTGGCCTACACGGGCACGCACGACAACGACACCACCGTGGGCTGGTGGCAGAGCATGGATGCCGCGCAGCGCCGCAAAGTGCTCGATTACCTGGGCCCCGCGGCGGCGCAGGAAATCCACTGGGCGCTGATCCAGTCGCTGTCGCAATCGGTTGCGCGCACGCTCGTCGTACCCTTGCAGGACGTGCTGGGGCTCGACGGCCAGCACCGCATGAACACGCCGGGGCACACCGAAGGCTGCTGGCGCTGGCGCTTTGACTGGTCGCAGATCGGGCCCGAGGCCGGAGTGCGCCTTGCGGCCATGGCGCGCGCGCATGGCCGCTGTGCTGGCTGAAGGGCCTTCGGACGGGGCGGCGGGCGGGAAAATTTTTTATCGCAAGGAGACGGAAATGGATCACGACGACCCCTATCAACTCGCGCGCCGCACCATCGGGCTCGTGCTCGCAGGCGGGCGCGGCTCGCGCCTGCAGGCGCTGACCGACCGGCGCGCCAAGCCTGCGGTGTATTTCGGCGGCAAGTTCCGCATCATCGACTTCGCGCTCTCGAACTGCCTGAACTCGGGCGTGCGTCGCATCGGCGTGCTCACGCAATACAAGTCGCACAGCCTGTTGCGCCACTTGCAGCGCGGCTGGTCGTTCCTGCGCAGCGAGTTCAACGAATTTCTCGATCTGCTGCCCGCGCAGCAGCGCATCAACGAGCAGTCGTGGTACCTGGGCACGGCCGACGCCGTCTATCAAAACCTCGACATCCTGCGCGCGCACCGGCCGCAGTTCCTGCTCGTGCTCGCGGGCGACCATGTGTACAAAATGGACTACGCCAAGCTGTTGGCCGACCACGTGGCGCTGGGCGCGCCGTGCACCGTGGCCTGCATCGAGGTGCCGTTGGCCGATGCGAGCGGCTTTGGCGTGATGGCGATCGACGCGCAGCGGCGCATCGTGCGCTTCGACGAAAAGCCCGCGCAGCCCGCGCCCATGCCGGGCCGCCCCGGTCACGCGCTCGCGAGCATGGGCGTGTACGTGTTCGACGCCGAATACCTCTACGGCCTGCTCGAAGCCGACGCGGCCAATGCACTCTCCAGCCACGACTTCGGCAAGGACCTGATCCCCGCCATCGTCGCGCGTGGCGAGGCCGTGGCGCATCCGTTCGGCCTCTCGTGCGTCACGAGCAGCCCCGAGGCGCTGCCCTATTGGCGCGACGTGGGCACCGTGGATGCCTACTGGGCCGCGAACATCGACCTCACGAACACCGTGCCCGAGCTCGACATGTACGACCGCGAGTGGCCGATCTGGACCTACCAGGAGCAGCTGCCGCCGGCCAAGTTCGTGTTCGACGACGACGGGCGGCGCGGCATGGCCGTGGATTCGCTGGTCTCGGGCGGCTGCATCGTCTCGGGCGCGCTGGTGCGGCGCTCGGTGCTGTTTTCGCGCGTGCGCCTCAACTCCTTCAGCACGGTCGAGGAATCCATCCTGCTGCCCGGCGCCGAAGTGGGGCGCAACTGCCGCCTGCGCAAAGTCATCGTCGATACCGGCTGCCACATCCCCGGCGGCATGCACATCGGCCTGGACGCCGCGGACGACGCGCGCCGCTTTCTGCGCACCGATCAAGGCGTGGTGCTGGTCACGCGCGACATGCTCGAGCGGCTTGCGCCCACGCCGCAGCCGGGTGCCGCACCAGGAGCCACGGCTTGAAAATCCTCTACGCCTGCAGCGAGTTGTTTCCCTTGCTCAAGACGGGCGGGCTGGCCGACGTGAGTGCTGCTCTGCCCGCCGCGCTCAGGGCCGCCAATGCCGACGTGCGGCTTGTGCTGCCGGCCTTTCCAGCGATTCAAAACGGCGTCGATGTCACCGGGCCGGCGCTCGCGCTCGGCTTTGCCGGCGGCCCGCGCGTGGCCCAGGCCGCGCCCGGGCAGAGTGCACCACGCCTGCTGCCGGCGCGCGTGCGCGTGGGCGGCCAGCCCGTGTACCTGATCGACGCGCCCGCGCTCTACGCGCGCCCGGGCGGCCCCTACCACGACGCGCAGGGGCACGAATGGCCCGACAACGCCGAGCGCTTCGCCTTGCTCGGCTGGGCGGCTGCGTGCCTCGCGCTGGGCGCCGATCCCGCCTGGCGGCCCGAGGTGCTGCACGCGCACGACTGGCACGCGGGCCTCGCGCCGCTGTACGCGCGCGAACTCGCGCGTGCGCTCGGCGCGCGGCCGCCCGCGAGCGTGTTCACCATCCACAACCTGGCCTACCAGGGGCTGTTTCCGGCGCACCTGCTCGGTGCCTTGGGGCTGCCCCCTTGGGTGTTTGCTGTGGACGGGCTGGAGTTCTACGGCCAGATTTCGTTCATGAAGGCCGGCATTCAATACGCGGATGCCATCACCACCGTGAGCCCGCGCTACGCGCGCGAAATCCAGACGCCCGAGCAGGGCTGCGGCCTCGACGGCCTGCTGCGCGCGCGCGCCGAGCGCTTGTTCGGCATCCTCAACGGTGTCGATGACGCGGTCTGGAACCCTGCGCACGATGCGTTTTTGGCGCCGGAGTTTGCCTTCGACGTCGATCGGCTCGACGGCAAGGCACGCGCCAAGCAGGCCTTGCAGCAAGAGCTCGGCCTGCAGCCGCGCGCCGACGCGCTGCTGTTCGTCGCGGTGAGCCGGCTCAGCGAACAAAAGGGCCTGCACCTGCTGCCGGCCGTGCTCGACGCGCTGTGCGCGCGTGGCGGCCAGGTCGCGGTGCTGGGCAGCGGCGATGCGGCCATCGAGGCCGCGCTGCAGCAGGCATGCGCTGGGCACGATGGCCATGCCGCACTGCGCCTGGGCTACGATGAAGCGCTCGCGCACCGCCTGATCGCGGGCGGCGACGTGCTGCTCATGCCCTCGCGCTTCGAGCCCTGCGGGCTCACGCAGCTCTATGCGCTGCGCTACGGCACCCTGCCGCTGGTGCACGAAGTCGGTGGCCTGGCCGACACCGTGACCGACTGCGCGCTCGAAAACCTCGACGACGGCAGTGCCAGTGGCTTTGTGTTCCACTGTTTTGGCACCGCGGGCCTGGACGCGGCCGTGCGCCGCGCCTTTGCGCTGCGCCGCCGTGCGCCGGAATGGGCCGCGGTGCAGCGCCACGCCATGCAGCTGCGCTTCGAATGGGCGCAGGCGGCGCAAAGGTATTTAGAGCTTTTTTCGCGTTTTACCTAGATGGAACCTGCGCAAGCAGCTCTCTTTTTTGATGAAGTCGATACCAAAACCATGAACAACGAAACCCTCGATTTCCAGGTCGAACACCCTAGCAACTCGGTGCAGGCCCTGCGCGACTCGATCGCGACCTGGCTGGTCTATGCCGTGGGCAAAGACCCGACTTCGGCCACCCAGCGCGACTGGCTGTTCGCCATCGTCTATGCGGTACGCGAGCGCATCATGGACCGCTGGAGCGAAACGCGCAGGCGCACGCGCGAACAAGACGCCAAGCAGCTGTATTACCTCTCGATGGAATTCCTCATGGGCCGCATGCTCACGAATGCGCTCATGGCCGCCGGCATCTACGAAGAAACGCGCGCGGCCTGCGCGCTGCTCGGCGCCGACTTCGACGCGCTCGCCAACCTCGAGGCCGAACCGGGCCTGGGCAACGGTGGCCTGGGGCGCCTGGCCGCGTGCTTCATGGATTCGCTCGCCACGCTGGGCCTGCCCGCGATGGGCTACGGCATACGCTACGACTACGGCATGTTCACGCAGCGCATCGTCGACGGCCGCCAGGTCGAAGAGCCCGACAACTGGCTCGCGGGCGGCAACCCGTGGGAATTCGTGCGCCCCGAGGCCGGCTGCACGGTGCACTTCGGCGGCCGTGTCGTGCCGGGCGAGGGCGGCGCGCTGGCCTGGGTCGATCCGGCCGAAGACGTGATCGCCACCGCCTACGACACACCCGTGCCCGGCTACCAGCTGCACGCGGTGGCCACGCTGCGCCTGTGGTCGGCGCGCGACAGCGACACCATCAACCTCGAGGCCTTCAACCAGGGCGACTACTTTCGCGCCGTCGAGGCCAAAAATGAGGCCGAGAACGTCTCGCGCGTGCTCTACCCTGAAGACAGCACCGAGCGCGGGCGCGAGCTGCGTCTGCGCCAGGAATACTTTTTCGTGAGCGCCTCGATCCAGGACATCGTGCGCCGATTCCTGCGCGACCACGGCAATTTCGACCAGTTCGCCGACAAGGTCGCGATCCACCTCAACGACACGCACCCCGCGCTCGCCGTGCCCGAGCTCATGCGCCTGCTCGTCGATGAGCAGCGCCTCGGCTGGGACACCGCCTGGAGCCTGTGCACGCGCGTGTTCAGCTACACCAACCACACGCTGATGCCCGAGGCGCTCGAAACCTGGTCCGTCGATCTGCTCGGCCGCCTGCTGCCGCGCCACCTGCGCATCATCTACGACATCAACGCGCGCTTTCTGGCGCAGGTGCACGAGCAGCACCCGGACGACAACGACCTGCCGCGGCGCGTTTCATTGATCGAGGAGGACGGCGTGCGGCGCGTGCGCATGGCCTTTTTGTGCGTGCTCGCGAGCCACAAGGTCAACGGCGTGTCGCAGCTGCACACCGAGCTGATGCAGCGCAGCATCTTTGCCGATTTCGCGCACATCTTTCCCGAGCGCTTTTGCAACAAAACCAACGGCATCACGCCGCGGCGCTGGCTCGCGCAGGCCAACCGCCCGCTCTCGGCACTGATAGACGCGCATGTGGGCACCGACTGGCGGCGTGACCTCGACGAGCAGCTCGTCGCGCTCAAGCCGCTCGCCGCCGACCCCGTGTTCAACAACGCCGTGCGCCTGGCCAAGCAGCAAAACAAGCAGCGCCTGGCCGACTACATCGCGCGCGAGCCCGGCGTGCAGCTCAATATTGAGAGCCTGTTCGACGTGCAGGTCAAGCGCATCCACGAATACAAGCGCCAGCTGTTGAACCTGCTGCACGTGATCACGCGCTACCACCAGATCCAGGCGCGCCCGCAGGCCGACTGGGTGCCGCGCACCGTGATCTTCGGCGGCAAGGCCGCGTTCGCCTACCAGATGGCCAAGAAGATCATCCGCCTCATCAACGACGTGGCGCGCACCATCAACAACGACCCCGTCGTGGGCAACCGGCTCAAGGTGGTGTTCGTGCCCAACTACCGCGTCACGCTGGCCGAGCTCATCATCCCCGCGGCCGACCTGTCGGAGCAGATCTCGCTCGCCGGCACCGAAGCCTCGGGCACGGGCAACATGAAGTTCGCGCTCAACGGCGCGCTCACCATAGGCACCTGGGACGGCGCGAACATCGAGATCGCGCAGCAGGTCGGGCTCGACAACATCTTCATCTTCGGCCACCGCGCGGAAGAAGTGGCCGAGCTGCGCGCCAAAGGCTACCGGCCGCGCAGCTACTACGAGCAAAACTACGACCTCAAAACGGCCATAGACCGCATCGCCGACGGCACCTTCTCGCCGCAGGAGCCGCAGCGCTACCACGATGTCGTGAACGTGCTGCTCGAAACCGACTACTTCCAGCTGCTTGCCGACTATGCCGACTACGTGGCCACGCAGCAGCGCGTCGATGCGCTGTATCGCGACCCGAGCGAATGGACACGCAAGGCCATCCTCAACATCGCGAGCATGGGGTGGTTTTCGTCCGACCGCACGATCCAGGAATACGCGGACGAAATCTGGGCGCTCAAGCCGATTGCGTGAGGCGGGCCACGGCCCGTGGTGGCGGCTGCGGGTTCAGGCGCGGGTTGCGTTCGTGTTCTTGGCTGCGGTTGCAAGCACGGGCTTGAACACGCGCAACCACTTGGCTGCCGGAATGCCCCAGCGCGCCTGCACGGCCTCGGCGCGCGCCTGCAGTTCGGCGCGTGGCGGGCGGCTGGGCGTGCGCTGCGCGAGCACGATGGTGTTGCCCTCGCGCGTGGGCTTGAAGGCCCACAGCGCCTCGGTGCCGAAGGCCTCGCCGAGCGCCTGCACGCTGCGCTCGTAGCTCGATGCGCGGCCAAACAGGTTCACCGTCATGCAGCCGTCGTCGCTGAGCAGCGCGCGGCAGTCGGCGTAGAACGCGGCGCTGTCGAGCACCGGCGCAGCGGCTTCGTGGTCGTACAAGTCCACCGCGAGGGCATCGACCGTGCCCAGCCACATCGGGTCGCGGATCTCCTGCGCCGCGTCGGCCAGCACCACGCGCAGCTTGGGCCCGTCGGGCGGCAGCTTGAACCAGCTGCGGCACACCGCGAGCACCTGCGGATTGAGCTCCACGGCGGTGCAGCACATGTGCAGTTTTTTGTAGCAAAACTTCGTGATCGCACCTGCGCCAAGCCCCAATTGCATCGCATGCCGCTGGCGCACGCTGGCAGGCTCCACGAAGAGCAGCCAGGCCATCATGCGCTGCACGTATTCGAGCTCGATGGCAAACGGATCGGCCAGGCGCATCGAGCCCTGGATCCAGGGCGTGCCCAGGTGCAGGTGGCGCACCGGGCCGTCTTCGGAAATGCTGACTTCGGGCAGGCTGGCGCTGCTCTTGGAAGCGGTCTTGGCAGTGGACATGCGGTAAAAAAGTCAAACGAGGCCGTAGCGGGCGAACAGCTCGCCCCAGGCCTGCAATTTACGCGCAAAACTCCAGGACGCATTCGCCGGGCTCGTCGAGGGTAGGCGGTGCACGGGCACGCCGAGCCGGGCCGTCTGGCGCGCGTGGCGAAAGCTCTCGCCGCCGTTGTGTGCGATCGCGGCGAGCTCTGGGCAGCGCGCCTGCAGCAGCGCAAAGTCGTTCACCTCGGCGTTGCGGATCTGCGCGTCCAGGCTGCCGGCGCGTGTGCAGCGCGCATACACGTCCCACAAGCCCAGGCCGCGCGCGCGCAGCCAGTCGCAGCGCTGCGCGTAGCCCTCGGGCGTGTCTGCCGCAGGCAGGGGATGCGCAGGCCACAGCGCCTGCAGGATGCGCCAGAAGTGGTTTTGCGGATGCGCGTAATACTGCTGCGCGCGCAAGGACGCCACACCCGGAAAGCTGCCGAGCACGAGCACGCGCGTCTGTGCGCCCACCACGGGCGGCAGGCCGGTCAGCAGTGCATCGGTGGCCTCAGCAGCGGTCATGGCAATGATTCACTTCCAAAGCAATAGCTGCTTGCGCTTGATACATAAGGGCTAGAAGCCAAAAAGACCAAAAATCCGCGCGAACCTCAGGCGCGCATGCCTAAGATCGCCGCGCCGAGGATCAAGGCCGTCGCAAGCACCAGGCTCGCACTCGGGCTTTGCCCGCGCACGAGCATCAGCAGCGCCGTCGAGGCCACGGGCGTGAGGTAGCTCAGGATGCCGATGTGCCGCGCGTCGCCGAGCTTGAGCGCCTTGTCCCAGAGAAAAAACGCCCCGCCCAAGGGCCCCAGGCCCAGCAGCGCAAGCAGCGCCCAGTCACGCGCCTGCAGCTGCGCGGCAGGCTCGAGCAGCGCGTGGCACAGCAGCGCGAGCAGGCCCGACACCAGCCCGAACAGGCCGATCGCCGTCGTCGGGAACGCCGGCACGCGCCGCGTCAGCAGCGAGTAGCTCGCCCAAATGAAGGCTGCGGCGAGCGCCGGCAGATAGCCCCAGGCGAGCGCGGCATCCGGCGTATGCCCGCCCGTGATCGCGAGCGCAGCACCTGAGAAGCCGAGCAACCCTGCCAGCACATGCGTCCAGCGCAGCCGCATGCCCGGCAGCAGCAGGGGCGCGAGCAGCACGATGAGCAGCGGCCACAGGTAGTTGATCAGGTTGGCCTGCACGGCGGGCGCGTGGCGCAGCGCGAGGAAGAGCAGAAAATGGTAGGCAAACAAGCCATACACACCCAAAGCCAGCGTGCGCAGCGGAATGCGCCACTGCGCCGGATCGCGCAGCACCAGCGGCCACGATGGCACGCTGCCCAGCACCAGCGCCGCGCCGGTCAGAAACAGCGGCGGCACATGGCCCAGCGACACCGCGAGCGCGGCGAGCGAAGCCCACAGCGCGATTGCGCCCAGGGCATAGGCATTGGCGCGCATGTTCACCAGTGCAAGCGTCCTATGGGCGCCGGGGGCGGCGCTTTCTCTGAACAGGTTCTCAAACCCCTGCCGCATGCGCCTGCAAGTCGGCGTGGTAGCTCGAGCGCACCAGCGCCCCCACGGCAGCGTGGCTGAAGCCCAGCGCGTAGGCGGCTTCTTCGTACCTCTTGAAGGTGTCCGGGTGTACGTAGCGCCGCACGGGCAAGTGGCTGGTGCTGGGCGCGAGGTACTGGCCTATGGTCAGCATGTCGATGTCGTGCGCACGCATGTCGCGCAGCACCTGTAGCACCTCTTCGTCGGTCTCGCCCAGGCCCACCATGATGCCGCTCTTGGTCGGCACACCAGGGTGCTGCGCCTTGAACTTTTGCAGCAGCTTCAGGCTGAACTGGTAGTCCGAGCCCGGGCGCGCTTCTTTGTAAAGGCGCGGCACGGTCTCGAGGTTGTGGTTCATCACGTCGGGCGGCGCGGCACGCAGGATCTCGAGCGCGCGGTCGTCGCGGCCACGGAAGTCGGGCACCAGGATTTCGATCCGCGTCTGCGGCGACAGCGCGCGCACCTGCTGGATGCAGGCCACGAAATGGGCGCTGCCGCCGTCGCGCAGGTCGTCGCGGTCCACGCTCGTGATGACCACGTATTGAAGGCGCAGCGCAGCCACGGTGCGCGCAAGGTTCAGCGGCTCGTCGGGGTCGAGCGGATCGGGCCGGCCGTGGCCCACGTCGCAAAACGGGCAGCGGCGCGTGCACTTGTCGCCCATGATCATGAAGGTTGCCGTGCCCTTGCCGAAGCATTCGCCGATGTTCGGGCAGCTGGCCTCTTCGCACACCGTGTGCAGCTTGTGCTCGCGCAAGATTTCCTTGACCGCGTAAAAGCGCGAGCCCGCGGCGCTGGCCTTGACGCGAATCCATTCGGGCTTGCGCAAGACCTCGCCGGGCGCGACCTTGACGGGAATGCGCGCGAGCTTGGACGCCGCCTTGTGCTTGGCCAGCGGGTTGTAGTCTGCGGGGGATTGCGCTTCGCGCACGATGTCGGAGGTGCTCATGGCAGGTCGGGGCCGAAAGGCAGTGGAGGGGCCGCGGGAGAGGAAAGCAGTGTTTCAGGGAGCAAGCCAGATGCCGAGCTGCTGCGCGAGCACCTGCGCGGCTTCTTCCCAGGTGGTGTGCACGCCAATTGTAGAAAGGTCTATGGTGCGCAATTGCGCATAACCACAAGGGTGGATGCGCGTAAAGGGTTCGAGATCCATCGCCACGTTGAGCGCCACGCCGTGGTAAGTGCAGTGACGGCTGACCTTGATGCCCAGCGCCGCGATCTTGCCCAGACCAGTGAAATCGGGCGCGGGTGTCTTGCTGCTTTGTTCACTATCGGTTCGCTCGACTCTGCGCGGCCGCTGCGCCAGCATGGCATGCCCCGCCGGATCGGCCAGGCGCACGTAGATGCCCGGCGCCCCCGCCACGCGGTGGCCGGTCACGCCAAAATGCGCGAGCGTGCGCAGCACGGCCTCTTCGAGACGGTGCACGTATTCCTTGACGTAGTAGCCCGCGCGCTGCAGGTCGATGAGCGGATAGGCCACCACCTGCCCCGGGCCGTGGAAGGTCACCTGCCCGCCGCGGTTGGTCGCGACCACAGGGATGTCACCAGGCGCCAAAATGTGCTCTTTTTTTCCCGCTAGCCCTTGCGTATAGACCGCATCGTGCTCACACATAAGGAGCACATCGGGGCTTTGCGGCGTGCGCGTGGCGGTGTAGTCCTGCATGGCCTGCACGGTGGCCGCGTAGTCCACCCGGCCCAGCATGTGCAACTCGAGCGGTAGGGGCATGGATCAGAGCACTATTTGCACCAGAGGGTGCGAAGTCAGCGCGCGGTACAGGTCGTCGAGTTGGTTGCGGCTGGTGGCTGTGATGGTCAGCGTGATGCCGAGGTACTTGCCCGTGCGGCTGTCGCGCAGGGCCATGCGGCTGGCATCGAACGAAGGGTCGAACCGCTGCGCGAGTTCGGCCACGGCGGCCACGAAAGCGTCGGACTTGGCGCCCATGACCTTGATGGGGAAGGGCGCGGGGTAGGTCAGCAATGTGTCAGGACGGGCCATGCTCGGAGGGGTTTGTGGCATGCGCAAGCTTACCGGCAGTGCAAAATAGGCGCCTGCATGCAGCACAGAGGCAGCAAAAACGGTGCCGCTTGCCCGCCGCGACCACGATCGCTTGGCGCAGCGGCGACCAGTAGCTTGCGGGTAGTTTCCAGAGCCCTCAGGGTTTTACCTATAATGGGGGGCTTTGTGAATTTCGTCGATCTGTAATCTGGGTGCCATCCAACATGAAAACAATCGCACCCGAAGATGCAGATGAAGCCCAAGAGCAGGACTTCAAGCCCCTGTCGGCCCAAGAAGCCGCGCAGTGGCGCAGCCGCCATCCTCCGGTATCCTTGTGGAGTTTGGTGGCGGGGCAGGCACTGGTGGGGGGGCTCGTGGCCTTGCTCATCTGGCTGGTAAGCGGCAACGCCCAGGCTGGATGGTCGGCGCTGTATGGCGCGTTTGCGGTGGTGGCCCCTGGGGCCCTGCTGGCGCGCGGCATATCGCGCCCCTCGGACGGCGGGGCGGCAAGCGCGGTCATGGCGCGGTTCTTCGGCTGGGAGCTGGCCAAGATCCTCGTCTCGGTCGCCCTGCTGCTGGCTGCGCCCCGGCTGGTGCCGGACTTGAGCTGGCTGGCCCTGCTGCTGGGTATGGTGATCACAATGAAAGCGTACTGGGTCGCCCTGTGGGTGCGTCCCGGTGTTCGAGCAACCAATTGATATCGAGGGAAGAGTCGTCCGATGTCCGCAGAAGCGCACGCCCCCACTGCAAGTGAATACATCGTTCACCACCTGCAGCATCTTCAGAACATTCCGCAAAAATCGATCGTCGATTTTTCTGTGTTCAACATCGATTCCATCGTCATCGCCCTGGTCTTGGGCTTGCTCGGCGTTTTCGTGCTGTGGCTCGCGGCGCGCAAGGCTACCTCGGGCGTGCCGGGGCGTTTTCAGGCGGCAGTCGAAATCCTGGTCGAAATGGTGGACAACCAGGCCAAGGCCAACATCCACAATGCGCAAAGCCGTAAGTTCATTGCGCCCCTGGCGCTCACGGTGTTCGTGTGGATTTTCCTGATGAACACCATGGACATGCTGCCGGTCGATCTCTTTCCCGCCATCTGGGCCAAGGTTTACGAAGCTGCAGGACATGATCCGCACCACGCCTATCTGCGCGTCGTGCCCACGGCCGATCTGTCCACCACGTTGGGTCTGGCTTTTGCGGTGCTGCTGCTGCGCTTTTGGTACAGCGTCAAAGTCAAGGGCTTGGGCGGCTGGGCGCATGAGCTCGTGTCGGCGCCGTTTGGCACCAGCAAGAATCCGCTGCTCGCCTTGATTCTCGGCGTGGTCAACCTGCTCATGCAGATCATCGAATACGTGGCCAACACGGTGTCGCACGGCATGCGGTTGTTCGGCAACATGTATGCGGGCGAACTGGTCTTCATGCTGATCGCTTTGATGGGAGGCGCTGCCGCGCTGTCCTTGTCCGGCGTGCTGTTGCCGCTGGGGCACGTGATCGCAGGCACGATCTGGACGCTGTTCCACATCCTCGTGATCACCTTGCAAGCCTTCATCTTCATGATGCTGTCGCTGATCTACCTCGGTCAGGCGCACAGCGCACATTGATTCGGTTTTTTCTCGCGTTTCCCTTTCGTTTCCTTCCTCAACCTTTCTTTTTCAACTCAGGAGTCATCATGGAAAACATTCTCGGTCTCGTCGCTTTGGCTTGCGGTCTGATTGTGGGCCTTGGCGCT
The DNA here is from genome assembly GCF_003337425.1 of Extensimonas vulgaris. Classification (GTDB taxonomy): domain Bacteria; phylum Pseudomonadota; class Gammaproteobacteria; order Burkholderiales; family Burkholderiaceae_C; genus Extensimonas; species Extensimonas vulgaris. Next base: position 43,188 of record NZ_QPJU01000006.1, read on the forward strand.
ATCGGCGCTTCTATCGGTATTGCGCTGATGGGTGGAAAATTTCTCGAATCGTCGGCGCGCCAGCCTGAATTGATCAATGACTTGCAAACCAAGATGTTCATCTTGGCCGGTCTGATCGATGCCGCCTTCCTGATCGGCGTGGCCATCGCCCTGTTGTTCGCCTTCGCCAACCCCTTCGTTTCGACCTTGCTGGCCAACCTGCCCAAGTAATTCCGTCCAACGCCACTACAGAAAGGTGTTGCCGTGAATATCAACGCGACACTGTTCTTTCAGGCCATCGTCTTTTTGATTTTGGTGTGGTTCACGATGAAATTCGTGTGGCCACCGATCGCCAAGGCGCTGGATGAAAGAGCACAGAAAATCGCCGATGGTCTCGCTGCCGCCGATCGTGCCAAGTCCGAGTTGAGCGCTGCGAACCAGCGCGTCGAAAAGGAACTGGCGCAAGCGCGCAACGAGGCTGCCGCGCGCCTGGCGGACGCAGAGCGTCTGGCGCAGTCCATCATCGAACAGGCCAAAGCGCGTGCCAGCGAAGAGGCCAACAAAATCATCGCTGCGGCGCAGGCCGAGGCCGAGCAGCAGGCGGTGCGTGCGCGCGAGGCTTTGCGCGACCAAGTGGCCGAACTCGCCATCAAAGGTGCCGAGCAAATCCTGCGCAAAGAAGTCGATGCCAAGGTGCATTCCGACTTGCTGAACCGCTTGAAGACCGAGCTGTAAGGGGACACAGATGGCAGAACTCGCCACCATTGCCCGCCCTTACGCCGAGGCCCTGTTCAAGGCCGCCGTCGAGACGGGCGCCGACCTCGATGGCACGGCCGACTGGGTCGAAGAGCTGGCAGCGATTGCCGCAACGCCGCAAGTGCAGGAAGTCGCTGCGAGCCCCAAGGTCACGGACGACCAGGTGTACGACCTCATCACGGGCGTGGCGCGCTCTGCGCTGCCGTCGCTCGCGCAAAATTTTTTGCGCACGCTGATCGCCAATGGACGTCTGGCCGCACTGCCCGAGATCGCCGCACAATTCCGTGCCCGCGTGAACGAGCACAAAGGCAGCTCGGATGCCGTCGTCTATAGCGCTTTTCCGCTCGACGAGGCGGCATTGGCCGATTTGCGTCCGGTGCTCGAAAAGCGTTTCGGGCGCAAGCTGAACCTCAGCGTGCAGCTCGACCCCGCGCTGATCGGCGGCATTCGCGTAGTGGTGGGCGACGAGGTGCTAGACACCTCGGTCAAAGCCCGTCTCGAACAAATGAAAGCGGCCCTCACCGCCTGAAGTGCGGTGGGCTTTAGGCTCAACCAAGGAAGGAAAGAGTGATGCAACTCAATCCCGCAGAAATTTCTGAACTCATCAAAAGCCGCATCGAGGGCTTGGCCGCGCATGCCGACATCCGCAACCAGGGCGTCGTCGTGTCCGTCTCCGACGGTATCGTGCGCGTGCATGGCCTCTCTGACGCCATGCAGGGCGAAATGCTGGAATTCCCGCCCACGCCCAGTGGCGCGCCCTCCTACGGCCTGGCGCTGAACCTCGAGCGCGACTCGGTCGGTGCGGTGATTCTCGGTGAATACGAGCACATCTCCGAAGGCGACACCGTCAAATGCACGGGCCGCATCCTGGAAGTGCCCGTGGGCCCCGAACTCGTGGGGCGTGTGGTCAATGCCCTGGGCCAGCCGATCGACGGCAAGGGCCCGATCGACGCCAAGCTCACCGACGTGATTGAAAAGGTCGCCCCCGGCGTGATCGCGCGCCAGTCGGTGGACCAGCCGCTGCAGACCGGGCTCAAGTCCATCGACTCCATGGTGCCTATCGGCCGCGGCCAGCGCGAGCTGATCATCGGTGACCGCCAGACCGGCAAGACGGCCGTCGCCGTGGACGCGATCCTCGCGCAAAAGGGCCAGGGCGTGACCTGCATTTACGTCGCGATCGGCCAGAAGGCTTCGTCGATCAAGAACGTCGTGCGCGCACTCGAGCAAGCGGGCGCGATGGAGTACACCATCGTCGTCGCCGCATCGGCTTCCGAGTCCGCCGCCATGCAGTATGTGTCGGCCTATTCGGGTTGCACCATGGGCGAATACTTCCGCGACCGCGGGCAAGATGCGCTGATCGTCTATGACGACCTGTCCAAGCAGGCCGTCGCCTATCGCCAGGTGTCGCTGCTGCTGCGCCGCCCGCCGGGCCGCGAAGCCTTCCCCGGTGACGTGTTCTATCTGCACAGCCGCTTGCTCGAGCGCGCCGCGCGTGTCAACGCCGACTACGTCGAAGCCTTCACCAAAGGCGAAGTCAAGGGCAAGACGGGTTCGCTCACGGCGCTGCCCATCATCGAGACGCAAGCCGGTGACGTGTCCGCGTTCGTGCCGACCAACGTGATCTCGATCACCGACGGCCAGATCTTTCTCGAAACCAACCTGTTCAACGCAGGCATCCGCCCCGCCATCAACGCCGGTATTTCCGTGTCGCGCGTCGGTGGTGCGGCGCAGACCAAGCTGATCAAGAGCCTGTCCGGCGGCATCCGTACCGACCTCGCGCAGTACCGCGAACTCGCGGCGTTCGCGCAGTTCGCGTCCGACCTCGACGAAGCCACGCGCAAGCAGCTCGACCGCGGCGCGCGCGTGACCGAGCTGCTCAAGCAGCCGCAATACAGCCCGCTGCCGATCTCGCTGATGGCGGCCTCGCTGTTCGCGGTGAACAAGGGCTTTCTCGACGATGTCGATGTCAAGAAGGTGCTCGAGTTCGAACACGGCCTGCACCAGTTCCTGCAAACCAGCCACGCCGCCCTGTTGGCCAAGCTCGAAAAGGACAAGGCCATGGACAAGGACGCCGAGGTCGAGTTGACCGCCGCGATCACGGCGTTCAAAAAGTCCTTCGCCTGAGACCTTAAACCTTGTGGGGCGCAGCAGTAGCGAGGCGCACGCTCCGTCCCCAACCAACGAGGAACTGATATGGCAGTAGGCAAGGAAATACGCAGCAAGATCCAATCGGTGGAAAACACCAAGAAGATCACCAAGGCCATGGAAATGGTGGCTGCATCCAAGATGCGCAAAGCGCAGGATCGGATGCGCGCCGCCCGTCCCTACAGCGAAAAAATCCGCAACATCGCCGCGAATTTGAGCCAAGCGAACCCCGAATACGTGCACCCTTTCATGAGGGTCAACGACGTGAAGGCGGCCGGCATGATCGTCGTCACGACCGACAAGGGTCTGTGCGGCGGCATGAACACCAACGTGTTGCGCGCCATCACGGCCAAGTTGCGCGAGCTGCAAGGCGCTGGCGTGGACGTACAGACCGTGGCGATAGGGAACAAGGGCCTGGGTTTTTTGAACCGCATCGGCGCCAAGGTGGTTTCGCACGTGACGGGTTTGGGCGACACGCCGCACCTCGACAAGCTCATCGGCCCCGTCAAGGTGCTGCTCGATGCGTATGCCGAGGGCAAGATCAACGCGGTCTACCTCTGCTACACCAAGTTCATCAACACGATGAAGCAGGAATCGATGGTGGAGCAATTGTTGCCGCTGTCGTCTGCGCAACTGGCGCAAGGCAGTACCGCGCACAGCTGGGATTACCTCTATGAACCCGATCCGCAGAGCGTGATCGACGAGTTGCTGCTGCGCTACGTCGAATCCCTGATCTACCAATCCGTGGCCGAAAACATGGCGTCCGAGCAGTCGGCGCGCATGGTGGCCATGAAGGCAGCGACCGACAACGCAGGCAATGTGATTGCCGAGCTGAAGCTGGTTTACAACAAGACACGCCAGGCCGCGATCACGAAAGAACTTTCGGAAATCGTCGCAGGTGCCGCCGCAGTCTGAGCGGCACCGGCGACCTCAAAATTGGAGCGAGAACAAATGGCTCAAGAAAATACCTCCCAGAGCGCAGGCGCGCTGGGCAAGATCGTGCAATGTATTGGTGCCGTGGTGGACGTGGAGTTTCCACGCGAGCGCATGCCCAAAATTTACGATGCGCTCAAGCTCGAGGGCTCGCCGCTGACGCTCGAGGTGCAGCAGCAATTGGGCGACGGTGTGGTGCGGACGATTGCGCTCGGCTCATCCGAAGGGCTGCGCCGCGGCCTCATGGTCAGCAATACCGGCCACCCGATCACGGTGCCGGTGGGCAAAGCGACGCTCGGCCGCATCATGGACGTGCTCGGCACGCCCATCGACGAGCGTGGACCCGTGAGCCAGGAGGTCACGGCCTCCATCCACCGCAAGGCGCCGGCGTATGACGAGCTCTCGCCCTCGCAGGAACTGCTCGAAACCGGCATCAAGGTGATCGATTTGGTCTGCCCGTTCGCCAAGGGCGGCAAGGTGGGTCTGTTCGGCGGCGCCGGCGTGGGCAAGACCGTGAACATGATGGAGCTCATCAACAACATCGCCAAGGCGCACTCGGGCCTGTCGGTGTTTGCCGGTGTGGGCGAGCGCACCCGCGAGGGCAACGACTTCTACCACGAAATGGCCGAATCGGGCGTGGTGAACCTCGAGAACCTCAGCGAGTCCAAGGTGTCCATGGTGTATGGCCAGATGAACGAGCCGCCGGGCAACCGCCTGCGCGTGGCGCTCACGGGCCTGACCATCGCCGAATCCTTCCGTGACGAAGGCCGCGACGTGCTGTTCTTCGTGGACAACATCTACCGCTACACGCTGGCCGGCACTGAAGTGTCCGCGCTGCTGGGCCGCATGCCGTCTGCCGTGGGTTACCAGCCTACGCTGGCCGAAGAAATGGGCCGTCTGCAAGAGCGCATCACCTCGACCAAGGTGGGCTCGATCACCTCGATCCAGGCTGTGTATGTGCCTGCGGACGACTTGACCGACCCTTCGCCTGCCACGACCTTCGCGCACTTGGACTCCACCGTGGTGCTGTCGCGTGACATTGCCGCGCTGGGGATCTACCCGGCCGTCGATCCGCTCGACTCCACGAGCCGCCAGCTCGACCCGCTGGTCGTCGGTGAGGAGCATTACAGCGTCGCGCGCGCCGTCCAGGGCACGCTGCAGCGCTACAAGGAGCTGCGCGACATCATCGCGATTCTGGGCATGGACGAACTCGCGCCCGAAGACAAGCTGGCCGTGGCGCGCGCGCGCAAGATCCAGCGCTTTTTGTCGCAGCCCTTCCACGTGGCCGAAGTGTTCACGGGCTCGCCGGGCAAGTACGTGCCGCTGTCCGAGACCATCCGCGGCTTCAAGATGATCGTGAACGGCGAGTGCGACCACCTGCCCGAGCAGGCCTTCTACATGGTCGGCACCATCGACGAGGCCTTCGAAAAGGCCAAGAAGCTGGTTTGAGCGGCCGTGGACAGGCTAAACCAACCCTGCCTGTCCCTGTCCGACTAACCCCTTAGCTTTTGCAGGAGCAATGATGAACACCATCCACGTCGACGTGGTCAGTGCGGAAGAATCCATTTTTGCCGGTGAAGCGCGCTTCGTCGCTTTGCCCGGCGAGATGGGCGAGTTGGGTATTTACCCGCGCCACACGCCGCTGATCACGCGCATCAAACCCGGCTCGGTGCGCATCGAGATGGCCAACGGTGAGGAAGAGTTCGTTTTCGTGGCGGGCGGCATTCTCGAAGTGCAGCCTGATTGCGTCACCGTGCTCTCCGACACCGCCATCCGCGGCAGGGATTTGGACGAAGAAAAAGCCAACGAAGCGCGGCGCGCCGCCGAAGAAGCGCTCAAGAACGCCAAGAGCGAGATCGATCTGGCAAAAGCGCAGGCCGAGCTCGCCATCATGGCGGCGCAGCTCGCCGCATTGCGCAAGTACCGCCAGAAAAAGTAAAAAGAGCGCACGCCACCGCGTGTGCGTTGCGCGATTGAAAAGCCCGGCGTGTTCCGGGCTTTTTGGTCGATGCTGCACATAGGCGCGGTCGTTCCTATGGCGAGCATCCATATCACCGACATCGAAGCCGCGATCAACCATTGGCGGGTGCGTGCCCCGGCGGGCGAGGATGGAGCGCTTGCGCCGCAAACGCGCGCCTTGGCCGAGGTGTATGCGGGCATGGTGTATCGCCACGCAGAGGAGGTCGATGAGTGCGCGCTGTCGCCGCAGGCACACGCCGCGTGGCTGCAGTGGTATGCGAGCACGCCCGATACTCCCTGCATTGCGATTTGCTCCACCAGCCAGGGCGATGCCGTATGCAAAGGCTGCGGGCGCACGTTCGCGGAGGTGCAGCGCTGGCCCGAAATGGGAGCCGTGGAAAAGCGCGCCGTCTGGCGGCGCATCACGCGCGAGCACACGGCCTGGCGCTTCAACCGCTACGCCGAACGCGCTGCAGAAAACCGCAGCGGCCCGACAGGCTGCTAGTGGTATTCTGAAGCCATGAAACTACTTCTTCAATGGATACTCAGCGCGGTCGCGCTGCTGTGTGTGGCCTACCTTTACAGCGGCGTGCAGGTGCAGAGCTTTGGTGCAGCCTTGATCGCGTCGCTCGTGATCGGTCTGTTCAACGTGGTGTTGCGCCCCATCCTGGTGTTGTTGACGCTGCCCGTGACGGTGCTCACGCTGGGGCTGTTTTTGTTCGTCATCAACGCGCTGCTGTTCTGGGCCGCAGCCTCCATCCTCGAAGGCTTTCACGTGAACGGCTTTGGCGCGGCGCTGTGGGGGTCGCTTTTGTATTCGCTGCTCGGGCTCGTGATCGACTCAGCGCTGGGCGGCTTGTTCCTTCGCAAGTAGCTGCACGGCGCGCAGGCGCGCGTCGATGATCGATGCCTCGATGTAATCGACATTCGCGCCGCCCTTGCGCGCGAGGTTCTGCGCGGCCTTGAGGCGATCGACTGCCGCCGCGTAGTCGTAGTGCGCGACGAAGGATTCGGCTTCGGCGCGTATCGCCCGCAGCGCTTGGCCTTGCACCTGCCAAGCGCTGGCAAGCAGTTGCCACGCCGTCGCGTCGCGCGCATGCGTGGTGACCCAGGTCTGCAGAGTCTCGGCCACTTCGGCGGCGTCGGCCACGCGACCGCTGCGCAGCAGGGCTTGCGCGCGCAGCAGCATCTCCGGGCGGGGATGGGGCGAACGCTCTTTGGCCGGCAGGCGTTGCAGGGCGGCTTGTGCGTCGCCCGCGGCGAGCTCTATTTCGGTCGCCAGCAGTTGCGCCTGGCGCAGCGCTCCCGCGTCGCTGCGCACGGCGTCGGCGAGCTGCCTGGCGCTTGCGCGTGCGCCGTCGAAGTCGCGCAGCTGGCTGCTCGCGAGCGCCGTGGCGTAGAGGGCCGCGGCGCGGCGCGCGAGCGGCAGGGTCGCAAAGCCGGGGTTCTTGGGTTCGGCCACGCGTTGGCGCAGCGCATCGACGCCGGGATTGGCGAGCACGCGTGCGCGCGCCGAGAGCATGGCGTGCTCGGTCGTGGGCGGCGGCACGAAAAAGGCCAGGCCGGTGGATTGCAGGCGTGCCTGCATGTCGGCGATGCGCTCGGTGGTCAGCGGGTGCGTGCGCAGGTAGGGCCAGGCGCCGTTGTCGTTGAGGCGGTTGGCTTGCTGCAGCTTGTCGAACATGCTCACGAAGCCTTGGGGCGCAAAGCCTGCGGGTTGCATCAGCGTGTAGCCCATGCGGTCGGCTTCGCGCTCCATGTCGCGCGAGAAGTTGAGCTGGTTTTGCACCGCGAGCGCCTGCCCGCCCAGAACCAGCGCCTGCGTGGCGTCGGGGCTGCGCGAAGCTGCGAGCGCCCCCAGTACCATCGCGGCGATCACGAGCGGCGTCTGCTGGCCCTGCTGCGTGATCAGGCGCGAGATGTGGCGCTGCGTGATGTGGCTGGTTTCGTGTGCCAAGACGGAGGCGAGCTCGTCGCGTGAGGTCACGACGCCGATCAGGCCGAACTGCACGCCCATGTAGCCGCCGGGCAGCGCAAACGCATTCACGGTACGGTCGCGGATCAGAAGCACCTCCCAGGCGAAGGGCGCGTCGATTTCGGGTGTGAGCTCGCCGAGTTTGCGTGCCGCGGCGAGGAGTTCGTCCCAGATGCCCTGCACGTATTCGGCGAGCGGTGGGTCGTCGACGTAGGAGGGGTCGCGATAGATGTCGCGCGCAATCATGTCGCCGAGCTGGCGCTCCTCGGCCACGGTGATGTCGCCGCCCTCGCCGAGCGCGGGCAGGCGCGTCTGCGCAGAGGTGGACGGCGGCAGGGAGACTCCGGTAGCTACAATAAGAGAAGCTGCTAGCGCTTTATTGATAAGGGCTAGGCGCCAATTTCGCTTGAAATATCGCATAGAGTTCGGGGCGCACCCGCAGAGTTGGCTGGCTGCTCGTATGATGCCAGCCCACGACGCTGCATTGCCATGACCTCATCGATTTCCCCATTGACCCATTTCGACGCCCAGGGCCAGGCCCACATGGTCGATGTCGCGGCCAAGCCCGCGACGCACCGCATCGCCGTGGCCGGCGGGCGCATCCAGATGTTGCCCGAAACGCTTGCGCTGATCGAATCGGGCAGCGCGAAAAAAGGCGACGTGCTGGGCATTGCGCGCATCGCGGGCATCCAGGCCGCGAAGAAGACGAGCGAGCTGATCCCGCTGTGCCATCCGCTGCCGCTCACGCGCGTTGCTATCGACTTCGAAGCTGCCAGCGCTCATGTGGCGGGCGCTATCGGCATATTTTGCTCTGCAACCGTGGAAACCGTGGGCCCCACGGGCGTGGAGATGGAGGCGCTCACCGCGGTGCAGGTGGCGCTGCTCACGATCTACGACATGTGCAAGGCCGTCGATCGCGGCATGACGATCACCGACGTGCGCGTGCTCGAAAAGCACGGCGGCAAGTCGGGCAGCTTCGTCGCGCGCTGAAGCGCGGATGCAGATAACTCTCAACCGTCCTGGCGCCCGTAGCGGTCTTCGAGGCGCACGATGTCGTCCTCGCCGAGGTAGCTGCCGGACTGCACCTCGATCATCTCCAGATCGGTCTTGCCCGGGTTGCGCAGCCGGTGCACTTCGCCGATTGGGATGTAGGTGGACTGGTTCTCGGTGAGCAAAAAGCTCTCCTTGCCGCGCGTGACCTCTGCCGTGCCTTTGACGACGATCCAGTGCTCGGCGCGATGGTGGTGCAGCTGCAGGCTCAGGGCGGCGCCGGGGCGCACCATGATGCGCTTGACCTGAAAGCGCTCGCCCGCGTCCACGCTGTCGTACCAGCCCCAGGGGCGCGCCACCTTGCGGTGCTGCGCGGCCTGCGGCGTCTCCTGCGCTTCGAGCTGCGCGACCACGCTCTTGACTTGCTCGGCGTGGCTGCGCTCCATGACCAGCACGGCGTCAGGCGTGTCGATGATCAAGAGGTCTTGCGTGCCCAGCGCCACCACGGGGCGGTGCGGCGCGTGGATGTAGGTGCCCTGCGCCTGCACTGCAAGGCCCGCGCCGACGATGCGGTTGCCCTGCGCGTCGGCGGGCGTGAGCTCGGCCACCGCGTTCCAGCTGCCCACGTCGCTCCAGCGCCCGTGAAAAGGCACGACGGCGACGTTCTGGCAATGCTCCATCACGGCGTAGTCGATGCTTTCGGCGCGACAGGCGCGAAAGGCGGCAGGCTCGGGGCGGATGAAGACCTCGTCCTGCGTGGCGCCCGCCATGGCGCGGCGGCAGCTCTCGAGGATGTCGGGGGCGTGCGCCTGCAGCGCGGCCAGCAGCACGTCGGCGCGGCACAGAAAGATGCCCGCGTTCCAGAGCACGTCGCCCTGCAGCAGCAGCGCCTGGGCGCGCGCGGCGTCGGGTTTTTCGATGAAGCGTGCCACCGCGTAGCTGCCGTCGCCGCGCGCCGCGCCTTGCTCGATGTAGCCGTAGGCCGTGCTCGGAAAGCTCGGGTGCACGCCGAAGGTGACGATGGCGCCGCTGTGCGCGGCCGCGCTCGCCTGCTGCACCATCGCCGCGAAGGCCGCAGCGTCGGGGATGTGGTGGTCGGCCGGGCAAAACAGCAGCAGCTCGTGCGCGGGCGCCCGCAAGGCGGCGAGCGCCATCGCCGCAGCGGTGTTGCGGCCCACGGGTTCGAGAATGACCTCGCCGCGCAGGCCCGCGGCCTGGAGCGCGTCGAGCACGAGAAAGCGGTGCTCTTCCGCCGCCACGCAGACGGCGCGCGGCCCGGCCGCCGCGTCGCCCGCGGGCTGCAACAGCTTGAGCCGCGCCAGCGTGAGCTGCAGCAGGCTTTGGCCGTCGATCAGGGGGACGAATTGCTTGGGCAGGGCCTTGCGGCTGAGCGGCCACAGGCGCGTGCCCGAGCCACCACACAGAACCACGGGGCAGATCATGAAAAGGCGCTCCGAAAATCGAAGGCGCGATTTTCGCAGAGAGGCCCAAACCGGAAACAAACCCCCGACGCCTCGTGCGCGGTGCATGGGGTGGCGCGCTGGGCGTTCGCGGGCGCCACAGGTCAGGCGCGGACGCCGAGCAGCGCGCCCAGCGGCACCGCGGGTGTGGTTGTGCACGCTACGATTGGCGCACTGTTTGCCTGGTGCGGCATTTGGCTTGCGAAACCTAGCTCCTGCCAGTGCCCTGCGCCTGGTATTTTTTGCATTTTTTCTGAGGGACAAGCCATGCCCAATCGCCGCCAGTTTGCCATTGCCGCCGCCAGCCTGCTCGGCCTGCCCGCCGTGCGCGCGCAGGAAAATCGCCTCGTGCTGGGGCAGTCCGCGCCCTTTACCGGGCCGGCGGCGCAGCTCGGAATCCAGTACCACAGCGGCGCCAAGCTGTATTTCGACCAGCTGAATGCGCAAGGGGGCATAGGCGGGCGCAGCATCGTGATCCGCACCATGGACGATGGCTACGAGCCCGAGCGCTGCGCGGAAAACACGCGCAAGCTGCTGGGCGAAGACGTGTTCGCGTTGTTTGCCTACGTCGGCACGCCCACGAGCCTGGCCGCGCTGCCCTTGGCCACGCGCGCGCAGGTGCCCTTCATCGCTCCGCTCACGGGCGCCATGGCCTTGCGCGAGCCTTTGCACAAGACGGTTTTCCACCTGCGCGCCTCGTACAACGACGAAACGGCGCTGATCGTCAAGCAGCTCACGCACCTGGGGCTGAAAAAAATCGCCGTGTTCCACCAGAACGACGCCTACGGCCAGGCCGGCCTCGATGGCGTGCGCCTGGCCTTGTCCGAGCAGAACCTCAAGCCCGTGGCGACTGCGACGGTGGAGCGCAATTCGGTCGATGTCGCCAAGGCCGTGGCCACGCTGGTCGCGGCGGCGCCCGACGCGGTGGTACAGGTCAGCGCGTACAAGTCTTGCGCGGCCTTCGTGCGCGCGGCGCGCAAGGCCGGCTACGGCGGGCTGTTTTACAACGTCTCCTTCGTGGGTACGCAGGCACTGGCCGAGGAACTGGGCAAGGATGCCGAGGGTGTGGTGGTGTCGCAGGTCGTGCCTTCGCCCTACAACGCGGCCAACGGCATCACGCGCGAGTTCGTCGCCGCAGCGAAAAAGGCCGGCAACGTGCAGGTCAACTATTCGAGCATGGAAGGCTATCTGGCGGCCAGGCTGTTCGCCGAAGGGCTCAAACGCGCATCCAGGGCCTCGCGCGAGGGGCTGGTGGCCGGTCTGGAGTCGCTGGGCGAGACGACTTTCGGCGGCTTTCAGGTCAGCCTGTCGCCCACGCGCCACGTGGCGTCACGTTTCGTCGAACTGTCCATGCTCAAGGGCGACGGCCGCGTGCTGACCTGAGCTGAGGGGCGCCGTCGGGGATTGCGCGCGGCGCGCCGTGGGGCACATGCGCTTTCGTGCGCCGCCGCGCGATCAGGCCTGGGTGTCGAGCAGTGCGCCCAGCGTCTGCTGCTGCGCCTGCAGCGTGCGCAAATTCGCCTTGAAGGCGTAGGTGGCCGAGAGCTGCTCGACCACGTCTTGTTCCAGCGCGGCGCCCGCTTGCGGTGCGCGCTGCAGCTGCGCTTGCACGCCGCCGTCGGGCGTTGCTTGCTGCAGGGCGGACACGCGCCGGTAGCCGGGGGTGTTGGCGTTCGCGATGTTGCTCGCGGCTGCATCCAGGCGCAGCTGCGCGGCCTGCAGGCCGGAGAGGGCGGTGGAAGAAAGGGCGTTCATGGCAGCAGCGGTGGGATTCGTAACGAGCCGTTATTCTGCGGCGCCATTTGCGGCCGCGCAAGAAAAATCGCCTGCCACTCGGCCTTGCTCCTGCTCCTGCGCCATGGCGTGCGCTTGCACTAGGCAGCGCTGCAGCAGCTGCGCGGCGCGCGTGGGCGCGGGCGAGCGGCGCAGCAGGCCCACGAAGCTGCAGGTATAGCGAAACAGCGTGGGCCGCACGGCCTGCATGCGGCCCGCGCGCACGAAGGCTTCGGCGTAGTGGTCGGGCAAAAAGCCCAGAAAGCAGCCCGAGAGGATCAGCGTGGCGATGGCCTCCTGGTCGAAGCCCGTGGCGCTGCGCGTGAGCTGCGCCTGGTGGCTCAGCTCCATGTTGGGTGAGTGGTAGCCCAGGCCCGCGAACGGGTAGCGGCGCAGCGCGTCCCAGTCGAGCGCAGCGAGCGCGTCGCGATCGGCGCCGAACAAGGGGTGCCCGGCGCCGCAATACAGCAGCATGGTTTCGTCGAACAGCGGCGTATAGAGCAGGCTGGAGGCGCTGCGGTGCGCGGGGATGATGCCGACCTGAAAGCGCCCTTCGAGCACGCCGCGCTCGATCGCCTGGATGCTGCCCACGTGCAGCTCCAGGTGCACGCCGGGCGCCTGGCGCGTGAAGTCGGCGATGGCCGCGTGGATGCGCGCGGCCGGGTTGCTTGCGGTCTGGTCGAACACGGCCAGCGCCAGCGGCCCGCCCAGGCGCGCGTGGATGTCGTCCACACCGCGGCGAAACGCCTGCACCGCGTCGAGCAGGCGCAGCGTTTCCTCATACACGCGCCGGCCTTCGGGCGTGAGCGCAAAGCCCGCGCGCCCGCGCCGGCACAGCACCAGGCCCAGGCGCGTCTCCAGGTCTTTGAGGTGGCGGCTGATGGTGCTCGTGGCGATGTTGAGTTCGAGCTCGGCCGCGGCCAGGCCGCCGCACTCGACCACGCTCTTGAACACCTGTAGCAGGCGCAGGTCCATGTCGCTGAGCTGGCCAAGCACGGCGCGTTGGCGCCCGTCGGTGGGCGGCAGCGGGGCAAGGGCAGGGGGGTGATTTACTTGCATAGATGCTCAAGTAAACGGTGATATTGCACTATTGGAGAGATTATGGCTGCCGCCAACAATGCCTGCTTTGATTGTTTGGAGACTGCCATGTCACTTGCCACCGCTGCCCCCACTGCCGCCCCCGTTACTGCCGCCGAATCCGCGGCCTCTCCCGCATCCTTTCCTGCGCCTGTGCGCCGCGACGCCGCCTGGCTCGACGCGCACTGGATGCCCTACACCGCGAACCGCCAGTTCAAGGCCGACCCGCGCCTGATCGTCGCCGCGAGCGGCGCCTACTTCACCGACGCCGACGGGCGCAAGGTGTTCGACGGGCTCTCGGGCCTGTGGTGCACGGGCCTGGGCCACGCGCGGCGCGAGATCGCCGAAGCCATCGCCGAGCAGGCGCGCACGCTGGACTACGCGCCGGCGTTCCAGTTCGGGCACCCGGCCGCGTTCGCGCTCGCCAACAAAATCAAGGAGCTCACGCCCGCGGGGCTCGACTACGTGTTCTTCACCGGCTCGGGCTCGGAGGCGGCCGACACCTCGCTCAAGCTCGCGCGTGCGTACTGGCGCCTCAAAGGCCAGGCGAGCAAGACGCGCCTGATCGGGCGCGAAAAGGGCTACCACGGCGTGAACTTCGGCGGTACGTCGGTGGGCGGCATCGGCGCGAACCGCAAGTTCTACGGCCAGGGCGTGGAGGCCGACCACCTGCCGCACACGCAGCCGCCCGCGGGCACGTTTGCCAAGGGCCAGCCCACCGAGGGCGGGCGCCAGCTGGCCGACCGGCTGCTCGACCTGATCGCGCTGCACGACGCCTCGAACATTGCGGCCGTGATCGTCGAGCCCTTTTCGGGCTCGGGTGGCGTGGTGGTTCCGCCCGTGGGCTACCTCGAACGCCTGCGCGAAATCTGCACGCAGCACGACATCCTGCTGATCTTCGACGAGGTCATCACGGGCTTTGGCCGCGCGGGTGCCTACACGGGCGCCGAGGCTTTCGGCGTGACGCCCGACATCATGAACGTGGCCAAGCAGGTGACCAACGGCGCACAGCCGCTGGGCGCGGTGATCGCGCGCAAGGAGATCTACGACACCTTCATGGCTGCGGGCGGGCCTGACTACATGCTTGAATTCCCGCACGGCTACACCTATTCGGCGCACCCCGTGGCCTGCGCGGCGGGCCTCGCGGCGCTCGACTTGCTGCAAAAAGAGGACGCGATCGCGCGCGTGCGCTCGCTCGCCCCTTACTTCGAGCAGGCCGTGCACAGCCTCAAGGGCGCGAAACACGTGCTCGACATCCGCAACTACGGCCTCGCCGCGGGCTTCACGATCGCGCCGCTGCCCGGCGAGCCTGCCCGCCGGCCCTACGAGATCGCCATGCACTGCTGGAAGAAGGGCTTTTACGTGCGCTACGGCGGCGACACGATCCAGCTCGCGCCGCCCTTCATCAGCGAAAAGGCCGAGATCGACCGCCTCGTGAACGCGCTCGGCGAGGCGCTTGCGCAGACTGCGTGATGCTATTGATGAAGTAGCTTTAAGCGCTTGATGGACGGGCGCTAGAGCCCGTTTTTATTCTTATTTTTGGGCATGCCTTGCGCGTGCGGGTGGTACGGTGCCCACCGCCCGTCCGCATTGGGGCTCCGTGTGGTGGCCTGTGCGCGGGCCTGGGGCCTACAATCGCCACCCCGTGCAGGCACGGGCGCTGGCAGTTTTTGCTGCGCCGTGCCGCTGCGGGGCGCACCCTGGAGAAAGCCCCATGTCCGAGAACACCCCGGCCCCCCATCCTTCCTCCTCTGCCGCCTCCAGCGCTGCGGCGCCCGCCGCGCTGAACATTGGCATGTCGCCCGAAAAGCGCGCCGAGCTGCGCCGCGCCGCGCTCGAATACCACGCCCAGCCCAAGCCCGGCAAGATCGCCGTCATGCCGACCAAGCAGCTCGTGAACCAGCACGATCTGGCGCTCGCGTATTCGCCTGGCGTCGCGGCGCCCTGCGAGGAGATCGTCAAGGACCCGCGCGCGGCCTTTCGCTACACCAGCCGCGGCAACCTCGTGGGCGTGGTCACGAACGGCACGGCCGTGCTGGGCCTGGGCGACATCGGGCCGCTCGCGGGCAAGCCCGTGATGGAGGGCAAGGCCGTGCTCTTCAAAAAGTTCTCGGGCATCGACGTGTTCGACATCGAGATCAACGAAAAAGACCCCGAAAAACTCGTCGAGATCATCGCCGCGCTCGAGCCCACCTTTGGCGGCATCAACCTCGAAGACATCAAGGCGCCCGACTGCTTTTACGTCGAGCGCAAGCTGCGCGATCGCCTGCACATTCCCGTGTTCCACGACGACCAGCACGGCACGGCCATCGTCGTGGGCGCGGCCATCCTGAACGGGCTCAAGGTCGCGGGCAAAAACCTGGCCGACATCAAGCTCGTGACCTCGGGCGCGGGCGCGGCGGCGCTCGCGTGCCTGGGGTTGCTCGTCAAACTCGGCATTCCGCGCGAGCACATCTGGGTCACCGACCTCGCGGGCGTGGTCTATGAAGGCCGCACCGAGCTCATGGACGAGGACAAGCGCTTTTTCGCCCAGCCCACGTCCGCGCGCACGCTGGCCGAGGTGATCGCAGGCGCGGACGTGTTCCTGGGCCTGTCGGCGGGCGGCGTGCTCAAGCCCGAGATGGTGCGCACGATGGCGGCGCGCCCGCTGATCTTTGCGCTCGCCAACCCCACGCCCGAAATCCTGCCCGAGGAAGTGCGCGCCGTGCGCGACGACGCCATCATGGCCACGGGGCGCAGCGACTACCCGAACCAGGTCAACAACGTGCTGTGCTTTCCGTACATCTTCCGCGGCGCGCTCGACTGCGGCGCGACCACCATCACGCTGGAGATGGAAGTCGCCGCCGTGCACGCCATTGCCGAACTCGCGCAGGCCGAGCAAAGCGAGGTCGTGGCCGCGGCCTACGCGGGCGAGCCGCTCGCGTTCGGCCCCGAGTACCTGATCCCCAAGCCCTTCGACCCGCGCCTGATGATCAAGATCGCGCCCGCGGTGGCGCAGGCCGCGGCGGACAGCGGCGTAGCGCTGCGGCCCATTGCCGACATGGAAGCCTACCGCGAACACCTGCAGACCTTCGTCTACGCCTCGGGCACCATCATGAAGCCCATCTACGCGGCGGCCAAGGCGGGCACGAAAAAGCGCGTGGCCTACGCCGAGGGCGAGGAAGAGCGCGTGCTGCGCGCGGCGCAGATCGTGGTCGACGAGCGCATTGCGCGCCCCACGCTGATCGGGCGGCCCGCGATCATCGCGCAGCGCATTGCCAAGTTTGGCCTGCGCCTCAAGGAAGGGCAGGACTACGACGTGGTCAACGTGGAGCAGGACGAGCGCTACCGCGACTTCTGGCAGACCTACCACCGCCTGACCGAGCGCAAGGGCATCACCATCCCCATCGCCAAGATCGAAATGCGCCGGCGCCTGTCGCTGATCGGCGCGATGCTGCTGCACAAGGGCTACGTCGATGGGCTGATCTGCGGCACCTGGGGCACCAACCCCATGCACCTGAACTACATCGACCAGGTGATAGGCAAGCGCCCCGGCGCCAACACCTACGCCGCCATGAACGCGCTGCTGCTGCCCGAGCGCCAGGTGTTCCTCGTGGACACGCACATCAACTACGACCCGAGCGCCGCGCAGCTCGCCGAGATCACCGTCATGGCCGCCGAGGAGATGATGCGTTTTGGCGTGCGCCCCAAGGCGGCGCTGCTGAGCCACTCCAACTTTGGCAGCAGCAACGAGCCCAGCGCGGTGAAGATGCGCGAGACGCTCGCCTTGCTGCGCGTGCAGGCGCCGTGGCTCGAGATCGATGGCGAAATGCACGGCGACGTGGCGCTCGACGGCACCGCGCGCCGCGCGCTGATGCCGCGCAGCACGCTCGAAGGCGACGCAAACCTGCTCGTGCTGCCCAACATCGACGCGGCCAACATCGCCTACAACCTGCTCAAGACCGCCGCGGGCGGCAACATCGCGATCGGCCCGGTGTTGCTCGGCGCGGCCCAGCCCGTGCATATCCTCACCGCGAGCGCCACCGTGCGCCGCATCGTGAACATGACCGCGCTCACGGTGGCCGACGCGAACGCTGCGCGCTGAAGATCGACACGCGCCGTCTGCGGGGGGGGACGGAGCGGCACGCGGGCGTGACTTGCCGAGTTTGGACATGTTTTTGGCCATTAGCCCAGGTGCAGCAAGCGCAAGCAGCTACCAAAACCATACAAAAGCAGCAGCATCCTGCCCATGCTAAGCTGACCGCCATCACTGTTTTGCACGGAGAAAAACCCATGCCCGGCCTGTTACCCGATGTCGATCCTGACGGCCTGCTCGAATTTTCGGTGGTCTATACCGACCGCGCGCTCAACCACATGTCCAAACGCTTCGTGGGCGCGATGCAGGAAATTCTCGCCACGCTCAAAGAGGTGTACCACGCGCAGTCTGCCGTCATCGTGCCCGGCAGCGGCACCTTTGGCATGGAGGCCGTGGCGCGGCAGTTTGCGCAGCGGCAGAAGGTGCTGATCGTGCGCAATGGCTGGTTCAGCTACCGCTGGAGCCAGATTCTGGACATGGGCGGCTTTGCCGGCGAGGCCATCGTGTGCCAGGCGCGCCAGCAGGGCGCGGGCGCGCAGGCGCCCTGGGCGCCGTGCCCTGCCGCGGAAGTGGCTGCGCGCATCCGCGCCGAGCGGCCTGCGGTGGTGTTTGCCCCGCACGTCGAGACCGCGAGCGGCATCGTGCTGCCGGATGACTATCTGCGCACCGTGGCCGAGGCTGCGCACGACGTGGGCGCGCTGTTCGTGCTCGACTGCGTGGCCTCGGGCGCGCTGTGGGTGGACATGCAGGCGCTGGGCGTCGATGTGCTGATCTCGGCGCCGCAAAAGGGCTGGAGCGGCCCGCCCTGCTGCGCTCTGGTGATGCTGGGCGCGCGTGCGCGTGCGGCCATCGAGGGCACGACGAGCAACAGCTTTGCCTGCGACCTCAAAAAATGGCTGCAGATCGCCGAGGGCTATGAAAAAGGCCAGCACGCCTATCACGCCACCATGCCCACGGATGCGCTCGTGCGCCTGCGCGACGTGATGCGCGAAGCGCGCGCGCACGGCTTCGACCAACTGCGCGCCGAGCAGATCGAACTGGGCGCCAGGGTGCGCGCGCTGCTCGAATCGCGCGGCTTTGCGAGCGTTGCGGCCGAGGGCTACAAGGCGCCCGGCGTGGTCGTGAGCTACACCACCGACCCGGGCATCCAAAGCGGCAAGAAGTTCGCCGAAGTCGACCTGCAGACGGCCGCGGGCGTGCCGCTGCAGTGCGGCGAGGGGCCGGACTTCATGAGCTTTCGCATCGGCCTGTTCGGGCTCGACAAATGGCAGCACATCGAGCGCACCGTGGGCCACTTGGCCACGGCGCTCGAGCGCATCGCGGCCTTGGCGTAATCAGGCGTTGCGCGGCTATGGAAGGTCGCAGGAAGCTATTGTGTCGATAGCTATCGCCTCAGGTTTTACGGCGTGACAGACCAGGCCCGCGCGCTGCAAAAAGCCAAGCGGCAGGCCAGCGGCCTGCTCGTGTTGATGGCGGCGCTGTTTGCCGCGAGCTATGCGCTGCCGCGCAGCCTGGGCGTGGATTGCCTGCGCGCCATGGCCGAAGCCGCGATCGTCGGCGGCCTGGCCGACTGGTTCGCCGTCTCGGCGCTGTTTCGGCGCATTCCGCTGCCGCTGTTGCAGCGCCACACCGACATCGTGGTGCGCAACAAGGAGCGCATCGGCAGCAACCTCGCACGCTTCGTGCGCGACAAGTTCCTCGACCCGCCCTCGCTCGTGGCGCTGATCCGTCGCAACCCGCCCACGGCGCTGCTCGCGCAGTGGCTCAACACGCCCGCGAATGCCGAGCTGCTCGGGCGCCAGCTCGCGCGGCTCGCGCTCGCGGGGCTCGAGATGGTCGAAGACGCACAGGTGCAGCGCTTCATGCGCGCCGCGGCACGCACGCTGATCGGCCAGATCGACCTCACACGCTCGATGGCCGCGGCGCTGCAGGCGCTCACGCACGAGGGCCGGCACCAGGCGCTGCTCGATGATCTGCTGGAACGCCTGGCGCAGCTGTTGCGCTCCGAAGACACACGCGCCTTCATCGCCGCGAGCATCGTGCAATGGCTCAAGCGCGAACATCCGCTCAAGGAAAAGGTGCTGCCCAGCGAATGGCTCAGCGACAAGGGCGCGAGTGCGATCGCGCACGCCGTGGAAAGCCTGCTCGGCGAAATCGCGCGCAACCCCGAACACCAGCTGCGCGACGCGCTCGACGCGGCGCTGCAGCGCCTGATCGAGCGCCTGCAAAGCGACCCGGTGTGGGCGCGCAGGGGCGAAGAAATCCGCCGCTACCTGCAGACCGACCCCACGGTGGGCGCGTACGTCGAGTCGCTGTGGGGCGGGCTGCGCGAACGCCTGCAGCGCGACTTGGCCGACGAGCAGTCGGCGCTCGTGCGCCGCATCGTCGCCATGGGCCAGTGGCTCGGGCGCGCGCTCGCGGGCGACGCGCTGCTGCGCGAGCGCCTCGACGCCCAGCTCGAACTCTGGGCCGTGCAATGGGCGCCCGAGGTGTCCGAATTTTTCGCCCAGCACATCGAAGGCACCGTGCAGCGCTGGGACGCGCGCGAGATGGCGCAATTGCTGGAGCTGCACCTGGGGCCCGATTTGCAGCACATCCGCATCAACGGCACGCTGGTGGGCGGGCTGATCGGCCTGCTGCTGTTCGCCCTGTCGCACGCCGGGGCGCTGTATGCGGCGGCGCGGGCGGCGTTGGGGGGATGAGCAGCCCGGAACCCACTGTGGATGAACCTAGCAGCCTGTCGGACTTTGGAATCGTCGGCTGCGAAAGCGCCGCAGCGGCCCATTTTTTACCAGCTTCTTGCCCCATAGCACAACTATGGGGCTGCGAATCCGGCAAAAACTGGCCTCGCTGGGGCGCATTCTCGCTATCGACGCCCAAAGTCCGACAGGCTCCTAGCGGGTGAAGCCGGATTCCAGCACAAAGGGGTCTGCAGGAGCGCGCCGGTAAAATCGTCCGCTTTCGTTGACTTTGCCCCTTTTGGAGCCTCTCTTTCCATGGCCAACTCCCCAGAACAACAACGCATGGCGAACGCGATCCGCGCCTTGGCCATGGATGCCGTACAGCAAGCCAACTCGGGCCACCCGGGCGCGCCCATGGGCATGGCCGAGATGGCGGTGGCCTTGTGGGGACAGCACCTGCGCCACAACCCCGCGAATCCGCGCTGGTTCGACCGCGACCGCTTCGTGCTCAGCAATGGCCACGCGTCCATGCTGCTGTATGCGCTGCTGCATCTCACGGGTTACGACCTGCCGCTAGAAGAGATCAAAAAATTCCGCCAGCTGCACAGCAAGACGCCGGGGCACCCCGAGGTGGGCGTGACGCCGGGCGTGGAGACCACCACGGGCCCGCTGGGCCAGGGCATCGCCAATGCCGTGGGCATGGCGCTGGCCGAAAAGCTGCTCGCGGCCGAGTTCAACCGTCCGGGGCACAGCGTGGTCGATCACCACACCTACGTCTTCCTCGGCGACGGCTGCATGATGGAAGGCATCAGCCACGAGGTCGCCGCGCTGGCCGGCGCCTGGAAGCTGGGCAAGCTGATCGCGCTCTACGACGACAACGGCATCAGCATCGACGGTGAGGTCACGCCCTGGTTCATCGACGACACGGCGCAGCGCTTTGCCGCCTACGGCTGGAACGTGCTGGGCCCCGTCGATGGGCACGACGTGCCGCAGGTGGCCGCAGCCATCGCCCAGGCGCGCGCGCAGTCGCTGCGGCCCACGCTCATCATCTGCAAGACGCACATCGGCAAGGGCTCGCCCAACCGCGTCGATACCGCCAAGGCGCACGGTGAGCCGCTGGGCGCCGAAGAGATCGCGCGCACGCGCGCCGCGCTCGGCTGGGACTACCCGCCCTTCACGATTCCGGCGGACGTCTATGCCCACTGGGACGCGAAACAGCGCGGCCAGGCCGCCGAGGCCGAGTGGGATCAGCGCTTTGCTGCCTATCGTGGTGCGTACCCCGCGCTCGCAACCGAGTTCACGCGCCGCATGCACGGCGAATTGCCGGCGCACTTTGCCGAGCTGGTGCAGCGCACCGTCGCCGCGCTGCACGCCAAGGCCGAGACCGTGGCCACGCGCAAAGCCAGCCAGATCGTGCTCGAAGCCTTCACCGCCGCGCTGCCCGAACTGCTCGGCGGCAGCGCCGACCTCACGGGCTCGAACCTCACCAACACCAGCCACACGCCCAACCTGCGCTTTGACGCGCAAGGCCAGGTGGTGCAGACCACGCTGGCAGATGGCCGCAGTGTGGGCGGGCGCCACATCAACTACGGCGTGCGCGAGTTCGGCATGGCTGCGATCATGAACGGCATCGCGCTGCACGGCGGCTACATCCCTTACGGCGGCACCTTCCTGACTTTCAGCGACTACAGCCGCAACGCCGTGCGCATGGCTGCGCTGATGCACCAGCGCGTGATCCACGTGTTCACGCACGACTCCATCGGCCTGGGCGAAGACGGCCCCACGCACCAGCCCGTGGAGCACGCGGCCAGTCTGCGCCTGATCCCGCGCCTGGAAGTCTGGCGCCCCGCCGACACGGCCGAGACGGCCGTCGCCTGGGGCGCAGCGCTGGCGCAGCACGACCGGCCGACGGCGCTGCTGCTGTCGCGCCAGAACCTTGCCTACGCGCCCAAGCGCAACTTGGGCGACATCCGCCGCGGCGCCTACGTGCTCAGCGAGCCGGCCGACGCGGGGCTCGATACGGCGGCCCAGGCGGTGCTGATCGCGACTGGCTCCGAAGTGCAACTCGCGCTCCAAGCGCAGCGCTTGCTTGCATCTAAAAACATAGCTGTTCGCGTTGTATCCATGCCGAGTACCACCGTTTTTGACCGTGAATCCATGGACTACAAGCTGTCCGTGCTGCCCGCGGGCATCCCGCGCGTCGCGGTCGAGATGGGCGTGACCGACGGCTGGTGGAAATACGGCTGCGCCGCCGTGCTCGGCATCGACCGCTTCGGTGAATCGGCCCCCGCGCCCGTGCTGCTGCAGCATTTCGGCTTCACCGCGGAGAACCTCGGAGACGCGGTGCAGGCCGTGCTCGCGCGCCATGGCCAGGGGCAGCAATAGGATAAAAACGCAAACTGGTACCCACGAGGGAGCCCGCGCGGGCGCAAGCTCGCACATCCACAATTTCACAAGCAACCTGGAGAGACTGAGCTATGGCAATCAAGATCGGCATCAACGGCTTCGGCCGCATCGGGCGCATGGTGTTCCGCGCCGCTGTGCAGAACTTTTCCGACATCGAAATCGTGGGCATCAACGACCTGCTCGAGCCCGACTACCTGGCCTACATGCTGAAGTACGACAGCGTGCATGGCCGCTTCAAGGGCGAAGTGGGCGTCGAAGGCAGCACCCTGGTGGTCAACGGCAAGAAGATCCGCCTGACCAAGGAGCGCGATCCGGGCAACCTCAAATGGGGCGAGGTCGGCGCCGACGTGGTGATCGAAGCCACGGGCCTGTTTCTCGACAAGGCCAACGCCGAGAAGCACCTGGCTGCGGGCGCCAAAAAGGTCATCATGTCGGCCCCGAGCAAGGACGACACGCCCATGTTCGTCTTCGGCGTGAACCACGAGACGTACGCGGGCCAGGCCATCATCAGCAACGCGAGCTGCACCACCAACTGCCTCGCGCCCGTGGCCAAGGTGCTCAACGACAAGTGGGGCATCAAGCGCGGCCTCATGACCACGGTGCACGCCGCCACGGCCTCGCAAAAAACCGTCGATGGCCCGAGCCACAAAGACTGGCGCGGCGGTCGCGGCATCCTCGAAAACATCATTCCCAGCTCCACCGGCGCGGCCAAGGCCGTGGGCGTGGTGCTGCCTGAACTTAAAGGCAAGCTCACGGGCATGTCGTTTCGCGTGCCCACCTCGGACGTGTCGGTGGTCGATTTGACCGTGGAGCTGGTCAAGGAGGCTTCTTATGCCGACATCTGCGCCGAAATGAAGGCGCAGAGCCAGGGCGCGCTCAAGGGCGTGCTCGGCTACACCGAGGACGCGGTCGTGGCCACCGACTTCCGTGGCGAAGTCTGCACCAGCGTGTTCGACGCCGCAGCCGGCATTGCGCTCGACGGCACCTTCATGAAGGTCGTGAGCTGGTACGACAACGAGTGGGGTTATTCGAACAAGTGCCTCGAAATGGCACGTGTGGTGGGGCGCAAGTAAGCTGCCCAGAAACGCCAAAGAGCGCCGGCATGTGCGCTGCCGGCGCGTGCGCAGCCCGTCAGTGTCAGACAGGCTGCCGAGCCCACCCGCTGCGCATGCGCGGGTGGTTTTTTTACGTCACTCGCCCACGCCTTGCGTGCGGATGGTGTCGTGACCGTGCTTGTCCTTGGCGCGGCCCAGGTCCGAGTCGAGCGCATGGATCAGCTTGTCGGCCGCTTTGGCGAGCGCCTCGGCCACTTTCTCGGCCTCGGCCGTCACGGCCACGGGCGGGCGGCCGGCGACGCGCGCTTCGAGGCGGCAGCGTTTGTCGTTGCCGCCTTTGATGCTGTTTTCGTCGGCGAGGAAAACTTCCACGCGCGTCAGGTGCTCGCGAAAGCGCGCGAGGCGGTCTTGAATCTCGCGCTGCGCCCATTCGGCCAGCGATTCGCCGCCATGGATTTTGTCGTCGGTGTGGACTTGCACTTGCATGTGGATTTCCTTTCTGGGTTTATGGGCCGGCGCGGCGGCTGCCGCTTTCTCTTTACATGGGGCCGGCCCATGGCAAAACAAACGGCGCCAGGCGTTCGACAGTGAAGTGAACCGCCGGGCGCACCCCCCGATTGTCGCAGGTGCACAGCGGCGGCCCTACAATGCGCGCCTTCAGCCACTGGATAAACACCATGCAACGCTGTGATTTCCCCCGTCGTCTCCGTGCTGCGCGCCCTGGCGCCTGGAGCCTGGTGCTCGCTGCCGCCTTGTGCGCACCGCCGCTGTGGGCGCAACAGGTGCCGTTTGGCCTTGGCAATGTGCGCAACTTCCCCGAGGCCGCGCTGCGCGGCAAGCTCGCCGTCTTGAGCACCGTCGATGCCGAGCTCAACGGCCGCGCCATCCGTATGGCGCCGGGCATGCGCCTGTTCAGTCCGCAAAACAGCCTGGTCATGCTGCACACCGTGATCGGCCAGAGCTTCAAGGTCAACTACGTGATCGAGCCTTCCACGGGCATGCTGCTCACGGCCTGGATACTGACCGAAGCCGAGGCCGCGCAGCCGCGCCCGGCCGCCAAATAAGCCCCCGTCCGCGCATCGCGCCGCGCCGTGCGGCCGATGTGCCTGCAGCAGCGCCCCGTGCGGGCGCAGTTTGTCGTTTTCCATCTGCCGTTTTCCACCGCTTCCCTATCCCCAATCGCGCCATGCCCAAAAAAGTCTTCATCAAAACCTTCGGCTGCCAGATGAACGAGTACGACTCGGACAAGATGCTCGACGTGCTGCGCGCCGCCGCGGGCTACGAGCCCACGCAGGAGCCCGAAGAGGCCGACCTGATCCTGTTCAACACCTGCTCGGTGCGCGAAAAGGCGCAGGAAAAGGTGTTCAGCGACCTGGGGCGCTTGCGGCACCTCAAGGCGCGCGGCGTGCAGATCGGCGTGGGCGGCTGCGTGGCCAGCCAGGAGGGCGAGGAGATCATCGCGCGCGCCCCGTACGTTGACATCGTTTTCGGCCCGCAGACCTTGCACCGCCTGCCAGAGCTGCTCGCACAGCGAGAGCGCCAAAACCGCCCACAAGTGGACATCAGCTTTCCCGAGATCGAAAAGTTCGACCACCTGCCGCCCGCGCGCGTCGAGGGCCCGAGCGCCTTCGTCTCGATCATGGAAGGCTGCAGCAAATACTGCAGCTACTGCGTCGTGCCGTACACGCGCGGCGAGGAGGTCTCGCGCCCGCTCGACGACGTGCTCGTCGAGATCGCGGGCCTGGCCGACCAGGGCGTGAAGGAGGTCACGTTGCTGGGCCAGAACGTGAACGCCTACCGCGGCGCGATGGGGGGCAGCGCCGAGATCGCGGACTTTGCCCTGCTGCTCGAGTACGTGGCCGAGATTCCGGGCATAGAGCGCATCCGCTACACCACCAGCCACCCCAACGAGTTCACGCCGCGGCTGATCGAAGCCTACGCGCGCATCCCCAAGCTCGTGAGCCATCTGCACCTGCCCGTGCAGCACGGCAGCGACCGCATCCTCATGGCCATGAAGCGCGGCTACACCGCCATGGAATACAAAAGCACGGTGCGCAAGCTGCGTGCAATCCGCCCCGAGCTATCGCTCGCCAGCGACTTCATCGTCGGCTTCCCGGGCGAGACCGAGGAAGATTTTGCGCGCCTCATGCGCCTCGTGGAGGAGCTTCAGTTCGACAACAGCTTCAGCTTCATCTTCAGCCCGCGCCCCGGCACGCCCGCGGCCAGCCTGCACGACGACACGCCGCAGGAGGTCAAGCTGCGCCGCCTGCAAACGCTGCAGGCCACCATCAATGCGCACATCCAGCGCATCAGCGCGAGCCGCGTCGGCACGGTGCAGCGCGTGCTCGTCGAAGGCCGCTCCAAGCGCGACGCGAGCGAGCTCATGGGCCGCACCGAATGCAACCGCGTGGTCAACTTTCCGGGGCCGGCGCGCCTCGTCGGGCAGATGGTGGACGTGCGCATCACCGAGGCCAAGACCTACACACTGCGCGGCGAGGTGCTGGTGCGCGGGGACTGAAGCAGAGTTTCCGCCCGCAGCGCAGGGCAGGGCTTCAGAATGGAATGTCGTCGTCCATGTCGTCGAAGCCCGATGAGGCCGGCGCCGCCGGGGCCATGGGCGCGGCGGGCGCAGGGGAAGCGGGGCGCGCTGCCGGACGGGCGGGCGGCGGGCTGGCGCGGCGCGGCGCGCTGTCGTAGCCGCCACCTTCGTCGTAACCGCCCTGGGATGCACCCTGGCCACCCATGCCTTGGCGGCTGCCGAGCATCTGCATCTGGTCGGCGCGGATTTCGGTGCTGTAGCGCTCCACGCCCGACTGGTCCGTCCACTTGCGCGTGCGCAAGGAGCCTTCCACATAGACCTGCGAGCCTTTGCGCAGGTACTGGCCCACGATTTCGGCCAGGCGCCCGGTGAAGACCACGCGGTGCCATTCGGTGGCCTCGCGCATTTCGCCGCTTTGCTTGTCGCGCCACTTGTCGGTCGTGGCGATGGTGACGTTGGCCAGCTGGTCGCCGTTCGGAAAGGTGCGCATTTCAGGGTCACGGCCCAGGTTGCCGACGAGGATGACTTTGTTCACGGATGCCATGTTGTTTTACCTTGATGGGGGTGGGCGCGCCATGCGCGGCGCGCCGGGCGCCTGATTGTGCCGCAACGCGGGCTTTTGCCGACGCATCGAGACTACCGGCAAGGCGGCAGCAGGGACGGCAGGGCAATGGGCAGGGCGTTCTCAGTGGGGCGCCGGCGCGCTGCGCCCCACGGGCTGCAGCGGCCAGGTCAGCGCGAGCCACAGCGCCGTGAGCGTGGCGGTCGCGGCGAACAGGCCCGGCGCGCCGGCCCAGCGTACCAGGGCGCCGCCCAGCGCCCCGCCGGCGAACAGGCCCAGCGACTGCATGGTGTTGTAGCTGCCCAGCGCGGCGCCGCGCAGCTGCGCCGGCGCCATGCGCGAAACCAGGCTGGGCTGCGTGGCTTCGAGCGCGTTGAAGCCGCAAAAGAACACGAACAGTAGCGGCGCGAGCAGCCACAGCGTGGCGTGCCAGCCGCTCGCCGCGAGCAGCCCCAGCGCCGCTTGCACGAGCAGCACGCACCCAATCGCCCCGAGCAGCGCCGCGCGCAGCCGCCCGCGCCGCTCGAGCGCGAACAGCCCGCCCATCGCGAGGAAGGACAGCGCCACGGCGGGCAGGTAGACCTCCCAGTGCTGCGCCTTGGGCAGGCCGGCTTGCACCAGCATCGCGGGCACGGCCATCCACATGCACAGCTGCACCGTGTGCAGCGCGAATACGCCGAAATTCAGGCGCAGCAGGTCGGGGTGCGTCCACACATCGGCCAGGCGGCCCTGCCCTTTGCCAGTGGCGGCTTCTGCATGCTGCGCGGGCTCGGGCGGCACCCACCACAGCACCACGGCCACGCCCGCGAGCGCGAGCGCGCAGGTCAGGCCGAACAGGCCCGCAAGACCGATGCGCGCGGCCAGCGCAGGCGCCGCCACGAGCGCGATGGCAAACATCAAGCCTA
Source organism: Extensimonas vulgaris (assembly GCF_003337425.1). Taxonomy (GTDB): domain Bacteria; phylum Pseudomonadota; class Gammaproteobacteria; order Burkholderiales; family Burkholderiaceae_C; genus Extensimonas; species Extensimonas vulgaris. The sequence goes on from NZ_QPJU01000006.1 coordinate 70,458, forward strand.
TGCTGCCGCCCACGAGCGCCATGGCCTTGGTGCGCACGCCGTCGCGCGTCTGGTCGGCCAGCAACGCCGTGACGGCTGCCGACACCGCGCCTGCACCCTGCAAGGCACGGCCCGCGAGCACGCCCGTGAGCGTGTGCGCGAGCGCGGCGAGCAGGCTGCCCGCGGCGAACACCAGCAGCCCCGCGACGATCACGCGTTTGCGCCCCCAGCGGTCCGAGGCCATGCCCAGCGGCAGCTGAAACACCGCCTGTGTGAGCCCATACATGCCCATGGCCAGGCCCACCAACGCCGGATCGTCGCCGCCGGGGTACTTGCGCGCTTCGAGCGCGAACACCGGCAGCACGAGGAACAGGCCCAGCATGCGCAGCGCAAAGATCAGCGCGAGCGACACGCTCGCGCGTCGCTCGAGCGCCGTCATGGTGGTGGCAGGGTCTTTCGGCCGCGCCGCAGCGGGCGCAGAGCGGGAGCGGGAAGTGGTGGACGAGGGCACGATGGGTTCTGGCTTGCAAAAACGGAGCGCAAAAAACAAGGCGCTGGGCGGGCGCGGCAGCGCCAGCGAAACGGGCTGCAAGCGCGCGCCCGGATTGTGCGCCTATCGGCGTCAGTGTGCGTCCGCGGCCGGAAGTTCCTCGGCGCGTGCCACGGAGCTGGCAAACGCCAGAGCGCCTCACTATCATGGCGGGTTTTCTTCGACGCTCTTTCGTGTCCCACCCTACCGCCGATTCCGCCGACCGCGGCCTTGCCGCGCCTGATGCGCCAGGCACACCAAGTGCAAGTGCGCCTGCCCAGGCGTGCATACGCATCCGCGGCGCGCGCACGCACAACCTCAAAAATATCAGCCTCGACATCCCGCGCCACCAGCTCGTGGTGATCACGGGGCTGTCGGGCTCGGGCAAGTCGAGCCTAGCCTTCGACACGCTCTACGCCGAGGGCCAGCGCCGCTACGTCGAGAGCCTCTCGACCTACGCGCGGCAGTTCCTCGGGCGGCTGGACAAGCCCGACGTCGATGGCATCGAAGGTTTGTCGCCCGCGATCAGCATCGAGCAAAAAGCCAGCAGCCACAACCCGCGCTCCACCGTGGGCACGGTGACCGAAGTGCACGACTACCTGCGCCTGCTGTTCGCGCGCGCCGGCACGCCCTATTGCCCCGAGCACGGCCTGCCGCTCGCGGCGCAGACCGTGAGCCAGATGGTCGATGCCGTGCGCGCGCTGCCTGCCGACACGCGCATCCTCGTGCTCGCACCCGTGGCGCGTGGCAAGAAGGGTGAGTTCACCGAGCTGTTCGCGCAGATGCAGGCGCGTGGCTACGTGCGCTTTCGCGTCGATGGCAAGGTCTATGCCTACGAGGAGCTGCCCGCGCTGCGCAAGACCGAGAAGCACGACGTCGACGTGGTCATAGACCGCCTCAAGGTGCGCCCAGAGGTGCAGCAGCGCCTGGCCGAGAGCCTCGAGGCCGCGCTGCGCCTGATGGCCGAACTCGGCAGCGAGGGGCGCGGGCGTGTGCTGGTGCTCGAGCTGGACGACGGCAAGGAGCACTGGTTCAGCAGCCAGTTCGCGTGCCCGGTGTGCAGTTACAGCGTGCCGCCGCTCGAGCCGCGGCTGTTTTCGTTCAACTCGCCGCAGGGCGCCTGCCCGGTCTGCGACGGGCTGGGCCACTGTGAGGTGTTCGACCCCGCGCGTGTGGTCGCCTTCCCGGAGCTGAGCCTGGCGGGCGGTGCGATCAAGGGCTGGGATCGGCGCAACGCCTACTACTTCAGCCTGCTCGAGAGCCTGGCGCGGCACTATGGCTTCGACCTCGAAGCGCCGTTCGAGTCGCTGCCGCCCAAGGTGCAGCAGGTGATCTTGTACGGCTCGGGCACCGAGGCCATCCCTTTCAGCTATCCACTCGATAGCGGCCAAGGAAAGGCTGGAGCCGCGCGCACGGTGGTCAAGGAGCACCCGTTCGAAGGGATTTTGCCGAACATGGCGCGGCGCTACCGTGAAACCGACTCCGCCGTGGTGCGCGAGGAGCTTGCGCGCTACCGCAGCACCCAGCCCTGCCCCGAATGCCAGGGCGCGCGCCTGCGCCGCGAGGCGCGCCACGTGAAGGTGGGCGAGGGCACGCAGGCACGCACCCTCCACGAGATCAGCCGCGCCACGCTGGGCGAGGCGCACGCCTGGTTCGCGCAGCTCAAGCTCAGCGGCGCCAGGGCCGACATCGCCGCGCCCGTGGTGCGCGAGATCGCCACGCGGCTGCAATTCCTGAACGGCGTAGGGCTCGATTACCTCAGCCTGGAGCGCAGCGCCGAGACACTCTCGGGCGGCGAGGCGCAACGCATTCGCCTCGCGAGCCAGATCGGCTCGGGCCTCACGGGCGTGATGTACGTGCTCGACGAGCCCAGCATAGGCCTGCACCAGCGCGACAACGACCGCCTGATCGCGACCTTGCAGCGCCTGCGCGACCTGGGCAACAGCGTGATCGTGGTCGAGCACGACGAGGACATGATGCGCGCCGCCGACCACCTGATCGACATGGGGCCGGGCGCGGGCGTGCACGGCGGCCGCATGATGGCGCAAGGCAGCGTGGCCGAGCTGTGTGCGCACCCCGACTCGCTCACGGGCCGCTACCTCGCGGGCACGCTGCGCATCCCCGTGCCCGCGCGGCGCACGCCCTGGTTGCCGGTTCGCGCTGCGGCGCAGGACGCGGGCAAAAACCTGGGCAAAGGGCGCGGGCGGCGCCCTCAGAGCGCGGGCGATGGTGCCCGCGCAGGCGGCCAGGTGCCCGAAGATGCCCAGGACTTGCAGGGCGACGAAATTCCAGGCCCGGCCAGCGCGGGCGCATCCGCCGGCCTGCAAGCGCTGCGCATCGTCGGCGCCACGGGCAACAACCTGCAGGACGTGACGGTGGACTTTCCCGTGGGTCTGTTCACCTGCGTCACGGGTGTGTCGGGCTCGGGCAAGAGCACGCTGGTCAACGACACGCTCTACAAGGCCGTGGCGCGCCAGCTCTACCGCGCGCACGACGAGCCCGCGCCGCACCGCGGCATGCAGGGCCTCGAATACTTCGACAAGGTCATCAACGTCGATCAGTCGCCCATAGGGCGCACGCCGCGCAGCAACCCGGCCACGTACACGGGTTTGTTCACGCCGATCCGCGAGCTGCTCGCCGAAGTGCCCACGGCGCGCGAGCGCGGCTACGGGCCGGGGCGCTTTTCCTTCAACGTGCCGGGCGGGCGCTGCGAGGCTTGCGAGGGCGACGGCGTGGTGAAGGTCGAGATGCACTTTTTGCCCGACGTCTATGTGCCCTGCGAGGTCTGCCACGGCCAGCGCTACAACCGCGAGACGCTCGAAGTGCAGTGGAAGGGGCGCAACATCGCGCAGATCCTGGAGCTCACGGTGGAAGACGCGCTGGGCTTTTTCAAAGACCAGCCGGCGATCGCGCGCAAGCTGCAGACGCTGCGCGACGTGGGCCTGTCGTACCTGCGCCTGGGCCAGGCCGCGACCACGCTCTCGGGCGGCGAGGCACAGCGCGTCAAGCTCGCGCAGGAGCTCTCGCGCCGCGACACCGGGCGCACGCTCTACATCCTCGACGAGCCGACCACGGGCCTGCACTTTGCCGACGTTGCGCTGTTGCTCGAGGTGCTGCAGCAGCTGCGCGACGCGGGCAACACCATCGTCGTGATCGAGCACAACCTCGACGTCATCAAGACCGCCGACTGGATCATCGACATGGGCCCCGAAGGCGGCGCGGGCGGCGGCCGCGTGGTGGCGCTGGGCACGCCCGAAGCCGTCGCGGCGAATCCGGCGAGCCACACCGGGCGCTACCTGCAAAAATACTTGCGCGCGCAGTAGCTTTGAATTTGATATGAACCCAGATTGTCCATTAGGCGGTGCTGCGCACCTACGCGGGCGTTGGCGGACGTCTGCCGGTCATTTTGGCCGCGGCTTCGGCGTCCATGGCACCGGCCATGGACTTCTCACCCGCGACCAAACTGCCACGCCAGCCGCCTCGCCACCATCCCGCGTCCTAACGAACAATCTGGGATGAAATCGGCTTCTAACGCTTATGAAATAAGCGCAAGCAGCTATTTTTAGAGAAGCATCGCAAGAGCAAAAAGGAGGCAGGCATGGATCTCGGACTCGAAGGCAAGGTGGCGCTGGTCACGGGCAGCGAGCGCGGCACCGGCAGTGTGATCGCGCAGCGGCTCGCCGAAGAAGGCGCCACCGTGATCGCGCATGGCTTTGCGCAAGACAGCGCCGAGCCCTTGCGTGCGCAGGGCGTGCGGCACACCGTCTGGGGCGACCTGTGCAGCGACGCGGGCGCAGCGCAGGTAGCGCAGCAGGCGCTGGCCGCCGCGGGGCGCGTGGACATCCTCGTGAACAACTACGGCACGGCCTCGGACGCGCGCTGGAGCGAGGCCGAGACCGCCGTCTGGCTCGACATGTACGAAAAAAACGTGCTCGCTGCGGTGCGCCTGATCCGCCTGCTCACGCCGCAGATGCGTGAGCGTGGCTGGGGGCGCGTGATCCAGCTCGGCACCATTGGCTCGACCCAACCCAACCCGCTGCGCCCTGCCTACTACGCTGCCAAGAGCGCGCTCGCAAGCATCGCCGTGACGCTCTCGCAGGAGCTCGCCCAGACCGGCATCACCGTGAATACGGTATCGCCCGGCTACATCCGCACGCCCGAAGTCGAGGCGGCCTTCCGCGCCAAGGCCCGCCGTGCGGGCTGGGCGGAGGCGCAGGGTGACTGGGCGAGCATCGAAGCGCGCATCGTCGCTCAGCGCTTTCCCAACCCCGTCGGCCGCATCGCCACGCGCGAAGAGGTGGCCGACCTCGTGTGCTTCGTCGCGAGCACGCGCGCAGCCTTCATCAACGGGCAAAACCTGCGCATCGACGGCGGCGCGCTCGGGCTGGTGCAATAGCGATGCACGGGCCGCAGGGGCCCGCGTGCGCCGAGCGGCAAAATGTCGCTGTCTGCCGCACAATGTATGCATGACTACGCTGCATTGTCCCCCTCTTTCCATGCTCGATTTGGTGCCCGTGCGTGAGGGCGCCACCATCGCCGACGCGCTGCGCTTAGCCCTGCAGACGGCCCGGCACGCCGAACGGCTGGGCTTTGTGCGCTACTGGCTTGCCGAGCACCACAACATCGACGGCATCGCGAGCTCGGCCACCGCCGTGCTCGTGGGCTATATCGCGGGTGGCACCGAGCGCATCCGCGTCGGCTCGGGCGGCATCATGCTGCCCAACCACGCGCCGCTGGTCGTGGCCGAGGCCTTCGGCACGCTGGCCGAGCTCTACCCCGGCCGTATCGACCTGGGCCTGGGCCGCGCCCCTGGCACCGACCCCGCCACCATGCGCGCCCTGCGCCGCGACCGCGTCGAAACCGTGGAAGACTTCCCGCGCGACGTGGCCGAGCTGCAGCGCCTGCTCGCGCCACCCGCGCCAGGCCAGCGCATCGTCGCCACGCCCGGTGCGGGCACGAACGTGCCGATCTGGCTGCTCGGCTCCAGCCTGTTTTCGGCGCAGCTCGCGGCCGAGCGTGGTCTGCCGTATGCGTTTGCCTCGCACTTCGCGCCGCGCCTGCTGCACGAGGCCATCGCCTTGTATCGGCAGCAGTTCCGCCCCTCGGCGGTGCTCGCCAAGCCTTATGTGATGATTGGGGTGCCCTTGATCGCCGCACCCACCGACGCCGAGGCTGAGTACCTTGCGAGCAGCATGTACCAACGCGTGCTCGGCATCCTGCGCGGCGAGCGCCTGCGCCTGCAGCCGCCGCAAGAAAACTTCATGGCGCGCCTGCACCCGCAGGAGCGTGCGGCGATCCAGGACTTTTTGGCTGCCGCCGTCATCGGCAGCCCCGAGACCATACGCCGCGGCTTCGCGCAGCTCGCGCAGAGCACACAGGCCGACGAGTTCATCCTCACCTGCGACATCTACGACCCCGCGCTGCGCCTGCGCTCGCTCGACATCGCTGCGCAGGTGCGCGACGAGATGAACGGCGCAGCCGCGCCGAGCGCTCAGCGCGCCAAATAACCGCCGTCTATGGGGTAATAAGCGCCGGTGACGAACGAGGCGCGCTGGCTTGCGAGCCAGGTCACGAGCTCGGCCACTTCTTCGGCGCGGCCCAGGCGCCCTATGGGGTGCGCGGCGATGAGCATGGCGTTCGTGGCCGGGTCGTCCTCGAACTTGCCGATCATGGGCGTGTGGATGAAGCCCGGCCCGACGGCGTTCACGCGCACGCCCTGCGCACTGTATTCGAGCGCCGCCGTCTGCGTGAGCCCGACCACGCCATGCTTGGCCGCCGTGTAGGCCGCAGAGCCCGCAAAGCCCACCGCGCCCAGAATCGAGGCCATGTTGACGATGGCGCCGCCACCGCTTTGCAGCATGGCCGGGATCTGGTACTTCATGCCATAGAACACGCCCGAGAGGTTGATGCCCAGCACGCGCGCCCAGTCGTCCAGCGGGTATTCGGCCAGTGGCATGCTGGCACCACTCACCCCCGCGTTGTTGCAGGCCACGTCGAGGCGGCCGAAATGCGTCATGGTCTGTTCGACCAGGGCGCGGCAGTCCTCGGGTCGGCTCACGTCGGCGGCGACGAACAGCGCCTCCCGACCCCAGGCGCGCGCCTGCAACGCGGTTTCTTCGCCGCCGGCCACGTTCATGTCCGACACCACGACGCGCGCGCCCTCGCGCGCCCAGGCGAGCGCGATGGCCCGTCCAATGCCCGACGATGCGCCCGTCACCAAAGCCACTTTGTCCTTCAGCATGTTGTGCTCCTTGCTGTGTGCAGCACCCGCAGCCCCGCGCCGCAGGCCGGTGGCCATTGTGTCCCCGCGGCGTGACGGCGTGCGCGGCCCCGGCTCATGCCTGAGCGATGCGCTGGAACAAGCCACCCGGCAGGCGCGCGACGCAACCCGCGAGTTCGAGCTCGAGCAGCTGCGCCTGCAGCGTGGCCGCGTCCAGGCCCGTGCGCGCGAGCAGCGCATCCAGCCCGATGGGGTCGTAGCCCAGTGCCTGCAGCAAGGGCGTGTCGGGCGCTTCGGCCGCTCCGGCTGTAGCCGCCGCGCTGGGGGCGTGGGGCGGCGCTGTGACGGCAGGTCGGGTGCGTGCGGCCGGCGCTGCAGCCGTTGCCGCCGTTGCACGCGCCGGCAGGCGCAGCTCTTCGAGCACGTCCTGCGCACTTTCGACGAGCTTGGCGCCCTGGCGTATCAAGGCATGGCAGCCGCGCGACTGCGGCGCATGGATCGAGCCGGGGATCGCGAACACCTCGCGCCCTTGCTCGGCTGCGAGCCGTGCCGTGATCAGCGAGCCCGAGGCCGGCGCGGCCTCGACGACCAGCGTGCCCAGCGACAGCCCCGCGATGATGCGGTTGCGCTGCGGAAAGTTGGGCGCGAGCGGGGGCGTGCCCAGCGGGTACTCGCTCACGATCAGGCCCTGCGCTGCGATGCGCCGCGCAAGCTCCAGGTTGCGGCGCGGATAGACGCGATCCAGGCCCGTGCCGACGACGGCGATCGTGGCGGGCCATGGTCCGGCTTGCGTTCCCGCTTGGGCCGCACTGTCCAGGGCGCCTTCGTGGGCTGCCGCGTCTATGCCCAGCGCCAGGCCCGAGACGATGCACAGGCCCGCGGCGTGCAGCGCGCGGGCAAACTGGCGCGCGTTTTCGGCACCTTGCGCCGTAGGGTTGCGGCTGCCCACCATGGCCAGGCAGCGGCCTTGGGCGAAGGGGTCGCCCTGCAGCACCTCGGCGGGCCCGAGCGCATACAGCAGCAGCGGCGGGTCTTCGGTGTCGAGCAGGGCGCGGGGATACGCGGCGTCGGCCAGGCTCAGGAGCGCATGCGCCGGCGCTTGGGCGGGCCCAGCGTCCGTCGCGTGCAGCCAGGCCCAGGTGCGCGCGCACAAGTCCTCGAAGCCTTCGGGCAGCGTGTGCAGCGCGCGCGCCTGCGCCGGACTCACGCAGCGCTCGAGCGCCTGCAGCGATTGCGCGAACACCGCCTGCGGCAGACCGAAGGCCGCGAGCAGCTTGCGGGCCGTAGCGCGCCCCACGCCCGGCGTCACGCTCAGACGCAGCCAGGCGGCGAGTTCTTCGCGTTCCATGGCGAAAAATGGGGCCGGTGTTTGCCGGGAAGGTTTGCGGGGCCGGGCTTATTGCGGTTGGGTCAGTTTGTCGCCGATGCGCACGGGCGCGTGAATTTCGAGGATCAGCACGTAGGACACACGCTCGAAAGTGCGAAACACCATGCCCAAGCCGTTGCGCTCGTTGGGCAGCTGCACCATGGGGCGGTCGGGGTCGGCCTTGTCCACGATGCGCGCGCCCTGGCTCAGGATGGCGAGCACCTGGCCGGACTCCATGCCATCGCGGCGGCCGCGGTTGATGGCGATCACCTGGTTTTGTGCGGCATTGGCCAGTGCGGCGCTGCCATAGACCGACACCACGCGCGCATCCACGGGCACTTGCGGCGCTCGCGGTGTGAAGTTGAGAAACTCGCGCTGTGGCGCGGGCAGCAGGCGGTCGCCGGCGCGCACCTCCTCTTTCGTCTGCCCGAGCTGCAAGGTCGCGGGAATGGGGTCGGCGGCGGGCGTTTGCTCGGTGCCGGCCGTGCCCGGGGTTTCGCTGCGCAGCAGCTCGGCTTTGCCGAGATAGTGCGCCTCGTAGCCCAGGATTTCGCCGGTTTCCGGGTCCTGGAGCGGCTTGCCGTCACGGTAAATACGGAAGTAGCGCGGCTTGCCGGGCCCGAGCAAGAGGGGAGCATCGGCCGGCCCACGCGCATAGATTCGATTGCCCTCGGCCATGAGTACGCGCTCTTCAGTGGTGGCGACGATGTGCGGGGCATTGGCCAGCGTCTCTTCATCGACGATCAGGGGTTCTTCGAGGAAGGGCTCGATCGCCTGCGGATCGAGCGTGGGCAGGGCCGTGTCGGCAAGGCTTTCGGTGCGCACGCGCGGCGTCGCGCGCACGGTTTCGATGTCGCCTTCAGGGTTGGTGGCGAGGCGTGCATAGCCGCCATCTTTGATCAGGTACAGCGTCTGGCCCGGATAAATCAGATGCGGGTTGCGGATGGACTGCAGGTTCATGCCCCAGAGCTCGGGCCAGCGCCAAGGACGCTTGAGGTACAGGCCCGAGATGCGCCACAAGGTGTCGCCGCGCTTGACCACGTATTTGTCGGGCGCGTTGGGCGCCAGCTCGGACAGCGGCACGCCGCGTTGCGCTACCTGCTGCGCCGTGGCGCGCTGGCCGCTCGTGATGGGGTATTTCTGCGCTTGCGCCCCGGGTGCATACAACGCGGCCGCGAGGGCAAAGCCCCCTGCTGCCGCAAGCACCGCGGCCCTCCCCCAGCGGGTGCTTTGCCCACGCATCGATGCCATCGTCATGGAGTTCCTTTTTCGCTGAATTACAGATCACCCAGGATTCTCTTTGCAAGCCCTGACCGGGGCAACGATTATTGTCCCAGGGCTCCCGCAGGTGCTTGAAAGTAGCGAAAATAACGACATTTTGTGCGCACAGGCGTCGCCTGCTGCGTCGTTTTCGCTATCTTTTTCGCCTATTCTGAGCCATGGCCGTTCTTCCGATTCTTTGCTATCCCGACCCCCGCCTGCGCACCGTCGCGCGCCCGGTGGCGAGCGTGGATGCGCGCATCCAGGCGCTGGTGGCCGACATGCTCGAAACCATGTACGACGCCAAGGGCATTGGCCTTGCGGCGACGCAGATCGACGTGCACGAGCGCGTGGTGGTGATCGACGTCTCGCAGGAACGCAACCAGCCCATGGTGCTGATCAACCCCGAGATCATCTGGGCCAGCGAGGAAAAGCAAGAGGGTGAGGAAGGGTGCCTCTCGGTGCCCGGCATTTACGACGGCGTGGAGCGCGCACAAGCCGTGCGCGTGCGTGCGCTCGACGCGCAGGGGCAGGAGCGCATCATCGAAGCCGAGGGGCTGCTGGCCGTGTGCATACAGCACGAGCTCGACCACCTCATGGGCAAGGTGTTCGTCGAATACCTCTCGCCGCTCAAGCGCAACCGCATCAAAACCAAGCTGCTCAAGCAGCAGCGCGAGGAGGCCCGCGCATGAAACTTTCTGTGCCGGCAAAGGCGGGCGCGTTGCGCCACGCCGTGGCCGCCGCGGCGCTGCTGTTGCTCGCCGCCTGCGCCTCGCCCGACTGGGAAAAGCCCGGCGCGCTGCGCGAGGACGTGCTCGCGCGCCTGGGTGCGCCGCGCAGCACGCAGAGCCTGCCCGACGGCGGCCAGCGCCTGCTGTATTCGACCCTGCCTGCGGGCTACCAGGTGTTCCACCTCGACTTCGACGCCAGCGGGCGCCTCGTGCGTATCACGCAAGTGCTGACGCAGCAGCGTTTTGAATCCATCCCCGTCGACCAATGGAGCGCGCGCGACGTCGAGGCCACCTTCGGCCCGCCGATCCGACTCGAAAAAGTCGCACGTTTCGACGGCGACATCTGGACATACCACTTCATCGACGACCTGGGTACGCGCCGTTATGCCTACGTCCACATCGACCGCGCGGGCATCGTGCGCCGGGTGATGTATGCCGACGAATTCTCGGGCGGTAGATACCGGTTTTACTGACGCGCTTTGCGCTTTTCCATGAACATCGTCTTTGCCGGTACCCCCGAATTCGCCCGCGTCGCGCTCGCGCAGCTGCTGGCGGCGGGCTATCACGTGCCGCTCGTGCTCACGCAGCCCGACCGGCCTGCGGGGCGCGGCATGCAGCTGCAGGCTTCGCCGGTCAAGCAGCTCGCGCAAGCCCACGACATCGCCGTGGCACAGCCGCGCAGCCTGCGTCTGGAGGGCAAATACCCGCAGGACGCCGAGGCCGCGCGCGCCGCGCTGCTGGCGGCCCGGCCGGACGCGATGGTGGTCGCGGCGTACGGCCTGATCCTGCCGCAATGGGTGCTCGATGTGCCGCGGCTCGGCTGCCTCAATATCCACGCGAGCCTGCTGCCACGCTGGCGCGGCGCCGCGCCCATCCACCGCGCCATCGAGGCGGGTGATGCCGAAACCGGCGTGACCATCATGCAGATGGACGCGGGCCTCGACACCGGCCCCATGCTGCTCAGCGAGGCCACGCCCATCCTGCCGCAGGACACTACGGGTACGCTGCATGATCGGCTCGCCGCGCTCGGCGCGCGCCTGATCGTGCAGGCGCTGCAGCGGGCCGAGGCCGGGCAGCTGCAGCCCGTGCCCCAGCCCGAGCAAGGCGCGTGCTATGCGCCCAAGATCGAAAAGGCCGAAAGCGTGATCGACTGGACGCAGCCCGCGGCAGTGATCGAGCGTCGCATCCGCGCCTTCGACCCTTTTCCAGGTGCGAGCACCACGCTGGGCGCCGCGGTGCTCAAGCTCTGGCGCTCTGAAATCGTGAGCTATCAGCGCACGCCAGATGTGCCTTGCGGCCAGATTTTGTCTGTAAACGACGCGGGCATCACGGTGGCCTGTGGCACGGATGCGCTGCGCCTGACCGTGCTGCAGCGCACGGGCGGCAAGCGCCTGGCCGCCGCCGAGTTCTTGCGCGGCTTTGCGCTGCAGCCCGGGCAGGTGCTGGGCGCCGCGCCCGCTGCAACCCCATCGGCATGAGCGCGAGCATATGAGCGGCCAACGCGACCCGGCGCACGGTGACCGCGGCGGCACTCCAGCCGCGGGCGACGTGCTGTCGCTGCGCGCCCTCGCACGCGAGCCCGAGTTTCGCCTTGCCGCCAAGGACATGCTCGCCACGGCGCTGGGCATCAGCGCCTGGGGTCTGGTCACGGGCGTGGCCATGGTCAAGAGCGGCATGACGGTGTCCATGGCCATCGTCATGTCGCTGCTCGTCTATGCGGGCAGCGCGCAGCTTGCGGTGCTGCCGCTGCTGGCTACGGGCGCGCCGCTGTGGGTGGTCTGGCTCACGGCGATCTGCGTGAACCTGCGCTTCGTCATCTTCAGCAACCTCTGGCGCAGTTATTTCGTGCACCGCCCTTTGCTGCAGCGGCTGACCATAGGCTACTTGAGCGGCGACGCGATCTTCGTCTTTTTCATGCAGCGCTACCCAGAGCCGCGTCCCGCGCCGGGGCAGCTCGCGTATTTCTGGGGCGCGTCGCTGCTCAACTGGCTGGCCTGGCAGGTGCCCTCGATCGCGGGCATCGTGCTTGCCAATGCCATCCCGCTGTCGTGGGGGCTGGGTTTTGCCGGGGTGCTGGCGCTGCTGGGCGTGCTGCTGTCCATGCTGGTCGATCGCCCGGCCTGGGTCGCCACGGTGGTCTCCGCAGCGGCGGCGATCGCGGCGTTCGGGCTGCCGCTCAAGCTCAACATCCTGGTGGCGATCGCTGCGGCCGTCGCGGCCGGGCTGCTGGCCGAGGCGGCCGAACGCCGGCTGCGCAAGCCTGCCGTGGTGCTGCGCCCGGCGGGTTCGAGCGTGGCGGCCGATGCGGGCACGCCGCAGGCCATTCCTGCGCAGCCCACTGCCGACGCACCCACCCTGTCCACCAACGCCAGGCCCGCGGAGCGCACGCCATGAACATGGGCTGGGGCGAATACCTGCTGGCCGTGCTGGGGCTGGCCGCGATTACCGTGGTCACGCGTTCCTTCTTCATGCTCTCGCAGCGCGAGATGCCGCTGCCCGAATGGTTCAAGCGCGGACTCAAGTACGCGCCGCTCGCGGCGCTCACGGCGGTGATCGCGCCCGAGATTTTCATGAGCAATGGCCACCTCATCGCCACGCTGCGCGACGCGCGCCTGCCCGCGCTACTATGTGCGAGCGCCTACTACTTCTGGCGCCGCGGCATCCTGGGCACCATCGTCGTGGGCATGCTCGTGTATCTGCCGCTGCACATCGGCCTGGGGTGGTGAGGGCGGCGGACTTCAGGCTTCGATCTCCACGCTCCTAGAATCGACGCCTGTCTCCACCTTTCGCAGGCCTTTTCCTCATGAACATCCTTCGCTTTTCCGACCTGTGCGCGCAGGGAATCGTGCGCGGCAAGCGCGTCTTCATCCGCAGCGACCTCAACGTGCCGCTCGACGATGCCGGCCGCATCACCGAAGACACGCGCATCCGTGCCTCCGTGCCCTGCATCCAGATGGCGCTCGATGCAGGGGCGGCCGTGATGGTCACGAGTCACCTGGGCCGCCCGACCGAGGGCCAGTTCAAGCCCGAGGACTCGCTCGCGCCCGTGGCCGAGCGCCTTTCCGAGCTGCTCGGGCGCACGGTGCCGCTGTTGCGCGACTGGGTCGATGGCGTGCAGGTCGCGCCCGGCGAGGTCGTGCTGCTCGAAAACTGCCGCCTCAACGTCGGCGAGAAGAAGAACGACCCCGCGCTCGCACGCAAGCTCGCCGCGCTGTGCGATATCTACGTGAACGACGCCTTCGGCACCGCGCACCGCGCCGAGGCCACCACCTACGGCATCGCGCAATACGCGCCCATCGCCTGCGCCGGGCCGCTGCTCGCGGCCGAGATCGACGCCATCACGCGCGCGCTCGCCCAGCCCAAGCGCCCGCTCGTGGCCATCGTTGCGGGCTCCAAAGTCTCGACCAAGCTCACCATCCTGCAAAGCCTGGCGCAAAAGGTCGATCAGCTCATCGTGGGCGGTGGCATTGCCAACACCTTCCTGCTCGCGGCGGGCCTGCCCATAGGCAAGAGCCTGGCCGAGCCCGACCTCGTGAATGAGGCCAAGGCCGTGATGGCGGCCATGCGCGCGCGCGGCGCCGAGGTGCCGATCCCGACCGACGTGGTCACGGCCAAGGTCTTTGCCGCCGACGCCCAGGGCACCGTGAAGCCGGCCACGGCCGTCGAGGCCGACGACCTGATCCTCGACATCGGCCCCGAAACCGCGGCGCGCCTGGCCGCGCAGCTCCAAGCCGCAGGCACCATCGTGTGGAACGGCCCCGTGGGTGTGTTCGAGTTCCCGGCCTTCGAAAACGGCACGCGCACCCTCGCGCAGGCCATCGCCGCCTCGCCCGCGTTCAGCATCGCGGGCGGTGGCGACACGCTGGCCGCGATCGCCAAGTACGGCATCGAAAAGCAGATCGGCTACATCTCCACGGGCGGCGGCGCGTTTCTCGAGGTGCTCGAGGGCAAGACGCTGCCCGCGTTCGAGATTCTGGAAAAACGCGCGGCCGAGATGCGCCCATCCGCATAAGCACCGCGAAAAGGCACACCATGGACTTTCTCGAGCTGCTGCGCACGGCCACGGCCCAAAACGACTCCATGCTCTGCGTGGGGCTAGACCCCGACCCCGAGCGCTTTCCGGGCGCCTGGCGCGGCGACGCGCGCAAGATGTACGACTTCTGCGCCGCCATCGTGGACCACACGGCCGACCTGGTGTGCGCGTTCAAGCCGCAGATCGCCTACTTTGCCGCGCACGGCGCCGAAGAACAGCTCGAGCGCCTGCTGCAGCACATCCGCTGCCACGCACCGCAGGTGCCGGTGATCCTGGACGCCAAGCGCGGCGACATCGGCGCCACGGCCGAGCAGTACGCGAAAGAGGCGTTCGAGCGCTACGGCGCCGACGCCGTCACGCTTTCGCCCTTCATGGGCTTTGACTCGGTCGCGCCCTACCTCGACTACCCCGGCAAGGGCGCTTTTTTGCTCTGCCGCACGTCCAACCCCGGCGGCGACGACCTGCAAAACCAGCGCCTCGCGAGCGTGCCCGGCGAACCGCTGCTGTACGAGCACATCGCGCGCCTGGCGCAAGGGCCGTGGAATCGCAACGGTCAGCTCGGTCTCGTGGTGGGCGCGACCTACCCGGCCGAGATCGAGCGCGTGCGCGCGCTCGCGCCCACGCTGCCGCTGCTGATCCCGGGCGTGGGCGCGCAGGGTGGCGACGCCGCAGCCACGGTGCGCGCCGGGCTGCGCGCCGAGGGGCCGATCATCGTCAACTCCTCACGCGCCATCCTCTACGCCTCGACCAAAGAAAATTTTGCCGCGGCCGCGCGCGCCGAGGCGCTGCGCACGCGCGACGCCCTCAATGCGGCGCGTGCGCGCACGGCGTAGCACGCCTGCGCGGCATATCCTTCACTTGTCCACGAACGCACGCTCGACCACGAAGTCGCCGGGGGTCGTGGTGCTTCCTTCGTTGAAGCCGCGCGCCTCGAGAATGGTTTTGAGCGAAGCCAGCATGGCGGGGCTGCCGCACAGCATGGCGCGATCCACCTTGGGGTCGAGCGGCGGAACGCCGAGGTCGGCAAACAGCTTGCCGTTTTCGATCAAATCGTTGATGCGGCCCGCGTGGACATAGGGCTCGCGCGTCACCGTGGGGTAGTAACGCAACTGCGCACGCACCATGTCGCCGAGGATCTCGTGCTGCGGCAGCTCCTGCGTGATGTAGTCGTGGTAGGCGAGCTCGGCCACCAGACGCACGCCGTGCACGAGCACCACTTCGGCGAATTTTTCATACGTGGCGGGGTCGCGGATGATGCTCATGAACGGTGCCAAGCCCGTGCCCGTCGAAAAAAGGTACAGACGCTTGGCCGGCAGCAGGTAATCGATGAGCAGCGTGCCTGTGGGCTTCTTGCCCACGATGATGCTGTCCCCGACCTGGATGTGCTGCAAGCGCGAGGTCAGCGGCCCGTCGGGCACCTTGATGCTCAAAAATTCGAGATAGTTTTCGTAATTGGGGCTCACGATGCTGTAGGCACGCAGCAGCGGCTTGCCATCGACGAGCAGGCCGATCATCGTGAAATGACCATTGGAAAACCGTAGGCCCTGGTCGCGTGTGGTGGTAAAGCTGAACAAGCGGTCGGTCCAATGGTGAACGCTGAGCACGCGCTCTTCGTGGTATGCACTCATGGTTTGTGGGCGTGGAGAAGTGAACCTTGCCGAGCCAAGCCGCTGGCGGCGACCTGCGCGCAGACGAAACCCACGATTGTCCAACAAAGCTGCGCCGCTTTTTTGATGTGGGATGTTGCCGGCCCGGGCGTGAGTCCAATCTGGGATCATCCCCAAGGTCACTGCACGATGTGCAGCACACGCCGGTACTGAATGGCCTCGGCGACGTGCGTGAGCTGGGTGCTGTGCGCGCCGGCCAGGTCGGCGATGGTGCGCGCGAGCTTGAGCACGCGGTGCGTGCTGCGCGCCGACCAGCCCAGGCGCGCGGCGGCCTGCTGCAAAAAGGGCGCGGCCGCAGCGTCCAGCAGCAGGTATGCGTCGAGCTCCTGCCCCTGCAGCGCCTGGTTGGTCTTGCCCTGGCGCGCGAGCATGCGGGCGCGTGCCTGTTCCACGCGCGAGCGCAGGCTCGCGGTGCTCTCGCCTGGCGGCGTCTGCAGTAGCTGCTCTGGCGGTAGCGCGGGCACTTCGACGTGCAGGTCGATGCGGTCCAGCAGCGGGCCGCTGAGCTTGCCCTGGTAGCGCGCCACCTGGTCGGGCGTGCAGCGGCACACGCGCTGCGTCGCGCCCAGGTAGCCGCAAGGGCAGGGGTTCATCGCCGCGACGAGCTGGAACTGCGCCGGGTACTCGGCGCGCATGGCCGCGCGTGCGATCGTGATCTGTCCGGTCTCGAGCGGCTCGCGCAGCGCCTCGAGCGCGGCGCGCGGAAACTCCGGCAGTTCGTCGAGAAACAGCACGCCATGGTGCGCAAGCGAGATTTCGCCGGGCCGCGGCGGCGTGCCACCCCCCACGAGCGCCACGGCGCTTGCCGTGTGGTGCGGCTGGCGCGTGGGGCGCAGGCCCCACTGCGCGGGGCTGAAGTGGCCTGCAAGGCTCGCGATGGCCGCGCTTTGCAAGGCTTCGTCCAGCGTCATCGCCGGCAGCAGTCCGGCAAAGCGCCGCGCGAGCATGGACTTGCCCGAGCCCGGTGGCCCGACCAGCAGCGCGCTGTGGCCGCCGGCCGCGGCGATCTCCAGCGCACGCTTGGCCGCGGCCTGGCCTTTTACGTCGGCCATGTCGGCGCCGTCGCTGCCCTGCGCCATGGGCGTGGGCTGCAGGCGGCACCAGCCGTCCTCGTCCGTGTCGTCCGCCAGTGCGCCCGCCTCCGTGGGCAGGAAGGCGCGCACCACGTCAAGCAAATGGCGCGCACGCACCACCTGGGCGCCGGGCACGAGCGCGGCCTCTTCGGCGCTGCCGGGCGGCAGCACCAGCGTGGCTTCGACCTTCTGCGTCTGCAGTGCCAGACTGGTTGCAAGCGCGCCGCGCACCGGGCGCAGGGCGCCAGACAGGGACAGCTCGCCCGCAAACTCGTGGCCCGCAAGGCGCGCGCCGTCGATCTGCCCGCTGGCCGCGAGGATGCCCAGCGCGATCGGCAGGTCGAAGCGCCCTGAATCCTTGGGCAGATCGGCGGGCGCGAGGTTGACCGTGATGCGCTTGTTGTGCGGAAACTCCAGCCCCGCGTTGAGCAGCGCGGAGCGCACGCGCTCGCGCGCCTCCTTGACCTCGACGTCGGCCAGTCCGACCAGCGTGAAGCTCGGCAGGCCATTGGCCAGATGCACCTCCACGGTGACGGATGGCGCCTGCAGCCCCAAAAGGGCGCGGCTTTGCACCAAAGCAAGACTCATGAGTGAAGTTCTCCCCCCAAAGAAGTGCGCCGCACAGACTTCACCGTGTTTTTCTCTGCACGGCAGCCGCAGCGCTCAAGGTTTTGCGAATGTAACGGGTCATGGGCGCCCTGCACGCACATTGACCTGCATCGGGCCGTGTGTCATGCCGTCGATGGCACGGTCTGTGCTTCGTAGCCTGCAGCCCAGCCTTCACTCGATCGAGGGAGGAAGCATGAATTCCTGGCGGGTGCTGCCAACGCTTTTCGAAAGGAGTCGCAAATGAAAATGGTGACAGCCATCATCAAACCCTTCAAGCTCGACGAGGTGCGCGAAGCCCTCTCCGAGATCGGGGTGCAGGGCATCACGGTGACCGAGGTCAAGGGCTTCGGGCGCCAGAAAGGCCACACCGAGCTCTACCGCGGGGCCGAATACGTGGTCGATTTCTTGCCCAAGGTCAAGATCGAGGCCGCCGTCGCGGACGAGCTCGTCGAGCGCGTCATCGAAGCCATCGAAGGTGCCGCGCGCACCGGCAAGATCGGCGACGGCAAGATTTTCGTGAGCCACCTCGAGCAGGTGGTGCGCATTCGTACCGGCGAAACCGGCAAAGAGGCCCTGTGAGCGGCGCATCGCATCAGAGAGAGGAAAAGCCATGAAAAAACTACTCGCTTCCCTGGCGCTGGGCCTGAGCCTGTGGGCCGGCATGACGGCAGCCGGCGCGCAAACCCCGGAACCCGCTGCCAGCGCCCCCGCAGCCGCTGCATCTGTCGCATCCTCCGCGGCCCCGGCCGCAGCGCCCGCGGCGGCCGCTTCCACACCGGCACCCACGCCCAACAAAGGCGACACGGGCTGGATGATGGTTTCGACCATCCTGGTCATCCTGATGGTCTTGCCTGGCCTGGCCTTGTTTTACGGCGGCTTGGTGCGCAGCAAGAACATGCTGTCGGTGCTGATGCAGGTGATGGTGACGTTTTCGCTGATCGTGGTGCTGTGGTTCGTTTACGGCTACAGCCTGGCGTTCACCGAAGGTGGCCCCTTCATCGGTGGGTTTGACCGCTTGTTCATGAAAGGCATTTGGGACAACGCCGCCGGCACTTTTGCGAATGCGGCCACTTTCAGCAAGGGCGTAGTGATCCCCGAAATCGTCTATGCCGCGTTTCAAGCCACTTTTGCCGGTATTACCTGCTGCCTGATCGTGGGTGCCTTCGCCGAGCGCATCAAATTCAGTGCGGTCATGCTGTTCATGGCGCTGTGGTTCACCTTCAGCTACTTGCCCATCTCCCACATGGTGTGGTTCTGGATGGGCCCCGATGCCTATGCTTCCAAAGAAGTCGCCGACGCCATGACGGCCAAGGCCGGCCTGATCTGGCAGTGGGGCGCGCTCGATTTTGCCGGCGGCACGGTGGTGCACATCAACGCCGCCGTTGCGGGCCTGGTGGGTGCGTTCATGGTCGGTAAGCGCATCGGTTTCGGCAAGGAATCCATGGCCCCGCACAGCCTCACGCTGACCATGGTGGGCGCGTCGCTGCTGTGGGTAGGCTGGTTCGGCTTCAATGCCGGCTCTGCGCTCGAAGCCAATGGTTTCGCCGGTCTGGCGTTCATCAATACCCTCGTGGCCACAGCTGCCGCGGTGCTCGCCTGGTCCGTCGGTGAGGCGTTGATGCGCGGCAAGGCATCGATGCTGGGCGCGGCCTCGGGCGCTGTTGCCGGGCTCGTGGCGATCACGCCGGCAGCCGGCAATGTGGGCATAGGCGGCGCGCTGGTGGTGGGCTTGGTCGGCGGCTTCGCCTGCCTGTGGGGCGTGAACGGCCTCAAGCGCCTCATCGGGGCCGACGATACGCTCGACGTGTTCGGCGTGCACGGCGTGGGTGGAATCGTCGGAGCATTGCTCACCGGGGTTTTCAATGCTCCCGGCTTGGGTGGGCCTGGTTATGTGGCCGATTGGGTCACGGCGACGGGTGTGACAGCGGCAGACTATTCGATTGCCGCACAAGTCTGGACCCAAGCCAAAGCCGTGCTGTTGACCATCGTGTGGTCGGGCGTGGTGTCCTTCATCGCCTACAAGATCGTGGATATGACCATTGGTCTGCGGGTAACCGAAGAAGAGGAACGTGAGGGTCTGGATATCACCTATCACGGCGAGTCCGCGTACAACCGGTGAGCATGGCAGGGCTGCAGCAGCCCTGGGTGCTTTCCCGTTGGCCATGAAAAAAGCCCCCGAGGGGGCTTTTTTCATGGGTGCATCGGCAACGGATCAATAGCTGTCGCCGCCGTAGCCACCGCTGCGGCCGCCGCCATTGCGCGGGCCGGCACCGTAAGGGCTGCGGAAGCCACCTTCGCTGCGGCCGCCGCCATAGCCGCCGCCTTCACGGCCACCGCCGCTACGGCCGTAGCCGCCACCGCCGCCACCGCCACCGCCAAAGCCACCTCCGCCACTGCGCGGCGGACGAGGCTCCATGGGGCGGGCTTCATTGACCACGAGGCTGCGACCACCCATGGCTTGCCCATGCATGCCCTCAATGGCTGCCTGGGCTTCGGAATCGCTGCCCATTTCGACGAAGCCGAAACCCTTGGAGCGACCAGTGTCGCGCTCCATCATGACCTTCGCGCTGGTAACGGCACCGAATTGACTGAAGGTTTGCTCCAGATCGTTGTCGCGCGCGGAATACGGCAAATTGCCGACATAAAGTTTGTTGCCCATCGAGGGACTCCTCAAAAATACCTGAAAAACGCGATGGAGCCTCGAAAACGCAAGCCGCCCATTTCGATGAAACTTCTGCGCGGAAAACTCAACAGATCATCGCTCTACCAACACGGAGCAAGCTCCGTACGCCCATTATGACGCACAAGGCTTACAAAAAGGCAAGCGAATACATCGCCGCTGCTCGTCATTGCGTTGCATAAGAGCCTATTTCAGTGGTGCACATGCCCCATGCCATGGCCTTGCAGGTTGCGGTCAGGGGCGGCGCCTGCGTCCCAACGCTCGCCAAGCATTTGGTATATTGGCGCCAGCGCTGATTTGCCGTAGCTTGCGAGCGCTCTACAAATGCTGCTAAAGACTCGTCCGACCTTCCCGACCCGGCCCTGTTTTTAGTAGCGCCGGGTTTTTTTATGTCGTTCATCGCCACGCCCCAGACCATGCATTTCCCGGAGGCGCTGCCCCTGCAAAGCGGCGCGTCCATCCGCGACTACCACCTCGCCTACGAGACCTACGGCACGCTCGATGCCGCGCGCTCCAACGCGGTGCTGGTGTGCCACGCGCTCAACGCTTCGCACCATGTCGCGGGCGTGTATGAAGGGCAGCCGAACAGTGAAGGCTGGTGGGACAACATGGTCGGACCGGGCAAGCCCGTCGATACAAACCGCTTTTTCGTGATCGGCGTGAACAACCTCGGCTCGTGCTTCGGCTCCACGGGCCCCATGCACCGCAACCCCGATACGGGCCGCATCTATGGCGCAGACTTTCCCGTGGTCACAGTGGAGGACTGGGTGAACGCGCAGGCGCGGCTGCTCGATCGTTTGGGCATTGAACGGCTCGCGGCCGTGCTCGGCGGCAGCCTGGGCGGCATGCAGGCGCTGTCGTGGTCGCTGCAATACCCCGAGCGCGTGCGCCACGCCGTGGTGGTGGCGAGCGCGCCCAACCTCACCGCAGAAAACATCGCCTTCAACGAGGTCGCGCGCCGCGCCATCGTCACCGACCCGGACTTTCACGGTGGCCACTTTTACCAGTACGGGGTAGTGCCCAAGCGCGGCCTGCGCATCGCGCGCATGATCGGCCACATCACCTACCTCTCGGACGACGTGATGAACGCCAAGTTCGGGCGCCAGTTGCGCGACCGGCTCGAACCCAAATACAGCACGCAGGACATCGAATTCCAAATCGAGAGCTACTTGCGCCACCAGGCCGACAAGTTCAGCGAATACTTCGACGCCAATACCTACTTGCTGATCACGCGCGCGCTCGACTACTTCGACCCGGCGCGCCGCCACGGCGGCAACCTGAGCCTGGCGCTCGCGCCCGCGACGGCAAAATTTCTGCTCGTGAGCTTCAAGACCGACTGGCGTTTTGCCCCTGCGCGCAGCCGCGAAATCGTCAAAGCTTTGCTCGACAACAAGCGCAGCGTGAGCTACGCCGAAATCGACGCACCCCACGGACATGATGCCTTTTTGCTTGATGACGCCCGCTACATGAGCGTTATGCGCTCATATTTCGATAGTATCGCAAAGGAGCTCGCATGAGCGCGCAGGCCACCATGGAAGTGATCGCCAGCCTCGTGCCGCAGGGCGCGCGCGTGCTCGACCTGGGCTGCGGTGACGGCTCCTTGCTCTCGTATCTGCAGCGCGAGCGCGGCTGCAGCGGCTACGGCATAGAAATCGACGACGCCAACGTGCTCGCCTGCGTGCAGCGCGGCGTCGATGTGATCCAGCTCAACCTCGACGAAGGGCTGTCGATGTTCGGCGACCGCTCGTTCGACGTGGTGCTGCAGATCGACACCCTGCAGCACCTGCGCAACGCCGAAGTCATGCTGCGCGAAACCGCGCGCGTGGGGCGCACGGGCATCGTCGCCTTTCCCAACTTTGCGCACTGGCCGAACCGTCTTTCGGTGCTGCGCGGGCGCATGCCCGTGACGCGCCACCTGCCTTACCAGTGGTACGACACGCCCAACATCCGTGTGGGCACTTACGCCGACTTCGAGGTGCTCGCGCGCAAGAACCGTCTGCGCATTCTCGACGCCTTCGGCCTGCAGGACGGGCGCATCGTGCGCTTTTTGCCCAATGCGCGCGCGGGCACGGCGGTATTTCATTTCGAGGCGCAGCGTAGTCCCCGGCATCGGCCCTCATGCTGCTGCAGCGGCAAGTCCCAGAAACTCCAGCACAGCGGGCAGATGCGCGGCAAAGTCGCTGAGTCCGTGGTCGCTGCCTTCGAGCAATAGCAGTTTGGCGTGTGGATAGCGGGCGACCATTTCGCGCCAGTCGAGCAGCTCGTCGCCTTTGGCGATGATGGCGAACTCGGGCCCCGCGGGCGGAAGGCCGCGCGTGTCGAGCGCGCGCAGCTCATCGACATATTCGGGGCGGAAATAAAAGCGCTGGCTCGGGTCGTGCCAGGCGCTTTGTTCGCCGATGTAGCGGACCAGGTCGCGCGCCGGATCGACGGCCGGGTTCAGCAGCACGCTCGCGCAGCGCGCCTGCTGCGCCACCCAGCTTGCGTAATAGCCACCGAGCGAGGAGCCCACCACGGCCATGCGGGCGTGCGGCCAGTCGGCGATGCCCTGGCGCACCAGCTCCATCGCGGCGCGCGGCGAGGGCGGCAGCTGCGGGCACCACCAGTGCACCTCGGGGTGGTGGCGCGCGAGGTGCTGCGCCATCAAAGTGGCTTTGGCCGATTGCGGCGAGGAGCGAAAGCCGTGCAGGTAGAGCAAGTGGGTGGTTGGCATGGTGTGGGCTCCGAAATGAATGGCGAATGCAATGGTCTCTCGTGACGTGTGGCATCAGCGCCAGCTTGGGCGCCCATTGTGGGCCGCCGCGGATAATCGCGCCATGGCTGCCGTGATCGACAAACCCTCCCTTGCCCAGCGTGTCCTCATGCTGTTGCGTGGTTTCGATGCTCCTTTGCTCGTGCTCGTGGCGCTGCTTTCGGGTCTGGGCCTGTTGGCCATGTATTCCTCGGGCTACGACCACGGTACGCGCTTCATCGACCATGGGCGCAACATGCTGCTCGCGGCGCTGATTTTGTTCGTCGTGGCACAGGTGCCGCCGCAGAAAATCATGGTGCTGGCGGTGCCGCTGTACGCGCTCGGGGTGGCGCTGCTCGTGGCCGTGGCCCTGTTCGGCCTGACCAAGAAAGGGGCGCAGCGCTGGCTGGACCTCGGCGTGGTCGTGATCCAGCCGAGCGAGATTCTGAAGATTGCCATGCCCATGATGCTCGCCTGGTGGTTCCAAAAGCGCGAGGGCCAGTTGCGCGCGCTCGACTTCGGCGTGGCCGCGCTGCTGCTGGCCGTGCCCGTGGGCCTGATCATGAAGCAGCCCGACCTCGGCACGGCGCTGCTGGTGCTGGCTGCGGGGCTGTCGGTGATTTTCTTCGCCGGCCTGCCGTGGAAGCTGGTGCTGCCACCGGTGCTGCTGGGCGCCGTGGCCGTGGCGCTGA
Organism: Extensimonas vulgaris; assembly: GCF_003337425.1. Lineage (GTDB taxonomy): Bacteria > Pseudomonadota > Gammaproteobacteria > Burkholderiales > Burkholderiaceae_C > Extensimonas > Extensimonas vulgaris. Next base: position 94,028 of record NZ_QPJU01000006.1, read on the forward strand.
TCGTCTGGTACGAACCCTCGCTGTGCGCCGAGGGCGTGCGCTGGCCGGTGCTGCACGACTACCAGCAGCAGCGTATCTGCACGCTGCTGGACCCCACGCGCGACCCGCTGGGCAAGGGCTTTCACATCATCCAGGGCATGATCGCCATAGGCTCGGGCGGGTTTTGGGGCAAGGGCTTCATGGCAGGCACGCAGACGCACCTCGAATTCATCCCCGAGCGCACCACGGACTTCATCTTTGCGGCGTTTTCCGAGGAATTCGGCCTCGTGGGCAACCTGGTGCTGATCACCTGCTTCGTGCTGCTGATCTGGCGTGGTCTGGCGATCGCGCTGCGCGCCAACACCCTGTTCGGGCGCCTCATGGCGGGGGCCGTGGCGACGATTTTCTTCGCCTACGCCTTCGTCAACACGGGCATGGTCAGCGGCATCCTGCCCGTGGTGGGCGTGCCGCTGCCTTTCATCAGCTACGGCGGCACGGCCATGGTCACGCTGGGGCTGGCGCTGGGTATTTTGATGTCGGTGGCGCGCGCGCAGCAGCAAGCTCCGCACACGCTCTCTAAAATCAGCGCATGACGTCCCACACTACCTCTGCCGCGCCACGGCGCGCCGCGACCGCCGAGCGCCTGGACATTGCGCGCGCGCTGCTGCTCGCGCCCTTCGGCCTCGACGAAAGCCACCTCAGCCACGCACTGGCCGAGATCCGCGCGCACCGCGTGGACGACGCCGACCTGTATTTCCAATACACGCGCAGCGAAGGCTGGAGCCTCGAAGAAGGCATCGTCAAGACGGGCTCCTTCAGCATAGACCAGGGCGTGGGCGTGCGCGCCGTGAGCGGCGAGAAAACCGCCTTCGCCTACTCTGACGACATCTCCGCGGCTGCGCTGCTCGACGCCGCGCACACCGTGCGCTCAATTTCGGCCTCAGGCAAGGCAGGACGTGCGCACGTAGCTACGCCAAAGATAGCGCCCAGCCGCAACCTCTACGCTGCCACCGACCCCATCGCCACGCTGGACAGCACGGCCAAGGTGGCCTTGCTCGAAAAAGTCGAGCAGCGCGCGCGCGCCAAGGACCCGCGCATCGTGCAGGTCATGGCGGGCTTGGCGAGCGAGTACGACGTGGTGCTCGTGGCGCGCGCCGACGGCACGCTCGCGGCTGACGTGCGCCCGCTCGTGCGCCTGTCGGTCACGGTGATCGCCGAGCAAAAAGGCCGGCGCGAAATGGGCTCGGCCGGTGGCGGCGGGCGCTTCGGGCTCGCGGTTTTCGACGACGCCTTGATCACCGAATACGTCGACCAGGCCGTGCACGGCGCGCTCGTGAACCTGGACGCGCGCCCGGCACCCGCGGGCGAGATGAGCGTGGTGCTGGGCCCTGGCTGGCCCGGCATCCTGCTGCATGAAGCCGTGGGCCATGGGCTCGAGGGCGACTTCAACCGCAAGGGCGCGAGCGCCTTCAGCGGCCGCATCGGCGAGCGTGTGGCAGCGCCGGGCGTCACCGTGCTCGACGACGGCACCATCGCGGCGCGGCGCGGCTCGCTGAACATCGACGACGAGGGCCACGTGAGCCAGCGCAACGTGCTGATCGAGGACGGCATCTTGCGCGGCTACCTGCAGGACGCGCTCAACGCGCGCCTCATGGGCGTGCCCGCCACGGGCAACGGCCGGCGCGAGAGCTACGCGCACATCCCCATGCCGCGCATGACCAACACCTACATGCTCGCCGGCGACAAGGAGCCCGCCGAAATCGTCGCCAGCCTGGAGCGCGGCCTGTACGCGACCAACTTCGGCGGCGGGCAGGTGGACATCACCTCGGGCAAATTCGTCTTCTCGGCGAGCGAAGCCTACTGGGTCGAAAAGGGCAAGGTGCTCTACCCCGTCAAGGGCGCAACCATCATCGGCAGCGGCCCCGAATGCCTCAAGCGCGTGCGCCTGATCGGCAAGGACCTGCGCCTGGACACGGGTGTAGGCACCTGCGGCAAAGAGGGCCAGAGCGTGCCCGTGGGCGTGGGCCAGCCGACCTTGCGCATCGACGGCCTGACCGTCGGGGGAACCGCGTGATTGCGGCTGCGCGCAGCGCAGGGTTGCGGGGATGTGCTACATTGGCAGCTATGCCAGTGCATCGCGCCTTTTATTTTTGGTTTTGGATCTCATCCCGAGGCGGCTGAGAGGCGAGCGCGCGAGCACACCAAACCTTCCCTGATCCACCGCCGACGCTGCAAAGCCCGGCGGTTTTTGTTTTTTTACCCCTTCGATTCCACCACCATTTCACGAGGAAGCATCCATGACAGCCCATGCCACCCCCGCCGGCGATGCCTGGTACCGCGGCACTGAAAAAACCAGCCTGACCGACGACGAACGCATCGAGGACATCACCGTGCTGCCTCCGCCCGAACACTTGATCCGCTTCTTTCCGATCCGTGGCACGGCCGTGGAGCGGTTGGTGAGCCACACGCGCAAGACCATCCACCGCATCATGCACGGCAAGGACGACCGCTTGCTGGTCATCATCGGCCCGTGCTCCATCCACGACCCGGCTGCGGCGATCGACTACGCGCGGCGCCTCGTGGCGGCGCGCACGCAATATGCCGACACCCTGGAGATCGTGATGCGTGTGTATTTCGAAAAGCCGCGCACCACCGTGGGTTGGAAGGGCCTGATCAACGACCCTTACCTCGACGAGAGCTACCGCATCGACGAGGGCCTGCGCATTGCGCGCCAGCTGCTCATCGAAATCAACCGCCTGGGCATGCCCGCGGGCAGCGAATTCCTCGACGTGATCTCGCCGCAATACATCGGTGACCTGATCTCCTGGGGCGCGATCGGCGCACGCACCACCGAAAGCCAGGTGCACCGTGAACTCGCTTCGGGCCTGTCGGCGCCGATCGGCTTCAAAAACGGCACCGACGGCAACATCCGCATCGCCACCGACGCCATCCAGTCCGCAGGCCGCCCGCACCATTTTCTTTCGGTGCACAAGAACGGTCAGGTCGCCATCGTGACGACCAAGGGCAACAAGGACTGCCATGTCATCCTGCGCGGCGGCAAGGTGCCGAATTACGATGCGGCCAGCGTCGCCGCGGCGTGCCACGAGCTTGAAGCGGCCAAGCTCAACCCCAGCCTGATGGTCGATTGCAGCCACGCCAACAGCAGCAAGCAACACCAGCGCCAGCTCGACGTCGCGCGCGACGTGGCGGCACAGATCGCAGGCGGCTCGCACAAGGTGTTCGGCTTGATGATCGAGAGCCACTTGTGCGCGGGCGCGCAGAAATTCACCCCCGGCAAGGACGACCCTGCGAAGCTCGAATACGGCAAAAGCATCACCGATGCTTGCTTGGGGTGGGACGATTCGTTGCACGCGCTCGCCGAACTCTCCGCCGCCGTGGTGGCGCGTCGCGCGCGTTGAGCAAGTCCGGCGCGCTTGCTGCGCCTCAGCGCTCCGGGGCCAGGGCCCCGGAACGTGCTGCCAGGTACAGCCCTTCGACGCGCGGCACGTTCTGCTCCAGCGTCTGGATGCGTTCGGGGCCGCTCGGGTGTGTGGAGAGAAATTCCAAGCCCGCGCCTGCGGCCACTTGATTCATCTTCTGCCACAGCGTCACCGCGGCGTGTGGGTCGTAGCCCGCGCGCGCGCCCAACTCGAGCCCTACGAGGTCGGCCTCGGTCTCGTCCGCGCGGCTGAATTTGAGCGCGAGCAGCCTGGTGCCCAAATCGGCCACGGTGTTGCCCAGTTCGCCCAGGCCAAGCAATTGCGCGCCGAGGGTGAGGCCCAGGCTGGTGGCGCGGGTCTTGGCGAGCTGCGCACGGGCGTGCTCCCGCAGCGCGTGCGCCATCTCGTGGCCCATGACCATGGCCGCCTCGTCGTCGGTGAGCCGAAGCTGCTCCAGGATGCCCGTGAAGAACGCGATCTTGCCGCCAGGCATGCAAAAAGCATTGATCTGCTTGCTGCCGATCAGGTTGACCTCCCAGCGCCATTGGGCTGCACGCGGGTTCCATTGCGGCGCGAACGGAATCAGGCGCCGCGCGATCGCGCGCAGGCGCAACAACTGCGGATGATTGTCTGGTGCAAGTGCACGCTTGGCACGTGCTTGCGCGAGCAGCTCGTGGTATTGCTCGGCCGCAGCCGATTCGAGCGCCTCGGCAGGGATCAGCGTGCGCAGACTCGAAGGTGGCCCGACGTCGATCTGCGCCCATGCGGGCCCCGCCAGCGCGGCACCGCTGGCGAGCACGAAGGCGCGCCGTGCCGACCAGGGCGAGGAAGGGGCGGGGCGCAAAGCATTGCAAAGCAGGCACATGCGGGGATCATAGAGACAAAAAATGGTCTCCTGCGCTAGTGTAGTGTTTGATGCTTGATGCGACAAATAAAACCGATGGATTTTTGGTCTGGGCAAGGCGCAAACCGCAGCGATACCGGGTGGTATCGCGAGGATTTGCAACGCGGCCCAGGCCGAAAAGACGCGGTTTTATGTCGCAAATAGCGTCGAACACTACACTAGCAGCCTGTCGGACTTTGGAATCGTCGGCTGCAAATGCGCCGCAGCGGCCCATTTTTTACCGTCTTCTTGCCCCATAGTCCCGCTATGGGGCTGCGAATCCGGCAAAAACTGGCCTCGCTGGGGCACATTCTCGCTTTCGACGCCCAAAGTCCGACAGGCTGCTAGATACCTGCCCGCAGCGGGGGCGCTGGCCGACGGATCCGGCAATGCGTTTTCTGCCTCCGGAATGTGCATTCGGTCGCGACCAAAAGCCAGCGCCCGCGTAGGCGCGCAGCGCCGCCTAACGGACAATCTGGGTTGAGGAAGGATTCGGAGGGGCGACCTCCGATGGGGCGGGTGGTGGGGATGTTTCGGTTGCCTGCGTGAGCATTGCCCCAGATGCCCCAGATGCCCCAGATGCCTGAGGTGTTGGGTGGGGAGATGCCGGCGGTGCTGCGATGCTGGCGGGTTGAACCGTTGCGGCTGCAGCTGCGGCTCCATGCTGCGAAGAAGCCGGAGCAGGTGCCGATGCCACCGTTGCCGGGATCGCTGGCGCATCGACAGCTTGGTCGAGGTTTGCACTCACCAGGGTAAACAGGCGGTCATATAGGTCAGGGTCGGTCACGGTTTTGCTCGACACCTTGACCATGGCGTCCATGCCGCCTTCGATGGGTAGCGACAGAGAAGCCAAGCTGGCCACGCCGACCGAAGCGGACTCTTTGGCTTTGCGGGCTACATACTGGTCCTCGACACCACTGATGAAAGCAACGCTGGTGTCCGGGCTGTCACGTTCTGGCACGCAAACGGCGCGAAACTCGAGCTGTACGTGGTGTTGGGGGTCCGGCTGGAAATATTTGCGTGCCGTGACTTGGTGCGCTGTGGCGGATGTCAGCTCGTAGCCCTGGCTCAGCAGCGCGCGCCGCACCGCTTCGCAAGTACGTCCAGGCGGTGCCTCATAGTGGCGCGAAAAAGCATCGGCATTGAATGCCTCAGGCTGGTAGTCCAGCAAAGGAACAGGCGCAGGCGCCAGATTGCTACAGCCCGCCAGGGCCACCGCCAAAGCGGCCCATGCGATCCGATGTATTCGCAGGAAGATGAAGCCCATTCGAACAAACCACCCAAATGCTTATGGTACTGCGGCGCAGCTGCACCTTGCTGGTAAAAGCGGTGCGTGAAGCGAAAACACGGCATCAGCAGCCATCTGAAACCTTTTTTGTTCAGTCCTTTTTGCTGTTTAGCCATTGATTGACAAGCGCGAGCAGCTATTAAAAAAGAAGCTAGTGCAGTGTTCGACGCTATCTGCGACATAAAACCGCGTCTTTTCGGCCTGGGCCGCGTTGCAAATCCTCGCGATACCACCCGGTATCGCTGCGGTTTGCGCCTTGCCCAGACCAAAAATCCATCGGTTTTATTGGTCGCATCAAGCATCAAACACTGCACTAGTGAGTTTTGGCCTTGCCGCGTCCCAGATGCCCGAGCGGCAGCGCGCCGCCGGCTTTGACCTCGCCGAGCGAAAAGCTCGTGTGCATGTCCTTGACGTTGGGCAGGTTCAGCAGCACCTCGCGCGCGAACTGCGAAAACCGTGCAAGGTCGGGCGCCACCACCTGCAGCTCGAAGGTGCCCGTGCCGCTGATGTAGTGGCACGACACCACCTCGGGGATGCGGCGGATGGCATCTTCCATGGCGCGCGTGAGGTCGCCGGTGTTGCGTTCGGCGTCCAGGCGCACGAAGGCGAGCACGCCCAGGCCGATCTTGTGCCGGTCGATCTCGGCGCGGTAGCCGCGGATAAAGCCCGCCTCTTCGAGCGCGCGCACGCGCCGCCAGCACGGCGCGGCCGACAGACCCACGCGCTGCGCGAGCTCGGCGTTCGTGAGGCGTGCGTCAGCCTGCAATTCCATGAGGATGGCAAGGTCAAATTTGTCGAGGGTCTCCAAGGCGGGCTCCATGGGCGCAAGATTCTTGCGCAGCATAGCCAAATTCGGGCAAAGAACGCAAAGAATTATCGGCGCTATCGCTCTACACTTTCCGCCCGAACGTCCGTTTGACGCGCTGCCACGCGATTGCTTTCGAGGTATGTTTCTTGCGAGCAAATGCAGCGCCCCGACAACCAGCCCATCGGAGACATCGCCATGAACGCCCCCTTGCCAGACCACATCCGCAAAGCCCTCGAAAAGGTTTCGCTCGACGACAAATACACACTCAGCGAAGGCCGTGCCTTCATGAGCGGCGTGCAGGCGCTGGTGCGCTTGCCCATGCTGCAGCGCGAGCGCGACGCGGCCGCGGGCCTGAACACCGGCGGCTTCATCAGTGGCTACCGCGGCAGCCCGCTGGGTGGCTACGATCAGGCGCTGTGGGCGGCCAAGAAGCATCTCGCCGAGCACCACGTGGTGTTCCAGCCCGGCGTGAACGAGGAGCTCGCCGCCACCGCCGTGTGGGGCACGCAGCAGCTCGACCTGTACCCGCAGAGCAAGAAGTACGACGGCGTGTTCGGCATCTGGTACGGCAAGGGCCCGGGCGTGGACCGCTGCTCGGACGTGTTCAAGCACGCGAACATGGCCGGCACGGCGCGCCACGGTGGCGTGATCGCCGTCGCGGGCGACGACCATGTGGCCAAGAGCAGCACTGCCGCGCACCAGAGCGATCACATCTTCAAGGCCTGCGGCCTGCCGGTGTTCTTCCCGAGCAGCGTGCAGGACATCCTCGACATGGGCCTGCACGCTTTTGCCCTGAGCCGCTTTTCCGGCCTCTGGGCGGGCATGAAGACCATCCAGGAAGTGGTCGAGTCGTCCTCCAGCGTGTCGGTGGATCGCGACCGCGTGCGCATCGTGCTGCCCGAGGACTTCGCCATGCCGCCCGGCGGCCTGCACATCCGCTGGCCCGACGCGCCGCTCGAACAAGAGGCGCGCCTCATGGACTACAAGTGGTATGCGGCGCTCGCCTACATCCGCGCCAACCGCCTCAACCACAACGTGATCGAAGGTCCGCACGATCGCTTCGGCATCATCGCGAGTGGCAAGGCCTACAACGACACGCGCCAGGCGCTGCTCGACCTGGGGCTCGATGACGACACCTGCCGGCGCCTGGGCATCCGCGTGCACAAGGTCAACGTGGTCTGGCCGCTCGAGGCCACGGGCACGCGCGCGTTTGCGCAGGGCCTGCAGGAGATCCTCGTGGTCGAGGAAAAGCGCCAGGTCATCGAGTACCAGCTCAAGGAAGAGCTCTACAACTGGCGCGACGACGTGCGCCCCACGGTGGTTGGCAAGTTCGACGAGTCCGACGGCGGCGAATGGGGCACGCCCAACCCCGGCGAGCACTGGCTGCTGCGCCCCAAGGCAGACCTCTCACCCGCGCTGATCGCGCGCGCCATCGCCAAGCGCCTCACCAAGCTCGGCGTGCCCGAGGACGTGGCCGCGCGCATGCAGGCGCACCTGGCCGTGCTCGACGCCAAGGAACGCGCCCTTGCCACCCCGGTGGCGCAAACGCCCGACCGCCTGCCGTGGTTTTGCAGCGGCTGCCCGCACAACACCAGCACGCGCGTGCCCGAAGGCTCGCGCGCCATGGCCGGCATAGGCTGCCACTACATGGTCGTGTGGATGGACCGCGCCACCGCCACCTTCACGCAAATGGGCGGCGAGGGCGTGCCCTGGGTCGGGCAGGCGCCGTTTTCCAAGGACGCGCATGTGTTCGCCAATCTCGGTGACGGCACCTACTTCCACAGCGGGCTGCTCGCAGTGCGCCAGAGCATCGCCGCGGGTGTGAACATCACCTACAAAATCCTCTACAACGACGCCGTTGCGATGACCGGCGGCCAGCCTGTCGATGGCACCATGACGGTGCCGCAAATGACGCGCGAGCTCGAAGCGGAAGGCGCCAAGAAGATCGTCGTCGTCACCGACGAGCCACAAAAATACGAAGGCGTGGCGCTTGCGCCCGGCGTTACGGTGCACCACCGCGACGAACTCGACCGCATCCAGCGCGAGCTGCGCGAAGTGCCCGGCTGCACCATCCTGATCTACGACCAGACCTGCGCCACCGAGAAGCGCCGCCGCCGCAAGCGCGGCACCATGGCCACGCCGCCCAAGACGGTGGTCATCAACGAGCTGGTCTGTGAAGGCTGCGGCGATTGTTCCGAGCAATCGAACTGCCTCTCGGTCGAGCCCGTGGAGACCGAATTCGGGCGCAAGCGGCGCATCAACCAGAACACCTGCAACAAAGACTTTTCCTGCCTCAAGGGCTTTTGCCCGAGCTTCATCACCGTCGAAGGCGGTACGCTCAAAAAACCCAAAAAAGAGAAGAAAGGCAGCCTCGCGGGCCTGCCCGACATCCCCGAGCCCACGCTGCCCGTGGCCGAAACGCCGTGGGGCATCGTCGTCGCGGGCGTGGGTGGCACGGGCGTGATTACCATAGGCTCGCTGCTGGGCATGGCGGCGCACCTTGAGGGCAAGGGCGTGGTCACCATGGACTCGGCGGGCCTCGCGCAAAAGGGCGGCGCCACCTGGAGTCACGTGCAGATCGCCAACCGCCCCGAAGCGCTGCATGCCACCAAGGTCGATACCGCGAAGGCCGACCTCGTGATCGGCTGCGATGCCATCGTCACGGCGCAAAAAACCACCCTGGCCGCAATGCTGCCCGGGCGCACGCATGTGGTGCTCAACAGCCACCACACGCCCACGGCTGCGATCGTGCACAACCCCGACTGGCAGTTTCCGCGCGGCAGCTGCGAAAGCGTGATCGCCGAAGCCGCAGGGGGGGTGCAAGCGGTAAGCAGCTTCGAGGCCGAGCAGGCCGCCGTGCAGCTGCTCGGCGACAGCATCTACACCAACCCGCTGCTGCTCGGTTACGCCTGGCAAAAGGGCTGGATTCCGCTCACCCGGCAAGCGCTGCTGCGCGCCATCGAGCTCAACGGCGTGCAGGTCGAAAACAACCAGGCTGCGTTCGAATGGGGCCGCCGCTGCGCGCACGAGCCCGCTGCGGTGCAGGCGCTGTACCAGGCCGCGCAGGTGATCGAGCTCGTGAAAAAACCCTCGCTCGCTGAAACCGTCGCCAGGCGTGTGGACTTCCTGACCGGCTACCAGAACGCCGCCTATGCCGAAAGCTACCGCGCTTTCGTCGAAAAGGTGCAGGCCGCCGAGGCGCGCCTTGGAGCTGGGCAAGGCTCCGGCACGCGCCTGTCCGAAGCCGTGGCGCGTTCGCTGTTCAAGCTCATGGCTTACAAAGACGAGTACGAGGTTGCGCGCCTGCACACCGACCCGGCCTTCAGCGCCAAAATCGCCGGCATGTTCGAGGGCGACTACACCATCGTGCACCACCTCGCGCCACCGATGCTGGCGAAGAAAAACGAGCGCGGCGAGCTCGTCAAAAAGCCCTACGGCCCCTGGGTGCGCCGCGCGTTCAGTGTGCTCGCCAAGCTCAAGGGCCTGCGCGGCACGGCGCTCGACCCCTTCGGCAAAACGGAGGAACGCAAGACCGAGCGTGCGCTGATCGACGAATACCGCGCCTGCATCGAAGAGCTGCTCGGCGGCCTTACGCCCGAGAAGCTCTCCCTCGCCGTCGAAATCGCGCGCCTGCCCGAAGGCATACGCGGCTATGGGCACGTCAAGGAGCGCAACCTGCAAGCCGTGCGCACCAAGTGGCAGGCGCTGATGGCGCAATGGCGCCAGGCACCGGCTGCGACCAAGGATGCAACTGCGGCGCAACGCCAAGTGGCCTGAAAACCAGGCCGGTCGAAAGCAGCAAAGCCCGTGCGTTTGCGCGGGCTTTGCTGTTTTTTAAGTAGCTTCCTACGCTTGATATATAAGGGCTTGGTGGCATTTTCACTTTAATTTTTCGATCCACGACCAGCGCCGCACTTGGCTTTCCCCTTTGCCAGGCAAGGGCTTTTGGATTTCGTGAAACTGAACCCGGGCTGCTCGTAAGGGTGTTTCCTAGCTTGTTGCAAACACTCATAGCGGCCATCATCGGGCGCACCGCCTAGTGACCACCCAAGAGTCGCTCGTGCGCCATCCCACAACCAGGAGACAACATGCGACGTCCGTTCAAGCCCCATCCGATCATTTGCGCGCTGGCCGCCGGTGCCTTGCTCGCCACGGCCCCCTGGGCCGCAGCGCAAAGCAAAGGGTCGCCCGCGCACATCCGTGCCGTGACGCAAAAAGTCGATGGCACCTTCATCCGCACCAACGAAGCCCAAACCAAGGACTGGCCCAACTACGGCCTGGACTACGCCGAAACGCGCTTCAGCAAGCTCGACCAGGTCAACACCGGCAACGTCAAAAACCTGGGCCTGGCCTGGTCGTACAACCTCGGCTCCAAGCGCGGAGTCGAAGCCACACCGCTCGTGGTGGACGGCATCATGTACGTCACCGCCTCGTGGAGTGTGGTGCACGCTATCGATGTACGCAGCGGCAAACAAATCTGGACTTACGACCCCAAAGTGCCGAAAGAGCTCGGCTACCGCGGCTGCTGCGACGTGGTCAACCGCGGCGTCGCCCTGTATGAAGGCAAGGTCTATGTGGCTTCGTTCGACGGCCGCCTGATCGCACTCGACGCTGCCACCGGCAAAAAGGTCTGGGAAAAAGACACCATCATCGACCGCAGCCACTCCTACACCATCACCGGGGCGCCGCGTGTCTTCAAAGGCAAGGTCATCATCGGCAACGGCGGCGCCGAATACGGCGTGCGCGGCTATATCACCGCCTACGACGCCAAGACCGGTGCGCAGAAATGGCGCTGGTTCACCGTGCCTGGCGACCCGAGCAAGCCCTTCGAAGACGAATCCATGGAGCGCGCCGCCAAGACTTGGGATCCGAGCGGCAAATACTGGGAAGTGGGCGGTGGCGGCACCGCCTGGGACACGCTGACCTTCGACCCCGAACTCAACCTCATGTACGTAGGCACGGGCAACGGCAGCCCGTGGTCGCATCGCAAGCGCAGCCCTGCGGGCGGCGACAACCTGTACCTGGCCTCCATCGTCGCGCTCGACCCCGATACCGGCAAATACGTCTGGCATTACCAGGAAACCCCCGGCGACAACTGGGACTACACCTCCACCCAGCCCATGATCCTGGCCGACCTCAAGATCGATGGTGCGCCGCGCAAAGTCATCCTGCATGCGCCCAAGAACGGCTTTTTCTACGTCATCGACCGCACCAACGGCAAGCTCATCTCGGCCAAGAACTTCGTCGATGTGAACTGGGCCACGGGCTACGACGCCAACGGCCGTCCAATCGAGACGCCCGAGGCGCGCCCCGAAGGCAAACCGTACGACGCCATCCCCGGCCCCTACGGCGCGCACAACTGGCACCCCATGTCGTACAACCCGCAGACGGGGCTGGTCTATCTGCCGGCGCAGAACGTGCCCACGAACCTCATGGACGACAAAAACTGGAGTTTCAATGGCAAAAACCTAGGCGCTCCAGGTTCGGGCATGGGCTGGAACACGGCCGAGTACCTGAATGCCGTACCACCCAAGAGCAAGCCCTTCGGGCGCCTGATCGCCTGGGACCCGGTGCAGCAAAAAGCCGTCTGGACGCAAGAGCATGTCTCGCCCTGGAACGGCGGCACGCTGACCACGGCAGGCAACCTGGTGTTCCAGGGCACGGCCGACGGGCGCTTCGTCGCCTACAACGCCAAGACGGGCGAAAAGCTCTGGGAAGTCGCCACCGGCACCGGCGTCGTGGCAGCCCCATCGACGTATATGGTCGATGGCAAGCAATATGTGTCGATTGCCGTCGGCTGGGGTGGCGTGTACGGCCTCGCACAGCGCGCCACCGACCAGATCGGCCCGGGGACGGTCTATACCTTCGTGCTCGACGGCAAAGCGCCCATGCCCTCCTTTGTGCAGCAGCGCAATGACAAGCTCCTCAGCGGCGTCAAATACAACCCGGCAGACATCCAGGCCGGTACGGCTCTGTACGTGAGCTACTGCGTGTTGTGCCACGGCGTGCCTGGCGTGGATCGCGGCGGCAACATTCCGAACCTGGGCTACATGGACGCCTCGCTCATCGAACACTTGGACAAATCCATCTTCAAAGGCCCCGCGATGGAGCGCGGCATGCCCGACTTCTCGGGCAAGCTGAGCATGGAAGACGTGCAAAAGCTCAAAGCCTTCATCCAGGGCACCGTCGATTCGATCCGCGCCAACGCCAAGCAGTGAAGTCGCGCAGCGCTGCGCTGCCGCCTCCAGCGGCAGCGTTTGGTTCGCCTGGACGTACGCCAACAAGGATGCAGCGCAGTGCTTTGCCTTGGAGCGAACGCTTTGCCTAATCCCGCTTTGCCTAAGTCATGTTCGCGTATCTGGCGTTTGGCCGGCCGACTCGGCACATGCGGCGTACTTTGGTGGGTCGCAGCTGCCACGGCCCAAGACGCTGCGCCGGACAAGGAACCTGCACACCGCGCCGAAGGCTTGTTGCAGCCGGTGGTGATCACCAGCGGTACGGCAGAGCGTACACGCTGGGACACGCCAGCCACGCTGGACGTCGTCGAAGGCGATGAGATCCGCGCCCACCCGCTGCAGGTCAATCTCTCCGAAAGCCTGGGGCGTGTGCCTGGACTCATGGTGCTGAACCGGCAGAACTACGCGCAGGATTTGCAAATTTCTGTGCGCGGCTACGGTGCGCGCTCCACGTTCGGCGTGCGCGGCGTGCGTTTGTTCGTCGATGGCATTCCAGCCACGGCCCCGGATGGGCAGGGGCAAGCGGCCAACTTTCCGCTGGGCAGTGCCGAGCGCATCGAAGTGATTCGCGGGCCATTCGCTGCGCTCTACGGCAGCTCGTCGGGTGGCGTGATTTCGCTCTACACGCGCGAGGGCGCGGAGCCTGCCGTGCGCGCAGGTGTTGCGGGCGGGGCCGACGGCGTGCGCCGCGCCTCGGGCCAGGCCGAAGGCCGGGTGGGCGCGCTGGGCTACCTGGTCGACGTTGCGCATTTCACCACCGACGGCTTGCGTGCGCAGTCGGCGGCGCGCCGCGACAACGCCTATTTCAAGCTCTCGCACAGCGATGAGGATGGCCGCCTCGTGGCCGTGTTCAGCCGCCAAACCGGCAACGCACAGGACCCGCTCGGCCTCTCGCGTGCCGAATTCAATGCCAACCCCTTTCAGACCACCGCAGCGGCCACAACGTTCAATACACGCAAGTCGAGCGAGCAAAACCAGCTCGGCCTCGCCTGGGAGCATTCCCTGGGTGGCGGGCACCGGCTCGAATGGATGGCGTATGGCGGCGAGCGCCAGGTCCGGCAGTTCCAGGCCATTCCCCCTGCGGCGCAGACCGCGCCCACGAGCGCCGGCGGCGTGATCGACCTGCAGCGCAACTATGGCGGCACGAACGCCCGCTGGCGCTTCGAGCGCAGCTTGGCAGAGGGCCGCTTGAGCGCCTCCGCCGGCGTGGCTTACGACCGGCAGAACGAGTGGCGCCGCGGCTTCGAGAACTTTCTCGGCACGGCATCGGCCCCAACGGCACTGGGTGTGCAAGGTGCGCTGCGGCGCGACGAGGACAACACGGCGAGCACGCTCGATCCTTACGCACAACTCGCCTGGGAGAGCGCCCGCTGGACGCTGAGCGCGGGTGTGCGCCACTCCACCGTGCGCTTCGACTCGCGCGACCACTACATCACGCCGCGCAACCCCGACGACAGCGGCGCGAGCCGCTACAGCGGCACCATGCCGGTGCTGGGCTTGCGCTACCGCTTGTCCGATGCGTTGCAGCTGTACGCGAACACAGGCCGCGGGTTCGAGACGCCCACTTTGAATGAAGTCGCATACAAGGCCTCGGGCGCAAGCGGGCTCAACAGCCAGCTCGCGGCGAGCAAAAGCCGTAACAGCGAGGTCGGCCTGCGCGGACGCCACGGCAGCCTGGGCTGGACGGCCACCGCCTTCGACATTCGCACCGACGATGAAATCGCCGTGCTCACGAACACGGGCGGGCGCTCCACCTACCAGAACGTAGGCCGCAGCCTGCGCCGCGGCGTGGAACTTTCGGGCGAGACGCAGTGGGCACGGGTGCATGCCAGCGTGGCCTGGACGCTCATGAAAGCGATTTACCGCGACGGTTTTTTCTCCTGCACGGCGAGCCCGTGCAGCAAGCCCAACGTGCCCGTGCCCGGCGGCAACCGCATCCCTGGCGTTGCGCGCGAGCAGTTGTTCGTGCAACTCGACTGGGAGCCGCACCCATTGCCGGCTGTGTTCACGCTCGAGCTGCGCCACATGGGGTCGATTTTCGTGAACGACACCAACACCGACGCAGCGCCCGCCTACACCATCGCCAGCCTGGGCGCGCAGTTCAAGCGCCAGCAGGGGCCGTGGGAGCTGCGCGCGCTGGCACGCTTGGACAACCTCACGAACCGCGTCTATGCCGGCTCGGTGATCGTGAACGAAGGCAACCAGCGATATTTCGAGACAGCGCCCGGACGCTCGGCGTTCGTGGGCGTGGAGCTGCAGCGCCGCTTCGATTGAGAACACATTTTGGGAGACGTGTGATGGACCTCAAAGTCAATGGCAAAACACATGCTTTGCGCGACGACCAGGCCGCACCCGACATGCCCTTGCTCTGGGCGCTGCGCGACGTGCTGCAGCTCACGGGCACCAAGTTCGGCTGTGGCATTGGCGCTTGTGGCGCGTGCACCGTGCACGTGGACGGCCAGGCCGTGCGCTCGTGCGTGATGCCACTGTCTGCCGTGCAGGGGCGTGAGGTGCGCACGATCGAAGGGCTGGCCTCGCCCGCCGGTCTGCACGCCCTGCAGACCGCCTGGGTCGCGCAGCAGGTGCCGCAGTGCGGCTACTGCCAAAGCGGCATGCTCATGGCCGCGGCAGATTTGCTCGCGCGCCACCCGCAGCCCACCGACGCCCAGATCGACGAGGCCATAGCCAATCTGTGCCGCTGCGGCACCTACCCGCGTGTGCGCGCTGCCATCCATGCCGCGGCGCGCGCACAGGGCGCGGCAGCGGTGCCTGCGCCGCAGGTGCTGCGATGAAGCGCCGTACCTTCGTGCTGAGTGCCCTGGGCGGTGCAGGGTTGCTCGTGGTGGGTTGGGGTGTGGCGCCGCAGCGCTCGCGCCTGGGCAAACCCGAGGACTTTGCCGGCAGCCAGGGCGACATCGCGCTCAATGGCTGGATACGCATCACCGCGCAGGGCCGCGTGGTCATGGCCATGCCACGCGCCGAAATGGGGCAGGGCGTGCACACGGCGCTGCCCATGTTGGTGGCCGACGAGCTGGATGTGCCGCTCGAGTGGGTCAGTACCGAAACCGCGGGGCCGCAATCCATTTACGGCAACGTGGCCATGTTCGTCGCGTCGCTGCCTTTTCATCCGCGCAGCACCCAGCCGGGCCAGGAAACGGTGGCGGCACGCACGGGCCAATGGTTGGTCGGCAAGCTCGCGCGCGAGCTGGGACTGAGCGTGACCGGCGGCTCTTCGAGCGTGACCGATGCCTGGGAGCCGGTGCGTCTGGCCGCGGCCACGGCGCGCGCGCAGCTGGTGGCGGCCGCAGCCCAGCGCTGGGGCGTGCCGGCCGCTGAAGTCCAGATACTCAACGGCACGCTGCAGCATGGCGCGCGCCGCGCCCATTTGGGTGAACTGGCCAAAGCGGCCGTGCGCATCCAGCCCGAGCAGGTGCGCCCCAAAACCGCAGCGCAGCGCAAACTCATCGGCCAGGCCGCGCTGCGCCGCGACGTACCCGCGAAGGTCACGGGGCAGGCCGTGTTCGGCATCGATGTGCGGCCGCCCGGTTTGCTGTTTGCCGCCGTGCGCATGGCGCCCATGCTGGGCGGGCGTATGGGCGCGCTGCGCAACGAGGCAGAGGTGCTGCGCATGCCCGGCGTGCAAAAGTGCCTGCGTCTGGGCGCGCACGCTGGCGCCACGGCGGGCGTGGCCGTGGTGGCGCACACCACCTGGCACGCCTTGCGCGCAGTGCAGGCGCTCGACGTGCAATGGCTGGCGCCAGCTGACGACCAAGGCCAGCCCAGGCCGCCGCAGGCACTGGCCGATTCCGACCGCATCCTGCAGGCCCTCGTGCATGAGGCCAAGGAGGGCGACGGCGGCACCACGTTCCATAGCCGCGGCGATGCCGCGCAGGCCGAAGCGCAGGCGCACCACCAGATCGAGGCAACGTACCAGGCACCTTACCTGGCGCACGCCACCATGGAGCCCATGAACGGCACCGCCTTGCTGCAGGACGGCCGGCTGACGCTGTGGCTGCCGACGCAAGTGCCCTCACAAGCGCGCAAGCTCGCGGCCAAGGCGGCGGGGGTGGACGAAGCGCAAGTGCTCTTGCACGTGACCTTGCTCGGCGGCGGCTTTGGCCGGCGCCTCGAAGTGGACTACGTGCTGCAGGCGATGGAGGCCGCCAAAGCCATGCCCGGGCGGCCGGTGCAAATCCTGTGGCCGCGCGAGGAAGACACGACACACGACTTCTACCGCCCCGCGAGCGCTGCGCACCTGCGCGCGAGCTGGGGTGCGGACTGGGGCTCGGCGGGTGCGGTGGGTGCGGTAGGTGTGCGCCCGCAAAGCCTGCGCATTCACAGCGCGGGCGATGCCATCACGCCGCGCTGGATGGCGCGCACGCTGCCCGCGCTGGCCGGGCCCGTGGACATGCCCGACAAAACCGCCATGGAGGGCATGTTCGACCAGCCCTACGCCATCGCGCACCAGCACATGCGCCACGCGGCCACGCGCAACGAGGTGCCGGTGGGCTTCTGGCGCTCGGTGGGGCATTCGCACCATGCGTTTTTCATCGAGAGCTTCATCGACGAGATGGCGGCCGAGAGCAAGGCCGACCCGGTGGCCTTCCGACTGTCGCTGCTGGCCGACATGCCGCGCCATGCGGCCGTGCTGCGCCTGGCGGCAGACAAGGCTGGCTGGGGCGCTCCGCTTGCCGCAGGCCGCGCGCGCGGTGTGGCCTTGCACGAATCCTTTGGCAGCATCGTCGCGCAGGTGGCGGAGGTCACGCTCGACAAGGGCGCGCCGCGCGTGCACCGCGTGGTCGTGGCGGTGGACTGCGGCACCGTGGTCAACCCCGACATCGTCGCGCAGCAGATGGAGAGCGGGGTGATCTTCGGTCTCACGGCTGCGCTGCATGGCCGCATCGACGTCAAGGGCGGCATGGTGCAGCAAAAAAGCTTCCCCGACTACCCGCTGCTGGGTCTGGCGCAAAGCCCGGTCATCGAGACGCACATCGTCCCCAGCAGCCTGCCCCCGACAGGCGTGGGCGAGCCCGGCACGCCGCCCATCGCGCCGGCCGTGGCCAATGCCTTGTTTGCCCTGACCGGCAAGCGCCTGCGTGCGCTGCCCCTGCGCTTGGTGTAGGCGTTCTTTGGGGTGCGCGCTGCCCCCCGCATACAATGCGCCGTTTCCCGTCCTCTGCCGGTTTCATTGGCGGGCGGGCGGTTTTTTCATCGTTTCGATAGGGTTTTCTCGTGCTGATTTCTTCCGCTTTTGCCCAAACCGCGCCGGCCGCAGCTGCCGGCGGCGGCAACCTGATGTCCTCGCTCACGAGCATGATGCCCCTGGTGTTGATGTTCGTGGTGCTCTACTTCATCATGATCCGCCCGCAGATGAAGCGTCAGAAAGAACACCGCGCCATGATCGAAGCGCTGGCCAAAGGTGATGAGGTCGTCACTTCGGGCGGCTTGATCGGCAAGGTGACGCGCCTGTCGGAGGGCTTTTTGCACCTCGAAGTGGCGCCGGGTGTGGAAGTGCAAGTGCAGCGTAGCGCCGTTGCACAGGTGCTGCCCAAGGGCACGCTGAGCACGGGTAAATAAGTCCGGCGCGCGGCTTTTTGCGTCACGGGGCTCGGCCCCATTGTCTGCGAGCGATCTCATGAACCGTTACCCGGTCTGGAAGTACGCGATCCTGGTGATCGTGCTGCTGGTGGGCGTGTTGTACGCGCTGCCGAATTTCTTTGGTGAGGCGCCGGCCGTGCAGGTTTCGCCGGCCAAAGCCAGCGTCAAAGTCGATGCGCAGGTACAAGAGCGCGCCTTGCAAGCATTGCAAAGCGCAGGCATCACGCCCGACCTGGTAAGCCTGGACGGCAATTCGTTGCGCGTGCGCCTGGACAGCCCCGACACGCAGCTCAAGGCGCGTGACGTGCTGCAAAAAGCACTGGTGCCCGACCCGAGCGACCCGCCCTACATCGTTGCGCTGAACCTGGTGTCGCGCTCGCCCGCCTGGCTCACGGCGCTGCATGCGCGGCCCATGTACCTGGGGCTGGACTTGCGCGGCGGCGTGCATTTCATGCTGCAAGTGGACATGCAGGCGGCGCTGACCAAGCGCGCCGAGGGGCTCGCCGGTGACTTGCGCACCACCTTGCGCGACAAGGGGCTGCGTCACGGCGGCGTGCGCCGCGACGGCCAGACGGTCGAAGTGCTGCTGCCCGACGAAGCCACGCTGACGGCGGTGCGCAACTTGGTGGCCGATCAGTTTCCAGAGCTGCAGGCGAGCAGCGCGCCGGACGCCAACGGCTTCAAGCTGACGCTCGCCATCAAGCCCGAGGCCGCGCGGCGCGTGCAGGAGCAGGCGCTCAAGCAGAACATTTTGACGCTGCACAATCGCATCAACGAGCTCGGCGTGGCCGAACCGGTGATCCAGCAGCAGGGGCTGGACCGCATCATCGTCCAGCTGCCCGGCGTGCAGGACACCGCCAAGGCCAAGGACATTCTGGGCCGCACCGCGACGCTCGAGGTGCGCATGGTCGACGAGAGCGCCGAGGCACGCGCGGCCGAGGCCGGCACGGGCCCCGTGCCCTTCGGTTCGGAGCGCTACCTGGACCGCGCGGGCCAGCCCGTGATCGTGAAAAAGCAGGTGATCCTCACGGGCGACAACCTCACCGATGCGCAGCCTGGCTTCGACAGCCAGACGCAGGAGCCGACGGTGAACCTGACGCTCGACGCCAAGGGCGCGCGCATCTTCCGCGACGTCACGCGCGAGAACGTGGGCAAGCGCATGGCCATCATCCTGTTCGAAAAGGGCAAGGGCGAAGTGGTCACGGCGCCCGTGATCCGCACCGAGATCGGCGGCGGGCGCGTGCAGATTTCCGGGCGCATGACCACGGCCGAGGCCAACGACACCGCGCTGCTGCTGCGCGCGGGCTCGCTCGCCGCGCCCATGGAGATCGTCGAGGAATACACCATAGGCCCGAGCCTGGGCGCCGACAACATCGAGCGCGGCATCCACAGCGTGGTCTGGGGGCTGCTTGCGATTGCCGTCTTCATGTGCGCCTACTACATGCTGTTCGGCGTGTTCTCGAGCATTGCGCTGGCCGTGAACGTGCTCCTGCTGATCGCCGTGCTGTCGATGCTGCAGGCCACGCTCACGCTGCCGGGCATCGCCGCGATGGCGCTGGCCATAGGCATGGCGATCGACTCGAACGTGCTCATCAACGAGCGCATCCGCGAGGAACTGCGCGCGGGCGTGGCGCCGCAAGCGGCGATCCACGCGGGCTACGAGCGTGCCTGGGCGACCATTTTGGACTCGAACGTGACCACCCTGATCGCCGGCCTGGCGCTGCTGGCCTTTGGCTCGGGGCCGGTGCGCGGCTTTGCCGTGGTGCACTGCATAGGCATTTTGACGAGCATGTTCTCGGCGGTGTTCTTCTCGCGCGGCCTCGTGAACCTCTGGTACGGGCGCAAGAAAAAGCTCAAGAGCATTTCCATCGGCCAGGTCTGGAAGCCAGACGCCGACAAGCGCAGCGCGAACCCCGCGAACCCATCGAAATAAGGCCGCCCCAGCCTGCCAAGGAACAAGCCATGGAGTTTTTCCGCATTCGCAAAGACATCCCGTTCATGCGCCACGCGCTGGTGTTCAACGCGATCTCTTTCATCACCTTCGCGCTCGCGGTGTTCTTTCTGTTCACACGTGGCCTGCACCTGTCGGTCGAATTCACGGGGGGCACCGTGATGGAGGTGGCCTACAGCCAGCCTGCCGACCTCGCGCAGGTGCGTGAGGCCGTCTCGCGCCTGGGCTACAGCGACGTGCAGGTGCAAAACTTTGGCACCGCACGCGACGTGCTGATCCGCCTGCCCGTGCAAAAGGGCGTGAGCTCGGCGCAGCAGAGCGAGCAGGTGCTGGGTGCGCTCAAGGCCGTCGACCCCAACGTGCAGCTGCGCCGCACAGAGTTCGTGGGCCCGCAGGTCGGCGAGGAGCTCGTGCGCGGCGGCCTCATGGCGCTGGCCGTGGTGGTCGCCGGCATCGTGATCTATCTGGCGTTTCGCTTCGAGTGGAAGTTCGGCGTTGCGGCGATCATCGCGAACCTGCACGACGTGGTCATCATCCTGGGTTTTTTTGCGTTCTTCCAGTGGGAGTTTTCGCTCTCCGTGCTCGCCGCGGTGCTCGCGGTGCTCGGTTATTCGGTCAACGAATCGGTGGTGATCTTCGACCGTATCCGCGAGGCTTTCCGCAAATACCGCAAGATGAGCACGCCCGAGGTCATAGACCACGCGATCACCAGCACCATGAGCCGCACCATCATCACGCACGGCTGCACCGAGGCCATGGTGCTCTCGATGTTTTTCTTCGGCGGGCCCAGCCTGCACTACTTTTCGCTGGCGCTGACCATTGGCATCCTGTTCGGCATTTACTCTTCGGTGTTCGTGGCCGCGGCGATTGCGATGTGGCTGGGCGTGAAGCGCGAAGACCTCGTCAAAGGGGAGAAGAAGAAAGAAGGCGACCCGAACGACCCGAACGCCGGCGCCGTGGTGTGATCGCCGATGCCCTGGTTGTGCCCCAGCCAGACTTAAGGGTTTGAGGTCGAACCATGTCCGCCGCCACTTCGCCCGACGCACGCCGACGCCTGAGCTGGCAGGCGCGGGAGCGTTTCGTGCAAGGTCTTTGCACGCAACTCCCGGCCCTGGACAAGCTGCTTCTAGACCACTTGACCGAACGTATGGCCGCGCCGGGCACCTTGCGTGAGATGCAGTCACGCCGCGATGCCTGGATGCTCTATCAACAGCGGCACGAGCGCTGGATGGCGTACGTGGAGCAGGCGCTGCGCCAGGCTGCCAGCGCCGCAGTTGCGGCCAAACCCGCCGCGGCCAGTGCGCCGCCGCGCTCGTTCGAGCTGCTGAGCGACGACGTGATGGAAAACAAAATCACTGCCACACGCATGGCAACGGCGGTGATGGAGCAAGTCGGTCTGCAGTTCGAAACTGTGCGCCAGCGCACGCAGACGCTGGAGGGCGATGCGCCGCCCGCACAGGACATTCTGCGGCCTGAATCGGTCTGCCTCGTGTTCGTCGAGCAGTGGACGCGGGCCGACCTGCTGCGTGAGCAATTTCAGGTCGTGCAAGAGCCGCTGCAGCGTGCGCTGGCAAATCTATTGCAAAAACAATACCAGGCCATCATCGACTGGTATACCGAGCAAGGCATCACTGCGCAAACCGATTTGCGTGCACGCGTGCGCCGCACGCCGGCGGCGAGCCCGGCAGGCCACGGGGTTGCGGTCGAACAGCCCGCTGCACGGGCAGCGAATGCGGCGCAAAGTCCACAGCCGGGCATGCCCGCACATGGCAGCAAGCCTGACACCTTTTCACCGGACATGACGCCGGCAGGGCGAGCCGGGTTTGCTCCAGCGCCTGGACTTTCCCCTGCTGGGGGTGAGACGCCCTGGACATGGGCCAGGGCGCGGGCACAAAACATCATGGGCCAGCTGCGCCGACTGCTGCAGCAGCCCGCAACCGGACTGGATTTGGTGCATGCGCCACCCGCATCTCCTGCACTTGCCCAAGCACTGGCGCACCCACCCACGCAAGCTGCTAGCTTTTATGTGAGCATCAGTCCGACTCTTTTGAGCGCTGATCCGGTGCTTGCGGTGCGGCGCTCTGCTGAAGCCGCGCGCAAACAGACCGATGAGCTCAAGCAAAAAGCCAGTACGGCGAGCGAAAAGGCCATCATAGAAATCGTGGCGCTGATGTTCCAGGCGATCCTTGCCGAGGAGCGCATTCCCCCGAACGTCCGGGTATGGTTCGCGCGGCTGCAAGTTCCCGTATTGCGCGTCGCGCTCGCCGAACCCGCGTTCTTCAACGATCTCAAGCATCCGGCGCGTCAACTCATAGACCGTATGGGAGGCTGTGTGATGGGCTTTGATGCCAGCACGCTGTCTGGTTCGGCGCTCGAGGCGGAAATCCGCCGTGTCGTACAAGTGATCGAGCAATACCCGGAAACCGGCGGGCGGGTCTTTCAGCTCATGCTCGATGAATTCGAGCAATTTCTGGCCAAATTTTTGACGGAAAAACCCAGTACGGCACGCATTGTGAGCGTGGCGCAGCAGGTCGAGCAAAAAGAGACACTGGCGATCCAATACACGATCGAGCTACGCAGCATGCTGCAGGACGTGCCGGTGCGCGACGAGATCCGCGACTTTCTTTTCAAGACTTGGGCGGAGGTACTCGCCCTGTCGGCCGTGCGTGCGGGCCCCCAACATGCCGACACCCTCGCCTTCAAGCGCGCCGCGGCGGACCTGATCTGGGCCGCGAGTGCCAAGCCCCAGCGCAGCGAGCGTGCACAGGTCATCAAAATGTTGCCGGGCATGTTGCAGCATCTGCGGCAAGGATTGACCCTGCTGGGCATCACGGGTGCGAAGCAGGACGCCCAGATCAAGGTGCTCACCGACACGCTGGCCGAAGCCTTTCTCTCCAAGACGCAGGCCATTGCGCAAGAGCATATCGACGCGTTTGCGCAGCGCCTCGCACACCTCGAAGACTTCATCGACGATGCCGCGTTTGCCGACATGCCGCTGAATGCCGACAACGTCGAAATGCTGCTCGGTATCGATGCCGCTACGCTCGATGTTCTTGCGGACAATGACGTGCAAGTGAGCGAGGCCGCGCTCGCCTGGGTTCAAGCGTTACCACTCGGCGCCTGGTTTACGCTGGACCACAATGGCACCCAAGTCGCGGTGCAATACGTGTGGCAGAGCGCGCGCCGCCAACTGCACCTTTTTGCCGCCACGAGCGGGCACGGCTATCTGATTCAACAGCGGCGCCTGGCAGCCTACGCGCAAGCAGGGCTGCTCGCGGGCCTCGACGATGAAGGCCTGAGCCTGCGCGCGACGCGCGATGCGCTGACCAAACTGGATGCCAATCCAGAGCGCCTGTTGGGCTGATTCAGTCCTTTGACCCAGATTGTTCATTCGGACGCGGGATGATCGTTCTCCTTCATTGCGAGGGCCGAAGGCCCGCGGCAATCCATGGGCCTTAAAAGCGCCTGTGCACGCTGCGAAGGACGAGACTGGATTGCCGCGCCCCTGCGGGGCTCGCAATGACGGGTAGTTTTTGCCGCAGCCAAAATGACCGGCAGCCGTTCGTCAGCGTCCGCGTAGGCGCGCAGCACCGCCTCATGGACAATCTGGGTTCAATGCTTTTCTTTGATGAAAAAAGCGGCACACGTGCCCAGCGCGGCCCCGGCCATCACATACAGCGCAGGCGCCATGGGTGAGCCCGTTGTGCGGATCAGCCAGGTGACGATGAATTGGGCGAAGCCGCCAAAAACCATCACCGCCAGGTTGTACGCCAATGACATGCCAGCCGAACGTGCCTCGGGTGGAAACAGCTCAGCCATCAAGGTGCTGAAGGTGCTGAAAAATACAGACACGAACAAGCAAATCACCAATTGGGCGGCAAGCAACTTGGGTGTGCTCGGTGCGGCTGCTACCCACGCATAGAGTGGGTAGAGCAGCACCAAATAGCACAGCAAAGAGCCGATGGTGAGCGTGCGTCGCCCGATGCGGTCGGACAGCGCGCCCATGAAGGGCATGAGCAACACAATCATCGCCGCTCCCAGCATTTGCACCATGAACGCATCGCGCAGCGGCAAGCCGAGCGTGACAGTGGCATAGGTCACGAGGTAAGTAAAAGTGATATAGACCGACACCGTGACAGCAACCACCAAGCCGATCCCTACCAACATCTCGCGCGCATGGGTGCGCACAAGCTCGACCAAGCCAAGCGCGCGTGCTTGCCCGCTCGCTCGGGCGGCAAGCATCTGCTGGAACACTTCAGGCTCCTCCACATGACTGCGGATGTAAAGTGCCACGGGCGCGATTAGCAGGCCGATGGCGAAGGGAATGCGCCACGCCCAGGCCATGAGCTGCTCGGTGCTGAAGACATTGGTGATCAACATGCCCGTGGCGGAGCCCAGCAGCAGGGCCAGCATTTGCCCCGTCATCTGCCAAGATCCATAAAAGCCCCGCCTGCCAGGCGCTGCGAGCTCGATCAACAAGGCGGTCGAGGTGCCAAACTCGCCGCCTGCGGCAAAGCCCTGCAGCAAGCGCGCGAGCACGATGCACAGCGGCGCGAGCACGCCCACGGCCGCGTAGGTCGGCGCCAGCGTGATGATCGCGATGGCCACGGCCATGAGCCCCGTGACGAGCACCATCGCGGCCTTGCGCCCTTTGCGATCGCCATACAGCCCCAGTACGATGCCGCCCACGGGGCGCATGAAAAAGCCCACACCGAAGACCGCCGTGGTCATGAGAATCTGGTTGAGCTTGTCGTCGGGATTGCTCGGGTCGCTCGGGAAGAACAGCTTGGCGACGATGGGCGTCATGAAGGCGAAGACCAAAAAGTCGTACCACTCGAGGGCGTTGCCGATCACGGCTGCGAGAATGCTGCGTTTGGAAACGCGGTGGGAATCGGTGTGCGTTTTCATCGGAATGCGTGCAGGTTGATCAAAAAGCCGGCATAAGAGGCAGAATCGGAAACCATGCCTGCGGCGTAGGCTTTGTCTTTATACATTCCTTACTTCACTTTTGCTCGCCATGCGGTGCCTGTACCGACGTCGCGAGCACGGAAACATCCCATGACCTGGAAGAACTCGCGCGAATGGCTCACCACGCTGGTGGCGTTCGACACCACGAGCCGCAACTCCAACCTGGCCCTGATCGAGTGCGTGCGCGACGCGCTCGCAGCGCTGGGCGTGCCGGCCACGCTCATCCACGCGCCGAGCGGCGGCAAGGCCAACCTCTTTGCCACGCTGCCTGCGCACGATGGCGGGCAGCAGGGTGGCATCGTGCTCTCGGGCCACACCGACGTGGTGCCGGTGGACGGCCAGGTGTGGGACACCGACCCTTTCCAGCTCACCGAGCGCGCGGGCCGTCTGTACGGGCGCGGCAGTTGTGACATGAAAGGCTTCATCGCCTGCGCGCTCGCGCTGGTGCCCGAGTTTCTCGCCATGCCGCGCGCCCGACCCTTGCATTTGGCTTTTTCGTACGACGAGGAGGTTGGCTGCGTAGGGGCGCCGCTGCTGCTCGAGCAACTCAAACTGCGCGGTGCACGCTTCGACGGTTGCGTGGTCGGCGAGCCCACGAGCATGCGCGTGGTGGTCGCGCACAAGGGCATTCACTTGTTTCGCTGCCGGGTGCACGGTAAGGCGGCGCATTCCTCGCTCACCCCGCAAGGCAGCAATGCGATCGAGCATGCGGCGCGGCTGATCTGCCGCATTCGCGACATCGCCGACCACTTTAAGGCGAACGGGCCGTACGATGAATTTTTCGACGTGCCCTACACGACCTTGACCACGAACCAGATCCACGGCGGCATCGCGGTCAACACCATTGCCGACCTGTGCGAGTTTGCCTATGAGTTCCGCAATCTGCCCGGCATGTCGATGGAGCACATCCAAGGGCAGATCGAAGCCTATGTGCGCGATGAGCTGCTGCCGCGCATGCAGCACGAATATGCCGATGCGCGCGTAGAGATCCAGGCGCTGGCCAGCGCACCGGCGCTCGAAGCCTCGGAGCAAGCGGCGATCACCGCGCTGGTGCGCGCCCTCACGGGCGACCGCGCCACGCGCAAAGTGGCCTTCGCCACCGAAGGCGGGCTGCTCCAGAACGCCGGCATCCCCACCGTCGTCTGTGGGCCGGGCTCGATCGAGCAGGCGCACAAACCGAACGAATTCGTCGAGCCCGCGCAGCTCGAAGCCTGCGAGCGTTTTTTGCGCCGGCTCGCGCAGTCGCTGTAACGGGGCTGGCCGCGCATTGGCAAACGCTACCATCGCAGCCTTCGCACCCGCACCCGCCGCCACATTCTGCATGCCCGCATTCACCTTCGAAGCCCTGGACGCGCAGGGTCAGACCCGCAAAGGCCTGCTGGAAGCCGACAGCGCCAAGGCCGCGCGCAGCTTGCTGCGCGCGCAGGCGCTGGTGCCGCTGCAGGTGGAGCCGGTAGTCACGGGCGCCGAAGGGGGTGCAGCGCCGGGGCTTTGGCGGCGCCTGTTCACGCGTCCGGTGCTCGGCGCCACGGGGCTTGCGGTGTGGACGCGCCAGCTCGCGGGGCTGGTGACTTCGGGCCTGCCGCTGGAGCGCGCGCTTGCGGCGCTGGCCGACGAGGCCGACGAGCCGCGCCAGCGCGAGCTCGTGGCCGCGCTGCGCGCCGAGGTGAACGCGGGCGTGCCGTTTGCACGCGCGCTCGCGCAGCACCCCCGCGAGTTCTCCGCGGTGTATTGCGCCGTGGTCGGCGCGGGCGAGCACAGCGGACATTTGGGCGAAGTGCTCGAGCGCCTGGCCGACGACCTCGAGGCGCGTCAGGCGCTACAGGCCAAGCTCGTGGGCGCGGCGCTGTACCCGGCCATCGTCACGCTCGTGGCCATCGTGATCGTGCTGTTTCTCGTGGGCTACGTGGTGCCGCAGGTCGCGGGCGTGTTTGCGGGCACCAAGCGCGCGCTGCCGCTGCTCACGGTGCTCATGCTGGGCCTGAGCGAATTTTTGCGCAGCTATGGTTGGCTGCTCCTGGCTGCTTTGGTTGTGATAGCTGCTTGCGCACGCTGGGCCTTGAGATTCGAGCATTTTCGCCTGCAATTCGACGCGGCCTGGCTGCGTCTGCCCGTGCTCGGGCGGCTTGCGCGCGGCTACAACGCGGCGCGCTTTGCGGGCACGCTGGCCATGCTCGCGGGCGCGGGCGTGCCCATCCTCAAGGCGCTGCAGGCCGCAGCCGAGACGCTGCACAACCGCAGCTTGCGCGCCGACGCGCTCGACGCGCTGGTGCTGGTGCGCGAGGGCGCACCGCTGGCCGCGGCGCTCGCGCAGAAAAAGCGCTTTCCGGGGCTGCTCGCGATGTTCGCGCGCCTGGGCGAGCAGACCGGCCAGCTGCCGCTGATGCTGCAGCGTGCCGCGAACCAGCTCGGCGCCGAGGTGCAGCGCCGCGCGCTCGCGCTCGCCACGGTGCTCGAGCCGCTGCTGATCGTCGCCATGGGCCTGATCGTGATGCTGATCGTACTCGCGGTGCTGCAGCCCATCATCGAGCTCAACCAGCTCGTCAAATAGGGTTGTGCCATGGCCGACATTCCGAGCGCCGACGACGACAAACTGGTGGTGGCAATCTCCTCGCGCGCACTGTTCGACTTCGAGGAAGAAAACCGCGTCTTCGACCCCGCCAACCCCAGCGCCTACATGCAGCTGCAGCTCGAGCGCCTGGACACGCCGGCGCGCCCGGGCGTGGCGTTTTCGCTCGTGCGCAAGCTGCTGGCGTTCAACACGCCCGAGCGCCAGCGCGTGGAGGTCGTCGTGCTCTCGCGCAACGACCCGGTGAGCGGCATGCGCGTGTTCCGCTCGGTGCGCGCGCACGGGCTGACCTCGGTGCAGCGCGGCGTGTTCACGCAAGGGGCGGCGCCGTTTCGCTACCTGCGCCCGCTCGGGGCGCACCTGTTCCTTTCGGCCAACGAGGCCGACGTGCGCGAGGCGCTGGCGCTGGGCTTTCCGGCCGCGCAGGTGGCGACGCAGTCGGCCCCCGCTGCCGACACGCACCACAATGAGGTGCGCATTGCCTTCGACGGCGACGCGGTGCTGTTTTCCGACGAGGCCGAGCGCGTCTATCAGACCGCGGGGCTCGACGCCTTCCAGGCGCACGAGGCCGAAAAAGCCGCGCTGCCGCTGCCGCCGGGGCCGTTCAAGCCTTTTCTGGCCGCGCTGCACCGTCTGCAGCAGCGCGGCGGGCCCATGCGCATCCGCACGGCGCTCGTCACGGCGCGTGGTGCCCCGGCGCACGAGCGCGCGATCCAGACGCTGATGCACTGGAACATCGCCGTCGATGAGGCCATGTTCCTCGGCGGCATGCCCAAGGGGCCGTTCCTGCGCGAGTTCGAGCCCGACTTCTTCTTCGACGACCAGACCGGCCACGTGCTCTCGGCCGCGCAGCACGTGCCCGCGGGGCTGGTGCGCAGCGGCATCGCGCACGAAGCGCAAGAAGCGCACAAATAGACACCACGCGGGCGGAACGAATCCGCGCTTTCTTCATCTGCTTTCAGGGTGAACACCATGGCAACCAAAAAGACTTCCTCCCGACGCCGCGCCGCGCAGGACGACCGGTTTGGCGCCGCGTCTGCGCGTGCCGGCGCTGCCGAATCCGCCGAATCCGCCTCACCGGCCACGGCCACGGCCACGGCCACGGCCAACGCGGCTCCTGCCAGCGCGCGCGGCCTGCAGGTGCTCGCCGACGGCGCCGATACCGCGCTCACGCCCGCGGCCAAGGCCTACAACCGCGAGCTCGCGCGCATCGACAAACTCAAGGCACAGATCGCCCGGACTGATGCGCTGGGCCGCAGCTACCAGACCGCCATGCAGAGCCTGCTCGCCCCGCTGTACGAGCGCCGCGATGCACTGCGGCGCGAAATGGTCGCGCTGCTCGTGCCGCACGTGGACGACAAGCGTTTGAGCAAACAGCAGCGCCAGACCGTGCGCCAACTGATCTGCGCCTTTGCCGCCGTGCTCGCCGCCGACGGCGACGCCGAAATGGCCCGCCTGCACGACAAATACAGCCCGCAGACGCTCGCAGAAATAGAGCAGCAAGAGCGCGCTGCGTTTGCCCAAATGGCCAGCAAGATGCTTGGCGAGGAAATCTCCGCGCCCGAAGCCGAGGCCGGCGCAGACGCCTCGCACGAAGACCTGATGATGCGCATGTTTGCCCAGACCAAAGCCAAAATGCAGGAGCAACAGGAGGAATGGGAGCAAGAAAAGGCCGCGCGCAAGAAAAAACCGCGCAAGCTCTCGGCCGCGCAGCAACGCGCCGAGGCTGCGCAGCAGGAGGCCGAGTCCACCTTGCGCGCGATCTTCCGCCAGCTCGCGAGCGCGCTGCACCCCGACCGCGCGGCCAGCGACGACGAGCGCCAGCGCAAAACCGAACTCATGGCCGCCGCCAACCGCGCCTACCAGGACAAGGACATCGTGGCGCTGCTGCAGATCCAGCGCGACGCCGCACTGCTCGACCCCGCGCAGGCGCAGCTGCCGCCCGAAAAGCGCCTGCAAGCGCTCACGCAACTGCTCAAGCAGCAAGTGCTCGAGCTCGAACAAGAGCGCTACGCGCGCCAAAACTACTGGGAACATGTGCTGGACATCGATTTTGGCTACCGCTTCAGCGAAGCCGGGCTGCGCCGCTGGCTGCAAGACCTGCAAGAGGAGGTACAAACCGAATGCGAGGCGCTCGCCCACGATGTTGCACTCGTGCGCGATGGCAAGCGCCTCAAGTCCTGGCTCAACGAACAGCATCGGCTTGCACAGGAGCCAGATTTTTTCGACATCGACATCCTGCCGCCAAGGTGGTGATGTGTTCGCGCGGCGTGGACGCGCCGCCGCCACGCCACCCCCGCGCCGTCCTCACGCCAAGGAGCTGCTCCATGCGAACCCTGTTCCGTCTGCTGCCCGCGCTGGCCCTGGCTTGCATCAGCGCAAGCGTTTGCGCCGACCCGGGCGCTCAGCCGGCTGCCGAAGCGCCTGGCACTTCGGCTTCTGCGGCCGCTGCCAGTGCCTCCAACGCCGCCACGCCTTCGCGCGGCGAGCTCAAGGCCCTGCGCCAGTTTCAGCTGCTCGACGCGAACGGCGACGGCAAACTGAGCCGCGCCGAGGTCGCCCTGTTCCCGCCGCTGGCCGCCGCGTTCGACGAGGCCGACAGCAACCACGACGGATTCGTCACCCCGGATGAAATCCGCGTGTTTTCGGCCAAATACCGTGCCGAACGCGAACGGGCCAAAGCCGCGAAGCAGGCGCAGGAGCAGGCCCAACAGTAAATCGCCTCGCCCGATGGGGCCATTCACCCCGCCTGGCAGATGCGCAGCACTTCCAGGCCCAATTTCTTTGATCCCAGCAGCCTGTCGGACTTTGGGCGTCGATAGCGAGAATGGGCCGCTGCGGCGCATGCGCAGCCGACGATTCGAAAGTCCGACAGGCTGCCAGTTTCCAAATTCAAGAATCCGAAGGGGGCGGCTCCATGCGCACCCGCACCGGGCGCACTGCCTGCAAGTGCACAGTCTGGGTCGGGAAGGCAAAGGCGATACCGCGATCGTTGAGTTCCCGCAGCAGCCGCAGATTGATGGCGTGCTGGGTATTCATGTAGGTGGTGTAATCGGGGGTGAGCATCCAGTAAACCACCTCGAAGTCGAGACTCGCGGCGCCAAAGGCCTTGAAATGTGCGCGGTCGAACCGGGTTTGCGGCTGGGCTTCGATGATTTCACGCACGAGCCCGGGAATGAGCGCCAGCGCCTCTGGCGGGGTGTCGTAAGTCACGCCGAAGCCGAACACGATGCGCCGCTCTTGCATCACCTGGTAGTTGCGCAACCGGGCCTTGGTCAGGTCGGTGTTGGAAAATATCAGAAGCTCTCCAGACAGGGCGCGCACACGCGTCGTCTTCAGGCCGATGTATTCGACTGTGCCCACGTAGCCATCCACATCGATGAAGTGGCCTATCTGGAACGGCTTGTCCATGACGATGGACAGGCTGGAAAACAAGTCGCCCAGGATATTTTGCAATGCAAAACCAACGGCGATGCCGCCGACCCCCAACCCTGCCACCAGGGCCGTGACGTTGATGCCCAGGTTGTCGAGCATCACCAGCAGCACGATCGCCCACAGCGTCACACGCGCGATGAAGCTGGTCACCGCAAACCCGGTAGCCGTTCCAGGGTCGTTTTTGAGGGCACGCTGACGCGAGCGGCGTATCCAAAAATCGATCAGTCGCGCGGCCCAAAGCCCGATTTGCACAAATACACCAACGACCGTTATGACTTCGACCACACGTGACCAGGGGGCGCCAAGCGGCAAATGCGCAGTGGCTGGTCCCAGCACCATGGCGCCGACCAGCCACGGCCGGGTGGCCTCCAGGCCATACACCAGCGCCTCGTCGATCGGGGTAGGGGTACGCTCGGCCAGGCTCCGCAAGCGACGGACCAGGCGCGGGCGCAGCAGCCTGGTTGCAGCCACTGCGAGCAACACGCTCAACACAGGGGCCAGCCAGCCCCAAAGAGAGTAGTCGCGCCAATTTTGTGGTATCCAATCGGGCACTTGAACGCCTCCTTTCGTGTATGTGGCAGCAGCAAAATTCGGCAGGCTTCAGCCGCGCTGGAAGCCTGGGGCGCCCAGTGCGGCGAAGCAGTCCATGATGTGTTCCGACCACGCGCCGATGTCACGCTGCCGAACCGCTTCGCCGAGCAAGGCCATGCGCGCACGCTGCTCCGGCTCGGGCATGTCCAAGGCCTGGTCGATGGCCGCGTCCATCTGGCTCAGGCTGTAGGGATTGACGAGCACGGCATCGGTGAGTTCCACCGCTGCGCCCGCGAATTCCGAGAGCACCAACACGCCGCTCTCCTCCACGTTTGCCGCGATATATTCCTTGGCGACGAGGTTCAGGCCGTCGCGCAAGGGGGTGATCCAGGCAATGTCGGCAGCACGATAGTGGCACAGCGTCTCGGCGAAGGACATGGCCGTGGTGGAAAAGACGATGGGTTGCCAGGCCACGTCGCCAAAATGCCCATTGATACGCCCCACCAACTGCTCTATGGATTCCTGCGCACTGCGGTACACCTTCATGCCGGGGTCGGCCGCCACGGCCGTGAGCAAGAGCTTGACACGGTGACGCCATTGCGGGCGCCGCTGCAGCAGGCGTTCGAAAGCGAGCAACTGCTCGCGCGTTCCCTTGACGTAATCGACGCGGCCGACCGACACGATGATCTTCTCGACACCCATGTCCCGACGGATTTCCTCCATGCGTGCGTTCTGCTGCGGCGCGCGCACCAACTGATGGATCAACTCCACGTGGGTGCCGATGGGAAAGGCGTCGATGCGCACCTCGCGCTCGCCCAGATACAAGGCTGCCGGCATGGTCTGCTCACTCAAGGCCGTCCCATTGCCGCGCAACTCGGGTGGGACGGGCGCCTCGGCAATGCGCACATCGCCGTGCACGGTCTGTGCCACGTGGGCGAAGTTGCGCGCGTAGCGCGGGATGTGAAAGCCCACCAGGTCGCAAGCCAACAGGCTGTCGATGATTTCCTTGCGCCAGGGCAGGATGTTGAACACATCCGCGTTCGGAAACGAGGTGTGATGGAAGAAGGCGATGCGCACATCGGGCCGATGCGCCCGCACGAAGGCCGGCACCAGCCAAAGGTTGTAGTCGTGCACCCAAACCACGGCCCCGGGTGCCGCCTCCTCGCAAGCAGCTTCGGCGAACAGGCGGTTGACCTCGCGGAAAGTGGCCCAATCGGTGTTCTGGGTCGAATAAAAGCTGGGAAATGCGTGGATGATGGGCCACAGCGCCTCTTTGGAGGTCACGTGATAGAACTGTGCGATCTGCTCGGCCGACAAAGGCAGGCGCACCACGTCGTAACGGCCAAAGCTGTCTTCGATGCTGATGCGGCGCTCGAACTTCGGCGCGCGCTTGGCCGGGCTCTTCTTCCAGGCGATCCAGCTGGCACTCTGGACACGGCCTATGAATCCCTTGAGTGCCGGTACGATGCCGTTGGGGCTCCTGTTTTCACGCAACTCGGTCTGCCCTGCAACGATATGCTCCTCATAGGGTTGGCGGTGGTAGACGATGACAAGCGATGATGGCATTTCATTCTCCTTGCTGATGAAAGCGCGCGAGCGCGTCGAGCACACCCGCCGCCCCCTCCTGCTCGCTGCGGTGAACGTGCGGCAGCTCGGCGAGCGCCCGATCCAGGCCCGGCTCGCGATTGGCGACGGCGACCGCCGGCAAGCCGGTTTGAAACATCGACAGGTCGTTCAGCGTGTCGCCGGCGACCAGCGTGCGCTCACGCGGAAGCCCCAGCGTGTCGAGCAGACGCAGCAAGGTCGGCCCTTTTTGCAGGCCACGCGGCAAAACGTCGAAATACAGGTTGTCCGAGATCAAGGGCTCGAACCCCGCGGCACGCACCTGCGCAGCGGCGGCGTGCGCGATGGCCGGGTCGTCAAAAAAATAGGAGCGGCGCCGGCCTTCGATTCCCGGCTGCAAGCGCAAGCCTGCATGGTTCGCCAGCAAGGCCTCGATGCGCGCGGGTGCGTCGGCTGACCAATGTGCATCCAGCCACGGCTCGAGCTCCGGATGCGGGGTGAGCGCCTCTCCGACGTGTACCGTCGTGCCCACGTCGCCGATGCAATGGTCGGGCCGCACGGGCAAGGATTGCGCCAGTTCGCGCATGAAGCGCTGACCGCGACCGCTGACGAAGATCAAAACGATTTCCGACCGATGGTGCGCGATCCAGTCATACAAGCGCGCACGCGCGGCGGCATCTCCGCCCAAGAAGGTTCCATCGAGGTCGGTGGCAAGAATGCTCAGTTTTTCCGTCATGGCATCTCCATGCATGGCCGCTTCGGCGTACAAGCCATAGATGACACGGGGCTGGCTGCCACGTGAAGCGGTAAAGGGAGTCCGATGGTGGAGCATCGCCGCCTGGCGGCGCGATCCGAACCCAGCACGAAGCTGGCACCGTGACACAGAGAGCCCGGCGTGGCCGGGCGGCGAAAACAATGGCGACGCACTGGGCGCCAGTGCGCCACGGCCAGGCATCGAATGCCAGGTACGGACTTGAGAGCCTGCTGAAATAGGCTCTTAGTCCCCGGGCGGGCCGCAGCGCAAAAAGAGGGTGCCAACCAACTATACCACGTGCCCGCACGGCGACAGCGGCGAGCGCCCCGGAGGCGACGGGCCCGGCGCGCTCACCCCGCCTGGCAGATGCGCAGCACTTCCTCGCCGTAGGCCTGCAGCTTTTTGCTGCCCATGCCGCTGATGCCTTGCAGCGCCTCGAGCGTGGTGGGGCGCTGCTCGGCGATGGCAGCGAGCGTGGCGTCGTGGAAGATCACGTAGGCGGGCAGGTTGTGCGCGCGTGCGACTTCGGCGCGCCAGGCCTTGAGGTTGATGAAGCGCGCCTGCGCGTCGGGCCCGAGCGCGCTGGCGGCCGCCGGCGGGGCGGCAGGGCGGCGTGTGCGGCGCACGGCGGGCGCGGGTGCGGCGCTCGCGGCGCGCAGCTGCACCGCGCACTCGCCGCGCAGCACGGCGCGCGAGCCTTCGGTCAGGCACAGCGTGTCCACGCTGCGCCCGCCTTCGAGCAGCACCTTGTGCACGCCCACTGCGCCCAGCGCCAGCAGCTGGCGCAGCACGCCGCGCAGCTGCGCTTCGCTGAACTCGGCGCCTATGCCGAAGGTGGAAAGCCGCTCGTGCCCGAACTGCTCCACTTTTTCCGTCTTGCGCCCGCGCACGATGTCGAGGATGTGGCCCACGCCAAAGCTGATGCCGCTGGCCTGCTGCGCGCGGTAGATGGTCGAAAGCAGCTTGCGCGCGGCCTCGGTCGCGTCCCACACTGCGGGCGGTGCGAGGCAGTTGTCGCAATTGCCGCAGGGCGTTGCCGCTTCGCCGAAGTAGCCCAGCAGACGCACACGGCGGCAGTCGGTGGCTTCGGCCAGCGCCAGCAGCGCGTCGAGCTTGTCGCGCAGCGTCTGCTTGAACGCCTCGGCCGCGGGGCTTTCGTCGATCATGCGGCGCTGGTTCACCACGTCCTGCAGGCCGTAGGCCATCCAGGCGTCGGCGGGCAGGCCGTCGCGGCCCGCGCGGCCGGTTTCCTGGTAATAGCCCTCGATGTTCTTGGGCATGTCGAGGTGCGCGACGAAGCGCACGTCGGGCTTGTCTATGCCCATGCCGAAGGCGATGGTGGCGACCATCACCAGCCCTTCTTCGCGCAAAAAGCGATCCTGGTGCTGCTGGCGCACCGCGTGCGCGAGGCCCGCGTGGTAGGGCAGCGCGGGGATGCCGGCCTCCTGCAGCAAGGTGGCGACTTCTTCGACGCGCCGGCGCGACTGGCAATAGACGATGCCGGCCTCGCCCGCGTGCTCCTGGCTGATGAAGCGCAGCAGCTGCGCGGTCGGGTCTTTTTTTTCGACGATGCGGTAGCGGATGTTGGGGCGGTCGAAGCTGCTCACGAACTGGCGCGCGCTTTCGAGCTGCAGGCGCTCGACGATGTCGGCGCGCGTGAGCGCATCGGCCGTGGCCGTGAGCGCGATGCGCGGCACCTCGGGGTAGCGCTCGTGCAGCAGCGTGAGCGTGCGGTATTCGGGGCGAAAGTCGTGCCCCCACTGGCTCACGCAGTGCGCCTCGTCGATCGCGAACAGGCTCAGGTGCCCCTCGTGGTAGAGGCTGTCGAGCAGACCCAGAAAGCGCGGCGTGTTGAGCCGCTCGGGCGCCACGTAGAGCAGCGTGAGCGCGCCGGCGAGCAGGCGCAGCTCAACCTCCTGCGTGGCTTCGAAGTCCTGCGTCGAATTGAGGTATGCGGCCTCTACACCGGCCTCATGCAGCGCGCCGACCTGGTCGTGCATGAGCGCGATCAGCGGCGAGACCACGATGGCCACACCGCGCCCCTGCTGCTGGCGCACGATGGCCGGAATCTGGTAGCACAGCGACTTGCCGCCGCCTGTGGGCATGAGCACCAGCGCATCGCCGCCGGCGATCACGTGCTCGACGATGTCCTGCTGCGGGCCACGGAACTGTTCGTAGCCGAAGACCTCGTGCAGGACGCTGTGCGCGGAAAGGGATGACACTATTTATTTGGTAGCTACTAGCGCTTGCTACATGAGCGCTAAGGGCATATTTTTGCATAAACTCTGGGCGGCGAGCCCCAGCGGCGCAGAGGGGGCAAAATCCGCACTAGCATTGCATCTTCGAAATTCACGATCTCAAAAGGAGAACCTGCACCATGCCCACCTTGTTCGATCCCGTGCAAGTCGGTGACCTGCATCTGGCCAACCGCATCGTCATGGCGCCGCTCACGCGCAACCGGGCACCGGGCGCCGTGCCCACGCCGCTCATGGCCGAGTATTACCACCAGCGTGCGAGCGCCGGCCTCATCATCAGCGAGGCTACCGCGATCACGCCGCAGGCGCAGGGCTACGCGGACGTTCCCGGCCTCTACAGCGTCGAGCAGCTCGACGGCTGGCGGCGCGTGACGCAGGCCGTGCACGCTGCCGGCGGCAAGATCGCGGTGCAGCTGTGGCACGTGGGCCGCGTCTCGCACGTCGAGCTGCAGCCCGACTTTCAAGCCCCCGTCGCGCCCTCGGCGATCCGCGCGCACACCAAGACCGTGCTCTTGAAAAACGGCCAGCCCGTGTTCGTGGACACCTCCGAGCCGCGCGCGCTCGACGCGAGCGAGCTGCCCGGCATCGTGCAAGACTACCGCCACGCGGCGCGCAACGCCATCGCGAGCGGTTTCGATGCCGTCGAAATCCACGCCGCCAACGGCTATTTGCTCGAACAGTTCCTCAAGAGCAGCACCAACCACCGCACCGATGACTACGGCGGCAGCATCCCGAACCGCGCGCGCCTGCTGCTCGAAGTGGTGCGCGCCATCGTCGATGAAATCGGCGGCGGGCGCACGGGCATCCGCCTCTCGCCCGTCACGCCTGCAAACGACATCGACGAGCCGCATCCGCAGCCGCTGTACGAATACGTGGCCAAACATCTGGCGCCGCTGGGCCTGGCCTACGTGCACGTGATCGAAGGTGCCACGGGCGGCCCGCGCGAGCGCCCCGAGCGGCCGTTCAACTACGCCGCCTTCAAAGAGGATTACCGGCGTGCCGGCGGCAAAGGCGCGTGGATGGTCAACAACGGCTACGACAAGGCGATGGCCGAGGCGGCGGTGGCTTCAGGCGCGGCGGACCTCGTCGCCTTCGGCCGCCTCTTCATCGCCAACCCCGACCTCGTGGCGCGCCTGCGCCGCAACGCCCCGTTGAACACGCCCGACCCGAGCACGTTCTACGGCGGTGGCGCCAAGGGTTATACCGACTACCCCACGCTGGAGTGACCCCGGGGGCGCGGCGCACGCGCCGCGTCAGCGCGCGCGGCAGATTTTCAGCATGTTGGTGCCGCCCGGCGCGCCCATGGGCTCGCCGCAGGTGATGGCGTAGATGTCGCCGCTTTGCACGATGCCGCGCGCCTTGAGGTGCGCCTCGGCCTGCGCGAGCGCGGTGTCGCGGTCGGCGCTGGTGTCGGCGAGCAGCAGCGGGCGCACGTTGCGGTACATGGCCAGGCGCCGCTGCGTGGCCACCTTGGAGGTCAGCGCGTAGATCGGAATGTGGATGCGGTGGCGGCTCATCCACAGCGCCGTGGCGCCGCTGTCGGTCAGCGCCACGATGGCCTTGGCGCCCAGGTGGTGCGCGGTAAAGAGCGCGCCCATGGCGATCGACTGGTCTATGCGCGTGAAGCGGTGGCCGCTGAAGTCGGCGTCCTGCAGCGGGTCTTCGGAGGCCTCGGCGGCGGCGCAGATGGTGGCCATTTCCTGCACCGTTTCGAGCGGGTACTTGCCCGCGGCCGTCTCGGCGCTGAGCATCACCGCGTCGGTGCCGTCGAGCACCGCGTTGGCCACGTCGCTGACCTCGGCGCGCGTGGGCACGGGGTTGTGGATCATGCTCTCCATCATCTGCGTGGCGGTGATCGCCACCTTGTCAAAGGCGCGCGCCATGCGGATCATCTTTTTTTGCAGCGCGGGCACGGCGGCGTTGCCGACCTCCACGGCGAGGTCGCCGCGCGCCACCATGATGCCGTCGCTCGCGCGCAAAATTTCTTCGAGGTGCGGGATGGCCTCGGCGCGCTCGATCTTCGCGATCAGGCCCGGCTTGTGGCGGAACTCGGCCCCGGCCACGTTGCACAGCTGGCGCGCCATTTCCATGTCGGTGGCGCTCTTGGGAAAGCTCACCGCCACGTAATCGGCCTGAAAGCCCATCGCGGTGCGTATGTCTTCCATGTCCTTGGCGGTCAGCGCGGGCGCGGTGAGGCCGCCGCCCTGCTTGTTGATGCCCTTGTTGTTGGAGAGCTCGCCGCCCACTTTCACGATGGTCTCGACCGCGTCGCCATGCACGGCCTCGACCTGCAGCACGATCAGCCCGTCGTTGAGCAGCAGCACGTCGCCGGGTTTTACGTCGTGCGGCAGCTCTTTGTAGTCCAGGCCCACGCCGTGCTCGTCACCGGGCTCGGTGCGTGCAGCGTCGAGCACGAAGCGCGCGCCCGGCTGCAGCTGCACGCGGCCGTTGGCAAACTTGCCGACGCGGATCTTGGGGCCCTGCAGGTCGGCCATGATGGCCACCTCGACCCCCGAGCGCTGCGCTGCGGCGCGCACCATGGCCGCGCGCTCGATGTGATCCTGCGCCAGCCCGTGGCTGAAGTTGAGCCGCACCACGTTGACGCCGGCGCGGATCATGGCTTCGAGCAATTCCGGCGTGCTTGACGCAGGGCCGAGGGTGGCAACGATCTTGGTGGCGCGCAGTGCGGGCATGATGGGGCGGGTCAAAGTGGCGATGCGGGCATTGTTCCACACGCGCCGGCGCCCCGCGCAGACGGGAGGCAAGGTGCGTCAGGCAACGCGCACGCGGTGCCGTGCGTCAGGCACCGCGCATCAGCGCCTCGATCTCGTCTGCTGCCACGGGCACGTCGCGCGTGAGCAGCTCGCAGCCCTGCGCGGTCACGAGGGCGTCGTCCTCGATGCGGATGCCGATGTGGTGGAAGGCCTCGGGCACGCCGGGCGCGGGGCGCACGTACAGGCCCGGCTCGATGGTCAGCACCATGCCGGGGCGCAGGATGCGGCTCGGGCGCTCGGTGATGGTCTCGCCCGACAGCGGGTCCTGGCGCACGCTGGTCTGGCCGACTTCGCCAGGCTCCACGTAGCTGCCGCAGTCGTGCACGTCCATGCCCAGCCAATGGCTGGTGCGGTGCATGTAAAACGCAAAGTAGGCGCGGCTCGCGATCACGTCCTGCGCCGTGCCCACCTTGTTTTTGTCGAGCAGCCCGAGGTCGAGCAGCCCTTGTGCGAGCACGGCCACGGTGGCCTCGTGCGGCGCGTCGAAGCGCGCGCCGGCGCGTGTGGCGGCCACGGCGGCCTGCTGGCTCGCGAGCACCAGGTCATAGAGCGCGCGCTGCGGGCCGGTGAATTTGCCATCGGCCGGAAAGGTGCGTGTGATGTCGCTCGCGTAGCCGTCGAGCTCGCAGCCCGCGTCGATCAGCACCAGCTCGCCCGCGCGCAGCGGCGCGTCGCTCGCGCGGTAGTGCAGCACGCAGGCATTCGCGCCGGCGGCGACGATGGCGTCGTAGGCCGGGTACTGCGCGCCCTGCTGGCGGAATTCGTGCAGCAGCTCGGCTTCGAGGTGGTACTCGCGCGCGTCCTCGCCCGCACGCAGCATGCGCGCCGCGCGCTGCATCGCGCGCACATGGCCACGCGCGCTGATCTGCGCCGCGCGGCGCATGGTGGCCTGCTCGTGCGCGTCCTTGACGAGGCGCATCTCGTCGAGCAGCGTGCACAGGTCATTTTGCGCCGCCGGGCACAGCGCGCCGTAGCGTGCGCGCGCGCGCACCGCGGCGAGCCAGCCCTCCACGCGCGCCGCCAGGCCCGTGTGCGTGGCAAACGGGTACCAGACGCAGGCGCGGTTTTCGAGCAGACGCGGCAGGCGCGCGTCCAGCTCGGCAAACGAATAGGCCGCATCCACGCCCAGCGCCGCGGGCGCGGCCTGCGGGCCCAGGCGGTAGCCGTCCCAGATTTCGCGCTCCATGTCCTTGGGCTGGCAAAACAGCGTGCTGTGGCCGTCGCCCGTGAGCACCAGGCAGGCATTGGGCTCACCAAAGCCCGTCAGGTAATAAAAGTAGCTGTCGGGGCGGTACTGGTACTGGTTGTCGCGGTTGCGCGGGCGCTCGGGCGCCGTCGGAATGATGGCAATGCCGCCCGCGCCCAACTGGGCAGCCAGGCGGGCGCGGCGGTCGGCGTAAAGAGAAGAGGGGGGCATGGCGGGTATGCGAAGGGAGCCGGAGACGGAAATGTGTGAACAGGCAAGTATCGGGGCTTTTGCGCGGCGTAGGGAAATGCGGGTTATCGGCGCAGGACGGGCTGCCGTTGCATCGCTGTTTCCCACACGGCTGCGCGCGCAACGCACCCCTGCCTGCGCGTCAGAGGATCGCCGCTCGCTTCGGCAAAAAGGGGCGGGAATCTGCACAATCATGACCCACCAACCACCCCGCCGTTGACGCCGGCTCAACCAGAGATTCTTGATGATGAGCAGTTCCTCTTTCCCTTCCGCGACGCCAGCGCGTTCAAGCCAGCTCGCCACCGTTTTGCGCGTGACGAGTGGCAATTTCATGGAGATGTTCGACTTTTTCCTGTTTGGGTTTTATGCCACTTACATCTCCAAGGCATTCTTCCCATCGGACAATGAATACGCCTCGCTGATGATGACCTTCATGACCTTTGGCGCCGGCTTTCTGATGCGGCCCTTGGGTGCAGTTTTTCTCGGTGCCTATATCGACCGTGTCGGCCGCAGGAAGGGTCTGATCGTCACGCTGGCGCTGATGGCCATGGGCACGGTGTTGATCGCTTTTGTGCCCAGCTATGCGAGTATCGGACTGCTCGCGCCCACCCTGGTATTGATCGGTCGCCTGCTGCAGGGCTTTTCGGCCGGGGTCGAGCTTGGCGGCGTATCAGTCTATCTTTCCGAAATGGCGACACCGGGGCACAAGGGCTTCTATGTGAGTTGGCAATCGGCGAGCCAGCAAGTCGCCATCATCGTGGCGGCCGCACTGGGGTATGCGATCAATGTGTGGATGGCGCCGCAGCAGGTGGGCGAGTGGGGCTGGCGCGTGCCGTTTTTCATCGGCTGTCTGATCGTGCCAGTATTGTTCCTGCTGCGCCGTTCACTGCAGGAAACGGTGGAATTCGAGCAGCGCAAACACCGCCCCTCCCTCGGAGAAATTTACCGTTCCATGGTGCAAAACTGGCGTCTGATCCTCGCAGGAATGCTGCTGGTGTCCATGACCACCGTGTCGTTTTACTTGATCACCGTCTACACCCCGACTTTTGGCAAGAGCGTGCTCAAGCTCAGTACCGTCGATGCGCTCGTGGTAACTTTTTGCGTGGGCATTTCCAACTTTTTCTGGCTGCCCATCATGGGCGCGTTGTCTGACAAGGTGGGTCGCAAGCCACTGCTGCTGCTGTTCAGTGCGCTGACCATTCTGACGGCCTACCCAGCCTTGGTATGGCTCACGCAGGCACCATCGTTCATGCGCATGCTCGAAGTGGAGCTGTGGCTGTCGTTTTTGTATGCAAGCTGGAATGGTGCTGGGGTGGTGGCGTTGACCGAGGTGATGCCGGTCGAAGTGCGCACCGCCGGTTTTTCACTTGCCTACAGCCTGGCCACAGCCTTGTTTGGCGGTTTTACACCGGCCATTGCTACTGGACTCATCGAGCTAACGCACAACAAGGCAGCGCCCGGCCTTTGGATGGCCGCTGCCGCCGCTTGCGGGTTGCTGGCTACCTTGATTCTGTACCGCCGTGCGGCAGTCGAGGGGCGCGCACTTGCCCATCAGCGCGCCACCAGCCTGACCCCATAGCTCGCGCTGCCTGCGGCCCAGGCGAGCAGGCGGTCGATGTTGGGGTGCTTGCCGGGGTGGGCCTGGGCGTCGGCCAGGTGCTCGCCGTACCACTGCAGCCCCTCGGCCGCCGCGGCAGGCGTGATGGCGCCACCGTGTTTTTGCGCCAGGGCGTGGTACACGGCCAGCGAGCCGGCCTGGCCGGGCTTGTTTTCTATCGTGGCCACGACCTGGCCTTGTGCGTCGAGCAGTTGCAGGGCGGCGAGGTGGGCGATGGCGGGGAGTTGCTGGAGGCGGGTGGCGAAGTTCATGGGGGTTGTTTGTTTTGCGGCGGCAAAATGTAATCGGTGGCCCGAGAGCATATCGGGACGCAAGGAGGCCCCGGAGCTTCTTCTGCATTGACGCGCAGCGAAAATGCGCTCGCGTGCCGGCGGGCTGTCCTTCCGGCAGGTTGAAGAAATCACACGATCAGCAAGGAGAGGTACATGGCGAGAAGAAAGGAAAGCGGCTTGGCCGATGCTTTGTTCGACTTGACGGCAGCCTTGCCGTGGTGGGTGGGCGTGGTGTTGGCCGTCATTGCCTACGCGGTGCTGAACCGGTATGCCGTGATGGAGGTGCCCACCACGCTTTCGGCAGGCCAAAAAGGGGGCGACATGCTGTCCGCGATGGTGATCAAAGGGCTGGCCGTGGGCGGGCAATATCTGGTTCCCTTCATCTTGTTGGCGGCGGCGGCTGCCTCTGCCATTGGCCGGCGCAAGCGGCAGGGGTTGATTGCCGAAGTGGGCAACGATGCTACGGGCGCGGCGCTGCGCACCATGGGCTGGCGCGATTTCGAACTTCTCGTTGGCGAGGCTTTCCGCCTGCGCGGCTATGCCGTGACCGAATTGGGCGGGAATGGTGCCGACGGCGGTGTGGACCTGACATTGACCAAGGGCGGCGAAACTTTCCTCGTCCAATGCAAGCGCTGGAAGGCATTCCAGGTGTCCGTCGAGGTCGTGCGCGAGCTCTATGGCGTGATGGCGGCGCAGGGGGCTGCTGGTGGCTTTGTGGTCACTTCGGGGAGCTTCACTGAACCGGCGCGCAATTTCGCCCAAGGACGGAACATCGAACTGATCGACGGCCCTGCGCTCAAGAAGATGATCGATGCTGTGCGGCCCGCAGTCGCAAGCAAGGAAAAAGCGGCAAGCGCACCGGCTGTGGCTGCCGCGCCAATGGCGGCGCCGGTTTGTCCGCTGTGTGGCAGTCCAATGGTGAGACGATTGGCCCAACGGGGCGCCAATGCCGGCAAGCCGTTTTGGGGGTGCAGCCGTTATTCGCAGACCAAATGCGGAGGGACTCGAGCTATTGAGTAGTAAGGCCCTTGGACTGGCGTATGGAGCCGCTGCCAGCCTACCGAT
Source organism: Extensimonas vulgaris (assembly GCF_003337425.1). Taxonomy (GTDB): domain Bacteria; phylum Pseudomonadota; class Gammaproteobacteria; order Burkholderiales; family Burkholderiaceae_C; genus Extensimonas; species Extensimonas vulgaris. Next base: position 137,450 of record NZ_QPJU01000006.1, read on the forward strand.
TCAACTCCGCCAGCCGCTCGGGTGTGCCCACGTCGGTCCAGGCGCCGGTGTAGATCTCGGCGCTGACCTGGCCTGCTGCGATGGCGCGGCGCAGCAGGGGCGCGAGTGGCGCAGCCACGCCGGCGGGGTTGCCGGGGGGGATGTCGCACCAGGGCGGCTCGAACAGCGCGCGGCGGTACAGCGCGTAGGTGCTGAAGGTGTGGCGCGTGCTGCCTGGCGGCGCTTCGTTGCGCGCCATGCCGTCGGGAGACAGACCGAAGTCGCCCTGGGGGTGGTGCGGCGGGTTGGGCACCAGCCACAGATGGGCCAGCAGGCCGCTGGCGGCAAAGCGCTCGACGGCGGTGCGCTCGAAACAGAAGCCGGGCGCGAACACGTCGCCCGCCACCACCCAGAAAACGTCGTCCGCTGCGGGCGCCAGCAGCGGCAGCGCGCGCGCGATGCCGCCCGCGGTTTCGAGCGCGGCGCCGAAGTCGCGGCCTTCGGGGGAGTATGAAATCGATAGCTGCTTGCGCGCGTCAGTATTGCCTTGGAGAGCAAAATGATCTGAAAAATGGGCGCAGATCTGCTCCCCCAGCCAGGCGGTGTTGATGACGGCCCGCGTGACGCCCGCGGCGGCGAGCGCGCGCAGGTGCCATTCGAGTAACGGGCGCCCCTGCACGCGCAGCAGGGGCTTGGGAGTGTGGTCGGTCAGCGGGCGCATGCGCTCGCCGCGGCCTGCGGCGAGCAGCATGGCGGGGGCTTGGGGCGCGGGGGCGGGAAAAGGGTTCGTCTTGGCGTGCATGGAGCGTACGGTAGAAACCCCTGTTGTGCCTGGGCGCTCTTTGGGTGCTCTGAAGACCGCCATCACCTTCAGGGCTGACGCAAGCGATCTACCGTTGCATGCAAGTCGCGGCTCCAGGTGCGGCGATCACGGCCCTGCGCGCGTTCGGGGAGGCCGAAGTGCACCACGGCCTCGATGGGCGCGGCGCGCAGGGTGCGCCATAAAGAGCCCAGCATGGTCGCATTGCCGGTAAAGGTGGGGGCAAAGCTGCGCTTGCCGGTGGTTTTGTCCAGATAACACAGGCCCACGGGTTGCACCGGCGCATCGATGGCAATCGCCGCTTGCAGCAGGTTCGGATGAAAAGGCCGCAGCGTGTGGCCGTCGCCCGTAGTGCCTTCGGGGAAGATCGCCACGACCTCGCCTTGTTGCAGGGCCGTTTGCACGTTGCGCACGACGCGCGCCGTATCCCGCCGCGAATTGCGATCCAAATACAGCGTGCCGGCAGCACGCGCGAGCACGCTCACGAGCGGCCAGGACTGCACGTCGGACTTGGATACGAAACGACAGTAGCGGGTGGCATGCAAAACCGAGATGTCGAGCCACGAAGAATGGTTGGCCACGAGCAGCATGGGCCCGGCGACGGGCGGCTGGCCGACGATGCGCAGCGAAACCCCGATGATGCGCAACATGGCCTGCGCCCAAGCCTGTACGCGCATCTGCTGTTCTTCGGGCGACAGGCGTGGAAACCGCAACAAAGCCACGCCCACGCCATCGAGCACATGCCAGAGCAGCCGCAAAAAACGCCAGCACGCGAGGGTTCTACTCATGGTGGAGTCGTTCCTGGGGCAAAGGATTCATGCACGTTCGAAGGCAATCCTGCCGCCCATCACGGTGCAGCGCACCTGGCCGGGAAGTTCGTAGCCCAGAAACGGCGTGTGCTTGCCCTGGCTGCGCAGCGTGTCGGCACGCACGCTCCAGTGTGCCTGCGGGTCGAAGATGCACAGGTCGGCCACGCCGCCCTCGACGATGCGTCCCAGGCCTGGGTGATCCGGCGCATTGCCGAGCACGCCCGCCGGCGCGCTGCTGACCACGGCGAGCGCGCGCGCCAGCGGCACGCCCTGGTCTTGCGACCACTTGAGCGCGAGGCCGAGGAGCAGTTCCAGCCCCGTGGCGCCGGGCTCGGCCTCGGCAAAAGGCAAAGCCTTGGCGTCCTCATCGACCGGCGTGTGGTCGGACACGAGGGCGTCTATGGTGCCGTCGGCCAGGCCCGCACGGAGCGCGTCGCGGTCGCGCGCCTGGCGCAGCGGCGGCGCGAGCCGCGCGCGGCTGTCGAAGTAACCCATGTCGGTGTCGGTGAGGTGCAGCGAGTTGATGCTCACGTCGCAGCTCAGCGGCAGGCCTTCGGCCTTGGCGCGGCGCACCAGTTCGACGCCTGCGGCGCTCGAGAGGCGGCACAGGTGCACGCGCGCGCCCGTGCTGCGCTGCAGCTCGAAGATGGTGTGCAGGGCGATGGTTTCGGCCGCCACGGGCACGCCCGCCAGGCCCAGGCGCGTGGCGAGCGCGCCGCTGGCGGCCACGCCGCGCCCCAGGTGCGCATCCTGCGGGCGCAGCCACACGGTGTAGCCGAAGGTGGCCGCGTATTGCAGCGCACGCAGCAGCACCTGCGTGTTGGGCAGCGGCACCTCGGCCTGACCGAAGCCGACGCAGCCGGCTTCGCTGAGTTCGGCCATTTCGGTCAGCACCTCGCCGGCCAGGCCGCGCGTGAGCGCGCCGAGCGGGAACACGCGCGCGAGGTGCAGCTTTTCGGCGCGCGACTTGAGCATTTCGACCAGGCCGGGCTCGTCGAGCACGGGCTCGGTGTCGGGCAGGCACACCAGGCTGGTCACGCCGCCGGCCGCAGCGGCGGCCATTTCGGACTCGAGCATGCCCTCGTGCTCGTGCCCGGGCTCGCGCAGGCGCGCCGCCAGGTCCACCAGGCCGGGCAGCACGATGCAGCCGCGCGCATCGAGCACGCGCCGCGGCACGAAGTCCGCCGGCGCCGGCCCGAGCGCGAGGACGCGCCCCGCGGCCAGCGCGACGTCGCAGTGCTGGTCGAAGCCGCTGGCCGGATCGATCACGCGGCCGTGCTGGATCAGTAGGTTCATGGTTTTTTGGATGAAAATGGCCTCTAGCCCTTATGTATCAAGCGCTAGCAGCTATCAATAAAGGACTTTTCGTACGCTCCGCCCCTCAGGCTTCATTACCCGCAACGATGGACATCACCGCCATGCGCACCGCGATGCCGAAGGTGACCTGCGGCAGGATCACGCTCTGGCGGCCGTCGACGACGGCGGAGTCGATCTCGACGCCGCGGTTGATCGGGCCGGGGTGCATGACGATCGCGTCGGGCTTAGCCCAGCGCAGCTTTTCGGGGCTGAGGCCGAAGTGCTTGAAGTATTCCTGGCGCGAGGGCAGCAGCGCGCCGCTCATGCGCTCGTTTTGCAGGCGCAGCATGATGACCACGTCGACGTCCTGGATGCCTTCTTGCAGCGTGTGGCACACGCGCACGCCCATGGGCGCCATGTCGGCGGGCACCAGCGTGCGCGGGCCGACCACGCGCACTTCGGCCGCGCCCAGCGTGGTCAGCGCGTGGATGTCCGAGCGCGCCACGCGCGAGTGCAGCACGTCGCCGACGATGGCCACCGTGAGATTGCTGAAGTCTTTTTTGTAGTGGCGTATGGTGTACATGTCGAGCAGCCCCTGCGTGGGGTGCGCATGCCGCCCGTCGCCCGCGTTGATCACGTGCACATGCGGCGCCACGTGCTGCGCGATCAGGTAGGGTGCACCCGACTCGCTGTGGCGCACCACAAACAAGTCCGCCGCCATGGCGCTCAGGTTGGCGATGGTGTCGAGCAGCGATTCGCCCTTGCTCGCCGAACTGCGCGCGATGTCGAGGTTGATCACGTCCGCCGACAGCCGCTTGGCCGCGATCTCGAACGTGGTGCGCGTGCGCGTGCTGTTTTCGAAAAACAGGTTGAACACGCTCTTGCCGCGCAGCAGCGGCACTTTTTTGACCTCGCGGTCGTTCACGCTGACGAAATTGTCGGCTGTGTCGAGGATCTGCAGCAGGATGTCGCGCGGCAGGCCCTCGGTGGACAGCAGGTGGATCAGCTCGCCGTGCGCGTTGAGCTGGGGATTGCGCCGGTGCAGCACGCTCAAGCCTCCTCGATTTGAAAGTGGAATTGGCCCTGCGCGTCGCGCGCGAGGGCGAGCGACTGCGTGGGCGGCAGCGCCACGCGCGCCGCGGCGAAGTCGGCCTGCACGGGCAGCTCGCGCCCGCCGCGATCGACGAGCACCGCCAGGCGCACGCGCGCGGGGCGGCCGTAGTCGAACAGCTCGTTGAGCACGGCGCGCAAGGTGCGCCCGGTGTAGAGCACGTCGTCGAGCAGCAGAATGTCGGCCCCTTCGACGTCGAAAGGCAAGGTCGTCTGCGCACTCGCGCTCAGGCCGCGCTGGGCGAAGTCGTCGCGGTGCAGCGCCGAAGACAACACGCCGGGCGCGCCGGGCAGGCCCAGGTCTTTTTGCAGGCGCTCGGCCAGCCACGCGCCGCCCGAGGCAATGCCAGCGAGCCGCGTCGCCGGCGCCATGAGCGCGCGCACCCCGTGCAGCAGTTCGCGGTAGAGGGCCTCGGCGTCGAGCACGAGGCGGCCGGCGGCGGCAGGCGGGGGGGAACTCATGGCAGGCTCCTCAAAAATTGCTCCAGGATGATGCAGGCGGCGCCGGCGTCGGCATCCGGCGTGCGCGCCTCGGCCAGCGCTGCGGTGGTACTGTAGCGCTCATCGACCTCGTACACCGGCAGACCAAAGCGCCCGTGCAGCTTGCGCGCGAACTTGCGCGCACGCACGGTGTTTTCGTGGCTCGCGCCGTCAGGATGAAAGGGCACACCGACCACCAGCGCATCGGGCTGCCATGCACGGATGCGCCGCGCCACCTCGGCAAAGCGCGCGTCACCCGCGGCATGGATGCTGGCTTGCGGGCTCGCGCTGCGCAACAGCCGCGTGCCCACGGCCACGCCGGTGCGCCGCAGGCCGTAGTCAAAAGCCAGAAAGGTCTGCAGGTGGGCGGGCACGGGCGCAGACTCGGACGCTTGCGCGGGCAAGTCGCCCCGTTCGTCGCTTTTCATCACGCATGCCCCGCCTCGGCGCTGAGCATCCAGGACTGCAGCCCGAGCAAGGCCAGGGCGCGGTCGTAACGCTCGGACACGGGCGTGTCGAACAGCACCGCCAGGTCGGCCTCCACGGTGAGCCAGGCGTTTTCGCGCAGCTCGGATTCGAGCTGGCCCTCGCCCCAGGCGGAATAACCGAGCGTGATGAGCAGGCGCTGCGGGCCGCCACCGGTCGAAAGCGCCTCGAGCACGTCTTTGGACGTGGTCATCTCCAGGCCGCCGGGGATGCGCAAGGTCGAGGCGTAGAGGGTTTCGTCCTGCGGCTGCGCATCCCCAGCAGCAGTAGGGTGCACCGCTTCATGCAGCACGAAGCCGCGATCGGTCTGCACCGGCCCGCCTTGCAGCACGGGCTGCGCGGCGAGGTCGGCACGCTGCAGCGGCAGGTCGAGCTTGTCGAACAGCTGGCCCAGCGTGATATCGCTCGGTTTGTTGATGATGAGCCCCAGCGTACCGCGCTCGTTGTGCTCGCACACATAAACCACGCTGCGCGCGAACAGCGCGTCGCGCACGCCGGGCATGGCGATCAGGAAGTGGTGCGTCAGGTTCATGGGCGCGGGATCGACAGACATGCGGGCAATTCTACGGGTAAGCGGGCGCCACAAGCTCAGCCGCCGAGCTGCACGCAGGCTGCCCGCGCCAGCACTGCGATCCAGCCTGGATCGTCAGGCCTAGTGTAGTGTTCGACGCTATCTGCGACATAAAACCGCGTCTTTTAGGCCTGGGCCGCGTTGCAAATCCTCGCGATACCACCCGGTATCGCTGCGGTTTGCGCCTTGCCCAGACCAAAAATCCATCGGTTTTATTGGTCGCATCAAGCATCAAACACTACACTAGCGCCGCGAGCAGAAAACCGGCCTTCCCTCAGCCGAGGCTGGGCCTGCCACCCCTGTCCTGGGGGCTGATCTGCAGACCCTCGCCCACTGGCGGAGCACCGGCCGCAAGCCGCAGGCGCAGTGACATATCGGTGCGGTTGTCGGCATGGGCCAAGGCCTCTTCGGCCGTGATGACACCACGCTGCTGGAGCTCGTACAAGGAGTGGTCAAAAGTGCACATCCCCGGCTCGCCGCTGCGCTCGATCGCGACCCTGAGCTCGTCAATTTGCCCTTTCTGGATCAGCTCGGCCACGTAGGGTGACCACAACATGACTTCGGTCGCAGGCACGAGCGGGCCTGGCACGCTTTTGACCAGCCGCTGGGCCACAATTGCGCGCAAGTTCAGCGACAAGTCCATCAGCAATTGCTTGTGCGCCTCTTCAGGGAAAAAATTCAAAATCCGCTGCACGGCCTGGCGCGCGTTGCTGGCGTGCATGGTGGAGACGCACAGGTGCCCGGATTCCGCGTAGTGCAGCGCATGCTGCATGGTGCTGCGGTCGCGGATCTCGCCGATCATGATGACGTTCGGCGCCTCGCGCATGGCGTGACGCAGAGCATCATCGTACGAGCGCGTGTCCAGGCCGATCTCACGCTGGGTGATGAGCGATTTTTTGTGCCTGTGCAAGTATTCGATGGGGTCTTCCACGGTCAGGATGTGGCCTGTCGCGCTCTCGTTGCGGTAATTGAGCATGGCTGCCAGCGAGGTGGTTTTCCCCGAGCCGGCCGCGCCCACGGTGAGCACCAGGCCCGCTTGCAAGAAGGCAAGTTGCTTGAACACATCGGGCAAACCCAATTCACCGAGCGAGGGAATCTGTGCGGTAACGTGGCGCACTACCATGCCCACGTTGCCGCGCTGCTGATGTACATTGATCCGAAACCGCCCCACCTCTCCCATCTGAAAAGAGAGGTCGCATTCCATAGTGGCCTCGAACTCGTCGATCTGCGCTTTGCGCATGACCGAGTAGGCCATCGCGCGGATGTCCTCGGCGCCCAATGGGGTCTGCATGATGGGTGTGAAGTCCCCCTGGCGCTTGAGCGTGGGCGGTGCTCCTGCAAACAAAAACAAGTCTGACGCATGCTCGCGCGCCATCAGCGCAAGATAAGAAAGCAGGCGGCTGTCGCCCGCGAAAGTGCCTGGCTTATTTGTAGATTCCATGGTCTTTGATCGCCGTGAATGGGTTCCAAAAACCGCCCAGTCGACGCTCCTGCATCACACAAGGGCGGCTGCTTTGAGCGTCGCGTAGTGCGCAATCAGACCGAGCAACTCTTCATCGGAATAGGGTTTGCCGAGGTAATGATTGGCGCCCAGCTCAAGCGCATGCTCGCGGTGTTTTTGAGCAATGCGCGAGGTGATCATGATGACCGGCAGGTCATGCATTGCCTGGTCCGCACGGATAGTGCGCAGCAGGTCGAAGCCGTCCATGCGCGGCATTTCGATGTCGGATAGCACCACCGCAGGGCGCTCCTGCTGCAACCGTTCGAGCGCCTGCAGCCCGTCTGCAGCCAGCGCCACGCGGTAGCCTTCGCGCTGCAGCAGGCGCTGGGTGACGCGGCGCACGGTGATGGAGTCATCGACCACCAGCACCAGCGGCACATGGCTCGATCCGTGCAGCACATGAGGAGCGTGCGGCGTGCCTGGTTGCGTTCCCGGCACGGCGGTTTCGAGCACGGCCGGCAAACCCTCACCTGCGGCCCGCACCCGATCCCCATAGACAGTGGCCAAGGCCACAGGGTTGTAAATCAATACCACCGCACCCGAAGAGAGCACGGATATCCCGGCCAGCCCCGGTAAGCGGGACAACTGTGGCCCAAGTTGTTTGACCACGACTTCCTGGTTGCCCAACACTTCGTCCACATGCATGGCAATGCGCTGGGCTGCGCTGCGCGCGATGATCACAGGGCGGTTTTTGCCCACAGGCTCGTTGCTGCGCACCGAAGATTGAAGCATTGCCCCTGCCCAGAAAAACGGCAGGCGCTCCCCGGCCTCCTCGTAATATCCCGTACGGTAGGCCTGCTCCAAGTCGTCTGCGGTGGCACGTCGGACGATCTCTACGAGGTTCGCAGGCATGCCTACCGTCAGATGTCCGGCACGCAGCAATACCACTTGGGTTACCGCGGTAGTCAAAGGCAGGATGAGGCGGAAAGTCGTGCCCTTTCCAGGAACGCTCGAAACCTCTACACGCCCACCCAACGCATTCACTTCCGAACGCACCACATCCAGACCTATGCCACGCCCGGCGAGACCAGAGACCTCGGACGCAGTGGAAAATCCCGGCTGGAAAATCAGGTGGGCAACATCGGCATCGCTTGGATCGGTGCCCGCTGCGAGCAGCCCTTGCGCGAGGGCTTTGGCACGAATGCGCGCCAAGTCCAGTCCACAGCCATCATCACGGAATTCGAGGGCTACGTCATTCCCTTCATAGTGCACGTCGATGTCGATCGCACCCGCGGCAGGCTTGCCCTGGGCGAGGCGCTGCTCGACAGGCTCTATGCCATGTGCTACACAATTGCGCAGCAAGTGCTCGAATACCGGCACCATGCGGTCCAGCACGCCGCGATCCATCTCGATCGAGCCGCCACGCAGGTGCAGCTGCACTTGCTTGCCGGTCTCTTTGGATGCTTGGCGTACCAGTGTGTACAGACGCTCTGCGATGGCGTCGAATTCCACCATGCGTGTGCGCAACAGGTCGCGCTGTAAATCTCGCGCCTGCCGTCCCTGTTTGCTGAGTTCGTCCTCTGCCCCTTCGATGGCGCGCTGCAGGTTGCGCTGCACCGTGGCCACGTCATTGACCGACTCGGCCATCATGCGGGTCAGTTCCTGTACGCGCGTGAAACGGTCGAATTCCAACGGATCGAAACCCGTCGCGGAGTCCTTGGTCTGCGCGAGACGGGACTGCATTTGGGACTCGGCCTGCACCTCGATATCACGCAACTGCTGTCGTAAACGCTCGAGATTGCTCGTCAGCTCGCCTAGAGAGCCGCGCAATTGCGCCACATGCGCATCCAGCCGAGAGTGACTGATCAGCACTTCACCCGCCTGGTTGACCAGGCGATCGAGCAGGGGTGCGCGCACGCGCACGGATGGGGCGCTGTGCAGCCGGGCCAACACCAACGGCGCTGGCCCGGGCAGGGAGGGCTCCGGCGTGGAGGGTGTGGGGTGGTCTGCTGCAGTGTTTGGCAGTGGCTCTTGTGAGTCCGTTTCCTGCGCTGTATTCGATGCCTGCGCCGTCGTAGGGGGCGGCAGCAAGGGCGCCTGAGAGGCTTGCGCCGCCTGGAGACACAAGTCATCGAAATGCGACTGGATGGCATCGAAGCCGCTCAGCAAAGACTCGACTTGCACGGTCTGAAGATGGTGCATATCGAGTTGCTCAACCAGCGACTCCAGCCGATGCGCCATTTCCCCCAAACGCATGGCACCAGCAAGGCGTGCGCTGCCCTTGAGCGTATGCAGAGCGCGCAGCGTGGCATGGCGTGCCTCCATATCCCCGGGCCGCGAAGCCCATTGCCGCAGTGCGCTGCCGAGTTGCGGTAAAAGCTCCTGCGCCTCCTCCTCGAAAATGGGGAATAAATCGGGGTCTATGGTGTCCTTGGCATCGATGTCGCTGCCCAATTGCTCGACCACGCTCCCTGTCATGGCTGCAGGCTCCGGCAGATCAGGCGCCGTTGGCGGCGCAGGCAGCGGAGGCGTTTCGGTGGGTTTCGGGGGGACGGCTTCTACCTCAAGCGCGAGCGACTTCTCATCAATGTCCGCTTGCGTTTGCAAGGGCATCGCAAGGGTGGATTCCTCGGTATCCAGAATTTGCTGCAGTTCTTGCAGAATCTGGGCATTGGGTGATTTGAGAAAACCTGCAGCAAACTGGTGCAACAAACGCCGTATGTCTTGCCCTGCTGCCAGGAAGGTCTGCGCTTGCGCAGCAGTTCCCGCCGCCTGCAGCTGCACATGTTGCAGCGCATGCTCGAGCAAACGCGCCATATCGGACAACGCCCGGAAGCCCACCGTAGCTGAGCTGCCAGCAAGGGAGTGCGCCCATGCCACGGCGTCGTCGGGGATGGGGGCGCTGGGGTCAGATGCCCATTCCTGCAAACAATTTTCGAGGGCACGCGACCATTCGTCGGCCTCATTCAAGTAGACGTTGTAGAGCGCCACCCCGATCCGCAAATCGCCGATGATTTTGACCGAGTCCTGTTCGCTTTCGCTCGCAGGTGCCGATGGCGCTTCTTCTTTTTTTGTCAGTGATTTTTCCGCCGCCGCTGACCCGAATTGCGCAGCTTGCTCTGCATCTGCCGCATCGGACGGTGGTGCCGATGGCTGCGACTGCATGAAAGCCGCAAAAGCATCCTGCGTATCCAGGAGTTCCGTTTCGCTTTCTGGCGCAGATGGGGGGAACATATCATCGGGCGCATGTTCGGGCGCCAGCTGCGCGATGACCGTAGGCGCAAAGCCCTCCGCTGCTTCTCTTTTCTCTTCTTTTTTCTCTTGCGCTGCTGCAGCAAACTCAGAGAAATCGACTTCTTCTGCGACGAAAGCAGCCCCTGGTACGAAATCGACCGGCTCGAGGTTCGTGGAGGGGTCAAGCTCTGTCTGAAAAGCCGTTTCGGCGAAGCTTGTGCTTGGCTCGAATGCGGACTCAGAGGGAGGAGAGGTTTCCTCTGCCTCCTGGAGTTCGGTGGTTCCTTCCGTGGGCTCAACTGCGGGTTGATCCGTGGGTGTGGCGAGCGGTATCAATGTGCCGTGCAGGCGCATTGCGTCGGCTGAAACCCGAAATACTTGTGCATTCCAATGTGTGGCTGTGCCTGAACCGATGTCGTTCGCCCATTGTCCGAACGCGTGCAATGCATCACTGGACAATTGCAGCATTGCGTAAGGGATGGGCTTTTGTTCTGCAAGCCAAGCATTGAGCACTTGCTCCATGGCCCATGCCGCCTCGCCAAATTCCCCGAGCCCAACCATGCGCGAACTGCCCTTGAGCGTGTGAAAAGCGCGGCGCAACGTGGTTTGTTCGCTGAGGTCTGCAGGCATTTCCTGCAATGCGGCAACGGCTGCCAAACCTGTGTCCACCACTTCACGCGCCTCCTCGAGGAAGATGTCGCGCAAATCCTCTTCAGCTTCGTCTTTTTCCTCGGCGCGCGCGTCTGCTGGTGCAGTCAAGACCGTCTGCAAAATGGTTTGCAACGGCTGCTGCAGGGTGTCCTCCTGCGGCCATGGGGTCGTGGTTGCTTCATCCGCAAGTGCTTCTGCGTTCGCAGAGGGGTCTTGCGCAGCGGACAGGGGGGCGAAATCGGTGGGAGGTTGCGCAGATTCCGGCGCCGGAAAGCGGGGCAAAATTTGCGGCTGCGGAACGTTTGCACGTTCCCGCAATAGCACAGACGGCTCGCGCGCGTCGTCGGTCGTGCGCATCCGGGCTTTGCTCGTCAAAATGCGCAGCTCGCCCAGGGTTTCGTCGTAGACAAAGAGCCGGCGCGCCATGTTGCGCTGGTAGCTCAGCATATCTATCAGGAAGCCCAATGCCCCTAAGCTGTTCCCAAGTCGTTCAAAGGCTTGCAGGCGTTCTTCGGCAGTGATGTGGCCGACGAGCAAGCGTTCCACGATGTCACGCATGCGTGCCATGGCCAACGCTGCCTGATCGATACCCAGCACGGAAAGCACGCCACGCATTTGCGCCATGCGCGCTGGCACTGTCGCCAGTGGGGTGGTGTTGTCGGGCGCACGGAAGAACTGATCCAAAGCCACTTCCACCTCACCCAAGGTCGTGCGCAGTTCAGCCACCACGCTGCCCATGGTCTGCTTGTCGCTGATGCGGCGATAGAGCTCCTCCATCCATGGTTCCAAGGGTTCCGGCTCGGCCCCATTGCGCACGGCGGAGAGTCGCTGCGCCAGACGCTGGGCGCGCAGGGCCATCTGCGCGTCATCGGCGTCAAAGCCCTCGAATACCGCCTGCAGATACAGCACTGCGGTCGCGACTTCCATTGCAAGGGCCGGTGTGGGGAGAGTGCCAGACTGACTGGTCGCTTGGACTGCCTGGGCCAATGCCTCGGCGAGTGCTTCGCTACCAGGTAACAGCTTGCGCAAAGAGTCGCAGACCAAGCTGAACTGGTCTGCCGCTGGCTTGAGCTTGCTGCGATCCCCCCCCGCTAATGCCGACCAGATTTCGGCTGCGGCAGCCATGCGTTTGCGCGCCTGCGCCAGCAGCACGGGGTCGAAACGTCCGAAGCGTGGGGTTTCATAGGAGACGGGTTCGACGTGCTCCAGGCCATACGAGCGCCGCACCGCGCCGAGCACGGGGTAGGCATCCACAGCCTCGGGGCTCGGTCTGGCTTGTGCACAAAAAAACAGCAAATCCTGCAAGAGCCGCTCGGCAACCCCGTCTTCGCCTTTGGCGAGCGTGGCGTACTGCATGAGCACGCGCGAAGCCACGCGTTTCACATAAATGTCTGCGGGCAGCAGGCCGCCTGCAAGCGCTTCGAAGAAACCGGCACAGATTTTCCAGAACGTCCGCGTGCGCACATCGTCCTGGGCCGCTGCGAAACCCAAGCAAATGTCGCGCAAACGCCGCGCTGCGGAGGGATCGCCCGACTTGACGACTTGCAGCACGGCAGCGTCGAGCATGGAGCGCGCTGAAGCGCCATAGGGCAGTGGGGCTTGTGCGCTGTGCACCTCGGGTTCGCGCAAGCGTCGCTCGGTCGGCCAGAGATCCGCAGGGTGGACGCGTTCGGCGCCTGCCAGTTTCTGCACGTCGCGGTATTGCGGGAACAAGGCCACGGGGGAGGTGGACTTGCCTGCCAGCACATTTTCAAGGTACTCGACCAGAGCAAAGCTCGCGCGCTCTACGACAGTCACCGCGTCCTGCGTGCAAAGTTGCGGTTGCTGGACAAACTTGTGCACGGCAGCTTCCATGGCACGCAAAAGCAACGAGGGAGGGGCCATGCCCACCATTTCGAGCGCGCCGCTGGCCTGGTGCAGCTGTTGCCTGGCAACGCGCAGCGGCCCCGCATCCAATGCACCCAGGTCGGACTTGGAGGCCTCCTCTGCCTCGCGCATGAAGTGCCGCATGGCTTTGCTGGCAGCGTTCAAAGACTTGCGCAATTCATCGAGCACCCAGGCCAGAGGCCCAAGGTCTTGCTCTTGCACGCCTGCCTCTGCCGCCGGTGTCGGATTCACATCGAGAGATGGCATGGAGTTGTTCCCGGCTGCTTGAAGCCTGCTTGAAGAATGGAAGTGTCAGGCAATCTTGAAACGGGCCACGGACTGACGCAGCTCTTGCGCCAACTGCGCAAGCTCGCGCACCTGCTGCGCCGTGGCACGCGTGCCCTCGCCTGTTTGTTCGGTTACGGCGAAAATATGCTGAATGCTGTCCGCGGCCTCGTTCGCCATGACCGCCTCGCGGGAGGTGGATGAGGAGATTTGCTCGATCAGTTCGGCGAGCCGGCGCGTCACGCGGTCGATCTCGGCCAATGCAGCTCCGGCACTATCAGAAAGTCGGGCACCCTCCACCACCCCCTGCGTTGATCGTTCCATGGCGGCCACGGCATCCTGCGTGTCGGTTTGGATGGCTTTGACCAGCGCGGCGATTTGCCGCGTCGCATCGGCCGAGCGTTCGGCCAGGCGCTGCACCTCTTCGGCCACCACGGAAAATCCTCGCCCCGCCTCACCGGCCGAAGCTGCCTGGATGGCTGCGTTGAGTGCCAGCACATTCGTCTGCTCGGTAATGTCGGAAATCAATTCGGTGATTTCGCCGATTTCCTGGGAGGATTCGCCCAGGCGCTTGATGCGCTTGGATGTCTCTTGAATTTGATCGCGGATCGCGTTCATGCCGCCGATGGCATTTTGCACGGCCTGCAAGCCGGATTCTGCCGCCTGCAACGATTGGCGCGCCACGGTGGCGGATTCCTGCGCTTGGCTGGACACCGCGTTGATGCGCCCCGCCATGTCCAGAATCGCGCGTCCCGTTTCGCGGATCTCGCGCAACTGCTCGGTGGACGCTGCAAGCAACTCCGTCGAGGTGGCGTCCACCTGCGCCGTGGTTTGCGCCACACGCATCGCCATGTTCTGCACGTTTCCGACCAGCTGACGCAGTTCCTCCACGGTGTAGTTCACCGAATCGGCAATGGCGCCCGTAATGTCCTCGGTCACCGTGGCCTCTTGGGTCAAGTCACCTTCGGCCACGGCCTGCAGTTCGTTCATCAGCCGCAAAATGGCTGCCTGATTGGCATCGTTGATGCGCTTGGCCTCGCTCTCCTGGCGCAAGGCTTCTTGCTGCATTCGCTCGGCTGCGGCCTGGCGCAAACGGCTTTCGAGCAGTTGCACGCGTGCGATGCCGAAACTGCAGACGAGCACGAACAAAACCGCCAACACCAAAATGGTGATCTGCCAAATCCCCAGCCCCGATTCGGCAGAGAGTTTGGACTGCAGCGCTTCGAGGTGGCGGCGTAAAGGCTCGCTATCTGAAACGATAGCAGTTTGTGCTTGGCGGGCCGCCATGAGTCCCTGCAAATTACCCAAAATGGCGCCTGCTTGGGTGCGCGTCTGTTCGTAGCGCTGCAAAAGCATTTGCAACTGCTCGCGCGTCTGGGGATCTCGGGTCGGGTTCAAGCGCAACTGGGGGTTGCCGTCGAGCAGGCCCTGGGCGATTTCCTTGAACGAATTCAGATCCTTGCCCAGAAGAAAAATGGCTTCGGGACTCACGCCCTGCAGCGTCAGAAAATCGCTGGAGGATTTGCCTATGCGCTGTGTCAGCATCACGAGCCGGCCCGCCGCGGCAATTTCTGGCGCTGGCGCACCTTCTTGCAGTTTGAGCGAGGAAATGGTTTCTGCCAATTCGAGCAGGTCGGACGATTGACGGTCGATGGCGCGCAATGCGTCTGCAACCTGGGTGAGTACCTTGCGTTGCCCCAGAATCACCTTGGCATTGCGTTGCGCGCGATCGACCAGGGGGTTGATGGCCTCGAGCTCGGGTTTGAATGCATCGCTGAGCGCTGGCACATCGTCGAGGTCTTTGTCCCCACGGGTCAATGCACGCACATTGCGCACCAAAATTTCCGAGCTTTCCGCGATTTCGCTAAATGCCTGGGGGGTACCCACGAGTGCCTGCGTCACGGACTTCGCAAGCCGTTGCGACTGCATCAAAGCCTGACCCGTTACCTCGATTTGTCGGGCAGAGCGATGCGCCTGCTGAAGCACCCAACCGGCAATCAGTGCGAGCAGCACGACGCCAATGGCCAACAAGGCAAGCAGGCGCCGTTGATGGCGGGCAGCCGTAGCCCGCCCGAGGATTGGCAGCGCAATCAAAGCCTCTTGTGCTTGTTGTGCCGTCTCGTGGTTTCCTTCTTGCAGACTGCCACCAGGATCACCTTGGATGCTGTGCATGGTGTCGGCTTGGTAGGAGTCGAGCGTTGCCGTTGTGTCTGGAGAGGGGGTTGCAATGGGATCGACCTGCGGCTCGTCCTGCCCGGCAGCATGTTGCTGCGCTGCCGGCCGCTGGGACTTGCGTTGAAATGGTCTCCTCAATCGATCGATGATGGACATGGTCAACCTTATTGAAAGGGTTCAAGCATTGATGCTCAAAAAAGCCGGCGTCTGGGACAAACGTTGCAAATCAAGCTCCTGCCAGCGTGTGCCTTGGGCATCGACGTAAGTGGTGCCGAAAAAAGGCGGCGCATCTTGCGCGGGAGTATCGGCCGCGACGAACGCCTGCGGGCTGCGCAACCCCAGCAAACGATCCACCAGGAGTGCTGCGTTCACTTCGAGTGCGGCATTCAGAGCCAGCAAACTCGCCTCGGAAAAATTCTGCTCGGTGCGAGCCGGCACCGCTCCCAAGAACCGCGCCAGATCGACGACCCCGACCACGCTACCGCGCAAATTAGCGACGCCGAGAAACCAGTCGCAGGTATAAGGCACCTGCTGCACAGCCACCCAAGGGAATATTTCGCCTGCCTGCCCCAAAGGCAAGAGATAAAACCGCCCAGCACATTCGACGGCCAGCCAGGACGACACGAACGTGCCTTGCGCCTTGGCCGCCTCCAATCGGTCGGCCAGGCGGGCCTGCAATTCGCGCAGCACTTCACGCTTGCTCATGGGATACGCCGCTTCAGCCCAGGGCGTTGATTTTGGCCCGCAATTCCGCCGGGTCCACTGGTTTGGTGATGTAGTCGCGCGCTCCTTGACGCATTCCCCACACCCGATCGGTTTCCTGGTTTTTACTGGTGCACATGATGATGGGCACGTCTGCATAGTTGGGGTCGCGCGCAATCATGCGTGTAAGCTGAAAGCCGTTTTGCCCTGGCATTACCACATCCATGAGAATCAGGTCAGGCTTTTCCTGGGCCAGACAACGCAAGGCCTCCTCTCCATTTTCTGCTGTGCGTACCTGCAAGCCTTGTTTTTGCAGCAGATCACTTAAAAACAGCAGTTCGGTTTTCGAGTCATCGACCACCAGCACTTTGTGGATGGGCATTACATCGCTCCTTGAGGTGAATGGACAAACCGCTGCACCGCCTGCAGCAACTGGTCTTTGGTGAATGGTTTGGTCAGATATTCCTGGCATCCCACCATGCGCCCGCGCGCCTTGTCGAACACGCCGTCTTTGGAGGAAAGCATGACCACTGGCGTGTCAGCAAAACGGGGGTTGCGCTTGATGATGGCCACGGTCTGATAGCCGTCCAGCCGCGGCATCAGGATGTCGCAAAAAATCAAATCGGGGTGGTAGTCATTGACCTTGGCCAAAGCGTCGAAACCATCTTCCGCGAGCAAAACTTCATGCCCACCTTGCTTGAGAAAAATCTCGGCGCTACGGCGAATGGTGTTGCTGTCATCCACCACCAGCACCTTGAAGGTAGGGGGTTGCTTGGTAGTCAATTGCTGCCACTCCTGAAAAATGCAAACAGTGGGAAATGGCTGGATCTTATAACTGCACCATTTCGAAATCCTCCTTGCGCGCACCACATTCCGGACAAGTCCAGTTCATGGGGACCTGCTCCCAGGGCGTATGGGGGGCGATGCCGTGTTCAGGTGAACCTTTGGCTTCGTCATAAATCCAACCGCAAGTCAAACACATCCACTTTTTTGATTCCATCACGTGCTGAAGACCTCATGAGAGTCCAATGATTGGATGCCGCCAACCATTGGATGCCACCAACCATCAGTGGGAGTGTAGAGTGCAACTATGCCGGTGGAGGCAGCTGTGCCTGCGATTTGCAAGAAGGCAACGCCACAGCCCGAGGATTTTATCGACGCGATCCTCTGGGCCTGCCGGTTTTCTGGCTATAGTTTCAGACTCCTTCGTTGTGCGACGGTTCTATGACGCCATCTTCTCCTGCTTTCACGTCCGACCTGTCGCAAGCCGCGAACAGCGCAAGCGACGAGGCGCTTTTGCCTTGCGTGCTGGCTTTCAACGCCAGCGACCCCAGCGGTGCAGGCGGCTTGGCGGCCGACATCACCGCGAGCGCGAGTGTGGGGGTGCACCTGCTGCCCATCGCCACGGGCACCTACGTGCGCGACACCTCTGAAATATTCGACCACTACAGTCTCGACGACGAGGCCGTCGCGGAGCAGGCGCGCGCCATGCTCGAAGACCTGAGTGTGCAAGCCATCAAAGTGGGTTTCGTTGGCAGCCCCGCGACCCTGGGCACCATCGCCGAAATCACGGCAGACTATGACGGCGTTCCCGTGATCGCCTACATGCCCGACTTGTCGTGGTTGCGCGAGGCGCAGATCGACCCTTATCTCGACGCCTTCCGTGAGCTGCTGCTGCCGCAGACCTCGGTGCTCGTGGGCAACTACAGCACGCTGTGGCGCTGGCTGTTGCCCGATTGGGACGGCGAGCGCAATCCTTCGGCGCGCGACATTGCTCGCGCTGCCGGTGAGCTGGGCGTGCCCTACACGCTGGTCACGGGCATACCCCTGCCCGAGCAGTTCGTCGAGAATGTGCTTGCCACGCCCGACACTGTGTTGAGCCGGCAGAAATTCGAGCTCTTCGACGTGACGTTCAGCGGCGCGGGCGACACGCTTGCGGCCACGCTGACGGCCTTGATAGCATCGGGCAGCGACCTGCTCGAAGCCACGAGCGAGGCGCTTGCCTATCTCGACCGCTGTCTGGCTGCAGGTTTCAGACCGGGTATGGGCCATGTCATCCCCGACCGCATGTTCTGGGCCCAAACGGAAGAAACCGCGGACGAAAACGGCGTCGAGACATTCACTGAAGAAAGCGCGAGCTTCGAAGGCTTCGTCATCCCTCCTCATGACACCAAACACTGATTCCATCGATGCTGCGGGCGCTGACCGCAACGCCAGCCTGTTCGCCCGCGCCCAGCGCGTGATCCCCGGCGGCGTCAATTCGCCCGTGCGCGCGTTTCGGGCCGTGGGCGGCACGCCGCGCTTCGTCGCGCGCGCACAAGGGCCCTACTTTTGGGACGCCAACGGCCAGCGCTACATCGACTACATCGGCTCCTGGGGCCCGATGATCCTGGGCCATGGTCACCCTGCGGTGCTCGAGGCCGTGCAAAAGGCCGCGCGCGACGGCTTCAGTTTCGGCGCGCCGACCGAGCGCGAGATCGAGCTCGCCGAGGAAATCCTCGCGCACCTGCCCTCGATGGAAATGCTGCGCTTGGTCAGCTCCGGCACCGAGGCGGGCATGAGCGCGCTGCGCCTGGCGCGCGGCGCCACCGGGCGCAGCAAGATCCTCAAGTTCGAAGGCTGCTACCACGGCCATGCCGACGCGCTGCTGGTCAAGGCGGGCTCGGGCCTGGCCACCTTCGGCAACCCCACGAGCGCCGGCGTGCCGCCCGAGGTGGTACAGCACACGCTGGTGCTGCCCTACAACGACGTGGCACAGCTCGAGCAGGCGTTTGCCGAGCATGGCAAGGAACTGGCCTGCGTGATCCTGGAGCCCATCGCGGGCAACATGAACTTCGTGCGCGCGAGCATCCCCTTCATGCGCCGCTGCCGCGAGCTGTGCACGCAGTACGGCGCTTTGCTCATCATCGACGAGGTGATGACCGGCTTTCGCGTTGCGCTCGGCGGCGCGCAAAGCCTGTACGCGCAGGCCATCCCCGGCTTTGCGCCCGACCTCACGGTGCTGGGCAAGGTGATCGGCGGTGGCATGCCGCTCGCGGCCTTTGGCGGCAAGCGCGCGGTCATGGAGCAGCTCGCGCCGCTAGGGCCGGTGTACCAGGCCGGCACGCTCAGCGGCAACCCCGTGGCTACGGCCTGCGGCCTCGCCACGCTGCGCGAAATCGCCAAGCCCGGCTTTTATGATGCGCTCGCGCAGCGCACGCGCAGCCTGGTCGAGGGCCTTGAGGCCGCCGCCGCCCGCCACGGCGTGCCCTTTGCCGCCGACTGCGAAGGCGGCATGTTCGGCTTTTTCCTGCTGCCCGAATTGCCGCAAAACTACCAGCAAGTCATGCACAGCGACGGCGCACGCTTCAACCGGCTGTTCCACGGCCTGCTCGATCGTGGCGTGTATATCGCTCCGGCGCTATATGAGGCCGGCTTCGTGAGCGCGGCGCACAGCGAGGATGACATTGCGCAGACCCTCGCGGCGGCCGAGGCGGTTTTTGCATCGCTTCGCTAACGATAGCTGGTGGCGCTTGATGGGCGGGCGCAAAGTGCCAAAAACGCCCTAAATCCATCGATACCACCGGGGCCGGCTTGCGCCGGCACAGCGCTGCGGCTCAATGCCGGAAATGCCGCACGCCCGTGAACACCATGGCCACGCCGCGCTCGTTTGCGGCGTCTATCACTTCCTGGTCGCGCATGGAGCCGCCGGGCTGGATTACGCAGCTCGCACCCGCATCGACGACCACGTCGAGCCCGTCGCGGAACGGGAAGAACGCATCGCTCGCGACCGCCGTGCCCTGCAGGCTCAGGCCCGCGGCCTGGGCCTTGATGCTGGCGATGCGCGCCGAGTCGAGCCGGCTCATCTGCCCCGCGCCCACGCCCATGGTCATGCCGTCCTTGCAAAAGACGATGGCGTTGCTCTTGACGTACTTGGCCACGGTCCAGGCGAACAGCAGGTCTTGCAGCTGCGCGGGCGTGGGCTGCTTTTGCGTGACGACCTTGAGGTCGGCGAGCTGCAGCTCGTGGTTGTCGGCGGTCTGCAGCAGGATGCCCGAGCCCACGCGCTTGGAGTCGATGGCGTTGCGGCCCTGCTCCCACGGGGTGCTGCCGCCCGGCGGCAGGGCGATCTGCATCAGGCGCACGTTGACCTTAGGGCGGAAGATTTCGAGCGCCTCGGGCGTGAAGTCGGGCGCCATCAGCACCTCGACGAACTGCTGGACCACGGCCTGCGCCGCGGCCTTGTCCACCGTGCGGTTGAAGGCGATGATGCCGCCAAAGGCGCTCGTCGGGTCGGTCTGGAAGGCTTTGGCGTAGGCCTCGTGGGCGTCCTTGCCCACGGCCACGCCGCAGGGGTTGGCGTGCTTGACGATCACGCACGCGGGCTGCGCGAAGCTCTTGACGCATTCCCAGGCGGCGTCGGCGTCGGCGATGTTGTTGTAGCTCAGCTCCTTGCCCTGCAGCTGCCGGCCCGTGACGATGGAGCCGGGCGCGGGGTGCAGGTCGCGGTACCAGGCGGCCTGCTGGTGTGCGTTTTCGCCGTAGCGCAGGTCCTGGATTTTGACGAACTGGCTGTTCGCCTGGTCGGGGAACAGCTTGCGTGCGGGCACGTAGGTTTCGCACAGCTTTTCGGGCTCGAACTGCACGCTCGACAGGTAGTCGCTGATCGCGCCGTCGTACTGGCTGATGCGGTTGAACGCCGCCACCGCAAGGGCAAAGCGCAGCTGGTCCGAGAGCCTGCCCTGCGCCTGCAGCTCTGCGAGCACACCCGCGTACTGGTCGGCCGCGGTGACCACGCCCACGTCTTGCCAGTTCTTCGCGGCGCTGCGCACCATCGCGGGGCCGCCGATGTCGATGTTTTCGATCGCGTCGGCGAGCGTACAGCCGGCTTTGGCCACCGTGGCTTCAAACGGGTAGAGGTTGACCACGAGCAGGTCAATGGTGTCTATGCCGTGTTCCTTCAAAGCGGCCATGTGCGCGGGCAGGTCGCGGCGCGCGAGCAGGCCACCGTGCACCTTGGGGTGCAGGGTCTTGACGCGGCCGTCGAGCATTTCGGGGAATTGCGTGACTTCGGCCACCTCGGTCACGGGCAGGCCTTGGTCGGCCAGCAGCTTGGCGGTGCCGCCGGTGGACAGCAGGCGCACGCCCAGCGCGTGCAGCGCGCGGGCGAATTCGACGATGCCGGTTTTATCGGAAACGGAGATCAGGGCGTTCATGGGCAGGTGCAGTTTTTGGAGTGAAATCGGCCTCTAGCGCAGATGTATCAAGCGCAGGCAGCTATTAATACGATAGTCAGCGGAGCAACTGGTGCTCCATGAGTTTTTTGCGCAGCGTGTTGCGGTTGAGCCCCAGCCACTCGGCGGCGCGCGACTGGTTGTGGCCGGTGTGCTCCATGACCACTTCGAGCAGCGGTTTTTCGACCACGCGCATCAGCATGTCGTACATGCCGTGCGGGGTCTCGCCGTCGAGGTCGCGCAGGTAGTTTTGCAGGTTTTCCCGCACGCAATCGGCAATCGATGGTGTGCTCATGCCGCCAGTCCCTCTGTTGTAGCTATGTTGGTATGGTTTGGGTAGGCATCGCCGGGCGCGGGCAGCCGGTCCATGCGCGCGGCCAATGCGTCCAGATAGTCTGCCACGGCCTGCCACTGCGTGGCGCAGTCCTGCGCGCTGTGGATGACCTGGCGCAAAGCTGCGCCGCCGGGCAGGGTGCGCGTGTACCAGACGATGTGCTTGCGCGCGCTGCGCACACCGGTGTGCTCGCCGTAGAGCTGGTAATGGTCTTGCAGGTGCGCGAGCAGCAGCGTGCGCAGCTCGGCCACGAGCGGCGGCGCGAGCGGCTCGCCCGTGGCCAGGTAGTGGCCGATCTCGCGAAAAATCCAGGGCCGGCCCTGCGCCGCGCGGCCGATCATGAGCGCGTCGGCGCCGGTGTGGGCGAGCACGGCGCGCGCTTTGGCGGGCGAGTCTATGTCGCCGTTGGCCACCACGGGGATGCGCACGGCGGCCTTCACGGCGGCGATGGTGTCGTATTCGGCTGCGCCGCTGTAGCCCTGCTCGCGCGTGCGGCCGTGCACGGTGAGCATCTGCACGCCGGCGCTCTCGGCCGCGCGCGCGAGCGCCACGGCGTTGCGCTGCGCGGCCGACCAGCCGGTGCGCATCTTGAGCGTCACGGGCACGCCCAGCGGTGCGCAGGCGGCGACCACGGCCTCGATGATCGCGAGCGCCAGCGGCTCGTCGCGCATGAGCGCGCTGCCGGCCCACTTGTTGCACACCTTCTTGGCCGGGCAGCCCATGTTGATGTCGATGATCTGCGCGCCGCGCTCGATGTTGTAGCGCGCCGCATCGGCCATCATGGCCGCGTCGGTGCCCGCGATCTGCACCGCGATCGGCCCCGGTTCGCCCGTATGGTCGGCGCGGCGCGAGGTCTTGAGGCTGTTCCACAGATCGCGCCGCGAAGTCACCATCTCGCTCACTGCGTAGCCCGCGCCGAAGTGGCGGCACAGCTGCCGAAAAGGCCTATCCGTCACCCCCGCCATGGGGGCGACGAACAAACGGTTGGGAAGCGTATAAGGGCCGATCTGCATGGTCTTCGCGCGCAAGGGCAAACATCCCGTGCCCAAAAAAGAGGCGCGATTCTACTGCCCGGCTTTTCCTGCCTGGCAGCTCAATCGCGCCAGACCACACAGTCTGAGAACGGCGCGCGGTTCGTGCGGAAGCGGTTGGCCGGATGCTGCGCATCGGCCAACCCGAAAGAAATGCCACACACGATGGTTCGGTCGGTGCCGATGTCGAGCTCTGCGCGCAACACCTGCGGATAAGCCGCGAGTGCGGCTTGGGCGATCGAGCCCACGCCCAGACTGTGCGCCGCGAGCATGAAATTGGCCACGTAGGCGCCGCAATCGACCGCACCATAGACGCCGAGCGCCGCATCGCTCGTGACGATGGCCACGTGCGGGGCGCCAAACATGGTGTAGTTTTGTGCCGCCTGGCGCTGCGAGGCCGCGCGGTCGTCCTTGGCGATACCGAGCGCCTGGTACAGACCCCAGCCACACTCGCGCCGGCGTTGCAAATACACGCCGCGGTATTCGCTCGGCCAGGGCAGATCGGGCGCGGGCGGGGCCTGGGCGACATGCGCGAGCAGCGCCGTGCGCAGGCGCTCGAGTGCGTCGCCGCTCACGATGGTCAGCTGCCAGGGCTGCGCGTTGCACCACGAGGCCGTGCGCTGCGCGGCCTCGAGGATGCGCTCTATGGTGCTGCGCGGCAGCGGCTGCGGCAAAAACGCGCGACAGCTGTAGCGGGTTTGCAACAACTGAAGCAGCGTCTGATAGGCCGGGGGCAAAGGGGTTTCGGCAGGGGCGGTCATGGCAGCTGCGATCGCACTCCAACAAAAAAGAATCCTAACCACGACTTACGCACAGCGGGGTCAGGCAAGGCGCTCGCTGCATGGCACGACACTTTGCTGCATCCTTGATGGCGTAAGTCCAGCGAACAAACGTTGGTAAGGGTGCGGGATCATAGCGGCTCCCGCGCACGCACGCGTGACACGCCAGCCGTAGCCGAGTCGCCCGTTCGGCCAAGCCGGGTGCGTGGTTGACGCGACCCAGGCGTGCGGCAAGAATGCAGCGCATGAATGCTCCTTCTGATGCGTTGGCGGCGCGGCTCGCTGCCCTGCCCGTGGCGGTGGCGGTCGAGCTGCCCGGCGGGAAAAAACTCGGGGCACCGCCCGCAGCAGCGGCCGTCGTGTTGCGCGTGCGTGAGCGCAAAGCCGCGCTGGCGCTGGCCACGGGTCAGATCGGCTACGTGGGTATGGCCATCGTCGAGGGCCAGGTCGAAGTCGACGGCACGATGCGTGACCTCATGGCCGCGGCAGCCGGATTGCTGCCGCACAGCCCCATCCAAGGCAAGCCCAGCGCATGGCGGCGGCTGCTCGGCTGGTTGCGCTCGCGCACGGCACACACCCTGGCGGGGGATGCGCGCAACATTCAGTTCCATTACGACGTTTCGGACGACTTCTACGCGCTCTGGCTCGACCCGCGGCGCGTGTATTCGTGCGCCTACTTTCGCACGCCCGACATGACGCTTGCGCAGGCGCAAGAAGCCAAGCTCGACCACATCTGCCGCAAGCTGCGTTTGCGCCCGGGCGAGCGTTTTCTGGACATCGGCGCGGGTTGGGGCGGGCTGCTGCTCTGGGCGGCAGAACACTATGGTGTCGATGCGACCGGCATCACGCTCTCGCACAACCAGCATGCCTACGTGCAGCAGCGCATCGCTGCGCTCGGATTGCAGGGGCGCGTGCGCATGGAGCTGCGTGACTATCGCGAACTGCAAGTGGCGCAGCCTTTCGATGCGGTGGCTTCGGTGGGCATGTTCGAGCACGTCGGCCGGCTGCACATGACGCAATACTTCGACACCGTGCGTCGCCTGCTGCGCCCCGGCGGCCTGCTGCTGAACCACGGCATCACGGCCGGCGGGGTCGAGAACTCCGAACTCAGCGACGGCATGGGCGAATTCATCGAACGCTACATCTTCCCTGGCGGCGAGCTGATGCACGTCAGCGCAGTGTTGCGCCACATGGCCCTCGCCGGCCTCGAGATGGTCGATACCGAAAACCTGCGTCCGCACTATGCGCGCACGCTCTGGGCCTGGTCGGACGGCCTCGAAGCGCAGTTGCCCAAAGCGCGCACGGTGCTTGCAGGCAAGCACGGCGTCGAACGCGCGGAAAAAATCCTGCGCGCCTACCGCCTTTACCTCGCCGGTTGCGCCTTGGGTTTCGAGCGCGGCTGGACGGCGCTCTACCAAATGCTCGCGGCGCATCCCGACGGTCGCATGGAAACGGGCAGCCTGCGCGGTGCGCAGTCCGAGTACCCGTTTACGCGCGACTATATGTACGCGGCGCGCCCCGCTTCCACGCCAACCACGCAAACGGACTGACGCTATGTTGTATCGCTTCAAGTCGCGGGCCACGGCCGATCTGATCATGCTGGAGCCGCACGCGCGGCGCGTGCTGCAGATCATCGGAAAAGAGCCGGGCGTGCCCGGCATCCTGACCGTCGAAGAAATCCCGCGCGCGATCGCCGCGCTCGAAGCGGCGGTAGCCGCTGAAGAAGCCCTCATCGCAGCGCAAAAACAAGCGGCCCAAGAGCACGGCGAATCCCCCGGCGAGCAAACCGAGCCCGCCGAAGAACCCATACGCTTGCGCCAGCGCGTGGCGCCGCTCATCGACATGCTGCGCCGCAGTGCTGCAGAAGGGCGCGAGGTGACCTGGAGCGTGTGAGCTTCGGGTCGCCTGGGGTTTGCGAAACCTCGATTACGCAGAGCGCGGCAGCAGCTCGGCGAGCGAGTCTATGTAGCCGTCGGCCGGCACGCTGCGCGCGGGCTGGCCGTGGTTGTAGCCGTAGGTCACGAGCACCACGGGGCAGCCTGCGGCGCGCGCGGCCTGGGCGTCGTTGCTCGAGTCGCCCACCACGAGCGTGCGCGCGGGCGCGCTGCCCAGCGCTTCGCAGGTCTTGCGCAGTGGCAGCGGGTCGGGCTTTCTGGCGGCAAAGCTGTCGCCGCCGAACACCTGCGCAAAGTACGGCGCCAGCCCTTTGGCCGCGAGCAGCGTGCGCGCGAAGGCCAGCGGCTTGTTCGTGAGGCACGCCAGGCGCAGGCCCGCGCCGTGCAGCGCCTGCACGCCTTGCAGCGCGCCGGGGTAGAGCTGCGCGTGCTGGCCGTTGATGGCCGCGTAGTGGCGCTGGTAGCTGGGCCAGGCGCGCGCGTACAGCGCCTCCACGGTTGCATCGATTTCAGGAGCTGCTTGCGCTTGTCCTGTCTGCGTCAACACGTGTTTGAGCACCGAACGCAGCAGGTGTTCGGAGCCTTTGCCTATCATGGTCGCGACGCAGGCGGGCGCGATGGGCGGCAGGCCCAGGTCGTGCAGCATGCGGTCGAGCGCGACGCTGAAGTCGCCCAGCGTATCGACGAGCGTGCCGTCGAGGTCGATGATGGCCGCGTCCCAGGCGGCGCGCTCGAGCGGGATCGCGATCATGCGGCGCGCGGGGTGGCGGAGGTGGCGGTAGCGGGCGCGGCAGTAGACGGCGCTTGTGCGAGCTGCGCGCGCATGGCCGCGATCACGGCGCGGTAGTCGGGCTGGCCGAAGATGGCGCTGCCCGCGACGAAGGTGTCCGCGCCCGCGTCGGCCACGCGGCGAATGTTGTCGGCCTTGATGCCGCCATCCACTTCGAGGCGGATGTCCTTGCCGCAGGCGTCTATGCGCCGGCGCGCGGCCTCGATCTTGCGCAGCGCCGAGTCGATGAAGCTCTGCCCGCCAAAGCCGGGGTTCACGCTCATGATGAGGATCAGGTCTATGTCTTCGATCACCCAGTCGAGCACGTCGAGCGGCGTGGCGGGGTTGAACACCAGCCCGGGCTTGATGCCGCGCGCGCGGATCGCCTGGATGCTGCGGTGCACGTGGCGCGAGGCGTCGGGGTGGAAGCTGACATAGTCGGCGCCGGCCTCGGCAAAGGCCGCAGCCAGCGCATCGACGGGCTCCACCATCAGGTGCACGTCAATGGGCACGGGCGCGCCCGCCGCGGTGCGCGCGTGCGGCTTGAGCGCCTGGCAGACCATGGGGCCGAAGGTGAGGTTGGGCACGTAATGGTTGTCCATCACGTCGAAGTGGATCCAGTCCGCGCCGGCGGCGATGACCTGGCGCAATTCCTCGCCCAGATGGGCGAAGTCGGCAGAGAGGATGGAGGGGGCGATGCGGTAGGTCGTGCTCATGGCGCGATTGTCGCAGCCGGGAAGATCGACCGACGGTCTAGGAGCCTGTCGGACTTTGGAATCGTCGGCTGCGAAAGCGCCGCAGCGGCCCATTTTTTACCGGGTTCTTGCCCCATAGCACCACTATGGGGCGGCGAATCCGGCAAAAACTGGCCTCGCTGTGGCACCTTCTCGCTTTCGACGCCCAAAGTCCGACAGGCTCCTTGGGACGCTCGTCAGGCATGGCGCCCGGGTAGAAAGCTGCTGATGAAGTCCAGAAACGCGCGCACGCGCGCCGGCATCAGCTTGCGCGAGGGCACGGCGGCGTAGATGGTCGAGCGGCCGAAGATCCACGCGGGCAGCAGGCGCACGAGCGCGCCGCTTTGCAGATCAGGCGCGACGAGCAGGTGCGACAGCACCGCCACGCCCGCACCATGCAGCGCTGCGCGGTACAGCACCTCGAAGCTCACCGATTGCAGCACCACGGGCATCTCTACGTGCACGGGCTCGCCCGTGCCGTCGGCGCGGCGCAGCGGCAGGTAGCGCCGGCTCGTGCCGCCACCCTGCTGGCGCAGGAATTTGAGGTAGTCGTGGTGCGCGAGGTCTTGCGGCTGTTGCGGCGTGCCCGCGCGCGCCAGGTACGCGGGCGCGGCGCAGACGATGAACTCGGTCGTCGCGAGGGGCCGCGCGACCACGTTGGCGTCGAATCCCTCCTCGACGGTCATGAAGGTCACGTCGAACTCTTCCACGTGCAGGTGCGGGAACGGTTCGACGACGATCTCCAGCGCCACTTTGGGGTACTGCTGGTGCCATTGTGCGATGTGCACGGCCAGGAAGTACGAGGCCAGCAGCGGCGAGGCCTGCACCCGCACCATGCCTTGCAGGGTTCGCGCGCTCGCGCTCACTGCAGCCTCGGCGTCCTCGATTTCCTGCAGGATGCTGCGCACGCGCCGCAGATACGCCTCGCCCGCGTCGGTGAGCGCGAGCTTGCGCGTGGTGCGCTGCAACAGCCGTGCGCCCAGGTGCTGTTCCAGATCCGCCACGGCGCGTGTCACCGCGGCCGGCGACATCTCGAGCGCCCGCGCTGCCGCGGCAAAACTGCCCTCGTCGGCGACGCGCTGGAACACCTGCATCTCTGAAAGTCTGTCCATTTGGTTGAACCCAGATTGTCCATTAGGCGGTGCTGCGCACCTACGCGGGCGTTGGCGGACGTCTGCCGGTCATTTTGGCCGCGGCTTCGGCGTCCATGGCACTGGCCATGGACTTCTCACCCGCGACCAAACTGCCGCGCCAGCCGCCTCGCCACCATCCCGCGTCCTAATGAACAATCTGGGTTGAACAAATGTTCGGATAAAAAGTCATTATTGCAAATGACGCAATACTGAATTGCGGCTTGCCTGGTTTTGAAAGCCTAGGGTTTTCCCTAATATTCGGGGCGTTGATGCATCGCAACCCATGAGTCGATGCACCGATGCCGGCAAGCAGGGGCCATCGCCCACCGGCGTTACCACAGCCAACCGCTTTGAAAGGATTGCATCATGAACAAGAAAATTCGCCTCACCACCCTGGTGCTCGCTACGGGTTTGCTCGCTGGCTCTTCGGCTTTCGCCCAGCTGACGCGCGATCAAGTGATCGCCGACCTGATCGAAGCCCAACGCACGGGCAATATCGTGACGGGCCTCGACGGCAACAAGAAGCTCAATGAGCTCGAACCCGTGCGTTATGCCCAGGCTGCACAACCCGCAGCAAGCAGCGCCACACGCGCCCAGGTGCGTGCAGAACTCGTCGAAGCCCAACGCACCGGCGACGTCCCCACGGGCCTGGACGGCAACAAGAAGCTCAACGAGCTCGAGCCCGTGCGTTATGCAAACCAGCAAGCCACCGAGGGCAAGACGCGCGCTCAGGTCCGTGCCGAGCTGATCGAAGCCCAGCAAAAGGGTGAAATTGTGACCGGCCTCGACGGCAACAAGACGCTGCGCGAGCTCGATCCCGTGCGCTACCAACGTGCCGAGCAAGCGCTGGCCCAATCTGGCGCAAGTGCCGAGGGCACCGCAGTGACGGACGCAGGCAAAGACAGCCAAGCCCCCAAGGGCCTGTAATCTTTCCTGTCCCCGCAGCGCAAACCACGGTTTGTGCCGCACAGCCCGAAGGGCTCCCAGCACTGGGGGCCCTTCGCTGCGTTTGGGGGCTTTGGCAGCACCAGGGCAAAGCCGGACTTCACCAAACCCCGGCCCCATTTACCCCCGCTTTACGCCTGCTTCAAAGAGGCGCACGCCAGCGGTGCGATCATCGCGAAAGACCGCTCTACACTGCTACGCCATGAGTTCCCAACTGCTGATGATCGAAGACGATGCGCGCCTCGCGCAGATGGTCGGTGAATACCTGGGTCAGTCGGGCATGCAGGTGCTGCACTGCGCCGACGGCGCGAGCGGCCTGGCGCAGCTGCAGGAGCCCGGTTTCAACGCCGACCTGGTGATTTTGGACCTGATGCTGCCCGACATCGACGGGCTCGAGGTCTGCCGCCGCATCCGCGCGCTGCCCGGCGCGGCGGCGCAGGTACCCATCCTCATGCTCACGGCCAAAGGCGACCCGATGGATCGCGTGATCGGCCTCGAGATCGGCGCCGACGACTACCTGCCCAAGCCCTTCGAGCCGCGCGAGCTGCTCGCGCGCATCCGCGCCGTGCTGCGCCGGCGCACGCCGGGCAGTGCGCCCGCGGCGCAGGTGCTGCGTTTTGGTTCGCTCGAAATCGACCGCGATGCGCGCAGCGTCACCGTGGGCGGCAAGCCGGCCGAGCTGACTTCGTACCAGTTCGACCTGCTCGTGGCGCTGGCCGAGCGCGCGGGGCGCGTGCTCACGCGCGACCAGATCATGGAGGCCGTGCGCGGGCGCGAGCTCGAGGCCTTCGACCGTTCGATCGACGTGCACATGGGGCGCATCCGCGCCGCGATCGAGGCCGACCCCAAAAACCCGCGCCGCATCCTCACGGTGCGCGGCGTGGGCTACGTGTTTGCGCGCCAGCAGGATTGAGTCCGCAGCGTCTTGGCCATTGCGTCCATGCCCGTGCTCTTTTCTGGCCCCTTCCCCAGTCCGTTCTCGCGCCGCCTCTATCTGCGCCTGTGGCTCGCGGTGGTCGCGGCCGTGGTGGTGCTCACGCTGGTGGTGGGCCTGGCCTGGCACATCGCCGCCGAGCATTGGGCGGCCGAGCGCCTGGCCGCCGAGCAAAGCGGCGCGCCGGTGCAACCGCCGGGACGCGCGCTGCGCCTGCTCGACGCACAAGGCCGGCCCGTGCTCGCGGGCCTGGCCACGCGCGTGCCCGCACCGCCCGGAGAAAAGCTGGAGCTGCGCATCGAAGCCGAAGACGGCCGCACCTACCGCCTCGAGCTGGCGCCACGCCCCGACCGCGGCCCCGGGCACGCGCCGCCGCCCGGTGCTTTTTGGCTGCGCCCGCCGTTTGGCTTCGTGTGGATGCTGGGGATCGTGGGGCTGGCCGTGGCGCTGGGCATGTTCCCCATCGTGCGGCGGCTGTTGCAGCGGCTCGAGGTGCTGCAGCGCAGCATGAAGCGCTTTGGCGACGGCGACCTGGCCGTGCGCGCGCCGGTGCAGGGGCGCGACGAGGTGGCCGACCTGTCGCGCCAGTTCAACGCCGCGGCGGCGCGCATCGAGGCGCTGGTGCAGTCGCACAAGTCGCTGCTCGCCAACGCCTCGCACGAGCTGCGCTCGCCGCTCACGCGCATCCGCATGGGGCTGGAGCTCATGGCTGGCGAGCAGCCGGCGCCTGCGTTTCGCGCTGAAATTTTGCGCAACATCGCCGAGCTCGACCAGCTCGTCGATGAAATCCTGCTCGCGAGCCGCCTGGACGCGCGCGAGGCCGACGTGGGTACTTTCGAGCACGTCGATCTGGTCGGCCTGGCCGCCGAGGAATGCGCACGTGTGGGTGCCGAGCTGCACACCGAAGCCGCGGCGCTCGAAGTCGAGGGCGTGGCCAAGCTGCTGCGCCGCGCGCTGCGCAACCTGCTCGAAAACGCACGCCGCTACAGCCAGGGCGAGATCACCGTGAGCGTGCAGCGCCAGGGCGCCATGGCCGAGCTGCGCGTGTTTGACCGTGGCCCCGGCGTGCCCGAGGACTTGCGCGAGCGCATCTTCGAGCCCTTTTACCGCCTGCCGGGCGCGAGCGAGCGCGCGGGCGGCGTGGGCCTGGGCCTGGCGCTGGTGCGCTCGATCGCGCGCCGCCACCACGGCAGCGTGCACTGTGAGGCCAACCCCGGCGGCGGCGCCTGCTTCGTGCTGCGCCTGCCGCTGCAGCAGCCGGCGCGCCAGGCATCTGCAGCGCCGGCCCACGCAGGTGCAGCGCGGGCGCCCACGGCACAATGACAGCGCGCCACGCCTTGCACGGCATGGGCATTTTTCACCCCTTCCTTTTTGCAAACCCATCATGAGCCTGCTTTTCTCCCCCTACCAGCTGGGCCGGCTGACGCTGCCCAACCGCATCGTCATCGCGCCCATGTGCCAATACTCGGCCGAGGACGGCAACGCCAGCGACTGGCATGTCATGCACTTCGGCCGCATGGCCTTGTCGGGCGCCGGGCTGTTCATCATCGAGGCCACGGCCGTCGAGCCCGTGGGGCGCATTTCGCCGCGCGACATCGGGCTGTGGTCGGACGCGAACGAGGCCGCGCTCGGCCGCGCGTTGCAGGCGGCGCGCGCTTATGCACGCATGCCCATAGGCATTCAGCTCGCGCACGCGGGGCGCAAGGCTTCGACCGCGGCGCCGTGGGAGGGCGGGCGCACGCTCACGCCGCAACAGGGCGGCTGGCAGGTGGTGGCGCCGTCGCCGCTGCCTTTCGATCCGCAGGACGCGGCGCCGCAGGCGCTCGACGAGGCCGGCATCGAGCGCGTGGTGGCGGCGTTCGCGCAGGCCGCGCGGCGCGCTGAGCGCCTGGGGCTGGACTTGATCGAACTGCACGCCGCGCACGGCTATCTGCTGCATGAGTTCCTCTCGCCGCTGTCCAACCAGCGCAGCGACGCCTACGGCGGTGCGCTCGAAAACCGCATGCGTCTGCTGCTGCGCGTGTTCGACGCAGTGCGTGCGGCCGTGGCGCCGGACTTCCCCGTGGGCGTGCGCATCTCGGCCACCGATTGGGTCGAAGGCGGCTGGGACGTGGCGCAGAGCATCGAGCTCGCGCGCCGGCTGCACGCGCGCGGCAGCGCCTACGTGCATGTGTCGAGCGCGGGGCTGGCGCCGCAGCAGCAAATCCCGGTCGGGCCGGGCTACCAGGTGGCGCTCGCGCAGCAGGTGCGTGCGGCCACGGGCGCGCCCACGATCGCCGTGGGCCTGATCACCGAGGCGCAGCAGGCCGAGACCATTCTTGCGAGCGGCCAGGCCGACCTCATCGGCATCGCGCGCGGCATTCTCTACGACCCGCACTGGCCCTGGCACGCGGCCGCTGCGCTCGGCGCGCGCGTGCAGGCGCCGCCGCAATACTGGCGCGCCCAGCCGCACGGGGTGAAGGACTTGTTCCTCAAGTGAAAAACAGCTAAACGCCCGTCCCTCGGGCGCTAGATGCTCTCTTTTTGAGAGTTCGTCCGGCTTTTTCAGGACAAAACCTGCAGCACCAGCCACATGTTGGCCGCGCTGATGAGGCCAAACAGGCTCCAGGCCAGCAGGCGCCGCCACGGGCCGCTCGCGAATTCGCCCATCAGCGCGCGGTCGCTCGTGAAGCGGATCAGCGGCCACATCGCAAAAGGCAGCTGAAAGCTCAGCACCACCTGGCTCAGCACCAGCATCTGCCCCACCCCGGCGTCGCCGAGCCAGCGCACGCCCAGGTACGCCGGCACCAGCGCCAGCAAACGCGTGATCAGGCGCCGCTGCCAGCACGGAATCTTGAGGTGCAAAAAGCCCTCCATGATGACCTGTCCGGCCACCGTTCCGGTGAAGGTGGAGCTCTGCCCGGCCGCGAGCAGCGCCAGGCCGAAGAGCAGCGCCGCGAGCGTGCCGCCCACGATGGGTTCGAGCAGGCGGTAGGCATCGGCAATGTCGGCCACGTCGTGGTGGCCGCTGCGGTGAAAGGTGCTTGCCGCGAGCGTCAGGATGGCCGCGTTGACGAGCAGCGCGAGCGACAGCGAAACCAGGGTGTCCAGGCTCGCAAAGCGCACGGCGTCGCGCCGGCCTGCCGCCGTGGGCGCGTAGCGGCGCGTCTGCACGACGGACGAGTGCAGGTACAGGTTGTGCGGCATCACGGTGGCGCCGACGATGCCAATCGCCAGGTACAGCGCGCCGGGCTCCTGCAGGCGCTGCAGGCTGGGCACAAAGCCCGCCCACACGCCTGCAGGTCCGCCCCACTGCGGCGGCGCGAGCGCGAGTTCAAGCGCAAAGCACACCGCGATCGTCGCCACCAGGCCGAGCACGATGGCCTCCACGCGCCGAAACCCCGCGCCCTGCAGGCCGAGCACCAACACCGTGTCGAGTGCCGTCACGAGAATGCCCGTGGGCAAGGACAGGCCGAACAACAGGTGCAGCGCCAGCGCACTGCCCAGCACCTCAGCCAGGTCGCAGGCGATGATGGCGAGCTCGGCGCCCAGCCACAGCAGCGCGCCCACGCTGCGTGGGTAACGGTCGCGGCACAGCTGCGCAAGGTCTTTCTGCGTCACGAGCCCGAGGCGCACGCACAAGGTCTGCAGCACCATCGCCGCAAGGCTGGACAGCAGCACCACGAACAGCAGCCCGTAGCCAAAGCGTGAGCCCGCCTCGATGTCGGTGGCCCAGTTGCCCGGGTCCATGTAGCCTACCGACACGAGCAGCCCCGGCCCGGCGTAGCGCAGCAGCTTTTGCGCGAGCGGCAGGTCGGGCGCAACGGCGATGCTGCCCTTGACCTCGGAGGGGCAAAACGGTGCGGTGGCAGTGCGCGGGAGCTGAAACATTGCCAAAGTATAAGAAGCCCGCACCTTGTAAAGACTGGGATCAAAGCTATAGGGCTGATAGCTTGTTGCCATCCAGCCGGCCACACTGGAAAATGGCGCTACTCTCTACTTACGCAAACAAGGATGCAGCAGAGTGTTTTGCCATGGGGCGAGCGCCTTGCCTGAGCCCGATTTGCATAAGTCGTGTCACTATTCCTGCACAGTTCCACCCTTGCGAGTCCTTGCGATGAAAAACGTCTTGCACTTCGTTGCGCGCGATTTTGCGTGCACTTCCCGCGGCGCACGCCTTGGCTGGCACGGGCTGCACTGGCTTTGTGCCCTGTTCGTACTTGTGGCGCTGTGGCTGCCGTCGCCCGGCCATGCGCAGGGCGCTGCGCCTACGCCGGTGCGTATCGGTGTCATCGGGCCGTTCACGGGGCCGTCGTCCGATTTTGGCGTGCCCATGCTCAATGGCATCCGTCTCGCGGTCGAAGAGATCAACGCCGTGGGCGGCTACCTCGGGCGGCCATTGGAGCTGGTCGTCAAGGACGACACGGCAGACCCCGCGCGTGGCCGTAAGCTCGCGCAGGAGCTTTTGAGCGAAAAAGTCCCGCTCGTCATCGGCTTTTGCAACACCGGCGTGGCGCTGCGCTCGATCGACCTGTTTCAAAACAACAAGACGCCGCTCATCGTGCCCTGCGCCACCGGAACGGCGATCGCAGGCACCTATCCGCCGCGCGAGAGCTACATCTTCCACATGCAGGCGCCTGACGCACTGCAGGCGCCGTTCATGGTCGACGACATCGTCAAGCGCGGCTGGACCAAGGTCGCCATCTTTGCCGACACCACAGGGTACGGCGAGGGCGGCTTGAAGGATGTGACCGCTGCGCTGGCTGCCAAAGGGCTCAAACCCGTGTACGTGGCGCGCTTTCCGACCGGCGTGAAAAGCCTCACCGCCGAACTCGAGGCCGCGCGCGCGGCAGGCGCCAACGTGGTTTTCACCTACACGGTGGGACCGGAAAACGCGGTGGTGGCGAACGGCAAAAAAGCGCTGGGCTGGAAGGTGCCGCAAGTCGGGCCTTGGACATTGTCTTTCCCTTATTTTCTTGATGGCGCCAAGGACGCGGCCGAAGGCACCCTGCTGGTGCAAACCTTCATCGCCGAGCCGAGCAACGAACGCCGCGCGGCTTTTCTTGCAAACTACACCCGCAAATACGGAAAGCTGGCCGTCCCCATGGCTGCTGCAAATGGCTATGACGCCACTTATCTTGCGATGTACGCCCTGCTGAGCATCCGCGACGGGCAACTGAGCGGCCCAGCCATCAAGGAGGCGCTGGAAGGCAAGCTCAAGACCTACTATGGCGTGGTCGCCACCTATGAGAAGCCGTTCACGCCCGACGACAAGGTCGCCTTCACGCGCAGCATGCTCGTGATCGCCACGGTGAAAAACGGCGCCATCACCTTCGCCTATCCCGAGGACTACAAGCGCAACCTGTTCGTGCAGCGCAAGTAAGCGGTATCGCGCGCTTACCCCTGGCGCCTCACCTTCGCTGCCCGTGCTGTCCATCCTGCGCATCACCTTCCCTTTTTTTGCGCTCGTGCTGTGCGGCTTTATGGCCACGCGGCGTGGGCTGCTGCCGCTCGCGGCGATCCCCGGGCTCAACGCCTTCGTGCTGTTTTTTGCGCTGCCGTGCATGCTGTACCGCTTTGGCGCGCGCACGCCCATCGGGCAGCTGCTGGACCCGGTCGCGGGCGGCGTGTACCTGCTGTGTGCGCTGCCGCTGGTAGCGGGCGCGGTGTGGGGGCTGCGCGCGCTGCACAGCAGCTGGAACGACGCTGCCTTCGGCGCGCTCGTGGCGGCCATGCCGAACTCGGGCTTCATGGGGGTGCCGCTGCTCGTGGCCCTGCTGGGCGCGCAGGCGGCCGGGCCGGTGATCTTGAGCATGCTGGTGGATATGGTGTGCACCACCTCGTTGTGCATTGCGCTGTCGCGCCTGGGCGCGCACGGCACGCACGGCGCCGCCGTGGCGCTGCGCCAGGCCTTGCGCGGCATGGCGGCGAACCCCATGCCCTGGGCGATCGCGCTCGGCGCGCTGGCCTCGGCGCTGCAGTGGCAGCTGCCGCAGCCGCTGGAGCAGACCGTGGCCATGCTGGCCGACGCCGCGTCGCCCGTGGCCTTGTTCAGCATAGGTGCGGTGCTGGCGCGCGCGCAAATCCATCCGCACGAGCATGTGCGTCCGCTCTCCTATGTGCCGCTGGCCCTGGCCAAGTTGTTCGTGCACCCGCTGCTGGTCTGGATCGTGGGCCACGTGGCGCAGGCCTTGGGCGCGCCGCTCACGCCACAGACGCTGCTCGCGCTGGTGCTCGTCGCGGCGCTGCCGAGCGCAAGCAATGTGTCGTTGCTCGCCGAGCGCTTCGGCGCACACACGGGGCGCGTGGCGCATGTGATCCTGGTTTCGACGGCGCTGGCCTTCCTGAGCTTTTCCGCCGCCGTGGCCTGGCTAGTGCAGCGTTCGACGCTATCTGCAACATAAAACCGCGTCTTTTCGGCCTGAGCCGCGTTGCAAATCCTCGCGATACCGCCCGGTATCGCTGCGGTTTGCGCCTTGCCCAGACCAAAAATCCATCGGTTTTATTGGTCGCATCAAGCATCAAACACTGCACTAGCGCCCTGATGCGCATGGCTGCTTTGCTATTTCTTTAGAAGCTATGAGCGCTTGCTGCACCAGCGCAAAAGGCCAAAAAGACTATAAAAAATGGTGGTTCATGAGGCGGTGCCGCGCGCCTGTGCAGGCGCTGGATCGAAGGCCGCCGGATTGCCGTAGGGCTTGCGGCCCGCGCCATGACGGGGCGAAATTGCGAGTCAAATTCCTACTGGACTTACGCAAACAAGGATGCAGCAAAGTGCTTTGCCATTGGGGCGTGCGCCTTGCCTGACCCCGATTTGCGTAAGTCGTGTCCTATTTTCGGCGGGGTGGAGATGGGGCACAGGGAGGATGCCGGGAAGTGCGCCCGGCAGCGCACCTACTTTTCTTGTCTCGCCAAGAAAAGTAGGCAAAAGAAGGCGACCCTGCTGTCTGCGTCCCTGCCCGCCTTGCGGCGGTCAGGGCAACCTGCGGTGCTCGCGCCCGGCGGGGGCGCGCGAAACTCGCTGCGCTCAAACATCGCGCGCCCTTGATCCGCCGGGCGCTGCGCTCCTCGGCGCAGCCAGAAAGGGCGGGGATACCAAACGGGCCGTCGCTGCGCTCGGCCTTTTGCAAGGCACACGTCATTGCGGCGTGTGCAGGCGCTGGATCGAAGGCTGCCGGATTGCCGTGGGGCTTGCGGCCCGCGCCATGACGGGGGAACGATCATCCCGCGTCCTCATGTAATTTTCAGATCGCGAGCGGATCGACGTCGATCAGCCAGCGGATCAGCCCCTTGTGCGCGGGGTCGGCGCGCGTGGCGTGCAAGAGCGGCTGCCACGCCGCCAGAAAGCGCTGCAGTGCGGTGCGGTGCTGGCTCTCGAGCAGCATTTGCGCGCGCTCCACGTTGGCCACGCGCTGGATCGCGAGCGGCACGGGCGGGTAGAGCGTGACCTGGGCGAGCTCGGGCAGCGCCTGCGCGGCTTCGCTTGCGGCGCGCAAAAAGCCTTGCGCGACGTCCTGCGTGCGCGCGTCGGCGCGCACCAGCGCCTGGAAGCTGAACGGCGGCAGACCTGCGGCGGCGCGCTCTTGCAATTGCTGCGCGGCAAAGGCCGGGTAGTCGTGGCGCTTGAGCGCCTCGAACACGGGGTGGCGCGGGTGGCTGGTCTGCACCCACATCTCGCACGGCGTGCCCTGCACGGCCATGTAGGCGGCGTCGCGCCCGGCGCGGCCCGCGGCCTGCATGAGCAGCGCAAACAGGCGCTCGGGCGCGCGAAAGTCGCTCGAAAACAGCGCGCCGTCGGGCTGCACCGCGGCCACGAGCGTGATGCGGCGAAAGTCGTGCCCCTTGGCGATCATCTGCGTGCCCACGAGCACGTCGACCTCGCCCGCGTGCACTTGTGCCAGCTGGCTTTGCAGCGCGCCCTTGGCGCGCGTGCTGTCGGCGTCGATGCGCACGATGCGCGCGGGCGTGCCGTCGGGGCGCAGCACGGGCGCGAGCAGCTCGGCCAGCTGCTCTTCGAGCTGCTCGGTGCCGCGGCCTATGGGCACGATGTCCAGGCTGCCGCAGGCCGGGCAGGCGCGCGGCACGCGCTGCGTCAAGCCGCAGTGGTGGCAGCGCAGCGTGCGGTCGAGCTTGTGGAACACCTGGTGCGCGCTGCAGTGCGGGCAGTCGCTTTTCCAGTCGCAGTCGGCGCAGTGCAGCACCGGGGCGTAGCCGCGCCGGTTGAGCAGGAGCATGCTCTGCTCGCCGCGCGCCACGCGCTCGGCGATGGCCGCGAGCAGCGGCGGCGAGAGCACGCTGCGCCGCGGCTGCTGGTTCATGTCCACGCGGCGCACGCGCGGCAGCGCGCCCGCGCCGATGCGGCTGGGCATGTGCAGGCGCAGGTAGCGCCCGCCCGCGGGGTCTTCGGGCGTCGCTGGGAGGCTTGCGTGCCAGCTCTCGAGCGAGGGCGTGGCCGAGCCCAGGATCACCTTCGCGCCCTGCGTGCGTCCGCGCCACAGGGCCAGGTCACGCGCCGAATAGCGCGCGCCCTCTTGCTGTTTGTAGCTCGGGTCGTGCTCCTCATCGACGACGATCAGGCGCAGGCCCGGCAGGCTCGCGAACACGGCCATGCGCGTGCCCAGCACGATGCGCGCGCGGCCCGCGTGCGCCGCGAGCCAGCTCGCGAGGCGCTGCGCGTGCGTCATGCCGCTGTGCAGCGCCACCACCGCCGCGGCGCCAAAGCGCGGCGCGAAGCGCGCGCGAAAGCGCTCTTCGAGCTGCGGCGTGAGGTTGATCTCGGGCACCATCACCAGCGCCTGCGCGTCGGGCGCCGCCGCGAGCGCCTCTTGTACGCAGCGCAGATAGACTTCGGTCTTGCCGCTGCCCGTGCTGCCGAACAGCAAGAAAGGCCCGGGTTCAGAGGCAATTTGGGCTCTGGCGCTTTCCTGCTCTGCGCTAAGCACTACGTTTTCGATAGTTTCTGCAGCCACCTCGGGCGCGGGCGTGCTGCGCCGCAGGCGGCGCGCGATCTGCTCGGCGCTGAGCGTGCGCAGCTGCGGCGGCAGCGCCGCAAGCGCCACTTCGCCCAGGCTGCGCTGGTAGTAGCGCGCCGTGAAAGCCACGAGCCGGCGCCAGTGCGCATCGAGCGGCGCCAGCCCCTCGAGCACGCCCGCGACCGCGCGAATCTCCACCCCTGCCGCGGGGGGCGGCGCGGCGCCGTCCCACACCACGCCCAGCACCTCGCGCGCGCCCAGCGGCACGCGCACCAGCGTGCCTGGCGGCAGTGGCTCGGGGCTCGCGTAGCTCAGCAGATCGCCCAGGCCGCTGTGCACCGGGGCGTGCACGGCGACGGGGACGAGGTGGGATGCGTCAGACATGAATCA
Organism: Extensimonas vulgaris; assembly: GCF_003337425.1. Lineage (GTDB taxonomy): Bacteria > Pseudomonadota > Gammaproteobacteria > Burkholderiales > Burkholderiaceae_C > Extensimonas > Extensimonas vulgaris. The sequence continues at coordinate 176,463 of NZ_QPJU01000006.1, forward strand.
CTGAGGAAAAAATAGCGCCACGGGCTTGATTTTTCTGGGCTTTTTGGGCTTATCTGCAATTTCTGTGGATAACTTTGTTGAAAACCTGCGCAGACGGGGCGCCAGGCCGCATGGCTGCGTGGGCTGGCTGGGGTGCACGCAAATTCAGCAAAAGGAAAAGTCCTTGTGAATCAAGCATCTTCCGCTTGAGAAGCGGTTTTACTGAGACGTGCCGGCAAGCCGGTGCCTTGTTGCGTTGCATCAAAAAAATTGTGCACAAGTCGAACTTTCTGCGCCTGTCAAGGCCTGATTTTGGGCATTTTTGTGCTAACTGCACTTGCGCATTGGGTCTTTTTTCTCTGCTTTGGTGTGCAAGTGCTTGATTCGTGCGGGATTTTTGCGGTGTTCCACAATTTCTGTGGATAACTTTGTGGACAGGCTTTGTAAATGCCTTGCAAAGCCTTGTCGCGCCGTGTTCTGCGCACTTTGCCCAGGAAACGCGCAGGGACTTGATTTCTATAAAAATCAATGGGTTAGAAAAAATTTCCAAGCCGGTGGCGGCAGCCGCGGCTTGCACCGCAGGGGGGCCGGTATCGCGTTCAGGGTGTCGCAAGCTGTGAAAAAGTCTGGGCCTGGCGTTGCGTGCGCGAATAGCTGTGCACGGCCTCGACCAGCACCGCCACATGCTCGGGCGGTGTGAACTGGCTGATGCCGTGGCCCAGGTTGAAGATGTGCGTGGGGCCGCACGTGCTGCGCTCGCAGTGCGGCGGGCCAAAGCTCGCGAGCGCCTGCTGCACCTGCTGCTCGATCTGCGCGGGCGGGGCAAACAGCACGTTCGGGTCCAGATTGCCCTGCAGCGCCTTGCCGGGCCCGCCCACCGCGCCGCCGACCAGCGCGCGCGCCTTGCCCAGGTGCGCCGTCCAGTCCAGCCCCAGCACCTCGCAGTCGAGCGCGCGCATGTCTTCGAGCCACTGCGTGCCGCCCTTGGTGAAGACGATGCGCGGCACGTCCTGGCCGTCGGCGCCCGTGCGCTGCAGCTGCGCGAGCACGCGCGCCGTGTAGGCCAGGCTGAACTGCTGGAAGGCGCCATCGGCGAGCACGCCGCCCCAGCTGTCGAACACCATCACGGCCTGCGCGCCCGCGTCGATCTGCGCGTTCAGGTACGCCGCGACGGCGTCCGCGTTCACCGCGAGGATGCGGTGCATGAGGTCGGGGCGGCTGTAGAGCAGGGTCTTGACGAGCCGGTAGTCGCTGCTGCCCTTGCCCTCGACCATGTAGCACGCGAGCGTCCAGGGGCTGCCCGAAAAGCCGATCAGCGGCACGCGCCCTTGCAGCGCGCGGCGGATGCTGGTGACGGCGTCGAACACGTAGCGCAGCTTGTCGAGGTCGGGCACGGCGAGCCGGGCCACGTCGGCTTCGTCGCGCACGGCCTGCGCAAAGCGCGGGCCTTCGCCTTCAGCGAACGACAGGCCCAGGCCCATGGCGTCGGGCACGGTGAGGATGTCGCTGAACAAGATCGCGGCGTCGAGCGCAAAGCGCTCGAGCGGCTGCAGCGTGACTTCGGTGGCGTAATCCACGTTTGTCGCCAGGCCCATGAAGCTGCCCGCCTTGGCGCGCGTGGCCTTGTATTCGGGCAGGTAGCGGCCTGCCTGGCGCATCAGCCAAACGGGGGTGTAGTCGGTGGCCTGGCGGCGGCAGGCGCGCAGAAAACAGTCGTTGCGCAGCGGCGCGAACGCACTGGAGTGGGGGGGAGAAACCGGGGCAGTCATGCGGGCGATTGTCGCAGGCCGGGCGGCGCCACTTCCGCGGCTCCGCCTTCTACGCGGCCTGCGGCGTACACCGCGCGAGCAGCATCGCGTCGCCGTAGCTGAAAAAGCGGTAGCGCTGCGTGATCGCGTGGCGGTACAGCGCCATGGTGTGCGCCCAGCCCGCAAAGGCGCTCACGAGCATCATCAGCGTGCTCTTGGGCAGGTGGAAGTTGGTCACGAGCAAGTCCACCACCTGGAACGCAAAGCCCGGCGTGATGAAGATGTCGGTCTCGCCGCGCGTGTGCCCCGAGCGCGCCCAGGATTCGAGCGTGCGCACCGTGGTCGTGCCCACGGCGACCACGCGCCCGCCGCGCGCACGGCAGCGCGCAAGCGCCTCGAGCGTGGCGGCGGGGATGTCGTACCACTCGCTGTGCATGCGGTGCTCGGCCAGGTTCTCGGTCTTGACGGGCTGGAAGGTGCCCGCGCCCACGTGCAGCGTGACGTTTGCACGCTCCACGCCGCGCGCGGCCAGCGCGGCGAGCACGCCCGCGTCGAAATGCAGCGCCGCCGTGGGCGCGGCCACGGCGCCGGGCTGGCGCGCAAACACGGTCTGGTAGCGCTCGGCGTCCTGCGCCTCCTGGGCGGCCTGCGCGGCATCGGCCGACTGCTGCGCGCGCGCTATGTAAGGTGGCAGCGGCATGTGGCCGTAGCGCTCCATGAGCGCGTAGGGTGTTGCATCGGGCGCGTCTGCCGGGCCGTGCAGCGCGAGGCGAAACAGCGGCCCGTCGGCGTCGGGCCAGCGCCCGAGCAGCGTGGCCGTGAAGCCGCCGCGCTGCGGCCCGCCTGCGAGCAGCAGCGTGCTGCCCACGCGCGGCTTTTTGCTGACCTTCATGTGCGCGACGACCTCGTTGCCCGCGAGCACGCGCTCGATCAGCAGCTCCAGCTTGCCGCCGCTGGCTTTCTCGCCAAACAGGCGCGCCTTGAGCACGCGCGTGTCGTTGAACACGAGCAGGTCGCCCGGCTGCAGCAGCGCCGGCAGGTCACGAAAGACGCGATCCACGGGCTGCGCGCCGCGCCCGTCGAGCAGGCGCGCGGCGCTGCGCTCGGCCGCAGGGTGCTGCGCGATCAGCTCGGGCGGCAGCGCGAAGTCGAAGTCTTGCAGCGTGAAGTGGCGCGGCGCGCCGGGGTCGGTGGGGGCGGGAAAAGGCATGGCAAGAGGGGCTGGACAGGCCCGCAGTGAAGGAAAGGGCGCGAGTATGGCAAAGCCGGAAACGGTGTTGCAAGTTTGGCGGCAGTTGAAATATCCGTCATTGCGAGCCCCGCAGGGGCGCGGCAATCCAGTTCTGTCCAGTGCGGCGCGCGCAGGCGCTGTTGCCAAGGCCCCATGGATTGCCGCGGGCCTTCGGCCCTCGCAATGACGGAGCGGAGAATCATGCACACCGCGTGGCGCTGGCCGAGCCGATCTGGACTTACGCAAACAAGGATGCAGCGAGGTGTTTTGTCATGGGATGCGTGCCTTGCCTGACCTCGATTTGCGTAAGTCGTGCCGATTACTGCGCTTGCACCGCCTGCACCACCACCTGCGGCAGCAGGCGCTGCACGTCGGCCACCTGGGCGAGCGCGGTGCCGGGTGCGAGCAGCGTCGCGGCGCCGGCGGCCATACCCCAGCGCAGCGCTTCGGGTGGCGGCTCGCCTTGCTCGAGTGCCCACAAAATCGCCGCCAGAAAACAGTCGCCCGCACCCGTGGTGCCGGTGGTCGTGGGCACGGGCAGCGCGGGGGCCTGCCAGACGCCGTCGCGGCACGCGATCAGCCCGCCTTGCGCGCCCAGCGACAGCGCCACGAGCTCGGCCTGGCCACTGCGCACCAGGTTTTGCGTGGCGGCCTGCCAGGCGGGCGCGTCGGGCAGTGCCTCGCCGGTCAATTCGCGCAGCTCGCGCAAACTGGGCTTGACCAGCGTCACACCGACCTGCAGCGCCGCAGCGAGCGCCGGGCCCGAGCTGTCGAGCGCAAAGCGGGCGCCCTTGCGCTGTGCGATGCGCGCCGCCTGCGCGTAAAAATCGTCGGGCACGCCGGGCGGCAGGCTGCCGCTTGCGACGAGCCAGCGTGGCGCGCTCGGCAAGGATGCGAGCTGCGCCAGCATGGCTTGCCATTCGGCGGCGGCGAGCAGGGGGCCGGGCAGCACGAAGCGAAATTCCTGGCCAGAGGCGGTTTCGATCACCGAAAAATCTTCGCGCGTGTCGCCCGCGATGGGCAGGCACAGCGCAGGCACGCCGTCTTCTTCCAGCAGCTGTTGCACCTTGACTCCGGCGGGCCCGCCTATGAGTGTCCAGGCCGCCACGTCCGCGCCCAGGCGGTGCAGCAGCCGCGCCACGTTGATGCCGCCGCCGCCCGCATAGCGCGTGACGGGGCCGCAGCGCAGCTTGTGCGTGGGCAGCACGCGCTCGGCGGTGGTGGACAAGTCCAGGGCGGGGTTCGGGGTCAGCGTGAGGATCGCGGGCATGGGCGGCAGCAAAGTCAGAGGTGCTTCGGCACGCCAGCGCGCGTCACCACGGCTGGCTTCGTGTGCTGCACCGCAGATAACCGCACAAAATGAAATCGATGGATTCGCGCTCAGGGCAAGGCGCAAACCGCAGTGATAGCCGAAGCTATCGCGAGGATTTGTAACGCCGCCCTGAGTGCGAAGGCGCGATTTCATGTGCGGCTATCTGCGGTGCAGCACACGGACTAGCCCGACCAGAGCTCGTTCAGGTCGGGAAAGTGCCATTTTGCCGGGTCTTCGCGGGCCACGATTTTCTCGGAGCAGCCGGGGGCGGACAGGTCGATCACCTCGGGCGGAATGCGCAAGTCCGACTTGGTCGAGAAAAACACCTTCACGCAGGGCATGAGCAGCGACTTGCCGCTTTGCTGCGTGACCACGCCGATGCGCCCCGACGCCAGGCGCACGAGCGAGCCCACGGGGTAGATGCCTATGCTTTTGACGAAAGCCTGAAAGAGCTTGGCGTCGAAGTGGTCGCGCGTCCACTCGGCCATGCGGCGCAGCGACTCGGACGGGTCCCAGCCGTTTTTGTAGGGGCGGTTCGAGGTGATGGCGTCATAGACGTCGCAGATCGCGGCCATTTTGGCGATCAGCGAGATCTGTTCGCCTGCGAGCTTGTCGGGATAGCCCGAGCCGTCGATTTTTTCGTGGTGGTGCAGCACGGCGTCGAGCACGGCTTCGTGCAGGTCGCCCTTGCGGCGCAGCAGCGCCCAGCCGCGCGCGGGATGCTTGCGCATGAGCGCAAACTCCTCGTCGGTGAGCTTGCCGGGCTTGTTGAGCACTGACAGCGGGATGAAGGCCTTGCCCAGGTCGTGCAGCAGCCCGGCCATGCCGGCGATCTGCGTCTGCTCCTCGTCGAGCCCGATCTGGCGCGCCAGCGCCACCATGAGCCCGCTCACGGCCACCGAGTGCATGTAGGTGTAGTCGTCCGCCGTCTTGAGCCGCGCCAGGCTGATGAGCGCGCTGGGGTTGCGCGTCATCGAGTCGGAAATCTGCTCGACGATGGCGCGTGCGGTGGCTGCGTCAGCCGCCTTGCCCATGCGTGCTTCGCGGAACATGTCCACCATGGCCTGCTTGGACGCCTGGCAGATCGACGCCGCGGCTTGCAGTTCGGCTTCCATCGAAGTCGGAGCGAGTGCGCGGGCCGGGGCGGGCGGCGCAGCAGTGAACGCTGGCAGTTCGTCGAGCTGGCCGAAATCGGTGTCGATTTGCGCGTCGGCCTGCTCGCGCGTGGTCGCGGGGGTGCCGGCCGGCACGTCCAGGCCTTTGTCGGTATCTATCCAGACTTCGTGGATCGAGGTGGCGCGGATGCGGTCGAGGTCTTTGGGGTCTTTGAGCAGGAATTGCGCGCGCCAGAATGGGTGCTCCATCCAGGAGCCGCAAAACTCGTGCAGGTACATGCCCAGGGTCAGGCTTTGAACGGGGATGCGTTTGAGCATGGAGGAAAATTCTGTGCGAAGGCTGCGTTCGGACGCTGGTGCAGGAATATGCACCCATGTGGTGCGCAATTGTAAAAGGCGGTAACTCGGATCGGCCCCGCATCGGCCGCAGGGGGCATGATAGGCTTTGCGCTGCATTTTCCTGCTTCTCACCATGCCCGCTTCCTCGAACGCCGCCGCTGATGTGCGCACCGCCGCCATGCAGGAAGCGCCGGGCGCCGCGCCAGACAAGCCGGCCAAGGACGCGCGCAAAGCCCCGCCGAGCGGCCCGCAAAAAGCCCTGCGCAAGCTCGGCCTGGTGCGCGACATCGACCTGGCGCTGCACCTGCCGCTGCGCTACGAGGACGAAACGCGCATCACGCCGCTCGCGCAGGCGCGCGACGGGCAGGTGGTGCAGATCGAGGCCACGGTCACGGCCAGCGAGGTGCAGCTGCGCCCGCGCCGCCAGCTGCTCGTCACGGTGGAGGACGGCACGGGCAGCTGCGTGCTGCGCTTTTTCAGCTTCTACCCATCGCAGCAAAAGGCGCTGGCCGTGGGCGCGCGCCTGCGCATCCGCGGTGAGGTGCGCGGCGGCTTTTGGGGGCGGCAGATGCTGCATCCGGCGTTTCGCCCCGCAGGGGGCGAACTGCCTGCCGCGCTCACACCCGTCTATCCGAGCACCGCGGGCCTGCCCCAGCCGTATCTGCGCCGCGCCGTGCTGACGGCGCTCTCGCGTGCCGACCTGTCCGAGACTTTGCCTGCGGGCGTCGCGCCGCCCGGCACCGGGTTTTTGGATCAAAATGGCCAAAAGTCTTTGTGTAGTCTGCGTGAGGTGCTCTTTTTTTTGCACAAGCCAGAACCCGACGTCGCGCTTTCCACGCTCGAAGACCGCAGCCACCCGGCGTGGCAGCGCCTCAAGGCCGAGGAGCTGCTCGCGCAGCAGCTGTCGCAGTGGCAGGCGCGGCGCGAGCGCGCGCGGCGGCGTGCCCCGCAGCTGCGCGCGCCAGCCGGGGAGCTGCCCGAGCAATTGCTTGCGGCGTTGCCGTTCGAGCTCACCGCAGCGCAGCGCCGCGTGAGCGCGGAGATCGCGCACGACCTCGCGCGCGTGCAACCCATGCACCGCCTGCTGCAGGGCGACGTGGGCTCGGGCAAGACGGTGGTCGCGGCGCTCGCCGCGGCCACGGCCATTGCCGCGGGCTGGCAGTGCGCGCTCATGGCGCCGACCGAAATCCTCGCCGAGCAGCACTTTGCCAAACTGGTCGATTGGCTCGCGCCGCTGCTCGCACCGCGCGGCCAGTGCGTGGCCTGGCTCACGGGCAGCCAGAAGAAAAAAGCGCGCGCCGAAATGCTCGCGCTGATCGCCTCGGGCCAGGCCGCGCTGGTCGTGGGCACGCACGCGGTGATCCAAGCGCAGGTGCGCTTTGCGCGCCTGGGCCTGGCCATCATCGACGAGCAGCACCGCTTCGGCGTCGCGCAGCGGCTCGCGCTGCGCCAGAAGCTGTCGGCAGCGGCACCGGAATCTTGTCAGACTGTGGGCGGCGCAAGCGAGAATGCGCCGCAGCCGACGATGCCAGAGGCTGACAGATTTTTGGAGCCGCACCTTTTGATGATGAGCGCCACGCCCATCCCACGCACGCTGGCCATGAGCTACTACGCCGACCTGGACGTCTCGACCATCGACGAGCTGCCGCCGGGCCGCACGCCCGTGGTCACCAAACTGGTGGCCGAACAGCGCCGCAGCGAGGTCATAGAGCGCATCCGCGCCCAGCTCGCGCAGGGGCGGCAGGTGTATTGGGTCTGCCCGCTGATCGAGGAAAGCGAGGCGCTCGACCTGAGGAATGCGACGGCGACGCACGCCGAACTCAGCGCGGCCCTGCCCGGCGTGCGCGTGGGCCTGCTGCACGCGCGCATGCCCAGCGCCGAGAAAAAAGCCGTCATGGCGCAGTTCAGCGCGGGGCAGATGGCCGTGCTCGTGAGCACCACGGTGATCGAAGTGGGCGTGGACGTGCCCAACGCGAGCCTGATGGTGATCGAGCACGCCGAGCGCTTCGGCCTGAGCCAGCTGCACCAGCTGCGCGGGCGCGTGGGGCGCGGCAGCGCGGCCTCGGCCTGCGTGCTGCTCTACGCCACGGGCGAGAGCGGGCGCCTGGGCGAGACGGCGCGCGCGCGCCTCAAGGCCATGCTGGAAACCAGCGACGGCTTCGAGATCGCGCGGCGCGACCTGGCCATCCGCGGCCCCGGCGAATTTCTGGGCGCGCGCCAGTCGGGCGAAGCCATGCTGCGCTTTGCCGACCTGGCCACCGACCAGGCTTTACTCGAATGGGCGCGCGCCCTCGCGCCGCAAATGCTCGACCAACACCCCGAATTGGCCGCCCGCCACGTGGCGCGCTGGCTCGGCGGCAAGGCGGAGTATTTGAAAGCCTGAAATTGCACGGGCTGCGCACGGGGCGGCGTCTATCATCGGGCAGAGACAGGCACCACCAGCGACCGCGCACGCAGCGCGATACCAGCCCATGGCCCTCTTTCCCCAAGGTTTGACCCAGATCGACAAGCGCTGCGCGAATGCGGGCGAGCGCGCCGTGCTGCACCAGCTCAAGCGCTGCCTGTCCGACGACTACCTGGTCTGGCACGACGTGCCCATAGGGCCGAAGGCGCGCCAGCCCGACTTCGTGGTTTTCAGCCCGCGGCGCGGCTTGCTGATTCTGGAGGTCAAGCACTGGGCCTGGGGTTCGCTGCGCGCCTACAACCGGGACAGCGTGGAACTGGCCACGGCGCGCGGCCTCGTCACCGTGGCGCACCCCTTGCTGCAGGCGCGCGGCTATGCGCTGGAGCTCAACGAAGTGCTGGAGCGCGACCCCGCGCTGATCCAGGACGCGCCGCCGTTTCGCGGCAAGTCGCGCGTGCCCTATGGCTGGGGCTGCGTGCTGTCGAACGTGCGGCGCAAACAGGTCGAGGGCACGGACTTTGCCGAGGTGTTCCCGGACTTCAAAACCCTGCTGCGCGACGACCTTTCCGAAGAGCTCGATCCTTACGAATTCGAAAAACGCCTGTGGGGCATGTACGCGGGCTGGACGCCGCAGGCGCTGACGCTGCCGCAGCGCGACCGCGTGCGCTGGCACCTGTTTCCGGAAGTGCGCGTGCAGCAGGCCTCCTTGTTCGAGGCGCAGGAGCAAACCGCCCCCACGCTCGCGCTGCCCGACCTGATGCAGGTGATGGACCTGCAGCAGGAACAGGTCGCGCGCACGCTGGGCGAAGGGCACCGCGTGATCCACGGCCCGGCGGGTTCGGGCAAGACCATGATCCTGATCTTCCGTGCGCAGCAGCTGGCGGCTGCGGCAGCGTCCGAGCGGCCGATCCTGGTGCTGTGCTTCAACCGCATCCTGGCCCAGCGCATCGAGGGCAGCCTGCGCCAGCGCGGCGTCGATGAACGCGTGCAGGTGCGCACCTTCCACGGCTGGTGCCAGGACATGGTGCGCACCTACCAGCTCGACGTGCCGCAGCATCTGGCGGGTGATGCCTACTTTGCCGCGCTGGCCGAAACGGTGGAGCGTGCCGTGGCGCGCGGCCTGGTGCCGGGCGGGCAATACCTGGCGTTGCTGATCGATGAGGCGCACGACTTCGAGGACGCCTGGCTGCGCGTGGCCGCGCGCATGGTCGATCCGGCGACGAACGCGCTGCTGGTGCTGTACGACGACGCGCAATCCATTTACCAAAAAAAGCGCCGCAGGTTCAACTTCGCCAGCGTGGGCATTCAGGCCCAGGGGCGCACCAGCATCCTCAAGCTCAACTACCGCAACACCGCCGAAGTGTTGGCCCTGGCCATGCACTGCGCCCAAGGCTTGCTGGCCGACCGGCCCGCCACCGACGACCAGATGCAGGCCGTGCAGCCGTCCAGCGCAGGCCGGCGCGGCCCGCTGCCGGTATTGCTGCAGGCCCCCAATGTGCGCGCAGAGGCCGAACTGGTGGCAGAGCGCATCGCCCAGGCCCTGGCCGACGGGCGTGCGCCCGACGAGGTCGCCGTGCTGTTTCGCACCCGCCAGCGCATGGTGCTGGTCGCCGCGGCACTGCAGCGCCGTGGCATCGCCGTGCAGTCCATGGCGACGCCGGGCTTTCGCGCCTTCGTGTGGAAGCGCCCCAGCGTCAGGCTGATGACGCTGCACAGCTCCAAGGGTCTGGAGTTTCCGCTCGTGGTGATTGCGGGGCTCGACGCCCTGCCCTGGAAGGGCGAGCCCCTGGACGAGGAGCTGCGCCTGCTGTACGTCGGCATGACGCGCGCCACGCACGAGCTCGTGCTGTCAGCGGCCGGCACCTCGCCCATGGTGCAGCGGGTGCACAATTCGCTCGAAGCCGTGGCGCTGCAGTTTGCAGAGCAAGAAGCGCATGTTTGACGGGCGCAAGAAGCCAATTTTCCTATCTGTACCATTCGCCCATGACCCTCACCGAGCTCAAATACATCGTCGCGCTCGCGCGCGCCAAGCACTTCGGCCACGCTGCAGAGGCCTGCCATGTCTCGCAGCCCACGCTGTCGGTGGCGATCAAAAAGCTCGAGGACGAGCTCGACGTCAAGCTCTTCGAGCGCACGGCCGGCGAGGTGGCCGTCACGCCGCTGGGCGAAGAAATCGTGCGCCAGGCGCAAGTCGTGCTCGAGCAGGCCGCAGCGATCAAAGAAATCGCGCGGCGCGGCAAAGACCCGCTCGCAGGCGTGCTGCACCTGGGCGTGATCTACACCATAGGCCCCTATCTGCTGCCAGAACTGGTGCGCCGCAGCATGGAGCGCACGCCGCAAATGCCGCTGCTGCTGCAGGAAAACTTCACGCTCAAGCTGCTCGACATGCTGCGCACGGGCGAGATCGACTGCGCGATCCTCGCCGAGCCCTTTCCCGACACCAACCTGGCGATCGCGCCGCTGTACGACGAGCCCTTCATGGCCGCCGTCCCGGCCCAGCATCCGCTGGCCCAGCGCAAGAGCGTGTCGGCCACCGAACTGCGCGACGAAACCATGCTGCTGCTCGGCGCAGGCCATTGCTTTCGCGACCAGGTACTCGAGGTCTGCCCCGAATTTGCGCGCTTTTCCACCAACGCCGAGGGCATTCGCCGCACCTTCGAAGGCTCGTCGCTCGAAACCATCAAGCACATGGTGGCCGAGGGCATGGGCGTGACGCTGGTGCCGCAGCTCGCGGTGCCGCGCACTGCGCTGCCCGGCAACGCGCGCCGGCGCAAAACCGACGACGCCCTGGTGCGCTACCTGCCGTTGCACGCCGACGACAAAGGCCCGCCGCCCTCGCGCCGCGTGGTGCTGGCCTGGCGGCGCAGCTTCACGCGCTACGAGGCCATCGCCGCGCTGCGCAACGCCATCTATGCGTGCGAGCTGCCGGGCGTGACGCGGCTGACCTGAGCCACGTACCGCGCAAGTACCACGCAAGTACCACGCCCAGCCGTTTTCACGCGCCCGAGACGATCTCGTGCGTGAGGTTGTCCACGACCACGGGCGTGTGCAGGTAGGTGAGTTGCGGCTCGCTGCCGTATTTTTCGCGCACGAAGGCGCGCCAGGCGTCGTCGTACACCGCCTGCGCTGCTTCGCGGCTTTGCCACAGGTACACGCCGCCGGCCGTGCGGCCGTCCTCCGAGAGCACGTAATACTTGCGCAGCAGGCCGGGCAGGTTTTGATAGCGCGGCGCGGTGCTCAGAAAAATCTTCTGCGCCTCTGCCAGCGTGATGGGCTGGGGCAGGGCGAAGGTGACGATGGCGGTGATCATGAAGGTCTCCTCGATGCTTCGTTAAGGATAGCTGCTAACGCTGGATGGTATTGCCTGAAGTGCCGATTTGGTATTGAAAATTAGGCCAACCGCGCGACGCGCTCTTGCCAGCGCGCGAGCAATTCGGGGTTCTTGGTGTAGAGCGCCGGCGCGCCGCGCAGGATGCGGCGCACGTTTTCGGCAACCGCCGTGCGCAGCGACTCCATGACTTCGCGGCCCTGGCCGATGATGTGCGGCGTCAGGATCACGTGGTCGCTGCCGACGAAGGCGCGCAGCGGGCTGTCGGGCGGCAGCGGCTCGTGCACGAAAGTGTCGAGCGCAGCGCCGGCGATGCGGCGCTCCTGCAGCGCGCGCACCAGCGCCGCCTCGTCGATGGCTGCACCGCGCGAGGTGTTGACGAGGTACGCCGTAGTCTTCATGAGGCCGAGCTCGCGCGCACCGATCAGCCCTTGAGTCTCGGCCGTCAGGGTGACGTGCAGGCTCACGAAGTCGGCGCGCTGCAGCAACTCCTCGAGCGTGACCCGCGTGGTGCCCGCCGGGGCCTGATCCTGCGCCACGTAGGGGTCGAAATACAGCAGCTGCGCCTCCCAGCCGCGCAGGCGCTCGACCACGCCGCGCGCGATGCGGCCCATGCCCACGAGCCCTATGGTGCTGCCGCGCACGCTGCGCGAAAAGAGCTCGCGCGGGCGCGGCGCATTCTCGGCCAGCAGACGCTGCTTGTAGGGCAGCTGCATGGCCAGCGCCGCGATCAGCATCACGGTGGCCTCGGCCATGCCCAGGTAGTTTTCGGGCGTGGCGCCGTGGGCCACCAGAATGCCCAGTTCCGTGGCGGCGGCGACGTCGATGTTCTCGACCCCGATCGCCGGCGCCACCACCGCGCGCAGCCGCGCCAGTGCCTGCAGCATGGGCCGATCGACACGCAAGCCCGGCGTTGCCACGAGGATGTCTGCGCGCTGCAGCAGCGGCATCAGCGCTGCCGTATCGACATGCGGCGGCACTTCGTCCGCTGCCGGGCCACGCACGATCTCGTAACCCTGGCCCGCAAGCGCCTCGGCCATCGTGTCGCCTATCCAATCACCGGGAATGAAAATCACAGGGGGATTCATGCTGCACTCCTGTTCGGCGGCACGGCTGCGCCGCAAAATGCACGCCCGCTCGCATTCGAATGAGGCCAAGGCGATGCCGTGCTCCGCAGCCATGCGCCACCATCTGCAGCACGCGCGGACGAAGCTTTTTCGACTCTATCAGGCAAGTACGCGCGTGGCCTTGCCCTATGCTCCATTCCCCATGAACGCACTCCAACTCTTTTTGCCCTGCGCCGGCGGCGTAGAAGGCTATCTGGCCGACGAGGTCTACACGCTCACCGGCCGCACCGGGCAGGACTTGCTCGTCGGGCGCGGCGGCGTGCTGCTGCGCGCGGCCTGGCGCGACGCGCTGCGCCTGAACCTGCACAGCCGCCTCGCGCAGCGTGTGCTCGTGCTGCTGAACGAGCGCCCCTACCGCAGCGAAAACGACCTCTACGCGCTGGCCAGCGATGTCGCCTGGGAAGCCTGGTTCACCCCGCGCCAGAGCTTCAAGGTCGAAGTGAGCGCGCAGCACAGCCCCTTGCAGAGCCTGCACTTTGCCGGCCTGCGCGTGAAAGATGCCGTGGCCGACCGCTTCCGCGCCAAGACGGGCGTGCGCCCCGACGTGGACACCCAGCGGCCCGAGGTGCGCATCCACCTGCACCTTGGCCCCGACGCGGCCGCGCTCTACATCGACACCTCGGGCGAGCCGCTCTTCAAGCGCGGCTGGCGCCTCGACAAAGGCGATGCCCCGCTCAAGGAAACCCTGGCCGCCGCCATGCTCGCGGCGAGCGGCTGGAACCCGCTCTCCGACGCACCCGTGCCACTCTACGACCCCTGCTGCGGCAGCGGCACCATCGTCATCGAGGCCGCGCAAATCGCCTGCCGCATCCCGCCAGGGGCGCAGCGCCGCTTCGCGTTCGAGCGCCTGCAGCCGTTTCAGCCGCATGTCTGGCAAGCTATCAAAGAAGAAGCTGCCGAGGCAATACAGACAAGCGCCGTACCGATTTTTGGCAGTGATGTTTCGCACCGCATGGTGGACTTTGCCCAGCGCAACGCCGAGCGCGCCGGCGTGGCGCAAGCCGTGCAGCTGCGCGGCGGCGACGCGCTGCAGCGCTTGCCGCCCTGCGCGCAGCCCGGCGTGCTGCTGCTCAATCCGCCCTATGGCGAGCGCATCGCCGCGGCAGGCCATGCAGGCCAGAACGCCGCCGCACGTGCCGCGCTACGTGCGCAGGGCGCCGCCGTGGGCCGCGAGGCTGCACAAGTCGAAAGCCGCAGCGCGCAGGACGGCGAAGACGGCGGCGACTTTTTCCGCCAGCTCGCCGCGCACTGGAAAAAACACTACGTCGGCTGGACCGCCTGGTTGCTCTCGCCCGATCCCAAGCTGCCCAGCAAAATGCGCCTCAAGGAATCACGCCGCATCCCGATGTGGAACGGCCCCATCGAATGCCGCCTCTTTCGCTTTGACCTGGTGCAAGGCAGCGCACGCCACCCGCGCGGAGCCGAGAAATCTCCAATGTGATAGCTGCTCGCGCTTGACTGACATGGGTTTTTGGCTATTTTCGCTCTGAACCCAAACTGTTCATTGGCTAATTGGGGTCAGATTCTGAAGTTTCCCCACAAATTTACCCGCCCAAACACGCCAGCTGGGCTTGCCGGCGAAGCAAGTCCAAGGCATCTTTGGGCCGCAGCTGGGCCAGCCAAGACTCCCCCGCGTCGATGACCCGACGGGCCAAAGTCAGCGTGGAGATTTCCTTGGGCTTGGAGCGGCCGGTGCTCTGGAAATAACGCTGCATCTGGCGCTGCTGCGCGCATTCACCGAGCAGACGCAACAACCACCCAGCCAAATGCCCGATCAGCAGCAATACCTCCAGTCGCTTGCCCGAGCGCGAGCGCGTAGCGCTCAGCCCCAGCCCCAGGCGCTCACTCTTGAGGTCGCGGAAAGATTGCTCGATGCGCATTCTCTGCGCATACAGCTTCACAATCGCTTGCGCGCTCAAGTGCGCAAGGCTTGGTGAGCACGCCAGCAACCACGGCTCACGGCCTCTGCGGGCGGCCTTGAGCGAGCTGCGACAACGCGCGCGCTGCCCTTTGCGCGTGCGCCGCACGCGCCCCTTGGGCTCGCGCTGCAGCAGGATCAGCCGACAGGCAACGGCGTGGCTGCGCACGTAGTGGGCCTGGGCAAATGCCTGGGCATGCGAAGTGGCTTGGGGGTAGAGCTGCGTGCAACGCTGCCACGGCCCGTCGCCAATCCGCACCATGTCTTTGCCGCGAACGCGCCCTATCCAGTGCCAGCCGTGCTGTTGCACCAACTCGAACCAAGTGGAGCGAAAACCAGCATCCGTCATGATGATGGGCGGCTGGCCCGCTGGCAGTATGCTGGCCAAGCGCTGCAGGAAAAGCCGGTGCACGTCGGGGTTGCCGTATTTTTCTTGCGCATGGACTTCTTCGTACAGGGTGATACTGCGCCCCGCAACGGCAACGCTGGCGCGCAGCAAGTGCCAACGCTGATCGGGGGTGACGTCCGACCAGTCGACCACCACCAGCAGTTGTCCGATCTGTGTCAGCCATTGCGCCGCTACTTGGCTGTAGATGTCCTTTCGCGCGTCATGCAGCGCGCCATTGCCCAGCAGTCGGTCGATTCGTTTGATGCGATGGCGCATCGCCGTGGTCGGCTCCAAGGAGCGCGCCAGCTGGCTCAAGCTCAGGTGCGCTCCCCGCAAGGCGCTGCACACCGCCGCTTTGACGGCTTGGGCCAGCTTGGCATGCAGACCCGCCATGCAGCTGCCCAGCATTTGCTCTATGCGCTTGTGCAGATGCATAACACTTCCTCCATCAGCGTTTGTTCGTCAAGATGAAGAATCGTTCAGCCTCCGTAGGACTGAATTTGCGTCTAACTTTTTGAATTTGAAGCAAAATTTGTGGGGAAACATCAGGGTCAGATTCGAATTTCCGGGTGGCGTTGATGGGGCAGAGGGAGGATGCCGGGCGCTGCGCTCCTCGGCGCAGCCAGAAAGGGCGGGGATACCGCACGGGCCTTCGCTGCGCCATTGCGGCGTGCGCGGGTGCTGTTGCGCAGGCTCCATGGGTTGCCGCAGGCCTTCGGCCTGCGCAATGACGGGGAACGATCAGCCTGCGCCCTCCTGAACCATCTGGGCGGAATCCTCTGCGGCCAAGCCAGACTCCGTGGCGTGGGCTCTGCGTTGTCGGGCGCGGCGGGCGCGTTCGAGTGCCTGCGCGGTGCTGCGCGGATCGAGTCCGTACATTGCGGCGAACCGTGCTTCGGCGTGGCGCCGGGCTTGCGGCGTTGGTGCAGGGGCAGCGCTGGCTTGATCGGCGCCGCTGGCCTCGAAGGCGCGCAGCAGGGCCTCGTCTTTGGCGTTGCGCGCGGCCCATTCGGCCAGGGCCTCCTCGAGCAAGGCATTGACGGCCTCGTCGCGGCTGCGCACGCGCTCGGTGTACGCCTCGCGCGTGAGGCCCGAAGCCTCGAAGACGGCGACCATGCGCCGGCGCAGCTGGGCCTGGGCGTCGGCCGTGGCCGCAGCATCGGTGCCGGCGCGCGCCTGGCGGCGGCGGTACACCTCGAGCAGCGCATGCAAGACATGCTCGGGCGCCAGGTCTTCGACCGGCTGACCGGCCAGGTCGTAGCGCTTGCCGCCCGCGGCCACGCTGTGCAGATAGCGCGTCGAGCGCGTGTGCAGTGCGAGCGCCTCTTTGAGCGCGGCGCGCTCGAAGGCGTCGGGGTGGGCGGCGATCAGGTCCTGAAAAATGCCGCGCTTGAGGGGCCGGAACACGGCGCCGAAGAGCTGCGGATAAAGCGCGGCGAGCTGCTCGAGCACGGGGTGCGTGCGCCGCGGCGCGCGTACCCCGCCTTGCGGCGCCGCGGCGGGCGAGGGCGTGCACGAAGGTGCCGCCTGCGCAGCGCCATCGGCATTTGCGGCCAGGTGCGGCGCCGGCATGGGCGCTGTCGTCTCGGCGCGCCCCGCCGGCTTGCGCCGCTTGTGGCGCGCGCGGCGCGGCGCGGCGGCTGCCGCGCCGGGCACTGGCACTTGCGGCGCAGCAGCGGGCGGCGTGCTGCCCGATTGCGCGCCAGCCTCCCCGCGCATTTCAGGCGTTTGCGGGGCCGCAGACAACTCTAGCGTCTGGGCGGCTTCGGGCGTCTCACGCGGGGCTTGCGCGGCGGCTGCGGGCGCGGGCGGGGCGGCAGGGGCTTGCAGTTCTTGTTCTGGCATGGTGTTGGTGAGAGAGGATCGTTTTCGGCGGCGAGAGAACACCCCCGTCAGGAAAGGCATTCGTCGAGCACCTCGACCCAGTGGCGCACGGGCAGGTCGGTGCCGCTTTGCAGGTGGGTGATGCAGCCGACGTTGGCGCTCAGGATGGCCGCGGGTTGCAGCGTCTGCAGCTGGCCGAGCTTGCGGTCGCGCAGCGTCTGGGCGATTTGGGGCTCGAGCAGCGCATACGTGCCCGCCGAGCCGCAGCACAGGTGCGCCTCGGTGGGCGCGCGCTGCAGGCGCAGGCCCAGCGCCGCCAGCTGCGTCTCGACCACGTCGCGCAGCTGTTGCCCGTGCTGCAGCGTGCACGGCGGGTGGTAGGCGTACAGCGCTGCGCGCGCCGGGTCTGCGTCCTTCATGCGTGGCTGCAGGCGCGGCACCAGGTCGGGCAGGAGCTCGCTCAGGTCGCGCGCGAGCGCGCTGATGCGCGCGGCCTTGTCGGCGTAGGCGGGGTCGCCGCGCAGGTGGTGGCCGTATTCCTTGACCATGAGGCCGCAGCCCGAGGCGTTGACCACGATGGCCTCGACTCCCGCCCGGCCGCCCTCGGGCGCAACCCACGGCCACCAGGCGTCGATGTTTGCGCGCATCTGCGCCTTGCCGCCCTCCTGGTCGTTGAGGTGGAACTTCACCGCGCCACAGCAGCCGGCCTCGGGCGCCAGCACGGGCTGCAGGCCCGCCGCGTCGAGCACGCGCGCCGTGGCCGCGTTGATGTTGGGCAGCAGCGCGGGCTGTACGCAGCCGGCCAGCAGCAGCACCTTGCGCGCGTGCGTGCGCGTGGGCCAGGCGCCGGCAGATTGTGCGGGCGGCACCTTGGCGCGCAGCGCCGCGGGCAGCAAGGGGCGCAGTGCCTGCCCGAGCTTGAGCGTCGGCGCGAACAGCGGCGAAGGCAGCCCTTCTTTGAGCAGCCAGCGCAGCACGCGCTCGCCCACGGGGCGCGGCACCTTGTCTTCGACGAGCTGGCGGCCGATGTCGATCAGATGGCCGTATTGCACCCCGCTAGGGCAGGTGCTTTCGCAGTTGCGGCAGGTCAGGCAGCGGTCCAGGTGCTGCTGCGTCTTGCGCGTGGGCGTGGCGCCTTCGAGCACCTGCTTGATCAGGTAAATGCGCCCGCGCGGGCCGTCGAGCTCGTCGCCGAGCAGCTGGTAGGTCGGGCAGGTGGCCGTGCAAAAGCCGCAGTGCACGCACTTGCGCAAAATCGCCTCGGCCTCGCGGCCTGCAGCCGTGGCGCGGTATTCGGGGGTGAGCTGGGTTTGCATGGAGTGCGCAAGAGGGCGGAAATTCAGGGAGCCGCAGGCGGCATGGGATGCTGGCGATGCAGGGCTTTGCGCAGCGCCTCACGCAAGCGCGGGCGGTCTTGCCAAAGGGGCGGCAACGACAGCCCGAGCAACACCAGCGCGAGCGGCACCACGGAAATGAATCCCAGATGTTTGAAGCCCCACGCGCCCGCTACGCCGCCGCAAAAAAACATGCCCACCAGGCCCGCGAACAGGCGCAGGCGTATCTGGTTGGCGCGCACCTGGCTTTCGGGCGGGCTGCCGGCGCGGTTCCAGTAGAGCGCCTTGCCGAGTTCTATGCCCAGGTCGGTCACCACGCCGGTCATGTGCGTGGTGCGAATTTGCGCCGACGACATCTTGGTCACCGTGGCGTTTTGCAGTCCCATCATGAACGACAGCAGCAACACCGTCATGGGCACCGCAAACGGCGTGCGCCAGTCGAGCGTGAGCGCCCCGATCAGCCCGAAGCCGAGCAGCAGCAGGGCTTCGAGCAGCAGCGGCAGCGCATAACTGCTGTGCAAATGCCGCTGCCGCGCCCAGTTGACGAGGATCGCCGTCACCGCGGCACCCGCGGTAAAAGCCAGCAAGGCGCCGAGCGCGTTCAGCACCAACACCATGTTGCCCAGCACCAGGTTGTCGGCCAGCATGGACAAAAAACCCGTCATGTGCGAGGTGTAGAGGTGCACGACCAGAAAACCGCCCGCATTGACCGCGCCGGCGTTGAACGCCAGCAATAGCCCGAGCCGCCGGTTGCTCGCCACCGTGCGGTGGCGTCCCGTGAGGTGGCGCAAGCGCCGCATACGCTAGGCTCCTGCGGCCATGCGGCCGGGGTTGAAGATGCCCAGCGGGTCGAAAGCCGCACGTACCCGCGCCTGGATTTTTTGCAGTGCCGCAGATTGCAAGCCAAAAAGGCATTGAGGGCAATCTCCACCTGCGCTAGGCGCTCTGAAAATCGATGCATTTCCGCCCACGGTCCGCGCGGCCTCGACGAGCGCTGCGGCGTCTGCGAGCGGCGCTTGCACCCAGCGCAGCGCGCCGTGCCATTCGAGCAGCGGCGCGCTGGCCGTGGCCGGCAGGGCGAGCAGCGGCGCCGTTGCCGGCAGCGACAGGCGCCACAGCGCATGCATAGGAGCGCGTGCGGCAAACCATGGCAAGGTCTGCTCACGGCAGGCCAGCCAATGGGTGGCCGCATCCTGGGTAGCGAGCCGCTCTCCACCGAGCGCCCGGCAAGCCTCTTCGACGGCCGCCGCCGCGCCGCGCAGACGCACGTACAGCCAGCCCCATTGCTGCGGCGCAGCGCTGTCGCCCGCGCCTGCGTTGTCGTTACTTGCTGGCACCCAGATGCTGGCGTTGATCGGCAAGGGTTGGCGCGCCCAGTCGAGCACGCGCTGCAGGGCTGCGGTTTGGGTATAGGAAAAACGCAGTGTCGCCTCGGCCGGCGCCACGGGCAAGACCTTGAGACTCACCTGCGTGATCAAACCCAGCGTGCCCCAGGCCCCGACCATCAGACGCGAGACGTCGTAGCCCGCGACGTTCTTCATCACCTGCCCGCCAAAGCACAGGGCTTCGCCGCGGCCGTTGACCAGATGCAGGCCGAGCACGTAATCGCGCACGGCGCCCACGCTCACACGCGCGGGGCCGCTCAGGCCCGCCGCGACCATGCCGCCCACCGTGGCTCCGGCGCCAGCATCGGGCGTGGCAAAGTGCGGCGGCTCGAACGGCAGGCACTGTCGGCGCTCGGCCAGCGCGGCCTCGAGCTGCGCCAGCGGCGTGCCGGCCCAGGCCGTGACGACGAGTTCGCTCGGCTCATAACTCACGATACCTGCGAGCGCGCGCGTGTCGAGCACGGTGCCGCGCAAGCCTTGCAGCGCGCCGGGGCCATGAAAATCCTTGGTACCGCCGCCGCGCAGGCGCAAGGGCGCACGCGCCGCCGCTGCGGCACGCACTTGATCGATGAGCTGGGGCAGGGCTGGGTGCATGGTTTTTTCGTGGGGCTGCAATGGTAGCGGCTTCGCCCTACCGAGGGGACTTTCGTGCGGTTCGTGCAGGGCCACCGCAGGCGGTCGCCGCCCCTGGTCGCCAGCGCTTGCCGTTCTGAGAAGTCGTCATAGCACGGCGCAGAGCCTTTTATGCGCTGGCCTGCCGTGGCGCGTGGTGGCCGATGCTTCGAGGTATTGGGGGTTTGAAAAAGCCGGACGTCTGCCGCAGCGAGGGAAAAATCAATGGCGCTTGCTTCGCCCCAG
The DNA here is from genome assembly GCF_003337425.1 of Extensimonas vulgaris. Lineage (GTDB taxonomy): Bacteria > Pseudomonadota > Gammaproteobacteria > Burkholderiales > Burkholderiaceae_C > Extensimonas > Extensimonas vulgaris. The sequence continues at coordinate 196,753 of NZ_QPJU01000006.1, forward strand.
ATCGACACCGAGCTGGCGGAGCTTGCGGTACAGATGGGTGCGTTCAAGACCGGTTTTTTCTGCGACCCGGGTCATGGAGCCGCCTTCGCGTGCCAGGTGAAATTCAAAATAAGCTTTTTCAAATTGGTCGCGGGCTTCGCGCAAGGGCTGATCGAGGTCAAAACCCTGGTGGCCTGGCGCGGGCTCGGGCGCGAGCACGACGTCTGTGCCTGCGGTCGTCGCAGTGGCGGTGGAGCCAGAGGGAGGCGGCGGCACCATGGGCGCAGGCACGGCAGTGGCGATGGTCTGGGTGGCGGCGGCGGCCGTGGCGGCGCCGCGGGCCAGGCCTTGCTCCACGGCCTTGAGCAATTTTTGTAACGTAATCGGTTTTTCGAGGAAGGAAAACGCACCGATGCGGGTGGCCTCCACGGCGGTATCTATCGTGGCGTGCCCGCTCATCATGAGCACGGGCATGGTGAGCGCGCCGTTCATGGCCCATTCTTTGAGCAGGGTGACGCCGTCGGTGTCGGGCATCCAGATGTCCAGCAGCACGAGGTCATAGTCATTGTTGGCGCGCAGGGCACGTGCCTGCGTTGCGTTTTCTGCCAAATCAACGCTATGGCCTTCGTCGTTGAGGATTTCCGACAACAGCTCACGGATGCCGAGCTCATCGTCCACCACCAAAATATTTGCCATGGGTGAAAAGCATCAAAAAAGGGGTTGTGGTAGGAGTGTTGCTGTCAGGCAACACCTGGTGCTGGAGTGAATGATAGCGAGACTTGTGCTCCGCGCACTACGCCATCTTCTGCGGTGCGGTTGGACAGCTCGATGCGCGCGCCGTGCTCGTCAGCGATCTTTTTGACCATGGCAAGGCCCAGACCGGTGCCGCGTGCTTTGGTGGTTACGTAGGGCTCGAAGGCCCGCTGCAAAATGTGTTCGGCAAATCCGGTGCCGCTGTCCTGTACGATCAGACGCACATTTCCTGTGGATTCATTCCAGCGCGTCATGATGCGCACCGGCGGTGGCGGTTCTTTTCCGCGCCAGGCTTGCAGCGTGGCATCCTGGGCATTTTGCAGCAGGTTGTGAATCACCTGGCGCAGTTGCTGGGCGTCGCCGGCGATGGGCGGGCAGCGGGGATCGAGGTCGGCTTCGACGGGCACGCTGGCATTTTCCTCGCCGTAGAGGTGGAGCACGTCACTCACCAGCGCGTTGAGGTCTAGTGCCTGCAAATCGGCCGCGGGCAGGCGCGCGTAGTTGCGAAACTCGTTCACGAGCCGCTTCATCGCGTCGACCTGCTCGACGATGGTCTTGACCGACTTGGTCAAGATGGCCTGCTCTGGCGGCGGCAGCTTGCCTTCGAGTTTCATGGCGAGGCGCTCTGCCGACAGTTGGATGGGCGTGAGCGGATTTTTGATCTCATGCGCCAGGCGGCGCGCCACTTCGGCCCAGGCCTGTGCGCGCTGCGCCGAGACGATTTCGGTGATGTCGTCGAAAACGAGCAGGCGCGAGCCATCGGGCAGCACGGCGCCGCGCAATATCAGGTTGATCGGATGCTGCGCTGCGGCCTCGCTCGTACCGTGGAGCGCGAAGGGCAGTTGCCAGTGATCCGCCTCGTGCTGTTCATGGCGGGACACAAAGGCGTCGAACTGGGCCTGCACGGTCGCGGCAAATTCGGCCAGGCCAGGGACTTGCGCAAGCGGCTGGCCCAGGTAGCGCAGCAGGGGCAAATGCAAAATGCGCGTGGCGCCAGGGTTGCACGAAAGGATGTGGCCCTGCGCGTCGAGCACCAACACGCCGGCGGTCAGGTTGTCCAGGATGGTTTGGAGCTGGGCACGTGCGGCGTCGACCTGTGCCATGCTGGCTTCGACGGCCGCGCGCGCTTCTGCAAGCTGCTGCGTCATGAGCGCAAAAGAGCGCGTCAAGCCACCCAGTTCATCCTTGCCTTGCAGCGCGGCCTTGGGGCTGAGGTTGCCAGCCGCGACCTCGCGCACACCTTCGGCGAGCACGAGCAAAGGGCGCACGAGCTGGTTGCCCAGCAGCACTGCAAGCACCACGGCGCCAAACACGGCCAAAAACAGGCTCAGGGTCAGCGTGCCCACGTACATGCGACGCAGCCCGTCGCGCGCGAGCGCGCGCTCCTGGTACTCGCGGTTCGCTTCCTGCACGGCGATGGCATTCGCGATCAAGGCGGGCGGCAAAGGGATCGTGGCTTGCAAAAAGCGCGGCTCCTCGAGCAGGCCGACGCTTTGGCTGTGCACCAGCACGAGCGCCTTCACGCTGGCCCGCGGTGGCTGCGTGCTGCCCGGCTGAAGGTCGTCGAGCCCCTCGATCTGCGTCGTCACGAGCTGTTCGTGCGCGCGCCGCAGCTGCGCCGCAGTGGGGCGCTCGGGGTTCAGGGCAAAGCGCGACTGGCCGGCGCTCGCCAAGGGGCGGCCCGACGCGCTCCAGAGGATCACATCGGTGGCGCCGAGCTGGTCGCGAATGTGTTCGAGCACCAAGCCTGCCGCAGCATCGGGAACCTGCGCCAGCTGCGCGCTGGCCGCACGGGTTTTAGCCGCCATATCGTTGGCCATGGCTTCGAGCGAGACGCGCGCGAGATTCACGCCTGCGGCGAGCGCGCCTTCGACCTTCACGTCGAACCAGCTCTCTATCGAACGCGTGACGAACTGGTACGAAACCACGTAGATCAGCAGGCCGGGCACGAGCCCCACGAAGGCAAAAATGCCCGCGAGCTTGACCAGCAGGCGGCTGCCGAAGCGCTTGCGGCGCAGCCGCAAACCCAGCCGCACGGCCATCCACACGAGCACGAGCAGCAGCAGTACGGCAACCAAGACATTGAGTGCGAACAGCCAGGCGTAATGGCGCTCATACAACTCGCGGTTGTTCGTTGCCTGGGTGAGCAAAAAAAGCAGCACCAGGCCAAGAGCGACCATGACCGCCATGCCCACGCCGACCATCCAGCGCATGGCCCGCGCTTGGCGCGTTGCAGCGTGCACCGAGGCGGAGGTGCCCTGCTCAGCGGTGGTGGGGGCGTTCTTCTTGGCGCGCGTCACGGGCCTGCCTCGGGCACGAAGTGCAGGCTGCGCTCGAGTTGGAGATTCCAGCCGCTGTGACCTACCGCGCCGATTTGGAACGGACGCGGCAGCTGCGACAGATCGAGCTGGAAACGAAAGCGCAGCGTATGCTTGGCACCGGCTTCGATGGCGGAAGCGTCGGCAATTTTCCAGTGCGAAAAACGGCGCATGACCGAGAGCGCCTCGGCCAAGTCGTCGAAATTCTGTCCTAGCACCACGCCCAGGCCGGTCTGGTTGAACGGCGTAGAGGCGATGCTCAGACGCCATTTGCGCGTCAGCGGCTGGTAGCTCAGGCGCAAATAGCGATTGGCTGCGGCCACTTCGCGGTCTGACCAGTACCAGCGCTCACGCAGCACCTGCGCCTGCGCCACGAAGAACATCGGAATGCCTTTTTGCAGCGCGTCCTCGACCAGCTCGGGCAATGTGAACTGCAGCACGGCGCTCAGGTACAAGCCATCCTCGCTGCGCTCGACGCGCAGCTCTTGGACCTCCGCGGGATGCTGCTGCGCCAGGGCGCGCCCGTGCATGAGCAGGCCGCACAACACGCAGGCGCAAAGCCAAAGCAGCCGCGACCAAGCATCTTCACGCCGGTTTTTTTTCGAGTAGCGCGTAGAAAAATCCATCATGGTCGTAGTGCATGTCGTCCTGGCCCGTGGGGCGATTGTCGGCCGACGTGGGCAGCAAATGGCCGGGCGCAGGCATGCGCGCGGCGTCCTTGTGGTGTGCAAGAAACATTTGCACCTGATCCTCCCCTTCGGCGCGGAATACCGAACAGGTGCAATAAAGCAGTCTGCCGCCGGGGCGCAGCAAGGGCCACAGCGCGTTGAGCAGGCGCGCTTGCTGGGCCGCCAGCTGGTCGATGTCGGTGGGGCGGCGCAGCCAACGCACGTCAGGGTGGCGGCGCACGATGCCCGAAGCCGTGCAAGGCGCATCGAGCAAAATTGCATCGAAAGGCAAGCCGCCGCTTTGTCGCCACCAGTCCTGCGGACAGGCGGCGTCGGCCACGAGTACCTGCGCATGCAGACCGAGGCGCGCGAGGTTGGCGTGGATGCGTCCGCTGCGCGCCGCATCGACTTCGAGCGCCGTCACATGCCAGGAGGCACCCGGCGGCGCGAGCTCGAGCAGATGCGCGGTTTTGCCGCCCGGTGCTGCACAGGCGTCGAGCACGCGCAATGGCGCATGCAAGTTGAGACCTTGCAGCAGCAAAGGTGCGGCCAACTGCGCGCCGGCGTCCTGTACCGAAACCCACCCCGCCTCGAAACCCGGCAACTGCTGCACTGGCACGGGGCGGCGCAGGACAAGGCCGCTGACGCCCACCGGAGACGCTTCTATATTGATAGCTTCGAGCGCTTGTAGATATTGGGCTGGAGTGCATTTTTGCTGATTAACGCGAAGCACCATGGGCGCCGGGGCGTCGGCCGCCTGCAAAATCTGCTGCCAGGCCTGCGGATGGTCGATTTGGAGGCGCCGCACCCACCATGGCGGATGATTCCAGTGCGCCAGCGGGTCGGCATCGGTGGCGGCTATCAAGGCCGCGCGCTCACGCAAAAAGCGCCGCAAACAAGCATTCACGAAACCCGCCTGCGCACGCGTTGCCGGGCGGTGCTTGGCGGCTTCCACCGTTTGGTGCAGCAGCGTGTGTGCAGGATAGGGGGCCTTGGCCTCGTGCCAGCACAAAGCCAAGGCCGTACAGAGCAAGGCATCCACCGGGGGCGGCGGGGTCCGCGCGACCAATCTGCTGCGCAAGACCTGGGCGCGGCCGAGCGAGCGCAGGGTTTGGTACAGCAAGGACTGCACGCCCGGCCGCAATGAAGGCGCCACGGTTTCGAGCGCTGCCGTCGCAGACCGGCCTGCCAAAACGCTTTGCAGCGTACTCGCAACCGTCGCCAGCAGCTGCCACAGCGGCGCGGTGGCGCCCGCATCCGTGCGCGCTTGCGTCGGTGCCTGGCGCATCGCTCGTTGCGAGGAACTCATGCGTGTGCGCTGCGTACGGGATCGCTTGGCGCGTGCAAATCAGCGGGGCAAAGACCGAGACGCTCCTGCTGCGCTTGCGGCCAAGCACCCGTGCCAGCAAACATTTCTGGCACGGGTGCCCCGCGCAAGCGAGCTGGGAGCGCGCAGATCAGCGGCCCTCTTCAGTCGGCCGCAGCATCGCTGGCCTGGCTGCTTTCGACGCCGGTCGCGTCATGGGCAGCGGCGAGCTCGGCCGCCTCGGCTTCGGCAATCGCACGTCGCTCGGCTTCGTCCATCGCCTCCTTGGCCTTGCGCGCCTGGTGGTAGGCAAAGCCCGTGCCGGCGGGAATCAGACGGCCGACGATCACGTTTTCCTTCAGGCCGCGCAGCTCGTCGCGCTTGCCCATGATGGCAGCCTCGGTGAGCACGCGCGTGGTTTCCTGGAACGAAGCCGCGGAGATGAACGAATCGGTCGAGAGCGACGCCTTGGTGATGCCCAGCAGCACGTTCGTGAAGGTGGCCGGGATCTTGCCTTCGGCCCGTAGAGCCTCGTTGGTATTGAGGATCTCGGAGCGCTCGACTTGCTCGCCCGCGATGTAGTTGGAGTCGCCAGGGTTGTCCACCACGACACGGCGCAGCATTTGCCGCACGATCACTTCGATGTGCTTGTCGTTGATTTTCACGCCTTGCAAGCGATAGACGTCCTGCACCTCATCGACGATGTAGCGCGAGAGCTCTTCGATGCCGAGCAGGCGCAGGATGTCCTGCGGATCGGCGGGGCCATCGACGATCAGTTCGCCGCGGTTCACCACCTGGCCTTCGTGCACGAGGATGTTCTTCTCCTTGGGGATGAGCTCTTCCCACACCTTGCCGTCGGGGTCGGTGATCTGCAAGCGGATCTTGCCCTTGGTTTCCTTGCCAAAGGACACCGTGCCCGTGAGCTCCGCGAGCGTGCCCTTGTCTTTGGGCGTGCGCGCTTCGAACAGTTCGGCCACGCGTGGCAGACCGCCCGTGATGTCGCGCGTCTTCTGCCCTTCGACCGGAATGCGCGCGAGCACCTCGCCCGGCCCCACTTCCTGGCCGTCGCGCACTTGGATCAGCGCGCCCACCTGGAAGCCTATGGTCACGGTGTGGTCGGTGCCGGGGATCTTGACCTCGTTGCCGGCCGCGTCCAGCAGTTTCACCTGCGGGCGCACGACCTTGGCTGCGCCGCGGCGCTTGGGATCGATCACCACAAGGGTCGAAAGCCCCGTCACTTCATCGACCTGCTTGGCCACGGTGAGGCCTTCTTCGACGTTCTCGAATTTCACGCGGCCGGCAAATTCCGTGATGATCGGGCGCGTCAGCGGGTCCCAGTTCGCCAGCACGGTACCGGCTTTCACGACCTGGTCGGGCTTCACGGTCAAGATCGCGCCATAAGGCACTTTGTGGCGCTCGCGCTCGCGGCCATGTTCGTCCTGGATGATGATTTCGCCCGAACGCGCGATCACCACGAGCTCACCCTTGGTGTTGCTCACGTAGCGCATGGTGGCGTTGAAGCCGATGATGCCGTTGGACTTGGCTTCGACGCTCGAGGCCACGGCCGCGCGCGAGGCGGCACCGCCGATGTGGAAGGTGCGCATGGTCAGCTGCGTGCCAGGTTCGCCGATCGATTGCGCAGCGATCACGCCCACGGCCTCGCCGAGGTTGATCAGACCGCCGCGGCCGAGGTCGCGGCCGTAGCACTTGGCACACAGGCCATAGCGCGTCTCGCAGGTCAGCGCCGTGCGCACTTTGACTTCATCGACGCCGGCGGCCTCGATCTCTTCGATCCGCGTCTCATCGAGCATCTCGCCCGCTGGCACGAGTACGGCTTGCGTTTCGGGGTGCAGCACGTCCTCGGCCGCGGTGCGACCCAAAATACGCTCACGCAGCGATTCGATCACTTCGCCGCCTTCGACGATGGCGCGCATCAGCGAACCGTTGGCCGTGCCGCAATCTTCCTCGGTCACCACCAGGTCTTGCGTGACGTCGACCAGACGGCGCGTGAGGTAGCCCGAGTTGGCCGTCTTGAGCGCCGTGTCGGCCAGACCCTTGCGCGCGCCGTGCGTGGAGATGAAGTACTGCAGCACGTTCAGGCCTTCACGGAAGTTGGCCGTGATCGGCGTTTCGATGATCGACCCATCAGGTTTGGCCATCAAGCCACGCATGCCCGCGAGCTGACGGATCTGCGCCGCCGAACCACGCGCGCCCGAGTCGGCCATCATGTAGATCGAGTTGAACGACTCCTGATCGACTTCTTTGCCGTGGCGGTCAATGACCTTTTGTTTGGCGAGCTGTTGCATCATGACTTTGGAGACTTCGTCCGCCGCCTTGCCCCAGATGTCCACGACCTTGTTGTAACGCTCGCCCGCGGTGACGAGACCGGAGACGTATTGCTGCTCGATCTCGCGCACTTCTTTTTCGGCGCGCTCGATGATCTCGGCCTTTTGCGGTGGCACCAGCATGTCATCGACGCAAATCGAAATCCCCGCCTGCGTGGCGAGACGAAAGCCGTTTTGCAACAGCTTGTCGGCAAATACCACCGTTTCTTTGAGCCCGCATTTGCGGAAAGATGTGTTGATCAGCTTGGAGATTTCTTTTTTCTTGAGCGCTTTGTTGATGTGCTCGAAGGGCAGCCCCTTGGGCAGGATTTCCGACAGCAATGCGCGGCCTACCGTGGTTTCCACCAGGTTTTGCTGAGGCTCGAACTCGCCGGTCTCCTTGTTTTTGCGCCACTCGGTGATGCGCACGTTCACACGCGAGGCGAGCTCGACCTCGCCAGCATCGAAGGCGCGCTGCACCTCGCCCACGTCGGCAAACACCATGCCCTCGCCCTTGGCATTGATGCGGTCGCGCGTGGCGTAGTACAGCCCCAGCACCACGTCCTGCGAGGGCACGATGGACGGCTCGCCCGAGGCCGGGAAGAGCACGTTGTTCGAGGCGAGCATGAGCACGCGCGCCTCCATCTGCGCCTCCACCGACAGCGGCACGTGCACGGCCATCTGGTCGCCGTCGAAGTCGGCGTTGAAGGCGGCACACACGAGCGGATGCAGCTGGATCGCCTTGCCTTCGATCAGGATGGGCTCGAAGGCCTGGATACCCAGGCGGTGCAAGGTGGGCGCGCGGTTGAGCAGCACCGGGTGTTCCTTGATGACTTCTTCAAGGATGTCCCAGACCACGGGGGTGCCGGATTCGACCTCTTTCTTCGCGGCCTTGATGGTCGTCGCGATGCCCATGGCTTCGAGGCGCGAGAAGATGAAAGGCTTGAACAACTCCAGCGCCATGAGCTTGGGCAGACCGCACTGGTGCAGCTTGAGCGTGGGGCCCACGGTGATCACCGAGCGGCCCGAATAATCGACGCGCTTGCCCAGCAGGTTCTGGCGGAAGCGCCCGCCCTTGCCCTTGATCATGTCGGCGAGCGACTTGAGCGCACGTTTGTTCGCGCCCGTCATGGCTTTGCCGCGGCGACCGTTGTCGATGAGGCTGTCCACGGCTTCTTGCAGCATGCGCTTTTCATTGCGCGCGATGATCTCGGGCGCCTTGAGCTCGAGCAGACGGCGCAGGCGGCTGTTGCGGTTGATGACGCGACGGTACAAGTCGTTCAAGTCGGACGTGGCGAAGCGCCCGCCATCGAGCGGCACCAGCGGACGCAGGTCGGGCGGCAGCACGGGTAGCACTTCGAGCACCATCCAGGAGGGCTTGATGCCGGACTTGCGGAACGCTTCGAGCACTTTGAGCCGCTTGGCGTTTTTCTTGACCTTGGCTTCGGAGCCGGTCAGGTCGCCGCGCAGCCTTTCGATCTCAGCCTCCAGATCGATGGATTCGAGCAACTCCTTGATGCCTTCGGCGCCCATTTTTGCCACGAATTCGTCGCCAAATTCCTTGCGCTTGGCCTCGTAGTCGTCCTCGCTCATGATGCTGAACTTCTTGAGCGGCGTCATGCCCGGATCGACCACCACGTAGGCTTCGAAATACAGCACGCGCTCGATGTCGCGCAGCGTCATGTCGAGCACCAGACCGAGGCGGCTGGGCAGAGACTTGAGAAACCAGATGTGTGCACACGGCGCGGCCAGGTCGATATGGCCCATGCGCTCACGCCGCACCTTGGTCTGCGTGACTTCGACGCCGCACTTTTCGCAGATCACGCCGCGGTGCTTGAGGCGCTTGTATTTGCCGCACAGGCATTCGTAATCCTTGATCGGCCCGAAAATCTTGGCGCAAAAGAGGCCGTCGCGTTCGGGCTTGAAGGTTCGGTAGTTGATGGTTTCGGGCTTTTTCACTTCGCCGAACGACCAGGAACGGATCTTTTCGGGCGACGCCAGACCGATGCGAATGGCATCGAAGTGCTCATTCGGCGTGAATTGTTTGAACAAGTCGAGCAAGGATTTCATGGCGAACTTCCTTAAATAGTGAGGACGGAGCTGGAGCGAGGGGGTCTGTGCATGCGCTGTCGCGGCCCCGATTGCGCGGGGCCGCGCACCATCAATCCCTCTCGAGCTCCATGTCTAGGCCCAGCGAACGGATTTCCTTGACCAGCACGTTGAACGATTCGGGCATCCCGGCCTCGATCGAGTGCTCGCCCTTGACGATGTTTTCATAGACTTTGGTGCGGCCTTGCACGTCGTCGGACTTGACGGTGAGCATTTCCTGCAGCACGTAGGCGGCGCCGTAGGCTTCGAGCGCCCACACTTCCATCTCGCCGAAACGCTGGCCGCCAAACTGCGCCTTGCCGCCCAGCGGCTGCTGCGTGACCAGGCTGTACGGCCCGGTGGAGCGCGCGTGCATTTTGTCGTCGACCAAATGGTGCAGCTTGAGGTAGTGCATGTAGCCTATAGTGGTCGGACGTTCGAAGCGGTCACCGGTGCGCCCGTCATGCAGGTAGGCCTGCGTGCGCGCGGGGGTCAAACCCTTGCGCGCGACGATGTCGTCGGGGTAGGCGAGCTGCAGCATGGCGCGGATTTCGTCTTCTGAGGCGCCGTCGAACACGGGCGAGGCAAAGGGCACGCCATCGACCAGGTTGGACGCCATGGCGAACAGGGCCTCGTCGCTGAGTTTGGACAAGTCTTCGCTGCGGCCGCGGGTGTTATAGACCTCTTGGAGAAACTTGCGCAGCTCCGCCGCCTTGGCCTCGCGTTGCAGCATGTCGCCGATGCGCTGGCCAATGCCTTTGCCGGCCCAGCCCAGGTGCACTTCGAGCACCTGCCCGATGTTCATGCGCGAAGGCACGCCCAGCGGGTTCAGCACGATGTCCACGGGGGTGCCGTCGGCCATGTAGGGCATGTCCTCGATCGGCACGATTTTGGAGACCACGCCCTTGTTGCCGTGGCGCCCGGCCATCTTGTCGCCAGGCTGCAAGCGGCGCTTGACGGCCAGATAGACCTTGACCATTTTGAGCACGCCTGCAGGCAATTCATCTCCCTGCGTGAGCTTTTTGCGCTTTTCTTCGAACGCGAGGTCGAAGTTGTGGCGCGTCTGCTCGAGCGCGTTCTTGATGCTCTCGAGCTGCGCTGCGACCTCGTCCTCGGCGGGGCGGATGTCGAACCAGTGGAACTTGTCGATCGCGTCCAGATAGGCTTTGTCGATTTTCGTGCCCTTGGGCAGCTTTTGCGGGCCACCGTTGGCCACGCGGCCGAGCAACAACTTCTCGATACGGTCGAAGGCGTCGGCCTCGACGATGCGCAGCTGGTCATTCAAGTCCAGGCGGAAGCGCTTGAGCTCGTCGTCGATGATCTGCTGTGCACGCTTGTCGCGCGCAATGCCTTCGCGCGTGAACACTTGCACGTCGATCACCACGCCCTGCGAGCCTTGGTCGACGCGCAGCGAGGTGTCTTTCACGTCGGAGGCCTTTTCACCGAAGATCGCGCGCAACAGCTTTTCTTCGGGCGTGAGCGTGGTTTCGCCCTTGGGCGTGACCTTGCCCACGAGCACATCGCCGGGCTGCACTTCTGCGCCCACGTAGATGATGCCCGAGTCGTCGAGGCGGTTGAGCTGCTGCTCGCTCAGGTTCGGGATGTCGCGCGTGATTTCCTCGGGGCCGAGCTTGGTGTCGCGCGCCATGACCACCAACTCCTCGATGTGGATGCTGGTGTAGCGGTCGTCAGCGACCACTTTTTCGGAAATCAGGATCGAGTCCTCGAAGTTGTAGCCGTTCCAGGGCATGAAGGCGATCAGCATGTTCTGCCCGATCGCGATCTCGCCCAGGTCGGTCGAGGCGCCGTCGGCGATCACGTCGCCTTTTTCCAGGCGGTCGCCGCGCTTGACGATGGGGCGCTGGCTGATGTTGGTGTTCTGGTTGCTACGCTGGTATTTGATGAGGTTGTAGATGTCCACCCCCACTTCACCAGCGACGGCTTCGTCGTCGTTGACGCGAATCACGATGCGCATGGCATCGACGTAGTCCACCACGCCACCGCGTTTGGCCGTCACCACCGTCCCTGAATCGACGGCAGCGACGCGCTCGATGCCCGTGCCTACCAGCGGCTTTTCGGGGCGCAATACAGGCACGGCTTGGCGCGACATGTTGGCGCCCATCAAAGCGCGGTTCGCGTCATCATGCTCGAGGAAGGGCACGAGCGAGGCCGCCACCGAGACGATCTGCGCGGGCGACACATCCATGTACTGCACCCGTTCGGCGCCGCACAGGATGGACTCACCTTTTTCGCGCGCAGAGACCAGCTCGCCGACCAGGCGACCGTCTTTGTCGAGCGCGGCATTCGCTTGCGCGATCACGTATTTGCCTTCCTCGATGGCCGACAGGTAGTCGATATCGTTCGTGACCTTGCCATCGACGACCCGGCGATACGGCGTCTCGATGAAGCCGTATTCATTCAAGCGTGCATACAGCGCCAGCGAGTTGATGAGACCGATGTTCGGGCCTTCGGGCGTCTCGATCGGGCACACCCGGCCGTAGTGCGTGACGTGCACGTCGCGCACCTCGAAACCTGCACGTTCGCGCGTCAAGCCACCCGGGCCGAGCGCCGAGACGCGGCGCTTGTGCGTGATCTCGGCCAGTGGGTTGGTCTGGTCCATGAATTGCGACAGCTGCGAGGCGCCGAAGAACTCCTTGAGCGCCGCAGAAATCGGCTTGGAGTTGATCAGGTCATGCGGCATCAGCGGCTCTTGTTCGGCCTGCCCGAGGCGTTCCTTGACCGCTTTTTCGATGCGCGCCAAACCCGTGCGGTATTGGTTTTCGGCCAGTTCGCCCACGCAGCGCACGCGCCGGTTGCCCAGGTGATCGATGTCATCGACCTCGCCACGGCCGTTGCGCAGCTCGACCAGGATCTTCACCACGGCCAGGATGTCCTCGTTGGACAAGACCATGGGGCCGGTCGGATCGTCGCGTCCCACGCGCGCATTGAACTTCATGCGCCCAACGCGCGAGAGATCGTAGGTGTCGGGGTTGTAAAAGAGGCGCTGGAACAGCGCTTGCACGGCATCTTCGGTCGGCGGCTCGCCGGGTCGCATCATGCGATAAATGGCCACGCGCGCGGCGAATTCATCCGCGGTTTCATCGATGCGCAGCGTTTGAGAGATGTAGGGCCCTTGGTCGAGTTCGTTGGTGTAGATGCATTGCAGCTCTTGCACGCCTGCGCTGCGCAGTTTCTTCAGCAACGCTTCGGTGAGCTCGTCGTTGGCTTTGGCGAGGATTTCACCGGTGTCCGGATCGACGATATTGCGCGCGAGCACGCGACCGATGAGGAAATCCTCGGGTACGCTGATATGCGTCGTTCCCGATTGCTCCAGCTCACGCACATGGCGCGCCGTGATGCGCTTGTCCTTCGGGACGATGACTTTGCCCGACTTGTCGGTAATGTCAAAGCGTGCAATCTCGCCTTTGAGGCGCTCGGGCACGAATTCCATCTGTGCCCCGCTGTCCATCAGGCGGAAGTTGTCGTTGACGAAAAAGTGCGCGAGGATCTGCTCGGGATTCAGACCTATGGCCTTGAGCAAAATCGTGACGGGCATTTTGCGCCGCCGATCCACGCGGAAATACAAAATATCTTTGGGATCGAACTCGAAGTCGAGCCACGAGCCACGGTAAGGAATGATGCGCGCGGAAAAAAGCAATTTGCCAGAGCTGTGTGTCTTGCCTTTGTCGTGTTCGAAGAACACGCCAGGCGAGCGGTGCAACTGCGAAACGATCACGCGCTCGGTGCCGTTGATGATGAACGAGCCTTTGTCGGTCATGAGCGGCACTTCGCCCATATAGACCTCTTGCTCCTTGACTTCCTTGACCACCTTGGATTGGGCCGTGGAAGATTCGCGGTCGTAGATGATCAGCTGCACCTTGGCGCGCACGGCCGAAGCATAGGTCAGACCGCGCGTTTGGCATTCGCGCACATCGAAGGCGGGTTTGGCCAGGTTGTATTCGATGAACTTCATCTCGACGAACCCATTGTGCGAAACGATGGGGAACGCCGATTGGAACGCAGCCTGTAAGCCCTCATTGGCCCTTTTCTGGGGTGGGACATCAGCTTGCAAAAAGGCCGTATAGGCGTCCTTTTGCATTTGCAGCAGATAAGGGACTTTCAGCACGCTCTCGCGGGTGCCGAAACTTTTGCGGATGCGTTTGCGTTCAGTGAAAGAATAGGCCATGAGATCTCCGGGCAAAACAGGGATTGGGATCTACGACGACGGACCCGCAGAGGCGCTTCGCTTGCGGGCTTGGCGGTTGGCCACTACCAACCATGGCGGACAGTGATGCCTTGCGCATCACCCGAGCCAAGGTGTTTTCTGTGTCGGATCGGTCAGAAAACACTCGAAAACCTGGAGGCAACCAAGGTTTACGGGTGTGCTCTGAAAGCACCAAAGGCTGGAGGCCCGATGAAGCGCTCCAGCCCTCGAGGCGACAAGCGCTTACTTGAGCTCGGCTTTGGCGCCAGCTTCCACGAGCTTCTTGACAGCCGCTTCGGCGTCAGCCTTGGAGACGCCTTCCTTGACGTTCTTGGGTGCGCCATCGACCAGGTCTTTGGCCTCTTTGAGACCCAGACCGGTGATTTCGCGCACGGCCTTGATGACGGCAACCTTGTTGGCACCGGCTTCTTGCAGCACGACGTTGAACTCGGTCTTTTCCTCGGCCGCAGCCGCAGCCGCGCCGGCACCGCCAGCAGCCGCCGGCGCCGCCATAGCGGCAGCGCTCACGCCGAATTTCTCTTCAATGGCCTTGACCAGGTCATTGAGTTCCATGACCGTCATGCTGTCGAGCGCGGCCAAAAATGCGTCTTTATCGAATGCCATTTTGATTTCCTAATGATGGGTTTGTGGTCTGTGGCAGAGTCCCCAAGGGCTGGGTGGGTGCAACTTTGGTTGCAAGCGCTGGATTTTCTGCACAGGCCCGGATGAACAAGTTTGTGAAACGCTCAGGCAGCCACGGCTTCGCCTTTTTTGGTCGCCAATGCCCCGAGCACCACGGCGGTGCGCGAAATCGGTGACTTGAGCAAGCCACACAATTGGGCCAGCAAGGTTTCCTTTGGAGGAATGCTGGCCAACTGCTTGACGCCTTCCGCATCGAGCGCTTTCCCTGCGAATGCACCCCCGCGAATCACCAATTTGTCATTGGTTTTCGCAAAGTCGGCGGCCACTTTCGCTGCCGCCACGGCATCTTCGGAAAAGCCATAGATCAGCGGGCCGGTCAACTGGTCTGTCACCACTTCGAATGCGCTGCCTGCCAAAGCACGGCGGGCCAGAGTGTTTTTCAGGACACTCAGGCTCACGCCCTTGCTGCGGGCGTCTGCGCGCAATCGAGTCATGTCGGCCACCGTTATGCCACGGTACTCCGCGATCACGAGCGTTTGAGCGTTAGCGGCGAGTTTGGTCACCTCCTGGACGACCGTTTCTTTCTCACTGCGATTCAGACTCAAGGTTTACTCCTTACCAATGTGCCCTCGGAATCCCTCGTTGGGCACGCTCTCGTTGCAGCGACCGACTGCGTAGGAATGGCTTCTTTTTTGCAGCGGGATCGCCATCTGCGTTGGCCCGATGTAGCGGTTTAAGTGCAACAATTTGCACACCAACGGTCTTGGATGGCTCGAAGAATGCAAAGCATCTTCGACCCACCACCTCGGGCCTCTCACGAGCCCCGAAGATTTCTTACCAACACTTCTCGCGCTGCCTCACGCAGCGATGGTTTGCGCGTCCACACGCACACCCATGCCCATCGTCGAAGACAGCGCAACCTTGCGCAGATACTGCCCTTTGCTCGACGCAGGTTTGGCCTTGTTCAGCGCATCGATGAATGCCGCGAGATTGGCCTGCAATTTGTCGTTTTCAAACGAACGGCGCCCGATCGTGCCGTGCACGATACCTGCCTTGTCCACGCGGAATTGCACTTGGCCGGCTTTGGCATTCTTGACAGCCGTGGCAACGTCGGGCGTCACTGTGCCAACCTTGGGGTTGGGCATCAGACCACGCGGGCCGAGGATTTGGCCGAGGGTGCCGACCACGCGCATGGCGTCAGGAGCTGCAATCACCACGTCGAACGGCATGTTGCCCGCCTTGATCATTGCCGCAAGGTCGTCCATGCCAACGATGTCCGCGCCCGCGGCTTTCGCTTCTTCGGCCTTGGCACCTTGGGCAAACACAGCTACGCGCGTGGTCTTGCCGGTACCGTTGGGGAGCACGACGGCACCGCGCACGACCTGGTCGGACTTTTTCGCATCGACGCCGAGTTGCACGGCGACGTCGATCGACTCATCGAATTTGGCGGTTGCCGTTTCTTTGACGAGCGAAAGTGCCTCGGATGCGGGGTACAGCTTGGTGCGATCGATTTTGCCCAGCATCGCTTTTCTTCTTTTGGTCAACTTGGCCATTTACAAACCCTCCACCACGACGCCCATGGAACGGGCCGAGCCAGCCAAAGTACGCACGGCTGCATCCAAGTTGGCTGCAGTCATGTCCTTCATCTTTGTCTGGGCGATTTCTTCGAGCTGCGCGCGCGTGATTTTGCCGACTTTGGTTTTCAGTGCGTTCGACGAGCCTTTTTCGAGCTTGATCGCTTTTTTGATCAGGGTCGTTGCGGGCGGGGTCTTGATGATGAACGTGAAGCTCTTGTCGGCAAATGCCGTGATGACCACTGGCAAGGGCAGGCCAGGCTCTACACCCTGGGTCTGCGCATTGAATGCTTTGCAGAACTCCATGATGTTGAGGCCGCGCTGACCCAACGCCGGGCCGATCGGTGGTGAGGGATTGGCTTTACCAGCTGGCACTTGCAGCTTGATGAAGCCGACGATTTTCTTCGCCATGCTTTACTCCTTTTGGGTCTTAACGCTTGGTTGGAAACAAGCTCCCCAGTATGAACGGCTCTATTTTTATTGCGTCGAGCCGTATGACGCATTTTTTCAAGAAGTCTGCCGCAAGACTTCGGGTTCAGGTTTTTTCTACCTGGCTAAATTCGAGTTCTACGGGTGTGGAGCGGCCGAAAATCATTACGGAAACCCGCAGCCGACTTTTTTCGTAATTCACTTCTTCTACGACGCCATTGAAGTCGGTGAAAGGGCCGTCTTTGATGCGCACCACCTCACCCACCATGAACTCGATCTTGTGCCGCGGTTTTTCTGCCCCCTCTTGCATCTGCTGGAGGATTTTTGCCACTTCGTCTTCAGAGATGGGAGCAGGGCGGTTTTTGGCACCGCCGACAAAACCCGTGACTTTGCTCGTGTGCTTGACGAGATGCCAGGTGTCGTCGTCCATCACCATCTCGACGAATACGTAGCCAGGGAAAAGACGGCGTTCCGCAGTCTTGCGTTGGCCGTTCTTGATTTCGACGACTTCTTCGGTCGGCACCAAAATGCGTCCGAATTTGTCTTGCATTCCCGAGCGGGCAACGCGCTCGCGGATGTTGCGTTCGACGGCTTTTTCCATGCCCGAATACGCGTGCACGATATACCACTGCATACCAGGCTGGGTGAGCGGCTCTGCCGAAGTTTGGCCCACTGTTTCTACCGCATCCGTCATGACCTTCTCCAACCCAAGATGAGATCGTACAAAACCCATTCCAAGGTCTTGTCGGTAACCCACAAGAACAAGGCCATGATGAAAACGAAGGCGAACACGTAAAGCGTTATTTGCATTGCTTCTTTGCGCGTGGGCCAAACGACTTTCTTGACCTCTTTCCAGGCATCGCGTGCAAAAGCCACGAGTCTGCGCCCGGGCTCCGATGTCAGGAAAACACCCGCTGCAAGCACAAGGCCTACGAGGAGCGCAGCCCACTGCACCAGCGGCCCCTGCTTTCCGAGCCAATAAAAACCCGCCACCGAGGCAAAGACCAAGAGCACCACGATGGCAATCTTGGCTTTGTCAGCCCCGGTCTGAACGGTTTCGACCTGTGTTGTGGCCATATGTCTGTGTTTTTTAGGTAACTTTTACAGCGCCTTCCAAGACGCTGAAGCCCGCCAGGACTTGGCGGGCTCGTTGCGGCCACGATGGTGTGGCAGGGGCAGTAGGAATCGAACCTACAACCTTCGGTTTTGGAGACCGACGCTCTGCCAATTGAGCTATACCCCTATACCTCTTTTTTCAAACCTCAATCAAGGATCTTGGCCACGACGCCGGCGCCGACCGTGCGGCCGCCCTCACGGATGGCAAAGCGCAGACCTTCTTCCATGGCGATGGGGTTG
>NZ_QPJU01000007.1 GCF_003337425.1 Extensimonas vulgaris
AAACGAAAATCGGCTTGCGAGGTGGTTCTTTATTCATGCGCCGATTTTAACTTATCAGTAGAAACTTGTGAAATAATTTTGTTTATTACTTAGTATTTCATGGCTGCCCGTGTGGAAGTTGAAAATGAATGTCAACCAAAAAATCTAGTGCTGCGCACATCACTTGTCAATCGACCAGGAGACAGTTCAGATTAGGGTATTCCCGCATTTTCGTATTTTTCTTTCTACCATTTCGGCGCTGTGCTGGGCGGGACAATTGCGATGTCCCGGCAAAGCCAGTGTCCCTTGGCACCATAGGTTGTGGTGCGAAAGTGGGCGGCATGTCGATGATTGACCATAAGCCGCATGCCGTTTCGTGCGTCGCCGTGGAGCCTGTCGATCTGGTGGTGCTATTCACTCCAGCTGCCATGAGGACGGGGGATGATCATCCCTCCAGTCACTGTGAGGGCCGAAGGCCCGCGGCAATCCATGGAGCCTTGGCAACAACGCCTGCGCACACCGCAGTGGACAGGATTGGATTGCCGCGCCCCTGCGGGGCTCGCACTGACGGGTTTCTTCGCAACGGCCAAAATGACCGCCGGCGCCCTCGTGGGTGCTCAGCGCAGCCGAATGAACAATCTGGGTTTACTCGAACAGCATGCCGTTCGTGCCCAAGGCGTCGTCCAGGCGCTGCACCAGGGTTTGCAGGCGCTGGCTTGCGCTGGGGGGCAGGGGCGTGGCGCCGGCTTCGGCCTGGGCGGCTGCGGCGGTGGCTGCGTTTTCGCGCTCGGCAAGCTCAAAGGCGAGGTTCAGCGCGGCGAGTACGGCGATGCGCTCGCGCACGCGCACCTTGCCGGCGTCGCGGATGCGCGTCATGGCGGTGTCCACGCGCTCCACGGCGTCGAGCAGGCGCGCCTCCTGGCCTTCGGGGCAGCTCAGCAGGTAGCTTTGCTGCAGGATTTGCACCTCGATCTGTTTCATGGCGCTTCCTTCGTGGGGGGCGTTTCGGGCAGGCGTTCGAGCAGCGCGTCCACGCGCGCGCGTGCGGCGCGCAGGCGCGAGGCGAGCGAGTCGCGCTCTTTGGTGAGGGCGGCCACCTGCTCGGTGAGCAGCGCGTTGCTGCGCTGCAGCTCGGCGTGGCGCTGCAGCAGGCGCTCGATGCGCTCGCCGATCTGGGTGATGGGGTCGTTGGGGGAGGCGGCGTCGTCCATGGCGCCGCAGATTGTAGAGGCGCGGCCATCATGTGCTGCCCCGCAAATAACCGAACATGAAATCGCGCCTTCGTGCTCAGGGCGGCGTTGCAAATCCTCGCGATAGCTGCGGCTATTGCTGCGGTTTGCGCCTTGCCCTGAACGCGAATCCATCGATTTCATTGCGTGCGGCTATTTGCAGTGCAGCACATTAGAATCCCCGCCGTTGGTGCTCGCGGCCCGGTTCAAGGGCTGCGGTTAAACGGGAAGCAGGGAGGGGCGCATCCACGATGCGTGCCGAGCCTGCGCTGCCCCCGCAACGGTCAGCGGACGAATCTTGCCGATTCCCTCTCCATCCTCACGCCACTGGATACCCTGAAAAGTATCTGGGAAGGCTTTGGAGGGTGTTCCGCCAGCCCGGATACCGGCCAACGAGGCGGCTTTGCAGGCGCTTTTTCCGCGTGCAAAGCCATTTTTACCCACAAGCCGGCGGGGAAGCCGGCGCGGGTGCTTCCCTCGACGGGATGTTCTCCATGAAAAATCGTCTCCCTTTTGCGCGCTCTGCCGTGCCCTTGCTGCGCGCGCCTGCGGCGTGCTGCGCCTTGTCTGCCCTTGCTGCGGCGCTGCCGAGCGCGCAGGCGCAAACCCTGGTCGCGCAGAATCTGCGCGCCCCTTCGCTGCAGGAGGTGGTGGTCACGGCCACGCGCGCGCCGCAGCCTTTGTCCGACCTGGTGGCGGACATGTCCATCGTCGATCGTGAAACCATCGAAAACAGCGGCGCCACGGGCGTGGCCGACGTGCTGGCGCGCCTGCCGGGCGTGGAAATTGCGCGCAACGGCGGGCCGGGCAATGCGACCAGCGTTTTTCTGCGTGGCGCCGAGTCGCGCTTCACGGCCGTGTATATCGACGGCGTGCGCGTGGATTCGCAATCCACGGGCGGCGCCTCGTGGGAGCAGATTCCGCTCGCGCAGATCGAGCGCATCGAGGTGCTGCGCGGGCCGGCCGCGGCAGTCTATGGCTCAGACGCCATCGGTGGCGTGATCCAGCTCTTCACGCGCAAGGGCGAAGGCCCGCCCGCGCCCTATGTGAGCGTGGGCGTGGGCAACCGTGGCACGCGCAAGCTCGAAGCCGGCGTGAGCGGCGCCACGGGCGTGGACAATGCCTTCGACTACGCTTTGAGCCTCGCGCACGAGCGCAGCGACGGCTGGGACATCCGCGCCGGCGTGCCGCACAACCCCGACCGCGACGGCTACCGCAGCACCTCGGGCCACGCGCGCCTGGGCTTGAAGATCGACGCGCGCCACCGGCTCGACGCGACCTTGCTTGGAAACCAGCTCAATTCGGGCTACGACGACTACATGTCGAGCGCCCCCACGCCCAGCACGCCGCTTGTCGACGACCGCAACAAGGAACGCCTGCGCACCGCCGGCCTGACCTGGACGGCCGACTGGACCGACGCCTACACCATGCGCCTGTCGGCCACCGACACCTTCAGCCGCTACGAGACCTCGCCCTCGCCCTACCTGACCGAAACGCGGCTGCGCAACTATCTTTGGCAAAACGACTACCGCCTCGGCGTGCACCGCTTCAGCGCCGCGCTCGAGCGCCGCGAGGACGAGCTCACGAACCCCGCGCTCGACGCCTGGAGCACGGCCATCCGCGGCAGCCGCGCGCAAAACGCCCTGGCGCTCGGCTACGGCCTGCATGCAGGCGCGCACACGCTGCAGCTGCACTGGCGCCACGACGACGACAGCGAGTTCGGCATCAAGAACACCGCGAGCGCCGCCTACGGCTACGCCTTTGCGCCGCATTGGCGCGCCACAGCGTCGTGGGGCTCGGCCTTTCGCGCGCCCACCCTCTACCAGCGTTTCAGCGAATACGGCAACCCCGCGCTGCAGCCCGAAACCAGCTACAACGCCGAGCTGGGCCTGCGCTACGACCAGGGCCACAGCAGCGCATCGCTCGTGGTCTATCGCAACCGCGTGAGCAACCTGATCAACTTCGTCGGCGCGGGCACCTGCGCCTCGGCCTACGGCTGCTATGCGAACACGGCGCACGCGCGCTACCAGGGCGTGACGCTGGCCGGCTCGCAGCGCTGGGGCGGGGTGCAGCTGCACGGCTCGATCGACTGGCAAGACCCGCGCAACCTCGACACCGACAAGCGTCTGGCACGCCGCGCGCAGCGCTACGCCACGCTGGGCGCAGATACGCGCCTGGCCGATTGGACGCTGGGCGGCGAAGTGCAGGCCGCAGGCCAGCGCTTCGACGACGCCGCGAACAAAACCCGGCTCGGCGGCTACACGCTCTTCAACCTGCACGCAAGCACGCCGGTGGCGCGCGACACGCAGCTGCTCGCGCGCGTGGACAACCTCGGCGACAAGCGCTACCAGCTCGCGAACACCTACGTGCCGCCGGGTCGCATGCTGTACGTGGGGCTCAAATGGGCGCCGCAGTGATGCCCGGCAATGGTGCCGCCGCGTGCGCTGCAGGCATCCTTGGCGCTGATGAAAATGGGAAGGAAAGACATGCATAGGGCACTTTCGGAGCTGGACATGGCTGACATGGCTGACATGGCTGACATGGGCCAAGGCGCTGTCGCCCGCTGCCCCGCCGTGCTGGTCACGGCCCCGGCTTCGGGGCAGGGCAAGACCACGATCACCGCTGCGCTGGCCCGGCTGCATGCGCGCCAGGGGCGGCGCGTGCGCGTGTTCAAGTGCGGGCCGGACTTCCTCGACCCGTTCTGGCACGAGCTGGCCAGCGGCGCGCCGGTGTACCAGCTCGACCTGTGGATGACGGGCGAAGCCGACTGCCGCGCACGCCTGCACGCGGCCGCGCAGGAGGCCGACCTGATCATCGTCGAGGGCGTGATGGGCCTGTACGACGGCGAGCCCAGCGCGGCCGACTTGGCGCTGCGCTTCGGCCTGCCGGTGCTTGCCGTGATCGACGCCGGCGCCATGGCTGGCACCTTCGGGGCCGTGGCGTATGGCTTGCAGCACTACCGCGCCGGGCTGCGCTGGGCCGGCGTGCTGGCCAACCGCGTGGGCAGCGAGCGCCACGCGGGCATGCTGCAAGCCAGCCTGCAAAATCCCGCACACTGGCTGGGCGCGCTGCTGCGCAATCCGGCGCTCACGCTGCCCGAGCGGCACCTGGGACTCGTGGCCGCGACAGAATTGGGCGATGCCATGGCGCGGCTCGACGCCGCGGCCGACGCGCTCGCCGCCACGCCGCTGGGCCAGATGGATGCTGTGCAGTTAGGAGCCTGGGCGGTGGACTTTCCGGCGCCTGCAGCGCGGCCCGTGGCTCCTTTGCTCGCCGGGCGCACCGTGGCCGTGGCGCGCGATGCGGCGTTTTGCTTCATCTACGCGGCCAATGTGCAGACGCTCGAGCAACTGGGCGCGCGCGTGGTGTTTTTCTCGCCGCTCGCGGATGCTGCACTGCCACCTTGCGACGCCGTCTGGCTGCCGGGCGGCTACCCCGAGCTGCACGCCGCGCAACTGCACGCCAACCAGCCGCTGCGCGCCGACCTGCACGCGCATGTGCAGGCGGGCAAGCCGCTGTGGGCCGAATGCGGCGGCATGGTGGCCTTGATGGATTCCATCCGCCAGCCCGATGGCCGCGTTCAGCCGCTGTGGGGGCTGCTTTCGGGCGAAGTCAGCATGCACACGCGCCTGGCCGCGCTCGGGCCGCAGCAGCTGGTCTGGCAGGGGCATTGTTTGCGCGGCCACACCTTCCACTATTCGACCTGCAGCAGCAGCGCACGCGAAGTCGCGCGCACCGCGGCGCCGGGCGCAGCACCCCGGGCCAAGGTGCGCGAGGTGGGCGAGGCGCTGTACCGGCATGGCAGCATCCATGCGAGCTACTTCCACGCCTGGTTTGCCTCGGCCCCGCAGGCCGTGGCCTTGCTGTTCGGCGCTGCGGGGGCAGACTGCGTGGCAGACGCGGAGAAAGCAGCATGTCCGTGATCGGCTCCCGTCACCCCACCAACGTCGCGCGCGAGCTCATCCTCGGCGGGCAGAAAAGCGGCAAATCACGCCGTGCCGAGCAGCTCGCCGCGGCCTGGCTCGCGCAGTCGCCTGCGCACCAGGCCGTGCTGATCGCCACCGCGCAGGCGCACGACGCCGAAATGTGCGAACGCATCGCGCGCCACCAGCGCGAGCGCGCGGCGCGCGTGCCGGGGCTGCGCACCGTAGAGGTGGCGCACGACCTGGCCGGTGCGCTCGCGGTGCATGGCAGCGCGCACACGCTCGTCGTGGTGGACTGCCTCACGCTCTGGCTCACGAACTGGCGCATGCCTTTCGATGATTTTGAGCAAAATAGGCATCTAACGCAGGACTGGCAAGCGCAGGAAGCTATGTTTTTGCAAGCATTGCAGCAATCCCCCGGCCCCGTGGTGCTGGTGGGCAACGAGATCGGCCTGGGCGTCATCCCGCTCGGGCCCGAGGTGCGCGCCTTCGTCGATGCGCTGGGCACGCTGAACCAGCGCGTGGCGCAGGTCTGCACGCGCGTCACGCTGATGGCCGCGGGCCTGCCGCTGCGCCTGAAGGAGTCCGAATGATGGGTGCATGTCGGCAGATCGTGCGCCAGGGCTGGTGGAACCACTTGGGGCATTGCTTTTGGCGTTGTTTTTGGCGTTGTTTTTGGCGCAGTGCTTGGGGCTTGTGCATGCTCGTCGCCAGCCTGCTTTGCGCTGGCGTGGCCGCAGCCCAGCCCGTGCAGATCACCGACGGGCGCGGCCGTATGGTGCGGCTGCCCGCGCCGCCGCAGCGCATCGTGAGCCTGCTGCCCTCGCTGAGCGAGAGCGTGTGTGCGCTCGGCGCTTGCGCGCGCCTTGTGGGTGTGGATCGCTACTCGAACTGGCCGCAAGAGCTCACGCGCCTGCCGCAGGTGGGTGGCGGGCTCGATCCGAATATCGAGGCCATCGTCGCGCTGCACCCCGACGTGGTGCTCGCGAGCGTGTCCTCGCGCACCAACGAACGGCTCGAGGCGCTGGGGCTCACCGTGGTCGCGCTCGAGCCCAAGACATATGCGCAGGTGCGGCAGGTGCTGGGCGTGCTCGGCGACTTGCTCGGCGTGCCGCCGGCGCAGGGCGCCGAGCGACTGTGGCGCGAGATTGACGCCGGCGTGCAGGCGGCAGCGCAGTCGCTGCCGGCCCGGGCACGAGGGGCGCGCGTGTATTTCGAGGTCAGCCGCGGGCCGTATGCGGCGAGCGAATCGTCCTTCATCGGCGAGACCTTGCAGCGCCTGGGCGCGCGCAACGTGGTGCCCGCGGCGCTGGGGCCGTTTCCGCGCCTGAACCCCGAGTACGTGGTGCGCGCGAACCCCGACGTGATCATGCTCGGCAACCGCAGCATGCAGGCACGCGCGCTCTACCCGGGCTGGGAGAGCATTCCCGCGGTGCGCGCGCAGCGCGTGTGCGTGTTCGACGCCGCCACGTCCGAACTCATCGTGCGCCCCGGCCCGCGCCTGGCCGAGGGCGCGCGTGCCATGGCGCGCTGCCTCGCAGACAAGCTGGGCCCTGCGCCCGGAGCCAAAGCGCCATGAAACGCGAAGCGCCCGCTGCCGCGCCGGCCCAAGTCCAAGCCCAAGCCCAAGCCCAAGCCCAAGCCCAAGCCCAAGCCCAAGCCCAAGCCCAAGCCCAAGCCCAAGCCCAAGTCCAAGCCCAAGCCCAAGTCCGAGCTGCAGCCCACGCTCCCGCTGCGGCCCCGCAGGGCCAAAGCCGCCGCGCGCTGCTGCTCGCCGTGGCGCTGCTGCTCGCAAGCAGCGCCTTGCTGCTGCTCGGCGCGAGCGTGGGCAGCACGGGTTTTACGAGCCTGCTGCAGCAAGGGCAGGACGCGGTGGCGCGCCAAATCGTCTGGGACATCCGTCTGCCGCGCACGCTGGGCGCGTGGCTTGCGGGCGCGCTGCTGGGGCTTGCGGGCGCGGTGGCGCAAGGGCTGTTTCGCAACCCGCTGGCCGATCCGTACCTGCTCGGCAGCGCCTCGGGCGCGGCGCTCGGTGGCGCGCTCGCGCTCGCTGTGTTCGGCGTGGTGCCGGCGGGTGGCGTGCCCTGGCTTGCGCGCTTGGGTGTCCAACTGGGCATCAACGGCATGGCTTTCGTGGGCGCGGCGGCGGCGGTCTTGCTCACGCTCGCGCTGGCACGTGGCGTGCAGCACACGCTGCGCCTGTTGCTCGCGGGCGTGATCGTGGGCGTGGTGCTGGGCGCGGCGCGCGATCTGGTGGAGCTGGCCTCGCCCGACATCCTGCAGGCCATGCAGGCGTTTACGCTGGGCAGCACCAGCTTCGTCGGCTGGCTGGCCTGCGCGCTCATGGCGGCGGCCTGGGGCCTGTGCCTGCTGCTTGCGGCGGCGCTGGCGCGCGCGCTCGACGGCCTCACGCTGGGCGAGGCCACGGCCGCAAGCCTGGGCCTGCCGCTCGCACCCATGCGCGCCGGGCTCGTGGCGGTGCTGGCGCTGGCCACGGGCACGGCGGTGGCGCAGACGGGGCTGATCGCCTTCGTCGGCCTGGCCGCGCCGCACCTCGTGCGCACCCTGGTGCGCACCACCTCTGCGCGCCACATCGCGCTTGCGAGCCTCATGGGCGCGGTGCTGTTGCTCGCCGCCGACATCCTCGCGCGCTGGGTGCTTGCGCCGCAGGAGCTGCCCGTGGGCGTGCTCACTGCGGCGCTTGGCGGAAGCTACCTGCTGTGGCGCATGCACCGGCGCAGCGCAAGCGGGGGATTGCTATGACGAACATAGCTATCAGCGCGCAGCAGATCAGCGTCAGCATCGAAAAACACCCCATACTGCAAGGCATCAGCCTGGCGCTGCCCGCAGGGCGCTGGACCAGCATCGTCGGGCCCAACGGCGCCGGCAAATCGACGCTGCTGCGCACGCTCGCGGGCCTGCAGCCCTGCATGGGGCAGGTGCAGCTGCTGGGCCGCCCGCTTGCGCACTGGCCGCGGCGTGAGCGCGCACGCACGCTGGCCTGGCTCGGGCAGAACGAGGCCGTGGCCGACGAGCTCACGGTGCACGATGTGGTGCTGCTCGGGCGCCTGCCGCACCGGCCCTGGCTCGCGGCGCCCAGCGCTGCCGACCTTGCCGCCGTCGAGCAGGCCTTGCGCGCCACGCAAGCCTGGGACTGGCGCGCGCGCGGCCTGGGGCAGCTCTCGGGCGGCGAGCGCCAGCGCGTGCTGCTGGCGCGTGCGCTCGCGGTGCAGGCGCCGGTGCTGCTCATGGACGAGCCGCTCGCCAACCTCGACCCGCCGCACCAGGCCGACTGGCTACAGCTCGTGCGCGCGCTGGTCGCGCAGGGCGCCACCGTGGTCAGCGTGCTACATGAAATCTCGCTCGCCTTGCAGGCCGACGACATGCTGGTGCTCGCCCAGGGGCGCGTCGTGCACCACGGCGCCTGCGCCGATGCAGCCACGCAACGCGCGCTCGAGCAGGTGTTCGACGGGCGCATCGCCATCCACGCGCTGCAGGGGCAGTGGGTGGCGGTGCTGAAATAGCAAAGTTCCGATGCCCTGGCGCCGCGCACCATCCGCCGTACCGTTCCCCCATTTTTGACCGCCACATTTTCAGGAGCCCCCATGGACATCCAAACCCCACCGACCGAAAAACCCTACGAGCCCCCCGCGGGCGAGCGCCGCGGCCTCGTCATCGTCAACACCGGCGACGGCAAGGGCAAGAGCACGGCGGCCTTCGGTCTCGCGCTGCGCGCGCATGGCCGCGGCAAGGCCGTCAAGATCTACCAATTCATGAAAGTGCCGAGCGCGCGCTTTGGCGAGCACCGCGTGTTCGAGCAGCTCGGCGTGCCCGTGGAGGGCCTGGGCGACGGCTTCAGCTGGAAAAGCCAGGACCTGGAACGCTCCGCCCAGCTCGCGCGCGACGGCTGGGAACGCGCCAAGGCCAGCATCCTGAGCGGCGAGTATTTTCTGGTCGTGCTTGACGAAATCACCTACCCGCTGATCTACGGCTGGCTGCCGCTCGAAGACGTGCTGCACACCCTGCGCACGCGCCCCAAAGACGTGCACGTGGTGCTCACGGGCCGCAACTGCCCGCAGGAAATCATCGACATCGCCGACACCGTGACCGAGATGCGCCTCGTCAAACACGCCTTCAATGCCGGCGTGCCGGCGCAGCGGGGGATAGAGGATTGATGTCATGATGCGTCTTGCGCATCCCTGCAAAGCCGCTCTCCATGCCCCTCGCCACCCACACCTACCCCAGTCCGCTCGGCGACTTGCTCGCCGTGTTTACCGCGCGTGGGCTCGGGCTGCTCGAGTTTGCGGGCCAGCCGCGCGTAGAGCGTGAGCTGGCACAAGTGCAGGCCGCGCGCGGCGATGCGGCGCTTGAGTCAACCGCGCTGCACGCCTGGACGGCACAGCTCGGCCTCGAACTTTCCGAATACTTCGCGGGCCGGCGGCGCCGGTTCGAACTGCCGCTGGACCTGGTGGGCACGCCGTTTCAGCAGCGCGTGTGGCAGGCGCTGCGCGCCATCCCCTACGGCCAGACCTGGAGCTACGCGCAGCAGGCGAAGCACATCGGCCAGCCCAGCGCCACGCGCGCCGTGGCCGCGGCCAATGGGCAGAACAAGATCAGCATCGTCGTGCCCTGCCACCGCGTGATCGGCAGCAAGGGCCAGCTCACCGGCTACGGCGGCGGCCTGCCGCGCAAGGCGTGGCTGCTGAGGTTGGAGCAGGGGACGGAGCAAGGATTGGAGCCGGGGCAGCAAGCCGCGCCGCCCGCATCACCACTGGGGGTGGGTGGGGCGTGAAGTGTTCTCAAAATGGCTACGAATGCAGCCGATCTGAGAACACCTGCACCGCTGCGGCCCCAGGCTGGGCCTTGGTTGCCATGCGCCACAATGCCTTTGTGCCTCGACTGTGCTCCTGCGTGTGTTCAGACTAAACCGACCCACGCTTGCACCGCATCAGACCGCGGATGCACCCAAACCCAAAAAGCGCGCGAGTGGACCGAGATGTGGGAAGACCCAGAGATCGAGCGCCAGCACGCTCAGCATGGACAGGCCGAGCAGGGGCAGCACCAGCCCCAGGGCGACCATGAGCAGTGTCAGCGATGCCGAAGGTCGATAACCTGCCCGTCGCGGCGGCGCGCCGAGCCGGCCGGGCGGGCGGCGGCGCCACCACAGCACCAAGCCACTGACGCTGACCGTCACGAGCCCCACCGCGGTGAAGACGCCCAGGGCCTGGTTGAGCCAGCCGAACATTTGGCCCTCATGGATCGCAACGCCATAGCCTACGAGCCGGTCGATGAACGGCTGCTGGGCAAAAGTGGCGCGCGAGACGATGCGGCCCGTGGTCGCGTCGAGCTCCACGGTTTCGCGCAGTGGCCGGTTTTGCGCATCGGAGCGGGCGACCCAATGGCCGCCGGGCATATCCGGTGGCACCAGCAGTGCCGGTGCCGCGAGCCCTAGGGCGGATGCTGCGGGCGCCAGGCGGTCAAGTGCCTCTAGCGCCTCGTGGTCGAGCGCCTTGCCGTGCGTGCCTCCGTGCTGAAAGCGCCGCGCCTGGTGCTTGGCATGGCGCGCGGCAGCTTCGTCCTCGCTGCCCGTACTCCAGTCCTGGTGAATGGCCATGCCGGCGCTCCATTCGCGCACTTCCCTCAGCATGCTGCCCCAGGACTTGGCCCATGGCAGGCCGGAGACGAGCAAAAACAAAGTGAAGGCTGCGACCCAAAAGCCGACAATGGCGTGCAAATCTCGCCACCACGGGCGCCCTTGCAACCGCAGTCGCGGATAGACCAAGCCGCCAAGGCCGCCGCCCTGACGCGGCCACCAAAGGTACAGCCCGGTCAAAATCATCACGATCGCCCATGAGGCGGCAAGCTCCACCAGCATTGAGCCTTTGTTGCCGAGCAACAATTCACCGTGCAGATTGAACAGCAGGCGCGTAAAGCGACTGTCTTCAGGCAGCACCTGCAGCACTTCGCTGGTTTGCGGGTGTACGTACACCCGAAAGAGCTCGCGCCCCTTGCCCACGAGCACTTGCGTTGCGCCATCGGCCGCCAATGGCAACTCATAACCGTCCAGCATGGCCCCTGGCACGGCAGCCAGAGCTGCATGCACCTGCGCCGAGGGCGGTGCCGCAGGTCCGTGCATGGGCAGGTGAGCAAAAGGCCGGTCTATCCAGGCGTCGATCTGTGGCTTGAACAGGTACATCGCGCCCGTACAGGCCAGCCAGAGCACGAAGGGAATGCAAAACAAACCGGCATAAAAATGCCAGTGCCACACGGTGGCGTAGCCAAGGCGCATGCGCACACGCGCCGGGCGGGCAGCAGTTTGGGATGTTGTCATGGACGGGTCTCCTCATGCGGGCCGAGGCCCGCGTGCCTATCAGAACGTGGCGCGCAGCCCCACGGTCAGATTGAACGGCATGCCCCGCGCCGGAATGGTGCCCGAAGCCGAAGTGTTCACGGCGCCGCTGGGCGTGTAGCTCAAGCCCTGGTCGTAGTAGGACTTGTCGCCGATGTTTTGTGCGAAGGCGTAGAGCTCGACCATCTTGCTGTGCTTGTAAACCACGCCCAGATCGGCCAGCGTCGCCCCGTCGTTGACCTGGGTGTGTGCGGTGTTGTTCCAGTAGTCGGGGAAGGCCTTCACCTGCAAGGTGAAGCTCAGTTTGGGGCTGGCCTGCCACGTCGCGCCGAGGTTCGCGCTCCACAGCGGAACCTGCCCGAGCTGCTGGAACACCGGGTCCGATGCCACCTTGGACGACGTTAGGTAGGCGGCGGTGCGCGCAAAGCCGCCTGTGAGCGTGAGCGTTTCGAGCGCGCGCCAAGTACCCAGCACCTCGAAGCCGCGCAGCGTCGCGTCGCCGCCGTTCACGTATTGCTTGAGCGTGTTGGCCGAGGTCACGCCCGTGTTGCAATAGTTGTTCGCCGCCGCGCAGCCGGTCTGCACGGTCGAATAGTCGATGTAATTTTTGAGCTTGTTGTGGAAGTACGTCAGCGCGAGGTCGAAGTCCTGGCGTTTGAAGTCGACACCAAACTCGTAGCCCAGATTGGTCTGGGGCTGCAGACCCGTGTTCGGGATGGTGTAGTTGCTGCCGCCCACAAAGCTGCGGTACATCTGGTTGAGCCCCGGCGCCGAGAAGTTCTGATAGGCCGCAGCGCGCAAGTCCCAGGCCGAGCCTAGGTAATACTTCGCCCCCAACCGGCCGTCGAAGCGGTGAAACGAGGTGTCAGCCAAGTCATTCGCGATGGCACTGCCGCGATAGTTGCCATTGATGCTCGCGTTGTTGGCTTGCCAAAAATCCTCGCGCAGCCCCAGTGTCACATCCAGCGGTATAGCTTCGGGTCTGTAGGTGCCTTGCAGAAACAATCCTTCGAACTGGTGTACGGCCTGCGAGGTCAGGTTGCCCTGGTAGCCTGCGGCGCTAAAAAGATTGAGCGGGTCATTCGTCGAAATGCGCCGCAAGTCCAGGCCGACCTTGATGTCTTTGATAGGCCCGTACTCGGTCTGCAGATAGACCGTTGCCCCGGCGCTGCTGTAGGTGGCGTTCTCGCGCTGGCTCACGTAGGGCACCCCTGCCTGTGGCGACGCCAGCGAGTATGACGGGTTCGACGCGTTTTGCGTGAACATCATGCTGCGCTGGAACCAGCCGCTCGCGTTCAGGCTCGACGTGTCGGACAAGCGCGACTGCCCGCCAAAGGAAAGCCGGTAGGTGTCCCAATGGTTGTGCGCAATGTCGTAAGTCAGGCCGTTTTCGCGCGTCTGGCTGGCCTGGAGCTTGACGAAGTATTGCGATGCCGCGCTGGGTGTGTAGCGCGCAATGGCATTGAAGTTGCTCACCTGTGAGGCGGTAGAAACCATGGCGGGATTGCGGTACTGCTGCGGCGTTGCGTTGTAGCCGTCCGAGTCGCTGCCGTCGAAACTCAAGCCGATTTTCAGGTCGTCGCTGGGTGCAAAGCCCACGCTGGCGTCCAGCGTCTTGGTGTTGAAGCTGCCATAGCCTACCTCCAGGCGTTTCTCGCCGGCGACGGGCGCGCGCGTCACGATGTTGATCACGCCACCCATGGCCATGTTGCCCCACAGGCTCGTGGCCCCGCCGCCGCGGATGATTTCGATGCGCTCGATCGAACTTTTGGGGATTTGCGCCCAGTTCACGGTGCGAAAGTACGGATCATTGACGGGAATGCCATCGAGCAGCACCAGCGTAAGGCCATTGGTCGAGGTGCCAAAGCCGCGGATGCTCAGCACCTGCCCCGTGGGGTGCAATTGGGTGCTGGGCTGGGTGGGCACGAAGATGCCGGGGATTTTGTTCAGGATCTGATCGACCGTCGTCTCGGGTGCGCGCTCAATGACCTCACGCGGGATCACGGTCGTGCTGATGTCCATGTCCTCGAGTTGCGTGCCGCGGCTCGCGCCGACCGTCACGGCTTCGAGCTGCCCGGCCACAGGGCTGGGTGCAGAGCTGGCCGTGGCGCCCTGCGCTGCGCCGGTAGTTTGCGCGAACGCTGGCGCGGCACAAAGGCTTGCGATGAAGCATGCGGTGCCCACCCTGGCAAAAACGGAAACGGGCTGGACGTAAGGAAAGGATTGATCGGTGTGCATGGTCTGTGCTTTGGAATCTTGGGGCCTGCGGTACGTGCCCGCGCCAGGCACAGGCGGGTGCGCGCACGGCGTGCGAAATGACGCACGAAATGACGCGCAAACGCTGCCTATCGGCTATCGGCGGGCGGGAAAGGAGGGCGCCTGGCTGCGCGTGGGGGGCGGCTCGGTATTCAAACCAGTCCGACCAGCCGCGCGTGGCT
The DNA here is from genome assembly GCF_003337425.1 of Extensimonas vulgaris. GTDB lineage: Bacteria > Pseudomonadota > Gammaproteobacteria > Burkholderiales > Burkholderiaceae_C > Extensimonas > Extensimonas vulgaris. The sequence goes on from NZ_QPJU01000007.1 coordinate 13,919, forward strand.
TCCATCGCTACAAGGCGGGAAGTCGCAAACCAGGGCGCAGAAAAGCTCAGACCAACGCTGGAGGGCCGCGCAGTGGCGGCAGCGGGGTGGCAACCTGCAGAAAATGTCCAGCAGCCACCCAATGCGGCACCGGGTTTTGGGCCTGCCGCAACGCACCATGCGCCCCTTCTTGAGGGAGTGGCAGCAGGGCCGGCAGGCAAAGCGCGCAATGCAGCGACGCTACGCCCAGGGCATCAGAACCGTCAGAAGAAGCGCCGTCGGAATGGAAGCCGCCGCTTGCGCTGCAGACCACCATGTCGCTTGCGTGGGACGGCATCCACGGCGCCAGCATCGTGATCCACTGCGCCAGCGCAAAGCACAGGCCCAGCCAGAAGGCGGCTGTGCGCTGTGCCGGCAGAGGCGGGGCGGATCGGCTTTGCATGCGCGGTATTGTCACAGATTGGTTGCAAATACGTGACGGATGTCAAGAAACGCTGCGCACAACGCGCGTAATGGATACTCTGTCTGGACTTACGCAAACAAGGATGCAGCAAAGTGCTTTGCCATGGGGCGTGCGCCTTGCCTGACCCCGATTTGCGCAAGTCGTGTCTGTATTTTCCCCGCTTACCCACCCCCATGCCCCTGTCCTGGAACGAAATCAAGTCGCGCGCCATGGCGTTCAGCCGCCAGTGGCAGGACGCGGCCGACGAAAAGCAGCAGTCCATCCCGTTCTGGATCGACTTTTTTGAAATCTTCGGCCTCACCAATCGACGTGTGGCCAGCTTCGAGCACGCCGTCAAAAAGCACGGCGGCGGGCAGGGCTATGTCGATCTGTTCTGGCCGGGGCAGATGCTGGTGCAGGGGGCTTCGTCTTTCCTTCAAAGGGGTCATGGGGACGTATCGGAGAGAAAAAGGGATGGACTTTGATGCCATTTTTAACTAAGATGAAAGCCAAATGGCTTTAACCCAGATTGTCCATTAGGCGGTGCTGCGCACCTACGCGGGCGCTGGCGGACGTCTGACGGTCATTTTGGCCGCGGCTTCGTCGTCCATGGCACCGGCCATGCACTCCTCAGCCGCGACCAAACTGCCTCGCCAGCCGTCTCGCCATCATCCCGCGTCCTAATGGACAATCTGGGTTTAACCCAACAGGAGTCATCATGACAACCGCCAGTCTGGAACCCGCATTTGTTTCGGCGGTGCAACTCCTCGGTGGCGAGGGGGTACTGCAGGCCCAACCGCGGGTGGGCTTGGACTGGATTCCCTTGCTGCGTCGGGGCCTGCCAGCGGCCTCGGTCGACGCGCTGGTGCGCATCACGCGCATCACGCAGAGCGAACTGGCGCGCGCCCTGGCCATTCCCGAGCGCACCTTGGCCAGGCGCAAGCGTGAGGGGGCGCTGTCGCCGGAAGAATCGGCCAAGTTCGTGCGCTTTGCCCGCGTGCTCGAGCGCGCTGAAACCGTCTTTGAAGACCTCGAAAGCGCCCTGGGTTGGCTGCAAAGCCCGAATGTGGCACTCGGCGGGGCCACCCCGCTATCGCTGCTGGACACCGACATCGGGGAGGACAGCGTGCTCGACACTTTGGGGCGAATCGAGCATGGGGTGTTTGCCTGATGCCCACCGTCTGGCGCATCACCACTGCTCGCTTTGCGCAAAGCGCTTTCAGCGGCGAAGGCGCTCGGGCTTACGGCGGGCGCTGGAACCCCAAGGGCTGGGAGGTGGTCTATACCGCCGAATCCCAATCTCTGGCCTTGCTTGAACTGATGGTGCAAGACGAACCCCTGCGGGCGCACTATGTCCTGATTCCCGCACAGATACCTGACGACCTGGCACAGTCACGCATTGACGCCGATGGACTGCCGGCAGACTGGCGCACCCTCGGCACGAGGGAGGTTCTGCAATCGCTGGGGCTGGCCTGGCTCAAAAGTGCTCGGACGGCCGTATTGAACGTACCCAGCGCGGTGCTGCCCGCAGAGCGCAACTACCTGCTCAACCCACGCCACCCCGACTTTGCGCGCATCGTGATCGGTGAGCCGCAGTCCTTGCAGACCGATACACGACTGCTGCGCAATCTCGACACCCCCCTGTGATGGCCGGGTACCCAACCCACTCTTACGCAACCAAGCAGCCTGTCGGACTTTGGGCGTCGAAAGCGAGAAGGCGCCCCAGCGAGGCCAGTTTTTGCCGGATTCGCAGCCCCATAGTGGTGCTATGGGGCAAGAAGACGGTAAAAAATGGGCCGCTGCGGCGCATTCGCAGCCGACGATTCCAAAGTCCGACAGGCTGCAAGGGGCCAGCAAAGTGTTTTGCCCTGTGGCGAGCGCCTTGTCTGACCCCGATTTGCGCAAGTCGTGGAAAAAATGCTTGTAGGCCGCGCCGATGCATCGATTTTTGACGGCGTTCAGCGCATGGGATTTTTCAACGGCCTTTTGACGTCCCGCAATGCATGTTGGATTTGGCTGGCGTGGAGGTTTTCACATTCCCCGCGCCAGCTCCGCCGCATCGGTGAGCTGCAAAAACCGGTCGAGGATGTGGAAGTGGTCTTCAAAGAACTGGTCTTCCATGCCCGCGAGCGCGGCGATGGGCAGCCACTGCGCCTGCAGCGCGTCGTCGTCGGCCTGCACGGCGGGAAAAGGGGCGTTGCCGAGGTCGAAATAGTGCGCGTGCGTGATGGTGCGGCCGCGCTGGCTGCGTTCGGGGTGGTCGAAGACGTGCGCTTGGCGCAGCGCGGCGCGCAGGGCGGCCTCGGGCAGGGCGCAGTGCGTTTCTTCGGCGAGCTCGCGCAGGCACGATTGCCACAAAGTCTCTTTTTGCTCGATGAAGCCGCCGGGCACGGCGAGCTGGCCTTTGCCGGGCGCGTGCGCGCGGCGGATCACGAGCACGTGCTCCTGGCAGCGCAGCACGGCATCGACGGTGACGAATACGGGCGGGTAGGGCGCGCCGGCCCATGAGGCGCGGTAGTCGCGCAGCACGCGCCATTCGTGCTGCAGCGCGGCGTACTCTGGTTTTTGCGCAAAATCACGCAGAAAGGCAAGTGTGGCGGGCGGTATGTGCTCTTTCCATGGGAGCAAAGCGGCATCGACGGCGGCGAGGGTGGCGGCCGGGTCGGTGGCGGGATCGGCGAACAAGTCGGCGCTGCTGGGTGCGTCCGCTGCAGCGCTTGCGGGCGCAGCCGTGGCGGCGCCGAAGTAGGCGTCGCGCAGCGTGCTCGCATCGATGTCGCCCTGGCGCGGCAACGAAATCAGCGCCCAGCCGGGAAAGCTGCGCAGGTAGTTGCTCGTCGCGTCCTTGAAGTGGCCCACGAGCGCGATGCGCGCACCCGGTGCGGTCAGCGCGGCCACGCCGCGGCGCACGGCCTGCGCCCACACGGGTTCGTCGTAGTAGTCGCGCACGGGCAGCAGCTGCAGGCGAGCGCGCTCGGCTGCGGGCAGGGCCTGGCGCAGCATGTCGGCGCGCTCCTGCCACGTGAAGGGGTTGCGCGGCGAGCGCGCCTGCCAAGCCGAGCCTATGACCACGATCACCTGCCGCGCGCTGGCCAGCGCCTGGCGCAGCAGCGCGAGGTGCGCGTTGTGGACGGGCTCGAAGCGCCCGATGTAGATGGCGGTGTCGTAGGCTGCGGTCATGGGGAAGTGGTGGTGGATGGGCCGGTTGGGATGCACGGGTGCAGCGAATGCCGCTCACGCAGTCGCGAACGCCCGGCGCGCGCCGACGTAGCGGGGGCGAAAGTAGCTGCTTTCGAGTGAATCGCGGCGCACGGTGCCGCCGCTCGACGGTGCATGCACGAATTGCGCTTGCCCCACGTAAATGCCCATGTGCGAAAACAGCGCGCCGGTGGTGTTGAAAAACACCAGGTCGCCGCGCTGCAGTGCGTCGTCGTCCACCGGCTCGGTGGCTGCCGCCCATTCGGCGGTGCTGCGCGGCAGGCGGCGCGGCATCGCGCTGCCCTGGGCCACGTGGCTGAAGACGTAGTACACGAGGCCGCTGCAGTCAAAGCCGCCGTGCGGCGTGTTGCCGCCATAGGTGTAGGGCGTATTGATGACCAGCGTGGCGAGCGCCACAGCCTCCTCGCGGCCGCGCGGGTCGAGCTCCAGCGGCGGCTGCGTCGCGGGTGGGGGCATGCGGCTGGCGCGCGTCTGCCAGGGCGCGGCGCCGCTGGCGGCGTCACCGCTGCGGCGCGTGGGGCTGCTGCCGCAGCCGGCCAGCACGAGCGCGCCGAAAAAACCCAGGGCCAGCGGACGGCGGGCGATGGTCGTGTGCGGGTACGGGTGCTGCGGTGGCGTTGCCAAATGGACAGTCATTTTGGCCTCCAGTGCTGATGTATCAAGCGCTGGAAGCTATTTTGTCGATAGCTTCCAGCGTTGACAAGACTTTGGCGCTGGGGTTGTCGTTGCAGGCACCATGGCGCGCAAGCGGCCGCCGCGCCTCAAAGCCCTGCAGCGGCGCGCAGCAGCGCGGCTTTGTCGGTGCGCTCCCAGCTGAACTCGGGCTCTTCGCGGCCAAAGTGGCCGTAAGCGGCGGTTTTGCCGTAGATGGGGCGCTGCAGGTCGAGCATCTGGATGATGCCCTTGGGGCGCAGGTCGAAGTGTTCGCGCACGAGTTTGGCGATCTCGGCGTCGGGAAGGGCGCCCGTGCCTTCGGTGTAGATGGTGATGTTGATGGGCTCGGCCACGCCGATCGCGTACGAGACCTGGATCTGGCACTGGCGCGCCAGGCCCGCGGCGACGATGTTCTTGGCCACGTAGCGCGCGGCGTAGGCGGCCGAGCGGTCGACCTTGGTCGGGTCCTTGCCGCTGAAGGCACCACCGCCGTGCGGGCAGGCGCCGCCGTAGGTGTCGACAATGATTTTGCGCCCGGTCAGGCCGCAGTCGCCCTGCGGCCCGCCGATCACGAAGCGCCCCGTGGGGTTGATGAGGTAGCGCGTGCCCGCCAGCCACTCCTTGGGAAGCACGGGCTTGATGATTTCTTCGATCACGGCCTCGATGAAGCTCGGCTTCATTTTGGTGGGCGTCTCGGACTGGTCGGGGTGGTGCTGCGTCGAGAGCACCACGGTGTCTATGCTGTGCGGCTTGCCATCGACGTAACGCAGCGTGATCTGGCTCTTGGCGTCGGGGCGCAGAAAGGGCAGGCGCCCGTCCTTGCGCAGCTGCGCCTGGCGCTCGACCAGGCGGTGCGCGTAGTAGATGGGCGCGGGCATGAGCTCGGGCGTCTCGTCGCAGGCGTAGCCGAACATCAGGCCCTGGTCGCCGGCGCCGGTGTTGAGGTAGTCGTCGCTCGCATGATCGACGCCCTGCGCGATGTCGTTGCTTTGCTTGTCGTAGGCCACGAGCACGGCGCAGCCTTTGTAGTCGATGCCGAACGCGGTGTCGTCGTAGCCTATGCGGCGGATGGTGTCGCGCGCCACCTGGATGTAATCGACGTGCGCGTTGGTGCTGATCTCGCCGGCGAGCACCACCAGGCCGGTGTTGGTCAGCGTCTCGGCGGCCACGCGCGAGCGCGGGTCTTGTGCGAGGAGGGCGTCGAGGATGGCGTCGGAAATTTGGTCGGCGACCTTGTCGGGGTGGCCTTCGGAAACCGATTCGGACGTGAAGAGAAAGCTGTTCGCCAGTTCCATTGAATAAACTCCTGTGTTTGCGGCTTTTGGGGCGTTGCCCTCGGCTCACAGGAGCTGTGGCGAACGCTTTAGCAGATTTGTTTTACGTCGCCCTGCAAGTTGCTCATTTAACTCAGCGACCTTTTCATTCTAATGCTTCTTTTCTTGCGCTTTCTGGCCGTGCTGCCCTTGGGGTTGCTGCACGGCCTTGGGGCTTTGCTCGGTTGGGTGGTATTCGCCCTTTCGCCCACGTACCGCCGGCGTTTTCTGGAGAACGCGGCGCAGGCCGGGTATGCGTTCGCGCAGGTGCGCGCGGCCGTGGGCCATGCGGGGCGCATGGTGGCCGAACTGCCGCGCCTGTGGCTGGGCCGTCCGCCGCCTTGCACCATGCACGGCGCCGAGTGCATAGAGCGCGCCTGGGCTGCGGGGCGGGGCATCGTGTTCCTCACGCCGCACCTCGGCTGCTTCGAAATGTCGGTGCAGAGGGCGGCGCAGCGCTGGGGTGCCGATCACGGGCCGATCACGGTGCTGTACCGGCCCGCGCGCCAGGCCTGGCTTGCGCGCTTTCAGGAGACGGCGCGCAACCGCCCCGGCGTGCAGGCCGTGCCCACCACGCTCCCCGGCGTGCGCAGCATGATCCGGGTCTTGCGTCGCGGCGGCGCCGTGGGCCTGCTGCCCGACCAGGTGCCACCCGAAGGGCAGGGGCTGTGGGTGCCGTTTTTCGGCCGCCCGGCCTACACCATGACGCTCGCCGCGCGCCTCGTGCAGCAGACGGGCGCGGCCATCATCCTCGCGCGCTGCGAACGGCTTTCGTGGGGGCGCGGCTACGTGTTGTATGTGGAACCCGGCCCGCAGCTCGCACCGGACATGGAGGCCGCGCTGCGGCAGATCAACGAGGCCATGGAGCGGCTGATCCGCGCCTGCCCCGAGCAATACCTGTGGGGCTACGGGCGCTACAAAAAACCGCGTGTGGAACGGATGGAGGCTGCGGCATGATGCAGCAACAAGAAAAAAAGAAGACGGACAAAGGCTCGCTCGGCGGGCACCTGGGCGTGGCCTTCATGCATGTGCTCGCGCCGCTGCCGCTGCCCGTGCTGCGCGCGCTCGGCTGGGGCGTTGGCCAGGTGCTCTACGTGCTCGCGGCGCAGCGGCGCAAGATCGCACTGCGCAATCTGGAGCTGTGCTTTCCGCAGGTGCCGCCGCGCCAGCGCCGGCGCTGGGCGCGTGAGAGCTTCGTGGCGTTTTGCCAGACCTGGCTGGACCGCAGCTGGCTCTGGTTCGGCCCGCGCGCGCTGGTTGAGCGCCGCGTCCAGCTGCAAGGCGCGGTTCAAGAGCTCGAGGGCGACACGCCGACCATCATCTTCGCGCCGCATTTTTACGGCATGGACGCGGGCGGGCTTGCGCTGCCACTGCGCACGAGCCGCGCATTCACCTCGATTTTTTCCACGCACCCCAACCCCGCCATAGACGCCTGGCTGCGCGCGGGGCGCCAGCGCTTTGGCGACGTGCGCATGCTCAACCGCGCCGACGGCGTCAAACCCATCATCGCCAATCTGCGCCAGGGCGGCTTGCTGTATTTGTTGCCGGACATGGACTTTGGCGCCAAGGATTCGGTGTTCGTGCCCTTTTACGGCGTGCCCGCGGCTACCGTGCCTTCGCTGTCGCGCTTTGCGCGCCTGGGGCGGGCCAAGGTGGTGGGCATGTTCACGCGCATCACGCCCGAGGGCTACGTGGCCGAGCTCACGCCCGCCTGGCCCAACTTCCCGAGCGAGGACGTGGAAGCCGACACCGCCGAGATGAACCGGCGCCTGCAAAGCTACATCGACACCATGCCCGGCCAGTATTACTGGGTGCACCGGCGCTTCAAAACGCGTCCGCCAGGCGAACCGCCGGTTTATGAATGAAATTGGCCTCTAGCCAAGGCGGGACAAGCGCTGACAGCTATCGTTTTTGGGTTTTCAGGTGTCGTCCTCGGTGGGCTCCGGGGCGGGTGCGGCAGGCGCGGGTGACGTGGCCGGCGCCGCGGGCGCGTCCTGGGTCGTGGCCGGATGTGCCCATTGCCACAGCAGCTGCGCAACGTCTTCCACACCCTGCTTTTTGAGCGCAGAAAACAGCCGCACCTCGCCACCGCCAGCCTGCAGGCGCGTGATCGATAGCACCTTGGCCTGTTCGGCGCGCGTGAGTTTGTCGGCCTTGGTGAGCAGCACGAGGAACTTGAGCCCCTGCTCGACGCGCGGGCGCATGATTTCGAGCAGCGCCTCGTCGAGCTCGGTCAGCCCCAGGCGCGGATCGCACAGCAGCACGATGCCGCTCAGGCTCGCGCGGCTCACGAGGTAGTTCACCATCACCTGCTGCCAGCGCTGCTTGTCGCTGCGCGACACCGCGGCGTAGCCGTAGCCCGGCAGGTCGGCAAAAACGGCGTCGGTCACGCCCTGCCTGCCCAGCGCGAACAGATTGATGTGCTGCGTGCGCCCGGGCCGTTTGGAGGCAAAGGCCAGCTGCTTTTGCTGCGTCAGCGTGTTGATGCAGGTCGATTTGCCTGCATTCGAGCGGCCTACGAAGGCGATCTCGGGCACTTCGACGGGCGGCAACTGGTGCAGCTGCGCGGCGGTCGTGAAAAAGCGCGCGGTGTGCAGCCAGCCCATGGCGGTCTTGGCGTCGGGCAGCGCAGAGGCGGGTGCAGAGGCGGGTGCAGAGGCGGGTGCAGAGGCGGGTGCAGAGGCGGGTGCAGAGGCGGGTGCAGAGGCGGGTGCAGAGGCGGGTGCAGAGGGTGTAGCAGGGGCGGCTGCTTGCGGGGCGGGAGAATCGGTGGTCATGGGATCGAAGAAAGAATGGCGGCGCGCGCAAGCGGTGCATCGCGGCAAGGGGGCGGTGAGTGCAAGAAGGCCGGGGCTGCATTGTAGAATCGCCCCGTTTTGCGCATTCCTCCAACGATACAGACCCTCGACATATGAAGTTGCTCGCCTCCTTGCTGACGGCTGCCGCACTGGCAGCACCCGTTTTGCCGGCCTTCGCGGCGGGCGAATCCCCTGCAACGAAGCCCCGGGCCGCCAAGCCCGACCTGGCCAAGGGCGAAGCCAGCTTCGGTGCGGTGTGCGCGGCCTGCCACGCGGCGGACGGCAATTCGACCATTGCGGCCAACCCCAAGCTCGCGCAGCAGCACCCCGAATACCTGTTCAAGCAGTTGCAGGACTTCAAGTCCGGCAAGCGCAACAACGCCATCATGAAGGGCTTTGCCTCGGCCCTTTCCGAAGAAGAGATGAAAAACATCGCCTGGTGGGTGGCCTCCAAGCCCGCCAAGCCGGGCTTTGCGAAAGACAAAGACCTGGTGATGCTCGGCGAGCGCATCTACCGCGGTGGCATCGCCGACCGCCAGATCGCGGCCTGCGCCGGTTGCCACAGCCCCAACGGTGCCGGCATTCCCGTGCAATATCCGCGCCTGTCGGGCCAACATTCCGAGTATGTGGCCGCGCAGCTGATCGCCTTCCGCGATGGTGTGCGCACCAACAGCCCGCAGATGACGCAGGTCGCGGCCAAGCTCAACGACCGTGAAATCCGCGCCGTGGCCGATTACATCGCCGGCCTGCGCTGACAACCCCGACACCGCCGGCTGCGCTGGCGGCGCCGGAACCAAGCACACACGATAAGCTCCAAAAAGGGCAGGCCTGTTCGGATGAGGGCCGGCCCTTTTTGCTTTTGACCCTCGCTCAGCTTCCTCCTCTGCTCCATGTCTGAATCCACCCAGGGCGTGCGCCTGCGCCGCGGCTCCGAGGCTTTGCGCACTGGCATCGAGCTGCTGTCGTCGATGCGCTTTGCGATCGCGCTGCTCACGGTGATCTGCATTGCCTCGGTCATAGGCACCGTGCTCAAGCAGCACGAACCGGCGGCGAATTACGTCAACCAGTTCGGGCCGTTCTGGGCCGAGCTGTTCTTGACGCTGCGCCTCAACACCATTTACAGCGCGTGGTGGTTTTTGCTGATTTTGGCGTTTTTGGTGCTCAGCACCTCGCTGTGCATCGCGCGCAACACGCCCAAGATTCTGGCCGACCTCAAGACCTACAAAGAAAACATCCGCGTGCAAAGCCTGCGCGCCTTCCACCACCGGGCCGAGGCCGACCTGCCCGAAACGCCCGAGGCCGCCGCGCAACGCATAGGCCAGCAGCTCGCGCGCAAGGGCTGGAAGGTGCGTCTGCAGCAGCGCGCGCCGGTGGGGCCAACAGGCGAGGGCGCGGCGGGCGCGGGCTGGATGGTCGCAGCCAAGGCCGGCGCCGCGAACAAGATCGGCTACATCGCCGCGCACAGCGCCATCGTGCTGATCTGCCTGGGCGGCCTGTTCGACGGCGACCTGATCGTGCGTGCGCAAATGCTGCTCGGCGGCAAGACGCCGTACCGCGGCGGCGGTTTGATTTCCGAGGTGCCGGCCGAGCATCGCCTCTCTGCAAGCAACCCGACCTTCCGCGGCAACCTGCTCGTGGCCGAGGGCACGCAGTCCGACACGGCCATTTTGAGCCAGTCGGACGGCGTGCTGCTGCAGGAGCTGCCGTTTGCGATCGAGCTCAAGAAGTTCATCGTCGAGCATTACTCCACGGGCATGCCCAAGCTGTTCGCGAGCGAGATCGTGATCCATGACAAGGCCACGGGCGCGCAAGTGCCCGCGCGCGTCGAGGTCAACCACCCCGCGAGCTACCGCGGCATCGAGATTTACCAGTCGAGCTTCGACGACGGCGGCTCGCGCCTCAAGCTTCACGCCTACCCCATGGGCGCGAACGTCGCGCCCTTCGACCTCGAAGGCGTGGTCGGCGGCTCGGCGCGGCTCGACCGCGTGGCCGCGCATGGCGCCGGCAATGCCGCGCTGCAAACCCTGACCGTGGAATTCACCGCGCTGCGCACCATCAACGTGGAGAATTTTGGCAACCCCGGCGGCTCGGGCGCCGACGCGCGCAAGGTCGATCTGCGCGCTTCGATCGAAGAACGTCTGGGCGCCGCGAACAAGGCCGGCAAGCCCAAGGAGCTGCGCAACGTGGGCCCGAGCGTGGGCTACAAGCTCCGCGACGCGGCCGGGCAGGCGATCGAATTCCACAACTACATGCTGCCCGTCGATCTGGGCGACGGCGTGCCGGTGTTTCTGCTCGGCGTGCGCACGCGCACCGACGAGCCCATGCGCTACCTGCGCATTCCGGCCGACGAGCAAGGGCGCATGGACGGCTTCATGCGCCTGCGCGCCGCGCTGGCCGACCCCGAGGCGCGCGCGCAGGCCGTGCAGCGCTACGTGGCCAAGGCGCTCGAGGCCGCGCGCCCCGAACTCGCGCAGCAACTCACGCAGTCCGCCGCGCGCGCGCTCGCGCTGTTTGCGGGCGATGACGGTCAGGCGTCCGCGCACGGTGCGCCACAGGGCACAGCACGCGGCGGGCTGCAGGCGGTGTCTGACTTCATTGAGGCCAACGTGCCCGAGGCCGAGCGCGGCAAGGCCGCTGAGGTGCTGGTGCGCATCCTCAACGGCAGTCTGTTCGAGCTGCTGCAGCTCACGCGCGAGCGCGCCGGGCTCGCGCCGCTTGCCGCCGACGAGCACGCCCGCGCCTTCATGACGCAGGCCGTGCTCGCGCTCAGCGACGCGCAAAATTACCCGGCGCCGTTCGCGCTCGAGCTCACGGACTTCACCCAGGTGCAGGCCAGCGTGTTCCAGGTTGCGCGTGCCCCTGGCAAGAACGTTGTCTATCTGGGTTGCGCTTTGCTGATTTTGGGCGTTTTTGCCATGCTCTACGTGCACGAGCGGCGCGTGTGGGTCTGGCTTGCGCCGCACGGCGATGCAAACGGCCCGGCGCCAGGGCAAGAGGCTGCGCGCACGCACGCCACCATGGCGCTGTCGAGCAACCGCAGAACCATGGACGGCGACCGGGAGTTTGCCCAGCTCGCAGAGCAACTGATAGGGGCGCGGCCCCAGGAAGGCAAGGCATGAACAGCACGACCACGGTAAAGATTTCTCCCGCTGGCGGCGCACCCCAAGGGGTGGCCGGCACCGGAGTGCAGCGGGACTTGCACGAGGGCTTTTTGGCGCGGCGCAGCGCCTTCGACTGGGTTTTCGCCGTGCTCGCGGTGCTCGGCGGCGCGTTCGCCCTGCAGCGCTACGGCAGCGCCATGGACATCTATGAAAAAGGCATCACGGTCGCCGCCGTGCCTGGCGCGATCTGGCTCGGCTGGTTCTGGCGCCCGCTGCGCGTGCTGATGCTGGTCGTGGCGGCGGCCTCGCTGCTTGCGATCGGGCTGTACCAGCAGGGTGGCGCGGGCGACTTGGCGCGCGCCGATCAGGTGTTTGGCCTCAAATACTTCCTTTCGAGCCAGTCGGCCATCCTCTGGATGAGCATGCTGTTTTTTGCGAGCACGGCGTTTTACTGGATCGGCATGTTCGCGCGCGGCGCGGCAGGCGAGACCATGTCGCTGATCGGCTCGCGCCTGGCCTGGACAGGCGTCACCATGGCTTTGATAGGCACCATGGTGCGCTGGTACGAAAGTTACCTGCTGGGCAGCGACATCGGGCATATCCCGGTGAGCAATCTTTATGAAGTGTTCGTGCTCTTTTGCTGGCTCACGGCGCTGTTTTACCTGTATTTCGAGGCGCACTACGGCACGCGCGCGCTCGGCGGCTTCGTGATGCTGGTGGTCAGCGCGGCCGTCGGCTTTTTGCTCTGGTACACCGTGGCGCGCGAGGCGCAGGAAATCCAGCCGCTCGTGCCCGCGCTCAAGAGCTGGTGGATGAAGCTGCACGTGCCTGCCAACTTCATCGGTTACGGCACTTTTGCGCTCTCGGCCATGGTGGCGTTTGCCTACCTCGTCAAACAGAGCGCGCAGGAACTGCGCTGGTACAAGCTTGCGCCCCTGTGGCTGCTCGGTGTGGTGCTGTGCTTCGAGCCGTTGGTGTTTCGCCGTGGCGCGGGCGCGCAGGGCAGCGCGTACTGGATGGTGTATTTCGGCATTTCCGCGCTGATCGTTGCGGGCATATTGCTTGGGCGCCGGCGCATCGCGGCGCGCCTGCCCGCGCTCGAAGTGCTCGACGACCTGATGTACAAGGCGATCGCCGTGGGTTTCGCGTTTTTCACGATCGCCACGGTGCTTGGCGCGCTCTGGGCGGCCGAGGCCTGGGGCGGCTACTGGAGCTGGGACCCGAAGGAAACCTGGGCGCTGATCGTCTGGCTCAATTACGCCGCCTGGCTGCACATGCGCCTCATGAAGGGCCTGCGCGGCACAGTCTCAGCCTGGTGGGCGCTTGGCGGGCTGGTCGTGACGACCTTTGCCTTCATCGGCGTCAATATGTTCCTCAGCGGTTTGCACAGCTACGGCACTCTGTAGAAGGTCGATCGCTGCTTTCTCTGAGGCTACGTCAAGGGGGGAAAGGGGGCTTGCCATGGCGATGTTTCACGGTACACGCGACTTTCCGCAACCGCTGCCGTCCGAGATCACCCCGCGCGCAGTGTATGAAAACCGCCGCGCCTTGCTGCGCGGTCTGGCAACGGGCGCTGCGGGCGCCACCCTGGCCGCCTGGGCGGGCCGCACGGCATTGGCGCAGGCGCAGCGCCCCGGCAAGCTCGCACCGCTCGCCGCCGTGCCCTCCAGGGTGTCCGGCGCCATGGTGCTCGACAAGCCCACGCGCTACCAGGACGCCACCAGCTACAACAATTTCTACGAGTTTGGCACCGACAAGGACGACCCCGCGCGCAACGCCCACACTTTGCGCATCAGCCCCTGGAGTGTGGAGGTCGAAGGACTAGTGCACAAACCCGGTCGCTTTGGCGTCGAAGACTTGCTCAAACTCAGCACCCTCGAAGAGCGCGTGTACCGGCTGCGCTGCGTCGAAGGCTGGTCCATGGTCATCCCCTGGGTCGGCTATTCGCTGGCGGCCCTGATAGCGCGCGTGCAGCCGCTGGGTAGCGCGAAATACGTGGAATTCGTCACACTGGCCGACAAGGCGACCATGCCCTTCGTGGGCGCGCGCATCCTCGACTGGCCTTACCTCGAGGGCTTGCGGCTCGACGAGGCGCTGCATCCGCTCACGCTGCTGGCCTTCGGCATGTACGGTGAGGTGCTGCCCAAGCAAAACGGCGCCCCCGTGCGCCTCGTGGTGCCGTGGAAGTACGGCTTCAAGAGCGCCAAGAGCATCGTCAAGATCCGCTTCACCGAGCGCGAGCCCGCCACGGCCTGGGTCAAGGCCGCGCCGCAGGAGTATGGCTTTTATGCCAACGTCAACCCCGACGTCGATCACCCGCGCTGGAGCCAGGCCACCGAGCGGCGCATTGGCGAAGGCGGCTTGTTCGCACCCAAGCGCAAGACCCTGCCGTTCAACGGCTATGCCGAGCAGGTGGCGCAGCTGTATGCCGGCATGGACTTGCGCCGGTTTTTCTGATCGCCGTGGTGCAGCAGAGCACGGCAACGAGGGCGGCTATGCGAACGGGAGCGCGGCCTCCATGGCTGCACCCGGCCGCCAAGCCGCTGGTGTTCGTGCTGTGCGCGCTGCCTTGCGCGTGGCTCCTTTTCGCAGCGCTGACGGATGGGCTCGGCGCCAACCCCGCAGAGGCTTTGATCCGCGCCACGGGTGACTGGACTTTGCGCGCGCTGTGCCTGGTGCTCGCCGTGACCCCGCTGCGCGTGCTCACGGGCACGCCGGCGCTCGCGCGCTTTCGGCGCATGCTGGGGCTATGGGTGTTTTGCTACGCCGTGCTGCACTTCGTGTGCTACGCCGTGCTCGACCAGGGGCTCGACGTGCAGACCATCTTGCGCGACGTGGTCAAGCGGCCGTTCATCCTCGTGGGCAGCCTGGCGCTGGTGTTGCTGACCCTGCTCGCCGCCACCTCGACCCAACGCGCCATGCGGGCGCTGGGCGGGCGCCGCTGGCAGGCCCTGCACCGCGCGGTCTATGCGGTGGCGGCGCTGGCGCTGCTGCATTTTTTCTGGATGCGCGCGGGCAAGCGCAACTTTGCCGAAGTGGCCGTCTATGCCCTGATCCTTGGCCTCTTGCTGGGCTGGCGCCTGGGCCACGCCTGGTGGCGCAGGCGGCGGGCTGCCGGTGGCGCAAACTAGCCGCTATGTTATCAATAGCCAATTGCGCTTGATACACCTGGGTTTGAGCCCATTTCCGCTCAAAATTATCCATTGACCGAACGCAGCGCCGGGCGCATCTGGCGCGTAACCGGGTCGATGAAGGCGGTGGGGTACTGGTAGGCGCGGTCGTCGAACAGGTCGATGCCGCACATGAGGTTTTCGATCCAGTCGAAAAAGTCGCTGATCGCCTGCTTGCCCATGATGGGCGCGCCGTGCTGCGGCACCAGCATGGCGATGTCGAGCTGGCGCGCCATGCGTGCCCACAAGCGCAGGATCTTGTTCGACACCATGTAGCGGCGGTGGAAGGCCTCCATGCGCGGGATGTGCGCCTGCAGGTCGGTCACGGGCACGCGCGCCTCGGCCCCCGACATCATCGACACGCCCAGATCGCCCGTGAACAGGATGCGGCTCACCGGGTCGTAAAAGTGGAAATTGCCCTCGGCGTGCATGAAGTGCGCGGGCAGAATCACGAGTTCGTGCCGGCCCAGCGGCAGGTGGCCGCCGCCGTCGGGCACGCCGATCACGCGGTTTTCGGTCTTGCCGACTTTGGTGAAGTGCGGTGCGAACCGTTCCCACAGCCGCGAAATCACGAGCAAAGCCTTGGTGCTGGTCATCCAGCGGTCGAGCGAGGCGATGATGTCCGGGTCGGCGTGCGACGCGATCAGGTACGACAGCTTGTGCGGCGGAAAGTGCCGCGTCATGCCCATGAACAGTTCGTTGAAGGCCAGATTGCCGCCGGGGTCGATCACGGCGCCGGTGTCGTCGTCCACGATCAGAAACTGGTTGGCCTGCACTGCCTGCCCGTCATCCTCGATGAGGTCGGTGAACATCAAGCAGGCGTGATTCTTGTCACGGTAAAGTTCCAATGGGGTCATGGGTTGCTCGGTGTTTGCGAGAACAAGTGTAGTGTTTGATGCTTGATGCGACAAATAAAACCGATGGATTTTTGGTCTGGGCAAGGCGCAAACCGCAGCGATACCGGGTGGTATCGCGAGGATTTGCAACGCGGCCTAGGCCTAAAAGATGCGGTTTTATGTCGCAGATAGCGTCGAACACTACACTAGGAGCCTGTCGGACTTTGGGCGTCGAAAGCGAGAATGTGCCCCAGCGAGGCCAGTTTTTGCCGGATTCGCAGCCCCATAGTGGTGCTATGGGGCAAGAAGCCGGTAAAAAATGGGCCGCTGCGGCGCATTCGCAGCCGACGATTCGAAAGTCCGACAGGCTCCTGAAGCACTGTAGAACGCTCACGCAGATGGTGATTGATCAATGTCAATCATTCTCTGAAGTCCTGCCCGCTTCCTGTGCATGCCCGCTCGGCGCGCCACAGACCGGGCAGCCTGGCTGGCGCGGCACGCGCAGACTGCTCCATTCCATGCTGCGGCCGTCGAGCATCAGTAGGCGCCCCGCGAGGGAAGGGCCTACGCCCGCGAGCAGCTTGAGCGCTTCGGCGGCCTGCATGGCGCCGATCACGCCCACGAGCGGGGCAAAGACGCCCATGGTCGCGCAGCGCGCTTCCTGCGGCGTGGCGTCGGGGGCGAACAGGCAGGCATAGCAGGGCGATAGCGCATCGTGCGGGTCGCGCACGGTGATCTGCGCGTCGAAACGGATCACCGCACCCGTCACGAGCGGCACGCCGTGGCGCACGCAGGCGGCGTTCACGGCCTGGCGCGTGGCGTAGTTGTCGCTGCAGTCGAGCACCACCGACGCCGTGGGCACGAGGCGCGCGAGCAGCGCGGCGTCGGCGCGCGCCTGCACGGGCGTGACCTGCACCTCGGGGTTGAGCGCGGTGATCGCCTGTGTGGCCGATTGCACCTTGGGCTGACCCACGCGCGCAGTGGTGTGGGCGATCTGGCGCTGCAGGTTGGTCAGATCGACCTCGTCGTCATCGACCAGCGTGATGCGTCCGACGCCGGCCGAGCCGAGGTACAGCGCCGCGGGCGAGCCCAGCCCGCCGGCGCCGATCAGCAGCGCGTGGCCCGCGAGGATGCGCTCCTGGCCCGCGATGCCGACCTCGTCGAGCAGGATGTGGCGCGAATAGCGCAGGAGTTGCTCGTCGGTCATGGCGAAACGTAGGAGGAACGAAAAAGGCCGCAGAGAGCTGCGACCTTTTGCCGCAGGCTTGCGCTTATTCGTCCTGCTCCTTCTTTTCTTCCTTGCGCTCGGTCAGGGTTTTGCTGACCTTGACGGGCAGGCCCTTGAGCTGGTTCAGCGCCTGGCGCAGCTGGAAGTCCTTGTCGCTGCCGAACTCGGGCAGTTTGCGTTCGGCATCGGGCTTCTTGGCTTCGCATTCGAGGCGTTTGAGGGCTTCCTCGCGCGCCTGTTCGCGCGCTTGCTCCTCCATTTTTTCGGTGGTCTGCGCTTTGTCTTTGCCGCCGCTCTTTTCCTGGCCATTGTCCAGGTGCTTGTCGAGGTCGGCCTCGCGCACGCGCAGTGCAGCGAAGAGATTGCCCTCCTCGGACTCATCGACCATGATGTCGGGCACGATGCCCTTGGCCTGGATGGAGCGGCCGCTGGGCGTGTAGTAGCGCGCCGTGGTGAGCTTGATGCCCGTGTCCGGCCCCAGTGGGCGCACGGTTTGCACCGAGCCTTTGCCGAAGGTCTGGCTGCCCATGATGATGGCGCGCTTGTGGTCTTGCAAGGCGCCTGCGACGATCTCGCTCGCCGAGGCCGAGCCTTCATTGACGAGCACGACCAGCGGTACGGTCTTGAGTGCCACCGGCAGGCGCCTCAGCGGATCGGGGCTGCCGCGGCGCGCGTAGAACTCTGGCGAAGCCTTGTACGTGGCCTTGCTCTCGGGCAGCTGGCCATTCGTGCTGACCACGGTCACATCGGCTGGCAAGAAGGCTGCGGCGATCGCCACGGCCGCGTCGAGCAGGCCACCGGGGTCGTTGCGCAGATCGAGCACCATGCCTTTGAGTTGCGGCTCCTGCTGGTAAATCTCCTGCACCTTGCGCACGAAGTCTTCCACCGTGCGTTCCTGGAACTGCGACAGGCGCACCCACGCGTAGCCGGGCTCGACGATCTTGCTCTTGACCGACTGGGTCTTGATTTCCTCGCGCGTGATGGTCACGGTGAAGGTGCGGCCCTCGTCCTTGCGGAAGATGGTGAGCTTGACCTTGGTGTTGGGCTCGCCGCGCATGCGCTTGACGGCTTCGTTGAGCGAGAGGCCCTTGACGGCGGTGTCGTCGATCTTGGTGATGAGGTCGTTGGTCTTGAGCCCGGCGCGAAACGCGGGCGAGCCTTCGATGGGCGAGACGACCTTCACGAGCCCGTCTTCCTGCGTGATCTCTATCCCGACGCCGACGAAGCGGCCCGAGGTGCCTTCGCGAAATTCCTTGAAGGATTTTTTGTCGAAATATTGCGAATGCGGATCGAGCCCGCTGACCATGCCAGAGATCGCGTCGGTGATGAGCTTTTTGTCATCGACGGGATCGACGTAGTCGGTCTTGATCAGGCCGAACACGGCCGAGAGCTGCTGGATTTCCTCGAGCGGCAACGGCGCCATGGCGTTGCGCGCCATGGTCTGCAGCGACACCGTGGTGAGCGCGCCGGCGAGGGCGCCGACCGAGATCCATCCAGCGATTTTGAGTTTGTGGCCCATAAAAAACCTTTTACCGATCCGAAGCATGCAATGGTGAAATCCAAGGGAAGAGCTGTGTTTGCATAGCGGTGCACATTGTGCGGGTTTTTCGCCACACTTGCCTGCCCTGCAGGGTCCATTGGCGTTGGTTTTACTGCGGGTTTACACCCCGGCTTACCCCCCGGCACCTAGCCCTCGGCTCGACTCCTGTCGGCGGCGCTCGTCGTCAGCCCTTGCCCTGCGCGACCACCGCCGCAGCTGCCTGCGCGACGGCCTGCGCGTCACCGAGGTAATAGTGGCGCAGCGGCTTGAGATCGGCGTCGAGCTCATAGACCAGCGGGATGCCGTTGGGAATGTTCAAGCCCACGATGTCGGTGTCGGAGATGCCGTCGAGGTACTTGACCAGCGCGCGGATCGAGTTGCCATGCGCTGCAACCACCACGCGCTGGCCGGCACGGATCGCCGGGGCCATGGTTTCGTTCCAGAACGGCAGCACGCGCGCCACCGTGTCCTTGAGGCATTCGGTCAGCGGCACTTCGTGGGGCGCGAGGCCCGCGTAGCGCCGGTCGGTGCGTTCGCAGCGCGGGTCGTCGGGGGTGAGCGCGGGCGGCGGCGTGTCATAGCTGCGGCGCCAGATCAGCACCTGCTCGTCGCCGTATTGTTTGGCCATCTCGGCCTTGTTCAAGCCCTGCAGCGCGCCGTAGTGGCGCTCGTTGAGGCGCCAGCTCTTGACCACAGGCAGCCAGGTGCAGTCCATTTCGTCGAGGCAATACCACAACGTGTGGATCGCGCGCTTGAGCACGCTGGTGTAGGCCAGGTCGAATGCGTAGCCCTCGGCGCGCAGCAGCTTGCCCGCGGCCATGGCCTGCGCGACGCCCGCGGGCGTGAGGTCTACGTCGGTCCAGCCGGTGAAGCGGTTTTCGAGGTTCCACAGCGATTCGCCGTGGCGGATCAGGACGAGTTTGTGCATGGTTTCTTGCGGGCCAGTGAACGGGTCAAAAACCGGGCATTTTAGAATCCCGCTGGTTCTCACCTGCTGAGGGAATTTTTTGTGCAATTCATCATCGACAACTGGTACCTGATTTTCATCGCCCTGGTCTCGGGCGGCTTGCTGTTTTTGCCCATGCTGCGCAATGCTGGCGGCGGCATCTCGCCGCAGCAGGCGGTGCAGCTCATGAACCGCGAAAAAGCCGTGGTCATCGACGTGTGCGAGCCCGGCGAATTTGCCGCGGGCCATGTGAACGGCGCCAAGAACGTGCCGCTTGCCCAGCTGCAAGAGCGCCTGCCCACCGTGGTGAAGAACAAGTCCGCGCCCATCGTTCTGGTGTGCGCGAGCGGCATGCGCGCGCGCGGCGCAGCGGCCATTGCGCGCAAACTCGGCTATGAAAACGCCCAGGTGCTCGCCGGCGGCCTCAAAGCCTGGCGCGAAGCCGGGCTGCCCATCGCCAAAGAAAAAGCCTGATCTGCCCCAACCTCTTTTAGCGAAAGACCACCATGCAAGCCGTGAAGATGTACACCACCGCCGTCTGCCCTTACTGCGTGCGCGCCAAGCAGATACTGCAGTCCAAGGGCGTGCAGCAGATCGAGGAAATCCGCGTGGACACCGACCCTGCGGCACGCCAGCACATGATGGAGATCACCGGCCGGCGCACCGTGCCGCAGATTTTCATTGGCGACACGCACGTGGGCGGCCACGATGACCTCGTGGCGCTGGACGCGCGCGGCGGCCTGATGCCGCTGCTCGAGGGCCAGCCGGCGGCCTGAACCTCATACGCCGTACATGCCGTGTGCGCCCCATGCACTGCGGCATGATGCGGAATAGACACGCCGCGATTGCATAATGCCGCCGGCGCGGATGCCGGCGCATACGCCCAACCCGCCCGCCCGCCATGGCATTCGCCCCCGGCGGGCATCGTTTCGCTTCACTTTCACGAAAAGACCCCACCATGGCCGACCAAGACACCCCCGTTTTCCAAATTCAGCGCGTCTATCTCAAGGACATGTCGCTCGAGCAGCCCAACTCGCCCGGCATCCTGCTCGACCAGAGCCAGCCTACGGTGGACATCCAGCTCGGCGTCGAGGCCACGCCCGTGAGCGATGGCATCATCGAAGTCGCCGTGACGGCCAACGTGCACACGCGCATCGACGACCGCACGGTGTTCCTGGTCGAAGCCAAGCAGGCCGGCATTTTTGAAATCCGCAACCTGCCCGAAGAGCAGATGGGGCCGGTGCTGGGCATCGCCTGCCCGCAAATCGTCTATCCCTACCTGCGCGGCAACGTCGCCGACATCATCACGCGCGCCGGCTTTCCGCCCGTGCACCTCGCGGAAATCAACTTCCAGGCCATGTACGAGCAGCAGCAGGCGCAGGCGGCTGGTGGCATGGCGCAGTAAAAAATTTTCACCGTTTTGGCCTTTTGCGCTGATGCAGCAAGCGCAAGCAGCTATGAAAATAGTAGTTTTCGGCGCCGGCGCCTGGGGCACGGCGTTGGCCATGAACGCGGCGCGCCATCCTGCGGGGCATGCGGTCACACTGTGGGCGCGCAACGCGCAGCAGGTGGCCGACATGCAGGCGCGGCGCGAAAACCTGCGCTACCTGCCGGGCGTGCCGCTGCCCGAGAACCTGGCACTGGCGCAAGGCGACGCGCTGCAGTGCGCGCGCGATGCCGATCTGCTCATCGTCGCCACGCCCATGGCCGCGCTGCGCTCGTTTCTGGCGCTGCTGCGCGATTGCCCAGTGCCGCTCGCCTGGCTGTGCAAAGGCTTCGAGGCCGCAGCTGCGGATTCGGGCTCTTTTGGGCTGTTAGCCCATGAAATATGTGCCCAGGTAGCTCCTGATTTGAAAGCAGGCGCGCTCAGCGGCCCGAGCTTTGCGCAGGAGGTTGCTCAAGGCAAGCCGACGGCGCTGGTGGCCGCGAGCGCGCACGCATCGGTGCGCCACACGCTGGTGCAGGCCTTTCATGGCCCGAGCCTGCGCGTGTATGCGAACGACGACCTCGTCGGTGTCGAAATCGGCGGCGCCGTGAAAAACGTGCTCGCGATCGCGGTGGGCCTGTGCGACGGCCTGCAACTGGGCCTGAACGCGCGCGCCGCGCTAATCACGCGCGGCTTGGCCGAGATGACGCGCTTGGGTCTGGCGCTGGGCGCGCGCAGCGAAACCTTTCTGGGCCTGGCGGGCGTGGGCGACCTCGTGCTCACGTCCACGGGCGACCTCTCGCGCAACCGCCGCGTGGGCCTGCTGCTCGCGCAGGGGCAGAGCCTGCCGCAGGCCGTGGCCTCGCTGGGCCACGTGGCCGAGGGCGTCTATTCCGCACACACCGCCGTGCAGCGTGCGCGCAGCCTGGGGGTGGAAATGCCCATCGCCGAAACCGTGGTGTCCCTGCTCGAAGGCCGCCTGCACGCCGCCGCCGCCGTCGCGCTGCTCATGGAGCGCGAGCCGCGCGCCGAGCCCGAGCGCGGGTGAGCCCCGCGCTACAGAGCGCTATCCCAAGCCCCGGCCGTGCGCGCGCCGCTGCGTGCCTTGACCGTCGACAGTCAAGTGCGTCAAAAACGATTCCACTTGAGGCGCCAATCTCCGCAGGGTGGCGCTTGCCATGAAACCGGATGAACCGCTTCGCCCAATGGACACCTAACCTCTCATTCCAGCGGACCGCCGCAAGCGGCGTCCGCTGAATTCAAACGCTGGCGTCTCAGTAATGGAAACGCAACTGAGCTATTTGGATTTGCTCGCCCTCAACCCGATACACCATGCGGTGCTCGTCCGTGATGCGGCGTGACCAAAATCCTGAGAGGGCATGTTTCAGTGGCTCTGGCTTTCCGACACCGCTGAAAGGTTCACGCTGCGTCTCGCGAATCAGTTTGTTGATCCGCTCCACCATCTTTCGATCCTGCTTCTGCCAATACAAGTAGTCTTCCCACGCCTCGTCTGCGAAGACCAGTTTCACTTGGCCAGCTCCCGCTCAATACCCTTGCCAGCGTCCAGTTGCGCTACCGCCGCAAGAAGACGCTTTGCGTTGGCCGGCGTGCGCAGAAGATAGGCAGTTTCTTCCAGCGCCTTGTAATCTTCAAGCGAGAGCATCACAACCGATTGCTCTCCGTTGCGCGTGATAATCAACGCTTCGTGGTCGTTGCAAACGCGGTCCATCGCGCTCGCCAAGTTCGCTCGGACCGTCGTGTAGGTAATCGCATCCATTTTGGGGCTCCTTATGTGTACGATTAACTGTACATGATGACCGCCCCCTTGTCTATCAGCCTGTCGGACTTTGGGCGTCGAAAGCGAGAATGCGCCGCAGCCGACGATCCCAAAGTCCGACAGGCTCCTAGTGCCGGCCGCCGTCGCCCCCCGCGTGCGGTTTACGCCGCCGAAAGACGCGGCAGCGCCATGCTTTCGTGCAGGTTTTGCTCGAGCGCGAGCAGCTCTTCCACGGTCTGGCGGCGGCGGATCAGGCGTGCCTGGTCGCCGTCGACGAGCACTTCGGCCGCGAGCGGGCGCGTGTTGTAGTTCGAGGACATGCTCGCGCCATACGCGCCGGTGTCGTGGATCACGAGCAGGTCGCCCACCTGCGCGGGCGGCAGCGGGCGCGGCAGCAGCACGCCGCCTTCGCCCTGCGTGAACACGTCGCCCGACTCGCACAGCGGCCCCGCAACCACCGTGGTGCGGCTTCCTGGCGGCGTGCTGCCGTCCGGGCGCAGCACGCTCATCGCGTGGTAGCTGCCGTACATCGCGGGGCGCAGCAGCTCGGTGAAGCCCGCATCGACGAGCGTGAAATGCGTGCTGCCCGCGTGCTTGGTGGCACGCACTTCGCACAGCAGCACGCCCGATTCGGCCACCAGGTAGCGGCCGGGCTCCACCTCGAGCCCGAGCGCATGACCCACGATGGCCTCGGCCTCGCGCCGCGCGGCGTCCCACAGGCTGTGGTAGTGCTGCGTATCGACCGCGGCGTCGCCCTCGCGGTAGGGCGTCGAGAGGCCGCCGCCGGCCGAGATCGCGTGCACGTCGTGCCCCGCGGCGTGCGTGGCGCGCACGAGTTCGACCATGGCGCCGCACACCTGCGCGAGGTGCGCGTAGTCCACGCCCGAGCCTATGTGCATGTGCAGGCCGACGAGCGCGAGGCCGTGTGCGCGCACCGCCGCGAGCGCCGCGCCCAGGTCGGCGTGCCAGATGCCGTGCTTGCTGTGCTCGCCGCCGGTGTTGGTCTTGTTGCTGTGGCCGTGGCCGAAGCCGGGGTTGATGCGCAGCCACACCGGATGCCCGGGCGCGGCGCGGCCCAACTGGTGCAGCATGTCGATCGAGCCCGCGTTCACCGGCACGCCCTGCGCCACCACGCATGCGAGCGTGGCGTGGTCGAGCACGTCGGCGGTGAAGACGATTTCGGCCGCAGCCGCGCGCGCCGCGTCGCCGCGCACACGCTCGGCCGTATGGCCCGCGGTATAGCCGGCTGCGAGCGCGCGCAGCACCTCGCCGCGCGAGACCGCATCGACACGCACGCCCTGCGCGCGCATGAGTTGCAGGATGTGCAGGTTGGAGCAGGCTTTTTGCGCGTAGCGCACAGTCTCGAACGCCGCCAGCGCGGCGATGCGCGCGCGGATGGTGGCCGCGTCATAGACCCACAAAGGCGTGCCAAAGCGCGCCGCCAGCGTGGTGAGTTGCGCTGCAGAAAAAGGGATGGACATGGAATTTCCCGAAAATCCAAAACCCTGAATCATGCCTTTTTTCGGCCTCGCTGCGTGCACGAAAAAGAGGCAATCTGCTGCGCCGCCCGGCAAATCAAGGGCTTGCCGCAGCCATACAGCACAAGCCAAAACTTATCCACATGCTTGTCCCAAGACGCGCTGGATAAGCCGCTGCCCACCTGCTGAAAATTTTGGCAATGCGTTGTTTTTGTTGAAAAATCAATGGCTTGCAAACGCCGTACAGGGCTTGTTCGGGTTTATCCACAGATTTGTGCAGCCCGTGCGGGGATAAGCATTCATGCGTGCGCTGCGTCTCCTTGGCTCAGCGCCCCCAGTGCCCCAGCAGCGCATTGACCAGCCCGCCGCCCAGCACCAGCCAAACGAACAGCAGCGCGGCCAGTGCCAGTGGGCGGCTGCCGGCGCGGCGGATGGCGCTGGCGTGCGTGCTCAGGCCCAGCGCGCCCATGGCCATGGCCAGCAGCAGGTTGTCCAGCGCGAGCAGCATTGCCCTGGGCGCGGCCGGCAGCAGCGGCAGCGAGTTGAGCAGCGCCACCAGCACAAAGCCCAGCGCAAACCACGGGATCGTGATGCGGCTGCGGGCGCTGGCATCGGCCGTCGGCCCGCTTGCTGTGATGGGCGCGACCACAGGCGCACGGGCGCCGACACGCACGCCGCGGCGCGCCACGGCCCAAGACAACGCCAGCAGAAAAGGCGCCAGCAGCATCACGCGGATCATCTTGGTGATTACCGCGTGATCGGCTGCGGTTTCGCTCACGGCGCGGCCCGCGCCCACCACCTGCGCCACCTCGTGCACGGTGGAGCCCACGTACACGCCGTAGGCCGCATCGCCCGCGCCCAGCGAAGCCAGCCATGGGTGCAGCAGCGGGTAGCCGAACATGCCCAGCGTGCCGAACACCATTACCGTGGCCACTGCCACGGCCACCTTGTCGCCGCGCGCCTGAAGCACCGGCTCGGTGGCCAGCACGGCGGCCGCGCCACAGATCGAGCTGCCGGCGCCAATCAGGATCGCCGTCTGCCCGTCGATGCGCAGCCAGCGGCCCAGCCAGACTGCCAGGCCAAAGGTGCTCGTGAGCATGATCACGTCGATCAGCACGCCTGACCAGCCGACTTGCCCCATCTGCTGCAGCGTGATGCGCAGGCCGAACAGGATGATGCCCAGGCGCAGCAGTCGCTGCTTGGCGTAGTCCACACCCATGCCGCAGCGGGTTTGCAGGGCCGGGTACACCGTATTGCCCAGCACGATGCCACCGACGATCGCCAGCGTCAGTGCCGACAGGCCCCAGCGCGCCACCCACGGTTGTTGGGCCAGCCAGGCGGCGGCCAAAGCCAGCACGAGCGTGAGCACGAGGCCAGGGGCACGCTGGCGCAGCGGCCGCATCCAGGGGGAAGGGGGAGTCGAGACAGGGTGGTGGGTAGGCTCAGGCATGGGCGCAATCCTGTGCCCTTCAATCCAAGAAGTAAAACGGATAATTCTTCTTTCTTTGATGAGGAAAATCGATCAACCATGCCCCTGCGTTTTTCCCTGCGTGAGCTGGAAGTGTTTTGCGCGATTGCGCAGCACGACCACGTGCACCGCGCTGCCGAGGCCGTCGCCCTGACGCAGTCGGCCGCAAGCCAGGCGCTGGCGCGGTTGGAAGCGGCGCTGGGCCGGCCGCTGTTCGACCGGCGTGGGCGCCGGCTCGTGCTCAACGACAACGGGCGCCAGTTGCTGCCGCGCGCGCGGGCCTTGCTCGACCAGGCGCAGGAGGTGCAGGCGCTGTGGGACGAAGGCGGCCCCGCGCTGAACCTGGGCGCCAGCACCACCATTGCCAACTACCTGTTGCCGGCGCAACTGGCCGCTTACCGCCAGGCGCACCCCGGCGCGCCCGTGCAGCTCACCGTGGGCAACACGCGCGAAGTGGTCGCGGCCGTCGCCGCGATGAAGGTGGATTTTGGCCTGATCGAAGGCGTGTGCAGCGACTCGCATCTGCACGTCGAACGCTGGCGCGCCGACGAGCTGGTGGTGATCGCCGCGCCCGGCCATGCGCTGGCCAGGCAGCCCACGCGCGCGCAACTGGCCGCTGCGCCCTGGCTGCTGCGCGAGCCTGGAAGCGGCACGCGCGAGGAGGTCGAGCGCTGGCTGCTCACGCACCTGGGCAGCGTGCGCGCCGACATGGAGCTGGGCAACTCCGAAGCCATCAAGCGCGCCGTGGCTGCTGGGCTGGGTTTGAGCTGCCTTTCGCGCAGCGCGGTGCAGGACTTTCTCGCGAGCGGCGCCGTGGTCGAGGTGCAGACCGGCCTGCCGCCGCTGGTGCGCCAGCTGTGCCTGGTGCGCCACCGCGACCGCCCGGTCACGCGCGGCATGCAGGCGTTTTTGGCGCTAGCGCCTGCGCTAGCAGCCTGTCGGACTTTGGAATCGTCGGCTGCGAATGCGCCGCAGCAGCCCATTTTTTACCGTCTTCTTGCCCCATAGTCCCGCTATGGGGCGGCGAATCCGGCAAAAACTGGCCTCGCCGGGGCGCCTTCTCGCTATCGACGCCCAAAGTCCGACAGGCTGCTAGGGCCAGGCGTTTCCCCCGCTGGGAACTGAAAAGCTACCAAAGATATAGCTGCTAGCGCTTGCTGCATCTGGGCTAGAGGTACTTTTTATTCAAAATTCTCGGCGCCATCCCGCCTGTGCTGGCGCTGCGCGCGCAGCAGCACCACGAGCGCGCCCGCGCCGCCCTCGTCGGCGCGCGCCTGCACGAAGGCCAGCACTTCGTTTTTTTGCACCAGCCAGCTGTGCACGCGGCCCTTGAGCACGGGGCTCTTGCCCGGCGAGCCCAGCCCCTTGCCGTGCACGATGCGCACGCAGCGCAAGCCGCGCTGCAAGGCCGTGCGCAGGAACTGGCCGAGCGCGGCGCGCGCCTCTTCGGTGCGCAGACCGTGCAGGTCGAGCTCGGCCTGCAGCGTCCAGGCGCCCTGGCGCAGGCGGCGCGTGACCTCGGGGCCGATGCCGGGGCGGCGAAAGCTCAGGGTTTCGTCGGTGTCGAGCAGCGAGCCCACGTCGAAGTCGTCACTCAGCGCCTCGTGCAGCACGCGCTGTTCGTCGCGCTGGTGCTGCAGTGCGAGCGGCGCGGGCGGCTCAGGGCGCAGCAGCACGGTGCCGTGCGCGCGCAGCGGCGTCACCGGCCCCACGGCGCGCGCGAATTCTTGCTGCGCGGCGCGCGCCTGGGCTGCAGCGGCGCGGCGGGCCTGCTCCATGGCCTCGGCGCGGGCGCGCTCCTGCGCGAGGTGCGTGCGCAACGGCCCCAGGTCTTGCAGCGCGTGGGCGATGAAGCGCTCGCGGCTCGCCGCAGCTCCTTCAATTTTCATAGCAGACCCTTCATAGCAGCCCTTCTTTGGCCATCGAAAAGCTCTGCCCCGGCGCGACGATCACGTGGTCGAGCACGCGCACGTCGATGAGCGCGAGCGCGGCCCTGAGCGTCTGCGTCAGAACCTCGTCGGCGCGGCTGGGCTGCACGCTGCCGCTCGGGTGGTTGTGCGCGAGCACCACGGCCGCGGCCTGGTGGTGCAGGGCGCGCAGCACCACTTCGCGCGGATAGACGCTGGTCTGCGAAAGCGTGCCGCGAAACAGCTCTTCGAGCGCGAGCAGGCGCTGCTGGCTGTCGAGAAACAACACGGCAAAGACTTCATGCTCCTTGGCCGCAAGGTGCAGCTGCAGGTAGTGCGTGATCGCACCGGGCGTGTCGAACGCGGGGCGCTCGCGCAGCTCTTGCGCGAGTGCGCGGCGCGCGAGTTCGAGCACGGCGACGAGCTCGGCGCGCTTGGCCGGCCCCAAGCCCTTGATGCGTTCGAGCTCGCGTGGCGTGGTGTGCAACAGCCCCGCGATGCCGCCAAAGCCGCCCGTGAGCTTGCCCGAGGCGCCGTCGCGGCGCGGTGCGTCGAGCAGCTCTTGCGCGAGCTGCAGCACGTTTTTGCCTTGGATGCCGGTGCGCAGCAGGATCGCGAGCAGCTCGGCGTCGGCGAGCGCGGCCGGGCCGCGCGCGAGCAGCTTTTCGCGCGGCTGGGCGTCGGAGGGCAGGTCTTTGATCGCCATGGCGGGAGTGGGGCTGGAAGAATGTGTTTTTACAATGCAGGCCAGTTTATCGGGACTTCCATGACCTCCAGCGCCAGCCTTGATTCCAGCCTTCCCACCGTGCAGCCGGGCTCCTTCCTCACGCTGCACTACCGCCTTGCCGGCCCGGCGGGCGATGTGATCAACACCTTCGGCGGCCAGCCGGCCACGCTCTCGCTCGGCGCGGGCGAGCTCTCGCCCGCCGTGGAGCAGCGCCTGCTAGGCCTGCACGAAGGCGCGCGCGCCACGTTCGAGCTGCCCGCGGGCGAGGCTTTCGGCGAGCGCAAGGCCGAGATGCAGCAATGGGTGGCGCGCAAGCTGCTCGACGCGCTCGGCGACCCCGATGAGTCCTACGCCGTGGGTGAGGTGGTGCAGTTTCCCACGCCCGACGCGCAGGGCAGCTACGCCGGCGTGGTGCTGCAGGTGCGCGACGACGGCGCGGTGCTGTTCGACTTCAACCACCCGCTGGCCGGCCAGCCCGTGACCTTCGAGGTGCACGTGATCGGGGTGCTGTGATGCCGCTGCAAGAAGTGGTGCTGGCCGAGCCGCGCGGCTTTTGTGCAGGTGTCGATCGCGCGATCGAGATCGTCGAGCGCGCGCTGCGCAAGTTCGGCGCACCGATCTACGTGCGCCACGAAATCGTGCACAACACCTACGTGGTCAACGACCTCAAGGCGCGTGGCGCGGTGTTCATCGAAGACCTGGCCGAGGTGCCGCCGGGCGCCACGCTGGTGTTCAGCGCGCATGGCGTGAGCCGTGCCGTGCAGCAGGAGGCCCGCGCGCGAGGCTTTCAAATTTTCGACGCCACTTGCCCGCTCGTGAGCAAGGTGCACGTCGAGGTTGCCAAGCTCGCGCAGGAAGGCTACGAATTCCTCATGATCGGCCACAAGGGCCACCCCGAGGTCGAGGGCACCATGGGCCAGCTCGATCACGGCATCCACCTGATCGAGGACGTGGACGACGTCGCGCGCGTGCAGCCCGCGCAGACCGACAAGCTTGCCGTGGTCACGCAGACCACTTTGAGCGTGGATGACGCGGCGCACATCCTGGCCGCGGTGCGCGCGCGTTTCCCGCAGGTGCGCGAGCCCAAGCAGCAGGACATCTGCTACGCCACGCAAAACCGCCAGGATGCCGTCAAGCTGCTGAGCCCGCAGGTCGATGTGCTGATCGTCGTGGGCAGCCCCACGAGTTCGAACAGCAACCGCCTGCGCGAGCTCGCGGCCAAGCTGGGCACGCCCGCGTACATGGTGGACAGCGCCGCCGAGCTGCAAAGCGCGTGGTTCGAGGGCGTGACGCGCGTGGGCCTCACGGCCGGCGCCTCGGCGCCCGAAGTGCTGGTGCAGCAGGTGCTCGAGCGTATCAAGGCGCTGGGCGCGACCGCCGTGCGGCGCATGGAGGGCGTGCAGGAGACGGTGAAATTCCCGCTGCCCAAGGGCTTGCGCCTGGGCGAGGCAGCATAGCGCTGGAATACAAGCACGACTTACGCAAATCGGGGTGAGGCAAGGCGTTCGCCCCATGGCAAAACACCTCGCCGCATCCTTGTTTGCGTAAGTCCAGACAGGGCACGCCTGTTGCTGCAGAAAATTTTGGTCAAATCAGCGTTTTGCCAAGGATTCATCAGCGCAAGCAGCTATTGATATTGCAGCTTTTGTGATGGCTTCAGGCTGGCGTAGGCCCGACCCACAGGTCCAGCGGCGGGTCGGCGGCGACGGCGCGCAGGATGTCGGTGCGCGAGATGAAGCCCTGCAGCGTACCCTGCGCGTCGGTCACGGGCAGGCCCGGCAGGCCAGTCTGCAAAAGCACCTGGGCGACGCGACGCAGCGAGGTGTCGGCGGACACCGTGGGCACGGGGCTCACCATCACCTCGCTGACGGGCCGGCGCGCGAGTGCGATGGCCTTTTGCACGTCGTCCGCTGCGGGCAGCAGTTTTTCGGGTGCGAGGTCGGCGCGCAACAGCAGGCCCACGACGCGGCCCTGCGCATCGACCACGGGCGCCTGCGCCACCTGGCGCTCGGCCAGCATCTGCCAGGCGTCGTTGGCGCGCTCGTCGGGGTGCACGCTGATCGCGTGCGGCGTCATCACGTCGCGCACCTGCGTGAGCGGGCGGCGCTCTGCCGGGGCGGGTTGTTCGGTCTGCACGTAGGCACGCACGGCCTCTTGCCAGCGCGGGGGCGCAGTGGCTGCAGGTAGGGGCTTGGGCGCGGGTGGAGCATGCAGCGGCACGCCTTCGGCGCGGCGCACGGCCTGCGGACGTTGCACCGGTTGCACCGGCAGCACCTCGCTGAGCCTTTCTGCGCCGCCGCGGTATATCTGCCCCATGGGGCCGAAGACGAAGAAGGTGTCGGCCATCGACTTCTCCTGTGTTGCTGCCGCGGGTCTCAATCGCTGTCGTCGAACACCAGCTCGGGCGCAGCCACGGCGCGCGCAACTGCGGCAAGATCGGGCACGAGCCGCTGGCTGTAGTAGCTGAAGGGCGTGTCGGGTTCGAGCGCGGCGCTGATGAGCGGCGCGAGCGATTGGCTGAGCGGCACGTAGTAGCTCCCCAGGGGCGCGTCGATCACGCTGCGGCGCAGGCGCAGCGCGGGGGGCGGCACGGTGCCTGTGCCAGGCTGGCCGGCCAGGTCGGTCGTTGCGGCCGCTGCGGCCGCTGCGGCCGTGGCGCCGTTTTTGTCGGGTGCAGCGGGGGCTGCATCATTTCCGGCGGACAGTTCCGGCGCATAGGTTTCGGCCAGCACCGTGCCCGGCTCGGCCACGCGCAGCACTTCGGCGCCGAGCAGGCGCAGGCGTTCGACGGCGCGCTCGGCACTCGCGGCGAGCCAGTAGCCGCAAGGGCGTGCGCGTTTTTGCAGCGGGCGCAGCGCGCGCGCCGAAGGGGCCTCGACATTGAGTTTTTTTTCGGCGCCGCTGCGGGGGTCGAGCAACACCAGATCCTGCTGCGCGGGCGTGGGCTCCGCCATCAGCACGAGTTCACCGCGGCAGCTTTGCGCGCGCGTTTCGCGCGCCACGAAAGAGCGCACCTGTTCGAGCTCGGCAGCGCGTTCGGCCGTGCTTTGCAAGGCGCTGTTCACGGCTGTCACGAGCGTGTGCACACGCCGCTGCAGATGCGCGCGCCCAAGGTCGCTGCCGCGCGCGGCCACCTGCAGGCTCACGGTATTTTTCAGCCCTTGCACGTTGCGCCCTTCGTCGGGCAGCGTGCTGCCCGTGCGGATACCGCGGTCTTGGGGCTGCGCGGCAGGCTCGTAGTACCAGGCGCTCGTGAGGCCCTGCGCGCGCAGGGCCTGCGTGATCGGCTCGTAGTACCACTGCTGCGCCGCCTTGGCGAGAAAGGGCGGGTAGTTTGCCGTGGTGGCGTAGCTCAGCAGCGCGTCGTAGCGGGCAATGCCGTCCAGCTTTGGCTGCAGCGCCAGAGCCGGATACTCGCGCGCATCGAGCACGAGCAGCGGCCGGTAGTCGCGCACCAGGCGTGCGAGCGCCTGCGCCTCGGGGGTGGTCAGGCTCAGGTGGTCGCGCTCCAAATCCGTGCCCTGCGCGGTGCCTGGCTGGCCCAGCGCCGCCCCATCGGGGTTGGCGCGCGGCACGACGATCACGTGGATGCGCGCGAGCAGCGGCTCGAGCAGACCTTGCGCGAGTTCGCGCGCCACCACCAGCAAAGCCTCAGCGCCCGCGGGCTCGTCGCCGCGCTGTTGCGCGAGCAAAAGCACCGTGGGGCGGCCGCTCGCGTCCAGGCTGGCGATGTCCGTGTCCTTGGCTTGGGTGAGCAGCAGGCCCAGCAGGGGCTCGCCTTGCTGCGACAGCCCCAGGTTCAAGAGCTTGACGCGCGTGGGGCCGTGTGGCGGCGCGGCGGCGAGCTTTTCCAGCCAGATGGCGAGTTCTGCATTGCTCGTGAAGCTCTGCCGCGCTGGCGCGAGCCCTGGCGTGTCGTAGCGTGTGCCAGGATCGGGGAACCAGGCTGCGACAGCGCTGGCGTAGGGGAGGGTGGCAGCACCGGCAGGAGCGGTTGGCGCCTGCGCCTCGAGCGCAGAGGGCGGCACGGGCGTCACGCGCACCTGGCTCGCGCCGGCTTGCCCCAGCGGCGCGGGCACGGACTTGCTGCGCGCGTTGGCGCTGGCTGCGGGAGACTTCGGCGCGCCGGCTGTGGGCGCTTTGCCGCTCTGCGAGGACGGCTCTGGCCACGGCGGCAAAGGCGTGCTGCTGCATGCGGCCAGCAAGAGGAGGGCGCCGCGCGCGAGCCAAGCCCGTGCGCGGCGTGCAGAGAACTCAGAAAGCCGGGGCATAGGGCGCCGGGGCTGTCGTGCGGGCGGTGCAGGGCATGGGTGCATGGCGGTAGGCGGCGGCATGCCGCTGTCGTTATATTCGGCTGCATTATGTATTTGACCGAATTCGCCCAAGCCTTGGAGCCGCTGGACATCACCGGCACCGCATATTTCACCGACGCGCTGCGCACCGCGTCCGACCTCGGCGGCACGCCGCAGCCGCCGTTTGCCTGCGTCTCGCGCAACCTGCTGGTGCAGGGGCTGCGCCTGCACATGACCGACTGGGGTGCCGGCGCGCCAGACCGCCCGGCCTTGGTGCTGCTGCACGGCGGTGCGGTCACGGGGCGCACCTGGGGGCCTTTTTGCGCCTTGCTCGCGCACCAATACCGGCTCATCGCGGTGGACATGCGCGGCCATGGCGACAGCGAATGGCCGCGCGATGCGCATGCCGCGCACAACACCATGGCCGAGGACGTGCGCCAGATCATTGCCCAACTGCAGCTCGAGCGCCCCGTGGTGGTCGGGCATTCGGTGGGCGGCATGCTGCTGATGCGCCTGATGGTGCACTCGCCCGAGCTGCTGCGCGGCGCAGTGCTCGTCGATGTGGGGCCCGAAGTGGTCTATCCCGGCTGGGAGCCGAAAAAAGAAGTCCACGAGACCGTGCGGCTCTATGAAAGCGTGGACGAGTACGTGCGCCGCCAAGCACCGCGCATGAAGCGCAGCGAGGAACACATACGGCGCAACGCGAAGCATGAACTCATGCAGCGCGAAGATGGCCTGTACCAGCTCAAGTTCGACCCGCGCCACCCCATGGGTGGGCTGGACGGGCGCTTCATGCCCGGCATGCCGGACCTCGAAACGCTGCGCAGCGTCGCGCTGCCGACGCTGATCGCACGCGGGGCGCAGAGCGGCTTTTTGCTGCAGGACGCCGCCGAGCGCCTGGCCCAGACGCTGCCGCGCGGCGAGCTGGCCGTGATCCCGGACTGCGAGCACATGGTCTATACCGACAACCCCGCCGCACTCGCCCAGGCCGTCGATGGCTTCGTCGCCGGTCTGTGAACGCAGTAGAAGCGGGGTGCTTTGTTTTTAATAGCTACTAGCGCTTGTCCATAAAGCGCTGTAGGCCAATTTCATCAAAAATTTCAGCGCCCCGAAAAGCCGCGCATGCCTTGGCCGCGCGGTTTGCCGCCGCGCGCACCGCCGCGACCTTCGCGCCGCGCCATGGTATCCACACTGGTGCGCATGGGGTCGGGTTGGCCTGAGCCTTTGCCGGCGCCTGCGGGGCGCAGGCTGTGCCCCATTTGCGTACCCAGATGCGCGTCATCGCTGCGGGGTTGGAAGTCGTCATGGCGTGAACCGCCACCTTGGCGCGAGCCGCCGTCCTGGCGCGGGCGTGCCGGGCCGCGGTTGCCGTTCGCAGGCCTTTGCTCGGCGCGCGGGCGCTGGTTGGGCCCTTGGCCGCTGCCTTGCGGCTTGGCGTTCCTCGGGCGCGGCTGCGCCTGGCCGCCGTCGTCCTGGGCTGTGCCGGTTTGCGCGCCGCGCTGTGCGCCCTTGGTTCCCTTGTTGCTGCGCATGCGATCCATCATCTCGCTGCGCGCAGCCTTGGCGGCCGCCTGCATCACTTCGCGGCTCGGCGGTTTGCCCGCGCCGCCCCAGAGGGTCTGGCGGCCCATGGCGATCGGTTCGGCCTTTTCGCCGGGCTCTGGCCCCAGGCCCTCGAGCACCTGCACGGGGATTTCCTGGCGCGTGAAGCGCTCGATCTCCATCATGAAGCCTTCTTCGTCGAGGCACACCAGGCTCACGGCCTCGCCGCTCGCGCCTGCGCGGCCCGTGCGACCGATGCGGTGCACGTAGTCCTCGGGCACGTTGGGGATGTCGTAGTTGACGACGTGCGGCAGCTCGTCGATGTCAATGCCGCGTGCGGCAATGTCGGTGGCCACGAGCGCACGCAGCGCACCACTCTTGAAGTCCGCGAGCGCCTGGGTGCGCGCACTCTGGCTCTTGTTGCCGTGCAGCGCCATGGCCTTGACGCCGTGCTGGTTGAGAAAGTCGGCCACATGGTTGGCGCCGAACTTGGTGCGTGTGAACACCAGCACCTGGCTCCACTGGTGCTGTTCGATGATGTGCAGCAGCGCCTGTTTTTTCTTGGCGCGGCCCACGGGATGGATCACCTGCGTGATGCGCTGCACCGTGGTGTTGCGCGGCGTGACCTGGATGTGCTGCGGCTCGCGCAGCAGGCCGTTCGCAAGCTCGCGGATCTCGTCGCTGAAGGTGGCGGAAAACAGCAGGCTCTGCTTGTTCTTGGGCAGCAGCGCGAGCACTTTTTTCACGTCATGGATGAAGCCCATGTCGAGCATGCGATCGGCCTCGTCGAGCACCAGCACCTGCACCTGCGAGAGGTCCAGAAAGCCCTGCTCCTGCAGATCGAGCAGGCGCCCGGGCGTGGCGACCAGAATATCGACACCGCGCTGCAGGCGCTCGATCTGCGGGTTCATGCCTACGCCGCCGAATATCACGGTGGACTTGAGGTCGAGGTATTTGCCATAGGTGCGCACGGATTCCTCGACCTGCGCGGCGAGCTCGCGCGTGGGCGTGAGCACCAGGGCGCGTATGGCCTTGGCGCCGGATTTGCCTTTGGCAGCCGGCTCTTGCGCAAGGCGGTGCAGCATGGGCAGCGTGAACGCGGCCGTCTTGCCGGTGCCCGTTTGCGCGCCGGCGAGCAGATCATGGCCTGCGAGCACGGCAGGAATGGCCTGCGCCTGGATCGGGGTGGGGGTTTCGTAGCCTTGCTCGCGCACGGCCTGCAGGATGGCCGGAGCCAGCTGGAGTTCTTCAAATTGCATGGATTGATCTGCGCCCGTCCTGGGCGCTGGGTGCCGATGCGCCGCGAAAGCCTTGACTGGCGATCGCGCCAGTTGCAGACCGGCGGGGTTTATGGAGAGAGATTCGCCCTCAGATGGGGAGAAATTTGCAGGGTACTGGAGCCTGCAAAGTCCCATATTGTCGCATGCGCGGATAATTCCACCCCTTCGTGCCTGTTAATTTTTAGCGAGTCAGATTGATCCCATGGCCCAATACGTATATTCGATGAATCATGTCAGCAAGACGGTGTCCCCGAAGCGACAGATTCTCAAAGACATTTCCTTGAGCTTTTTCCCCGGCGCCAAGATCGGCGTGCTGGGTTTGAACGGTTCGGGCAAGTCCACCTTGCTCAAGATCATGGCCGGCGTGGACAAAGAATTCGAGGGCGAGGCCCTGCCCATGCCGGGCTTGAAGATCGGCTACCTGCCGCAGGAGCCGCAGCTCAACCCCGAGCACACCGTGCGCGAGAGCGTCGAAGAAGCGATGGGCGAGGTCTTTGCCGCGCGCGCCAAGCTCGATGAAGTCTATGCCGCGTATGCCGACCCCGAGGCCGATTTCGACGCCCTTGCTGCCGAGCAGGCGCGCCTCGAGGCCATCATCGCCACCGCGGGCACGGATTCCGAGCACCAGCTCGAGATCGCTGCCGACGCTCTGCGCCTGCCGCCGTGGGACGCGAAAGTCGGCCAGCTCTCGGGCGGCGAAAAGCGCCGCGTCGCACTGTGCCGCCTGCTGCTGTCCAAGCCCGACATGCTGCTGCTCGACGAGCCGACCAACCACCTCGACGCCGAGAGCGTGGAGTGGCTCGAAGTGTTCCTCAAGCGCTTTCCGGGCACTGTGGTGGCGATCACGCACGACCGCTACTTCCTCGACAACGCGGCCGAGTGGATCTTGGAGCTCGACCGCGGCCACGGCATTCCTTACAAGGGCAATTATTCGTCCTGGCTGGAGCAGCGCGAGGCCCGGCTCGAGCAGGAACAGCGCACCGAAGACGCGCGCACCAAAGCCATGAAGAAAGAGCTCGAATGGGTGCGCCAGAACGCCAAGGGGCGCCAGTCCAAGAGCAAGGCACGCATCGCACGCTTCGAAGAACTGTCCGACTACGAATACCAAAAGCGCAACGAGACGCAGGAAATCTTCATCCCCGTGGCCGAGCGCCTGGGCAGCCAGGTGATCGAGTTCAAGAACGTGAGCAAGTCGTTCGGCGACCGCCTGCTCATAGACAACCTGAGCTTCAACATCCCCGCGGGCGCGATCGTCGGCATCATCGGCCCGAACGGCGCGGGCAAATCGACGCTGTTCAAGCTGATCGCCGGCCGCGAACAGCCCGACAGCGGCGAGGTCGTGATCGGATCGACCGTGAAGATGGCCTTCGTCGATCAGCACCGCGACGCGCTCGCGAACGAAAAAACCGTCTGGGAAGATGTCTCGGGCGGGCTCG
The DNA here is from genome assembly GCF_003337425.1 of Extensimonas vulgaris. Taxonomy (GTDB): domain Bacteria; phylum Pseudomonadota; class Gammaproteobacteria; order Burkholderiales; family Burkholderiaceae_C; genus Extensimonas; species Extensimonas vulgaris. The sequence continues at coordinate 50,478 of NZ_QPJU01000007.1, forward strand.
ACATCATCACCGTGGGCAAGTTCCAGATGGCGAGCCGCGCCTACTGCGGGCGCTTCAACTTCAACGGCGGTGACCAGCAGAAAAAGGTCGGCGCGCTCTCGGGCGGCGAGCGCGGGCGCCTGCACCTGGCCAAGACCTTGATCGCGGGCGGCAATGTGTTGCTGCTCGACGAGCCCTCGAACGACCTGGACGTGGAAACCCTGCGCGCGCTCGAAGAGGCGCTGCTCGAGTTTGCCGGCACCGTGCTCGTCATCAGCCACGACCGCTGGTTCCTCGACCGCATTGCCACGCACATTCTCGCGGCCGAGGGCGACAGCCAGTGGACGTTCTTCGACGGCAACTACCAGGAGTATGAGGCCGACAAGAAGAAGCGCCTGGGCGAAGAGGGCGCCAAGCCCAAGCGCATGCGCTTCAAGTCGCTCAAATAACGCTTCGGGCCCTGAGTCGCGGCTTTTGCGCCGCGACTCAGGGCCCGCGTGAAGATTGTTTCCGTTTCCCTGCGCAGCGCTGGTGCGCGTGCGCAGGGGCTCGGAGGATATTCAATAGCTTATTTGCTTACAGGCACATCGCGGCGCGGCGCACCGGTATAGAGCTGGCGCGGACGGCCGATCTTGTATTCGGGGTCGCTGATCATCTCGTTGAGTTGAGCGATCCAGCCCACGGTGCGGGCCAGCGCGAAAATCCCCGTGAACAAATTGACTGGAATGCCGATCGCGCGTTGCACGATGCCAGAGTAAAAGTCCACGTTCGGGTAGAGCTTGCGCTGTACGAAGTAGTCGTCTTCGAGGGCAATTTTTTCGAGTTGCTTGGCCAGCTTGAACAGCGGGTCGTTTTCGAGCCCCAATTCAGACAAGACTTCATTGCATGTCTCTTGCATGAGCTTGGCGCGCGGGTCGTAGTTCTTGTAGACGCGATGCCCGAAGCCCATGAGCTTGACACCGGAGTTCTTGTCTTTGACTTTTTCCATGAACTCGCCGACCTTGGCCACCCCGCCCATCGCCTGGATTTCTTCGAGCATTTTCAGGCAGGCTTCGTTGGCGCCGCCGTGCGAAGGGCCCCAGAGACAGGCCACGCCCGCCGCGATGGCAGCAAAGGGGTTGGTGCCCGACGAACCACACAGGCGCACCGTCGAAGTCGAGGCGTTTTGCTCATGGTCGGCGTGCAGAATGAAAATCCGATCCATGGCACGCTCGATCACCGGATTCACATGGTAGTCCTCGCATGGTGTGCCGAACATCATGCGCAAAAAATTGCCGGCGTAGCTGAGTTCGTTGCGCGGATACATGTAAGGCTCGCCTTTGCCGTATTTGTAGGCCATGGCGACGAGTGTGGGCATTTTGGCGATCAAGCGAATGGCAGAGATCGCCCGATGCTCAGGATTATGGATGTCCGTGCTGTCGTGATAGAAGGCCGACATCGCGCCGACCAAACCCGTGAGCACCGCCATCGGGTGCGCGTCACGGCGAAAGCCCCGCAGAAAAAACTGCATCTGCTCGTTGACCATGGTGTGACTGATCACGAGCTTGTGGAACTCATTGCGCTGCGCTTCGGTGGGCAGCTCGCCATTGAGCAGCAGATAGCAGGTATCGAGATAGTCGCATTGAACCGCCAATTGCTCGATAGGGTAGCCGCGGTAGAGCAATTCACCCTTGTCGCCATCGATGTAGGTGATGGCCGACTGGCATGAAGCCGTGGACAGAAAGCCTGGGTCGTAGGTGAACATGCCCGTTTGGGCATAGAGCTTACGAATATCGATCACATCCGGCCCCATCGTGCCTTGGTACACAGGTAAATCCACGCTGGGGCTGCCGTTGCTGAACGACAAAGAGGCCTTGTAATTGGCGAGCTTCATGGTGTTTCCTTGGAATGAGAGGCTGGTAAACGGGAATGGGGTAAAAAGTCGGAAGGCACGGCGGGCCGGTTACCGAGAAGAAGTAACGGGCGCAGGCTCTGTCTGCGTGTGTCGCAGCATCTGGAGCACTTCGCGCACTTCGGGCGTGTCGAGCGCTCCATGGGGTTCACTGCGGCGCAGAAGCAAATCGAGCAGATCGTTGTCCGCCAAATCCATCAAAGCCAATAAACCCTGTGCATGGCGCTGGGTGAGTCGGGGCTCGAAGTGCGCGAAAAATCGGGCGATGAACAAGTCGTTTTCGAGCAAACCACGCCGACAACGCCAACGCAGTTTGCTCAGTGCGCGTTCGTCGAGCAGCGCGTCAGCGGTGAGGGCGTTTTCACTCATGACGATCAGGCACCTCAAATGGCGCGGTGCACCATCAACTCTTTGATTTTGCCGATCGCCCGGGTGGGATTCAGGTGCTTGGGGCACACATCCACGCAGTTCATGATGGTGTGACAGCGGAACAGGCGATAAGGGTCTTCAAGGTTATCCAGGCGTTCGCCTGTGGCGTCATCACGGCTGTCGGCGATGAAGCGATAGGCTTGCAGCAAGCCCGCCGGGCCGACGAATTTGTCAGGATTCCACCAAAAGCTCGGACAACTCGTCGAGCAGCTCGCGCACAGGATGCACTCGTAAAGTCCATTGAGTTCTTCGCGCTCCTCGGGAGATTGCAAGCGTTCTTTTTCGGGTGTTGGTGCTTCGTTGATCAGGTAGGGCTTGATCGAGTGGTACTGCTTGAAGAACTGGGTCATGTCGACGATCAAGTCGCGTATCACGGGCAAGCCCGGCAGCGGCTTGAGCACGATAGTGCCCTTGAGGGAGTTCATGTTGGTCAAACAGGCCAGACCGTTCTTGCCGTTGATGTTCATGGCGTCCGAGCCGCACACACCTTCGCGGCACGAGCGGCGAAACGAAAGGCTGGGGTCTTGGGCCTTGAGTTTGATCAGGGCGTCGAGCAGCATGCGCTCGTGGCCGTCGAGTTCGATCTCCACGGTCTGCATGTAGGGCTTGGCGTCCTTGTCCGGGTCGTAGCGGTAGATTTGAAAAGTGCGTTTTTGCATGGTTGTTCTCTAAAGAGGCTGGCGCTTCAGAACGTCCGGACCTTGGGCGGGATGCTGTCCACCGTCAAGGGTTTGAGGTTCACCGGCTTGTAGTCGAGGCGGTTGCCTTCGCTGTACCACAAGGTGTGCTTGAGCCATTCTTTGTCGTTGCGACCCAATGGAAACTCAGGGTGGTCTGCCGGGTGCTCATAGTCGTCCACGGTGTGTGCGCCGCGGCACTCTTTGCGCGCAGCCGCCGATACCATGGTGGCCTGCGCCACTTCGATGAGGTTGTCCACTTCGAGCGCTTCGATGCGCGCCGTGTTGAAAACCTTGGACTTGTCTTTGAGGGTCACATTCGCGACCTTTGCTCGCAGCGCGGCGATTTTTTTCACACCTTCATCCATGCTCGCTTGGGTGCGGAACACCCCCGCGTGTTGTTGCATAGTGGCGCGGATTTCATTGGCCAAATCTTGCGCATAGATGCCGTCGGAGGATTTTTCGAGCTGATTCAAGCGCTCGAGGGTGCGCGCAGCAGCATCCTTGGGCAAGGGTTTGTGTTCCTTGCTCTGCTTGACGAACTCGACGATGTGCTTGCCGGCGGACTTGCCGAATACCAGCAGGTCGAGCAGTGAATTGGTCCCCAGACGGTTGGCACCATGCACGCTCACGCAAGAGCATTCGCCCACTGCGTAGAGGCCATTCACGACGGCGTTGTGCACGCCATGGGCCTGTGTGACGACCTGGCCGTGGATGTTGGTCGGAATGCCGCCCATTTGGTAGTGGATAGTAGGCACCACGGGAATCGGCTCCTTGGTGACGTCCACATTGGCGAAATTGATCCCGATCTCATACACCGAAGGCAGGCGTTTGTGGATGGTCTCGGCGCCGAGATGGTCGAGTTTGAGCAGCACGTAATCTTTGTTGGGGCCGCAGCCGCGCCCTTCCTTGATTTCCTGATCCATGCAGCGCGAGACGAAGTCGCGGGGCGCCAAATCCTTCAGCGTGGGGGCGTAACGTTCCATGAAGCGCTCGCCTTTGCTGTTGATGAGGATGGCCCCTTCGCCGCGGCAACCTTCGGTGAGCAGCACGCCCGCCCCTGCGACGCCCGTGGGATGGAATTGCCAAAACTCCATGTCTTGGAGCGGGATGCCGGCACGCGCCGCCATGCCCAAGCCATCACCGGTGTTGATGAAGGCGTTGGTGGATGCCGCAAAAATACGTCCGGCGCCGCCCGTGGCGAGCAACACGGCTTTGGCCTCCAGCAGGTGCAGATCACCGGTTTCCATTTCGAGGGCGGTGACGCCGACCACATCGCCGTCGGCATCGCGCACCAGGTCGAGCGCCATCCATTCGACGAAGAAATTGGTTTTGGCCTTGACGTTTTGCTGGTACAGCGTGTGCAGCATGGCGTGGCCGGTGCGGTCGGCGGCGGCGCAGGCGCGCTGCACCGGCTTTTCGCCGTAGTTGGCCGTGTGGCCACCGAAGGGTCGCTGGTAGATGGTGCCGTCGGGATTGCGGTCGAAAGGCATGCCAAAGTGTTCCAACTCGATCACGACGTTGGGCGCCTCGCGGCACATGAATTCGATCGCATCCTGGTCACCGAGCCAGTCGGAGCCCTTGACGGTATCGTAAAAATGGTAGTGCCAGTTGTCTTCGCTCATGTTGCCCAGAGCGGCTGACACGCCGCCTTGCGCTGCCACGGTATGGCTGCGCGTGGGAAACACTTTGGAAAGCGAGGCTACGCTCAGCCCGGCGCGCGAGAGTTCGAGCGCGGCACGCATGCCCGACCCACCTGCGCCGATGATGACGACGTCGAATTTGCGCTTGGAAATGTTTGCGTTGGTATAGCTCATTGTTGGCCTTCAGTCGCAGAAATCAAAGACGCCAGAGGACTTGAAAGCCCCAGCCGGCACACCCCACCAGCCATACGATGGCGAGCACATACAAAACGAGACGCACACCTACCGGCTTGATGTAGTCCATGAAGATGTCGCGCACGCCAACCCAGGCGTGCCAAGCCAGCGCGACGATGACGGCGAACGTCAGTAGCTTCATCCACTGGTGCGAGAAAATGCCTGCCCACACGCCATAACCAATCGGCCCTTGCGACAAAAGCAATTGCACGAGGACGATGAGCGTGAACAAAGCCATGAGGGCGCCGGTGGTGCGCTGCACGAGCCAGTCGCGCAAGCCATAGTGCGCGCCGACGACGGTGCGTTTGGAGCCGTAATTGACGGACATGATCGTTACCTTTCTGCTTTCTTCTAGGAGGGCTGCGCGGTCAGTAAAGACCAAAAAGCTTGGCACCCAGCACGACGGTCAGGGCGATGCTGATCACGAGGGTGGCGACGGCGGAAGACCTGCCGAATTCCTTGCTCACGGCTTCGTGGTGGGTGTCCATCCAGAGGTGACGCAGACCGGCCGTGAGGTGATGCAGATAGGCCCAAATCAATGCCAGGGCAATGAGCTTGAAGAACCAGCCCGGCGCCCAGCCGAGCCCGACATTGAAGGCTGCTTTGAATTTTTCGAAGGAAATTTCGGAAGACACCGAGGTGTCGAACATCCAAAGCACGAACGGCAGCAGCAAGAACATCAGGAAGCCGCTGATGCGGTGCAGGATGGACACCCAGCCGGCCGCAGGCAGTCGATACGTGGGCAAATCCGACAGGGCGTTGATGTTGCGAAATTCCGGTCTTTTTTTGGTGAGTTCTGTCATGTCTCGGGCTTTCTGTGAAGAGGCGCCATGGGAAAGCGGGCTTGGGGGGAAGCACAAAATTCTATTGCAAGCTTGGGGCAAACCCTCAGGAGGGGGCAAAATTTTGCGACAGAGCTTGCGCGCGCATGCGGGGCTTTACGGGTTTCCTGGATATCAGTGGACTTCGTTGTGGTAGTGGTGCGTGTCGGTACGATAAAGGCCGCGGCGCAATTCCATGGGAATATCGTTGTAGGTGTAGGCAATGCGTTCGACGCTCAATACGGGTGTGGTGGGCGCGATTTCCAAAAGTCTGGCTTGCTCCTCGTCGGGGAGCACGGCGCGGATCTTTTCCTCCGCCCGAACCATGCGCACGCCAAATTCTTTTTCCAGCATGGCGTACATGGGTCCTTGGTAGTCGGCCATCTGTTCAGCAGTCAAACCCTTGAAGGCTTGGCCTGGCAGCCAGATGTCTTCAAGGATGGTGGGCTCGCCTGCGAACGACAAAATTCGCCGCGCCTGGATCACCGGGTCACCACTGCGCAGCGCCAGTGCCCGCGCGACCTCTGCACTGGCGCGCGTGCGCCGGCATTCCAGGATGCTGCGTTGCGCCGGGCCTTCGGTGCGGGCATCGCCAGTGTCAGGGCGCAGTTTCAAAAAACGGTATTGCACCTGTTGCTCTGCGTGGGTCGCCACGAAGGTGCCTTTGCCCTGGCGCCGGATCACGAGGTTTTCGGCGGCAAGCTCATCGATGGCTTTGCGCACCGTCCCTTGACTGACGCGAAAACGTGCTGCGAGTTCGATTTCGCTGGGGATGGCCTCTCCGGGCTTCCATTCGCCACTTTGCAGGCTTTGGAGGATGAGTCCTTTGATTTGCTGATACAGCGGACTGAAAGCGGGCGTGGGCAGGGCAGAGGGCGGACTGAGCACCGTGGCCGAGGGTGCGGCGCCCGGCGGCTGAGGGTTGTCAGGATGGTGGGGCGGCGAAGACATGGGGCGATGGCAGTGATGGGCCAAGGGGCTGGAGCGTCTGTTTTGGGATGGACGCAGCGGTGAAATCGGTTTGTCGATCATATCTTATATAAGACATAAGACAAATTGACCAGCGCGGCCGAACGGCAGTAAACTTGCGGGTTGCGCACGAGGCATTGCGCCGTGCATGCACGATTCCTTTGCGCATCTTCGGTTTTTGGGATTCTTCGATCCATTTCCTCACTTCCTGGAGTTTTCACCATGAGCAAAAAGCCTGTCCGTGTGGCCGTCACCGGTGCCGCAGGTCAAATTGGTTACGCCCTGTTGTTCCGCATCGCTTCGGGCGAAATGCTGGGCAAGGACCAGCCCGTCATCCTGCAACTGCTCGAGGTGCCAGCGGAAGGGCCGCAGAAAGCCCTCAAGGGCGTGATGATGGAGCTCGAAGATTGCGCATTCCCCCTGCTGGCCGGCATGGAGGCGCACAGCAACCCCATGACGGCGTTCAAAGATGCCGACTACGCTTTGCTCGTGGGCTCGCGTCCGCGCGGCCCTGGCATGGAGCGTGCCGAGCTGCTCGCCGTCAACGGAGCCATCTTCATCGAACAAGGCAAGGCGCTCAATGCCGTAGCGAGTCGCAACGTGAAGGTGCTGGTGGTCGGTAATCCCGCAAACACCAACGCCTACATTGCAATGAAGAGCGCGCCCGATCTGCCCCGCAAAAATTTCACGGCCATGCTGCGCCTGGACCACAACCGCGCACTGAGCCAGATTGCCGCAAAGACAGGCAAGCCGGTTGCGGAAATCGAAAGAATGATCGTCTGGGGCAATCACTCGCCCACCATGTATGCCGACTACCGTTTCGCGACCATTGGGGGTCAGAGCGTTGTCAAAATGATCAACGACCAAGACTGGTACGTGAACGTCTTTTTGCCTACCGTCGCCAAGCGCGGTGCGGCGATTATCGAGGCGCGCGGCCTGTCGTCCGCAGCTTCGGCAGCGAATGCTGCAATCGACCACATGCGCGACTGGGCCTTGGGCACGAACGGTAAATGGGTGACCATGGGTATTCCTTCGGATGGTCAGTATGGCATCCCCAAAGACGTGATGTTTGGCTTCCCCGTGACCTGCGCCAATGGTGAATACCAAGTCGTCGAAGGGCTTGAAATAGACGCCTTTTCCCAGCAGCGCATCGACGCCACCTTGGCCGAGCTGTTGGCCGAGCAAGACGGCGTCAAGCATCTGCTCTGAAAGCCAAGGCGAGCGTGTCATGAATGCGGCCCAGGCACCCCATTTATCCCATTTGTCTGAAGGCCAGGGATTGGTTGGCCGCCATCCGCGTGAAGTGTTGCTCGGCGCGCAGGCGCAGACCGGTTTTTTGCCGGTTTGCGATCATTACAGCGGCGTCGAGGCACGCATGCGCAAAAGCTTGCAGTTGCAAGCCGAGATGACGCAAGAGTTTGGTACTTGCGTTTTCGATGTCACGCTCGATTGCGAAGATGGCGCCCCCGTGGGGGCCGAGGCGGCCCATGCCAGGCTGGTGGCGGCGCTCGCGTGTGAGGCGGCTCCCCAAGCCCGTGTCGCGGTGCGCGTGCATCCCGTGGGGCACCCGGCGTTCGCAAATGACATGGCCACGATCGCGGGCGAGGCCGGGCAGCGCCTGTGCCACATCATGATTCCCAAAGTCGAGTCGATCGACGATGTGCTCGCGGCCGAACAGGCGCTGCTGCGTGCCGCGGCGGGGCATTTGCCTCTACACGTCTTGATCGAGTCGCCACAGGCCGTGCATCGTGCGTTCGAGATTGCCGCGCACCCGCGCGTGCAGAGTCTGAGCTTTGGGTTGATGGATTTCGTATCGGCCCATGGCGGCGCGATTCCCGCGTCGGCCATGACTTCGGCGGGGCAGTTCAGCCATCCTTTGGTGCTGCGTGCCAAGCTCGAAATCGCCGCGGCTTGCCATGCCTATGGCAAAGTGCCCGCACACTGCGTGGTGACCGAGTTCAGCGACGCTGCGGCGATGAAGGCTGCGGCCACGCGCGCCGCACGGGAGTTGGGCTACACACGCATGTGGAGCATTCATCCGGCGCAGATACGACCCATTCTCGAGGCGTTTGCGCCAACGCAGGACGACGTCGAGCATGCAGCAAAAATAATAGCTGCGGCGGCAGATGGAGACTGGGCTCCGATCAATTTCGACGGGGTTTTGCACGACCGCGCGAGCTATCGCTATTACTGGCAAGTGTTGGAGCGTGCCCATCGCACGGGGCTTCCCTTGCCAGCAGCAGTGCAGGAGTGGTTTACTTCGCCTGCATCTTCCGATGCGCCATGAGTTTGTTGTTTGAAGGAGAGTTTTGATGAAGTCCTTGTTTGCTTCTGTGGTGGTGGCCATCGTGCCGGCCTTTGCTGTGGCCGCTGCATCTGACACCGGCGACGCTGCTGCGCCTAAAGCGGCGCACAAAACCGTCGCGAAGGCATCGCACGCCAAGCCCAAAGCGCAACCGATGAGCAGTCGCGAGCAGTTGCACAGCGCGGCCAAGCAGGTGGCCACGGGGTTCGAAGCGGCCGAAAAGGCGCTGACACCCGAAGAGCTGGCGATCGCCGAGAAAGTCTATGTGGGGCGCATGCCTTGCGAACTCGGCGCTTCCGTGACGGTTTCGGCCGACAGCGCCGCGCCTGGGTACTTCAACGTCGAGGGCAAAGGCTTCAAGTACCACATGGCACCCGTGGTTTCTGCGACGGGCGCCATTCGCCTCGAAGACCAAAAGGCCGGTGCCGTTTGGCTGCAGATTCCCAATAAGTCCATGCTCATGAACCAAAAGCTGGGCCAACGCATGGCCGACGAGTGCATGAGCGCTCCGCAGGTTGCCGTGGCCGAAGCCATGAAGAAAAACCCGCCGCCGAGCCTGTTGGATTCGCGCAAGTAATCGGTTCGTCATTGATCGGACGTGCGCAAACGAGGATGCAGCAAAGTGTATTGCCATGGGGCGAGCGCCTTGCCTGAACCCGATTTGCGCAGGTCCTGATTGAGAACTCCCAAGCCATTGCCGCAGGCGATGAAGCCTGTGCGGCAATGCTGTTTTCATCATCCCAAGAGAAAAAATGTTGCAAGCCTACCGTGACCATGTGGCCGAACGTGCCGCTTTGGGTATTCCGCCGTTGCCGCTGACCGCGCAGCAAACCGCCGAGCTGATCGAGCTCATCAAAAATCCGCCTGCAGGCGAAGACCCGCAGTTTCTGCTCGACCTGCTCACGCACCGCGTGCCGCCGGGGGTGGACGATGCCGCCAAAGTCAAGGCCTCGTTTCTTGCTGCTGTAGCCCATGGCGACATCCAGGTGGATCTGCTCAGCAAGGCCAAGGCAACCGAGCTGCTCGGCACCATGGTAGGAGGCTACAACGTCAAGCCCTTGATCGATCTGCTCGATGATGCCGAGGTGGCACCGATCGCGGCTGAAGCCCTCAAGCACACGCTGCTGATGTTCGACGCCTTCCACGACGTGGCAGAGAAGGTGCAATCCGGCAATGCGCACGCCAAGGCCGTGATGCAGAGTTGGGCCGATGCCGAATGGTTCCTCGCACGCCCCGAAGTGCCACAAAAAATCACTGTGACGGCGTTCAAGGTGCCTGGCGAAACCAACACCGACGACCTCTCGCCCGCGCCCGATGCCTGGAGCCGCCCCGACATCCCGCTGCACGCGCTCGCCATGCTCAAGAACAAGCGCCCCGACGCGCCGTTCGAGCCCGAGGAGGACGGCAAGCGCGGCCCGATCGGCGTGATCGAGCAGCTCAAGCAAAAAGGCCACCTCGTGGCTTACGTGGGCGACGTGGTCGGCACGGGTTCGAGCCGCAAGTCGGCCACCAACAGCGTGATCTGGCACACCGGGCATGACATTCCTTATGTGCCCAACAAGCGCTTTGGCGGCGTGACGCTGGGCGGCAAGATCGCGCCGATTTTCTTCAACACACAGGAAGACTCGGGCTCGCTGCCGATCGAGGTCGATGTCAGCAAGATCGAGTTCGGTGACGTCATCGACATCTACCCCTACGCGGGCAAGATCGAGAAAAACGGCGAAGTCATCGCCACCTTCGAGCTCAAGAGCGAAGTGCTGCTCGACGAAGTGCGTGCGGGCGGCCGCATCAACCTGATCATTGGCCGCGGCCTCACGGGCAAGGCGCGCGAATTTTTGGGCCTGCCGGCCTCCACGGTGTTCCGCCTGCCCAAGGCGCCAAAGGATACGGGCAAGGGCTTCACGCTGGCGCAGAAAATGGTGGGCCGCGCCTGCGGTCTGCCCGAAGGCCAGGGCATCCGCCCCGGCACCTACTGCGAGCCCAAGATGACCACCGTGGGCAGCCAGGACACCACGGGCCCGATGACGCGCGACGAGCTCAAAGACCTGGCCTGCCTGGGCTTCAGCGCCGACCTGGTCATGCAGTCGTTCTGTCACACCGCGGCCTACCCCAAGCCCGTCGATGTGAAGATGCACCGCGAGCTGCCCACCTTCATCAGCAGCCGCGGTGGCGTCGCGCTGCGCCCCGGCGACGGCGTGATCCACTCCTGGCTCAACCGCATGCTGTTGCCCGACACCGTGGGCACGGGCGGCGACTCGCACACACGCTTTCCGATCGGCATCAGCTTTCCGGCGGGCTCGGGGCTCGTGGCCTTTGCTGCGGCCACGGGCGTGATGCCGCTCGACATGCCCGAATCGGTGCTCGTGCGCTTCAAGGGCCAGATGCAGCCGGGCATCACGCTGCGCGACCTGGTGCATGCGATTCCGCTGTATGCGATCAAGCAGGGGCTGCTCACCGTGGAGAAGAAGGGCAAGAAAAACTTTTTCTCGGGCCGCATCCTCGAAATCGAGGGCCTGCCGGACCTCAAGGTCGAGCAGGCGTTCGAGCTCTCCGACGCTTCGGCCGAACGCTCGGCCGCGGGCTGCACGATCAAGCTCCACAAAGAGCCCATCATCGAGTACCTGAAGTCGAACATCGTGCTGCTCAAGAACATGATCGCCGATGGCTACCAGGATGCCCGCACGCTCGCGCGCCGCATCAAGAAGATGGAAGAGTGGCTCGCGAACCCGCAGTTGCTCGAGGCCGACGCCGATGCCGAATACGCTGCCGTGATCGAGATCGACCTTGCCGACATCAAGGAACCCATTCTCTGCTGCCCGAACGACCCGGACGACGCCAAGGTGCTGTCCGAAGTGGCGGGCACCAAGATCGACGAGGCCTTCATCGGTTCGTGCATGACCAACATCGGCCACTTCCGCGCCGCTGCGCGCCTGCTGCAAGGTCAGCGTGACATCCCTGTGCGCCTGTGGGTCGCGCCGCCGACCAAGATGGACCAGAACGAGCTCATCAAGGAAGGCTATTACGCAACTTTCGGCACGGCCGGCGCGCGCACCGAAATGCCCGGCTGCAGCCTGTGCATGGGCAACCAGGCGCAGGTGCACGAGGGCGCAACGGTGGTTTCCACGAGCACGCGCAACTTCCCGAACCGCCTGGGCAAGAACACCAACGTGTTCCTCGCCTCGGCGGAGCTGGCGGCCATCGCCTCGCGTCTGGGCCGCTTGCCCACCGTGGAGGAATACCACGCCGAGATGGGCGTGGTCAACCAGAAGGCCAGCGAGGTTTATCGTTACATGAACTTCGACCAGATCGAGGAGTTCAAACAAGCCGCCGAGACGGTGAGCGTCTGACGAGCTTGCTTAGTGCAGTGTTTGATGCTTGATGCGACCAATAAAACCGATGGATTTTTGGTCTGGGCAAGGCGCAAACCGCAGCGATACCGGGCGGTATCGCGAGGATTTGCAACGCGGCCCAGGCCGAAAAGACGCGGTTTTATGTCGCAGATAGCGTCGAACACTGCACTAGCAGCCTGTCGGACTTAGGAAGCGTCGGCTGCGAATGCGCCGCAGCGACCCATTTTTTACCGGCTTCTTGCTCCATGGCACCACTATGGGGCGGCGAATCCGGCAAAAACTGGCCTCGCTGGGGCACCTTCTCGCTTTCGACGCCCAAAGTCCGACAGGCTCCCAGCCCAACAAAAAGCCCGCTTCTGCGGGCTTTTTGTTGGGGGCCATGCGTTTTCAGACCGCATGGTGTGTCCAGCGGCTTTACGCCTGCTGCGCCGCGTCCTGCAACGCCTGCAGCGCTGCAGCCACTTCGGACTCTGTCACGCCTGCCACGGGCGCGAGCTGCGCGGCGAGTGCGTGCAGCGCCCGCGCGCCTTGCTGCTGCAGCTGGGCGATCGCCTGGCCGGCGGCGCGCGGGCTGTCGAAGCCCATGCTTTGCAGCAGCAGCTGGCCTTGGGGCGAGACGAGTTTGAAGTAGAACTTGCCGTCGGCTTCGCGGTATTGCTTGAAGGTGGGCAGGGCGTTTTTGCCGGGTTTGGCGGGCTTTTCAGTCTGCTGGGCCGTGCTTTGCGCAAGGCTGCGCAGGCCCACGGCGTGGCGCAGCTCGCGCATGAAAGGCGTGGCGATCGCGCGGGCGCGTTCGGCGCCGACGCGCAGCGTGTTTTCGATGTGCGCTGGGTCCTGGATCAGCGCCTCGTAGCGCGCGCGCAGCGGCGCGAGGGTCTGGTCTATGTGCTCGAACACCAGTTGCTTGACTTCACCCCAGGCGATGCCCTGGGCGTAGGCTTGGCGCAGGGCCTCGGTTTCTTGCGGGCTCGCAAATGCCTGGTAAATCTGGAACAGCGCCGAGCCCTCGACCTCTTTGGGCTCTCCGGGTGCGCGCGAGTCGGTGACGATGCTTGCGACGAGCTTGCGCAGCTGCTCGCGCGGCGCAAACAGCGGGATGGTGTTGTCGTAGCTCTTGCTCATCTTGCGCCCGTCGAGGCCAGGCAGCGTGGCCACGTGCTCCTCGATCTGGGCTTCGGGCAACACGAAATGCTCGCCATACAAGTGGTTGAAGCTCGCCGCCATGTCGCGCGCCATCTCGATGTGCTGCACCTGGTCGCGCCCCACGGGCACCTTGTGCGCCTTGAACATCAGGATGTCGGCGGCCATGAGCACGGGGTACATGAACAGGCCCGCGCTCACACCATCGTCGGCGTCGCGGCCTGCGGCGGCGTTTTTGTCCTGCGCGGCTTTGTAGGCGTGGGCGCGGTTGAGCAGCCCCTTGCCGGTCACGCAGGTGAGCAGCCAGGTGAGCTCGGGGATTTCAGGGATGTCGGACTGGCGGTAGAAAAAGACCTGTGCCGGGTCCAGCCCCGCGGCGAGCCAGCTCGCGGCGATTTCGAGCGTGGAGCGCTGGATGCGCGCCGGGTCTTCGCACTTGATGAGCGCGTGGTAGTCGGCCAAAAAGTAGAAACTCTGCACGCCGGGCTCGCGGCTCGCCGCGACGGCAGGGCGGATGGAGCCGACGTAGTTGCCCAGATGGGGCGTGCCCGTGGTGGTGATGCCGGTGAGAAAACGTGTCGTCATGCGATCGATGTAGTGAAAAACCAGCGCGTCAGCGCATCAGCAAGGCCAGCGGGCTGAGCAGCAGGTTGATGATCCAGTAGCCCAGGGCCATCAGCGGGCGCAGCCAGAAGGCGCTCACCACCCCTGCGATCACGAGCGCCATGACGATGAAAAAGCCATAGGGCTCGACGCGCGAGACGGCCTGCGCCTGCTTCCAGGGCAGCAGCCCTACGAGGATGCGTCCGCCGTCGAGCGGCGGCAGCGGAAACAGGTTGAAGGCCCACATCACGAGGTTGACCAGCACGCCGGCGCGCGCCATCTGGACGAAAAAGCGCTCGTCAATGCCCAGCAGCGCGAGCACGATCAGAAACAGCGCCCACAGTAGCGCCTGCAAAAAGTTGGACGCCGGCCCGGCGAGCGCCACCCACACCATGTCGCGCTTGGGGTTGCGCAGGCGGTCGAACTGCACGGGCACGGGCTTGGCGTAGCCGAACAGAAAAGCGCCCGAGGTCGCGAAATACAGCAGCAGCGGCATCAAAATGGTGCCGACAGGGTCGATGTGCTTGAGCGGGTTGAGCGTGAGCCGCCCCATCATGGCGGCGGTGTTGTCACCGAAGTGGCGCGCAGCGTAACCGTGTGCGGCTTCATGCACGGTGATGGCAAACAGCACCGGCAGGACGTAGATCAGGATGGTTTGGATGAGGTTGGCGTCGTTCACGCGCGGATTGTCTCAGAACAGGTTCTCAGAAGGCGCAGCGCTGCCACTTCAGCGCGCGCGCCGCACACGCAGCAGCTCGTCGAGGATCAGGCAGGCCGCGCCCACGGTGATCGCGGAGTCTGCGACGTTGAACGCCGGAAAGTGCCAGCCGTGCCAGTGGAAGTCGAGAAAATCGACCACGTAGCCGTGCACGAGGCGGTCGAGCACGTTGCCCACGGCGCCACCCAGGATGCTCGCGAGCGCAAAGCAAAACAGCTTCTGCCCCGCATGCGCACGCAGCTGCCAGACGATGAAGATGGCGGCGGCCACGCCCAGCGCGGTGAAGAGCCAGCGCTGCCAGCCGCCCGCCGCGGCCAGAAACGAAAAAGCCGCGCCCGTGTTGTGCGCCCGCACGATGTTGAAAAAGCCCGTGACCGGCGTGGCGTCGCCGAGGTGGTAGTAGCCGAGGATCAGCGTCTTGGTGAACTGGTCGGCGAGCAGCACGACCAGCGCCCAGCCCAGCCAGATCCACAGGCTCGCGCCCGCAGTTCCAGCGCTGGCTGGACGGCGCGGCGCGGCGGTTTTGCCCCGCGCCATCAGGCCACCTTGCGCGGCTCGCCCGCGCCGAACAGGTTGCTGGTGCAGCGGCCGCACAGCGTGGGATGGTCTGGATCATGTCCCACGTCGGCGCGGTAGTGCCAGCAGCGCTCGCATTTGGCGTCGGTGCTCGGGTGCACTTCGATCTGCAGGGTGTCGCCCGGCACGAGTTCGGCGGACGAGGTGATGAAGACGAACTTCAAATCGTCGCCCAGGCTCGCGAGCAGCGCGTGGTCGTCCGCTGCGGCCGTGAGGCGCAGCGTGGCCTGCAGCGAGGAGCCGACCTGGCCCGCAGTGCGCAAGGCCTCGATCTCTTTGTTCACGAGGTCGCGGATCGCGCGGATGCGGGCCCATTTTGCGAGCAAAGCGCCATCCGGCGCGCGCAAGCTGCTATAAGTTTCGAGGAAGATCGACTCCGAATCGCCAAATACCTTCCACGCCTCTTCGGCCGTGAAGCTCAAGAACGGTGCCATCCAGCGCAGCATGGCGTGCGTGATCTGGTGCAGTGCCGTCTGCGCGCTGCGCCGCGCGTGGCTCTTGGGCGCGGTGGTGTAGAGGCGGTCTTTGAGCACGTCGAGGTAGAACGCGCCCAGGTCTTCGCTGCAATACACCTGCAGCTTGGCGACGACGGGGTGGAATTCGTATTTTTCGTAGTGCGCAAGGAAGTCGGCCTGCAGCTCGGCGGCGCGCGCAAGTGCATAGCGGTCGATCTCGAGCAGCTCTTCATCGGGAACGGCGTCGGTGGCGAGATCGAAATCGCTCACGTTCGCTAGCAAAAAGCGCAGCGTGTTGCGGATGCGGCGGTAGGCGTCGACCACGCGCGCGAGGATTTTGTCGTCTATGCCGAGGTCGCCCGAGTAGTCCGTGGCCGCGCACCACAGGCGGATGATTTCGGCGCCGAGCTTTTCGCTGATGGTCTGCGGCGCGACGATGTTGCCCAGGCTCTTGCTCATCTTGCGGCCCTGGCCATCGACGGTGAAACCATGCGTGAGCAGGCCGAGGTAGGGCGCGCGCCCATACATCGCGCAGGCCGTGAGCAGCGACGAGTGGAACCAGCCGCGGTGCTGGTCGTGCCCTTCGAGGTAAAGGTCGGCCTCGGGGCCGTTTTCGTGGCCCGCGCCAGGGTGCGAGACTTTGAGCACCGTGGTGTGCGTGGTGCCCGAGTCGAACCAGACTTCGAGAATGTCGTTGCTCTTGCTCCAGCGCGCCGGGTCGCTCTTGTCGCCTATGCGCTGCAGGATGTCGGCCACGCTGAGCTTGCTCCAGGCTTCGATGCCGCCGTCTTCGACCACATCCGCCGCGAGGTCGATGATCTGGGGCGTGCGCGGGTGCGGCTCGCCGCTATCGACATCGAGCAGGAAAGGCAGCGGCACGCCCCAGCTGCGCTGGCGCGAAATACACCAGTCGGGCCGGTTGGCGATCATGTCGCGCAGGCGCGCCTTGCCGTTTTCGGGGTAAAAGTGGGTCTGCTCGATCGCCGCGAGCGCCATCTGGCGCAGGGTTTGCGGCGCCTTGTCCTTGGTAAAGATGCCTTCGCCTTCGTCCATGCGCACGAACCACTGCGCGGCGGCGCGGTAGATCACGGGCGTCTTGTGGCGCCAGCAATGCGGGTAGCTGTGCGTGATCTCGTGCGTGGCAAACAGGCGCCCGGCGCTGCGCAGCGCGTCGATGATGATGGGCACGGCCTTCCAGATGTTGAGGCCGCCAAAGAGCGCGAAGTCGGCCGCGTAGCTGCCGTTGCCCTGCACGGGGTTGAGGATGTCCTCGTACTTCATGCCGTGCGCGACGCAGCTGTTGAAGTCTTCCACGCCGTAGGCCGGTGCCGAGTGCACGATGCCGGTGCCGTCCTCGGCGGTGGCGTAGTCGGCGAGATAGACGGGGCTCAGGCGCCGGTAGCCGGCATCGACGTCGTACAGCGGGTGCTTGAACTGGATCAGGCCGAGCTTTTCGCCGCGCACCGTGGCCAGCACCTGGCCGCTGAGTTCGTAGCGCGCAAGGCACTGTTCGACCAGGCTCGCCGCGAGCACGAGCAGGCCGCGCTGCGTTTGCACGAGCGCGTAATCGAGTTCGGGGTTGAGGTTGAGCGCCTGGTTTGCGGGGATGGTCCAGGCCGTGGTGGTCCAGATCACGGCGTAGGCGGGCTGCGTGAGCGCTGGGACGCCGAACGCCGCGGCGAGCTTGTCGGGCTCGGCGCATTCAAAGCCCACGTCGAGCGTGGTGCTCTTTTTGTCCTGGTATTCGATTTCGAACTCGGCCAGCGACGAGCCGCAGTCGAAGCACCAATAGACGGGCTTCAGGCCGCGATAGACGAAGCCGCGCTCCATCACGCGCTTGAACGCGCGGATTTCGGCCGCCTCGTTGACGAAGTCCATGGTTTTGTAGGGGTGATCCCATTGGCCGAGCACGCCCAGGCGCTTGAAGTCGGCCATTTGCAGCGCGATCTGCTCGGTGGCAAAGGCGCGGCTCTTGGCCTGCATGGCGTCGCGCGGCAGGTTGCGGCCGTGGAGCTTTTCGATCGCGTTTTCGATCGGCAGGCCGTGGCAGTCCCAGCCGGGGATGTATTGCGCGTCCAGGCCCTTGAGCTGGCGCGCCTTGACGATCATGTCCTTGAGGATTTTGTTGACCGCGTGGCCGATGTGGATCTGGCCGTTGGCGTAGGGCGGGCCATCGTGCAGCACGAACTTGGGGGCGCCCAGGCGCGCGTAGCGCAGCTTGCGGTACAGGCGCTTTTCTTCCCACTCTTTGACCCAGGCCGGCTCGCGCTTGGGCAGGTCGCCGCGCATCGGAAAAGGGGTGTCGGGCAGGTTCAGCGTGCTGCGGTAATCTGGCTTGGCGCTCGCGGGGTCGCTGGACGTGGAGGGCTTGGCAGGCTTGGACATGGGGGGCCTTGGAAGAGCAGATCGGGCCACAGCGGGCCGGCGATCGGGATAAAAAGGGGCTGGAAAATGGGAGCGGCAAAAAAGCGCCACCCGTGCGGCGCGCATTCTTGCCTGCTGCAAGGCGGTGCAGCGTGCGGCGCGTGCCCTCAAATTCGGTCGCGCGTGGTCTGGCGGCGGGTTTCGGCGTGGGAGGTGCCGGCAAGCTCGGGCCGGGCTGTGGCGAAATAGGCGCGCGCGTCGGCGCAGTCCTGCGCTATGCCTGCGGTGAGCGCGGCCAGGCTGTCGTACTTGCGTTCGTCGTGCAATTTGTGTAGCAGTTCCACACAGATGATTTTACCGTAGGCCTCTTCGGGGCCCAGGCTGGGCGGCCAGTCCAGGCAATGGGTTTCGAGCAGCACGCGCCCGCCGTTCACGTCGATGGGATCGAGCGAGGGGCGCACGCCGAGGTTCGCCACGCCGGGCAGTGGCACATCGGCCAGGCCGCGCACGCGCACGGCGAAGATGCCGCTTGCGGCGGGCTTCCAGTGTGTGAAGCGCAGGTTGAGCGTGCGAAAGCCGTCGTCCGCGCCGTCCGCGCTCGCTCCGAGCGCGCGGCCGAGTTTGCGCCCGTGCACCACGTGCCCGCTGATGCTGTAGGGGCGCCCGAGCAGGCGTGCCGCGTCTTCCATGCGGCCCTGCGCGAGTGCGGCGCGCACCGCGGAGCTCGAAACGCGCAGGCTGTGCTGCGTGGGCACAGCGGCGGCATCGCTGGCTTGCGGTGCGAGCAGGTCGGCGGGCATGGGGACTTCGTAGCTGTTCATGCGCGCGACTTCGAAGCCTTGCGCCTGGCCTGCGGCTTCGAGCATGGCGTAGTCGCCCGCGCGCCGCGCGCCGAAGCGAAAGTCGTCGCCCACGAGCACGTAGCGCGCACCCAGGCCGCGCAGCAGCACCTGGTCGATGAAGTCCTGCGGCGACTGCGCAGCCAGGCGCGCGTCGAAAGGCAGCACCACGACCTGTTGCACGCCGCAGCGTGCGAGCTCGGTGAGCTTGTCGCGCAGCGTGCCTATGCGCGCGGGGGCGATTTCGGGCTTGCGCTGCGCGGCCGCAAAGTAGTCGCGCGGGTGCGGCTCGAACGTGAGCACGCAGCTCGGAATGCCGCGGTGCGCCGCTTCGTTGTGGAGCAGTGCGAGCATGGCCTGGTGTCCGCGGTGCACGCCGTCGAAGTTGCCAATGGTCAGGGCGCAGGCCGGTGCGATGTCGGGGTGGTGAAAACCACGAAAGATCTTCATTGGTTTGTTATCTTTTTAATAGCTGCTTGCGCTGATGGATCAAGCGCAAAGTGGCAATTTGTCATCAAATCGGAGTATATTGTGCCCAAGCCGTTTCCAGGAGGCGTTTCGTGAAGGTACTGAAGCTCTCGGCCCAGGGTTTGCCCCAGGCGTGGATTTCGCTCGAACAGGCGGTGCTGCACTATGCCGCAGATGAAGTGCGCTGGGAATCGGGCGCGCAGGTGGCACTGTTTCGCGGCGGGCACAACGCGGTCACGGGGGCGCAGTCGGTCATCGCCGTCAACAGCATCATAGGAACCAAGGGCGTGCCCGACATCAACCCCTTCAACCTCAAGTCCAGCCTGACCAACGCCAAATTGTTCGCGCGCGACCGCAACGTCTGCGCCTACTGCGGCGGCCACTTCGACGAACAAGACCTCACGCGCGAGCACATCGTGCCGCTCGCGCAGCGCGGGCGCGACCATTGGATGAACGTGGTCACGGCCTGCCGCGCCTGCAACCACCGCAAAGGCGCGCGCACCCCCGAGCAAGCGCGCATGCCGCTGCTGTACGCCCCCTACGTGCCCAGCCTGTGGGAGGACTTCATCCTGCGCAACCGGCGCATTCTGGCCGACCAGATGGAGTTCCTGCTCGCCCACGTGCCCAGGTCGTCGCGGCTGCTGGTATAAGCGCCCCAATCCGCCACTTTCGCGTGACGGCCGGGGCTTTGGGCGCGGGTTCGGCTGGGAGATAGTTCAAGCAAACACACCCGCCGTGTCCTGCATGCGCGCCGACACTTCGCCGAGGTGGTGCAGCGTGTCGCCGTAGAGCATCTCGAGCTGCGTGAGCTTTTTGAAGTAGTGGCTCACGATGTATTCGTCGGTCACGCCGATGCCGCCATGCAACTGCACGGCTTGCTGGCCTACGAAGCGCATGGACTGGCCCAGTTGCACCTTGGCGCGCGCGATGGCGCGGCGGCGCGCTTCGGGCGGCTCGGTCAGGCTCAGGCTTGCGTAATAGCTCATGGAGCGCGCAAGCTCGAGTTGCATCTTCATGTCCGCGACGCGGTGGCGCAGCGCCTGAAAGCTCGCAATCGGCACGCCGAACTGCTTGCGCTGCTGCAGATAATCGATGGTGATCGAAAGGGTTTGCTCCATTGCGCCCACGGCTTCGGCGCAGTGCGCGGCGATGCCCGTATCGACGCCGAATTCGAGCGCGGCCAGACCCGCGCGCGTCACCAGGGTGGCGGGGGCGTTTGCCAGGCGCAGCTCGGCGGCGCGGCTGCCGTCTTGCGTGAGGTAGCCCGAGGTCGCGACGCCGGGGGCGCTGCGCTCCACAAGAAATAGCGCCAGGACTCCGTCGAGCTGTGCGGGCACCAAAAAGGCGTCGGCCTGGTCGCCCGCAGGGACTATGCTTTTGGTAGCTGTCAGCGCATATCCCGTCCCGATTTGTGCTGCTGTTGCACCGCAAACCCCAAGCTGGTAGCGCGCCTGACGCTCCTGATGTGCGAGCACTACGAGGGCCGTGCCCTTGGCGATGCGCGGCAGCCACGCGGCTTGCAGCGCAGCGTCGGCGTGCGCGGCGAGCAGCGTGCTCGCGACGAAAGCCTGCACCAGCGGCTCGAGCACGATGCCGCGGCCCAGCTCCTCCATCGCCACCATCGCATCGACGCTGCTTTGGCCCAGCCCCTCGTAGGCTTCGGGCACGCACAGCGCGGTGAGGCCCAGGTCGGCGAGTTCCTGCCAGACCTCGCGCGCAAAGCCGCCTGCCGCGACGATGGCGCGGCGGCGCGTGAAGGGGTAGCTTTTTTCGACCCAGCGGCGCACGGCCGCGCGCAGTTGCTCCTGGTCGTCGGAAAAATTGAAGTCCATGGTCGTCGTCCTCAGCCAAGCAGGGTTTGCGCGATGATGTTGCGCTGCACTTCGTTCGTGCCGCCGTAAATCGTGGTTTTGCGCATGTTGAAATAGTTGGGCGCGAGCGGCGCGTTGCCTCGCACGCCGCCGGGGAAGTCGCCTTGCCAGCCCGCGTCCATGGCTTCGAAGATGTAGGGCAGGCTGTAGGGGCCGGCGGCAAGCATCATGAGCTCGGTGTAGCGCTGCTGAATCTCGCTGCCGCGGATTTTCAACAGGCCCGCGATGTCGAGTGCGTTTTTGCCCGATTTCTCGGCGCTGAGCACGCGCAGCACCAGCATCTCGAGCGCCACGATCTCGACCTCGAGCAGCGCGATCTGGTCCCGAAAACGCACGTCCTCCCACACGCCCTCGGCTTTGGCGATGCGCTTGAGGCGCTCGAGCTCGCGTTTGCTGCGGTTGACGTCGGCGATGTTGGTGCGTTCGTGGCTCAACAAGTGCTTGGCATAGGTCCAGCCCTTGTTTTCCTCACCAATGCGGTTTTCGACGGGCACTTCGACATTGTCGAGAAACACGTCGTTGACCTCGCACTCGCCATCGAGCAGCCGGATCGGGCGTACCGACACGCCGGGCGACTTCATGTCGATGAGCAAAAAGCTGATGCCCGCCTGGGGCTTGGCCGTGGGGTCGGTGCGCACGAGGCAGAACATCCAGTCGCCGTATTGGCCCAGCGTGGTCCAGGTTTTTTGCCCGTTGACGATGTATTTGTCGCCCTTGCGCTCGGCGCGCGTGCGCAGCGACGCCAAGTCCGAGCCCGCGCCCGGCTCGCTGTAACCCTGGCTCCACCAGACCTCGCCGCTCGCGATGCCGGGCAGAAAGCGCTGCTGTTGCTCGGGCGTTCCAAAAGCCATGATCACGGGCGCGACCATCACCGGCCCGAAAGGGACGATGCGCGGTGCCCCGGCGCGTGCGCACTCTTCTTCGAACAAATGTTTTTGCACCGCATTCCAGCCTGGGCCGCCGAACTGCTTGGGCCAGCCATAGCCGAGCCAGCCTTTTTTGCCCAAAATCTTGGCCCAGCCTTGCATATCGTCGCGCGTCAGGCGCAGCGCGTTGTGCACTTTGTAGGCAATTTCCGGCGGCAGGTGGGCACGCACCCAGGCGCGTACCTCTGCGCGAAACGCCTGCTCTTCAGGGGTGAATGCAAGATCCATGGGGTTTGACTCCTTTGCTCATCGAGCCTGCGGTTTTAGCACGACTGTGCGCTTTTGCTTGTCCAGCGGGCGACAAAAAGGGAGCACCACCATGCGCTGCGGCCACCCTGGGATAATCGCGCCCCCATGAAAAATATCGTGATCCTGATCTCGGGCGCGGGCTCGAACATGCAGGCCATCGTGCGTGCGGCGCAGCAAGAGCGCTGGGAGCAGCGCCTGGGCGCGCGCGTGGCAGCGGTGCTCAGCAACCGGCCCGAGGCGCCAGGCCTGGCCTGGGCGCGCGCACAAGGGCTCGCTACCGAGGTGATCGCGCACCAGGGTTTTGCCTGCCGCGAGGACTTCGATGCCGCGCTGCAGGCGCGCATCGACCGCTACGCGCCCGCGCTCGTGGTGCTCGCGGGCTTCATGCGCATCCTGACGCCGGGCTTCGTCGCGCACTACGCGGGGCGGCTCGTGAACATCCACCCCTCGCTGTTGCCGGCCTTCAGCGGCCTCAACACGCACGAGCGCGCCATTGCCGCGGGCTGCAAATTTGCCGGCGCCACCGTGCACCTGGTCACGGCCGAGCTCGATACCGGCCCCATCCTCGAGCAGGCCGTGGTGCCGATTTTGCCGGGCGACGACGCCGCAGCGCTGTGCGCGCGCGTGCTCTCGCAAGAGCACCTGATCTACCCGCGCGCGATTGCGCAATTGCTTTCGAAAATGTAGCTGCTTGCGATTGATGAGTAAGCGCTAAAGCCCGATTTGACTCCTATTTTTTGCTGCCCCAACAGGGTGAGCCCAACTGCCTTATGCACCCCAAAGCCTTGCTGGACACCTGCGCCGAGCTCGTGCGCCGCACCCTGACGTTCGAGCACCCGGCCGATGCCGTGGTGTCGCGCTTTTTTCGCGAGCACCGCAACCTGGGCCCGCGCGAGCGCGCGACGCTGGCCGAGACCGTCTATGCCGTGCTGCGCAAAAAGCTGCTGTTCGAATACTTCGCGCGCTCGGGCTCGGGCCCCAAGGAGCGGCGCCTGGCGATTTTGGGCTTCCATGGCCCGCGCGACTTTCTCTACAGCGCCTTGAACATGCAGGAGAAAAGCTGGCTCGAAGCGTGCAATGCAGTCGATCCCGCAGATTTGCTCGAGCCGCACCGCCACAACCTGCCCGAATGGATCGCGCAGCCGCTCAAAGCGCAACTCGGCGCCGAGTTTTGGCCGCTGGCGCAGAGCCTGCTGCAGACCGCGCCGCTCGACTTGCGCGTCAACGTTTTGAAGGAAAAACGCGAACAAGTGCAGGCGGAGCTTGCACAAGCAGCTATTGAATCGGTAGTTACGCCGTATTCTCCCTGGGGCTTGCGCGTGCAAGGCAAGCCCGTGCTCGCGCGGCTGCCGGCGTTCGAGCGCGGCGCCTTCGAGGTGCAGGACGAAGGCTCGCAATTGCTTGCGCTGCTGCTGGACGCGCGCCGCGGCGAGATGGTGGTCGATTTTTGTGCGGGCGCGGGCGGCAAGACGCTCGCGCTGGGCGCGGCCATGCGCAACACGGGGCGGCTCTATGCCTTCGACGTGTCAGCGCACCGGCTCGAAGCGCTCAAGCCGCGGCTCGCGCGCAGCGGGCTCTCAAACGTGCACCCGGTGGCGATCGCGCACGAGCGCGACGAGCGCATCAAACGCCTGGCGGGCAAGATCGACCGTGTGCTCGTCGATGCGCCATGCTCGGGCCTGGGCACGCTGCGGCGCAACCCGGACTTGAAGTGGCGCCAGTCGCCGCAGAGCGTGCAGGAGCTCACGCTCAAGCAGACCGCGATCCTCGCGAGCGCGGCGCGGCTGCTCAAGCCCGGCGGGCGCCTGGTCTATGCGACCTGCAGCCTGCTGCGCGAGGAAAACGAGGCCATCGCCGAGGCTTTCGGCGCCGCGCATCCTGAATTTGCACCGCTCGACACGGGCGAGTTGCTCGAGCAGCTCAAGCTGGCGCAGGGCAGGGCGCTGTGCAGCGGCGGCGCCACGGGCTCGGCCTACCTGCGCCTGTGGCCGCACAAGCACCAGACCGACGGTTTTTTTGCTGCGGTGTGGACGCGCCAGTGAGGGCGCAAAGAGAGACGGCCGTGCGTGAGCGTGCGCGGCGCCAGCGCTGTCACCATGGTTTTCACGCATGGCGCACTGGAGATGCCTCCCTACAATAGGGCCACCCGCGCCGCGCAATTGCGGCGCGGGTGCGGTTTGCCTCTGCGTGCGCGGAGGATGCCGCGGGGCAATGTTTGTTTTGGAGTGTTATGTCTTTTGTGGATGGGGCTGCGTTCAGCGCAGCCATTGACTGGCTGGGCCACGGCCTGTGGCATTTTTCCTGGTGGCAAATCGTTCTTTACACGCTGGCGACCACGCATGTGACCATCGTCGCCGTCACCGTGTTTTTGCACCGCGCGCAGGCGCACCGCGCGCTCGATCTGCATCCGATTCCCGCGCATTTTTTCCGATTTTGGCTTTGGCTCGGCACGGGCATGGTCACCAAACAATGGGTGGCGATCCACCGCAAGCACCACGCCAAGTGCGAAACGCCCGACGATCCGCACAGCCCGCAAACGCGCGGGCTCGATGCCGTGCTCTGGCGCGGCGCCGAGCTGTACCGGGCCGAGGTGAAAAATGAGGAAACCCTGCGCAAGTTCGGCCACGGCACGCCCGACGACTGGGTCGAGCGCCACCTCTACAGCCGCTACACCTGGCAGGGCGTGGGGCTGATGCTGCTGCTCGATCTGGCGCTCTTTGGCGCCATCGGCGCGGCAGTGTGGGCCGTGCAGATGGTGTGGATTCCATTCTGGGCGGCAGGCGTGGTCAACGGCGTGGGCCATTTTTGGGGCTATCGCAATTTCGAGTCACCCGACGCAAGCACCAATCTGGTGCCATGGGGCCTGGTGATCGGCGGCGAGGAGCTGCACAACAACCACCACACTTACCCGACGGCGGCCAAGTTCGCGGTCAAGCCGTATGAGTTCGACCTGGGTTGGTGTTACATCTGGCTGCTGCAAAGACTCGGCTGGGCCACCGTGAAAAAGGTGCCGCCGCGGCTGCGTTTCGGCGCCGTGCGCCCTGTGGCCGACGAAAAAACACTGGAGGCGCTGATTGCAAACCGCTACGAGGTCATGGCACGCTATGCCCGCAGTATGCGCCGCGAGTTCGAGCGCCTGCAGCCCGACGCTTCGCTGCGCACGGTGCGCCGCTGGCTGCACCGCGACATCGAGAAGCTGCCCGCCGCGGCGCTGCCGCAGCTTGCCAAGGCGCGCGCCGCGCACCCGGCGCTCGACCAAATGCTCACCATGCGGGAGGAGCTGCGCCAACTGTGGCTCAGCACCACGCACACGCGCGCGCAGCTCACGGCCGAGTTGCAGGCCTGGTGCCGCCGCGCCGAAGACAGCGGCATCGCCGCGCTGCGCGACTTTGCGCTGCGCCTGCGTGCCGTGCGTGCCTGAGGCGCCGCATATCCATATCCCATAAAAAAATCCGCCCGGCACCTTGGCGCCGGGCGGATTTTCGTGCGACTGAAAAAGCGGCTTTGCAGCGGCTTACTTCAGCTTGGTTTCCTTGTATTCGACGTGCTTGCGCGCCTTGGGATCGAATTTCATGATCACCATTTTGTCGGGCGTGGTCTTTTTGTTTTTGGTCGTGGTGTAGAAGTGGCCGGTACCCGCAGTGGATTCCAGCTTGATTTTGTCGCGTCCGCCTTTGCTTGCCATGGTGCTCTCTCCTTCTTAAGCCTGGCCGCGTGCACGCAGGTCTGCAAGCACGGCATCGATGCCCTTCTTGTCGATCAGGCGCAAGGCCGCGTTGGTGATGCGCAGGCGCACCCAGCGGTTTTCGCTCTCGACCCAGAAACGGCGGTATTGCAGGTTCGGCAGGAACCGGCGCTTGGTTTTGTTGTTGGCGTGGGAGACATTGTTTCCCACCATGGGCTTTTTGCCCGTTACGTCGCAAACGCGTGCCATGAGGACACTCCGATATCGATCACGGCCGCTGCAGCTGCCAAGAAAACCATGCGCCTGTGCGCCCATTTTCTTGCTGTGCCTGCGGCCTCACCTCGCCAGAAAGGGTGGCGGTAACCCTATTTGCCTTGTTTCCTATGCTGGATTCGGCAAAGCCGGCTATTTTAGCCGATGATTTGGGTCAGAAGAAGGCGCAAAAGAAGGTTCAAAGGCTCAGAAAGGACATTTCTATTTTGCGTTGACCGGCTGCTAGCGCCAGGCTTCGTCGTTCGCGGCCAGGCGCTCCAGTTCTGCGCACACGTCAGCCATACGCCCGGTGATGGCGAAACGGGCTTCGTTTGCCGTGCAACTGTTGGGCCGAAAAATGCGCACGCAGCCTGGGGCTACGCGAAAGCGACGCGATTCTTGCAGCGCAGGCGTCGCAAGCGGCCGCTTGTGTCGCAAGGAAAGCAGGAAGAGACGCTGGATCAAAGTGCTGAGGGTGAGCAGGGCGATTCCCATGTGAAACTCCATGAAAGAGGTTGGACACAGGCAGGATTGCGACAGACGCGAAACTGGCTCCTCAGGGTCGGCAACAGGATGGAATATGCGCAAAACTTGCGTGCGCGACCATTCCTCTTGCCAGACGCCCGCCACCTGAGGATGCCGGCAGAATCGGCGCTAGTGCAGTGTTTGATGCTTGATGCGACCAATAAAACTGATGAATTTTTGGTCTGGGCAAGGCGCAAACCGCAGCGATACCGGGTGGTATCGCGAGGATTTGCAACGCGGCCCAGGCCGAAAAGACGCGGTTTTATGTCGCAGATAGCGTCGAACACTGCACTAGTTGAGCAAGGTGTTGCGTATCAGCCCCACGGCCAGCCCTTCGATCTCGAAAGGTTCGCCGGGCTGGACGGTGATGACGGGGTAGTCAGGGTTTTCTGGGAGCAGCTCGATCTGGTCGGCGCTGCGGCGCAGGCGTTTGACCGTGACCTCGTCGCCCAAGCGCGCGACGACGATCTGGCCGTTGCGGACGTCGCGCGTGGCTTGCACGGCGAGCAGGTCGCCGTCGAGGATGCCTGCGTCGCGCATGGACATGCCGCGCACTTTGAGCAGGTAGTCAGGCCTGCGCGCGAACAATGTGGGCTCCACCGCGTACGTGCGGTCGATGTGCTCTTGCGCCAGAATCGGCGAGCCTGCGGCGACGCGGCCGACCAGCGGCAGCACGAGTTGCGCGAGCTCTGCGATTGGCAGGTTGAACTGCTTGCCACGTGCGGCGTTGAGGTGGCGCATGGCCTCGCCGCGCAGGCGGATGCCGCGCGAGGTGCCGCTGACGAGCTCGATCACGCCCTTGCGCGCCAGCGCCTGCAGGTGCTCTTCAGCCGCGTTGGCGGACTTGAAGCCCAGCTCAGCGGCGATTTCCGCGCGCGTGGGCGGGGCCCCGGTTTGCGCCATGACGCGTTGAATCAGGTCGAAGACCTGCTGCTGGCGCGCAGTGAGTTTGGGTTGGTCGGACATCAGTGGCTCCACGAAAATGGGTCTGGACTTACGCAAACAAGGATGCAGCAAAGTGCTTTGCCATTGGGGCGTGCGCCTTGCCTGACCCCGATTTGCGTAAGTCGTGTGGGTTTGCGAAAAATCGCAAACAGGCTCTTACAGCTATGGCACAGCGGCGAAACGAACTTGTATATTTATACAGTAGCTGTATTTTTCAACAGTTTTTTGGAGTGCGCAAGTGGGGGAAGAAAAAATTGTCGTGCTGGGCACGGGCGGCACCATTGCCGGGGTGGCGCAGGCGGGCGCGGGCAGCCTCGACTACCGCGCGGCGCAGTGGGGCATAGAGCAATTGTTGGCCGCAGTGCCGGGCTTGCGCGAGACGGCTGGTTGCTCGGTGCAGTCCGAGCAGATCGCGCAGCTCGACAGCAAGGACATGGACTTGGACACTTGGCGCCGGCTGGCGCTGCGCTGCGCCGCACTGCTGGCCGATCCGCAGGTGCGCGGCCTGGTGATTACCCACGGCACGGACACGCTTGAAGAAACCGCGTGGTTTTTGCACCAGGTGCTCGCGGCGCACAAGCCCGTGGTGCTGACCTGTGCGATGCGGCCTGCGACGGCGCCTTTCCCCGATGGGCCGCAGAATTTGCTCGATGCCGTCGCGGTGGCGCGCACGCCGGGCGCGTGCGGGGTGGTGGCCGTGGTGGCGGGCGTGATCCACGAGGCCCAATGGGTGAAAAAAGTGCACCCGTATCGCCTCGATGCTTTCAGCTCAGAGGATGTCGGGCCGCTCGGTTGGGTCGAGGAGGGCGCAGTGCGTTTGATACGAAAATGGCCGCAAACCAAGGCAAATCAAGCGCAAGCAGCTATCGAAAAAATAAACCGCTGCAGCACCTGGCCGCGCGTCGAGCTGGTGTTCAGCCACGCAGGGGCAAGCGGCGCCATCGTCGATGCGCTGGTGCAAGGCGGAGTGCAGGGCTTGGTGGTGGCGGCGACGGGCAATGGAACGGTGCACGCGGCGCTCGAAGAGGCGCTGCTGCGCGCGCAGGCGGCGGGCGTGCGCGTGCTACGCGCGACGCGCTGCAGCGAAGGACAACTACTGCCGCGGCCAGGTGATGTATTGCCCGCTGCGCCGGGGCTCTCGCCCGTCAAGGCGCGCATCACGCTGCTGCTCGACTTGCTGCCGTGAGGATGAGGGCGAGAGGATTGGGCGGGGCCTGGTTGTTCAGCTCAGCTCAGCTCTGCAGTGCCTGCAAGATGCGCGCCGTGATTTCCTCCACGCTGCCCATACCGTTGATGACACGGTACTTGGGGGCGTTGGCCGGGTCTTGCTCGGCCCAGCGGCGGTAGTAATCGACCAGAGGGCGTGTTTGTTCGCTATAAACCTGCAGGCGCTTGCGCACCGTTTCTTCCTTGTCGTCGTCGCGCTGCACCAGGTCTTCGCCAGTGATGTCGTCCTTGCCCGGAACCTTGGGCGGGTTGAATTTGATGTGGTAGGTGCGCCCGCTCGCGGGATGGGTGCGGCGGCCGCTCATGCGCTCGATGATGGCGTCGAAAGGCACGTCGATTTCAAGCACGTAGTCGATCTTGATGCCTGCTGCCTTGAGGGCGTCGGCCTGCGCGATCGTGCGCGGAAAGCCGTCGAACAAAAAACCCTTGGCGCAATCGGGCTGGGCGATGCGTTCTTTGACCAGGCCGATGATGATGTCGTCGTTGACCAAGCCGCCCGAATCCATCACGGCCTTGGCCTGCAGCCCCAGCGGTGTGCCGGCCTTGACGGCAGCGCGCAGCATGTCGCCCGTAGAGATTTGCGGGATGCCGAATTTTTGGCAGATGAAAGTGGCTTGGGTGCCTTTTCCGGCGCCGGGGGGGCCGAGCAGGATCAGTCGCATGATTTTTGTTTCCTCGCAGATGTCAATGGGATGTCTTTCGAAGTCGAGGATAGCATGGCATGAAATTGCGCTTGCCTATGAAAAAAGCGGCGACGAGCGCCCGTGCAACCAGGCGCTCCCGGCAGGAACTCCGGGCCAAGAACTCCAGGCCAGATGCGGCACCTAAAATGCGCGCATGCCTTTTCATGTCACTCCCAGTGCCTTGCCCGAAGTGCTCATTCTCGAGCCCAAAGTCTTTGGCGACGAGCGCGGTTTCTTTTTTGAAAGCTACAACCGGCGCGACTTCGCCCAGGCCACGGGCGTGCAGGTCGAATTCGTGCAGGACAACCACAGCCGCAGCGCCAAGAACGTGCTGCGCGGCCTGCACTACCAAGTTCAGCAGCCCCAAGGCAAGCTCGTGCGCGTGGTGCAGGGTGAGGTGTACGACGTGGCCGTGGATGTGCGCAAAAGCTCGGCGCACTTCGGTCGCTGGGTGGGCGTGCACCTGAGCGCCGAGAACAAGCGCCAGCTGTGGATTCCCGCCGGGTTTGCGCATGGCTTCGTCGTGCTCAGCGACGCGGCGGAGTTTCTCTACAAGACCACCGACTACTACGCCCCCGCGCACGAGCGTTGCATTCGCTGGGACGACCCGGCCATAGGCATCCGCTGGCCCATCGCCGCGCCGCCCATTCTTGCCGCCAAGGACGCGGCGGGCATGCTGCTCGCCGAAGCCGAGGTGTTTGCCTGAACCAACGGGTGGACTCCCTGCAAGCGTAGGCCATGGCGCATTCGTTCAATGAGGTGGATTGCGTCGTCATCGGCGCGGGCGTGGTCGGGCTCGCGGTGGCGCGGGCCCTGGCCTTGGCAGGGCGCGAGGTGCTGGTGCTCGAGGCGCAGGGCGCGATCGGCACGGGCACGAGCGCGCGCAACAGCGAGGTGATCCACGCGGGTTTGTATTACGCGCCAGATTTGCTCAAAGCGCGGTTGTGTGTGCGCGGGCGCGATCTGCTCTATGCCTACTGCGCGGCGCGGGGCGTGCCGCATCGGCGCTGCGGCAAGCTCATCGTGGCGACGGCGCCGCATGAGGTGGCGCGGCTAGAGGCCCTGGCGCAGCGCGCGGCCACGAACGGCGTGCATGACCTGCAGTGGCTGGACGCCGGCGCGGCGCGTGCGCTCGAGCCGGCGCTCGCCTGCGAGGCGGCGCTGCATTCGCCCAGCACCGGCATTATCGACAGCCACGCGCTCATGCTGGCCTTGCAAGGCGACCTCGAGCATGCGGGCGGCATGGTCGTTTTGCATTCCAAGGTCAATTCGGCCAAAGTGCTTGATGGACGTGCGCAAGCAGCTATTCTTTTGGAAGTCAACGAGGGCGAATGGTTGCAGGCGCGCACGGTAGTCAACGCCGCCGGGCTGCAGGCTTGCGCGCTGGCGCGGCGCTTTGCCGGGCTCGATCCGCGCCACGTGCCCACGCCTTGTTTTGCCAAGGGCAACTACTTCACATTCATGGGCAGGGCGCCGTTTCGGCATCTGATCTACCCCGTGCCGCAAGTGGGCGGCCTGGGCGTGCACCTGACGCTCGACTTGGCCGGGCAGGCCAAATTCGGGCCGGACGTGCAGTGGCTGGACGTGGGCGAAGGGTTCGACGCGCCCGACGACTTCTCGGTGGATGCCACGCGCGCCGCAGCGTTCTATGCTGCCGTGCGTCGATACTGGCCCGATCTGCCCGACGGCGCGCTGGCCCCTGGATACGCAGGCATTCGCCCCAAAATAAAGATTGACGGCGCCATCAGCGAGGACTTTTGCATCGTCGGCCCGGCGCAGCATGGCGTACCGGGGTTGGTGCATCTGTTTGGCATCGAGTCGCCGGGTTTGACCAGTGCATTGGCGATCGCCGAATGCGTGCTGCAAAGCCTTGCAGAGGGGCTCCTGGTGCAGTCTTGACTTGCATCATGGAAGGGGCTTGCGCCCAAGGGCTAAGATGCTCATGCCCGTGCGAGGTTTGATTTGTGCGGCGTGGTTGCTATTTGTTTGAAATCACTCAATGGAAAGGTTCGTATGACTACTCCCAACAACTCTACTCAAGCAGAGCTCGAAAAACTGGTCGCCGACCTGCGCGGACTGATCGCGAGCAAAGACCTCGACGCCGTGCCGGAGATCAAAGTGCTGCGCCAGCGCATAGACGACGGCATGCACTCGGTGCGTGAAGCCGCCGTGCGTGCTGCGCAAGAGGCCGCGCGCCAGGCCAAGGATGCCGCGCTGGCGGCCGACCGCTACGCGCACGACGAGCCCTGGCGCCTGGCCGGTGCGGCGCTTGCGATTGGCGCACTCGTCGGTTTCGTGCTGGGCCGTCGCTGATCGGGGCGGCACTTTGCTGCGCTTGGACTCTGGGGCGTCGCCATGAGGTGGCTTGCGTTGCTCGGGCTCGACGCCTGGCTCGCGCGCTGGCGCACGGCGCTCAATGAAGGCGCGATTGCCATCGAGGACCGCGCCGAGCTCGCCCGGCTTGAGTGGGCCCAGCTCAAGCGGCACGGGCTCATCCTGCTCTTGCTGGGCGCAGCGCTGCTCGTGCTTGCAGTCGTTACGCTGGTGGCGCTGTCGGCGGCGGTGTTGCTGCTATTTTGGGACAGCCCGCAGCGTGTGCTCGCCGCTTGGCTGATGGTGATCGTCTGGCTGCTGCTGTGGCTTGGCGCTGCAAGGTGGGCGTGGTCGATCGCGCAAGCGTGCCGCCAAGCGTTTGTCCTCACGCGCCGCGAGCTGGCGCAAGACTGGCGCGAGCTCAAGGAGCGCTTGTGATGTGTGCCGACAAATCCATCCCGGTGGACGTGACGCCCGAGCAGCAACGCGTGCTCGAGCGCATCGCCGTGCAGCGCGAACGCCTGCGCGCGCGCCGCGCCGCACGGCAGCAGGCGCAAACGCACGGGACTGCAAACACCACCACTTCGACCGATGGTGCAGCACAGGGGGACTTGTATCCGCCTGACGCTTCGTTTGCCGAGCGGCTGGCCTTGTTCACGCGCGCCCACCCGGCCGTCACGGGCGCAGTGGCGGCGGCCCTGATCGCCGCTGCGGGCCCGCGCCGCGTGCTGCGCTGGGCGACGGTCGCGTTGCCCTGGATTTTGCGGCTGCGCGGCTGATGGCGCAGCCCGCCGACACAACAACTGGACTCACGCAAGCAAGGATGCAGCAAAGCGTGTTGCCATGGGACGCGCGCCTTTCCCGCCCCCGTGTTGCGTAAGTCGAGCCTCTATCGCATCGCCTTGATCGCCCGCGCAGCCTCGGCGACCAAGGCGGGGCCGCGATAGATCAGGCCGGTGTAGATCTGCACCGCGTCGGCGCCCGCGCGGATTTTGCTTTGCGCGTCTTGCGCGCTCAGGATGCCGCCCACGCCGATGATGGGAAAGCGGCTGCCCAGCGCCGCGCGCAGCTGGCGGATCACCTGGTTGCTGGGCTCGAGCAGCGGCGCGCCGCTCAGACCCCCGGCTTCGTCGGCGTGGGGCAGCCCTTGCACCGCGTCGCGGCGGATCGTGGTGTTGGTGGCGATCACGCCGTCCATGCCGTGGCGCTGCAGCGCGGCGGCGATCACGGCGACTTGCGCCTCGTCGAGGTCGGGCGCGATCTTGAGGAAGATGGGCACGCGCCGCGCCTTGCCGCCAGCGTCGCGCTGCTGCTGCGCGAGCACCTCGCGCCGCTCGGCGAGCGCAGACAGCAGCGCGTCGAGCGCGGCGTCGCTTTGCAGCGAGCGCAGGTTTTGGGTGTTCGGCGAGCTGATGTTCACGGTGACGTAGTCGGCGTGCGGGTACACGCCTTCGAGGCCGATGAGATAGTCGCGCGTGGCGTCTTCGATGGGGGTGCTGGCGTTCTTGCCGATGTTGAGCCCGAGCAGCAGCGCGCCGGGCGCGCGGCGCAGGCGCGAGCGCTGCACGTTGTGCACGAAGGCAGCGAGCCCCTCGTTGTTGAAGCCCAGCCGGTTGATCAGCGCCTGCGCCTCGGGCAGGCGGAACATGCGCGGCTTGGGGTTGCCGGGTTGCGGCTTGGGCGTGACGGTGCCGACTTCGACGAAGCCAAAGCCCATGCGCCCCAGCGCGTCGATGCAGCGCGCGTTTTTGTCCAGCCCTGCGGCCAGGCCCACGCGGTTCGGAAAGCGCAGGCCCGCGAGCTCTATCGGGTCTTGCACGGTTTCGCTGCACCAGGCCCATTGCAGCGGCGTGTGCTGGCCGCGCTCGAGCAGCGCGAGCGTGTGTTCGTGGGCGGTTTCGGCGTCCATGCGAAACAGCACGGCGCGGGCGAGGGCGTAGGGGAGCAAAGGCATGAAGCGTAGAAAAGGATAATGCGGGGTTTGCGCGATTTTCCCCTACGAACCCCCTGCAAAAGCACACCATGACCTCAGCGCCGCACCCACCTTTTTCCCTGCCGACCCAGGACGAGCTCAAAGCCCTCGTGGGGCGGGCGGCCTTGCAGTACGTGGAGCCGGACAGCATCGTCGGCGTGGGCACGGGCTCCACGGTGAACAAGTTCATCGACGCGCTCGCCGGCGTCAAAGAGCGCATCCGCGGCGCGGTGTCCAGCTCCGAGGCCAGCACGGCGCGGCTGCGCGCGCTGGGCATCACCGTGTTCGACGCCAACGATGTCGATGCGCTCGCGGTGTATATCGATGGCGCCGACGAGATCGACCCGCGCGGCTACATGATCAAAGGTGGCGGCGCGGCGCTCACGCGCGAAAAAATCGTCGCCTCCATGGCCGCGCGCTTCGTCTGCATTGCCGATGCGTCCAAGCAGGTCGAGGTGCTCGGACGCTTTCCGCTGCCCGTGGAGGTGATTCCCATGGCCGCACGCCAGATCACACGCCGCTTTGCCGCTTTGGGCGGGCAGGCGCGCCTGCGCCTGCAGGGCGGCCAGCCGCTCGTGACCGACAACGGCCAGCACCTGCTCGACGTGCACGGCTTGCACATCGACGCGCCGCTGGCGTTCGAGTCCGAAGTGAACCAATGGCCGGGCGTGGTGACCGTGGGCGTATTTGCGCACCAGAAGGCGACGTTGTGCCTGCTCGGCACGGCGCAAGGCGTGCAGACCTTGAGGTTCGACTGATGGCGGACGCTGAACGCTCGTTGGCGGCTTCGGTGGAGGACGCCAACGCGGCAGTTTCGCGCGTGCGCCCTTTCATGCAGGGATTGTTCGCGAGCCTGTCGATAGGCGCTGGCTACCTGCCCGTGGCGTTCTCGTTCGGGCTTGCGGCGCTGCAGGCGCAGCTTTCGCCGCCCGTGGCTTTGCTCGTGTCGGCGCTCGTGTATGCGGGCGCGAGCCAGTTTGCGCTGGTGGCGCTCGTGGCGGCGGGCGGCTCGCTGCTGTCGGTGGTGGCCACCGTGGCGTTGATGAACGTGCGCCATGTGTTTTACGGGCCGGTGATCTTGGCCCAGCTGCGTGGCGAGGCGCATTCCGCCACGGGCATCCTGGCCGGTGCAGGCCCAACGCGAGGTGCGCAGGGCTTGGGCGTGCCTCTGCCGCTGCTCGCGTTCGGCCTTACCGACGAGGTGTTTGCGCGCGCCGTGGGCGGCTTGTCGGCCGTGCCGCTGGCCGAGCGCCCCTACTGGTTCGCCGGACTCGAACTTGGCGCCTATGCGAGCTGGCTGCTCGGCACGGCGCTGGGCGCGACGCTCGGGCAGCAAATGCTCGCGCAGTCGGTTTTTCTGCGGGAAGTGCTCGCATTCATCCTGCCGGCGCTGTTTTTTGCCTTGCTGCTCGAAATCATGCCCGGTACGCGCCGGCGTGTGCTGTGGGGCGCGGCCCTTGCGACGGCGGCGCTGACCAGCGTGCTGCCTGCGTACCTGGCCATGGTGGGTGGCATGTTGGCGGGTGCCGCTTTGGGTTACAGCAAAACGAACACATGAACTTGCATCTTTCGCACGAAACCCTGGGCGTCGCAAGTGCGGCGATCTGCGGCGTACTGACGTTTTTGCTGCGCTGGCTGCCCATGCGGCACCCTCCGCAGCGCTCGCGCAGCGCGCGCGGGCGTGCCGTGTGGAGCATGCTGGGCGCGCTCGGGCCGGCGGCGATCACGGCCTTGCTCGTCGTGTCGGTGTGGCCAGCGGCCGAGCAGCTGGGAGACGCGCCCACCTGGGCTGCGCTTGGCGCCGGGCTGGGCACGGTGTGGCTGGTGCGGCGCTTTGCGGGCGGCATCGCGTTGCCGACCTTGCTGGCAGCGCTGGTGTATGGTGCCTGCCGGTATTTCTTGACGGCTGCGTAAAAAAGAGGCCGCGGGGCATCTCTATCGTTTCACACCCAAAAAATGAGCAACTCGCGCTTGATCCATCAGCGCCGAGAAGCGTTTTTTATGGGTAAATTTTGCTACTTATAAAGTAGCAATCAAAACCGGATGCCCGCAGGGTTGTCGGTTTTTTTCGCCGGGCGCGACGGCGCCGCCGCTGGGCGTGCATTGGGGATGGACGCGGCAGAGGCCGCAGAAGCCGCGGGCGCGGCAGGTTCGGCCGCCTTGCGGGCCACGAGCGGCGTCGGGGGTGGGCGGCGGTAGTTGGGCGGTAGCTGCGAAGTCTTGGGGTAGCCCGCGGCGTCGAGGTATTGCGTCCACTCGGCTTCGGCGTAGCCCAGCAGATGCTGGCGGCCTATGGTGGCAAAGGGCAGGCTGCTCTGGCCGCTGAGTTTTTGCAGCGCTTCGATGTCTTCGGCGCTGCTCACGGTGTATTCGGTGAACGGGACGCCACGCGCTTGCAGCAACTGGCGCGCGCTGTCGCACGGGGCGCAGTTGCTGCTGCTGTAGAGCGCGACAGGGTAGCGCGCCGCCACCTCGCGCAGCGCGTAGGGCAGGGCGGCGTTGCCGTCGTCCGCGCTGCTGGCGCCGGTCACCTTGGCCGGCTTGGCCTGGGCCTGGGGCTCGGTGGGTGGCCGGTCGGAAAACGTCACCCGCCCATCGGGGCCGACGACGCGGTAGATGGCTTGCGCGTGCGCAGGCACACCTGCGCTTGCGAACAGCAAGGGAATGAGCCAGGCTGCACAAACGCGCGGCAATCTGCGCATGGGGCGCTCCTTGAGAGTCAAGCCGTTAGCACGACGGCCGGCGGCTGTGCCATGCCCTGATGGCGCAGCAGCGCGTCGAGCTGCGGTTCGCGGCCGCGGAAGGCTTTGAACGACTCCATGGCCGGGCGGCTGCCGCCGGCTTCGAGGATGGCCTGGCGGTAGCGGCGCCCGACCTCGCGGCTCGGCAGGCCGTCGCTGCCCACGGTTTCCTCGAACGCGGCGTAGGCGTCGGCGCTCAGCACCTCGGCCCATTTGTAGCTGTAGTAGCCCGCCGCGTAGCCGCCCGCGAAGATGTGGCTGAAGGTGTGCGGCATGCGGCTGAAGGGCGGCGGCGGCATCACCGAGACCTCGCTGCGCACCTGCTCGAGCAGCGGCATGAAGTCCTGCGCGGGGTCGTGCACGGTGTGCAGCAGCATGTCGAACAGCGCGAATTCGATCTGGCGCAGCGTCTGCAGGCCGCTTTGGAAGTTTTTTGCGGCAAGCATCTTGTCGTACAAATCGCGCGGCAGCGGCGCGCCGGTATCGACGTGCGCCGTCATGTCCTGCAGCACGCGCCACTCCCAGCAGAAGTTTTCCATGAACTGGCTCGGCAGCTCGACCGCGTCCCACTCGACGCCCGCGATGCCCGAGACGTCGCGCTCGCTGACCTGCGTGAGCAGGTGGTGCAAGCCGTGGCCGAATTCGTGGAACAAGGTGATGACGTCGTCGTGCGTCAGCAGCGCAGGTTTGCCCGCCACGCCCGCAGCGAAGTTGCACACCAGGTGCGCCACGGGCGTTTGCAGCACGCCGGTGTCGGGGCGGCGCCAGCGCGTGCGCACGTCGTCCATCCAGGCGCCGCCGCGCTTGCCGGGGCGCGCGGGCAGGTCGAGGTAGAACTGGCCGACGAGCGCACCGTCGCGCTCGATACGGTAAAACTCCACGGCCGGGTGCCACACGGGCGCGCTGTCGCGCACGATGCGCACTTCGAACAGGTTTTCGACGATCTTGAACAGCCCCGCGAGCACCTTGGGCGCGGGAAAGTATTGCTTGACTTCCTGCTCGCTGAAGGCGTAGCGCGCCTCCTTGAGCTTTTCGGCGATGTAGGGCCAGTCCCAGGCTTGCGGATCAACGATGCCCAGCGTGCGCGCGGCAAAGTCGCGCATGTCGGCGAGGTCTTTTTCGGCGTAGGGACGCGCGCGCGCGGCGAGGTCGCGCAGGAAGGCGATGACCTGGTCGGGCGACTGCGCCATCTTGGGCACGAGCGAGACGGCGCCGAAGTGCGGGTAGCCGAGCAGCTGCGCTTCTTCGCGGCGCAGCGCGAGGATTTCATGGATCAGCGCGGTGTTGTCGAAGCGCTTGGCCTCGCCCTCGGCCTGGTCGGACGCGCGCGTGGCGTAGGCGCGGTACAGGCGCTCGCGCAGCGCGCGATCGTGCGCGAACTGCATCACAGGCAGGTAGCTGGGCATTTTGAGCGTGAGCTTGTAGCCCGCACGGCCCTCGGCCTCGGCCTCGGCGGCGCTGCGCGCAGCCTGCAATACATCGTCGGGCACGCCGGCGAGCTCCTCGGCGCTCGCGTAGTAGGCGAAGGCGTCGGTCGCGTCGAGCGCGTT
The DNA here is from genome assembly GCF_003337425.1 of Extensimonas vulgaris. Classification (GTDB taxonomy): domain Bacteria; phylum Pseudomonadota; class Gammaproteobacteria; order Burkholderiales; family Burkholderiaceae_C; genus Extensimonas; species Extensimonas vulgaris. Next base: position 88,878 of record NZ_QPJU01000007.1, read on the forward strand.
TTCGCTGAATTTCTGGCTCAGCTCGGCCTGGCGCTCCTGGATTTGCGCAAAGCGCTCCTTGGCCGCGCCCTGCAGCTCGGCGCCGCTGAGCACGAAACCGCGCAGTGCGTTGTGCAGCGCGCGGCCTTGCTCGGCGTCGAGCGTCTCGGGGTCTATGGCTTTGTATTTGGCGTACAGGCGCTCGTCGGCGCCCAGGCGCGTCCAGAACTCGGTCACGCGCGGCAGTGCGGCGTTGTAGGCGGCGCGCAGCGCGGGCGTGTCGGCCACGCTGTTCAGGTGGCTGATCGCGCCCCAGACCACGCCGAGCCGCTCCGTGGCCACGTCGAGCACGCGCGCGATGGCGTCCCATTGTGCGGGGAAGTCAGGCGCGGTGACGGTCTCGAGCGCCTGGTTCGCGCGCGCGAGCAGCGTATCAATGGCGGGGGCCACGTCTTCGGGCTGGATGCGGTCGAAGGGCGGCAGGTCGGTGAAGTCGAGGAGGGGATTGCTCATGGATGCGCAGGTGGTTGCCGTGGGCGGTCGCTTCAAGGGGGAATTCAGTGCGCGGAGTTTTGTTCCGCCACGCCGGCAGCGCGCTCGGCCGCTTCGAGGGTGTTGACCAGCAGCATGGTGATGGTCATGGGGCCAACGCCGCCGGGCACGGGCGTGATCCAGCCGGCGACTTCGCGCACGCCGGCAAAATCGACGTCGCCGCAGAGCTTGCCCGCTTCGTCGCGGTTCATGCCTACGTCAATCACCACGGCGCCGGGCTTGACCATGTCGGCCGTGAGCACCTTGCGCTTGCCCACGGCGGCGACGATCACGTCGGCCTGCAAGGTGTGCGCCTTGAGGTTTTGCGTGGCGCTGTGGCAGATGGTGACGGTGGCGTCTTGCGCGAGCAGCATCAGCGCCATGGGTTTGCCGACGATGTTGCTGCGGCCGATGACCACCGCGTGCTTGCCGCGCAAGGGGTAGCCAATGCTTTCGAGCATCTTCATGCAGCCGTAGGGCGTGCAGGGCTTGAAGCCGGGCAAGCCGGTCATGAGCGCGCCGGCGCTCGCGATGTGAAAACCATCGACGTCCTTCGCGGGAGAAATCGCCTCGATGACCTTTTGCGCGTCGATGTGCGCGGGCAGCGGCAGCTGCACCAGGATGCCGTGGATGCGCGGGTCGGCGTTGAGCGTCTGCACGCGCGCGAGCAGTTCGGCCTCGCTGAAACCGGCGTCGTACTTTTCGAGCACCGAGTGCAGTCCGCTGTCTGCGCAGGCCTTGACCTTGTTGCGCACATAGACCTGCGAGGCCGGGTTGTCGCCCACGAGGATCACGGCGAGGCCGGGGGTGATGCCGCGCGCCTTGAGCGCCGCGGCGCGCTGCGCAACCTGGGCACGCAGCTGGCGCGAGAGGGCGTTGCCGTCGATGAGTTGGGCTGTCATGGGTGCTGAAAATAAGTATGAAATATGCCATTAGCGCCCGTGTAGAAAGCGCTAGCAGCTATCGATGAAGGAGTAATATGGGCGTCAGAGCTTGGGCGCGTTCTGGCCCAGCGCGATCTTGAGCAGGTCGGCCACCGTGTTCGCGTTGAGCTTTTCCATGATGTTGGCGCGGTGCGCTTCCACGGTCTTGATGCTGATGCCCAGGTCGTCGGCGATCTGCTTGTTCAGGCGCCCCGCGACGATGCGCTCAAGCAGCTGCGCCTCGCGGCTCGTGAGCTTGGCGAGCATGGCTTCGCGGTTCGCGGCCTGCTGGTGCTCGGCGAAGGCTTGTTCGGCGTTTGCGAGCATGCGCTCGACCAGGCTGAGCAGCGCTTTTTCGTCGAAGGGCTTTTGGATGAAGTCGAGCGCACCCTTTTTCATGGTGCTCACGGCCATGGGCACGTCGCCGTGGCCGGTGATGAAGGCAATGGGCAGCGGCGACTTGCGTTCCAGCAGGCGGTCTTGCAACTCGAGCCCGCTCATGCCTTCCATGCGGATGTCCACGAGCAGACAGGCGACTTCGCGCGGGTCGTAGCGCGCGAGAAAGACCTCGGCCGAATCGAAGCCGCGCACCAGGTAGTTGTTGCCCTCGAGCAGCCATTGCAGCGAGTCGCGCACGGCCTCGTCGTCATCGACCACGTAGATGGTGCCTTTTTTCGGGATCAAACTCATGCCACAGTCCTCGTGCTGGGTCCATTTGCTACAGTATTGGATGCAATCTCCGCAGGCTTGGCAACGGGTAACCAGAAAGAAAACCTGCAGCCCACGATCTCGGTGCCATTGTAAATGTTGTCCGCCTGCAGCCGGCCCTGGTGCGCCTCGACGATGCTGCGGCACAAGTTCAGCCCTATGCCCATGCCTTCTTGCTTGGTCGAGTAAAAGGCTTCGAACAGGCGCTCGCGCATCTCGGGCGGCAGGCCCTTGCCGCTGTCTTGCACGGTGAATTCGATCACTTCGCCAGCCTCGTTGCGGCGCGGCAGCACGCGCAGCTCCACGGTGCGCGCCGCGGGCGGGCGTTGCGCCTGCTGGATCGCCTCGGCAGCGTTTTTGAGCAGGTTGATGAGCGCCTGCTCGATCAGGATGGTGTCGGCCAGTACGGGCGGCAGGCGCGCGGCCACGTGGTGCGTGAGGCGCACGTTGTGGCGGCGCAGCTCGATGCCGGCGAGCTCGATGGCCTCTTGCACCATCTTCGAGACGTCTGCCAGCACGCGTTGCGGTTCGCTTTTTTTCACGAAGGCGCGGATGTGGTGGATGATCTGCCCCGCGCGCTGCGCCTGGTGTGCGGTTTTTTGCAAAGCCGTGCGCAGCATGTCCTCGCTGAGCTGGCCGTTGTCGATGCGCGTGAGCATGCCGTTGCAGTAGTTGCTGATGGCGGTGAGCGGCTGGTTGAGCTCATGCGCCAGGCTCGAGGCCATCTCGCCCATGGTCACGAGGCGGCTCACGGACTGCGCACGCTCGGCCTGGCGCGCGGCCTGCTCTTCGGCCTCGCGGCGCTGCGTGATGTCGGTCGCGATCACCATCTGCGCGAGGCGCCCATCGACCCAGCTCAGGTAGCGCGAGCGCACCTCGAGCCATTTGCCGAGTTCGGGCAGGAATATCTCGGCGTGGTCTGGCAGGGCCTCGGTCAGCGCGTCGGCCGGCAAACCCATGAGGCCGTCCTCCTCGTCCATGTCGCCCACGCTCGAATACGCCACGGGCAGCTTGCCGGCCTGCGCGACGAGTTGCAGGTGCCCGTCGGCCTGCGCGCCGAACCACTGGCGGTAGAGCTTGTTGGCGAACAGCAGCTCCTCGCTGCCCAGCGGAGCGACCGAGACGGCGGCGTCCAGCGCTTCGAGCACGATGGTGAAGCGCTCGTGCGCGGCGGCGAGCTGCTCGCGGATGCGCGTGGGCTCGGTGATGTCGGTCATCGAGGTCATCCAGCCGGTCTGCTGACCGTGCGCGTCTATCAGTGGCGAGACGTAGAGCCGCGCGTCGAACAGGGTGCCGTTCTTGCGCTTCACACGCATCTTGTAGCCGCCCGAGGCGTTCTTGCCGCTGAACTGCTCTTTTAATTTTTCACTCAGCAAGTGTCTTTCTTCGTCGGGCCAGTACGGAAACGGCGCTTTGAGGCCCACGAGCTCCTCGGCGCTCCAGCCCGTCATCTGGCAGAACGCGGCGTTCACGTAGGTGATGCGGCCCTCGAGGTCGAGCGCGCGCATGCCGGTGGCGATGGAGTTTTCCATCGCGCGGCGAAAGTTCGTCTCGGCCACGAGCGCCTCTTGCACGCGCAGGCGTCGGCGCGTATGGCGCCAGCTGGCAACGAGCAGCCAGGTCGTCATCAGGCTGAGCGCACCCACGAGCCAGAACAGGCCGCTGCCAACCACGCCCAGCGAAGTGCGGTACGCCTGCGCGCGCAGCACCAGTCCGTAGCCCACCGGGGATACCTGGATCGCGTACTCGCTCGCCTTGGCTTGCTTCCAGGGCAAAAAGTGCACCTGGCTGACGCTGCTCGTCATGGGGCTGCCTGCGAGCACCTGGCGCTTGCCGTCGAGCAAGGTGATGGCGTAGCGCGCGAGCACGCGCGGCGGCATGCCATAGCGCAACAAACTGTCGTTGGAAAACTCACCGAGCACCGCGCCTTGGAACTGCCGCCCGCGCGCGACGGGCACCAGCAACTGCAACAAGGGCGGCGGCTGCCCAGCCGTTGCCAGGGGTTGGGTGAACACCGTTTGCTGCTGCTGCGCCTGGGCCCAGGCAGCGGCGTCGAGCCCGGCCCGCTCGCCAGCCAGGCGCTGCTGGCTGCCGGGCAGCGTGGGGGCAGCGAAGCTCGCACGGATACGGCCCTGCGCGTCTATCCAGGTGAGGGCTTGCAGCTCAGGGTACTGGTTGACGAATTCCTCGGCCCGGTTTTCGAACTCGGCCGGCGCGAGCTCGTGCAGCGCGAGCTGGCGCGCCAGTCGCATCAGCTGCTCCTGGCGTTCGAGCAGGCGCAGGCGCACACGCTGCTGGGCGTATTCCATATCGCGCTGCAGGGTTTCCTGCTCGCGCTCAGACTCTTCGAGCTGTAAATAAGCAAACGCCGCGACGATGGCCGCCAGAAACACAAATACCGCCACCAGCGGCGCCAGCATGGCCAAACGCTCCTGGCGCAGCGGCGTGAGGTTGCGCCACCATGCGCGCCACCACTGCAGCAGCGCGCGGCGCGGGGCGGTGGCGGGCAAAGGTTTCGTGCGCGTAGAAGTCATCACGCTGCGAAGTGTAGAAGGAGAAATGGCCAAAGAGCTGCCCTGTGTTTTTGTGTGCACCCGTGACAAATTATCACATTGCGGTATATGCGTCCATTATTTGAAATTAAACCCGTATTGGCCCATTAGAATGGCTTGCAGAGCCGCCCCCCTGTTTTTTCGCGTCCTCGAAGGAGACATCGCATGACTGAACCCGCCGCTTTTCAGCCCGCATCCACCACCGACCCCGACCCGCAGGAAACGCGCGAGTGGATGGACGCGCTTTCTGCCGTGATCGAACGCGAAGGCCCCGAGCGCGCGCACGCCCTGCTCGAACAATTGCTCGAGCACGCCCGCCAAAACAGCATCGACCTGCCGTTTTCGGCCACCACGGGCTACGTGAACACGATCGAGCCCGCGCAAGAGGCCCGCTGCCCCGGCAACATGGAGATCGAAAAGCGCCTGCGCGGGTACATGCGCTGGAACGCGATGGCCATGGTGGTCAAGGCCAATCGCCTGCATCCCAACGATGGCGGCGAACTCGGCGGACATATCGGCTCTTTTGCCTCGCTCGCGACGCTGCTGGGCACGGGTTTCGACCATTTCTGGCACGCGCCGAGCGCCCAGCACGGCGGTGACTGCATCTACATCCAAGGCCACAGCTCGCCCGGCATCTACGCGCGCGCCTACCTCGAGGGCCGCATCAGCGAGGAGCAGCTGCTCAACTTCCGCCAGGAAGTCGGCGGCAGGGGCTTGTCGAGCTATCCGCACCCCAAGCTCATGCCCGAGTTCTGGCAGTTTCCCACCGTGTCCATGGGTCTGGGCCCGATCATGGCGATCTACCAGGCGCGTTTTCTCAAATACCTGCACGCGCGCGGCATTGCCGACACGTCCGGGCGCAAGGTCTGGGTGTTCTGCGGCGACGGCGAGATGGACGAGCCCGAGTCGCTGGGCGCGATCGGTCTCGCGGCGCGCGAGAAACTCGACAACCTGATTTTCGTCATCAACTGCAACCTGCAGCGCCTCGACGGGCCCGTGCGCGGCAACGGCAAGATCATCCAGGAGCTCGAGGGCGAATTCCGCGGCTCGGGCTGGAACGTCATCAAGCTGCTGTGGGGCCGCGATTGGGACGACCTGCTCGCGCGCGACAAGGACGGCGCGCTGCGCAAGATCATGATGGAGTGCAACGATGGCGACTACCAGGCTTTCAAAGCCTTCGATGGGGCCTACGTGCGCAAGCACTTTTTTGGCCGCGACCCGCGCACGCTGGCGCTGGTCGAGCACATGAGCGACGACGAAATCTGGAACCTGCGCCGCGGCGGGCACGACCCGCAAAAGGTCTATGCCGCGTACCACGCCGCCTACCACCACGAGGGCCAGCCCACGGTGATACTCGCCAAGACCATCAAGGGCTACGGCATGGGCAAGATCGGCGAGGGCAAGAACACCGTGCACCAGACCAAAAAGCTCAGCGACGAGGAGGTGCGCGCGTTTCGCGACCGCTTCGACATTCCCATCCCCGACAGCCAGATCCCGGAGCTGCCTTTTTACAAGCCCGCCGAGGGCACGCCCGAGATGAAGTACCTGCAGGCGCGCCGCGAGGCGCTGGGCGGCTACCTGCCCCAGCGGCGCACACGCGCCGACGAGCAGTTCACCGTGCCCGCGCTCGAAACCTTCAAGGCCATCCTCGAGCCCACGGCCGAGGGGCGTGAGATTTCGACCACGCAGGCGTACGTGCGCTTTCTCACGCAGCTCTTGCGCGACCAGGCGCTGGGGCCGCGCGTGGTGCCCATCCTCGTCGATGAGGCGCGCACCTTCGGCATGGAAGGGCTGTTCCGCCAGATCGGCATCTACAACCCCGCGGGCCAGCAATACACGCCGGTGGACAAAGACCAAGTGATGTATTACCGCGAGGACGCCAAGGGCCAGATCCTGCAAGAGGGCATCAACGAGGCCGGCGGCATGAGCAGCTGGATCGCCGCGGCCACGAGCTACAGCACGAACAACCGGATCATGATCCCGTTTTACGTGTTCTATTCGATGTTCGGCTTCCAGCGCGTGGGCGACCTGGCCTGGGCTGCGGGCGACATACAGGCGCGCGGCTTCCTGCTGGGCGGCACTTCGGGGCGCACCACGCTCAACGGCGAGGGCCTGCAGCACCAGGACGGCCACAGCCACATCCTCGCGGGCAACATCCCCAACTGCGTGAGCTACGACCCGAGCTTTGCGCACGAGGTCGCGGTGATCATGCAGCACGGCTTGAAGCGCATGGTCGAGCGCCAGGAGAACGTGTTTTACTACCTCACCCTGCTGAACGAAAACTACGCCATGCCCGGCCTCACGCCCGGCACCGAGGAGCAGATCATCCAGGGCATGTACCTGTTCAAGCCCGCCGCAACAGCCGACGCGCAGGCGCCGCGCGTGCAGTTGCTGGGCTCGGGCTCGATCCTGCGCGAGAGCCTCGCGGCGCAAGAGCTGCTCGCGCAGGACTGGGGCGTGGCCGCCGACGTCTGGAGCTGCCCGAGCTTCAACGAGCTCGCGCGCGAAGGCCGCGACGCCGAGCGCTGGAACCTGCTGCACCCCACCGAGGCGCCGCGCGTGCCCTTCGTGACGCGCCAGCTCGCAGGCCACGCCGGCCCCGTCGTGGCCTCGACCGACTACGTCAAGGCCTACGCCGAGCAGATCCGCCCCTTCATCCCCGCGGGGCGCAGCTACCACGTGCTGGGCACGGATGGCTTTGGCCGCAGCGACTTCCGCTTTCGCCTGCGCGAACACTTCGAGATCGACCGCCACTACATCACGCTCGCCGCCCTCACGGGCCTGGCCGAGCAAGGCCAGCTGGCGCGCGAGCGCCTGGCGCAGGCGATCGCCCAATACGGCATACGCACCGAAAAACCCAACCCGCTCTACGCCTGAGGCGGGCGCCTGGCATTGCAGGAATCGCTGGAGAACAACATGGCCATCCAAGAAATCAAGGTGCCCGACATCGGTAACTTCGATGAAGTCACGGTGATCGAAATCCTCGTCAAGCCGGGCGACACGGTGCAAAAAGAGCAATCGCTGGTCACCGTGGAGTCCGACAAAGCCTCGATGGAAATCCCCTCGAGCCACGCAGGCGTGGTGCAGGAGCTGCGCGTGAAGCTCGGCGACAAGGTGCACGAAGGCTCGGTGCTGCTCACGCTCGATGTGGCCAAGGCACAACAAGCATCGGCGCAAAATTCTGAGCCAAATCAGCCACCAGCCCAGGTACAGCAAGCGCAAGCAGCTCCCAAAGCAGAAGCAATCGAGCAGGCGGCTCCCGCGGTGGCTGCGTCCATGGCGCCGCCCGCACCGACGCCCGCATCTGCGGCACCGGCCGCCGTTGCGCCCGCCGCCGCCAGCCTGCAAACTCCGCACCAGCCCGACCGCAGCGCGCAGCTCGTGCACCTGCCGCACGCCTCGCCTGCGGTGCGCAGGTTCGCGCGCGAGCTCGGCGTGCCGCTCGAAGAAGTGCAGGGCACGGGGCCCAAAGGGCGCATCACGATCGCCGACGTGCAGGCCTTCACGCAGGCCGTGATGCGCGGCACGCTGCAAACGCGCGCTGCCGCGGCCCAGCGCGCAACGGCCGCAGGTGCCGGCGCCGGCGCACCGGGCGGCGCGGGCCTGAACCTGCTGCCTTGGCCGCAGGTCGATTTCGCCAAGTTCGGGCCCATCGAACGCAAGGACTTGTCGCGCATCCAGAAAATCAGCGGCGCCAATCTGCACCGCAACTGGGTGATGATCCCGCATGTCACCAACCACGACGACGCCGACGTCACCGACCTCGAAGCCTTGCGCCAGCAGCTCAACGAGGAGCAGGCCAAGGCCGGCATCAAGGTCACGCTGCTCGCGTTCATGATCAAGGCCGCCGTCGCGGCGCTGCGCAAATTTCCGCAGTTCAACGCCTCGCTCGACGGCGAGCAGCTCGTGCTCAAAAAATACTTCCACATCGGCTTTGCCGCCGACACGCCCAATGGCCTCGTCGTGCCCGTGGTGCGCGACGCCGACCAAAAAGGCATCCTCGAGATCGCGCAGGAAACCGCAGCGCTGAGCCAAAAGGCGCGCGAGGGCAAGCTCACGCCGGCCGACATGACGGGCGGCTGCTTTTCGATCTCGTCGCTCGGCGGCATCGGCGGGCGCTACTTCACGCCCATCATCAACGCGCCCGAGGTGGCCATCCTGGGCGTGTGCAAGAGCCACACCGAGCCGCAGTGGGACGGCCAGCAATTCGTGCCGCGCCTGATGCTGCCGCTGTCGCTGTCGTGGGATCACCGCGTGATCGACGGCGCCGCGGCGGCGCGTTTTCTCGTCTATTTCACCGGCCTGCTCGCGGACTTCCGCCGCGTGAGCTTGTAAGCAATCCTGGAGAAGCAAACCATGGCCCTCATGGACATCAAGGTGCCCGACATCGGCGACTTCCCTGAAGTCACCGTGATCGAAGTGCTGGTCAAGCCCGGCGACAGCATCCGCGCAGAGCAAAGCCTGGTCACGGTGGAATCCGACAAGGCGTCGATGGAAATCCCCTCCAGCCACGCCGGCGTGGTCAAGGAGCTGCACGTCAAGCTCGGCGACAAGGTGCACCAAGGCAGCGTGCTGCTCACGCTCGAAACGGCGGACGCCGCTGCTGCACCTGCTGCTCCTTCTGCACCTGCTGCGGCAAACCCTGCCGCTCCTGATTCGGAAGCTGCTGGCGCTGTCGATTCAAGCACTTCAAGCAAAAATATCTCTGAAAATGAGGCCCTTCAAGCGCAAGCAGCTCCTGCAAGCGTAGCGCCTGTGAGCGCCACAGCAGAGGCCCCGGCCGACCTCGAATGCGACCTGCTCGTGCTCGGCGGCGGGCCGGGCGGCTACAGCGCAGCCTTTCGCGCGGCCGACCTGGGGCTGCGCGTGGTGCTCGTCGAGCGCTACGCCGAGCTCGGCGGCGTGTGCCTCAACGTGGGCTGCATTCCCTCGAAAGCCTTGCTGCACGTGGCCGCGGTGATCGACGAGGCGCGCCACCTGGCGGGCGCCGGCGTGTCTTTCGGCGCGCCGCAGATCGACCTTGAGCAACTGCGTGCGCACAAGGCCAAGGTCGTGGGCCGGCTCACGGGCGGCCTCGCCGCGATGGCCAAGATGCGCAAGGTGCAAGTCGTGCGCGGCTATGGCAGCTTTGCGAGCGCGCACCGCGTCGTGGTCGAAGAAACCGGCGGCCCCGCGCAAGAAAAAACCGGCAAGCGCAGCACCATCGCCTTCCAGCGCGCGATCATCGCCGCGGGCAGCCAGGCCGTGCGCCTGCCGTTTCTGCCCGACGACGCGCGCATCATCGACAGCACGGGCGCGCTCGCGCTGCCGTCCATCCCGCAGCGCATGCTGATCGTCGGCGGCGGCATCATCGGGCTGGAGATGGCCACCGTGTATTCGACGCTGGGCGCGCGCATCGACGTGGTCGAGATGACCGGCGAGCTCATGCCCGGCGCCGACCGCGACCTCGTCAAGGTCTGGCAAAAAATCAACGCCGGGCGCTTCGACCGCATCCTGCTGAACACCCGCGTCACCGGCGCACGCGCCACGCCCGAGGGCGTACAGGTGCAGTTCGCCCCGGTGCAGGAAGGTGCTACGGCCGATGCGGCAGCGCCCGAGCCGCAAACCTACGACCTCGTGCTGCAAGCCGTGGGCCGCAGCCCCAACGGGCGCAAGATCGGCGCCGAAGCGGCCGACGTGCACGTCGATGCGCGCGGCTTCATCCCGGTCGATATGCAGATGCGCAGCAACGTGCCGCACATCTTTGCGATCGGCGACATCGTCGGCCAGCCCATGCTCGCGCACAAGGCCGTGCACGAAGGCCATGTCGCGGCTGAAGTGATCGCGGGCGAGCTGCAGGGCAAGGCCGAGCTCGCGCGCGCCGCGTTCGAGGCGCGCGTGATCCCCAGCGTGGCCTACACCGACCCCGAAATCGCCTGGGTCGGCCTGACCGAAGCGCAGGCCAAGGCGCAGGGCATCGCCGTGCGCAAGGGGCTGTTCCCCTGGAGCGCCTCGGGCCGCGCCATCGCGAACGGCCGCGACGAAGGCTTCACCAAGCTGTTGTTCGACGCCAGCGCCGATGCCAGCGCCCCCGGCCACGGCCGCATCCTCGGCGGCGGCATCGTCGGCCCGCATGCGGGCGACCTGATCGGCGAAGTGGCGCTCGCGATCGAAATGGGCGCCGACGCGCTCGACATAGGCCAGACCGTGCACCCGCACCCCACGCTGGGCGAAAGCATAGGCCTGGCCGCCGAAGCCGCGCTGGGCCATTGCACCGACCTGCCGCCCTTGCGGCGCTGACAAGTCACAAGCTCCAGCGGTAACGCGCGGCTTCGTGCAGCGTCCAGCCGCCGTCGCCGGTGAGCTCCAGCACCCAGGCGTGGTGCTGGAGCAGCGCAGGGTGGTGGCTCACGCTCACGGGCGTGATTGACAGGCCGTGCAGCTGCCCGTAGAGCTGCGCCTCGTTGCCCGTGTCCAGTGCGCTCGTGGCCTCGTCGAGCAGCAGATAGCGCGGCTTGGCAAGCAGCGCGCGCGCAAAGGCCAGCCGCTGCTGCTCGCCCACGGACAGCACCTTGGCCCAGTCCTGGCGCGCCTGCAGGCTGCCGAAGCGCACGGCCAGCGTGGGCAGGTTGACGCGCTCGAGCCACTGCAGCAGTTCCTCGTCCGAAACTTCGTGCCCGGTTTGCGGGTACGTGAGCTGGCAGCGCAGATCACCGAGCGGCAGATAGGGCTGCTGCGGCAGAAACATCATGTCCAGCCCCGCGGGGCGTATCACCTCGCCCGAGCCCGCATTCCACAGCCCGGCCATCGCGCGCAGCAGCGAGCTTTTGCCCGCGCCGCTCGCGCCCACGATGTGCAGCCCTTCGCCGGGCTGCACGCTCAGGCTCAGCTCGCGGATCAGCAGGCGCTCGCGGTGGGGCGTGAGCAGCGTCAGGCGCTCCAGCGCCAGCTCGAAGCCGGGCATGGTGCGGATCTGCGGCACGGGCTCGGGCGCAGGCTCGCCCTGCGGCGTTTGGCCGTCGAGCGCTTCGGAAAAAGCGTGCAGCCGCTCCACGCCCGCGGAAAAGCGGCTCAGTCCCTCGAAGTGTTCGACGATCACCGTGAGCGCGCTCAGGATGGCGGTGAACGCGCCCGTCGCCTGGATCGCGCGGCCGACCTCCAGGTCGCCCGAAAGCACGTCGCCCGCGATGATCACCGTGGGCAGCAAGGCCATCAAAAAACTGTGTGCATACTGAAACAGGTTGAGCTTGAACTGCGCGCGCAGCACCCGCTGGAAATTGGCATACACCGTCTGGAACACACGCTGCATCATTGCCATTTCGCGTGCTTCGCCATGCAAGAAGGCGATGGGCTCGGCATGCTCGCGCACGCGCACGAGGCTGAAGCGGAAATCGGCCTCGCGCTGCAACTGGCGAAAATTCAGCGCGATGAGCTGCCGCCCGAACACCGTGCCCGTGAACCAGGTGCTCACGACGGCATAAGCGAGCAAAAAATACACCAGCGCGTGCGAAATCGACCACAGCACGCCCGCAAACGCGATGAGCTCGATGACCGAGCCCAGCACGATCATCGAAAAATAGAGCGACTGCTGGGTGAAGCTGTTGATGTCGTCGGCAATGCGTTGGTCGGGGTTGTCTATGTCCTCGGCCATGCTCAGCCGGTAGTACGCGCGCCGGTGGAAGTAGCGCGCGAGAAACTGCTCGGTCAGCCGGCGGCGCCAGCGCAGACCCAGCGTGTCGCGCACGAAGTAGTACAGCGCATACAGCGGCACCGCCGCCACGAGCAATGCGGTGTAGCGCCGAATCGAAGCCCAGAAGCGCGCACTGTCGCCCGCCGCCAGCGCCGAGGTGAATTCGCCGGTTTCCTGGTTGAACAGCACGTTGCAGGCGGTCTGCACGAGCAGCAGCCCCACGAGCAAGGCGAGCAACCCGCCGGCGCGCCAGCGTTCCTGCGAGCGCCAGTAGGGCTTTGCAATCGCCGCAAAATGCCGCCACAGGCGCAGGTTGAAGCCCGGAGTGTCGGCGCCTGGCGGTGCCGTGCGGTCGTCGCCGTTACCGTCGATATTGCCGTCGTTGTTTTCTCTGGTGTCCTTGCGCATGACCGTATTGGACACGAGCCATGACCAGGGGCTTCGTTTCAGCGCGGTCGAAAAAAAGGCACACTTGCGGGGTTCGTTACTTTTTTCTACACCTTTTCATGAGCGCCATTGAAAACCCCGTCGTCTTCGGCACCGAAGACCTGCTGCTGAGCCTGTGCAATTCGGTCACCAAGGTGCTCAACCTGGCCACGCAGAGCACCATCCATTATTCGGCCATGGTGCAGCGCATCAGCAAAACCTGCCTCAAGCCCGACATCGGCTGCTTCGTGCTGTTCGACGGCGGCTTTTCGGGCCTGGTGATCATCAACTTCTCGGCCCAGGCGGCGATGGAGCTCTACCAGAGCTACATGCTCAACATGGGCATGTCGCGCGACGATCTTGCAAGCTCCTACACCTCGGACGACGTCGCCAACGTCATGGGCGAGCTCATGAACCAGGTCGTGGGCGACTTCATCGGCAAGGTGCGGCGCGAGCTGCAGACCCACATCACGCAAAACCAGCCCAAGATGCTGGCGCTGAATAAACAAGTGGTATTGAGCGTGGACGCCAACCTCGACCAGCCCGAGGCGCGGCGCGTGACTTTCTACACCGGCGCGAACCACATCTTCTACCTCGAACTCGCGGTTGACCGCACCGAATTCATCAAGCTCTACGACTTCGAACCCCAGGAAGTGCCCGACCCCGACGCGCTGATCGCGCAGGCGCACCTGGCATCCGCTGCACCGGCGGCCACGGCACCGGGCGCTGGCGCAGCCGCTGGGGCGAGTGATACCGAGGAACTGCTCAAGTCGCTGGGGATGTGAGCGGGTGGTTGGGCGTAAATACGCGGCCGAAGAGGTACTCGGTTTTCGGTTGCGAGGGTTCACGAACCATCAGCCCCCTCGGCGCTCGCGTGCAACGGTCATCCAGCAAGCGCTGTAAAAGACTCCACTGCTACGGGCTTGACGGCTTGCGGCTGCTTGCGATGCTGCAGGATCGCAGTGTGTTCGGCTGCGATCGCTTTCAAAACGGCGGCGTCAAAATACTGCTCGCCGCAGTAGTCGCATTCCAGGCAGGGCACTTCATCGACGATGAGCAATTCGTCGGCTTGCTGGTGGATGTAGCGCGTTGTCTTGGTGGAAAGGTGTTTGTGGCCGCAGAAAGTGCAATGTTGGCTCATGGCTTCAGCCTCGCTCGTAAGGATTTTTGAATTTGGGCGGCGTCGGGATATAGACCGTCACGATGACCAGCCAGTCCTCCATCGCGGCACATACCGCGTGTATCGGTTTACCTGCATCCGTAAAACCCGCCAAGAGGCAGCTCTCGCCGCGGCCTGTATCGAGATAGTGTTCGATGATCCGGCCCGACGCCAGCGCTTGTTCCACTTCTGCGAGCGACAAGCCGTCGTTTTGGCGCTCGCGGTCGGCGTGGCGGGAATAGCGATAGTGGTCGGTTCTCGCGCACTGCTTGATCCAGTCTTCCGCGATCATGGCATGGCCTCCAGCAGCGGCGCGCCCCAGACGCAAGCGCTGAGGGGATCATCCCTGAGGTTAGATTGTGGCAGTGCCATAGCGGTGCTCCTATAGAGATCGCAATAGCGGGTCTTCACGCCGCCGCCTCCAGCCCCTGCGCAAAATGCGTCTGCATGGCCTGCACGCTCGCGGCTACGTCGTGCGCCTGCAGCGCCGTGAGGAGGGCGCGGTGCTCACGCAGCGAATCTTCGATGCGCCCCTGCTTGAGCAGGGAATTCTGGCGGTTAAGCTTCATGACCTTGCGCAAATCGGCCACGACCTGGCTGCGCCAGCGGTTGTCGGCAAGCTCCAAAAGCCGCATGTGAAAGCGCTCGTTGATGGCAAAAAAACGCTCGCGCTCGCCCACGGCGGCTTCGAGTTCGGCGTGCAGCGCTTCGAGTTCCTGCAATTGCTGCGGCGTCGCGCGGGCCGCCACAATGCCTGCGGCGTCGCTTTCGAGCAGCGCGAGCAGGTGATAGACGTCGCGCAGGTCTTTTTCCGACATCTCGGTCACATAGGCGCCGCGGCGCAGCTTCATCGTAATCAGGCCCTCGGTGGCCAGCACCTTGAGCGCCTCGCGCAGCGGCGTGCGGCTGATGCCGAACTCCTCGGCGATTTTGAGCTCGTCGATCCAGCTACCAGGCTCGAGCTCGCGCCGGAAAATGCGCTGGCGCAATTGCTCGGCCACTTCTTCATAGAGCGCGCGCGGCGTCAGGGTAGGGGAGGACATGGGTGGACGGTACGAGGCAAAATGGCGATGAGAGCTGCAGCGTGGGCTGACGCTCTGAATTCATAATTATGAATGATATAAACTCCGCCCCTGCCAAGCGGACGTTTGCCGTCCGTTGCGCGTGAGCCGCCTCACGCTTTTTGCCTTCTTGCACCGCCAGATTCTCTGAATCGCTTTCATTTCCTCGCATTGCCTGACCACAGAAAGCCACGCCATGAGTGAGCCCACCAAAGCCTCCCCCGAATTTGCCCAAGCCAGCCTTGCAGACTGGGTCAAAGCCGCGGCCAAATCCGCCCCTGGTGGAGACTTGAACGCGCTCAACTGGGTCACACCCGACGGGCTCACCGTGAAGCCGCTCTACACCGCGCAAGACCTGCAAGGCTTGCCCTACACCGACACGCTGCCGGGCTTCGAGCCCTTCATCCGCGGCCCGCAGGCCACCATGTACGCGGTGCGCCCCTGGACGATCCGCCAATACGCGGGCTTTTCCACAGCCGAGGAATCGAATGCGTTTTATCGCAAGGCGCTCGCAGCCGGGGCACAAGGCGTTTCGGTGGCGTTCGATTTGGCCACGCACCGCGGCTACGACTCGGACAACCCGCGCGTCGTCGGCGACGTTGGCAAAGCGGGGGTGGCGATCGACTCGGTCGAGGACATGAAAATCCTGTTCGACCAGATTCCGCTCGACAAGGTCAGCGTCTCCATGACCATGAACGGCGCCGTGCTGCCCGTGCTCGCGGGCTACATCGTCGCGGCCGAAGAGCAGGGCGTGAAGCAGGAGCAGCTCAGCGGCACCATACAGAACGACATCCTCAAAGAGTTCATGGTGCGCAACACCTACATTTATCCCCCGCAGCCGAGCATGCGCATCATCGGCGACATCATCGAGTACACGGCCAAGCACATGCCGAAGTTCAACTCGATCAGCATCAGCGGCTACCACATGCAGGAGGCCGGTGCCACGCAGGCGCTCGAGCTCGCATTCACGCTGGCCGACGGCAAGGAATACGTCAAAACCGCGCTGGCCAAGGGGCTCAACGTGGATGATTTTGCCGGGCGCCTGAGCTTTTTCTGGGCGATCGGCATGAACTTTTACCTCGAGATCGCCAAGATGCGCGCCGCGCGCTTGCTGTGGTGCCGCATCATGAAGGGCTTTGGCGCCAAGAACCCCAAGAGCCTGATGCTGCGCACGCACTGCCAGACCAGCGGCTGGAGCCTCACCGCGCAAGACCCGTACAACAACATCGTGCGCACCACCATCGAAGCCATGGCCGCGGTGTTCGGCGGCACGCAAAGCCTGCACACCAACAGCTTCGACGAGGCCATCGCGCTACCCACCGAGTTTTCCGCCCGCATCGCGCGCAACACCCAGCTCATCCTGCAGGAAGAGACGCACATCCCCAACGTGATCGACCCCTGGGCCGGCAGCTACATGATGGAAAAGCTCACGCAGGACATGGCCGACGCCGCGTGGAAGATCATCGAAGAAGTCGAAGCCATGGGCGGCATGACGCAGGCCGTGGACAGTGGCTGGGCCAAGCTCAAGATCGAGGCTGCCGCCGCCGAGAAGCAGGCGCGCATCGACTCGGGCAAGGACGTGATCGTGGGCGTGAACAAATACAAGCTGGCCAAGGAAGAGCCCGTGGACATCCTCGAGATCGACAACCTCAAGGTGCGCGAAGGCCAGATCGCCCGCCTGCAAAAAATCAAGCAAAATCGCGACCAAGCCAAGGTACAGCAAGCGCTGGATGCTCTCACAAAAGCAGCAGAGAGCGGCACGGGCAACCTGCTGGCGCTCACCATCGACGCGATCCGTCTGCGCGCCACGGTGGGCGAAGTCAGCGATGCCCTCGAAAAAGTCTTTGGACGCCACCGCGCCGACACACAAAAGGTGACCGGGGTGTATGCAGCCGCTTACGATTCCGCCGAAGGCTGGGAAAAGCTCAAAGCCGAGATCAACGAATTCGCCGCCGAGCATGGCCGCCGCCCGCGCGTGATGATCGCCAAGCTCGGCCAGGACGGCCACGACCGCGGCGCCAAGGTGGTGGCCACGGCCTTTGCCGACCTGGGCTTCGACGTGGACATCGGCCCGCTGTTCCAGACGCCCGAAGAATGCGCGCGCCAGGCGATCGAAAACGACGTGCACGCCGTGGGCGTGAGCACGCTCGCTGCGGGCCACAAAACGCTGGTGCCCGCAATCATCGAAGAGCTCAAAAAGCAGGGCGCGGACGACATCATCGTCTTCGTGGGCGGCGTGATTCCGCCGCAGGACTACGACTTTCTCTACCAGGCCGGCGTCAAAGGCATCTACGGCCCGGGCACGCCGATCCCGGTCAGCGCGAAGGACGTGCTGGAGCAGATCAAAAAGACACTGTAAGGCTGTCTTGCGGATGGTACATATCTATGGTATTTATCTCATGATATATACTTTTGATATTCATCTTTTGTGGAGGTGAGATGACGACCACATCCGTTGATACCGCCAAGATTTTCACCACCGGTCGCAGCCAAGCCGTGCGCTTACCCAAGGCATATCGCTTTACTACCAAGGAAGTCACCATAGAGCGTCAGGGGGATGCAGTCATCCTGCGGCCAAAACCAGACCATGACGCCTGGGCGCGCCAACTCATGGACGCCGTGGCCGCCTTTGCCGATGGCCCCCGCCTGGAGCGCGCCGAAGAATGGCCCCAGGCAGACCGGGAGGCCTTGCTTCCATGACGTACCTGCTGGACACGAATATCTGCATTTACATCATCAACGAGCAGCCGGCTCGAGTGTTGCAGCGGCTGATCCATGCCGGGCGCGAATCGCTGGCCATTTCTGCGGTGACCGTGGCCGAACTGGCGTTTGGCGTGGCCAAGAGCTCGCGCGCCGAGTCGCGCGCAAAGCTGGAGAATTTTGTCTCGAAATTTCCCGTGCTGGACTGGAATCAGGACGCGGCGTGGGTGTATGGCCCTGTGCGAAAAGCCCTGGAAGCGAAAGGGCAACGCATCGGCGAACGGGACTTGCTGCTGGCCTGCCAGGCCCTGGCCCTGGGTGCCACCATGGTTACCAATAACACCCGCGAGTTCGAGCGCGTTGCGGGTCTGAAGCTGGAGAACTGGGCGATATGAAGCCACAAGTTATAGACACCAAAAACAAAGTCCATTACAGGGCCGTCTTGGATGCAGCCGCTGCTTGATGCCATCCTCCATGGCGGCCCCATGGCTCGCCGCCGCGCCATGGCCAAGGCCATCACGCTGCTCGAATCGACGCGCGCCGACCATCGTGCGCAGGCCGATGCGCTGCTCACGGCCTTGCTGCCGCACACGGGCAAGGCGTTTCGGCTGGGTATCAGCGGCGTGCCGGGCGTGGGCAAATCGACCTTCATCGAAGCGCTGGGCTTGTACCTGATCGCCCAGGGCCACCGCGTGGCGGTGCTCGCGATCGACCCATCGTCGAGCGTCTCGGGCGGCTCGATCCTGGGCGACAAGACGCGCATGGAAAAGCTCTCGGTGCACGAGATGGCTTACATCCGCCCCAGCCCCAGCAGCGGCACGCTGGGCGGTGTGGCCGAGAAAACGCGCGAGGCCATGCTGGTGTGCGAGGCCGCGGGCTACGACGTGGTCATCGTCGAAACCGTGGGCGTGGGCCAGAGCGAAACCGCCGTGGCGGGCATGACCGACATGTTCGTGCTGCTGCAGCTGCCGAATGCGGGCGACGATCTGCAGGCGATCAAAAAGGGCGTGATGGAGCTGGCCGACCTCGTGGTCATCAACAAGGCCGACCTCGACCCCAAGGCGGCCACGCGCGCGCAGGCGCAAATCACCTCCAGCCTGCGCCTGCTGGGCCTGCACGGCAACCCCGAACACGCGCACCACGATGACACGCTCTGGCACCCCAAGGTCATCCAGATCAGCGCTTTGCGCGGGCAGGGGATAGACACTTTCTGGGCCGAGGTCAGCGAATTCCGGCGCCTGCAAACGGCCAACGGCCGCCTGGCCGCGCGCCGTCAGCAGCAGGCGCTCGCGTGGATGTGGGAGCGCATCGACGCGGGGCTCAAACAGGCGTTTCGCCAGCACCCACAGGTGCGCCGCCTGCTGCCCGCCATGGAAGCCGACGTGGCGCAAGGCCGCGTGCCTGCATCTACGGCCGCAAGAATTTTGCTCGCAGCGCAGTTCGGCAAAGCGCCGGAAACCATCGAATAAGTAGCGCCAGCTACCACGGAACAGCCAATTCACCCAAAGGACGAACCATGCAAGAAATCCTGGATCAACTCGAAAAAAAGCGCGCCCTCGCGCGCCTGGGCGGCGGGCAAAAGCGCATCGACATGCAGCACGCCAAGGGCAAGCTCACGGCGCGCGAGCGCATTGAGCTGCTGCTCGACGACGGCACCTTCGAAGAGTGGGACATGTTCGTCGAGCACCGCTGCACCGACTTCGGCATGGAAAACAACAAGATCCCCGGCGACGGCGTCGTCACGGGCTACGGCATGATCAACGGCCGCCTGGTGTTCGTATTCAGCCAGGACTTCACCGTGTTCGGCGGTGCGCTGTCCGAGGCGCATGCGGAAAAAATCTGCAAGATCATGGACCAGGCCATGAAGGTCGGCGCGCCCGTGATCGGCATCAACGACTCGGGCGGCGCGCGCATCCAGGAAGGCGTGGCCTCGCTCGGCGGCTACGCTGAAGTGTTCCAGCGCAACGTCATGGCCAGCGGCGTGATTCCGCAAATCAGCCTGATCATGGGCCCGTGCGCGGGCGGCGCGGTGTATTCGCCGGCCATGACCGACTTCATCTTCATGGTCAAAGACAGCAGCTACATGTTCGTGACCGGCCCCGACGTGGTCAAGACCGTGACGCACGAGGAGGTCACGGCCGAAGAGCTCGGCGGCGCGAGCACACACACCACCAAGAGCGGCGTAGCCGACATGGCCTTCGAGAACGACGTCGAAGCGCTGCTGATGTTGCGGCGCCTCTACAACTACCTGCCGCTCAACAACCGCGAAAAACCGCCCGTGCGCAAGAGCAAGGACCCGGCCGAACGCATGGACCTGAGCCTGGACACGCTCGTGCCCGACAACCCGAACAAGCCCTACGACATGAAGGAGCTGATCCTCAAGACGGTGGACGACGGCGACTTTTTCGAGCTCCAGCCTGAATATGCGAAGAACATCATCACCTGCTTTGCGCGCATGGAAGGCCAGACCGTGGGCATCGTGGCCAACCAGCCGCTCGTGCTCGCAGGCTGCCTGGACATCAAAAGCAGTATCAAGGCCGCGCGCTTCGTGCGTTTTTGCGACGCCTTCAACATCCCCGTGATCACCTTCGTCGATGTGCCCGGCTTCATGCCCGGCACGGCGCAGGAATACGGCGGCATCATCAAGCACGGCGCCAAGCTGCTCTACGCCTTTGCCGAGTGCACCGTGCCCAAGATCACCGTGATCACGCGCAAGGCCTACGGCGGCGCCTACGACGTGATGAGCTCCAAGCACCTGCGCGGCGACGTCAACCTCGCCTGGCCCAACGCGGAAATTGCCGTGATGGGCGCCAAGGGCGCGGTGGAGATCATCTTCCGCGAAGACAAGAACGACCCCGCAAAACTCGCTGCGCGCGAGGCCGAATACAAGGCGCGCTTCGCCAACCCCTTCGTCGCCGGCGCGCGCGGCTTCATCGACGACGTGATCCTGCCGCACGAAACGCGCAAGCGCATCTGCCGCAGCCTGGTGATGCTGCGCAACAAAAAGCTAGAGAACCCGTGGAAGAAGCACGGGAACATTCCGCTGTGAAGCAGGCGCACTGTGGCTTCTGACGCCACACGCGCTCCAGCAACTGAAAAGCATCCACCAGCAACACGGGCTATGACCATGTTCAAAAAAATCCTCATCGCCAACCGCGGCGAAAACGGCCGCGCAGCGGTCGTTTCGTCACATCGCCTGCCGCAGCCCGCGCCCCGGGCTGCAACACGCTGTCCTATCGTTTGAGGAGTTCAAAACCATGTTTACCAAAATCCTGATCGCGAACCGGGGCGAGATTGCGTGCAGAGTGATTGCCACGGCCAAGAAAATGGGCATCGCCACCGTGGCGGTGTATTCCGACGCCGACAAGGACGCGCGCCATGTCAAGCTCGCCGACGAGGCCGTGCACATCGGCCCGCCGCCCAGCCGCGAGAGCTATCTGCGCGCTGACAAGATCATTGCCGCGGCCAAGCAGACCGGCGCGCAGGCCATCCATCCGGGCTACGGCTTTTTGAGCGAAAACGAGGCGTTCGCCAAGCAGGTCGAAGACGAGGGCATCGTCTTCATCGGCCCCAAGCACGCGGCCATCGCGGCCATGGGCGACAAGATTGCGTCCAAGAAGCTCGCCCATGAGGCCAAGGTCAACACCATCCCCGGCTACAACGAGCCCATCGCGGGCCCCGAGCAGGCGGTCGAGATCGCACGGCAGATCGGCTACCCCGTGATGATCAAGGCGAGCGCGGGCGGCGGCGGCAAGGGACTGCGCGTCGCGTTCAACGACAAAGAGGCTTTCGACGGCTTTGCGAGCTGCCAGAACGAGGCGCGCAACAGCTTTGGCGACGACCGCATCTTCATCGAAAAGTTTGTCGAACAGCCGCGCCACATCGAAATCCAGGTGCTTGGTGACGCCTTCGGCAACGTGGTCTATCTGAACGAGCGCGAATGCTCGATCCAGCGTCGCCACCAGAAGGTGATCGAAGAAGCGCCGTCGCCCTTCATCAGCGAGGCCACGCGCAAAGCCATGGGCGAGCAGGCCGTGGCGCTGGCCAAGGCCGTGGGCTACCAGAGCGCGGGCACGGTGGAGTTCGTGGTCGGCAAGAACCAGGACTTTTACTTCCTCGAGATGAACACGCGCCTGCAGGTCGAGCACCCGGTGACCGAGTGCATCACGGGGCTGGACCTGGTCGAGCAGATGATCCGCATCGCCGCGGGCGAAAAGCTCGGCTTCACGCAGGCCGAGGTCAAGCGCGAAGGCTGGGCGATCGAGTGCCGCATCAATGCCGAAGACCCGTTTCGCAACTTCCTGCCGAGCACCGGGCGGCTGGTGCGCTTTCAGCCGCCCGAGCAGACCATGTTCCAGGCCGACACCAGCCTGCGCCATGGCGTGCGCGTCGATACGGGCGTCTATGAGGGCGGCGAAATCCCGATGTATTACGACTCGATGATCGCCAAGCTCATCGTGCACGGCACCGACCGGCAGGACGCCATCGCCAAGATGCGCGAGGCGCTCAACGGCTTCGTGATCCGCGGCATCCACAGCAACATCCCGTTCCAGGCGGCGCTGCTCGCGCACCCCAAGTTCCAGAGCGGTGACTTCAACACCGGCTTCATCGCCGAGCACTATGCCGATGGCTTCCACGCCGAGGACGTGCCGCACGAAGACCCGCTGTTCCTCATCGCGCTCGCGGCCTACATGAACCGGCGCTACCGCGCGCGCGCTTCGGGCATCAGCGGGCAGCTCGAAGGGCACGAGGTCAAGGTCGGCGAGAAGTTCGTGGTGGTCGTGCTCGGCGCGCAAGGGCAGCGTGAATACCACGACGTATCCGTCACCGACTTCGAAGACAAATCAGGCTCTAGCGTAATCACAGTGAGCGATAGAAGCTATCAAATTAGCAGCAATGCAACGCTGGGCCAGATTCGCGTGCAGGGCCAATGCAATGGCAGGCCCTTTACGGCGCAGGTCGAGCGCGGCACGCCCAAGAGCCCCCTGGCGCTGCGCGTCATCCACAATGGCACGCAGATCGATGCGCTGGTGCTCTCACCCTTGGCGGCACAGCTGTACAAGCTCATGCCCTACAAGGCGCCGCCGGACATGTCCAAGTACCTGCTCTCGCCCATGCCGGGGCTGCTCGTGGATATTGCCGTGGAGCCGGGGCAGAAAGTGGAGGCGGGCGAAAAGCTCGCCGCGATCGAGGCCATGAAAATGGAAAACATCCTGTTTGCGGCGCGCGACGGCGTCGTGAGCAAAATCCACGCGCAAAAAGGCGAATCTCTCGCCGTGGATCAAATCATTTTGGAGTTTGCGTGATGAACACCGCTGCCGAACAAACCATCACCGTGCACCGCACTTCCGTCCCCGCTGCACAGCCCGCGCCCTCCAGTGGCCCCTGGACTGTCGAAGCCATCCAGGCCCTGCTCGACAAGCCCTTGCTCGATCTGGTTTATGAAGCCCAGACCGTGCACCGCCAGCACTGGCCTGCGGGCGACATCGAACTTGCCACGCTGCTGTCGGTGAAAACCGGTGGCTGCCCCGAAAACTGCGGCTATTGCCCACAGTCGGCCGAGTTCGACACCGGCGTCAAGGCGCAAAAGCTCATGGAAGTCGATGAAGTCGTGCGTGCCGCGCAGGCCGCCAAGGACGCCGGTGCCACGCGCTTTTGCATGGGCGCGGCCTGGCGCGCACCCAAAGACCGCGACATCGAAAAAGTGAGCGAGCTCATCAGCGCCGTCAAAAACCTGGGTCTGCAGACCTGCGCCACGCTGGGCATGCTCGAGGCGCACCAGGCCCAGGCGCTGCGCGACGCGGGGCTGGACTACTACAACCACAACCTCGACACCGCACCCGAGTACTACACCGACGTGGTGAGCACGCGCGCCTACCAAGACCGCCTCGACACGCTGCGCAACGTGCGCGCGGCAGGCATCAGTGTGTGCTGCGGCGGCATCGTGGGCATGGGCGAGGCGCCCGTGCACCGCGCGGGCCTGATCGCGCAGCTCGCCAACCTCGACCCGTACCCCGAATCAGTGCCCATCAACAGCCTGGTGCGCGTGCCCGGCACGCCGCTGGCCGACAGCGACCCCATCGATCCGTTCGAGTTCGTGCGCGTGATCGCCGTGGCACGCATCACCATGCCCAAGGCGCGCGTGCGCCTCTCGGCCGGGCGCCAGCAGCTCGGCGAAGCCGTGCAGGCGCTGTGCTTCATGGCCGGCGCGAATTCGATCTTTTATGGTGAAAAGCTGCTCGTCACGGGCAACCCCGACACCGAGGCCGACGAGCAACTGCTCGCCAAGCTGGGCCTGCGCGGCCACCGCACCACGAGCACCGAGGCGCACGACCTGCACCACCATAGCGAAGGAGCCTGCGCATGAGCGAAGCCAAGACCAGCGCGGCAGCGCAGCAGCGCCCCTTCAAAGTGCTGGGAATCCAGCAGATCGCGATTGGCGGCACCGACAAGCAGCGCATGAAGCGGCTGTGGGTCGATATGCTGGGCCTCACGCAGACCGGCACCTTCCAGAGCGAGCGCGAAAACGTCGATGAAGACATCCTCGCCATGGGCAGCGGAGCCTACAAGGTCGAGGTGGACATCATGCAGCCGCTCGACATCGACAAAAAACCCGCTGTGCACACCACGCCGCTCAACCACATCGGCCTGTGGATCGACGACCTGCCCAAGGCCGTCGAATGGCTCACGGCGCAGGGCGTGCGCTTTGCGCCGGGCGGCATCCGCAAGGGCGCTGCCGGTTACGACATCTGCTTTTTGCACCCCAAGAGCAACGAGGAATTCCCGATTGCGGGCGAGGGGGTGCTGATCGAGCTCGTGCAGGCGCCACCCGAAGTCATCGCGGCGCTGGGTTGAAATACTCTTAAAGCAATAGCTGCCAGCGCATGACTATCAAGCGTTGGCAGCCATTTTTATTGGCAAAAAGCGGATTTCAGGACTTCTTTTCCATCGGGCAGGTGTTCATGCCCAGCAAGGTGTAGAGCGGGCAGAATTTGAACAGGCCCGTGAGCAGCGGCACCACGCCGATCCAACCCCACCAGCCCACGGTGCCCGTCGCGGCCAATGCGATCAAAACGATGCCGACGACGATGCGCAGGATGCGGTCGATTCCCCCAACATTGACTTTCATGGTTTCCTCCTGGGTGTTTGGATGCTTGGAAGCTCGCCTTGCGCGCTTGCGGCAAGACGGGGAGGGCGGCCGAGCGTCGCATCGCAGGAAACGCTCTGCCACTTCGTGCGCTATTTGAGGCGCTGCCCCGTCGAATCAAGCACTTGCAGCTCGATCGGGATGCCCTGGCCCACGCTCTGCGTCACGGTACAAAAGGCTTCGAACTGACCGAGCACGCGATCGAGGTGTTCGAGTTGCGCTGCAGGCACGCCCAGGTGCATGACGGCCGTGATCTTGAGCACGCGCACGCGGCCTTCGGCGTTGCGCCCGACCTCGGCCGTCACGCTGGCGTGCAGGGGTTCGGGGTTTTGCTTGAACTTGCGCAAGGCAAACAGCAATGAATCGGTCAGGCAATTGCCCACGGCCGCGCACAGCAATTGCACCGGCGTGGGCCCCAGGCCCGTGCCTAGCGGCGGCGGCTCGTCGGTAGTCAGGCCAGCGATGCCGGGGCCGAAATCGACGTCGAAGCGGTAGTCGTGCCGCTGCTGCAGTGTTACGGTGACACTTTTTTCGCTCATGGGGCTCTCCTCGTTCGTTGTTCGCTGTTTGGCCGAGAAATGTTGCGACGCTGTCGCGTGGTTCGATCGCGCTCAACCGCGTTCTATGGGCCTTTGCAGCTGCAAGGCCACGTTTGCCGCCGAGCCGCCGTTGATGGCCTGGCGGTAGCCAAGCTGGCGCATGGCGTCGCAGGCCATGCCAGAGCGTGCACCCGAGACGCAATACAGCACGACGGGCGCGTCCTTGTCGGGGGCGACCTGGGCGATGTCCTGCATGAAGCGCTCGAGCGGCAGGTTGATGGCGCCGCGCACATGGCCGGCCGCGTATTCGCCGGGCGAGCGCACGTCGAGCAGCACGAGGCGCTCGAGCCCCGGGGCGTCGGGGCGGTCTTCGTCAGTTGGCGCGCAAGGGGTTGGGCTCATGAAGTTTGTTCCTGAAATAGGCTGCGGTCAGTGTTCGAGTCTGTGGATGCCCATCAATTTGAGCACGTATTTCTCATAGATCGGCTCGGAGCTACCGGTTTTCATCTTGTAGAGAAAGTATTTCTCGAACGCGATCTTGGACCAGTGCACCCATTTGCCCACTTTGAACCAGTTGGTGTTGCGCGGCGGGATCTGGGGCAGCGCAACGAAGGCGGCCCCGGTATCGCCCATGTCGGCAAGGCAGATCGCGTTCCAGCTGCCCTTGGCGGTGCCGGTTTTGCCTTCGAGGTCGGCAGCGATGTTGTGCACGATGGCGGTGACCATGGTCTCGATCATGTAGCCCGTCTTGGGGGCACCCGTGGGCACGGGCGTGACCTCGACCGGCGGAATTGCCACGCAGACGCCGGCAGAAAAGATGTTGCGGTACTTTTTGCTGCGCTGGTATTCGTCGATGATGACGAAACCGCGCGGATTGCACAGCCCCTCCACGGCCGCAACGGCGTCCACGCCGCGGAAGGCCGGCAGCATCATGCTGAACTTGAAGGGCAGCTCGTGCTCCTTCTTCACCTGGCCGTTCTCGTCGAGCTCGGTGACGAACATCTTGCCCGGCTCCACGCGCGTGACCTTGGCGTTGGTGATCCACTTGATGTCGTTGCTGCGCAAGGCGCTTTCCATGAGCAGCTTGGAGTCGCCCACGCCACCCAGCCCCAGGTGGCCAATGTAGGGCTCGCTCGTGACATAGGTGATGGGCACCTTCTTGCGCAGCTTGCGGCGCTGCAGGTCTTTGTTGAAGATGAATGAAAACTCGTACGCCGGCCCGAAACACGAGGCGCCTGGCATGGCGCCTATGATGGCCGGCCCCGGGTCTTGGAGGAATTCCTGGTAGTCGGCCCAGGTCTGCTCGGCATGTTCGACCGTGCAGATCGAGCGGGTGTGGCCCTCGGGACCCGAGCCGGGCACTTCGTCGAAGGCGAGCTTGGGGCCGGTGGTGATGACCAGGTAGTCATAGGCCAGGCGCTCGCCATTGGCAAATTCGAGTGCATTGCCTTCGGCGTCTATGCGTGTGACCAGCTGGGCCACGAAGCCTATGCCTTTTTTCTCGAGGTGCGGGCGGATCGGAAAGGTGATGGCGTCGCGTTTGCGCCAGCCCACGCCCACCCAGGGGTTGGAGGGCACGAACTGGAAGTAATCGACCGCATTGACCACGGTGATCTGGTGTGCTTTGTCCAGGCGTTCGCGCAGCTCGTAGGCGGCAGGCATGCCACCGGTGCCGGCGCCGAGAACGACGATATGGGCCATTGTGAGTCTCCTTGGGGCAAAAAATCGGGGTGGATCAATGCTGCAGCAGCGCGTTCACGCTCTGTAACTGGGCTTCATCGAGCTGGCCTGCCAGGGCCTGCAGGCGCAGCCGATTTTGCAGCGTTTCCGTGCGTGCTTGCAGCCAAGCCAGGCGCGCGGCGTCGGCGTCGTTTTCGGCGTTGAGCAAATCCAGCGTGGTGCGGTCGCCCACTTCGCGCCCAAGCCGGGTGGCGGCAAGGCGCGCCTCGCTCGCGGTGACGGCTTCGGCCAGCGCAGCCACGCGTGCCTGCGCGGTCTGCAGGGCCAGCCAGGCTGCGCGTGTCTGCTGGCTGACTTGCTGGCGCGTGAGTTCGACCTCGGCACGCGCCTTGTCTTCGAGGCGCAGGGCTTCTTCGAGCTTGGCGCTGCGCATGCCGCCCGTGTAGAGCGGCACATTGAGCTGCAGCCCGATCATGTGTTGCTTTTGCGTGGTGCTGCCCGCGCCGAAATTGCCGTCGCCCTGCAGCCGGTCACGCCCCGCCTGCGCGACCAGGTCCAGCGTGGGCGAGGAGGCGGCGCTGAACTTTTTGACTTCCTGCTGCGCCGCCTGCGCCTGCGCCTGCTGCAGGCGCAGCTGCGGGTTGCTGGCAAGCGCGAGCGCGATCCACTCGTCCAGCGGCTGCAGGGCAGGGGGGGCGACATCGGCTGCGGGCGCCAGCACCTGCAGCGCGTCCGGCCCTAGGCCTGTGGCGTCGGCCAGCGCATTGCGCGCGAGCTGCCATTCACTTTCGGCGGCCAGCACCTGCGCCTGCAGGCTGCGCGCGCGCGCCGTGGCTTCGTGCGTGTCGGTGATGGGGGTGTCGCCGAGCGCGTAGCGCTCCTTGGCTTCGGCCAGCGCGTGCTCGACGGCGGTTTGCTGCTGGCGCAGCAGAGCGAGCTTGCGCTCGGCCAGCACGAGATCGAAATAGCGCTGTACGGTGCGCAGCATCACGTCCTGCTGCGCAGCCTGCCAGCCGATTTCGGCCGCGGAGGCGGCGATGTCGAGCTGCGCGCTCTGCGCGCTGCGCTCACCGTGGATCAAGGGCTGGCGTGCGTTCACGGCCCATTGCGTGGCCGTGCCGCTGTGCACCGAGGTGCCGAACGACACGCCGTTCGAAGTGCCCATACCCGGCGCCGAAAATTGCGCGCCGCGGATGTCCGTATCCGCGGTGCGCTGTCCAACACCGCCGCTGAAGCCTAGGTTCGGGCGCCAGAGCGCGCGCGCCTGCTCGCGCTGCGTGGCGCCTGCGGCGCGCGCCGCTTCGGCCACAGCCATTTGCGGATCGTGCGCACGCGCGGCCTGCCAGACTTGCAACAAATCGGCCGCATGTGCGCCCGAGACGCACAACGCCAGCAGGGCGGCGGTGGGCAGTGCCTTCATGCGCATGCGCATCTCCTGCTCAGCAGCCGCCCGGGACGCCGAGCTTGCGCAGGAGGGAATCCATCAGGCACCACTTGGTGAATCCGCTTTGCAGCAGGTTGAGCCCAATGAAGGCCGTGAACGCGAGCCACCACTGGCTCACGAAAATCGGGCTGCCCGGGATGCCGAGCGCCAGGGAAAGCAGAATGAATGTGCCTGCGATCACGCGCACGAGTTGCCAGCTGGTCATGAGAATGCTCCTTCAGAGTGAGTGGTTGACGAAGTATCCGCCTTGGCTTTGCGGTGATACGCCATGTAATACAGGGTCGGGATCACCACCAGCGTCAGCAGGGTGGAAACGAAGATGCCGAAGATCAGTGAGATCGCAAGCCCGTTGAAGATCGGGTCGTCGAGGATGAAAAACGCCCCGATCATCGCGGCGAGCGCGGTCAGCAAAATGGGCTGCGCGCGGATGATGGCCGCCTGCACGATGGCGTCCTTGAGCGGCACGCCCGCGCGCTCTTGCAAGTGGATGAAGTCCACGAGCAAGATCGAATTGCGCACGATGATGCCCGCGAGCGCGATCATGCCGATCATGCTCGTGGCCGTGAATTGCGCGCCGAGCAGCGCGTGCCCTGGCATCACGCCGATGATGGTCAGCGGAATCGGCGCCATGATGATCAGCGGCATCAGGTACGAGCCGAACTGCGCCACCACGAGCAAGTAGATCAGCACTAGGCCCACGGCGTAGGCCAGGCCCATGTCGCGGAAGGTCTCGTAGGTGATCTGCCACTCGCCATCCCACTTGAGCGCGTAGTCGCGCAGCGCGTCGTCGGGCTGGCGGATGAAATATTCGACCATCGGGCTGCCGCTGGGCGTGGGCAGGCGCGCGATGTCGGCGCGCATCTTGAACATGCCGTAGAGCGGGCTGTCCACCTTGCCCGCCATGTCGCCGACGACGTAGCTCATGGGCAGCAGGTCTTTGTGATAGACGGGCTGCTCGCGCAAGGTGTCGCTCACGGTGACCAATTCACGCAGCGGCACGAGCTGCCCGCTGGCGTTGCGCACCGTGAGCTGCAGCAGCGCGTTCAAGTCGCCCTGGCGCTCATCGGGCAGTTGCAGCATGATCGGCGCCGGGTATTTGCTCGCGTCGTGCAAATACGTGGTGTCCGCACCCGCAAGGCCGGCGCGCAAGGTGCCCACGATGGCTTGCTGCGGGATGCCCAGCAAGGCGGCCTTGCGCCGATCGACGAGCAGGAGCTTGCGCGGCGCGCTCGCGATATTGCTGTCATCCACATCGACGATATCGGGCGTTTTCTCGAACACGGCGCGCACGGCGCGCGCCATCTCGCGCCGGCCTTGCGCCTCGGGGCCGTAGATTTCTGCCACGATGGGCGAGAGCACGGGCGGGCCGGGCGGCACTTCGACCACTTTGACGTTCGCACCAAAGCGCTTGCCGATCTGCTGCAGCGCGGGCCGCACGCGCGTCGCGATCACGTGGCTCTGGTCGCTGCGCTCGTGCTTGTCCACAAGGTTCACCTGAATGTCGCCCACCTCGCCACCGGCGCGCAGGTAATACTGGCGCACCAGACCGTTGAAGTTGATCGGCGCCGCCGTGCCCGCATACGCCTGGTAGTCGGTGACCTCGGGCACGGTGGCCAGGTAAGCACCGAGCTCGTGCAGCACCGCGGCGGTCTGCTCCACCGGCGTGCCCGCAGGCATATCGACGACGACCTGGAACTCGGACTTGTTGTCGAGCGGCAGCATTTTGAGCAGCACGAACCCCGTGACGGGCAGCGCCACCGAAACGGCGATCAGCAGCGCGACGCCCAGGCCCATCAGGCGCCGATTGCGCTTGCCGCTGCGCTCGTCGAGCAGCGGCGTGAAAATACGCTCAAACACCGGCGCAAGCAGTGCCGTGAGGCGGGATTGCGCTACCGGCTTTGCTGCGTTCGCATCGCCATGCGCCTGCCCATGCCCCGTGCCGTGGTGCGCCTTCATCCACAGGCGCGACAGCCAGGGCGTGACGGCGAAGGCGATCGAGAGCGACAGCAGCATGCCCATGCTCGCGTTGATCGGGATCGGGCTCATGTACGGCCCCATGAGGCCCGAGACGAAGGCCATGGGCAGCAGCGCCGCGATCACTGTCAGCGTGGCGAGGATGGTCGGCCCGCCGACTTCATCGACGGCGCCAGGGATGAGCTGCGCGAGCGTCTTTTCCGGGTGCAGCTGCTGGTGGCGGTGGATGTTTTCCACCACCACGATCGCGTCATCGACCAGGATGCCGATCGAGAAAATTAGCGCGAACAGCGACACGCGGTTGAGCGTGAAGCCCCAGGCCCACGAGGCGAACAGCGTCACGGTCAAGGTCAGCACCACGGCGGTACCGACGATCGCGGCCTCGCGCCGCCCGAGCGCAAGAAACACCAGCACCACCACCGACACCGTGGCGAAGAGCAGCTTCTGGATCAGCTTCTGCGCCTTGTCGTTGGCCGTGACGCCGTAGTTGCGCGTTTCAGCGACCTGCACACCGTCGGGGATGATGGTGTTGCGCAGCTGGCCCACGCGCTGCATCACGGCGTCGGCCACGTTGATGGCGTTCTCGCCGGGCTTCTTGGTGATAGAGATGGTCACGGCCGGGTATTCGCCGCCGCCGGCTTTTTGCGCCAAGCCATACCACACGTAGCGGCTTGGGGGCAGGGGGCCGTCGCGCACCTCGGCCACGTCTTGCAGGAATACGGGCTTGCCATTGCGCACGCCCACCACGAGCTCGGCCACGTCGCGCGCGGTGCTCAAAAACGGCCCGGCTTCCACGGCCACGGCCTGGTTCGCGCTGAGCAGATCACCCACCGGCAAGCCCATGTTGGCCGATAGCAGGGCCGCGCGCAGGTCCTGCACCGTGACGCCCGCACCCGCCATGCGCGCCGGATCGAGCCGCACGAGCACTGCGCGCCCCGGGCCGCCCACGGTCTGCACCTCGCGCGTGCCGGGCACGCGCTTGAGCTCGACCTCCATGCTGTGCGCCACGCGCTCGAGCGCAAAAGCGCCTTGTTCCGGGTCTTTGCTGTAGAGCGTGAGCGTGACGATGGGCACGTCGTCTATGCCCTTGGGTTTGATGATGGGGTCGAGCACGCCCAGGTCGCGCGGCAGCCAGTCGCTGTGCGTGCGCAAGGTGTCGTGCAGGCGCACAAGCGCGTCGATGCGCGCCACGCCGACCTTGAACTGCACCGTGAGCACTGCGAGGCCCGGGCGCGAAACGGAGCTCACATGCTCCACGCCCACCATTTGCGCGAGCACCTGCTCGGCCGGCGTCGCCACCATCTGCTCCACGTCGGCCACGCTCGCCCCCGGAAAGGGGATGAGCACGTTGGCCATGGTGACGTTGATCTGTGGCTCTTCCTCGCGCGGCGTGACGAGCACGGCAAAAACGCCGAGCAAAAACGCCACCAGCGCGAGCAAGGGTGTGATCTGCGCGCTCTGAAAAAGCGCAGCAATGCGGCCCGAGATTCCGAGCGAGGAGGGGGTTTCAGTGCTCATGTCGGCGCACCCTTTCAGCGCATCTTGGCCGCCGCTTGCGGATCGGTGGCCACCTTGTCGCCGGCGCGCAGGCCGCTCAATACTTCCACCTGCGTGCCGTCGCTGTAGCCCAGCCGCACCTGGCGCAGCAGCGGCCGCCCTTGGGCGTCGAGCACGTACACGCCCGTCATCTCCGCGCGGCGCACGATGGCGTTTGCAGGCACCAGAAATTGCGGGCCCACGGCTTGCTCTGCTTCCTTACCTGCCTGGGCTGCAGAATCGGCAGCACCTTGCCAGGCCACACGCGCGAACATGCCCGGCAGCGCGCCCTGCACTTGCGCTGGCAGCGGCACGCGCAGCTGCACCGTATGCGTGGCCGCATCGAGCGCCGGAAAGCGCTGCACCTGCGCGGTCGGCACCGTTAGACGCGCCACCTTGGCGCCGGGAATGTCCACTTCGACGGCCGACGCCAGCGCGAGCGACGCCGCGGCAGACTGCGCCACCGTGGCCGTCACGCGCAGCGCGGACGGGTCATACACGCGCACCAGCGGCCGCCCCGGCATGGCCATGTCGCCCAACACCACGGGCACCTCGCTGACGATGCCGGCGTAGGGCGCCTTGAGCACATAAAACCCCGACTGCGTCTGCGCGGCGCCGGCCTGCGCCTGCAAAGCCTGCACCTGCGCCTGCGCCGCCTCCCATTGGGCCTTGGCGCGGTCGAGCGCGGCCTGGCTGATGTAGTGCTTTTGCGCAAGCTGCTTTTGCCGCTCGTACTCCTTGGCGGCCACGTCGAGCTGGGCACGCGCGGCTTGCACCTGGGCCGCGCTTGCCGCCGCATTCTGGTTGGCCGCACGCGCGTCGATGCGCAGCAACTCCTGCCCGGCCTGCACCTTGTCGCCGACCTTCACGTGCAGCGCCACCACCGCGCCTTGCACCTGCGCGGCCACCTGCGTATCGCGCACCGCCTCGACCACTGCCTCGGCGCCGACGCGCTGGCCGTGCCGGGCCGGCGCCTGGACTTGGTACGTCGCCAAGGCAGCCGGCTGCGCGGCCAGGGCCACGTTGACGGCCCCACCGAACACCACGCACGCAGCGACGAGATCACGAGTTTTCAGCATTCGACCCTCCATGCCCAGCAAGCATCGACCCAACACATGGGCGACAAGCTTTGCATTATTTGACTAATCAGCTAAATATGCAAACAGTTTATCATAGCGTCTGCACGAAATTTGCGAGAGCTTGTCATGCCCATGAAAGACCTCCCCCCCGAAGCCCTGGGCCAAGTGGCAGCGTACTTCCAGGCGCTGTCCGAGCCGACCCGGCTGCGCATCTTGAACATCTTGCATGACGGCGAGCGCAGCGTAGGCGAGCTTGCGCAACTTTGCAACTGCACCGCCGCCAACATCTCGCGCCACCTCTCGCTGTTGGCCAAACACGGCCTCGTCACCCGCGAAGGCCGCGGCACCAGCGTTTACTACCGCATCGCCGACGAATCGGTCTATGCGCTGTGCGACCTCGTCTGCGGCAGCATCGCCCAACAACTTGAACGCTCGGCACAGCGGCATGCGATGTTTACGGGGGCGGGGTGATTCAGTGGGCGCAGCTGGTACATAGATAGACCAAGACTTGCGATTGCTTTGCGCCAGCTTTAATATTTAACATAATACAAATCGTATTTACTAGCAGCCTGTCGGACTTTGGGCGTCGAAAGCGAGAATGCGCCCCAGCGAGACCAGTTTTTGCCGGATTCGCCGCCCCATAGTGGTGCTATGGGGCAAGAAGCCGGTGAAAAATGGGCCGCTGCGGCGCATTCGCAGCCGACGATTCCAAAGTCCGACAGGCTGCTAGATGGGTAAGCCCCCTCACAGTGCGGCCTTCCTCAGAAAACCGCCGACCCACACTGGGTTTGGGCCTACCATTCGGGCTGCGGCGTACTGCTGCGCCATGCGAGCAATCTTTTTATCCAGGGACACAGAAACACCATGCGAATCCTTCACACCATGCTGCGCGTCGGCAATCTTGAGCGCTCCATCGAGTTCTACACCAAGGTGCTGGGCATGCAACTGCTGCGCACCTCGGAGAACCCTGAGTACAAATATTCCCTCGCTTTTCTAGGCTACGAGGGAGGCAACCCGGCGCAGGCCGAGATCGAGCTCACCTACAACTGGGGCGTCGAAAGCTACGACCATGGCAACGCCTATGGCCATATCGCCATCGGCGTGCCTGACGTCTATGCGGCGTGCGAGCGCATCCGCGCGGCCGGCGGCCAGGTCACACGCGAGCCCGGGCCGGTCAAGGGTGGCACTACGGTGATCGCTTTCGTCACCGACCCCGACGGCTACAAAATCGAGCTCATCGAGCGCGCTGACGACAGCAAGAGCGGTCAGGGGTTGCGCTGACATTCTCTCTGCGCTGGGCGTCAGATGAATTGTAGTAACATTACTACAATTTTCCGACGAAGGTACCGCCATGACTATTACAACCCTCTCCAGCCGTGAGCTGAACCAGGATGTTTCGCGCGCAAAGAAGGCGGCCCAGAACGGCCCTGTTTTCATCACGGACCGAGGCAAGCCTGCGCACGTACTGTTGAGCATGGAGGAATACCAACGGCTCACACATCAACGCCGCAACATTGCCGATGCATTGGCCATGCCGGATGTAGCGGACATCGAGTTCGAACCGCAGCAAGTGACCATCGAGCCCCAGTCGGCTGGGTTTTGATGATGTACGTTCTCGACACGAATGTGGTGTCCGAGCTGCGAAAGGTTCGCGCCGGCAAGGCGGACCCGAATGTTGCGGCCTGGGCGCAAAGTGTGGATGCGGCGGATCTGTTCATATCCGCTATCACCATCATGGAGCTGGAGCTCGGCGTTTTGGCCATGGAACGCAAGGACGTAGCCCAAGGGGCGCTGTTGCGCTCCTGGCTGGAGCGGCATGTGCTGCCGGAATTTGCCGCACGGACACTGCCCGTCGATACGGCCGTGGCGCAGCGCAGCGCCCGGCTGCATGTCCCCGACAGGCGCAACGAGCGCGATGCACTGATTGCCGCCACAGCTCTGGTGCACGGCATGACCGTGGCCACCCGCAACGTGGCCGACTTTCGGCCTACCAGGGTGGCCATCCTGAACCCGTGGGAGCGCAGCATGATGGACTCGCCCGCACGAACGCAGTCGTAAACCATCCTGCTTCTGATGCGTCGATTTTTTAACCCAGATTGTTCATTAGGACGCGGGATGATGGCGAGGCGGCTGGCGAGGCAGTTTGGTCGCGGCTGAGGAGTGCATGGCCGGTGCCATGAACGACGAAGCCGCGGCCAAAATGACCGGCAGACGTCCGCCAGCGCCCACGTAGGTGCGCAGCGCCGCCTAATGGACAATCTGGGTTTAACGGCGTTCAGCGCCTGGACTTTTTCAACGGCCTGTCATTCCACCGGACGCGCTATCCAGTCGGTGATGATGTCCACGGCCTCCTGCTCCATGCCGATGAAGCCGTGCCAGTGGAAAGCTTCGCAGGGGTCGCCCGTCGGGTTTTCGCCGCCTTGCACCATGACGAGCTTTTTCACGCTCGCGTTTTTGAGCCCGCGCAGAATCGCTGGCACTTCGTAGGGGCGACACAGCGGGCAGGCATCTTTTTCGTGGTGCAGCACCAGCACGGGCACTTTGATCGCGGCCAGGTCTTGTTTGGGGACGGCGCCGGGTTTGTTGTAGCTGACGACGCTGGACGTCAGCACCAGACCTGCAACCTCTCCTTGCAGGTGAATCGCTGCCGCCGTCGCAGAAATGGTGCCGCGGCTGGTGCCCACGAGCCATACCGGGGCATCGGAGCGGGTTTTGATGAAGTCGAGCACTTTGCGCACATCGGCCATGTGCGCTTCGCTGGTGCGGTCGGTGTAATCGAGCTCGCGCAAGTCGCTGGGGCGCCCGAAGATCGCGACGTTGAAGCCCTTGGCGACGAACAATGGCGCCGAGCGCACGAGGAAGTTCCCGCTGGTGGCCCTGCCCTCCTCGACCTTGCCAAAGCCGCCGCCACCGCCCGGAAAGAGCAAAAGCGTGGCTTTGGCATTCGCGGCAGGTTCCCAGAACAAGGTGGTGACGACGCCCCCGCGTGTGGGCAGCTTGAACATGGTGCCGGCCTCTGCCGCCAAGGGCGCACCAAGCAGTCCAAGGCAAACGATGAACAGTCCCCAGGCCCAGCGCGTTCCATTGCGCAAAAAACAAAGTGCTTGCATGGTGAGTTCCGAGCAAAAACGTATCACGCCTTGGCCCCGCGCCCCGCGCGCCAGGTGCCGAAGATGGCGAGCAGCCCCGGCACCAGGATCAAGGCCCAGATGATCTTTTCGAGGTGCAGGCGCACCCAGGGCAGGTTGCCGAAGAAGTAGCCTGCCGTGCAGATACCCAACACCCACAAAAGCGCGCCGCCCACGTTGTACGCGCTGAATTTGCCGCGCCCCATGTGCGCCACGCCCGCGACGAAAGGCGCGAACGTGCGAATGAAGGGCATGAAGCGCGCGAGCACGATGGTGATGCCGCCGTAGCGCTCGTAAAACTCGTGCGCCTGCAGGAAGGCGCGGCGGTTGAACCAGCGCGAATCCTCCCACTGGAACACCTTGGGGCCGACGTAGCGCCCGATCGCATAGTTGCATTGGTCGCCGAGCACCGCGGCAAGCAGCAACACCGCGCAGGCCGGCGCAAAGCCCATGAGGCCCGCACCGCTCAGCGCGCCGACCATGAAGAGCAGCGAGTCGCCGGGCAAAAACGGCATGACGACCAGGCCCGTCTCGACGAACACTATCAAAAAGAGCAGCGCATAGACCCATAGGCCGTAGTTCTGCACGAACATCTCGAGGTATTTGTCCACGTGCAGGACGAAGTCGATCAGGAAGGTCACAAGCTCCATGGTGCTTTCGGCGAGAGGAAGGCGGGAACGGTATTATCCCCAGCCTCGAAATTCCCCTGATTCTTCCCCTGCCCAGCCCCGCCCGCGCCGCGGGCTGCTGCCTTGCCCCATGCCTGCTTCTGTGATCCGCCGCCCTATCCGTGAACTGCCCGACGAGCTCATCAGCCAGATTGCCGCGGGTGAGGTGGTGGAGCGCCCGGCCTCGGTGGTGCGCGAACTCGTGGACAACGCGCTCGACGCCGGCGCCACGCAAATCACGGTGCGCCTGCTCGCGGGCGGCGTGCGCCTGATCGCCGTGGAGGACGACGGCAGCGGCATCGCGCGCGACGAACTCGCGATTGCCCTGCGCCGCCACGCGACGAGCAAGATCGCGAGCCTGCATGAGCTCGAAACCGTGGCGACCATGGGTTTTCGTGGCGAGGCGCTCGCGGCCATCGCCTCGGTGTCGGAGCTGGCGCTGCTGTCGCGCCCACCCGAGCAGCCGAGCGCGTTTTTGCTCGACGCGCGCAGCGGCGAGCTGCGCCCGGCGGCGCGCGGCGTGGGCACGACGGTGGAAGTCAAGGAGCTGTTTTTCTCCACGCCTGCGCGGCGCAAGTTCCTCAAGTCCGACGCGACCGAGCTCGCCCACTGCATAGAGGCCGTGCGCCGCCATGCGCTCGCGCGGCCCGACGTGGGCTTTGCGATCTGGCACGAGGGCAAGCTCGTCGAGCAGTGGCGCGCCACCTGGACGCCGGGTGCGCCGCCCTCCCCCGACGCGCTCGAGCGGCGCCTGGCCGACGTGCTCGGCAGCGACTTCGTGACGCAGTCCGTGGCCGTGCACCACCAGGCGGGCCGCGTCACGGTGACGGGGCGCGCGGGCCTGCCCGACGCGGCGCGCGCGCGCGGCGATCAGCAATACGGCTACGTCAATGGCCGCTTCGTGCGCGACAAGGTGCTCACGCACGCGGCGCGCAGTGCTTATGAAGACGTGCTGCATGGGCAAAAGCAACCGATTTACGCGCTCTACGTCGAGATAGACCCGGCGCGCGTCGATGTCAACGTGCACCCGACGAAAATCGAGGTGCGCTTTCGCGACAGCCGCGAAGTGCACCAGGCCGTGCGCCACGCGATCGAAGATGCGCTCGCCGCGCCGCGCGCCGCCCTGCTCGCCAGGCAGGGCGCAAACCTCATGCCGAGCGCGCTGCAGCTGCGCCCATCGGGCGGCGGCGATTCAGAGCAAAATTGGCCACAAACCAAGGCATGGCAAGCGCAAGCAGCTATGCAATTTGAGGAAAGAGCGGGCCACCGCGTGCATGACCTCGCAGCGCTGTGGGGGCCGCCGCCCTCCTCTGCCCCGGCGCCGGCGCCGGCGCCGGCAAGGCCAGGCGTCGCGCCAGCGCAGGCCGCCGGTGCCTACGCGGGCGACGCCGCAGATGCCTTGGCACGGCCGCCCCTGGGCGTGCAAGAGCGTACCGCTTCGTTCGGCATGGCTTCCGCGCCACCACCGGCACAACCTGCCGCCGTCGCCCCTAGCGATCCCGCGCAGCATGCCGACGTGCCCATGCCGCTGGGCCAGGCCATCGCGCAGCTGCACGGCATCTACATCCTGGCCGAAAACGCGCAAGGCCTGGTGCTCGTCGACATGCACGCGGCGCACGAGCGCATCGTCTATGAACGCCTGAAGGCGCAGGCCACCCCGGGCGCGCGCATCGCGAGCCAGCCGCTGCTGATCCCGGCCACGTTCGCGGCCACGCCCGAGGAAGTCGCCACTGCGGAAGAAGCCTTCGAACTGCTCGCTACGCTGGGGCTCGAAGTGACGCCGTTTTCGCCCAAGACGCTCGCGGTGCGCGCGGTGCCCGCCGTGCTCGCGCAGGCCGAGCCCGTGGCGCTCGCGCGCAGCGTGCTCGCCGAGGTTGCGGCGCACGGCCAGAGCGGCGTGGTGCAGCGTGCCCACGACGAGCTGCTGGCCACCATGGCCTGCCACGGTGCCGTGCGTGCGAACCGGCGCCTCAGCATCCCCGAAATGAACGCACTGCTGCGCCAGATGGAAGTGACCGAGCGCTCCGACCAGTGCAACCACGGCCGCCCGACCTGGCGCCAGCTCACGCTGCGCGAGCTCGATGCGCTGTTTTTGCGCGGGCGTTGAGCCGAAAGACCCTGAACAGGTTCCCATGCACCTCCTGCTGATCGAAGACGACGCACCGCTCGCACACGCCCTGCTCGATTTTCTTGCGGGCCAGGGTTTCATCGGCCAATGCGCGCCCAGCCTGGCTCAGGCGCGCGCCCTGCTGCCGCTTGCGCACTGGGACGCGGTGCTGCTCGACTGGCAACTGCCCGACGGCGAAGGACTCACGCTGCTGCCGCTGCTGCGCCGCCAGCTGCCCGACAGCCCCGTGCTCATGCTCACGGCGCGCGACCAGATCACCGACCGCATCCGCGGCCTGGACGCCGGCGCCGACGACTACCTGGTCAAGCCCTTCGACCCGCAAGAGCTGCTCGCGCGCCTGCGCGCCGTGGAACGGCGCATCAGTGGTACGCACAGCGCGGTGCTGCGCATGCCGGGGCTGGAGATCGACCTGGGCCGCCACCAGGTGCTGCGCGACGGACAGCCGGTGGAGCTCACGGCCAAGGAATGGGCGCTGCTGCGCGTGCTCGCGCAGCGCCCAGAGCGCATCCACACGCGCGAAAGCCTGCAAGGCGCGCTCTACGGCCTGGACGGCGACGCGAGCAGCAACACGCTTGAAGTGTTCATCAGCAACCTGCGGCGCAAGATCGGGCGCGCGCGCATCCAGACGCTGCGCGGCCTGGGCTACCGGCTGCAATTGGGGGCGGCGCCCGATTGAAGATGGCATGGAGATCAAGAAAGCCCACCTGAACCAGGGGCGGCGCACGCGCAGCCTTTCATGGGCGCTCACACGCGCGCTGCTGCCCTGGACGGGGCTGCTGTGGCTTGCCACCAGCATCGCCGTGGGCTGGTATATGCAGCACGAGCTCGAGGCGCAGCTCGACGCCGGGCTCATGCAAAGCGGCGAGCGCCTGCTCGATTTGGCCTCGCACGACGCGCGCAACCACCGCCTGCCGAGCCAGCGCGACGGCACCTTGTTTCGTGAGGAAGTGCCGCACCTGCACCTCGGCAACGCCGGCCCGAGCGTCATGTTTTACCAGGTGGTGAACGAGCGCAACGAATTGCTGCTGCGCTCGTCCGACGCGCCGCACAGCGCCCTGCCAGTGCCGCTGCGCACGGGCTTTGCCACCGCCCAGGGCTTGCGCATCTACACCCTCGCGCACCCGGACATGCCCATGTTCATCCACGTGGCCGACACGCTCGAATACCGCCGCGCCGCACGCAACGAGACCTTGGCCGGACTGCTGCTGCCTTTGCTCGTGCTGCTGCCTGCCTACGCGCTGCTGATCCGCGCCATCACGCGCCGCACCCTGGCGCCGGCCGGGCGGCTCGCGCGCGAGCTGCAGCAGCGCGACGGGCGCCACCTCGCACCGCTGCCCGAGCAAGACTTGCCGAGTGAGCTGCAGACCATTGCACGCAGCGCCAACCATCTGTTGCAGCGCCTCGCGGACGCGCTCGACACCGAGCGCGCGCTGGCCGCGAACGCCGCGCACGAGCTGCGCACGCCGCTCGCCACCGTGCGCCTGCACTTGCAGACCGCACTCGACCAGCTGCCAGCAGGCAGCGCGCAGGCACCGCTACAGCAATCCCTTGCCGCGCTCGAGCGCCTGAGCCGCCGCTGCGAAAAACTGCTGCAGCTCTCGCGCGCCGAATCGGGCGCGGCGCTTGCGCAAGAGCGCGTCAACCTCGGCCAGCTCGCCGCCGTGGTCGCGCAGGAATTCTGGGCCGCCGACGCGCGCCTGCTGCAGCGCCTGCAGCTGGTGCTGCCAGAACACACCGACGTCTGGGTGCGCGGCGACTTCGACGCGCTCGCGATCGCGCTGCGCAACCTCGTCGAAAACGCCCAGCGCTACGCCCCCGCGGGTCCCATCGTGCTCGAGGTGTGCGCACCCGCGCGCTGCTGCGTGCGCGACCAGGGGCCGGGCATGGCGCCCGCGCAGATCGCCCAGTTGCTGCAGCGCCACCAGCGCGGCCAAGCGGCCTGCGGCACCGCATCGCCCGATGCGCATGGCGTGCGCGTGCCGGGCTACGGCCTGGGCCTCTCGATCGTGCAAACCATCGCCGAGCGCCAGGGCGGGCGGCTCGTGCTGGTGTCGCCGCCCGTTGGACAAACTTCCGGACTCGAGGCCGTGCTGAAACTGGCGCCAGCCCAGTGAGGTTCTGACACTTGGGGATCGGCCATGCTTTCTGCGCAGAAATGACCATGGCGCCGAGACCGCCTCGGCAACTCCGCCCAGAGCGCGCGGGCGCCTGACTGCAACGCGTTGCGGTGGGGCATGCCACGCGACAGGCCCCACCGCAACGACCCGGCATCCTTGCCGCAAAGGGATGCAATGGGTCGCTCACTTACCCGCTACTTTTGTCCCTGCCCCGAACGTGCAAGTGAGCTGTAGTAGGCCGCAATGTTCACGATGTCGCGATCGGACAGCGGTTTGGCCATGGGGTTCATCGTGGGGTTCTGCCGCGTCTGGCCATCCCGGTAGGCGCGCAGGGCATTTTCCAGATAACTGCGCTCCTGGCCTGCCAGATGCGGGGTGCCGGGGATTTTCGAGATGCCATCGGCGTTGTGGCATGCGAAGCATACGGCTGCACGTTTTTGTCCCGCACCCACGTCGGGCGCCTGATTGCCGGAAGGTTGGGCCTGTGCCCAGGCGGATGCCAGCCAGAGTGCGGCCAGCCCCAGACGGATCATTTTCTTCATGTTGAATCTCCTGAATCAGACAAAACTGTTGCGCACCCAGATCACGATGCCGTAGGTGAAAAACACGGCGATCCAGAGCCCCAGAATGAAGACGGCACCCGAACCCAGGCGGGCCACGGTGCGTTCGGCGGTGTAAAGTCCCTGCACGCGACCGGAGCGGTACAGCAGAGTGAGATAGAAGCCGCCCACCAATCCGCCCACGCCGATGAACGTGGAGAAGAACAGCAGGGTAGAAGGCCAATCGACATGTACCGTGTAGGTGGTGATGTCGTAGCCAAATGGCTTGAGGTGGGCGATGCGCACGATCTCGCGCCACAGAGCGAGCAAAGCGAGCACGCCCAGACCGCCCAGCACCGGCCAATAGCCATGGGCGGTGGTCTTCAGACGTTTCATCCACACGGCCATGATGGCCAGGCCCAGGACGAGCACCCAGCCCAGCGGATGCACCATCAGCCCGGATTTTCCCGGCTGCGTGAGCTGCCACACTACCATCAGCAGCGCGGCAAGGGCATATCCCCCTGCGGCCAGTCGTTGCCCCAAGCCTCTCGCAAAGGCCCGGTATTCGGACTCACGATCGGCACGCGCGGCAAAGTAGTGGTCGTAGGCGATCAGGAAAACGCCCACCGCTGGCACAGACAGGCTCATGATGAACACATAGCGCGGCCACTGGATGGCGTGCAGTGCCGAGCCGCTGCTGTCCACCACCCCGCCAGGTGCGTACCAGTTCATCCACTGCCCCGGCAGCAGCGCTTGGTATGACAGCGCGTGCATGATGAGCCCATCGAGGCAGAACAGAGCCAGAGCGATCCAGGCGTAGAAGCCCACGCGCTTTTTTGCTCCTTCATGGTTTGCGTAATAGAACGCGAACCAGCAGCAATAGGCGACGATGAGCGTGAAGATGAAGGCAATCGCCCAGCGCCCCGAAAGCACGTTCGAGACATACCACTGCGGGTCGTAAATGACCTGTGTGAACAGCAAAGGCGCCACCCCCAGCACGATCAGCAGCGAGACTCCGACTTTGGCGACCTTGGTCAGGGCCATCGACAGGCGTTCCCAGTAGGGCGAGCTGTCGCGCCGGTAGAACGCGTAGATGGCCATGCCCGCGGCGCCCAGCGTCAAGTGGACGAAGGCGATGTGCAATACCCAGGTGATGATCATCAAGCCTTGAAACAGCACCGGATGCGCGGGTACCCCTGCCGGGTCGCGCATGGTGTTCATGACGGTTCCGATGTCCATGGCGTCACTCCTTTTGCATAGCCACTTTGGCAGCCGCCTGTCGCCGCTCGGCAATCAGGCGATCCACGTTCTGACCGCTGTTGACCGTGGCCAGATAGTGTGCGATGGCGCGAACCTCCTCCGGCGGCAGGTCGATGCGCGGCATGTAGGGCTGCATGCCGAATTTGAGAGGGCCTTCGAGATAGGCCGCGATCAGGTCCTCGTCGGTTGCGCCGTGGAATTTGTCCGGGATGTTGCGCAGCGGTGCCCCGCGCTCCAGGGCATGGCAATTGGCGCAGGCCACCTGGGTCAGCAGCCTTCCGGCTTCGAGCCGATTGCTGTCGTCGATCACGCGCAGCCGCTCGGGCATGAAGGGATGCAGTTTGAGCAGCCCCTTCTCGGCAATCCTGTCCACCTCGCCCGCGATGCCTTTTCCAGGGACATCGCGCGCGATGACCTGATTGCCGTAGATATATTGCCCGGCCACGTAAGGCTTGCGCATGGATTCGCGCATGCGCTCTTCCGGCCAGACCCCCACCAGTGCAATGAAAACGAACAGCACCACGGCCAGGGAGGTGTAGATGTGCTGCGGCTGCCACCATGCGAAGAGCAGCCACAGGGTAGCGACCACGAACACCGCAACCATGCCCTGCGCATACGATGGCAGCAAGTAGGCGTTGAGCATCACGACCGCGTTGCTCGGCAGCGTCTGCAGGTAGTAGAGGAACATCATCACCGCAAACAGCCCTCCCACCAGCCCGATCG
Source organism: Extensimonas vulgaris (assembly GCF_003337425.1). Lineage (GTDB taxonomy): Bacteria > Pseudomonadota > Gammaproteobacteria > Burkholderiales > Burkholderiaceae_C > Extensimonas > Extensimonas vulgaris. The sequence continues at coordinate 132,548 of NZ_QPJU01000007.1, forward strand.
GGGTGAGGAAGCGCACGACGCTGCGTCGCAATTGCATGTCTTTGATGCGGCTGGCCACCATCAGGCCCACCACCGTGGCCATCACGAACATCGAACCCGTGCGCGTGCCCAGGTGCGCAAAGAAGTTGATGTTGTAGAAGGCATCGTTGGTCGATCCCGTCTGGTACCAGTTCTCATGCCCCGGCCACATCATGAAGGACAGGATGCCGACGATCAGCAACATCGTGGCCCATGAAGCAAGCGCGAAAGACCAGCTGAGCTTCAGGTGGGTTTTTGCGTCCACTTTGCCGATCAGATAGACCAGCGCATAGACGCCGATCACCTCCACGGTGAAGTACACCCATTCAGCCGCCCAGACCCAAACGAAGTTGTGGATCAGGCCGCTCACGCCGCGCGGGCTGGCCACAGTAATCGCATACCAGATGCCGGGCCCGGTGATGGAGCCGATGATGTACGAAAACACCAGCAGGAACATGCCGTACTTGCGCACGAAGTCCAGCAGTTGCGGCTTGTTCTCACGGTAGGCTTTGGTTTCCAGCAGCGCGAACAAAAATGACGCGCCGACCGACGTGTGGGAAGCAAGGACGTGAATCACGCCAATGATGCCCATGACCCAGGCCGTGCCAATGGCCGGGACATAGAACGTCGGATACATGCCGAGCATGTCCATACGTTTCTCCTTGAAGTAGGTGTCCGCTCAGGTGCGTGGCTGCTGTAAACAGCATGGCACGGGAGCGGACTTGGTTGGGGTGGAGGATGGAGGCGCAGAGGCTGCGGCTGCACCCTGGGTGTAACCCAAGGCCCAGCCCAGCCACAGTGCCGCAGTGATGCCAGCAAGCAGCAGGCCGCGCCGGGCGCCACGGGGGGAATACCAGTGCAGCATCAGACACCTCCTTGCGAAGCAAGGTGCATTGCCAGCCAGGCCAGCAACGCGAAGGTCGCGCCGATATTGATGTGCGTCATCAGACGCAGCACCGTGATGATGTGCATGCAATTTCTCCAGGACAGGTTGAACCATCCCGTACGCCCAGGATAGGAATGAAAGCAGGGCGCGGACGGGAACGGACGGGCGCCGTACGCAAAAGAGCGCGCCGGCACAAACGTTCGATCGATCTCAGGAGAAAGCAGGCGGAGCCCGCGGGTGGTGCGCGCTTCGGGTGAAGCGCTTGGGAAGTGTCGTGCCGCCGCCGCCCACGGGCAGGCGGTCGGACGCCGCCGCCACGACTGTTACGGCATGGGGCGTTGATGGCACGGCAGGGCAATGTGCCTGCAGCAGGCAATAGCCGCAATGGACATCCGCTGCCGCGGGAAGGTCCTGCTGCTTCTTGGACGCATCCAGGGGAGCGTTCTGGTCCACGGATATGCGCTGTATGCCGCTCGTGGTGCAGACTTCGACCCAGACCGAGGGCTGCGCAGCGGCGAGGGCTTTGGAGATGGTCGGTGCAAAGGCGCCAAAAACCAGCGCGCACAGCGCAAGCCATGCCAGTCGTCTGTGCAGCCAGCCGCCCGTGCGCATCGCTCAGCCGCCCATTCCGTTCAGTGCCACCACGGTACGCTCCTTGAGCGTCAGCAGCTTTTGCACCTTGCTGCCCAGGCGCATCAATTGGAGCAGTGATTCCGGTGAAAGACGCTGCAGTTCATCGAACCAGTTGTTGGCCAGTTCGGCCAACTCGTACATCTCCCGCATGCGCTCCAGCGCGTAATGTTCGGAGGTGCTCGCCGCTGGTTCCAGCAGGGCCTGGCGCAGCATGCTCAGCGTGGGCTCCACTTCACGCCGGCGGCGCTCTGCCGCCACCGCCTTGAAGATGTCCCACACGGAGCCCAAGGTGCCGTAATACTCACGCCGGTCACCAAGCTTACGTGTGCGCCTCACCAGCTGCCACGCTTCGAGCTCCTTCAGGCTGATGCTGACGTTGGAGCGGGAAATGCCCAGCGTATCGCCGATGTCGTCCGCATGGAGCGGATTCTCCGAGACGAGCAGCAGGGCATATATCTGTCCCACCGTCCGGTTGATGCCCCAACGGCTGCCCATCTCACCGAAATGTGCAATGAAGGACTCGATAAGAGGGGACACCGTCAGAGGGGACACCGTTGAATGTTCGCAAGTTTCAGGAAAGACTGAATTCTAAGCAATCACCGTTTCTGCTCAAGCATTGGGCGCTGTATTTTTTGCATTGTGCTCGGCTGCCAGGCGACGCCGCGGATTCGTGGGTTCATCTTGCCTTCAGCTTGAGCCCTTATCTTCACGCGTTATGCGCCACTGTGGCGCGAGCCATAACGACAGGGGTTTTCCACATGCCAACGCATTTGCCCACACGCTGGGCGCGGCGCGTATTTTTTGCCGCATCGCTAGGCGCGGCTGCGGCCTGCGGCGTACAAGCCGCGCAGCCGCAGCAAACGCCACAGACGCCAGCGAATCCCGCAGCAACCAAAGCAACGGCCTCGGCCGCAAGCAAGCCTGCTTCCTCCGCTGCCGCAGCAAGTTCCGCAGCAAATGCCGCAAGCCCTGGCCTGGCTCCGATCGCCTGGAGCGCTGCGCAGGCGCAGGCCGCGGGCGTGCGCACGCAGGTGGTGGCCCCTGTTGCAGCGGGCGCGGCCGCGGGTATGGTGCTGCAAGGCACGGTGGAGCTGCCGCCGCAGGCCGTCGAAGTGCTCAGCGCGCCTTTGGCCGGGGTGGTACAGCGCGTGTACGTCGGCGCGGGGCAGCAGGTCAAGGCCGGCGCAGCGGTGGCGCAGCTGCTGAGCCCCGAGCTCGTCGCCTGGCAGCGCGATCTGCTACAGGCCAAAGAGCAGGAGCGGCTTGCTGCGAGCCGGTTGGCGCGCGATGAAAAGCTGCATGCCGAGGGCATCATCGCGGGCTTTCGGCTCGAAGACAGCCGCGCCCAGCATCGGCTCGCGCAGCTCAACGTACAGGAACGCCAGCAGGCGCTGCGCCTGGCCGGGGCGGCGTCCACGGGCGCTCAGCTGCAGCCCGCGCTCGCGGTGCGCGCCACGGCGGCAGGCACGGTGCTCGAGGTGCAGGCCGCGCCCGGCCAGCGGCTCGAGGCCGGCATGCCCGTGGCCAAGCTCGCGCGCAGCGGGCAGTGGGCGATCCGCCTGCAGGCCACGCCGGCGCAGGCGCAAAGCCTGCAAGTGGGCGACTTGCTGCGCGTGCCGGGTTGCAAGGCGCCCGCGCGCCTCGCGGCCATCGTGCCGCAGGTGGATGCAGGCAACCAGATGGTGCAGCTGCGCGCCGACTTCGACGCCAAGGAGGACTGCCTGCGCGCAAACCAGTTCGTGCAGGCCACGGTGCTCCCAGGCGCTACGCCTTCAGGAGCTTCTCACGCAGTATCCACGGGCGCTTTGCTCGCATTACCTGCAGAAGCTGTGGTGCGCGACCAGGGCCGCGCCTACGTGTTCGTCAAAACCCCCAAGGGCTTCGTGCCCACGCCGATCGAGGTGGCCAGCGAAAGCGGCGCCCAGGTGCTCGTGCGGGCGGGCCTGCGCAGCGGCGCCGAGGTGGCCGTGCGCGGCCTCGCCGCGCTCAAGGGCGCGTGGCTGGGCATGGGCGCTGAGGAGTGACGATGCTGTCCCGCCTGATTGCCTTTTCGCTCGCGCAGCGGCTGCTCGTGGCGGTGCTCACGCTGGGGCTGCTGGCCGCAGGCGTGCTGGCGCTGCGCGACCTGCCGATCGACGCCTTTCCTGACGTCTCGACCACGCAGGTCAAGATCATCCTCAAGGCACCGGGCATGACGCCCGCCGAGGTCGAAACGCGCATCGTCGCGCCCATAGAGCAGGAGCTGCTGGGCATTCCGCACCAGGTGATGCTGCGCTCGCAAAGCAAGTATGCGATCGCCGACATCACGCTCGACTTTGCCGACGGCACCGACATCTACTGGGCGCGCCAGCAGGTCAGCGAGCGGCTCGCGGGTGTGATGGGCGACTTGCCTGCAGGCACTACGGGCGGGCTCGCGCCCATCACCACGCCGCTGGGAGAAGCCTTCATGTTCACCATCGAAGGGCCGGCGAGTCTGGCCGAAAAGCGCCGCGTGCTCGACTACGTGGTGCGCCCGCGCCTGCGCGATCTGCCCGGCGTGGCCGACGTGAACACGCTGGGCGGGCTGGTGCAGACCTTCGAGGTGGTGCCCGACGTGGCGGCGCTGGCCGCGCGCGGCGTGTCGCTGCAGCAGCTGCAGGACGCGCTCGCGGCCAACAACCGCAACGATGGCGCCGGACGCCTCTCGAGCGGCGAAGAGTCGCTGCTGGTGCGCAGCGACGGCAGCATCCGCGCGCTCGACGACGTGCGCGCCATCGCGATCACGCAGCGCGGCGGCAACGCCGTGCGCGTGGGCGACGTGGCCACGGTGCAGCTGGGCGCGCTCACGCGCTACGGCACGGTGACCGAAAACGGCCGCGGCGAAGCCGTCGAGGGGCTGGTGCTGAGCCTGCGCGGCGCCAACGCCAAGCAGCTCGTGCAGGACGTGAAAGACCGCCTGCAGGAGATCCAGGCCAGCCTGCCCAAAGACATGACTCTCAGCCCGTTTTACGACCGCGGCGACCTCGTAGGCCGCGCCGTGGGCACGGTGACCAAGGCGCTGCAGGAGGCCATCGTGCTCGTGCTGGTGCTGCTGTTGCTGTTTCTGGGCAACCTGCGCGCGGCGCTGGTGGTGGCCCTGATCCTGCCGCTGTCGGCGCTGGCCACCTTCGTGCTCATGCAGCAATGGGGCCTGTCGGCCAACCTGATGTCGCTGGGCGGCCTCGCGATCGCGATCGGCATGCTGGTCGATGCCGCCGTGGTGGTGGTGGAAAACATCGAGGCGCGCCAGGGCGAGCGCAGCGTGTCGCGCCTGCACATGCTCTACCGCGCCACGCAGGAGGTGGCCACGCCGGTGGCCGCGGGCGTGCTGATCATCATGATCGTGTTCCTGCCGCTCTTGACCCTGCAGGGGCTGGAGGGCAAGCTGTTCGGCCCGGTGGCGCTGACCATCGTGTTTGCGCTCGGCGCTTCGCTGCTGCTCTCGCTCACCGTGATCCCGGTGCTGGCCTCGGTGGCGCTCCCGCAGGGCGCGCACCACGGCAGCCCCTGGCTGGTGCGCAAGCTCGAAGCCGCGTACCAACCGCTGCTGCACTGGGCGCTGGGCCATGCGCGCGTGGTCATCGTCGCGGCGCTGCTCGCGCTCGCGGGCGCGGCGGCGCTGTTTCCGTTCATTGGCAAGTCGTTCATGCCCACGCTGGACGAGGGCGACATCATCATGCAGGTGGAAAAGCTGCCCTCGATCAACCTTGCGCAGTCCGCCGCCACCGACATGGCGCTACAGCGGCGCATCCTCGAAGCCGTGCCCGAGGTGCAGCGCATCGTCGCGCGCGTGGGCTCGGACGAGCTCGGGCTGGACCCTATGGGGCTCAATGAAACCGATACCTTTTTGGTGCTCAAGCCGCGCGAAACCTGGCGCTTTCAGACCAAGGAGGAGCTCGTGGACGCGATCCGCAAGGCCGCCGGGGCGATTCCGGGCGTGAACCTGAGCTTCACGCAGCCGATCGAAATGCGCACCTCGGAAATGCTCTCGGGCGTGCGCGGCGATCTGGCCATCAAAATTTTCGGCCCCAACGCCGACGAACTCTCGCGCCTTGCGGCGCAGATCGTGCAGGCAGTGCAGGCCCTGCCCGGCAGCGAAGATGTGCTCACGGCGCAAAACGGCGGCGTGCAGTATTACCGCATCGCCATCGACCGCGTGGCCGTGGGCAGGCTCGGGCTCACCGTGGATGAGGTGCAAAACGACCTGCGCGCGCTGGTCGAGGGCCAGCGCGTGGGCGTGGTGATGCAGGACATCCGCCGCGTGCCGCTGGTGGTGCGCGGCAGCGAGGAACTGCGCCTGTCGCCCGCCCAATTCGCGCAGCTGCGCCTGCCGCTGGCCGACCGGCGCACGGTGGCGCTGAGCCAGATCGCGCAGCTCGAGGTGATCGACGGCCCCGTGAAGATAGAGCGCGAAAAATCCATGCGCATGTCCGTGGTGCGCGCGAACGTGCGTGGGCGCGACCTCGTGGGTTTCGTCGAAGAAGCCAAGGCCGCCGTGGCGCAAAAAGTGCCGCTGCCCGCGGGCTACAGCCTGGCCTGGGGCGGCCAGTTCGAAAACCAGCAGCGCGCCGCCGCGCGCCTTTCGATGGTGGTGCCGGTGGCGCTGGCGCTGATCGTGGGCGTGCTGTTTGCCACGCTGGGCAGCCTGCCGCAGGCAATTTTGGTGTTCGTGAACATTCCGCTCGCGCTCATCGGCGGCGTGGTGTCGCTGGCCATTTCGGGCGAATACCTGTCGGTGCCGGCCTCGGTGGGCTTCATCGCGCTCATGGGCATCGCGGTGCTCAATGGCCTGGTGCTGGTCACGCACTTCAACCAGCTCGCAGCGCGCGGCCTGCCCATCGAAGACGTGGTGCGCCAGGGCGCATTGCGCCGCCTGCGCCCCGTGCTCATGACGGCCAGCATCACCGCGCTGGGCCTGATCCCGCTGCTGCTGGCGACCGGGCCGGGCAGCGAAGTCCAGCGCCCGCTCGCAGTGGTGGTGATAGGCGGGCTGGTCAGCTCCACGGCGCTCACGCTCGTGGTGCTGCCGATTTTGTACCGGCGCTTTTTCGACCCGGCCGCGCACCGCGCCAAGCCGGCCACGACCCAGGAGGCTGCATGAGCCGCAAGCAAACCACCGTGGCGCCCGACTGCCTGCTGACGCTGGCGCTGCCGCAGGCGCTGGAAGAAGAACTGCTCGACGCGCTGCTGGCCCTGCCCGAACAGGTGCCGGGGTTCACCGTGCTGCAGGCGCAAGGCGTGGGCGCGCAGGTCGCCCTGCCCTCTTCCATGGAGCAGGTCACGGGCCGCGCGCGGCGCGTGCTGGTGCAGGTGGCACTGCGGCAAGACCACGTGCCCGCCTTGCTGCAAGCCCTGAAAAAACACCTGCCGAGCCCGCAAATCACTTACTGGATCGTGCCCCTGCTGGCTTTTGGACGTTTGGGAGACATTGCGTGAGATTCCGCCTGAAGTTTTGCATTTCCGCAGTCCTGCGCCCTTGCATGAACTTGCGCGCGCTGTGTCTGGCGCTGGCGGCAGCGGGCGTTTGGACGGCCACCGCGGCGCAAACCCCGCCGCCCGTGCTGCCGCCCGAAGCCAGCGTGCGCGCAGTGCTCGCGAGCCTGCCGCAGGTGCGCGCCGCCGCGGCCGGCATGGACCTCGCGCAGGCGCGCAAGCAGCGCCTTGCCGCCGGCCCCCACGATTGGGTGGCCAAAACGGCTTACGACCGCCGCGTAGCCCCGCAGGGCAAGCGCTTTAACGAAGAAGAAATCGGCGTCGAAACCGGGCTACGCTGGCCCGGCAAGCTGCGCACCGACGAGCAAATCGGCGAGGCCGAGCTGCAAATCGGCCAGTTTGCCTACGCCGACGCCTGGCACGAGGCCGCGCGCACGCTGCTGCGCGACTGGTTCGATGCGCTGCGCGAACTGCACAGCGCCAAGGTGCTGCAAGCGCAGGCCGAGCTCGCGCAGGCGCAGCTTTCCGCCATCGAGCGCCGCGTGCAGGCTGGCGAAGCCGCCAAGCTCGACACCCTGGCCGCGCAGGCCGAAGCCGCGCGCATCCAGGCGCAGGCCGTGCGCACGCGCGCCCAGGCGCAGCTGCTGCAGCAAGCCTTGCAGCGCCAATACCCGGACCTGCCGCTGCCCAGCGACGCCGGCCTTGAAGAGGCTGCTCTGGATGGCGCCGACATTGCGGTGCCCGACTGGGCGCAAAAAATCCTCGCCGACAACCACGAGCTCGAACTCGCGCAGGCGCGCGCCGCGCAAGCGCGCCTGCAGGCCCGCCGCGCCGAGCAGGAGCGCACGGGCGACCCCACGGTGGGCGTGCGCGCGCGGCGCGAGCGCAGCGGCGAAGAGCGCATCTGGGGCGCCTATCTTTCGATCCCGCTGGGCAGCGCAGGCCGCCGCGCCGACGCGCAGGCCGCTGCCGCGCAGGCCGAAATGGCGCAGCAGGAGTACGAGCGCACGCGCCAGCGCGTCACCACCGACGCATGGCGCGCCGCGAGCGAGGCCCAGCAAACGCGCACCACCTGGCAGCAATTGCGGCGTGCCTGGCAGCAGATCGCGCAAAGCGCGCAACTGCAGGCGCGCGCCTACGAGCTCGGCGAAAGCCCGCTCGCCGACCTGCTGCTGGCGCGGCGCAATGCGCTCGAAGCGCAGCTCGCGGCCGACGCCGCTGCGCTCGACGCCATGCAGGCGCAGGCACGCCTGCTGCTCGATGCGCACCATCTCTGGGCGCTGCACGAAGAAGGTGCGCATTGATGCAATGAATCGGTGCAAACGCACCAAAATAAGGCATTCCCTCATGTTTTTTCGACATAATGGGCGGCTTTTCTCATTTTTCCGTCACAAACCTCTCTGGAGAAAACCCGCCCATGCCATACGAATCCGTCGGCAGCTTCCTGGCCCACGTGGCGCAGCGCAACCCCGGCCAACCCGAATTCCTGCAAGCCGTCACCGAGGTCATGGAAAGCCTGTGGCCGTTCATCAGCACGCACCCGCGTTATGCCGAGCACGGCTTGCTCGAACGTCTGGTCGAGCCCGAACGCGTGGTGATGTTCCGCGTCTCCTGGGTCGATGACCATGGGCGTGTGCAGGTGCAGCGTGGCTACCGCATCCAGCACAGCATGGCGATCGGCCCCTACAAGGGCGGCTTGCGCTTTCACCCCTCGGTCAATCTGTCGGTGCTGAAGTTTCTGGCCTTCGAGCAGACTTTCAAAAATGCCCTCACCACCTTGCCCATGGGCGGCGGCAAAGGCGGCTCCGACTTCGACCCCAAGGGCAAGAGCCCCGGCGAGGTGATGCGCTTTTGCCAGGCTTTCGTGACCGAGCTGTTCCGCCACGTGGGCTCGGACACCGACGTGCCTGCGGGCGATATCGGCGTGGGCGGGCGCGAAGTGGGCTTCATGGCCGGCATGTACAAAAAGCTCAGCAACCGCGCGGACTGCGTGTTCACCGGCAAGGGCTTGTCGTTTGGCGGCTCGCTGATCCGCCCCGAGGCCACGGGCTACGGCACGGTGTATTTCGCCAACGAAATGCTCAAGCGCAAGGGCCGCACCTTCGAGGGGCTGCGCGTGTCGGTGTCCGGCTCGGGCAACGTCGCGCAGTACGCGGTCGAAAAGGCCATGCAGCTCGGCGCCAAGGTGGTCACGGTGTCCGATTCGAGCGGCACGGTGATCGACGAAGAGGGCTTCACGCCCGAAAAGCTCGCGATCCTGATGGACGTGAAAAACCACCACTACGGCCGTGTGAGCGACTACGCGCAGCGCACGGGCACACATTTCGAGCCCGGCGTGCGCCCCTGGCATGTGCCCGTGCATGTCGCCCTTCCCTGCGCGACGCAAAACGAGCTCGACGAAAAGGACGCAGCAACGCTGATCCGCAATGGCGTGCTCTGTGTCGCCGAAGGCGCCAACATGCCTTCGACGATCGAAGCGGCCAAGGCTTTCGAGGCCGCCGGCGTGCTCTATGCGCCCGGCAAGGCCAGCAACGCGGGCGGCGTGGCCACTTCGGGGCTCGAGATGAGCCAAAACGCCACACGCCTGTCCTGGCCGCGCGAGGAAGTCGATGCGCGCCTGTTGCAGATCATGCAAGGCATCCACGAGGCTTGCCTGCAATACGGCCAGCGCCCTGACGGCAGCGTGAGCTACCTCGACGGCGCGAACATCGCAGGCTTCGTCAAGGTGGCCGACGCCATGCTCGCGCAAGGCGTGCTGTAAGGCGTGCTGTAAGGCGTGCGGCGCGCGTCAGCGCAGGCTGCGCGCGGCGTCTGTCTGCTACGCTAGGCGCATGCCAGCATCCCCTTCAACCGCCTTGCACCCAGGCCTTGCGATCGTCCTGCTGGCGCTGCTGCTGAGCATCCAGCCCGTCACCACTGACTTGTACCTGCCTGCGCTGCCCGCGCTCACGCGCGACCTTGCGGCGCCCGTGGCGGCGGCGCAGCTGAGCCTGAGCGGCTTGCTGCTGGCCTTCGGCGGCACGCAACTGCTGTGGGGGCCGCTGTCGGACCGCTACGGGCGCCGCCCCATCTTGCTCGCGGGTTTGGCGGCGTACTGCGCGGCTTCCGTGGCATGTGTGGCGGCGCCCTCGATGGCATGGCTGATTGCGTGGCGCGTCGTGCAGGGCGCGGCCATGGGCGCCGTCGTGATGACGGGGCGCGCCATCGTGCGCGACCTGTACCTGCCGCTGGCGGGCGCGCGCGCCATGTCCAAGGCGCTCACCGGGCTGGGCGTGGTCGCGTGCCTGAGCCCGCTGCTCGGTGCTTTGCTGACGGAATGGCTGGGTTGGCGCGCGGCGCTTGCGGCGCTTGGCGTCTATGCGCTGATGACGCTCGGCCTGATTGCCCGCTATTTGCCCGAAACGCTGCTGCAGCGCAACCCGCGCGCGCTGCAGCCGGCCGTGCTCGTGCGCACCTGGGCCCAGGTGTTGCGCCACCCCACGTTCTGGGCGTTCTCGCTGCTGACCACGGCGAGCTATGGCGGGCTTTTCACCTTTTTGGCGGCTTCTTCGTTCGTGTTCATCGACGTGCTGGGGCTCACGCGCACGCAATATGGCGCGGCGCTGCTGTCCAACGCCTTCGCTTATCTGCTGGGCACCTTGTTGTGCCGGCGCCTGCTGCTGCGCGTAGGCTTGCGGCGCACGGTGGCCATCGGCGGCCTGCTGAGCCTTTGCGGTGGTGGCCTGGTCGCCATCGTGGCCTTGCTGGGATGGCACCAGGCCTGGGCCTTGCTCGCGCCGTTTTACCTATTCATGCTGGGGCACGGCATCCACCAGCCTTGCGGGCAGACGGGCGCGGTCGGGCCTTTTCCGCAGGCTGCCGGCGTGGCATCGGCCTGCAACGGCTGCATCACCATGCTGGTCGCGTTTGGCATCGGCCGTTGGGTGGGCGCGCACCTCGACGGCAGCGTGTGGCCGCTCGTGCAAGGGATTGGGGTAAGTGCCGTGGCGCTGGCAGTCATCGCCTGGACGCTGGTGCCGCGGTTTGGCGAGCCCCAAGCGGCATGACGACTGCTTCCTCCAACCCCCTGCCCGTGCTCGCGATCGCCGGGCCCACGGCCTCGGGCAAGACTGCGGCGGCGCTGGCCTTGGCGCAAACGCTTGCGCCGCACATGCCGGTGGAGATCATCAGCGTGGACTCGGCGCTGGTCTATCGCGGCATGGACATAGGCACCGCCAAGCCGACGCTGGCCGAGCGCGCTGAGGTGCCGCACCACCTGATAGACATCCGCGAGCCAAGCCAAACCTACAGCGCCGCCGAGTTCGTGCACGATGCCCGCAGGCTGATCGCCGAAATTCGCGCGCGCGCCGCCCTGCCCCTGCTCGTGGGCGGCACCATGCTGTATTTCAAGGCTTTGTTCGAGGGCCTGGATGCCCTGCCCCCGGCCGACGCCAGCGTGCGCGCTGCCATCGACGCACGTGCCACCGCGCTCGGCTGGCCCGCGTTGCATGCCGAACTCGCGCGCATAGACCCGGCCACGGCCGCGCGCCTGAGCCCCAACGACAGCCAGCGCATCCAACGCGCGCTCGAGGTGTGGCAATTGACGGGCCAGCCGCTTTCGACCCTGCAAACTCACAAAAAAAGAGCTGCCAGCGCAGATCCAGCAAGCGCTACAGCCCTTTTTTCTTTAGAACCACAAAACCGCGCCTGGCTGCACGAGCGCATCGCGCAGCGTTTCGATGCGATGCTCGCAGCGGGTTTTCTCGACGAAGTGCGCGCCTTGCGTGCGCGCGGCGACCTGCACGCCGACCTGCCTTCGATGCGCAGCGTGGGGTACCGTCAGGCTTGGGAGGCGCTCGACGCCGAGGCAATGAGCGGTAACCCCCTCGACTTAGCGCACTTGCGCGAGCGTGGCATCGTTGCCACGCGCCAACTCGCCAAACGTCAGATCACCTGGCTGCGCGCCATGCCCGAGCGCCACACCATTGCTTGCGACCAGACGAAGGCCATAGACCACTTGGTGCAGGCAGTGATGCAGCGGCTGCGTTTTTGAAAACTAGACTTACGCAAACAAGGATGCAGCAAAGCGTTGCGCCATGGGGCGAGCGCCTTGCCTGACCCCGATTTGCGTAAGTCGTGGAAAAATCAAAAAGCAGCGGCCTTTTTAGCTTTTATTCGATTTTCAGACGCTGCGCTGCGCTCGATTGCTTCTTGGGCAGGGTGAGCGTCAGAACGCCGTTTTCGTATTTGGCCTTGGCCTGTGCCGAATCGATTTCGGTGGGCAATTGGAAGCTGCGCTCGATGGCGCCATAGTAGCGCTCGGAACGCAAAACCTTTTCGCCTTCTTTCTTTTCTTCTTTTTGCTGCTTCTCTGCACGCAAACTCACGACATTACCGTCGATAGACACCTGGATTTCGTCTTTGGAAACCCCAGGAATTTCTGCATGCACGGTGTATGCAGCATCGTCCTCTTTGACGTCGATTTTGATTTTGGAAGGATCTGGCAATAGATCGCCAGACAGAGGACGTACATAAAAAGCCGGCGCCAAATCTTTGAAAAAGTCGTCGAAAATGCTGCGTGGGACGAGAGAACTCATGATGAAACTCCTTTGGTTCTGTGAAACATAGGCAAAAACACGCCGACCATCGGCATCTGCCTCACCGGTCATGCATGTCAAAAACACACGCATGCAACCGATGAAGATGCAAATCAAATGGCAGCGATGAACGCCATTTCAAGAACCAATTGCTTCATCCAAAAGCATCGACTTGACTTATATCAAACAATGGCTGATGCCCAGTCGCAGGGCATGTGGCGCTTGTGTAGTGTTTGATGCTTGATGCGACAAATAAAACCGATGGATTTTTGGTCTGGGCAAGGCGCAATCCGCAGCGATACCGGGTGGTATCGCGAGGATTTGCGACGCGGCCCAGGCCGAAAAGACGCGGTTTTATGTCGCAGATAGCGTCGAACACTACACTAGGCTATTTTTGGATCGCTGCGCGTCGGCGGCTCATCCAGGCGACGAACTCTCCCATGATGCCGCGGCGGAACGCAAGCACGCACACGACGAAGATCAGGCCCGTGATGATGGAGACGGACTCTCCCAGGGTCTGAAACCACTCCACGCCCGTCAGCCTCGCGAGGAAATAACCGAGTTCGCCGATCTTGTTTTCGACCAGCACCACCACGGTGGAGCCCGCGAGCGGCCCTGCCAGTGTGCCAAGCCCGCCGACCAGGGTCATCAGCACCACATGGCCTGAAGCCGACCAGTGCACGTCGCTGAGCGTGGCAAAGCCGAGCACCAAGGTCTTGAGCGAGCCGGCCAGCCCTGCCAACGCCGCAGAGAGCACGAACGCCAGCAGCTTGAAACGGTTGGTGTCGTAGCCCAGCGAGATCGCACGCGGCTCGTTTTCCTTGATGGCCTTGAGCACCTGGCCAAACGGTGAATGGATGGTGCGCACGATCAGCAGGAAAGCCGCCACGACCACGACAAGAGCGACGTAATACATCAGCAGATCGTTCTTGAGGTCGAGCAGCCCAAAGAGTTTGCCGCGCGGCACGCCCTGCAGGCCGTCTTCGCCGCCCGTAAAGGGCGCCTGCAAACACACGAAAAACAGCATTTGCGCCAGCGCCAGCGTGATCATGGTCGAGTAAATGCCCTGGCGACGTATAGCCAGGTAGCCCATGATGAGCCCCAGCAAGGCGCCGCTGGCCGTGCCCAGCAGCAGGCCGACTTCGGGCGTGAGGCCCCAGACCTTGATCGCGTGGCCGGCAACGTAGGCCGCGCCGCCAAAAAACGCTGCATGCCCGAAAGACAGCATGCCGGTGTAGCCCAGCAGCAGGTTGAACGCCGACGCAAACAGTGCAAAGCACAGCAGCGTCATCATGAATACGGGATAGGCGCCCAGCAGCGGTGCGAGCAGCAAGCCCACGAGCAGCAGGCTGTAGCCGAGGATGGAAATGCGGTGGAAAGTCATGCCGTCAGCCCCTCATTTTTCTTTGCCGAACAGGCCCGCGGGGCGGATCAGGAGGACGATGACCATGATGACGAAAACCACGGTGGAAGATGCTTCGGGGTAGAACACTTTGGTGAAACCTTCGATCACCCCGAGGCCCAGCCCCGTGATGATGGAGCCAAGGATGGAGCCCATGCCGCCGATCACCACCACCGCGAACACGACGATGATGAGGTTTTGTCCCATGAGCGGTGTGACCTGGTACACGGGCGCAGCGAGCACGCCGGCAAACGCGGCGAGCGCGGCACCGAAGGCGTAGGTCAGCGTGATCATGACCGGCACGTTGACGCCGAAGGCTTCCACGAGCCGCGGATTCTCGGTGCCGGCACGCAGGTAGGCGCCCAGGCGCGTTTTTTCGATCACGAACCAGGTGACAAGACACACGGTCAGCGAGGCCAGCACCACCCAGACGCGGTAATTGGGCAGCATCATGAAGCCGACGTCGGTGGCCCCTTGCAGCAATTCCGGCGCGTCGTAACCCAGGCCCGACACTCCGTAGATGGAGCGGAAAAAACCTTCGACCAGCAGCGTCAGCCCGAGCGTGAGCAACATGCCGTAGAGGTGGTCGAGCTTGTAGATCCAGCGCAGCAGCAGGCGCTCGATGAGCACGCCAAAAACCCCCACGAGCAAGGGCGCAACCAGCAGCATCACCCAGTAGTTGACGCCGAAATAGGTCGCTGCCATCCAGGTGAACAGCGCGCCCATCATGAACAAGGCGCCGTGCGCGAAGTTGATGACATTGAGCAGACCAAAGATCACCGCCAGCCCCAGGCTGAGGATGGCGTAAAAAGAGCCGTTGACCAGTCCCAACAAGAGCTGGCTCAACAGGCCGGGCAAAGAGACGCCGAAGATTTGCATGGATTCGCTGCAAAAAGGTGTGGAGGGGGCGCGCCGGCCAATCGGTTTATGCCGGCGCGCCGCGGCGACGCGGGGTCACTTCCAGAGCGCGCACTTGCTCTCGGCCTTGGTGGTGAACACCTGTTCGCCCGGCAGCTTTTTGATGAGCTTGTAGTAGTCCCAGGTGCCTTTGGATTCGGCGGGCGACTTGACCTGCATCAGGTACATGTCGTGCACGTAGCGACCGTCGGCTCGCAGGTAGCCCGAGCCGAAAAAGTCGTTCATCTTCATGTTGCGCCACGCTGCCATGACCTTGTCAGCGTCTATGCTCTTGGCGGCTTCCACAGCCTTGAGATAGTTCATCGTGGCCGAGTAGTCCGCAGCCTGGATTTCGGTCGGGCGGCGGTTGGTTTTCTGCATGAAGCGGTCGGCAAACTTGCGCGTCTCGTTGTTCATGTCCCAGTACCAGCTCGTGGTGAACTGCAGGCCTTCGGTGTTGCGCAGGCCCAGGCTGTGGATGTCGCTGAAGAAAATCAGCAGGCCGGCGAGCTTCATCGTCTTGGTGATACCGAACTCCTTGGCGGCCTTGATCGAGTTGATCGTGTCACCCCCGGCATTGGCCAGGCCCAGCACCTGCGCCTTGGAGTTCTGCGCCTGCAGCAGGAACGAGGAAAAGTCCGACGCATTCAACGGATGGCGCACCGAGCCTAGCACGGTGCCGCCTTTGGCCTTGACGATGGCGCTGGTGTCGGCCTCGAGCGCGTGGCCGAACGCGTAATCGGCCGTCAGGAAGAACCAGGTCTTGCCACCGTTTTCGACGATGGTGCCGCCCGTGCCTTTGGCCAGCGCCACGGTATCGTAGGCGTAGTGCACGGTGTAGGGGCTGCACTGTTCATTCGTCAGGGCCGAGGTGCCGGCGCCGTTATTGATGAACACGCGCTTTTTCTCTTGTGCGACCTTGGCCATGGCGAGTGCGGCGCCCGAATTGGTGCCACCGAACACCATGGTCAGCCCCTGCGTGTCTATCCATTCGCGCGCCTTCGCGGCGGCGATGTCGGCCTTGTTTTGGTGATCGACGGTGAGCAGTTCGATCGGCATGCCGAGCACCTTGCCGCCAAAATCGTCGATCGCCATCTGGATCGCGACCGCACCATTCTTGCCCTCGACGTCGGCGTAAAGGCTGGACATGTCGGAGATGTAGCCGATTTTGACCTTGTCTTGCGCCACGGCGGCGCTGCTGCCGACAGCGGCCAGCAGGCATGCAAGGGCAATGCGGTGGTAAGTAAACGTTCGAAACCATCATGGATTCCTTGATTGGCGCAATAATTTCGTACCATGACCGTCCATGCCCCCGCTCGCTCATCCTCCAGCCGC
>NZ_QPJU01000008.1 GCF_003337425.1 Extensimonas vulgaris
GTTGACGATGGGCTCGTCGCTGTGCGCAAGCCAGTCGAGCACGAAATTGCTGCCGATGAAGCCGGCGCCGCCGGTGACGAGGAGGGTCATGGGGTGGGAGCGTCGTGATTGGACGATGCGTACGAAAAACCGGGATGGGCTTCCAGGAAACGCCATCTTGCTGCATGAGTTTACCAAGAGCATTGCGCAACATGCCGTGAGCCTGTCAGAAATTTTGTGTGTGAGGCATACCATAGCCACAAGGAGTATGTATGCCAAGCAAGACAAAGACAGCCGCGACAGCGGACAAAGTGACCCATCCGGCCATCCCGGCGGAACTACTGGAAGAGTTGATTCCCGGGCCAGTGACCCCGGCGCAGCTCGAAGACGTTTTCCAGCGGTTCAAGAAAGCCTTCATCGAACGCGCTCTTGGGGCCGAGCTGAGCCAGCACCTTGGCTACGCGACGGGCCAAGCCAAGCCCGCAGACGCAAGCAACCACCGCAATGGCAAGAGCGCCAAGACGGTATTGACGGACAGTGGCCCGCTGGCCATCGAAGTCCCCAGAGACCGCATGGGGACGTTCGAGCCCCAGCTCATCGGCAAGCACGAGCGGCGCTTCACAGGCTTTGACGACAAAATCATCGCCATGTACGCCCGTGGCATGACGGTACGCGAAATCCAAGGCTACCTCGCAGAAATGTACGCAATGGATGTTTCTGCCGACCTCATCAGTCGCGTGAGCGACGCCGTGATGAGCGAAGTGACGACCTGGCAGACACGCGCGCTGGAGTCCATGTACCCGGTGGTGTTCTTCGACGCCTTGCGCGTGAAAATCAAAGACGATGCCGTGGTGCGCTCCAAGGCAGTGTTCCTGGCTCTGGGCATCTTGCCCGATGGCAGCAAAGACATCCTGGGCCTGTGGATAGAGAACACGGAAGGCGCCAAGTTCTGGATGAAGGTGTTCAACGAGCTAAAGACCCGGGGCTGCAACGACATCCTCATTGCGGTCACCGACGGACTGAAGGGCATGTCCGAAGCACTGGCGGCGGTGTACCCTGACACCACCCTGCAGACCTGCATCGTGCACCTGATCAGAAACAGCCTGGACTATGCCAGCTGGAAGGAGCGCAAAGGCCTTGCCGCGGCCCTCAAGCCCATCTACACGGCAGCCACCGCAGAGGCGGCACAGGCCGAATTGGATGCGTTTGCCCAAGGCCCCTGGGGCGCCAGGTTTCCTACGGTGGCAGCGGCCTGGCGAAGGGCATGGGACAGGGTCACTCCCTTCTTTGCCTTCCCGCCCGAGGTGCGCCGGGTGATCTACACGACCAACGCCATTGAGAGCGTGAATGCCCAGCTGCGCAAGATCATCAAGACCAGAGGACATTTCCCCAGCGATGAGGCCGCCACCAAGCTGATCTGGCTGGCGCTGCGCAACATCACCGCAGACTGGGGCCGTGCGGCCAACCATTGGAAGGCCGCCATGAATCAGTTTGCGATTCTTTACGAGGAGCGATTTACGAGCAGGAGGGCTTGATAATGACCGCGTCCAGCACCACCGAGCGAGCAGCCGCCCCAAGGGGGGTTGCGCATGAGTACATGGCGCAACCGGCGGGGCCTCCGGCGGCCTGGCAGGGGCCTTGATAGAAAATTTCCAAACCGCCTCACACACAGAAATTCGGACACTCCCCATGCCGTAGGGCCCACGTTCGAGTGCCGCATCCCTGAGGGTTGCAGAGAATCCATCCGCTCCGCTTGTTGCTCATGCCCCGAGCCGTTCTGCGGTTCTGGTCGAGGAGTACGAGCAGCCGCACACGCTATCCGGCAGGTGATTTCTGCTCGGAGCCGTGCGTGTAAGATGTACAAAGTTCTGCACTATCTTCGTCACCCGGAGGCCCCCCATGGCAATCTCAGCCAGCGACGTAATTCCCCTGTCTCACGCGCGTGCCAATTTTTCAGAATTGGCAGAGGACGTTCGAGCGGGTGCTGAGAAGATCATCACCAAAAACGGCGAAGCGTTTATTGCCATCATCAATGCGAAACGCCTCGACTATTACCACCAATTAGAGCGCGAGCGCATCCACCTGCTGCTTATTGACGAAGCATCCAAGGGCTTGGAGGACATGGCAGCAGGACGCACGCAGGATGCCCGTGCAGCACTGACCGCCATCAAAAAACGTCGAGCCGCTTGAACCCAGATTGTTCATTAGGACGCGGGATGGTGGCGAGGCGGCTGGCGTGGCAGTTTGGTCGCGGGTGAGAAGTCCATGGCCAGTGCCATGGACGCCGAAGCCGCGGCCGAAATGACCGGCAGACGTCCGCCAACGCCCGCGTAGGTGCGCAGCACCGCCTAATGGACTATCTGGGTTGAATCACATGACCAACCGCGTCACCATCAAGATCACCGCCAACTTCGAGCGGAACTTGGCTGACATCGAACAGTTCTTGATCGAAGCAGAAGCTCCCCAGGCATTCGATGTGTTGATCGACGAGTTGCTCGGCACGGTGTTGCCCAACTTGGAGCAGTTTCCAAACAAATTTAGGCAGACCTTTTTTCAATCGTGCTGTGGGTTCAGCGGAGGCCACCAACGTCATCGCCGCGTTGAGGGCCAAGCTGGCTGCTGGTGTGGGCAATTCCGTTGCCAGATTGCGTGAATACGTGATGACCCACTATCTGGTGCTGTACGTGCAAGTTGACGACGCCCTGTTCCTGCTGTCGATCAAACACCACAAACAACTGTCATTCGACTTCGAGGGGCATTGGGGAGGAAGCGCGTGAATCTGGTGTGCTGCAACAATGCCAAGACGCAAGCATGGCTCCCGCAGCAGCCAGGCGTCAAAAAGTCAGGAGGTCGTGAGACGAAACGGGGTCTGAGGCAGGTTACGGGGGTGAGTGGCCATGGGGTCAGTCAGGAGCCCGCAGCAAAAAGCCCCGCATCGTGCGGGGCTTTGAGTGCCTCACAACCCGGCCGGGCGAGTTGGGAGGTCTTGTTCTGGCGGAAACGGAGGGATTCGAACCCTCGATGCGGCTCTACACCGCATACTCCCTTAGCAGGGGAGCACCTTCGGCCTCTCGGTCACGTTTCCAATGAGTCGGTGATTATGCCTTAGATCAGGCGCCGCGGCGGCATATTTTCGGTGATTTTCAGCAGTTTCATGCCGCGGCCGGTTCCTGGTCGAGGTCGAAGGCGCGGTGCAGCGCGCGCACGGCGAGTTCCATGTATTTCTCGTCGATCACGACCGAGGTTTTGATCTCGGAGGTGGAGATCATCTGGATGTTGATGCCTTCTTCGCTCAGTGTGCGGAACATCTTGCTCGCCACGCCCACGTGGCTGCGCATGCCTATGCCGACGATGCTCACCTTGCAGATTTTGGTGTCGCCTATGACGGCCTCTGCGCCCAGCTTGGGTAGCACCTTTTCCTTGAGCAGATCGACGGTGCGCGCATAGTCGTTGCGGTGCACGGTGAAGCTGAAGTCGGTTTTGCCGTCCTTGCTCACGTTCTGGATGATCATGTCCACCTCGATGTTCGCGTCCGCCACGGCGCCGAGGATCTGGTAGGCGATGCCGGGCTTGTCGGGCACGCCGAGCACGGAGATCTTGGCCTCGTCGCGGTTGAAAGCGATGCCGGATACCAGGGCTTGTTCCATGTTTTCGTCTTCCTCAAAAGTGATCAGCGTGCCCGAGCGGGCCTCTTCTTCGATGGGGATGTCCCAGGGCGTGAAGCTCGAGAGCACGCGGATGGGCACCTTGTATTTGCCCGCGAACTCGACCGAGCGGATCTGCAGCACCTTGGAGCCCAGGCTCGCCATTTCGAGCATTTCCTCGAAGCTGATGCTGCGCAGGCGCCGCGCCTCGGGCACCACGCGCGGGTCGGTGGTGTAAACGCCATCGACGTCGGTGTAGATCAGGCATTCGTCGGCTTTGAGCGCTGCGGCCACGGCCACGGCCGAGGTGTCGGAGCCGCCGCGGCCCAGCGTGGTGACGTTGCCCTCGCTGTCGATGCCCTGAAAGCCCGTGATGATGACCACCTTGCCCGCGGCCAGGTCGGCGCGCACGCGCTGGTCGTCGATCGATTCGATACGTGCCTTGGTGAAGGCGCTGTCGGTGCGGATGGGCACCTGCCAACCCGCGTAGCTGACGGCGTCCACGCCTTCGGCCTGCAGCGCGATCGCGAGCAGTGCGGACGAGGCCTGTTCACCGGTGGCGGCGAGCATGTCGAGCTCGCGCTGGTAAGCCGGCATGACGCGCGCCGGCGCGAGTTCTTTGGCCAGGCCGAGCAGGCGGTTGGTTTCGCCGCTCATGGCGCTCGGGACGACCACCATCTGGTAGCCCGCGCGCGCCCATTTGGCCACGCGCTTGGCGACGTTGCGGATGCGCTCGGTCGAGCCCATCGAGGTGCCGCCGTATTTGTGAACGATCAATGCCATAAAAAAGCCTGAAAAACCGCCGCAAAAACTACTACCGCATGAGGCTCAGCTTGCGCCGGCGGGGGGCGGAAAAAGCGCAGGATTGTACCAATCGAGACGCTCATCCACGCGCACCACGAAGCCGCGTCCAACCTTGATGTGGATGCGCTGGCCGCGCGTTTGGCACGCGGCGATCTGGCGCTGCAGCTCTTGCAGCTGGGCGGCGCTGGGCGTGGTGTGGTGAGCGCTGCGCAGCCAGTGGCGCAGCACGTTGGCCTGGCGCTCGGGCCCCAGCGTTTGCAGTGCGGCGATTTGCGGCGGCGTGCCCACGAGCGCCAGGTCTTCCCGGGCCAGCTCATGCAGCAGGGCGCTGGCCTGCGCGGCGTGCGCGGCCGAACGCGCGAAGGTGTCGCGAAACGCCGGGAAGGCCGCCTCGAGCGCGGGCAGCACGCGCGCGCGAATGCGGTTGCGCGTGTAGCGCTCGTCGGCGTTGCTCGGGTCTTCGATCCAGCCCTCGCCCTGCGCGCGCAGCCAGGCGCGCACGTCGGCGCCGGCCACGCGCAGCAAGGGGCGCCACCAGTGCAGGCCGCCGCGCTGCCAGTGCGCGGGCATGGACGCAAGGCCCGCCACGCCCGCGCCGCGCGAGAGCGCGAGCAGCAGGGTTTCGACCTGGTCGTCGGCGTGCTGCGCCAATGCTATTGATTGAATAGCTACATGCGCACGGCTATCCTTGGCTACAGCCTCAAAAGCCTGGTATCTGGCGCGGCGGGCGGCGTCCTCGGGGCTGGCGCCGCGCGCGGGCCGCGCGTCGATGCGCTGCAGGTGCAGCGGCACGCCGAGGCGCGCGCACAGCGCGATGCAGTGGCGTTCGAAGTCGTCCGCTGCCGCCTGCAGGCCGTGGTGCACGTGGATCGCCTGCACCTGCCCCGGCCAGCGGCGCACGCAGGCCAGCAGCAGCGCGCTCGAATCGGCACCGCCGCTCAGGCCCACGGCCAGCGGCAGCTGCGGGGCGAAAGCCCGCATGGCGGCGTCGAAGGATTGCGTCATGGCAAGAGGCAGGGCGCGATGCAGGGCGCGAAACCCGCAGCACGCGCAAAGTTACAGCGTGGCAGAGGCATCAGCGAACGAGAAAAAGGGGGGCCGCTGCTGCTGGTCCGTGCAGCGCCCGGCGGCCTGCGCGTGCTGTGCGCCCAAAGTCCGACAGGCTGCTAGGAGCCTGTCGGACTTTGGAATCGTCGGCTGCGAATGCGCCGCAGCGGCCCATTTTTTACCGTCTTCTTGCCCCATAGTCCCGCTATGGGGCGGCGAATCCGGCAAAAACTGGACTCGCTGGGGCACCTTCTCGCTTTCGACGTCCAAAGTCCGACAGGCTCCTAGTGCAGTGTTCGACGCTATCTGCGACATAAAACCGCGTCTTTTCGGCCCGGGCCGCGTTGCAAATCCTCGCGATACCACCCGGTATCGCTGCGGTTTGCGCCTTGCTCAGACCAAAAATCCATCGGTTTTATTTGTCGCATCAAGCGTCAAACACTGCACTAGGCATTGCACGGCGCAACGCCCGTGTGGGTCATGCGCTTTCGGCCTTGGTGTCGTTGAAGCGGCCGCAGCTCTTGAGGCGCTCGTAGCGGCGCTCGACCAGTTCTTTGGGCTTGAGATCGGCCAATTGGCGGTAGGCGTCGCCGAGCGCGCGCTTGAGAAAGGCCGACATTTGCTTGGGGTCGCGGTGCGCGCCGCCCACGGGTTCGCTGACGATCTTGTCGATGAGCCCGAGCGCCTTGAGGCGGTGCGCCGTGATGCCCAGGGCTTCGGCGGCGTCCTGGGCTTTTTCGTTGGTTTTCCAGAGGATGGAGGCGCAGCCCTCGGGGCTGATGACCGAGTAGATCGCGTATTGCAGCATCAGCACCTGGTCGCCCACGCCGATCGCGAGCGCGCCGCCCGAGCCGCCTTCACCGATGATGGTGCTGATGATGGGCACTTCGAGTTGCGTCATCTCGAAGATGTTGCGCCCTATGGCTTCGGACTGGCCGCGCTCTTCGGCGTCTATGCCGGGGTAGGCGCCGGGAGTGTCCACGAAGGTGAACACGGGCAGGTGGAATTTTTCCGCCGTTTTCATGAGGCGCAGCGCCTTGCGGTAGCCCTCGGGCTTGCTCATGCCGAAGTTGCGCAGCGTGCGCTCCTTGGTGTCGCGCCCTTTCTGGTGACCCAGCACCACGCAGGCATGGCCGTTGAAGCGCGCCAGGCCGCCGACGATGGAGAGGTCGTCAGCGTAGTGGCGATCGCCGTGCAGTTCGACGAAGTCGGTGAAGATGTCGCGCACGTAGTCGAGCGTATAGGGGCGCTCGGGGTGGCGCGCGATCTTGGTGATCTGCCAGGGCGTGAGGTGGCTGTAGATGTCTTTGGTGAGCTGCTGGCTTTTTTTGCTGAGCTGTTCGATTTCTTCCGAGATATCGACGGCGCTCTCGTTTTGCACGTAGCGCAGCTCTTCGATTTTGGTTTCGAGTTCGGCAATGGGTTGCTCGAAGTCGAGAAAGGTTTTTTTGGCCAACGTCGTTCTCCTAGGGGGCGCGTGCCATCAAGGCATGCGAATGTCCCGCGCTGCCAGGCTGCAAGCGGGGATGGGCAGGTCAATACACCACGGGCAGCGGGTCGAGCGAGCGCCAAATATACCAAGTCGCCACGCTGCACCAGGGCTTCCAGGCCTCGGCTACCTCGCGCGCATCGCTGCGGCTCACGGGCTCGCCGGAAAAGTAGTTACGGCTGATGCCTTTGAGCAGGCCCACGTCGTCAAGCGGCAGCACGTTGGGGCGCATGAGGTGAAAGATCAGGAACATTTCGGCCGTCCAGCGGCCTATGCCGCGGATCGCCACGAGTTCGGCGATGATGGCATCGTCCTCCATGCCCGACCAATCCTTGACATGCAGCTGCCCTTGCTCGAAGTGCAGCGCCAGATCGACCAGGTAATCGACCTTGCGCGCCGACAGGCCCGCCGCGCGCATGTCGTCCACCTTGAGGCGGAGCACGTGCGCCGGCGTCATGCGCTCGGGCAGCGCGGCAAAGCGCTCCCACACCGACTGCGCAGCCTTGACCGAGATCTGCTGGCCGACGATGCTGCGCGCGAGCGTGGAAAAGGCGTCGCCGCGCGAGGCGAGCCGCGCGTCGCCAAATTGCGGGATCAGGCGCTTCATGACCCGGTCTTTGCGCATGAGGTGCTTGCACGCATCCGCCCAGTAATGCGGCGTGGTGGGGGCTGGCGTAAAAGGCGTGGCGGGTGACGCTTGCGCTACGTTTTCAGAAGCTGTCATGGCACATTCCACGGGCGCTGAAGGCATATTTCATATAAAAAGGCGTCAGAGGCTGAAAGTTATTCGGCCGCGGCGGAAATGTTTTCAGCCTCAGCGCACGGCCTCCCAGGTCGTGCCCGTGGGCGAATCCTTGAGCGCGATGCCCTGGGCCAGTAGCTCGGCGCGGATGCGGTCGGCTTCGGCGAAGTTTTTGGCTTTTTTCGCGGCGGCGCGCGCGGCGATCTGCGCCGCGATGGCGGCCTCGTCGAGGCCCGCGCCAGCGCGCAAGAAGGCCTCGGGGTCGCCCTGAAGCAGCCCCAGGCAGCCGCCCAGCGCCCGCAGCAGCCCCGCGAGCGCGGCCGAGCGCGTCCGGTTCACCTCGCTCGCGAGCTCGAACAGCACAGCCACGGCCTCGGGCGTGCCGAAGTCCTCGTCCATCGCGGCCTTGAAGCGCGCCGCCCAGGGATTGGACCAGTCGATCTGCGCGGGCGCGGTGGGCTGGGCGAGCGCGTTGGGCGCCACCAAACTCAGCGCCGTGTAGAGCCGCTTGAGCGCCTGGCGCGCGTCGGCTAGGTGCGCGTCGCTGTAGTTGAGCGCGCTGCGGTAGTGCGTGCGCACGAGGAAAAAACGCACGGTTTCGGCGTCGTAGCGCTGCAGCACCTCGCGGATGGTGAAGAAGTTGCCGAGCGACTTGCTCATTTTTTCGTTGTCCACGCGCACGAAACCGTTGTGCACCCAAAAGCGCGCGGGCGGCTTGCCCGTGGCGCCTTCGCTCTGGGCGATTTCGTTTTCGTGGTGCGGAAACTGCAGGTCTGCGCCACCACCGTGGATGTCGAAGGTCTCGCCCAGCGTCGCGCAGCTCATGGCCGAGCACTCGATGTGCCAGCCCGGGCGGCCCGGGCCGTAGGGGCTGTCCCATTGGGCCTCGGGCGGCTCCTCGGGCTTGGCGGACTTCCAGAGCACGAAGTCCAGCGGGTCTTGCTTGTCGTCGCTCACGGCCACGCGCTCGCCCGCGCGCAACTCGTCGAGCGACTTGCCCGAGAGCTTGCCGTAGCCGGGGAATTTGCGCACGGCGTAGTTCACGTCGCCGCTGCGCGCGCGGTAGGCCAGCCCTTTGCGCTCGAGCGTGCCTATCATGGAAAGCATCTGCGGGATGTAGTCGGTGGCGCGCGGCTCCAGGGTGGGCGGCTCTATGCCCAGCGCGGCCGTGTCGGCGTGCATGGCGACGGTCATTTCGTCGGTCAGCGCGCGGATCGTGATGCCGCGCTCGAGCGCGCGGCGGATGATTTTGTCGTCGATGTCGGTGATGTTGCGCACGTAGGTCACGCGCCAGCCGCTCGCCTTGAGCCAGCGCTGCACCACGTCGAAGGCCATCATCATGCGCGCATGGCCGATGTGGCACAGGTCGTAAATCGTCATGCCGCACACGTACATGCGCACATGGCCGGCTTCGAGCGGAGAAAACTCCTCCAAGGCACGCGAAAGCGTGTTGTAGATACGCAAGGTCATGAAAATTCAGAAAAAAACCGCACGGGGGCTATGAGGGATGGCCGTCGGGCGCTCGGCCACTGCGCTTCGCTGCGGGCAAAAAACCACCGTGACGCAGGCCGCTGCCAGGCCCCAAGAGCCGCCCGGCACGACGATAGCGCAGCATGGCCATGACAACCCCTTCGCTACAATCCGCGGCAGTATAAGGCCCGCCCCTGACCCCCAAAGCCCCTGGCGCGCGCCCCGATTCGTCCTTGTTTACCCTATCTTCTTCGCTCATGAAGCCTGCCCATCTCACTTTCTCATGGCTGTTGCGCCTGCTGGCCCTGGCGGCATTGCTGGCTGGTGGAATGGCGCAGGCGCAGACCGTCGGGGACTACGCCGCCATCACCCAATTGCTCAAGGCAGGCAAACCCGCCGAGGCGCTCACGCAGATCGAGCAACGCCTGGCCGCCAACCCGCGCGATCCGCAGCTGCGCTTTTTGCGCGGCGTGGCGCAGTCGGATGCGGGCAAAACCGAAGAGGCGATCGCCACCTTCACCCAGCTCACGCAGGACTACCCCGAGCTGCCCGAGCCCTACAACAACCTGGCCGTGCTCTATGCGCAGCAAAACCAGTTCGACAAGGCGCGCGTCGCGCTCGAGATGGCGGTGCGCAACAACCCCTCCTACGCCACGGCGCACGAGAACCTCGGCGACATCTATGCGCGCCTGGCCCAGCAGTCCTACGCCAAGGCTTTGCAGCTCGACCCGAACAACGCCACGGTCAAGCCCAAGCTGGCCTTGCTGCGCGAGCTGTTTCAGCGGCCGGCAGCCAGCACCCGCACCCCAGCCTCGGCACCGCGCAAGTAAGCCTTTTTGCGCAGGTCGCATCGGTGTGCGATACCCAACGCAGCCTCCACTGAGGCGTCTGTGCGCTGGCAAGCTGGCAAACTGCGACATCTCCTTTACGAGTTTTCCATGTTTTCCAAACGAAAAACCCTTTTTACCGTTGCTGGCATTGCGCTGGCAGCTCTTGTTTCAGGAGTTCCTGCGGCGCTCGCGCAAACCGCGCCGCGCGTCCAGCTCACCACCAGCATGGGCGAGATCGTGCTCGAATTGAACCCCGCCAAAGCGCCGCGCACCGTGGAGAATTTTTTGCAATACGTGCGTGAGCGGCACTACGACGGCACGATCTTCCACCGCGTGATCGACGGCTTCATGATCCAGGGTGGCGGCTTTACGCCCGACATGCAGCAAAAACCCACGCGCGCGCCCATCGTGCTGGAGGCCCGCAACGGCCTGAAAAATGAGGCTTACACCGTGGCCATGGCGCGCACCAGTGATCCTCATTCGGCGACCTCGCAGTTCTTTATCAACGTCAAGAACAACCCCATGCTCGACGCCCCGCAACCCGACGGTTACGGCTACGCCGTGTTCGGCAAGGTGGTGCGCGGCATGGACGTGGTGGACAAAATCAAGGCCGTGCCCACGGGCAACCGCGGCATGCACCAGAACGTGCCGCTCACGCCCGTGACCATTCTTTCCGCCACCGAAGTCAAGTAACCCCCCTCCTGTTTTTTCAGAGAAAGCAACCCCATGAGCAATCCTCGCGTCGAACTGCACATCGCCGGCTACGGCACCATCACGCTCGAACTCGACGCCGACAAGGCGCCCAAGACCGTGGCCAACTTTTTGTCCTACGTGCAAAAAGGCCACTATGACAACACCATCTTCCACCGCGTGATCCCCGGCTTCATGATCCAGGGCGGCGGCTTCGAGCCCGGCATGCAACAAAAGGCCACCGATGCGCCGATCGAGAATGAAGCCAACAACGGCCTGAAAAACGACACCTACACCATCGCCATGGCACGCACCAGCGATCCGCACTCGGCCACGGCGCAGTTTTTCATCAACGTGGCCGACAACGGTTTCCTGAACTTCACCGCGCCGACCGCTCAGGGCTGGGGCTATGCCGTGTTTGGCAAGGTGGTCGGCGGCACCGAGGTGGTGGACAAGATCAAGGCCATGCCCACGGGCCGCAAGGGCTTTCACGACGACGTGCCCAAGACCGACGTGGTGATCGAAAAGGCGGTCGTGCTCTGATTCTTTGCTGCCATGCAGCCTGCCCTGCCGCGCTTCGAGGAACTCGTCGCTCCTGCGGGCTGGCGCACGCTCGACTTCATCTCCGACCTGCACCTGCAGGTGCAGGATCGTGCCACGTTTGCCGTCTGGCGCGACTACATGCAACGCGCGCAGGCGAGCGCGCTGTTCATCCTCGGTGACCTGTTCGAAGTCTGGGTTGGCGACGATGCGATCGAAGATGTTGCAGATCAGGCCCAGACGCCCGACGCCCGCAGTTTCGAGGCCGAGTGCTGCGCCATCTTGCGCGCCACGGCGCAGCGCCTGCCTGTGTATTTCATGGTAGGCAACCGCGACTTTCTGGCCGGCACCGGCTTTGCGCGCGCCTGCGGCCTCACGCTGCTGGCCGACCCCACGGTGCTGGTGTTTGCCGGGCAGCGCATCTTGCTGAGCCACGGCGACCAGCTCTGCGTGGACGACGTGGACTACCAGCGCTTTCGCACCCTGGCGCGCACGCCCGAGTGGCAGCAGCGCTTTCTGGCCCAGCCTTTGCTTGCGCGCCGGGCCCAGGCGCGCGGCATGCGCGCACAAAGCAGCGCGCGCAAACAATCAGGCGCCTGGTATGCCGACGTCGATGACGCCGCCGCGCGCGCCTGGCTGCACGCCGCGCAGGCGCAGTGGCTGCTGCACGGCCACACGCACCGCCCGGGCGAACACGCGCTCGCGCCAAAGGGTCGGCGCGTGGTGCTCAGCGACTGGGACATGGCCGCATCGCCGCCGCGCGCCGAGGTGCTGCGCCTCGACGCCCAAGGCTTCGTGCGCCACGATCTGACGCGCGAAGCATCGTCGCAAGGCTGAACAAAAAGCTCCGATCCGTAACCATGGCGACGTTCTGGCAGGCTTGGCGGCGCAGCGCGCAGGCGCTGCTTGCACGCTGGCGTGGCGTGCCGGAAATCGATCCGGCGCTGTGGCAGCAGACGCTGCGCACCTATCCCTTTCTTTCTGCCCTGGCGCCCGGGGATCAGGACAAGCTGCGCACCCTGAGCTCGCTGTTTTTGCAGCAAAAAGAGTTCCATGGCGCGCACGGCTTGCAGGTGAGCGACGCCATGGCGCTGCAGGTGGCCGCGCAAGCCTGTGTGCCGTTGCTGCACTGGGGGCCGCCCGAGCGGGCGCTGCGTTGGTACGATGACTTCGTGGGCATCGTGCTGCACCCCGGCCCGGCCGTGGCGCGACGCGAGTTGATGGATGAGGCGGGCGTGGTGCACCGCTACCGCGAAGTGCTCACCGGCGAAGCCATGCAGCAGGGCCCCGTGATGCTCAGCTGGCCCGACGTGGCCGCGGGTGCGCACACTGCCGCGCAGGGCACGAACGTGGTGATCCACGAATTCGCACACAAACTCGACATGCGCGACGGCGCAGCCGACGGCTGCCCGCCGCTGCCCAAGGGCTTCATGGGCGCACCCAGCGCGAAGGCCGCGCGCGCCCGCTGGCACGCGACCTGGGCGCCAGCCTACGAGGCATTTCGTGAGCGCGTGATCCTGGCCGAACGCTTCGGCGCCGACTGGCCCTGGCTGGACGCCTACGCAGCCACGGGCCCCGCGGAGTTTTTTGCCGTGGCCTGCGAGGCGTATTTCGTGAACCGCACCCGCTTCGCGCAGGAGTTTGTGGCGCTCGTGCCTTTGCTGGAGGCATTTTTCGAGCCTGAGCGCACCTGAGCCCCGCGAGCTCCAGCTCTCTGGACATGGGCAAACGAGAATGCAGCGAGGTGTGCTGCCATGGAACGAACGCCTTGCCCAACCCCGATTGGCGTCAGTCGCGCCGCTATGGCGCAACCACCTGCAAGGCCGCGTTCTTCCAGGCCTGCGCAGCGGCCTCGGCGTCGCCGCGCTGCTCGGCGAGCGTGGCCAGGTGACGCCAGGCACTGGCGCGCAAGCTCGCGTCGTGCAGCTGCGCCACGGCCTGGGTGAGCAGTTGCTGGGCCTTGCCCCAGAGATCGCGGCGCAGGCAAGCCACGCCGGCGAGGTACTGCAGGCGGCTGTCGCGCGGGTTGGCCTGCTGCGCGGCTTCGATGCGCGCGAGCCAGGCGGCGTCCAGGCTGTCCAGGCTGGCTTCGAGCGTGCGCACGAGTTTGAGAGCCTGCGCGTCCGGCAAGGCGTGCGGCAACTCCACCAGGCGCTCCCATGCCGGTAGCAGCCAGGCGCGCACTTGCGCTGGATCTCCGCCCAAAGCCGCCAGGCGCTGCGCGGCGTGGATGGCGAGCTCGGGCATGTTGCGCTCGGCGGGCTCGAGCGAAGCCCAGAGCTGCTGCAGCTGGGCGGCGTCGTGCGCGCCATCGAGCAGATTGGTGGCCAGACTGCGCAAAATGCCTTGCGCCGCGGTGGCCGAGAACGCGCGGTGTTTGGCGAGCAGGCGCGCGGTCTCGAGCGCTTCGGCCGTATGGCCCGCAAGGCGCGCCGCCTTGAGCTTGATGCGCAGCGCCAGCGTGCGCCGCGCCGCGCCGTGCGGCAGTGCGGCCAGTTGCTCCAGCGCAGCGGCGGGGTCGCGGTCGTCGAGCGTCCAGCGTGCGGCGCGCAGTTGCACGCCTTCGCGCAGCTCCTGCACGCGCACCGGGCCTTGCGCCGGCAGGTTTTCGAGGGCCTCGCGCAGGTGGGCTTCGCGCGTGGTGCGATCCTGCAGGGCGTGCGAACCTTCGGCAGCGACCACGTGCGCGAGCGTGCGCAGCGCGACGGCATGGGCCACGCTTTCACCGCCAGCTTGCAGCGCCTGTTCCTGCTGCAGCGCAGCGTCGGCGGCGCGGCGTGCGCGCACGAAGCGCCCGGCGAGCAGGTGCGCCAAGCCATCGAGCAAGGCGCCGTGCATGGCGCGCTCTTTTTGGCGCAAGCGCCAGCGGCGCGCCTCGCGCGGCAGCTCGAGCAGGGC
This sequence comes from Extensimonas vulgaris, assembly GCF_003337425.1. Classification (GTDB taxonomy): domain Bacteria; phylum Pseudomonadota; class Gammaproteobacteria; order Burkholderiales; family Burkholderiaceae_C; genus Extensimonas; species Extensimonas vulgaris. The sequence continues at coordinate 14,134 of NZ_QPJU01000008.1, forward strand.
CGCGAGCGCGCGCAGGGCTGCGTACAAGGTGACGAAGCCGAGCACGAGCAGCAACAGCACGAGGTTCAGCGACAGGTCGATGCGGTACGGCGGCCAGAACAGCGTGACGCTGCCCTGGTTGGTGCCCGCAAAAAGGGCCGCGGCCGCGGCCACGCCGAAAAGGATCAAAAACCACAGTGCGGCGCGCATGGGTCAGGTCTCCAGCGTTTCAACGCCCGGCTGCGGCCGTGGCGAGCGCGGCCAGCGTGTCGTCCACGCGTGGCAGTTCGGCGGCCTTGATGCTCGCCTGCGCCTGCTGCAAGAGCGTGGCGACGTTTTGCGTGCGCCGCGACGTGGGATCGAAGTATTTGTTCAAGGCTGCGCTCGCTGCCGCAAGGTCGGCACGCGCTGCGTCGTACTGGTGTGCGAGCAACGCCAGGCGCGCGTTGAGCAGCTTGAGTTTGAGGTTTTCACGCAGGAAAAAGGCTTGCTCCGGAGCGAGCAGCATGGCTTCGGGCTGGTCAATGCGGCGCACACGCACGAGCTGACGCGCTTCGTCTTGCATCCTTTGCCAGACGTTTTGCAGGGCGGCACGCCACCAGGGCAAAGCCCCGCCCCCGTCCGCGCTGGAGGTTTGCTGGCCAGCGCGCGCCAGGCGATGGGCGCTGCCCGCCAGGGCGACGTCGTTTTGGACGGGCAAGTCATCGACCAAGCGCACGAGTTCGTCGAGCCGCGCAAGCAAACCGGCCGTATCGGTGACATTGGCACGCGCGAGCCGGTCGAGGTCGCGTGCAATGGCGCGTTGCACGGGCGCCAAGCGCGGCTGGGCGGCGCGCTCTATGCGTTGCTGGGCGCTCTTGAGCGCGGCCACGAGCGGCTCCAGACTGCCTGTGAGCTGCGCTTGCTGCTGCGCGAGGCGCAGCGCTGCGTCGATGTCCACCACCAGGTTTTCGTCCCGCGAGCGCGACAGGCTTTGGATCAACTCTTCGAGCTGGGTACGCTGCAGCGCGACCTCGCTCATGCGCGCCTCGAGCACGCTCAGGCGCGCTACCGCGTCGCGCGCCTGCTCCTGGGCCTGGCGCGCCAGCGTGCGGGCTTCGACCGCCTGGGCACTGGATTCGGCCGACTGGCGTGCCAACTGCTCCTGCATGCCGCCGAGCTTTTGCCACAGCAGCACACTGCTGACCAGGGCAGCGACGGCGAGGGCCGCTGCCGCGACCAGCACATAGGCCTGCAACCCGGTGCGGGACGCCGCCGGGGCCGGTGCATGGGCGGGCTGGGCCGTCCACGAAGACTGCGGTGCGGGCGCAGGGGAAGGCGGCACAGGTGGTGCGGGTGGTGGAAGGGGAGAAGAAGAAGGGGGCGGCAAGGGGTGCTGCGCAGACGCTGCTGCGACAGGGGCAGCAGCAGGCGGCGTGGCAGCGCCAGGGCTGGCAGGAGCGGCCGCTGCGGCAGGGTTGCCGCTGGAATGGCCAGAAGGGGGCACGGAGCTCATGGAGCCGATTCTATCGAGGCGCCCAGCGCGGCCACCACGTCTTGCACCGTGGGGCGGCACTCGCGCACCTGCCCGAAACCTGCGGCGCGCGCGGCGGCGGCGATGCGCGGGTGCGTGGCGAGCGCACGCGCCTGCGCGAGCGGCAGATCGGGCAGGGTCTGGCGCAGATGGTGCACGGCCAAGGAGCTGCTGAGCAGCCACCAGCTGCGCGCCGCCACGGCCGCATGCGCGCGGCGCACTTGCTCGGGGCTCCAATGGGGCGCGGCGCGCTCGTAGGCGACCACGGTTTCGACGACGCCACCCGCAGCCTCGATCTGCTGCGCGAGCCAGTCGCGCCCCTGGCCTTTGCGCCCCGCGGCTGCGTTGGCGCTGCCGGCCTCGCGTCCGCGCACCACGAGCACGCGCGCGCCCGGCTGCACCTGGGGCGCCACGCGCTGCCATAGCGCCTCCGAGTCGAACTGCGCGGCCTCGGCGGGCGGGGCGTCCAGCCGCGCCGCAGGCCAGCCGGCCTGCAGCAGCGCGCGCGCCGTGCCGGGGCCGGGCGCCCATGCTCTCGTAGACATAGCTGCAAGCGCAGGTATTTCGGGCGCTAAAGCCAGATTTGGCATCAAAAAATGGCGCACCGCGGGCACGCTCACGAACATCACGGCCTGGTAGTGCGCGAGCCGTGCGTGTGCCTGTCGCAGTGCGGCCTGGCTCGCAGCATCCTGGCACGCAGCGATGTCGATCAAGGGCAAGGCGGCGGCGCGGATGCCCTGCGCCTGCAGCTGCGCGATCCAGCGCGCGGCCTCGATCGCAGGGCGGGTGACGAGGACTTGCACGCCCCTGCCTTCGTCCATGCCCTGCGCCTGCGCCGTCATGCCGCGCTGCTGGGCACGCCGGTGGCAGCGGGCTCCGTCATGGCCGTCATGGCCATCGTGGTCTCCATCGCCCCACGCGCGCGCAGGCTCGCGGCGACCTGCATGCCCAGCGCCTCGGCTTCGGCATGGCTTTGCACCGCGGCGGCAGCGCTTGCGCGCACCAGCGGCACGCGGCCTTCGGGGTCGCCCCAGGCGGCGTCGAGCTGCAGCTGGCTTTGCACCCAGCGCGCGTGCGCGGCCAGCGGCATGGAGCAGCTGCCGCCGAGCGCACGGCTCACGGCGCGCTCAGCGCTCACGGCGAGCCAGGTGGGCGTGTGCGCGAGCGGCGCGAGCGCGGCGATCAGGTCGGCGCGATCGCTGCGCACTTCGATGCCCAGCGCACCCTGGCCCGCGGCGGGCAGCATCGCCTCGGGCGTGAAGATGCTGCGGATGCGCGCGCCCAGGCCCAGGCGCTTGAGGCCCGCGGCCGCGAGCACGATCGCGTCGTACTGCCCTTCGTCGAGCTTGCGCAGCCGCGTGTCGAGGTTGCCGCGCAGCGGCGTGATGCGCAGGTCAGGCCGCAGCGCCTGCAGCAGCACCTGGCGGCGCAGGCTTGAGGTGCCGAGCACCGCGCCTGCGGGCAGCTCGTCCAGGCTCGCGTAGCGCGGCGCGACGAAGGCGTCGCGCGGGTCTTCGCGCTCGAGCACGCAGGCCAGCGCAAAGCCCTCGGGCAAGTCCATGGGCACGTCCTTGAGCGAATGCACGGCGATCTGCGCCCGGCCCTGCTCGAGCGCCACCTCGAGCTCTTTGACGAACAGCCCCTTGCCGCCGACCTTGCTCAGGCTGCGGTCGAGGATCTGGTCGCCCTGCGTGGTCATGCCCAGCAGCTGCACGCGGTGCCCGCGCGCCTGCAACAGCGCCTGCACGTGCTCGGCCTGCCACAGCGCGAGGCGGCTTTCGCGCGTGGCGATCACAAGAGAGGAGGAGGATTCGGTCGGGGTCATCGTGCGCGCGAAGGCAAAAGTGAAGACGGTCTGCCGCAGGCAAAAAAGAAGCGGTGGATGCTAGCATGGGCCACCGCGGTCCTCTGGCGTGCCAGGAGCCTGTCGGACTTTGGAATCGTCGGCTGCGAATGCGCCGCAACGGCCCATTTTTTACCGTCTTCTTGCCCCATAGCACCACTATGGGGCTGCGAATCCGGTAAAAACTGTCCTCGCTGGGGCGCATTCTCGCTCTCGACGTCCAAAGTCCGACAGGCTCCTAGGCGCCATGGTTACCGCCGCGGCAAAGGGCATTTCCTGTGAAAAAAACCGACAAAGACTTTCCCCTGATCCAGGACATCCGCCTGCTCGGGCGCATTTTGGGCGACGTGATCCGCGAGCAGGAAGGCGTGGCCGCGTTCGAGCTCGTCGAGCAGGTGCGCAAGCTCTCCGTGGCCTTCCGGCGCGACGCCGACCAGGCGGCCGACCAGGCGCTCAAGACCCTGCTCAAGTCGCTCACGGGCGACCAAACCGTGAGCGTGATCCGCGCCTTCACCTACTTCAGCCATTTGGCGAATCTCGCCGAAGACCGCCACCATATCCGCCGCCGCGCCGTGCACGAGCGCGCGGGCGAGACGCAGGAGGGCAGCGTCGAAGTGGCGCTCGCGCGCCTGCGCTGGGCCGGCATCGCGCCGCAGACCATTGCCGAAACGCTGGCGCACGGCGTCGTCTCGCCCGTGCTCACGGCGCACCCGACCGAGGTGCAGCGCAAAAGCATCCTCGACGCCGAGCGCGCCATCGCCCAGTTGCTGAACCAGCGCGACGACATCCTCGTGCGCGCGCAGCTCTACCACAGCGCCAAGGACGCGCTCACCCCGCGCGAGCTCGCGACCAACGAAGTCCAGCTGCGCGCACGGGTGGTGCAGCTGTGGCAAACGCGCCTGCTGCGCTTCAGCCGCCTCACCGTGGCCGACGAGATCGAAAACGCGCTCTCGTACTACGAATCGACCTTTTTGCGCGAAATCCCCAAGATCTACGCGATGCTGGAAACTGCGCTCGGCGATCTGCCCGTGCCGAGCTTTTTGCGCATGGGGCACTGGATTGGCGGCGACCGCGACGGCAACCCCAACGTCAACGCCGACACCTTGCAGCACGCGCTGCGCCGCCAGGCCGACACGGCGCTGCGCCACTACCTGCGCGAAGTGCACTTTCTGGGCGCCGAGCTGTCCATGTCGGCACGCCTGGTGCCCATCACACCCGAAATGGCCGCGCTGGCCGAGCGCTCGCCCGACACCAGCGTGCACCGCCAGGACGAGCCCTACCGCCGCGCGCTCACCGGCATTTATGCGCGCCTTGCCGCCACGCTCAAGGAGCTCACCGGCGGCGAGGCCGCGCGCCACGCCGTCGCGCCGCAAAACCCTTATGCCAGCGCCGAGGAATTTCTTGCCGACCTGCGCGTAATGGAAGCCTCGCTGCGCGCGCACCACGGCACCGACCTCGCGCGCGAACGTCTGCACCCCTTGATGCGCGCTGTGCAGGTGTTTGGCTTTCACCTTGCCACGGTGGACTTGCGCCAAAGCTCCGACCAGCACGAGGCCGTGGTGGCCGAACTGCTCGCCGTGGCACGCCTGGAGCCCAACTACGCAGCGCTGCCCGAGGACGCCAAATGCACGCTGCTCATGCGGCTGCTGAACGACGCACGCCCTCTGCGCGTGCTCGATGCACCGTATTCAGCCACCACGCGCAGCGAACTCGCGATCTTCGAGACCGCGCGGCAGCTGCGCGCACGCCACGGCCCCGAGGCCATACGCCACTACATCATCAGCCACACCGAGTCGGTGAGCGACCTGCTCGAGGTGCTGCTGCTCGAAAAAGAAGTGGGGCTGCTGCATGGCACGCTCGACGAGGCGGCGCACAACGAGCTCATCGTCGTGCCCTTGTTCGAAACCATTGCCGACCTGCGCAACGCCGTGCCCATCATGCGTGCGTTTTACGCCCTGCCCGGCATCGCCACCATGGTGCAGCGCAGCGGCGCGGGCGAACAGGAAATCATGCTCGGCTACTCCGACAGCAACAAAGATGGCGGCATCTTCACGAGCAACTGGGAGCTGTACCGCGCCGAAACCGCGCTCGTGGAGCTGTTCGACCGCATCGCGCAGCAGCACCGCATCCGCTTGCGCATGTTCCACGGACGCGGCGGCACCGTGGGGCGCGGCGGCGGGCCGAGCTACGAGGCCATCCTCGCGCAGCCGCCGGGCACGGTGCGCGGGCAGATCCGCCTGACCGAGCAGGGCGAGGTGATCGCGTCCAAATATTCCAACCCCGAAATCGGCCGCCGCAACCTCGAAACCCTGGTCGCAGCCACGCTCGAAGCCACGCTGCTGCAGCCGACCAAGCCCGCGACGGCCGCCTTCCACGCTGCCGCAGAGCAGCTCTCGGCCGCGAGCTTTGCCGCCTACCGCGCGCTGGTCTATGAGACGCCGGGCTTTGCCGAGTATTTTTTCCACGCCACGCCGATCCGCGAGATTGCCGAGCTCAACATCGGCTCGCGCCCGGCCTCGCGCAAGCCCTCGCAGCGCATCGAAGACCTGCGCGCGATTCCCTGGACTTTCAGCTGGGGCCAGTGCCGCATCTCGCTGCCGGGCTGGTACGGCTTTGGCTCGGGCGTGCAGTCCTTCATCGAGCAAGAAGGCAAAGACCCGAAAGCGCAGCTTGCGCTGCTGCGCAAAATGTTCCGCCACTGGCCGTTTTTCCGCACCCTGCTGTCCAACATGGACATGGTGCTGGCCAAGAGCGACCTCGCGCTGGGCGCGCTCTACAGCGAGCTCGTCGCCGACTTGCAGCTGCGCGCGCGCGTATTCAGCGCCATCGAGGCCGAATGGCAGCGCACCACCGACGCGCTGTACCGCATCACGGGCGACAAACAGCGCCTGGCGCACAACCCTGCGCTCGCGCGTTCGATTCGCTATCGCTTCCCCTACATCGACCCGCTGAACCACCTGCAGGTCGAGCTGCTGCGCCGCTGGCGCGCCGGGCCGGGCGACGAGCGCGTGCATACGGGCATTCATCTCACGATCAACGGCATCGCTGCAGGCTTGCGCAATACCGGATGAGGCGAGACACGAAGATGACGCTATGGCGTGCCACAGCACACTGGAGCGGGCGATGGGAATCGAACCCACGTCTTGAGCTTGGGAAGCTCAGGTCCTGCCATTGAACGACGCCCGCGCAAGACACGTCGGATGTTCGGGAGCCGAGCCAAAGCTGTCACACCCTGCATCCGAGAGGGTGCCGATTATAAGAGCCTATTTTCCGTAGCGAGCAGCCTGTCGGACTTTGGGCGTCGAAAGCGAGAATGTGCCCCAGCGAGGCCAGTTTTTGCCGGATTCGCCGCCCCATAGCGGGACTATGGGGCAAGAAGACGGTAAAAAATGGGCCGCTGCGGCGCATTCGCAGCCGACGATTCCAAAGTCCGACAGGCTGCGAGCATGCAGGCGCAGCAACCGCGTCGCTGCGCCAGCGCCCACCTGCGGCTGCCGGCAGGCATGGCCGATAATCTGTCGCCACCGCAGTGCTGCGGTGTTTTTTACTCACTCAACGGGGACTTTTCACCATGGAAATCAAAGGCAAGGTATTCATCGTCACGGGCGGCGCATCGGGGCTCGGCGAAGGCTCGGCACGGCGGCTCGCGGCGCAGGGTGGCAAGGTGGTCATCGCCGACGTGCAGGTGGAAAAAGGCGAGGCCGTGGCCAAGGAGATCGGCGGCGCTTTCGTGAAGTGCGACGTGAGCAGCGAGGCCGATGGTCAGGCCGTGGTCGCCAAGGCGGTTTCCATGGGCAAGCTCATGGGCCTGGTGAACTGCGCGGGCATTGGGCCGGCGGAAAAAACTGTGGGCAAGAACGGCCCGCACCCGCTCGCGCTGTTCACCAAGACCATCACGGTGAACCTGATCGGCAGCTTCAACATGATCCGCCTCGCGGCCGCTGCGATGTGCAAAAACGAACCCGAGGCCGACACCGGCGAGCGCGGTGTGATGATCTCGACCGCGAGCGTGGCGGCGTTCGAAGGCCAGATCGGCCAGGCCGCGTATTCGGCGTCCAAGGGCGGTGTGGTCGGCATGACCTTGCCGATCGCCCGCGACCTGGCGCGCGACGGCATCCGCAACATGACCATCGCGCCCGGCATTTTCGGCACACCCCTGCTCATGAGCCTGCCGCAAAACGTGCGCGACTCGCTCGCTGCGAGCGTGCCCTTCCCGAGTCGCCTGGGCCGGCCTGACGATTACGCCAAGCTCGTACAGCACATCTTCGAAAACGACATGCTCAACGGCGAAGTGATCCGCATCGACGGCGCGATCCGCATGGCACCGCGCTAAAAATTCTGCGTTGCCAATCTTTCGATAGCTTCCAGCGCTTGATACACGGGCGCTGGAGGCTATTTTTACATGCAATCATCCGCCCGTGACGGGCGGGAAGAAAGCCACCTCGGCGCCGTCGTGCAGCGCAGCGTCCTCGCTCGCGAGCGTCTGGTCGAGCGCCATGCGCACGGCGCGGCTGCGCGTGAGGGCCTCGGCGTAGGCGCCACCGCGCGCGATCAGCGCATCGCGCAGCACGCCCAGCGTGGCAGCGTCGGTGTGCACGCTTTCGCTGCCCTGCCCCAGCGCCTCGCGGATCGCGGCGAAGTAGCGCACGGTGATGCGCTTTGCCGCGGGTTGAAGCGGTGCTGGCGCGGTCATGCCATCAGCTCCGCAAACGGCAGGTAGCGCACCGTGTCGCCGCGCGCGATGGGCTGGCCCGGCGGCACATCGACGATGCCGTCGGCCCACACGGTCGAGGTCAGCACGCCCGAGCCCTGGTTGGCAAACAACTCCAAACCGCCCTGCGCGTTGCGCCGCACGCGCAAAAATTCGCGCCTTTGGTCCGCTTTGCGCCAGTCGAAATGCGCCGCCGCACCAATGAAGCGCGGCAACACGTCGGCCACGCCTTGCAGGCGCAGCACAAACGGCCGCACGAGCAGCATGAAGGTGATGAGGCTGGACACCGGGTTGCCCGGCAGGCCGATGAAATGCGTGGGGCCGCTTTTGCCCGCTACGCCGCCCGCAGTGCCGCCCGCAGTTCCGCCTTGTGTGGCCGCGTCGATGTGCCCATAGGCGAACGGCTTGCCCGGCTTGATCGCGATCTGCCACAAATCGAGCCGCCCGAGCGCCTGCACTGCGGGCTTGACGTGGTCTTCTTCGCCCACCGAGACACCGCCGCTGGTCAAAATCAAATCATGCTGCGCGCTCGCCGTGCGCAGCGCCGCCACGGTGGCCTCGCGCTGGTCGGGAACGATGCCCAGGTCGGTGACGTGGCAGCCCAGGCGCTGCAGCAGCGCGCGCAGAAAGAAGCGGTTGCTGTTGTAGATGGCGCCGGGCGGCATGCGCTCGGGCGGCAGCTCGCCCGGCATGACGAGCTCGTCGCCCGTGGAGAACAAAGCCACGCGCGGGCGCTGCACCACCTGCAGCTTGTCCATGCCGATGCTGGCCGCGAGGCCCAGCGCCGCAGGCGTGAGGCGCGTGCCGGCGCGCAGTACCACGGCGCCGCGCGTGATGTCCTCGCCCGCACGGCGTATGGCCTGGCCCGGTTGGGGCACGGTGTGGATGCGCACGCGGCCCAAAGCGGGCGCATCGGGTGTGTCGGATGCGCCCACGGAGGCAGAGGCGCCCGCGTCCGCACCCGAAAGGGCCTCGCAGTTTTCCTGCATCACCACGGCGTCGGCGCCGGGCGGCACGGGCGCGCCCGTGAAGATGCGCGCCGCGGTGCCCGGCTGCAGGGGCTGGCCGCTGCTGCCCGCGGCGATGCGCTGGGCCACGCGCAGCACGGTGCCGGCAGCGGGCACGTCGGCGCAGCGCAGCGCGTAGCCGTCCATGGCGCTGTTGTCCTGCGGCGGCACGTGCAGCGGCGAGACGGCGTCCGCCGCCAGCACGCGGCCGTCGGCATCCCAGGTGGCGACCGTGTCGCGGCCCGGCAGGGGCGTGGCGCGCGCGAGCAGCTCGGCCAGGGCTTCGTCGAAGGGCTTCAAGGGCGGATGTTTCATCGTCATGCGGGGAACTTGCCAGAGAGGTGACGGGCTGGATCGTAATCAAAACGCTCGGCCTGCGTGCGCAGCCATTGCGCGACTTGTTGCGGCGCGTCGAGCGGCAGCACGGGCCGCTGCGTGGGCTCGGGCAGGCGCTCGGGCGCGTCGGTTGCGATGGCGACGACGAACATGTCGTGCGGATAGAGCACGGCGCGCTCGGCTTCGCCAGGCTGCGCAGGACGCCAGACCTCGATCTTCGGCAGATCGCTCCACTTGTAGCCTTCGACCAGCACCCAGTCCACGCCGTCGTAGAGCTCGGCGATCAGCTGGTGCACGCTGAGCTGCACGGGCTGCTCGAACTCGCGCTGCAGCGCCAGACGCCGATCGGACGCCACCAGCACCTCGAAAGCGCCCGCGACGCGGTGCCGGAAGCTGTCTTTGCCCGGATGGTCGATGTCGAACCTGTGGTGCGCGTGCTTGACCACCGACACGCGCTGGCCCTGCTCACGCAGCGCGGGGATGATCTGTTCGATCAGCGTGGTCTTGCCCGCGCCGGAAAACCCGGCAAAGCCGACGACTTTCATGTCATGCGCCCCTGGAAACTATATTTTTAATAGCTACTTGCGCTTGATATATCTGCACAAAAGCCGTTTTTCATCATGAATCGCAATGCTGCGCGATGTAGTCCTTGACGCGCTGCACCTCGGCCGGCAGCACCTGCACGCGGCGCGGCAGGTTTTCGATGCCTGCAAAGCGCGCTGGGCGCTCGGGCTCGTGCCCCAGCGCCTCGCGGATCGTGGCGGCGAATTTGATCGGCAACGCGGTTTCGAGCACGATCATGGGCACGCCCGGCTGCACGTATTCGCGCGCCACCTTGACGCCGTCGGCGGTGTGCGGATCGATCGTCACGCCAAACCGCGCATACACATCGCGAATCGTCGCCAAGCGGTCTGCGTGCGTGCTCTTGCCGCTCACGAAACCGTAGCGCGCGCGCACTTCGGCAAAGGCCGGATCGGCGCTCAGGTCGAACTGCCCGTGCTGCGCGAGCGCGTCCTGGAACAGTGCCTTGACGCGCGCGCCGTCGCGCCCCAGCAGGTCGAAGATGAAGCGCTCGAAGTTGCTCGCCTTGCTGATGTCCATGCTCGGGCTGCTGGTTTCGTGCGTGTCGCGGCTCGCGCGCACGCGATAGACCCCCGTGCGGAAGAACTCGTCGAGCACGTCGTTCTCGTTCGTCGCCACCACGAGCCGGTCTATGGGCAGGCCCATCATGCGCGCCACGTGGCCCGCGCAGACGTTGCCAAAGTTGCCGCTGGGCACGCTGAAGCTGACTTTTTCGCTCTCCGATGCCGTGGCCTGAAAATAGCCCGCAAAGTAATACACCACCTGCGCGAGCAGCCGCGCCCAGTTGATCGAGTTGACGGTGCCTATGCGGTAGCGGCGCTTGAAGTCCAGGTCGTTGCTCACGGCCTTGACGATGTCCTGGCAGTCGTCGAACACGCCTTCGATCGCCAGGTTGTGGATGTTCGCGTCCTGCAGGCTGAACATCTGCGCCTGCTGAAACGGGCTCATGCGCCCGTGCGGGCTGAGCATGAACACGCGGATACCACGCTTGCCGCGCATCGCGTATTCAGCCGCGCTGCCGGTGTCGCCGCTGGTCGCGCCCAGAATGTTGAGCGCCTCGCCACGGCGCGCGAGCTCGTATTCGAACAGGTTGCCCAGCAGCTGCATGGCCATGTCTTTGAAGGCGAGCGTGGGGCCGTTCGAGAGTTCTTCAAGGTAAAAGCCGTCTTCTAGGAGCCTGTCGGACTTTGGAATCGTCGGCTGCGAATGCGCCGCAGCGGCCCATTTTTTACCGGCTTCTTGCCCCATAGCACCACTATGGGGCGGCGAATCCGGCAAAAACTGGCCTCGCTGGGGCGCATTCTCGCTTTCGACGCCCAAAGCCCGACGGGCTCCTAGCTTTTTCAAAGGCGTGATCGCGCGCGTACCGAACACCTCTGGCGTGTAGGTTTTTTCGCACAGGCGGCGCAGATCGGGCGCGGGAATGTCGTCGATGTAGAGCGACAGCAGCTCGAACGCGAGCGCCGCGTAGCCCTGCTCACGATACACCGCGCGCAGTGCCCGCAGCCGTGCGGCGTCGATCTGCGGGTAGTGCGCTGGCATGTAGAGCCCGCCGTCGGGTGCCAGCCCCTCGAGCAGGATGTCGCAAAACTTGCGCGGTGTGCGGTCGCCGCGGGTGGAGAGGTAGTGCATCAGGCCAGCTCCTCCTTGCGAATGCGCACGATGGGTGCGAGCACGGTGGGCAACTGCTGCATCTGCGCGAGCGCGGCGTCCATCAGACCTTCGCGGGTTTCGTGGGTGAGGATGATGAGGTCGGTTTGCGGCACGGCCGGGCTTTCGGCGGAAGTCGGCTCCTGGCCGCTCACCTGATCCGCCTCGCGCTGCAGCACGGCGTCTATGCTGATACCGGCCTCGGCCAGCAGGCCCGTGACCTTGGCGAGCACGCCCACCTGGTCGGCCACGCGCAGGCGCAGGTAGTAGGCCGTGACCACCTCGCGCATGGGCAGCACGGGCAGGCTGTCCATGGCGGCGTCCAGCGTGTGCGGCTGGAAGGCCAGGTGCGGCACGCGGTGCTCGGGGTCGGCGGTGTGCAGGCGTGCAATATCGACCAGATCGGCGATCACGGCGCTGGCCGTGGGCTCGCTGCCCGCGCCCTTGCCGTAGTAAAGCGTGGTGCCCACGGCGTCGCCCTGCACCATGACGGCGTTCATCGCGCCTTCGACGTTCGCAATCAGGCGCGCGGCGGGCACCAGGCTGGGGTGCACGCGCAGCTCTATGCCCTTGTCCGCGCGCTTGGTGATGCCCAGCAGCTTGATGCGGTAGCCGAGCTGCTCGGCGTACTGGATGTCGGTGGCCGCGAGGCGCGTGATGCCTTCGATGTAGGCCTTGTCGAACTGCACCGGGATGCCGAACGCGATCGCGCTCATCAGGGTGACCTTGTGCGCGGCGTCCACACCCTCGATGTCGAAGGTCGGGTCGGCCTCGGCGTAGCCCAGGCGCTGCGCCTCTTTGAGCACTGCGGCAAAGTCCAGTCCCTTGTCGCGCATTTCGCTCAGGATGAAGTTGGTGGTGCCGTTGATGATGCCGGCGATCCACTCGATGCGGTTGGCCGTGAGCCCTTCGCGCAGCGCCTTGATGATGGGAATGCCGCCCGCGACCGCGGCCTCGAAGGCCACCATCACGCCCTGGCGCTGCGCGGCCGCGAAAATCTCGCTGCCGTGCACGGCCAGCAGCGCCTTGTTGGCCGTGACCACGTGCTTGCCCGCGGCGATGGCTTCGAGCACCAGCGTCTTGGCGATGCCGTAGCCGCCGATGAGCTCGACCACGATGTCGATCGCGGGGTTCGCGATCACCTGACGCGCGTCGCTGACCACGGCCACGCCCTCGCCCACGATCTCGACGGCGCGTGCGACGTCGAGATCCGCCACCATGGTGATCTCTATGCCGCGCCCGGCGCGGCGGCGGATTTCTTCCTGGTTGCGGCGCAACACCTTGAACACGCCGCTGCCCACAGTGCCTATGCCCAGCAGACCTACTTGAATGGGTTTCATGAATTTATCCATAAAAAATGCCTCTAGCGCTTGATGGACAAGCGCGAGCAGCTATCAAAACAAAACTATTCAGAGCATCTTGTCGGTGCCGCAGCGCTTGCGGTACTGCGCCAGAAAACGCGCCACGCGCCCTATGGCCTCGCGCAGGTCGTCCTCGTGCGGCAGGAACACGATGCGAAAGTGATCGGGCGCGTGCCAGTTGAAGCCCGTGCCCTGCACCAGCATCACGCGCGTTTCCTGCAGCAGCTCAAGGAAGAACTGCTGGTCGTCGTCGATCGGGTAGATGAGCGGATCGAGGCGCGGAAACATGTACAGCGCCGCCTGCGGCTTGACGCAGCTCACGCCGGGGATGGCGGTGATGAGCTCGTAGGCCAGGTCGCGCTGCTTGCGCAGGCGCCCGCCTTCCTTGACCAGGTCGTTGATGCTCTGGTAGCCGCCCAGCGCCGTCTGGATCGCCCACTGCCCTGGCACGTTGGAGCACAGGCGCATGTTCGAGAGCATGTTGAGCCCCTCGATGTAGTCGCGCGCGGGCTTTTTGTCGCCCGACACCACGAGCCAGCCCGCGCGGTAGCCGCACGAGCGGTAGGCTTTGGAGAGCGAATTGAAGGTCAGCGTAAGCACGTCCTGGCTCAGCGAGGCCAGCGGCGTGTGCTGCACACCGTCGTAGAGCACTTTGTCATAGACCTCGTCGGCAAAGATCACGAGGCCATGTTGCCGCGCGAGCGCCACGATGCCCTGCAGCAACTCGGGCGAATACAGCGCGCCCGTGGGGTTGTTGGGGTTGATGACCACGATGCCGCGCGTGGCGGGCGTGATCTTGCGCCGGATGTCGTCGAGGTCGGGCATCCAGCCGTTGCTCTCGTCGCACAGGTAGTGCACGGGCGTGCCGCCCGAGAGGCTCACGGCCGCCGTCCACAGCGGGTAGTCGGGCGAGGGCACGAGCAGCTCGTCGCCGTTGTCGAGCAGCGCATTGGTCGCCATCACGATGAGCTCGCTCGCGCCATTGCCCAGGTAAATGTCGTCGAGCGTGACGCCCGCGATGCCGAGCTTTTGCGTCTCGTGCATCACGGCCTTGCGCGCCGCGAAAATGCCTTTGCTGTCGGAATAGCCCGCCGAGTTCGGCAGGTTGCGGATCATGTCCTGCTGGATCTCTTCGGGCGCATCGAAGCCGAACACCGCCAGGTTGCCGATGTTGAGCTTGATGATCTTGTGCCCCTCTTCTTCCATCTGCCGCGCCGCGTCCATGATGGGCCCGCGGATGTCGTAGCACACATTGGCAAGCTTGGCGGATTTTTGGATGATTTTCATAAGCGGACGGCAATCCAGGGGCGGCAGCCCCAGAGTGATGGCAAAAGCGCCGAAAACCTATAATTTGACCATAGATCGGTGGCCGGATCGGCGGATTTTGCCGCTGGCGCACGACGGGAATCCGCCTGCGGCGCTTCACTGCCGCGCACGCCTTGGCACCGCCGCCTCGCGCACTTTTTTGAACTGCCCATGAAATTCGCGCCCGAACGCTCCGAAGCACAGACCATCCGCGGCTACGGCCCCGGCTGGATCGCCGTCGAGAGCGAAAAAATCACCCACAGCGTCATCCTCGCCTCGGACGGGCTGCGCCTGGACTGGGACTGCGCACGCTTTGAAGACCTCGGCCCGGGCCACTTTGCCACCCTTGTGGCGCAGCTCGCGGCAGCGTCTGCAGCGCAGGCCAACGAGCGCCCCGTCGAAGTGCTGCTGCTGGGCAGCGGCAGCCGCCACCGCTTCGTCCCCGCGGCCTGGCTGCAACCGCTCGTGGCCATGGGCCTGGCGCTGGAAACCATGGATACGGCCGCCGCGTGCCGCACCTTCAACGTGCTCGCGCATGAAGGGCGCAAGGTGGTCGCGGCGCTGGTGCTCGAAACGCCGCCGTCCTGACGCAAAACCCCAGGACTCGGCACCGCGCCGTGCACCTGCGGGTTTGGGATTCGACGTAACGCTTTGTTTGTAAAGCATTACGCAGTAAAATCGCAGGTTGCGGCCGGGGGATGGTGCTTTTTGGGTTCCTGCCTCGAATTCCAGCCTTTTGATGTGCTCCCGGCTTTCCAACGACTACCTCCAGAGAGACTGAAAGCCATGGCGATCGTTGTCAACAAACCCCTGCCTGAATTCGAAGCCAACGCCACCGGCGGAATCAAGGTATCCAACACTTCGCACCTGGGCCAGATCCTGGTGCTTTATTTTTACCCCAAGGACAACACGCCGGGCTGCACCACCGAGGCCATGCAGTTCCGTGACAAATACAAAGACTTCGTCAAGGCCGGCGCGGCACTCTTTGGCGTGTCGCGCGACAACATGAAATCGCACGAAGACTTCAAGGCCAAGCTCGAACTGCCGTTCGAGCTCATCGCCGACACCGAAGAAAAAATGTGCCACATGTTCGGCGTGGTCAAAAACAAGATCATGTACGGCAAAAAGGTCAAAGGCATAGAGCGCAGCACCTTCCTCGTCGGCCCCGACGGCGTGCTGCTGCAAGAGTGGCGCGGCATCAAGGTGCCCGGCCATGTCGATGAAGTGCTCAAGGCCGTCAAGGCTGTCAAGGCACTCAACAAGAAAGCCGCCTGAGTCTTTCCACGTCAGTTCAGAGCCAGTTCACGAAGCGTAGGCATAATGGTCTGATGCCCTTGAGCATTGCACTGCGCCCACTCCTCCTTCCAGCCGCCGGGGTTTCCTGGCGGCTTTTTGTTTTTTGCGCCATCTCTCTTCTCATCCCACCATGCCCCTGCCCCCTGCCCCGCGCCGCCGCGCCGACCGTTTGAACCCCGAAACCCTGCTCCCCCAAGCCCCTGCGGCTGCGCGCACCATTGCACGCCCCGAAAAAATCCCCGCCCTGCAGCTCGCGCCAAACACCGCACCCGCAGAGCAATCCGCTGCACCCGTCGCACCCCTTTCATCCCGCGCCCCCGAAGCTGCGCCAATGCCCCCTGCCCCGCGCGCGCGCGCTGTGCGCCCGGGCAGCCGCAAGGAACCAATGCCACAGGCCCCCGCCGCCACCAAGGCGCCGGCGGCCGCAAGCGCACCGAGCCCGAAAAAGCGCCGCGCCACAGGCCCGGCCAAGCTCTTCGTGCTCGACACCAACGTGCTGCTGCACGACCCGAGCAGCCTGTTCCGCTTCGAGGAACACGACATCTTCCTGCCCATGATCGTGCTCGAGGAGCTCGACGCGCACAAAAAGGGCACGACCGAGGTCGCGCGCAACGGCCGCCAGGCCAGCCGCACGCTGGACGCGCTGGCCGCCCTGCACGCGGGCGACATGGCGCTGGGCCTGCGCCTCGACGCCACGGGCCAGCGCACGGCCAAGGGGCATCTGTTCTTCCAGACCGCGCCGCTCGACTATCCGCTGCCCACCAGCCTGCCGCCGGGCAAGGCCGACAACCAGATCCTCGGCGTGGTCGAGGCGCTGCGCAAGCTGCACGCGCCGCGCGAGGTGGTGCTGGTTTCCAAAGACATCAACATGCGCGTCAAGGCGCGTGCGCTGGGCCTGACCGCCGAGGACTACCAGAACGACAAGGTGCTCGAGGACGGCGACCTGCTTTACGCCGGCGTGCTCGCGCTGCCACCCGACTTCTGGAGCCGCGCGGGCAAGCACATCGAGAGCTGGCAAAACGGCGCGCACACCTACTACCGCATCGGCGGGCCGCTGGTGGCGCAGCTGTTGATCAACCAGTTCGTCTATTTCGAGGCCCCGGGCGAGCCCAGCCTGTTCGCGCGCGTGGTCGAGATCCGCGACAAAAGCGCCGTGCTGCAAACGCTCACCGACTACGGCTCGCCCAAAAACGCCGTCTGGGGCGTGACCACGCGCAACCGCGAGCAAAACTTCGCGATGAATCTGCTCATGGACCCGAGCATCGACTTCGTCACGCTCGCGGGCACGGCAGGCACGGGCAAGACGCTCATGGCGCTGGCCGCGGGCCTCACGCAGGTGCTCGACGAGCGCCGCTATACCGAGATCATCATGACCCGCGCCACCGTGAGCGTGGGCGAGGACATCGGCTTTCTGCCCGGCACCGAAGAGGAAAAAATGGGGCCGTGGATGGGCGCGCTCGACGACAACCTCGAATTTCTCGCCAAGGGCGACGGCGGCAACGCCGGCGAATGGGGGCGCGCCGCAACCAACGAGCTGATCCGCAGCCGCATCAAGATCAAGAGCATGAACTTCATGCGCGGGCGCACCTTCCTGAACAAATACGTGATCATCGACGAGGCACAAAACCTCACGCCCAAGCAGATGAAGACCCTGGTCACGCGCGCCGGCCCCGGCACCAAGATCATCTGCATGGGCAACCTGGCGCAGATCGACACGCCCTACCTCACCGAGGGCTCTTCGGGCCTGACTTACGCCGTCGATCGCTTCAAGGGCTGGCCGCACAGTGGCCACGTCACGCTCGCGCGCGGCGAGCGCTCGCGCCTGGCCGATTTTGCGAGCGAGGTGCTGTGATCCTCGCTGGCTGTACAGAGTATGCTCAGGGCCCCGCGCCGCAACAGGCGGGGTGCGCCGGCAGCTTTCGAGACTCCTTTTTCGATAGCTGCTAGCGCCCGTAGATACTGCGCAAAGTACCTTTTTTGCTTATATTTTCACCATTGAAGGAAGTGAACATGACCCGTGAAGTCGTCGTCGTCAGCGCCGTACGTACCGCCATTGGCACCTTTGGCGGCAGCCTGAAGGACATCCCGACCGTCGATCTCGCCGCCACCGCGCTCAAAGAGGCGCTCGCGCGCGCCCAGGTCGAGGGCAAGGACGTGGGCCACGTGGTGTTCGGCCACGTGGTCAACACCGAGCCGCGCGACATGTACCTCTCGCGCGTGGCTGCGATCAACGCCGGTTGCCCCAAGGAGACGCCCGCGATGAACGTCAACCGCCTGTGCGGCTCGGGCCTGCAGGCCATCGTGAGCGCGAGCCAGGGCATTCTGCTCGGCGATTACGACGTGGCCGTGGGCGGCGGCGCCGAGAACATGAGCCGCGCGCCCTACGCCTCGCTCGCCACGCGCTGGGGCGCGCGCATGGGTGACACCAAAATGGTGGACATGATGGTCGGCGCGCTGCATGACCCGTTCCACAACATCCACATGGGCGTGACGGCCGAGAACGTGGCCAAGGAATTCGGCATCACGCGCGAAGACCAGGACGCCCTGGCGCTCGAGAGCCACCGCCGCGCCGAGCGCGCCTGGGCCGAAAACCGCTTCGCGGGCCAGATCGTGCCCGTGATGGTGAAAACCAAGAAAGGCGAGGTCGCGTTCGAGAAGGACGAGCACTTCCGCCCCGGCGCCAAGCTCGAGGACTTCCAGAAGATGAAGCCCGTGTTCGTGAAGGAAAACGGCACCGTCACGGCCGCCAACGCCAGCGGCATCAATGACGCCGCCGCCGCCGTGGTGCTGATGGAAGCTGCTGCCGCCAAGGCGCGCGGCGCCAAGCCGCTCGCGCGCCTCGTGGGCTACGCGCACGCCGGCGTGGAGCCCAAGCTCATGGGCATAGGCCCGGTGCCCGCGACGCAGATGCTGCTGAAAAAGACCGGCCTCACGCTCGACCAGATCGACGTCATCGAAGCCAACGAAGCCTTTGCCGCGCAGGCCTGCGCCGTCACCAAGGGCCTGGGCGCCGACCCGGCCAAGGTCAACCCCAACGGTTCGGGCATTTCGCTGGGCCACCCGATCGGCGCGACGGGCGCCTTGATCACCGTGAAGGCTTTGTACGAGCTGCAGCGCATCCAGGGCCGCTACGCGCTCGTGACCATGTGCATCGGCGGCGGCCAGGGCATCGCGGCCATTTTTGAACGCATGTAACGCAGGCCATCGGCGGGCACACGCCACACCTCCAAAGGGCGCCAGCAACTACCTGCCGGCGCCCTTTTGCTTTGCCGTCTCACCCCGAAGCGGGTTTCAAATACAGCACGCTCAGCGGCGGCAACAGCAGCGATAGCGATTGCGCATAGCCGTGCGCAGGCACGGCCTCGGTGTGCGCGCCACCGCCATTGCCCATGCCACTGCCGCCGTACGCCGTTGCGTCGCTGTTGAGCAGTTCCTGCCAGTACCCCGCCTGCGGCACGCCGATGCGGTAGTGCGCGCGTGGCACGGGCGTGAAGTTGCACACGATCAGCACCACATCCTGCTCGGCATCCTGTCCCTCGGGGCCGCGGCGCAGAAAGCTCAGCACCGAGGCTTCCCAGTCGTGAAAATCGACCCAGGCAAAGCCCTCGGGCACGAAGTCTTGCGCGTGCAAAGCCGGCTGCGCGCGCTGGCAACGGTTCAGGTCGCTGACCCAGCGCTGCACGCAGGCGTGCAGCGGATACTGCAGCACGTGCCACTCGAGGCTTTCCTCGTGCTGCCATTCGCGCCGCTGGCCGAATTCACCGCCCATGAACAGCAGCTTTTTGCCCGGGTGCGCCCACATGAAGCCATAAAGCACCCGCAGGTTCGCAAATTGCTGCCACTCGTCGCCGGGCATCTTACCGATCAGCGCGCCCTTGCCGTGCACCACCTCGTCGTGCGACAGCGGCAGGATGAAGTTCTCGCTGAAGGCATACCAAATGCTGAAAGAGATTTGCCCATGGTGATGGCGCCTGTACAGCGGATCATGCTGCAAATAGCGCAGCGTGTCGTGCATCCAGCCCATGTTCCACTTGAGGCCGAAACCCAGCCCGCCCATGCTCACGGGCCGCGACACCATGGGCCAAGCCGTCGATTCCTCGGCGTAGGTCTGGATGTCGGGGTGGTCGCGGTAGGCCGCCGTGTTGAGCTGGCGCAAAAATTCGATGGCGTCCAGGTTTTCGCGCCCGCCGTAATGGTTCGGAATCCAACCCCCCTCGGGGCGGGCGTAGTCGAGGTAGAGCATCGAAGCCACGGCATCGACGCGCAGGCCGTCGATGTGATAGTGCTCGAGCCAGAACAGCGCGCTCGACAGCAGGAACGCGCGCACTTCGTTGCGGCCGTAGTTGAAGATCGCGCTGTTCCATTCGGGGTGAAAACCCTGGCGCGGGTCGGCGTGCTCGAACAAATGCGTGCCGTCGAAAAACGCCAGGCCGTGCGCATCCGTCGGGAAGTGCGAGGGCACCCAGTCGAGGATCACGCCTATGCCCGCCTGGTGCAGGTAATCGACCAAATACATGAAGTCCTGCGGCGTGCCGTAGCGTGACGTGGGCGCGAAGTACCCCGTGGTCTGGTAGCCCCACGAACCGTAAAACGGGTGCTCCATGATGGGCAGCAGCTCCACGTGCGTGAAGCCCAGCGCCTGCACGTGCTCGGCCAGCAGCGGCGCGATTTCGCGGTAGCTCAGAAAGCGCTGGCCCTCTTCGGGCACGCGCCGCCACGAGCCCAGGTGCACCTCGTAAACGCTGATGGGCGCGTCGAGCGCGTTGGCGCTGCGCCTGCGCGCCATCCAGTCCTGGTCGCCCCAGGCGTAGTCGAGCGCCCAGACGCGCGAGCCCGTGCGCGGGGGCAACTCGGCGTAGATGGCGAACGGGTCGGCCTTGTCCACGGCATAACCCTGGTGGCGCGACTGGATGTGGAACTTGTAAACGTCGCCTTGCTGCACGCCGGGGATGAAGCACTCCCAGATGCCCGAATGATCGGTGCGCGGCACGCAAGGATGCGCATCCTTGGCCCAGCCGTTGAAGTCGCCGATCACACTCACACGCGCCGCATTGGGCGCCCACACTGCGAACTGCACGCCCGCCACGCCGTCCACCGTAGCAAAATGCGCGCCGAGCTTTTCGTACAGACGGCAGTGCGTGCCCTCGCGAAACAGGTAAACGTCGTGCTCGGCCAGCAAGCTTGGCACTTGCGTGGTTTGCGCTTGCACCGATGGCATCAATCACGCACCACGAGCACAGGGATGTGCACCAGGCTCAGGATGCGCTGCGTCACGCTGCCAAGCATGAGCTTTTCGAGGCCGCGACGGCCATGCGAGCCCATGACGATGAGGTCGGCACCCACGTTCTTGACCGCATCGACGATGGCGTCGTGCACCACATGCCCTTCGGCAATGACCCCTTCGGCCTGCACCCCCGCCTCGGCCATGGCTTTTTTGGCCGCATCGATGGCGCTGTTGGCCTCTGCCGTTGCCGCAGTCAGGTATTGCTCCTGCCCATAGCCGAAGTCCGCCCCTACGCCCGTGAACGGATAAGGATCGATCACATACAGCAAAGTAACCTTGCTGCCAAAGGTCTTGGCCAAGCCCGCGGCCTTGGACACCGCGAGCATGGAAGTCTTGGAGCCGTCGATGGGAACCAAAATGTGCTTGAACATGCGATTTCTCCTAAAAAATGCCTGGCCGGGCCAGTTGGAATGGGCTTAGTGTGACATCGCGCGCGCCGCACGACTTGATGCGCATCAACGCCGGTCTATGCGATGCTATCAAAACGTGTGCGCGTACCGCAGCTCCAAAAATGTCTCGCCGGGATTGGGCTCTTTGAACCCCGCGTTCGAAACATGCTTGACGTAAAGCCCGAGTTCCTGCTCCTGCTGCGCCCCAAAAACCCTTCCAACGCCCAGGTGGTCGCTGAAATTCCAGCGCGACCCAAATCGCTTGTCGCCCACCTCGTAGGTCTTGTGCAGGTACGAGGCGCCAATCCCCGCGTCCACGAACCAGGGTGACGCACCTTCATCGAAGTGATAGCGGAACATGGGCACCACGCCTATCTGGGCATAGTATTTGCGCTGCCCTTCGCGGGCGTCACCGTCCCAGCCGCTGAGGTAAAAATTCCAGGCCATGCTGATACGTCCGTCCCAGAGCTTTTGCTGCATGGGCAAACTCAGCCCCAGCGCGGCCGTGCTGGCCTTGCCGTTGTTGTCCAGACTGTGTCCAGCCTCCAGATAAATGGACCGGCGTTGCTCGAACTGCTGTGCCCAAGCATTTGCGCCCGGCGCTGCGGCGGCCACGAGCGCCGTCAGAAGGCAAGAAACCACGCCCAGCGCGTGCGCTGGCAGTAAAAAACGGGGGGAAAAGGCGATGGAAGACATTTTTACACTCCTTATTTTTTAGAATTTTGGCATTTTCCAGGCCCGCACTGCGTTGCGCCGGACAATCGCCGAATACCTTACCTGCGAAAGCGCACTTCGTTTTCGAATTCTGAAGCCAAGGCCATGCCACACATTCTTGCGATCTGCCTCGGTGCCTGCGCGGGTGCGCTGCTGCGCTGGGGGTTGGGTTTATGGCTCAGCCCGGGCGGAGTGATCCCCTGGGGCACGCTGGCCGCAAACCTGCTCGGCGCTTACCTCGTGGGGCTGTGCGTAGGCGTATTCCAGGCGCTGCCACAGCTCGACCCGGTCTGGCGCCTCGCGCTGGTCACGGGTTTTTTGGGCGCCCTCACGACTTTTTCGAGCTTTTCGGCCGAAGTCGTGGCGCTGCTTTTACAGCAGCGCCATGCCCTGGCGCTGGGCACCGTGGCGCTACACCTTGGCGGCTCTTTGCTGCTGACGGTACTGGGCTTGCAAACCGTCGATATCTTGCTGCGATTCCTGCGGCTACCATAGCAGCCTGTCGGACTTTGGAATCGTCGGCTGCGAATGCGCCGCAGCGGCCCATTTTTTACCGTCTTCTTGCCCCATAGTCCCGCTATGGGGCGGCGAATCCGGCAAAAACTGGCCTCGCCGGGGCGCCTTCTCGCTATCGACGCCCAAAGTCCGACAGGCTGCTAGCGCCCGGCATTTTTTTCGGAGTATCCATGTCATCCCTCCTGTTTTCGTGCATTGCCCGCAACGCCGGCACACCCCCGCATCTGCGCTGCAATGCGGCGCGCCATCAGCGTCTTACTTATCGGGCTGCCCGCAGCCTGGAGGCGCAGCCATGAGCACAGACGCACAAGGCATTGACGCGCGCGTGCTCGCACACTTGCAAACTTGGCAAGGCAAAACCGAGACCTTGCACGATGACATCACCGCCGCGCCCATGCGCGGGCTTGCGGCGACGCTGGACCGCGACGACGAGGCCCCGCTGCCGGGCACTCCGCTGCCGCCGCTGTGGCATTGGCTTTACTTCTTGCCGCAGGTGCGCCAAAGCGGCATCGGCCCCGACGGTCATCCGCGCCGCGGCGGTTTTCTGCCGCCCGTGCCGCTGCCGCGGCGCATGTGGGCCGGCGGGCGCCTGCAATGGGAGGCCGACAACCCGCTGGCGCTGGGCGACACGGTGCGGCGCATCTCGCGCATCGAGTCGGTGACGCACAAAGCGGGGCGCAGCGGCGACCTGCTTTTCGTGCTCGTGCGGCATGAAATTTTCAACGCGCGCGGCCTGGCGCTGACCGAGGAGCAAGACCTCGTCTATCGCCCCGCCGCGCAGCCCGGCGACCCGGCGCCTGCGCCCACGCAGGCAGCGCAGGACGCACCCTGGCAGCGCGCGCTGGTGCCCGACCCGGTGCTGCTGTTTCGCTACTCGGCGCTGACCTTCAATGGCCACCGCATCCACTACGACCGCCAGTACGCGACCGAGGTCGAGTGCTACCCCGGCCTGGTCGTGCACGGGCCGCTGCTCGCGACGCTGCTGCTCGACTTGCTGCGCCGCCACCTGCCGGCCGCGCGTGTGCAGCGCTTCGAGTTCAAGGCGCTGCGCCCCACCTTCGACCTGCACCCGTTTCGCGTGCACGGCGCGCCGGCCGAAGGCGGTCGCAGCGCGCGCCTGTGGAGCAGCGACCACGAAGGCTGGCTCACGATGCAGGCGGCGGCGCAATTGTTCTGAAATGCAGACCGGACTCAGCCAAGGCGTCTACCCCCAAAATTCCCCTCGTTTTTCTTGAAGCGAACACTATGCACTCCAGCCACCCCGACACACACGATGCCCCCCACGATGCCTCGCTCATCGCCTTCATCGGCGGCGGCAACATGGCCAGCGCCCTGATCGGCGGCCTGCTGCGCCAGGGGCATGCACGCGAGCGCATCCTGGTCGTCGAACCCTGGGCCGAGGCGCGCGCCGCCTTGCTGCGCGTGCACGGGATTGCGGCGCTGGCCGAAGCCGGCCCGGCGCTCGCGCAGGCAGGCACCGTGGTCTGGGCCGTGAAACCGCAGACCTTCCGCGACGCCGCTGCGCAAGCCGGCCCGCATACCGCCAAGGCGCTGCACCTGAGCGTGGCGGCGGGCATACGTTCGGACAGCATCGCGCGCTGGCTGGGCAGCGAGCGCATCGTGCGCTGCATGCCCAACACGCCGGCGCTGATCGGCCTGGGCATGAGCGCGCTCTATGCCCGCCCCGCCGTGGGCGCAGCCGAACGCGCGCGCGTGGAGGCCATCATGGCGCCGACGGGCGAATTCCTGTGGGTCGAGGACGAAGCGCAGCTCGACGCCGTGACCGCGCTCTCGGGTTCGGGGCCGGCGTATGTGTTTTATTTCCTCGAAGCCATGGTGCGCGCCGGCACGGCGATGGGGCTCTCGCCCGCGCAGGCGCACCAGCTCGCCGTGGGCACCTTTGCCGGCGCGGCGCAGCTCGCGCAGCGCTCGGATGAGCCGCCCGCCGTGCTGCGCGAGCGCGTCACTTCCAAGGGCGGCACGACCTACGCGGCACTGCAGTGCCTGGAGCACCACCGCGTGGCCGAGCACTTCATCGAGGCGATGGAAGCCGCACGCGAGCGCGCGCGCGAGCTCGGGGATGAGTTCGGCGCCTGAGTTGTTTTATAGGCAAAATCGCCGCTAAGCCCAGGTATTTCGTGCGCTGGCAGCTATCAAAACATTAGCTCTTGAGGGCGTAGCCAAGCACGATGCCTGCAAACAGCGTGCAGCCCAGCCAGTGGTTTTCGCGGAAGGCCTTGAAGCAGCCTTCACGGCTGCGCGTGCGGATCAGGCTCCAGTGCCACACGACCTGCGCGAGTGCAAGCCCGAGCGCTACGTAAAACGGAGTGCCTAGCGCATACGGCGCAAGCACCCAGGCCCAAATGGCCAGAAAAATCAGGTAAAACGCCGTGATCGCCGCCACGTCGAAGCGCCCGAGCGTAATGGCCGAGGTTTGGATGCCTATGCGCAGGTCGTCGTCGCGATCGACCATGGCGTACTCGGTGTCGTAGGCCAAGACCCAGAACAGGTTGCCGAACCACAGCAGCCAGGCAGCAGCCGGCACTTGCCCTTGCACGGCGGCAAAGGCCATCACGATGCCGAAGCTGAAAGCCACGCCCAGCACGGCCTGCGGCATCGCAAAAAAGCGCTTGGTGTAGGGGTAAAAAATCGTCACGAGCAGCGCCGGTACCGAGCACAGCACGGCGGCGGTGCTGGTGGTGAGCACGAGCGCAAAGGCCAGCAGCGCCAGCACGGCGGCGACGAGCAGCGCCTCGCGCACCGACACCGCCCCGGTGGTGACGGGCCGTTGCGCCGTGCGCTTGACGTGGCGGTCGAAGGCGCGGTCGGCCACGTCGTTCACGCAACAGCCGGCGCTGCGCATGAGCACCGTGCCGAGCACGAACACGGCCAGCAGGTGCCAGCCCGGAAAGCCGCCCGCTGCCACCCACAGGCCGCTGAGCGTGGGCCACAGCAGCACGAGCCAGCCGGCGGGCCGATCCCAGCGGATCAGGTCGAGGTACAGCGCAAAGCGGCTGCGCGGCACCACCGGGGGAGAAGGTTGCATCGAAGTCGTGGACATGGGCCCGATTTTGGCGCATCTGCGGGCGCGGGCAAGGTCATTCGAGCCGTAAAGAGCACCCTACGGCCACGCCGTGCAGGAATTCGGCAAGCTCGGCAGCGATTTCGCCTTGCCGGGCCAGATTTTGTGCGCGCAAAGCGGCCTGCACGAAATCGCGCCGCGCACCCACGCCTTGTTGCAGGCGCGTGGCCTCTTGCAGCCAGCGCTGCATGCGCGGCGGCAGCAGGGCGCGCAGCGCTTCGATGTTGTAGCGCAGGCGCTTGGCGAGGATGCGTGCGCGGTGCTGGTCGGCGACGTGGCCGCTGTGTTCGGCCCGGTCACAGGCGTGCTGCCATTGGGCGTAGAGCTTTTCGACGCGGCGGCGCAGCCAGCGGCGCAGCGCATCGGCATGGCCCTTGAGCGCGGCAGCGGCGTTTTGCGGCAGCGTCCAGGCCGCGGGCTCGGGCAGGGTGTGCAGCCATTGCAACAGCCCGAGCAGCGCCAAACCCGTGGCAGGCTGCTGCAACACGGCGCGCAAAGCCGCGCGTGCCTGCGTCGCCGCCTGGGCAAAGGCTTGCTCGGCCACCAACCAATGCTGGGCACGTTGCGTCTCGGGTGCAGACACACCGGGCGCGCCACCAGGCTCGAGCGCAACTGCTGCGCCCTGCGCGTCGCGTATCAGATACGCCGTACGCAACGCCGGCAGCACCTGCGTGACGGCCACGTCGAGGTCGCGCAGCGCGCCCAGGTGTTCGAGCAGCGGAGCAAGTTGCGCGCGTTCGGGCGGATCGGCCTGCGCGAGTGCGGGCCGAAACAGGCGCTGGGCGCTACGTAGGCGCCGCCAGCCCACGCGCGCCTGGTGCACGAGTTCCGGGTCGTCGGCGTGGCACAGCGCGTGCAAATTCGCGCTGAACTGGCCCCACATTTCCGACAGCATGGCGAATGCGAGCGCGGGCAATGGCTGCCCCGGCGCCAGGTCGGGTGGGTGCGCGCGCCGCGGCGCATACAGCTTGCCTTGCGCCAGCGCAAACCCACGTTCGGCTTTGCTCGCCGCAAGCGGCAGCACGGCCACGTGCGCCGCGATCTGGTGCGCCAGATCGAACAGGTCGGCAGGGGCGCCGGCCCGCAGTTCGAGCTCGACTTCGGCGATCGGCGCGGTGCGCTCACCCGCCTCGATCTGCCCTATGTCAAGCGCTACCTCAATGATAGCGCCGCCACGCCGGCGCAGCGTCCAGGTGGTGCGCTCGAAGCGGGTGACAAAACACGGCTGCAACGCTGCGGCGACACCGCCGTCCGCATCCAGCCGCTGCCATACGGGCAAAGCACGCAGCGCCGCGAGGTCGAGCCCGGGGCCGGCCACCGGGCTTTCCCACTCGCCGCGCCAGCTCAGCGCCGAGTCGCTGTGATCCTCGGTCTTGAGCGCTTGCAGCCAGCGCTGCGCGGCAACTGCGTCGGCTTCGCCCGCACCCTCACCCGCGCCATGGGCCTCGACCCTGCGCAGGCGCAATGCAGCGCGCTGGCTGCGCAAGTATTGCGCAGGGGTATCGAAATAAACGCTGTGCAGCTGGCGCCGCTGCGCTTTGTGCCGTGCCAACGCTGGCACGCGCGCAAGGGCACGCGCCCACGTCACAGCATCACCGCCAGGCAACGCGAGCTTGAGCTCGATCTCCTGCCCTGCCGCCGCGTGGGCTTCCATGGCCATGCGAGGCTGCCGTTACCGCTACCGTATCGCGCTTCGAGACGGCTCTCACTCTTCGAGCAGCGCGCGCAGCATCCAGGCGGTTTTTTCGTGCACCATGAGGCGCTGCGTGAGCAGGTCGGCCGTGGGTTGGTCACCGGCTTTTTCCGCGATCGGAAAGATGTTGCGTGCAGTACGGGCCACGGCCTCATGGCCTTCGACGAGGATGCGCACCATCTCGAGCGCCTTGGGCGGCGTGCTCGGCGCGTCGGGCACGCTCGCGAGGCGGCCGAAGTCGGCGTAAGAGCCCGGCGCCACGTGACCCAGCGAGCGGATGCGCTCGGCGATCGGATCGACGGCGTTCCACAGCTCGGTGTATTGCTCCATGAACATGGTGTGCAGCGTGTTGAACATGGGGCCCGTGACGTTCCAGTGGAAGTTGTGCGTCGTCAGGTACAAGGTGTAGGTGTCGGCGAGCAGGCGCGACAGCCCTTCTGCAATGGCGGCGCGGTCTTTGTCGCTGATGCCGATTTGGATAGACGGTGCCTGGTTTTTGCTGGCTTTGGCCATGGTTTTCTCCTTGAGGTTGAAACTATCCGAAGAACGGGCACTGGTTTTTGCGCTTGCAAAAGCTTAGCGCAAGTTGCTTACCGGCTCGTGTATTTGGGGGCATCCGGATGGACATAAAGGGCGCTCATTTGACTTTGAAGTGCGCGAGCGCCGGATCGTCGGGCGGGTAGTGCAGGTCGAGATTGCGCAGCACCTCGCGCAGCACGAGGGCAACCATGAGGTTGCGGTGTGTTTTCGAGTCGGCCGGCACGATGGTCCAGGGCGCCCAGGGCGTGTGTGTGGCGGCGAGCAATTGCGCGTAGGCTTGCTGGTATTCGGCCCAGTGCTTGCGCGCGTTCACGTCGTCCATCTTGAACTTCCAGCGCTTGGTCGGATCGTCGATGCGCTCCTGCAGACGGCGGCGCTGCTCCTCGGCGCTGATGTGCAGCATGAATTTGAGCACCACGGTGCCGGTTTCGCTCAGCAGGCGCTCGAAGTCGTTGATGTGCAGGAGCCGCTGGCGATGCTGCGCGGCGTCGATGGCGCCGCTGACCACGGGCACGAGCACGTCTTCGTAGTGGCTGCGGTTGAACACCGTGAATTCGCCCGCCCCTGGCACGCGCTGGTGGATGCGCCAGAGGTAGTCGTGCGTGCATTCGACACCCACGGGCGCCTGCCAACCCACGGCGTGCACGCCCAGCGCGCTCATGCGGCCGAACACGGTGCGTATGGTGCCGTCTTTGCCCGAGGCGTCGGTGCCCTGCAGCACCACGAGCAGCTTGAATCGGCGGTCGGCGTAAAACAAGTCCTGCAGCGCGTCGAGCTCGACGGCCAGGGCTTCGACTTCAGCCTTGTCGCGCACTTTGTCGCCGAACGAAAACGGCTCGGCCGCCGGGTCGAATGCGGCCAGATCGATCTGCGGAATGGCTTTGCCGGTTTTGCCATTCTTGCCCTCGAGCAAGGGCGACCACTGCGGTGGCTGCCACTTGACCCAGCGCCGCGCGAGTTCTTTGTTGCTGCTCTCGAAAGGGTTGGCCATGCGGTGCTTTTGCGAAGTGATACTACTTTTAGGATAGCTGTTAGCGCTTGATGTGTCTGCGCTAGTGCAGTGTTTGATGCTTGATGCGACCAATAAAACCGATGGATTTTTGGTCTGGGCAAGGCGCAAACCGCAGCGATACCGGGTGGTATCGCGAGGATTTGCAACGCGGCCCCAGGCCGAAAAGACGCGGTTTTATGTCGCAGATAGCGTCGAACACTGCACTAGGAGCCTGTCGGACTTTGGGCGTCGAAAGCGAGAATGCGCCCCAGCGAGGCCAGTTTTTGCCGGATTCGCCGCCCCATAGCGGGACTATGGGGCAAGAAGCCGGTAAAAAATGGACCGCTACGGCGCATTCGCAGCCGACGATTCCAAAGACCGACAGGCTCCTAAAAGCCATTTTGACGCAAATGTGACCGTCATGCCGAAGCCGGCGGCTGCGGGCCTTGCAAGGTGGCGTGCCAGAATGGGCAGGTTTGTTTGTGCCTTCGTTTTTTGGAGGATGGGCCGATGACACTACCGACAACCATGCGTGCCATGCTGCTCGATCGCCCGGGCACGCCACTGCGCCTCGCGCAGCTGCCCGTACCCAGCCCGGCCGAGGGCCAGATCCTGCTCGCCGTGCAGGCTTGCGGCGTGTGCCGCACCGACTTGCACCTGGTCGATGGCGAACTGCCCGACCCCGTGCTGCCCATGGTGCCCGGCCACGAGATCGTCGGCACGGTGGCCGCGCTGGGCCCGGGCGTGCAAGGCTTGCATATAGGCCAGCGCGTGGGCGTGCCCTGGCTCGGCTGGACCTGCGGCCACTGCCGCTACTGCCGGCGCGGGCAGGAGAACCTGTGCGAGCGGGCGCGCTTCACCGGCTACCAGTTGCCCGGCGGCTACGCCGAATACACGCTGGCCGACGCGCGCTACTGCTTCGCGCTGCCCGAGGAGCCCGCACCCGAGCACCTCGCGCCGCTGCTGTGCGCGGGCCTGATCGGCTACCGTGCGCTGCGCCTGGCGGGCGACGCGCAGCGCCTGGGGCTGTACGGCTTTGGCGCGGCGGCGCACATCATTGCGCAGGTGGCCCGCGCGCAAGGACGCGAGGTGTTTGCGCTCACACGCCCCGGCGACACCGCGAGCCAGGAATTCGCGCGCAGCCTGGGCGCGGTGTGGGCCGGCGGCTCGGACGAAACGCCGCCCGAGCTGCTCGACGCCGCGCTGATCTTCGCCCCCGCGGGGTCGCTCGTGCCCACGGCGCTGCAGCATGTGGACAAGGGCTGCTGTGTGGTCTGCGCAGGCATCCACATGAGCGACATCCCGAGCTTTCCCTATGCCTGGCTCTGGGGTGAGCGCCAACTGCGCTCGGTGGCCAACCTCACGCGCCGCGACGGGGCGGAGTTTTTCGAGCTTGCCGCACGCACGCCGCTGCACACCGAGGTGCACTGCTTCGCGCTGGAGCAGGCCAACGAGGCGCTCGAGCAGCTGCGCCGCGGCGCCTTCCAGGGCGCGGCGGTGTTGCGCATCTGATCCAAGCCGAGGACGCGACAAGGGGATTGCCATGACGAAACCCTCGCCAAATGCACCCGGCGGCAGCCACGCCGCAGGCTCGCTCGAGCAACTGGTGCATATTCCCGCAGGCGCCGCTGCCATCGAAGGTGCGCTGGCGCTGCCTGCCGCAGCGGCCGGCCTCGTGCTGTTTGCGCACGGCAGCGGCAGCAGCCGGCACAGTCCGCGCAACAACTACGTGGCCCGGGTGCTGCGGGAGCGGGGCCTGGGAACGCTGCTGCTCGACCTGCTCACGCCCGAGGAAGACCAGGACGTGCGCACCCGCTTCGACATCCCGCTGCTCACCGAACGCCTTCGCGCAGCCACGCGCTGGGTGCGCGCGCAACCCGCCACGCAAGCCCTGCCCTTGGGCTACTTTGGCGCGAGCACGGGCGCGGCCGCGGCCTTGATGGCGGCGGCAGCGCTGGGCCCGCAGGTGCAGGCCGTGGTCTCGCGCGGCGGCCGCCCCGACCTCGCCGGACATGCGCAGCTCGCACGGCTGCAGTGCCCCGTACTGCTGTTGGTGGGCGGACGCGACGAAGAGGTGCTCGCGCTGAACCGCCTGGCCGCGGCGCAGATGCGTTGCCCACACGAGATCGTCGTCATTCCCGGGGCCACCCATTTGTTCGAGGAACCGGGCACGCTCGAAGCCGTCGCGCAATGCGCGGCCGACTGGTTCGTGCGCTATCTCACGCGCTCTGCGCGCTGAGCTTTTCCAGTGGCTGGATCAGCGCGTGCGGCTCTCGCGCAGCAGCGCGACCACTTCATCGTCCTCGACCTGCGGGAACTGCTCGTAAAACTGCCCCACGGCCTGAAGGTGTGGTGGCGCCTGCAGGCAGACCACTTCGTCGGCGAGCGTGCGCACCTTTTCAAGCGCCTCGGGCGACGCCACCGGGACGGCGCAGACCAGGCGCTGCGGCTTGCGCGCGCGCAGGCCATGCAAGGCCGACACCATGGTCGCCCCCGTGGCCAGGCCGTCGTCGACCACGATGACGATGCGCCCTGCCGGGTCTATGGGCGGGTGGATCGGCGTGTACTGCGCGCGGCGCGCACGTATCGTTTCGAGCTGGCGCTGCTTTTCCGCGGCGATGTAATCCTTGTCGGCACCGACTTCTGCGGCGTAGGGCGCGAGGTAGGTCCAGCCGCTTTCATCGATGGAGCCGATCGCGAGCTCCGGCTGGTAGGGCGCACGCAGTTTGCGCACCAGCACCACGTCAAGGTCGCCGCCCAGCGCTTGCGCAAGTGTCTTGCCCATAGGCACGGCGCCGCGCGGGATCGCAAGAACCAAAGGATGTTTGCCGCGGTAGTGCGCGAGGCGGGCGGCGAGCTGCAGGGCAGCATCGTTGCGGTCTTTGAAAATCATCGCAGGTCCTCGTTTGCGGGTTGCGGTGCGGCTGGGCCCGACAAGCGGCGCACAGACTCCTAGTGCAGTGTTCGACGCTATCTGCGACATAAAACCGCGTCTTTTCGGCCTGGGCCGCGTTGCAAATCCTCGCGATACCACCCGGTATCGCTGCGGTTTGCGCCTTGCCTAGACCAAAAATCCATCGGTTTTATTAGTCGCATCAAGCATCAAACACTACACTAGCCTGTGCTTGACAGGCGCCAGTCGATGGCTTTGATCGACGGCATGGGCGTATGGACGAGTGGTAGTGTAGTGTCCCTCAGGCTCGATTCTCAGCTCGAATCTCAGGCCCGAATTTCACCCCAGCAAGGAGCACTGCCGATGGCCGAACCCGCAAACACCGCAATGGACGCGTGCGCCGCGCAGATTCGCGCGGCCGCCGTGCCCCTCGATACCCCTGAAAACGCCGACCTCGGCGCGCTGCTCGAACGCATAGGCGACGCGCGCGTGGTGCTGATCGGCGAGGCCACGCACGGCAGCTCGGAGTTTTATCGCATGCGCGCGCGCATCACGCAGGCGCTGATCGAGCACAAAGGCTTCGACGCGGTCGCGCTCGAAGCGGACTGGCCCGATGCCGCACGCATAGACCATTACGTGCGTCAGCGGGACTTGCCGCCCGCCGAGTGGACGGCTTTTGCGCGCTTTCCGACTTGGATGTGGCGCAACCGCGAAACCGCCGATTTCATCAATTGGTTGCACGCGCGCAACGCCAGCCTGGAAAGCACTGCGCCCAAGCCCGCCGTCAAGACCGCGGTCTATGGGCTGGACCTCTACAGCATGTTCACCTCGATCGAGGCGGTGCTTGCGTTCCTCGATGCCGAAGACCCAGAAACGGCGCAGATCGCGCGCCTGCGCTACGGCTGCCTGACGCCCTGGCAGTCTGACCCTGCCGTGTACGGCCGTGCGGTGCTGACCGGGCGCTATCACTATTGCGCCGACCAGGCCGTGGCGATGCTGACCGAGCTGCTCGATCGGCGCATGCGCTACCTCGCACGCGACCCCGAGCGCTTTTTCGACGCGGTGCAAAACGCCCGGCTCGTCGCCGATGCCGAGCGTTACTACCGCGTGATGTATTACGGCGCGCACGAATCGTGGAATCTGCGCGACAGCCACATGTTCGAGACGCTGCAAGCCATCCTCACATTCCGCGGGGCTGCGTCCAAAGCCGTGGTCTGGGCGCACAACTCGCACGTGGGCAACGCCGCCGCGACGGAAATGACGGCGCGCGGCGAACACAACATCGGCCAACTGTGCCGCGAGCATTACGGCCATGGCGCCTACCTGATCGGCTTCGGCACGGACCGCGGCACCGTCGCCGCCGCCTCCGAGTGGGACGGCCCGATGGAAGTCATGCGCGTGCGCCCCGCGCATGCCGATAGCTATGAGGCGTTGTGCCGCGCCAGCGGTGTGCCGGCGTTCCTCTTGCCGCTGCGCCGTCCGCTCGGCGATGCACTGCGCGAAGCGCTGACCCCGCCGCGCCTGGAGCGCGCGATCGGCGTGCTCTATCGGCCGCAGACCGAACTCGCCTCGCACTACTTTCATGCCAACCTGCCCGAACAGTTCGATGAATACGTCTGGTTCGAGCAGACCCGGGCGATCACGCCGCTGGCCACCGAGGAGCTCGAAGGCGTGCCCGAGACCTATCCGTTCGGTTTGTGAAGCGCACTTGCAGTGCAACAGCGTGCAACGCTCAGCGCACGAGCAGCACCGGCACTTTGCAGTGCGCGAGCACCGAGGTCGCGACCGAGCCCATGACCAAGGTGGCGAGCGCACCGTGGCCGTGCGAGCCCATCACGATCAGGTCGAACTTGCCCTCCTCGGCCTCTTGGGCGATGGTTTCACCGATCGGGCCGACCTTGACGCGGCGCTCGGCCTGCACGCCGTGGCGTTCGAGAAAGGTGCACACGGGCGCGAGGATTTTCTCGGCCTCCTCGGCGTAGTACTGATCGACCACCGCCTTGCCCAGCGCGGCACGCGCACGCGGCGGCAGCGGCGGCTGCACCGTGAGCACGGTGTATTCGTTCGCGCTGGACAACCAATGCTCGTGCGTGACCAGGTAGGCGAGCATTTTTTTGGTGTAGACACTGCCATCGACGGCAAGCAGGATTTTCATGGGGCGTACTCCATCAGCGGAAAAAAGAAAAGAAGCGCGCCGGCATGTTGGTCGTTTTTTTCTACGCGCCTGCCCATCATAAAGTGAGCACGCACTGTGGCTGGAACTGCGCCTGCTCGCCTTTTTGCGCGTAACCGAGTGGGTTGGCGACGACACGGCAACGCCAGGCCGCGCCCGTGTCGGTGTGGCCGCTCGCGACGTAGTCGCTGGGCGCATGCAAATGGCCGTGCAGCCACAGCTGCGCCTGCGGCAGCAAGGCGTCGAGCGCATTGCAAAAGCCCGCCGTGCCCGGCGTGAGGCCGTAGCGCGGATCGGCGCTGCGCAGACTGGGCGCGAAGTGCGTGACCACGACCGTGGGCCCGGCAAAAGGCTGCGCAAGTGCGTTGCGCAGCCAGGCCTGGCATTCGAGCGCCTGCGCGCGCACGGCCTCGGCGAGAAAAGGGCGGCCCGCGCGCGTCGTGCCGGTTTTGCGCAAATAAAAATCGGCCGCACGAAAGGCTTTTTCGCGCTGTTTGAGCAAGTGCGCGAGCGCATGGCCCGCGGCTTTGCCGGCGGGCAGCGTGGTGAGCGCATCGAAATCGCTCCACAGCGTGGTGCCTATGAAGCGCACGTCGCCCAACACCACGGTCTCGCGTTCGAGCCAGACGAGCCCCAACTGCGCGCAGCTGCGGCGCAGGCGCTCGTGCGCGGCGTCGAAGTCCTGCGCGTCGTATTCGTGGTTGCCCGGCACGAACAGCACAGGCACGGGCCAGTTGGCAAAGCGTTCGAGCCCGAAGTGTTCGCCTTGCACAGCCGAGCCGCTTTGGTACGAGCCGATATCGCCCGCGAGCACGAGCACATCGGCGTGCGGCGCGGGCTCAGGGATGAACTGCGGGTGCGCCTCGAAATGCAGGTCTGAGAGCAGCTGGATGCGCATCGGCGCGCGCCCTCTTTTGATTAAACCCAGATTGTCCATTAGGCGGTGCTTCGCACCTACGCGGGCGTTGGCGGACGTCTGCCGGTCATTTTGGCCGCGGCTTCGGCGTCCATGGCACTGGCCATGGACTTCTCACCCGCAACCAAACTGCCACGCCAGCCGCCTCGCCACCATCCCGCGTCCTAATGAACAATCTGGGTTAAAAATGCCTCTCCCGGCAATGCCGGCGTGCGCTAGCTGCTACTTTTATAGAAGCATCGCGACGCTGGCAACGCGCGTCTCAAGCCGCGGCCAAGTGCTGCTCCATCGCCGCTTTGGTGGCGAGCAGCTCCTTGGGCAGATGGTAGGCCAGCATGTCGAACAATTCGGCGTGCAGTTTGAACTCCTCGGCCCAGGCAGCCTTGTCGATGTGCGTGACGGCCTCGAACTGCGCGGGCGTGAAGTCCAGGCCCTGCCAGTTGATCTCGGCGTACTGCGGCGCGATGCCGAACATGGTCTCATGCCCCTGCGCGCGGCCTTCGATGCGGTCGATCATCCACTTGAGCACGCGCATGTTCTCGCCGTAGCCGGGCCAGACGAACTGGCCTTCGGCATTTTTGCGGAACCAGTTGACGCAAAAGATGTTGGGCAGCGTGTGCCCCAGGCGCTCGAGCTTGTGCTCCATGTCCAGCCAGTGCTGGAAGTAGTCGCTCATGTTGTAGCCGCAAAACGGCAGCATCGCGAATGGGTCGCGGCGCACCACGCCTTGCGCGCCGAAGGCGGCCGCGGTGGTCTCCGAGCCCATGGTCGCAGCCATGTAGACGCCCTCCATCCAGTTGCGCGCCTCGGTCACGAGCGGCACCGTGGTCGAGCGGCGCCCGCCGAAGATGAAAGCGTCGATCGGCACGCCGTTCGGGTCGTCCCACTGCGGGTCGAGCGCGGGGTTGTTGGTCGCAGCCACGGTGAAGCGCGAGTTCGGGTGCGCAGCCTTGCGGCCGGCCTTGCCGTCCTCGGGCGTCCAGTCCTTGCCCTGCCAGTCGAGCAGGTGCGCAGGCAATGCACCCGTGTCTTTTTCGAGCCCCTCCCACCACACGTCGCCGTCGTCGGTCAAGGCCACGTTGGTGAAGATCACGTCCTGGTGCAGGCTGGCCAGGCAGTTGGGGTTGGTGAGGTGGTTGGTGCCCGGCGCGACGCCGAAGTAACCGGCCTCGGGGTTGATGGCGTACATCTTGCCGTCGGCGTGCGGCTTGATCCAGGCGATGTCGTCACCGATGGTGGTGACCTTCCAGCCTTGGAAGGCCGGCGGCGGCACGAGCATCGAAAAATTGGTCTTGCCGCAGGCGCTCGGGAAGGCCGCGGCGACGTGGTACTTCTTGCCCTCCGGGCTGGTCACGCCCAGGATCAGCATGTGCTCGGCGAGCCAACCCTGGTCGCGCCCCATGACCGAGGCGATGCGCAGCGCCAGGCATTTCTTGCCCAGCAGCGCGTTGCCGCCGTAGCCCGAGCCATACGACCAGATTTCGCGCGTCTCGGGGTAGTGCACGATGTATTTGGTCGTGGGGTTGCAAGGCCAGGGCTTGTCTTGCTCACCGGGCTGCAGCGGCGCGCCCACGGTGTGCATGCAGGGCACGAAGTCGCCATCGACGCCGAGCACGTCATACACGGCGCGGCCCATGCGCGTCATGAGGCGCTGGTTCACGGCCACGTAGGCGCTGTCGGTCAGCTCGACGCCGATGTGCGCAATGTGCGAGCCCAGCGGCCCCATGCTGAACGGCACCACGTACATGGTGCGCCCGCGCATGCAGCCGTCGAACAGCGGCTGCAGGGTGGCGCGCATCTCGGCCGGGGCCATCCAGTTGTTGGTCGGGCCCGCGTCTTCCTTCTTTTCGGAGCAGATGAAGGTGCGGTCTTCGACGCGCGCCACGTCCGATGGGTCAGACCACGCGAGGTAGCTGCGCGGGCGCTTGGCAGGATTGAGCTTTTTGAAGGTGCCGGCATCGACGAGCTGCTGGCACAGGCGGTCGTACTCTTCTTGCGAGCCGTCGCACCAATAGACGCGGTCGGGCTTGCACAAGGCGGCCATATCGGCCACCCAGGCGAGCAGGCGCGGGTGCTTGACGTAATCCGGGGCGTTGATCTCGAGGCCCTGCATGGTAGGCGCATTCATGGGGGGAGCTTCCTTCCTTCGAAACGGTTTTCAAAGGAAGCGCCCATCAGGGCATCTTGCGCTGGGGCGCGCGGGCGAAGCGGGGCGCTGCCTTTGAAAAACGGCTCGAGTCCGTTGCGGGCAGTCGGCGGGCGGAGACGGGCTGCAGCCTGGGCAGCGTCGAGACGCTGCGACAAGGAGGCCGGACTTTCCACGGGTCGGCTGGGGGTGACGATTTTATGAAGCAAGCCCGCGATTTTTCAAAAATGGAACAAGCATTTCATGCAAAATTTGCATGACTTCATGCAACCTGTTCGCGCCAGCGTTCATATCCGGCTTGTCGCAGCGCACAGGCCGGGCAGTGGCCGCAGCCGTAGCCCCAGGCATGCCGAACACCCCGCTCGCCCAGGTAGCAGGTGTGCGTGTGCTCGATCACGATGTCCACCAGCGCCTGCCCGCCCAGAGCGTGCGCGAGCTCCCAGGTCTGCGCCTTGTCAAGCCACATCAGCGGCGTATCGAAGGTGAAGTGCTGCCCCATGCCCAGCGACACGGCCACCTGCAGCGCTTTGATGGTGTCGTCGCGGCAATCGGGGTAGCCCGAATAATCCGTTTCGCACATGCCGCCCACGAGCGTGTGCAGCCCGCGCCGGTAGCCCAAGGCCGCCGCGAGCTGAAAAAACAGCAAATTGCGCCCCGGCACGAAGGTATTGGGCAAACCCGCGGCATCCATCTGGATCGCCACGTCGCGCGTGAGCGCCGTATCGCTGATGCGCCCCAGCACCGACAGGTCGATCACATGATCCTGGCCCAGGCGCGCGCCCCACACAGGGAATTGCGCACGCAGGGCGCCCAGCACTTGCGTGCGCGCGTGCATCTCCACATGGTGGCGCTGGCCGTAATTGAAGCCCACGGTTTCCACCAACGCAAAGCGCTCGAGCGCCCAGGCCAGGCAGGTCGTGGAATCCTGCCCACCCGAAAAAAGCACCAGTGCATGTCCTGTCCGCATACGAGCCTCCTGGGAGCCTGTCGGACTTTGGAATCGTCGGCTGCGAATGCGCCACAGCGGCCCATTTTTTACCGTCTTCTTGTCCCATAGCACCACTATGGGGCGGCGAATCCGGCAAAAACTGGCCTCGCTGGGGCGCATTCTCGCTCTCGACGCCCAAAGTCCGACAGGCTCCTTGGTTCGCAGACGCAAAAAAGCCCCGCCGCGCGGGGCCCGGGGTGCGTGAAATGAAAACGTGCTCAGAGGCCGAGGGTTTGTCGGCCGCGGCCGAAACCTCGCCCTCTCAGGTCATGCTGACGGCGATGAAAGCCAGCAAAAACATCATGATCGCGCCCACGATGGGCAGCACGATGGGCACCACGGAGGTGACTTCCTCGGCGGGATCGGCGGATTCGTGGTCTGTCGGCTGGGCTGCGTGCGAAGCATTGGACATGGCGGGGTCTCCCAAAAGGCGAAAAACTGGCGTCGATTCTAACGAAGCCCAGAGCCGCACAATCCAGCCGCACAATCCAGCCGCATGGCCCGCACGGGGATTGCGGTGCACAATCGGGGATGTCAAACCTAACGAACCTTTGGTAGTTTCGCTCTCATGCCGTCGCAAATCCCTCCCTCCCTTGGCGAACCGCAGACTTTTCTCCGTCGGCGCTCGCTGCTGCAGCTCACCATCGCGGGCGCCGGCGCGGTGCTCTTGCCGACCGCCCGGGCGCAAACCTATCCTGCCAAACCCATCACCCTCGTCGTCCCCTTCCCGCCCGGCGGCCCGACCGACATGGTGGCGCGCGTGCTGGCGCAGAAGATGTCCGAGCAGATGGGCCAGTCGATCGTGATCGACAACAAGCCCGGCGCCAACGGCAACATCGGCGCCACAGCCGTGAGCCGCGCGCCTGCCGATGGCTACACGGTGCTCTACAACACCTCGTCGATCACTCTGAGCCCGGCGCTCTACAAGAGCCTGAGCTACGACGTGCGGCGCGACTTCGCCCCGGTCGTCCTCACCGCCGTGGTGCCCCTCGTCCTGGTGGTGCATCCGGGCCTGCCGGTGAATGACGTGCGCGAGTTCGTCGCCTATGTCAAGGCGCACCCGGGCAAGTTGTCGTATGCCTCGGCAGGCAATGGCAACGTGACGCACCTTGCGGCGTTTCAGCTGCTGCAAGGACTGGGTCTGGAAGCAACGCATGTGCCCTACCGCGGCAGCGCGCCTGCCGACGTGGACTTGGTGGCCGGACAAGTCCAGTTCATGACCGACACCATCAATTCGGTGCTGCCCTTCATCAAAGACAAGCGCCTGAAACTGCTGGCCGTGGCCTCGCCCAGACGCCTGGCCTTGTTTCCCCAGGTGCCCACGATCGCCGAGACGGTGCTGCCCGGCTTCGAAGCCGGCGCGTGGCAAGGCATGATGGTTCCCGCCGCCACGCCGCCTGCGATCGTCAAGCGCCTTAACGCCGAAGCCCTCAAAGCGCTGCAAAGCGCCGAGGTGCGCGACAAACTGGCCCAGCAGGGTGCAGAGCCGCTGGGCTCCACTCCCGAGGAATACGCCGCTTACCTCCAGAAAGAGCTGGCCCGCTGGACCAAAGTAGTCAAGGCCACGGGGGTCACGCTCGATTGAGACGAGGTTTTCTGCCAGGTTGCTCCACAAACACCATGAAACCCATCCCTCACCTCCCTTTCCTTTCCCACCCCGAGGTTTCG
Organism: Extensimonas vulgaris; assembly: GCF_003337425.1. Lineage (GTDB taxonomy): Bacteria > Pseudomonadota > Gammaproteobacteria > Burkholderiales > Burkholderiaceae_C > Extensimonas > Extensimonas vulgaris. Next base: position 53,710 of record NZ_QPJU01000008.1, read on the forward strand.
GCATGAACCAGCTTTCTTCTTTGGACCTCACCGCCATCCCGGCTGAAGACGAGGCGCTGCGGCCGCAGGTGCGCGCTTTTGTGGCCGAGGCGCTCAAGGACGTCCCCGCGCACATCCGCGCCAAGTCGTGGATGGGCTGCGACGCCGCGTTCAGCCGCGCGCTCGCGCGCCAGGGCTGGCTGGGCGTGACGTTTCCGCCCGCCTACGGCGGCGCCGGGCGCAGCGCGTTTGCGCGCTATGTACTGGTGGAAGAATTCCTCAACTTCGGCGCGCCCGTGGGCTTGCACTGGATCGCCGACCGGCAAAGCGGGCCGCTGCTGCTCAAGTACGGCAGTGAGGCGCAAAAGCAGTTTTACCTGCCCAAAATCTGCCGCGCCGAGGCCTTTTTTTGCATCGGCATGAGCGAGCCGGGCTCGGGCTCGGATCTGGCCAGCGTGCGCACGCGCGCCGAGCGCAACGCGCAGGGCTGGCTGCTCAACGGGCAAAAAATCTGGACCTCCAACGCGCACAACTGCCACTACATGATCGCGCTCGTGCGCACCAGCGGCACACCGCAGGATAGGCACCAGGGGCTGTCGCAGCTCATCGTCGATCTGTCGCTGCCCGGCGTCACGGTGCGCCCGATCACCGACCTGACCGGCGACCAGCATTTTTGCGAGGTGTTTTTCGACAACGTGCAGCTCGCACCCGACGCGCTCGTGGGCGAGGAGGGCAAGGGCTGGGAACAGGTCACGGCCGAGCTCGCGTTCGAGCGCAGCGGGCCCGAGCGCCTGTATTCGAGCATCGTGCTCTTCGACACCTGGCTCGCCTACATCCGCACGCCCGCAGGCCACACGCCGGCGGCCCAGCGCCTGGCGGGCAAGATCATGGGCCAGCTCGCGCCGCTGCGCGCGCTCTCGATCGCCGTGACGGAAAAGCTCACGCGCGGCGAGAGCCCCATCGTCGAGGCCGCGCTGGTCAAAGACCTGGGCACGGGCGTGGAGCAGCTCATCCCTGCGGCGATCGCCGACGACCTGTTCGCGCGCAGCGACAGCGACGCGGTGCCGCTGGAGCTGCTGCAGACGCTCAACTACGTGACGCTGATGGCGCCGAGTTTCTCGCTGCGCGGCGGCACGCGCGACATCCTGCGCGGCATGATCGCGCGCGGCCTGGGGCTGCGCTGAAGCGCCCTGGCGCGCACCCCTGCCGCCCGCAGTTTTTTGCAAATTTTGATATCGAATCGATAGCTGCTTGCGCTGAACCTATAAGCGCTATATGCCTATTTTGCATCAAGGATTTTGCAATGCTTTCAATAGCATTTTTGACACCTTGCGCGAAGCAGCATGCACCACAGGAGCGGGACCATGGATGACCTTTTTTCCGACGCCGTACAGCAGTTGCTGAGCGCGCAATGCACGCCGCAGGTGGTGCGTGCGATCGAAGCCGGGGGCGCACACGCGGCGCTGTGGCAGCAGCTCGAAGACGCCGGCTTTGCCGATGCGCTCGTGCCCGAATCGGCAGGCGGCGCGGGCCTGGGCCTGGCCGACGTGCAAGGCGTGCTCATGCAGTGCGGCGCGCACGCGCTGCCGCTGCCACTCGGCGAAACCCTGCTCGCGCGCGGCCTGCTCGCAGCTGCCGGCGTGGCGCGGCCCGCGGGCGCGATCACGCTCGCCGAAGCCAGTGCCGCCAGCAGCGCTGGGGGCGGCGCGCTGCGCTGTGCCAACGTGCACCTGGGTGCGGTGGCCGACTGGGTGCTGGTGGCGCGCCTGGACCCGTCTGGCCAGGGCGCGTGCCGGCTGCTGCCCACGGTCAGCGCCGAACGCCAGCCTGCGGGCTTTTGCCTGGACGCCACCTTGCAATGGCCGGCAAATGCGTGGGACACGGCCACGCCCGTGCCCGGCTTGCACAATCTGCGCACGCTGCAGGCCGCGCTCTACGCCGCGCAGATCGCGGGCGCGCTCATGGCCGTGTTCACGCGCACGCTGCAGTACGCGAACGAGCGCCAGCAGTTCGGCAAGCCGATCGGCAAGTTCCAGGCCATACAGCACCAGCTCGCCGTGATCTCCGAGCACTGCTTTGCCGCGCGCATGGCGGCGCAACTGGGCCTGCGCGCGCGCGGCGTGCAGCCCGAGCGCCTGCGCGCCGCCGTGGCCAAGGCGCGCACCAGCGAGGCCGCGCTCGAAGTCGCAGCGCTCGCCCACTCGATCCACGGCGCCATCGGCTTCACGGCCGAATTCGACCTGCAGCTCTACACGCGCCGCCTGCACAACTGGCGCCAGGCGGCGGGCTCCGAGTCGTACTGGCACGACGTGGTCGGCCAGGCGCTGCTCGGGCGCAACGACGCGCTGAGCCTGGACCTGCTGCGCGCCGTGACCGACGTGGCTTGAGTTATTTTTGCCGTCAATCCCTTTATCCACAAACCCTTTTAGCTACCAAACCATGAGCAATCCATTCCTCAAAATCACGCGCGACGGCGCCATCGTCACGCTGACCATGAACCAGCCCGAGACACGCAACGCGCTCACGGGCAACACGGCCGTGGCCGAATTCGTGCAGGCCTGCGCCGACATCGCGCTCGACCGCAGCGTGCGCGCGGTCATCGTCACGGGCGCCGACCCGGCCTTCTGCTCGGGTGGCAACGTCAAGGACATGCTGCGCTTTCAAAGCCCCGACCTGCAGCCCGAAGCCATCCGCGAGGAATACCGCAACGGTATCCAGCGCCTGCCCAAGGCGCTCTACCACCTCGACGTTCCCGTGATCGCTGCCGTCAACGGCCCCGCGATCGGCGCCGGGCTGGACCTGAGCTGCATGTGCGACATCCGCATCGCCTCGGAAAAAGCCACTTTTGCCGAGAGCTTCGTCAAGGTCGGCATCGTCCCCGGCGACGGCGGCGCCTGGCTGCTGCCGCGCGCCGTGGGCATGTCCAAGGCGGCCGAGATGGCCTTCACGGGCGAGGCGCTCGACGCGCAGCAGGCGCTGGCCTGCGGCCTGGTGTCGCGCGTGGTGCCGCACGAGCGCCTGCTGGACGAGGCGCACGCGCTCGCCCGCAAGATCGCCGCCAACCCCGGCGGCGTGCTGCGCATGACCAAGCGACTGCTGCGCGAGGGCGAACGCAGCTCGCTCGAATCGTTGCTCGAACTCTCGGCTGCCTACCAGGCGCTCGCGCACACCACGGCCGACCACCACGAGGCCGTGCGCGCCTTCATCGAAAAGCGCGCGCCGCGCTTCGTGGGCTGACTGGATTGCTGGGGTCACGGTGGGCGCGCAGGCCCGGGCATCCCGCGCTCCGCACAAGTCCGTCGTAGCGCGTGCCTGCCGCCTGCAGGCGGCCTCACTTCGGGTCCAGCCCCATCAGCTTGGCGATGAGGTTGCGCTGCACCTGCGAAGTGCCCGCGGTGATCGTGGTCACGCGCGCGTCGCGGAAGTGCCGCTGCATGTCGAACTCCTTGATGTAGCCGTAGCCGCCCATGATCTGCATGCCGTTGTTGGCGGCGCGCACATAGGCTTCGGAGCCGAACAGCTTGGCCATGGACAGCACCTTGAGCGCGTCCTTGCCCTGCGCGAGCAGCCAGGCGGAGTGCAGCATCAGCAGACGGCTCGCCTCGACGTCGGTCTGCATGTCGGCGAGCATGTGCGCAATCGCCTGAAAGTTGCCGATCGGCTTGCCGAACTGCTTGCGCTCCTTGGCGTAGGCCAGCGCCTGATCGACCACGTCCTGCGCGGCGCCGCAGTAGGCCGCGGTGGTCATGAGGCGTTCGAGCTGCAGGCCCGAGAGCATGTAGTCCCAGCCGCGGTTGGGCTCGCCGACGATGCAATCGGCCGGAATGCGCACGTTGTCGAAAAACACCTCGTAGGTGCCGAGCGAGCGCCGCCCCAGCGTGTCGAGCTTGCGCAGCCGTATGCCCGGCAGCGTGTTGTCCACGAGAAACAGCGAGATGCCCTTGCGGTAGTGCACGCTGTTGTCGGTCTTGGCGTAGAGCGAAATGATGTTGTTCTTGGCGCCTGCGCCGGTGGAAAACACCTTTTGCCCGTTGATCACCCATTCGTCACCCTCGCGCCGCGCAAAGGTGCGCATGGCGCCGGCGTCCGAGCCCGCGTCAGGCTCGGTCATGGAGATCGACATGCGGATCTCGCCCGACATCAGCTTGGGCAGATAGTGGCGCTTTTGCGCCTCGCTGCCGTTGTGCAGCAGATTGAGGCCGTTGAACACCGAGGTGCCGTAGGCGCCCATGAGGTCGTAGCTCTTGCGCCCGAGCTCCTCGGCGATGATGACGAAGTCGATCACGTTGCCGCCGAGGCCACCGTACTGCTCGGGGAAGACCATGCTGATCAGGCCCATTTCGACGATCGCGTCATAGACCTCGTAGGGGTAGCGCGCCTCTTCGTCCATCGCACGCACGTAGGCAGGCGTGGCGATGCGGTCGAGCATCTTGCGCACGCTCTCGCGCAGCATGTTCTGTTCTTCGGTGAAGCTGAAATCCATCGGGTGTCCTTTCGCGCCGCGGCGTGCGGAGTCGGATAGCTACATTTTTAATAGCTATTTTCTACCTATGAAACAGCCACTCAGCGCTCATTCGATAAGCGCAAGCAGCTCCTTTTTTCGCAGCAAAATCCTTGCCTCAATCGCGCCGCTGGTTGAAGCTGCGGCCATAGACGATGGAGGCGATGGTGTTGCGCAGAATCTCCACCGTGCCGCCGCCGAGCGCAAAGCCGCGCGAGTCGCGCACCATGCGCTCGAGCGGGAAGTCGCGCGTGAAGCCGTAGTGGCCGTGGATCTGCAGCGCCTCGTTGGTCACGCGCTGCACCATTTCGTTCGCGTAGAGCTTGGCCTGCGCGGCCGCGAGCGGGTTCGGAAAGCCGTTTTCGAGGTGCGTGGCCGCGTGGTGCACCATGAGCCGCGTGGCGTGGATTTGCGTGGCCATGTCGGCGATCTTCCACTGGATGCCCTGGAATTCGCAGATCGGCCGCCCGAACTGGTGCCGCTCCTTGGAGTAGGCCACGGCGAGCTCGAGCGCCTCGTGCGCCACGCCCAGGCACATCGCGGCGTTGCCCACGCGCTCGGGCCCAAAGGAGCTCATGAGCACGCGAAAGCTCTTGGTCGAGTTTTCGTCACCGACCATGAGCACGTTTTCCTTGGGGATGTGCACGTTGTCGAAATACAGCTCGGCCTCGGCCACGCCGCGCCCGCCCATCTTGCGATCCGGTTTGCCGACGGTAAAGCCCGGCATGCCTTTTTCGACGATCACCGCGCCTATGCCGTAGGCGCCCTTGGTCTTGCCAAAGCGCGCGAACACGAGGATGTGCGTGGCCAGGTGGCCGCCCGTGCAGAACACCTTGTGCCCGTTGAGGCGCCAGCCGTCGCCGTCGGGCGTGACCGAAGTCACCATGTCGGTGGTGGCCGAGCCGGCGCCGGGCTCGCTCATGCCGATGCCAAACATGTATTCGCCCGACACGCACTTGGGCAGCAGGCGCTTTTTCTGCTCCTCGGAGCCCAGAATCTCGATCGCGCGCGAGGGGCCGTTGATCGCGATCTGGCACACGAGCGCGGTGTTGAAGCATACGCGCGAGATTTCTTCGAGGAACACCGTCGCGTGCAAGATCGACAGGCCCGAGCCGCCGTACTGCTCGGGGATTACCAGGCCCAGGTAGCCGAGCTTGGCGAGCAGCTCGCGGTTCTCCCGCGGGAATTCTTCTTTTTCGTCCCAGTACGCGGCCTTGGCGGCAAACGCATCGACGGCAAACTTGCGCACCGCCGCACGAAACTCTTCGAGCTCGCCGGCGGGAATGGGGGGTGATGTCATGGTGTCTTGCTCTCAAATTGGAGGCGGCCGGTGGCCGCCGAGGAATAAGCGCAGCGCCAATGCCGGCCGCACCTGCGGCACCCAAAACTTCAGGAGCCGGTGAACTTGGGCGGGCGCTTTTCCAGGAAAGCCTTGACGCCCTCTTTGTGGTCGAGGGTCACGAGCAGCTGGTTTTGCACGTGCGATTCGAGCTCGAGGAAGGTGTCGAAATTCACCCCCGCCGCGCCCACGAACATGCACTTGCCCATGCCCAGCGCGAGCGTGGCCGACTGCGCCCAGTCGCTCGCGAGCTCCATCGCGCGCGCTTCGAGCCGCTCGTCCTCGACGAGCTCGGTCACGAGGTCGAGCTTCGCCGCCTCCTCGCCCGAAAGCATGCGCCCCGAGAGCACCAGCTCCTTCGCGCGCAGCACGCCCACGTACTGACTCAGCAGAAACACCGAGCCGCCGTCGGGCGCCAGGCCCACCTTCTTGAACACCTGCCCGAATCTGGCCTGCGGCGAGGCGAGGATGTAGTCGCACGCCATGGCCAGGCTCCAGCCCACGCCCACGGCGGGCCCGCGCACGGCCGCGAGGATGGGCTTTTCGAGGTGCACCATGGCGCGCAGCATGGAATGCGCCACATGCAGCCGGTGCCGACCGCCGCGAATGTCCGCCTTGCCCATGGAGCTCACATCCGAGCCCGCGCAAAACGCATTGCCCGCGCCGGTCAGAACGACGGCGCGCACGGCGTCATCGTCGGCAAAGCCGCGAAAAGCGTCGAGCAGCTGCAGCTTCATGTCGTTGGTGAGCGCGTTCTTCTGCGCCGGGTTGTCTATGGTGACCTTGGCGACACCGCCTTCGGTTTCTATGCGAATCGTCATTGCTTGATCTCCTTGTCTCCTTGGCATGGCTGCTGCGAACGGCCTGCTCTCGAACCCCCTACTTGCGCCGAGCGTCAAGTCGGTTTACCCGGCCCGGGGCCGTCTGGCGTCGGGACTCAGCCGAACTGTGGCTTGCGTTTTTCGCGGAAGGCCGAAACGCCCTCTTTGACGTCCTCGGTCAGGAACAGGAACGGGAACGCATCGGCCGCATAGCGCATTTCGTCGCCACCCAGGCCCCGGTTGTAGAACGATTTGGCCATCTCCACGGCCATGCGCGGTTTGGCTGCGAGCTTTTCGGCGAAGGCCGTCGCTTCTTCGAGCAGCTTTTCGTGCGGCACGGTGCGCAGCGCAATGCCCAGGCGCACGGCCTCGGCTGCGTCTATGGGCTCGCCGAGCATGCTCAACTCTTTGGCCTTGGGACGGCCGACGATCTCGTGCAGGCGCACCACGGCAAAGCCCGGCAGCAGGCCCAGTTGAATTTCAGGCACGCCGAACTTGGCACGCTCGGAGGCGAGGATGAAGTCGCAGGCAATCGCGAGCTCGAAACCGCCGCCGAAAGCCATGCCGTTGACGGCCGCGATCAAGGGTTTGCGGCAGCGCTCGGGCGACTGCAAAAACGGCAGGATGGTGGCGATGAACTGGCGCGTCTGCTCGGGGGTTTCAGGGAAGCCGCTGATGTCGGCTCCCGCGCAAAAAGCCTTGTCGCCGCGGCCCGTGATGATGCCGACGCGGATTTCATCGTCGGCCTCGATCTTGGCCAGGCTCTCGGTCACGCCCTCGCGGATGCCCGCGGACAAGGCGTTGAGCTTGGAAGGCTCATCGAGGGTGATGTAGGCGATCCGCCCCTTTTTTTCGAATTCGACGCTGCCGATGCGCATGCTGTGCCTCCTGTGGAAAAGCCCATTTATAACAAACGTTCGGTAGTTTGTCACTGCCCAGCGCAATTTCGGCGCGCCCGCAAAAAAAGGCCGGCAAGCCCGTTCGGCTTGCCGGCCCTCGTCGATGGCGACCGCTTTGGCTGCGTCGGTGCGTCAGTCCGCCGTCGCCTCTTCAGGCTCCGCGGGCTCCGAACGCGCCAGGCGATCCTTCTTGGGCAACGCCGTGATGTCGAGCACCACTTCGTCCTTGTCGTCCAGATCGACCGTGAGGCGCCCGCCCTCGGTCAGGCGGCCAAACAGCAGCTCGTCGGCCAGCGCACGGCGTATCGTGTCCTGGATCAGGCGTTGCATGGGCCGCGCGCCCATGAGCGGGTCGAACCCCTTCTTCGCGAGGTACTTGCGCAGCTTGTCGGTGAAGGTGACCTCGACCTTCTTCTCGGCGAGCTGCTGCTCGAGCTGCAGCAGGAACTTGTCCACCACGCGCAGGATGACTTGCTCGTCGAGCGGCTTGAAGCTCACGATGGCATCGAGCCGGTTGCGGAACTCGGGCGTGAACAGGCGCTTGATGTCGCCCATTTCGTCGCCCGCCTGGCGCTGCGTCGTGAAGCCAATCGTGGCCTTGTTCATGGTCTCGGCGCCCGCGTTCGTCGTCATGATGATGATGACGTTGCGGAAGTCGGCCTTGCGCCCGTTGTTGTCCGTGAGCGTGCCATGGTCCATTACCTGCAGCAGCACGTTGAAGATGTCCGGGTGCGCTTTTTCGATCTCGTCAAGCAGCAGCACGGCATGCGGCTTCTTGCTGATGGCCTCGGTGAGCAGCCCGCCCTGATCGAACCCCACGTAGCCCGGCGGCGCGCCGATCAGGCGGCTCACGGCGTGGCGCTCCATGTATTCGGACATGTCGAAGCGGATCAGCTCGATGCCGAGGATGTAGGCCAGCTGGCGCGCAGCCTCGGTCTTACCCACGCCCGTGGGGCCGCTGAACAGGAACGAGCCGATCGGCTTGTCCGGCTTGCCCAGACCCGAGCGCGCCATCTTCACGGCGCTGGCGAGCACTTCGAGCGCCTTGTCCTGGCCGAACACCACGCTCTTCAGGTCGCGCTCGAGCGTCTGCAGCTTGCCGCGGTCGTCGTTCGAGACGCTCGCAGGCGGAATGCGCGCGATCTTGGCGACGATCTCTTCGATCTCGGACTTGCCGATGGTCTTCTTGCGCTTGCTCGGCGTGAGGATGCGCTGCGCCGCACCGGCCTCGTCGATCACGTCGATGGCCTTGTCGGGCAGGTGGCGGTCGTTGATGTATTTGGCCGACAGCTCGGCGGCAGCCTGCAGTGCGGTGGCCGAATACTTCACGCTGTGGTGCTCCTCGAAGCGCGACTTGAGCCCCTTGAGGATGTCTATGGTTTCGGCCACGCTGGGCTCGACCACGTCGATCTTCTGGAAGCGCCGCGACAGGGCCGCGTCTTTTTCGAAGATGCCGCGGTATTCGCTGAACGTGGTCGCGCCAATGCACTTGAGCTGGCCGCTCGAGAGCGCCGGCTTGAGCAGGTTGGACGCATCGAGCGTGCCGCCCGAGGCCGCGCCCGCGCCGATCAGCGTGTGGATTTCGTCGATGAACAAAATGCCCTTGGGCTTGTCCTTGAGCGCCTTGAGCACGCCTTTGAGGCGCTGCTCGAAGTCGCCGCGGTACTTGGTGCCTGCGAGCAGCGCACCCATGTCGAGCGCGTACACGGTGGCGTCGGCGAGGATTTCGGGCACGTCGCCCTGCGTGATGCGCCAGGCCAGTCCCTCGGCGATGGCCGTCTTGCCCACGCCCGCCTCGCCCACGAGCAGCGGGTTGTTCTTGCGCCGGCGGCAGAGGATCTGGATGGTGCGCTCGACCTCGTAGTGGCGGCCGATCAGCGGGTCGATCTTGCCCTCTTTGGCGAGCTGGTTGAGGTTTTGCGTGAACTGGTCGAGCGGCGAGGCCTTTTCGCTGCGCTCGCTGCCGGCGCCCTCTTCCGCCTCATGCGAGCTTTCGGGCTTGGCGGGCTCGGACGGCTCGCCCTTGCGGATGCCGTGCGCGATGAAGTTGACCACGTCCAGGCGCGTCACGCCCTGCTGGTGCAGGTAATACACGGCGTGCGAGTCCTTTTCGCCGAAGATCGCGACGAGCACATTCGCGCCCGTGACTTCCTTCTTGCCGTTGCCGGTGGACTGCACGTGCATGATCGCGCGCTGGATCACGCGCTGAAAGCCCAGCGTGGGTTGGGTATCGACCTCGTCGGTACCCGCCACCTGCGGCGTGTTGTCTTTGATGAAGTTGGAGAGCGCCGCGCGCAGGTCGTCGATGTTGGCGGCGCATGCGCGCAGCACCTCGGCTGCGCTGGGGTTATCGAGCAATGCAAGCAGCAGATGCTCCACGGTGATGAATTCGTGGCGCTGCTGACGGGCCTCGACGAAGGCCATGTGCAAGCTGACTTCCAGTTCCTGGGCAATCATATGAACTCCTTTGTGCTTGCGAGGAAGGGATATTTATAAACCGATATGAATGAGCCCTCAATGCACGGGCTCACTGACACATTGCAAAGGGTGCCCGGCCTGGTTCGCGGCATCGAGCACCTGTTCCACCTTGGTGCTTGCAACGTCGCGCGAATACACGCCGCAAACGCCTTTGCCCTCGAGGTGGATTTTGAGCATGATCTGCGTGGCCGTCTCCAGGTCTTTGCCGAAAAACTCCTGCAGCACCACGACGACGAACTCCATGGGCGTGTAGTCGTCGTTGAGCATCACCACCTGGTACATCTTGGGTGGCTCGGTCTTTTGCGGCACTCTTTCGAGGACGACGGCGTCACCATCGTCCGAAACGGGCCGGACGACGGGCGGCGTGAGAGGAGGGGACGGAGATTGCGTAGCCATGAAAATCATTCTAGCGACCCGCAAGGATCGCTGTCTGCTGACGGATGTAATGCCGGCAAAGCCGAATTCAAGCGGGCGGCAAGCAAAAAATGGGCCCGCGTCGATTCGCCGCATCACTCATACACGACCGACGCCGCCTGCCCTTCGGTTTGCGCACTCCAGGCGGCCAAGGCCGCGTCCGACGGAAAGATGCGACAGGCGTCGCCCAACTGCAGCTCGGCCACGGCCGCACCCTGCCCATCGGTGCAGCGCAGCGCAAGGCGCACGCGCAGACCGTGCAGCAGCTCGGCCTCGGGCGTGGCCTCGCGGCGCGGGGGAAATTCACCGAGCAGGCGCGCCACGTCGGGCCGCTGCGCGCCCAGGGGCACGTGCAGGTATTTGCCGAAGCGGCAGCGCGCCGCAGGCAAGTCCCACACCTGCTGCACCTTGAGGCGCAAGCCGCCGCTGAAATGGTCCTGCTGCACACGGCCGCTCACGACGATGAACTCGTCCTCCTTGAGCTGGTTGCGGCAGGCGTTCAGCAGGGCTTCGTCGGCCGAGGCCTCGATCACGCCCGACTTGTCGTCGAGGCGAAACAGCCCCATCTTGCCGCGCTGGCCGTTGATCACGCGAAAGTCGCTCACGATGCCGGCAAGCAGCTGCGGCTCGCGGCTGTCCTGCAGCTCGGCAATCGGCGTGCGCACGAAGCGGCGCACCTCGGCGGCAACCTCGTCGAACAAGTGGCCCGAGAGGTAAAAACCCACCGCCGTTTTCTCGTGCATGAGGCGCTCGCGCACGCCCCAGGGCGGCACCGCCACGAGCTCGGGCTCTTGCGTGCTCGAGCCCTGCGCGTCGTCGCCCATGAGGTCGAACAGGCCGCCCTGGTTGGCGTTCGCGAGCGTCACGGCGGCAAACTCGAACGCGCGGTCTATGGACGCGACGAGCGCGGCGCGGTCGGGGTGCAGCGCATCGAAGGCGCCGGCCTTGACCAGCGCCTCGACGGTGCGCTTGTTCAGGCGCGTGCGATCGACGCGCACGCAAAAGTCGAACAGGCTCTGGAACGGCCCTGCCACCCCGCCTTGCGGCCCGCTGCCGCGCCCTTCGCGCGCCGCGACGATGGCCTCGATCGCCTGCTGCCCCGTGCCCTTGACGGCGCCCAGGCCGTAGCGGATCACCGCGTCGCTGACCGGCTCGAAACGGTAGCTGCCGCGGTTGACGTCGGGCGGCTCGAAGCGGATGCCGAACTTCTGCGCGTCCTCGAACAACACCTTGAGCTTGTCGGTGTCGTCCATTTCTATGGTCATGTTGGCGCAGAAGAACTCGGCCGTGTAGTGCACCTTGAGCCAGGCCGTGTGGTAGGCCAGCAGCGAGTACGCGGCCGCGTGCGACTTGTTGAAGCCGTAGCCCGCGAACTTCTCCATGAGGTCGAAGACCTCGTCGGCCTTTTGCTCGCTGATGCCGTTCTTGGCCGCACCCTCGCGGAAGATGGCGCGGTGCTGTGCCATTTCCTCGGGCTTTTTCTTGCCCATGGCGCGGCGCAGCATGTCGGCGCCACCGAGCGAATAACCGCCCAGCACCTGCGCGGTCTGCATCACCTGCTCCTGATAGACCATGATGCCGTAGGTCTCGGCCAGCACCTTTTCGACCAGCGGGTGTGGGTACTCGACGGGCTCCTTGCCGTGCTTGCGCGCGACGAAGCTCGGGATCAGGTCCATGGGGCCGGGGCGGTAAAGCGCGTTCAGCGCGATCAGGTCTTCGAGCCGCGTGGGCCGCGCCTCGCGCAGCATGCCCTGCATGCCCCGGCTTTCAAACTGGAACACGGCCTCGGTCTTGCCCTCCTGGAACAGCCGGTAGGTCGCAGGGTCGTCGAGCGGGATCTGCTCGAACGCAAAATGCTCCTGCCCCTGGTGGCGCTGCACGATGAATTCGCGCGCAAGCTCCAGAATCGTCAGCGTGGCCAGCCCCAGAAAGTCGAACTTCACGAGGCCGATGGCCTCCACGTCGTCCTTGTCGTACTGGCTCACGGCCGAGTCGCTGCCGGGCTGCTGGTACAGCGGGCAAAAATCGGTGAGCTTGCCCGGCGCGATCAGCACCCCGCCCGCGTGCATGCCCACGTTGCGCGTGAGACCCTCGAGCTTTTGCGCGAGCGCGAGCAGGGTCTTGACCTCGTCCTCGCGCGCCAGGCGCTCGGCCAGCACCGGCTCGGCCTCGATCGCCCCGGCGATGGTGATGTGCTGGCCCGGCTTGTTCGGGATCAGCTTGCTGATGCCGTCGCAAAAGGAGTAGCTCATGTCCAGCACCCGGCCCACGTCGCGGATCGCCGCGCGCGCCGCCATGGTGCCGAAGGTGGCGATCTGGCTCACCGCGTCCTTGCCGTACTTTTCCTTGACGTAGTCGATCACCCGGTCGCGGTTGGCCTGGCAGAAATCGATGTCGAAGTCGGGCATGGACACGCGCTCGGGGTTCAGGAAGCGCTCGAACAGCAAGTTGTATTGCAGCGGGTCGAGGTCCGTGATCTTGAGCGCATACGCCACCAGCGAGCCCGCACCCGAGCCGCGCCCCGGCCCCACGGGGCAGGCGTGGTTCTTGGCCCAGTTGATGAAGTCGCTCACGATCAAAAAGTAGCCCGGAAAGCCCATCTTCAAAATGGTGGCTATCTCGAACTCCAGGCGCTCCACGTAGCGCGGACGCTGGCGCTCACGCTCGGCGGCATCGGGGTACAGCTGCGCCAGGCGCTGCTCCAGCCCCTCGAACGAGGCGATGCGAAAGTATTCATCGATCGGCATGCCGCCGGGCGTGGGGTAGTCGGGCAACTGAGGCTTGCCGAGCACCAGGCTCAGGTTGCAGCGGCGCGCGATCTCCAGGGTGTTTTCGAGCGCCGAGGGCAGGTCGGCAAACAGCGCCTGCATCTGGGCCTGCGACTTGAAATACTGCTCGCGCGTGAACCGGCGCACGCGCCGCTGGTTGCCCAAAATCTCCCCTTCGGCGATGCACACGCGCGCCTCGTGCGCCTCATAGTCGTCTTCGGTGGCGAACTGCACCGGGTGCGTGGCCACCACGGGCAGCCCGAGCCGCGCTGCGAGCTGCACCGCCGCCGTGACGTGGGCCTCGTCGTCGGCGCGCCCGGCGCGCTGCAGCTCCAGGTAAAAGCGGTGCGCAAAGATGCCAGCCAGCCGCAACGCGAGTTGCGCCGCACCCGCCTCATCGCCCTTGCGCAGCGCCTGCCCCACGGGCCCGGCCTGCGCACCCGAGAGCGCGATCAGCCCCGCGTTCAGCTCCTGCAGCCATTCCCAGGTGCACACGCCTTGCGCCTTGACCACGTTGCGCGTCCAGGCGCGCGTGAGCAGCTCGCACAGGTTGAGATACCCCTCACGGTTTTGCACCAGCAGCAGCATGCGGCTGGGCGCCGCGCCGGCCTCGCCTTCGACGCAAACCTCGGCGCCCAGAATCGGCTTGACCCCTTTGCCGCGCAGCGCCTTGTAAAACTTGATGGCGCCGAAAAGGTTGTTCAGGTCCGTAACCGCCAGCGCCGGCTGCCCATCCGCAGCCGCCGCCTGGGCCAGATCATCGATACGCAAGGTGCCGTCAACGACGGAAAATTCAGTGTGCAGGCGCAGGTGGACAAACATGGCCGGCATTGTAGAAAACCGCCCCTGCCGCAGTCCGGGGAATTGGGGTCAGGGGAATTGGGGTCAGAATTGGGGTCAGATTCGAATTAAATGCTGACCGCCGGAGGGATCAAATGCCCTCGCCCAGATCCACGGGAAGAAGCGGCGTTTGGGGGCTTCATGCGTCCAAAGGCAGAAAGCGGGTGCATCGTTTTCTGCCTCAAGGACGGTGCGGGTGTGGCGCAGTCTCAATTGCTGGCCGGCCTCCAAAAAATAATCGTGCGGATCGCCGGTTTGGGTCACCCAGAGTCGTCCCGACTTTACGGTGAGCACTGTCCCGTCTTGCGGCTTCAGGCGCACCGTCTGGCCTGGGTGTATGACGCATTGGATTGCGTGTGTGGACATAGTGGCCTCCATGTAGATAGCGCCACTGTCCATCGAATCAGCTCTGGAAAAAAGACACAGAAAACCGCCAGGATGTGCTGCGCAAGAGGCTTCATTCGACCCTCTGTATGGCCGCAAACTCCGGCAATCTGTACTGGTTCATCTCTGACTTCGAGGCGCATAGAACCAGTACATTTACTGCACCATGAACGTCGAGACGCAGCATTCCCCTCTGCCGCTCTATGCACAGATCGCGCAACGGATGGCGCATTTGATCGACAGCCGGGCGTTCAAGCCCGGGCAGCGCTTGCCGTCGGTGCGTGACCTCGCGGCCACCAACGGTGTGTCTATTTCCACGGCCGTACAGGCTTTGCGCTGGCTGGAGGAGCGCAAACTCGTCGCGGCAAAACCCAAGGCCGGTTATTTCGTGACGCCGGCTGGCAAGGCGCCAGCGCTGCCGGCGGTCAGCCGTCCACCGCGACACAGCCTGCTCGTCGAACGCCAGAGCCGCGCAGAACTGATTTTCACGGTCACTGACGCCACCCACGCGATAAGCTTTGGTGGTGCTTGCCCCAAGGATCCAACCTTTTTCGACGAAGCCAGGGTGCGCACAGCGATCCACCGCGCCACGCGCGTGCACCGCTCCACCCTGGTGGAATACAACGATTCCCCCGGTACTTCGGCCCTGCGTGAAGCGGTGGCCCAGAGGGCGTTTCACCTCGGATGCCAGCTCAAGGCCGACGACATCGTGGTGACGGCCAGCTGCATTCATGCCGTCAGTTTGTGCCTGCGGGCAGTAACCAAACCAGGTGACATCGTGGCCCTGGAGTCACCGACGCACTTCGGCTTTTTGGACTTGCTCGAATCGCTGAATCTGCGCGCGCTCGAAATTCCCACACATCCGAAGGACGGCATTTCGCTGGCGGCGCTGCAGCTGGCCTTGGACACACAGCCGGTCAAGGCCGTGCTGGTGGTTCCCACCCTTTCCAATCCGCTCGGCTCAGTGATGCGCCACGCCGATAAACAGGCTCTGGTCAAAATGCTGGCCGAGAAGCAAATCCCGCTGATCGAGGACGTGGTCTTCAACGACCTCCTGGCTTCGGATGAACGGCGCAGGGCGGCCAAGTCTTTTGATGTCGATGGCGGCGTGATGGTCTGCGGCTCGTTTTCCAAGACGGTTGCGCCCGGTGTCCGTCTGGGTTGGGTCGAAGCAGGTCAGTGGAAAGAGTCTGTGCATCGGCTGAAGCGGGTGCATGGCATTGCGACCAACCAGGTGCTCGAGTACGCGCTGGCAGACCTGGTAACGCAGGTAGGTTATGAGTCCCGCATTCGCCGTCTGAGCGACCACATGCGCATGCGCCTGGCAGAGGCGAGAAAGCTCATCGCCGCGAGTTTTCCGAAGGGAACGCGGGTCAGTGCACCACCTTCCGGGTTCACTTTGTGGCTGGAGTTGCCACAACCGTGCAACACCATGGTCTTGTTTCATGCATGCCGGGAGGAAGGTATCGTTTTCAGCCCAGGCTCCCTTTTCAGCGCCACCGACCGTTTCGATCACTGCCTGCGCCTGAGCTTTGCCGGATGCTGGTCCGACACAGAGCGGCGTGCCTTGTGCCGTATCGGTGAGTTGTCCAGGCAATCCTTTTGACCCGGGAAAACCGGAGACGGCAAATCGGAATCTCCTCCAAAGCCCCCATCAACCGCGCCCACGCACCCAGGCAACGAAGCGCAGCCGGTATTCGGGCACCAGCCAGAAGATGGCGCCGGTCACCGCGGCATTGGCCAGCCCGGTGAGCAGAAACAGCTGCGCGATGGAAAAGCCGCTTTGCAGCAGCGCCCCGGCGATGAGCGCGCTGGCCACCATGAACAGTGCGTTCAGGATGTTGTTGGCCGCGATGATGCGTGCGCGGTGCGTGGGCGCGCTGCGCAGCTGGATCAGCGCGTACATGGGCACGCTGTAAAGCCCCGCACTGAGGCTGAGCAGCGCCAGGTCCGCCATCACGCGCCAGTGCGCGGCCTGCGCCAAAAAGCTGCGCAGCGTGTGCACCGCACCCGCGGCCAGATCCGTACCCCCGTACGCACCAAGGCCCGCCGGCGGCGCCAGCCCGCGCGTGGCAAAGTAAAGATCGACGGCAAACACCGTCATGCCGATGGCGCCCAGCGGCACCAGGCCGATTTCCACATGCCGGTGCGAGAGCCTTTCGCACAGCAGCGAGCCCATCCCTATGCCCACCGAAAACACCACCAGCAGCAGCGACGCCACCTGCTCGTTGCCGTGCAGCACCTCCTTGGCAAAGGCCGGGAAATTGCTCAAAAACGTGGCGCCGAAGAACCACATCCACGAAATGCCCAGCAGCGAACGGAACACCAGCACTTGCGAATGCGCCAGCTTCAGGTTGCGCCAGGTTTCGCGAAAAGGATTCCAGCAGATGCGCAGACCGGGGTCGGTGGCCGGCGCCGGGGGGATGCGCTGCGCCGCCATGCGCCCGGCCAAGGCCAGCGCCACGCAGGCCGCAGCCACGTACCCATGCCCCAGCTGCGGCAGCGCCACCAGCAGACCACCGGCGACGTTGCCGAGCAAAATGGCCACGAAGGTGCCTGCCTCCACCACGCCGTTGCCGCCCGTGAGCTCGCGCTCATCGAGCACCTGCGGCAGGTAGGCGTACTTGACCGGTCCGAACAGCGTGGAGTGCAGCCCCATCAAAAACACGCAGGCCAGCAGCACCGGCACCTGCTCCACCATGAAAGCCCAGGCCGCGAGCGCCATGATGGCGATTTCCAGGTTCTTGACCACGCGCATCAGCGTGGCCTTGTCGAACTTGTCTGCGAGCTGCCCGCTGGTGGCCGAAAACAGCACGAACGGCAGGATGAACAGCGCTCCGATCACCACCCCCGCGAGCACGGGCGGCAGCCACGCCACGTGCAGCTGGTAGGTCACCAGCACCGTGAGCGCGAACTTGAACAGGTTGTCATTGGCCGCGCCCGCAAACTGCGTCCAGAAAAACGGCGCAAAGCGGCGCTCGCGCAACAGTGCGAATTGGTTGTGCCGCTGGATTCGATCAGGCTCGGGCTGGGCTGCAGTCATGGGCGTTCATCGGCGTCAGATTCCAATGGTCTGCACAAGGCTCGGGGCACCCCAAAAACACCGCCCTTCCAACACAGGCCGAGATTCAGAAACTCAAATCCACCCGCAATGGCCCCATCAATACGCAGCCGCAGGAATCGGCGCCAGCGGCGGCGTCACGTCGCCGCATTGGGCGCGGTGGCGCAGGGCGTGATCCATGAGCACGATTGCGAGCAGGGCTTCGGCGATCGGGGCGGCGCGTATGCCTACGCAGGGGTCGTGGCGGCCTTTGGTGATGACTTCAGTGCTGTGGCCGCGGATGTCTATGGACTCGCGCGGCGTGAGGATGGAGCTGGTGGGCTTGATGGCCAGGCTGACTTCGATGTCCTGCCCCGTGCTGATGCCGCCGAGCACGCCGCCGGCGTTGTTGCCGCGAAAGCCCTGCGGCGTGAGCGCGTCGCCATGCGTGCTGCCGCGCTGCGCCACGCTCGCGAAGCCCGCGCCGATTTCCACGCCTTTGACGGCGTTCAGGCCCATCATGGCGTGGGCGATGTCGGCGTCGAGCTTGTCGTAGATCGGTTCGCCCAGGCCCACGGGCACGCCCGTGGCCTGAACGCGGATGCGTGCGCCGCACGAGTCGCCGGTCTTGCGCAGCGCGTCCATATATTCTTCATAGCGCGCAACGTCGGCCACGGGCGCGAAAAACGGGTTTTGTGGCACGTATTCCCAGCCCTCGAACGGGATCGGCAGCTCGCCCAGTTGCGTCATGCAGGCGCGGATTTGGGTGCCGTAGTGCAGCGCGAGCCATTTTCTGGCCACGGCGCCGGCGGCCACGGTGGGCGCGGTGAGGCGCGCCGACGAGCGCCCGCCGCCGCGTGGATCGCGGATGCCGTATTTTTGCCAGTAGCTGTAGTCGGCGTGGCCGGGGCGAAAGCTCTGCGCGATCTCGTGGTAGTCCTTGCTGCGCTGGTCGGTGTTGCGGATCAAGAGCGCGATCGGCGTGCCCGTGGTCTGGCCCTCATACACGCCCGAGAGGATTTCGACGCGGTCGGGCTCGTTGCGCTGCGTGACGTGACGGCTCGTGCCGGGGCGGCGCCGGTCCAGGTCGGCCTGGATGTCGGCCTCGGTGAGCGGCATGCCGGGCGGGCAGCCGTCGATCACGCAGCCTATGGCCGGGCCGTGGGATTCGCCAAAATTGGTGACGCAGAAAAGGGTGCCTAGGGTGTTGCCGCTCATGGGCTGCGATTATCCGCGAGCCCGGCGGCCCCGACACGGCCTCAAAATGGCCTTGCGCGGCGCGCCAATCACTATCGCAAAGAGAGCTGCTCACGCAGGCTGAATGCGCACCAGAGGCCAATTTGGCTTATGAAAAAGCTCAGGCCGCAGGGTGCGCGTCGTCCTCGGGCCAGTCGCGGATGTAGGCCTTGAGCATCTTGTTTTCGAAGTTCTGGCTGTCCACCACGGCCTTGGCGACGTCGTAAAAGCTGATCACGCCCATGAGCATGCCGCGCTCCATCACGGGCATGTAGCGCGCGTGGCGGTCTAGCATCATGCGGCGCACTTCGTCCATGTCGGTCTCGAGCGTGCAGGTCAGCGGGTGGTCGTCCATGGCCGTGCGCACGCGCATCTGGCCCAGGCTGCCGGCGTTGTGCGCGAGCGTCTGGATGACTTCGCGGAACGTGAGCATGCCCACGAGGTCGCCGTGCTCCATCACCACGAGCGAGCCAATGTCTTTCTCGGCCATCACGGCCACGGCCTGGGCCAGCGGTTCGTCGGGGTGGATGGTGTAGAGCGCATTGCCCTTGAGGCGCAGGATGTCGCTGACTTTCATGGTGTGTATTCTCCGCAGGGCGCGGCTGCCGCCGTGCTGCGGCCCATGCCGCAGTCACCCATTCGCAGTCACCCATTTCACGGCGAATGTTAGCCCACAAATCGACCACAATCGCAGCCACACCTTTCCCTCCAACACCTTCCTGCGGAGACTTGCATGCCTGGATATTCCGACCCCGGCTTCGACACGCTGGCGCTGCACGCGGGGGCTGCGCCCGACGCGGCCACCGGCGCGCGCGCCGTGCCCATCCACCTGACCACCTCGTTCGTCTTCGAGTCCAGCGACCAGGCCGCTTCGCTCTTCAATCTGGAGCGCGCCGGCCACGTCTATAGCCGCATCAGCAACCCCACGAATGCCGTGCTCGAAGAGCGCGTGGCGGCGCTCGAAGGTGGTGCGGGCGCGATCAGCGTGGCCAGCGGCCAGGCCGCGCTGCACCTGGCCATAGCCACGCTGATGGGTGCGGGCAGCCACATCGTCGCGAGCACGGCGCTCTACGGCGGCTCGCAGAACCTGCTGCACTACACGCTGCGGCGCTTCGGCATCGAGACCACCTTCGTACAGCCCGGCGACATCGACGGCTGGCGCGCCGCCGTGCGCCCGAACACCAAGCTGTTTTTCGGCGAGACGGTGGGCAACCCGGGCCTGGACGTGCTCGACATCCCCACGGTGAGCGCGATCGCGCACGAGGCGGGCGTGCCGCTGCTCGTCGATTCGACGCTCACCACGCCCTGGCTCATGCAGCCGCTCGCGCTCGGCGCCGATCTGGTCTATCACTCGGCCACCAAGTTCCTCTCGGGCCACGGAACGGTCGTGGGCGGCATCGTCGTCGATGGCGGCAGCTTCGACTGGGACGGCCCCCGCGCTGCGGGCAAGTTCGCCGAGCTCACGCAGCCCTACGACGGCTTTCACGGCATGGTCTTCAGTGAAGAAAGCACCGTGGGCGCGTTTTTGCTGCGCGCGCGCCGTGAGGGTCTGCGCGACTTCGGCGCCTGCATGAGCCCGCACACCGCCTGGCTGATCCTGCAAGGCATAGAAACGCTGCCGCTGCGCATGGAGCGCCACGTGCGCAACACCGAAAAAGTGGTCGATTTCCTTGCCGCGCACCCCTTCGTCGCGCGCGTGGGGCATCCGCTGCTGCCCAGCCATCCGAGCCACGCGCTCGCGCAAAAGCTGCTGCCGCGCGGCGCGGGCGCGGTGTTCAGCTTCGACCTCAAGGGCAGCCGCGCGCAGGGCAAGAAGTTCATCGAAACGCTCAAGCTCTTCAGCCACCTGGCCAACGTGGGCGACTGCCGCAGCCTGGTGATCCACCCCGCGAGCACCACGCACTTTCGCATGAGCGACGAGGCGCTCGCGCAGGCCGGCATCGCGCAGGGCACGATCCGCCTGTCGATCGGCCTCGAAGACCCCGCCGACCTCATCGACGACCTGCAGCGTGCCTTGAAGGCCGCAGAAAAAGTCGGAGCCTGAGCATGTACCTGCAAGTCCAAGGCCACCAAACCTATTGCTACACCGGAGGCAAAGCCTTCGACCCCGCGCAGCCCACCGTCGTGCTGATCCACGGCGTGCTCAACGACCACAGCGTCTGGCCGCTGCAAAGCCGCTACCTCGCGCACCACGGCTGGAATGTGCTCGCCGTCGATCTGCCGGGCCACTGCCGCAGCGCAGGCGAGGCGCCCGCGAGCGTGGAGCAGGCAGCGCAGTTCATCGTTGCGCTGCTCGACGCCGTGGGCGCGCCGCGCGCCGCGCTCGCGGGCCACAGCTGGGGCTCGCTGATCGCGCTCGAAGCCGCAGCGCGCCTGCAAGAGCGCGCGAGCCATCTGGTGCTCGTGGGCACCGCCTACCCGATGAAGGTGTCGAGCGCGCTCATCGAAGCCTCGCTGCACGACCCCGAAAAAGCCCTGCGCATGGTCAACGTGTTCTCGCGCAGCACGCTCGCGCCGCCGCCTTCGGTGCTCGGCCCCGGCACCTGGATCTTCGGCGCGGGCATGGCGCTCGGGCGGCGCGTGCTGCAAAGCAACCCGCAGGTCAACGTGTTCCACCGCGGCTTCGTCGCGTGCGACAGCTACACCGGCGGCGAACAAGCCATGGCGCAGGTGCACTGCCCGGTGCTGTTCCTGCTCGGCGCGCTCGACCAGATGACCTCGCCCAAAGCCGCGCAAAGCCTGATCACCGCGGCACGCCAGACCGGCCAGCCCGTGCAGGTGGTGCACCTGCCCGTAGGCCACCACCAGATGACCGAAGCCCCCGACCAGACGCTGGACGCGCTGCGCGGGTTTTTGGGGTGTTGAGGGTTTTGAATGAAATTTGCCTCTAGCGCTGATGCAGCAAGCGCTAGGCGCTATTCTTTTTAACCCAGATTGTCCATTAGGACGCGGGATGATGGCGAGGCGGCTGGCGAGGCAGTTTGGTCGCGGCTGAGGAGTGCATGGCCGGTGCCATGGACGACGAAGCCGCGGCCAAAATGACCGTCAGACGTTCGCCAGCGCCCGCGTAGGTGCACAGCACCGCCTAATGGACAATCTGGGTTTAATAGTTGTCAGATTCCAATTATTGGGCAGGGGCAATGGATAGCTTCACGCCGAGAGCGTGAAGCAGCTTGAGCACTGTGTCATAGCGTGGCTTTGCGCCAGGCGTAAGCGCTTTGTATAAGCTTTCACGACCGAGGCCAGCATCTTTGGCGAGTTGCGCCATGCCTCGGGCGCGTGCGACATCTCGTACCGCAGTGAGAAATACGTCAGGGTTTGGGTCTTGTAGCGCAGCAGAAAGATATTCCGCGATGGTTTCCTCATCATCGAGGTAGTCAGCTGCATCGAAGGGGGCAAATGTGGCCATGGCTTACTCCTTGTGCAAAGCCCGCGCCATCTCGATGGCGCGTTGGATGTCGCGCTTCTGCGTCGATTTATCGCCGCCCAACTGAAGCAGATAGACCACCTCAGCGCAGCGGGTGAAATAGACCCGATAGCTGTCGTATCCCATTGGATACTTTCGAGCACCCATGGCGAAGGCAATTGGATTCAGACTCCCGTGATTTTGCAACCCAAAATCACCCTCAAGGTTTGCACAAACGCGCCTCCAGCTATCCTTTCGAAAGTACATCCGCGAGCATCAACTCCCCCAGCCGCGCGCGCTGCCACAAGGCCTCCACGCTGGCCGTGCGCTCCAGCAGCAGGCGTTGGAGCAAGGGGGCGAGCGGCGTGCTCTGCGCATCGGCCAGCAGCACGTAGCGCAGTTCCACGAGGCTGGGAGCACCACCGCCGTCGAGGGTGGGATCGCTGACCTGGCCGACCCAGTCCAGCGCCTGCAAGGTTTCGAGCACGGGCTCCAGTTGCAGCGCGTCCACGCGCAGCCGCCGGGCGAGTGCGCTCAGACGCAGCCCTTTGGCGGGCTGTCCGCGTACCGCATGCAGGGCCTGCAGCAGCTCCACCGCGAGCTGGAACGGCCAGCCCGCGCCGCCGCGCCGCGCCACGCCCATGAGCACGACGGGCAGGTACGCGGCGACCACGGCACCGAACAGCACGATGAGCCAGGCCACGTAGATCCACAGCAAAAAAATCGGCAGCGTGGCAAACGCGCCGTAGATCACCGAATACGTGGGCACCTTGCCCAGATACAGCGCCAGCAACTTTTTGGCCAGCTCCATGCCGACCGCAACGAACAGCCCGCCGGCCCAGGCGTCGCGCCACTTCACGGGCGTGTTGGGCACGTAGCGGTACAGCGCCGCCATGCCCGCCGCAAGCATGAAAAACTGGATCGAATCGAACAGCAGGCGCACACCGGCAGGCAAGGATTTGGCCAGCCCGCCCGAAACCGACATCACATACGAGGTGAGCGCCAGACTCGCCCCCAGGGCGAGCGGCCCGAGCGTGAGGCCGGCCCAGTAGATGAGCACGCGCTGCGTGAGCGGACGCATGCGTCGCACGCGCCAGATGGCGTTGAGCGTGCGGTCTATGGTCAAAATCAGCGCAAGCGCCGTGACCAGCAACCCGCTGAAGCCCGCCACCCCCAGGCGGCTGGCCTTGGCGGAAAACTGGGTGACGTAGCCCAGCACCTGGCGCGCGATGCTCTCGGGCACCAGGCTCTCGACGAGCCAGCGCTGCAGCACCTTCTGCAGCTCGGCAAACATCGGAAAGGCCGTGAACACCGCGAGCGCCACGGTGATGAAGGGCACCAGTGCGAGCACGGTCGTGAAGGTCAAACTGCTCGCAGTAAGCGCGAGGTGATCCTCATGAAAGCGCTCGCGCAGCGTCTGCAGCGTGTTGCGCCACGGAAAATGCGCGAGCCCGCTCGAAATGGCACGCATGCGCGCCAGCGCCGCATGGAAGAGCCTGTTCATGCCCGATATGATGCCAGCCCGATGACTGCACCCATCCCTTCCTCCGCCTCTACGGCTGCATCTTCCGCCGCCATGCCTGCCACGCCCGACCCCGCCGTGGCCGCCACGCGCTGGCTCGCCGTGGGCAGCCTGCTGGCCCTGATCGTGCTGTGCCTGGCCTGGGAGCTGGTGCTCGCGCCGCTGCGCCCGGGCGGCTCGTGGCTCGCGCTCAAGGCGCTGCCGCTGTGCGTGCCGCTCGCCGGGCTGCTGAAGCACCGCATGTACACCTACCGCTGGCTGAGCCTGGGGTTGTGGCTGTATTTCATTGAAGGCGTGGTGCGCGCCTGGAGCGACCGGCCGCCGGGCAACTGGCTTGCGCTCGGCGAGGTGGTGCTGTGCCTGCTGCTTTTTGTCGCGTGCGCGCTGCACGTGCGCCTGCGTCTGCGCAAGGCCCGGGCTGCGGCTGCGGACTCCCCTTCCTGATTTTTTGTCGCACGATCCATGTCTGACTTGCTCCACACGCTGCGCCAGATCGTCGGCCCCGCCGAAGTGCACACCGAGGGCGACCTGAGCGCGTGGGAGCAGGACTGGCGCCGGCGCGCGCGCGGCAAGGCGCTGGCCGTGGTACGCCCGGCCACTACGCAGCAGGTTGCCGCCGTGGTGCGCGCCTGCGCGGCTGCGGGCACGCCCATCGTGCCGCAGGGCGGCAACACCGGCCTGTCGCTGGGCGCTACGCCCGACGCCTCGGGGCGCGAAATCGTCTTGAGCCTCACGCGCCTGAACACGGTGCGCGCCGTCGACCCGGCCAACCTCACCCTCACGGCCGAAGCCGGCTGCCTGCTGCACGCCGTGCAGGACGCCGCGGCGCAGGCCGGGCTGCTATTCCCACTCTCGCTGGCTTCGGAAGGCAGCTGCACCATAGGCGGCAACCTGGCCACGAACGCCGGCGGCACGCAGGTGCTGCGCTACGGCAACGCACGCGAACTGTGCCTGGGCCTCGAAGTGGTGACCGCGCAGGGCGAGGTCTGGAGCGGCCTGCGCGGACTGCGCAAGGACAACACCGGCTACGACCTGCGCGACCTGTTCATCGGCAGTGAGGGCACGCTGGGCATCATCACCGCGGCCACGCTCAAGCTCTTTCCGCGGCCCGCAGCCCAGCTCACCGCGTGGGCCGCCGTGCCTTCGCTCGCGCACGCGGTCACGCTGCTCGCGCTCGCGCACCAACACCTGGACGCGGGGCTCACAGCGTTCGAGGCCATGGGCCGTTTTGCGCTGCAACTGGTGCAGCAGCACCTGCCGCAGCTGCGCGTGCCTTTCGTCGAGCACCCCGACGCGCCCTGGTGCGTGCTGCTCGAAAACTCCGACAGCGAATCGGCTGACCACGCCCGCGCGCGCTTCGAGGCGCTGATGGAGTCCGCGCTGGCGCAGGGCTGCATCAGCGACGCCGTGGTTGCCGAAAACCTCACGCAGGCGCAGCAGCTGTGGCAGATCCGCGAGGGCATCCCTCTCGCGCAGGCCAAAGAGGGGCTCAACATCAAGCACGACATCGCCGTGCCGATCTCGCGCATCGCGGACTTCGTCGCGCACACTGATGCGCTGCTCACACGGGAATTGCCCGGTGTGCGCCTGGTCACCTTCGGGCACCTGGGCGACGGCAACCTGCACTACAACGTGCAGGCGCCGCAAGGCTGCGACGCGCAAGCCTTTTTGCAAGCGCACGAGGCACATGTCAACGCACTCGTTTATGACGCGGTGGCGCAGTTCGGCGGCTCGTTTTCGGCCGAGCACGGCGTGGGCGCGCTCAAGGTGCGCCAGCTGCAGCAATACCAGTCCCCCGTGGCGTTGGGGCTGATGCGCACGCTCAAACGCGCGCTTGATCCGCAGAATGTGCTGAATCCGGGGCGGGTACTAGTGTAGTGTTCGACGCTATCTGCGACATAAAACCGCGTCTTTTCGGCCCGGGCCGCGTTGCAAATCCTCGCGATACCACCCGGTATCGCTGCGGTTTGCGCCTTGCCCAGACCAAAAATCCATCGGTTTTATTTGTCGCATCAAGCATCAAACACTACACTAGGAGGCTGTCGGACTTTGGGCGTCGAAAGCGAGAATGCGCCCCAGCGAAACCAGTTTTTGCCGGATTCGCAGCCCCATAGTGGTGCTATGAGGCAAGAAGCCGGTAAAAAATGGGCCGCTGCGGCGCATTCGCAGCCGACGATTCCAAAGTCCGACAGCCTCCTAAGATAGCCCCCAACAATCCAACAATCCCCCGCGCGCATCCGCACGGCGATAATTGCGGGTTCAGCCGCTTTATCCCATGCCAACCGCATCACCCCCTCTGCCCCGCACCAGCGCGTGGCAAACGCCCAGCTTCCAGGCCATTTTTTGGCTGATCGCCGGCTTCACCCTGCTGCGCCTGTGCATGGCGGCCACCGTGCCGCTGCTGCCGCAAGAGGCCTACTACTGGACCTGGAGCCGCTTCCCCGATTGGTCGTACTTCGACCATCCGCCACTCGCAAGCTACATGATCTGGCTGACCACGGCCGTGGTCGGCTCCACGGTGTTTGGTGTCAAGCTGGCCGCGGTCGTGTGGTCGCTGGGCTGGAACCTGCTATGGGCCAAGCTCTTGCAAGACCTCTGGGGCGACCGGCGGCTGACCTTCTGGTCGCTGCTCGCGCTCAACCTTACGCTGCTGTATGAGTTCTACGGCTTCGGCCCCTCGCCCGACGGGCCGCTGATGTTTTTCTGGCTCGCCACGCTGTGGGCCATTTGGCGCCTGAGCGTCACGGGCCAGGCGCGCTGGTGGTACGTGGCCGGCCTGTGCCTGGGGCTGTCGTGGCTGGGCAAATACGCGGGCGCGCTGCTCGTGCCCATCACGGTGCTGTACCTGCTGGTTGTGCCGCGCCTGCGCCACTGGCTGGCCACGCCGCACCCCTATCTGGCGCTGCTGCTGGCCTTGGCGGTGTTCTCGCCCGTGATTGTGTGGAATTTGCAGCATGACTGGGCTTCGATCGCGTTCCAAAGCAGCCGCCGCGTGGGCGAGATGGACCGCTTCAAGCCGCGCTTTTTCCTGCTGCTGGTGTTCACCCAGTTCGTGGTGCTCACGCCCTACCTGTTCTGGCTGGCGCTGCGCGGCCTCGGCAGCGGTGTGCGCGCGGCGTTGCGGCGCACGCTCGATGCGCAAGGCTGGCTGCTGCTTTTGAGCGCGCTGGTGCCGCTGCTGCTGTTCACGGCCGTGAGCTTTCGCGCCAACTCCAAGGTCAACTGGCTCATGCCGGCCTGGTGGGCGCTGATCGTGCTGGGGCTGCGCACGCTGCTTGCGCAACCGGCCACGCAAGCGACCAAGCTGCGCCAGCTGCGCTGGGGGCTGGGCTCGTCGGCGGCGCTGCTGCTCGCGCTGGGTGCGGCCGCGCAGGTGCCCAATCTGCCGCTGCCGGGAGATCTCAACATCTGGAGCGGCTGGAAGGACGCCGCCGCGCGCATCGACCAGATCGAGGCTGAGCTGCACGCGCAGGGGCAAAAGACTTTCGTGTTTTCGCCCTCGTACAAGTCGAGCTCGCTGCTGTGGTTTTACAACGCAGGGCAGGATCGCACCTATGCGCAAGACATTTACGGCGAACGCGCCCTGCAGTACGACTATTTTCCCCGCCCCGACGACCTGCGCGGCGCCACGGGCCTGCTCGTGACCTCCGACATGCCGCAGACCGGCATAGACCTCGACAAATTGCGCCCCTATTTCACGCACATAGAGCGCATCGCCGTGGTCGAATCCTCCCAGCTGCAGCAGGACACCCGCCGCATCGAAATTTACCGCTGCACCGGCTACCGCGGCCATCCCAAAGGCCCGCGTTGAGCCGCGCAGCGAGAGCCCCATCCACCCATGCCACAGCTTTCCATCGTCGTCCCCACCTTCAACGAAGCCGGCAACGTCACCGAGCTGCGCGACCGCGTCGCGCGCGCACTCGAAGGCGTGGACTGGGAAATGATCTTCGTCGATGACGACTCGCCCGACGGCACCGCCGACAAGGTGCGCGCCCTCGCCCAGTCCGACGCGCGCGTGCGCTGCCTGCAGCGCATCGGGCGGCGCGGCCTGGCCTCGGCCTGCATCGAAGGCATGCTGGCTTCGTCCGCTCCCGTGGTCGCGGTGATGGACGCCGATTTGCAGCACGACGAGCGCCTGCTGCGCGCCATGTTCGAAGCGCTGCAAAAAGATGCCAACCTCGATGTGGTGGTCGGCAGCCGCTACGTCGAAGGCGGTGGCATAGGCGCGTGGAAGCAGTCGCGCGCCTTCCTGAGCCGCCTGGCAACGCGGTTGAGCCGCAGCGTGCTCAAGGCCGACCTCAAAGACCCGATGAGCGGCTTTTTCATGATCCGCCACGCGGCGGCGCTGCGCTGCATTCGCCAGGGCATGTCGGGCGTGGGCTTCAAAATCCTGCTCGACCTGTTCGCGAGCTCGCCCACGCCGCTGCGCTATCTCGAGCTGCCCTACCAGTTCCGCGAGCGCTTTTCCGGCGAGAGCAAGCTCGACACCACGGTGGCGTGGGAATACTTCATCATGCTGCTGGACCGCTTCTTCGGCCGCGTGGTGCCCATCCGCTTCATCGCGTTCACGCTGGTGGGCGGCTTCGGGCTGCTGGTGCACCTGCTGGTACTGTCGGTCTGCTTCAAGTTGCTTTCGATGCCGTTTTTGTGGGCACAAACTGCTGCCACGCTGGTCGCCATGACCAGCAATTTCGTGCTCAACAACTTGCTGACCTACCGCGACATGCGCCTGCGCGGCTGGCAGCTGCTGCGCGGCTGGATTAGCTTCACGCTCGCGTGCAGCGTGGGCGCCCTCGCCAACGTGGGCATCGCGGCCTGGCTGTTCAGCCAGCAGGCATCGTGGGTACTCTCGGCTTTTGCGGGCGTGGTCGTGGGGGCCGTGTGGAACTACGCCATCACCGCCATCTACACCTGGAACAAACCCAAAGGCGGCTGAGCTTTCGCCCAGTTTTGTATTTTTTCGCATCTCTGCCACTTTTGCACTTGCGCCATGAACACCACCACCGTGAATGCCGATCCGGCCGAATTGGCCAAGTTTTCCGAACTCGCCCACCGTTGGTGGGACCCGGAGAGCGAGTTCCGCCCACTGCACCAGATCAATCCGCTGCGCCTCGAGTGGATAGACAGCCTGGCCAGATTGCAAGGCCAGCACGTGCTCGACGTCGGCTGCGGTGGCGGCATCCTGGCCGATGCCATGGCACGCAAGGGCGCACAGGTCACCGGCATAGACCTGTCCACCAAGGCCCTGCGCGTGGCGCAACTGCATGCGCTCGAAGCCGACACGCCCAACATCCGCTACCGCGAAATCAGCGCCGAAGCTCTGGCACAAGAGCAGCCCGAGAGCTTCGACATCGTGACCTGCATGGAAATGCTTGAGCACGTGCCCGATCCGGCCTCGGTCGTGCGCGCCTGTGCCGCGCTCGTGCGTCCGGGCGGCTGGGTGTTTTTTTCCACCATTCACCGCAATCCCAAGGCTTTCTTGTTTGCCATTGTGGGCGCCGAATACCTGCTCAAGCTGCTGCCGCGCGGCACCCACGAATACGCGCGCTTTATCCGCCCGAGCGAGCTCGCCGCCTTCGCCCGCGCCGCCGGTCTCGAAGTCGTGCAGGAGCGCGGGCTCGAATACAACCCGCTCACGCGCCGCTACCGCCTGGGCCACGACACCAGCGTCAACTACCTCATGGCCACGCGGCGCAGCCTCGGTGCTTGATGCGCTCTTGCTCGCCCTCGCATCGCCCACGCCCATGTTCCGCAACGTCCGCGCCGTCCTGTTCGACCTCGACGGCACCCTGATCGACAGCGCCCCCGACCTCGGCGCCGCTGCCAACCAAATGCGCATCCGGCGCGGCCTGCCCGCGCTACCGCTCGCACGCTACCGCCCCATGGCGGGCGCGGGCGCGCGCGGCATGCTCGGCGAGGCCTTCGGGATAGATCCCGAGCACCCCGACTTTGCCAGCCTGCGCGAAGAATTCTTCTGCGCCTACGAAGCCTGCCTGAACCACCACACCGAAGTGTTTGCCGGCGTGCCCGAACTGATCGACCAGCTGCTGCAGCGTGGGCTGGCCTGGGGTGTGGTCACCAACAAAATCGCCCGCTTCACCGAACCGCTGACCCGCGCCCTGCCCTTGTTCGCAAGTGCTGGCGCCATTATTAGCGGCGACACCACGCCACACGCCAAACCGCACCCGGCGCCGCTGCTCGAAGCCGCCACAAGGCTACGAGTCGCGCCAGAGCAGTGCCTCTACGTAGGCGATGACGCGCGCGACATCGCTGCCGGCCGCGCTGCCGGCATGGGCACCGTCGCAGCCTGCTACGGCTACCTTGGCATCCAGCCGGACCTGCAGCAATGGGGCGCGCACGCACTGATAAATTTACCCATTGAGCTCTTGCAATTGCTGGCACCAACCTAAAATAGCGTGCCAAGGGGCTGTCCTGGTTTCGACGCGGGTTCGGAATCGGTGCGGTGCATGTCGAGCTTGAGTCACGCTCGTAAATCTCGATTCAACAAAGTAACTGCAAACGACGAACGTTTCGCACTCGCTGCTTAATTGCCAGCGAGCCTTGCAACAGTTGGCCTATGGGCTGGGCAAGGGGGCACTGAACACTCAGTGCCTCCAGGCTGCAAGGGCATTCACATAGGCTGGTTGCGCCTCGGGTACCTTGGGTCGCAACGAGATTCAAGGGTACTGGCAACCGGTGTAGCGTGCGCCTGCGCGACACCGGTGGCGAGAATTAAAACAGCGCGCTAAACATGTAGATCTGCTCGAAGAAGGCTTGCGGACGCGGGTTCAACTCCCGCCAGCTCCACCATAATGTGAAATCCCAACCCTTATCCGGTTGGGATTTTTTTGCCCGTTCCCCCTGTGTTGGCGCGGTTTCCGGGCATGGCCTCGCGAGCGCCACCCCTGCGAAGGCGGCGTTTTCACCCCATTCGGGGCCTCTCCGTTCTCAGTTTTCTCTGGTGGTCTCGCGAGCGTTCGCGAGATCACTTCCTTGGCTGGCAAGGGCTCTGAGGCGGTCGGTTGTGGTCGGAGACTGCTGCAGCGCTGGCGACCGAGAACCGCACAGGCGGGTTTTTACGACGCTGTTGACTCTGCGCCTGAGCGCTCATGTCCACCTTTACGGCCTAGTTTCACGCCTGTCGGGTTATCTGCGTTCGCACCGGTCGTATCCCGCAGAGACTCCAACGCACCACATTCCCCAATGCATACCCCGCCGGCGCAGGCGCTGCGAATGCCCTGGATTTGCTTACGCAAAGCCTTGAGCTCAGAAATACGTCCTTCGACCAGTCGCAGGTGTTCATCGAGCAGCACATTGACATCGTCACAGGGCTTGGCCGGGTCGTCCTGTAAGTGCAGCAACACCCGAATTTCGTCATGAGTCATGTCCAGCGACCGGCAGCGCCGGATGAAGGCCAGCCGGTCGACATGATGAGCGCCGTAGTCGCGGTAGTTGTTGCTGCCACGGGCGGGCGGTTCCAGCAGTCCCTCCACCTCGTAGAACCGGATCGTGGAAACCCGGCACCCCGTCAGTGCTGCAAGTTCGCCGATTTTCATGAAAACTCTCCTGAGGGCTTGACTCTACAGTTACTTGAGGGTTTCTAATGGGTGCAGGAGAACAAAACTATGAAAACATGTCAAGGCAGTACCTGCTCTGGCGGGTGCACATCGAACCAAATCAACACCCCCGTCTCGACCAGCGCAATGCCGCCCGGTCGAGCTGAAGCGTTTTCCAGCGTGTTTGCTATCCCGAAGATGGATTGCCCTTCGGAGGAGAACCTCGTCCGGATGGCGTTGGCGGGGACCGAAGGCGTGACAGCACTGGAATTCGATCTGGCCACGCGGCGTCTCACGGTCACGCATAGCGGTGAAGCGGAGCGCATCGAGGCGAAGCTCCGTCCGCTGAACCTTGACGCGGCGCTCATCGAGACTGCGGCAGCGAAGTCGACAGTCGGCACCCTGACCCGCTTCTCCATCCCCAAGATGGATTGCCCCTCCGAAGAGAACTTGATTCGCATGGCGTTGGCCGATCAGGCGGGTATCGGGACGCTGTCGTTCGATCTGCGCAAACATGAGCTGTCGGTCATCCACATGGGGCCGACGGAGGACATCCTCGGCAAGCTGGCCCCCCTGAATCTGAATGCTGAGCTCATCGATTCGGTGCCTCAAGGAAATGTGCCCTTGGCCAGACCGGACCCTGAAGGCGACGCTTCGGAAGCCCGTACGCTGAAGGTCATGCTGGCCATCAACGGCACCATGTTCGTCTTTGAGATGCTGGTGGGCTTGATCGCGCAGTCGACCGGGCTGATCGCCGATTCGCTTGACATGTTTGCCGATGCGGCTGTGTACGGACTTGCGCTGTACGCAGTCGGACGCGCCGCGGGCATGAAAATCAGAGCCGCCCATTTCGCCGGATGGCTTCAGATGTTGCTGGCACTTGGCGCTTTGGGCGAGGTGCTGCGCAGGGCCGTGTTCGGCAGCGAGCCGCAATCGAGCTTGATGATTGGCGTCGGGCTCATTGCCCTCGTGGCCAATATGACCTGCCTCGTACTCATCGCCCGCAAGCGGGATCGCGGCGTGCACATGACGGCCAGCTACATCTTCTCGGCCAACGATGTCATCGCCAATCTGGGCGTGGTCGCCGCAGGCTTGTTGGTGGCATGGACCGGCTCACCCTATCCGGACCTTGTCATCGGCAGCATTATCGGCCTGGTCGTACTCAGCGGCGCGCGGCGCATCCTGATGCTTAGGTGAAGGCAATCGTTCCAGGGCGATTGTCAGGGAGTTCTCAGGCGAATCATCCCAGAACCGCAGGAGGCGTTCGGCGTGGTTGGGCTCGGCGCATCAGGCTCGCGGCGCAAACACGCGGATCTGGTCGTCCCAGCCGTTGGGCCAAGGGCGGCGCATCACCTGCTCCAGCACAGCCCCGGGCGTGCTGATCAGTCGCTCGACGACCTCCGGTGCCAACAGAGTCAGCCGCATCACGCGACGCACCTGGGTGACGTCAATGTCTTCGGCCTCGGCGATGTCGGCCACGGACGCCACCCGCTGTTCGTCCAGCAAGCGTTGCCAGTGATACGCCAGACCCAGCGCGCGCATCAACGCGGAGTCCTGCGCAGCCTCGCGGGCCAGACGTTCCTGGTGCGCTTGCTCCGAGAACGCCTGCGGCGCGTCAAGCGGTGTGATGACCTGCTTCTTCAGACCACGGCGCACAAGCGTCCAGGGCAGAAAGGTTTCGATCTGCACGCCGCCAGCGGGCAGCGGCGTCTGATACGTCACGGGTTCGCCTTTGGCCCGGCCGCGATGCTTGAGACTCATGCCTCCTCCTCAAAACTGGCCATGAGCTGGCGCTGGCCCTGCCAGTCGACCATCAGGCGGTTTCGCTGAAACCATATCAGGGTCAGACGGCGCGGCTGCAGGCCCGCCATGAACTGTTCGATGATGTCGGGGGCCAGCAGGGTCAGGCGCAGCAGCTCGTTGACCACCGAGTGGTGCAGTTTCTCGGCCCGCGCGATGGCCGAGCCGCTCTGCATGGCGCCGGTGTCCAGCAGGTGTTGCCAGTAGAAGGCGCGTGCCACACCGTCGAGCAGGGTGACGTCGTGGACGTCTCGGTTGTCGACAGCCACGCGTTGGACGCCCCGGCGGCGGAACGTCAAGGGCACGAAGGTTTCCATCGGGTCAGTCATCAGGCTTCGACCTCCAGCAGTTCGCTGCCGATGCTGCCGGGTGCGAACTCCTCGATCAGCGCGTTCCAACCGATCTCCCGCCACTTCACCTTGATGCCTTGCACCTCACCCGCGTGGACGAGGTCGATGCGTTCGATCAGCAGGTTGGCGATGCGGTGGCGCTCCGCTGGGAACAGTTGATCCCACACGTCGTTGAGCCGTCCCATCGCCATCACGGTGGTGGCCTCGTCGACCTGGGCGCCGTTGCGCTGGATGTGGCGCACCACCGACGCCATGGATTCCGGGCTGGTCAGCACCGTCCGGATCTGGGCTACCACCGCGCCCTCGATTTCCAGCGCGGGTAGGCGCTCGTAGTTCTTGCCCGGCGCGCCGAAGCGGGCCTCCGACTTCGACACGTAGTAGTGGTACTTGCGCCCATTCTTGCGTGAGTAGGTCGGGTACATCCGCTCGCCGGTCGGCGCGTACAGCAGGCCACGCAGCAGCGCGTCGGTGCGTGACCTGATCTTGGTTTCCACGGATCGTGCGTGGCCGTCCTTGGCCAGGATCTCGTGGACCCGCCCCCACAGGCCGTGGTCGATGATCGCCGGATGCGCACCGGGGTACCAATTGCCCTTGTGCGATAGCTCACCGAGGTAGATGCGGTTACGCAGCAGCTTGTGCAGGTACTTCTTGTCGATCCGCGCCCCGTTGCGGGTCTGGCCCTCCTGCGTCGTCCACGCCTTGGTGGTGATGCCCTCGGCGGTGAGATTGGCGGCAATCTGGGTGGGCGAGCCGATGGTGAGCATCTCTTCGAAGATGCGCCGCACCACCGCCGCCTCAGAAGCGTTGATGACCAATTGGCGGTTATCGACGTCGTAGCCCAGGGGCGGCACGCCACCCATCCACATCCCTTTGCGCTTGGCTGCGGCGATCTTGTCGCGGATGCGCTCGCCGGTGACCTCGCGCTCGAACTGGGCGAAGGACAGCAGTACGTTGAGCATCAGCCGACCCATCGAGGTGGTGGTGTTGAACTGCTGGGTGACCGACACAAAGGACACCCCGTGGCGTTCGAACACTTCAACCATCTTGGAGAAGTCGGCCAAGCTGCGCGTCAGGCGGTCGATCTTGTAGACCACCACGATGTCGATCTGGCCGCGCTCGATGTCCGCCATCAGGCGTTTCAGCCCCGGCCGATCCGTGTTGCCGCCAGAGAAGCCGGGGTCGTCGTAGTCGTCGGCCACCGGAATCCAGCCCTCGGATCGCTGACTGGCGACGTAGGCGTGGCCCGCCTCCTTCTGCGCGTCGATGGAGTTGAACTCCTGGTCAAGTCGTTCATCCGAGGACACCCGGCAGTAGACGGCGCAGCGCTTGCGGGCCTTGGTGCTGGCAATCTCGCTCATCGCGCACCTCCCTTGCTCAGGCCAAAGAACAGCGGCCCCGACCAGTGCGCGCCCGTGATGTGGCGGGCCACCGCCGTCAGGCTCTTGAAGTTGCGCCCCTGGTACTCAAACAGCCCCTCGGCGGTGACTGTCACCCGGTGTTCGCGCTCGCCCCATTCGCGCAGCAGGATCGTGCCCGGCGCGAAATCGAACTCCCGCGGCTTGGCCCGCAGCTTGATCTTGGAGTGTTTTGCGCCGATGGCTTCCAGGCGCTGCTTGGTCTCGGGCGCAAGGCCACCGAAGGCTTCCTCCTGCAGCTTGTAGGCGAGGCGGGACTCGACGTGCGTGCGGTTGGGGTAGTCCGGGCGGCGCGGGAAATACCGATCCCACACCGTCCAGAGCTCGGACATCGGCAGGCAGGCCAGCTCCGCTATCCGTGCCGCGACGGATGCTTGTTTCTCGTTCATCACAACTTCTCCTCTTGATAGGGGGTTGTATGAACGCGCTGGTCGGGCAGGAAGCCAAGGCCAACTTCTCTCTGTTTTGGCTCATCCGCAGCAAGGGTGCGGACGATGGCAGCCGCAAGGATGGCGGCGATTTCGCCAGCACGGGCGCTGGCGCTCATCTCCGTGGGAGATGCGAGTTCGAGGTTCTTCATGACGGCTCCGAGGAATTGCAACCGTCAGGGATAGTGAGCCTGATCTTCCGAAGCGGATGGCAACGCAGGGTAATCGTGACCGCCAGTCATGAATCCATTGCGCGTTAACGAAACAGTTGACAGAGTGCCTCTTGGCCTCTACCATCTGTCGTTAACTAATCACGCAATCAGGTCACAACCATGCCCTTTGGAGCATTCATCCGCAAGAAGCGCGAAGAGAAAGGCATTCAGATGAATGACTTTGCGCGGCAGCTGGAGATATCGCCCGCCTACTGGTCGCGCATCGAGCGCGACATGGAAAAACCGCCCAAGGACGAGCTGATCCGCAAGGCGGCCGAGATCCTTGGCATCAGCGCCGACGACGCTTTCGTCGAGGCCAGTCGTCTGCCGCCCGACATCCGCGATGATGTTGGCAACCTGGTTCGGATGTACCGCCGGAACGTGACGGAGAAGAAGTGAATGGCGGTACTGACTCTCGACTACCGGTGCTGCGACCGGAAGCGCCCCCTGTACATCAAGCACATTGAAGTCGAACGCATCGCCGCGACCGCGCGCCAGCAACTGGTCGCGGACAGCATCGATGCCGTTTCTTTCAACGCGCTGCGGCAGATCGCCGGCCTGAAGATCAACGGCATCGACTTCGCGCTTGAGGTCAGCACCGACTACGCCGTGCATGACGAGCAAGGCAACCACGTCTTCGGCGTCTGTGAGTTCGACCCCGCTATGCCCGACGCCGCGATGGTGTCCATCTCGCCCGTGGGTGAGAGTCTCAGCGAACTGCTGGCCCTCAGCACCTTGGCCCACGAGCTGGGCCACGCCGTGTTCGACGCCCCCGGCTGGGTTGTCCAGGGCAGTAAGGGCCCCGGGTTGTTCGATGACATCGAACCGACGATGCAACGGGCTTACCGCACCACGACGCCGGACAGTGACCATCTGTCCAAGTCACTATCTGCGAAGCCAACGACGGAAGAACACTTCGCCGAACTGCGCGCCAACGAGTTCATGGGCTCCTTGTTGGTGCCTCGCCAACGCATCATCGCCGCCGTCGAAGAGCTTGCGCCCCAGCATGACATCACCATCCATCGCCATCCTTCAACCGATCCCGACCACCCCGGCACGGCCCTGCGCATCAAGGCGAACGGCGACCTGGGAGTCTTGGAGATGGATCGCTTCGAGAAAGCCTTGGCGACGCGCTTCGGTGTCAATCCACGGTTCATCCAAGTACGTCTGAACCGATATGGCCTGACCACTCAGGAGGCCACGATGCGCTGACCAGGATCTACCGCCTGTGGAGCCGACCTCGCGTCGGCGTTTTTTGAACCATCCGATTAACCGTTCGCGCAATCGCGCACTTTGTCAAAGGAACTTGCCTATGCCAGCTGACCAAGCCTCAACAACAAAGAAAAGCACCAAGTTGGCGACGAGCCAGCCTGCGGCAAAACGTGCGCGTGAGCATCGATCCGATGAGGGCGCAAACATCCTGCCGAACGCAGAGAACTTCGTCAGCCTCGTGCGCAAGGTCGCGCGCCCCGGGCTGCTGGTGGATCTGCTCGAACGTGCCAGCGCGACGGCACTGCCGGAGTTGAAGGCATTGGCAGAAGCGGCCAAGGGCAAGTTGCCAGTCGAGTCGCGTCAGGCACTCTTTCATGCTGTCGGCAAATTGCCGGCGGCCGCCCAGTACAGCATCGAGTGTGCCGCCGAGCGAGTGATGCTCCTTGACGATGACTACGGGGCACAGGCCGTCTTGTCCCTGCTCAACGAGGATCGTGCGGAAGATGCCGCCGTGCTGGCTGCGCCCAGCGACCGCTACAGCCGCGCCCTGTATCTGCACCTCTTGCAGGACTTTCCGGCGCAAGGCGTCCGCCGCGACGAACGCTTCGATCAGGCTGAGCATCTGCAAGTGATGCATCGCCAGTGGAAAAGCGACCACTACTCCAGCCACTACCTGGGCCCCAAGGGCGTCGTGCCGAAGACTGGGGTCGACGTTCAAGAGGTGTTGCGCACACGCATTGCCGAGCTGTTCCCGAAGGTGCCGAAGGATCAAATCCTGATCGAGCAATTCACGCGCCGCGATCTGTCATGCGAACAGGGTGATGACGATGATTGCGAAGCCGGTCAGTCGGCGCTGTTGCACACGCTGACAGCGACCTTCAATGGCAAGACGGCCACGTTCCAGCAAGTGGCGAACGGGCATGTCGTCGACCACGAGGAACCCGCTGCGATGTCGGCCCGCTTCTCGTGGGAGCCGGAGACTGGCTCGCTCAGCGTGTTCTGCGAAGAACGGGAGGCACGCCGCGAGCTGGCCACCGTCTTCCGTGATGTCGCGCTGGCGCACGAAGGCCAGATCGAGGACATGCCCATGCGGCAGTTCGACCTGCTCGGCTTTGCGACCTCCAAGATGCTCGACCGCCTCAAACGTGACCGGGTCGCAGGCATCGACGACATCTCGATCCTGCAGATCACGGTGGCCAAGCCGTTCGAGCAGACCTCAGAGTACGGCGGACGTGATGTGGTGCGGCAACTCTCCAGCAAGATGCAAATCACCCGCGACCGGCGCGACGGCCGCAACATTTATCAGGTTGCTTATGAGGATTACTGCGCCGAAGACCTGAGCCAGTACGCGCTCGTGCAGGTGAAGTTGGTCATGAGGATGTCCAAGACGCCGCACCGCAAGGCCCATAACGTCGCGGTCCAGATCACCGCACCGAACGGGCTGAACGACAAGAGCAGGACGGACGACGACCGCAAGCGCGTGCAGGAACAGCTCATCAAGATCGGCGTGCTGAGCCAGTTCTGAGGAGGACGCCGATGATGTCGCCGTATTTGAGCTTTTTCCTCGCGCTAGACAACTTTCCACGGCTCGATGCATCAGTGCTGGCTGACAGGCTCGGGCGCGACTACCAGCAGTTTCTTCAGAGGCGCTGGGTCGTGCCCGCAGGCCATCTCACCCATGTGATGGTGCCGTTTCTCGATTCCGAACAGGAAGTCGAAATCGATGTAGACGAGGACGCCGGTCGCTACAGCTACTGCAGTCCGCTGAACGGCAGAACCATCGTCCAACCGCTGGCGGGGATTGCCCTCTATTCCATCCAAATGGATTCCTGGCTCGCAGATCTGGCGGCGCTGATCGGCATTGAGGAGCGGCGACGCTCTAGCCAGATCTGCCGGACACCGAATCACCTGTGGCACCTCGGTGAGCAGCGAATCGCTGGCACGCACGATTTCGCACCGGTGTTCGTTGCCAGAGCATGGTCACGCGCGCCGCAGGACAGGATCACAGCAGTCCTTGCCGACGCCGTGTGGCCGCGTGGTGGCGTTGTTCTGTGCCCAACGCGAACCAATGCCTCGCTACCCCGTGACCACACGCTGCGCGGCTTCGATGAGTTCGTGCGCGTGGCCGATGGCGCAGATGTGTTCGACACCGACGCCTTTGATCGTGTCCTGCGCGGCTACGCAACCCACGTGGGTGAGCCGGAGCCGGTGCAATTCTTCAATGGCAAGCGGCTCAAGCTCCCGCACATGGCGTCGTCCATCGATCTCACCGAAGCGCGAGCCAAGATCATCAAGCTGATGTGGGGGACCGAAGGAAGTGCCCCGCCCGTGATGTCGTGGAAAGAGGTGAATGGTGCCGTCACCGTCAACACCGGCTTCCAATCCTTCGACGATGCCTTCGGCGACAAGGTTGCGCGTGAGGAGGTGATTGAGCTGGTTTCGCGCGGGAAATACCGGGTGAGGCGCAACACATAAACGCACCCATAAATCGAACCAGACACGGCCCATAAACCCGTGCGGAGACTGCGATGTGCCCATTTCATACAGGAGGCACATCGAAATGCAAACCCACTTCACCAACGCAACATCTGGCCTGATCCCGGCCAAAACCGGTGCGCCACAGCGCATCGCCCTTGACGAAAACGAGCTGGCCATCCGCTGGGGGCTTTCCGTCAAGACCCTGCGCCGCTGGCGGCAGGAACAGCTCGGCCCGGTCTTCTGCAAGCTCGGTGCCCGCGTCACCTACCTGATCTCCGAGGTCGAAGCCTTCGAGCGTCGCGTTTCGCGGCACTCGACCTTCACTCGTGCATACCAGTGAGGAGAGCGGCCATGAGCGATCTGACCATCTTTCCCGCCGACCTCGCTGCCATGAGCACCGCCCAGCTGGTGGCGCTGCCGATCAACGATTTCGTCGCTGCCGAGCGTAATGTCGACGAGGCCACTGCTTACCTCAAGCAGCTACGCGTCAAGCTGGATGCTGCCAAGCTCCAGCGCTACGGCGAGCAGGCCCGTAGCGCACTACGGGATTCCGGCCGAGACTTCGGCACCGCCCACGTCAACGACGGCGCGCTGCACGTCAAGTACGAGCTCCCCAAGAAGGTGATCTGGAGCCAGACCATCCTCAAGGAGATGGCCGAGCGCATCGTCGCCTCGGGCGACAAGGTGGAGGACTACATCGACGTCAAGTTGTCGGTGTCCGAGTCCCGCTACACCAACTGGCCCACGGCGCTGCAGGAGCAGTTTGCGGCTGCGCGCACGGTCGAGGAAGGCAAGCCGACCATCACCCTGACGCTCGATGGGGGTGTGGCATGAGCCTTCCCATCATCTCCGCGAAGCAGCGCATGGCCGAGCGCAAGGGCGTCAAGCTGCTGATGCTCGGCAAGTCCGGCATCGGCAAGACCACCCGGCTCAAAGACCTCGATCCGAAGACCACGCTATTCATCGACATCGAGGCAGGCGATCTGGCTGTCGCCGACTGGCCGGGCGACACCATCCGACCGGCATCCTGGCCCGAGAGCCGCGACTTCTTCGTGTTCCTCGCGGGCCCGGACAAGTCGCTGCCGCCGGAGTCGGCGTTCTCGCAGGCGCACTACGACCACGTCATCGAGAAGTTCGGCGACGC
The DNA here is from genome assembly GCF_003337425.1 of Extensimonas vulgaris. GTDB lineage: Bacteria > Pseudomonadota > Gammaproteobacteria > Burkholderiales > Burkholderiaceae_C > Extensimonas > Extensimonas vulgaris. The sequence continues at coordinate 93,932 of NZ_QPJU01000008.1, forward strand.
GACGCAGCTCGACCGCTACCAGACCTTCTTCCTCGACTCGATCACGCAGTTGTCGCGCCAATGCTTCGCGTGGTGCAAGACGCAGCCCGGTGCAACCAGTGACCGCTCCGGCAAGCCTGATCTGCGCGCGGCCTATGGCCTGCTCGGCCAGGAAATGATCAGCGCATTGACCCACTTGCAGCACGCGCGCGGCAAGAACGTGGTGTTCGTGGCCATCCTCGACGAACGCCTCGATGACTACAACCGCAAGGTGTTCGTCCCGCAGATCGAAGGCAGCAAAACCAGCCTGGAGCTGCCCGGCATCGTCGACGAGGTCGTGACGCTGGCCGAGATCAAGGCCGAGGACGGCAGCGCCTACCGCGCCTTCGTCACCCACACCGTCAATCCCTACGGCTTTCCGGCCAAAGACCGCAGCGGTCACCTCGACCTTCTCGAAGCCCCCGATCTCGGCGCGCTGATCGCCAAGTGCGCGGGCACATCCCTCACGCCCGCCAGCGCCGCAGCCCCCGCACATACCGAATCCAAGGAGTAATCGCCATGACCAGCCAATTCACCAGCAACAACTGGAACGACTTCAACGACGCCGAATCGCAGCAGTCCGGCTTCGATCTCATCCCCAAGGGCACCGTGGTGCCGGTGCGCATGACCCTCAAGCCCGGTGGCTACGACGATCCCGCGCAGGGCTGGGGCGGCGGCTACGCCACCGAGTCCTTCGAGACCGGCTCCATCTATCTCGCCGCCGAATTCGTGGTCACGGCGGGCGACCATGCCAAACGCAAGATGTGGTCGAACATCGGCCTGCACTCCAAGAAGGGGCCGACCTGGGGCCAGATGGGGCGCAGCTTCATCCGTGCCGCGCTGAACAGCGCACGCAACGTCCATCCGCAGGACAACAGCCCACAGGCCGCCGCCGCGCGCCGCATCCAGGGCTTCCACGAACTGGATGGCCTGGAGTTCCTCGCCCGCGTCGACATCGAGAAGGACGGCAAGGGCCAGGATCGCAACGTGGTGAAGGTGGCGGTCGAACCGGATCACCCCGACTACGCCAAGTGGATGGGCGTGCCGCCCAAGGCTTCGGGCGGCGGCACGTCCGGCGCTCCGGCGCAGGCAGCCCCCGCGTATCAGGCACCGGCTCCACAACGCGCACCCGTGACGGGCAAACCGTCGTGGGCGCAGTGAGGGAGGCTGCCATGAACGCATCCACCCTCAGTGCCAGCCACTGCGGCGTCGTGCATTTCGGCGACCTCGACTGCGAGGCGGTCGTGCTCACCACCGGCGAGCGCGGCTACGTCCGCAAGCAGGTGGCCAAGCTGCTCGGCGTCCACGAGAACAACACGGGTCACCGTTTCCGCCAAATTCTGGCCGACTTCTCGCCTAAGTCATTGTCGGAGCTGGACAAATTTGAATCACCGATTTCGCTGCCCAGCGGTCGGCGGGCGCAGTTCTTCCCGGCGGGCGTGATCACCCAGATTGCCTCCGGCGTGATTGATGCAGCCCTCGATCACACGCTGCACCGCGCACGCCGGAAGCTGGTGCCCAACTGCATGAAGATCATGCGCTCCCTTGCCACCACCGGCGAGGTCGCGCTGATCGATGAGGCCACCGGCTACCAGCACCACCGCGCGCCGGATGCGCTGCAGGAGCTGATCTCCAAGCTGCTGCGCCAGTCCTGCGCGTCGTGGGAGCGGCGCTTCCACCCGGACTACTACCGCGCGCTGTACCGCCTCTTCAACTCGCGCTACCAGGGGCACGAGCAGAACCCGCCCCACGTCATCGGCCAGATCACCCTGCGCTGGGTCTACGGGCCGGTGCTGCCGGAGGACTTGCTGGGCGAGATCCGCAACCGCAAGGGCATCTCGCAGAAGCACCACCAGTGGTTGTCCGAGCAGGGGCTGGCGCATCTGGAATCGCAGATTCACGCGGTCACGGCGATTGCGCGCAGCTCGATGAGCTACGCCGACTTCAAGCGCCGCTGCGAATCGGCTTTCGCGGGCACGCCTTTGCAACTCGGCCTGCTGGCCGAAGAACTCGCGGAGGTGGCGTGAAATGCTGGGTCTGCAAACGACAAGCACGCGGCTACGGCCACACGGATGGTCGCTTCAAGACCGCCGACCCGCGCCGCTACGTGCTCGACTGGGTGTTCTGCTCGCGCCGCTGCCAGGACGCGTTTCACGGGCTGTACGGCAACTGGCAGCGCGCCAAGGAAGGCCGCATCGACAAGACGGAGGTCGCCATGATCGATCCGTCTGATGTCGAACTGGCCGCGATGCGCCAGTGCCTCAAGGCTTTCGGCGAGGCTGCGGGCGAGATCGGGTTTGCCAAGCCGCTGGGCGACTACTCCGAAACCGAAGCGATGCAGGTGATCGACGCCATCGTCACCTGCTGGTCGGACGCGATGGTCGCGCACCACGAGGCCACCAAGTTCCCGCCCGTGCGGGGCTTGCCGCCGACGCCCGATCCGCTGGCACCCGACGCCGCCAATCCGTTCGCCGATCTGGAGGACGACCTGCCTTGGGACGAGCCGAAGGGGAGGAAGCCATGATGGACTTCAATTCCTCGGCCAGCGTCTCCGGTCAGATCACGGCGCTGATCGACATCGGCATGCAGCGCGTGCATGCGCAGCAGACCGCACGCGACTACCTCGGCGCGTCGCGTCTGGGCGCGGCCTGCGAGCGTGCCTTGCAGTTCGAGTACGCCAAGGCTCCGGTCGATCACGGGCGCTACACCCAGGGCCGGATGATGCGCATCTTCGAGCGCGGCCACGTCATGGAGGACTGCATGGTGGCGTGGCTGCGCGACGCGGGCTTCGACCTACGCACGCGCAAGCCCGACGGCGAGCAGTTCGGCTTCTCCGATGCGCATGGCCGGCTGCGCGGCCACGTCGATGGCGTGATCGTCGACGGGCCGGACGGTTTCCACTATCCCGCGCTGTGGGAGAACAAGTGCCTCGGCGCGAAATCGTGGCGCGAACTGGAAGCCAAGGGCCTCACGGTCGCCAAGCCGGTGTACGCCGCGCAAGTCGCGCTCTATCAGGCGCATCTGCAACTGCACGAGCACCCGGCGCTGTTCACTGCGATCAACGCCGACTCGATGGACATCTACGTCGAGCTGGTGCCCTTCGATGGCGCGCTTGCGCAGCGGATGACGGATCGCGCGGTCAAGGTCATTTCCGCGACCGAAGCCGGTGAGCTGCTGCCGCGCAGCTTCCACGAACCCACTCACTTCGAATGCCGGATGTGCGCATGGCAAGACCGGTGCTGGAGAACCCCATGAGCGACGACACGCAATTCATCGGCGACGTCGAACCGATGATCGACGCCAAGCAGGCCGCTGCCGCGCTGCGCTTGCCGTACTACTGGTTCGCCGACCCGCAGATGCGCAGCAAGTACAAGATTCCCCACTACCTGATGGGCGGTCTGGTGCGCTATCGCCCGTCCGAACTGTCTGCGTGGGCCGCGCGCAGCACCGCCGCGCAGGGGCGCAACGGTAACGCCGATGGCGTGGAGGCCGAATGACACTCGACTTCAACGACATCGCGCCACTGCCCGATCACAACCACCGCACCCTCAGCGACGCCGAGCGCGAAGAGTTGCGTGCGGACCTGCTCGCACGTCTCGAATCCGTTCTGATCACCTTGTTCCCTGCGGGCAAGAAGCGCCGTGGCAAGTTTCTGATCGGGGACGTGTTGGGCAGTCCAGGCGACAGCCTCGAGGTGGTGCTCGATGGCGAGAAGGCGGGACTGTGGACGGATCGCGCCACCGGCGACGGCGGCGACATCTACGCGCTGATCGGTGCGCACCTCGGCATCGACGTGCTGCACGACTTTCCGCGCGTGCTCGACGCCGCTGCCGATCTGCTCGGACGCTCGCGTTCCGCACCGGTGCGCAAGGCCAGCAAGAAGGACGTACCGGTCGACGAGCTCGGCCCCGCCACCGCCAAGTGGGACTACCTCGATGCGGCTGGCCATCTGATCGCGGTCGTCTACCGCTACGACCCGCCCGGGCAGAAAAAGCAGTTCCGGCCCTGGGATGCGAAGCGGCGCAAGATGGCACCGCCAGACCCGCGCCCGCTCTACAACCAGCCGGGCATGACCAGCGCCGCGCAGGTGGTGTTGGTCGAAGGTGAGAAATGCGCGCAGGCCTTGATCGACGCAGGCATCGTGGCCACCACGGCGATGCATGGCGCAAACGCCCCGGTCGACAAGACCGACTGGTCGCCGCTTTCGGGCAAGGCGGTGCTGATCTGGCCCGACCGCGACAAGCCGGGCTGGGAGTACGCCACGCAGGCAGCGCAAGCCATCCTGTCGGCGGGTGCGAAATCCTGCCACATCCTCTATCCGCCTGAGGAGGCTGCCGAGGGCTGGGACGTGGCGGACGCCATCGCCGAGGGCTTCGATGTCGCCACCTTCCTCACCCACGGCCCGCGCCTGCAGATGCACGACGTGGCCGATGACGTCGATCCGGTGGTCAGCAGCGACGAATCCGTCTGGGGCACCGAGGACGCGCTGGCGCTGTCTTTCACCCGCCGCTACCACCGCGACTGGCGCTACGTGGCGGCCTGGGGTCGCTGGCTGGTGTGGGACGGGCAACGCTGGCGCACCGAGGACACGCTGGCCGCCACCGACCTGATCCGCAGCGTCTGCCGCCAGACCGCCGTGCGCGCCGACAACCCCAAGGTTGCCGCCAAATTGGCCAGCGCCAGTACGGTCGGGGGCGTGGAACGGCTGGCGCGGGCGGATCGCAGGCACGCGGCCACCACTGACGAGTGGGACGCCGACCCGTGGCTGCTCAACACGCCCGGTGGCGTGGCCGATCTCAAGGCAGGCCGGATACGCCCGCACGAGCGCGCCGACCGAATGACCAAGATCACCACGGCCACACCCAGCGGCGACTGCCCTACATGGTTGCGGTTCATTGACGAGGTCACCGGTGGCGACAAGGAGCTGCAGTCCTACCTCCAACGGATGGTCGGCTACGCGCTGACCGGCTCGACGCAAGAGCACGCGCTGTTCTTCCTGTACGGCACCGGCGCGAACGGCAAATCGGTGTTCGTGAACACGCTGGCCACCATCCTGGGCGACTACGCAACCAATGCCCCGATGGACACTTTCATGGAAACGCGCACCGACCGGCACCCGACCGACATGGCGGGCCTGCGCGGCGCACGCTTCGTGGCGGCCATCGAAACCGAACAGGGCAAACGCTGGGCCGAGTCCAAGCTCAAGAACCTCACGGGCGGCGACAAGATCTCCGCGCGCTTCATGCGCCAGGATTTCTTCGAGTTCTTTCCGCAGTTCAAGTTGTTCGTTGCGGGCAACCACAAGCCCGCCATCCGCAACATCGACGAGGCAATGAAGCGGCGTCTGCACCTGATCCCCTTCACCATCACCGTGCCGCCGCAGCAGAGAGACAAGAACCTGCAGCACAAGCTGCTCGCCGAACGCGACGGCATCCTTGCTTGGGCCGTACAGGGCTGTCTGGACTGGCAGCGCCACGGCCGACTCGATCCGCCGCAGCGCGTGGTGGACGCCACCGAGGAGTATTTCGAGGCCGAGGACGCACTGGGCCGCTGGCTGGACGAACGCTGTGTGCGCGAGGCCAACGCCAAGTCGCTGACTGCCGAGCTGTTCAACGACTGGAAGCAGTGGGCGGAGGCCGCCGGTGAGTTCGCGGGCTCGCAAAAGCGCTTTGCTGATCTGCTGCTCACCCGTGGCTTGGACAAATGGCGCAACGGCATGGGCTTGCGCGGCTTTCAGGGCATTGGCCTCAAGTACCCGCCCGCACCCGCCTACACCCCTTACGCCGATGACTGAGACAACCGCATCTGACGGATCGGACGGACTACGTCGTAACTCCTACACGTGCGCGTGTGCGTGCGCCTCATGGAAGGTTTCGATACGACCCGTCCGATCCGTCAGACCCGCCCAAACAAGGACTGACACCATGACCACCACCATCCTCGCCCTCGATCTGGGTACCACCACCGGCTGGGCACTGCGCGGCAGTGACGGCCACATCACCAGCGGTTCCGAGAGCTTCCGGCCGCAGCGCTTCGAAGGCGGCGGAATGCGCTTCCTGCGTTTCAAGCGCTGGCTCACCGAGATCAAGCAATCCTGCGACGGAATCGACTGCCTGCACTTCGAGGAGGTGCGCCGCAACGTCTCGACCGACGCGGCACACGCCTACGGCGGGTTCCTTGCCACGCTCACCGCGTGGTGCGAGCACCACCAGATCCCGTACCAGGGCGTGCCGGTCGGCACGATCAAGAAGCATGCCACCGGCAAGGGCAACGCGAGCAAGGAGGACGTGATCGCCACCATCCGGGCACGCGGCCACGCCCCGGTCGACGACAACGAAGCCGATGCGCTGGCGCTGCTGCATTGGGCCATTCAGGCGCAGGAGGTGTGATGTGAAGATTCCGACACCCCAATACCGCTGCCCGCTTGGGCGATTCCAGCCTGATGTCCAGGATGTGGACGCCATCAAGCAACGCGGCTGGCGCGACCAGCACATCCTGGTCGTGTCGCCCGACGATGAACGCCTCGACTGGATGGAGCGTGAACTGGTACGCCAGATCGGCGAGCGCCTCTACGGCGCGGGAGGACGACGCCATGGCTGACCGTCATACAGCTTGGACGATTGAGGACGTGGCCGCCCGCTTCGAGGAAGCCGCCAGTACCGGACGACGCCTGCCACCCGTGCGTGTGCAGGGCTATTTCAACTGCTGGCCCGCCATCGTGCGCCGGGAGTGGGAGACGTTCGCTGCCGACGAGAAGGTCTACCGCCCATTCCCGCCCGCACCGGACGCCATCGACCGGATGCTGGAGACGATGCAGTGGGTGCAGTGGCTGGAGGTCGAACAGCGGCATCTGGTGTGGATGCGGGCCAAGCGCTACGGCTGGCGCGACATCACGATCCGCTTTGCCTGCGACCGCACGACGGCATGGCGTCGCTGGCAGCGAGCGCTGGAAATCGTGGCCGAGAAACTCAACAGCGAAGGTATCCGTGCGCCTTCCAAAATCGTAGGCCAGGCAGGGTAATGCCTGCCGCTTTTGTCCTCTGTTTGCTGCGTTTGTCCCTTTTGACGCTCTTCGAGCCTGCAACAAAACAGCCCGGCTGGGGGTAGTATTTCGTCTATCTTCTGGACAGCGGTGACGGCAAGCGAAGTGGCCCCAAGCAAAAGGGGTCCTTCCTGGCCAGAAAGCAATGCGGGGGGCGCGAGCGCGGCGCTTTTTTAGCGTCAGGGTGCGAACCAAGGTTCGCACGGTTCGCAGTTCGCACCCCGCCAGTTCGCACCACCCCCCAAAACCCGCCCACGGCTTTGTCGGCGGGTTTTTTATTTCCGGGACATCTCTTTGAACACGCTCAACGTCGAGTACCGCAAGGTCGAGGCGCTGATTCCCTACGCCCGCAATCCGCGCACGCATTCCGATGCGCAGATCGCCAAGATCGCGGCCAGCATCGTCGAGTACGGCTGGACGAACCCGATCCTGGTCGATGGCGACAACGGCATCATCGCCGGGCACGGGCGTCTGGCCGCAGCCCGCAAGCTCAGGCTGGATCAGGTGCCAGTGATCGAGCTTGCGCATCTGTCCGCCGCGCAGAAGCGTGCGCTCGTCTTGGCAGACAACCGGCTGGCGCTCGACGCGGGCTGGGACGAGGAGATGCTGGCGCTGGAGTTGGCCGACCTGTCCGAGTCCGGGTACGACCTTGCGCTGACGGGTTTCGAGGATGCCGAGATCGAGGCGCTGCTCGCCGGTGATGTGCTCGACGCCGACCCTCATACCGAAGCGAAACCAGACGCTGACGAGCCGGATGCTGCGGACGATGTGCCAGACGCGCCCGTCATGGCGGTGTCCTGCCCCGGTGATGTCTGGGCCATCGGCCAGCACCATCTGATCTGTGGCGATGCCACCGACCGGGCCGTGATTGCTGCGCTGATGCAAGGCGATACCGCTCGCCTGTGCTTCACCTCGCCGCCCTACGGCAACCAGCGCGACTACACCTCGGGCGGGATCACCGATTGGGATGGCCTGATGCGCGGCGTGTTCGCGCACCTGCCGATGGCGGCCGATGGTCAGGTGCTGGTCAACCTCGGGCTGATCCACCGTGACAACGAAGTGATCCCGTATTGGGACGCCTGGCTCGGCTGGATGCGCAGCCAAGGCTGGCGGCGCTTCGCGTGGTACGTCTGGGATCAGGGGCCGGGGATGCCCGGCGACTGGGCGGGTCGATTCGCGCCGAGCTTCGAGTTCGTTTTCCACTTCAACCGCGAGAGCCGCAAGCCGAACAAGATCGTGCCCTGCAAGCACGCCGGGCAGGAATCGCACCTGCGCGCCGATGGCTCGTCCACGGCGATGCGGGGCAAGGACGGCGAAGTCGGCGGCTGGACGCACAAGGGCCTGCCGACGCAGGACACGCGCATCCCTGACAGCGTGATCCGAGTGATGCGCCACAAGGGCAAGATCGGCCAGGACATCGACCACCCGGCCGTGTTTCCGGTCGCGCTGCCGGAGTTCGTCATCGAGGCCTACACGGACGTGGGCGACCTCGTGTTCGAACCCTTCGGTGGCAGCGGCACGACGATGCTGGCCGCCGAGCGCACGGGCCGCATCTGCCGTAGCGTGGAAATCGCGCCGGAGTACGTGGACGTTGCCATCAAACGCTTCCAGCAGAACCACCCCGGCGTGCCGATCACGCTGATCGCCACCGGTCAGTCCTTCGAACAGGTCGCCGCCGAGCGCGCCGCAGTTTCGTGGCATGACAAATCGGCAGGACAGCCGATTTGCACAGCCGAAGGCTGCCCGCAGGGTGACGCACATGGATGTGCGTCATGAGCTGGCTGGCCGACAAGATCGAGCAGTGGCCCACGGCCAAGCTGCTGCCCTACGCCCGCAACGCGCGCACCCACTCTGAGGAGCAGGTGGCGCAGATCGCCGCCAGCATCGCTGAGTTCGGATTCACCAATCCGATCCTCGCAGGCAGCGACGGCATCATCGTCGCGGGCCACGGACGCTTGGCCGCCGCCCAGAAACTCGGGCTGGAGATCGTGCCGGTGGTCGTGCTCGACCACTTGAGCCCGACCCAACGCCGAGCTCTGGTCATCGCGGACAACCGCATCGCCGAGAACGCGGGCTGGGACGACGCGATGCTACGGATCGAATTGGAAGCCTTGCAGCTTGAAGGCTTCGATCTGGACATCACCGGCTTCGACGCCGACGCGCTGGCCGAACTGATCGCGGGCCACGAGCCGGACAACGAGGGCCAGACCGATGAGGATGCGGTGCCCGAAGTCAGCGAGACGCCGATCTCGCGCCCGGGCGATGTCTGGATCATGGGCCAGCACCGACTGCTGTGCGGCGACTCGACCGTGGCCGAGAGCTACGACCGGCTGATGCAGGGCGACGCGGCGGACATGGTCTTCACCGACCCGCCGTACAACGTGAACTACGCCAACAGCGCCAAGGACAAGCTGCGCGGCAAGGATCGCGCGATCCTGAACGACAACTTGGGCGACGGGTTCTACGACTTCCTGCTGGCGGCGCTGACGCCCACCGTGGCGCATTGCCGGGGCGGGATCTACGTGGCGATGTCGTCCAGCGAACTCGATGTGCTGCAGGCCGCGTTCCGCGCTGCCGGTGGCAAGTGGTCGACCTTCATCATCTGGGCCAAGAACACCTTCACGTTGGGCCGCGCCGACTACCAGCGGCAGTACGAGCCGATCCTGTACGGCTGGCCCGAGGGCGCAACGCGCCACTGGTGCGGCGACCGCGACCAGGGTGACGTCTGGAACATCAAGAAACCGCAGAAGAACGACCTGCACCCGACGATGAAGCCGGTAGAACTGGTGGAGCGCGCAATCCGCAATTCCAGCCGACCCGGCAATGTGGTGCTCGACCCCTTCGGCGGTTCCGGCACCACCCTGATCGCCGCAGAAAAATCTGGCCGCGTGGCGCGGCTGATCGAACTCGATCCAAAGTACGTGGACGTGATCGTGCGCCGGTGGGAGGAATGGACCTGCGAGCGCGCGACGCGCGCTCGTGACGGCCTGCGATTTACGGATGCCGAAAGAGCACGATTTGGCGTAGAGTCAAAACCATGGGCATCCGCTTCCGAAAATCCTTCCCGCTCGGCAGCCTGTTCAGAATAAATCTGAGCAAGTCGGGCGTGAGTCTTGGCATAGGGCCGCGAGGCTTCAACGTCAATATCGGCCCGCGCGGTGTTCGTCGCACGATCGGGCTGCCCGGCACGGGAATTTCCTATCAGGAAACCCGTTCGTGGAAGCAGCCCGCGTCCGAACGGGCGACGGCGGCGGCAAATCCGAGCGAAGGCGTGTCCTGGCTCAAAGTGCTGATCGGCCTGGTGACGATCGTCGTCATCTTCAAGGCCTGCGGTGCCCTGATGAACGGCCCCGACAGGGCGGTTGCGAGCACGACGACGAAAGCCGTCAGTGCGGCGCACACGTCATCTGCTGCCAGCCAAGGCGTGCCCGCTGCCCCGGATCGAAGCGGCATGGAAGATCGCAAGCTCGAGCCCGCGGAATTGAGGGAATTGCAAACCCTGCTGGCCCGGGCCGGGTATTCGCCCGGCCCCATCGACGGCAATTTGGGACCTCGAACCCGTGCGGCGGTCGAGGCGTTCCGCAAGCAATCGGCCGACCCGGCAACGGGCGACCCAACACTTGCAACGCTGGTTCGCCTGCGTAGCACCGTCGAGCATTAGACGATTCGATACACGCGGTCGGCCTTGCCATCCTTGGTCGAGGCGATCGCGAGCCCGAGTTTCCTTTTGATGACGCCGGCCAAAGTGCCGCGCACCGTGTGCGCCTGCCAGCCGGTGGCGGCGCAGATCTGGCCAATGGTGGCGCCCTCGGGGCGTTGCAGCAGCCGGATCACTTCGGCCTGCTTGGTGTTGTGCCGGGTGCTGCGCACCCTCTCGGCTTCGCCTCGCGAAACTTCGCTGCGCTCGTTTTCGCGGGTGCGCGGCTTGGCCTGCGTCGGCTCTTGTACCCACGTTGCTTCGGCGGCGGTGACGGCGGCTTCCAGTTCGGGATCACTCGTGGCGGCTGACGCGCCTTCAGCGTTGGCGATGATCTGATCGAGATGGGCCTCGAACTGACCGATGGCCTTCTTGTTCAAGCCGGGGCGCGGTAGCCCCAAGGCGTCGTAGCCCTCGGCAGCGACGAACCAGTCGGTGCCATCGGTGGTAATCAGCGCACGGTTGAACATCCCGTCGAGCACTTTCTTGCGCGCGCCGCCTTTGATGTGGTCGGGGAACCACTCGATCTTGCCGCCGGTGGTATGGATGGCCTTGGCGAGGATGGCGTGCTGGGCCGGGGTGAGTTGGGTGGTGGTCATGGTCTGCTCCTTTGCAGCGGTTGATCGGGATCGTGATGAACGCGCTGCTTGGCTGCGAAGCCAAGCGCTTTCGGCTTCAGCGGCGGCGCAGTGACGCGATGCCTGCTTCGGCCAATTCGAGGGCGGCGGCGTGGAACGCGGCTTCCGCGATCCAAGGCGCGTTGCGAGCGTCATCGAGCAGCCGCTCGACGACGATCCTGGCTCGGGCACGCATCGCCGCACAGGCGGCTTCAAGTTCCGCATGACTGGCGGTGGCGACCTCCGTGCGGCAGGCGCGCACCAGGACCGTCATCGCCGCTTCCGCGAGCTTGACGGCGAGGGTGTCGGGAGCGGGTGTGTTCATCGGCTGTCCTTTCGATGTGGTGGATGGCGTCACGAGATGAACGCGCTGTTCCCGATCGAAGCCAAGCTCTTTCTCGACGAAGGACGAACGAATGATTGAAGGTGCCGATGGGACTCTCGATTCGCGCGTATGCGCGTCACCGTGGCGTGTCCGATGCGGCGGTGCGCAAAGCCATCGCGGCGGGACGGATCACGCCGGAGGCAGACGGAACGATTGATGCCGAGCGCGTCGACCGGGAGTGGGCGCGCAATTCCGATGCGCCGCGCAATGGCACGACCGCCCGCGCGGTCAAGGTCGCCGTGCCGGAATCCAGCGCCAGCACGGGTGACGGGCCTGCCGCCTCATTGGCTACATCCGCAGCAGGCAGCACATCCTTGCTGCAGGCGCGCACGGTCAACGAAGTGGTCAAGGCGCAAACCAACAAAGTGCGCCTGGCCCGACTCAAGGGCGAGCTGGTGGATCGGCCGCAGGCCGTGGCGCACGTTTTCAAGCTGGCGCGCTCCGAACGCGATGCCTGGCTCAACTGGCCCGCACGCATCTCGGCACAGATGGCAGCCAAGCTCGGTGTCGATCCGCACGCGATGCACATAGCCCTGGAGTCGGCGGTGCGTGAGCACCTGCAGGAACTGGGCGAGATGCGTCCAAGGGTGGATTGATGGGCATGGACTACGAAGGCGCTGCCGAGATCGAGCGCGCGTGGCGTGAAGGGCTGGCGCCCGACCCACTACTCAGTGTGTCGGAATGGTCGGATCGCCACCGGATGCTCTCCAGCAAGGCGTCCGCCGAACCGGGCCGCTGGCGTACCAGCCGCACGCCATACCTGAAGGACATCATGGATTGCCTGTCGCCGACCTCGCCGGTCGAGCGGGTGGTGTTCATGAAAGCCGCCCAACTCGGCGCGACCGAGATGGGGTCAAACTGGATCGGCTACGTCATCCACCACGCGCCGGGGCCGATGATGGCCGTCTGGCCGACGGTGGAGATGGCCAAACGCAACTCCAAACAGCGGATCGATCCGCTGATCGAGGAATCGGCGGCGCTGGCTGAACTGATTGCACCGGCGCGCAGCCGGGATTCCGGCAACACCATCCTGGCCAAGGAGTTCCGGGGTGGCATGCTGGTGATGACCGGGGCCAACAGCGCGGTCGGGCTGCGCTCAATGCCAGTGCGCTACCTGTTCCTCGACGAGGTCGACGGCTATCCGTTGGACGTCGAGGGCGAAGGCGATGCGATCTCGCTGGCCGAAGCCCGTACACGCACCTTCGCGCGGCGCAAGATCTTCATCGTTTCGACGCCGACGATCTCAGGGGCGTCGGCTATCGAGCGCGAGTACGAGGCCAGCGACCAACGTCGCTACTTCGTGCCGTGCCCGCACTGCAACCACCCGCAGTGGTTGCGCTTCGAGCAACTGCGCTGGGACAAAGGACAACCGGAGACCGCTGCCTACATCTGCGAATCCTGCGACACCGCGATTGCCGAGCATCACAAGACGTGGATGTTGGAGCGCGGCGAATGGCGCGCGATGGCCGAGGGCAAGACGGCGGGATTTCACCTGTCGTCGCTGTACAGCCCGGTGGGCTGGCGCTCGTGGCGCGACATCGCCGCCGCGTGGGAAGCCGCCGTCAACAAGGAATCGGGATCGGCCGCCGCCATCAAGACCTTCAAGAACACCGAGCTGGGCGAGACGTGGGTCGAGGAAGGCGAAGCGCCCGACTGGCAACGCCTGCTGGAGCGCCGCGAGGACTATGCCATCGGCACCATTCCCGCAGGCGGCCTGCTGCTCACCGCCGGCGCCGACGTGCAGAAGGACCGCATCGAGGTCTCGGTCTGGGCCTTCGGGCGTGGCAAGGAGGCCTGGCTCATCGAGCACCGGGTGCTGATGGGCGACACCGCACGGGATGCGGTGTGGAAGGCGCTGGGCGGGATGCTCGCCGAGACCTGGACCCATGCCTCGGGCGCGGCCATGCCGCTGGCCCGCTTGGCGCTGGACACCGGCTTTGCGACACAGGAGGCCTACGCCTTCGTGCGCGCCTGCCGCGACGCGCGGGTGATGGCGGTCAAGGGCGTGCGGACGGGTTCGATGGGGGGCGCGGCCCTGATCGGCACACCGACGGCGGTCGATGTCTCGCAGGCGGGCAAGAAGCTGCGCCGGGGCATCAAGGTGTATGCGGTCGCGGTGGGGCTCGCCAAACTCGAGTTCTACAACCACCTGCGCCAGAGCGCGGAGGTGGCCGACGACGGCGTGACGGTGACCTACCCGGCCGGTTTCGTCCACCTGCCCAAGATCGACGCCGAGTTCATCCAGCAGCTCTGCGCCGAGCAACTGATCACCCGCCGCGACAGGAATGGCTTTCCGGTGCGGGAGTGGCAGAAGGTGCGCGAGCGCAACGAAGCGCTGGACTGCTACGTGTATGCCCGTGCTGCTGCTGCGGCCGCAGGGCTCGACCGCTTCGAGGAACGCCACTGGCGCGAACTGGAGCGGCAACTGGGGCTGGCCAGTCCGCCAGCCCTTGAAACACCTACTGAATCGATCACCGAGGCCACCCATCGAGGTGGCCTGGGTGTTTCTGGCAACCGCAACACCGGCCGGCGCGTGATCAAGAGCCGCTGGCTGTCCTGACGAGGAGACGCTATGTCACTGACCACCCGCATCGAGAGCCTGGTGCTCCGCGTCGCGCAGGAGTTCAACGACGTCCGCGTGAAGGCCGGGAACCTCGCCCAGCTCACCACCACCGACAAGTCCAGTCTGGTGGCGGCCATCAACGAGCTGAAGGCCGCGGTGGTGGCCTCGGGAGCGATCGACGACACCCAGGTCGCCACCACCAGCACCTACTCGTCGAGCAAGATCGTCACGCTGCTCGACACGCTCAAGGCCGAGATCCTGGGCGGGGCCGATGCCGCCTACGACACGTTGCTGGAGATCCAGCAGCTGCTGCAAGACGGCACCAGCGGCCTGGACGCCTTGCTCACTGCGGTGAACCACCGCGTGCGCTTCGACGCGGAGCAGACCCTGACGGCTACCGAGCAGGCCCAGGCGCGCAGCAACATCGGCGCCGTGGCCGCGGCTGACGTGGGCGACACCGACACCGACTTCGTCGCGATCTTCGAAGGGGCGCTGCTCTGATGAGTCTGGCTGCGCGCATCGCTGCCTTGGCCGGCCGCATCGGGCGGGAGGTCAAGGTCAAGGTCGGCGCCGACCACCCGGGTCTGGCGCGCGCCTGGGTGTGTTTCGGCCATGTCGGCAGCCAGATCGTCGTGCGCTCCTCGCACAACGTGGCCAGCGTGACCCGGACGGCCGCGGGCCGCTACCGCGTGACCTTTGCCACCGCCATGCCGGATGCGAACTACTGCTGGACGGCGCTCGCCCGCAGCAGCACCAACAGCGGCACGCAGCGCATTGCGATTGTGCGATCCAGCACCGACCAGAAGACCGCCCAGTTCGTCGACATCAGTTGCGCCACCACGTCTACATCGTTCGACGACTCCTCTGAAATCAACCTTGCGGTGTTCCGCTGATGGCCTACACACAAGCACACCTCGACGCACTGGAAGCGGCGCTGGTTAAGGGCGAGAAGCGCGTGACCTTTGGCGACAAGACCGTCGAGTACCGCAGCATCGATGAACTGAAAGCCGCCATCGCCGCCGTCAAGCGCGACCTCTTCGAGCAGGCCGTTGACACCGGTCTGTGGCCCGGTGCGCCGCGCCAGATCCGGGTCACCACGGGCAAGGGGTTCTGAGCATGCAATGGTTTGACCGTATGCGTAGACGTGTCGGCATCAGCCTGCTGGGTGGTACGCCGTTCTACGACGGCATCGGCGGTGGCCGCCGCGCGCTGGCGTGGCAGGTCGGCAACCCCGGCGCGGTCGCAGCGCTGGCCTATACGCAGAACGAACTGCGCGCCAAGAGCCGTGATCTGGTGCGGCGCAATGCGTGGGCAGCGGCAGGTGTCGAGGCCTTCGTCTCGAACGCCATCGGCACCGGCATCAAGCCGCAGTCGATGGTGGCGGACAACGCGCTGCGCGTATCCATCCACAGCCTATGGTGGGACTGGTGCGAGGACGCCGATGCGGCAGGCCTCACCGATTTCTACGGCCTGCAGGCCTTGGCCTGTCGCGCCATGCTCGAAGGCGGGGAATGCCTGGTGCGGCTGCGCTATCGCCGCCCGGAAGATGGCCTACCGGTGGGCCTGCAATTGCAGTTGCTCGAACCCGAACACCTGCCAGCCACGCTGAATCAGGAATTGGCCTCGGGAAACGTGATCCGCGCAGGCATCGAATTCGACAAGCTCGGACGGCGGGTGGCTTACCACCTGTATCGCTCGCACCCGGGCGATGGCTCTCTGGCCCCGATGTCGGGCACCGGTGGCGTGGTGGGCGGTCTCGACACCGTGCGTGTCCAGGCCAGCGAAATCATCCACCTGTTTCGTCCCTTGCGGCCCGGACAGATCCGGGGCGAACCCTGGCTGGCGCGCGCACTGGTCAAGCTCAACGAACTCGACCAGTACGACGACGCCGAGCTCGTGCGCAAGAAAACCGCCGCGATGTTTGCGGGCTTCATCACGCGCCTGTCACCTGAGGACAACCTGATGGGCGAAGGACTGCCGGATGCCAATGGCGCGGCGATGGCTGGGCTGGAGCCGGGTACGATGCAGATCCTGGAGCCTGGCGAGGACGTGAAGTTCAGCCAGCCCGCCGACGTGGGCGCGAGCTACGCCGAGTTTCTGCGCATGCAGTTTCGGGCGGTGGCCGCAGCGATGGGCATCACCTACGAAATGCTGACCGGCGATCTGACGCAGGTGAACTACTCGTCGATCCGGGCCGGGCTGCTGGAGTTTCGCCGCCGCTGCGAGGCCATCCAGCACAACGTGATCGTCCACCAACTGTGCCGCCCGATCTGGCGGGCGTGGATGGAGCAGGCGCTACTCGAAGGCGCGCTGGCGCTGCCGCAGTTCACCGAGAAGAAGCGCGACTACCTCGCGGCCAAATGGATTCCGCAAGGTTGGCAGTGGGTCGATCCGAAGAAGGAATTCGACGCGATGCTGACTGCCATTCGTGCCGGGCTGCTGTCGCGCTCGGAAGCCATCTCGGCCTTTGGCTACGACGCCGAGGACATCGACCGCGAGATCGCCGCCGACAACCAGCGTGCCGATGCGCTCGGTCTGGTCTTCGACTCCGACCCGCGCCACGACAAGTCAGTGCAGGTTGTCAGTCCTGCTGGCGCACGGCCGCTCGAAGACGACGATCCGTCAGCTACGAGCGCTTGAGGTCACGGTAGAAGTTTTCGTGGGGGCCGACGGCCTCCAGATACACCAGCCGGACGCTGTCATCGACGGTGTAGCCCAGCAGGTACAGCAGGTTCTGGCTGCGAAATTTGTAGACCAGCAGGTCGGCCAGATCGCCTTTTTTGCGATCACCCGCCGTGGGATCAGCTGCCACCACTTCGGTGGCCGCATCCACATCGGCGGCCACGTTGTCGTGCAGCTTTTTGTAGGCGCGCGCAAAACGCCGGGTTTGTTTGAGCCCGTAGCTCATGCGCGGCGCGACCGGGGCACGAAGTCAGTGGCCTCCGCGCGCGATTCGGCCAGCGAGGCCAGCGATTCGGCAATGAAGCTCACCGGCAGGTCGGGGTTGTCCAGCGCAGCCCGACCAACCTTGGCCCAGTACTCGATCTGCCCGGCAATGGTGCGGTGCTCGCTTACTGCCTCGCTGCGGGCTTGGTCGTACAGCGTCTGGTCGATGCGAATGGATGTCGATGTGCTCATTGGGGCCTCCGATTGAGATGTGTTTTCAATGCAAACAATTTACCACAAATGTGGCAAATCATCAAGGAACCCACCCATGCACCTCATCCATCTGGCGTCCCGCATCCTCGGGACGCCGCTACTCATTGCGCGTCCCAAGCTTGATGTGATCCTCTCCGTGCTGGGTTCACGTATCGGCTTGCCCGACCGGGACATGGCCTTTCCCATCCCCGAACCCAAGCAGGCCCGGGCGTTTGCGCAGTCGGGCATTGCCGTCATTCCGGTGTTCGGCACCCTGGTCAAACGCTCGCTGGGCCTCGATGCCGCTTCGGGCCTGATGGCCTACGGCGAACTGGAATCCCGGCTGGAGACCGCGCTGGCCGACCCGCAGGTGGCGGGCATCCTGCTCGATCTGGATTCCCCCGGCGGCGAAGCGGGCGGCGTGTTTGAACTGGCCGAGCGCATCCGCGCCGCCAGCACCATCAAGCCGATCTGGGCGCACGCCAACGATGCTGCGTACTCGGCGGCTTTTGCCATCGGGGCCGCCTGCCAGCGCCTGACGCTGTCGCAGACCGCCGGTGTCGGGTCGATTGGCGTGATCGCGTTGCACGTCGACCAGTCGGTGAAGGATGCCAAGGACGGCCTGAACTACACCTCCATCTTCGCGGGCAGCCACAAGAACGATTTTTCGCCGCACGAGCCTCTCAGCCCGCAGGCCACCACGGCGTTGCAGGCTGAAGTGGATCGCCTCTACGACATCTTTGTGAATCAGGTCGGGCAGATGCGCGGCCTTGACCCGGATGCCGTGCGTGCCACCGAGGCTGGGCTGTTCTACGGCGAGCAGGCGGTGGCAGCAGGTCTCGCCGACGCCGTGATGCCGCTCGAACAGGTGATGACCGAATTCACCGATGCGTTGGCGGCCAAGCAGCGGCTGACACAGCCCGGCGTGGCCCGCGCCTCGCCGCGAAATCTGTCCACGCAGCCCATTTCAAGCCCGCCCCGAAGCAAACCTTTCACCCTGGAGAACACCATGACCGACCCCAAAAACGACCACGACAACCCAAACGATCCGACCGACACCGACCCGCAGGGCGACCAGCCGCAGACCGACAGCGATCCGCAACCGACGCCTGCAGCCCAAGCAGCACTGGCGCTGTCTTTTGCCAGCGGACGCGGCCAAGCGCAGGCCATCGCAGAGATGTGCCTGATCGCGGGCCAGTCGCAACGCACGGCGGAGTTCCTCGCAGCAGGATTTTCCGAAGCGCAGGTGCGTCGGGCCTTGCTCGATGCTCGTGCCGACCAACCCGAAATCGCCTCGCGCATCACCGCCGATGCAGGAACCAGTCAGCGCCCGGAAAACAGTCCGGTGGTCGCTGCCGTCAAGAAACTCACCGCCAAGGAGTAAGCCATGCCCACTGTCTCTCAACCCAAGAACCTCGGCGACCTGCTGAAGTACGAAGCGCCGAACCTCTACTCGCGCGACCAGGACACCGTCGCTGCCGCGCAGAACCTGTCGCTGGGCACCGTGGTGGGCCGCGAAACAGCCACTGCCAAGCTCAAGGCAATCGACCCGAACGCCACGGACGGTACGGAAATCGCCGTTGGCGTGCTTGGCAATGACGTCGATGCGACGCTGATCGACCGTGAGGACGCGATCCTGATCGCCCGCCACGCCATCGTCGCGCGCGGCGCATTGGTCTGGCCGACCGGTCTCACGGTTGCACAGAAGGCAACTGCCGTTTCCCAACTCACCGCCCTTGGGGTGCTGGTGCGCGATAGCGCCTGACCACGCCCCGACGATCCATCTCACTCCCCCGAAAACCCGCCGCTGTGCGGGTTTCGTCATTTCTGGAGCCCCCAAATGCAGAACCCTTTTGAAAACACCGGCTTCTCGATGGCCAGCCTGACGGCCGCCATCAACCTCCTGCCCAACCGCTACGGGCGGCTGGAGCAACTCAACCTGTTCCCGGTCAAGCCGGTGCGCACCCGGCAGATCATCGTCGAGGAGTTCGCCGGTCGCCTGAACCTCTTGCCCACCCGCGCGCCCGGTTCACCCGGCACGGTCGGCGAGCGTGGCCAGCGTAAGCTGCGCTCCTTCGTGATCCCGCACATCCCGCACGACGACGTGGTGCTGCCGGAAGAAGTGCAAGGCCTGCGCGCCTTTGGTTCCGAAACCGAGATGGAAGCCATTGGCGGCGTCATGGCCCGTCACCTGGAGACCATGCGCAACAAGCACGCCATCACCCTGGAGCACCTGCGCATGGGCGCGCTCAAGGGTGAAATTCTCGACGCCGACGGCAGCACGCTGGTCGATCTGTTCGACGAGTTCGACATCACGGCGCAGAGCGTGCCGTTCGAATTCTCCACCGCCACCGACAACGGCCAGCTCAAGGGCGCATGCCTCGAACTGCTGGGCCTGATGGAAGATGGTCTGGCGGGCGAGTTCTCCACCGGTCTGCACGTGCTGTGCTCGCCGGAGTTCTTCCGCGCGCTGACCACCCACAAGGAGGTCAAGACCGCCTACCAGAACTGGCAACAGGGCGCGGTGCTGATCAACGACATGCGCGCTGGCTTCAGCTACAGCGGCATCACCTTCGAGGAATACCGGGGCCAGGCGTCCTATGTGAAAGCCGACGGCACGCTGGGTACGCGCCGCTTCATCGCCGCTGGCGAAGCCCACGCCTTCCCGGTTGGCACGGTGGACACCTTCGCCACGTACTTCGCGCCCGCCGACTTCAACGAAACCGTGAACACCCTCGGTCAGCCGCTGTACGCCAAGCAGGAGCCGCGCAAGTTCGACCGGGGAACCGACCTGCACACGCAGTCGAACCCGCTGCCGATGTGCCACCGCCCGGGCGTGCTGATCAAGCTGACGTCGGCCTGATGGATGTCGCCACGCTCTACGAGGCGGCGCGCAAAGCCGGGTTGCTGACGCCGGTGTCCTTTGCCGGTGTCACCGTGCATTGCGCCTTCCGCGCTCCGGACGAAACCGTGCTCGATGGCTTCGCGCTGTCGCGGGACTACCAGATCGACTACCCGGCGGCGTGGCTGACGCTGGCAGCCGGGGACACGGTCGAGGTGGCAGGCAACACCTATCAGGTGCGCGACGTGCGTGCCATCGGCGACGGCTCCGAGCGGCGCGCTTCGCTCTCCCAACCCTGAGGACAACTTCATGAACTCCGTCCGCGAGCGCGTCTTGCGGGAGGTCGTCACACGCCTGTCATCCGCGATTGCACCGATCCCGGTGCTGCGGATGCCTGCCGTGCCGGTCGCCCGCGAGGCCAGTCCGGCGCTGCTGCTGTTCGTCGATGGCGACAGCATCACCGCCCACGCCAATTACCTCGTCGACCGGCTCTTGATCGTCCGGCTTGCCGTGGTGGCACGCGGCGCGGATGCCTTCGACGTGGCTGACCTGGCACTGGTCGCGGCCCACGCGGCCTTGCTGGCCGACCCGAATCTGGGCGGCCTCGCCATCGCCGTGCGCGAGATCGACTGCGAATGGGAGTTCGACGACGCCGACGCCGACGCCGGGGCCGCAGCGCTGCCGGCCCGCTACGAGATCCGCTACCGCACCCACGCCATCGACCTCACCCAAACAGGATGAATCCCCAATGCACATCGAACTGCTCAAACCCCACACCCACGCAGGCCAGCGCCGCGACGTGGGCGAACGTCTCGACCTTGCTGACGCCAGCGCCCGTTGGCTGATCGCGCAAGGCACGGCCAAGGCGGCCATCCCCGCCACCGATTCCAAACCCGCCCGCCGTGATGCCACGTCCGGTGTTTCCACAACTGCAGCCACCCAAGGAGACTGACCATGGCTTACTTTTCCGGACAAGGCCGCGTCTACATCGGCGCACGCGATGACCTCGGCAACCCGGCAGGCCTCACCTTCGTCGGCAACGTGCCCGAACTGAAGGTGTCGCTGTCGGTGGACACCATCGAGCATCATGAAGCGCAGTCGGGTCAGCGCCTGACCGACTTGCAGCTTATCAAGACCAAGAAAGGCGAATTCGCCTGCACGCTGGAAGAACTGATCGCCACCAACCTGGCGCTCGCGCTCTACGGCACCACGACCACGATTACTCCCGGCACCGTCACGGGCGAGCTGCTGCCCAACCCGGTCACGCCCGGCAGCCTGTACCCGCTGGCGGCGCAGAACGTGTCCGCCGTGCAGATTCAGGACTCCGATGCCACGCCCAAGACGCTCCCGGCAAGCCAATACAGCGTCAATGCCAAGCACGGCTCGCTGGTGGTGCTGGATGCCACGTCGGGCGGCCCGTACACCGAGCCGTTCACCGTCGATTACGCCTATGGCGCAGCGCAGAGCACGGCGATGTTCACCCAGCCCTTGCCCGAGCGCTGGATTCGCTTCGAGGGGCTCAACACCGCCGACGGCAACCGCGAGGTGGTGATCGACCTCTACCGCGTGGCCATCAACCCGGCCAAGGAACTCTCGATCATCACCGACGAACTGCTCAAGTTCGAGCTGTCGGGCCAAGTGCTGGCGGATCTGACCAAGCCGGTCGGCGGTGATCTCGGCCAGTTTGGTCGTCTGGTGCTGCTGTGATGGGTGACGTGATGGATGACTTCAAAACCTTCCCACCGGCACTGGTGGTCGTGACGCTATCCGGCACTGCACTGGAACTGACGCCGATCCGGCTGGGCGAGTTGCCACGGCTGCTGGCCGTAGTACGCCCGCTGGCCGAGGAAATCACCAGCGATCCGGACTGGATGGCGCTGCTGGGCCAGCACGGCGAAGCCATGCTCGACCTGCTGGCGATCACCGCCCGGCGCGAGCGGGCGTGGGTCAACGATCTGCCGCTGGACGACGCGGTGCAACTGGCTGCCGCCGTGTTCGAGGTGAATGCGGATTTTTTCGTGGGCCGGGTGGTACCGGGCATCCAGCGCTCGGCCGAGAAGCTGGCCCCGCTGCTGCACCGCCTTGGGACATCGCCGTCGCCCGCCTGATCCGGGGCGGCCATCGGCTGCCCGACGTGCTGGCCTACACGCTCAGGCAGGCGCAGGCCTTTCTGGATGCCGATGGCCTGCTCGAACGGCAAGGGTTGGCGCAATGGCTGGGCGTGGTGGCGGTCGCCGCCCAAGGCGAAAAGCGCAGCATCGAACAACTGCAACGCGATCTCCTGAAGGACTGACCATGCGTCTCTCGCTCACCACCACCGGCTTGCTGGACCCGCGCCAGTTGGCGGCGTGGAGCACCGAGCGGCGTCGTGCCATCCACACCGCCGTCGCCAAGGGCATGCGATCGGGCGGGCGCGAGGTGCGTGACGCGGCGCGAGCCGAGATGCGCAGCGCCTTCACCGTCAAGCGCAACGGCTTCATCTCCTCGATGGGCGTGAAGGTGTTCGACAAGAAGCCCAATGAACTGCCTGCCCTCTGGGTGGGCAGCAAGATCCCCTGGCTCGGCCTGC
The DNA here is from genome assembly GCF_003337425.1 of Extensimonas vulgaris. Lineage (GTDB taxonomy): Bacteria > Pseudomonadota > Gammaproteobacteria > Burkholderiales > Burkholderiaceae_C > Extensimonas > Extensimonas vulgaris. Next base: position 116,803 of record NZ_QPJU01000008.1, read on the forward strand.
ACGAAAAAGGCGGCACGGTGAGTGGCAACCTGCTGATCCCACTGCTGCCCGGGCGCATCGGTCCGAAACGATTCAGGGCGGTCATCGATGGCCTGATGCGTTCGGGCAATGCCTTCTTCATCGAGAAGAACGGCCGTGTGCTGCTGATGGCCGAGAACATCAAGGAGAACGCCTCGCAACTCAACCGCTTCAAACGTGCCGAGCGTTCCCGAACTGGCGCAAAACAGATCAAGCGCGGCCAGGAAATTCCCATCGCCGTGCTGGTCAAGCGCGTCGATCTCAAACGACGACTTGATCTGGCCGGTGGCGTGCAACGCGCGCTGCCTGCCTTGGCGCGGGCGATTCAAAAAGAACTGGAGCGCAGTAGATGATCAGCGTAGAGCCTGCAAAGTCGCCAGCGGCAAGAACAGCGTCAACGGCGTGGCAGGCAAGGCAATGAAACCGTGATGTCGGTAAAACGCGCATGCGGTTTCGTCCTTGGCATCAACCACCAAAGCATAGGCAGCGATTTCGGCACGGGCGGTACGCTCCAACGCATCGGCCAGCAATGCGCCGCCCAGCCCAATGCCTACGAAGGATCGGTCAACCGCAAGCCGTCCCATGCGCACCACCGGCACGGTGGGATAACGCGGCAGTTTTTTACGCGCAGATTCAGGCAGATCGGTGAGCAGCACGCTGCTCGAGGCCAGGGTGTAGTACCCGGCGATGCGCTGCTCGTCGTCAAGGGCCACGAAACAGGCGGCGATGCGGCGACGCGTATCTTGCCCCACCTGCTCGTGCAGATAGCGGTTCAGCGCCTCCGATGCACAGCGAAATGCGCTGCGCTCATGCGCCGCATCCAGCGGCACAACCCGAAGCGGCGCACTCATTCGCTGCGCAGCAATTTACGGCGACGGGCATAGGCGCGCTCCAGAGCCTGGGTGGGTGCAGGCGGCGTCAGCAAGGCTTGGGCAAAGCATTCCTGATCAGCCAAAGCCATGCGGATGACATCGGTTTGGTCGATGACACACCGCGCGGCATCTTGCACGGCAGCGACGACAAAGTCCGTCATGGTGCGGCCCTGCAATTCGGCGGCGCGTTTGAGCAGCGCGTGCAGATCGGCGCTGATGCGGGCCTCAAGGCGCGCAGTCGTGGGCGTTTTGGACATGGCAAGTACCTCCTGATCCAATTTTACGGCAAATTGCCGTACAAGTCCAGTTTCAGTGTGTGGAAGGCTTGAATCCTTCTGGGGAAGAACAAATGGCAAGCAATCGTGCGCAAATCCTTATCAGCGCCGTTGACCAGACCAAGACCGCTTTCGACTCGATCAAGCGCGGTCTGGGCGGACTGACCGACACCGCCAAGAGCGTGAACGGCATTCTCGCCAAGCTTGGCGTGGCGGTGTCGGTGGCGGGCCTGACCGAGATGGTGAAGTCGGCCATCGACACGGGCGATGCGCTCGATGAGATGTCGCAGCGTGTCGGTGTCAGCGTCGAGACTCTTTCAGTCTGGAAACCGGCGGCCGAGCAGGCCGGTGTGTCGGGCGAATCGTTCGAGAAGGGCCTGCGCAAGCTGTCCACCACGATGCTGGAAGCGGCGACCGGGTCGGAAGATGCCGCGCGCGGATTCTCCGCCGTGGGTGTCGAGTTCAAGAACCAGGACGGCACCCTGCGCGCCACCGATCAGGTGCTACTGGATCTGGCTGAGCGCTTCAAGTCCATGCCCGATGGCGCGGAGAAAACCGCCCTGGCGATGCGCGTGTTCGGCAAGTCGGGCGCCGAGCTGATCCCGTTCCTGAATCAGGGGCGCGACGGCATCGATGAGCTGGCTGCCGAGATGCAAGCGCTCGGCGTGCAGATGAGTTCCGAAACCGCCGCGCAGGCGGGCAACTTCAACGACGCCCTCGACAAGCTGAAACTGGCCACCACCAGTATCGGCAACCAGATCATCGCCTCATTGCTGCCCGCCTTGAACGACATGGCCGGTGGCATGGTCGAGTCGGCCAAGCAAGGCGGCACGCTGCGCGTGATCCTCGACGGCGTGGTGTTGGTACTCAAGACCCTGGCGCTCGGTGCCGCCACGGTCGGCAAGGCCTTCGTCGCCCTGGGCGAGGCCATTGGTGCCGGTGTCGCGGCGGCGGTCGAAGCGCTCAAGGGCAACACCGACGGAGCGAAGGCCATCATTGCCGACCTCAAAGGCAATCTGGTCAAACGGCTGGATGAGCTGGCCGGGTTCCGCGACAGCCTGTTCGACCCCAAGCCCGTCGAGGTCAAGGCACCGAAGATTCAGGCCGATCCGGCGCTGCTGCAACGCATGACCAAGCCGCAACCGGTGCAGGACACCAGCGGCGCGCAGACCGCCTTGATGAAGGCACGGCTCGATGCCGAGTTCGCCTTGCTCAAGGACGGTCTGGCCCGGCAACAAACGGCGCTGGATGCTGCCCTCGAAGACCGTCTGGTGTCGGTGCGCGACTACTACGCGCAGAAGACGGCCATCGAGCAGCGCGAAGTCGAGGCCGAGATCGCCCGCGTGCAGCAGGAACTGGCGCGCGGCCAGCAGATGGTCACGGGTGGCAGATCGGAGAACGACCGCCTCAAGGCCCGCGCCGACGTCGCCAAGGCGGAAGCGGAACTCATCGTGCTCAACAACCGGCGCTTGGGACTAGAGCAGGCCAACGCCCGCAAGGCGGCACAAGCCGAGCGGGAACTGGCCGATGCGCTCGCCGCTGCGCGTGAGGAACTGGCGCAGATCACCGGCACGGCGACCGACGCCGACCGGCAAGCCGCCATCGAGCGCAGCTACCGCGATCTGCGCGCTCGCCTCGCTGCGGAAAGCGATGCCGATGGCGTGTCGCTGGTGGATCGGCTGATCAATGTGAAAGCCGCGCAAGCCAATCTGGCGGCGCTGGAAGACCAATGGCGGCAGGTCACCGAACGGCTGCGCAATGCGCAGGAAGCCATCGGCATCCAGCAACAGGCCGGATTGCTGACCGAAGCGCAGGCGCGCCAGCAGATCGTGGCCCTGCAACAGCAATCGGCCAGCGAGATGGAACGTCTGCTGCCAACCATGCAGCAGGCCGCGCAGGCCATTGGCCCGGATGCGGTGATCCGCGTGCAGGCGTGGCGCAACGAGCTGGATCGCACCCGACTCACCGTCGATGAAATGGCGCCGCTGTGGAACCGCATCGGCGAGAGCTTCGGTGGTGCGCTCAACGGGATGATCACCGGCGCGCAGACCTGGCGCAGCGCCTTGGCGAGCCTCTTCCAGCAGGTGTCAGACGCCTTCCTACAGCAGATCGTGATCCAGCCGTTCCAGCAGTGGATGGCGATGCAGGCGCGCATGCTCGCGATGAAGCTCAGCTTCATCCAGCAGGAGCAGACCGCCGAAGCCGCCGCCAGCGCCGCGTCCCTTGCCCAGAAATCCACGCAAACCACGGCCGAGGTGTCGATGGAAGCGGCCAAGGCCGGGGCGGGGGCGGCGGCGTCGCAGGCCTCCATTCCCATCGTCGGGCCGGGGCTGGCCATCGCCGCGATGGGGGCGATGGTCGCGGCGGTCCTAGCGCTGTTGGGCGGCATCAAGAAGTTCGCGGGCGGCGGCCTGGTCTCCGGGCCGGGCAGCGCCACGTCGGACTCGATTCCGGCGCGGCTGTCGGCGGGCGAGTACGTGGTGCGCGCCGCCGCCGTGCGGCAAGTGGGCGTGGCCTTTCTCGACTCGCTCAACGGCCTGTCGGTCGGGCCGCGCTTCAAAGGTGGCGAGTTGGCCTTTGCGGCGGGCGGTTTGGTGCCCGAGGTGAAGGTGCCGCCCGCGCAGCCGCAGGTCAATCAAGCGGTGCGCATCGTCAACGCCATCGATCCGGGCGTCACGCACGACCACCTGCAATCGCCTGCCGGGGAGCGGGTCATCGTCAACATCATCGGACGCAATGCACGGGCGATCCGTGCGGCGCTGCAAGGGTAAATCTCATGGCACTCCTGTTCATCGACGGCTTCGACCACTACGACCCGCAGGCGCTGGACGACTTCGGCCAGCCGTGGCTGGCGCGCGGCAAGGCGGCGTATCTGTCGCCGCAGACCACCCGCGTGCAGGGACGGCGGCCGTCGTCGTTTGCGCTGCGCCTGCCGGAAGGCTCGGGTGGCGGCTACGTCAAAAACCTCGATGCCACCAAGACCAGCCTCATCATCGGCGCGTCGATTCGCATCGTGCCTTACGAGAACACCTACGCCGAGCCCTTGCTGCTCGGCGTGCGGGACGCCAACGCGCAGGTCGCGCATCTGGTGAAGGTCGGCGAGGACGGTCGGCTCAAGCTCTACCGCTGGACAGGGTCGGGAATGAGCGGCTACGAGCAACTGATCTCGACCTCGGTGGTCACGGCTCCCGCGCGCGGCTGGCACTACATCGAGTTGCAGGTCACGCAAGGCACCAGCAACGGCGTGCTGTCGGTGCGCATCAACGGCGTCCTGGCCATCCAGATGACCGCGCAGAACACGATTCAGGGCGGCGGGCCTTTGCTCACCGCCTTTCTCGGCGCGATTCCGGGCCAGCCCTGCCCGTTGACGCTCGACGTCGATGACTTCTACATCGCGGATACCAGCGGCACGATCAACAACACCTTCCTGGGCGACGTGCGCGTCGACGCCTTGCAGGCGCAAGCCGATGGCAGCCTGAACCAGTGGACGGTGACGCCCTCTGGCACCGCCGCGTGGCAAGCCGTCGGCGACGAGGATGAGCGCACCTTCATCAGCGCGCCCAGCGCCGGACTGCGCCAAAGCTTCGATGTCGCGCCGCTGCCAGCGATGGCCACGCCGGCGGTGTTCGGCGTGCAACTGACGATGCTGGCGCGCAAGACCGATGCGGGCTTGGGCAAGGTAAAAGGCCTCGTGGTCAGCGGCGCGCAAACCGCCGTCAGCCCCGAGGTGATCCTGCAGGAACAACAGGCGTGGCAGTGCGCGCTGTTCGAGCGCAATCCGAACGGCAACGTGCAGTGGACGGAGGCCGCCTTCAACGCCGCCGAGTTCGGGATGGAGTCGGCGTGACCGAATCCGTCGTTGTTCAAACGGTTGCGGAAACATCGAGCCAGCCGCTACCCGGCAATGCGCTGACGGAACTGCGTGGCGAAGTGCTGTCACGCGCCGCCGCAGGCAGCCTGACCGCCGAACTGGCTGCCGAAACCGCCAGCGCACCGTGGCCGCCGAATCGCGCCGCGACGTGGCTGGCCGAACTGCTGGCCAAGCCCTGGCCGCCGCTGGTCGGGCCGGTGTTCGTGGTCGAGGTGCTGCGTCGGGATACGGCCGCTGCCGCCATCGTCGCCACCGGCATGGACGCCTTTGGCGACACGCCGTGGCCGCAGGCGCAACGTGGCGTGTTTGCCTTCCGCCACGACTGGGCCGAACCGCTGATCGAACGACTGGAGTGGCAGACCGGCGTGACGCGCCTGGCCAGCGGCAACGAATCGCGCCAGGCGCGCCGCAAGGTGCCGCGCCGCACGCTGAGCTATCGGGTCGGCAATGCGCGCCCGACCGATGCGCTGGTGGCCGACTGGCTGGCCGACCATCTGGGCCAGCAGGCGTGGTGGCCGCTGCCCCAGCACGCCGTGGCGCTGACCGCGCACGCCGAAGCCGGTGCGCCGGCCCTTGCTGTGCAGGAGGCCGACTGGCGGCATTTTGTGCCCGCACGCGCCGACCTGCGGCTCGACGGGAACGGCGTGCAGGGCTGGCAAGGTGATGAAGTCTGGGCGCTGCTCATCGCGCCCGATGGTTGGCAGCAGGTGCAGTTGCGTCAGGTCGCGCCGGATACCCTGTGGCTCACCGAGCCCTTGGCCCGCCGCGCGCCACCGGGCAGCAGCGTGCTGCCGCTGGTGTGGGGCCGCGCCGTCGATCCTGCCGATCTCACCCAATGGGTGCCGGGTAGGGTCGGCGGTAACGTGGTGGCCCAGCTCGAACCGGCGCCGCCGCCGGATGCCGGCCTGCTCGACGATCCTTGGCTGGACGATCTGCCGGTGTGGCCCGATGGCAACTGGCGGGACGATCCGACGGCCGTCGCGCAAGCGACGATCACTCGCCAAGATTTTTCCGCCGCCGATGCGTGGATGCGCCGCGACGATCCGTGGGCGACCACGACCTTCCAGCGGCGCTATCTGGCCAGTTCTCCCGATGAAATCGACATCTGGCGCGCCCGCCTGTGGCAAACGCAAGGGCGGCTCAACCCGTTCTGGCTGCCCGATGGGCTGGCCCCGATCCTGTGGATGACCACTGAAGCCGACCCCGAGGACGGCTTTCTGCGCGTGGGCGGCAAGGATGTCTCCGCGTTTTGGCATCGTCCCGCCGCCTGCCTGATCGTGCACCCGGACGGTACCCGGCAACACGCGCTGACCGCCACCTGCCATCTGGACGGCGACGCGGTGCTGGTGCTGCGCTCGGGCCTCGCGACTCGAGTGCCCGCAGGCAGCCGGGTCATTCGCCTTGCCCGCTGCCGCCTCGACCACGACGCCATCGACCTGTACTGGCACGGCCCGACGCTGCTGGAGATCACGTTGACCTGCCGCCAGCTGCCCGAGCCGCGTTGCAACAACCGCATCATATACATGCCGAGCTGACCATGAGCCACGCCGTCACGAACAGCGCGTGTCCGATTGCACCGCATCCCTTGTCCGAGGTCGAGCTCTACGCCTTTGCCAGCAACAGCGCGCAGTTCTACCTGACCCCGCACGAGTTCGATGTCGATCTCGAAGGCACGCTGTACAGCAGCCTCCCCATCGAGCGCAATGAACTGGCGCTGGGTGCCGAGGCCGCCAAGTCGGCGCTGGAACTCAAGCTGCCGCCGAGCGCCGATCTGGTGCGCCATCTGCTGGCCAGCGCACTGAGTGGCGACACCACCGCCGTCACGCTGCGCATCGGCCAGCGTGACACCTGGGGTGACATCTGGTGGCTGTCCGGCACGCGCTGGATGGGCCGCGTGCTGGGCGTGGAAGTCGCTGATGATCAGGCGCGCATCCGCTGCGAATCGGCGCAGGTCAGTTTGAAGCGCATCGGACTGCGCAGGCTCTACAGCCGCAAGTGTTCGCACGTGCTGTATTCGGCGGCTTGCGGTGCTGGGCCGATCACCGCCGACGCCTTTGTCTTGGAGGTCTACGGCCGCAGCGTCGATCTCGACGGCGGCGTGCCGGGCGGCGTCAGCGGCAGCCTGGCCGGTGGCTGGCTGCAAACGCCCGATGGCGCGCGGCACATGATCGTCAGCGACACCGGCAGCGGCGTGGAGCTGCTCTATTCCGTGGCCCTCGAACCGGGTACCGAAGTGCTGCTGACGGCCGGTTGCGACCACAGCACGGCAACCTGCGCCGCGCGCTTCAACAACCTCGACAACTACGGCGGCTTTCCCGCCATCCCGAGCAAGAACCCGTTTTCGACGGGCGTGTTCTGAATCCCTGGAGAAATCGCCATGTGGTACCTCGTCGTCATCGTGGTGGCGGCGCTGATCTCGAGCGCGCTCGCCCCGAAACCGCCAGAACCCAAACCGGCGTCCCTGTCCGACGTCGATGCGCCCACCGCCGAAGAAGGCCGCCCGATTCCCGTCGTATTCGGCACCGTGCTGCTGCGCGGGGCCAACGTGGTCTGGTACGGCGATCTGGAAGCCGACCCGATCAAGAAGAAAGGTGGCAAGAAATGAGCGCGGACGTGACCGTGACCATCGACGACGTGCGCGCCGCTGGCCTGTGCGTGAACGGCACGCGCGTCTGGTTCGCGCGTCACGATCTGGACTTTCGTGCCTTTTTGCGTGAGGGCTGCACGGCTGAAACCCTGCTGGCCACGGGTGATGCGATGGCGTTGCGGGTGGTCGAGCGCGCGCGCAATCGGTTGGGGCACGGCTGATGGGCGGCAGCAGCAAGAAGCAAACCGTCGGCTACCGCTACCGCATGGGCCTGCATCTGGTGCTGTGCCAGGGGCCGGTCGATGCCGTGCAGGAAATCCAGATGGGCGAGCGTACCGCGTGGGGCGATGCCGAGCGTGGGCCGCTGCCGAGCGGACATGGGCTGACCAGCCTCTCGATCAACAAGCCCACCCTGTTTGGCGGCGACGCACGCGAAGGCGGTGTGGTGGGCACCGTCGACGTGCTGTCTGGCGGCCCGGCCCAGGGGCGCAACGACTATCTGATGGCGCGCCTCGGCAGTTCCATTCCGGCCTTCCGCGGCGTGCTGTCCTTGGTGGCGCGCAAGATTCTGTTTGCCGCCAACAACCCCTACATCAAGCCGTGGGCGGTGCGCGTGCGCCGCTTCACGGCAGGCTGGTTTGGATCGCCTTGGATGGCGTGGAACGCCGAGGTAACTGCATGGGACGACGATCTGGGCCGTGAGATCAGCGTCGGCATGAACCCGGCGCACATCCTGGTTCAGTGCCTCACCGATCCGCACTGGGGCATGGGCTATCCGCTGGACAGCATCGGCGGCAGCTTCTGGAACGCAGCGTGGGCGCTGTCGAGCGAGGGCTTTGGTCTGAATCTGATCTGGACGCGCCAGCAGTCCATCGAGAACTTCATCGCGCAGGTGCTCGACCACATCGGCGGCATCCTCTACACCGACCCGGAGCAAGGCACGTTCGAGCTGAAGCTGCTGCGCGACGACTACTGGATCGACAGCCTGCCGCAGCTGGGGCCGGACCAGATCGTGCGACTGGAGCGTTTCGAGCGCGCCCAATGGGGCGAGCTGCCCAACGAGCTCACTGTCGTCTACACCGATTGGCAAACCGGCGGTGATGCGACGGTCACAGTCGAAAATCTTGCCGCCATCCAGTTGCAAGGCGGCGTGATCAATCAGCGCCGCGACTACCCAGGCGTGAACTACGGGCCTCTCGCTGCCCGGCTGGCGCTGCGTGACCTGCGCGCCCTGGGCTCGCCGCTGGCCCGGATGAGCTTGACCGTGGCGCGCGACACGCTGGAACGTGCGCCGCTGCCGGGCGATGTGTTCCTGCTCAACTGGCCGCCCCTGGGCATCGACCAGATGGTGGTGCGCGTGACCGGCATCGACACCGGCACGCTGGGCGCATTGGAGTGGCGCATTGAGGCGATGGAGGACGTGTTCGGCCTGGACAACGTCGTGCTCGCCCCGCCGCCACCCATCATCGAGGAGCCGCAGCTTGTGCCGCTGCCGCCCGCACTGGTACTGGCGGTGGAGATTCCATATTGGGAACTGGCGCGCAGCTTGTCGCGGGCTGAACTCGATTACCTGACCGACACCGACGCGCCGCTGGGTGCCTTGGCCGCTGCCGGCGGTGCGGGGCAACTGAACTGGCAACTCGCCACGGGCGCGTCCGCAGGCGACCTCGCAGCCGTCGTGGGCGAGGACTACGCGCCGCTGCTCACGCTGGATGCCGCCTTGCCCGCCAGCGAAACCGATGCCGTCAGCGTGCCAGTGACCGCCATCAGCCAGCCGGAACGACTGGCCGTGGGCGACTACGCCTACCTGCTCGATGCCAGCGGCGACATCCGCGAGGCCGTGGCCGTCCTGGACTTCGACACGGCAAGCGCCCGCATCGATCTCGCACGCGGCGTGCTCGACACCACGCCGCAGTCCCACGCCAGCGGCACGCGGCTGATCGGTGTCGGTGAATGGCTGGCATCCGAAGGCGGTGAGCGCGCTCCGGGCGAATCGGTGTTCGTGGGAGCGATTCCTTGCACATCGACCGGTCAGGGCGATCCTGTGTTCGCCGCCAATGGGCAGCCGATGTTGCTGGCTGGTCGGCAGGCTTTGCCGTATCCACCCGGACGCATTCGCCTCAATGGCCAGACCGAGCCAGCGGTGGTGGCCGGTGACCTCACCGTCGCGTGGGTCCACCGCGACCGCACGCAGCAGACCGCCTACCTCGTGAAGCAAGACGCAGGCGACATCGGCCCGGAACCTGGCGTGAGCTACACGCTGCGCATCCGGGATCGCACTGGCGCGCCGGTGCATACCGCAACCGGCATTTTTGGCAACAGCGTCGTCTGGGACGTGGCCGGCGCTGCAGCGGATGCCGGAGCGCTGGGTGACCGCGTCACGCTGGAAATCACTGCCGTGCGCGACGGGCTGGAAAGCTGGCAGCCGCAGGTGCGGCAAGTCATTCGCGCGGGCTACGGCCTGCACTACGGCAACTACTACGGAGGGATCTGATGGCCAACACCGACCCGAACCTTGGGCTCACCTACGGCTGGACGCTGGGTGAAAGCGGCTGGGGCAGCGCGATGGACGCCAACCTCAAACGCCTCGGCGCAACCGTCGGCCTGTCCGTCAAAGACCGCGACCTGACCACGCCACCGCCCAGCCCCGCCAACGGCGACCGCTACATCGTCCCCGCCGCCGCCACCGGCGCGTGGGCAGGCAAAACCAACCAGATCGCCGTGCGCATCGATGGCGCGTGGGAATACAACCCGCCAAGGGTCGGCTGGCTTTGCTACGTCGAGGACGAGGCCAAGCTCTCGGTCTTCAAACCCACCGGCTGGAGCGCGGGCATCGCCATCTGATTTTTCCTGCCTTGTACCGACCCGAGACCCGCCCCGAGGCGGGTTTCGCATTTCTGGAGACCGCAATGACCGAATCCGGACACCAACTGCCTGTGCTCGTCGAAACCATGCTGCTCTTGCGCCGCGAGGAGTTCGATGAACTGCTCGACCGTGCCGCCGAACGCGGCGCCGAGCGCGTGCTGACCCACCTTGGCCTGGAAAACGGCCACGCCGCGCGTGACATCCGCGAACTGCGCGACCTGTTGGAGGCCTGGCGCGATGCCCGGCGCACCGCGTGGCAGACCACCGTCAAGGTCATCACCACCGGCATCCTGGCCGCACTGCTGGTCGGTGCCGCCATCAAGTTGAAGCTGATGGGAGGCCCGCAATGATCGAGACCTTGCTCGGAGGCCTCCTCGGTGGGGTATTCCGTCTTGCACCTGAAATCCTCAAGTGGCTCGACCGCAAAGGCGAACGTGGCCACGAACTGGCGATGCAGGACAAGGCACTGGAGTTCGAGAAGCTGCGGGGCGCGCAGCGGATGGCCGAGATCGGCGCGAGCGCGGACGCGGCGTGGAACACCGGCGCCATCGAGGCGCTGCGCGAGGCCGTTGCCGCCCAGGGGCAGCGCTCAGGCGTGCGCTGGGCCGATGCCTTGTCGATCAGCGTGCGGCCCGTCATCACCTACTGGTTCATGGCGCTGTACTGTGCGGCCAAGACGGCAGCGTTCGCGGCGGCCGTGACCGCTGGTGCTGGGTGGGGCACGGCAATCCTGCACGCTTGGACCGAGGCCGATCAGGCGCTGTGGGCCGGGGTGCTCAACTTCTGGTTCCTCGGGCGCGTGTTCGACCGGGTGCGGCCGTGATGGAAGTGCCGAAAACGGCCATCGAACTGGCCAAGCGGTTCGAGGGTTTTCATCGCGTACCGAAACACGATCCGGGCCGCGCACATCCGTACATCTGCCCGGCCGGGTACTGGACGATTGGCTACGGCCATCTGTGCGACGCGACGCATCCACCGATCAGCGAGGCCGAAGCCGAGGACTATCTGACGCGCGATCTGCAGGCGGCGCTCGACGCCACGTTGCGCTGCTGCCCGGTGCTGGCAACCGGACCCGAGGGGAGGCTTTCGGCCATCGTGGACTTCACGCTCAATCTTGGGGCGGGGCGTCTGCAGACGTCAACGCTGCGGCGACGAGTCAACCAGCGGGACTGGGTTGCAGCCGGACAAGAACTACGCCGTTGGGTCTACGGTGGAGGCCGAGTTTTGCCCGGGCTTGTGGCACGTCGAGAGGTGGAAGCCGCACTGATGCAGTAAGGCACGCGTCGATGCAACGAAATGGCAAACCTTTAATCATATCAAGACTCGTCAGAGCACCCATCCTCCGGTAAAATTCAAGCTCTAGAGGGGCACAAGAATGACCGTTTTCACCATAGGCTACGAAGGACTGGACATCGACGCGTTCATGTCGCTGCTCGCTGAGCACGACATCGAAACCGTCGTGGACATCCGCGAACTGCCCCTGTCACGCAAGCCCGGCTTCTCGAAGAAGGCACTGGCCAGCGTGCTCAATCTCTCCGGCCTCGAGTATGTCCACATGGTCGATCTCGGCTGCCCGAAGCCAGTGCGCGACCGTTACCGCGAGGATGGCAACTGGAAGCGCTACACCGATGGCTTCCTCAAGCACTTGAAGACGCAGGAGGTCGCCATTGCTGAACTCTCGGACTTGGTGGGTGCGTCGAACTGCGCGCTACTCTGCTACGAGGCCGACTTCAATTTCTGCCACCGCTCGATGGTGGCCAATGCAGTGCGCGACTACTGCGGCGCGAACGTCGAGCACATCAAGGCAGCGGACGCTAGAACAACGAGCCCTGCATCACTTCGGCTGGCTTTCGCTTAGGCGGATAGATCAAGCTGATGATCAGCCACTGGTCTTGGAACCGGTGCTGATTGCCCATCAGGAACATCAAGTCCTTGCCGCCCAGCTGCCCCTCCAGCTTGGCGCGGAACGGCGCTTCCCAGTCGACGCCGTGGTCGCGGCGGCAATTCCAGAACAACGCACCCGCCTCCCAATCGACGATCTTGTGCTTGTGCTCCTTCTCGCCCTCGCGCGTGTCGCATACGTACCGGTAGTAGAAGTCGAACGGCACCTTGCGAAGCTCCTTCACTTGGCGCTTCGCCTCCGCTTCAGAGAAGAGATCGCCTTGCATCTGCTCGCGCATCAGCTTCTCTCTTTCCTCCTCCGTCCAGTCCTGGTTTCGGGCCTTGGTGATTTCGAGGCCGAGCAGCCTCTTGGGTCGCAGCAACGCAATCGACAACCCATCGCCAAGCCGTCCTGATTCGATGGCATCGAAGCTATCGAACGCCGGGATCTTGTCCAGCCATTCCCAGCGGGATGCCCACTCCTTCTTGGTGTCGATCACATCCCCGCATGTAATCGTGTCGACGTAGAGCTTGTGGCTCTCGGGTCGGTGATCCTTGTTCGCTTTCTCGACCCGGACTTCGATCCACTGCCACTTCTTGAACTGCTGGCCTTCCTCGATCATTCGAAAGGGAACCGGGTACAGGCGACGCATCGAGCCGTCCTGGCTGATGCCTGCAACGCACGACGTCTCGACGTACTGGGCACTGGGCGAGGGGTACGTCTTCGCCAAGATCAGAATGCGCTCCATTCGTCCCAAAGCCATAGCATCCCCTCCCTTGTTCTTCTGTTGCCTTACAGCAGCATCCGGAAATGCCGCTTGTCCGCATCCGACGACTTGAGGATGCGGTACTCCATCCCGCTGGCCACCGCGATCTGATGGGCGAAGTCCTTCTTGGCCTGCACCACGGCGTCCTCGATCTGGTTGTCCGCCTTCACCTCGACAATGACGTACTTCAGGCTGCCATCCGGCTCTTCGCGCTGGAAGATGAAGTCTGGGTAGTAGCTACGCACGGTATGCGAGTCGGGATCGATGTACTGGATGAAGAAGTCGGACTGCCCATGTGTCAGCATTCCGGTGAAGTAAATTTTTTTGACGCGCTGCTCTCGTAGCAAATCCCAGAACAACCAGTTCTCAGAGCCAGAGTCGAAGCAGTAGGTATCGAGGTGGAAGCTCTTGGCACGCTCCTCGTCCTTGATCTGCGCGTCGTTCATCCGGACGATCTTGTCCTTCGCCGCCGATACCTCGTAGTAGCCGTTCGGGGGCATCTTGATCAGATCGACCTCGTGCTCCTCGGTTTGCTGCGACTCGTCAAGGTCGTAGAGCTGGCGGAACAGGCGCGGGATGATCTCGTCGTAGAGCAGCTCATTGAATTCGTTGGTGATGGCCACCAGCTCGTCGGTGCCTTCCTTCGTCGCGTCAAGCAGCTCCTCGATCTCCAGCGGGCTTCGGTTCAGATAGCGGGACACCTCGGCCACCAGCGATAGCCGTGAGAAGGCTCGCTTTTCCCGGCGCGAGGTCAGGTCGAAGGTGCGACTGCCTGAGGCACGCGCCGCGTCGGCGGCGGTCAGGCCGTCCTGCTGCGTTTCGATCAGGCGGTACTTCTCGACCAACGCATTCCAGCTTTCCTTATCCGCTCGGTCGAGGCCGAGCGTCTGGCCGGGCACAAGCGTTTTCTCGCGCATCGCGTACTGCTTGCGCACGCGCACGAGCTTGATCTTGACCGGCGGCTCGACGACGCGGACTTCCACGCGCTCCTTGTCGCTCGCGGTCTTCTGCAGCTCCTCGGCGCTGATGCGGAAATTCTGCTGCAACTCGTCGTTCAGGGTGTTGAGGTTGTCGTCGGAGAGGAAGACGTGGCCGGTGTGCTGGGCTTGCCCGATGGCGCGTAGGCAGCGCATCGTGGCCTGCAGCACGAACACCTTTGACTTCGGCTCGCGGAACAGGCCCACGCCGAACAGGGAGCGGCAGTTCCAGCCTTCGCGCCCCTTGTTGACCAGCAGGATGAACTGCTTGTCCGACCCTTCGGTGTCGAGGCGGTTGAACTCGCGGATGTCGTCGTTGGTGGTTAGCTTGTCGTCTCCCACGTTGACCAGGATGCGTGAGGTGGGAATCCCGTGCTTGTGCAGCGCACGCTCCACCGCAGGTCGTAGTTCTCCGGTCAGCTCGTCGATGGTGGCCGCAAAGAAGGCCAGCTTCGGGGAAAGCCCCTCGGGTCGCAGCCCATCCGTCTCCTTCAGGAAGTTCTCGATGGCGATGTCGACAAACTCGTCGGTGCGCGTGTTGGCGTAGCCGTGCAGCGTGACCTTCTTGAGGAAGCCTTTGTCGATGGCCTCTTTCAGGCCGTAGGCGTAGACCACTTCGGGCAACACCTCGCGTCCCACGTAGGGCGTTCCGGTGTAGTTGTAGCAGGCCACCACCCGCGTGCCCGCCGCGCTCAGGCTGGCGGCCAGGATGTCGATGGTGGTGCGCAGGCTGGTGTCGGTTTCCTTGGCCCCGACGCCCATATCCTTGGCCAGCGCCTTGCCGAATGCGTGGTGAGCCTCGTCCACGAAGATGCCCAGCTGCTCCAGGCGGCGCAGCTTCTCGAAGCGCTGATTGGTAGTCAACTCGCCTTCATTTTCCGGCTGGTCGAAGGCGTACAGATCAGCCGCGTCGGCATAGACGCCGTTGTCGGCCAGCGTATTGCCGGTCGCGCCGAAGAGCTGGTCGACGGCGGTCTTCTCCTTGCGCTGGCGCTTCAGGATGATCTTCTGCGTGTTCGAGACGATGATGTTGAACCGCGAACGATCCAGCGTGTCGAGCGAGGTGCCGGCTTCTTCGAGGTAGTGGAAGCGCAGGTGCGAGGTCAGGAAGTTCACGTACTCCGGCGGCACCACGCGGGTGAGATCGAAAGACTCGATCTCCTTCAGCGATTGCAGAACCGTCTTGTCCGGGGCGAACACCAGCGCGTTGTGGCAGTAGCGCGCGTCCTTCTCGAATTTGTTGCCCAGCAGGAACTCGTAGAAGATGCAGGTCGCCATCAGGATGGTTTTGCCTGTTCCCATCGTCAGCGCGAAAATGTAGTTCGGATAGGCGCGCGAGTTCTTGCGCATGGCCGCGAACACGGCCTTGTACTGATCCTGCGTGATCTTGTCGAACAGGCCGACCTGGCCCGCGCTGCCCGACACCACGCCGCCCTCGGCACGATCAGCGAAGCGACCTCGTTTTTCAAACCAGTGCTGAAAGATTTCCTCGACCTTGGCGTTACCGAGGAACTCCTTGAGGAAGACGTAGGTTTCCAGCGCCTCGAACTGCGGCTGGCGCAGGAAGGCCTTCGGGTTGCGCTCCGGGTTGTTGAAGTCGAGGAACTTGCGGGTCAGCTCCTTGTAGTGCGAACGGATCGTGCCCCGGTTGGCCTGATAGAACTGCCAGAGGAACTGGAAGAAGGCAAAGTCGAGTGACGCACTCACCGCCTTGGCTGCGCGTTTAGTCGCCATTGGCCACGCTCCCTTCCCACGACTCCGACAGCAGGTCGGTGATCTTCACGCGGATGGTGCCCGCGTCATCTGGCACCTTGTATGCACCCTTGACTAACTCGTTCTTGCCCGGAATGTCCACCACCGCCGGTTGCAGCACGGCGCCGTCGTAGTTCCAGTCGATCAGCACCGACTCGGCCAGTTCCTTCCAGTCATCGACTGACTCCTTCTGCAACGAGAGCTTCTGCAGCAGGTTCATCGGGTAGAACTTCTCGATGACCAACTCGCCATTCTTGATGGATACCTTGGCTTGCGAATCGCGCTTGAACTCCAGATCGGCCTTGTCGCGCAGAATGTCCACCACCTCGACGTCGATCTTGAAGGGCTTGGCGGCCAGTTCCAGTTGCGCGGCTAAGTCAGGCTCGTGCCCCATGCAGACGAGGGTGATCTTCTCGACCGGACGGTTCGGGCTTTCGTTTTGCTTGCGCTCCCACGCCTTGTAGTCGAAGCCCGCGATCAGCTCGTTCAGGTCGGCTCGCGTGGCGATGCGGTTGATAGGCATGATCTTGACCATGCGCCCGTCCTTCTCGCCGTCGAATACGGTGCTGAATTCCAGCTTTTGTACTTCCAAAGCTTCGATCAGCAGTTCTTTGGCCTGAACCGGATTGCGGAAGATGTCGTAGTGGTTGACGTTGTAAACCTCGAAGCCGGTGTAGTACTTGGTGTCCGGGTCGAGCGACTTCTGGCGCAGTTCCTCGGCAACGTTGATCAACCGCTTGGTGGTCGTCTGGATTGCACCGAGATTGATATCTGCGCCGATAAAGCGCCTGCCGAGCTTCAGGGCCACGGCCTGGGTCGTCCCGGAGCCCATGAAGCAGTCGAATACAAGCTGATCTGGTTTGGAAAATCTATCGATAATCAATCCTAGAAGCTCCTCGTGCTTTTGGGTAGGATAATCTTTTCGGTTCTCATATGCTTTGCATGTAAGCCAAAGTGTGTTGGCGAGCTTCTGCGTAGCAGGCGGATACCAATTCTCAACCGTGTCAGTAGATGACTTCCTCAAAAACTCCAATTCCTCACCGGTTTCTCTCCAGTAATCGACTAGGGTAAGTTCAGTTCCCTCTCGAGTGGCGTGTTCCGCAGATTTGGCAAGAAATACTTGATAATTTTCGTGGGCTCGAAGTGCCCTTTCCTCGCTCCACTTCCATTGCCCATGCTCGATAGGCACACCAAGGAGTGTATACCTCATGGTTGGACGATCTTCGCCGCTCCAAAATCTATGCCAGTAGCCATCGCTATTCTCTGGTTCGTAGGCATCGTAGGCTTGCTTGTATCTGGTTGACTTCGATTTGCTGTAGAGAAACAAGTTGTCATGTCCCGCCGACAACGCATTGATGGTTTCAAACTGCGCTTGAAGGTTCTTGGTAATGGGGCGTTTTATGATTATTTCATTTCTGAAATTGTCTGCGCCGAATACTTCGTCGAGGATGCATCTGAGTAAGTGCGCTTTGTGATAGTCAGCATGAAGAAGGATGGTCGCAGATTCGGCCATTAGCTCCCTGATGAGGACCAGTCGCTCATACATGAACTGAAGGTATTCGTCGTTCGACCATATGTCGGTGTATTGTTTTTCTTCGAACGCCGTTCCGTCGTTGCTGACCTTGGAGCCTCGTAAAGCGATTTTTTCTTGTAATCGGCTTTGGAGTCGAAGGGAGGGTCAATGTAAACAAGATCCACCTTGCCCCGAAACTCCTTAAGCAAATGACTCATCACCTGGAGGTTGTCGCCCCAGAAAATCTTGTTGCGCCAGCCGTCCACTTCCTCGCCATGGACTTCTTTCAACTGCGCCGGGTAATACTGTGTCGATGTGAACGGACGCTTACCGCGCCAGTTGAGCATCGGGTAGCCCTTGATCGGCTCGAACTCGTATTTCTCGACGTTGCTGGTGCCGCCATCGGGCGTGGCCAGTTGCAGATTTTCCTGCGCGGGTGTGTTCGTGCTCATCAGTCGTTTTTCCTGAAGTTCCAATTCTTGTTGTCGCAGTAGGCGCGCATGTCGCAGTTCTGGCACAGTTTGGCCGGACGCGCCGCGATGCCGTAGTCCTGCCGCTCGATGCGCGCCACGATGTCGTCGAAGCGCGCGATGGTTTTGCCGATGGTGCGGTCGTCCTTGGCGAACGACACGTAGGGGTTGCCGCCGTCTTCGCCGGTGTAGTACAGATGCATCCGGCTGACCTTTTGGCCGGTGCGTTCCTCGACCAGATGGGCGTACACCTCCAGCTGGCTCTGGTACTGGCGCAGGCGATCTCGATCCTTCTCCATGTCGGGCTTTTTCTCCGACTTGAAGTCGATGATCTCGACCGTGTCGTGCTCGCCCCGGATCAAGTCAACGCTGCCCTTGAGGATGTACTGATCCTTGATGAGCGAAATCTCGACTTCGGCCTCCTTGATGCGATCCCAGTGGCCGTTCTCGCGCTCGTAGTAGCGCAGCACGTGCAAGAGCGCCGCCTGCTGCGACCTGGGCGCGAGGTAGACGCGCTCCTTCTTTGACAGCATCGCGTAGTTGGCCGAGAACCAGCCCTTGATGGCGTCGAGGGTGATGCTGCCTTCCTCGCCGCGCAGCACAGTCTTGTGGATGTCCTCGATGGTTTGATGCACCAAGGTACCGAAGAGCATCGGGCTCTCGCGGATGGGCGCGAATTCCAGATCCTTGAAGAAGCGGTACTGCTCGGCGCAGTTCTCGAACACCGTGATGTGCGAGGTGAACGAGTATTCGCGCTTGAGGTTGATCTGCTTGACGGCCTCGAAGGTCAGCGCCGACAGATCGACGTCGCGCCAACTGGGCAGCTCGTAGAACAAACGCTCGAAGTATTTGGAGGGCGACTTGCCCAAGCCCCGGCCATCGCGCTCCTGCGCAGCCAGCACCAGCAGGTTCTGGGCGCGGGAGAAGGCTGTATAGAAGAGCCGCCGAAAGTCGAAGTGCTTGATATGTTCCAGCGGCTCGAAGCGCGGCTTGGAGAGGTAGCCACCATCCTCCAACAGCTCATCCAGCGCTGCATGCTGCTTGCGTGGCACCGCCTCCAGTGATCCGCACACTACCACCGGGAACTCAAGCCCCTTGGACTGGTGGATAGTCAGGAACGAGACGCAGCCCTTGGGCGCGTACTCAGCCTCATCCTCGTATTCGCCGATGCCGCCGTCCTGCAGGAAGCGCAGGAACTGGTTGAACAGATCGCGCAGGTTCTTTTCCAGGAAGTTCGGGTTGAGCACGCTGACGAAGTGCAGGTACTCGAACTTAGTGAGCAGCTTGGAGAAAGTGCCAAGATTGCGCGCGGCGCGGCCCTTGTCCACGCCCTGCATCGCCTCCTCCGAGAGGAAGCGCGAAAAGAGCGGGAACTGTAAGAGCTGGTAGAATAGACCCGAGAAGGCGTAGTCGGTGTTCTGCGCAAGCACGGCGTGGCGCTTGGCCAGCGGGCGGGCCCAATCCAGCAGGGGCTTGTTTTCCGGCTTGCGCAGCTCATCGGTGAAGGGCTTGAAGCAGAGCTGGTCGTAATAGTCCCAGATGTCCAGATGCACGCCTTCGGCCCACGCGCGCACCTTCGGGAACTGCGGGAACAGGAAGATCATCGCGCCGATCATCAGGCGGATCTCCTCGCGGTCGAAAAACATGTTCGAGCGCGGCGAGTAGACCGGTATGCCTTCGCTTTCTAGGAAGCGCGCCAGCGCCACCACTCGGTCGTTCTTGACCGAGCGGAAGAGGAATGCGACCTGGTTCCAGTCCGAGAGCTTGCCGGAGGATTTCAGGCCGTTGAGGAATGCCAGCACTTCGGCGTGCCAGTTGGTGGTTTCGCCTTTGTCGTCGCTGGCGGCCAGCCGCACCGCCGTGGGCATGTCGGGGAAGTCGTCCTCGCGCGGCACGATCTGCTTGGCGAAGCGGAAGACGCGCGTGCCATCGTCCCATACTTGCTCCTTCATCCACTCGTTGTAGAAGCGGATGATGTCCGGGTGCGAGCGGTAGTTGACGGTGAGCTTGACTTGCTTGCACTGCCCCTCGTCGAACAACGCGGGGAACTCCAGAATGTTGCGGATGGTGGCCCCGCGAAAGCGGTACAAGCCCTGGTCGTCGTCGCCCACCACGCACAGATTCTTATTCTCGCCCGCGAGCAGCAGGAGGATGCGCTCCTGAATGGTGTTGGTGTCCTGGTACTCGTCCACCATCAGGTGGGTGAGCCTTTCGCGCAGTTGCGCCAGCACCTCGGGGCGCCTTTCCAGCAGTTGCAGCGCCTCGTACTGGATGCCGGAGAAGTCCAGTGAGTTGTGCTCGTGCATCAGCTCCTGGTACTTGGCAAAGCAGGTGGCCAGGGCGCAAATTTCCGGCTCTGGTGCTGCCGCCAGCGTGGTGGCATCGAGCGCCTCTTCGCTGACCTTGTTGAGCCACTTGAGCAGGTTCTCCGACTGCGCCCAGCGGCCCGTTTGGTCGTCTCCCATGACGAGCTGGGCGTCGGGCAGTTCGCGGAAGTCCTTGATGTGCTGGTAGATGAAGTACTGCTGGTCGAACTGGTCGAACAGCGTGAAGCTGCGCTTGAGCCGGGTGAACTCGCGGAAATCCTCCAGCAGCCGCAGGCAGATCGAATGGAAGGTGCCGAGGTACATCTCGTTCAGGTTGAACTGGATGCCCAGCTCGGCCAGCCGGTTGGAGATGCGGGTGGTCAGCTCGCGCGCGGCCTTGTCCGTGAAGGTGACGACGAACAGCGACTCGGGCGCGACGCCTTTCTGCGTGATCAGATAGACGATCCGCTCAACCAGCGTGAAGGTCTTCCCCGACCCGGGGCCCGCGATGATGAGCACCGGGCCATCGGTGGCGAGGATGGCTTCGAGCTGTTGCGGGTTGGCCTTCGATTGGAGGGGTGCGGCGCGGCTGGTCATTACCCCCCCTCGTCGCAGCCCACCATCGCCTTGCCGATGCGGCTGGCGATCCACTTGTCCAGATCGCCGCGCCGGAAACGCCACGTCCCGCCCAGCTTGAAGGCCGCGAGCTTGCCGTCCGCCGCGAGGCGATAGACCGTGCGCTTGCCCGCCTTCAGGTAGGCGGCAACCTCGTCAATCGTGAGGATTTCGTCCGGCTGGTCTCTCATCGGCTTTCCCATGTCATCTGCGCTGTGCTTAGTTTACTGCTACATCTTGTCATAATATTCCACGATTGTGCAGACTTGAGCAAACCTGGCATCCCAATCGGTGCCTGACCAAGAGGGGTGGCCGTGGCATCAAACTACGAGGCAATTTGCGAGGAGAACCGGGAGAGCTACGGCACCAAAGGCGCTCAGAAGTCCGGCAAGCTGGCCGCTGGCCTGTACGACGACCGCACGCACTTCATCTTCGAGCTGCTGCAGAACGCCGAGGACGCCCTCGGTCGGCGCGGCGAGTGGCACGGATCACGCAAGGTTGCGTTCACCCTGTACCCGACCCGCCTGATGCTCTCGCATTTCGGCAAGCCGTTCGATGAGGCTGACGTTCGAAGCGTCTGCGACATCGCCGAGAGCACCAAGAACGAGTCGTCCATCGGGCGATTCGGCCTCGGCTTCAAGTCTGTCTACACCGTCACCGATCTTCCGGAGATTCACTCCGGCGACGAGGACTTCGCCATTGAGAACTACGTTTTCCCGAAGCGGATGGCGCGTTCGGCGCGCGCGGCGGACGAGACGCAGATCATCCTGCCCCTGAAACCGGAGGATACGAGCGCAGCGCAGGACATCATGGCGGGGTTCCGCCACTTGGGCCCGGGCGCGCTGCTGTTCCTGCGCCACATTGACGAAATCAACTGGAGCGTCGCGGGCGGCGCGTCCGGGTTCTACCTGCGCAACACCCCCGAATCGCTCGGGCCCAATGTCCAGCGCATCACGGTGATCGGCAAAGAGGATGATCGGCCGGAAGTCGATCAGAACTGGCTGGTGTTCCACCGCGACGTGTTCTCCGCCGAGGGGCAGAAGGTAGGGCGAGTAGAAGTCGCTTTCTTGCTGGTCGCGGTAAAGGACGCCCCTGGTCGCTGGGCGGTGCAGCCGCTGGCCAAGTCGCCGCTGGTGGTGTTCTTCCCGACGGTGGTTGAGAGCCACCTTGGCTTTCTCGTGCAGGGGCCGTACCGCACGACGCCAAGCCGCGACAACATTCCGCCCGGCGAGCCGTGGAACCAGCATCTGGTCAATGAAACATCCGGCCTGCTGGTGGAAGCGATGCGCTGGATGCGGGACAAGGCAATGCTGGATGTCGCTGCGCTGCGCTGCCTGCCGCTTGACCGCGAGAAATTCCCAAAGGAATCGCGGTTCGCGCCGATGTTTGATGCCGTCCGGCAGGCGTTTCAGGACGAGGAGCTGCTTCCGACCTTCGACGACGGGCATGTCACCGCCCATCAGGCCAAGCTCGCGCGCACGCAGGAGTTGCGCGAGCTGTTCAGTCCACAGCAAGTAGCTCAGCTGTTCAGCGCCGAAGAGGCCGCTTGGTTGACCGGCGACATCACGCAAGACCGCGCTCCAGAAATCCGGCAGTACGTGATGCGCGAGCTGGGGGTCACCGAGGTGACGCCAGAGACCATCGTCCCGCGCTTGAACCAAGCGTTTCTTGAAGCGCAGTCGGACGACTGGATCTCGGATTTGTACGAGTTCCTCAGCGGGCAGCCGGGACTCAGGCGGCGCTTAGACGGGGTGCCGATAGTTAGGCTGAGCGACGGTCGGCACGTGATTGCGCGCGCAAATGGCGAGCCGCAGGCCTTCTTGCCGAGCGATATCGAGACCGGGTTCCCGACCGTTCGCAAGGCCGTATGCGCCAGCCTCGAGGCGCGGTCGTTCCTCATCTCGCTCGGCGTCACAGAGCCAGACCTGGTCGATGACGTGGTCGTGAACGTCCTGCAGAAGTACCGCAGTGACCCGGCTGACGTCGATGACGACCAGTACGCGAAGGACATCGACCGCATCCTGGCTGCGTTTAACACGGACTCGAAGACGCAGCGCGAGAAGCTGTTGGCGGCGCTAAGGGCGACGACCTTCGTGATGGTGGTCGATACCGGCGATGGCAAAGGCTGCGTCGCCAAGCCTGAGGAAATCTACATCGCCACCGACCGCCTGCAGCAGCTCTTCGCTGGTGTGCCAGGCATCTTGATTGTCGACAACGAATATGACTGCCTGCGCGGTGAAGACATCCGGGACCTGCTGGTGTCGTGTGGCGCAAGCCGCTACCTCATCCCGCAGGCAACACCGTCGGAACTGGGACACTCCGAGAAGGCGCAGATTCGCAGAGAAGCAGGCCTTGAGCGTGCAAGCTGGGAAAGCCAGCCAGAGGACTTCACCCTTCGCGGCCTGACAGCGCTGCTGGAGTTCTTGCCGACGCTGAAGCCCGAGGAGGCCGCAGCCAGAGTGAAGGTGCTGTGGGAGGCGTTGGCTGATCTGGAGGCGCGCGGGACTGCCGCCTTCTACGGCTCCTACAAGTGGGGCTACTCCTACGAGACAAAGATCGCCCGATTCGATGCCGCCTTCGTCCGGACGCTCAATCAGGTCGCCTGGGTGCCGAATGCCGACGGCGAGCTTGTGCCTCCGGAGCTCGTCGTGTTCGACACCCTCGGCTGGAAGCCCAACCCGTTCCTCCTGACCAAAATCACCTTCAAACCGCCGATCATCGATCAGCTAGCCAAAGAGGTAGGCATCGATCCGGCGATTCTCGATCTGCTACGAAGAGACCCCGCTATCGTTGCCGAGCTGACGTCCCGACTGAGCGCGAATCCAACACCAGAACCGGAGCCAGCGCCCGAGGCGGAGGCCGACGAGCCGTCCGACGGCGACGTGTACGACGACGCAAAAGATCTGTACGGCGACAACATGCCGGACATTCAGCCGGGAACCTTTGACCCGGACGGCGGTGACGGCGTGGGCGCAGGAGCGGGAAGTGGTGGTCAAGGGCGCACTGGCACGGGGACTTCGCGCGGCGTTGGCCAGGCCAATGGAGGTGGCCACGGCACCGCTGGTGACAAGGGCGGCGGCAAAGGCGGCGGTCAGGGAAACAGGACGCCCGGCCACGCAGGCGGGCGTCCATTCATTTCCTACGTCGGCACGCATCCCGATGATGATGCCCCCGATCCCGATGGCCTCGATCAGGCGGCACGGATGCAGATCGAGGAGCGTGCAATCGACCTGATCATTGGTCTCGAGCCAGCGCTGCGCCGCACTCCGGAAGGTAACCCGGGTTTTGACCTCTTCGAAGCCGACAGTGGTGGCAGGCAGATTCGCTGGGTCGAAGTGAAGTCGATGACGGGAACTTTGGAAGATCGCCCCGTGGGACTGTCACACACGCAATTCGACTGCGCGCGCGAAAAGGGCGATGCGTACTGGTTGTACGTGGTCGAGCACGCAACCGATCCGGTGCAGGCCCGGGTGCTCAGAATTCAGAACCCAGTCGGTCGCGCTCGATCGTTCACCTTCGACCATGGCTGGAGTGAGATCGCTCGAACTGATCCGCCCTGGTGATGTACCACTCGGCCAAATCGTCGAATCCGCGCCCTCAAGGCCGAGGCATTACTATCTGGCTCGGATTACGGACGCGGGTTCGGTTCCGTGTTCCACCGAGAGTGGACAAATGGCCGAAACGAGGGACTTTGGGCCAAAACCGGGGACTTCTGTTCAGGCTACGGCGCGGAATCGAACCGTTCTCTGTCCTGCTCCCTGAGCAGTTCGTACCAGCGCTTGGCCGGTGCCGGTGGTTCTGCCGGGGCGTCGGCTTCTTCGACGACCGCAGCAGCAGCGTTGCCCGGCACGCTGTTGGCCATCTCCCAGGCCAGGATCGCTTGCAATGAAAAACGCAGGTTGCCGACCAGCACCAGGTGCGGGATCTGTTTGCGTTCCCGCTCGGCGCGATCCTGAAAAATGTGTATCGGCAACGATGCGGCCTTGGCAATGTCCTTGGCCGTGAGGTAGCGGCTTCCTTGGGCATCGAACGCCTCCTCGACATCCTCATCAGCGGGCTTGAACTCCCGGTTGATGCCGAGCAAGGTCATCAGGTGCTGCGCCCCGCGCCGCTCGAATTCGAGAACATCAGCTTCGTGGTAGCGGACGTGGCGGAACAGCTTGTACCAGACCGGCCCCTCGCTATCGAGCCGCCAGCGCTGCAGGGTTTTGCGGCTGACCTGCCAGCGCTCGGCCAGGTGCTTTTCGGTCATCACGGGGTAGTGCATCTTTTTCTCCTGAACAGATGACCCCATGACAACGCTGTTCGCCGTTGAAGCCAAGCTCGGCGCTCAGGACATGCCCTCGTCGTCAAGCTCGGGCGGCAACGGCTGCTCGAGATCAGCTTCGACGCCTGCCGTCAGCAGCCGGATGCGCTCGACAAGATCGGCCGGCACGTCACGCAGGATGTCGGGGCAATGGTCAATGTCATCAGCAAGGGCATCGAGCATCGCTGGCAATTCGTCCTCCGGTTGAGCGCAAGACCTTGGTTTCATGGCTTGACCGTATGGAGCCGCAGCATCAGCTTCATCGGATGGAGCGGTGATGCCTGAAAACCGAAATGCTCATAGAACGCCTTGGCGCGGTCGTGCAGCGCGTGCACCAGCAGCGCCCGAACACCGGCATTCTGCGAGACGGCCACAGCCCGATGAACCGCGTCCTGCAGCAGCGCCGCGCCCAGCTTGATGCCTTGAGCACGATGGTCGATGGCCAGCCTGGCGAGCACCATCACCGGGACCGGGTCCGGCATGTTGCGGCGCACGGCGCTAATGGCGGCTTGGTGCGAAACCACCCCTGCGGCCATCGCGTAGTAGCCGTAGACGAGCCCGTCCTGGTCGGCGACGACGAAAGTACGGCTTGCGCCGCTCAGCTGGTTCGTCAGTGCCCGGCGCTTGAGCCATTCATCGAGACTGGCCTCCCCGCAGGCGAATTCGTCCAGGATGTGGGCGGTCGCAAGGGGTTGCGGCGCGCTCAGAACAAAGCTCATACCTCGTCTGTGTTCCAGGGCGCTTTGACGGCCATCAGGTGTTCAAGCCCGGGGTTGGGGCCAGGGGGCGCATCGAGCATCGCCGTGAACTGCTTGAACTTGTCGGCGTCCAGGCTGAAAAAGACCTGATCCAGCACCACGGCCTGAGCGCGTTCGCAGGCCGCTTCGAGCATGAAGTCCGAGCGGTTCTTGCCAAGCAGGCTGGCCGCGTGATCGATCAGATCACGCTGTTCGGGCAGCGCCCGCAGATTGATGGCGGCGTCACGCATAAGTCACTCCACTGATCGCATACACAACAGATATACGCATTGTGATGCGTCGTGTAGCTGTTGTCAACACGCGCGAGCAGGGTCTGCGCGTGACCGGTGAATCTGCGGAAGCGCCCGTTTCATACAGGTGGGCACCCAGAAGCGGTGCGCCTTAATATCCGTCTTGGAAGGTGGGCGCGGGTTCAGTTTCCGAGTTGACCACCAACACCAAGGGCCCGGATAGTCTCCGGGCCTTTTTTCTTGCCTGAAATCCCCCCGCCACGCGGGGTTCTGGCCACCTGTGCTGCGGGCGGCCATCGGCCGAAACACCTGGAATCGGCCGCTTTCTCGGCCAGAGCCGTCTCTGTTCTCCGTTTGGCCTGCGGGTAGGCGCAGTTTGTGGTCTAGCAAAATCAATAAGTTACGCGCGCAGGTTCGTTGTCAACCAAGGCCACCGGTCAGGCATCGAACGCCACCAGAGCATCGTCAACGGCTGCTTGACCGTATCGCAATCGAGATACATAATTGTGGAAACGGAGGATCTGACCATGGCCCATTCCACGATGCTTCACGTCCGAGTGGACGACGAAATCAAGACACAAGCCAGCGAGGCGCTCGCAGCCATGGGGCTGTCCGTGTCCGACGCTGTTCGCATCCTGCTCAAGCGCGTGGTCAATGACCAAGCGTTTCCGCTGGAGTTGAAGGTGCCCAACGCACAGACCCGTGCAGCGATGGAAGAAGCCCGCGCTATGGCCAAGGCGCGCACCACCCGTTTTGACTCTGCCGACGCCCTGATCGATGACCTCGAAAAAGCCCGCCAGCAGTAAGCGGGCAGCGCCGCCCAGGGCGTGCGATTACACCAAGACCTTCCTCAAAGACTGGGAGCGCCTCTCGCGCTCAGGCCGATACGACCTGAAGCGCCTGAAGGAGGCAATGCTGCTGCTCATTGGCAACGATGCGCCGCTGGGCCCCGAATGGCTGGACCATCCGCTCAAGGGCGATTGGGCCGATCACCGCGAATGCCACATCGGCGGTGACTTCCTGTTCATCTACCGTCTGGATGGCAACGCCATCATCTTTGTGCGGGCAGGCTCGCATTCTGAATTGTTCGAGGAGTGATTCGTGGCGATTGAATCACTGCCCACTTTCACCAACCCCGCACGTCAGCGCTGGGAGTCCATCCCCGCCGACATCCGCCAGCGCCTGCTGTCCAACGTCTGGTGCGGCCAGTGTCGTCACGAAACGACCATCACCAACTTCACCGGCACCCTCAAGGGAGGCGACTTGCTGCTGGTGGGCCAGTGCGCCGAATGCCACAGTGATGTGGCCCGGGTCATCGAGGGCTCGTAGCCCAATCACGCATCAAACCCTGCCACCACATCCCGCTGCGCCACCCAGTCAGTCGGCAGCGGGTTCCGCTGGAACCACAGCAGGCTCATGCACTTGGGCTGCTGCCCGGCCAGAACGCTCTGGATGATGGCGGGCTCGAGCAGCGTCAGGCGCAGCAGTTCATTGACCGTCGAGTGGTGCAGGCCTTCGCGCTGTGCGATCTCACTGCCACTGCCCACCACCCCATCGTCGAGCAGTTGCTGCCAGTAGAAGGCCCGTGTCAGTGCCACCAGCAGAGGCTGGTCGATCTGGCTGGCGACCTTGCCCGGCGACTCGACCGCCCCATCAGGCCGCACCACCACCTTGCTGCCGCCACGCTTGCGGATCTTCAGCGGGATGAAGGTCGACAGCTTGATTTGGCTGCCATCCCGGCGTTCGCGGGCGACCGGCCCGCCCAAGGGCTGGATCTTTGGTTTCATGCCGCCACCTCCTGCTGCTCCCATTCCTGCAATTCCGCGCCAATGGTGCCGGGCAGCAGTTCCCCGGCCAGTTCCGGCCATCCCTGATCGCGCCAGATGATTTCCAGCCCGCCGTCGGCGATCACTACGCGTTCGATCAGCAACTGCGCCAGTCGGCACTGCTCTGCCGGAAACAACTCCCGCCACAGGCTGGCGAGATTGCGCATCGGCAGTACAACTTGCGGCTCGGTGAGATCGGGCCGGATGTGCGGCATTCGATCCCACACCGCCTGCACCAGATGCGGGGCCGATAGCGCCGCCACGATCTGCTGCGTGACCAGTTCTTCAATCGGCGCGGCTGGCAACGGGCCATGCTGACTAGCCCACGCACCGAAGCGCCGGCGTGTGATCGGGCTGTAGTAACGGTAGGTCTTGCCTTTCTTGACCGTGTAGCTGGGCACCAGCCGTTCGCCGTCGGACGTGAACAGAAGGCCGCGCAGTAACACCGGCTCACTCTGGCGGTCATTGGTCTCGCGTCGCCGCTCGATCCCATCGGTGGCGATCAGCGCGTGCACCGTATCCCACTGTGCCTGGGTGATGATGGCTTGATGCTGGCCCGGGAAACTCTGCCCCTTGTGGACGATCTCGCCCAGGTACATCCGGTTGTGCAGCATCTTGTAGATGGTCTGCTTGGTGAAGGGCTTGCCGCCCTTGGTGACCACGCCTTCCGCACCGTAGGCCTTGGCCATCAGCGTGGCCGAGCGCATCGTCACGAAGTCATCGAAGATGCGGCGTACCAACCGGGCCTCGACCTCGTTGATGACCAGCAGACGATTGTCCACTTCGTAGCCAAGCGGCAGCGGCCCGCCCATCCACATCCCCTTGGCTTTGCTGGCGGCGATCTTGTCGCGGATGCGTTCCCCAGTCACCTCGCGTTCGAACTGCGCGAAGGACAGCAGGACGTTGAGCATCAGCCGACCCATCGACGTGGCCGAGTTGATCTGCTGCGTGACGGCACTGAAGCTGACGCGGTGACGATCGAACACATCAACCATTCGCGCAAAATCCGCCAGCGAGCGTGACAGCCGGTCGATCTTGTAGACCACCACGATGTCGACCTTGCCCATCTGGATGTCCGCCATCAGGCGTTTCAAGGCAGGCCGTTCCATATTGCCGCCAGAGAAACCACCATCGTCGTAATCATCGGCCACGGCGATCCAGCCCTCGTGGCTCTGGCTCTTGATGAAGGCTTGGCCAGCTTCCTTCTGGGCATCGATGGAATTGAAGGACTGGTCCAGACGTTCGTCGCTGGAGACGCGGCAGTACACCGCGCAGCGCTTGGGCGGAACGAGCAACGGCGCGTTCATTGTTGAGCCCTCTTGCCATTACGCAGACCAAAGAACTTCGGCCCATTCCATTGGGTGCCCGTGATGTGGCGCGCTGCCGCTGACAGGCTTTTGAACACCTGCCCATTGAGCTCGTACAGGCCATCGGGCGTGACCGTCACGCGGTACTCACGCTCATCCCATTCGCGGATCAACGTGGTACCGGGCATCAGCAGGGTTTGCGTGCTGCGCCCGCTGGCCGACTTGATCTTGGAATGCTGGGCACCGGCCTCGACCAGCATCTTGCGGATGTTGTTGGGCAACGCCCCGTAGGCCAGTTCCTGGATGCGGTAGGCCAGACGCGATTCCACGTAATGGCGGTTGCGGTGGCTGGGCCGCCGGGGGAAGTGCCGATCCCACAGCGCCCAGAGATCCGCCATCGGCAGGGAGGGCAGCGCAGCCAGTTGCGCCGAGATGCTGTCGTTGTGGGTATCCGTCATTTCAAAGGCTCCTGTTGTTGAGACAGGTCCATGAAGGCGCTGTGGCGGGCAGAAGCCAAGTCAAACCGCGCTCTCTCAATCAGGTGGTAACCGGTACCTCGGGTGGTAACCCGGTTTCGGGTTCTGTCGGTAGCGGATCAGCGGACTCGCGCCCCCCGCATGGCTTTGTGGCGAGGAAGGACCCGTCGAATCATCTGGCGCTGCAGCTTGTTGAACTGCTTCATCTGCTGCTTGGCCGACTTGCGCACGATCCGCGCCAGGCGGATGCCAGCGACGATCAGTCGCCACTGCCAGGGGATGGTTCCGACGATGCGTCGCGGTCGGCGCATCATCATCGGCGCGGTAGGTCGGGCAGCTGGACCGCCATCCCATTCATCGACCTTGACAGTCACCATCGTCACGGCGGTCTCGATGGCGGGCGACGACTGTCGCACTGGAATGGGTGGCTGCAACTCAGCGAGCAACTGCTCCCGCTGTACCGGTGGCAGCTGTCGCAGGACGGTTTCCGCCTGTTTCATCTGCAGCTTGGCCTGCGCAAACGGGTCGGTTGCGTCGAATCGGGAGGAAGGAATTCCCATCGTTATCCCCCCTCACGCCACATCCACGCGGACCACGGCCGCCATCTCGCTGTAGGAATCGAGATGCTTCTTCGGCGGATTGGGATCGGGCGCGTAGATGCGGCGCTCATCGTTCTTGCCCTTGGGGTGATATACCTTGAGCCCCCAGCCGTCGAAGCCTGCATTGCGCAGGGCGTTGTCCAGTGCCGCGACCAATTCGTTGTCAGTGCGAGTGAACTGGTCGTTCAGATCACGCAGTTCCTCATACGGGATACCCGCGATCAAGGTTGGCAGCAGTTCGCCGTCACGCGTTTGTCCGATTAGCTCGTGGTCGTAACGAGTGCAGCTGTCGCCCGTCACTCGGGTGTGGGTCAGGCGCACGCGCTGCAGCAGCACCGCCTCCACGCTCTGCATCTCGCACCATGCCTGCACGAAGGTTTTGGCGGCCTCGAGCATCCGCTGCGCGCTAGTGTAGTGTTTGATTCTTGATGAAGCTTAAAATCTGGCTGGGATTTCATCGATTCACGATGATCCCCAAAAGGAGCCAGGCCATGCGGGTAGCCCCCAAAGTTGAAT
>NZ_QPJU01000009.1 GCF_003337425.1 Extensimonas vulgaris
GGCACTCGTGGAAGAAATGGCCGCAGCGGCCAGCAGCCTCAACGCCCAGGCGGGCGAGCTCGTGAACGCCGTGGCGGTGTTCAAGCTCGAGGCGGGCGCGCAGCAGGCGGTGGCGTCCGCAGCATCTGTGCCGCGTGCTGCCATGCCTGCACCTTCGGTGCCGCGCCCACCGATGCCTGCGCCGCAGGCCAAACGGCCATTGGCGGGTGGCGGGCGTGGGGGCGCAGGCAAGGACACGGCACGCCTGGGTGCGCCAGCCCAGGCGGCCCCGGGAGCGGGCAAGGCGGCAGCCAGGACGACAGGTGCGCCCGCTGCGCCTGCACCCCGCGCGGGCGAGACGGCTGCAGAGGGCGAGTGGGAGTCGTTCTGATCCGGCAGCGTTGCGGAGCTGTAGGGCCGCGCACAAAAGACGGATGGCCGCTCAGCCGCTGTGCTTGAACGGCGAGCGCGCTTGCAGCTCGCCAAGATATTTCTGCACCGCGGCCCCCTCGCGTAGCAAAAAGCGCTCTACCGCGTCGGCAAAGGCCGGGTGCGCGAGCCAGTGCGCGCTGTGGGTGGGCACGGGCAGCAGCGCGCGCGCCATTTTGTGCTCGCCCTGCGCGCCGCCTTCGAAACGCTGCACGCCATGCGCTATGCACCACGCGAGCGGCTGGTAGTAGCAGGCCTCGAAGTGCAGGCAATCGACGCGCTCGAGCGCGCCCCAGTAGCGGCCGTAAGCCACAAATTCATGGTCTTTTTCGCCGTTTGTCAAGGCAGGATCAGCGCTGATAGCTATCAAACTCGATGCAATCGGCCGGCCTGCGCGCTCGGCAACAAAGAGCAGCCAGGCTTCGGGCATTTGTTCCGCTTGGAGGCGAAAAAATGCGCGTGTGAGGTAGGGCGGATTGCCGTGTTCGAGGTAGGTGCGCTCGTAGCAGCGGTAGAAAAAATCCCAGTCCGCCGGGCCGATGTCGCGCCCGCGCAGCCAGCGAAAGCGCACGCCCGCCTCGGCCACGCGGCGGCGCTCCTGGCGGATTTTCTTGCGCTTGTCCTGGCTCAGATGCTGCAAAAAATCATCGAAGTCACGGTAGGGCGTGCCCGCGGGGCTCTGGTTGCGCCAGTGGAACTGCACCGTGTGGCGCTGCAGCAGGCCGAGCTCCTGCCCGGCTTGCAGGTCCTCGTCGGCGGCAAACAACAGGTGCAGTGACGACAGCCCTTGGCGCTCGCACCAATCGCGCACGGCGTGCAGCAGCTGCACGCGCAGCGCCTGGTCGCGCGCGAGCAGGCGCGTGCCGGGCACGGGCGTGAAAGGCACGGCGACGACGGCCTTGGGGTAGTAGGCCAGACCGTGCTGCGCGTAGGCGTTGGCCCAGGCCCAGTCGAACACGTATTCGCCATACGAGTGGCTTTTGACGTACAGCGGGCAGGCGGCGAGCAGTTCCGCGCCGGCCCACAGACCCATGAAGCGCGGCGTCCAGCCGGTGGCGGGCGTGGCGCTGCCGCTCGCGTGCAGCGCGGCCAGGTATTCGTGGCGCATGAACGGCGTGGGGCGGCTCTGGCGCGCGAGCAGCGCGTTCCACACCGCAGCATCGATCTCGAGCGGCGAATCCAGCACGCGGGCGATAATGCGCGCTTCAGCCATGCCCGTACCGATGCTGCGTTTTCGGGAGCATTCCCCGGCGGGCTTTGGCTCCACTTCCACCCGTTGCCCTGGTCATTTTCGGTTCCATGATGCCCTCAATTTGCATAGCGCAACTCAATTTCGTGGTGGGCGACATGCCCGGCAATGCGCAAAAAATCATCGCCGCAGCGCGCACGGCCCACGCCGCCGGCGCGCAGCTGTTGCTCACGCCCGAGCTCGCGATTTGCGGCTATGCGGCCGAAGACTTGTTCCTGCGCCCGGCCTTTCTTGACGCCTGCGATGATGCCGTGAAAACGGTGGCCCGCGAGACCGCAGGGTTGCAGGGTCTGGCCATCGTGCTCGGCCACCCGCAAAAGTGCCGCCCCGACGCGCCGGCCTTCAGCACCTGCCACAACGTCGCGAGCGTGCTGCGCCACGGCCACATCGAGCAGACCTACATCAAGCGCGAGCTGCCGAACTACCAGGTGTTCGACGAGCGGCGCTATTTCGTGCCGGGCAGCGCGCCCTGCGTGGTCGAAGTGGCGGGCCTGCGCGTGGGTCTGTTGATCTGCGAGGACGCCTGGTACCCCACCCCCGCGCGCGAGGCCGCTGCGGCCGGCGCGCAGCTGCTCGCGGTGCTCAATGCCTCGCCCTTCCACCTGGGCAAGAGCGCCGAGCGCGAGCAGATCATGCGCGCGCGCGTGGCCGAAACGGGCCTGCCGCTCGTCTACGCGCACCTCGTGGGTGGGCAGGACGAGGTGGTGTTCGAAGGGCGCTCGTTTGCTTTACAGGCCGACGGCAGCGTGGCCGCGCGCGCCCCCGGTTTCAAGGAAAATCTGCTGTTTATGCAGGTGCAGCAAGCGCAAGCAGCTATCAAAATAGATGCGCCTATAACGCCGCTCGCAAGCCCCGAGGCCGACTTGTGGGATGCGCTGGTGCTGGGTGTGCGCGACTACGTGGGCAAAAACGGCTTTCCCGGAGCGGTGCTGGGCCTTTCGGGCGGCATCGATTCGGCGCTGGTGCTCGCGATCGCCGTCGATGCGCTGGGCGCGGACAAGGTGCGCGCGGTGATGATGCCCTCGCCCTATACGGCCGACATCAGCTGGCTGGACGCACGCGACATGGCCGCGCGCCTGGGTGTGCGCTACGACGAAATCCCCATCGCGGCGCAGTTCGAAGCCTTCAAAGCCGCGCTCGCGCCCCAGTTCGTGGGCCTGCGCGAGGACACGACCGAAGAAAACCTGCAGGCGCGCATCCGCGGCACGCTGCTCATGGCACTGTCGAACAAATTCGGCGCCATCGTGCTCACCACGGGCAACAAGAGCGAACTGGCCACGGGCTACTGCACCCTGTACGGCGACATGGCGGGCGGCTTTGCCGTCATCAAGGACGTGGCCAAGACGCGCGTCTTCGCGCTGGCGCGCTGGCGCAACGCCAACGACCCTTACGGCAGCGGCGCCAGTCCCATTCCCGAGCGCATCATCACGCGCCCGCCGAGCGCCGAGCTGCGCCCCGACCAGAAAGACCAGGACAGCCTGCCGCCCTACGAGGTGCTCGACGCCATCGTCGAGCGCTACATGGAAAACGACGAGTCCATAGAGAGCATCGTCGCCGCGGGCTTCGCGCGGGCCGACGTCGATCTGGTCACGCGCCTGCTCAAGCTCAACGAATACAAGCGCCGCCAGGCCCCCGTGGGCATCCGCGTCACGCGCCGGGCCTTCGGCAAAGACTGGCGCTACCCGATCACCAACCGCTTTCGCGCTTGACCGCTTGGTTGCAGTTGCGCCCAACATCGCCGCCCGCCCATCGACCGATTTGCAAATACCCCAGGGAGTCCACCATGAAAATGATCACCGCCATCATCAAACCCTTCAAGCTCGAAGAAGTCCGCGAGGCGCTGGCCGAATGCGGCGTCACCGGCCTCACCGTGACCGAGGTCAAGGGCTTTGGCCGGCAAAAGGGCCACACCGAGCTCTACCGCGGCGCCGAATACGTGGTGGACTTTTTGCCCAAGGTGAAGATCGAGGTGGCCGTGAAGACGGCGGACGTCGAGCGCTGCATCGAAGCCATCGTCGGCGCGGCGCGCACCGGCAAGATCGGCGACGGCAAGATTTTCATCACCGAAGTCGAGCGCGTGGTGCGCATCCGCACGGGCGAACTCGACGAATCGGCAGTGTGAGGTGAGGGTGGGCGCAGCGATGCTCTAGGAGCCTGTCGGACTTTGGGCGTCGATAGCGAGAATGCGCCCCAGCGAGACCAGATTTTGCCGGATTCGCAGCCCCATAGTGGTGCTATGGGGCAAGAAGCCGGTGAAAAATGGGCCGCTGCGGCGCATTCGCAGCCGACGATTCCAAAGTCCGGCAGGCTCTTAGCTCAGATCACGGCGCGCAGCGCTACGAGCTCCTGCCCGAATCCCGCCGCCTGCACCAACGCAGGCAACAGGGCATCCACGTCAGCGCCCACCTGCAGCAGCCCGAGTTGCCACGCGCCCATGAAGCCCTCAGCCATGCTGTGCCTCAAAAAAGAGAGCAAGCCGTCATAGTATCCGGCCACGTTGAGCAGCCCCACGGGTTTGTCGTGGTAGCCCAGCTGGCGCCAGGTCCAGACTTCGAACAACTCCTCGAAGGTGCCTATGCCGCCGGGCAGCGCGAGAAAGGCGTCGCAGCGCTCGGCCATCAGCGCTTTGCGCTGGTGCATGGTCTGCACTATGTGCAATTCGTCGCAGGCGTGGTTGGCCTGTTCCTTGTCCACCAGCGCCTGCGGGATCACGCCGAGCACACGGCCGCCCGCCTGCCGCGTGGCTTCGGCCACCACGCCCATCAAGCCGTTGCGCCCGCCGCCATACACGAGCTGCCCGCCGTGCGCGCCTATCCATTGGCCCACTGCCGTGGCAGCCTGGGCAAACTCCGGGCGCTCTCCGGCGCGCGAGCCGCAATACACGCAGAGGGAAAATGCCGGCTCAGCCATGGCCAAACCTCTGCCACAGCGCTGCGGCCCAGACGCCCGCGCACAGCAGCAGCGCGAGCAACACCGCGGCGCTGCCCATGTCTTTGGCGCGCTTGGACAGGTGGTTCCATTCGGGGCCGATGCGGTCGATGGCGGTTTCGATGCCGGTGTTGAGCAACTCGATGACCAGCACCGCGATGACCGAGCCGGCCAGCAAGGCCACTTCGACCCAGCTCTCGCCCAGCCAGAACGACAACGGCAGCAGCACGATCGCGGCGCTGGCCTCCTGGCGGAAAGCGGGCTCGCTCCAGCCGGCGCGCAAACCGGCGATGGAATAACCCGCGGCATGCCAGATGCGGCTCAGACCGGTGCGCGCTTTTTGCGGGTTCACCGTAGGATCGGGCTCGGCGGACTGCGCGTTGGAGGGTGTGGACATGCGTGAATTGTGGTGCCGCCATGTGACAGAACCCGGGCCTGTGCGGTAGAGACTTATTTTTGCACCGGTTGCCAGTGCACGAGGCGCGTGCCCGCGAGGGCGTCGTGCCAGAACTGCTGCTGCGGGTGCAAGCGGCTCAGCAGCGCCCACACGGCCACCCAGCCCAGCATGAGCACGGCAATTTCGCCGCCAGACAAGTGAAAGGGCGCGATGGCCACGAGCGGCGGCAAGAACCACAGCCAGCTCAGCACATAGCGCAGCAGTGCGCGCCCTTGGGTCAAGGGCTTGCCCGCACGGTCCACCACGCGGATGTGCCAGGTTTTCATCGCCAGCGTTTGCCCCTCGGACCAGAACCAGGTGAAGTAAATGCCGAACACCACGAACAAAAAGGCCTGCAGCGCGTGGCGGTTGTCGAGTGCATTGCGCGTCTGGCTCAGCGTGCTGAACAGATAACCGGCGAAAAAAGCCACGGCAAACAGCAAGATGCCTTCGTAAAGCCAGCAGGCCATGCGCCGGCCCAGCGCCGGCGCCTGGAGCGCCGCACTGGCCGGGTCGGCCGTCGCGTTGCCTGCGGCAGTAGAGGATGGGAATTTGTCGGTCAAGGTGAGGGCGGGAGTGGCGGAAAATGGATCAGCGTCCGGGCAGCGCCGCGCCGGTGCTTGCGGTGCTGCTGCCTTCCGATGGGGGTTCTGTGGACGGTAGCGGAGGCAAGGGCGTAGGCACCGCCATGGGAACATCGACAGGCGCAGTCTCGACGGGCGCTTGTGCAGGGTTGCCAAAAGGGTCTGTGGCGGCGGCTGGCAGGGGGGCGTCCAGGCGGGGCAGCAGGCCCTTGGGTGGAGAAATCTTGGGCGGGTTGGGGCGATTGGGGCTGGCCTGCAGGGCGGCCGGCACCTGTACCAGTTTGCGCGAAGGTGCGGGGCGCAGGGCGGTGGCGGCGCCTTGCGGTTTGGCAGCCGCGCGGGCGGCGAGCTGGCGCTTTTCTTCTTCGCTGAGGGCTTGGTAGGCTTCCCAGCGCTCCAACTTGTCTTTGGGCGCCAGGCGGCTGGCGCCGGCGTAATTCAACCGCGCCTGGTTGCGCTGCTGGGCGCTCAGGCTGGCCCAGGTCGTCATGCGTGCGTGCAGCCGATCTTGTTCACTTTGTGGCAGCGTGTGAAATGTTTCTGCAAGCGTCAACCAATACTTCTTTTGGGCTTTGCTGAGCGAGGCCCAGCGCTCGGCCAAAGGGTACAGGGCCAGCTTTTGTTGCGTGCTCAGGGTCTCCCAGCCGGGGCCGGAAGCCGGCTCGATGGCTTCTGTGGGGGCAACTGCGCCCAAACTGCGAGGGCTTGGCTTGGATTCCAGTGCCGCTGCAGGAACCAAGGTGCTCGGCGCCCAATGCAAAAACTGCAGTGCTTTCAGCCCGCCCACAGCCAATCCCGCCCACAACAACAAGGCCAGTATGAAGCCTGGCCTGAGGGGGTGAGGGTGGTGGGAGTTGTCGGGCATGCAATCAGGCGCGCGCGGCTGCTGGGCTCAGAACGGGTTCTCAGGGCAACCGCGAGTTTCACCGATTTTCGGTCGAGGTTTTGAGGAACTGGACGAACCCCGGATCGGTGTAGGCCGATGGGGGCAGCTCGTCCGCGAGCAGCGCCGAATCGACTTCGGCGATCTCATGCGTGTTGAGCTCTTCTTGCGTGTCGTTGATCACCACCAGGCCGATCAGCAAGGCCAGGATGGGAACGGCCGACACCAGGGCGTTCCACCAGGCGCCACGTTCGTGACCAGCGCCACGCCCACTGCGGCCGCCATGCCCCCATGCCGCAGTGCCGCCGCTGGCAGCCACGTGCACGGGCGCTGTGGCCGGTGCAAGCCCGCGCACCTGCTCCCGTTTGGGCGCCAGCGCGACTTTGCGTTTGGCCAGCGCCTGCATGCGTGCGGCGCGCAGGCGTTCGGAGATCTCGTAGGGCAGGTCTTGCGTGCCATGTTCCAGGCGCGCAGTGACGCGGCGGGCAAAGCGCTCGGCAGCGGCATCCGCAGACGACACGGAAGAGGAGTGAGAACGGGCGGGGTTCATGGCGTGATTCCTTTGGCTTTGAGCGCCTTGCTGAGTTTTTGCACGGCGCGAAAGCAGTGCTGTTTGACGCTGCTTTCCGAGCAGCCCATGGCGGCTGCCGTTTCTGTTACATCCATTTCTTCCCAGTAACGCATGAGAAAGGCTTCGCGTTGACGTGCGGGCAGGGCGGCGATTTCGTCCTCGATCTCATGCAAGATCTGTGCGCGCCGCACTTCGTCCTCGGCGCTTTCCACGCTTTCTTCATTCGGCGCACCTGCGTAGGCTTCGAGCAAGTCGAAGTCGGCGTCATCGTCGTGCGCCCCCTCGAAGTCGGACAGGTTGGAAAACAGCGCCTTGCGCGTTTTCTGGCGCCGGAACCAGTCGAGGGTGCAGTTCGAGAGGATGCGCTGAAAGAGCATGGGCAGCTCGTTCACGGGCTTGTCACCATAGTGCTCGGCCAACTTGAGCATGCTGTCCTGCACGATGTCCAGCGCCGCTTCTTCGTCCCGCACGTGGTAGAGCGAGCGCTTGAAGGCGCGCTTTTCCACGCTGTGCAGGAAGTCGGAGAGTTCTTGTTCGGTAGCCAAGAGAACGAACGCGGTTCGTGATGGGGTAGATCAGCCGGGTGGAAAAAAGCGCAGAACGCACGCAGCCCAAGCAAAGTCAAGCCTGTAATTATCACATTCCCCGGTCTTTTTTCGCCTCTGGCCCGATTTTTCGCATGTTGCGGTGCGATAATTTGCGCCACCAAGCAACAGGCAAACGGGTCACGGTCCGGCGGGCATCTTTTTCCCGTCCATGTCCTTGGCCTCAAGTCCCAAGCGGGCTTCACGAGAGCGCGTGCAAGGGGCACCCAAGGTTTTTCGTCAGAGAAATTCTCGAAAGGTTCATCATGGAAATGTCCAAGGCTGAAATCACCTCTGCGGCCGCAGCCACCGCACACCCCACCACCACTGCCGGCACGCCCGAAT
This sequence comes from Extensimonas vulgaris, assembly GCF_003337425.1. GTDB lineage: Bacteria > Pseudomonadota > Gammaproteobacteria > Burkholderiales > Burkholderiaceae_C > Extensimonas > Extensimonas vulgaris. The sequence goes on from NZ_QPJU01000009.1 coordinate 7,989, forward strand.
TGATGGGCGCCGAAATCCTCGTCAAGGCTTTGCAGGCCGAAAACGTGCAATACGTCTGGGGCTACCCCGGCGGCGCGGTGCTCTATATCTACGACGCGCTCTACAAACAAGACAGCATCCAGCACATTCTGGTGCGCCACGAGCAGGCGGCCGTGCACGCTGCCGACGGTTACGCGCGCGCCACGGGCGAAGTCGGCGTGGCGCTGGTCACTTCAGGGCCGGGCGTGACGAACGCCGTCACGGGCATCGCCACGGCCTACATGGACAGCATCCCCATGGTGATCATCACGGGCCAGGTGCCGACGGCGGCCATTGGTCTCGACGCCTTCCAGGAGTGCGACACCGTGGGCATCACGCGCCCCATCGTCAAGCACAACTTCCTCGTCAAGGACGCGCGCGACCTCGCGATGACGCTGAAAAAGGCCTTCCATATCGCGCGCACCGGCCGCCCGGGCCCCGTGGTGGTCGATATCCCCAAGGACGTATCGTTCAAGAAGGTGCCCTACAGCGGCTACCCCGACAAAGTCGAGATGCGTTCGTACAACCCCGTGCGCAAGGGACACGGCGGGCAGATCCGCAAGGCGGTGCAGCTGCTGCTCTCGGCCAAGCGCCCCTACATTTACACGGGCGGCGGCGTGCTCATGAGCAACGCCACGCAGGAATTGCGCACGCTGGTCGATCTGCTCGGCTACCCTGTCACGCACACGCTGATGGGCCTGGGTGCCTACCCCGCGACGGATCGCAAATTCCTCGGCATGCTGGGCATGCACGGCACGCTCGAAGCCAACAACGCCATGCAAAACTGCGACGTGCTGCTCGCGGTCGGGGCGCGTTTCGACGACCGCGTGATCGGCAACCCCAAGCACTTCGCACAGAACGAACGCAAGATCATCCACATCGACATCGACCCTTCGAGCATCTCCAAGCGCGTCAAGGTCGATGTGCCCATCGTGGGCGACGTGAAGGACGTGCTGACCGAGCTGATCGCGATGATCCGTGAAAGCATAGCGCGCCCCGACCCTGCCGCGCTCGCCGCCTGGTGGGACACGATCGAGGGCTGGCGCAAGCGTGACTGCCTCAAATACGACCGCCACGCGACCGACGTGATCAAGCCGCAGTACGTGATCGAGACGCTCTGGAACATGACCAAAGATGCCGACGCCTACATCACCTCGGACGTGGGTCAGCACCAGATGTGGGCGGCGCAGTTCTACAAGTTCAACGAGCCGCGCCGCTGGATCAACTCGGGGGGCCTTGGCACCATGGGCGTGGGCATTCCCTACGCCATGGGCATCAAGCTTGCCAAGCCGCAAAGTGAAGTGTTTTGCATCACGGGTGAGGGCTCGGTGCAGATGAACATCCAGGAGCTTTCCACCTGCTTGCAATACAACACGCCGATCAAGATCGTCGCGCTCAACAACCGCTACCTCGGCATGGTGCGCCAGTGGCAAGAAATCGAATACTCGGGCCGCTACAGCCACAGCTACATGGACGCGCTGCCCAACTTCGCCAAACTCGCCGAGGCCTACGGCCATGTGGGGCTTTTGATCGAGCACCCCAAGGACGTCGAGCCCGCGCTGCGCGAAGCGCGCAAGCTCAAGGATCGCACGGTGTTTCTGGACTTCCGCACCGATCCGACGGAAAACGTCTTCCCCATGGTGCAGGCCGGCAAAGGCATCACCGAGATGCTGCTCGGTTCGGAAGACCTCTGAGTTTTGAACAAAATTCGGCTTAGAGGTAGATATAGCAAGCGCTAGTAGCTATCAAAAGAGAAGCTTTCGTGCGGCGTGCGCAGTTTCGGCTGCATGCGCTGTGCCCCTTCAACCCTTGGACGAATCTATTGCCTGCCAAGCCTGGCGCTTACCGGCGCCGGGGGAGGGCAGCGAAAACGGCAGCTTTTTGCGACCTTTCGTGGGCCGTGCTGCCGTCGCAAAATGAGGAAGTACCCATCATGAAACACATCATCGCCGTATTGCTCGAAAACGAAGCTGGAGCGCTCTCGCGCGTGGTCGGACTGTTTTCGGCACGTGGCTACAACATCGAGTCGCTCACCGTCGCTCCCACCGAAGACCCGACGCTCTCGCGCATGACCATCCAGACTTCGGGCTCGGACGAGGTGATCGAGCAGATCACCAAGCACCTCAACCGCCTGATCGAAGTCGTCAAGGTGGTCGATCTGACCGAAGGCGCCTACACCGAGCGCGAGCTCATGATGGTCAAGGTGCGCGCCGTGGGCAAGGAGCGCGAAGAAATGAAGCGCATGGCCGACATCTTCCGCGGCCGCATCATCGACGTCACCGAAAAAAGCTACACCATAGAACTCACGGGCGACCAGGCCAAGATCGATGCCTTCCTGCAGGCCATAGACCGCTCGGCCATCCTCGAAACCGTGCGTACCGGCGCGAGCGGCATAGGCCGCGGCGAGCGCATCCTGCGCGTCTGAGGCGTCTCGCAAGAACCCTTTTTTCCATTTCCATTACTGAAAAATTCAACCCTGGAGCCAACATGAAAGTTTTCTACGACAAAGACTGTGACCTGAGCCTGATCAAAGGCAAGACCGTGGCCATCATCGGCTACGGCAGCCAGGGCCACGCCCATGCGCAAAACCTCAACGACAGCGGCGTGAAGGTCGTGGTCGGCCTGCGCAAGGGCGGCGCGAGCTGGGACAAGGTCGGCAAGGCCGGCCTTACGGTGATGGAAGTCAACGACGCGGTCAAGGCGGCCGACGTGGTCATGGTTCTGCTGCCCGATGAGCAGATCGCCGACGTCTATAAAAACAACATCGAGCCCAACATCAAGCCCGGCGCGTCGCTGGCCTTTGCGCACGGCTTCAACGTGCACTACAACCAGGTCGTGCCGCGCCCTGATCTCGACGTGTGGATGGTCGCGCCCAAGGCCCCTGGTCATACCGTGCGCAGCACCTACGTGCAAGGCGGCGGCGTGCCGCACCTCGTGGCCGTGCACCAGGACCGCTCGGGCAAGGCGCGTGATCTGGCGCTGAGCTACGCCATGGCCAACGGCGGCGGCAAGGCCGGCATCATCGAGACCAACTTCAAGGAAGAAACCGAAACCGACCTGTTCGGCGAGCAGGCCGTGCTCTGCGGCGGCACCGTCGAGCTCATCAAGATGGGCTACGAAACCCTGGTCGAAGCCGGCTACGCGCCCGAGATGGCCTACTTCGAGTGCCTGCACGAGCTCAAGCTGATCGTGGACCTGATCTACGAAGGCGGCATCGCGAACATGAACTACTCGATCTCGAACAACGCCGAATACGGCGAGTACGTGACCGGCCCCAAGGTGATCAACGAAAGCTCGCGCCAGGCCATGCGCGAGGCGCTGAAAAACATCCAGAACGGCGACTACGCCAAGCAGTTCATCCTCGAGGGCCGCACCGGCTACCCGAGCATGACCGCGCGTCGCCGCAACACCGCCGACCACAGCATCGAGGTGGTGGGCGCCAAGCTGCGCGCCATGATGCCCTGGATCGCGAAGAACAAGCTGGTCGATCAAAGCCGCAACTGATTTGCAAAGCTCAGCGCACACAAGGGCCACTTCGGTGGCCTTTGGCGCTTTTGCACGGCTACACTGTGACGAAGCATCGCTGAAGATGCTATTGATACTGTAGCTTTATGCGCTTGTCAGATAAGCGCAAGAGGGCGATTCGATGCAAGAAGATGAAAACTTTTCCCGCGCCGGCGCCGCAGTGCTGCCGCGCCGGCGGCGCAAGGGCATTTACGTGCTGCCCAACCTGTTCACGCTCGCGGCGCTGTTTGGTGGCTTTTATGCCATCGTGATGGCCATGAACGGCCAGTTCGACCTGGCCACCACCGGCATTTTCGCCGCCATGGTGCTCGACAGCCTCGACGGCCGCGTGGCGCGCATGACGCACACGCAAAGTGCCTTCGGCGAGCAGATGGATTCGCTTTCCGACATGGTCAGCTTCGGCGCCGCGCCCGCGCTCATCGCCTACGAGTGGGCGCTGCGCCCGCTCGGGCGCTGGGGCTGGATCGCGGCCTTCGTCTATTGCGCCTGCGCGGCGCTGCGCCTGGCGCGCTTCAACGTCAACGTCGGCGTGGTGGACAAACGCTACTTCCAGGGCCTGCCCTCACCGGCCGCCGCCGCGCTCGTGGCGGGCTTCATCTGGCTGACCAGCGCGATGCTCGTGGCGCACCGCGAGGTGCCGCTTTTTCGGGCGTTGATCTCGGTGTTTGGTGGCGCGCCCATAGAGCGCGGTGACCTGTCGTGGATTTTGTTCGTCGTGACCTTGTTCGCGGGGCTCACCATGGTCACCAACGTTCCTTATTACAGCTTCAAGGACTTCGGCGGGCGGCGCAGCGTGCCTTTCGTGGTGCTGGTGGTGCTGGCGCTGCTCATCGCCATCGTCAGCATAGAGCCTGCGACCATGCTCTTCGTGTTGTTCGTCGGCTACGCGCTGTCGGGTTATGTGATCTACTTCTGGCGCCGCGCCCAGGGGCATCCGGTGAGCATCGTGAGCACCTCGACCGACGAGCCCGACGAGCGCGGGCTGCACGACTGATGCCGCATCCAAGCGCAAGCTTCGGCCAAGCGCTGGCCCACGAGCTGTGCTACATTCCACGCCTATGAGCAAGTTTGCGCTAGCCCTTCTACTGCTACCTCACTACGGGCGGAGGCAGTAGGCGCGCGCGCATACTTTTTCTACCAAGGCCCGTTTGCACACCCGCAGCGGGCCTTTTGTTTTGGGCGCAAAGATTTCGCAACGCAATTTCAACCCATCGTTTTTTGAAACCAGGAGCATTTCATGGCCGACAAACTCATCATTTTCGACACCACTTTGCGCGACGGCGAGCAGTCGCCCGGCGCTTCCATGACGCGCGAGGAAAAGCTGCGCATCGCGCGCCAGCTCGAGCGCCTGAAGGTCGATGTGATCGAGGCGGGCTTCGCGGCGAGCTCCGACGGTGACTTCGAGGCCGTCAAGACGATTGCCCAGGTCATCAAGGATTCCACGGTCTGCTCGCTCTCGCGCGCCAACGACCGCGACATCGCACGCGCGGCCGAGGCGCTCAAGGGCGCGGCACGTGCGCGCATCCACACCTTCATCGCCACCTCACCGCTGCACATGGAAAAGAAGTTGCGCATGACGCCCGAGCAGGTGCTCGAGCAGGCCAGGCAGTCGGTGCGCTTTGCGCGCAATCTGCTCGACGACATCGAGTTCAGCACCGAAGACGGCTCGCGCAGCGACATCGACTTTTTGTGCCGCGTGATCGAAACCGTGATCGCCGAAGGTGCGACCACCATCAACGTGCCCGACACCGTGGGCTATGCCGTGCCCGAGCAGTACGGCCATTTCATCAAGACCTTGCGCGAGCGCGTGCCCAACAGCGACAAGGCGATCTGGTCGGTGCACTGCCACAACGACCTGGGCATGGCGGTGGCGAACTCGCTCGCGGGCGTGCACATCGGCGGCGCGCGCCAGGTCGAGTGCACGATCAACGGCCTGGGCGAGCGCGCGGGCAACTGTTCGCTTGAGGAAGTTGTGATGGCCGTGAAGACGCGGCGCGATTATTTCCAGCTCGACGTGGGCATAGACACGCGCCACATCCTCGCCGCGAGCCGCATGGTGAGCCAGACCACGGGCTTCGTGGTGCAGCCCAACAAGGCCGTGGTCGGGGCGAATGCGTTTGCGCACGCAAGCGGCATCCACCAGGACGGCGTGCTCAAGGCGCGCGACACCTACGAAATCATGCGCGCCGAAGACGTGGGCTGGAGCGCCAACAAAATCGTGCTCGGCAAGCTCTCAGGCCGCAATGCCTTCAAGCAGCGCCTGCAGGAGCTCGGTGTGAGCCTGGACAGCGAGGCCGAGATCAACGCCGCGTTTTTGCGCTTCAAGGAACTGGCCGACCGCAAGAGCGAGATTTTCGACGAGGACATCCTCGCGCTCGTGAGCGAGGAAAACCTCAGCGGCGAGAAGGAAAAGTACGGCTTCGTGTCGCTTTACCAGCAGAGCGAAACCGGCGAGCAGCCGCATGCGCGCATCGTCTTCACGGTCGATGGCGCCGAGGTGACGGGCGAGGCGGACGGCAACGGCCCCGTCGATGCCTCGCTCAAGGCGATCGAGTCCATCGTGCACAGCGGCGCCGAGATGGTGCTGTATTCGGTGAACGCGATCAGCGGATCGACCGAAAGCCAGGGCGAAGTGACGGTGCGGCTGCAAAGCAGCGGGCGCGTGGTCAATGGCGTGGGGGCCGATCCCGACATCATCGTGGCCTCGGCCAAGGCCTATCTGAGCGCGCTGAACAAGTTACAAAGTAAAGCCGAGCGCGTGGCGGCGCAAGGCTGAACCAAGCGGCAAGGCCGCATCTATAATTCATCCCGATTCTGAGAAGGCCACGCAATGCTTTGATTTTGCGTGGCTTTTTCGGGTGATTTGCAAACACCCACATTTTTTACCACCGGGAGCATTTGGATGCACCTTCGTCGCTCAACAGCAGCGCATCGTTTCATCCGCCACTGCACGCGCTTTTTCGGTATCGCCCTGGTCGGTCTGGCGCTGTCGGCGCCCGCAGTGCAGGCGGCTGCGCCGGCGCCGCACAAAAAAACCGCCACGGTGAAGAAAAAGCACACCGCCAGCGCAACCCCCGCCAAAAGCAAACGCCCGGCTGCGGCGCAAGAGACTGCACCAAAAACCAAGGCAAAGACCGCCCGCCAGCCCGCCAGCAAGACCACCGCCGCGACGCGCGTGCATCGCACGCTCGCAGCGCGCGCCGTGAAGGCGCCTGTGCGTGCGCTTGCCGACGTGCCCGAGCGCAAGTCATTCGGTCAGGCTGCCGGGCTGCATGCGGTGAACGATCCCTTGGATCTCAAATCCAGCGTCGCGCTCGTGCTGGACCAGGACACGCATGAAGTCTTGCTGAGCAAAAACGACCATGCCGTGCTGCCCATCGCCTCGCTGACCAAGCTCATGACAGGGCTGCTGGTCGTGCAGGCGCGCTTGCCGCTCGACGAGCCCATCACGATCACGCAGGACGACGTGGACACCGAAAAAGGCAGCCACTCGCGCTTGGCCGTGGGCACCACGCTCTCGCGCGGTGAAATGCTGCACCTTGCGCTGATGTCCAGCGAAAACCGTGCCGCGCACGCACTGGGGCGCACCTATCCCGGCGGGCTCGATGCCTTTGTGGCGTTGATGAACGCCAAGGCGCGCCAGCTGGGCATGACGAGCACGCGCTACGTCGAACCCACCGGCTTGTCGAGCAGCAATCAATCCAGTGCGCGCGATCTGGCGGTGCTCGTGAACACCGCGTATGCCGAGCCTCTGATGCGCGAACTCACCACGTCCCCTGGATATGAGGTGGCGGTGGGGAACCGAACCCTGCAATACAACAACACCAACCGCCTGGTCAAAAACCCCGATTGGGACATAGGGCTGCAAAAGACGGGCTATATCTCCGAAGCCGGGCGCTGCCTGGTGATGCAGACCAAAATCGCCGGGCGGCGGCTCATCATGGTGTTCCTCGACTCGGCGGGCAAGCTCAGCCGCATCGCCGATGCACAGCGCGTACGGCATTGGGTCGAGTCTGCTTCCGCTGCCACGGGCAACCCGGCATTGGGGGCGAAACTGCAGTCTGATCGCTCCAATAAAAATAGTTGAAACCGCTTTGCTGATAAGGCTTAACGCCTTATTTTGCGTGTATTTTTCGGCCTTGGCCTTGGCCTTGGCCTTGACCTGGTGCGGCGCCTGGCGCGGTCACGGCTCGCTGCGGGGCTGATGGCCCAGCGCCAGCGAAATTTCTTGCGCTGCGGCCTGGAGCTTGGCCCCCCAGCCTTCGTCGAGTCGGTCGGCGGGCGCGGAGATCGACAGCCCGGCGACGAGTTGCCCCTGGTCATCGAAAACACCCGCGGCCATGCAGCGCACGCCAAGCTCCAACTCTTCGTTGTCGCGCGCAATGCCGTACTGGCGTACTTTGGCCAGTTCGCGTTCGAGTACGGGCAATTGGGTGATGCTGTTGCGCGTGTGCCCTGCAAGGCCCGTGCGTGTGGCGTAGGCGCGCACGCGCTGTGCATCGTCGAATGCCAGAAAAAGCTTGCCCGTCGATGTCAGGTGCAGCGGCGCCCGGCCGCCGATGGCGCGCACCACCTGCATGCCTGAGCGTTCGCTGTAGGTGCGCTCGATATAGACGATTTCATCGCCCTGGCGCACGCTGAGGTTCACGGGCTGCTGGATCAGCTTGTGCAGCTTGCGCATGGGGGCGAGCGCGGCTTCGCGCACGTTGAGCCGACCCTTGACGAGATTGCCCAACTCCAGCAGGCGCATGCCCAGGCGGTAGCTGCCAACTTCGGGCCGGTCGACGAAGCGGCCCAGCGTGAGGTCGTTCAAGATGCGGTGCGTGGTCGAAGGATGCAGGCCGGTTTTTTCGCTGAGTTCCTTGAGCGAGATCGGCTCGGCGCGGGAGGCCAGGACATCGATCAGCGTAAACATGCGCTCCAACACCTGGATGCTGGGCGTGGTGGCTTGGGGTTTTTTCTTCATGAAGAAATACACAGGAGAAGATGGTTGCGTGTATCTTATCTTGTGAAATCCACTCCCATGCAGCGAAAGAAAATCGCCCTGCACGGGCCGACAGGGCGTCGCTCAAGCATCTCGGCGCTGCCAAGTGCCGTCGACGAGCACTTCGTGCGGCACAAAGCGCGCCTTGTAGGCCATTTTGGGGCTTTGTTCGATCCAGTAGCCCAAATAAACGTAGGGCAGGCCGAGCTGGTGCGCCTCCTGGATTTGCCACAGCACGCTGTAAGTGCCGTAGCTGCAGTGCGCGTCGGGTTCATAAAAGGTATAGACGGCCGACAGACCATCGTCGAGCACATCGAGGATGGACACCATCTTGAGCGCGCCGGGCGCCTCTTCTGTGCCTGGTGCGCGGAATTCGACCAGGCGCGAGTTCACGCGGCTTTGCAGCAGGAACTGCGTGTATTGGTCGATGTTGTCCTGGTCCATGCCGCCGCCCGGGTGGCGCTGGCTCTGGTAGCGGCGGTAGAGCTGGTAATGCTCGGCCACGAAGCCCAGACGCAGCACGCGCACCTGCAAGTCAGCGTGGCGCGCCGCGGCGCGGCGCTGGCTGCGGTCGGGCCGGAACGCGGCCACGGGCACGCGCAAGGGGATGCAGGCTTTGCAGCCGTCGCAATACGGCCGGTAGGTGAACATGCCGCTGCGCCGGAAGCCCTGCGCCACCAGCGCGGAATACGGCCCCGTCTGGATCAGGTGGCTGGGTGTGGCAACCTGCGAGCGCGCCTGCCGCCCGGGCAGGTAGCTGCAAGGGTAGGGAGCCGTGGCATAGAACTGCAAAGCGCGCAGCGGGAGTTCGTTGAGTTGCGTCATGCGTGGGAGCGGGAAAGGGTGACGGTGGCCGTGGGCAATGGCGCTGCCGATGCCGATGCCGATGCGATGGCCGATGACTGTGCCATTGTCGGAAAGGGCGCGAGCAACTCACCCCAATACGCCGGCTCGAAGTGCCAGCGCAGCGGTGGCAGCGTCCGTGCCGCGGCGACGTGCTGCAGGAAGTCGCCACGCGGAATTTCGCGCGCGCCCAGCGAGGCCAGGTGCGCGGTGTTTTGCTGGCAGTCGATCAGCGCCACGCCATCGCGGCGGCACAGGCACACCAGCGCGGCGAGCGCGATTTTGGAGGCGTCGCTGGCGTGCGCGAACATCGACTCGCCGAACACCGCGCGCCCCAGCGCCACGCAGTACAGCCCGCCCACCAGCTTGCCATCGACCCAGGTCTCGACGCTGTGCGCGTCGCCCGCGGCGTGCAGGCGCTCGTAGGCACGCACCATCTCAGGCACGATCCAGGTGCCCGTCTGGCCGGCGCGCGGCGTGTTCGCACAGGCGCGAATGACCTGGCCGAAGGCGTGGTCCACGCGAATCTCGCAGCCGGGCGTGGCGGCAAAGCGCTGCAAGGTCTTGCGCAGCGAGCGGTGCAGGCGGAATTCGGCCACCGGCAGCACCATGCGCGGATCGGGCGACCACCAGAGGATGGGCTGCCCCGCGCTGAACCACGGAAAGCAGCCTTGCGCGTAGGCCGCACGCAGGTGGGCCAGATCGAGTGCGCCGCCCGCGGCAAGCAGGCCGGGGGCAGGCGTGTCCGGCCCCCACGCGCTGCTCGGGTCTGGCAGCGGATCTTGGGGTTCGAGCCAGGGAAGTTGCAAGGGGAGTTGCAAGGCCATGTGCAAAGCGTAGCAAAGAGCGGCCCAGGCTGCAGAAAATGCACAGAAAAGGGGCTCAGCCAAAAAACCAATAGCACACGGCAATCGCCGCGAGCACGCCCGCGAGCTCGGCGAGCAGCGCGCAGGCCACTGCGTGGCGCGCACGCTGTATGCCTACGGCACCGAAATACACCGCGAGCACGTAGAAGGTGGTTTCCGTGCTGCCCTGCACCGTCGCGGCGAGCAGCGCGGCGAAGCTGTCCACACCGTGGCTCTGCATGGTTTCGATCAGCAGGGCACGCGCGGCGCTGCCCGAAAAAGGCTTGACCAGCGCCGTGGGCAGCGCATCGACGAAGCGCGTGTCCCAGCCGAACCATTGCACGGCTGCGCGGATCGCCGTGAGGGCATAGTCCAGCGCCCCCGAGGCGCGCAGCACGCCCACGGCGCAGAGCATGGCCACGAGGTAGGGCAGCAGGTTTTTTGCCACGTCAAAGCCTTCGCGCGCGCCGTCGATGAAGGCCTCGTACACCGGCACGCGCCGCCAGGCGCCGAGCAGCAGAAACAGCAGCACCAGGCCGAACAGCAGCAGGTTGCCGAGCAGCGAGGACAGCTGCGTGAGCGCCGCCGCGGGCAGCGTGGCCAGCAGCGCCATGAAGCCGCCGAGCGCCAGCGCCACGGGCAGCAGGTAGGCCAGCACCACGGGGCTCCACAGAGGCAGGCGCTGCACCCATGCGACGCTGAGCAGGCCCACCAGGGTCGAGGCCGAGGTGGCGAGCAGAATCGGCAGAAACACCAGCGCCGGATCGGGTGCGCCCTGCTGCATGCGGTACATGAAGATCGTCACCGGCAGCAGCGTGAGCGAAGACGCATTGAGCACGAGGAACAGGATTTGCGCGTTGCTCGCGCTCTCGGGCCGTGGGTTGAGCGTTTGCAACTCGCGCATGGCCTTGAGGCCGATCGGCGTGGCGGCGTTGTCCAGGCCGAGCGCGTTGGCGGCGAAGTTCAGCGTGATGAGCCCGAGCGCCGGGTGCCCGCGCGGCACCTCGGGCATGAGGCGCTGAAACAGCGGCGCGAGCCAGCGCGCGAGTGCCGCGACCAGCCCCGCGCGCTCGGCAATGCGCAGAAAACCCAGCCACAGCGTGAGCGTGCCAAAGAGCAGCAGCATCACCTCGACCGAAAGCTTGGCCATGCCAAACAGCGCCTCGACCATGGCGGCAAAGACCTGCACCTGTCCGCCTACGAGCCACTGGCTGAGCGCCGCGAGCGCGGCGGTGAGGAAAAAGCCGAGCCAGAGCAGGTTCAGCACGGGCGTCTCCGCGACGCGGGCTGTGCCAGGCCGCGCGCGCCAGGACGTACGGCTTGGCCGTGCAACAGGCCCGGGCGGACTTCGAGGGCTGCCAGCCGCATGCTCAGGCAGCGCTCGCGCCGCCCGTGTCGGCGGGCCGATGTGTCTGCTCGGGCGGCGCTTGGCCATGCTCTGGCAGCACGAAGGGCGGGGCGCCTTCGAACATCGGGCGCGCGAACAAATAGCCCTGGAACAGGCGCACGCCCTGGTCGCGGAACCAGGCGTATTCGTCCAGCGTTTCCACGCCTTCGACGATCAGGTCTATGCCGAGGTCTACGCACACTTGCACGATCGCGCGTGCGATCGCCTGGCGGGGGCCGTGGGCGGCGATGCCGCGCACGAGCAGCATGTCGAGCTTGACGATGTCGGGCTGAAACTCGGAGAGCAGATTCAAACCCGAATAGCCTGCGCCGAAGTCGTCGATGGCAAAGCGTATGCCCGCGCCGTGGTAGGCATCGACCGTACGGCGAAAGTGCGCGAGGTCGCGGATGGCTTCGCTCTCGGTGGCCTCGATCACGATGCGCTCCAGCGCGAATGCGTGGCGGCGCGCGGCTGCGAGCGTGGAGTCCAGCCCCACGACCGGGTCGAGCACGGCGTTGGGCAGGATGTTGATGTTGAGGGTGCCGGGCAGCCCGATGCGCGCGGCGACGGCGATCGCCTGGGCGCGGCAGGCGGCATCGAAGGCAGCGAGGTCGGGTGCGCTGTGGCGCGCGATCACTTCGCTGGCGGGCTCGCCGTGCAAGCCACGCACCAGGGCTTCGTGCGCATAGACGCGGCGCGCCAGCACATCGACGATGGGCTGAAAGGCGAAAGAAAAATCCACGGCCTCGCCTGCGCCGTTGCCCGGCGCTTGCGGTGCCTTGTCAAGCGCTCGCGGCGCTGGTGCAGCAAGCGAGGAAGCGGGCGCTGGCTGCGGGGGCATGCCTTGCAGCTGGCTGCGCCAGCGGCCCTTGGCAAAGGCTTCGAGCAGCTTGCGTGCGCGCCCCGCAGGAAGTTGTGCGAGTGTGTGGCCTTGGGAGAAGAAGTCACCCATCCCTTCGATCTGGTCGAGTTCGAAGGCTTCGAGCTGCGAGAAGCCCATGGCCCAATCGGCAAAAGCGCGCTGCGGAATCGATTCCTGGATGATGCGCGTCACACGCTGGTGGCGCGGATCGGCGGCAATTTTTGCAAAAAGTTGTTCCAGCGTCGCTTCGGGCCCTTCCAAAACCTGAAAGAAGCTCCCATTTGCATAAAGTAGCATGCCCGTGATGCCGCGGGCCGCGTTGTTGCGCTCTACTTTGGCGTGCAAATCTTGCAGCTCCTGCCGCGAGAGAGGGCGCGTAGCCGCGCTGCTGTAGATCAGGTGTGCGAGAGTGTTTGGCATAGGAGTTGGCGCAGGCTTGGCGCATTATGCTGGCGGGGTTCACCACAATTCGGTGGCTGGCGCGGCGGCGCTGTGCCTTGCGTGGGTGGGGTGTGAGTTTGTATCTATTCGTCAATCCGTTCAAGGAGAGTGGGCATGTCTGAAAGCGAAACATCCGCAGGCCTGCGCTGGCGCCTGGAGGAACTCGATTTTTCTGCCATAGACGCATCCAAGGTGCAGGGGAGTGACGAGATCTTTCTGCTCGTGTGCAGCGCTTCGTTCGTCGAGAGCGGCGCGGACACTTATGCGCAAAACCTCGTCGATTATTTCGCCGGCGACGCCGAGGCCGGGGGGTGGTTGGGCGCACACTGGATGGCCGAAGAGTTGCAGCATGGCCGGGCGCTCAAGGCATATGTGCAGCATGTCTGGCCCGACTTCGACTGGGAGGGGGCCTATGCCGACTTTTTTGCCGAATACTCCAAAATTTGCACCACCGATGAACTCGAGCCCACGCGCGGACAGGAGATGGTGGCGCGCTGCATCGTCGAGATGGGCACGACCACCTACTACCAGGCGCTGCACGCCGTGAGCGACGAGCCCGTGCTGCGCGACCTGTGCTGGCGCATACGCACCGACGAGGTGCAGCATTACAAGCACTTCTATCACTACTTTTTGAATTACCGCGAACGCGAACATTTGCGCCGCCCGCAAGTGCTCGCCACGCTGTGGCGCCGTGCGGCCGAGCTGCGCCAGAGCGACGCCGACATCGCCTTGCGCCATGCCTGGAACTGGCGTTTTCGGGGACGGGCCGATGCTCCTGCCTATGAGGAGGTCAGTCAGCGCCTGTTTGCCTTGATGCGCGGGCAATATCCTCTGGACCTGGCCTTGCGCATGGCGCTCAAGCCTTTGCGGCTACCGGCATGGCTGGAGCACGGCGTGGAGCGCCCTCTGGGGCTGGTGGCGCGCTGGGCGTTGCTGCATTGAGCTATCGTTCCGATAGCTTCCCGTGCTTGCAATACCTTGACTGCAGCCCGTTTTTATTTGAAATTTGCAGGCGACAGCAAAAAATCCACGTGCTGTTGCGGGCGGCCCGGTAGCGTGAGCTGGCTCACGGGCGCCGGGCTTTGCGCAATCCGCTTGCCGCGGCGGTACACCGCGAGGCGTGCCGCGCGCAATCGGATGGCTTCGGCGGGCTCGCGCGCATGCAGCAGCACGAAATCGGCGTGGCAGCCTGGCTGCAGGCCGTAGCCCTCCAGCCCCAGCAGCCGCGCGGGCTGCGTGGTCACGGCCTCGAAGCAGGCGCGCATGGCGCTCTGGCTGGTCATCTGCGCCACGTGCAGTCCCATGTGCGCGACCTCGAGCATGTCGCCGCTGCCCAGGCCATACCAGGGGTCGAGCACGCAGTCCTGCCCGAAGGCCACCGTGAGGCCCGCGGCCAGCAGCTCGGGCACGCGCGTCATGCCGCGGCGCCTGGGGTAGCTGTCGTGGCGGCCTTGCAGGGTGATGTTGATGAGTGGATTCGCGACCACGCCGAGCTGTGCTTCGGCCATGAGCGGGATCAGCTTGCTCACGTAGTAGTTGTCCATGCTGTGCATGGAAGTCAGGTGCGAGCCCGTCACGCGCCCCTGCAGGCCCAGGCGCTGCGCCTCAAAGGCCAGGGTTTCGACGTGGCGTGAGTGCGGGTCGTCGCTCTCGTCGCAGTGCATGTCCACACGCTTGCCCGCTTCGGCCGCGATCTCGCAGAGGATGCGCACGCTCTGCGCGCCCTCGGCCATGGTGCGCTCGAAATGCGGGATGCCGCCGACCACGTCCACGCCCAGCGCCAGTGCGCGTTTCAGGCTGTCGAGCGCGCCCGCCCGGCGCAGCACGCCGTCCTGCGGAAACGCGACGAGCTGCAGGTCGAGGTAGGGCGCCACGCGCCGCTTCACCTCGAGCAGCGCGTGCACGGGCAGCAGGCTCGGGTCGCTGGTATCGACATGCGAGCGGATGGCGAGCAGGCCGCGCGCGACGGCCCAGTCGCAGTAGCGCAGCGCGCGCTCGACGATGGCCTCGTGCGTGAGCGTGGGCTTGAGCTCGCCCCACAGCGCGATGCCTTCGAGCAGGGTGCCGCTTGCATTCACGCGCGGCTGGCCGTAGCTCAGCGCCGAGTCGAGGTGGAAATGCGCATCGACGAAGGGCGGGCTGAGCAGCAGGCCGGCTGCATCCAGCGTCTCGTGCGCGGGCGCCTGCAGGCCTTCGGTGACTTCGGTGATGCGGCCATCCTGCACGGCGATGGACATGTTGCAGCGGCCGTCGGGCAGGCTGGCGTGGGTGATGAGCAGGTCGAGCATGGGCGGGCACGTGGATGGCGTGAATGACGGAAGCAGGAAGATTCCCGGGCCCTCAGCTGGCGTGCTTGCGGTAGCTGGCCAGCAGCGCCGCCAATGCCGCCATGGCGACGGCACAACTGCGGTGCAGGTAGCGCAGGCCGAGGGGCGAGAGCCAGCGCACTGCCTGGCGGCCCGCGACCGCGTAAGCCGTCATCACCAGGGCATCGATACCGATGAACAAGGCGCCGAGCAGAGCGTATTGGGGGCTCTGTGGCAGCGCCGGATCGATGAACTCCGGCAGGAACGCGGCAAAAAACAGCAGGGCCTTGGGATTGGAAAGCGCCACGCCCAGGCTGCGCACAAAGGCTGCGCGGCCCTGCATTCGCTGGCTCGGCGCGTGCGCCAGCAGCTCTTGCACATTCAGTGGCGGGCTGCGCCAGATTTGCACCGCAAGCCACAGCAGGTAGAGCACGCCCGCCATGCGCAGTCCGTCGAACAGCAGCGCAGACGCCGCCAGCAGCGAGCCCAGCCCCACGGCGACCACGGCAATCACCAGGGCGCTGCCTAAACAGGCGCCGGCCGTGCCCCAGCCCGCCCGCCGCATGCCGCCCGCCATGCCGTTGGAGAGTGCCAACAGCATGGTGGGGCCGGGAATCACGGCCAGCGCCAGCGAGGCCGTGGCAAAGAGCACCAGGGTTTCGAAGGCGGGCATGGTCAGCGTTCTCCTTTGCGGTAGGGCTTCATCAGCGCCTGCGGGTAGGCGGCCTTGCGCGCCACCAGCACCAGCGCGAGGATGGACAGCAGGTAGGGCAGCATCAGGTACACCTGATAGGGCAGCCAGGCGTCGCCCGATTGTTGCAGGCGCAGCTGCAGTGCATCGAAAAAGGCGAAGAGCAGCGCGCCCGCCAGCGCCTTGCCGGGGCGCCACGAGGCGAACACCACCAGCGCCACGCAGATCCAGCCACGGCCGTTGACCATGTTGAAGAAAAACGTGTTGAAAGCCGAGAGCGTGAGAAAGGCGCCGGCCACGCCCATCAGCGCCGAGCCGGCGACCACGGCGCCCGTGCGCAGCGTGGCGACCGGGATGCCCTGGCTCTCCACGGCCTGGGGGTTTTCGCCCGCCATGCGCAGCGCGAGGCCCAGCGGCGTGCGCGCCAGCAGCCAGGCGAGCGCGGGCACGAGCAGCAGCGCGAGC
The DNA here is from genome assembly GCF_003337425.1 of Extensimonas vulgaris. GTDB lineage: Bacteria > Pseudomonadota > Gammaproteobacteria > Burkholderiales > Burkholderiaceae_C > Extensimonas > Extensimonas vulgaris. The sequence continues at coordinate 24,356 of NZ_QPJU01000009.1, forward strand.
AGGGTCAGCGGCGTTTGCGCCTGCAGCACCGGCACGCCGAGCCAGGCCATAGGGGCGAAGGGCTCTATGGTGGGCGGGGTGCTCACCTTGGGGAAGCTGACGCGGTAGCCGTAATAGCTGAGCGCCGTGGCAAACAGAGTGATGCCCAGGCCCGAGACATGCTGCGACAGTGCCAGCCAGACCGTGAGCATGGCGTGCAGCAGCCCGAACGCGGCGCCCGTGAGCGCGGCCACGGCCACGCCCGCCCACAGGCCATGGCCTGCATAGACCGTGAGCCAGCCCGCAAAAGCGCCCGCGACCATGATGCCTTCTATGCCCAGGTGCAGCACGCCGCTGCGCTCGCACAGCAGCACGCCCAGCGTGCCCAGGATCAGCGGCGTGGCCACGCGCAGCACGGCGCCCCAGAACGCCAGGTTGGAGAGGATGTCCAGCCATGCGGTCATGCGCGGCACTCCGACGTGCCGGATGCTTTCACATTGATAGCTGCTTGCGCTTTATGGGAGCGCACTTGAAGCCAATTTGTCATGTAACTCGAAGTCATTTCCAACGCACCCGGTATTGTGTGAGCAGCGTGGCCACGAGCACCGCGAGCAGGGACGTGGCGACGATCACGTCGGCGATGTAGGTCGGCACGCCCAGGGCGCGCCCCATGCTGTCGGCGCCGACCAGCGTGGCCGCCACGAAAACGCCCGCCGCGATCACGCCGAGCGGATGCAATCCGGCCAGCATGGCAATCACGATGCCGCTGTAGCCGTAGCCGGGCGACATGTCCAGCGTCACGTAGCCCGTGCGTCCGGCGACTTCGATGGCGCCCGCAAGGCCTGCCAGAGCGCCCGAGAGCAGCGCGACCCACACCAGCGTGCGCGTCACGGGCACACCCGCGAATGCGGCGGCGCGCGCGTTTGCGCCCGTGGCGCGCAGGTCGAACCCGGGCAGCGTGCGCGCCAGCAGCAGCCACAGCAGCACGGCCAGCGCCAGCGCCCAGAGCAGGCCCGTGTGCAGGCGCGTCTGCGGCACCAGGCGCGCGAGCTCCAGGCCGTCCTGCAGCGTCACGCTCTGCGGCCAGCCGAGCGCGAGCGGGTCTTTCATGGGGCCGTCGAGCAGGGCCGAGACGAGCAGCAGCACGATGAAGTTGAGCAGCAGCGTGGTCACCACCTCATCGACGCCCAGGCGCGTTTTGAGCAGCGCCGGGCCCAGCAGCAGCAGGGCCCCGGCCAGCGCTGCGGCCAGCATCATGAGCGGAAACAGCAGCCATGCGGGCGCGGCAAAACCGGTGCCGCCATGCAGACCGCCCACGGCCACGCACGCCAGCGCGCCGGCGTAGAACTGGCCTTCCGCGCCGATGTTGAACAGGCGCGCGCGAAACGCCACCGCGGTGCAAAGGCCCGTGAGGATCAGCGGCGTGGCGCGCGTCAGCGTTTCCGTGAGCGCGAACACCGAGCCGAACGCGCCCTGCAGCAGCAGCACGTAGCTGCGCCCCACGGGTGCGCCGGCCCAGCGCAGCAGCAGCGCGCACACGAGCAGCGTGAAGACGACGGCGCCCACGGGCGCAGCCACGTAGGCTGCGGGGGCGACGGCATGGCGTTTTTCGAGTCTCATGGGGCAGTTGCGGGGCGCGAGGGGTGGCTGTGCGTATTTTCGCCATCGCTATCGACCCCATCCTCGCCTGCGACACTGCCGGCCATCGCCAGGCCGATGCTGGCGCGTGTCCATGCGTGGGCAGGGCGCGCGGGGCAGAGCGCGCCGGCGTGCAGTACGGCGATGCGGTCGCCCAGCGCGATCACCTCGTCGAGATCGTCCGAGATCAGCAGCACCGCCGCGCCCGCATCGCGCGCGGCGACGAGCTGCTGCTGCACGAAGCGCACTGCGCCTATGTCCAGGCCCCAGGTGGGCTGGTGCGCGACGATCAGGCGCGGCGGCGGTGCCGCGGCGCGGCCGTCGGCGCCGGCTGGCGGCAGCAGTGCGCGGCCAAGGATGAGTTTTTGCATGTTGCCGCCCGAAAGCGCACGCGCGGGGCTGTCGAGCCCGCCGCCGCGCACGTCGAAAGTCTCGACGATGCGCCGTGCATGTGCACGCGCAGCGGCGCGCCGCAACCAGCGGCCACGCCACCAGGGGGAGGCAAACCAGGGGCTGCGCAGGCGTTCGGAGACCGCGTTCTCCCACAGCGGCAGCTCGCCCACCAGGCCCACACCCTGGCGGTCTTCGGGAATGCGCGCGACGCCTTGCGCGACGAGCCAGGCCGGGCGCGCCCGCCAGGGCCGGCCCAGCAGCGTGAGCCGCCCTGCGACGGGCGCACGCAGGCCGCTGAGCAGCTCGGCGAGCGCCGTCTGGCCGTTGCCCGAAACACCCGCCACGGCCACGATTTCGCCCGCGTGCAATGTCAGTGAAACGGCGTGCAAACGCTCGCGCAGATGGCCTGAGGTGCTCACATTTTCGATGATGCAGCACGGTGCCCCCAGGCGCTTGGCGGGTTGCCGCAGCGGCGCGGCTGCCACGGCCTGGCCGACCATCCACTGCGCGAGCTGCTCCTGCGTGGTGCCTGCGGCGGGCGCCTCGGCGACCAGCCGGCCATGGCGCAGCACGGCCACGCGCTGCGCCACGCGCAGCACCTCGGCGAGCTTGTGGCTGATGAAAAGAATCGACAGGCCCTGCGCGGCCATTTGCGTGAGCGTCTGCAGCAGGGCTTCGCTCTCTTGCGGCGTGAGCACGGCGGTGGGCTCGTCGAGGATGAGGATGCGCGCGCCACGGTACAGCGCCTTGAGGATTTCCACGCGCTGGCGCTCGCCCACCGAGAGGCTGCCCACGCGCGCATCGGGCTGCACGGGCAGGCCAAAGCGTTGCGCCACGTCGAGCAGCCGCTGCCGTGCCGCGGCGCGGCGTGAAAACGGCTGCCACAGCGGCTCGGTGCCGAGCAGCACGTTGTCGAGCACGCTGAGGTTGTCGGCGAGCGTGAAATGCTGGTGCACCATGCCTATGCCCGCCGCGAGCGCCGCGCGCGGCTGGCCGGGCGGCAGCGGCCGGCCGTGCACGAAAATCTCGCCCGCATCGGCGACGTAGTGGCCAAACAGGATGGACATCAGCGTGGACTTGCCCGCGCCGTTCTCGCCGAGCAGGGCCAGCACCTCGCCGCGCGCCAGCTGCAGGCTGATGCCGTCGTTGGCCAGCAGCGGCCCGAAACGCTTGGTGATGCCGCGCAACTCCAGGACGGTTTCCGTCATGCCGTGTGTGCCGTGCTCATTTGACCGTGGAGCGCGGCGCGCTGTCGTCGATCTTCACGGTGAACTTGCCGGCGCGGATCTCGGCCTCGCGTGCGCGCACCTTGGCCATGAGCTCGGGCGGAACTTTCTTCTCGAAGGTGCCCAGCGGCGCGAGCGAGGAGCCGCCGTACTTCATCATCGAATAGGGGCCGTAGTCTTCGGCACTGAACTTGCCTTCTTTGACGCGCTGGATCGCACGGTCTATGGTCGGCTCCATGTGCCACAGCGCCGAGGCGACCACGGTGTCGGGGTACTGCTCTTGCGTGTTGATGACGTTGCCAATCGCGAGCTTGCCCTTTTCCTTGGCCGCGTCGCTCACGCCGAAGCGCTCGGCGTAGAGCACGTCGGCGCCCTTGTCGATCATGGCAAAGGTGGCTTCCTTGGCCTTGGGCGGATCGAACCAGCTGTTGATGAAGCTGACCATGAATTCGACCTTGGGGTTGACTTCGCGTGCACCGGCCATGAAGGCGTTCATCAGGCGGTTCACCTCGGGGATCGGAAAGCCGCCGACCATGCCGATCTTGTTCGTCTTGGTCATGCCGCCGGCGATCATGCCCGTGAGGTAGGAGGGCTCCTGGATGTAGTTGTCGAACACGCTGAAGTTGGGCGCCTGCGGCTTGCCCGAAGAGCCCGCGAGAAAGGCGACCTTGGGAAAGTCCTTGGCGACCTTGCGCGCCGCAGCTTCCACGCCGAACACCTCGCCCACGATGAGCTGGCTGCCGCCCGTGGCGTATTCGCGCATCACGCGCTCGTAGTCGGCATTGGCCACGCTCTCGCTCGACTTGTATTCGATCTCGCCGCGTGACTCTGCGGCCTTCAGCGCCTTGTGGATGCGGCTGACCCATTGCTGCTCGTATGGCACGGTGTAAATGGCCGCGACCTTGAGCTTGGGTTGCGCCGTCTGTGCCGTCGCTGGCGCTGGGGCCAGGCCCAGCGTGGCTGCTGCGCTCAGGGCCAGGCCGAGCAGGCTGGCACCAAAGCCGCGGCGTGTGGGGTGCGCGGGGCTGGCGCAGCGCTTGGTTTGGGCCTCAAGGGTGGTGTGGGAGGCGTTGGAACGATCGGTCATGGTGCTTCCTCGTGCAAAAGGGTGGGAACGATGGCAGGATGAAACAACGAAGGGTAAGCAAGATGCGTGCCCAAGTGGCGCGCTTGTTTGCGTCTTTGTGTCGGCCCTACTTCGTGCCAAAAATCCTATCCCCCGCGTCGCCCAGGCCGGGCAGGATGTAGCCGTGCTCGTTGAGCTGGCGGTCGATTGCGGCGGTGTAGATGGGCACGTCGGGGTGCGCCTGGCGCAGCGTGGCGATGCCTTCGGGCGCGGCCAGCAGGCACAGGAACTTGATCGAGCGCGGCTGCAGCTGCTTGAGCCGCGTGATCGCGGCCACGGCCGAGTGGCCCGTGGCCAGCATCGGATCGACGACGATCACGTCGCGCTCGTTCATGCCGGTGGGCATCTTGAAGTAATACTCCACGGCCTCGAGCGTGTTTGGGTCGCGGTACAGGCCGATGTGGCCCACGCGGGCGTTGGGCACCACGCGCAGCAGGCCGTCGAGCATGCCGTTGCCCGCGCGCAGGATGGAGGCAAAGACCAGCTTCTTGCCGTCGATGATGGGGCCCATGGTTTTTTCGAGCGGCGTCTCGACCTCGACGAGCTGCGTGGGTACGTCGCGCGTGATCTCGTAGGCCATGAGCATGGCGAGCTCGCCCAGCAGGGTGCGAAACGACGTGCTGCTCGCTTCCTTGTTGCGCATCAGCGTGAGCTTGTGCTGCACGAGCGGGTGGGTGACGACGTGGACTTGGGGGTCGGTCATGGTGGTAGGCGCAAGGGAAAGATGGATGGCCGGATTTTGGATCAAAAACGGCCTTAGAGCTCATGCATCAAGCGCTGGTAGCTACTGTTTTGATAATCTTGTCAGCAGGCATCGCCAAAGCGCCGCAGCGGGGCCAGGGGTGGGAAGTCCGCAGCGCTTTTTTGCTTCATCGCGCTGATCGCCTTTTGCACGTTGGCGGTGCTCCATACGGCGCCTTGCAGCCAGCCCATCTGGCGCAGGCTGTCTTCGACGGAGTGGTCGCGCGCGTAGTTCAGCGCCTGTTTGCTGCCCCAGACGGCCACGGGCGCTTTGCTCGCGATTTCGCGTGCGCACTGCAGCGCGCCAGCGACCAGCGCCTCGTGGCTGTCGAACACCTCGTTGACCAGGCCGCAGGCCAGCGCGCGCTGGGCGCTCAGGCGCCGGCCGGTGTAGGCGAGCTCCTTGGCCATGCCCATGGGGATGAGCTTGGGCAGGCGCTGCAGCGTGCCCACGTCGGCCACCATGCCGATGTTGATCTCCTGCACGCAAAAGAAGGCGTCGGCGCTCGCGTAGCGTATGCAGGCCGCGGTGACCATGTCCACCGCGCCGCCGATGCAGCCGCCGTGGATCGCGGCGATCACGGGGATGCGCAGGTTTTCGAGCCGCGTGAAGGTGGCCTGCAGGTCGCCCAGCAGATCGAAGATGGCGGCGCGGCCCTCGGGGGTGGCGTCGTCCATGGCGATCGCGCCGCCGAACACGTCGAGCGCCATGCCGGCCGAAAAATGCTTGCCGGTGCTCGAGATCACCAGCGCGCGCGCCGCGTTGCCGTGGTGCAGTTCGGTGAGCACGGCATCGAGCTCGCGCCAAAACACCGGGCCCATGGTGTTCATGGCCTCGGGGCGGTTGAGCACGAGGTGTGCGACATGGGCGTCGATCTGGAGGGTAAAGCAGCTCAGGTGGGACATGCAGGGGCTCCGTGAGAAAAATCAGGGGAATCAGAAGGGGGCATCAACGCCGCTTGCCGCCTACGAGCGTGCCCATCACGCCGCGCAGCAGCTCGCGGCCCAGCGCCGAGCCCATGGTGCGCACGGCGGACTTGGCCAGCGTCTGTGCCAGGCCGTCGCGCTGGCCGCCGCGCTGGCCGGTGCTGCCGAACAGCACCTCGCCCAGGCCGCCGAGCACGCTGGACAGGGCGCCTGCGCCGCTGCTGGCATTGGCTGACCCGGCTTGGGAAGTGCCGGGTGCTGCACCGCCAGGAGCGGAAGGCCCGGAGGCCGATACAGCGCGGCCCTGGAGCTTTTCGTAGGCGGATTCGCGATCCACGGTTTTTTCATAGACGCCCGCGACCAGCGATTGCGCGCGCAGCGCCTCGCGCTGCTGTGGCGTGATCGGGCCGATCTGGCTGCCGGGCGGCAGCACGAAGGCGCGCTCGGTCACGCCGGGGCGGCCCTGTGCGTCGAGCAGGCTCACGAGCGCCTCGCCCACGGCCAGTTCGGTGATCGCGCGCGTTATGTCCAAGCCCGGATTGGGGCGCATGGTGCTGGCTGCCGCCTGCACGGCTTTCTGGTCGCGCGGGGTGAAGGCGCGCAGCGCGTGCTGCACGCGGTTGCCCAGTTGCGCGAGCACGCTGTCGGGGATGTCGAGCGGGTTTTGCGTGACGAAATACACGCCTACGCCTTTGGAGCGCACCAGGCGCACGACCAGTTCGATGCGCTCGAGCAGCACCTTGGGCGCCTGGTCGAAGAGCAAATGCGCCTCGTCGAAGAAGAACACGAGCTTGGGCTTTTCGGGGTCGCCGATTTCGGGCAGGTGCTCGAACAATTCGGACAGCAGCCACAGCAGAAAGCTCGCGTACAGGCGCGGCGCGTTCATGAGCTGGTCGGCGGCAAGAATGTTGACCACGCCACGGCCATCGACGGTCTGCAGCAGGTCGGCAATGTCGAGCATGGGCTCGCCGAAGAATCGGTCGCCGCCTTGCTGTTCGAGCAGCAGCAGGCCGCGCTGGATTGCGCCCACGCTCGCGGCGCTGATGTTGCCGTAGCTGGTGGTGAGCGTGCGCGCGTTGTCGGCGGCGTACTGCAGCACGGCGCGCAGGTCTTTGAGGTCGAGCAGCAGCAGGCCGCTGTCGTCAGCGAGCTTGAACACCAGGTTCAGCACGCCCATTTGCGTGTCGTTCAAGTCGAGCATGCGCCCGAGCAGCAGCGGCCCCAGGTCGGAAATGGTCGCGCGCACGGGGTGGCCTTGCACGCCAAAGACGTCCCACAGCGTCACGGGGCAGGCCTGCGGCGTGGGCTGGGGCAGGCCGCGCTCGGCAAGCGTGGCAGCGAGTTTCTCGCTGATGTGGCCCGGCTGGCTGATGCCGCTGAGGTCGCCCTTGACGTCGGCGAGGAACACTGGCACGCCGATGCGCGAAAAATTTTCCGCGAGGGTCTGCAGCGTCACCGTCTTGCCCGTGCCCGTGGCACCGGTGATGAGGCCGTGGCGGTTGGCCATCTGCGGCAGCAGCTCGCATTGGGTGTGGGCATTGCGCGCGATCAACAGAGGTTCGGTCATGGCGGAAGGAGTGTGGGGCAAAAGTAAAATCCAGCGAGATTAAAACAGGATCAACAGGATCAACAGGATCAAAAGGACTTGCCATGGCAGGACACAGCAAATGGGCCAACATCCAGCACCGCAAGGGGCGGCAGGATGAAAAGCGCGGGCGCATCTGGACGCGCATCATCCGCGAGATCACGGTGGCCGCACGCGCCGGCGGGGGCGACCTGGCGGCGAACCCGCGCCTGCGCCTGGCGGTGGAAAAGGCCAAGGCCGCGAACATGCCTTCGGACCGCGTCAAATACAACATCGACAAGGCCACGGGCAACGCCGAGGGCGTGAACTACGAGGAAATCCGCTACGAGGGCTACGGCATCGGCGGCGCGGCCGTGATCGTGGACACCATGACGGACAACCGCGTGCGCACCGTGGCCGAGGTGCGCCACGTGTTCAGCAAATACGGCGGCAACCTGGGCACGGAAGGCTCGGTGGCGTTCCAGTTCAAGCACTGCGGGCAGCTGATCTTCCCGCCCGGCACGAGTGAGGACAAGGTCATGGAAGTGGCGCTCGAAGCCGGCGCCGAGGACGTGATCAGCGATGACGAGGGCACCATCGAGGTGCTCACCGCGCCGGCCGACTTCGAGGCCGTGAAGGCCGCGCTCGAAGCCGCGGGGCTCACGCCCGAAGTGGCCGAAGTCACCATGCGCCCCGAAAACACCGTGGAGCTCTCGGGCGACGACGCCGTGCGCATGCAAAAGCTGCTCGACGCGCTCGAAGACCTCGACGACGTGCAGGCGGTCTATCACAACGCGGCGCTCTGACCATGGACATTCTCGTCATCGGCGGCGGTGGCCGCGAACACGCGCTGGCCTGGAAGCTGCGCCAGTCGCCCAAGGCCGGCAAGATCTACGTCGCGCCAGGCAACGGCGGCACGGCGCTGTCGGGTGCATTCGAAAACCTCCCCATCACCGACGTGCAGGCGCTGCGCACTTGGGCGCAGGAGCACAAGATCGGCCTCACCGTGGTCGGCCCCGAGGCGCCGCTCGCGGCCGGCGTGGTCGATGAATTCCGTGCGCACGGCCTGCGCATCTTCGGCCCCACGCGCGCCGCGGCGCAGCTCGAGAGCTCCAAGGCCTTCTCCAAGGCCTTCATGCGCCGCCACGGCATCCCCACGGCGGACTACGACACCTTCACCGAGCCAGCGCCCGCGCACGCCTTCATCGAGCGGCTCGGCGCGCCCATCGTCGTCAAGGCCGATGGCCTGGCGGCGGGCAAGGGCGTGGTCGTGGCGCAGACGCTCGCCGAGGCGCACGCTGCGGTCGATTACATGCTGATCGACAACAAATACGGCGTGCAGCACAACGCGGACGCCGAAGGCCGGGCGCAGCCGCGCGTGGTGATCGAGGAATTTTTGCCCGGCGAAGAGGCGAGCTTCATCGTGCTGTGCGATGGCAAGAACGTGCTCGCGCTCGCCACCAGCCAGGATCACAAGCGCCTGCTCGACGGCGACCAGGGGCCCAACACCGGCGGCATGGGCGCGTATTCGCCGGCACCGGTCGTGACCGCCGACGTGCACGCGCGCGCGATGCGCGAGATCATCCTGCCCACCGTGCGCGGCATGGCCAAGGATGGCATTCCGTACACGGGCTTTCTCTACGCCGGCTTGATGATAGACGCGCAGGGCCGCCCCAAGACGCTCGAATTCAACTGCCGCCTGGGCGACCCCGAAACGCAGCCCATCATGATGCGCCTCAAGAGCGATCTGGTCGATGTGCTGGGCGCTGCCATCGACGGCAAGCTCGACCAGATCGAGCTGCAGTGGGACCGGCGCACGGCGCTGGGCGTGGTCATGGCCGCACACGGCTACCCCGACCAGCCGCGCAAGGGCGACGTCATCACCGGCCTGCCGCCGGAATCCGCGCTGGGTGACGACGCCATGGTGTTCCACGCGGGCACCGAGCTGGTGGACGGCGTGCTGCGCACCAGCGGCGGGCGCGTGCTGTGCGTCACCGCGCTCGGCGACAGCCTGCGCCTGGCGCAGCAGCGCGCCTACGAGATCGTGCAGCGCATCCACTTCGACGGCGCGCAGTACCGGCGCGACATCGGCCACCGGGCGCTGAAATGAGCGCGCAGCCAACGGCCACGCAGGCCGCCCCCGACGCTCTGGCCGACCAAGTCCCCCAGGTGCGCGCCTACCTGCTGGGCCTGCAGGCGCGCATCATGGATGCGCTCGATGCTATCGAAGCGCAAGCTGCTGGCGCAGGACAGACGGTCGCCAGGAGCCTCATCGACCCTTGGAGCAAAGAGCCTGGCGAGGCGCTGCAGGGCGACGGCATCACGCGTATCATCGAAGGCGGGCAGGTGTTCGAGCGCGCGGGCTGCGGGTTTTCGCACGTGCGCGGGCCGCGCCTGCCGCCTTCGGCCACGCAGCACCGCCCCGAGCTCGCGGGCGCACCGTTCGAGGCCATGGGCGTGTCGCTGGTGTTCCACCCGCGCAACCCCTACGTGCCCACGGTGCACATGAACGTGCGCATGATCGCCGCCCGTGCGCCCGACCTGGGCCCCGATGCGCCCGCGCACTGCTGGTTTGGCGGCGGCATGGACTTGACGCCGTACTACGGCTTTCTCGAAGACGTGCAGCACTTTCACCGCTGCTGCCACGACGCGCTGCAGCCCTTTGGCGCCGACAAGTACCCGCGCTTCAAGCAGTGGTGCGACGAATACTTTTACCTGCGCCACCGCGGCGAGCAGCGCGGCGTGGGCGGCATTTTTTTCGACGACTTTGCCGAGCTCGGCTTTGCGCAAAGCCTAGGCCTGCTGCAGTCCGTGGGCGATGCCTTTCTGGGCGCGTATCTGCCCATCGTGCAGCGCCGCCGCCACACGCCGTGGGGCGAGCGCGAGCGCGCGTTCCAGCTCTACCGGCGCGGGCGCTACGTCGAATTCAACCTCGTGTGGGATCGCGGCACGCATTTCGGCCTGCAGTCGGGCGGGCGCACCGAGTCCATTCTGCTCTCGATGCCGCCGCTCGTGGCCTGGTCGTACCAGCGCGAAGATGGCCCCGAAACGCCCGAAGCCGCGCTCGTGCGCGAATTTCTGCAGCGGCGCGACTGGCTTGCCGAAGCGCACGCGCCTGGCAGCGCCGAGGCACCCCAAAAATGAGAGCTGCTTGCGCTTGCTGCACCTGCGCAAAAGGCCAAAAACACCTGAAATTTCCGCGCCGCCACCGTGGCGCCCGCACGTCGGCGCCGGGAACTTGCCTATGGCTGGCATGCGGCTTGCACGCTAGCAGCCTGTCGGACTTTGGGCGTCGAAAGCGAGAATGGGCCCCAGCGAGGCCAGTTTTTGCCGGAATCGCCGCCCCATAGCGGGACTATGGGGCAAGAAAACGGTAAAAAATGGGCCGCTGCGGCACATTCGCAGCCGACGATTCCAAAGTCCGACAGGCTGCTAGTATCGCGTTCATATTTTTGACCCCACCCCTCTGATGAGCACCAACACCCTTTCGGAATCCGCCGCCAAAAAGAACATCACCAAGCTCCAGCGCGCCATCGTCGATGGCCTGGAGGACGTCAAGGCGCAGGACATACAGGTTTTCAACACGGCGGAACTCTCGCCGCTCTTCGAGCGCGTGATCGTCGCCTCGGGCACCTCGAACCGCCAGACCAAAGCGCTGGCCGCGAGCGTGCGCGACGCGGTGCGTGCGGCGGGCTTCGACAAGCCGCGCATCGAGGGTGAGGACAACGGCGAGTGGATCATCGTCGATTGCGGCGCCGCCGTGGCGCACATCATGCAGCCCGCGATCCGCCAGTATTACCGGCTTGAAGAGCTCTGGGGCGAGACGCCCGTGCGCCTGAAGCTTGGCGCCCCCAAGCCCGCCAAGACTGTGAAGCCTGCCAAGCCCGCAGCGGCCGAGGATGTGGCCGCAGCGAAGAAGCCGGCCAAGCGCAGCAAGACCCAAGCAGAGGCGCCAGATGCGGCCGCCCCGGTCGTGAAAAAACCCACGGTCAAAAAGCCTGCAGCCAAGGAAACGCCTGCGCGGGCAGCTACTAAAACCGCAGTCAAAACGGCTGCCAAAGCCGCGCCGAAAACAGCGGTTAAAACGGCAGCAAAAACGGCGGCCAAAACAGCCGTGAAGAAGGCTGCGCAGAAATCGTCCAAGGCGCCTGTGAAGACCATCGTCGTCGCGCCGCCCGCGCGCAAGAAGGCGGCCGCGAAAACCGCGGCCAAAAAAACCGCAGCCTCCCAAACGGCGTCCCGGAAAAGCGCCGGCAAGAAATCCTCATCTTCCAACGCCTGAGCTGACGCACGCAGGCCATGAAGCTGCTGATCGTGGCCGTGGGCCAGCGTGTGCCCGACTGGGCGCAGACGGCCTACGAGGACTACGCCAAGCGCTTTCCGCCCGAGCTCAAGGTCGAGCTCAAGACCGTCAAGACCGAGCCGCGCGGCAGCAAGAGCCTGCAAACCCTGCACGCCGCCGAGCGCGCGCGCATCGAGGCGGCGCTGCCGCGCGGGGCGCATGTGGTCGTGCTCGACGAGCGCGGCGCGCGCATCACCACGCCGGCGCTGGCCGAGCGGCTGCGCGGCTGGCAGCAATCGGGTGACGACGTGGCGCTCTTGATCGGCGGGCCCGACGGGCTCGACCCCGCGCTGCGCGCCGCTGCGCACGAGAGCCTGCGCCTGTCCGACCTGACGCTGCCGCACGCTTTGGTGCGCGTGCTGTTGATCGAGCAGCTCTACCGCGCCTGGTCGATCAACGCGGGGCATCCATACCACCGAGCCTGAGAAGGCGCGAGCCTTCCGGGCGGCCCGGCAGGGCGGGGCGTGTCCGTGTCCGTGTCCGTGCACCGCAGGGATGCTATGGATTTCGTATCTGCTTGCGTAGCTACCATCAGCGCAAAAGGCCTTTTTCTTTCATAATCAGGCCGCCATGTCCGCCTTTATTTACCTCGCCTCGCAAAGCCCGCGCCGCAGCCAGCTGCTGACCCAGATCGGCGTGCGCCATGAACTGCTGCTGCCCACAACTGCCGGTGCAGAAGATGCGGTCGAAGACCTTGCCGAAGACGCCGAAGCGCTCGAAGCCGTGCGCCCCGGCGAGGCGCCGGCCCGCTACGTGCAGCGCGTGACGGCGCTCAAGCTCGACGCCGCGGTGGCGCGGCATGCGCGCCGCGGTCTGCCCGAGGCGCCGATTCTGTGCGCCGACACCACCGTCGCGCTCGGGCGCCACATCTTCGGCAAGCCTGCCGACGCCGCCGAGGCCGAGCGCATGCTCGCTGCGCTCTCGGGCAGGGTGCACCGCGTGCTCACGGCCGTCGCGCTGCAGGCCGGGCCCCGTCGGCTTGCGGCGCTGTCGGTCTCGCGCGTGCGCTTCGCGGCCATGACGACAGCGCAGATCGCCGCCTACGTGGCCACGGGGGAACCCTTGGGCAAAGCCGGGGCCTATGGCGTGCAGGGCCGCGCGGCGGCGTTCATTGCGCAGCTGGCGGGCAGCTATTCGGGCATCATGGGGCTGCCTTTGTACGAAACCGCGCAGCTGCTGCGCGACATCGGTTTCGAGCTGTAATTTCGGCCCCCATCCTTTCCGCCCCCGCCATGCCCACCATGCAACAAGACATCCTCATCAACTGGTCGCCGCAGGAGACGCGCGTCGCGGTGGTCGAAAGCGGCGCGGTGCAGGAGCTGCACATCGAGCGCGCGCTCGAGCGCGGCCTCGTGGGCAACATTTACCTCGGCAAAGTCTCGCGCGTGCTGCCGGGCATGCAGTCGGCCTTCATCGACATCGGCCTCGAGCGCGCGGCGTTTTTGCACGTGGCCGACGTCTGGCAGCGCCCCGCCGAAGGCGATGCCGTGCCCTGGGCGCGCAAAAGCGAGGCGCAGGTGCCGATCGAAAAGCAGGTGTTCGAAGGCCAGGCGCTGATGGTGCAGGTCATCAAAGACCCCATAGGCACCAAGGGCGCGCGCCTTTCGACGCAGATCAGCATCGCGGGGCGGCTGCTGGTGTTTTTGCCGCAGGACGAGCATGTGGGCGTGTCGCAAAAAATCCCCGCGGCCGAGCGCGATGCGCTGCGGGCGCGCCTGCAGGCGCTCGTGGGCGACAAGGCCAGCGGCGGCGGGGGCGGCTTCATCCTGCGTACCAACGGCGAGGACGCGAGCGACGCCGAGCTCGCCGAAGATATCGCCTACCTGCGCAAGACCTGGGCGCGCATCAAGGCGGCCGCGCTCGAGCTGCCGCCGCGCTCGCTCTTGCACCAAGATTTGGACTTGCTGCAGCGCGTGCTGCGCGACCTCGTGAGTGAGCACACGCAAAGCATACGCATAGACTCGCACGAGCAATTCCAGCGTCTGCGCGCTTTCGGGCGTGAGTTCATGCCTGCGGCCGCAGCCAAGCTGCAGCACTACAAGGGCGAGCGGCCGATTTTCGACCTGTACGCGATCGACGACGAAGTGGCGCGCGCGCTCGGGCGGCGCGTCGAGCTGAAGTCGGGCGGTTACCTCGTCATCGACCAGACCGAGGCGCTCACCACCATCGACGTGAACACCGGCGGCTACGTGGGCGCGCGCAATTTCGACGACACCATCTTCAAGACCAACCTCGAGGCCGCGCAGGCCATCGCGCGCCAGCTGCGCCTGCGCAACCTGGGCGGCATCGTGATCGTCGACTTCATCGACATGGGGCGCGAGGACCACCAGCAGGCCGTGCTGGGCGAGCTGCGCAAACAACTCGCGCGCGACCGCGTCAAGACCACGGTGAGCGGCTTTTCGCAACTCGGCCTGGTCGAGATGACGCGCAAGCGCACGCGCGAGTCGCTCGCGCAGCTGCTGTGCGAGCCCTGCGCCGCCTGCGCGGGCCGCGGCAGCGTGAAAACCGCGCGCAGCGTGTGCTACGACATCCTGCGCGAAATCCTGCGCGAGGCGCGCCAGTTCAACCCGCGCGAATTCCGCGTCATCGCGCCGCCGCGCGTGGTCGAGCTCTTTCTCGACGAAGAAAGCCAGCACCTCGCGGGCCTGTCGGACTTCATCGGCAAACCGATCTCTTTGCAGGCCGAAAGCGCGCTCGGGCCCGAGCAGTACGACATCGTGCTGCTGTGAGGCTGTGCGAGCTACGAGCCACGAGCCACGAGCCACGAGCCACGAGCGAAAAAACGCCGCTACCCCGCCTGCGCGTATTCCTGCGCGAGCTCCTCGACCAGCTCCTGCACCGACTGCACCGCGTGCACGCCCGAGACGCTGTGCCCGGCGCTCCAGATGTCGCGCCAGCGGCGCGGGCCGGCGCTGTGGTTGCCGTGGGCGCTGCCGCCGAACATCTGGTCGGCGGTGCTGGGCGTCACGGTTTCGTCGAGCCGGGCCGGATCCAGCCCCATGCGCACGATGGAGCCGATCAGCATGTTGGTGGGCAGGCCGCTGAAGGCGCGCGTGAGCAGCACTTCGTCGAGCGTGGAGGCGACCAGCATCTGCCGGTAGGCTTCGTCGGCCATGCTCTCGTGCGTGGCAATGAAGCGTGTGCCCATCGAGGCCAGGTCGCAGCCCAGCACCTGCGCCGCGCGCAGCGCCACGCCGTCGCTGATGCCGCCGGCAAGCACCAGCGGGCCGTCGTATTCGGCACGCAGCGCGCGCACGAAGGCAAAGGGGTTGAGCCAACCGGTCTGCCCGCCCGCGCCTGCCGTGAGCAGCACCAGCCCGTCGGCGCCGGCCGCGATGGCCTTGCGCGCGTGCGCGAGCGTGGCCACGTCGGCAAGCACCAGGCAGCCTATGCCGTGCAGCGCATCGACCACGGGCGCGGGCGAGCCCACGCTGGTGATGACGACTTCCACGCCGTGGCGCAGCACGCAGTCCAGGTCTTGCGCGAGCCGTGGCGAGCGCATGATCAGGTTCGGGCAGGGCGGCGCGGCATCGGGATAGGGCGCGAGGCGCGTGCGCATTTCGGTCAGCCAGGCGTCGAGCTCTGCAGGGCTGCGCGCATTCACGGTGGGAAAGGCGCCGATCACGCCGCTGCGGCACGCCGCCACGACAAGCTCTATGCCCGACACCTGCAGCATGGGCGCGGCGATCACCGGCAGGCGCAGACGGCGTGCGATAGGTGCGGGCAGGCGGGAAGAGGGCATGAGCGTTCCTTTTGGACGGTTCGAGGTCAGGCGGCGAAGGGTCTGGCGGCGCAAGCGCCAATCTTCAAAAACAATAGCTTCTAACGCTTATTTCATCAAGGTTAGAGGCTATTTTTGCTTGAAAAATACCGGCAGCCTTGTGCAAGCGATGCGCGCACATTGTGCAATGCCCAGCGTGCCTGGTCGGATAGGCGATAACCCGCACACGCTGGCAAATGTTTGCATCTATCATGGCTGCGCGCTCCCCCCATCCAAGGGGAGCGCGTCTTTTCTCCATCCCCCTTTTCCGCCATCCCCATGGTTTCGATCGCCCTGCGCCGGCCGTACACCTTCATCGTCATGGCGATGCTGATCGTGCTGGCCACCCCCTTCGTGCTGCTGAAGATGGCGACCGACATCTTCCCGGAAATCAACATTCCGGTGATCAGCATCATCTGGACTTACACCGGCCTCGCCCCCGACGAAATGGGCCAGCGCATCACGGGTCAGACCGAGCGTGCGCTCACCACCATGGTCAGCGACATCGAGCACATCGATTCGACCTCGCTCTCGGGCGTGTCGGTGATCAAGATGTTCTTCCAGCCCACGGCGAACATCCAGGCCGGCCTCGCGCAGACTACGGCCGCCGTGCAGACGCTGCTCAAGCAGCTGCCGCCGGGCATCACGCCGCCCTTGGTGATCAAGTATTCGGCTTCGAGCATTCCGGTGATCCAGCTCGCGCTCTCCAGCCCCACGATGCCCGAGAACCGCCTGTTCGACGCCACCGTGAACCAGCTGCGCCCGCAGCTCGTGACGATTCCGGGCACGGCGATTCCTTTTCCCTACGGCGGCAAGACGCGGCTGATTTCGGTCGATCTGGACATCCCGGCGCTGCAGGCGCGCGGCCTGGCGCCGAGCGACGTGGTCAACGCCGTGAATTCGCAGAACCTGATCCTGCCCTCGGGCACGGCCAAGATCGGCGCGATCGAATACAACGTGGCGATGAACAGCTCGCCCAGCGTGATCGAGGGGCTCAACGACCTGCCCGTGCGCACCATCAATGGCGCCACGACGTATTTGCGCGACGTGGCGCAGGTGCGCGACGGTTTCTCGCCGCAGACCAACATCGTGCGCCAGGACGGCGTGCGCGGCGTGCTGCTGTCCATCCTCAAAAACGGCGGCGCCTCGACCATAGACATCGTGAACAACCTGCGCGCCATGCTGCCCCTGGCCGTGCAGACCATGCCGACCGACATCAAGGTGACGCCGCTGTTCGACCAGTCGGTGTTCGTCAAGGCGGCGGTCAAGGGCGTGGTGTTCGAGGCGCTGCTGGCGGCGGCGCTCACCGCGGCCATGGTGCTGGTGTTTCTGGGCAACTGGCGCAGCACGCTGATCATTGCGCTCACGATTCCGCTGTCTATCCTCGCGTCGATTTTGCTGCTCTACGTGCTCGGCGAGACGCTCAACCTCATGACGCTGGGCGGGCTCGCGCTGTCGGTGGGCATTTTGGTGGACCAGGCCATCGTCACCATCGAAAACATCGAGCGCCATGTGGGCCTGGGCAAATCCCTGCACGACGCGATCCTGGACGGCGCAGGCGAGATCGGCTCGGCCGCGCTCGTGTCCACGCTGTGCATTTGCATCGTGTTCGTGCCGCTGTTTTTCCTCTCGGGCGTGGCGCGCTACCTGTTCACGCCCATGGCCGAGGCCGTGGTGTTTGCCATGCTGGCCTCGTACCTGCTCTCGCGCACGCTGGTGCCCACGCTCGTCATGCTGCTGATGAAGGGCCATGCGGGGCACGCGCCGCACGGCGACGAGGCGGCCGGCCCAGGCCAGCATGCGAGCCTGCTGCAGCGCGTCTATCGCGCGTTCGACAGCCGCTTCGAGCACGTGCGCCGTGCCTATGCGCTCGTGCTCTCGTCGGTGCTCTCGCACCGCGCGCGCTTCATCGTGCTGTTTCTGGGCTTTTGCGTACTCTCGTGCGCGCTGTTTCCGTTTTTGGGGCGCGACTTTTTCCCGACCGTGGACGCGGGGCAGATCCGCCTGCACATGCGTGCGCCCACGGGCACGCGCATCGAGGAGACGGCGCGCCTGGCCGACGCGGTCGAGGCTGAAATCCGCCGCATGATCCCGCCCGCCGAGCTCGAAACCATCCTCGACAACCTCGGCGTGCCCAACAGCGGCATCAACCTCTCTTACAGCAATTCGGGCGTGATCGGCACCATCGATGCCGAGCTGCTCATGGCGCTGAAGGAAGGCCACCGGCCCACGCAGGAATACATCACGCGGCTGCGTGCCGAGCTGCCCAAGCGTTTTCCGGGCGTGGAGTTCTTTTTCCAGCCTGCGGACATCGTCACGCAGATTTTGAACTTCGGCCTGCCCGCGGCGATCGACATCCAGTTCAGCGGCAACGACATGGAAGGCAACGCGCAGCTGGCGGCCGCCCTGGTCAAGGAGATTCGGAAAATCCCCGGCGCGGTCGATGCCCACGTGCACCAGCGCCTGGACGCGCCCGCGCTCAGGCTGCAGATGGACCGCTCGCGCCTGCAGCAAGTGGGCTTCACCGCGGCGAACGTGGGGCAGAACGTGCTGATCGCGCTCTCGGGCAGCTCGCAGACCGCGCCCGCGTTCTGGCTCAACCCCAAAAACGGCGTGGTCTATAACCTCGCCGTGCAGGCGCCGCAGTACCAGATCGGCTCGCTCGACGCGCTGCTCAACGTGCCTGTAAACACCGGCGGCAACGCGCCGCAGCTGCTCGGCAACCTCGTCGATGTGCGGCCCGCGCGCCAGCCCGCGGTGGTGTCGCACTACAACATCGCGCCCGTGATCGACGTGTTCGTGAGCGTGCAGGGCACCGACCTGGCCAGCGTGGCCGCGCAGGTGCAAAAACTCGTCGATGCCGCGCGGCCCAAGCTCGCGCGCGGCAACCAGGTGCAAACGCGCGGCCAGGTGCAGACCATGCAGTCCTCGTTCTTGGGCCTGGGCGTGGGGCTGGCGATGGCGATCGTGCTCGTGTATCTGCTCATCGTCGTGACTTTCCAAGCCTGGCTCGACGCGGCGATCATCATCACGGCGCTGCCTGCGGCGCTCGCGGGCATCGCGTGGATGCTGTTTCTCACCGGCACCACGCTCAGCGTGCCGGCGCTCACGGGCGCCATCATGACCATGGGCGTGGCCACGGCCAACAGCATCTTGCTGGTGTCGTTCGCGCGCGACCGGCTGCTCGCGGGCATACCGCCGCTGTCGGCCGCGCTCGAAGCGGGCGCCACGCGCATCCGGCCGGTGCTCATGACGGCGCTGGCCATGATCATCGGCATGATCCCCATGGCTCTGGGCCTGGGCGAAGGCGCCGAGCAGAATGCGCCGCTCGGGCGTGCCGTGATCGGCGGCCTGCTGCTCGCCACCGTGTCCACCCTGTTTTTCGTGCCCGCGGTGTTCGCCGCCGTGCACAGCTGGCGCGCCAAGCGCGCCGGGCATGCCCAAGACCAAGGCACGGGCGTTGCAGCGCCGCCGCCCGCTACCGCACAAGAAAGCTGAGATATGACCGAACAACGCCATGCGGCAATGGCCATCCACCCGCTCGAAACCGATGACACGGGCCACCACGATTTGCTCCAGCGCCAGCAGATGGTGCGGCGCACGCGCTCGATCATCGTGGTCGTCGCCGTGCTGCTGTTGATCGGCGCGGCGCGCACGCTGTACCAGCGCCACGCCAACGGCAGCGCGCTTGAAAAGGTCGCGGCCGAGCAATCCACGCAATACGTGCTCACCACCACGCCCACTTTGCCGCAAAAGGGCCAGACGCTGACGCTGCCGGGCACCTTGCAAGGCTACGTGCAGGCCTCGATCGCCGCGCGCGTGAGCGGCTACCTCAAGCGCTGGACGCACGACATCGGCAGCCGCGTCAAGCAGGGCGAGCTGCTCGCCGAAATCGAAACCCCTGAAATCGACCAGCAGCTCGCACAGGCCATCGCCGCGCGCGAGCAGGCCGCCGCGAGCCTCGCGCTTGCGCGCAGCACCGCGCAGCGCTGGGAGGCCCTGCGCCAGAAAGACGTGGTCGCGCAGCAAGACCTCGAGGAGCGCCGCAACGCCGTCGCCACGGCCACGGCCAACCTCGCAGCCGCCGAAGCCAACGTGCAGCGCCTGCGCCAGATGGAAGGCTTCAAGCGCGTGCTCGCGCCATTTGCCGGCGTGGTCACGCGGCGCAACGTCGATGTGGGCGACTTGATCGACGCCGGTGCGGGCCGCGTGCTCTTCACCATGGCGCAGACCGACCCGCTGCGCATCTACGTCAACGTGCCGCAGTCCTACGCCAGCCGCATCCAGCCGGGCCAGCCCGTCATCGTCACGCAGGCCGAGCTGCAGGGCAAAAAGTTCGAGGGCAAGGTCGCGCGCACCGCGGGTGCCATCGACATCGCGACGCGCCAGATGCAGGTTGAAATCGCCTTGCCCAATCCCGACGGCAGCCTGCTGCCGGGCGCCTACGTGCAGGTCGAAGTGCCGCTGCCGCCGAGCAAAATGCTCAGCGTGCCCGAAAACGCGCTGCTGTTTCGCGCCGAAGGCACGCGCGTAGCCATCGTCGATGCGCACGGCAAGGTGCACCTGCAGCCCGTCACGCTGGGGCGCAACTATGGCGGCAGCATCGAGGTGCTGAGCGGCTTGCAAGGCAACGAGCAGCTCGTGCTCAACCCCTCGGACGCGCTCGCCGAGGGCGACACCGTGACCATCGCGCCACCCAAGGCGGACGCCTCGCAAGGCGCCAAACCGGGCCAAAAGGAGTCGGCATGAGGGGCGCGCGAACGCTGTCCGGCACGCCCGCAGGGCGTCTGCGCAGCTTGCGCCTGGGCGTGCTCGCCTGTGCCTGCGCCGCACTCGCGGCCTGCGCCGTGGGGCCCGACTACCGCAAACCCGACGTCACCGTGCCCGTGAGCTGGAAAGTCGAGGCGCCCTGGCGCGAGGCGCAGCCCGGCGACGCGCTCGACAAAGGCCCGTGGTGGAAGCGCTTTGGCGACGCAGAACTCGACGCGCTCGAAGACCAGGCGCTCGCGACCAACCCCACGCTCGCGCTGGCTGCTGCGCGGCTCGCGCAGGCGCGCGCGCTCGTGGGCGTGAATTCGGCCGCGCTGTACCCGCAGGTGGGCCTGACGGCGCGCGACGCGCGCCAGCGCATCTCGGCCAACCGGCCTTTGACCAATTACAACAGCCCCAATTACGCGACCACGCAAAACGACTACCTGCTGCAGTTCAACGCGAGCTACGAGGCCGACCTGTTCGGCCGCGTGCAGCGCGCCGTCGAAGGTGCGCAGGCGGCAGCCCAGCAGTCCGAGGCCGACTTGCGCAACACGCGCCTGCTGCTCACGGCCGACCTCGCGAGCAATTACTTCAACCTGCGCGCGACCGACATCGAGCTCGACGTGGTGCGGCGCTCGATCGACTGGCAGCGCCGCGCGCTCGACTTCGTCACCGCACGCCACGACCTCGGCGCGATTCCCGGCATCGACGTGGCGCAGCAGCGCGCGCTGCTCGAGAGCACGCTCACGCAGGTCGATTTGCTGCAAAAGCAGCGCGCGCAGTACGAGCACGCCGTTGCCGCGCTGATCGGCCAGGCTGCGCCCAACTTCTCCATCGCCCCGGCGGTGCAACCCATCGCGCCGCCCGCCGTGCCGCTGGGCCTGCCTTCGGACGTGCTCGAGCGCCGCCCGGATGTCGCCGCGGCCGAGCGCGCCATGGCCGCGGCGAATGCGCAGATCGGCGTCGCCAAGGCGGCGTTTTTCCCGAGCGTCACGCTGGGCGCGGCCTTTGGCGTGGACAGCAACCGCAGCGCCGCGCTGTTCGACGCGCCCAGCATGCTGTGGTCGCTGGGCGTGACGGCCGTGCAGACCGTGTTCGACGGCGGGCGCATCCGCGCCAACGTCGATTTCGCGCAGGCCGGCTACGATGCCACGGTGGCGAGCTACCGCCGCGTGGTGCTCGCGGCGATGCAGGAGGTCGAAGACGGCATCACCGGCCTCGCGGCGCTCGAGCGCGCGAGCGCCCAGGCGCAAAGCGCCGTCGATGCCGCACGCCAGGTGCGCACCATGGCCGCCTACCGCTACGAGGGCGGCGCCAGCACCTTCCTCGACGTCATCACGGCCCAGCAATCGCTGCTCGCCGCCGAGCGCCAGCTCGCCCAGGTGCAAGGCCAGCGCCTGCAAACGGCGGTGTTCCTGGTCAAGGCGCTGGGCGGCGACTGGTGCGCGCCGCAGGCGCCGGATTCGTCAGTACAGGGTTCGCAGGCGGCTTGCGCGTTCGCTGCCGTGGCTGCCGGAGCGGGCAAAGCGAACACCGCTCCCTGATGCAACGGCAGGGCGCCGCGCTGCCGACATGGATCAGCGCGTAGGCGCCGGCGTCTTGGGCTCGTAGTCGCACCAGCGCGCGACCTTGCATTCCCAGCAGCGCGGCTTGCGCGCCTGGCAGACGTAGCGGCCGAGCAGCACGAGCCAGTGGTGCGCGTGCTGCAGGTATTTTTCGGGCACGCGCTCGAGCAGCTTGCGCTCGACTTCGAGCGGCGTCTTGCCCGGCGCGAGGCCCGTGCGGTTGCAGACGCGGAAGATGTGCGTATCGACGGCGATGGTGGGCTCGCCAAAGGCTACGTTGAGGATCACGTTGGCGGTCTTGCGCCCCACGCCGGGCAGCGCTTCGAGCGCGGCGCGCGTGCGCGGCACCTCGCCGCCGTAGCGCTCGACCAGGATGCGGCAGGTCTCGATCAGGTGGCGCGCCTTGCTGCGGTACAGGCCTATGGTTTTGATGTAGCTCTCCAGCCCCTCCTGCCCGAGCGCAAGGATGGCCTGGGGTGTGTTGGCCACGGCAAACAGGCGGCGCGTGGCTTTGTTCACGCTGGCATCGGTGGCCTGCGCCGACAGCAGCACGGCCACGAGCAGCTCGAAGGGCGTCGAGAATTCGAGCTCGCTGCGCGGCGTGGGGTTGTCGGCCTGGAGTGTGGCAAAAAAGGCTTCGATTTGCGCGGGCGTCATGGTGCGAGTGTAGGCGCTGCGATACGGCACCGTGTGGCGCCATGCGCTGCGACAATGGGGCTTTGCCGTTTCGTTGGAGTGTTTTTGCCATGCAATTTGCCGACCGTCTGAACCAGGTGGAGACTTCCGCCATCCGCGATCTTTTCAAGCTGCTGGGCAAGCCCGGCATCGTCAGCTTTGCGGGGGGCTTTCCCGACAGCGCGATGTGCGACGTCGAGGGCATTCGCACTGCGGTGAATGCCGCGCTGACGGAGGATGGCGGCGGTGCGCTGCAGTACGGCGCGACCGAGGGCTACCCGGCGCTGCGCGAGCAGCTGGCCAGCTTCATGGCAGGCAAGGGCGCCCAGGATGTGGCGCCCGAGCAGCTCATCGTCACCACGGGCAGCCAGCAGGCGCTGGATTTGCTCGCCAAGACCATGATCAGCCCTGGCGACAAGGTGATCGTCGAGGGGCCGACCTTTCTGGCCGCCATCCAGTGTTTTCGGCTCTATGGTGCGCAGCTCGTGAGCGCGCCCATAGACGCGCAGGGCGTGCAGACCGACGTGCTCGAGCAGCTGATGGCGCAGCACCGGCCCAAAATGCTGTATCTGATCCCGACCTACGGCAACCCGAGCGGCGCCACGCTGAGCCTTGCGCGGCGCAAAAGGGTGCTGGAGCTCGCGCTGCAGTACCAGTGCCTGGTCGTCGAGGACGACCCTTACGGCGACCTGTATTTCGACGCTCCGCCGCCGCCCAGCCTGCTCGCGCTCTCGCCCCAGGTGCCAGGCAGCCGCGAGTGGCTTGCGCACTGTGGCAGCCTCAGCAAGGTGCTGAGTGCGGGCTTGCGCCTGGGCTGGCTGATTGCGCCGCCCGAGTTGCTCGCCAAGGCCGTGATGTGCAAGCAGTTCAGCGACGCCAACACCAGCACCTTTGCCCAGGCCACGGCCGCGCACTACCTGCGCGCGGGCCGTATGCCGGCCACGCTGGCCCATGTGCGCAAGGTCTATGCCGAGCGTGCCGCTGGCATGGGGCAGGCGCTGCGGCGCGAGCTCGGCGCCG
This sequence comes from Extensimonas vulgaris, assembly GCF_003337425.1. Lineage (GTDB taxonomy): Bacteria > Pseudomonadota > Gammaproteobacteria > Burkholderiales > Burkholderiaceae_C > Extensimonas > Extensimonas vulgaris. The sequence continues at coordinate 48,064 of NZ_QPJU01000009.1, forward strand.
CGATCGACTTCGTGCCGCCGCAGGGAGGCTTGTTCATCTGGGCGCGCCTGACCGGGGCCGGCGGCAAGATCGCCGACGCGCAAGAACTGTCGCCGCGTGCGGTCGAAAAGGGCGTGGCCTTCGTGCCGGGTGCGCCGTTTTACTGCGCCAACCCCGACCGCGCCACGCTGCGCCTGTCGTTCGCGACCGCGGACCTGCCCAAGATCGAAGAAGGCGTGCGCCGGCTCGCGCAGGCGCTGTGAGCGCACCGCGCCAGGGTGCCGGAAAATTTGGATGATTTTGGCTTCTAGCGCTTGTAGATCAAGCGCTGGAAGCTATTATTTTATGAGCTATTTGTCCACTTCATCGACGACGGCGCGAAACGCATCCACGTCTTCGAAGTTGCGGTACACGCTCGCAAAGCGCACGTAGGCGACCTTGTCGAGCTTTTTGAGCTCGCGCATCACGAGCTCGCCAAGCTGGTTTGAGGGCAGCTCGCGCTGGCCCAGGCTCAGCAGTTTTTCTTCGATGCGTTCGATGGCGCTGTCGATCTGCTCGGTGCTCACGGGGCGTTTGCGCAGAGCGAGTTTGAACGACCCGAGCAGCTTGGCGCGCTCGTACTCGGTGCGCCGCCCGTCCTTTTTGATGATGGTGGGCAGCGTCACCTCGGGGCGCTCGTAGGTGGTAAAGCGCCGCTCACACGCCGCGCACTGGCGCCTGCGGCGGATGAAGCCGCCGTCCTCGGCCACGCGGGTTTCGACGACTTGCGTCTCCTGGTGGCCGCAGAAAGGGCATTTCATGCTTGCGCTGCGCCGCGTTCAGCCATAGACCGGAAAGCGTGCCGTGAGCGCGTGCACCTTGGCGCGCACCGCTTCGATGTTGGCAGGGTCGCGCGGGTTGTCGAGCACGTCGGCCACCAGATGGGCCGTGAGGCGTGCTTCATCGTCCTTGAATCCGCGCGTGGTCATTGCGGGGGTGCCTATGCGCACGCCGCTCGTCACCATGGGCTTTTCGGGGTCGTTGGGGATCGCGTTCTTGTTGATCGTCATGTGCGCTGCGCCGAGCACGGCTTCGGCTTCCTTGCCGGTGATGCCCTTGGAGCGCAGGTCGACCAGCATCACGTGGCTTTGCGTGCCGCCGCTCACGATGCGCAGGCCGCGCTCGGTCAGCGTTTCGGCGACGATGCGCGCGTTCGTCACCACCTGCTGCTGGTAGGCTTTGAACTCGGGTTGCAGCGCCTCTTTGAAGGCCACGGCCTTGGCCGCGATCACGTGCATCAGCGGGCCGCCCTGCAAGCCAGGGAAGACGGCGCTGTTGATGGCTTTTTCGTGCTCGGCCTTCATCAGGATGATGCCGCCGCGCGGGCCGCGCAGGCTCTTGTGCGTGGTCGAGGTGACCACGTCGGCATGCGGCACGGGGTTGGGATAGACGCCCGCGGCGATCAGGCCCGCGTAGTGCGCCATATCGACCATGAAGATAGCGCCCACGTCCTTGGCCACCTTGGCAAAGCGTGCAAAGTCGATGTGCAGGCTGTAGGCCGAGGCGCCTGCGATGATCAGCTTGGGCCGCGTTTCGTGGGCCTTCTTTTCCATCGCGTCGTAGTCGATGGCCTCCTTGGCGTCGAGGCCGTACGAGACCACGTTGAACCACTTGCCACTGATGTTCAGCGGCATGCCGTGCGTGAGGTGGCCGCCTTCGGCCAGGCTCATGCCCATGACGGTGTCGCCGGGCTTGAGGAAGGCGAGGAACACGGCCTCGTTGGCCGAGGCGCCGCAGTGCGGCTGCACGTTCGCGGCCTCGGCACCGAAGAGCTGCTTGAGCCGGTCTATGGCCAGCTGCTCGACCACGTCGACGTGCTCGCAGCCGCCGTAGTAGCGGCGGCCGGGGTAGCCCTCGGCGTATTTGTTGGTCAGCTGCGTGCCTTGCGCCCACATCACGGCGGGCGAGGCGTAGTTTTCGCTGGCGATCAGCTCGATGTGCTCTTCCTGGCGGCGGTTTTCGGCCTGGATGGCGGCAAAGACTTCAGGGTCGGTTTGTTCGACGAGGATGTTGCGGTGGTACATGGCAGTCCTAGGGTGAAAGCTGCTTCCTTGCACTTTGCGCCGCGAAACGGCGTTTGCGGCGCTGACAAGGGCTGCCCAGGCGAACGGCTTGGCACCGGGGGGGGCCGGCGGTACGCTTCCCCGTGGTTGTCAAGATTCCACGTCAGCGGCGGCTGCCGGTGTGCCGGCGGCCGCGCCTATCGCCAGTTGCGTACGCCGCGAGTGTAGCCGAGCGAGGCGATCGCCTCTCACGCTGTCACGCTCGCCTGCCGCAAGGACAGACGGGGTCGCCGTCAAGGCGCGATCAGGACTGCGCCGGCAATGCGGCGACGTCGTTTTCGTTGCGTGCCGTGGCATCTTCCGCCGGGCGCACGGGCGCGGGCGTCTGTGCGGGCGGCGTCTGTGCGCGCGCCGCAAGCTGCTTGGGCGCCGGAGCGGGCGTTGCGCGCCGGCCGGCGATCTGGCGCAGGCGCGCTTGTTCGGCCAAGACTTTGGCCGCGTAGCCGCCGTCGTCTTCCTGGTTTGCCGCGCCCACGTAATAGCGCAAACCGCCTTCGATCGAGCCGGCGCGCTGTATGCACTCTTGCAGCACTTGGGCGCCCACGCGCAGATTCACGATGGGATCAAACGCCGCCAGGTGGCCGCCGAAGTCCTCGTATTTTTCGGTGTGGGTGCGCGTCATGACCTGCATCAAGCCTTGGGCGCCGACGACGCTTTGGGCAAAAGGATTGAAGTTCGACTCGACGGCAATGACGGCGAGCAGCAGGGTCGGGTCGATCTTGCTGCGCGCGCCGATTTCGAACGCCTGCGCCACCAAGGCGCTCACGGGCTCCGGCGCCACGCGGTATTTTTTGCTGAGCCAGAAAGCCAGGGCGGCTTGCTCTTTGGGAAGGGTGCGGGGATTGACTGCCAAGGCCCGCTCGGTGGTGTCGGGCACATCCGTCGCGGTTTCAGGCGCTTGCGCCACGACATGGCGCGTGCGCAGCCAATCGAAAAGCTGCGCTTCTGCCTGCGCGCGCAAGTCAGGACGGCTTGCACCGAGCAATGCCGCGCACGTGACGGCCAGGCCCAGCAAGGCAAAGCCGTTGTGGGTGACGGCCAGGACTGCGCCTATCACGTGGTTGGCAAAGGTCTTGCTGCCAGAGATGAAACGAGTGAACGCTGTCATCACTATTCCTTTCCTAGATGAAGCGGGTGCCAGATGCCTTGCATGCACAAGGCTGGCAAGGCATCTGCGGCGCCGCGATACAAACGCATCGCTAGTTTCCTGCGCCGGTCGTTGACTAGACCGGAAGCAAAGCAAACGAGCACAGAGCCAGGTGGGGCAGTGGAAGCGAGTCGCACGGACTGCGTCCGAAGAGAGGCGGATTTTGGGAGGCAATAAATGCCAAGTCAATGCTTAAAAAGTTAGATATGAGATATTTTTGTTATTTGAGGGGTGAGTGCTAGGGATTTTTGCCCCGTATGAAAGGCGGTTTGGTGGTGTAAACAAGGGTTTTCCCTTGCTCAAAACAATCAAACGCTAGTTAGAGTCGGATAATCCCGCAGGTGCATGCAGCCAACGCCACTATCGCAGACCCCCGCAATGGGATTTTCCGTTTCTGAGATTCCTGAGGTTCTTCATGACAACACCCCCCACGTTCGGCTTCGACGATGAGACCCTGGCCCAGCAGCCCACGGTCTATCACGCCGGGCTTTTCGACGACAAGGTCGTGCTCGTTTCGGGCGCGGGCAGCGGCATTGGCAAGGCCATCGCCTTTTTGTATGCGCGCCTGGGTGCCAGGCTCGCGATCTGCGGGCGCGACGTGGCCAAGCTCGAGGCCAGCGCCGAGTGGTTGCGCAAGCTCGGCAGCCCCGACGTGCTCGTGCATCCCATGAGCATCCGCGACCCCGAGCAGGTCGAGCAGCTCATGGATGCCGCGTGGCAGCACTTCGGGCGCGTCGATGTGCTGGTCAACAACGCCGGCGGCCAGTTCCCGCAGCGCGCGCTCGATTTCAGCGTCAAGGGCTGGAAGGCGGTGATAGACACCAACCTCAACGGCACCTGGTACATGATGCACGCTATGGCCAAGCGCTGGCGCGACACGGGCACGCAGGGCAACATCGTGAACATCGTCGCCACCTTCCAGCGCGGCATGCCGGGCGTGGCACACACCTGTGCGGCGCGTGCGGCCGTGACCTATCTTTCCAAGACCGTAGCGGTGGAGTGGGCGCAGTACGGCATCCGCATCAACTGCGTCGCGCCCGGAGCGGTGGCGAGCACGGGCTTTCGCCAGTATTCGGAGGAGGCCGTCAAGTCCTTCTCGGCCGCCAACCCGATGAAGCGCGTGGGCGATGTGCACGACATTGCCGAGGCCGTGGTCTATCTGAGCGCGCCCAGCGGCAAGTTCATCACGGGCGAGTTGCTCACCGTCGATGGCGGCGGCGTCCTTTGGGGCGAGGTCTGGACCATCCCCAAGCCTGACTATTTCAAGGTGAACGCATGAGCACGCAAGACACACAACAACCCAAATTCGGCCCCGGCGACGAGGCCCTGGCCGCGCTGCCCACGGTGTACCGCGACGACTTGTTTGCCGGCAAGGTGGTGCTGGTGTCGGGCGCGGGCAGCGGCATCGGCAAGGCGATTGCCTTCTTGTTTGCGCGCCTGGGCGCGACGCTCGCGATCTGCGGGCGCAATGCCGAAAAGCTCGAAGACAGCGCGCAAAAGCTGCGCGCGCTCTCGGGGCGCGAGGTGTTCACCTACCCCATGACCATCCGCGACCCCGAGCAGGTCGATGCCTTGATGGGTGCCGTGTGGGAGCATTTCGGCGGCCTGGACATCCTGGTCAACAACGCGGGTGGGCAGTTTGCCGCGCATGCGATGGACTTCCCCATCAAGGGCTGGAACGCGGTCATAGACACCAACCTCAACGGCAGCTGGTTCATGATGCAAAGCGCCGCCAAGCGCTGGGTGGAGCAGGGCAAGCCCGGCAACATCATCACCATCACGGCGGCGATAGACCGCGGCTTGCCGGGCATGGCGCACACCGCGGCCTCGCGTGCGGGCGTGATCGCGCTCTCGCGCACGCTGGCCATCGAATGGGCCGAGCACGACATCCGCCTCAACTGCATAGGCGCCGGCGCGATCGAGAGCAACGGCTTCAACAACTACCGCGAAGAAAACGTCCCCACCTTCTACCAGTGCAACCCCATGATGCGCCCTGGCGACGTGCAGGACATTGCCGAAGCCGTGGTCTATCTGGCCGGGCCCTCGGGCAAGTTCATCACGGGCGAAGTGCTCAACGTCGAGGGCGGCATGCTGCTGTGGGGCGAATTCTGGCCCGCCGGCAAGCCCGACTACTTCAAGGTCAACGGCGCATGAGCGAAAGCCCCACTCCTGCGCCCTCGCCGGCGTATTTTCACGGGCCGTTCCAGCAGCTCGTGGGCTACGACATTTTGAAGGGTGAGAGCGGGCCGTACTTCACGCTGCCGATACGGCGCGACCACCTGAACCCGCATGGTGTGCTGCATGGCGGCGTGCCGCTGACCTTGCTCGATGCGATCGGCGGGCGCGTGCTGATCGACCGGCAGATTCCGGGCAGCGATCTGTTGATCCGCTCCACCGTCACGGCGACGCTCACGGTGGACTTCATGCGCGCGATCGACAGCGGCGTGCTGTACGCGAGCGGCACGCCCGACTTCATCGGCAAGACGCTGGCCTACGTCTCGGTCAAGGTCACGCGCGACGCGCTCGACGGCGAACTCGTCGCGCGCGGCATCGGCACGTACCGGGTCTATACCAAGTCGCTCGTCAAAGACGTCTGAAATTGAGCCAAATCGGCATTTTGCCTAGATATGGCGTGCACTAACTGCTCACTTTTTCATACCATTTCGAGCGCCTGCGCGAGGTCGGCCTGCAGGTCGTCCACGTGCTCTATGCCGACCGACAGGCGCACCATGCCTGCGCTCACGCCGGCCTGTTCGAGCTCGCTGGGGCTGAGCTGGCGGTGCGTGGTCGAGGCGGGGTGCGTGGCGAGCGACTTAGCGTCGCCGATGTTGACGAGGCGCGTGAACAGCTGCAGCGCGTCGAGAAAGCGCGCACCGGCCGCGCGTGCGTCGCCGTCCTGGGCCTTGAGGCTGAACGACAGGATGCCCGACGCGCGCCCGTCCATGAGCCGCTGCGCGATGGCGTGGTCGGGGTGGTCTGGCAGGCCGGCGTAGCGCACCCATTCGACCTTGGGGTGGCTTTGCAGGTAGCGCGCCAGCGCAAGCGCGTTGTCGCAGATGCGTTCCATGCGCAGCGCGAGCGTCTCTATGCCCTGCAGGATCAGGAAGGCGTTGAGCGGCGCCAGCGCCGCGCCCATGTTGCGCAGCGGCACCACACGCGCCCGGCCGATGAAGGCGGCCGGGCCCAGGGCTTCGGTATAGACCACGCCGTGGTAGCTCGGGTCGGGCTGGCTGAAGCGCGCAAAGCGTTCCTGGTGCTCGGCCCAGGGGAATTTGCCGCTGTCCACGATCGCGCCGCCCAGGCTGTTGCCGTGGCCGCCGAGGTATTTGGTGAGCGAGTGCACCACGATGTCGGCGCCGTGCTCTATCGGGCGCAGCAGGTAGGGGCTGGGCACGGTGTTGTCCACGATCAGCGGCACGCCGTGCGCGTGGGCCACGTCAGCCAGCGCGGCGATGTCGGTCACGTTGCCCAGCGGGTTGCCTATCGACTCGACGAAGATCGCCTTGGTGCGTGCGTCGATATGGCGCGCAAAGCCGGCCGGATCGCGCGGGTCGGCAAAGCGCGTAGTGATGCCTTGCTGCGGGAAGGTGTGCGCAAACAGGTTGTAGGTGCCGCCGTAAATGGTGCTGGCCGAGACGATGTTGTCGCCCGCTTCGGCCAGCGTCTGGATCGCGTAAGTGATGGCCGCCATGCCCGAGGCCACGGCCAGCGCGCCTATGCCGCCTTCGAGCGCCGCAATGCGCTTTTCGAGCACGTCGTTGGTCGGGTTCATCATGCGCGTGTAGATGTTGCCCGGCACCTTGAGGTCGAACAGGTCGGCGCCATGCTGCGCGCTGTCGAAGGCGTAGGCCACGGTCTGGTAGATGGGCACGGCAACGGACTTGGTCGTCGGGTCGGGGCTGTAGCCGGCGTGGACGGCGAGGGTTTCGAGTTTCATGGCGGTGCTTGCGGTGAAAGCGGTGGAGGCTGCATTGTGCCGGCCCACGGCAGCGCCCGAAACGAACATTTGTGCATGAGCTTATGGTTTGTTCAACCCAGATTGTCCATTCGGCGGCGCTGCGCGCCTACGTGGGCGCTGGCGGACGGCTGCCGGTCATTTTGGCCGCAGCAAAGCTACCCGTCATTGCGAGCCCCGCAGGGGCGCGGCAATCCAGTCCTGTCCTTCGCAGCGTGCGCAGGCGCTTTTGCCAAGGCCCATGGATTGCCGCGGGCCTTCGGCCCTCGCAATGACGAGGAACGATCATCCCGCGTCCGAATGAACAATCTGGGTTCACGTGTCGTCCACCGCACTGCTGGCAGGGAGCGCACCTCGGCGTTGGCGTGCGCGCCACCAGGCTTTGCTGGCCTCGGCGGCAAGATAGACGAGCAAGGAGGCGGCGAGACAGATGCCCAGCTCGAAGGCGCTCAGTGGCTCGGTTTTGAAAATGGGTTGCAGCCAGGGCACGTAGATGGTGCCCAGTTGCAGCAGGAAGGTCAGCAGCACGGCGCCCAGCAGCGGGCGGTTGCTGGCCAGGCCCACGCGCCACAGCGGAGCGCTTTCGCAACGGATGGCCAGCAGGTAGGTCATTTGCGAGAGCGTGAGCACCGTGAACACCATGGTTTGGGCGTGCGCTCGGCCGGTGTGCAAGGCCCAGGCCTGCACCGCGAGGCACAGTCCGGCGATCAGCAGGCCCATGCCCAGCACGTCCTGCCACAGCCCGCGCGCAAACAGGCTCTCGCGCGGCGGGCGGGGTGGGCGGCGCATGACGTCCGGCTCGGCCGGCTCGGCGGCCAGCGCCAGGCCGGGCAGGCCGTCGGTCACGAGGTTGATCCAAAGGATGTGGATGGGCTGCAGCGGGATGGGCAGCAGCACCATGGGCGCGAGCAAAATGGTCCAGATCTCGGCTGAATTGCCCGACATGGCGTAGCGCACGAACTTGCGGATGTTGTCGTAGATGCGCCGGCCTTCGCGCACGGCCGCGACGATGGTGGCAAAGTTGTCGTCGAGCAGTACCAGGCTCGCGGCTTCGCGCGCCACGTCAGTGCCGCCGCGGCCCATGGCCACGCCGATGTCGGCGCGCTTGAGTGCAGGCGCGTCGTTGACGCCGTCACCCGTCATCGCGACGAAGTGGCCCAGCGCCTGCAGGGCTTCGACGATGCGGATTTTTTGCGCCGGATCGACGCGCGCATAGACGCGCACCTGCTCGATACGCGCGCGCAGCGCGGCGGCGTCGAGCTCGGCAAGCTCCTTGCCCGTGAGCACGGGCGCGTCGGCGCTGGCGACGATGCCCAGGCGCAGGGCGATGGCGCGCGCCGTGGCCGGGTGGTCGCCCGTGATCATCACGGGCACGATGCCGGCGCTCTGGCAATCGCGCACGGCGGCGGCGGCCTCGGGGCGCGGCGGGTCGATCAGGGCCACGAGGCCGAGAAACTGCAGCGCGTTTTCCACCGCTGCTAGCAGCCTGTCGGACTTTGGAATCGTCGGCTGCGAATGCGCCGCAGCGGCCCATTTTTTACCGTCTTCTTGCCCCATAGTCCCGCTATGGGGCGGCGAATCCGGCAAAAACTGGCCTCGCCGGGGCGCCTTCTCGCTATCGACGCCCAAAGTCCGACAGGCTGCCAGGTCGTTGGTGTCGGGCAGGCGCGCGTGTTCGCGCCGCGCGAGGGCGAGCACGCGCAAGCCTTGCGCGGCCAGCGCGTTCGCGGCCGCGAGCACGGCCGAGGTGTCGAGTGGCGCGTCGCCCGTGGGCGTCCATTGGCTGCGGCAGCACGGCAGCACGGATTCGGGCGCGCCCTTGGTGTAGGCCACGTAGCCGGCGCCACCGTCACCTGCGGGCAGGCGATGGAAGGTGGTCATGCGCTGGCGGCTGGAGTCGAAGGGCTGCTCCTGCACGCGCGGCAGGGCGGCGTCGAGCGCCACTTTGTCGAGTCCTGCGGACAGCGCTGCGAGCACCAGCGCGGTTTCGGTCGGGTCGCCCAGCCAGACCTCGTCTGCGTGGTCTGCGGTGTTTTTCGTGTCGCCGTTTTCGGCGCTTTTTTGCCGCACGGCGTCGTTGCACAGCGCGGCGGCGCGCAGCGCCTCGGTGTGCACGGGGCTGGCGGGCTCGCCGGGCGCCCAGCGCTCGCCTGCCGCCAGCAGCAGCTCGACATGCATGCGGTTTTGCGTGAGCGTGCCGGTTTTGTCGGAGCAGATCACGGTGACCGAGCCCAGCGTCTCCACCGCGGGCAGCCGGCGCACGAGCGCATGGGCGGCCACCATGCGCCGCGCACCCAGCGCCAGCAGCACCGTGACCACGGCGGGCAGCGCCTCGGGGATCGCGGCCACGGCCAGGCTGATGGCGGTGAGCGCCATGCGCAGCGGGTCTTCGCCGCGCAGCACGCCGGCGACGAAGATCACCAGGCAGATGCCGAGCACCACCAGCGCCAGCCGGCGCCCAAAAGCCGCCAGGCGGCGCTGCAGCGGCGTGCTGCGGTCTTCGGTGTCGAGCAGCTGCGCGATCTTGCCGAGCTCGGTGTGCATGCCCGTGGCCACGACGAGGCCGCGTGCGCGGCCCGCCGTCGCCGCCGTGCCTTTGAAAGCCATGTTGCTGCGCTCGCCCAGAGCGCTGCCCTCTTGCGGCGGCAGGGGGGCGGTTTGCTTGGCCACGGAGACGGATTCGCCCGTGAGCGCCGACTCATCGACTTGAAACTGCACGACCTCGAAGAGGCGCAAGTCCGCCGGGATCTGGTTGCCGGCTTCGAGCAGCACGACGTCGCCCGGCACCAGCGCATGCGCGGGCAGCGTCTGCACCAGGCCGCCGCGCAGCACGCTCGCCTGCGCCGCGGCGAGTTTGCGCAATGCGGCTATGGCCTGGTCGGCGCGCCAGGCCTGCACGAAGCCGATGAGCGCGTTGAGCACCACGATGACCAGGATGACCAGCGTGTCGGTGAACTCGCCCACGAAGCCCGACACCACCGCCGCCGCGAGCAGCACCAGCACCATGAAGTCCTGGAACTGCTCGGCGAGCAGGGCGAGCGCACTGCGGCGGCGTGCTTTGGCCAGGCTGTTGGGGCCGTATTGCGCGGCGCGGCGCGCGGCTTCCTGCGGGCTCAGGCCCGTGCGCAGATCGACGTCCAAGGCGCGCGCGAGCGCCGCCACGTCGTGCAGGTGAGCGCTTGCGGCCCAGCGTGCGGCGGTTTGCGTGTCGGGCAGCGCTTGTGTGGCAGAAAAGACCGTGGCGGGCGCAACGGATGCGGGGTCGTCTTGTGCCATGGCGGTCTTTTTTCCTGCGCTTTCAGCGGGCTTGCTCTGGGCGTGCCGTGTAAAAGCGCAGCGGCGCCTCGTGCTGCTGGGCGCGCGCCTGCTGCAGCACCGGGCGCTTGATTTTGCCCACCACGTGCATTTCGCAGGGCTTGCAGTCGAAGCGCAGCGTGAGCCTTTCGCTGCCGTTGACGAGCGTCAGCGGCTCGGCGCGGATGGTGCCCTGCACGCCCGTGACGCCCTTGGCCTGCTTGGGGCACAGGCTCATCGAATAGCGCACGCAGTGCTTGGTGATCATGAGGCTGACTTCGCCCGTCTCCTCATGGCTCTCGTAGGCGGCGGCGATGACTTTGACGCCATGTTTGGCGTAAAAGTCGCGCGCCTTGTGGTTGAACACGTTGGCCAGGTAGCTCAGCGTGTCTTCGGGGTAGGGCGCGGGCGGCTGCACGGCCTGCGCGCGCGGCAGGCGCTGCCAGGCGGCGCTGCGCGCGGCTTCGAGCGCGGCGATGGCGTCACGGCGCAGCTGCTTGGCCAGGCTCGCGGGCACGAACCAGGGGCGCGGCAGGTCGAGCGCCACGTCGAGCGCGCTGAAGATGGTGTCGCCCAGTTGCCCCAGCGTCTGGCGCAGGTGTTGTGCCGCGCTTGCTTCGTCTTTGGGAGCTGCATGCGCAAGCTGCACCTGCGCTGAGGCCGTATTTCCGTCTTCATCGGTGAGCTGCAGGCGCAGCCCGGCCATGTCTTCCGCTTCCTGCAGGCGCAGCCAGACGGCGATGCGGCGTTCGCTCGATTTTTTCTCGAGCATGCGCACCCAGTCCATGTCGCGGTTGCGGTGCAGCGTCGTGCCTTTGCGCAGGTCTTTGCAGCCGGCGACGGCGTCTTTGGGGAACACGCGCCAGGCGTTCGTGCCACGCTCTGCGATGCGCTCGGCGCGGTTGATCGCCAGGCCCACGAGCTCCTGCTGCAGGTCGAAGTAGCACAGGCCGTCGCCGTTGTGCAGCACGGCGGCGGCGTCTTCGGTTTCGAGTTCGACGAAATTCGCTCCGACCTTCGTCACCCAGCCTATGGGCTGGCCGGGGTTCTTGGGTGTGTCGAAGGCGCCTATGTCCTGCTGGCGGCCGTGCGTGAAGTAGTCGGTGAAGCCGCGCTGGAAGTTTTGCAGCGGGTCGGGCGTGAAGAAAAAGCGCGTGCGGCCGCTCGAAGCGCGCGCGAGCGGCTGGGCTGAAGATTCGCTTTCGTCGATCAGGGCGTCGAGCAGCTGACGGTAGTGCGCGGTGATGTTTTTCACGTAGCCCAGGTCTTTGTAGCGTCCCTCGATCTTGAAGCTGCGCACGCCTGCGTCGATGAGCGCGCGCAGGTTGGCGCTCTGGTTGTTGTCCTTGATCGAGAGCACGTGCTTTTCATGTGCGATGAAGCGCCCTTGCGCGTCCAGCACCTGGTAGGGCAGGCGGCAGGCCTGGCTGCAGTCGCCGCGGTTGGCGCTGCGCCCGGTGTGCGCGTGGCTGATGTAGCACTGGCCGCTGTAGGCCACGCACAGCGCGCCGTGCACGAAGTATTCGAGCGTGCAGCGCTGCGGGTCGGTGGCGGCGCGGATCGCGGCGATCTGCTGCAAGTCGAGCTCGCGCGCGAGCACGATCTGCGACAGCCCCGCGTCCTGCAAAAAGCGCGCTTTCTCGGGCGTGCGGATGTCGGTTTGCGTGCTCGCGTGCAGCTGGATGGGTGGCAGGTCGAGTTCGAGCAGGCCCATGTCCTGGACGATGAGTGCGTCGGCCCCGGCCTCATAGACCTGCCAGACCATGCGCCGCGCGGCTTCGAGTTCGTCGTCGCGCAAAATGGTGTTGAGCGTGATGAAAATGCGCGCATTGAAGCGGTGCGCATGGCGGATCAGGCGCTCTAGGTCGGCAATGGGGTTGCCGGCGTTGGCGCGCGCACCGAAGGCCGGGCCGCCGATATACACGGCATCGGCGCCGTGCTCGATGGCCGCAATGCCGATGTCGGCGTCGCGCGCGGGGCTGAGGAGTTCGAGTTGGTGGGGCAGGACAGACATGGCCGGGATTATCCTGAGCGCTCTATGACGGATCGCGCTGCTGGGTTATGGGTGGCGCCAGCAGAGGTTGATGCAGACCCGTTCTGGGCTGGACGAAGGCTGGCCCGAAAAATAATGATCAAATTGGCTTGTAGCCCTTATGAATAAAGCGCTGACAGCTCCTGACATAGGAGTAAATGAAACCGCCTTGCAGGATGCGCACTGGATGCGTCTCGCGCTTGCGCAGGCGCATGCGGCGGCGCAGGCGGGCGAGGTGCCGGTGGGTGCCGTCGTGGTCAAGGATGGAGCGCTGATCGCCACGGGGCGCAATGCGCCTATCGCCGCGCATGATCCGAGCGCGCACGCCGAGATCGTCGCCCTGCGCGCCGCGGCGCAGCGCCTGGGCAACTACCGGCTCGAGGGCTGCACGCTCTACGTCACGCTCGAGCCTTGCGCGATGTGCAGCGGGGCCATGCTGCACGCGCGCCTGGCCCGCGTGGTGTTTGGCGCCGCCGACCCCAAGACCGGCGCCGCCGGCTCGGTGCTGAACCTGTTTGCTCAGTCCGCGCTGAACCACCAGACGCAGCTGCAAGGCGGCGTGCTTGCGCAGGAATGCGCAGCGCTTTTGCGCGGTTTTTTCGCAGCGCGGCGCAGCCAGCAGCGCGCCCAGTTTGTGGCCGCCCATCCTTTGCGTGACGATGCGCTGCGCACGCCACCCGAGCGCTTTGCCGATCTGCCCGCTTACCCGTGGCAGCCGCGCTATGTCAGCGACCTGCCCGCGCTCGGCGGTCTGCGCTTGCACTACCTCGACCTCGGGCCGCAAGCCAGCCCCCCAGCTGCGCGCACCTGGCTGTGCCTGCACGGCAGCCCCGGCTGGAGCTACCTGTACCGCCACATGATCCCGGCGTTCCTGGCCACGGGCGACCGCGTGCTCGCGCCCGACCTGATCGGTTTCGGCAAAAGCGACAAGCCCAAGAAGGAGCAACTGCATTCGTTGCCATGGCACCGTCAGGTACTGCAGGAGCTGGTCGAGCAGCTCGACATCACACGGGCCGTGTTGGTGCTGCACGGCACGGCGGCTTGGCTGGGGCCCCCATTGCTCGAGGCGCTGCCGGGGCGCTTCGAGGGCGTGCTGGTTTTGCAGGGAACCTGGGGCAACAAGTTGCCCGCCTCGGCCCCGGGCCGTTGGTTGGCGCGCCATGCCAAGGGCGGACGGGGGCAAGTCGCACCCGGCGCGGGCTCCAAAGCTGCTGGCGCGGCGGCTTGTGAGGAATGGGCTGCTTACGACGCGCCTTTTCCCGATCGCGGCTACTGCGCGGCGCTGCGCGCCTGGCGCAGCTGGCAAGAGCCTGCTGCTCCCGCTGCGCACGCGCCTGCAGTGCGGCGCCGGCTGGTGCTACGGCTGGACGACTTCGAGCCCGGCGCTGCCCTGGCTGCGCAGGCTGTGGAATACTTCGCCGCCTGATCTTTTCAAGGAGCGGCCCGCGGGGGCCGAGCGTTTTGTCTCCCGAGCATCCCCCCCATTCCAACGCCGCCCATGGCTCTGGGCATGCGCCGCATGACCACGCCGCACATGCCCCCGGCGCGCGCCACATCTACATCTATGCGCCTTCGAGCGCGGTGAGCGACAAGGCGGCGTTCCGGCGCGGCGTCGCGCGCCTGCGCGCGCTCGGCCACGCGGTCGAGGTCGATCCCGACGCGCTCGCGCGCGACACGCGCTTTGCCGGTGACGACGCCACGCGCCTGGCCGCATTGCACCGCGCCGCAGCCAGCGGTGCCGATGTGGCCTTGATCGCCCGCGGCGGCTATGGCCTCACGCGCCTCCTGCCGGGCATACGCTACGCCGAAGTGGCGCAGGCCGTGGCGCGCGGTACGCGCTTCGTCGGCATGAGCGACTTCACGGCCTTGCAAAGCGCGCTGCTGGCGCAGACCGGCGCCGTGAGCTGGGCCGGCCCGGCGCTCACGGCGGACTTTGGCGTGGCCGACGAGCCCGACGAGATCATGCTCGCCTGCTTCGACGACCTGCTGCAAGGCCAGGGCGAGGGCGCGGGCTGGCGCCTGCCGCGCGAGCGCGGTGCGGCATCTGCCAGTGCTAGCGCGGGGGCGCAGGATGCGCAATGGCTGGTGGAAGACGCGACGCTGTGGGGCGGCAATCTGGCCGTGCTTGCGTCGCTCGTGGGCACACCGTATTTCCCGCAGGTGCAGGGCGGCATCCTGTTCCTCGAAGACGTGAACGAGCACCCGTACCGTATCGAGCGCCTGCTCACGCAGCTCTTGTACGCCGGCGTGCTGGCGCGGCAAAAGGCCGTGTTGCTGGGCCAGTTCACGGGCTTCAAACTCGTGCCGCACGACAAGGGCTACAAACTGCAGTCAGTGGTCGACTGGCTGCGCAGCCGCATCGACGTGCCCGTGCTCACGGGCCTGCCCTTTGGCCATGTGCCGACCAAAGTGCTGCTGCCCGTGGGCGCCAAGGTCACGCTGTCCGTCGAAGGGCGCGATGCCCTGCTGTATTGGGGGCATATCTGAGCGACGACGGCCCCCGCGCTTCGCAGCGTGCTATCAGCAGCCGCGTGTGACGGGCGGCGGCGTGTCGCGCAGGGCGGGCGCGTACTTGCCCAGCTCCCACTTGGCGATCGCGTTGCGGTGCACCTCGTCGGGGCCGTCGGCAAAGCGCAGCGTGCGCGCCGTGGAGTACGCATAGGCGAGCGGGAAGTCGTCGCACAACCCGCCGGCGCCATGCGCCTGGATCGCCCAGTCGATCACCTGGCAGGCCATGTTGGGCGCCACGACCTTGATCATCGCGATTTCGGTCTTGGCCACCTTGTTGCCGGCCACGTCCATGAGCCACGCGGTCTTGAGCGTGAGCAGCCGCGCCATGTCGATCTTGCAGCGCGCCTCGGCGATGCGCTCTTGCGTCACGGTTTGCTGCGACACCAGCTTGCCGAAAGCCATGCGCGAACTGGTGCGCTTGCACATCAGCTCGAGCGCGCGCTCGGCCAGGCCGATCAGGCGCATGCAGTGGTGGATGCGCCCCGGCCCCAGGCGCCCCTGCGCGATCTCGAAGCCGCGACCCTCGCCGAGCAGAATGTTGGACGCCGGCACGCGCACGTTGTCGAACACCATCTCGACGTGGCCGTGCGGCGCGTCGTCATAGCCGAACACGTTGAGCGGGCGCAAAATTTTGAGCCCGGGCGCGTCGGCGGGCACGAGGATCATGCTTTGTTGCGAGTGCTTGGGGGCGTCGGGGTTGGTCTTGCCCATGGTGATGAACACCGCGCAGCGCGGGTCGGAGGCGCCCGAAATCCACCACTTGCGCCCGTTGATCACGTATTCGTCGCCCTGGCGCTCGATGCGCGTTTCGATGTTCGTCGCGTCGCTCGAAGCCACGGCGGGCTCGGTCATCGCGAAGGCCGAGCGGATCTTGCCTTCGAGCAGCGGCTTGAGCCAGTGCTCTTTCGCAGCCGCGTCGCCGTAGCGCGCAATGGTTTCCATGTTGCCGGTGTCGGGCGCCGAGCAGTTGAAGACTTCACTCGCCCAGGGCACGCGCCCCATGATTTCGGCCAGCGGTGCGTATTCGGAATTGGTGAGCCCCGCGCCGTGGTAGCCCGAGACTTCGGCGGTATCGACGGGCAAAAACAGGTTCCACAAACCGGCGGCCTGCGCCTTGGTTTTGAGCTTTTCTATGGTTTGCAGCGGCGTCCAGCGCTTGCCTGCCGCGGTGTTGGCCGCGAGTTCGTCGGCGAAATCCTTTTCGGCGGGGTAGATGTAGTCGTCCATGAACTGCAGCAGCTTGGCGCGCAATTCCTTGGTCTTGGGGGAGTATTCAAAGTCCATGGTGGGTCTCCAGTGAAAAAAGTGACAACCGAGGCGTCAGCCACGCTGCGCGAAAGACCAGGCGAGCTCGGCCATGGGGCGTGCGCCCGCGCCCGAGGCCTTGGCCTGGTCGCTCGACGCGGTGCCGCTTTCGGCGCGCTTGGCGATACCCTGCAGGATCGCGGCGATGCGGAACATGTTGTAGGCCATGTAGAAGTTCCAGTCGGCGCGCAGCGCCTCGGGCGTGGTGATGCGTGTGCGCTCGCAGTAGCGGCGGATGTATTCGTCTTCGCTCGGTATGCCCAGGCTTGCGAGGTCCAGCCCGCCGATGCCACGAAACAGGTTGGCCGGGATGTTCCAAGACATGCAGTGGTAGCTGAAGTCGGCCAGCGGATGGCCGAGCGTGGAAAGCTCCCAGTCGAGCACCGCGATCACGCGCGCTTCGTTAGGGTGGAACATGAGGTTGTCGAGCCGGTAGTCGCCGTGCACGATGCAGACATGGCTGTCGTCGCGTGCGCTCGCGGGCATGTGCGCGGGCAGCCACTCCATGAGGCGATCCATCTCGGGGATGGGCGTGGTGATCGATGCCTGGTACTGCTTGCTCCAGCGGCTGATCTGGCGCTCAAAATAATTGCCGGGTTTGCCGAAGTTCGCCAGGCCGCGCTCGGCGTACGGTACGGTGTGCAGGGCTGCGATCACGCGGTTCATCTCGTCGTAGATGGCGCCGCGCTCGGCGGGCGTCATGCCCGGCAGCGACTGATCCCACAGCACGCGGCCCTGCATGTATTCCATCACGTAAAAAGCGCGGCCGATCACGGACTCGTCCTCGCACAGCACGTACATGCGCGGCACGGGCACGTCGGTGCCGTAGAGGCCGCGCATCACGGCGAACTCGCGCTCGATCGCGTGCGCCGAGGGCAGCAGCTTGGCCACGGGCCCGGGTTTGGCGCGCATCACGTAGCTTTGCGTGGGCGTCACGAGCTTGTAGGTCGGGTTCGACTGCCCGCCTTTGAACATTTCGACCTGCAAGGGGCCACGAAAGCCTTCGAGGTGCGCGCTCAGCCAGGCGCTGAGCGCAGCCACGTCGAAAGTGTGCTGGGGCGCGACGGGGCGCGTGCCGACGAATTGGTCGTATTGGCTCAAATCTGTCTCCATGGTGGGGATGGTGGTTTCATTGGATCGATTCGGCGATCTGCATCAGCGCCGCGCGGTCGCGCACCACCAGGCCGCCCGGCTCGATGCGGATGATGTGCTCGCGCTCCATGCCCTTGAGCTCCTGGTTCACGCGCTGGCGCGAGGCGCCGAGCAGCTGCGCAAGTTCTTCCTGTGCGAGTTGCAGGCCGATGCGCATCTCGCTGCCGTCCGCAAGGCTGGGGATGCCGTAGCTGCGCACCAGGTGCAACAGCTGCTTGGCCAGGCGCGCACGCAGCGGCAAGGTGTTGAGGTCTTCCACCAGACCGTAGAGCTGGCGGATGCGGCGCGCGTGCAGGCGCAGCATGGCTTCGTAGAACTCCACGTGCGCGGCCAAAATTTTTTTGAAATCGGCCTTGGCCACGCACAGGATGGTGGTGTCGCCGTGCGCGTAGGCGTCGTGCGTGCGCTGGTCGCCGTCGAAGATCGCCACGTCGCCAAACCAGATGCCCGGCTCCACATACGTCAGCGTGATCTGCTTGCCCGAAAGCGAGGTCGAGCTCACGCGCACGGCGCCGCGCGCACAGGCGATCCACTCTTGAGGCGGATCGCCGCGCGCGGCAATCAAGCCGCCATCCTGGAAGCGTTTGACGTAGGCGCATCGGAGTATGTCGTGGCGCAGCGAGGGGGAAAGCGAGGAAAACCAGCGACCGGAATTGATCGCCTCACGTTCTTCAATGGTAAGAATTGGCTCGTCCATGGTCTGTCTTGTGGGTGACTTGCGGCGGGCGCGGCTGTCGCGCGGGCGACCGGCGTGCGCGCTGACCGGCCTTTATTCATACAGTGGTTTGCGCTTTTGCAAAAAGGCGGCGATGCCTGTCCCCGCATTCGGGTGGTGCAGGTTTTTCAGGAAGTGTGTGCGTTCGAGGTCGAGCTGCGCGGCCAGCGAGTGCAGCGGCGCTTCGGTGAGCAGTTCCTTGCAGCTTGCGAGCACGTTGGGCGCGCGGGCATTGAGCGATTCCGCCAGCGCCAGGGCATCCGCGAGCGCGCTGCCCGGCTCGCTCAGGCGGTTCACGATGCCCAGCGCATGCAGGCGTTCGGGCGTGATGCGCTCGCCGCACAGCAGCAGTTCGCTCGCGAGCTGGCGCGGCAAGGCGTGCGCAAGGCTCCAGCTCGCGCCGCCGTCGGGCGACAGGGCGACGTTGCTGTAGGCCATCACGAACACCGCATTGCGCGCGGCGACGATCAGGTCGCACGCCAGCGCGAGCGAAAACCCCGCGCCCGCGGCAGCACCTTCGACCGCCGCGATGATGGGCTTGGGGTAGGCGCGTATGGTGCTGATCCACTGGTGCAGCCCTTCTATGCCCTGCGCCTGCACTTCGGGCGCGGCCTGGCGGTTGGCGAGCAATCGGTGCAAATTCCCGCCCGCGCAGAACATGCCGTCAGAGCCCGTGACGACCACGCTGCGCACTTCGGGGCTGCGTTCGGCGACGTTCAGGGCTTCTATGCCTGCGGCGTAGATGGCCGGCTCGATCGCGTTGCGCGATTCGGGATTGTGTATGGTCAGAACCAGAGTCTGTCCCTGGCTGTGGCTGCAAAGCTCTGCGGGCATGGCGGGTCTCCTGAAGGTATGGTTTTTTACTGCCTCATTATCGCGAGCCTGTGCCAAAGCCTTTGTGTGCCAGAATCGACGCAATGAAAATGAAACCATCGTAAATATGCGTTACATCATTTTGGGAGTGGGAGGGGTATTGCTGGCCGGCAGTGCCTCGGCCCTTTCCTTGGGGCCGAGCAAGGGCGGCGTGCTGTTGGGAGCTCCGATCGATCTGGTTTTCGAGGTGGAGCCCGATCCAGGTGCCGATGTGGGCTCGTCCTGCATCAGCGCTGATGTGATTTTTGGCGAATCACCCGTCAGCGATTCCTATATTCGGGTACTTCCTTTGCCAGTCTCTACGGGGCGTGCGGGGGCGGTACGCGTGCAGGTGTCAAAGGCGGTGGACGAGCCCATCGTGCAGGTCAAACTCTCTGCGGGGTGTTCGGGTAGGGTATCAAGAACCTATACTTTTTTTGCCGACCTGCCGCAGGGCGTAACCAATTCATCTCCTGTCGATGTGGGAGTGATTGCCGCAGCGCAAGGGCGCACAGAAACCCAAGCCGGCAACCGCCGCGCAGGGCCGAGCGTTCAAGCCAGCGAGGGGGATCATCGCAGCAATGTGTCGCATGTCGGCGGTAAAGGTAAGGCCAGAAATCCTGCAGCCAGGGTGAAACCCAAACCCAGTGCAAAGACCAAGGATGCTCTGGTGTCGGTTCAGACGAGCTCGAACACGAATCCCCCGCCCAAGCCCGCAGCAGGTCTTCTCGCCGCTCCTCCCCGAATCAAGGGGGCGGCATCCGTTTCGGCTCCGTCCCGCTTGGTCATGGAGCCGTTGGACTCTTGGGGGGAGCAAGCACCTTTGCCATTACGACCCTCTTCGGAGATGGCCGTTGCTCCCGCGTCCGCACCCCAGCGCGCGCAGGCGGCCGCTGCTTGGAAAGCGTTGAACACCGCTGCGCAGGACGTGCAGCGAGAGGAAGAGCGCGTGCGCGCTCTCGAAGCCGAGCTGGTCTCACTGCGGGCACATGCACGCGCGCAGGAAACGAGTTTGAGAGACCTCAAGCAGCGCATCGACGCCATTGAAAAAGAACGTTTCACTGCGGTTTGGGTTTATGCGCTGCTGGGGTTGTTGGGGCTGGCATCTTTGGCGTTGCTCTGGATTTGGCTGCGCACGCGGCGCGAGGCAGAGCGTGCAGTGCAAGCATGGCGCGACTCCGTGGCGCTAGGCCCCCAAGGCGGCACATCGGATCAACCGCAGGAACCCAGTGTCGCGTCACCGTCGCAGCAGTATGGTCAGGACGCGCAAGGCGCGGCACCTGCGCTGGAGCGCGGTTTGGAGCCGCTTTCGACCCAGCCTCTGGAAATATCCCCCAAGGGCGAGACAGAATCTCGAATGGGGCCCTTGACGGTTCCCATGGATTTTTCTCCTGGGTTTGCGCAGGAGCACATGGCGAGCCAAATCGTCCACCCTGAGGAATTGTTCGATGTGCAGCAACAGGCTGAATTTTTTCGTTCTGTCGGGGAGCACGAGCGCGCCATCGACACATTGAAAAAGCACATCGCTGCGCACGAGCAGACTTCTCCTTTGGCTTATCTAGAGCTTTTGCGGCTGTACCATGTGCTCGGCCGCGCTGACGATTTTGAGCAACTGCGTGTCCAGTTCCAGCGTCATTTCAACGCGCGAGTCCCGTCATTCAAAGAATTTGGCCCGGCTGGCAAAGACCTCGAACATTACCCCCAGGCCCTGGAGGCCATCCAGGCTGTGTGGGCTACTCCCGCAGTAGACGATTTGTTGGAGCAGTATCTATTCAGACGAGAGGGTGTGGGCGAAGCAGAACCCTTTGATTTGGCCGCTTTCGATGACCTGCTGTTGCTCCTGGCGATCGTGCAAACGACGCCCGCCAGCGCGCGTGGGGTGGCCCAGGCCGACAAAAAAACGGTACGCCTGCCGGAGCCGGGTCAGGGATCGAAGGGCACTGATGCGCCGTCATGGGATCTCGATTTCGACTTTGCCGACATCGCAGCGCGCCCAGCCTCCGAAAGCGTACAGACCCCGCTGGATCTGGACTTGTCCGACCCGCAGGAATCCACGCAGCCGCCATCGCAGGCCAATCGCGGTGCAGTACCCTAGGTTCGCAATATCGCCCGGTATCGCTGTGGTTTGCGCCTTGCCCAGACCAAAAATCCATCGGTTTTATTGGTCGCATCAAGCATCAAACACTGCACTAGCGGGCAGATGGGCCGTCGGCCATGAGCGCCATGAGTTTTTGCGCTTCTGCACGAGGGTCGGCGGCGTTGAGCAGCGCGCGCACTACGGCGACTGAGCCTACGCCGGTCGCGCGCACGGGTGCGAACTGTTCGGCACCTATGCCACCAATGGCCACGAGCGGGTAAGCTTTCATCAGACGGGCATAGGCTGCGAGGCGCCCCAGCCCTTGCGGCGCGGTGGCCATGGCCTTGAGCGTGGTCGGAAACACCGCGCCGAGCGCGACGTAGCTCGGCCCGAGCGCGTCGGCGCGCAGCATCTCGGCGTAGCCGTGGGTGCTCACGCCCAGGCGTATGCCGCTGGCGCGCAGCGTTTGCAGGTCTGCGGGTTGCAGCGCGTCCAGGTCTTCCTGCCCCAGGTGCACGCCGTAGGCCCCGGCCTCGATCGCGGCGCGCCAATGGTCGTTGATGAAAAGGCGCGCCGGCGTGCCGCGCACGGCCTGCACGGCAGCAGCGACTTCGCGCGCGATCGCCGCCGGGTCATTGGACTTGAAGCGCAATTGCACCGTGGGCACGCCTGCGTGCGCCATGCGCTGCACCCAGGTGGCGTCGGGCAGCACGGCGTACAGGCCCAGCTGCATGGGGCAGGCGGCAAAGACGTGAGGCCCGTTGCGCAGGCGCAGGCCGAAGTCGCGCGGGTCGTCGGGCCAGTCGGCGGCGCTGAACTGGCCGGTGCGCTGCGTGCGCGCCTGCCAGGCGCGAGCAAGGCAAAGCGCGTCGGCAGCGATGAAGCCGAGTGTGCTGCAGGCCTGCAAGGCGGCCTGATAGACCGGCTCCTGCGTGTCGGAAGCAGGCGTTGGCTGGGGGGCGAAGCCGGCAAAGGTCGTGGCGTGGTGGCGCACGATGTCTCGCGCCATGCGGTCGATGTCGTCTGGGGTGGTGCTCATGTCTGGTGCCAAAAAGGGGTGCCGAGCACCGGGGTGCTGGGTTGCGCAGATGCTTGCTCGGCCATGGTGCCGGCCAGGTAAGCGTTGCGCCCGGCCCGCACCGCGTCGGCAAACGCCCCGGCCATCGCGACCGGGTCTTGCGCCAGCGCCACGGCGGTGTTGAGCAGCACGCCGTCGTAGCCCCACTCCATGACCTGGCAGGCGTGCGACGGGCGGCCAAGGCCCGCATCGACGAGCAAGGGCACCGAGAGGCGCTCGCGCAGCAATTGCAGCGCATAAGGATTCACGGGGCCGCGGCCGGTGCCTATGGGCGCGGCCCAGGGCATCACGGCCGCGCAGCCCACATCGACGAGGCGCTGGCACAGCACCAGGTCTTCGGTGCAATAGGGCAACACCTTGAAGCCGTCGCGGATCAGCTGCGCGGCGGCATCGACCAGGTGCAACGTGTCGGGCTGCAAGGTGTAGTCGTCGCCAATGAGTTCGAGCTTGATCCAGGGCGTGTCGAACACCTCGCGCGCCATCTGCGCCGTGGTGATGGCCTCCTGCACGCTGTGGCAGCCGGCCGTGTTGGGCAGCACGGGCACCTGCAGCGCGCGCAGCAACTCCCAAAAGCCGCGCCCGGCCTCGGCCGCCTGGCTGCCCTGGCGCCGCAAGGAGGCCGTGAGCATGGCCGGGCGCGCGCGCCGCACTGCGGCCTCCAGGACGCTAGGAGAAGGATAGCGCGCCGTGCCCAGCAGGAGACGGCTGGAGAACGATTCGCCATACAGTACGAGGGCATCGGCGGGGGTGTCGGCGGCGACATCGGCGGCGGGTGCCGGGATGGAGCTGGGGGTGGATGGCACTTCGGCTGGGGTCATGGTTTGCAGCATTTCAGCCGCCCGTCACGGGCGCAATGATCTCGACCTCGTCGCCCGGCTGCAAGCGCTGCTCGGTATAGCGCGACTGAGGCACGAAACGGGTGTTGACCGCTACGGCAAAAGGAGCGCGCGCGGCAATGGCCGCAACGGCGTCGGCCACAGTGGCCCCTTCGGGCAAGGTGTGTGGAATGCGGTTGATGAGGACGTTCATGGTGTCACATGGGGGCAGCATGGGCATGCGCTGCAGTGTGCACGATGTGCAGGCCCAGGCGCTCGGCGAGCGGCGATGCCCCCGTGTGCAGCCATTCGAGCGCGGCGTCGAGCACGGCCGGCGCGATCATGTAGCCGTGGCGGTACAGGCCGTTGACTTCGAGCAGACCCGGGGCGCTGCAGCGGATCGCGGGGAGGTTGTCCGGCAGGGTGGGGCGGCACTGCGTGGCGATTTCGAGGATGCGCGCCTCGGCAAAGCCGCTGTGCACGGTGTAGGCGGTGCTGAGCAGCTCCAGGGCCGAGCGCACGCTCACGGGCGAAAGGTCTTCGGATTCGATCTCCGTGGCGCCGATCACGAACAAATGCTCTTGCTTGGGCGCGATGTAGATCGGATAGCGCGGATGCACGAGCCGCGTCGGCCGCTGCAGCGTGACTTCGGGCGCATGCACGCGCAGCACTTCGCCGCGCACGCCGCGCAGCGTCGGCCATTGCGCGCGCGCGCCCAGCCCGCGGCAGTCGATCAGCCAATCGGGCTGGCCAGGCGTGCCGGGGGCAAAGTCGCCCACTTCGCGCGGCGTGTGCCAATGGACGCGCACCTGCAGACGCTGCATTTCCTGCGCGAGGGCCGCGAGCAGTTGGCGGTTGTCGAGTTGGCCCTCGCCGGGCAGATAAAGACCCTGGGTGAACCGATCGGCGAGCGCCGGCTCCGCTGCCGCGAGCCGCGCCGCGTCGAGCGCCTCGGGTGCCGGCAATCCAGGCAGCGCGGTGTGCGTGCGCTCGAAGACGCGGCGCAGGCGCTGCGCCTCGGCCGCATCCTGCCGGTGCCAGACCACGAGGGTGCCGTTTTGCTGAAAAAACACCGGCTGCTCGAGCGCGCCGAGCAAAGCGGGCCAGCGGGCGAGCGCGTACTGGCCCATGCGCACCACGTTGGGCTCGGTCACGGCCGATTCGGCCAGCGGCGCGAGCATGGCCGCGGCCACGGTGGCGGCCGCATGTTCGGCCTGCGGGCCGCCGCGGTCGAACACCTCGACCGTGTGGCCTGCGCGGGCCAGCTCGACCGCGAGCAAACGGCCCATGAGGCCCGCGCCCAGAATGACGATGGAAGAAGAGGATGGCATGGCTTCGTCTCGCACAGGACGAAACGGGGCAAGGCCGCACGCTGTGGAACGCGAAACCCGCACGCCAGCTGGGGCCCATCTCGGCCACGCCAATCCCAAAGCGCGTGACACTTCCGTTTCGTCCAGGAGAAAAGAATTACAGCACAGCCAAACCCTGCGCCGCTTGACTTGGCGCATCCACCATAATTTCCATCATGCCGTCGTCAGTTTCTTCAACTCCTTCTGCCCGCCATGCTTCTTGCAGCTACGTGCGCGTGCTCTCCATTGCCGGCTCCGACAGCGGCGGCGGCGCGGGCATCCAGGCCGACCTCAAGACCTTCAGCGCCTTGGGTTGCTATGGCATGACGGCCATCACCGCGCTCACGGCCCAGAACACGCAAGGCGTGCGTGCGATCCACGGCGTGCCGCCCGAGATGCTGCGCGCGCAGATCGATGCCGTGGTGGAAGACATAGGCGTCGATGCCGTGAAGATCGGCATGCTGCACGCGCCCGAAGTCGTGCGCGTGGTGGCCGACGCGCTGCGCCGGCATCGCATGCCGCATGTGGTACTCGACCCTGTCATGGTGGCCACGAGCGGCGACCGCCTGATGGCCGAGGACACCGTGGCCGTGCTCGTGGCGGAGCTCTTTCCGCTGGCCGAGGTGATCACCCCGAACCTCGACGAGGCTGCTTGGTTGCTCGGGCGTCCGCTCGCGAGCGCGGGCGCACTCGAAGGCGCCGCGGCGGATCTGCTGGCCTTGGGTGCGCCTGCCGTGTTGCTCAAGGGGGGGCACTTGGCGGGCGAGTTCGTGATCGATTGGCTCGCCACGCAGGATGGTCTGCGCCAGTCTTTCGAGTCGCCGCGCATTGCAAGCCAGAACGTGCACGGCACCGGCTGCACGCTCTCGTCCGCGCTGGCCGCCTATCTGGCCTGCGGTCTTGCGCTGCCGCAAGCGGTGGAGCAGGCGCGCGCCTACGTGCGCGGTGCGATTGCTGCCGGGGCCGAGGTGCGCACCGGCCACGGCCACGGCCCGCTGAACCATGGCTACGCGCCGTTGGTGCAGCGCGTTGTGCCCCAGGAGCGATGAACCGCGCCGCTCAACCGGGCAGCTCGAGGATGGCCTTGGCCAGGATGTTGCGCTGGATCTCGTTCGACCCGGCGTAGATATCGAGATCGTCCAAACGCGCGTTGAGGTCTATCATGCAATGTCTCCTATTGAAAAATCTGAATTCGTTTTATGGTTTTTATTTTCACGAATTCAGAGATATTTATTTCAGTGGATGGACATACCGCCATCCGCGCCCACGATTTGCCCCGTGACGTAACTCGCACCGGGTGACGCCAGAAAAACGAACACCGGCGCAATTTCTTCGGGGTCGGCCCAGCGGCCGAGCGGGATGCGTTCGAGGTAACGGTCTTTGAAGCGCTCGTCCGTGCGGATGGTTTCCGTCATGGGTGTCGCGGCGCCGGGTGCGACGGCATTGACGACGATGTTGTAACGCGCCAATTCGCGCGCGGCAGACTTGGTGAATCCTATGAGCCCCGCTTTGGCAGAGCCGTAATTGATCTGGCCTATGGTGCCCAGAATGCCGGCAGAGGACACGGTGTTGATGATCCAGCCGCGCTGGCGCTCCATCATGCCGCCGACCACGGCCTGCAGACAGTTGAAGCTGCCGCCAAGGTGCACGTTGATGACCTGATCCCATTGGTGCCGGGTCATTTTGTGCAGCATTGCAGTGCGCGTGATGCCGGCGTTGTTGACGAGAATGTCCACGGGGCCGAGTTTGCCTGCGATTTCGGCCACGGCCGCATCGACAGAGGCGCGGTCTGAAACGTCGCAGGCCACGCCGATCGCACGTTGGCCCTGCTTGCGGATTTCCTCGGCGACTTCCTGCGCCTTTTCGCCATTCCAGTCCACGACGGCCACTTTGGCACCTTGCGCGGCATAAGCGCGCGCAATGGCGGCGCCTATTCCTTGCGCTGCGCCCGTGACCATGGCGACCTTGTTTTCGAGTGCTTTTCCACTGAACATCTATTTGCTCCTTGTGAATGTGATGGTTGTTGATGGAATCTGCATTGCATTGGATGAAATCCATTCATGGGTACTGGATGGCTGCGGTCTCCTTTCGCTTGCATGGGGGCAAAAAATGGATGCGCGGTGTATAAACCATCGCATACCAACAAAACCAAGGAGACAGCACGATGCCACCCCCAGCCGCCAGACCGTCCCTCGCCCCCTTGTTCGATCCGCGCGCGATTGCCATCTACGGTGCTTCGTCCGACCCGAGCAAGATCGGCGGTCGCCCGCTCGACTTTCTGAAAAAAAGCGGCTTTGACGGCCCACTGTATCCGATCAATCCCAAGGCGTCGCAGATCCAGGGTCTGCCCGCCTACCCCACGATGGCCGCAGTGCCCGATGCGGTGGACTTGGCCATCGTCGCGGTGCCGGCGCCAGCGGTGCTCGCCGCGCTCGAAGACTGCGCTGCGCATGGCGTGCGCGGGGCGGTCGTGCTCAGCGCGGGTTTTGCCGAGGTCGGCGGGCCGGGCGTGGCCTGGCAGGAGGAGATGAGCGCGCTCGCGCGGCGCACCGGCATGCGCGTGGTGGGGCCGAACTGCATGGGCCTGATCAACGTGCGGCGGCGCCTGCTGGGCACTTTTACGCCGAGTGCTGCGGGCTTTGGCCTCGTGCCGGGGCGCATCAGCGTGGTCAGCCAAAGCGGTGCCTTCGGCGGCTATTGCCTTTCGCTGATCCGCCAGCGCGGGTTGGGGCTGAACCTGTGGATCACCACCGGCAACCAGTGTGATGTCGATGTTGCCGACTGCATCGAGCACTTTGCGCTCGACGCAGAAACGCAGGTGATCGCCGGCTACCTCGAGGCGGCGGCGGACAAGGAGCGGCTGTTCCACGCCCTGGCGCTGGCGCGCGAGCGCGGCAAGCGCGTCGTCATCATGAAGGTGGGGCGCTCGGAGGCGGGCGCGCATGCCACGGCATCGCACACCGCGTCGCTTGCGGGCTCAGACCAGGTCTATGAAGGGGTGTTTCGCCAGTTCGGCGTGCTGCGTGCGCGCAGCATCGACGAGTTTTTCGATACCGCCTACGCGGCGGCGTCGCCGGCGCCGCTGCCGCAGGGCCGGCGGCTCGGTGTGCTCACGGTCTCGGGCGGGGTCGGGGCCTTGATGGCCGACGTGGCCGCCGACGTGGGTCTGGACATGCCGCCCATGCCCGAGGATGCGCAGCGCCGCCTCAAGGCCCTGCTGCCGTTTTGCGGGCCGCGCAACCCCGTCGATATGACGGCGCAACTGGTCAACGATCTGACGCTGTTCGAGCGCAACTTTGAGGTCATGCTGCAAGAGGGGCGGTACGACGTTATCGTGGCCTTTCTCTCGAGCGTGGGCCTGGTCACGGAGCTGGGGCGCGGGATTCTCGAGCAGCTACAGACCGTGCTGCAGCGCTTTCCAGACCGCACGGTGATCGCAAGCATGCTCGCCTCGACCGAGGTGCGGCAGATGTTCGAGCAGGCGGGCGTGATGCTGTTCGACGAGCCCACGCGCGCCGTGCGTGCCGCCGGGGCGCTGGTGCACTACGGGCAGCAGTTGCAAAAACGCGCCCTGGCCGACATGCCGCCGCCTTTGCCCGCCGGGGCGCTACCGCCACCCGTGCAGGTCGTGAACGAGGTCGAGGCCAAGACGGTGCTCGCGAGCGCGGGCATCCCCGTGGTGCAGGAGCGCGTGGCCATGAGCGAAGACGATGCCGTGCGCGCGGCGGCGGACATCGGCTACCCCGTGGTGCTGAAAATCGCCTCGCCCGACATCGCGCACAAGAGCGAAATCGGTGGCGTGATCGTCGGTGTACGCAATGCAGCGCAAGTGCGCGCGGCGTTTCGCACGCTGCGCGAGCGTGCGCACACATATGCACCCGCGGCCCGCATCGACGGCGTCGTGGTCGCACAGATGGCGCCCCCGGGCGTGGAGACGATTCTCGGCGTGGCGCATGACCCGGTTTTTGGCGCGGTGCTGATGTTCGGCGTGGGCGGCGTGTTCGTCGAAGCGTTCCAGGATGTGGCCTTCCGCGTCGCGCCTTTCGGCGTGGCCGAGGCGCGCGCGATGATCGAGGAAGTGCGCGGCAAGGTGCTGCTGGCCGGCGTGCGTGGTCAGCCGCCGGCCGACATGGAGGCGCTGGCCTCGGCCATCGCGGCGCTGTCCGTCTATGCCGCGCAGCACGCCGATGCGATCGAAAGCATAGACATCAACCCCTTGCTCGTGCTGCCGCGCGGGCAAGGGGTGCTCGCGCTAGACGCTTTGATCGTGCCACGCAGTGCTGCGTAGTGCCACATAGTGCGTGACACGGGCTCACGCGCAAGCAGGGCAATAAAAAAGCCGCATGTCCAAGAAAACATGCGGCCTGTTTGCTATTCTTTTAGCTGGTGCCGGAGAGAGGAATCGAACCCCCGACCTTCTCATTACGAATGATGGGATTGTGTTATTCGCTTGCGTTGATTTATGCTGATAGAATCAATGTAAATCAACAAGTTAGATTGTTATTACTGGATGCATAAACAGCTTTGGTGTTGATTGAAATTCGGCATTTTCTACTGAATTTGCCTACAGATTGCCTACAGATTGCCTACAGATTTTCAGGGGGT
The DNA here is from genome assembly GCF_003337425.1 of Extensimonas vulgaris. Classification (GTDB taxonomy): domain Bacteria; phylum Pseudomonadota; class Gammaproteobacteria; order Burkholderiales; family Burkholderiaceae_C; genus Extensimonas; species Extensimonas vulgaris. Next base: position 77,032 of record NZ_QPJU01000009.1, read on the forward strand.
GCCATGAGTGAACAAAAAAGCCGGGTTCGTTTGACCGCTGGCCGTGTGGCTGACTTCACATGCCCGCCTAGTAAGTCCCAGGCTTTTCTATGGGACACCGAAGCTCCCGCTTTGGCGCTGCGGGTGACGCCTACAGGCCGCAAAACCTACGTGTTTGAATCGCGCTTGAACGGGGCAACCTTGCGCGTGAACATTGGCACCGCCGCTGATTGGCCGATTGAAAAGGCAAGGGGTGAGGCGCAGCGCCTGAAGGTTCTGGTGGACAGTGGACAAGACCCCCGAGAGATAGAGCGCCAGCAACAGGCAGAAAAAGCCGAAGCAAAGGCCGCAGCAACTGCCCAGGCCCTGACCGTGGGCGAAGTCTGGCCGCTGTATCTGGCGAACGGCAGACCCAAGCGCAAAGACGCCTGGAAGCCCCGTTACCGTGCCGACCTTGAAGCAATGGCCGCCCCAGGTGGCGAGCCAAAGAAACGAGGGCATGGCGTGACAAGGCCGGGGCCGCTGTATCCGCTGCTGGCGTTGCCCCTTGCTGCCATCAATGAGGACACGCTGAAAAGCTGGTATGACCGCGAAGCCGTGGCCGGAAAGCACCAAGCCGCCCGCGCCCTGATGATGTTTCGGGGCTTTTTGCGCTGGTGCGCTGCCCGTCCTGAGTATCGAAGCCTGACCGACCGCGAAGCGGGCAAGGCCGCCGCCATCGTGGAGAGCCTGCCCAGCACCACCCGCCGCACCGACGCACTAGAGGCCGCCCAGGTGCCGGGCTGGTGGGCTGGTGTGGAGCAGCTTAACAACCGCACCGCAAGCGCTTACCTGCGCGCACTGCTGCTGACTGGTGCGCGCCGCGAAGAACTGGCCGCCTTGGCATGGGCGAACGTGGATTTTCAGTGGCGCAAGCTGACCATTGCCGACAAGGTGGACAGTACCCGCACCATCCCCCTGACGCCCTACATGGCGCAGCTACTGGCAACTTTGCCCAGGGTTGGGCCGTTCGTGTTTGCCAGCACAGGCAAGGCAGGGCGCATCACTGACGCCCGCGCAAGCCATGCCCAGGCCCTGCGACACGCTGGCATTGAACACCTGACATTCCACGGGCTGCGTCGTTCGTTTTCGCTGCTGGGGGAGGCGGCCGGGGCACCTGCCGGGGCCATTGCGCAAGTGATGGGGCACAAGCCCAGCGCAACCGCCGAGGGCTACAGGCCGCGCAGTATCGACGCCCTGCGCCCGTTTCTGGAGCAGATAGAGGGGCACATTCTGAGCCTTGCCGCAGTGCAGTTTGACGCTCAGGCCGAACCTGGAAAGCTGCGTGCCGTTCAGTGATTTGTATGTCGTAGCGTTGCGCGATACAATCCAGCCGTGATTAAGTCATTCCGTCACAAGGGGCTGCAAGCCTTTTTCGAGCTAGGCACCAAGGCCGGTATTCAGGCCGCCCATGCCCCCAAGCTGGCGCGGCAACTGGCCCGACTCGACCAAGCCCAGCAGCCCCAGGATATGAACCTGCCCGGCTGGGGGCTGCATTCCCTGCAAGGCAATTTGAACGGGTATTGGTCGGTATCCGTGAATGGCAATTGGCGCATGACGTTCACCTTCGAGGGACTGGACGCCGTGTTGGTGGACTATCAGGATTACCACTGAGACAGGAGCAACGACGATGGCACGCATGTTCAACCCCCCGCATCCTGGCCTGACGCTGCGCGACGATGTATTGCCCGCGCTGGGGCTGTCCGTGACCGAGGCCGCCCGGCAATTGGACGTGTCCCGCGTCACCTTGTCGCGTGTGCTCAATGGCCGCGCTGCTGTGTCCCCTGAAATGGCCCTGCGCATCGAGGCGTGGCTAGGCGTAGAGCGTGGCGGGGATGCCCGCGTGTGGCTGGCCGAGCAAAGCGCCTATGACATGTGGCAGGCAGCGCAGCGATTCAAGGATGCGCCCATGCACGTTCAACCTGCGCCCTCGATGGCATAACCGTTTCGCCCCAGCTAGGCAGGGCTGCAATCCTGCTAAAAAGCCAGACCTCCCGCTGGCCTGCTGGTGGCACCTGATACGGGAGCGCATTCGGGAGGATGCTTTGAACGTCATCGTGGAAATCAACGGCAGGCAGGCCATTCCAGTGCGGGCGATACCGCTGCTGACAGACTGGGAGGTTCTTAGCCCGGACGTGTGCGCAAACGCATTTGCTGGCGAGGAGGGCACCACGCCACACCTGGAGGGGCTGCAAGCCTACCGGTTGGACGAGAAAGGCGCGCCGCAGCCAATCGCTGCTCGTGAGTGGGCGAACTGGATAGTTCGAGAACTAGAGGCTTGTAGTGAGCGCATCACCGCAACGCAGACCAGCCACGAGGACGGCTATCAACAGTGGCGAAGCGAATCCTTGGGGCTACTGCCCGCTGGAGTGTTCGTGTGGCGCGACGAGTTCGAGGCTGCTTTTCTGCTCGAATACGGCCCCGAGAGCATGAGAGCACAGTTTGATGACGAAGGCTATGAGCAAGACCGTCACAATCTCAACTTCGACCCGCAGCACGGCCCGCGCAACGACTGGGAAACGCTGGTCATGGAGGGCTTTGCGCCCGCCCAACACCAGGCCGCAGCGCCTGCGCCCGTGGAGCCGGTTGTGACCGCATTAACTCAGGAACAGCGACAGGCCAAACGTTGGCAAATGTGCATTGATGCTGAGCTGGCAATGCCAACAGACACCTATGCACACCTGCCGCGTGGCATTGGCAAGGTTGCCAAAGAGCTGCGCATTACCCGGCAGGCATTGCAGCAAGACCTAAACGCGCACCGCGAGCGACTTTTCGGCAAGTAAACGGCAAGCAAACGGCAAGCAAACGGCAAGCGCTTACCTGCCGATTTATGCGAAAAATAGGTAACCGTCATTAATCAACGCCCCAATGGGCAGAAAGACGGTAACCAATGCAAGCAACCCTGCACAGCGCAGACACCCGCCGCGCTGCAACCGAGCCACAGAAGTTTCCGCCGTTGGAATTGGTCAACCGCCCCACGGTGCCGACCGAACAGGCTGCTTATTACCTAAACCGCCGCCCGCAGACCTTGCGCACATGGGCGATGAATTCGGGAACCGGCCCCGTTTCCTGCATCCGTATCAATGGCCGCCTTGCGTGGCCCGTATCTGAACTGCGCCGCGTTCTTGGGGTGTCAGCATGACCAGCCCCACCACCATCTACGCCAACCCGGACGGGCACGAAATCGCTGTGGTCGACAACCTGCTGACGGCCTGCACCAGTGAGGGTACCGCCGTTTCAATCCCAATTGGCCCCGAGGGGCTGCGCGATGTGGCTGCAAAGCTGCTGGCCCAGGCCGATGCAGACGTGGCAAACACCGCCGAACATGAAGGTGCTGCCTTGGGGCTCGCACTGGTTCAGGAGCTGGTCGCAATGCGTGGCCGCTCCCAGGCCGATGCACTGCGCCAAATTCACGACAAGTTGCAGGCCCTGAACAAAATGGGGCACTTCGACCGCGCTGCCGGTGGCTTTTCCGTAGCAATCTTGAACGTGCTGCAAGTCGGTGTGGCGAACCTGCCCAGGGTGGAGGGCTGCAAATGAAAACGCCCGACCCCACCAAAGCAGAATCGAGCGCCCCGAACACCGCGCAGTTTACCGACGCTGGCGCGCAATTCAACACCCTGCGCAGCGCTTTCGCACAGCAGGGGCACAGCCTGCACCGCGTTGCAGCCCCGGACGGCACCACCGCCTACTGGGCTGAACGCTGGGGGCTGGCGCGCTACCTGCCCAGCTTGCACGACGCGGCACTGTTTCTGGCGCAGATTGGAGGGCGGCTGTGATGACAGTGATCGACCAATTCCAATCGGCCATCGCAGCGGCTGGCCTGGCCGTGCCTGATGTGATCCATGCCGACGGCGCATTGCACCGCTACAGCACCAACGGCAAGCGCAGCGACACCAGCGGCTGGTATGTCTTGCACGACGATGGCGACATGGCTGCTGGTGCATTCGGCTGCTGGCGCACTGGCATGCAACAGAACTGGTGCAGCAAGGATGTGAACAGGCTCACACCAGCCCAGCGCAGTGCCCACCAGCAGCGCATGCAAGCCATTGCCCAGCAGCGCGATGCCGACAAAGCCCAGCGCCATCAAGATGCAGCAGGGGCAGCGGCAAAACGCTGGGAGGCTGCACTACCAGCCCCGGCAGATCATCCTTATCTAGTGCGCAAGGGTATCCGGCCCCACGGAATCAAGACCGAGGGCGAGGCGCTGCTGATCCCACTGCGCGATGCATCAACCACCTTGCACAGCCTGCAAGCCATCGGCCCAGAGGGGGACAAGCGCTTTCAACCGGGCGGGCGCATCAAGGGCTGCTACTTCGGAATCGGCAAGCCCAAGGGCGTGCTGATCGTGTGCGAAGGCTTTGCCACTGGCGCATCCATCCATGAGGCCACCGGCCATGCCGTAGCCTGCGCGATGAACGCGGGGAACCTGCTGGAAGTGGCCCAGGCCCTGCACAGCAAGTACCCCAAGCTGCGCCTGATCCTGGCTGCTGACGATGACTGGAAAACCGAGGGCAACCCCGGCATTGCCAAAGCCACCGAGGCGGCAAAGGCTGTGGGCGGACTGCTGGCAGTGCCCAGGTTCACCGGCGAGCGCGGTGACGGGGAAACCGACTTCAACGACCTGCACTTGCGCGAACAATTTGGCGCTGTACGCCGATGCATTGAAGCTGCGGCACCAGTGGCAATCAGCCCTGCGTTTCCGGCACTGGAAGATGGCGCAGGGGGCGGTGCGTGGGTTGATCCCGCCCTCCCACCTGAGCCGCTGCGCGCCACCTTGCCACCGGCTGCGGCCTATCCGGTAGAGGCGCTGGGTGATGTGCTGGGCAGCGCAGCCCAAGCCCTACACGATGCTGTCAAGGCACCGCTGGCGATGTGCGCGCAGTCGGTTTTGGCTGCTGCCAGCCTTGCGGCGCAAGCGCATTTTGATGTGCTGTTGCCATGGGGCGGACGCAAGCCGACCAGTCTCTTTTTGCTGACCGTGGGCGAATCAGGGGAGCGCAAAAGCGCAATTGATGATCTGGTGCTTGGCGCTGCGAAAGCCCAGGAAAAAAAGGCGATGGAGGCTTATGAGCAAGCCCTTGCTGAACATGAGCAGGAATTGGCATCTTGGCAAAAAGCGGTTGATGCTGCGCGCAGCGCTGCCACGCAAGGCAAGAAGGGCACCGCCACATCGGCCCAAGTGCAGCAAGCTGTGCAAGAGGTAGGCCCCAAGCCCGAAGCACCTGTTGCCCCTTTGCGCTTTGTGACCGACCCCACGGTGGAGGGACTCTACAAACTGCTGGCACTGGCGCAGCCCAGCGTGGCCTTGTTCAGCGATGAAGGCGGGCTGCTGATTGGCGGGCATGCCCTCAACAGTGACAACGCCCTCAAGACCATGGCGCGCTGGTGCAAGCTGTGGGACGGCAGTCCCTTTGACCGTGTGCGCGCTGGCGATGGCGTGGGCATCCTCTACGGGCGGCGCATGTGTATGCACCAACTCGCGCAGGGCGATGTGATGGTGAAGCTGCTTTCCGACCGCATGGCGAATGGGCAGGGGCTGTTGGCGCGTTGCCTGGTAGCCTGGCCTGAATCGACCATCGGCACGCGGCAGGTGGATCAATTCGAATGGGCAGGCGACCGGCGCGAACTCAAACGCATGTTTGCCGTGCTGTCGGGCTTGATGGAAGCCGCGCCCCCCACATCGGACGAATGCGGGCAGGTTCTCGAACCTGTGGAGCTGGAGCTGACAGACGAAGCCAAGGCGCTATCCATCGCAGCACATAACCAGTTTGAAACCTTGATGGCCCCAGGCTGCGAGTTGTCGGAGCTGCGCGACCGGGCGTCAAAGGCGCTGGAAAACGCTTGCCGCATCGCGGGCGTGCTGACAGCCATCGAGCAAGGCGTGACCGCGCGGCACATCAATGCTGAAACCCTGGCGCGCGGCCTGGTGCTGGTGCAATGGTATTTAGCCGAGACGCTGCGCGTCCGTGGCGTTGCGGCAGTTCCGCGAGAAGTGCAGGACGCTGAAACCCTGCTGGCCTGGCTGCGCGAGCGTGGCATGCAGCGCTTTCGCACAGCGCCTGTACTGACCAAGGGGCCAGCACAGCTACGCAACAAGGCACGGCTGACGGCGGCTGTTGATGCGCTGGTATCGACCGGCTATCTACTTCCACTGCCAGCCGGGACGGAGATCGACGGCATCAAGGCCCGACTCGCATGGGAGGTGCTGAACCATGTGGTTTGACCCGCATGCCCTGCTTTCCAGACCTGCACCCCCTGCTAATCTTGCTAATCTGCGAATTCCGAGGGGGCAGGACGCCACCCAGGGATCGGAAATTAGCAAATTAGCAGAATTAGCAGCCCCCGACCGCTGGGCATGGCCGCACAGCAGCGCCATGAACGGGCAGGAATTGGATACCTTCATGGCGCGGCAAGACTTGTTCCAGCAGCGCGGCACATCACCCCAGGATGCCGAGCGCCTGGCCGATAAGCTGGTGATCCGGGATCGTGGGGGCGATGACCGGCGGCTGTGCCTGGAGTGCCGACACCTGCGTGGCGATGGCCCGTACCGCTGCGGCAACGCCCGGGCGGCTGGCCTGCACCCCGACCTGGCGCAGGACATGGTGCTGACCTTGCAACACTGCCAAGGGCATGACGCGGCACGCTTGCCCATGGGCGTGATCGTTGATGCCGCGCCCGTGGTGTATGCCGCGCTGGAGGGCGAAGCCGGGTTCAAGCTGCGCGCCCAGGCATGGTAAGCCAGCCGGGGCCGTGCATTGCCTGATGGTCTGCGCATGATGCTGCAAGGGTTCAAGCTGACCGACTCCCAGGACGTTATCGACCTGGCCGCACGTCAAAAGAAAGCGCGCCGCGATGGACACCGCCAAGCCCGCCCAGATGGGTGAGCCCTTTCCGAATGAGCCGCTGGACTTCTAGGGGTTTGGTGGCTTGCCATTTGCTGCGGCCCACAGGGTGGCAGTGCGTTTGACAGCAAGGAACCGTCAAGGTTTTGTCAAGGGCGGCTACATCGCAGCGTTGGTTACCAGTCCGGTTACCACGGAAAGCGCGATGCTTGCAGGTGGCGGGCAGAAGTTGGAAGTCGGCCGACATGCTGACCAAGACCCACAAGGCGAAGGTGAGCCGGTACCGCAGCCGCCCGACCCTACTGCGCAGCTTGAATTGCTGCTACCCATGGCGGCGCACTGACAGACCGACCCGGCCAGCGTGCCGGGTTTCTTGTTCCTGCTGACAAGACTGTTGCTGCGGTTCGTGAATCTATCTTCGGAAATTCCGAAGATGCAAAGCCCGCCGAGCGCACCGTCACGCGCAACGGAACAACCTACACGCAGAACACCGCCAATGTTGGCAAGGCAAAGAGCAAGCCACAGCAGCCAAGGTTGCGGCAAGGTTACGCACGGATGTGCCGTGACGAGCGCGATGCAAACACCTGAGAGGCACCGACCACCAAAGCGGATTTGGTGCTGGGGCTGGGGCTGGGGCTGTATTTGGGCAAAGTGCCTACAGATTGCCTACAAGCAACAGAAAAGAAAAAACCACGCTACCGTTTAGATAGTGGGGTTTCCTTTGCTGACTTGGTGCCGGAGAGAGGAATCGAACCCCCGACCTTCTCATTACGAATGAGCTGCTCTACCGACTGAGCTACTCCGGCGAAGCCCGACATTATAGCGCCGTGTGGTAGCTCGTGACGCGCTCGACTTCGTTTTTCGAGCCCAGGATCACGCTCACGCGCTCGTGCAGCTGGCTGGGTTGGATGTCGAGGATGCGTTGCTGGCCGTTGGTGGCGGCGCCGCCGGCTTGTTCGACCAGCCAGGCCATGGGGTTGGCCTCGTACATCAGGCGCAGCTTGCCGGGTTTGTTCGGCTCGCGCTTGTCCCAGGGGTACATGAAGATGCCGCCGCGCACGAGGATGCGGTGCACGTCGGCGACCATGCTCGCGACCCAGCGCATGTTGAAATCCTTGCCGCGCGGGCCGTCCTTGCCTTGCAGGCACTCGTCGATGTAGCGCCGCACGGGAGGGGCCCAGTGGCGCATGTTGCTCATGTTGATCGCGAACTCTTTGGTGTCCTCGGGGATGCGCAGTTTTTCTTCGGTGAGCACGAACGAGCCCTGTTCGCGGTCCAGCGTGAACATGGCGACACCGTCGCCTACGGTGAGCACGAGCACGGTTTGCGGGCCGTAGATGCAATAGCCAGCGGCGACCTGCTGGCGGCCGGGCTGCAGAAAGTCGCCTTCATCGACGCCGCGGTCGTCCTCGGGCATTTTGAGCACGCTGAAGATGGTGCCTATGCTCACGTTCACGTCGATGTTGCTCGAGCCGTCGAGCGGGTCGAACAGCAGCAGGTATTCGCCTTTGGGAAAGCGGTTGGGCACGACGTAGATGGCGTCCATCTCCTCGCTGGCCATGGCCGCGAGGTGGCCGCCCCACTCGTTGGCCTCGATCAGCACCTCGTTGGCGATGATGTCGAGCTTTTTTTGCACTTCGCCCTGCACGTTTTCGCTCCCGGCGCTGCCGAGCACGCTGCCGAGCGCGCCCTTGTTCACGGTCAGGCTGATGCGCTTGCACGCGCGTGCAACCACTTCGAGCAGCAGGCGCAGCTGTGCGGGGATTTTGCCGGCTTCGCGCTGCTGCTCGATCAGGTAGCGCGTGAGGCTGATGTGTGAGGTCATGCAAAGTCTCCCTGGATGTTCTACGGAATGCCGATTATTCCTCGGCGAGCGCGCGGCCCACGACTTCGCGCACGTCGGCGCTGAGGTCGGGCTTGGCGGCGACGCGCGCGAGCGCTTCACGTGCGGCGCTGCGCCAGGGCTCGGCGAGCTTCTTCCAGCGGTCGAGTGCGCGCGCCAGGCGTGCGGCGACCTGCGGGTTGATGGCGTCGAGCTCGAGCACGCGCTCGCTCCAGAACTGGTAGCCGGCGGCGTCGGCGCGGTGGAAGGCGCCGGGGTTGTTCATGCAGTAGCTGAAGATCAGGCTGCGCGCACGGTTCGGGTTCGTCAGGTGGAAGTCGGGGTGCTGCAGGAGCCGGCGCACGATGGGCAGCACCTGTCCGCCGCGGTCGGGCGCACTAGCTTGCAACGCGAACCACTTGTCGATGACCAGCGGCTCGTCTTTGAACAGTGCATGAAAGCGCTCGAGCGCAGGCGCGGCGAGCTCGTGCCCGCTCGCGACCAGCGCGCTCAAGGCGCCGAAGCGCTCGGTCATGTTCGTGGCCGTCTTGACGCGCTGATAAGCCTTGCCCGGCCAGACTTGATCGCCCTGGTGCTGCGCGGCCAGGCACAGCATGTGCAGCGCAAGGTTGCTGAGCGCGCGGCGGCCAGCGCTGACGGGGTCGGGGCGGTACGCGCCCAGTGTCTGGTGCTGCTCCCAGGCCCATTGCCAGTCGGACTGCAGCGCGAGCGCGAGCTGCAAGCGCATGGCTTCACGCACGGCGTGCACGCGCTGCGGATCGACCTCATCGAGCTGCTCGGCGATGTAGCTCTCGGCCGGCAGCGTGAGCACGAGCTCTTTGAAGGCGGCGTCGAGCTGCGGGTGGCGCAGCACTTCGCGCAGCGCCTGCACCAGCGATGTGGGCAGAATTTGTGCATCCAATGGGCCGCTGGCGCTTGTCTGCAGGGCGCTAGTAGCTATTGCTGCAATAGCGGCGCGCAGCACCAGGCGTTGACCGGCCTCCCAGCGGTTGAAGGGGTCGGTGTCGTGCGCGAGCAGCGTGAGCAGCTGCGCGTCGCTCGCCTCGTCTTCGAGGATCACGGGCGCGCTGAAGCCGCGCAGCAGCGAGGGCACGGGCGCGGCGTCGATGTCCACGAAGGTGAAGCTCTGGCTCGGCTCGGTCAGCACCAGCGTGCGCGTGGTGCCGTGGGGCGCGTCCTCGCCCGCGAGTTGCAGCGGCAGCGCGTGCCCGGCGGCGTCGAGCAGGCCGAGCTCGATCGGGATCACGAAGGGTTCTTTGTGCGGCTGCCCCGGCGTGGGCGGGCAGCTTTGCGTGAGCGTGAGCGTGTAGCTGCGCGCCGCGGCGTCCCACGTGCCCTGCGCGCGCACGCGCGGCGTGCCGGCCTGGCTGTACCAGCGCTTGAACTGTGGCAGGTGGCGCGCGAGTGCGCTTGCGGGGTTGGCGTCGGCGATGGCCTGCGCAAAATCGTCACAGGTCACGGCCTGGCCGTCGTGGCGCGCGAAGTAGAGCTTCATGCCCGCCACAAAGCCTTCACGGCCGACCAGCGTCTGCATCATGCGCACGACTTCGGCGCCTTTTTCGTAGATCGTGACGGTGTAGAAGTTGTTGATCTCGATGTAGCTGTCGGGCCGCACCGGGTGCGCCATGGGGCCGGCGTCTTCGGGGAACTGCGCGGTGCGCAGCACGCGCACGTCTTCGATGCGCTTGACGGCGCGCGCCGAGGGGCTGCCGGCCATGTCCTGGCTGAATTCCTGGTCGCGGAACACCGTCAGGCCCTCTTTGAGGCTGAGCTGGAACCAGTCGCGGCAGGTGACGCGGTTGCCCGTCCAGTTGTGGAAGTATTCGTGCGCGACCACGCTTTCGATGTTCGCGTAGTCGGCGTCGGTGGCCGTCGCGGGGTTGGCGAGCACGAACTTGGTGTTGAAGATGTTCAGGCCCTTGTTTTCCATCGCGCCCATGTTGAAGTCGCTGGTCGCGACGATCATGAAGCGCTCCAGATCGAGCGGCAGGCCAAAGCGCGCCTCGTCCCAGGCGATCGCGGCCATGAGCGAGTGCATGGCGTGCTCGGTCTTGTCGAGGTCGCCCGGGCGCACATAGACCTGCAGCAGGTGCTCGGTGCCCGCGCGGCTGCGGATGCGCTGCTCGCGCGCCACGAGCTTGCCCGCGACCAGCGCGAACAGGTAGCAGGGCTTTTTGTGCGGATCGACCCACTGGGCCCAGTGGCGCCCGTCGTCGAGCTCGCCCTGCGCGACCAGGTTGCCATTCGAGAGCAGCACCGGGTACGCGGCCTTGTCGGCGCGCAGCGTGACGGTGTAGCTCGCCATCACGTCCGGGCGGTCGAGGAAGTAGGTGATGCGGCGAAAGCCCTCGGCCTCGCACTGCGTGAAAAAGGTGCCCTCGCTCACGTACAGGCCCATGAGCCGGGTGTTTTTGGTGGGCGCGCAGGTGGTGAAGATTTCGAGTTCCACGGGCTCGCTGCCTTCAGGCAGGTTTTCGAGCACGAGCTGGTCGCCGTCGATCTTGAAGCTGGTGCCTTGGCCGTTGACGAGCACGCGCGCGAGGTTCAGTTCCTCGCCGTCGAGGCGCAGCGGCTGCGCGGGCACGTCGGGGTTACGGCGCACGCGCATGCGATTGAGCACGCGCGTCTTGGCCGGGTCGAGGTCGAAGCTCAGATCGACGCTGTCGATCCAGTAGGCCGGCGGGGCGTAGTCCTCGCGGCGGGTGACAGTGGCTTGGGCTTCACGCATGGGGGTTTCCATTGCATTGGTTTTGATAGCTGCTTGCGCAGGTCTTATCTGGTCTGGAGGGCAAAAAGGCTTAAAAATTGCAGGTGTCAAACGCCCTGCTTGAGGCTGGCCTCGATGAAGGCGTCGAGGTCGCCGTCGAGCACTTTTTGCGTGTTGCTGATTTCGACGCCGGTGCGCAAGTCCTTGATGCGGCTCTGGTCGAGCACGTAGCTGCGGATCTGGTGGCCCCAGCCCACGTCGGTCTTGGTTTCCTCGAGCTTTTGCTGCGCCTCCATGCGCTTGCGCATCTCGTGGTCGTACAGGCGCGAGCGCAGGCGCCGCCAGGCCACGTCGCGGTTGCTGTGCTGGCTGCGGCTGTCCTGGCACTGCACCACGATGCCCGTGGGGATGTGCGTCAGGCGCACGGCCGAGTCGGTCTTGTTGATGTGCTGGCCGCCCGCGCCGCTCGCGCGGTAGGTGTCGACGCGCACGTCGGCAGGGTTGATGTCGATCTCGATCGAGTCGTCGATCTCGGGATAGACAAACACGCTCGCAAAGCTGGTGTGGCGCCCGCCCGCGCTGTCGAACGGGCTCTTGCGCACCAGGCGGTGCACGCCGGTTTCGGTGCGCAGCAGGCCGTAGGCGTAGTCGCCCTCGATCTTCACCGTGGCGCTCTTGATGCCGGCCACGTCGCCGGGGGTTTCTTCTTCGACCGTGGCCTTGAAGCCCTTGCGCTCGGCGTACTTGAGGTACTGGCGCAGCAACATGCTGGCCCAGTCGCAGGCTTCGGTGCCGCCCGCGCCCGCCTGGATATCCAAAAAGGCGTTGAGCGGGTCGGCCGGGTTGTTGAACATGCGGCGGAATTCGAGCTGCTCGATCGCCGGCTGCAGCTTGGCGGCCTCGGCCTCGATGGTGCGCAGCCCGGCCTCGTCGCCCTCGGCCTTGCTCATCTCGAACAGCTCGGTGTTGTCGGCCAGCTCGCGCGTGAGGCGCTCGAGCGTGAGCACCACGTCGTCGAGTGCTTTTTTCTCTTTGCCCAGCTCCTGGGCTTTTTTGGGGTCGTTCCAGACCGCCGGGTCTTCGAGCGCGGCGTTGACGGTTCTCAGACGTTCGAACTTGGCATCGAAGTCAAAGATACCTCCGTAAATCCGCGGTGCGCGCGCTGAGCTCGCTCAAGGTGTTGCCGATCTGGTTGATGCGTTCTGCGTCCATGGGTGGTTCTTTTCTGAAAAATTGGCAATAGAGCCTGCCAGCGGCCCCGTACGCGGGACGCGCTGGCAAAAACGGTTGTGACGATTGGGCGGCGATTTTCGCACGCGCCGCCGGCCGTGCCCGCGCTGCCCCTGCGGTGCGTCCAAACTATCAAAAATGATAGCTTCTATGGCAGTCTGGAAGCGCCTTGGAGGCCAATTTTGCTCATAACTGAAGGAATTGCTCGATGAGCTGCGCCACGGCTTGGGGCTGGTCGTGGTGCAGCATGTGGCCTGCATCTGGCACCACCGTGCGCCGGCAATCGCGCACCTGGCGCAGGCGCTCATGGAACTCCTCTAGCGTGTAGGTGTTGCCCGACCACTTGTGCAAGCCGTTGTCGCTCGCTTCGACGACCAAGGTGGGGGCGCTGATCGCCGCGTAAAGGGCCAGCACCTCCTCCACACGCGAAAGATAGGCCCCCACCACCTTGTGCGCCGGGTCGCCGAGGATGCGCCAGCGCCCGTCCGCACCGGGTTGCGCCCAGTGGCGCGCGAGCCACTCGGCCTTGTCGGGGGCCAGACGCGGGTTGGTCTTGGTCAGGCGCTGCGCCACGCCCTCGGGCCCGTCATAGCTTTGCAGCGCCATCTTGCCCTGGTAGAGCAGCTTGAGCTCGTCCATCCACTGCGCATAGTGGGCCGGCGCCGTGCGCGGGTCGGCCGCGGGCATGCCGAAGCCTTCGAGGTCGATCAGGCGCCGGATGCGCGCCGCTCGCGCGCCCGCGTAGTGCATGGCCACGTTGCCGCCCATGCTGTGCCCGACCAGGTCCACGGGCCTATCCCCCGCAAAATGGTCGAGCAGAAAGTCCAGGTCGGCCAGGTAATCGACGAACAGATAGTGGTCGCACGGCGCCGGCGGCTTGCTCAGGCCAAAGCCGCGCCAGTCGGGCGCGATGATGGTGCGCGCACGCAAAAAATCGGGCCCAAACGCATCGACCACGAACTGGTACGAAGCCGCCACGTCCATCCAGCCGTGCAGCAGCACGAGCGGCGGCGCTTGCGCATCGGCGCCGTCGCCCCAGAGGCGCACGTGGTAGTCGAGGGTACGAATGCGCACGAACGTGCTGCGGGAGGGGCGGAGGGCTTGGTACATGGGGGGATTATTTCGAATGGATGCGTCGGCGGGTGTCAAACAGGGAACAGCGCGGGGCGCCAATGGCATGGGCCATTCCTTACACTTGGCGTCCTTTTGGTTTGCTGAAATTTTCCCCATGAACACCATCCCCCTCGGCCAAAGCGATCTGCGCGTCACCCCCATTTGCCTGGGCACCATGACTTTCGGCGAGCAGGTGAATGAGGCCGATGCGCATGCCATCCTCGACCGGGCGCTCGAGCGCGGCGTGAACTTCATCGATACGGCCGAGATGTACGCCGTGCCCGCGCGCGCCGAAACCTACGGCGTGACCGAGTCCATCATCGGGCGCTGGTTCGCCCGACAGCCGGGCTTGCGCCAGAAGGTGGTGCTTGCGACCAAGGTGGCCGGCCCTTCGCGCGGCATGCCCTGGATTCGGGAAGGCAAGGGGCTGACGGCAGCCGACATCGTGGCCTCGTGCGAGGGCAGTCTGCGGCGCCTGCGCACCGACGTGATCGACCTCTACCAGATTCACTGGCCCGAGCGCCACGTGCCCGCGTTCGGCACCATGTATTACGACCCGGCGAAGGAAACTTCGCAGACGCCGATCCGCGTGCAGCTCGAAGCACTCGCGGGCCTGGTGCGCGCGGGCAAGGTGCGCCACGTCGGCTTGTCGAACGAGACGCCGTATGGCGTGCACGAGTTCGTGCGCCTGGCCGAGGAGCACGGCTTGCCGCGCGTGGCTACGGTGCAGAACCCGTATTGCCTGCTCAACCGCACCTGGGAAAACGGCCTCGACGAAACCTGCCACCGCCTGGGCGTGTCGCTGCTCGCGTATTCGCCGCTTGCCTTCGGTTTGCTCACGGGCAAGTACGACGCTGGTGGCACCACGGGGCCGCAGGCGCCGCAGGGTGCGCGCATTGCCAGCTATGCGTCGGTGCGCAAGCAGCGCTGGGGGCGCCCCGAGGCGCTGCAGGCCGCGCGCCGCTACAACGCGCTGGCGCGTGCGCATGGCCTCACGCCCACGCGCATGGCGCTCGCGTTTTGCTACACCAAGTGGCAGGTGGCAAGCACCATCATCGGTGTGACTTCGCGCGCGCAGCTCGATGAAAACCTGGACGCCTGGGGCACCACGCTGGCGCCCGAGCTGCTGCAGGAGATCGACGCGATCCGCTGGGAATTGCGCGACCCAGCGCTTTGATGCTTTGAAAAAGAGAGCACCTCACGCCCGTGCATAGCGCCATGGCCAAGAAAACCGCACATGTCTCGGAAACGCCGGCCACCGCGTTCTTGCGCGCCCACGGGGTGCCGTTCAGCGAGCATGCCTACGACTACGTACCGCACGGCGGGGCCCTGCACAGTGCGCAAGTGCTGGGGCTCGATCCGTTCATGGTGGTCAAGACGCTGGTGATGCAGGACCAGGACGCGCGGCCGCTGGTCGTGCTCATGCACGGCAACCGCACGGTCAGCACCAAGCAGCTCGCGCGCCAAATCGGCGCCAAGACGGTCGAGCCTTGCGAACCGCAGGTCGCGCAGCGCCACAGCGGCTACCTCGTGGGCGGCACTTCGCCGTTTGGCATGCGCCGGCAGATGCCGGTGTACGTCGAGCAAAGCATCCTTGATTTGCCGCGCATCGTGCTCAACGGCGGGCGGCGCGGCTACCTCGTGGGTATCGAGCCGCAGGTGTGCGTGCGTCTGCTCGGGGCTACGCCGGTGCACTGCGCGTTGGCCGCAGAGTAGCGGGGTTTGCCCGCCGGGTTGGCGTTGGCACCTAGTGTAGTGTTTGATGCTTGATGCGACAAATAAAACCGATGGATTTTTGGTCTGGGCAAGGCGTAAACCGCAGCGATACCGGGTGGTATCGCGAGGATTTGCAACGCGGCCCAGGCCGAAAAGACGCGGTTTTATGTCGCAAATAGCGTCGAACACTACACTAGGGGTCGTGTGCCGACAGGCCACTCAACGCTGCGTGGCTTGGCTTGGCGTTTGGGGCTCGGCTGCGTTGCCGCCGGGCTTTTGGGCGGGGCTGGCCTTGGCGCTGGCCTCGCCCCAGCCACCGCCTAGGGCGCGGTACAGGTCCACATACGACGTGAGCAGCGTGGCGCGCGTCTGCACCACAGCTTGTTGCGCTGCGTAATTGGTGCGCTGCGCGTCGAGCTCTTCGAGGTAGCTCGCATAGCCGTTGCGGTAGCGGTTGCGCACCACGCGCAGGGCTTCGGTCGAGACTTGTTCGCGTGCTTCGGTCTGTGCCAGTTGTTTCTGCAAGGCGTCGATGGACAGCAAGGCGTTTTCGACTTCGATGAAAGCCTCGCGCACGGTTTTTTCGTAGCCCAAAATCGCTTGTGCGCGCTGGGAGTCGGCGACATCGACCGTTGCGCGCAGGCGGTTGCCTTGCAAGACGGGTGTCAGGATGCTGCCGCCTATGCTCCACAGCCGGTAGGGCGTGTTGAGTAACTGGCTCCAGGTAAAGCCGAACCAGGTGCCCGAGGCGCTGAGTTGCAGCGCTGGCAGGAGTTGGTCGCGCGCTGCAGCGAGGTTCTTGTCGGCCGCGACGACACGCTCTTCGGCTTGAGCGATGTCGGGGCGGCGGCGCAGCAGCTCGGACGGCACGCCGCTTGCGATCGAGGGCAGCTGCCATTCGGTCAATTGCAGGCCGCGCTGGATCTCGGTGGGGTTTTCGTCGAGCAGCAGGCGCAATGCGTTTTCCTGTAAGGCGATCGAGCGCTCCAGTGCGGGAATCGCGGCCGCCGCGGCAAGGTAGTCGGACTCGAACTGGATCCACTCGGTGCGCGAGTTGTAGCCCATGTCGAGCAGGTGTTTCGCGCGGTCGAGCGAGGCTTTGCGCGTGGCGAGCGTGACTTGCGCGATGTGGAGCTGCGCGTCCAGGCTGCGCAGGTTCAAATATCCCGTCGCGGCGTTGGCCGCAAGCGAGAGGGCTGCCGCGTCGAGCGCATATTGTTGGCCTTGCAGCTCGGCCAGCGCGGCGTCGCTGAGGCTTTGCAGGCGGCCCCAGAGATCGACCTCGTAGCGGGCCTCTATGCCCGCTTGGTGCACCGTGGCATCGCCAAAGTGCAGTTCAGGGTCGAGCTGCTCGCGCATGCGCAGCACGGGCTGCATGCTGGCGCTGAAGGCTGGTGCCTGGGCCGCGCGCGCGATGTCCAGTCGTGCGCGGTACTCGGCCACGCGCAAACGTGCGAGGCGCAAATCGGTGTTTTGCTGCAAGGCGCGTTCGACCACACGGTCCAAAACAGGATCGCCAAAAGTGCGCCACCACTGCGCAGGGACAGGAACGTGCGGCGGTGCGGGCGCGGCGCTGGCGCTCGGTGCAGCGCTGGCCGCGGCGCTGTGCGTCGTGTTCGGGTTGCGCCAGTGGGAGGGGATCTCGGGCTCGGGTTTGGCGGGCGTGTAGGGTGGCAGGCTGCAACTTGCCAGCAGGCCCGCGCTCAGTGTGCCGGCAACGAAGCGTGCAGCGGCGAGCCAGGTCATGGTTTCGACTCCGGCGCGCGCGCGGCGTCGGGCGCGGGGCGGTCGGCCGGAGACGATGGCGTGGCCTTGCCCGCGGTGTTGATGCTCGCGACCACCGACATGCCCGGGCGCAGACGCTCGGCCAGCGGCTGGTCGGGGGTGATGGCGATGCGCACCGGGATGCGCTGCGCGATCTTCACGAAGTTGCCGGTGGCGTTGTCGGGCGGGATGACGCTGAACTCCGAGCCGGCCGCGGGCGAGATACGCTCCACGTACCCTGTGAGCCGAGCATGGTTGAGCGCATCGACCGTGAACCACGCCGGCTGGCCCACGGCGACGTTGGCCATCTGCGTTTCCTTCATGTTCGCGATGACCCAGAGTGGCTGCGGCACGAGTGCCGTGAGCTGCGTTCCGGCGGTGACGTAAGCGCCCACGCGCACATTCACCTGGCCCAGTCGCCCGTCGCGCGCGGCACGGATTTCGGTGTTGGCAAGGTCTATGCGTGCGAGCTGCAGCGCCGCCTGCGCATTGGCGACGGCGGCTTCGAGCGCGCCGCGGTTGACCTCCACGGTGCGCAAATTCTCCTGGGCAATGCGCAGCGCCGCCTCGCTTTGTGTGACGCCTGCCATGGCTTGGGCGTGCGCGGCGAAGGTCTGGTCGCGCTCGCGTTCCGAGAGCGAACCATCGGCGACCAGCGCCTTGATGCGGCTCCAGTCGGCTTCGGCCTTGAGCGCTTGGGCATGTGCGTTTTCCACGCTGGCTTTGGCCTGCGCGATCGTGGCCTCGGCGCTGCGGCGCTGCTGCTGGAAGTTGGCGAGCGCCGCCTTGGCCGCGGCCACCTGCGCTTCGCCTTGCGCGACACGTTGGCGGTAGATGCGCTCGTCGATCTGTACGAGCAAATCGCCCCGATGCACCGTCTGAAAATCCTGCACCAGAACATCGACCACATAGCCGCTCACCTGCGGGCTGATCAAGGTAACCTGGCCGCGCACCTGGGCGTTTTCGGTGCTTTCGATGGGGGTGGTGAACGGTGGCAATTCCCACGCATAGAGCACCACCACCACGCCGAGCAGCGCAATGAGGGCGAACACGAAGGCCATGATGAGGCGTTTGCGGCGTTCCGCGGGCGTGATCGAGGGTGGCATGCCCAATGCCGCGGCGGCAGGTGCAGGCGCTGGTGCAGGTGCAGATGGAGTAGGTGCGGCCGAAGGTGTGCCGGATGACGCCGGGGGTGGTGGGGTGCTCATGGGGGCGGTAGATTCAGGCAGGGGGCGCTGCACGCGGCGCGCGGGTGTCAGCGCGCGGGACTTCGCGTCGCGGCGCCAGCAGGGGCAGGAAAAAGCAGGCCGGCTTCATGCGGTGGCTCGGGTGGTGCGCTTCCAGACCACTTGGGCGAGCAAAAAAAACAAGGTGGCACCTGCAATCACGGCCACGAGCAAAAAGACGTCGTTGTAGGCGAGCACGTTGGCTTCGCGCGTCGCTGCAGTGGCGAGTGCTTTCAGCCCCTGGGTATTGTCGAGCACGGGGTCAGTGAGTACGCGCTTGTAGCTGTTCGCGCTTTGCTGAACGCGCGTCGCCACCTGTGGGTCGAGCAGCGTGAGGTGTTCGACGATATGGCTGGAATGGAATTTTTCGCGCCAAACCTGGAACGTACCCAACAGGGCCGAGCCGACTTGTCCGCCCATGTTCTGGCTGATGCTGAACAGCACGGAGAAGCTCACGAGGTTGCGGGGCTCGGCCCGCACCGAGCCCAGCTCTTGCACCATCGCGGGCGCGAGAAACAAGGCGCCGCCGAAAGCCGTCAGGAATTGGCTCAACACCATTTCTGCGGGGCGCGTGAGGTTGGTCGCATGGGCGTCCATGAATGCGCCGACCATGATCAAGGCCAGCGCCACGATGATGGGCTCCATGAGGTGCTCGCGGTCTATCGTGAGCACGCTCGTCAGGATGCCGGCAAGCGTTCCGAGCAGCATGCCGAAGAACATCGGGTGCATTTGCTCGGGCGTAAGCCCCAGCGATTGCATCAGCCCTACGGCGCCCGTGGTCGATTGCTCGGAGAGCACGAAGCGCACCATGATGACGATCATCGCGAGCCGCACCATGTTGCTGCTGCCCCACCAGCGCAGGTTGATCAGGGGGTTGTTGCGCAAGTGCTCGATGAGCATGGCTGCGGTCAGCAGCACGATGGCAGCGGCCAGGGCCCAGCCCATCCATTGGGCTTCGAACCACCATACCGTGCGGCCCAAGGAGATCGAGCCGCACAGCAGCGCCATGCCCGGCGCAAACAGGATGAAGGTCACGAAGTCGAGCTTCTCGAAGGTTTTATAAAGGTCGCCCGGCGGCAGCTTGAGCAACAGCACGCAGCCCAGGCACATGAGCGACAAGCCCATTTCGAACAGGTACAGGCCACGCCATTCGGCAAACGAGAGCATCTCGAAAGGCAAAACGCGTGCGAGCGGCAGCGCCAGCGTGGACATGCCCAGCGCAAGCGCGAGCCCGCGGATGCGGTGTACGTTCGGGAACGCCTGCATGGTGTAGTACATGCCAAGCGAGCTCAGCGCCGCGCCCGTCATGCCGTGTGCCGCGCGCACGGCGATCGCCGAGCTCAGACTGTTGACGAACAAATGCCCGAACGCGATCAGGGTGTAGAGAATCAGAAATGCCTCGGTGAAGATGCGCAAGCCGAATTCCTGGCGGAATTTCACGAGCAACAGGTTCATCGAGATGTTGGTCATGATGTAGGCGGCAACCAGCCACGCGATCTCGACCGAGGTGGCGCCGAGCGCGCCTTGCAGGTATTGCTGGTAGGCCGTGACGAGCGCATTGCTCATGCCCCCGGTGATGGCGATCAGGCAACCGACGACGCCATAAGCGACGCGCAGATGGGGCGGATGCGCCGGCGTGGAGGGCGAGCCGGGCATCATCGGCCGCTCTTCGGGCCGCCATTCGCGCGGGGCGTAGGGAATCATGGGAAGAAAGCCGGGGCGCGGCCGGCAAGGCGCGCATGGCGCTCGCAGTCGCACCCTGGGTGAACAACAAAAACGAAAATTCTAGCTTTTGCACCCATCCCCTGCTTGCCGCACCCTCGCCCGACCTTCTGCTTTTGTCAGAACTCGAGGTTGTCGATCAGCCGCGTGCTGCCCAGGCGCGCCGCACCGAGCGCGACGAGCGTGCCCGGCGCGTCGGCGGCCGTGGCCGGCTGCAGGTCGCTGCGGCGGCGCACCGTGAGGTAGTCGGGCTGCCAGCCGCGCGCGCGAAGCGCGTCCAGGGCATCTTGTTCGAGCGCGGCGGCGTCGAGCGCACCCGCCGCGCGGGCCGCGCACCAGCGCTCGGCCAATTGCCGCAGCGCTGCAGCAAGGGCCTTGGCCTCCGCGCGCTCGGCAGGGCTCAGGTAGTGGTTGCGCGAACTCAGCGCGAGGCCGTCCTCGGCGCGGCAGGTCTGGCCTGCGTGCACCTCTATCGGTAGCGCGAACTGCCGCACCATCTGGCGGATCACCATGAGCTGCTGGTAGTCCTTCTGCCCGAACACGGCCACCCCTGCGCGCTGGCCGAAGAACACCGCGAGGAACAGCTTCATCACCACGGTGCACACGCCCGTGAAAAAGCCCGGGCGAAACTGGCCTTCGAGGATGTCGGCCAGGCGCGGGTCGGGGTGCACCTTGAAGGTCTGCGGCTCGGGGTACATGTCGCTCTCGCGCGGCGCAAAGACGATGTCGCAGCCCGTGGCGCGCAGCTTGTCGCAATCGGCCTCCCAGGTGCGCGGGTAGCTGTCGAAGTCTTCGTGCGGCAAAAACTGCAGGCGGTTCACGAAGATGCTCACCACCGTGACGTCGCCCAGCGGCTTGGCCTGGCGCACGAGCGAAAGATGCCCTTCGTGCAGATTGCCCATGGTGGGCACGAAGGCCGGACGGTGGTAGGCGGACAGGGCCTGGCGCAGTTCAGGAATGGTGCGGACGATCAGCATAAGAAATGGGAAAGGGAACGCGGAAGGCTACGCGCGAATGCGCGAGCGCAGGTGCGGGAGGCGACAGGTGCGGGTGGCGACAGTCAGCGGGACAGAGCAGGCGAGAAAACGCAAGCCGCCTTACCACGCGTGCAAGGCGTCGTCGGGAAAGCGCCCTTCCTTCACGGCGTGCACGTAAGCCTCGATCGCGCCACGCACGCTGCCCGCGTCCTGCATGAAGTTGTGCACGAACTTGGGCATCTTGCCCAGGTTCATGCCCAGCATGTCGTGCAGCACCAGCACCTGGCCGGCCGTGCCTTTGCCCGCGCCTATGCCTATGGTGTGGCAGTGCTGCAGCTCGGTGGTGATTTCGGCGGCGAGCGCGGCGGGCACCATTTCGAGCACGAGCATGGCCGCGCCGGCTTGTTCGAGCTCGTGCGCGTGCTGGCGCAGCGTGCGCGCGGCGGTGTCGGACTTGCCCTGCACGCGGTAGCCGCCGAGCGCATGCACGGTCTGCGGCGTCAGGCCCAGGTGGCCGCAGACGGGAATGCCGCGCTGCACGAGGAATTCCACCGTCGGCGTGATCCAGCCGCCGCCCTCGATCTTGACCATGTGCGCGCCCGCCTGCATCAGCGCGCAAGCGCTGCGCAGCGCTTGTTCGCGGCTCTCGGCGTAGGTGCCGTAGGGCAGGTCGGCCACGAGCCACGAGGTGCCCTGCACGCGGTGCAGCCCGCGCGCCACGCTTTCGGTGTGATAGACCATGGTGGCGAGCGTCACGCCCACGGTACTCGGCAGCCCCTGGCAGACCATGCCGAGCGAGTCGCCCACGAGGATGCACTCCACGCCCGCAGCGTCGGCCACGGCCGCGAAGGTGGCGTCGTAGGCCGTGAGCATGGTGATTTTTTCGCCCGCGGCGCGCATTTGCGCAAGGCGCGGCAGGCTGACAGGGCGGCGTTGCGGCAGCGGCGAGGCGGGCGGAATGGTGCCGTAGGGCGTGGCGCCGGAAGCGCTGGAGGTGGGTTCGGTGGCGGACATGGCGGCTCCAGTCTGGGGAGAATGGGGTGACAAAAGTGGGCCAGAGTCTATGCCAAGCCGAAGCCGCTATGCTTGCCTCCATGACAAGTTCCACCATCGATTTCGATTTTTCTTCCGCGCCCGCGGTGCAGGCACTCGCGCAGGCCGATGTGGCGCGCGCGCTCGCTGAGGACGTGGGCCCGGGCGACCTGACCGCGGCCCTGGTTCCCGCCGAGCGCCGGGCGCACGCGCGCATCCTCGCGCGCGAGGCGGCCGTCGTCTGCGGCGCGCCCTGGGTCGAGGCGGCGCTGCGCGCGCTCGATCCCAGCGTGCAGACCAGCTGGCACGTCGCCGAGGGCCAGCGCTGCGCGCCCGACCAGGTCGTGCTCGAGCTGCAGGGCCAGGCGCGCGCGCTGCTCAGCGCCGAGCGCACGGCGCTCAACTTTTTGCAACTGCTCTCGGCCGTGGCCACCAAGACCGCGCGCTACGTGGAGGCGGTGCAGGGCACGCGCGCGCGCATCGTCGATACGCGCAAGACCTTGCCGGGCCTGCGCCTGGCGCAAAAATACGCCGTGCGCATGGGCGGCGGCACCAACCACCGCATCGGTTTGTACGATGCCGTGCTCATCAAGGAAAACCACATCGCCGCGGCGGGTGGCGTGCGTGCCGTGCTACAAACTGCGCAGCACATCGCAGCGCGCGCCAAGTTCATCCAGATCGAGGTCGAGACGCTCGCGCAGCTGCACGAGGCGCTGGACGCCGGCGCCACCATGGTGCTGCTCGACAATATGGACTTGCCCACGCTGCGCGAGGCCGTGCGCATCAACGCGGGCCGCGCCGTGCTCGAAATCTCGGGCGGCGTCACGCTCGCGAACCTGCGCGCGCTGGCCGAAACCGGCGTGGACCGCATCTCCATAGGCACCTTGACCAAGGACATCGAGGCGATCGACTATTCGATGCGCCTGCAGGAGCTCTCATGACCACCGCATCCGTGATTCCCGTTTCGGCCCCGCTCAAGGACGTCGAATACGAGCAACCCGTCGATCGCCTCGAAGGCGGGCCGGCGTGCTCGACCAAACACGCCTGGGCGCGCGTACCGCCCGAGCCCGGCCCCGCCGAGCGCGCCGCGCTCAAAGACAAAATCCGCCGCCTGCTCCAGGAGCGCAACGCCGTCATGGTGTCGCACTACTACGTGCACCCCGACTTGCAAGACCTGGCCGAAGAGACCGGCGGCATCGTGAGCGACTCGCTCGAAATGGCGCGCTTCGGGCGCGACCACCCGGCGCAGACGCTGGTGGTCTCGGGCGTGCGCTTCATGGGCGAGACGGCCAAAATCCTCTCGCCCGAAAAAACCGTGCTCATGCCCGATCTCGACGCGACCTGCTCGCTCGACCTCGGCTGCCCGATCGACGCCTTCAGCGCCTTTTGCGACGCGCACCCCGACCGCACCGTGGTCGTCTATGCCAACACCAGCGCCGCCGTGAAGGCGCGCGCCGACTGGCTCGTCACCTCGAGCTGCGCGCTCGACATCGTGCGTGCGCTCAAAGACCAGGGCCACAAGATCCTCTGGGCGCCTGACCGGCATCTGGGCGACTACATCCGCGCCGAAACCGGCGCCGACATGGTGTGCTGGAATGGCGCCTGCATCGTGCACGACGAGTTCAAGGCCTTCGAGCTCGCCGCGCTCAAGAAGGAGCACCCCGGCGCCAAGGTGCTCGTGCACCCCGAAAGCCCGGCCGAGGTCATCGCGCTTGCGGACTTCGTGGGTTCGACCTCGGGCATCCTGCGCGCCGCGCGCGAACTCGAGGCGCGCGAATTCATCGTCGCTACCGACAACGGCATGCTGCACAAGCTGCGCACGCTCAACCCCGGCAAGGTGTTTTACGAAGCGCCCACGGCCGGCCGCAGCGCCACCTGCAAGAGCTGCGCGCACTGCCCCTGGATGGCGATGAACAGCCTCGCCGGCGTCGCGCAGGTGCTGGAGACGGGCGCAAACGCCGTGCACGTCGATCCCGCGCTGATCCCGCGCGCACGCCTGCCCATAGACCGCATGCTGGCCTTCACCGCGGCGCTGCGCCAGGGCCAGCCGGCCATGCAGCTCGTGCCGAACCTCGGCGCGGCTTAAGGAAACTACCTTTTTGGTAGCTTCTTGCGCTTGATGGTATTGGCTCCATGGCCAATTTGACCTATATTTCAGCGGCCGCGCGAGTCAGGGTAATCCTTCGGTTCCGCAGGCGCATGGGCTCCCTAAAATCGGCAGCAAAGCGAGAATCCAAGGAGGACCTTCGTGCCTGACGCCAAAGACGCCAGCGCCGCCAAGCCGGCGGCGCGGGTGATCAAAAAATACCCCAACCGTCGCTTGTACGACACGTGCACCTCGACCTACATCACGCTCGACCAGGTGCGGCAATTGGTCATGGCACACGAGGACTTCGTCGTGCGCGACGCCAAGACGGGCGAAGACCTCACGCGCAGCATCCTGCTGCAGATCATCCTCGAAGAAGAAGCCGCAGGCGCGCCCATCCTCACCGAAGCCGTGCTCGCGAACATCATCCGCTTTTACGGCCACGCGATGCAGGGCTTCATGGGTGCCTACCTCGAAAAGAACATCCAGGCCTTCACCGAAATGCAGGCCAAGCTCACCGAGCAGGCGAAAAACCTCTCGCCCGAGATGTGGACGCAGTTCATGAATTTGCAGTCGCCCATGCTCACGGGCGTGATGGGCAACTACGTCGAGCAGTCGCAAAAAGCGCTCGCGCAAATACAAAAGCAGACCGAGCAGATGCTCGGCGCGTTCGGCCTCAAGCGCTGAAGCGAGCCTGAACGATCGCCGTCATTGCGAGCCCCGCAGGGGCGCGGCAATCCAGTCCGCGCTTGGGATGGGGCGCAGGCGCTGAATCCAAGGCCGCATGGATTGCCGCGGGCCTGACGGCCCTCGCAATGACGCACGAAGGGACGCCCCATCGGGGACAATACGGGGATGAGTGCGGTTTCCCCGTCTTCCTCCCTTCCATCTTCCAGCGCATCGGCCACCGGCGCCGCAGCGCCACGCATCGGTTTCGTGAGCCTCGGGTGCCCCAAGGCGCTCACGGATTCGGAGCTGATCCTCACGCAGCTGAGAGCCGAGGGCTATGAAACCTCCAAAACCTTCGCGGGCGCAGACCTCGTGATCGTCAACACCTGCGGCTTCATCGACGAAGCCGTGCAAGAGAGCCTGGACACCATCGGCGAGGCGCTGGCCGAAAACGGCAAGGTCATCGTCACCGGCTGCCTGGGCGCACGCACGGGCAGCGCGGGCGGCAGCCTGGTGCGCGAGATGCACCCGCGCGTGCTCGCCGTCACGGGCCCGCACGCCACGCAGGAGGTCATGGACGCCGTGCACCAGCACCTGCCCAAGCCGCACGACCCGTTCACCGACCTCGTGCCCGGCGGCTTCGGTGTCGCGGGGCTCAAGCTCACGCCGCGCCACTACGCCTACCTCAAAATCAGCGAGGGCTGCAACCACCGCTGCACCTTTTGCATCATCCCCTCGATGCGCGGCGATCTGGTCTCGCGCCCGATAGGCGAAGTGCTGAACGAGGCGCGCGCGCTGTTCGAGGGTGGCGTCAAAGAGCTGCTCGTGATCAGCCAGGACACCTCGGCCTACGGCGTCGATGTGCACTACCGCACGGGCTTTTGGGATGGCAAGCCGATCAAGACGCGCACGCTCGACCTCGTGCGCGCGCTCGGCGAGCTGGCCGCGGCGCACGGCGCCTGGGTGCGGCTGCATTACGTCTATCCGTACCCGAGCGTCGATGCGCTGATCCCGCTCATGGCCGAAGGGCTGGTGCTGCCTTACCTCGACGTGCCGTTCCAGCACAGCCACCCCGCGGTGCTGCAGCGCATGAAGCGGCCCGCAAGTGGCGAGAAAAACCTCGAGCGCATCGAGCGCTGGCGCGAAATGTGTCCCGAGCTCGTGATCCGCAGCGCCTTCATCGCGGGCTTTCCAGGCGAGACCGAAGAAGAATTCGCGCACCTGCTCGACTTCATCCGCGCCGCGCAGATCGACCGCGCGGGATGCTTCGCCTACAGCGACGTCGCAGGCGCCGCGGCCAACGAATTACCGGGCATGCTGCCGCCCGAGCTGCGCGAAGAGCGCCGCGCGCGCTTCATGGCCGTGGCCGAGCAGGTTTCCGTGGCCAAGCTGCAGCGCCGCGTGGGCACGACCTTGCAGGTGCTCGTCGATACGGCACAGAGCCAAGGCAAAAAAGGCGGCACGGGCCGCAGCTGGGCCGACGCGCCCGAGATCGACGGCGTGGTGCACCTGCTGCCGCCGGAAAAAATCAGCAAAACGCTCAAGGTGGGCGAATTCACGCGCGCGCGCGTCGTCGGCACGCAGGGGCACGACCTCGTGGCGCAGCCGATTTGAGCGCGCCGCAAATGAAAAAAGCTTCCCGAGGGAAGCTTTTTTCATGGGTGCGCCTGGAGGCTCAAACGCGCTTGCGGTATTCGGCCGTGCGCGTGTCGATTTCGATCTTGTCGCCTTGTTCGACGAAGATCGGCACCTGCACGTCGAAGCCCGTGGCGATCTTCGCAGGCTTGAGCACCTTGCCCGAAGTGTCGCCCTTGACGGCGGGCTCGGTCCAGGTCACTTCGCGCACCACCGAGGTCGGCAGTTCGACCGAAATGGCCTTGCCTTCGTAGAACACCACTTCGGCGGGCATGCCTTCTTCGAGGTAGTTGAGTGCGTCGCCCATGTTTTCGGCTTCGACCTCGTACTGGTTGTAGTCGGCATCCATCCAGACGTACATCGGGTCAGCGAAGTAGGAGTAGGTGCACTCTTTTTTGTCGAGAACGATGTTGTCGATTTTGTCGTCGGCCTTGAACACGACTTCGGTGTTGAAGTTGGCGATCAGGCTCTTGAGCTTCATGCGAACCGTGGCCGAGTTACGGCCGCCGCGCGAGTATTCGGTCTTGAGCACGACCATGGGGTCTTTGCCGTGCATGATGACGTTGCCGGCACGGATTTCTTGAGCGATTTTCATAACAGATCACAAAGGGGGGTTGGGCCGCTCGATGCAAAAGTATTGCGCTTCATTGCGGTTGCTTGAAGATGAGCCCAGGTGTGGGCCCCCTAAAGCATTTCAAGACAAGGAAAAGGGCTGCGGCCAAAAAGCTTGCAAAAAGCCCGCCATTTTATGATTTCTCTTGCACGAAGCGCAAGAGCTGCGTGACCAGGTCGTCCTGAGCCAGCAAACGCGCGCGTGCGGCCTGGGTGCAGGCGCGCCATTCGGCGAGGGTTTGCGCGTCGGGCAGTTGCAGTGGTGCGTTGTCCATGTCATCGATGCCGTTCCAGCACGCATGAAAGCGCCGCAGCGTAGGCGGGGCCTCGAGCCAGTCCAAAAAGGCGTAGAGCTTGCTGTGGTGCGCGTCGTCGTGCTGCGGGTAGATCTGCCACACGAAAGCCTCGCCGGCCCAGAGCGCGCGCACGAGCGAATCCTCGCCGCGCACGAGGTTCAGGTCGCAGGCCCAGAGCATCTCGTCGAACGCGGCTTGCGGGCGCGGCGGGAGGTATTGAATCGATAGCTGCCCGTGCTTGCTGGATGCGCCTTCATGGGCATTTTGATCCATATTTTGCAGCGCCGCGCGCACTGCCGAGGTGGCACGCCCGGGCGTCACGAGCAGCTGCGTGGGGTGTTCTTCGTGTTGTGCGCATTGCGCGAGCAGCTGCGCGAGCGCGGGCGGCTCGTAGCAAAACAGCGAAATCCACAGCCGCCCATCCCGCTGCGCCGGCGTCGCATCCGGCACCTGCGCGGCGCGCCAGGCTGCGCGGTCGAAGCGCGCCTGGCGCGGCAGCAGATCGGGCTCGCGCAGCAGGCCGCCGGTCGCGGGCGTGAAGCCGGGGTAGTAAAACCAGCGCGTCCAGCCCGCCGCAGGCCCGTGCAGTATGGGCGAGGGCAGGCCGTGGTTGCGCTCCACGTAGCTTTGCGCCGACAGGTATTCAAGGTTGATCCACACCGGCGCGCGCAATTCATGGTCATTTTGGCCTCTAGCCCTTGCTGCACGTGCGCAATAAGCTATGAATTCAGGATCAATCTCGCAGCCAAAGGCTTCGACGAGCACGTCGGGTGGCGGCTCTTGCGGCGTGGGCGGGGGCGCACCCCAGCGGCGCAGCTGCACGCCGGGGCAGCCCTCGGGCGCCAGCCACGCGAGGGCCGAGGCGTCGTCCACCCACAGGCGCACGCGCTGCCCGCGCCCGGCCAGCTGCGCCGCGAGCCGCCAGCACACGCCGATGTCGCCGTAGTTGTCGATCACGCGGCAAAAGATGTCCCATTGCAGGGTGGGCGAGGTAAGCGGGGTGGAAGGGGCGGAGCTTGGGCTTGGCATGGCGAACGATGGTAGTCGCAGTGGCGGCCGCAGCATTTTGTGGGCGACGCGCTTGCGGGCGGGCAACACCACGGATGTGCGCCTGGCGTGCACCCGGCAGGCGCGCAAGCCCATAACCGCGCCGTGGGCAGGGGCAAAACCTTACACTCGCGCCCTCTGCGCCGTGCATCGTGCGTGCGCAGCGGTGCTTTTGCCACGCGGCGTGCGCTGCACCGCCATTGCCCGCAGCCCCGCCGTCCCCATCTTGTCCCCATGAACGCGCCCCTGGACGTCTCCTTTTTTCCGCGCCCGGCCAAGCCGCTGACCAGCTACAAACCATACTGGGCCAAGCGCTTTGGTACTGCGCCTTTTCTGCCCATGAGCCGGGCCGAGATGGATGCGCTCGGCTGGGATTCGTGCGACGTGATCCTGGTGACGGGCGACGCCTACGTCGATCACCCGAGCTTTGGCATGGCCGTGATCGGGCGCGTGCTCGAGGCGCAGGGCTTTCGCGTGGGCATCATCGCCCAGCCCGATTGGCACAGCTGCGAGCCGTTCAAGGTGCTGGGGCGGCCCAATCTGTTCTGGGGCGTGACCGCGGGCAACATGGATTCGATGATCAACCGCTACACGGCCGATCGCAAAATCCGCAGCGACGACGCCTACACGCCCGGCAACGTCGCAGGCCGGCGGCCCGACCGCGCGGCCATCGTCTATAGCCAGCGCTGCCGCGAGGCGTACAAGGATGTGCCCATCGTCCTGGGCGGCATAGAGGGCAGCCTGCGGCGCATCGCGCACTACGATTATTGGAGCGACAAGGTGCGCCGCTCCATCGTCGTGGACAGCAAGTGCGACCTGCTGCTGTACGGCAACGCCGAGCGCGCGCTGGTCGAGGTCGCGCACCGCCTGGCGCGACGCGAACCGGTGGAGCGCATCACCGACGTGCGCGGCACGGCCTTCGTGCGCCGCGCGTCCACCCTTGCAGGCGAGCCCGGCTGGTTCGAGATCGACTCGACCGAGGTCGATCGGCCCGGCCCCGTGGACGCGCACCTGAACCCCTACCTGACCACCGCCGAGCAGGCGGCGATGCAAGGCGCTGCTTGCGCGGCTGTGCAGGAGTCGGGGTCAGACAAAGATGCTTTTGAAAGTGTAGCTGCTAGCGCAGATACAGCAAGCGCTAGAGGCCAATTTGGCACTGAAACCCCAGCGCACCCCCTGCGCTTCGTGCCGCGCGCCAAGTCCGCCGTACCGCGCGAGCGCTGCGTGATCCGCCTGCCGAGCTACGAGCAGGTCAAGGCCGCCCCCGTGCTCTACGCGCATGCGAGCCGCGTGCTGCACCTCGAGACCAACCCCGGTAACGCGCGCGCCTTGGTGCAGGCGCATGGTGAAGGCGCCACGGCGCGCGACGTCTGGATCAACCCGCCGCCGATCCCGCTCACCACGGCCGAGATGGACTGGGTGTTCGGCCTGCCCTACGCGCGCAGCCCGCACCCGGCCTACGCCGACGAGCGCGGGCGCTTTGATGGCGCGACCAAGATCCCCGCGTGGGAGATGATCCGCTTTTCGGTCAACATCATGCGCGGCTGCTTTGGCGGCTGCACGTTTTGCAGCATCACCGAGCACGAGGGGCGCATCATCCAAAGCCGCTCGGAGGATTCGATCCTCCACGAGATCGAAGAAGTGCGCGACAAGGTGCAGGGCTTTACCGGCACCATCTCCGACCTGGGCGGGCCCACGGCCAACATGTACCGCCTGGGCTGCAAAAGCCCCGAGATCGAGGCTGCGTGCCGCAAGCCCAGCTGCGTCTATCCCGACATCTGCCAGAACCTCGGCACCGACCACGGCCCGCTGATCCGCATCTACCGCCGTGCGCGCGCATTGCCGGGCATCAAGAAGGTGCTGATCGGCTCGGGCCTGCGCTACGACTTGGCCGTGCGCGCGCCCGAATACGTGAAGGAGCTCGTGCAGCACCATGTCGGCGGCTACCTCAAGATCGCGCCCGAGCACACCGAGCAGGGGCCACTGTCGAAGATGATGAAGCCCGGCATGGGCAG
This sequence comes from Extensimonas vulgaris, assembly GCF_003337425.1. Lineage (GTDB taxonomy): Bacteria > Pseudomonadota > Gammaproteobacteria > Burkholderiales > Burkholderiaceae_C > Extensimonas > Extensimonas vulgaris. Next base: position 107,585 of record NZ_QPJU01000009.1, read on the forward strand.
CTACGACCGCTTCAAGCAGCTGTTTGACCAATACAGCCGCGAGGCCGGCAAAGAGCAGTACCTGATCCCGTACTTCATCGCCGCGCACCCCGGCACCACCGACGAAGACATGCTCAACCTGGCGCTGTGGCTCAAGAAAAACGGCTTTCGCGCGGACCAGGTGCAGGCGTTTTACCCCAGCCCCATGGCCAGCTCCACGGCCATGTACCACACGGGGCTGAACACGCTCAAAGGCGTGCACCGCGACGGCCGCGCCGAGCGCGTCGATACCGTCAAGGGCGAGCGCCGCCGCCGTCTGCACAAGGCCTTTTTGCGCTGGCACGACCCGAACAACTGGCCGCTGCTGCGCGAGGCGCTCAAGGAGATGGGCCGCGCTGACCTGATAGGCAACGGCAAGCAGCACCTGATCCCGACCTGGCAGCCCGCTACCGACGGCGGCTACCAGAGCGCGCGGCGCAAAAATTCGACCCCACCGGGCGCTGCGCCTAAGGCCCCGGCGGCGCCACCCAATGCGCTCCCGAAAAAGAAGCTGCCTGCGCAGACTGCACCTGCACAAGGGCGCATTTTGACCCAGCATACCGGGCTGCCGCCGCGCGCCCAGGTGAGTCCGCCAAAGAGTCCGCCAAAGAACCCGCAGACGATTCCCGCAGGTGCGCGCCAAGCCGCATCCAACGCTCCGTCCAAAGCTGCCGCCCAGAGTGCGCGTGCGCCGCGCCGCGGCAAGTCCTGACATGCCTGGTGCGGCGCGCGCCACCGTTCCGTCCTTCGCCCCCATGTCTGCCACCTCTGCCACCTCTGCCACCTCTGCCACCTCTGCCACCTCTGCCACCTCTTCCGAAGAACTGTTCACGCAACTGCAAAGCCAGGCCGCTGCCCTGCCCGAGCTGCCCGGCGTGTACCGCTACTTCGACGCCAGCGGCGCGCTGCTCTACGTGGGCAAGGCGCGCAACCTGAAAAAGCGCGTTTCGAGCTATTTCAGCCGCAGCCACGACGGCACGCGCATTGGCCACATGGTGGGCAAGATCGCGCGCATGGAGACGACCGTGGTGCGCTCCGAGGCCGAGGCGCTGCTGCTCGAAAACAACCTCATCAAGACGCAGCACCCGCGCTACAACATCCTGTTTCGCGACGACAAGAGCTACCCTTTTTTGAAGCTCACGGGCGTGGCGCGCGAGGCGGACGAGGGCGGGCCGGCGCAAGTGCCCGAGCAGCAGTTTCCGCGCCTCGCGTACTACCGCGGCGCGATCGACAAAAAGCACCGCTACTTCGGCCCCTACCCGAACGGCTGGGCCGTGAAAGAGACGATCCAGCTGCTGCAAAAAGTGTTTCGCCTGCGCACCTGCGAGGACACGGTGTTTGCCAACCGCACGCGGCCTTGTCTGCTGTACCAGATCAAGCGCTGCTCGGGCCCCTGCGTGGGCGCGATCACGCCCGCGGCCTACGCGCAGGACGTGCAGCACGCCGAGGCGCTGCTGCGTGGCCAGACGCAGGAATTGCTGCAGGAGCTCGAAGCGCGCATGCTCGCGCACGCCGACAAGCTCGAATTCGAACAGGCTGCCGAACTGCGCAACCAGATCACGGCCCTGGCGCGCGTGCTGCACCAGCAGGCTGTGGAGACGGCGCCCGACCAGGACGTGGACATCCTCGCCGTGCGCGTGCAGGGCGGGCGCGCCTGTGTGAACCTGGCCATGGTGCGCGGCGGCCGCCACCTGGGCGACCGCGCCTACTTTCCCCAGCACGTCGAAGACGCCGCGGCGCTGTGGGAGTCGAGCGAAGCCGAGGAAGCGGGGGAGGTTTCGGATGCTGCGGAGGATGCGCACGCCGCCGACGTCACGGCGCCGGCCACCGCACGCGCCATCGAAGCGCAGGTGCTCGAAGCCTTCATCGCCCAGCACTACCTGGGTGTGCCCGTGCCGCCCGTGCTCGTGACCAGCGCGCCCGTCTCGGCGCAGCTCTTGCAGGCGCTGGCCGAGCAAAGCGGCACGCGCGTGCACGCCGTGCACCAGCCGCGCGAGCAGCGCCGCGTCTGGCTCGAAATGGCGCAAAAAAACGCCGACCTGCAGCTCGCGCGCCTGCTCGCCGAAGAAGGCTCACAGCAGGCGCGCACGCGCGCGCTCGCCGAGGCGCTGGACCTCACGGTGCAAGACCTCGACGCGCTCACGATCGAATGCTTCGACATCTCGCACACCGCGGGCGAGGCCACGCAGGCGTCGTGCGTGGTGTTCCACCACCACAAGATGCAGCCCGGCGAATACCGGCGCTACCGCATCGAAGGCATCACCGGCGGCGACGACTACGCGGCCATGCGCCAGGTGCTGCAGCGCCGCTACGGCAAGCTCGCCGAAGCCATGCGCGCCGGGGCGCAGGCAGCGGCGGAAGGTGCGGCGGGCGCGGACGCGGGGCAGGGCGGGGCGCCCGCAAAAACCCGCGCGCGTTTGCCCGATCTGGTGCTGATCGACGGCGGCAAAGGCCAAGTCGGCGTCGCGCGCGAGGTGTTCACTGCGCTCGGGCTCGACATTGCGCGCATCGTCGGCGTCGAGAAGGGCGAGGGCCGCAAGGTCGGTCTCGAGGAACTCGTGTTTGCCGACGGGCGCGAAAAGGTCGCGCTTGGGCACGATTCGGCGGCGCTGCTGCTGGTGGCGCAAATCCGCGACGAGGCGCACCGCTTTGCCATCACGGGCATGCGCGCCGCGCGCGCCAAGGTGCGCGTGGGCGGCGGCCGGCTCGAAGAAATCCCCGGCGTGGGCCCGAAAAAGCGCGCACGCCTGCTGCGGCGCTTCGGCGGCGTGCGCGGCGTGGCCGAGGCCAGCGTCGAAGACCTGTGCACGGTCGAGGGCATTTCGCGCTCTCTGGCCGAAACGATTTACCACGCCCTGCGCTGAATCCGAATCCCCGATGGCTTACAGGCGCCCGCCAGGGCCCACCACCATCCAGACCATCCTAGGAGCCTGTCGGACTTTGGAATCGTCGGCTGCGAATGCGCCGCAGCGGCCCATTTTTTACCGTCTTCTTGCCCCATAGTCCCGCTATGGGGCAGCGAATCCGGCAAAAACTGGACTCGCTGGGGCGCATTCTCGCTATCGACGCCCAAAGTCCGACAGGCTCCTAGTGTAGTGTTCGACGCTATCTGCGACATAAAACCGCGTCTTTTCGGCCTGGGCCGCGTTGCAAATCCTTGCGATACCACCCGGTATCGCTGCGGTTTGCGCCTTGCCCAGACCAAAAATCCATCGGTTTTATTTGTCGCATCAAGCATCAAACACTACACTAGTTGAGCGGCAGCCGCGGTGCATGGGCCTGCTGTGGTTCCAGCGAAATCCGCTGTCGATGGACTGGGTGGCGCAGCGGCAGCTGCTGGTGGGGTTTGATGCTTAACCGGCGGGCGCGGTTGACAGCGAACCAGGGCGCGTAAGTGGTTGATTTTGGCTGTTTGGGGCTGCGACTACCCGCAAGCCAAACAGAGACAGAGACGACTCTGGGCGGGAAAAGCGCCCGGAAAACACCGGTTTTGGAGCCGAGCGGCAGGATGCCTTCCGCAAGCCCATCGGCCGGAACCCCGCGCCACGCGGGGATTTCGGGCAAGAAAAAGGGCCCGGAGACTATCCGAGCCCTTGTGTATGGTGGTGGACGGTTAACCATGTGCTGACTGTCCTCCCGAGCTTATGCGCATACATGCGGTTGACTGTATGCTGCAAGTGCTCATTGAGCGAACGCCTGCAAGCGCGCGGGGGCGAGCAGTGTCTCGGCCAGCAGGGCGTGAATCTCGTAGTGCGGTTCGGCTGCCGATAGATCCCGGCGGTACTCCATGAGGCGCTGCTGAAGCGCTTGCACGTTGCCGATGTGTCGGCGCTGCGCCTCGCGCTGCAGGCGCCGGTACTCCGCTTTGAACTCCCGAGTCCAGCGTTGACCAAGGTTGAGCAGACCGTCCAGGTTCTGAACCTTGACGGCATCGGCAGGTGTTGCGCTGTCGACGCGAATGCTCAGCGTGACATCGTCGTAGTGCAGCCGGATCGCTCCATTGGCATGGCGCAGATAGGGGTGGAACCAATCGGTGAACGTGCCGCCCGTGTGGACGCCCTTCTGGCCCTTGTTCTGCGTGGAGTTGCACTCCCCGCAGATGGGCAGCAGGTTGTCGGCGCACACGGCCAGCAGCGGGAACGCTGTCTTGGCCAGCCAGTGGTCCACAGCGGGGAGCACCAGAGGCCCGCCACAGAGCACGCAGACCTCGCGCGCATCGGGGAAAGGATCGAGACGGTGCGCGGCGCGAAATTCCTGCACGAATTGGTCGTAGCGCACGCGCAGTGCTGCATTAGTCGTGGGTGCACCGTTGGCCGCGTAAGGCAGACCATTGCGTAAGCCATCTTCGTAGAACGCCACCATCAGGGCTTTGAAGGCCGCCCAGCGATCGTCCCGGCTGCCCCAGCCGTTGGGCGGATTCACCGGCAAAGTGGCGGTCGGCGTCGGGCCAAAGTGTTGTGCAAGTACGCTCACCGCCTGAATCCACTGGTGGAGCCCGGTCTTGTCGGCTGGCGGCAGGTCGGCGATGCGCCTTGCTTTGCCCAACAGCGCCTTGGTGCCGGTGCTGCCGGCCAGCAAGTGCCACAGCCAATCGCCTTCGATGGCACTGCCCATGTTCGCCCGCAAGTTCGCCTGCGTGACGGAAACGCCGGAAACCTGGAGATCACACAACCACAGCGCCAAGCGCCGCATCATCTGTTGGCAGGCGGCCAAGGCCAGCGAGCACGCCACGCGGTGGATGGGCTTAAGCATCGCTACCCTCCGTGCTGTCCTTCACATCGGCGGCCTTGAGGATCAGCGCGCGCAGTTCGTCCTTCAGCGTGTCCGAATGCAGGGATGGGATCACTTGCTCGATGGTGCGCAGGTCGGGCGCTTGTTGCCAGCGGTTGAGTAGGGTTTGCAGCTCGGTGCGGTAAAAGCCCGTGCCCAGGCGCCGAATCAGCGCCTGCAGGTGCCGCACATCGTCAGGTGTCGGGTTGGTCTTCTGGGCCGCGGTGAGCAAGAAGGCCTCGATGCGCTGCTGGGCCCGCGCCCCGATGCTGTCGTCGGCGCCGAACACGGTCATCATCAGCGCGCTGGGGTCGGTGGCGAAGGTGTGGTCCGGCACGCCATCGGCGGTGGAGTGGCCATCCACCTTGCGAATGAGCACCACCTCCTCGTCGAACACATCGGAAAGCACGATGGCCGAATGCGTGGCGATCAGCACCTGGCTGGCATAGGTCCCCATGGCCGTGTCCACCACCTGCACGATCTCGCGCTTCCAGGCGTCGTTGAAATGGGTTTCGGGCTCGTCCAGCAACAGCAGCGCGTCGTCCTGCCGGGCGAGTAGGTGGAACAAGGCCCAGCGCGCCAACACCAGCCGCTCGCCGTCGGAAAACTCGCTCAGGCGCAGCACGCCGGGGTCGCCCAGATCGCTCAGGCTGTCCTCTTCAGGCTTATCGTTGCGGCGGAGGAAGAGTTCGATGTCTTCCAACACCCCGTATCGCCACCAGCCGAGCAGGGTGCCAAAGCGCTCGAACGCCGAGTCGCGTGGCTCGCCCAGCAGCGCGTACAACGCTTGGCCTTGGGCGACGAGCCCGCCGTAGCGCTCGGTATCGCATAGCACGGGATTCGCAGGCAACGCACCCTCGAGGTCGAAGTACAGGCTGCGCAACGCCTTGCCTGGGTGGGGCTCGGCGAGGCACTCGCCTCCCAACCGGATGGCGTCGTGCACGCGCTCGGCCAAGGCACGCGGCGCGGCCAAGGCGCGGTCCAGATTCACGCTCAGGCGCACACCGACCAGGTACTGCCAACCGGCCTTGCGGAACAGGCCCGCCAGCGCGTCATGGGCCTGACCTTGGCGGCGCGCTTCCGCCTCCTGCAAAGCCACCGCCAGCAGGGCGGCGGTCAGCATCACCGGCTCCAGCAGCAGCGGGCGGCGGAACAGGTCGGCAGATGCTGTTTCCGCCTCGGACGGGGCCACGGTGCGGGCTGCCTCGTCGCCGAACGTTCCGCCATCAATGGTGATGGTGGCCTCGTCCTCCTCCGTCCAGCCGGGTGGGCGCTCCTGGCCGGTGTCGTAGTCGGGGGCCTGCGTCACCACGTCCAATGCTTCGCCATCTACGGGTGGCTGCCAGGCCTCGCGCCACGGGGCTATCGAGCCCGATGTGTAGGCCAGCAGCGCGCGTGGCAGCGCATCTGGCACGCTTTGCGGATAGTCGCCCCGCGCGATGCGGGGCTTGAATACGGCCAGCGTGCCCGCCGGTGTGCGCTCGACCGTTCGCAAGTAGGTGATCGCTTGTGCGAAGGCCTCGCGGTCCGTCGTGTCAGGGAAGGCCCACGCCTCGGCCTGCCACAGGGTGGTCGCGTGGGCTGCACCGGGGCAGTCGAAAATCAGCGTGCGGTGCCCCGGCTCACCCGGGCGGCCCAGCTCGTAAATCAGGTTCACCGGGCTGCCCGGCAGGCGCCCGTCGGCCAGGGCCAGGAAGCCCGCCGCCAGCGCGCGCAGCAGGTGGCTCTTGCCGCTGCCGTTCTGGCCGATGACGAAGTGAATGGCCAGCCGGGCCGCCTCGCCCTGCGGCTCGAATGCGGCCCAGGGCGCGCGCGGGCTGAAGGCCACCGCCAGATCGGCCAGCGGTGGGTAGTGCGACAAGTGCAGATAGCGCAGCCGCATTCAATGCGCCTCCGGCGCCCGGCGGCGTTCGAGCTCGCGCGCGAGCCGCTCGGCATCGGCCAGCGCCGTGTCTTCCTCGGCGCGGGTGCCGTCCTCGGCTTCGCGCAAGGGGCGGAAGGCCGTGAGGTACTCAGTGCGGCCGGTGTTGGGGTCGAGGCGCGGCAGGCTCATCTTGCGGATCAGGCCCATCGCGGCCAGTTGCTCCAGCGCGCGCCGCACCTCCTCGCGCCCGGCCGCGAAGCCCTCCAAGCGCCAGGCGGTCTGCGGGCTGGTGCAGAACTCCTCGAACGCCGCCGGGTCGTCGGCCAGCACCGCGCCACGCCACTCGAAGCGCAGCGTGTTCCACACTTCGTGCTGGAAGCTGGAAAGCTGCTCGATCAGCGCCTGCCGGCGTGGGCGGGCCAGGTCGGTGCGGCGCTCGGCGGGGGCGTGTTCGGTGAACTGCACTGTTACCTTGGGTGCAGGTACGCCAAGCCGCGTATCGCGCTCGCGGGCCGCTTCTGTCAGGGCTTGCGCGTGCTGCTCGCGCCACGCGGCGGTGAGGCGGCCGGAGAGGGCTTCGGTGATCAGGGCGGATTGCAGGCGCGTTCCCTGATCAATAGCATCGGCAAAAACTCGGCCGTCAACTTGACGCAGTAGATCGACAATGTGTTGTTGTTCGGCCAGTGGTGGCAAGAGGACTTTGAATTTCATTAACGTGGGCACATCAATCGCTGCTTGGCTGACCCAACGTTTGGCGCGGTTGCGTGCGTAGCCTGCTGCCCACAGGAAGTGCAAATAGGTCGCGAGGAATTCAGGTAATAGCAGGTTCTGCCGCACCCGAATGCGCGTCATGTGATTGGAATAAACAAAAACGCCGTCGATCTGATCAAAGATCGCCGTCTTGCCAACCCACTCTTCACTATTGGTGTTGTTGAAGATCACGTCACCTGGCAATAGGCGATAACGTTCGAAGTCGCCCTCGGCCACCCTTACATGCTTGATACCGTGAAGACTAATCCGCCCCTCCGGCGTCACGTTGTGGGTGCGAATCTGCGGTGTGCTGCCTTCATCTTCCTCGCCGGGGCGCTGCGCAAATCCCGGTTGCACCGACTCGATTACCTCGGAGAGCAAAAGCTCTCGCCATTTTTGCGATTCATCGTTTTTACGCCAAGTCGGGGTGAGCTTGCGGCTCAAGGCGGAAGCCACCAAAGCCTGACGCAATTTCTCGGCTCGATCTGCAGCATCTTGAAAGCGACGAAGGTCCGCCTCCCGCAGCACCTCGACGATGCGCTGTTGTTCGGGGAGTGGGGGGAGCGGAAGCTTGAACTTCAGTAGCGTCGGCACGTCGATAGCTGCCTGACTGACCCAACGCTTGGCGCGATTCCGGGCATAGCCTGCCGACCAAAGGAAGTGCAGATATGTCGCCAGAAATTCGGGAAGTAGCAGCTCTCGCCGGACTCGGATTCGGGTCATGTGGTTGGAATATACGAAGACTCCAGCGTCCTGATCGAAGACTGCCGTCTTGCCCACCCACTCTTCGCTGTTTGTGTTGTTGAAAACGACGTCGCCAGATATCAGGCGATAGCGCTCAAGATCGCCTTCGGCCACCGTCACATGCTTAATGCCTTCGAGGGTGATGCGCCCATCTGGCGATACGTTGTGCGTGCGAATCTGTGGCGTGCTTCCTTCGTCCTCTTCGCCTGGGCGCTGCGCGAAACCAGGCTGCGCAGACTCAATGACGTCGGACAGAAGAACCTCCCGCCACCCTTGCGGCCATTTCATGCCCGGCCCTCCACCATGGCCTGCAGGCGGTCCAGACCTTCGAGGATGCCGCGTTCGAGCTGGCGCAGCTCATCGATCAGCGCGGTGACCGACACCTCGCTGTCCATCGCCGCGAAGTCGAAAGGCTTGTACTGGCCGGCCGAGAGGTTCCAGTCGCGCGTTTCGATGCAGTCGGGGTCGAGCAGCGCGGCGTTCAGCGTGTCGCCGTCGTAGAGCATGGGCTGCTTCTCAGCCACGTACTCGGGTCGCACTTGGCCGGTGGCGTCGTGGGAACCTCGCAGCGTGCCGTCAGCCGAGCGCCAATCGGGGTCGGGCGCCCAGGCGCGCAGCGGCACGGCCCAGCACTTGCGCGCGGTGGCCGGGCGGGCTTGGTCGATGGCGGGGCTGCGCAGCCACAGGTCGTAGCCGTCCACCTTGGCCACTTCGCGGGCTAAGGGCCGCAGCGCTTCGACCAGGTCGGCCACGGCCTTGCCCTGCGGCTGCTCGGGCACCTGGTCGCGGGCGGCGGCAGTGAGCTGCTTCCACAGCGCGAGCGCCGGGCCCTCATCTTCAAAGCAGCACTGCAGTTCGCGCACCGCGCGGTTCCACTCGGTGGTCGCTGTCTTGGCCTCGGCGTGGGCGAAGTGGCGGTTGGCGAGTTCGGCCAGTAGGGGCGCGACGTGCTCGCGCACGCGGGTTTCGGCCTCTTGCGGGTCGAGCGTGGTTTCGCCCTCGCGCAGCAGCTCGGGGAAGAGTTCATGGATGGCCCAGGTCTTGCCGTCGAAGCCCGGGGTGGCGCCTGGGTCGTCAGCAAAGGCGAAGCCCGCCGGGGTGAGTTGGCCGCTGGCATCGCGCAGGCTGGCCTGGCGCCAGCGCTCGCGCCAGTAGCGCGGCTGGTGGTAGGTGACCTCGCCCTCGGTCGCGGCCCGGCCCTCCTGGAGCCAGCGGCGAAACTGGACGAGTGCGTCCCACAGGTCGTTGTCCTGCCCTGGGCGCGGGGTGCGCTTGGCGTCGAGGCTGAAGCCGTCGGCGGCCACCTCGTAGAACCACACATACTCTGTGCGGGGAGCGTTTTTCTCGAAGCCGGTCTTGGCTGTACGCGGGGTTTCCTTGCGGAAAACGAGGATCGAGGTCTTGACGCCGGTGTAGGGCTGGAACACGCCGCCCGGCAGCGAGATGACGGCCTCCACGCAGTGCTCGGTAAGCAGTTCGCGGCGCAGCTTGGTGTGGGCGTCGGTGTTGCCGAACAGTACGCCCTCGGGAACGATGACGGCGCAGCGCCCGCCCACCTGCAAAAGATCGAGCATCAGCCAGACGAAGAGCAGTTCACTCTTGTTGGTGAGCACTTCGTCCTTCTTCTTGCCCTTGGTGCCGGCGCGCGGGAACAGCAGGCTGTCGCGTTCCAGGTCGGCGGTGTCCACGGTGCCGGTGAAGGGCGGATTGGCCAGCACGTAGCGGTAGCTTTCGCTGGCCAGCAGGGGCGCCAGTTCGGGCTTGCCTTCGCGCTTGGAGAGGGAATCGCCCTGCATCAGCCGAGGGTTGTGGATGTGGTGCAACACCAGGTTCATCCAGCCGATGCGGGCCATGGTGCGGTCGTTGTCGATGCCGACGAAGCAGGCGCCGTCTTCGATGCGGGCCCGCTCGTCGTCGCTGGCCTGCACCAGGTCGAGCCGGTGCGGGGCGCCGTCCCATTCGAGGCGGATGTTCTCGGGCGTGGAGCACTGGCGGCGCAGGTACTGCTGGGCGCTGAACAAAAAACCGCCGGTGCCGGCGGCCGGGTCGATGAGCCGCTCGCCCGGCCGGGGGTCGAGCAGTTCAACCATGAAGCGAATCAGATGCCGAGGGGTGCGGAACTGACCATTTTTGCCGGCAGTGGCTACCTCCGAGAGCAGGTACTCAAAGGTGTCGCCCATTAGGTCCTGCGCGGCGCTGCCGTCACCCGCCTGGGCGAACAGCTTGTCGATGAGGTCGATGGCGTCGTGCAGTACCTGCCCCTTGTTCGGGTCGAGCTGAAAGTAGGCATCGGCCATGCGGCCGTTGAGGCCGGCAAGCTCGGTGCCTTCCTCATGGTCAGACAGACGCCGGTCCAGCGTGCGCAGCCAGGGGAAGACGACTTCGATCAGGTGCTTGGTGTCGGTGCTTTGTTGGCCGATGTAGCTCCAGCGGCAGGTGTTGCCGTCGAGCCGCGCTGCGTCTTCCGGTAACCGGCGTTCATAGACCGACGGCTTGCCGGTGCTGACGCGGTCCCGGTCCAGGTCCTCCAACCTCTTGAGGAAGAGCAAGTAGGTGATCTGCTCCACGGCCACCAGCGGATTGGTGAGGCCGGCGGACCAGAAGCGATCCCAGAGCTTGTCGACGTTCTTACGCAAATGGGGAGCGAGCATGAGGTGTCCTTGTATGTGTTCAGGCGGCGCGCTCGTCGAGTTTTTCGGCGAGGGCGATCAATTCGTAGATGTCTTGCGGCGCAAACAAGGATTCCACCTTGCCGACATGGGCCAAGGGCGGTTGCGATAGCGCCGCACGGGTGATGCGGCCATGGCGCAGCACCGCGGCTTTCACCGCACGCAGAAAGGCGAGCTGGTTGGCGCGCAGGCGCGGATGGGCGGCAATGAAGGCATCGAAGGCTTGCTGCACGCGTGCCTCGCGGTCGGGCAGGCGAGAGTCCTGCCGTAGGATGTGGCGCAACAGTTCCAGCAGCGAGGCCTGGGGGGCGTCGAAGGCTTGCCTCAGGGTGTCGGCGGTGACGAACAGATCGGCCTGGTTGAGTGTGGCCGCCACGGCATCGAGCTCGACGTCGCTAACCGGTTCGCCGCGTTTGAGCTTGGCTAGCACCGGGTGGTCATCGGCCAGGCGGCGCACCCAGGCCTCGACCTGTTCGCGGTAGCTCTCGGCAAAGGCGCCTTCTCCGGTGGGTCCGTAGATGATCCAATGACGCTGGGCAATGCGGTCGGGCAGGTTGATTTCGATGGGCTGGCTGCTCTCGCGTACCCGAAAGCGCATCAGCGGCGCGAAGCGGTCTTGCAGATCGTCCAGCCGCGTGAGGTCCAGGTGCTGCCAGAAGCCGGGCGAGAGGGCAAAGGCCAAGGCCTCGCGTTGGGCGCGCACTTCCGGGATGGCCTCTGGCAGACGGCGCAAGGCGTCCTGAATGCGGACCTTGAGCCGTTCCCCTTGTTCGGCATCGCCTTGCAGCAGCGCCAATGCGGCGTGTTCACACCACAGGCGCCACTGCAGTTCATCCAGGCTTTGGCCCGGCACTAGGCGCAGCAACGGCGCCAGGGCGTGCGACAGGCGTTCGATGGTGGGCGCATCGGGTAGCGGCCAGGCCTGAGCGAGTTGGTCCAGCACTTCCACATGCGGCCGCACATCGATGCTTTGGCGCGGCAGGGCGGCCAGCATGGCTTGCAGGCGGCGCACTGTGGTGTCAGTCGGCCGCGCTTGCGCCACTTCGAGTTGCCAGCGGTCGAGCCGATCGCGGAACAGGCGCACGGGCAAGGGCTCGCTGGGCCGATCGATTTCGCCGGCGGGATTGAGCTGGAAATAGGCGAAGTTCTTCCAGTGATCGATGATCAGAAAGTCGCGCTTGGTTTCGCCGGTTCTCAGGTCGGTATGAAGCCGCGTACCGCGGCCGATCATTTGCCAGAACTTGACCCTGGAAAACACTGGCTTGGCAAACACGAGGTTCTGGATCGCCGGCACATCGACGCCGGTGTCGAGCATGTCCACCGAAATGGCTACGCGAGGCATGACTTTGAACTTGAAGTCGTCGAGCAAGGCGTCGGCACGCTCCATGTGGCTGTCGATGATCTCCGCCAGGCCCTGCCGTTGCAGTTCTGGGTACAGGCGGTTGAAGCTCTCGTAGAGCCGCTTAGCGTGCGCATGGCTGACCGCGAAGACGATGGTCTTGTGCGGAAGGCCTTGGGCGTCCTTGCGGCAGCGGGCCATGAACTCGCGGACGATGGCGTCGTTGGTGCCTTGGTTGACGACGGACTTTTCGAGGTCGGTGCCTTCGAAATCCAACTCCTCGAGATCGACGCCCTGGTCACGCGCCATCTGCTGCAGCGGCTCGGGCAGGCTGTCACCCTGAATGCCCTGGATCTGGAACTGGGTCTGGGCATCAAGCACGCGGTAGTTGACGAGGTTGCCATCCGCCACGGCCTGCTCATAGCTGTACAAGTAGGTCGGCACACCGTCGTCGCAGCTGAAAAGCTGGAACGTGTTGTGGTCGATGTAGTCGGTCGGGGTGGCGGTTAGGCCCAGCACCAAAGCGTCGAAATGATCGAACAACACCTTGTAGCGCTGGTAGATGGAGCGGTGGCTCTCGTCGGCAATGATCAGGTCGTAATGCCCAACCGACATCCGCTCGTACACCTGCATCATGCTGGGGTAGGTGGCGAAATGGATGCGTGCCGACGGGGCTTCACCGCTCTCGATCCGGGCCAGGCTCTCATTCGGCAGGTGGTTCTTGAACTCGGTCATGGCCTGACGCACCAGCTCGCGTCGGTCGGCCAGAAACAGCACTCGCTGCACCCGTTTGGCACGCAGCAGCAGATCGACCAGGGCAATGGTGGTGCGTGTCTTGCCGGTGCCGGTGGCCATGACCAGCAGGAAGCGACGCTTTCCGGCTTGGATACCCTCTGCCACGCGCCGAATGGCTTCGACCTGATAGTCACGCCCTGCAATGCGTGAATCGATGGTCACGGCATCCGGTGGTTGCGCAAAACGCCGCTGGTGAAGCAGCCTTTCGAGATCCTCGGGGGTATGGAAACCGGTCACTTTGCGCGGCGGGTAGCGATCGCGATCCCAGAATTGAATGTCGCGGCCGTTGGTCAGGTAAATGAACGGATCTATACCCGTCTTGGCCCGAATGGCATCCGCATACTCCTCAGCTTGGCGTTTCCCTGCCAACTCGTCACGCGCGCTGCGTTTGGCCTCGACCACGGCGATGGGCCTCTGTGAGGTATCGAGCAACACGTAGTCGGCGAATCCGACGCCTTCATAGTCAGGCATCGGTTCTGAGATGCGAAGCAGTACCTCTTCCAGAAGGTTCCGACGATGGCCGGACCAGCCCGCGCGGGCCAAGTCGGAGTCAATACGCTGCTGCCGTGTTTGCGCCTCTGTCTCCGTCATGCGCCCGCCTCCCCATGCCCTTGTGACGGAGCACTCTCATCCGCGCCCCCGGCACGCACCCAGTCGTCCACTTCGGACAGCTTGAATTTCCAGAGACGGCCGACGCGGTGCGCGGGCAGCCCGCGGCGCTCGCGCCAGCGATAGACGGTGTCCTTCGCCACGCCCAGGTGTTGGGCGACCTGCTCGACAGAAACCCACGGCTCTGTGGTCATGGCGTCCGCGCTTGCCAACTGGAAGCGCCTCAAGTAGCTCAAAACAGATGAAAGTCTATCATCGGATAGGGTGCTTTCCCAAGCTTGGCTTCCGGGAGCGGCAGCGCGTGAATGGAGATGTCACCCACGAGCCAAGGAGTCCTGCGATGAACAACCAGCCCACCGCCCTCGACGCCCATCTCGCCCGAGCCGCCGCCATCCACTTTAAGTTGACTCCGCTACGGCAACTGGCCGATGGCCACTTCGGCCACGACCCGGACGCCATCCACTGGGGCCACGTGGGTGACCTGGGGCGGGCGAATCAGGCGCTGGATGATCTGCTGGCGATCTTCGACGGCAAAGCCGAGTGAGGGGGGCGACCATGGACACCCAGCCTAAACTCTCACCAGCGCAAAACCTGCTGCTACGTTCTGCCGCCCGCCGCGCCGATGGGCGCGTGATTCCGCCCGACACCCTTCGCGGCGGTGTACGGGTCAAGGTGCTGGCCGCACTGCTCCAGCGCGGGTGGATCGAGCCTGCCGACGACGGCCAGGTGATGACCGACGCGGGCTACGCGGCCATCGAACAGCAGCGACCCGCGCCGCCGGATGACGTCCAGCCGACGGACACCATCGGCGATCTCCAGCTTTTGGAGGGCATCTCAGTGCGGCCCGGCACCAAGCTCGCAGCTCTGGTTGTGGCGCTGCGCCGCCCGCAGGGGGCGACCAGCCTGCAACTGATGCTGGCCACCGGCTGGCAGCCGCACACCGTGCGCGGCGCGATCTCCGGGATGCTGCGCAAGAAACTGGGCCTGAACGTGGTGCTGGCGCACAACGACACTGGCGAGCGGGTGTATCGCGTGGTCTGATCGGCTGCCAAGGGCGTTCAGTTTTTGGAGACCCTTGGCTTCCGCGTCACCGTGGCCGATTTCAGGGATTGGAGCGGTGAATCGCGTGCAAACCCGTGCCAGCATTGAGTTTCCGTCCCCGGCCGTTTTTCTGCGGTCGGGGTGCAAACCTGCGAACCCGGTACGCACCGAGGTTCGCACCTTCCCAGTTCGTCAGCGTACCGCACACGCCAGCACTGACGCGGCATTCGATTCACCAGCCCGCGTCACCGGGTGCGAACCGCAAACCCTGCAAACCTTGTTTTGTTGTCAGACGGTAGTGCGATGCCGCGCTGTCGCCCCCCGTATCGGAATTTGGCCAGGAAGGACCCCTTTCGCCCAGGGCGGGACGATGGAGTCACGAAACGTGAGCCCATCCTGACGAGAGTGCGGTGAGCATTCCCGATGCTCACACTCTCTTTAGAGAGGAAACACCGGGAACCCGGGAACGCGCTGATTTCGTTGGGTTTTAATCCTTCCCGGCCCCGCTGGGGACGATTTGCCCCGGGAACGATTTAAACCCTTGATTTTGCTGGTTCTTAATCCTTCCCACCCTCTGAGCGTTCCCGGTGGGAAAGCGGGACCCGGGAATGATTGTTTGGGCTGGGAAGCATTATTCGACAACGGGCCGACCGGCGCTGGAGCGCGTCAGGTGGCCGGTGACGAACACCGCCTGACCTTGGGCAACCGGGCCATCGGGCACGTCCAGCCACTTCACCAGCCTCGAGCCTTCGGCCATGGCCGTGACCAGCTCACCCTGCGCCAGCAAGGCATCCACCCAGCCGGTAAGCCGATGCTTGCCGATGGCGTGGAAGGGCTCGGGCAATTCGTGGCGGCGCTCGTACAGACCATTGCCGCCGGTCTTGGTGTAGGGCTTGCCATCTCGCGCGGCGCGGGCGATGGCGGATTTCAGCGCGGGCAACAGGTCATCCGGCTCTGGCCGGGTCTGCCGCAGACGGTCGGTGCAATCGACCAGCAAGCCGCTGGTGCTGCGCAAGAAGGTGGCCACGCGCAGGTTGGCGCGGCCGTTGGCCTTGACCACGCCGCCCATCACCACGCGGCCACGCTCGAACGGTTCGCCCAATGCCTCGCAGAGCTTCTTGGCCTGATCTTCCTTCGGGTGCCACAGGGCATAAACCGCGCGCACGCCATCAACCAGCCCGCCGGTGCCGCGAATGGCTTCTCGCGCTTGCTCGGGTGTGGAGGCCTCGCGTTTGGCGAAGTGGTGCGACACGATCACCGATGCACCCGTGCTGGCTGCCAATGCCGCCAAACGCGAGCAGACGAACTGGGCGTTTTCCGGCACGTTCAAATCCAGCGCACACAGCGGCTGCAGCGGATCGAGCACCACCAGGCACAGGCTGGGCACGGCCTTGAGCTGCCGTTCCAAATCCATCCACGCCGCCGTGATCGCGGGGCCACGGGTGGCAGGATCGGGCGCAAACAGCGGCACCGCACCTCCTGCATCGGGCAGGG
Organism: Extensimonas vulgaris; assembly: GCF_003337425.1. Taxonomy (GTDB): domain Bacteria; phylum Pseudomonadota; class Gammaproteobacteria; order Burkholderiales; family Burkholderiaceae_C; genus Extensimonas; species Extensimonas vulgaris. Next base: position 123,678 of record NZ_QPJU01000009.1, read on the forward strand.
GCAGCACATAAAGCCGATCGGGAATCGGCCCCAGGGCATTCAACCGGTTGTGCACCTCGATGGCGTCGTCCTCGGCGGTGATGTAGATCGCCACGCCTTGGCCCGTCAATGCGCCACCGAACAAGGTGGGGGCATTGGCCCAGACGCTATCGAAGGTCGCGACTTCACGCGTCAGCGCCAGCAACAGGAACGATTTGCCAACTCCACCCGCAGCGGCGATCAGCGCGGCCTGCGCTTGGGGGAACACGCCTTCGACCAACCAGCGGCGCGGCTGAGGCTGCCCGGTAAAACGATCTGCCGCCCGCCAGCGGGTAATGTCCAGCGCTGGGGTGGCTGCTATGGTGGTGTCGGAGACCAGCTGCGAGGAGCGCAACAGCCCTTCAACATCGAAGCCTTCCTCCACCGCATCGGCAGCGTCCCATTTCGCGGGCTTGTCCTGTGGCACGCTGACGCGGCGCACCGTGGCCCCGGTGCGTATCAACTTCTGGATGACGGCATCGGCATATCGGGCGCCAGCCTCGTCGTGGTCCGGCCAGACAGCGACCATCTTGCCAGCCAGCGGCGTCCAGTCGGTTTTGTCGAGGGCTGTGGCGGCACCGCCCATGGCGGTGGTGGCCACGATGCCACGCTGCATCAGGGCATCGGCACACTTCTCACCTTCAACCAATACCACGGCGTCGGCGGTAGCGATGGCGGGCAGGTTGTAGAGCGGACGCGGTTCCGGCATTCGCATCGCCCGCGCCCGTACATCCCAAGGGCGATACTGCTTGCCGGTGGGTGTGTCGTGGCGATATACACAGGCCAGCAGGCTCCCATCGGCCGCCAGGTAATCCCATTTGCCGGTGTGTGGGCCGAGATCGTCATACGTGCTGGTCGCGCGAATCACAGGCACGGACGTCATGCGCGGCACCATCAGCCAATCGCCTGCGTCTTCCAGCAGGTCGCTGAAATCGGCGGGCAAGTGATAACCCCGGATACTGGCCCACAGCGCCAGCACGTCGCCCGATTCGCCGGTGGCAAAGTCGATCCAAACGCCACGCTTGGAGCCTTCCAGCTCAACCACCAGACTGTCGCCCGGCTCGCCTTGCAGGTTGCCAATGTAGAACTGGCTGCCACGCCGTTTGCCACGCGGAAACAGATAGAGTAGTACCGATTCCAATTGATGCAGCAGGCGCGTGCGGATTTCGTCCTTGTCGTGGCGCGGCAGGATGACATCGGCCGCATCGTTGAAATCGAAGAAGGGATGACGGAGCGCTGACGCGGCTTGGGAGGTGCTCGCCATCATTGCGTGTGCACCGTATCCAGCCGTGCCTTGAACCAATCGCCGTTGGCACGCACGCAGTAGTAGGCGCGACCGGGGCCGGTGTCCTTGCTATCGGGCACGATCCACAACTGCTCACGGGCGTCGTAACGCCAGCTGCCCGGGCCGAACATCTTGTCGAGCACCGCCTCGATGCCGTGTTCGGCAATATGGGCGCGCAGTTGCCGTGTGAGGGTGTCGCGCTGGCGGCGCTGGGTCCGGTTCATCGCCAGATGCCTTCGCTGACGAATTGGCCTGCGGTGCAACGGCGGGTGCGCTGAGCTTCGTGCGCCGACACATCATCCATGCGGTACAGCACCCTGCTGCCGAGTTTGAGAAACGTGGGGCCGGTGCCGGTCATGCGCCAGCGTTCGAGGGTTTTTTCAGAAAGACCCCAGCGCGCAGCAAGAGCGCGCGGGGTAATCAGTTCGGGCAGCGTGTTTTGCATCGGAATCTCCTGTCGTCGGTGGGGGACGCTGTCCCGTCGAGAGGGATGCGCGCCCGCAATGAGGAGATTCTTCGCCTGTTGATTTGCGAAGGCAAATGGCCAAAATTCGCTTTTGTACGAAACGGCTACCAATAGCCCCAAGCATTACCCTAGATTGCTATCCGCTTCAGGGCATTTTTACAACACCGAGGCGGAGTGATGCCCGCAAACCCGCAATCACCCGCTACGCCCTGATCGACCTGAACTGTCTCTGCGCGGACCATTACTCCTGTCTGAACCGTTCTCTCTCGACAGGAGCCCACCGTGAATTTGATCCGCCGCAACAAAAAATCCACCGACCTTCCAGCCAACACCGCATCCTCACTGAACGAAATCGGTGACGTCAGCGCCGTGGCGCAGATGTTCGACCGACTGCGTCAGCAGAATGCCCAGTACGACCAAGCCATTGCGGCATTGGTGGCAGCCAACCGCATCACCTGTGGCTGGGACAAACCCGCCGAACCCGAAATGACGCTGACCATCCAACGCGAGGTGCTGATGGCCTTGGGGGATACCGATGCGCTGGCGAAATTCGATCAGGAGCACCAGCAGGCGTTGGCACAGGAACAAGCCGCCCGCGTCAAAGCCACGCAGCACGTACTGGATGCACCGACGCGTGTCAAGGCGCTGGAGCAGTACCTCAACGATCTGGCCGGGCAGATGGTGGCTGGGGTGAATGAAACCCTGATTGATCAGGAAATCCGCCGCATCTTTCAACCTAGTGTAGTGTTTCATTCTGTTTAGAACTTAATCGCGAGTTTGCCCGGATGACCTTCTGCAGGATGTCCTTGGCGCTCTTGGTCCAAATGAAAG
>NZ_QPJU01000010.1 GCF_003337425.1 Extensimonas vulgaris
GTCGAGTTCGCTCTCCATTTCTTGGGGTTCGTCTCGTTCAGGAGGAAGACTTGAATTATCCGATAGATTGGGATTTTATTGACACAGTCAAACTAATGGACAATCTGGGTTCAATGCTGGCGCATCTTGGAGCGCAGGCGCGCGATGGCCTGGCTGTGCAGCTGGCACACGCGCGACTCGGTCACGCCGAGCACGGCAGCGATCTCTTTGAGGTTCATGTCGTGCTCGTAATACATGCTCATCACGTACTGCTCGCGCTCGGGCAGGTTTTCGATGGCTTGCACCAGCGCTTTGCGCAAGCGCTGGTCGCGCAAAATGTGCTGCGGGTCGGCCGCTTCGTTGGCCACGTGGCGGTCGAGAAAGGCGTCTTCTTCTTCGCTGCCATGGCCCATGTCTTCGAGGTAGATGAGCTGCGTGCCACGCACCTTGCCCAGCAGGCTTTGGTAGTCGGCCAGCGACAAACCCATCTCCGCTGCGATCTCCGACTCCTTGGGGCTGCGCCCGAGCCTTTGCTCCAGCCGGTGCACGGCGTTTTCGATGTCTTTCTGGCTTTTGCGTGCGCTGCGTGACATCCAGTCGGACTCGCGCAGCTCGTCGAGCATGGCACCGCGAATGCGCTGCGCGGCAAAGGTCTCGAACTGCACGCCTTGCGCCGCTTCGTAGCGCGAGAGCGCATCCGCAAGACCCATCATGCCAACCTGGATCAAGTCGTCGAGCTCGACGTTCGGCGGCAGCTTGGCGATCATGTGGTGCGCAATGCGCCGCACCAGCGGCAGGTGCTGGCGCAGCAAGGCGTCGCGGTCGAGCTGGCCTTTGGCGGTGTACATCAATTCAATGCCTCCGAACGAAATGCGCCGGTGTATCGCGGGGCGGTCTGAGGCGCGGACGCGCTGCCGTGGACGGCCTCGATGGTTCCTGCATTTTCGAGCAATTGCAAGGCCAGGCGCTGCACGTCTTGGGGGTTGTGCGGCTCGATGATCGCCGTGCGCACGAGCCCGCCCAGGTATTGCGCGGCGCAGCGCTGCAGATTGTCCAAAGCCGTCTGCGCCTGGGCGCGCTGTGCCGCAGCGCCGCGCTCGAGCAGCGCCACCACCCGGCTCGTCAAACCCGCGTGCACAGCGAATTGCTTGGCGCTGTGATAGGCCGCGAGCATGGCCGCCTCGCCGGGCGGCATGAACACCAGCGGCATGGTCACCGTTTGGGCCAGCAAGACAGCGAGCCACTCGGCCGGCGCAAGCAACACCACGACGCCATAGGCTCTGAAATACGGCAGCAAGCCTTGTAGGGGCGGTGCCCCGGCCTGCTGTGCCAGACGCAGCAGGCGCGGCAGCCCGCGCGCCGCAGGCAGCACGGCGAGCGCGGCACTGCTGTGCGTGCTCGGCGCCAGGCGGTCTTGCCACGGTGCTTGCTGCAGCAAGTGCAGCAGACCTGGCACGTCCTGGGATTCGCCCGCCGTGCCATCGAGTACGAGCACCGGGCCGGCCAGCTTTTGCAAGGCGCCGCAGACATGCCAAAGCGCTTCCAGCGCCTCGCGTGCACCGTACTCGGGGCTTGCGACACCCAGCACGCGCAATGGGGTCTGCGGCATGAAGCGGTGCAGGCCGGCGCCTTGGTGGAAACAGGCTTCAAGCATCGACCAGCCCTCCCTGGAATGCCAGGTGCTCGCGCGCAGGGGTGAAGAAAAAGTTCAACTCCGACTCTTTGGGGTCGAAGGCCGATTTCACGGGGGCACGCATGGACAAATTGATGAGCTTGTGCGCATCGGCGTTTTCCCAGTCCTCGGGCACACGCTGGCCATTGGTCACGCCGCGCAGCACCATCTGGTGGCGGATCAGCGCGTCGAGCGCGGGCCCGAGCTTCACGGCCTCATCGACCTTGGAGAGGATGGCCTGCTGCGAGCCCGTGGTCTTGAAGCCCGTGAGCACGTCGTCGAGCGTGTCGCCATGGCCGCCGGCATTGAGCACCAGCAGCCTTTGCACGTTGGGCAGGTCGAGCACGTCGAGCATGTCACGCTTGCGCGGATCGCGCGGCGCGATGCCGGTGGTGTCGATCAACACCATCTTCTTGCCGCTCAAGAGCCCGAGCAGATCCTGCAGCGCCGCGCGGTCGTGCGCGAGGTGGGCGACGATGCCCAGCATGCGGCCGTAAGTGCGCAGCTGCTCGTGGGCGCCGACCCGGTAGGTGTCCAGCGTGATCAACCCCACGCTCGCGGGGCCGTACAGGCGCGCGCACAGGGCCGCGAGCTTGGCCGTGGTGGTGGTCTTGCCTACGCCCGTCGCCCCCACGAGGGCATAGATGCCGCCTTCTTCGTACAGCGCCGGCCCCTGTTCGTCGGTTTTGAGGTTGCGTTGCAGCACCTCCATGAGCCAGCGCAAGGCATCGCCAGCGCCATAGTCTTCGGGCAGGCGTTCGAGCACCGCGCGCGCCAATGCAGCCGAATAGCCGGCGCGGATGAGTTTGAGCATGAGGTTGGACTGGATCGGGTTTTGCCGCGCCTGCCCCAGCCAGGCCAGGGTGTTGAAGCGGTCTTCGATCAGCGCCTTCATGGACTGCAATTCGCTCATCAGCTGGTGCTGGCTCGCCTCGGCAGCGGCCACCGCCGGGGCCTCGGTGCGACGGCGCGGCGCGGGCTCGGGCGGTAAGTCCATGGGAATGCTGCGCAGCGGATTGTGCCGGGCCACCGCCGCAGCGGCGGGTGATGCTGCCGGCGCAGGCTTCGTGGCCTGGGTGCGCGCGGCTTGCGGTGCGGGGGCCTCGCCGTGCAAGGCTTCATGGCGCCGGCGCAGCATGCGCTCACGCACGTAGTCCTGGAACGATAGCGTGCTCATGGCGAGCTGTTCGGTATCTTGCTCGACCTGGGCGCGCACGGACTGCGCGTCGGAGTGCGCGGCCTTGCCGGCGCTGCGCTGCACGGCTGGGCCGCGCGACGCGGAAGCATTTCCATGCGCGGACTGGTGCGCTGCCGCTGCCGCGCCGTCGAGCGCCGCCAAGGCGTCTTCACCGGTGGCGACCACTTCGACGCCATGCTCGGTGGCGCGGTTCGAGAGAATGATGGTTCCTTCGCCGAAAGCCATGCGGGCCTTGGCCAGAGCCTCGCGTGCCGTGGGGGCCAAAAAGCGTTGGATGTTCATGGGTTGGCTCCTTGCAGGATAGGGCCGATGCGAATCGTGTGGGTTTCAGGAATTTCGCTGTGCGCCAGGACGTGCAGGCGGGGTGCGGCACGGCGCACGAGGCGTGCCACGGCCATGCGGATCTGGTCGGGCACGAGCAGACACGCGGGCAAGCCCATCTCTTCCTGCTTTTGCGCGGCCTCGGCGGCCTTTTGCATCAGCAGGTCGGCCACGCCGGGGTCGAGTGCCGGGCCGGACGCACCCCCCAGGGCTTGCACGAGCAGACGCTCGAGGCCGGGCTCGATGGCGATCACGGGCAGCTCGCGCGTCGGGCCGAAGATCTGCTGCACGATCGCGGGTGCCAGCGCGATGCGCACGCGCCGCGCGAGTTCCACCGGATCGCTGATGCTGCCCGCGTATTCGGCCAGCGTCTCGATGATGCTGCGGATGTCGCGGATGTGCACCGACTCTTCCAGCAGCAGCTGCAAGACCTTCTGGAACGTCGTGATGGAAACCATTTTGGGGACCACTTCCTCGATGAGCTTGGGCGCCAGCTTGGCCACGTGCTCCACGAGCTGCTGCGTCTCGGTACGGCTCAGGAGCTTGGCGGCGTGCACTTGCATCAAGTGTGACAAATGCGTGGCGATCACGGTTTCCGAATCAACGACGGTAAAACCGGCCATTTGCGCCGCTTCCTTCTGGCGCTCGTCGATCCAGTGCGCGGGCAGGCCGAAGGCCGGGTCGGTGGTGGGCGTGCCGATCAGCGGCGTGCTGATGCCACCCGGGTTGATCGCCAGGTACATCCCGGGGAAGGCCTCGCCCTCGCCCACCACCACGCCGCGCAGCGTGATGCGGTAGCCGTTGGGCTTGAGCTCGAGGTTGTCGCGCACGTGCACCGCAGGCGGCAAAAAGCCCACCTCCTGCGCAAACTTGCGCCGCACGCCCTTGATGCGCGTGAGCAGGTCGCCCTGGCGGTTCTTGTCCACGAGTGTGATCAGGCGGTAGCCCAGCTCCAGGCCGAGCAGATCGACGGGCTGCAGGTCGTCCCAGGTGGCTTCGCCGTCGCTCACGGGCGCTGGCGGTGCCGGCTCGGTCGGGGGTGGTTCTTGCTGCTTGCGGTGCATGGCCCAAGCGGCGTAGCCCAGCAGGCTGCCCATGCCAAGGAACACCAGGTTGGGCATGCCCGGGATCAGGCCCAGCAGCAGCAAGATCGCCGCCGCCACGGCAAACACGCGCGGCGAGGTGAAGAGTTGCTGCACGATCTGCTGCCCGACCTCATCCTCCTTGCCCACGCGCGAGATCACCATGGCCGCGGCCACGGAGATCAAAAGCGCCGGAATCTGCGCGACGAGCGCGTCACCAATGGCCAGCAGGATGTAGCTGTTGGCCGCCTCGGTGGCCGAAAGGCCATGTTGCAGCACGCCGACCGCAAAGCCGCCCACGATGTTGATGAGCAAAATCAAAATGCCCGCCACCGCGTCGCCGCGCACGAACTTCGAGGCACCGTCCATGGAGCCGAAGAAGTTGGCCTCCTCGGCCACCTCGGCGCGGCGGCGCTTGGCCTCTTTTTCGTCGATCAGGCCGGCGCTGAGGTCGGCGTCCACGGCCATCTGCTTGCCCGGCATGGCGTCGAGCGTGAAGCGCGCCGAAACTTCGGCGATGCGCTCGGCGCCCTTGGTCACGACGATGAAATTGATCACCACCAGAATCGCAAACACGATCAGGCCCACGGCAAAATTGCCGCCGATCAGAAAGTGCCCAAAGGCCTCGATCACCGCCCCTGCCGCGCCGGGGCCGGTATGCCCCTGCAGCAGCACCATGCGCGTCGACGCCACGTTGAGCGACAGGCGCATCAGCGTGGTCAGCAACAGCACCGAAGGAAAAGACGCAAAGTCCAGCGGCCGCACCATGTAGGCCGCGGCCATCATCACCATGAGCGCGACGGCGATGTTGAAGGTAAAGAAGGTGTCGAGCAGCCACGCCGGGATGGGCAACACCATCAGGCCCAGGATCGCCACCACGAGCAGCGGCGCCACCAAACCCTGCAGCATCGTGCCATTGCCGCCGACCCATTGCTGCAGCGATTGCTGCCAGGATTTCACGGCGGCGTTCATGCGCGGTCTCCGGCGGTATGTGCACGCTGCAGCGGATCGAGCTCGGGCGGCACCTCGGGCGGCACGAGCGCGTCGGGCATCTTGCCTTCACCACGCAGCGCCGCCTTGAGGCGATAGACGTAGGCCAGCACCTGCGCCACGGCGGCATAGAGTGCGGGCGGAATGCCCTGCTCGAGCTCGGCATGCGCGTACAGCGCGCGCGCCAGCATGGGCGCTTGCAGCACCGGGATGCCGTGGCTCGTGGCGAGGTCGCGGATGCGCATCGCGACCAGGTCGGTGCCGCGCGCGATCACCTGCGGCGCGTCCATGGCGGCCTCGTCGTAGCGCAGCGCCACGGCGTAGTGGGTGGGGTTCATGAGCACGAAGTCGGCCTTGGGCACGGCGGCCACGCTGGCGCGGTCGGCAATCTCGCGCTGGCGTTGGCGGATGCGGCCCTTGATCTGCGGGTTGCCGTCGGACTCTTTGTGCTCCTGCTTGACTTCCTCGTGCGACATGCGGCGCTGCGCCTTGAAGAAGTAGGCCTGCAGCGGCACGTCGATGGCCGCGGCCAAAAACACCACGAGCAAAAGCAAGCCCATGCCTTCGGTGAGCCACTGCCCCGCCAAGCCGAGCGCCGCCGGCGCGGGCAGCAACACGAGTTGCGCCACACGGCCCAGGCTGCCGGAAAGGTGCTTCCAGGCCACGAAGATCAGCACCGTGCTCAGCAGCAGCATCTTCGCGACCTGTGCGAGCTGCTGCTTGGTGAACAGGTTGCCCACGCCCGTCAGGGGGTTGAGGCGATTGAACTGCGGCGTGATCGGCTTGAAGCTGAACACCCAGCCGCCCGCGCCGATGGCGCTGAGCACCGCCGCCCCGCCGGTGAGCGCGGCAAACAGGGCGCTCGCGAGCAGCCCGATCCAGGCCATGTCCTGCAGCCGGGTGAACATGCTCGCGGGCGCGAGCACGGTGGCCGCATCGAACGCGAGCTGGCGCTCGAGGGCGCGCTGCAAATGACCTATCAGCGCGGGCGCGGCGACGAGCAACACCACCGCCCCGGTCCCCAAAATGGCCAGATGCGCCAGATCGCGAGAGCGCGCTGCCTGACCATCCTCACGCGCTTTTTGCAGCTTGCGCTCGGAGGCCGGCAGGTTTCTTTCTTGACTGGATTCCATGGTGGCGACAAAAAACCGACGTGGATAGTGATGTGTCGGTCATTGTCTTGTGCCACTCGAAAATCTAAAGCCCGATAAGCGGGCGCTGCGGCCCCCTTTTTGGCGGGCAAAGCACGCGCGATGGCAAAGAAAAAGCCCGTACAACGCAATGTTGATACGGGCTGAGTGCTAAAAAAAGTGGTGGCGCTTCACGGATTCGAACCGCGGACCTGTGGATTATGATTCCATCGCTCTAACCGACTGAGCTAAAGCGCCAGAGCCGATAATTATAACGAAACTTCCAGGCAGGAGCAAAAATTCTGCGGCGCAATGCCATTGCGCTTCGTTGCTACGGGCGGGTTGCTGCCGGGGGCTTGGTTTGGGCTCGCGGCGTCGGGCGTTCATGTCATTGCCCTGCGCTGCATTGCCAGATCGCCTGGAGCAGGTGATAATCGCGGGTTTTCTCGAGCTTGGATGGGGTTTTTGGCTTGACGCCGGCTTGGCGCTTGCGCGAGATCGGTGCGAAGGTCGTGCACGCTCCTTGCGCTTTTGTCATGGACAAGCATCGTTTGGGCCATGCACTGCGCACCCGTGGGTGCGACGCCGTGTTCATCGTTGCATCGGCCCGGCCCCGCAGCCTCCATTGCTTTTTTCATCTATTTTTGTAGGGAACCACACCATGAAGCGTACTTACCAACCGTCCAAAACGCGCCGCGCCCGCACCCACGGGTTTCTGGTGCGCATGAAAACCCGTAGCGGCCGGGCCATCATCAATGCACGCCGCGCCAAAGGGCGCAAACGCCTGGCGGTCTGAGGTCGAGGGCCATCGCGGCAGGCATGGGGCTTGGGCCCGGTGAGCCCAGCGCATATGCAGCGGCTCCGAACCCGCCCCCAATTCCAAGCCGCTTTGAAAGGGGCCATTGTGGCGCGCACGCCGCATTTTGTGCTGCATGCCTGGGGCTGTACCGATGATTTTGGTGCGTCGGATGCGGGGCGCACAGAAATGTCGGCACAGGACGATCCACGCGCGGTATTCGACGGCCCCTTTCCTCCCAGCGGCATTTTGCTTGGCGCGATGGTGCCCAAGCGTTGGGCCCGTCGCGCCGTTACGCGCAATGCCATTCGGCGCCAAATCTATGCAGTGGCTGCAGCTTATGAAGACCGCATGGCGTCGGCGGCTTATGTCGTGCGCTTGCGCTCCACGTTCGATCGGCAACGATTCGTCAGCGCCACATCCGAGCCCTTGCGCCGTGCCGTGCGCGCCGAATTGGAGCAACTTTTTGCGCAGGCCGCCCGGCGTTGCCCGACGGGCGCGGGCCAGGTGCGCAAGATGACCGAGGTCGCGCCATGATGCGTCGGTTGCTGATGGCCCTCGTCAAGGCCTATCGATTACTGCTGAGCCCCTGGCTGGGCTCGGCGTGCCGTTTCGAGCCGACCTGTTCGGCTTATGCGCTGCAGGCGCTCGAGCGTTACGGTGCCCTCGGCGGGAGCTACCTTACACTGCGCCGTCTCGCGCGCTGTCAGCCCTGGTGTGACGGCGGCCATGATCCGCTACCGCAAGAACTGCCTCGCGGCATGCGCTGGTTTTCACGGCGGCAGTCGTCCGCTACCCCATCCTCTTCGCCAAAGAAGAAGTCTTCATGAGTGATATCCGCCGCACCATCCTTTGGGTCATTTTTGGTTTCTCCTTGGTTTTGCTGTGGGATAAATGGCAAATTCACAACGGTAAACCTGCCACCTTCTTTCCCTCGGCAACGCCTGTCGCGGCGCCTGCGCCCCAGCATGCCGCGAGCACATCGACGGCCTCCGCGCCGGGTGCGGTGCCTGGCATGGTCACGCCAAATGCCGCGCCCGTCCCCGGCGCGCAGGACAAGCCGGCGCTGCCGCACGAGCGCGTTGCGGTCGAAACCGATGTCTATCGCTTGCAATTTGATAGTGAAGGTGGCACGCTGGTATTCGCCGAATTGCGCAAATATGCCGATTTGGCAGACAAATCCAGGAATTTCGTTCTTTTCGACCAGAGCCCTAGCCGCGTCTATTTGCCGCAAAGTGGCCTGATCGGTGCGGCGGACCCCAGCGGCTGGCCCACGCACAAAACGCCCATGCGCCTGATGCCCGGCCCGCGCACCCTGCAGGACGGGCAAAACACTTTGAGTATTCGCTTCGAATCGCCCGATTTGGGTGGCGTCAAGCTCATCAAGACCTGGACGCTCAAGCGCGGTGCCTACGATATGCAGGTCAGGCACGAGGTGGTCAACACCGGAAGCACTGCGGTAGCGCCGCAGCTGTATCTGCAGCTCGTGCGTGACGGCAACAAGCCGCCAGGGGAATCCTCGTTTTATTCGACCTTCACGGGCCCGGCGATCTACACCGAGGCCAAGAAATACCAGAAGATCGAATTCAAGAACATCGATGCCGGCAAGGTCGAGATCGAAAAATCGGCCACCAATGGCTACGTCGCGATGGTGCAGCACTACTTCGCTTCTGCCTGGCTGTTGCCCGAGGGCACGCCGCGCGAGTTTTTCGTGCGCAAGGTGAGCGACAACCTCTATGCGGTCGGCATGCTCACGTCTTTGGGCACCATCGCCCCGGGCGCAAGCCAAGCCGTCGAAGCACGCCTGTTCGCAGGGCCGGAGATCGAGAAAATGCTCGAAGCCCTGGCGCCCGGTCTGGAACTGGTCAAGGACTATGGCTGGCTCACCATTCTCGCCAAGCCGCTGTATTGGTTGCTCGACCACCTGCACAAGCTGCTCGGCAACTGGGGCTGGTCCATCGTGGCGCTGGTGGTGCTGCTCAAGCTCGCGTTTTACTGGCTCAACGCCAAAGCCTACGCGAGCATGGCCAAGATGAAGGCCATCAACCCCCGGATCATGGAGATGCGCGAGCGCCTCAAGGACAATCCGCAGCAGATGCAGATGGAGATGATGCGCATCTACCGCGAGGAAAAGGTCAACCCGCTGGGTGGCTGCCTGCCCATCGTGATCCAGATTCCCGTGTTCATCGCGCTGTATTGGGTGCTGCTGTCGAGTGTGGAGATGCGCAATGCGCCCTGGATCGGCTGGATCCAGGACCTTTCCTCGCCCGACCCCTACTTCATCCTGCCGCTGCTCATGACGGCGAGCTCGCTGCTGCAGACGGCCCTGAACCCCGCGCCGCCCGACCCCATGCAGGCCAAGATGATGTGGTTCATGCCGCTGATCTTCAGCGTGATGTTCTTCTTCTTCCCGTCGGGCCTGGTGCTCTACTGGCTCACGAACAACCTTCTGTCGATCGCGCAGCAGTGGCTCATCAACCACCGCATGGGTGTGCCCTTGCGCCTGAATCTGCCCAGGTTCAAAGGATGAATTGAGCGTCGCATTGCGAAGGCCGCTTTGCGCGGCCTTTTTCTTCTGCGCTCGCCCCTTCCCGCTCCCTGGCACGCGCTCCTCCAGCTCGCGTCGCTACACTGCCTCCATGCTTGCACGCCACGCCGACCCCATCGTCGCCATCGCCACGGCGCCCGGCCGGGGTGCCGTGGGGATCGTGCGCGTCTCTGGCAAGCAGTTGGAGAGTCTTGTGCAGGCGCTGTGCGGCCGCAGCCTGCGCCCGCGCGAGGCCGCCTACCTGCCTTTTCTGGACGCCCGCGGCGAGCCCATAGACCAAGGGCTGGCGCTGTTCTTTCCCGCGCCGCGCAGCTACACCGGCGAAGACATTCTGGAATTGCAGGCGCACGGCGGCCCTGTGGTGTTGCAACTGCTGCTTGCGCGCTGCCTGGAAGCGGCCGCAGAGCCCGATCCCGCGACGGGCGCGCCGCGGCTGCCGGGTCTGCGGGTGGCGCAACCTGGCGAATTCACCGAGCGTGCCTTTCTCAACGGCAAGATCGACCTGGCGCAAGCCGAGGCAGTGGCCGACCTGATCGATGCGAGCACCGAGGCCGCAGCGCGCAGCGCGGGCCGCTCGTTGAGCGGGGCGTTTTCGCACGAGGTGCAACTGCTGCGCGACGCGCTGATCCAGCTGCGCATGCTGGTCGAGGCCACGCTCGACTTTCCTGAAGAAGAAATCGACTTCTTGCGCAGCTCGGATGCGCGTGGACAGCTACAACGATTGCAGCAACGACTGGCGCAAGTGATGCAACGCACGCAGCAGGGCGCGCTGCTGCGCGAGGGCATCAAAGTCGTGATCGCAGGGCAGCCCAATGCCGGCAAGAGTTCGCTGCTCAACGCGCTCGCGGGCGCCGAGCTCGCCATCGTCACGCCCATCGCCGGCACCACGCGCGACCGCGTGCAGCAGACCATCCAGATCGAAGGCGTGCCGCTGCACGTGATCGACACCGCGGGCCTGCGTGAAAGCAGCGACGAAGTCGAGCGCATGGGCATCGCGCGCACCTGGGAAGCCATTGCGGACGCCGATGCCGTACTTTTTCTGCACGACCTCACGCGCGCCGCGGAGCGCGAATACCAGGACGGCGACGCCGCCATAGAAAGTGCCCTGGTGCAACGCTTGCCACCGCAGGTGCCCATCATCGATGTCTGGAACAAAAGCGACTGCGCGCCGCAGACCGAAGGGCCTCGACAAAGCCCGGCGCGGCCGGCCATCGTGCTTTCGGCCCGCACGGGGCAAGGCCTGGACAGCCTGCGCCAAACCTTGCTGCAAGTCGCAGGTTGGCAAACGGCGGCCGAAGGCGTTTACCTTGCCCGCACACGGCATATACAAGCGCTGCAGACGGTACAGCACCATTTGCACCAAGCGGCTTTGCTGCTGGACACTCCGGACCTGCCGCTGGACTTGCTCGCCGAAGAGTTGCGTCTTGCGCAAAACGCCCTGGGCACGCTGACGGGAGAATTCACATCGGAAGATTTGCTCGGGGTGATTTTTTCGCGCTTTTGCATCGGCAAGTGATACCGTGTGCAGAAAATGCCCGGCTTGTCGTATCGCCCGCCCCGCTCGTTTTGCCGTTCCCCACGTTATGCCCCCACTCGACCCCCCCATGACATCTGCAGCGGCTACGCGCCGCCGTCTGCTGTTCGCAGGCATTGCGGTGGCAGCGACGCTCGGCGGCGCGGCCCTGGCGTGGCGCAAGCTGCGGCTTGCGGAAGTGTCTGCGACGGCCGAAGCCGCCCTCTGGACGCAAGCTTTCGACACGCCCGGCAGTGGTGGCCGGTTGGAGATGCGCAGCTTTGCGGGCCGTCCCCTGCTGCTCAACTTCTGGGCCACCTGGTGCCCCCCATGCATCGCCGAATTGCCGCTGCTGGACGCGTTTTACCGCACGCACCGCAGCGCCGGCTGGCAAGTGCTCGGGCTGGCGATCGATCAAGCGGCTTCGGTACGCAACTTCTTGCAGCGCCAGCCCGTGGCCTTTCCCATCGGGTTGGCGTCGCAAGGCGGCATCGAGCTCGCGCGCACCTTGGGCAATACGGCGGGTGGATTGCCCTTTACGGTGGTTTTCGACGCCTCGGGCAAGGTGCGGCACCGTAAAATCGGGCAAGCGAGCCCTGCTGACTTGCAGCAATGGGCCGCCAGCATCGGCTGAGACGCGCCATAGCGAACGGAAAGCGCACGAAAGCAGCGCACAAGCCTCTCACACCAAGCGTTGAGCGCGAAATTTGCGCACGATCACGAAAAATATCTTCCAAACCGTGCAAAAGGGCGAAATTGCAGTAAATTCGCGCCCTCTCGTTTTACTGCCGTCGGAGCATTCATGGACTTACGGAAACTCAAAACCTTGATCGATCTCGTGTCTGAATCAAACGTCTCGGAGCTCGAGATCACGGAGGCAGAAGGCAAGGTGCGCATCGTCAAAGGTGGTGCAACCATGGTTCAGCAATACGTGCCGGTGGCAGCACCCGCGGCCCCGGCGGCAGCGCCTGCCGCTGCGGCTGCCGAACTGCCCGCGCCCACGGCCTTGCCGGGCCATGTGGTCAAGTCGCCCATGGTGGGCACGTTCTACCGTGCGCCCAGCCCCGGCGCCAAGCCCTTCGTCGAGGTGGGCAGCCAAGTCAAAGAAGGCGACACGCTGTGCATCATCGAGGCGATGAAGATCCTCAACGAAATCGAAGCCGACAAAGCCGGCACCGTTACGCGCATCCTGTGCGAAAACGGGCAGGCCGTGGAATACGGACAGCCGCTGTTCGTGATCGAGTAAGGCGGCGCATGTTCAAAAAGATACTGATCGCCAACCGCGGGGGTCATGCCACAGGCATGGCGAAGCAAATTGCCCTGGCACGCGCAGCGTGCGGGCGATGAGCCGCGGGAGAAACCATGTTCAAAAAGATACTGATCGCCAACCGCGGGGGTCATGCCACAGGCATGGCGAAGCAAATTGCCCTGGCACGCGCAGCGTGCGGGCGATGAGCCGCGGGAGAAACCATGTTCAAAAAGATACTGATCGCCAACCGCGGCGAAATCGCCCTCCGCATCCAGCGCGCCTGCCAGGAGCTCGGCGTCAAAGCCGTGATGGTCTATTCCGAGGCCGACCGCGAAGCCAAATACGTCAAGCTTGCCGAAGAAGCCGTGTGCATAGGCCCTGCGCCTTCGCCGCTGAGTTACCTCAACATGCCGGCCATCATTTCGGCCGCTGAAGTGACCGACGCCGAGGCCATCCATCCCGGGTACGGTTTTTTGAGCGAGAACGCCGATTTTGCCGAGCGCGTCGAAAAGAGCGGCTTCGAATTCATCGGCCCGAGTCCCGAGTCCATCCGCATCATGGGCGACAAGGTTTCGGCCAAACAGGCCATGATCAAGGCCGGCGTGCCTTGCGTGCCGGGCTCGGAAGGGGCATTGCCAGATGACCCCGTGCAGATCCGTCGCATTGCGCGCGCCGTGGGGTACCCGGTGATCATCAAGGCGGCCGGCGGTGGTGGCGGGCGGGGGATGCGCGTGGTGCACACCGAGGCGGCGTTGATCAACGCCGTGCAAACCACCAAGTCCGAAGCGGCAGCGGCCTTTGGCAACCCTTCGGTTTACCTGGAAAAATTCCTGCAAAACCCGCGCCATATCGAAATCCAGGTGCTTGCCGACAAGCACCGCAATGCCGTCTATCTGGGCGAGCGCGACTGCTCCATGCAGCGGCGCCACCAAAAGGTGATCGAAGAGGCCCCCGCGCCCGACATTCCGCGCCGGCTCATCGAGCGCATCGGCGAGCGCTGCGTGGCCGCGTGCAAGAAAATCGGCTACCGCGGCGCGGGTACGTTCGAGTTCCTGTACGAAAACGGCGAGTTCTACTTCATCGAGATGAACACGCGCGTGCAGGTCGAGCACCCCGTCACCGAATGGATCACCGGCATAGACATCGTGCGCACGCAAATCCTCGTTGCGGCGGGCGAAAAGCTGCCGTTCACACAGCGCCAGATCCAGTTGCGCGGCCATGCGATCGAGTGCCGCATCAATGCCGAAGACGCGTACAAATTCACCCCCTCGCCGGGCCGCGTCACGATGTGGCATCCGCCCGGCGGGCCGGGCGTGCGTGTCGATTCGCACGTCTATACCAACTACTACGTGCCGCCGAACTACGACTCGATGATCGGCAAAATCATCACGCACGGCGATACTCGCGAACAGGCGCTCGCGCGCATGCGCACGGCGCTTGCCGAAACGGTGGTCGAGGGCATACAGACCAACATCCCGCTGCACCGCGAGATGCTCGTGGATGCCAAATTCGTCGCCGGTGGCACGAGCATCCATTACCTCGAGGAATGGCTCGAGCAGCACAAGCGCTGAAACGCTTTCCCTCTTCTTTCTATCGCGTTTTCCTCTTATGTTTGAGCTGCACCTGCTGTGTCCTGAAGACCGTGTCGAAGCCGTGAGTGAAGCCCTGGAGGCGCTCGGGGCGCAGAGCGTGGCGGTGGAAGATGCGGATGCGCAAACCGAGGCCGAGCAGGCGCTCTTTGGCGAGCCGGGCATGCCGCCGCCGCGCGAAGGCTGGCAGCACAGCCGCCTGCATGCCTTGTTTGCTACCGAAGAAGAAGCGCAAAGGGCACGCCAGATCTTGCCTATGCAGGATTTCTTTGCCAATTGCGCGGTGCTCGAACTGACCCCTGTGCCGGACCAGGACTGGGTGCGCCTGACGCAAACGCAATTCGCCCCCGTGGAGATCACGCCCGACTTTTGGATCGTGCCAAGCTGGCACGACTTGCCGCCGCAGGCGCGGCGCAGCATCCGGCTCGATCCGGGGCTGGCCTTCGGCACCGGCACGCACCCCACCACGCGCATGTGCCTGCGCTGGATGGCGCGACAAGGAGCCCGCCCGAACGCAGCAGCCTCGCCCTTCGGGCGTGTGCTCGACTATGGCTGCGGCTCGGGCATCCTGGCGCTGGGCGCGGCAAAGCTCGGCGCCACCGAGATCGACGCCGTCGATATCGACCCTGCCGCCGTCCAGGCCACGCTGGAGAATGCGCGCGCCAACGACATCCAAGCCATGGGCGTGCAGCTGCGCGTGGGCTTGCCGGAGCTCGCGCAGGGCCCATACCAGACCGTGTTGGCCAACATCCTTGCGAGCCCGCTCAAGGTCTTGGCGCCTTTGCTGAGCGCTCACGTCGCGCCGGGCGGCGCGCTCGTGCTCGCCGGCATCCTCGAGCGCCAGGCGCAAGAGCTGCAAGAAGCCTACGCGCCCTGGATACGCCTCGAAGTCGCCGACAACGAGGACGGTTGGATTTTGATGACCGGCACGCGCTGACCCGCTCGCCAGCCTTCGGCGGTCGGGGATGGGCCCGCAAAGAGGGCGCCTACAATGGGCCGCTGATGAGCCAGATCACACGCTGCCCCTTTTGCGGAACCCGCTTCAGGGTCGTCGCCGACCAGCTGCGGGTTTCCGACGGCTGGGTGCGTTGTGGACGCTGCCATGAGATTTTCGACGCTGCCTCGCAACTCCTGACAGCGCAACCCCCGCCGCCACAAGCCCCCACCGCATCGCAGCGCGATGTGGGTGCAGCAAACCCGCCTGTGGGTGCCCCCGCTCCTGAGGGCTTGCTGCCCGGTGCCGCGGCGCCTGCGCTGGCGCAGGCGCCTTCAGCACCGCGAGACGAGGGGGGCGTGCCAGCGTTCTTGCTGCGCACCGAGGCAAAGCCGCATCAGGCACCCCCGCAGGCGGCATCCCCTCCCGGGGCTGCGGTATCGGCTGCTATGTCCGAGGCCTCGCACGTACCAGCGCAGAGGGTACAGGAGGAGCAGGAGGAGCAGGAGGGCTATGAGCTTCCATTCGCCGAGCTGCGCGATTCTGGCTGGCCCGAGGAGTTGGAGGGTGGTGATGCGGCGCTCGAGGTGCAACCCGCGGGGTCAGGGACGGGCAAGCAACACGCCCTTGGCGACGCACCCCCACCCGAAACGGCGGCCAGAAGGCATGCCGCGCCCACCAGTGAGGCCACACCACAGGTCGAAGCGGCTGCGCTTTTCGACGCCTCTGCCGAAGAATTGCTCGTGCCAGCGCAAACCCTGCCACCCCCGCACCTGGAGGAGGCTTGGCCCGCGGCCAAAGAACGGCCGGCGGACCATGAGCCGGGCTTCGTGCGCGCCGCGCGGCGCAAAGCATTTTGGCGGCGGCCGTGGGTGCGTGCGGTGTTGGCGCTGCTCTCTTTGGTTTTGCTGGGTACGCTCGCGCTGCAGATCATCGTGCAGCAGCGCGACACCATTGCTGCCACGGCGCCGGCCGCGCGGCCGCTGCTGCAAGGTTTGTGTGCTGCGTTGGACTGCAGTGTGGCGCCTTTGCGCAGCATCACCGACGTGGTGATCGAAAGTTCATCTTTCATCAAAGGGCGGGGCGACAGTTATCGGCTCGCCGTGACCCTGCAAAATCGTGCGGCCCATCCTTTGGCGATGCCGGCTTTGGAGCTCACCGTGACCGATGCACAGGATCAGCCCGTCGCGCGCCGTGTGCTGTTGCCGCAAGACCTGGGCGCACCCGCAGAATTGCCCGCACATGGCGAGTGGCAGACCTCGGTCACGGTCGTCGTCACCACGGGTGGAGCGCGCGTGGTCGGCTATCGTCTTTTGGCTTTTTATCCCTGACTTTTTCAACCTCCTTTTCAACCATGGCCGCCCTCATTTGTGGTTCTCTCGCGTTCGACACCATCATGACGTTCGCGGGGCGTTTTGCCGAGCAGATCCTGCCCGACCAATTGCACATTCTCAATGTTTCGTTTCTGGTGCCGACCCTGCGGCGCGACTTCGGCGGCTGCGCGGGCAACATTGCCTATGGCCTGCGCTTGCTGGGCGGCACCCCATGGCCCATGGCGATGCTCGGCAGCGACGGCGGTGGCTATTTGCAGCGTTTGCAAGCGCTGGGCATTCCAACCGATCATGTCGGCGTGGCCGAAGATACCTACACGGCGCAGGCCATGATCATGACCGACCTCGACAACAACCAGATCACTGCGTTCCACCCTGGCGCAATGCAGCAAGCGCACGCCATGCGCGTCACGCCGCACCCGGATATGGCGCTGGCCATCATTGCGCCTGACGGCCGCGAGGCCATGCTGGAGCATGCCGAACAGCTCGCTGCGGCGCAGATTCCTTTCGTTTTCGATCCAGGGCAGGGCTTGCCGATGTTCGACGGGCGCGAGCTCGCGCGTTTCATCGAGCAAGCCAGCTGGGTCACGGTGAACGATTACGAGGGCAAGATGCTGTGCGAGCGCACAGGCTGGTCGCTTCGAGAAATCTCGCGCAAAGTGCGCGGTCTGGTCGTGACACTGGGCGCGCAAGGCTGTGAGGTCTGGGCGGAAGGGGCCAAGACGCATGTGCCGGCCGTCCAGCCCACGCAGGTCGTCGATCCCACGGGCTGCGGCGACGCCTGGCGCAGCGCCCTGCTGTATGGGCTCGAGCGCGGCTGGTCGCTGGCGCGCTGCGCAGCGCTGGGCAACCGCGTCGGTGCCATCAAGGTCGCCCAGCGCGGCCCGCAGAATTACACGCTCGATTTCCGCCCTGAATGAGCGCAGAAAGTGGCGCGCGGCCTGCGGCTCAGACGCGCCGCGCGAGTTCGGCGGCCTTGCCGATGTAGCTCGCCGGCGTCATGGCGAGCAGGCGGTTTTTTTCGGCCTCGGGAATCGCGAGGCTGCGGATCAAGTCCTGCATGGCGGTGGGCGTCACGGTCTTGCCACGCGTGACTTCCTTGAGCTTTTCATAAGCGCCCGAAACGCCGAAGCGGCGCAGCACGGTCTGGATGGGCTCGGCCAGCACCTCCCAGGCGGCGTCGAGGTCGCGCGCGAGCGCTTCTTCGTTGAGCTCCAGCTTGTCCAGGCCTGCGCGCAGCGATTGATAGGCCAGCGCCGCATGACCCAAAGCGACGCCAAGGTTGCGCAGCACCGTGCTGTCGGTGAGGTCGCGCTGCCAGCGGCTGATGGGCAGCTTCTCGCTCAGGTGGCGCAAGAGCGCGTTGGCCAAGCCCAGGTTGCCTTCGGCGTTTTCGAAGTCGATCGGGTTGACCTTGTGCGGCATGGTGCTGGAGCCGATCTCACCCGCCTTCAGGCGCTGCTTGAAGTAACCCAGGCTCACGTAACCCCAGATGTCGCGCGCGAGGTCGATGAGAATGGTGTTGGCGCGCGCCACGGCATCGAACAGCTCGGCCATGTAGTCGTGCGACTCGATCTGCGTGCTGTAGGGCTGAAAGTGCAGACCCAGGCCCTGCGGCTCGGGGGTTTCGATCACTTTGCGGCTGAACGCCTCCCAGTCGAAGTCGGGCCAGGCAGAAAGGTGCGCGTTGTAATTGCCCACGGCGCCGTTCATCTTGCCGAGGATTTTCACGTTGGCGATCGCGCTGCACGCGGCTTGCAGGCGCACCACGACGTTGGCCATCTCCTTGCCCACCGTGGTCGGGCTCGCGGTCTGGCCGTGGGTGCGGCTGAGCATGGGCACGGCGGCGTACTGGTGCGCCATCTCGCGCAGCTTGAGGACGACGCGGTCGAGCTCGGGCAGGATGACCTGGTCGCGCCCGGCGCGCAATTGCAAGGCATGCGCGGTGTTGTTGATGTCTTCGCTGGTGCAGGCAAAGTGCACGAACTCGGCAACCTTTTCGAGTTCGGGGCGGGCTTCGAATTTGGACTTGATCCAGTATTCGACGGCTTTGACGTCGTGGTTGGTGGTTTTTTCGATGTCTTTGATGGCGCGCGAATCCGCCTCGGAAAAGTTTTTCACGATCCCGAGCAGGTAGGTGCGCGCACCCGGGCTCAGCGGCTTGAATTCGGCAAAACCGGCGTCGGACAACGCGATGAACCACGTCACCTCGACCTGCACGCGGCGCTGCATGTAACCATGCTCGCTCATGATGGGGCGCAGGGCGGCGAGTTTTGCGGCGTAGCGGCCGTCGAGCGGCGAGAGGGCGGTCAGGGTCGAAAGGCTCATGGCGCGCCATTGTAGGGCGCGCGCATGGCCGCACTGCTCTCGATAGAATCGGTTGCAAATGGCTTCACACACCGACACTCCTGCGCGTAGCGCAAGCAAGACCATGAAACTCCTTGGCACGCTCACCAGTCCCTATGTGCGCAAAGTGCGCATCGTCCTCGCCGAGAAAAAGCTCGACTACCAGTTCGTGCTCGAAGACGTTTGGGCGCAGGACACCACCATCGCCAACGCCAATCCTTTGGGCAAGGTGCCGTGTCTGCTGCTCGAAGGAGATGAGGCCATGTTCGACTCGCGCGTGATCGTCGAATACCTCGACACGCTTTCGCCCGTGGGCAAGCTGATCCCCCCGCAAGGGCGCGAGCGCGCCGAAGTGAAGACCTGGGAGGCGCTCGCCGATGGGCTGCTCGACGCCGCCATCCTGGCCCGGCTCGAAGCCACGTGGCCCGGCCGTAAAGACAGCGAGCGCTGCCAAGCGTGGATAGACCGCCAGCTTGGCAAGACGCAGCAGGCGCTCAAGGCCATGAGCCTGGGGCTGGGCGACAAGCCTTATTGCAGCGGCATTCACCTGAGCCTGTCGGACATCGCCGTAGGCGTGGCGCTCGGCTGGCTGGAATTCCGCTTTCCGCAAATCACCTGGCGCACGCAGTATCCAAACCTTGGCAAGCTGCTCGACAAGCTGATGCAGCGCCCGAGCTTTGCCGACACCAGGCCACCGGCGGCCTGAGCCTGCGTTCACAGCGTGGGGGCGCGACGCCAAGGGCCGCGGCTGCAGGCGCGCGCGATTTTGCGCATGATGGCGCCCATGCAGACCGAAAATTCTGATCGTCTTTCGTTTCGCAGCGCGCTGTGGCTGGCCGTGGCCTTGTCGCTGGGCGCGGCGGTGTCGCTGGGCATCACGCGCTTTGCCTATGCGCTGATCTTGCCGCCCATGCGCGCCGACCTCGGCTGGTCTTACACCCTCGCCGGGGCCATGAACACCGCGAATGCGCTGGGTTACCTGCTGGGCGCGCTGGCCACGCCGCTTTTGCTGCGACGCCTGGCGCCGGGGGCGCTGCTGCTCGCCGGCAGCGTTCTGGGCACGCTGTTCATGGCGCTCAGCGGTTTTTTCGTAGCGCCAGCGCCTTTGCTCGCGCAGCGCCTGCTCGCGGGCGTGGCGAGTGCGCTGGTGTTCGTGACGGGCGGGCTGCTTGCGGCGCGGCTGGGCAGCGTGCAGGCGCGGCGCAGCGGTTTGCTGCTCGGGCTTTACTACGGCGGCGCGGGCTGGGGTATCAGCGCGTCGGCCTTGCTCGTGCCTGCGGTGCTGGCGCGCGCGCCCGGGCCGCATGCGTGGGCCTGGGCCTGGTGGGCGCTCGCGGGAGTTTGCGCGCTTGCCACGGCGGTACTGCGCTGGCCCGTGCGCGTGTTGCGCGGCCTGGACGCAGCGCCTGCCGCATCTGCAACGGCGGCTGCGGCCAGCGGCGCGCAGCCTCATGAGACGTCCGCCAACATGCAAGATGCGGCGTCCGCCAAGGCAGCCGGCACCGCGTCGGCCGCGCCGCCGCTGCGCTGGCGGGCATTGGCGCCGGCGCTCGCGGGTTATACCTTGTTCGGCGTGGGCTACATCGGCTACATGACCTTCGTCGTCGCGCTGCTGCGCGAGCAGGGGGCGAGCGGCGCGGCGGTGACGGTGTTCTACGCTTTGCTCGGGCTCGCGGTGCTGCTGTCTTCGCGCATCTGGGCGGGCCTGCTCGATCGTGCCAAGGGCGGCGGGGCGCTCGCGCTGCTCAACGCGCTGCTGGGCGTGGCCACGGTGCTGCCTGCGCTCACGGCCTGGTGGCCCGTGGTGCTGGCTTCGGGCCTGCTGTTTGGGGGGGTGTTCCTGTCGGTGGTGGCTTCGACCACCGCGCTGGTGCGCCACAACCTGCCGCCGGCGCGCTGGGCGCTGGGTATCAGCGCCTTCACGATCGTGTTTGCGGTGGGGCAGATCGTCGGGCCCACGGTGGTCGGCTGGATTGCCGACGGGCCCGGCGGCCTGGCGCGCGGCCTGGTGTTTTCGGCCTGTGCGCTGTGGCTCGGCGCGCTGCTCGCGGCGCGCCAGAAGCCACTCGGGCAAGTGATGACCTGAAGCGGCTTACTTCAGCAGCCCTTCGGCCTTGAGTGCAGCCTGCACGGCGGGACGAGCGCCCACGCGGGCCTGGTAGGCCTGCAGGTTGGCGAAGCCCGAAATATCGAGCTTGACATAACCCGTCCAGCTCAGCACGGTGAACAGGTAGCAATCGGCCACGCTGAACTGCGCGCCGAGCAGGTAGTCCTTGCCCGCGAGCTCGCCGTTGACCCAGGCCAGGCGCTTTTGCAGGTGCTCGCGCACCTGCGCGCGGTATTCGTCGGGCACACCGGGTTTGAACAGCGGGCCGAAGCTCTTGTGCAGCTCGCTCGAGATGAAGGACAGCCACTCCTGCAGGTGGTAGCGCGCCATGGTGCCGTTGGCCGGCGCGAGGTTTTTGCCGGGCACCTGGTCGGCGATGTATTGCACGATGACGCCGACTTCACGCAGACGCTCGCCGTTGTCGAGCTCGAGCACGGGCACGTAGCCCAGCGGGTTGATGGTGTAGAAATCGGTGCCGTCCTGCAGTTTGTGGCTTTGCAGGCTGGTGAGCACGGGCGTGAACGGCAGGCCGGCCTCTTGCAGCGCGATGTGCGGACACAGCGAGCAGGCGCCGGGGCTGTAGTAAAGCTTCATGAAGGGACTCCTTGGTTGTGTGGTTGAGGGCCTTGGATGTTATGCGGTTGGGCGAATTTTTGCTGGCGGGCGTGGTGCCCACACGCGCAGCAAGCAGGCTTGAATTTATAGTATTTTTGGCCTTTGGTGCTGGTATATCAAGCGTCAGCAGCTACCATTATGATAGTTTTTCGGGCCTTGGCATCACAAGCTGAAGATCTTGCCCGGGTTCATGATGTTCTTCGGGTCGAGCGCGCGCTTGATGCTGCGCATGACCTCGACCGCGCTGGTGCCGGTTTCTTCGAGCAAAAAGCCCATTTTGTGCAAGCCCACCCCGTGTTCGCCCGAGCAGGTGCCACCCATGCGCAGGGTGCGCGCCACGAGCTTGTGGTTCAGATCTTCGGCGAGCACGCGCTCCTGCGGCACGTTGGGGTCGATCAGAAAGCCGACGTGGAAGTTGCCGTCGCCCACGTGGCCGACCAAAAAGTAGGGGATGCCACTGGCTTCGACCTCGGCGATGGTTTCGAGGATGCAGTCCGCAAGCCGGCTGATGGGCACGCAGGTGTCGGTGCTGATCGGGCGCGCGCCGGGGCGCGACTGCAGGCCGGCGAACAAGGCGTTGTGCCGCGCCGACCACAGGCGTGTGCGCTCCTCGGGCGTGACCGCCCATTCGAAGTCCTGACCGCCGAATTCGCGCGCGATGCCTTGCACGGTCTGCGCCTGCTCTTCGACGCTCGCGGGCGTGCCGTGGAATTCCATGAGCAGCAAGGGCTCTTCGCGCAACGTGAGCTTGCTGTAGCGATTCAAGCAGGCGACCGTGCCCGCGTCGATCAACTCCACGCGCGCGATCGGCACGCCCAGCTGGATGGTCTGGATCACCGTGCGCACGGCGGCTTCCACGCTGGGGAACGAGCAGATCGCGGCCGAAATCGCCTCGGGCAAGGGGTACAGGCGCAGCGTGACTTCGGTGATCACGCCCAGCGTGCCTTCGCTGCCCACGTACAGGCGCGTGAGGTCGTAGCCGGCGCTGCTTTTTTTGGCGCGCGTGCCGGTGCGTATGACTTCGCCACTTGGCGTGACGACCTGCAGCGCAAGCACGTTTTCGCGCATGGTGCCGTAGCGCACGGCATTCGTGCCGCTGGCACGCGTGGAGCACATGCCGCCTATGCTCGCATCGGCGCCCGGGTCTATGGGAAAGAACAGGCCTGTGTGCTTGACGGCTTCGTTGAGCGTCTTGCGCGAGATACCCGGCTGCACCGTCACGGTGAGGTCGTCGGCATCGATCGAAAGCACCTGGTTCATGCGGCTCACGTCCAGGCTGATGCCGCCTTGCACGGCCAGCAGGTGTCCTTCGAGCGAGGAGCCGGCGCCGTAAGGGATCACGGGCACCTCGTACTCGCTCGCGAGGCGCACGGTGTCGGCCACGTCCTGCGTGCTTTGCGCAAAGACCACGGCGGTGGGCGGTGGGACGTCGAAGGGAGATTCATCACGCCCGTGCTGCTCGCGCACGGCGAGCGCGGTGGAGAGCTGCTCGGGGCCGAAGCGTGCGGCGAGCGCTTCGAGAAAGGCCTCAGGCACGGGGCGCTGGCGTACGTCGGGCAAGAGGTGGGCGATGGAGTTCGGGGCGTTCATGGCGTGTCTCCTCGAGGTGGGATTGGGTGCAAACGTGCAGATTACACCAATGCCGCAGTGTGCGTGGGGCAGGCTTTGGGGGCGCACGCACCCGCGTTTCACGTGAAACCAAGGCCCCTCCCCATGCTGCGCACGCCACGCAAAGGTGGGAAAATCGCGGCCCGGTTGCGCAAGCGGCACCTGAAGCCATTGACTGCCGCCGTACCGTCTTTCCCACATTGCGGGCCGTTCTTCTTTCTGCTTTGGCCCCGGAGTTGTTTGCATGTTGTACCCCCAGGAATTTGATGTGATCGTCGTCGGCGGCGGCCACGCGGGCACAGAGGCCGCGTTGGCTGCGGCGCGCATGGGCTGCCAGACGCTGCTGCTCACCCACAACATCGAGACGCTCGGGCAGATGAGCTGCAACCCCAGCATTGGCGGCATAGGCAAAGGCCACCTCGTGAAAGAGATCGATGCGCTCGGCGGCGCGATGGCCCTGGCCACCGACGAGGCGGGCATACAGTTTCGCATCCTCAATGCGAGCAAGGGCCCGGCCGTGCGTGCCACGCGCGCGCAGGCTGACCGCGTGCTCTACAAGGCCGCGATACGCCACCGGCTCGAAAACCAGCCGAATCTGTGGCTGTTCCAGCAGGCCGTGGATGACCTGATGCTCGAGGGCGATCGCGTGGTCGGCGCAGTGACGCAGGTGGGCATACGCTTTCGCGGCCGCACGGTGGTGCTCACGGCGGGCACGTTTCTCGACGGGCGTATCCACGTGGGGCTGGACAACTACCCCGCGGGCCGTGCGGGCGACCCGCCCGCCGTGCGGCTGTCGGCGCGCCTCAAGGAGCTGCAGCTGCCGCAAGGGCGCCTCAAAACCGGCACGCCGCCGCGCATCGACGGGCGCACCATAGACTTTTCGCAGTGCGAGGAGCAGCCCGGCGACGGCATGCCGGGTGGCGCCAACGAGGGCAAGCCGGTGCCCGTGTTCAGCTTCATGGGCCGGCCCGAGATGCACCCGCGCCAGCTGCCCTGCTGGATCACGCGCACCACGGCGCGCACGCACGAGATCATCCGCAGCGGCTTCGACCGCAGCCCCATGTTCACGGGCAAGATCGAGGGTGTGGGCCCGCGCTACTGCCCGAGTGTGGAAGACAAGATCAACCGCTTTGCCGACAAGGAAAGCCACCAGATCTTCCTCGAGCCAGAGGGGCTGAGCACGCACGAGTTTTACCCCAACGGCATCAGCACCAGCCTGCCGTTCGATATCCAGCTCGCGATGGTGCGCAGCATGCCGGGGCTGGAAAACGCGCACATCTTGCGCCCCGGCTACGCGATCGAGTACGACTACTTCGACCCGCGCGCGCTGCAAAGCAACTTCGAGACGCGCCAGATCCGCGGCCTGTTTTTCGCGGGGCAGATCAACGGCACCACGGGCTACGAAGAAGCGGCCGCGCAAGGGCTTTTCGCGGGCATCAACGCGGCCTTGCAGGTCAAGGGCGAGGCGCCTTGGCTGCCAGGGCGCGACGAGGCTTACCTGGGCGTGCTCGTCGATGACCTCATCACCAAGGGCGTGACCGAGCCCTACCGCATGTTCACGAGCCGCGCGGAGTTCCGCCTGCAGCTGCGCGAAGACAACGCCGACATGCGCCTGACCGAGGTGGGGCGGCGCATGGGTTTGGTCGATGATGCGCGCTGGGATGCGTTTTGCCGCAAGCGTGATGCCGTTGCCCGTGAAACCGAGCGCCTGAAGTCCACCTGGGTGAGTCCGCGCGTGCTGGCGGCCGAAGAATCCGAGCGCGTGCTTGGCAAGGCGATAGAGCGCGAATACAACTTGTTCGAGCTGCTGCGCCGCCCGGGCGTGGGCTACGAGGCCCTGATGTCGCTGGATGGCGGCAAGTACGCGAGCAGCGAGGTTTCACGTGAAACGCTCGGCGAATTGAGCGCACCTGTGATTGAGCAGGTCGAAATCGCCGCCAAGTACGCAGGCTACATAGACCGGCAAAAAACCGAGGTCGAACGCGCCGCGTACTTCGAGAAGCTGCGCCTGCCCGCCGACATCGACTACATGCAGGTCACCGCGCTGAGCTTCGAGGCGCGCCAGGCGCTGATGCGCCATCGGCCCGAGACTCTGGGCATGGCATCGCGCATCACGGGCATCACGCCCGCGGCGATTTCGCTGCTGCTCGTGCACCTCAAAAAAGGCGGCTTCAAAGGCTTTGGCGCCGAGCCGCGCGCGGCCGAGGAAGGTGTGGCGACCGTACCGAGCGGGCAGGCCGCATGAGCGCCCCGGCACGCGCGCGCCTGCGCGAAGAGCTGCTGGCGGGCGCGGCAGCCTTGCAACTCGAACTCGATGCAGGGCAAGCCGATCAGCTGCTGGACTACCTTGAGCTGCTGCAAAAGTGGAACAAGGTCTATAACCTCACCGCGGTGCGCGACCCTGCAGAAATGCTCACGCACCACCTGCTCGACAGCTTGGCCGTGATCGCGCCGCTGCGCCGGCACACGCAAGGCCGCGCCCTGCGCCTGCTCGACGTGGGCTCGGGTGGCGGCCTGCCGGGCGTGGTCGTGGCGATCTGCTGCCCCGAAATCAACGTGACCTGCGTCGATACCGTGGCCAAAAAAGCCGCGTTCGTCCAGCAGGTGGCGGTGAGCTTGCGGCTTGCGAACCTGCATGGCTTGCACGCGCGCGTGGAAACCTTGCGCGCAGAGCAGGGCGGCGGCTACGACGTGGTGTGTGCACGCGCTTTTGCGCGCCTGGCAGACTTCGTGCAATGGTCGCGCGCGGCGCTGCGGCCGGACGGCGTGTGGCTGGCCATGAAGGGCAAGCACCCGGCCGACGAAATCGCCGCGCTGCCGCCCTGGGCGGAGGTGTTTCACGTGGAACCGCTGCAGGTGCCGGGGCTGCATGCCGAGCGCTGCATCGTCTGGCTGCGCGAGCGTGCGCAGGCGGTGCAAGCCGGCGCCCCAGGCGTGGCTTGCTAGACTTCAGCCCCCGCACGCATTTCTTCTCAGCAGCCGCAGATCGACCCCATGGCCAACATTTTTTGCATCGCGAACCAGAAGGGCGGGGTGGGCAAGACCACCACCACCGTGAACCTGGCCGCCGGCCTGACTCAGATCGGCCAGCGCGTGCTCCTGGTCGATCTGGACCCGCAGGGCAACGCCACCATGGGTTCGGGCGTGGACA
The DNA here is from genome assembly GCF_003337425.1 of Extensimonas vulgaris. Lineage (GTDB taxonomy): Bacteria > Pseudomonadota > Gammaproteobacteria > Burkholderiales > Burkholderiaceae_C > Extensimonas > Extensimonas vulgaris. The sequence continues at coordinate 26,160 of NZ_QPJU01000010.1, forward strand.
AGCGCGGCCTCACGCTGTCGGTCTATGACGTGCTGCTCGAATCCGCAGGCGTGCGCGAAGCGGCGCAGCGCGCCCCTGCGGGCGGCTACGACGTGCTCGGCGCGAACCGCGAGCTTGCCGGCGCCGAGGTCGAGCTCGTCGCGCTCGCGCAGCGTGAACGCCGCCTCAAGGCCGCGCTTGCGCAGGTGGCGCCAGACTACGACTTCGTGCTCATAGACTGCCCACCGTCACTGGGCCTGCTCACGCTCAACGGCCTGTGCGCGGCGCACGGCGTGATCGTGCCCATGCAGTGCGAATACTTCGCGCTCGAAGGGCTCAGCGACCTGGTCAACACCATCAAACAGGTGCACGCCAAACTCAACCCCGACTTGCAGATCATCGGCCTGCTGCGCGTGATGTTCGACCCGCGCATCACCTTGCAGCAGCAGGTCAGCGAGCAGCTCAAGGGGCATTTCGGCGACAAGGTGTTCGACACCGTGATCCCGCGCAACGTGCGCCTGGCCGAGGCGCCGAGCTACGGCCAGCCCGGCGTGGTGTTCGACCCCGCGGCCAAGGGTAGCCAGGCGTTCGTAGAATTTGCGCGCGAAATGGTCACGCGCGTGCAGCGCCTGTGACCCTGCGGGCTTACCAAAATAAGAACGAAATTGGCCTCCAGCCCTTATCCATCAAGCGCAAGCAGCTACTGAAGATGAAGCAATCTCCGCACGTCCTGCTGCTGCCGGGCTGGCAAGGCTCGGGGGCCGATCATTGGCAAAGCCACTGGGAGCGGCGCTATGGCTTCGTGCGCGTGCAGCAGCATGACTGGCAGCGCCCCTTGCGCGGCGACTGGACGGCGCGGCTCGAAGAATGCGTGCTCGATGCGTCTGCGCCGGTGGTGCTCGTGGCGCACAGTCTGGGCTGCATCCTCACGACCTGGTGGGCCGCGCATTCGCGCCACACGGCGCGCGTGCAGGCGGCGCTGCTCGTTGCGCCGCCCGACATGGAGCAGCCCGAGTTGGCCGCGCAGCTGCCGGGTTGGGTGCCGATGGCGCGCAATCCCTTGCCCTTTACCACCTGGCTCGTGGCCAGCCGCGACGACCCGTATTGCAGCTTTGCGCGCGCGCAGGCGCTCGCGGCCGACTGGGGCGCGCGCCTGATCGACCACGGCGCCTGCGGCCACATCAACGCTGAATCCGGGCTGGGAGCCTGGCCCGCGGGCAAGGCCTTGCTCGATTCTTTACTGGCAGTCTGAAGAACTATTTCCACCATGGTCACGAAAAAACCCAAAGGACTGGGCCGCGGCCTCGAGGCGCTGCTCGGCCCCGCGCTCGGGGAAGCGCCCCAAGAAGCCGCCGGCCAGCCCGCGAGCCTGCCGCTGGCCGCGCTGCTGCCCGGCGCCTACCAGCCGCGCACGCGCATGGACGAAGGCGCGCTCTACGAGCTGGCCGAGAGCATCCGCGCGCAGGGCGTGATGCAGCCGGTGCTCGTGCGCCCGCTGGCCGATGCACGCGCGCAAGAGCGCCTTGCCGCGCAGCGCAGCGCCGCCGGCGCGATGGCGGCTACCAATGTTGGTATGGCTGACGGCGCAGGGCAGGGCGCCGCCGCGCCGCAGGCCGAGGTGACGGGCTCTTACAGCGGCCCCTGGTACGAAATCATCGCGGGCGAGCGGCGCGTGCGCGCGGCGCGCATCGCGGGGCTGGACGCCGTGCCCGTGCTCGTGCGCGACGTGCCCGACGAGGCCGCGGCGGTGATGGCGCTGATCGAAAACATCCAGCGCGAAGACCTGAACCCGCTCGAAGAGGCGCAGGGCCTCGCGCGCCTGGTGAGCGAATTCGGCCTCACGCACGAGCAGGCCGCGCAGGCCGTGGGGCGCTCGCGCAGCGCCGCGAGCAACCTGCTGCGCCTGCTCAACCTCGCCGAGCCCGTGCAAACCCTGCTCATGGCGGGCGACATCGACATGGGCCACGCGCGCGCGCTGCTCGCGCTCGACCGCGCCACGCAAATCACCGCGGGCCACCAGATCGCCGCGAAAAAACTCTCGGTGCGCGAAGCCGAGGCGCTCGTGAAAAAGCTGGCCACGGCCGCCGACGCCACCCCGGCCGCGACGCGCGCGCCGCAAAAATCGGGCGACTGGTTGCACGTGGAACAAGAGCTGTCCGACCTGCTCATGGCCACGGTGACGATACGCCTCAAAAAGCGTTCCGCGGGCGAACTCGCGATCTCCTTCGGCTCGCTCGACGCGCTCGACGGCTTGCTAGAGCGCCTGCGCGGCGGGCAGGGCTGAGAGGCGGAGCAACGCGAGCCCCAGGCGTTCCGCCCCGCGCCTCAACCTTCCGCTGCTAGCTGCCGCCGCGCATCCGCGTTTCGCCACCGCAACCCCCACCATGCTGTCGCGCCTGCTCCCCTGGCCCCTGCCGGCACTCCTCAGCTGGCTTGGCGCATGGATTCTGTTCACGCAGCTGCAGCGCTGGATGGCGCCCACGCCCGCGCTGCTTGCAGCGTGTGCGTTCGGCGTGCTGGCCAGCGTGCTCGGCAACAACTGGTGGCGGCGCGCGCTCATCGCTGTGGGCTTTCCGCTCGCGCTCGCACTCAGTGGAGCATTGGCATTCGCCCCCTGGGCCTGGCTGCTGCCGTTGGGTGCGTTGCTGCTCGTCTATCCGCTGCACGCCTGGCGCGACGCACCCCTGTTTCCCACGTCGGAAGGGGCGCTGCTGCACCTGCCCGCGCACGCGCCGCTCGAACCCGGTGCTGCGGTGCTCGACGCCGGCTGCGGCCTGGGCCACGGCCTGTGGGCGCTCGCGCAAGCCTACCCTTTGGCGCGCATTCATGGTATCGAGCGCAGCCGATTGCTGCACGCGCTGTGCGCGCGCCGCTGCCCCTGGGCGAGCGTGCAGCGCGGCGACATGTGGCAAGCCCATTGGGGCGCGTACCAGCTCGTTTATCTGTTTCAGCGCCCCGAATCCATGGCCCGCGCCGCCGCCAAAGCGCAGGCCGAGATGGCACCCGGCAGCTGGCTCGTGAGCCTGGACTTCGCCATTCCCGCAGTTCAGCCCAGCGCGCGTTTGCGCACGGCAGGTGGGCGTATGCTGTGGATTTACCGCTTGCCGCTGCGTGCCGATGTGAGCGCGGAGTCCATGAAAAGCGTTTGTGAGAATGAGGTCATCGTCCCCTCGAACGAGCGGTTGGATCCTCAGGAAGCTCTGCGGTCATTGCGGCCACTAAGCGCCAGCCGCATCTGCTTTTCCACTTCGACGAGGGCGAAGAACACCGCCCCGACCGCGACGATCAGCACGCCGTCCCAGAAGGGGATCGCGGTGGTGCCGAACACACCCTGCAACGGCGCCAGGTAGGTGATGGCGAACTGCGCCGCGGTCACCGCGAGCAGGCAGCCCCACATCACCGGCGTGGCGCGCACCGCCGCCCAGGTCAGCGAAGTGCTGTGCATGCGGCGGATGAAGAACAGGTAAAAGATTTCCAGCACCACCAGGGTGTTGAGGGCCATGGTCTGGGCCAGAGCCTCGGAATGGCCGCGGTCGGTGGCGTAGCTGTAGATGCCAAACACCGCGGCCACGACCAGCGCCGTGGTCAGCACGATCTGCCAGACCAGCTGCCCGGTCAGCAGGGGCTCGTGGCGCGGTCGCGGCGGACGGCGCATGGTGCCGGGTTCGGTGGGTTCGAAGGCCAGCGCCAAGCCCAGGGTGACCGCCGTGATCAGGTTGACCCACAGAATCTGCAGCGGTGTGATCGGCAGCGCCAAGCCGGCGAGCAGCGCCAGCAGCAGCGTGCCCGCCTCGCCGCCGTTGGTGGGCAGCGTCCAGCTGATCACCTTTTTGATGTTGTCGTAGACGGTGCGGCCTTCGCGCACGGCGGCGGCGATGGAAGCGAAGTTGTCGTCGGCCAGCACCAGATCGGCGGCTTCCTTGGCCGCCTCGCTGCCCCTCTGCCCCATGGCAATGCCGGCGTCGGCGCGCTTGAGCGCCGGGGCGTCGTTGACGCCGTCGCCGGTCATGGCCACCGTCAGTCCGCGCGCCTGCAGCGCGGTGACCAGGCGCAGCTTGTGTTCCGGCGAGGTGCGGGCAAACACGTCGGTCTCGACGGCGGCGTCGGCGAGCGCGGCGTCGTCCAGGGTTTCGAGGTCGTTGCCGGTGAGCACCCGCTCGCTGTTGCGCAAGCCGATCTGGGCGGCGATGGCGCGCGCCGTGGCGGCGTGGTCGCCGGTGATCATCTTGACGCGGATGCCGGCGGCGTGGCACTCGGCCACCGCCTCGATGGCCTCCGGCCGCGGCGGGTCGATCAGCCCGACCAGGCCGATCAGCGTCAGCCGGCCGTCGAGGTCGGCGGTGTTGAGCACGGTGTGTTCCTGCGGCACGGCGCGCATCGCCAGCGCCAGCACCCGCTGGCCGGCGCCGGCCAGCTGCTCGACCTGCGCGTGCCAATGGCCGGGATCGAGCGGCACCGGCTCAGCGCCGGCACCGAGCTGGTCGGCGCACAGCGCCAGCACCGCCTCCGGAGCGCCCTTGACGTAGATGCGGGCATGGCCTTCATGGTCGTGCACCAGCACCGCCATGTAGCGGTGCGCGCTGTCGAAGGGAATGGCGTCGGTGCGGGTCCATTCGGCGCACGGCTGAGGGCCCTCGCCGGTCAGTTTGCCGGCCAGGGCCAGCAGCGCGGCCTCCATTGGGTCGCCCTCGGCGCGCCAGCCGTCACCGGCCTGATACAGCGCCGCGTCATTGCACAGCGCCGTGGCGCGGGCGGCCTCGATCAGTACGGGATCTTCAATTGCCCGCACCGGGGCTTGTCCCAGCCACACCGTGCCTTCAGGCGCATAGCCGTCGCCCTCCACCGCATAGACCTCGCCGGCAGCGGCCAGCGCGGTGGCGACCATCTCGTTGCGGGTCAGGGTGCCGGTCTTGTCCGAACAGATCACCGACACCGAGCCGAGCGTCTCGATGGCCGGCAGCCGGCGCACGATGGCGTTGCGCCGCGCCATCGCCTGCACCCCCACGGCGAGCGTGATGGTGAGCACCGCCGGCAGACCCTCGGGGATGGCCGCCACCGACAGGCCGACCGCCACCATGAACAGCTCGCCGAACGGCAGGTGCCGGATGAAATAGCCGTACAGCAGCAGACTGGCCGCCACCAGCAGGATGAACGCGCTCAGCCAGCGGGCGAAGCTATCCATCTGCTGCACCAGCGGCGTGGTCAGCGTCTCGACGCGGGACAGCATGCCGCTGATGCGACCGATCTCGGTATTGGCGCCGGTGGCCACCACCACCGCGCGACCGGTGCCGGCCACGACCAGGGTGCCGCTGAACAGCATCGCGCTGCGGTCGCCGAGCGCGGCATCTTCCGGACAGGGCGCGACGCTCTTGTCCACCGGCACGGACTCGCCGGTGAGGATGGCCTCCTCCACCTTGAGGCCGCGTGCTTCGAGCAGGCGCAGGTCGGCGGGCACGCGGTCGCCGGCCTCCACCAGCACGATGTCGCCCGGCACCAGCTCAGCGGCGTCGAGGCTCTGGCGGTGGCCATCGCGCAGCACCGCCGCGCGCGGCGCCAGCATGTCGCGGATCGCCGCCATGGCTTGCTCGGCGCGGCCTTCCTGGATGAAGCCGATGACGGCGTTGATCACCACCACGGCCAGGATCACCCCGGTATCCACCCAGTGCGCGAGCAGCGCCGTGACCACCGCCGCGCCCAGCAGCACATAGATCAGCACATTGTGGAAATGCGCCAGGAAGCGCAACAGCGGATGGCGCTGCGGCGGCTCCGGCAGCCGATTGGGGCCGTACTGCTGGCGCCGCCGTGCCGCTTCGGCGGCGTCGAGACCCGCCGCGGTCGTCTGCAGCCGCTCGAGCACCTGCTCGGCGGTCAGGGCGTGGAAGGGCGTCTCATTGCGAACGCTACTCATAGGCTACTCCTCGGGCGCGGATTGATCGGTTCAGGGAGTCTTTCGAAGCCAAGCCCTTCGAGGGCGCGCACTGCGGCAAGGCCTGAAAGGCGTGGCAACTTGGGCATTCTCAGCCACGCTGAAGGTGGTGGTCAGGGGATGGCCTTCGAGATCCGGGGGGAACTCCGGAAATAGAGCGCCGTGGCCTTGCGCAAGTTGGCACTGATTGCCGCCGCCCGGCACCACTGGCCGGTGCGGTGAACGAACCCTCGCACAGACGCCAAGCGAGCGTCAAGCGAGCGCCCCGACTGCTTGTAGCCTGCCCTCAGCGATACTGCCGCAAATACATCCACTCGAACGCGCGCTTGGCCCAGTGCATGAGGCGCAGCGGCGGTAGCACGATGTTGCGCTCGGGCGTGCGCCAGACCAGCGTGCCGTGGTTCAGCGCGTCGATGATGCACGCGAGCTCGACCTTGAAGGTGGCGGTCTGCGGCGCGCCGCGCAGGCCCGCGAGCAGGTTTTGCGCGGCGGCTGCCGCCTGCAGGTCGGCCATGTGCGCCTGCTTGGGCATCCAGTCGGGGCCGGGAAAGCTGCCCGAGTCGCCCACCACGTAGCAGTGCTCCCAGCCGGGCACGCGGCACTGCGCGTCGGCCTGGATCAGCCCGCCGGGCGAGCGCGGCAGCGTGGTCTGGTCGAACCAGGCGTTGCCTGTCATGCCGGGCATGAACAGGATCAAATCGGCGGCGATCGCGCCACCCTCGGTCAGCACCTGCTGCGGCTCGAAGCCGCGCAGCTTGTGGCCCAGGTGCGTGCGTATGCCGCGCGCAGCCATCAGCGCGAGCAGGCGCGGTACGGCCTTGCCACCCAGGCGGGCGCCCGGCTCGGTCGAGGGGTTGAAGAACACGAGCTCGAACTGCCCGCGCCGGCCCTCGCGCCGCAGCAGCGTGTCGAGGCCGAACAGGTACTCGAACATCGGCCCGCCGCGCATCGCGCTGGGCTCGTTCGGGTTGCCGGCAAAGCCGATGGCGATGGTGCCGCCGCGCATCGCACGCAGGCGCTCGCGCACCTGCTCGGCCGCGGCCATGCCCTCGCAAGGGACGATCGCGTGCTCTATGCCGGGCAGCTTTTTGATGAAGCGCCCGCCCGTCGCGATCACGAGCGCATCGTTGGCCACGTCGCCCGCGCTCGTGTGTACCACGCGCCCGCCGTCCTGCAGCCCAGTCACCTCGGCGGCCATGTGCTGCACGCCCATGCGCGCAAAAAAGCCCTGCAGCGGCACCACCAGCTGCTCGCGCCGGCGCAGCCCGCTCGGAATCCAGATGCTGCCCGGCAGGTAATGCAGCTCGGCGCGTGGCGCCACCAGCGTAATGCGGGCCTGTGGCGCGAGCCGGCGCAGCGCGCGCACCGTGGAGAGCGCGCCAAAGCCCGCGCCAAGAATGCAGATCGAAGGAGGCTGGGTCATGGTATCGAGGCGGTAGAAAAATTGGAGCTAGGAGCCTGTCGGGCTTTGGGCGTCGAAAGCGAGAATGTGCCCCAGCGAGACCAGTTTTTGCCGGATTCGCCGCCCCATAGCGGGACTATGGGGCAAGAAGACGGTAAAAAATGGGCCGCTGCGGCGCATTCGCAGCCGACGATTCCAAAGTCCGACAGGCTCCTAGAGCATAAAACGAAGCGCCGCGGCCAGCCCCAAGGCCAGCGTACAGGCCGGCCCCGAAAACAGCACGCGCCACGGCCAGGCGCGCGGCACGAAGCCCACGCCGCGCACCAGGCCCGCACTCATGGCCCACAGCAGCAGCATGGCCAGGCCATGGTCGGCGCGGCCCGCGGCGTCGGTGAACAGCAACGGGTAAGCGCTGCCCACGAGCATGATGGCCAGCCCCACGAGCAGGCAGGGCCAGTGCAGGCGCGTGCCGGCAGGCTCGGGCTGGAGAGGGCGCTTTTGCGCATCCCCCTTCGCACCCGTATGTGCATCCGTCGGTGCGCCGTCGGCTTTCAGAGAATTTTCAGTCATTTAGGCATCTAACGCAGCTGGGGCAAGCGCTTCAAGCTTCTGAATCAGGAGCATGCGAGGCGTTGCGTGCCTCTTCGTTTTCGCCCCACATGGCGTTCAAAATGGCCAGCAGCACGGCAAAGCCGACGCCCAGCATCCAGGCAAAGTACCACATGTTTCTTTCCTTCCTTGGGTGGAGATGGCGGGGCTCAATAGGCGCCGTGTTCGTTTTCGCGAATGTACGCAGCGGTGACCTTGCCGCGCATGACGCTGTAGGCCCAGCCGGTGTAGAGCACGATCAGCGGCATGAAGATCACGGTGGCCCAGAACATGATGCCCAGCGTGAGGTGGCTCGAGACGCTGTCCCACACCGTGAGGCTCGCGGCGGGCATGCTGCTCGAGGGCATCACGAAGGGGAACATGCTCGCGCCTGCGGTGCCGATCACGCCCAGCAGCGCGAGCGCTGAGGTGACGAAGGCGCACAGCGTGCGGCGCGCGCGCAGCAGCATGGCGGTGAGCAGTGCGCCGCCCACGCCCAGCGCGGGCAGCAGCCACAAAAGCGGCTGGCGCGCGTAGTTGGCCATCCACGCGCCGGCCTCGCGCACCACGGTTTTGGTCAGCGGGTCGGGCATGGCGCCGGGGTCTATGGGCGAGGTGATTTTGTAGCCCGCGATCGACTGCAGCCAGAACCCTGCCGCAATGAAGGCCAGCACCATGACGATGGCCGCGCCCGTGGCGCCGCGGATGGCGCGCGCCTGGATGTCGCCTTCGGTGCGGTGCGCGAGGTAGGTGCCGCCGTGCATGGTGATCATGGCGCTCGAGACCACGCCCGCGAGCAGCGCGAACGGGTTGAGCAGCTGCCAGAAGCTGCCGCTGTAGCTCGGCACCATTTGCGCGTCGAACTGGAACGGCACGCCTTGCAGCAAGTTGCCAAAGGCCACGCCGAAGATCAGCGGCGGCACGGCGCCGCCGACGAACAGGCCCCAGTCCCAGGTTTTGCGCCAGGTCGGGTGGTCGATCTTGCTGCGGTAGTCGAAGCCCACGGGGCGGAAAAACAGCGCCCACAGCACGGCGAGCATGGCCCAGTAAAAGCCGCTGAACGCCGTGGCGTACACGAGCGGCCAGGCGGCAAAGATCGCGCCGCCCGCGGTGATGAACCAGACCTGGTTGCCGTCCCAGTGCGGGCCTATGGTGTTGATGACCACGCGCCGCTCCAGGTCGTTCTTGCCGACGAAGGGCAGCAGCGTGCCCACGCCCATGTCGTGGCCGTCCATGATGGCAAAACCCAGCAGCAGCACGCCCACGAGCAGCCACCAGATGATTTTGAGGGTTGGATAGTCGATCATGTTTTTTCTCCTCGGTTCGTCAGGGTCATCTGCGGCTCAGGCATGGACGGGCTCGTTGGCGTAGCGGCCCGTGCCCAGGCTGCCCGGCCCCAGGCGCGCGTACTTGACCATCAGGAACATCTCGACCACAAGCAGCACGGTGTAAAAACCCACGAAGCCGGCGAGCGAGCCCCACAGGCTTTGCACGCTGAGCGTGGACACGCTCAAGTGCGTGGGCAGCACGCCGTAAATCGTCCACGGCTGGCGCCCGTACTCGGCCACGAACCAGCCGAGTTCACACGCGATCCAGGGCGCGGGCAGCATGAACAGGGCCCATTTGAGCAGCCAGCGCTTGCGCATGCACTCACCTTTGAGCGTGCTCCAGAAGGCCGCGGCAAACAGCGCGAGCATCAAAAAGCCCAGCCCGACCATGATGCGGAAGGTCCAGAACATGGGCGTGACGCGCGGAATGGTGTCGTTCACCGCGCGTTCGATGATCTCGGGCGTGGCCTGGTTCACGTCGCTGACGTATTTGCGCAGCAGCAGGCCAAAGCCCAGGTCAGCCTTGTGCGCCTCGAACACCTTGAGCGCCACGGTGTCGTGCGCATTTTTGCGCAGCGCTTCGAGCGCGTTCACGGCGACGATGCCTTGCGTGATGCGCGCGCGGTTGCGCTCCTTGATCTCGGCGATGCCGGGAATCTGCTTGCTCACCGAGCGCGTGCCGATCAGGCCCATGAGCCAGGGGATTTCGATTTCCCAGTCGTTCTTCGCCTCGGCCTCGTTGATGCCAGCGATCACCTTCAGGCCCGCGGGTGCGGGCTCGGTGTGCCACATCGCTTCGAGCGCAGCCATTTTGGTCTGCTGCGCTTCGCCCACGGTGTAGCCCGACTCGTCGCCGAGCACGATCACGCTGAGCACCGAGGCCAGGCCAAACGCCGCCGCCACGCGAAAGCTGCGCTTGGCAAACTCCACGTCGCGCCCGCGCAGCAAGTACCAGGCCGAGATCGACAGCACGAACATCGCGCCCGTGACGTAGCCCGCCGACACCGTGTGCACGAACTTGGCCTGTGCGTCGGGGTTGAACACCACGTCCCAGAAGCTCGTCATCTCCATGCGCATGGTCTGGAAGCTGAACTCGGCGCCCACGGGGTTCTGCATCCAGCCGTTGGCTATCAAAATCCAGAGCGCCGAAAGGTTGGTGCCCACGGCCATGAGCACCGTCACGAGCAAGTGCTGCGTGCGCGAGAGGCGATCCCAACCGAAGAAGAACAGGCCGATGAAGGTCGATTCGAGGAAGAATGCCATCAGCCCCTCGATCGCCAGCGGCGCGCCGAAGATGTCGCCCACGTAGTGCGAGTAATACGCCCAGTTGGTGCCGAACTGGAACTCCAGCGTGATGCCCGTGGTCACGCCCAGCGCAAAGTTGATGCCAAACAGCTTGCCCCAGTAGCGCGTCATGTCCTTCCACACCACCTTGCCGGTCATCACATAGACGCTCTCCATGATGACCAGCAGCCACACCATGCCCAGCGTGAGCGGCACGAAAAGAAAGTGATACATCGCGGTGGCAGCAAACTGCAGCCGCGATAAATCCACGAGTTGTTCGGAAACCATAGAGTCACTCCTTGGAAGGCTTTGAAAGCATCGTGCCCGCTGCGCTGGGGGCGGCATCGGTGGCCGCATCGGTGGCCACACCAGGCGGCACTTGCTGCGCGGCCACGGCAGCGGCATCTACCGCCACGCGCTGCTCGCGCACGAAAAACCACCACAGCGCGATGAGCACCAGCAGCTTGAGCAGCACCGCCACGGTCAACTGGCGCAGCAGCCGGCGGTCGGCAGCGCGGGAAGATGGTAGTGCACGGGTCATGTAATTTGTATGGCAATTGCCATGCCAGCGGCAAGGCAGGGCCTATCTCTCGAGAATTCAATGACTTACATCAAGCCATGCCACCCATGCCCTGCCAATCACAGAACTTTGGCGGCACATTGGCAGACATTGACCGCCATTTGACAGAGAACTGGCAGAAAATTGGCAGACCATGGGCTCCTGCGGCTGCGTCTTGACAGCCGCCGCGGTACCGCCCGCCTGTTTGCGCCCATTGTGCACACGGCTTACGCACATCGGGGTGAGGCAAGGCGTTCGCCCCATGGCAAAGCACCTCGCTGCACCCTTGTTTGCGTAAGTCCAGATCCAGAAAGCCCGCCATGGAACCCACGCCTACACCCGCGCCCGAACTCGTGGCCTTTCTCGAAGAACTGCCCGAGCCGCATATCGTGCTCGATGCGCACTACCGCATCCGCGCGGCCAATGCCGCATACCGGCGCAAATTCGGCGCGGCAGCGGGCGTGCTGGGGCGCCCGTGCTACGAGGTTTCGCACCACTTTTCCGAGCCCTGCGACCTGGCCGGCGAATCCTGCCCGCTCGCGCAGGCGCGCACGAGCGGAGGGCGCGCGCGTGTGCTGCACCTGCACCATACGCCAGGCGGGGAGGAATACGTGCAGATCGAGCTCGCCCCCGTCTCGGGCAGCGCCGCGCAGCCGCAGCTCTTCGTCGAAAAAATGGCCACGTTGCCGATGGCGCAGGCGCAGCCTGCCGAGCAGGGGCTGGTAGGCCGCGCGCCCGCGTTTCAGCAAATGCTCGCGCTGCTCGCGCGCGTGGCGGGCGCACCGGCGGCGGTGCTGCTGCTGGGCGAGACGGGCACGGGCAAGGAACTCGTCGCGCGCGCGCTGCACCAGGCCAGCCCGCGTGCGCAGCGCGCCTGGGTGCCGGTCGATTGCTCCAGCCTGCCCGAGACGCTGTTCGAGTCCGAACTCTTTGGCCACGAACGTGGCGCCTTCACCGGCGCCACGCATGCGCGCCCCGGTCTGGTCGATGCGGCCACTGGCGGCACGCTGTTCCTCGACGAGGTGGGCGACATCCCGCTCGCCATGCAAGTCAAGCTGCTGCGCCTGCTCGAATCGGGCACCTACCGCCGCGTGGGCAGCACCGAGCTGCGCCAGGCCGACATCCGCGTCGTTTCGGCCACGCACCGCGACCTGCCGCGCATGGTGGCCGAAGGGCGCTTTCGCGAAGACCTGTTTTATCGCCTGAGCAGCTTCCCCATCCGCCTGCCGCCGCTGCGCGAGCGGCGCGAGGACATCCCTTTGCTCGCGCAGGCGCTGCTCGAGCGCGTGGCCGCCCCGCGCAAGCTGCGGCTCAGCGAGGATGCGCTGGCGCTGCTGCAAGCACAGCCCTTTCCCGGCAACGTGCGCGAGTTGCGCAACCTGCTCGAGCGCGCCGCCCTGCTGTGCGACGGCGCCGCACTCGAGGCCGCGCACGTGCAGCAGGCGCTGGCCTGCGGGCTGGTGCCGCCTGCGCACAGCAGTGCACCGACGTCCGCACCCGTGCCCTCAGCGCTTGTGCCCGCAGCGCCTGCCCCAGCGCTGCCGCCAGCGCTGCCGCCAGCAACCCGGCCAGCGCCCCGCAGCGCGCAGGACTGGGCGCAACTGATCGCCGAACACACGGGCCCACGCGCCGAACTCGCCGCGCGCCTGGGCATCAGCGAGCGCACGCTCTACCGGCGCCTGCGCGCGCTGCGCGGGGCAGGGCGGCCGGCAGCATGAGCGGCTTTTCAGCCAGCGGTTGCAAGCCAGCGCGCGTGTAGGGTTCCGGCACTCTCCCTGCACCCAATAATCTCCCCAATCATTGGCCTTGCTCGTCGGCAAAAGCACACGATGACCCCCGCGCTCACCCATTGGCCTGCTCCCCCCGCCGCCGAAACTCCGCGGGCGATTGGCCCGTCCAGGCGCGGAAGGCGCGGATGAAGCTTTTTTCGTTCGCAAAGCCCGCCGCGGCGGCGATTTGCTTGATCGGGCGGCGGCTGCGGTGCAGCAGTTCCAGCGCGCGGGCGCGGCGTACTTCGTCTTTGAGGGCTTGCAGCGTCGCGCCTTCTTCCTTGAGCTGGCGGTGCAGCGTGCGTGGCGAGATGTGCAGCAGCTCGGCGAGTGATTCGGCGCTGTGCATGGGCAGCGGCGCGGGCATGGGTGCTGCCGGCTGGCCCGCGGGTGCGGCGCTGCTAGCGCCCGGCAAAGGGGCGAGCGCGCCAAGCAACTGGCGCACGCGCTGCACCAGCAGGCGGTCGCGCCGGTATTGCCGCACGGTGAGCGGCAGCGCGTGCTGCAGCATCTGGCACAGCGCGGCCTCGTCGCGGCGCAGCGGCAAGGCGAGGTAGCGCGCGTCGAAGTGCAGCGCGGTGCGCTCGGCGTCGAACGCCACGGGGCCCGGAAAGAGCACGGCGTAGGCGTCGGCGTGCGGCGGTGCGGCATAGGCAAACTGCGCACCCAGCAGCGGAATGCGCGAATCGATGTACCAGCAGGCAAGGCCGTGGATGTTGCGCAGCACCGAGACCAGGCAGAACTCGCGCAGCGCGGCGGGGATGCCGCGGCCACTTTCGCGGCCGTTTTCGGTGATGCCGAGCGTGGCCACGGCGCCGTCCGTGTGCAGCGCCAGCGTGATGTCGTCGGTCAACAGGCCGTGGTGGCGGCACCAGCGGCGCAGCGCCACGTCCAGGCTCGCGGCGCTGTTGCTCGCGCGCGCGAGCATGCCGTAGCTGCCCCAAGGCAGGCGCCGGCTGAACCAGCCAAGCGCCTCGTCGTCGAGCTCGCGCATCGCGGCTTCGGAGATGCGCTCCATCTGCCAGGCGGTGATGCGCGCGCCGTCGCACTCCAGCAGTTCAGGCGCGATCTGTGCCTGCGCGAGCGCTTTGGCGGGGCTCAGGCCGCGCTGCGCGTAGGCCAGCGCGATCGCGCGCACGAAGGCGATGGGCGTGGCAGCGACGGGGGCTTGGGCTAGCAGCCTGTCGGACTTTGGAATCGTCGGCTGCGAATGCGCCGCAGCGGCCCATTTTTTACCGTCTTCTTGCCCCATAGTCCCGCTATGGGGCGGCGAATCCGGCAAAAACTGGTCTCGCTGGGGCACCTTCTCGCTTTCGACGCCCAAAGTCCGACAGGCTCCTAGCAGCCTGTCGGACTTGAGCCGACGAACGGGGTGAATCCGAGCTGAAATCGGCTGAAATGGCTGTTTTTGAGCGAAAAACGCACTTTTCCCCTTGTTTTTCCCTACGCAAGACGCAATACGGCCAGGCGCTTCAAATTCCACGCCAGGCAAACCAGCGTCCACTCGCCCGCGACTTGCTCCAAACCGCGCAGTGAGAACTGGCGAAAGCCCAGCACTGACTTGATGATGCCAAACACCGGCTCAACGGTTTGCTTGCGCAGCGCGTACAGCGCCCGACCGGCTTTTGTCTTGAGCTTGTGCGCCATCACCTGCGCGGGCGTTGCGTCCTCGGGCAGGGCTGCAGGCTCGCTAAAACGCGCCAGCGGCGTTGGATGGTGTTCGTCCCGTTTGACGGCAATGAAGGGGTCGATGTTTTTCGCTTGGCAGGCTTGCACGTTCTTGGCGCTGTAGTAGCCCGTATCGGCCAGCAGTTGCTTGGCCTGACCGAGCGCTGGCGCCAGCGCTGCGATGCGCTCGAGCATGGGCTGCACTTGCTCTTTGTCGTTGCAGGCCTGCGTGACGCTGGGTGCGACGATGAGCATGCTGGCGGTATCGACGCCAGCCTGGGCGTTGTAGGCTTGCTCGAATCCGCCGCCGGCCACCGGCATGATGCGCGATTGCTCATCGGTGAGGTTGATCTGGTCTTGGGCCCGGGGCTCAGCACTGGGCGCCTTGGGCAGTTTGCCCCGGGGTTTCTTGCCGGTTTCCTTGGCCTTTTGTTCACGCTGCGCCAGCTTGGCTTGGTATTCGGCCTGTTCTTTGTCCAAGCGCTTCTTGGCGCGCTCTTGGATCTTGGCTTTTGCCGCTTCCATGGCCTGGAGCCGATCCTGGCGCCGGGCGATTTCCTCTGGCAGGCTCATGCCATCGGGGAGTGCAGATTGATCGGCTTGCTCGGCCATTTGCAGCAGCGAGTCGACTTCTGCCCTGAGCTGGATTTCCAGCTGTTCGATGCGCCCCAGGGATAGGGCGCTGTGGCGCGAGGCGTTGGCTTTGATCTTGGTGCCGTCCAGGCTGATCGTGCCCAGCTTGAGCAGTTTCATCTCTTGCGCCAGCTCCAGCACTTGCACGAAGAGGCCCGCCAACTCGCCAAGAAAGCGCCGGCGAAAGTTCGCCAGGGTGTCGTGGTCTGGGTGGGCGCCAGCCGCAATGAAACGAAACGCCACCGAGTCATAGGTGGCTCGCTCGATCTTGCGGCTCGAAAACACGCCGGTGGCATACCCATAGACCAGCAGGGACAGCAGCATGCAGGGGTGATAGGCTGCACTGCCTCGCCCGCCATAGGCTTTTTCCAGCGCGCTTACATCCAGGCGGTCGACCACTTCGACGATGAATCTGGCCAGGTGGTCTTGCGGGAGCCATTCGTCCAGCGAGGGTGGCAGCAGGTACCCAGTCTGGCGGTCAATACTTTGAAAGCGGCTCATCTGTCGGCAGGGTTGGGTGGCAATGCCCAGATTATCCCAGCTGGGCTGCTTAAGTCCGACAGGCTGCTAGACCGCGGGCGCGCGGGGAGGGCTCGGCGGCGGTGGAAACCGAGGTCGCAGCGGGGGCGTGGGGCTGGCCGGAGTGGGGCGGGCGCATGGCGTGGCTGGCATGGCACGATTTGCAACCATTGTGGCACATGGGGTGCGCGCGGGCGTTCTATGCTCGCCTTGCCTGTTCGGGCCGGTTGGTCGTTCGTTTTGGTCTTTTGGTGTTTGCGGCCCGCGCGTTTTTTCGGAGACATTCCATGCCTGCAAGTTCTGCCACCCCTACGCCCCTCACAGCCAGCATCGCGCGCGGCGCGACCGACGTGCCTTTGATCGAGCAAACCATAGGCGCGCTGTTCGACGCCGTGACCGCGCGCCAGCCCGATCACGAAGCGCTGGTCAGCGTGCACCAGCGCCGCCGCTACACCTACCGCGAGCTGCAGACCGAGGCGCGGCGCCTGGCGAGCGCCCTGCTCGGGCTGGGCCTGCAGCCGGGTGACCGCGTGGGGATCTGGTCGCACAACAACGTCGAGTGGACGCTCACCCAGCTCGCCACCGCCATGGTGGGCATGATCCTCGTGAACATCAACCCGGCCTACCGCACCGCTGAGCTCGAATACGCGCTCAACAAGGTGGGCTGCAAGGCGCTCGTGACCATGGCGCGCTTCAAGACCAGCGACTACCTGGGCATGCTGCGCGAGCTCGCGCCCGAGTGGGCGCACGGCGAGCCCGGCCGCCTCGAGGCGCAGCAGCTGCCGCACCTGCACACCGTGGTGTGGATAGACGCGCCGCACCAACAAGCCGTGCACGAGCCTGGCATGCTACGTTTTTCAGAGCTGCTTGCGCGCGGTGATGCTGGCGATGCGCGTGTTTCGACCATTGGCGCGCAGCTGCGCGCGACGGAGCCGATCAACATCCAGTTCACGAGCGGCACCACGGGCTTTCCGAAGGGCGCGGCGCTGACGCACCGCAACATCTTGAACAACGGCTTTTTCGTGGGCGAGTGCATGCGCCTCACGCCCGCCGACCGGTTGTGCGTGCCCGTGCCGCTGTACCACTGCTTCGGCATGGTGATGGGCAACCTCGCCGCATTCACGCACGGCGCGACGGTGGTCTATCCGAACGACGCCTTCGAGCCGCTCACGGTGCTGCAGACCGTGCAGGACGAAAAATGCACCGTGCTGCACGGCGTGCCGACCATGTTCATCGCCGAGCTCGACCACCCACGCTTTGCCGAGTTCGACCTCTCCACGCTGCGCACCGGCATCATGGCGGGCTCGCCCTGCCCCACGGCGGTGATGCAGCGCGTGGTGCGCGACATGCACATGGAGCAAGTCACCATCGCCTACGGCATGACCGAGACCAGCCCCGTGAGCTGCCAGAGCAGCGTCGATACGCCGCTGGAAAAGCGCGTGGCCACCGTGGGCCAGGCGCAGCCGCACCTGGAGGTGAAGATCATCGACCCCGACACCGGCGCCATCGTGCCGCCGGGCCAGTCGGGCGAGCTGTGCACGCGCGGCTATTCGGTCATGCACGGCTACTGGGACGACCCCGAGAAAACCCGCGAAGCCATAGACGCCGAGGGCTGGATGCACACGGGCGACCTTGCCACCATGGACGCCGAGGGCTACGTGAACATCGTCGGGCGCATCAAGGACCTGGTGATCCGCGGCGGCGAGAACGTTTACCCGCGCGAGATCGAGGAATTCCTCTACCGCATGCCGCAGGTGCAGGACGTGCAGGTGGTGGGCGTGCCCGACCCCAAATACGGCGAAGAGCTGTGTGCCTGGATCGTGCTCAAGCCCGGTCAGACGCTCAGCGAGGACGAGGTGCGCGCGTTCTGCAAGGGGCAGATCGCGCATTACAAAATTCCCCGTTACATTCGCTTCGTGCCCGAGTTTCCGATGACGGTGACGGGCAAGATCCAGAAGTTCAAGATCCGCGAGGCCATGGCGCAGCAGCTCGGGCTGCAAGAGGCCCGCACCGCCTGATAAAGAAAGCAGCCATGAGCATCCTCTCCACCCAACTCAACCCGCGCTCGGCCGAATTTCAGGCCAACGCCGCGGCCATGCGCCAGCTGGTGCAGGACTTGCAGGCGCAAGTCGCCAAAGTCGCCGAGGGCGGCGGCGAGGCCGCGCGTGCCAAGCACGTGGCGCGCGGCAAGCTGCTGCCGCGCGAGCGCGTGCAGATGCTGCTCGATGCGGGCACGCCGTTTCTGGAGCTCTCGCCGCTCGCGGCGCTCAATGTCTACAACAACGAAGCGCCCGGCGCCGGCCTGATCGCGGGCATCGGGCGCGTGAGCGGCATCGACTGCATGATCGTGTGCAACGACGCCACCGTCAAAGGCGGGACCTACTACCCGCTCACCGTGAAAAAGCACCTGCGCGCGCAAGAAATCGCGCAGCAAAACCGCCTGCCCTGTATCTACCTGGTCGATTCGGGCGGCGCCAACCTGCCCAACCAGGACGAGGTCTTCCCCGACCGCGACCACTTCGGCCGCATCTTCTACAACCAGGCGAACATGAGCGCGCAGGGCATCGCGCAGATCGCCGTGGTCATGGGCTCGTGCACCGCGGGCGGCGCCTACATGCCCGCGATGAGCGACGAATCCATCATCGTGAAGAACCAGGGCACCATCTTCCTGGGCGGCCCGCCTCTCGTGAAGGCGGCCACGGGCGAGGTGGTGAGCGCCGAAGACTTAGGGGGCGGCGACGTGCACACGCGCCTGTCGGGCGTGGCCGACCACCTCGCGCAAAACGACCTGCACGCGCTGCAACTGGCGCGCAACGCGGTGCGCAATTTGAACCAAAAAAAGGCCCCATGGCCCGCCGACATTGCGCCGCAAGCTCCTAAATTCGATGCACAAGAACTCTACGGCGTGATCCCCACCGACACGCGCAAACCCTTCGACGTGCGCGAGATCATCGCGCGCATCGTCGACGGCAGCGTGTTCGACGAGTTCAAGGCGCGTTTCGGCACCACGCTGGTGTGCGGCTTTGCGCACATCGAGGGCATGGCCGTGGGCATCGTCGCGAACAACGGCATTTTGTTTTCCGAGTCCGCGGTGAAGGGCGCGCACTTCATCGAGCTGTGCTGCCAGCGCAAGATTCCGCTCATCTTTTTGCAGAACATCACGGGCTTCATGGTCGGGCGCAAGTACGAAAACGAAGGCATCGCGCGCCACGGCGCCAAGCTCGTCACGGCGGTGGCCACGGCGGCCGTGCCCAAGTTCACGATCATCATCGGCGGCTCTTTCGGCGCGGGCAACTATGGCATGTGCGGCCGCGCGTACAGCCCACGCTTTTTGTGGATGTGGCCGAACGCGCGCATCAGCGTGATGGGCGGCGAGCAGGCCGCGAGCGTGCTAGCCACCGTCAAGCGCGACGGCATCGAGGCCAAGGGCGGCAGCTGGAGCAAAGATGAAGAAGAAGCCTTCAAAGCCCCGATCCGCCAGCAGTACGAAGTGCAGGGCCACCCCTACTACGCCACCGCGCGCCTGTGGGACGACGGCATCATCGACCCGGCCGACACGCGCCGCGTGCTCGCCCTGGGGCTCGCCGCGACGCGCAATGCGCCGATTGGTGAAACGAAGTTTGGCGTGTTTCGCATGTGATGTGTATGATTTGAATAATTTATACACACAGGAGCGATAACCATGCGCACCAACATCGACATCGACGACGAACTCATGGCGCGTGCCATGGAGGCGGGCGGCTTCAAGACCAAGCGTGAGGCCGTGGAAGAAGGGCTGCGCCTGATCGCGCGGCGCAAGGTGTATGAGGGTTTGCTGGCTTTGCGCGGGCAGTTGCATTGGGACGACTCCGATGAGGGCTGGGCGCAATACCGCAAAGAACTCGAGGCCGCTGGGGCACTCGGAACGCTCGAAGGCGCACCAGGCCACAGCGTGCAGGAGCCGCCAGGGCCTTGGAGCTCGACCTCTGCCGACAGCCAGTCGGATGTGAAAAAAGACGAGCAGAAGCAAGGCGGTGCCACGTGATCCTGGTCGATTCGAGCGTCTGGATCGACTTTTTCATGGGCGCCCAGAATCCGGCCACGCGCCAGCTCGTGCGCCTGCTTTCGGACAGGGCTTTTACGCTGGGCAGTGCCGACCTGGTGATCTACGAGGTGATGCGTGGATTTCGCCCGGGCAAGCTCATGCGCGAAGCCCAGTCGCTGCTGACGGCCTTGCCGCAGGTGAGTCTCGGCGGCCTGGACAACGCGCTCGAGGCTGCGACGCACTACCGCGCCTTGCGCGCCCTGGGCCACACCATCCGCAGCCCCATCGACGTGCTGCTCGCAAGCTACTGCATCACCCACGGCCATTTGCTGCTGCACCGCGACGGCGACTTCGATGTGCTCGAAACCTTGCGCGGCCTGCGCGTGTGGCGGCACTGAAGCTTTGAGAACTATTTTGGAAGTGACACCATGTTTGAAAAAATCCTGATCGCCAACCGCGGAGAGATCGCTTGCCGCGTCGCCGCCACGGCGCGCCGCATGGGCGTGAAGACCGTCGCCGTGTATTCGGACGCCGACGCGCGCGCGCGGCACGTGGCTGTGTGCGATGAAGCCGTGCACATCGGCGCCAGCGCACCCAAAGACAGCTACCTGCGCTGGGAGCGCATCATCGAGGCGGCCAAGGCCACGGGCGCGCAGGCCATCCACCCGGGCTACGGCTTTTTGAGCGAGAACGAGGCCTTCGCGCAGGCCTGCGCCGATGCGGGGCTGGTGTTCATCGGCCCCTCGCCTGCGGCGATCAAGGCCATGGGGCTCAAGGCCGGCTCCAAGCAGCTCATGGAAAAGGCCGGCGTGCCGCTCGTGCCCGGCTACCACGGCGCCGACCAGGACCCGGCGCTGCTGCGCGCCGAGGCCGAGCGCATCGGCTACCCCGTGCTCATCAAGGCGAGCGCGGGCGGAGGCGGCAAGGGCATGCGCGTGGTGCAAAAGGCCGAGGACTTTGCCGCGGCGCTCGCCTCGTGCCAGCGCGAGGCGCGCAGCAGCTTCGGCGACGACGCGGTGCTGATCGAAAAATACGTGCAGCGCCCGCGCCACATCGAAATCCAGGTGTTTGGCGACACGCTGGGCAACTATGTCTATCTGTTCGAGCGCGACTGCTCGGTGCAGCGCCGCCACCAGAAGGTGCTCGAAGAAGCGCCCGCACCCGGCATGACGCCCGAGCTGCGCGCGCGCATGGGCCTGGCTGCCGTGGCCGCGGCGCGCGCCGTGCAGTACGTGGGCGCGGGCACGGTGGAGTTCATCGTCGAGCAGCCCGGCGGCTACGCGCACCCCGAGCAGATGCAGTTCTACTTCATGGAAATGAACACGCGCCTGCAGGTCGAGCACCCGGTGACCGAGGCCATCACGGGGCAAGATTTGGTCGAGTGGCAGCTGCGCGTGGCCGCGGGCGAGCCGCTGCCCTGCCGCCAGGAAGACCTGCGCATCCAGGGCCACGCGATCGAGGCGCGCATCTGCGCCGAAAACCCCGACAACGACTTCCTGCCCGCCACGGGCGCGCTGCAGGTGCTGCGCCTGCCTGCGTGCACGCAGTTCGAGCCGGCGCCCGCGCGCGGCCCCGCGGCCGGCGTGCGCGTGGACGCGGGCGTGCGCGAGGGCGACGCGATCAGCCCGTTTTACGACTCCATGGTCGCCAAGCTCATCGTGCACGGCGAAACGCGCGCGCAGGCGCTGGCACGGCTCGATGCGGCGCTTGCGCAGACGCACATCGTGGGTCTGACGACGAACGTGCAGTTTTTGCGCCGTGTGGTGCGCAGCACGGCGTTTGCCAAGGCGCAGCTCGACACCGCGCTGATCGAGCGCGAGCGCGCCGCGCTGTTCGGGCAAGAGCCGCTGGGCCTGCCGCTGGCCGTGGCCGCGGCCGTGGCAAACACCTTGCACAGCGAGCGTGCGCATGAAGACGCCGACCCCTTCAGCCGCCGCGACGGCTGGTGCACGCACGGGCTTTACGAGCGGCGCTTTGCGTTCGAGTTCGGCGGCAGACCCGCACGCGCGCAGCTGCGCTATCTGCACGATGGCGCCTTGCACCTGCGCGTGCAGGGTGCGCAGGTGGGCAGCGACGCGGACGCGGATGCTGCAGGCGGGGGCGGCAACCCCGCCGCCGAGCTGCCCGAAGTCGCGGCCGGTACGCTGGCATTTGCGCCCTTCGAGAATGCGTCCGGCACGCTGGAGCTGCAGTTCGCGGGCGAGCGCGTGCGCGTGAACGTGTATCTGCGCGGCGAAGTCGCGCACATCTTCAGCGCACGCGGCGCAACGCAGATCACCGCGCTCGATTTGCTCGCGCACGCCGGCGAGGACGCGAGCGAAGGCGGGCGCCTGAGCGCGCCCATGCCGGGCAAGGTGGTGTCGTTTGCAGTGCAGCCCGGCGAGCGCGTGCGCAAGGGCCAGCCGCTCGCGGTGATGGAAGCCATGAAGATGGAGCACACCATCGCCGCACCCATGGACGGCGTGGTGCAGGAGCTGCTCTACGCCCCCGGCGACCAGGTGGCCGAGGGCGACGAGCTGCTCAAGCTCGGCGCCTGAACCCACTCGAAAGTTCGCAAAATTTGCCATCGAAACAGGAGCTGCCAGCGCTTGATTATTGAGCGCTGGAAGCACATTCGACTACATAAAAATCGGTATCAAAACAAGAGCAAACCCTGACCCCAAGGAGACCCCCCATGAGCACCCCCGAGTTCCAACCGCAAATTCCCCACTTCGTCGAGCGCGTGCGCAGCAACTTCGCGCGCCAGGGCGCGATGCGCACGCTGGGCGCGCGCCTCACGCACATCGCGCCGGGCGCGGTGGACATGGAGTTCGACTGGGCCGAGGGGCTCACGCAGCAGCACGGCTTCATCCATGCGGGCATGGTGTCGGCGGCGCTCGACTCGGCTTGCGGCTACGCGGGCTACACGCTGATGCCCGAAGAAGCCGCCGTGCTCACCGTCGAATTCAAGATCAACCTGCTCGCGCCCGCGCGCGGCGAGCGCTTTCGCATGCAGGGGCGCGTGCTCAAGCCCGGCCGCACCATCACCGTCTGCGAAGGCCGCGCGTATGCCAGCGCGAACGGGCACGAAAAGCTCTTTGCCACCATGAGCTGCACGCTGATGGCGCTGATCGGGCGCGAAGGCGTGCGCGACTGATCCTCATCCCTCGTTTCCCTTTTTGCCTTTGATTTTTGCAAGGACTTTTGCCATGAGCACCACCCACCTCCCCGGCCTCGACTTCCAGCTCGGCGCAGACATCGACGCGCTGCGCCACGCCGTGCGCAGCTTTGCGCAGGCCGAGATCGCGCCGCGCGCCGCGCAGATCGACCGCAGCGACCAGTTCCCCATGGACTTGTGGCCCAAGCTCGGCGCGCTGGGTGTGCTCGGCATCACCGTGGCCGAGGAATACGGCGGCACGCAGATGGGCTACCTCGCGCACATGGTGGCCATGGAGGAAATCTCGCGCGCGAGCGCCTCGGTAGGCCTGAGCTATGGCGCGCACAGCAACCTGTGCGTGAACCAGATCCACCGCAACGGCACCGCGGAGCAAAAGCAGAAATACCTGCCCAAGCTGGTCTCGGGCGAGCACGTGGGTGCGCTCGCCATGAGCGAGCCCGGCGCGGGCTCGGACGTCATGGGCATGAAGCTGCGCGCCGAAGACAAGGGCGGCTACTACCTGCTCAACGGCAGCAAGATGTGGATCACCAACGGCCCCGACGCCGACACGCTCGTGGTCTATGCCAAGACCGCGCCCGAACTCGGGCCGCGCGGCGTCACGGCATTCCTGATCGAAAAGGGCATGAAGGGCTTTTCCGTGGCGCAAAAGCTCGACAAGCTCGGCATGCGCGGCAGCCACACGGGCGAGCTCGTGTTCGAAAACGTCGAAGTGCCCGCGGCCAACGTGCTCGGCGGCGTGAACAACGGCGCCAAGGTGCTCATGAGCGGCCTGGACTACGAGCGCGCCGTGCTCACGGGCGGCCCGCTCGGCATCATGCAGGCGGTGATGGACAACGTGATCCCCTACATCCACGAGCGCAAGCAGTTCGGCCAGAGCATCGGCGAATTCCAGCTCATCCAGGGCAAGGTGGCCGACATGTACACCGTGCTGCAGGCCGCGCGCTCGTTCGCCTACACCGTGGCCAAGAACCTCGACCTGCTGGGCACAGACCACGTGCGCCAGGTGCGCAAGGACTGCGCGAGCGTGATCCTCTGGTGCGCCGAAAAAGCCACCTGGATGGCCGGCGAGGGCGTGCAGATCTTCGGCGGTAACGGCTACATCAACGACTACCCGCTCGGCCGCCTGTGGCGCGATGCCAAGCTCTACGAGATCGGCGCGGGCACGAGCGAAATCCGCCGCATGCTGATCGGGCGCGAGCTGTTTGCCGAAACCTGCTGATCCCAAAACCGCGGCGGGCAGTGTTCAATCTGCCCGGAATCCACATCCGGGCAGTTGTTGGCCCTCATATCGGGGGGTGAGGCGCGCCAGCCATTACCGCGCTGCCGCGCGGCACACAATGCAGCGCGCGCCCATCAGGGCGTGGTCGTGGCGCGCGCCAATAGGTCTTCAAGCACGTCGATGCGGTGCTTTTGCGGCGTGGTGATGGCGTAAAAGCGCTCTTGCAGCGCGTCCGAATGACCCACGACGACCAGTTGCCTGGCACGCAACTCGTCTTGTACGACCACTTCCGGCAGTACGGTCAACCAGCCGCTGTCGCGGGCGATCAGCCGCAGCATCGCCATGTCGTCCACTTCTGCGCGTAGTTTGGGGCTTACTGCTGCCGCGGTGCATAGCGCATCGAATTGCCCGCGCAACGCATGGCGCGGGCCCGGCAGAGCGATGTCCAGGCCATCGAGGTCTTGGGGAATGCGCAGACTCTGCGGCGCCCACCGATCGGCGGGCCCCACCAGCGAAATCGCCTGGCTGCCCAGGAAGCGGCAGTGCAGCAGACGGTCGGGCTCCGAGGGCACGGTTTCATTGGCCAAAACCACGTCGAGTTGATGATGCAGCAACCGCTGCAGCAGGTTTTCGAGCAAGCCGGACTCCAGTGTGAGCATCACGCTCGGGTTTGCCAACACGGGTCGTAACCAGTTTTCCTGGTAATTGCGCGACATCGTCGCCACGCTGCCCACCCTCAGGCGCGCGACTCCCGCCGAACGACCTTGCAGACGTCCGAGCATTTCCTGCCCAAGACCGAAGATGCCGTCGGCATACGCCAGCACCAGCCGACCGGCGTCCGTCAGGGTCAAGCGACGCCCCACCCGCGCGAAAAGAGGTTCTCCCAGCCGTTCCTCGAGCAAGCGAATCTGGGTTGAAACCGCGGATTGCGAAGTGTGCAGTTCCTCGGCAGCTCGGGTCAGGTGTTCGAGCTTGGCGACGCGCCAAAAGTAATAAAGGTGATGAAAGTTGAGTTGCCCGAGTTCCATTGTTCTTTTTTGAGTATCAAAAGGTATGAATCAATGTAATTTACATAATTTTTGAACGCTGGGAACATCGCTCCTCATCGATTTTTGAGGACGTACAAGTGCCGGTTCCTGAAATTTCTCATCATGCTTTTGCTCTCGTGCCCATGGCTTCGATGGCCGTCATGGCTGCCTTGACGCGTGTGGGTGCGTGGTCTGCGCCGCGCTTGTGGCGGGTGTTTCAAGTTTTGTCGTTGATGGGGCTGGCCGCCGCCGGCGTGGCCCTGATCGAGGCGGGCCCGCCGATGCACTGGGTGGGTGTGCTGCATGCGACCCCCCTGGGCCTGTTGCTGGCGTTGTTGGTGCAGCTTTTGGGGACGGTGATTGGCGCCTTTTCTTCACGCTATTTGCAGGGGGAAGGCAATCAGCGCCATTACATGGGTGCGTTGAGTGCGGTGTTGGCCAGTGTGCAATTGCTCCTCGTGGCCGATCACTGGTTGTTGCTCATCGGGGTGTGGGCGATGGTTGGTGCCGCCCTGGAGCAGCTTTTGTGTTTTTACAGGGACCGACCTTTCGCCCTGCTCGCTGCGCACAAAAAGCGTTTTGCCGATCGGATCGCTGACGTCCTGCTCCTAGGCGCGGCCGCGCTCGCCTGGGCGCAGGTCGGCAGCGGTTCTCTCTCGGCACTGTGGACGCATGTGCAGCTGCATGGGCACTCCTTGTCCTTGCAAACCAGCGCCGTGTTACTGGCGCTGGCAGTGATGTTGCGTACCGCCTCGTTGCCGGTGCATGGCTGGTTGATTCAGGTGATGGAGGCCCCCACACCCGTCTCTGCATTACTGCATGCCGGTGTGGTCAATCTGGGTGGCTTTGTGCTGATCCGCTTCGCGCCGTTGTTGCAGCAAGCCAGCGCAGCGCGTGCAGTGCTGCTGGCGGTCGGTCTGGCAACGGCCCTGCTCGCAGGCATGGTGATGCTCACGCGCATCAGCATCAAGGTGCGTCTGGCCTGGTCCACCGTTGCGCAGATGGGCTTCATGCTGGTCGAATGTGCGCTGGGTCTGTACACATTGGCGGCGCTGCATTTGATCGGCCATTCGCTCTACAAGGCGCACGCTTTCCTGTCGGCATCCTCGGTCGTGCGCGAAACACGTTGGCAAGACATGCGCCCAACCTTGGCATGGAGTGGCGCAAGTTTGGTGTTGGCTCCGCTGCTGTCCACAGCGATGGTCTTGTCGGTACGGTATTTGACGGGCTCTGCCAGTTGGCCGTGGTGGTGGAGTTGGGTGCTGGGGCTGGCTTGGGCGCCGTTGCTTTGGTTGCCCGCCAACGGGTTCGAGCGCAGCGCGCACTTGTGGTTCGGACTTGTGGCCATCGTGGGGCTGGCCGCAGCGGCCATGCTCGCGCATTCCCTGCCTTTAGGCCTGCACGATTTTCCAGACCCTTTGCTGGGCAGGATCGCGCTGGTGGGGATGGCGACGCTCTACGTGATGCAGGCGCTGCTGCAAAGGCGGCCGCGCTGGCTCGCAGCTTGGCGCCGCTGGAGCTATGCGGGCTTTTATCTGGACGAAACCTACACCCGCTTGACCTTGCTGGTATGGCCTACGCGCTGGACGCCGGCGAAGGATGCCGGCGCACAACCGGTTGATTTGTTCGCACCTGGGAGAAATTCATGAGCGATACCTTGACCATACATGCGCAGCCAAAGGCGGCCCATGCAACGTGCACCGTCTCTGAGCGGGAGGCGCGGAATGCCGAAATCGAGCGGGCGTGCGATGACGCCTGTCGGAGGATTGCCCCGGCATGGCCGCTGGATCGCGCCATAGCGGTCAATCCGCACTGGGGACGCATAGGCATGCCGTTGCGCCGGGTCGCAGCGCGTATGGCCGTGCTCGGTGGAATACACGTTTTTCCCCCGCGGCACTACCAACTGCACGCTTGGCGCAGCGGCCGCATTTCACCCCACGATCTGAATGAGACGCTGCAGCGACTTCCCGCAGCGCAGAGCGAAGGCCTCACGGTCGAGCAATGTGTCTATGCCCTGCAGTCGCAGGGCCTGCCGGCGCAGCTGCCGCTGTTGATCGATGTGCTCGACAACGACCCTCATCGCCACATGCGGCTGTCCTGGAGGCAAGCCATCACGCACCAGGTGAGCCAGACTTGCGCAGCCTATTTTGACCGGCATCTGGCCAACTGGCAGCCCGAGCGCGAACAGGGTCTGTATGCCTTTTGGCGCGACAACATGCGGCACGACCATGGCATCGGTCTGCTCATGGGCTTGCCGCACCTAGTGCAAGCGATCAATGCGTTGCCGGCTGTGGCGCAAGATGCCGAACGTTGGGTGATAGAGCGTTTGGGGCTGCCGCCCGCCGTGTGGGCTGACTACTTGGAAGCGGTGTTGCTGACCGTCAACGGTTGGGCCTCGTGGTGCGCCTACCTCGGGTGGCAGGCAGGTTTGGCTGGCCGCAAGGATGCGCACTTGCGCGAGTTGCTGGCGATCCGTCTGGCCTGGGGCGTATTGCTTCTGGAGTGCAAAGACGATGACGCAACCCAAGGCGCATTTACGGCTTTGCAGCAGGCATGGCGCCAGGCTCCGGCCGTATTGCAGGAGGCGGAGCGCGCCTTGCTGATCGATGAGGTCTGGCAACTGGCCCTGGAGCATGGCTATCAGCAAAAACTGGCGCAGCGTCTGGCCTGGGCGAGTGTGCGTGGCGTGCCACCTTCAGAAGTAGAAGTTCAAGCGGTTTTCTGCATCGATGTTCGCAGCGAACCCCTGCGCCGGACCTTGGAAGCCGTCTGGCCTGGGATTCAAACTTTCGGCTTTGCGGGCTTTTTTGGCTTGCCCGTGGCATATACCCCTTTGGGTACCGAAGCCCGTCGCCCACAACTGCCAGGTCTGCTCGAACCGAGTATGGAGGTGACGGACTGCATCGTGAGCGCGGATGCGCCCGGTGGCCCCGCACAAGAAGCGCTACAGAGCGCAGCCGCCCGTTCCAGGCAAACGCGACTGGCGCTGGAAGACCAGTGGCTTGCGGCCAGTCGATGGCCGGGCGCGGCTTTTTTGTCCGTGGAGGCGGTGGGGTTGGGCTATCTCGGCAAACTTGGGAATTGGCTGCTGCCGAGCACTCGACAACGCCCCAGAGACGATCTCCACGGTCTGCCCGGACGTTACCGTCCGGTTTGCCGCCCCCAGTTGCTCGGGTTGGACCTCGATGCGAAAGTCGCAACCGCGGCCCGGGTATTGCGTGCGATGGGCTTGACGCAGCACTGGGCGGCGCTGGTACTCCTCGTCGGGCACGGCAGCCAGTCTGTCAACAATGCCCATGCGGCAGCATTGGACTGCGGCGCCTGCTGCGGTCAGAGCGGAGAGGTTAACGCGCGCATTCTGGCGCAGATGCTCAACGATGCTGAAGTCCGGCAGGGGCTGCAATCGCACGGGCTGAATATCCCTGCGGCTACCGTGTTCGTCGCGGCATTGCACAACACCACGACGGATGAAGTCGAATGGTTCGATCTAGACCTATTGCCGCCGATTGCGGCGGCACGGTGGCAACGGCTGCAAACGGCGTTTGCCCAGGCATGCGATCAGGTGCGCCGCGAACGCGCGCCTGCGCTTGAGTTGAATCCGCGGCAAGGCTACGAAGCTTTACTGCGGCAACTGCGCCGCCGGGCCAACGACGGCGCGCAGACACGGCCCGAATGGGGGCTTGCAGGGAACGCCGCGTTTGTGATCGCACCGCGGTGGCGCAGCCGTGGCGTGGTATTGGGCGGGCGCTGCTTTTTGCACGAATACGATGCCAGCCAGGACGCAGACGGCAGCATCTTGGAGCAATTGATGACGGCACCCATGCTGGTGACGCATTGGATCAACTGGCAATACCATGCTTCCACCTGTGATCCCCTGCGGATGGGCAGCGGGAACAAGCTGCTGCATAACGTAGTGGGTGGTCATCTCGGGGTTTTCGAGGGCAACGGCGGCGATCTGCGAATCGGCCTTGCGCACCAGTCCATACACGACGGCAAGGACTACAGACACGAGCCTTTGCGACTGACAGTGATCATCGACGCGCCGCGCACCACCATCGCGGCGGTGATCCACAAGCACACGGTGGTCCGGCAACTCGTGGACAACGGCTGGCTGCACCTCTGGCGCTTCGCACAAACGGGCCTGGAGCGCTACCAGCAGGAAGAATGGGCCTCGGTGTAATGCTGCGCGGTGCGTGCCCCGAGGTTCTGGCAGCGCTGCGCATTTGGGCCATGCCAAATTTCTGACGCGCCTTCTTGGCGTCAGACGGGTCTCTTTCGAAACCTGCTAACTTCGCGGGCTTTGCCACCACGACGGAACCCTTCATGACCACTGCCTCGATCGAAGAGCTTTTCGCCAACAACCGCGCCTGGGCGGCGCGCATGGAGCACGAGCGGCCGGGCTTTTTCACGCGCCTGCTCGCGCAGCAGCAGCCCAGGTTCATGTGGATAGGCTGCTCCGACAGCCGCGTGCCCGCGAACCAGATCGCGGGGCTGGAGCCAGGCGAGGTGTTCGTGCACCGCAACGTCGCCAACGTGGTGGTGCACACCGACCTGAACTGCCTCTCGACCGTGCAGTACGCGGTCGATCAGCTGCGCGTGGAGCACCTCATGGTGGTGGGGCACTACGGCTGCGGCGGCGTGCGCGCGGCGCTCGACAGCACGCGCGTGGGACTGGCCGACAACTGGCTGCGCCACGTGCAGGACGTGCGCGACCGCCACCGCGACATGCTCGAAATGCTCCCCGCCGAGTGGCGCTACGACGCGCTGTGCGAGCTCAACGCGATCACCCAGGTGCTGCACCTCGCGCAGACCACGGTGCTGCTCGACGCCTGGGCGCGCGGCCAGAAAGTCACGTTGCACGGCTGGTGCTATGGCCTCAAGGACGGCCTGATCCACAACCTGCACATGACCGTCGATGGCCCCCAAGGGCTGGATACGAGCTACCGCGCCGCCGTCACGCGCGTGGCCGCCAAGCGGCGCACCTGAACGCGCGCCGCCGCAGCAGCGCCGCGCATGCGGCTGCGGCACAGGCTGGGTACGCAAGCCTTGCGGGGCAAGCCGCTATGCTTGCAGGTCAGCACTTCCCACCACGCACGCCATGTTTCCGCAGCGTCTCGACTCCCCGCAGGCCTATGGCATCGCCAAGGCCATGATGGACGGCTTCAACCGCCACTACCGCCTCTTTCGCGCCGAATCGGCGCGCGCCAAGCACCGCTTCGAGACGGCCGACTGGCACGCGCAGCAGCGCGCGCAGCGTGAACGCATCGAGTTTTACGACCTGCGCGTGCGCGAATGCGTGCACCGGCTCGAAAAAGAGTTTCACGCGAGCCGCCAGCCCATGGACGTGTGGCAGCAGGTCAAGCTGCACTACATCGGCCTGCTCGTGAACCACCACCAGCCCGAGCTGGCCGAGACCTTTTTCAATTCAGTCACGTGCAAGATCCTGCACCGCACGCATTTCCACAACGACTTCATCTTCGTGCGCCCGGCCGTCAGCACCGAATACATAGAAAACGACGAGCCCGAGGCGCTGCCGACCTACCGCGCCTACTACCCCGCGCCGGGCCAGCTGCACGACACCTTGCTGCGCATCATCGAGGACTTCGGCCTGCAGCGCCCTTTCGTCGATCTGCGCCGCGACACGGGCTACGTTCTTGCGGCCATGCAGCAGCGCCTGGCCAACGTCACGCTGCGCGCCAACTTCCAGCTGCAGGTGCTCAGCGGCCTTTTTTACCGCAACAAGGGCGCCTACGTGGTCGGCAAGATCATCAACGGCTACCTCGAGATTCCGTTCGCGCTGCCGCTGTTGCACGACGAGCGCGATGCCGCCGGACGGCTCGTGATCGACACGGTGCTGTTCGGCGAGGACGACTTGCAGATGCTGTTCAGCTTTGCGCGCGCCTACTTCATGGTCGATATGGAAGTGCCCAGCGCCTACGTGCAGTTTCTGCGCAGCCTTATGCCGCGCAAGCCGCGCGCCGAGATCTACAACGCGCTGGGCCTGGCCAAGCAGGGCAAGACGCTTTTCTACCGCGACTTTCTCTACCACCTCAAGCATTCGAGCGACAAGTTCCGCATCGCGCCCGGCATCAAGGGCATGGTCATGCTGGTGTTCGACCTGCCGAGCTTTCCCTACGTGTTCAAAGTCATCAAGGACTATTACCCGCCGCAGAAAGACACCACGCGCGAGCAGATCAAGGCCAAGTACCAGCTCGTCAAGCAGCACGACCGCGTGGGCCGCATGGCCGACACGCTCGAATACAGCGAGGTCGCGTTCCCGCGCGAGCGCTTCACCGACGAGCTCATCGCCGAGATCGAGCGCTTCGCCCCGAGCCAGCTCGAGATCAGCGACCGCGACGGCGACGGCCGCCAGGAAGTCATCATCAAGCACCTGTATATCGAGCGACGCATGATCCCGCTCAACATCTACCTGCAGGAAGCCTTCGACACGGGCTTGCAAGACGCGCGCGTGCGCCAGCAGATGGAGCACGCGGTGATCGACTACGGCAACGCCATCAAAGACCTCGTGGCCGCCAACATCTTTCCCGGCGACATGCTGTGGAAAAATTTTGGTGTCACACGCAACGGCAAAGTCGTGTTCTACGATTACGACGAGATCGAATACCTCACCGACTGCAACTTCCGCCGCGTGCCCACGCCGCGCAACGAAGAGGAGGAGATGAGTGGCGAAGTCTGGTACAGCGTCGGCCCGCACGACGTGTTCCCCGAGACCTTCGGGCCTTTTTTGCTCGGCAACGACGCGGTGCGCGAAGTCTTCTTGCGCCACCACGCAGATTTGCTCGACGTGGCGTTCTGGCAGTCGCACAAAGAGCGCATCCAGGCCGGGCACGTCTATGATGTTTTCCCCTACGACCCCGAGCGGCGCTTTTGCCACTTGCACGCGGCCTAAATAGCCTGTGCGCGGCGCTTCGCCCCGCATCACCGCTTTTTCATCCACAGGAGCTTTCCATGACTGCATCCCTTCAAGACCCCGTCGTCATCGTCGGCGCCGCGCGCACGCCCATGGGCGCGCTGCAGGGCGACTTTGCCAGCCTCGCCGCGCACGACCTGGGCGGCGCCGCGATCCGCGCCGCCGTCGAGCGCGCGGGCGTGGCGCCGAGCGCCGTCGGCGAAGTGCTGTTCGGCAACTGCCTCATGGCCGGCCAGGGCCAGGCCCCGGCGCGCCAGGCCGCGTTCAAGGGCGGCCTGCCCAAAGAAACCGGCGCCGTCACGCTGTCCAAGATGTGCGGCTCGGGCATGAAGGCCGTGATGTTCGCGCACGACATGCTGCTCGCGGGCACGCACGAGGTCATGGTCGCCGGTGGCATGGAGAGCATGACCGGCGCGCCCTACCTGCTGCAAAAGGCGCGCAGCGGCTACCGCATCGGCCACGACCGCATCTTCGACCACATGATGCTCGACGGCCTCGAAGACGCTTACGAGCCTGGCCGCGCCATGGGCACCTTTGGTGAGGACTGCGCGGCCAAGTACCAGTTCACGCGC
Source organism: Extensimonas vulgaris (assembly GCF_003337425.1). Taxonomy (GTDB): domain Bacteria; phylum Pseudomonadota; class Gammaproteobacteria; order Burkholderiales; family Burkholderiaceae_C; genus Extensimonas; species Extensimonas vulgaris. The sequence continues at coordinate 58,746 of NZ_QPJU01000010.1, forward strand.
GCCCAGCAGGACGCCTACGCCACCGAGAGCGTGCAACGCGCCAAGGCCGCGACCGCATCGGGCGCTTTTGCGGCCGAGATCGTGCCCGTCACCGTGAAAGACCGCAGCGGCGAGCGCGTGGTCAGCACCGACGAGGGCCCGGGCAAAATCAAGCTCGAAAAAATCCCCACGCTCAAGCCCGCGTTCAAGAAAGACGGCACCATCACCGCGGCTTCGAGCTCCAGCATCAACGACGGCGCGGCCGCGCTCGTGCTGATGCGCCAATCGACGGCGCAAAAGCTCGGTTGCAAGCCGCTCGCGCGCATCGTGAGCCACGCCACGCACGCGCAGGCGCCCGAGTGGTTCACCACCGCCCCCGTCGATGCCTCGCGCAAGGCGCTCGCCAAGGCCGGCTGGAGCGTGCAGGACGTGGAGCTGTGGGAGGTCAACGAGGCCTTTGCCGTCGTGCCCATGGCGCTCATGAAGGAGCTCGGCGTGGCGCACGACATCCTCAACGTCAACGGCGGCGCCTGCGCGCTCGGCCACCCTATCGGCGCGAGCGGTGCGCGCATCATGGTCACGCTGCTGTACGCGCTGCAGGCGCGCGGCAAGAAGCGCGGCCTCGCCACGCTGTGCATAGGCGGCGGCGAAGCCACGGCCGTGACGCTCGAGCTGGTCTGACGAAGCGCTCCTTGATGAATAGCTGCTTGCGCCCATGCAGCGGGCGCAAGTGGCTCTTTTGCCTTGGGTTTTCAGCCTATTTCCGTAGGGGCATGCTCGCTGCGGAAATAGGCTCTTGCACAAAGCCCCCACTGCGCAGCACGGCAAACACCCGCGGGCCTGAATTCCCGACAAATTTGAAGTAGTATTTCGCGCAAACCCTGACATTGGAGAGTTTCATGAGCGCCGTAGCCGAAAACATCAGCACCGAAATGCCCGCCCCCATCAACTTCACCGACAGCGCAGCGGCCAAGGTCGCAGAACTGATCGCCGAAGAAGGCAACCCTGATCTGAAATTGCGCGTGTTCGTGCAAGGCGGGGGCTGCTCGGGCTTCCAATACGGATTCACCTTCGACGAGGTCGTGAACGAGGACGACACCACCATGGTCAAGAACGGCGTCACCTTGCTGATCGACGCCATGAGCTACCAGTACCTGGTCGGCGCCGAAATCGACTACAAAGAAGACCTGCAGGGCGCGCAGTTCGTGATCCGCAACCCCAACGCCACGTCCACCTGCGGCTGCGGGTCGAGCTTTTCCGTTTGAACTTTGCGGTCGGATGGTGACCGGCCCAGGCCCGATCCTTCAGGCCGGGTAGATCGCACCGAGCACACGGGCGCCGCGGGCGCCCGTGACGCTTGGCAGACTGCCCGGCTCGCCGCGCAGTGCCTGGCGCGCGAGCCAGGCAAAGGCCGCGGCCTCGACCTGCTGCGCCGGCAGGCCGAGCGCGTCGGTGGGCTGCACCGCGTGCTGCGGCAGCCGGCGCTGCAGGCGTTGCAAAAGGTCGGCGTTGTACGCGCCGCCGCCGCACACGGCGAGCAGTTTGCTATTTCTACCATAGCGCAAAGCGCTTTCTGCACAAGCGCTGGCGGTCAATTCAGCCAAGGTTGCCTGCACGTCTTCGGGCGCGGGCGGCGCATGTTCGGCCAGGTAGGCGCGCAGCCGCTCGGCCAGCCACGCGGCGTTGAACAGGTCGCGTCCAGTGCTCTTGGGCGGCGAAGCATGGAAAAACGGCTCCTGTTGCAGCGTCGCGAGCAATGCGGGCAGCACCTGACCGCGCGCGGCCCAGGCGCCCTGCGCGTCGTAGGGCTGGCCGGTGTGCTGCTGGCACCAGTGGTCGAGCAGCATGTTGCCGGGGCCGCAGTCGAAGCCCAGCACGCTGCCGTCGGCGCGCAGCACGCTAAGGTTGGCGATGCCGCCGAGGTTGAGCACGAGCACGGTCTCGCCCGCGCGCCCGAACACCTGCCGGTGGAACGCGGGCACCAGCGGCGCACCCTGCCCGCCCGCGGCGAGGTCGCGGCTGCGAAAGTCCGCCACCACGGTGATGCCGCAAAGCTCGGCGAGCAGCGCCGGGTTGCCGAGTTGCAGCGTGTAGCCCGTGCCGTCGAATGCGAGCGGGCGGTGGCGCACGGTCTGCCCATGCGCGCCGAGCGCACGCACCGCCGCGGGGCGCGCGCCGCTCGCGGCCAGCAACTGCTGCACCACCTGTGCATAGCTGCGCGCGATGGCGTTGCCGGCGAGCGCGGCCTGGTGCAGCTCATCGTGCGCGGGGTGGTGCAGCGCGAGCAACTGCGCTTTCAATTCAGGAGCTAGTGGCGCAGACGCGGCGGCCACTACAGCCATTTTTTGCTCTGAAAAATCGACGAGCACGCCGTCCACGCCGTCGAGCGAGGTGCCCGACATCAGGCCGATGTAAAGCTCGGACATGGGCGATGGGCGATGGGCGGAAGGCGGCTTGGCGGCGCAGCTGCCGGCGGTGCGCCGGCGCATGGCGCGGGATTATTCCGCGCGCGCCTGCTGCACGCGCGCGGCGGCGTCGAGCTCGACGCGCATGTTGCGGGCGAGGCGCTCGAACGCGGGGCGCGCGGCGGCGGACACCGGCGCGGCAGCGGCGCTCGCCTGCGCCATGATCTGCGGGTCTTGCTGCTTGCCATCGACGCGGAATTCGAAATGCAGGTGCGGCCCCGTGGCCCAGCCCGTCGCGCCCACCGCGCCTATGGTCTGGCCCTGCTCCACGCTCTGGCCCTTGCGCACGTCGATGCGGCTCAGGTGCGCATAGACCGTGACATGGGCCTTGTCGTGCTGTACGAAGATGACGTTGCCGTAGCCGTTTTGCACACCTGCGAATGCGACCACGCCGTTGCCCACGGTGCGCACCGGCGTGCCCGTGGGCGCGGCGAAGTCGGTGCCCAGGTGCGCGCGCCATTGCTGCAGGATGGGGTGAAAGCGCATCGCAAAACCGCTAGAGACGCGCGAAAACGCCACGGGCGCGGCGAGGAAGGCCTTGCGCAGGCTCTGGCCGTCGAGCGTGTAGTAGGCGCCTTTGCTCGCGCCCGGCTCTTGGAACCAGACGGCCTGGTGCGTCTTGCCGTTGTTGAGGAACTCGGCGCTGAGCACGCGGCCGCTGCGCAGCGGCTCGCCGTCGGCTTCGAGCACTTCATAGACCAGAGAAAAGCGGTCGCCACGGCGCAGCGCGCGGCGAAAATCGATGTTGGCACCGAAGATTTCGGCCAGCTGCACAGCCACGGCGTCCGGGATGCCCGCGGCGTCGGTGGCCGCGAACAGCGAGCTCTGGATGATGCCGCCCGCAAGGCGCGTTTGCGCGACCAGCGGTGCGCTTTCGACGCGCGCCGTGAAGCGCTCGGCCTCACGCTCGACCACCAGGCGCTGGAAGGTGTTGCTGTCGTCGGGCGCCCAGCGCACGGTGAGTTTGCGCAAGCGGTGGTCGTCGGTGGTTTCGACCGACACCAGGCGCCCGGCACGCCCGAGCAGGTGCTGGCGCGCCGCATCGTTGCTGCGCAAGAACGCCGCCGCACCCGGGTCGGCAACGCCCAGGCGCTGCAGCAGCGACTCGGCGGTGTCGCTGCTGCGCGTGAGCTCGGAGCGATAGAGCGAAAAGCCCGGCGCTTCGAGCGCATCAAGAGGCGCGCCGTCGGCCAGCGAGGCGACGGGGTAGCTGATCTGCCGCACGGGCAGGTCGGCCGCATCGGGCCCGAAAGCCGCCACGGCAAACGCGCCGCCAGCACCCGTGAGCAGCAGGGCTGCGACGGCGGCGGTGATGCGGCGGGGGTGTTTTTGTGCGCTGCGTGACAGTTGCGCTATCAATGCCTTGCTGGCAGTGGTCAAACCGTGAATCAAGATCTATCCCCAAACTGCAAGGGCTGCCGGGCCCGGGCGCCGGCGCCATGCCAGCGCTGCGAGGGCAGCCATCCAAGCGCGCAGCCGAGAGGGCCGCGCAAGCAAAACACCATGAACCCCCGCGCCGCGCGGCCGAGGCTTCGTCGAAAAGGGTAGGCGGGGCAGCACTAAAATCCACCGCCACCCCCAAAGTGGGCCGGAGTATAGCGACGCCTGTCGCGCCGGCATCCCTGAAAACCCTATGAATCCTTCCGCCGTTACAAAATACCCCGTGACCGATGCCGTGCGGCACGCGCTCGAAGTCACTTTGCGCGGGGCCGAAGAGCTGCTGCCGCAGGACGCCTGGGTGCAAAAATTGGCGCGCTCTGAAGCCACGGGCAAGCCGCTGCGCATCAAGTTGGGGCTGGATCCGACCGCGCCCGACATTCACATCGGCCACACCGTGGTGCTCAACAAGATGCGCCAGTTGCAGGATCTGGGCCACCAGGTGATCTTTCTGATCGGCGACTTCACGAGCCTGATCGGCGACCCTTCGGGGCGCAACAGCACGCGCCCGCCGCTCACGCCCGAGCAGATCAAGACCAACGCCGAAACCTATTACCGCCAGGCCAGCCTGGTGCTGGACCCCGCGCGCACCGAGATCCGCTACAACAGCGAGTGGAGCGAGCCGCTGGGCGCGCGCGGCATGATCGAGCTCGCGGCCAAATACACCGTGGCGCGCATGATGGAGCGCGACGACTTCCATAAGCGCTTCACCACGGGCCAGCCCATCAGCGTGCACGAATTCCTCTACCCGCTGATGCAGGGCTATGACTCGGTCGCGCTCAGGAGCGACCTCGAACTCGGCGGCACCGACCAGAAGTTCAACCTGCTCATGGGCCGGCACCTGCAGCAGGAATACGGCCAGGAGCCGCAGTGCATCCTGACCATGCCGCTGCTCGAAGGGCTGGACGGCGTCGAGAAGATGTCCAAGTCCAAGAACAACTACATTGGCATCACCGAAGACGCCAACACCATGTTCGCCAAGGTCATGAGCATCTCGGACACGCTGATGTGGCGCTGGTTCACGCTGCTGTCGTTCCGCTCGCTCGCCGAGATCGAGCAGCTCCAGCAGGAAGTCGCTGCCGGGCGCAATCCGCGCGACGTGAAGGTGCTGCTGGCCAAGGAGATCACGGCACGCTTTCATTCGCCGCAGGCGGCCGATGCGGCCGAGCAGGATTTCGTGCTGCGCAGCAAGGGCGGCGTGCCCGAGCACATCCCCGAGGTGCTGCTCACGGGCGCGCCGCTGGGCATAGGCGCGCTGCTCAAGCAGGCGCAGCTCGCGCCCTCGACGAGCGAGGCGAACCGCCTCATCGATGGCGGCGGCGTGCGCGTCGATGGCCAGGTGGTCAGCGACAAGGGCCTCAAGCTCCCGGCGGGCAGCTATGTGGTGCAGGTGGGCAAGCGCAAGTTCGCGCGCGTGACTTTGACCTGACCTTACAGCGGGAAGGGAAAGCGATGACAGCGCTCGACATCGTCGTCATGGCGGCCGGCAAGGGCACGCGCATGAAAAGCCGCATCCCCAAGGTCTTGCAGCGCCTCGCGGGGCGTGCGCTGCTGCTGCACGTGCTCGGCCAGGCGGCGCGGCTCGCACCGCGGCGCGTGGTCGTGGTGACGGGGCACGGCGCTCCTGAAGTAGAAGCTGCTTGCGCCCGTGCCATGAGCCTTGAGGGCTATTTTGACCATCATTTCGAGCTGCACTGCGTGCGCCAGGAGCCGCAGCTCGGCACGGGCCACGCGGTGCAGCAGGCGGTGCCCATGCTCGCCGACGACGGCCTCGCGCTCGTGCTCTCGGGCGACGTGCCGCTCACGCAGGCCGACACCCTGCGCGCGCTCGTCGCCGCGGCGCAGGGCGAGCGGCTCGCATTGCTCACCGTCAAGCTGCCCGACCCCACGGGCTACGGCCGCATCGTGCGCGCGGGCGACGGCAGCGTGCAGCGCATCGTCGAGCACAAAGACGCGAACGCCGCCGAGCGCGCGCTGAGCGAGGTTTACAGCGGCATCATGGCCGTGCCCGCACGCCTGCTCAAAGGCTGGCTCGCGCTTCTGTCGAACGACAACGCGCAGGGCGAGTATTACCTCACCGACGTGGTCGCCATGGCCGTGCGCGAGGGCGTGCCCGTGGTCGCGCACTGCATCGACGACGCGCTGCAGGTCGCGGGCGTGAACAGTCCCGCGCAGCTCGCGGCGCTCGAGCGCGCGCACCAGGCGCGCCAGGCGCAGGCGCTGATGGAGCAGGGCGTGCGCCTGGCCGATCCGGCGCGTTTCGACTTGCGCGACGACGCGCGCGATGGCACGCGCGCCGAACTGCGCTGCGCGCAGGACGTGGAGATCGACGTGGGCTGCATCTTCACGGGCCGCGTGGAGCTCGGCGAAGGTGTGCAGATCGGCGCGCACTGCCACATCAGCAATGCGCGCATCGCCGCGGGCGCGGTGATCCACCCCTACACCCACATCGCCGGCGAGCAGCCCGGCGTGGAGGTCGGCCCGGCGGCTTCGGTCGGCCCGTTCGCGCGCCTGCGCCCGGGCGCGCAGCTCGGGCCGCAGGTGCACATCGGCAACTTCGTCGAGGTCAAAAACAGCACGCTGGCCGAAGGCGCCAAGGCCAACCACCTCGCCTACCTCGGCGACGCCAGCGTGGGCGCGCGCGTCAACTACGGCGCCGGCAGCATCACCGCGAACTACGACGGCGCCAACAAGCACCGCACCGTGCTCGAAGCCGACGTGCACGTGGGCAGCAACTGCGTGCTCGTCGCGCCCGTGACGGTGGGCGCGGGCGCCACCGTGGGCGGCGGCTCGACCATCACCAAGGACGTGCCCGCGGGTGCGCTCAGCGTGGCGCGCGGCAAGCAGGTCAACATCCCCGGCTGGCAGCGGCCGGCCAAGCAAGACAAGGCCTGACCATGCCTGACCTGCCCTGCGGCGCCAGCGCCAGCGACATGGCGCAGACGGTGGATGACGGCCCGGCCGCCTCGGCCGACAGCACCGACAGCACCGACAGCACCGACAGCACCGACAGCACCGATGTGACAGCACTGCGCGCCGCGCTCGCGCAATGCCAGCAGCACAACGCGGCGCTCGCAGCCGCGCAGGAGGAGTTCCTGCGCGCCGTCGCGCACGACCTGCGCGCGCCGCTGCGCCACGTCACGGCCTACGGCGAGCTCGTGCGCGAGCTGCTCAGCGAATTGCTTGACGCAGCGCCAATGCAGCCCGCTCTGGCCGACGGGCAGCAGCAGACCGTGCAAGAAGCGCTCGACTTTCTCGCGACCATGGCGCAGTCGGCGCAGCGCATGGGGCGCATGCTCGACGGCTTGCTGGCGCTCTCGCGCGCGGGCCGCGCGCCGCTCGCATGCGCGCCGGTCGCATTCGCGCCGCTGCTCGCCGAAGTGCGCGCCCAGCTTGCGCCCGAAGCAGCCGGGCGCACCGTCGAATGGCAGATCGCCCCCGACCTGCCCGTGCTGTGGGCCGATGCCGCGCTGCTGCGTGACGTGCTGCGCGAGCTGCTCGGCAATGCGCTCAAGTTCACGCGCGGGCGCGCCGTGGCGCGCATCGCCGTGCGCAGCGCGGGAGAGGAAGGCGGCGATGCCGTGCTGCTCGTCGAAGACAACGGCGTGGGCTTTGATCCCGCGCGCGCGGGCGCTTTGTTCGGCGTGTTCCAGCGCCTGCACCGCGAAGAGGACTTCCCCGGCGTGGGTGCGGGCCTTGCGCTGTGCCGCGCCATCGCCGAGCGCCATGGCGCGCGTATCACCATCACGGCCGCGCCCGACGCGGGCTGCACCGTGCGCCTGGTCTGGCCACGCGCCCATGGCCACGTCGCAACACGCTGAGCCAGACGCCGGCGCGGGGCCGCGCAGTGTCAGCCGATGGGGATGCGCACCGCCACGGGTGCGTGGGCAACCCCATTGCGGCCATTCTTTTTGACCTCGTACAGCGCACCATCCGCGGCGGCCATCCAGGCGCGCAAGTCGCTGTGACCTGCCTCAGCGCAGGCCACACCCACGCTGCAGCTCAGGCGCAAATCGGGCAGATCGCGTAGACGCAAGTCCTGCACCTGCGCGCGGATGCGCTGCGCAACGGGTAAAGACTCATCGAGCGTCATCCCCGTCAGCAGCACGGTGAACTCATCGCCGCCGTAGCGGCTCGCACAGTCGGTGACCCGTACATTTTTGCGTACCACCTGGGCAAACCTGCGGAGGACTTCATCGCCTACGTTGTGGCCGTAGGTGTCGTTGATGGGCTTGAAGTGGTCGATGTCCAGCATCAGCACACACGCCGACACTGCATGCGCACGGTAAGTGCGCAGCGCCTTCTCCGCCTGCTCTTCCCAATGGCTGCGACCATGAAGACCTGTGAGCGCATCGACGCGGCGCAACCCATCGAGCTCCTGGTTTTGCCGCGTCACCTTACGAATCAGGCGGTGGCTGCTCAGGCTCGACGAGAGCGTATGCACGAGGAGCATGGGCAGGCACGCAAGGATCACGTGCATGGAGCTTTCGGGCGCCCAATGGAAGCCGAACAGCGCAATGCCCACGAGCACACCGGCGGCGATGCTCAGCAAAGAGACAGCCCACAAGCCGCGAATGCCCGAGGCGATGCGATCCATCATGGTGAGCGTGACCACGAGCACGCTGGGCAGCACGTTGAAGTGCATCAGCGGCAGCACCATGCCCACGAAAAAGGCGTCGAGCACCAGGTTGTGCGTTTCGGTGCGGTAGGGATGGGTACTCAGGCGCGCACGCAAGAAAGCCAAGTGCGGCCAGACGTAGCACATGAAAACCATGTAGCCCCACGCCCACGCCGAGGCCTGGCGCTCCCAGAGCACCGTGCCCACGGCCAAGCCGCCCAGCCCCATACCCAAGACGCGCAAGGGATAGATGAGGCGAAAAAAGTGCTGCTGAGACGGATGCACGCAAACCCTTGCTGGACGACGCGGGAAAAGGCCCCGCAAACCACCTGGAAAACGCTTGGCGCAGTGTAGTTTTGGATGTAAGCGCAGCGCAAGCGGAATTTCGGCTCACTCCTCCAGGCCTTGGCCAAAAAGCATCTGCAGGCGCTGCAGGCGCCGGCGCAGATCGGCGACTTCCTCGATCAAATCGACGGTGAGCGCAGCCAGGTGCGGGTCGGCGTCGAAGGTGCGCTCAAGCTGTGCGAGGCGGCGTGCGCGCAAAAGCGCGCTGCCCTCGAAGAGCCACTGCCCCTGCGCCTCGCGCGCGGACAGCAAGCCCGCCTCGAGGTGTTCCAGGATCCATTCGGGGCCCATGCGACAGCTGCGCGCGAGCTCTTCGAGGCTCAGCCAGACGCCGTCATCGAGCAGCTCGGCGCTCAAGGCTTGCAAAACGGGCAGTTGGGCAGACAAGCGGGAAGCAGTGCTCATGGTCAGGCTCCTTGCGTGGCGCGGGGGTTGAAGCGGGGGAAGGCCTTGGCAAAGGCCAGGTAGGCGGCGCGCTCGGCCTCGGTGCGTGCGGGGGGCAGTGCAACGCTCAACTCCAGGTACAGGTCACCGGGCGGATTGCTCGGGATGCCGCGCCCTTTGAGCCGCAGCTTGCGACCGGGTTTCCAGCCTGCCGGCACTTTGACTTCGACCGTGCCTGACGGGGTGACGACCTCGATGTTCGCGCCGAGCTCGGCCTCCCAAGGGGCGACAGGCACGGGCTGGTACACGTCGCGGCCCTCGGCGCGCCAGCGCGGATCGGGCCTGAAGTGCACTTCGAGCAGCAAGTCACCGGCCGCGCCGCCGCCTGCACCGGGTGCGCCCTGGCCCGGCACGCGGATGAGCTGGCCCTCGCGCACGCCTTTGGGGATTTTGACTTGCAGCGTGCGTTCCTCGCGCACCAGGTGGCCGTTGGCATCCAGGCGCCCACCGTGCAGCGTGAGTGTGCGCTCGGCGCCCTGGTAGGCATCGAGCAAGTCGAGCTCGATCTTGGCGTGGTGGTCGCTGCCGCGCTGCGCCGCGCTGCCAAAGCCGTGGCGCGCACCATGCGCCGTGCGGCCTTGGCGTGCGCGACCGAAGAGCTGCTCGAAAAAGTCGCTGAAGTCGCCTTCGTAGCCGCCCCCGCCGCCCCTGCCGAAGTCGGAAAACTCGAAACCGGCGTCCCAGTTTGGCGGTGGTCGGAATTCGTGCCCCGGGCCTTGCGCGGCCTGCTGGCGCAGGGCGTCATAAGCGGCGCGTTTTTCGGGGTCGGAGAGCACGGTGTTGGCTTCGTTCACCTCGCTCATGCGCTGCGCGGCGTTGGGCTCTTTGCTCACGTCGGGGTGGTATTTGCGCGCGAGCTTGCGGTAGGCCTTTTTGATCTCGTCGGCCGTGGCCGTCGGTTCGACGCCAAGGATTTTGTAATAGTCTTTGAACTCCATGCGTAGGCTCCTGAAAAAGGGGCGGGCGGGCCGCCGATGAACCGACTGTATATGGGGACGGTGCTGCAAATTTCTGCAGCGACTTTTGGCGCGACCGCAAGCATCGAAAATACTATCCACCTGATAGCTGCTCACGCAGGTGTATCAAGGGATAGAGGCAGTTTTGTATCAAATTTTGCACGCTTGGTCGCAAAAAAGGCCCGCACGTTGCGCACGTTCGCGTCGCTCGTGAACAGGCGCTGCGCGAGCGCCTGGTAGCCGGGCATGTCGCGCGTGTGCACTACGAGGATGAAGTCCGGCCCGGGCGCGACGCGCCAGCACTGCTGCACGCATTCTTCGGCCACGGCGCGCGCCTCGAAGGCGTCGAGCTGCTCGGCGCCCTGGCGCTCGAGCGACACCTCGACGATGCACGCGAGGCCGTGGCCCTGCAGCGCGGCGAGCCGCTCGGGCGCCAAAATCGCCACCTGCCGCTCGATCAGCCCGAGCGCGCGCAGCCGCTGCACGCGACGCAGGCAGGTGGGCGGCGACACGTGCACTTTGGCCGCGAGCGCCTGCTGGCTCAGCGAGGCGTCTTGCTGCAGCAGGTCGAGCAGGCGCAGGTCGATGGCGTCGAGTTTGTATTTTTCATCAATCTGCATGGGGATGGAAATAAATTTCAGAAATGGGTGTGTCTGAAATATAGTTTCAAAATCTGCCGAAATTCGAGCGCCATAGAAAAAGCTCTTTGCCTACGATGGCGGCCGTTCCGCCTGAAGGAGGTTTTTTATGTGCGGCATCGTCGGCGCGGTCTCCACGCGCAACATCGTTCCCATTTTGGTGCAGGGTCTGCAGCGGCTCGAATACCGCGGTTATGACTCGTGCGGCATCGCCGTGCACGCGGGCAGCCTGGCGCCGCAGAGCGGCGCGGGCTTGCAGCGCGTGCGCGGCACGGCGCGCGTGGCCGAGCTGCTCGCGCAGGTGCAGGCGCAGCAGCTCGAAAGTGCCACGGGCATCGCGCACACGCGCTGGGCCACGCACGGCGCGCCCACGGTGGACAACGCGCACCCGCATTTCAGCTGCGGCCCCGGCAGCGACGCCGACGCGCCCGGGCGCGTGGCGCTGGTGCACAACGGCATCATCGAAAACTACGAGGAGCTGCGCGCGCGGCTGCAGGCGCGCGGCTACCGCTTCACGAGCCAGACCGACACCGAGGTGATCGCGCACCTCGTGGACAGCCACTACGGCGGCGACCTGTTTGCCGCGGTGCAGGCCGCCGTGGCCGAGCTGCGCGGCGCCTATGCGATTGCCGTGCTGCACCGCGACGAGCCGCACCGCCTCGTGGGCGCGCGCGCGGGCTCGCCGCTGGTGCTGGGCGTGGGCCAGGGCGGGGCCGAGCACTTCGTGGCGAGCGACGCCATGGCGCTCGCGGGCGTGACGGACCAGATCATCTACCTCGAAGAAGGCGACCTCGTCGATCTGCAGCCGGGGCGCTACTGGATCGTCGGCCCCGCAGGGCGCCCGCTCACGCCGCAGGAGCGCCCGGTGCGCACCGTGCAGGCTTTCAGCGGCGCGGTCGAGCTCGGGCCGTACCGCCACTACATGCAAAAAGAAATTTTCGAGCAGCCGCGCGCGATCGCGGACACGCTCGAAGGTGTGACCGGCATCGTGCCCGAGCTTTTCGACGGCATAGCGCAGCCGGGCCGCCCGCGCCCGGCCGCGTGGCGCGTGTTCCAGGAGATCGACCGCGTGCTCATCCTCGGTTGCGGCACGAGCTACTACAGCGGCTGTGTCGCGCGCTACTGGCTCGAAGACATCGCGGCGATTCCCACGCAGGTCGAGGTTGCGAGCGAATACCGTTACCGCGCGAGCGTGCCCGACGCGCGCACGCTGGTCGTGGTCATCAGCCAGAGCGGCGAAACCGCCGACACCCTGGCCGCGCTGCGCCACGCGCAAAGCCTGGGCATGCGCCACACGCTCACCATCTGCAACGTCGCCACGAGCGCCATGGTGCGCGAATGCGAGCTGGCCTACATCACGCGCGCCGGCGTCGAGATCGGCGTGGCGAGTACCAAGGCGTTCACCACGCAGCTCGCGGGCTTGTTTCTGCTCACGCTCGCGCTGGCGCAAGCACGCGGGCGCCTCAGCAAAGCGCAGGAGGACGCACACCTCAAGGCCATGCGCCACCTGCCCGCGGCGCTGCACGCGGTGCTCGCGCTCGAGCCGCAGATCATCAGCTGGGCCGAAGCCTTTGCAGGCAAGGAAAACGCCTTGTTCCTCGGCCGCGGCATCCACTACCCGATCGCGCAGGAAGGCGCGCTCAAGCTCAAAGAAATCAGCTACATCCACGCCGAGGCCTACCCCGCGGGCGAGCTCAAGCACGGCCCGCTCGCGCTCGTGACGAGCGCCATGCCCGTGGTCACCGTCGCGCCCAACGATGCGCTGCTCGAAAAGCTCAAGAGCAACATGCAGGAGGTGCGCGCACGCGGCGGCGAGCTCTACGTGCTCGCCGATGCTGGCACGCAGATCGACAACGGCGAGGGCATGCACGTCATCCGCATGCCCGAGAACTACGGCCCGCTGAGCCCGCTGCTGCACGTGGTGCCGCTGCAATTGCTGGCCTACCACACCGCCTGCGCGCGCGGCACCGACGTGGACAAACCGCGCAACCTGGCCAAGTCGGTGACGGTGGAGTGATGTGTGAGGCGGGTGCGGGCGGGTGTGGGGATGGCGCAAACCTATAATCGCCACCACTTCCGAGGAGCGTTGCAGCGCCCAGCCACCCGCCGGTGGCCCCAGGGCGTGAGGCTCGGAAACCGTGTTTTGCAACGACGCTCATCCACCACTTCCGGTGCGGTGAGACCTGTTTTGCTCCCGCGCCGGTGTTGACTTTCAGGAGCACACCATGAACGCCCCTCTTCCCACCCCCGCGCCCAGCGACTGCGTCATTGCCGACATCGGCCTGGCCGACTGGGGCCGCAAGGAAATCCGCATCGCCGAGACCGAGATGCCCGGCCTGATGGCCATCCGCGAGGAATTCGCGCCCAGCCAGCCGCTCAAGGGTGCGCGCATCGCGGGCAGCCTGCACATGACGATACAGACCGCCGTGCTGATCGAAACGCTGCAGGCGCTGGGCGCGCAGGTGCGCTGGGCCTCGTGCAACATCTTTTCCACGCAAGACCACGCTGCCGCCGCGATCGCCGCCGCGGGCACGTCGGTGTTCGCCGTCAAGGGCGAGAGCCTGGCCGAATACTGGGACTACACGCACCGCATCTTCGAATTCGGCCCCGCGGGCGCGCCGAACGAAGGCCCGAACATGATCCTCGACGACGGCGGCGACGCCACGCTGCTCATGCACCTGGGCCAGCAGGCCGAGCAGGATCCGTCCGTGCTCGATCGGCCCGGCAGCGAAGAAGAGCGCGTGCTCTTTGCCGCGATCCGCGCCAAGCTCGCGCAGGACGCGCGCTGGTACAGCCGCAAGAGCGCGCAGATCATCGGCGTGACCGAGGAGACCACCACGGGCGTGCACCGCCTGAAGGAAATGTCGGCCAAGGGCACGCTCCAATTCCGCGCGATCAACGTCAACGACTCGGTCACCAAGAGCAAGTTCGACAACCTCTACGGCTGCCGCGAATCGCTGGTCGATGGCATCAAGCGCGCCACCGACGTGATGGTGGCGGGCAAGATCGCCGTGGTCTGCGGCTATGGCGACGTGGGCAAGGGCTCGGCGCAGGCGCTGCGCGCGCTTTCGGCGCAGGTCTGGGTGACCGAGATCGACCCGATCTGCGCGCTGCAGGCCGCGATGGAGGGCTACCGCGTCGTCACCATGGACGAGGCCGCGCCGCTGGCCGACATCTTCGTCACCGCCACGGGCAACAAGAGCGTGATCACCTTCGAACACATGGCGCGCATGAAGGACCAGGCCATCGTCTGCAACATCGGCCACTTCGACAACGAGATCGACGTCGCGAGCCTCGAAGCCAAATGCCAGTGGGAAGAGATCAAGCCGCAGGTCGATCACGTGATCTTTCCCGACGGCAAGCGCATCATCCTCTTGGCGCGCGGGCGCCTCGTGAACCTGGGCTGCGGCACCGGGCACCCGAGCTACGTGATGAGCAGCAGCTTCGCGAACCAGACGCTCGCGCAGATCGAACTCTTCACGCAGCGCGACGCCTACGAGGTCGGCAAGGTCTACGTGCTGCCCAAGCACCTCGACGAAAAGGTCGCGCGCCTGCAGCTCTCCAAGCTCGGCGCCCGGCTCACCGAGCTCACCGACGCGCAGGCCGCCTACATCGGCGTGCCCAAACAGGGGCCCTACAAGCCCGATACGTACCGCTATTGATTGAGTAGCTGCTGGCGCTTGCTGGACGGGCGCTAGAGGCCAATTTCATTCAAAATTCACGCCGTGCGTGCCGATCAGCTCCTCGTCGAACGCGGCCTGGCCGCGAGCCGCAGCCAGGCGCAGCGCCTGATTGCGGCGGGTGCGCGCTGGCGCGCGCCCACGGGCTGGCGACCGCTCGCCAAGGCCGACGATCTGCCGGCCGATGCCGAGCTCGAACTGCTCGACGCGGCCGAGGCGCGCTACGTCTCGCGCGGCGGACTCAAGCTCGAAGGCGCGCTCGCCGCCGCGGGGCTGGACGTGCGCGGTTGGCAGTGCCTGGACGTGGGCCAATCGACCGGCGGCTTCACCGACTGCCTGCTGCAGCACGGCGCCGCGCGCGTGGTCGGCGTCGATGTGGGCCAGGGCCAGTTGCACCCGCGCCTGCGCGCCGACGCGCGCGTGCAGTGCCTGGAGCAGTGCAACGCGCGGCACTTGAGCGCAGCTGATTTGATAGCTGCTGGCGCTTATCCAGCAAGCATTTGCGGCCAAATTGACCCAAAAACCGGCGCCGGCTTCGACCTCGTCACGGGCGACCTGTCGTTCATCTCGCTCACGCTGGTGCTGCCCGCGCTCGCGCCGCTCGTCAAGCCCGGCGGCGCGCTGCTGATGCTGGTCAAGCCGCAGTTCGAGCTGCAGCCCGCGCAGATCGGCAAGGGCGGCATCGTGCGCGATGCAGCGCTGTACGCGCTCGTCGAGCAGCGCATCCGCGCGGCCTGCATGGCGCTGGGCCTGACCGACTTGCAGTGGCTGACCAGCCCCATCACGGGCGGCGACGGCAACCGCGAATTTTTCATTTTTGCAAGGAGAGGGCGTGACTGCGCGCCCACCCCCACCCATGAAGCAAGCCACCCATGAAGCGTCGGCACGGCTGCCGCTGAGTTTCGAATTTTTCCCGCCCAAGACGCCCGAGGGCGTGGAAAAGCTGCGCACCGTGCGCCGCGCGCTGTACGCGCTCGCGCCCGAGTTCTGCTCGGTCACCTACGGCGCGGGCGGCTCCACGCACGAGGGCAGCTTTGCCACCGTGCGCGAAATTCTGGCCGAGGGCGTGCCCGCGGCCGCGCATTTTTCATGCATAGGCGCCACGCGCGCCTCGGTGCGCGCGCAGCTGCAAGAGCTGCAGGCCATGGGCGTGCGGCGCCTGGTCGCGTTGCGCGGCGACCTGCCCAGCGGCTATGGCCTGGGCGGCGAATTCCACTACGCGAGCGAACTCGTCGAATTCATCCGCGCCGAGACCGGGCGGCACTTTCACATCGAAGTCGCCGCCTACCCCGAGACGCACCCGCAGGCACGCTCACCCGCGGCCGACCTGCAAGCCTTCGCGGCCAAGCTGCGCGCCGGCGCCGATTCGGCCATCACGCAGTATTTCTACAACGCCGACGCGTACTTCCGCTTCGTCGATGAGGTGCAGCGCCTGGGCGCCGACGTGGCGCGCGTGCCCATCGTGCCCGGCATCATGCCCATCACGGGCGCGGCGCAGCTGCTGCGCTTTTCCGACGCCTGCGGCGCCGAAGTGCCGCGCTGGATCCGCCTGCGCCTGCAGGCCTTTGGCGACGACACGGCCAGCATCAAAGCCTTTGGCCTCGACGTGGTGGCGGCGCTGTGCGAGCGCCTGATCGCCGGCGGCGCACCGGCGCTGCACTTTTACACCATGAACCAGAGCGCGCCCACGCTCGCCATCTGCGCACGCCTGCAGGGCGCGCAGCAAGGCTGATGCGCCCGGGCCTGCACGCCAAGGTGTCCAGCGTGCAAGGCCCGCCACCGACACGCCGCTGGCCCGGCGCGGCCGCCGTGTTGACCGGGTGGCTGGCGCTTTCGCTCATCCTGGCGCCCGCCACGCTGGCCCGCGCCGAGGGTCTGCACGCTCCCGCGCCTGAGGCGTTCGCGCCCACCGTGCTCTCGCCGCGCGGCGAAACGCTGTTGCTCGAGCCGCCCGCCGAACCTGCGCCCGAAGGCCCGGACGACGACGCCGAGGCCAGCGGCATTTCCACCCGGCAGAGCGCACTCTCGCTATTGCCGCAGGCGCGCCGCAAAGGGCTGGCCTCGTGGTACGGCCTCAAGTTCCACCGCCGCCGCACCGCCAGCGGCGAGGTGTACGACATGCACGGCCTCACGGCCGCCCACCCGAGTCTGCCTTTTGGCACGCGCGTATGCGTCTTCAGCCCCGACACCGGACGCAGCGTGGTCGTGCGCATCAACGACCGCAGCGCCTATTCATCCCGCCGCGTGATCGACCTGAGCCAAGGCGCCGCAAGCGCCCTGGGCATCGCCGGCCTGGGCCTCAAGCCCGTGGAGCTGTCCGTGCTCGCGCCGGGCCGCACGGAGTGCGCGCCTTGAGCAAGATAGGCGAAAAGGTCCGCTTCCCATTCCTATTTCACGCCTGCGCCAGCAACTGATGCGCCGCGTGCCCGTCCTGCGCGAGCAGCTGGCTGAGCTGCGGCAATGCCGCCTGCAAAGCCGGTTTGAGCGTGTAGGGCGGGTTGATGATGAACATCCCACTGGCCGGCAGGCCGGGACGGCGTGATGCGCCCAGCAGCGGCGCGCCGAGCTTGGCCGATTTCACCGTCAGCGTCGCATGCAGCCAGGGCTTGCCAGCCTTGGTCGCGAGGGTTTTGAGGCGGCGCGGCAGCTCGTGCGCCTCGGGGCGGCCGATGATAGGGTGCCAGATCGCGTAGGTGCCCGTGGCAAAACGCCGCAGCGCGTCCGCCACCAAGTCCTGCACGCGCCCGTAGTCGCTCTTCAATTCGTAGCTCGGATCGCACAGCACCAGGGCACGGCGTGATGGTGGCGGCAAGAACTTTTTATACCCCTCGAAGCCATCCTCGTGCAGCACGGCCACCTGGCGCCCCGCCTCGAGTTGCGCCACGTTGCGCGTAAGCGCACGCAAGTCGCTCGGATGCAGCTCGAACAGCTTGAGCTTGTCCTGCGGGCGCAGCAGGTGGTGGATGACGAAGGGCGAGCCCGGATAGACCTTGATGCCAGCGCCCACGTTGAAGGCGCGCACCAGCTCCAGATATGCTTGCAAGGCCGGCGCCAGCGCCGCGGCGTCCGCCTGCGCCAGGCGCAAGATGCCATCGGCCGCCTCGCCGCTCGTGCGCGCATAGTCGCCGTCGAGCCGGTACAGACCCGCGCCGGCATGGGTGTCCAGCACCATGAGCGCAGCGTCCTTTTGCGCGAGGTGCTGCATCATGGCAATCAACACGGTGTGCTTGAGCACGTCCGCATGGTTGCCCGCGTGGAAGGCATGGCGGTAACTGAACATGCCGCAATGGTAACGAGTGCGTGGCCGCCTACACAAAAAATCACCGAAATCGGCGCCGATTTCATATAATCGCCGGTTTCGCAGCGCCAGGCTGGTCCCGCGGCGAAAAGCGAAGGATGCGCTTGGCGCCGCAGCAATGCAGCACAAGGCCGCCTTCGATCCCCCACCTAAGAGGCTTTCACCAGAAAAGCACCGACCGTGGAAAAGGACTGCCCAAACCATTTCTTTTCAAAGAGAAAACCCATGACCACCACGTACAGCGCCAAACCCGCTGAGGTGACGCATGAGTGGTTTGTGATTGACGCCACCGACAAGGTGCTAGGCAGGGTAGCCAGCGAAGTTGCCCATCGCCTGCGCGGCAAGCACAAAGCCATTTATACGCCTCACGTCGATACCGGGGATTACATTGTCGTCATCAACGCTGCCAAGCTCAAAGTCACCGGCAACAAGCAGCTCGACAAGATGTACTACCGCCACACCGGCTACCCCGGCGGCATCAAAGCCACCAACTTCCGCGATCTGCAGGCCAAGCACCCCGGCCGCGCACTCGAGAAAGCCGTCAAGGGCATGCTGCCCAAGGGCCCGCTCGGCTACGCCATGATCAAAAAGCTCAAGGTGTACGGCGGCGCAGAGCATCCGCACACCGCCCAGCAGCCCAAAGTGCTGGAAATCTAAGGAGCCATTGCAATGATTGGTGAATGGAACAATGGCACCGGCCGCCGCAAGTCCAGCGTGGCCCGCGTCTTCATGAAAAAAGGCACTGGTAAGATCACGATCAACGGCAAGGACATCCAGTCCTACTTCGGCCGTGAAACCTCGATCATGATCGCCAAGCAACCGCTCGCACTGACCAACCATCTCGAAACCTTCGACATCCAGGTCAACGTGCACGGCGGCGGCGAATCCGGCCAGGCCGGCGCCACACGCCACGGCATCACGCGCGCGCTGATCGACTACGATGCCACGCTCAAGCCCGCGCTGAGCCAAGCCGGCTTCGTGACACGCGACGCCCGTGAGGTCGAACGTAAAAAGGTCGGCCTGCACTCCGCCCGCCGCGCCAAGCAGTTCTCTAAGCGCTGAGCTGGTCTGCTTTACCCACAAAAAAACCGCCTTCGGGCGGTTTTTTTGTGGGGTAGCGCGCTTGACTGGTGTATGCACAATGAGCGGGAGCATGCCCCCCGCTCACCATGGCCACATCCTTTGCCGAGCGAAAAGGCGGCGTTTATGCCGCGTCCTGCCAATAGCGTACGTTGAATGGACTGCTCATGCGCAGCGCCAAAGGAGAGACATCGACGAGTTTGTCCGATATTTGCGCTCCGAGCACGATGTCGGGCGCCCCACTAGCCTCGTTCGCCCGTTCTGCCTGGCCAATGGATGCAGAACGGGCTACAGAAAAGAATAGAAACAGCGGAAAGGAACCTTGCGATCGGCCCAGTATTCCGCCGCATCGCGAAAGATGTCTAACAGCTGCTCGCGTGCCTCTTTATCGAATTTCGGCGTCGCCGGAATTTGTTCCAGCACTACAACGAAACCAGGCTGTGGGCCTGACTTGTGCAAAGGATCCGTCATGCTGTCATACAGGGCATCAAAATTCTTGCCCACATGAGCCGGAAACGTGAATTGGCTTGCAATCAAGTCCAAAACGTCTTGCTTGGTTTGGGCGTGAGCCAAATTGGCATATAAAAAATGATGCCCAAGCGCCTTCGCAGCCTCTTGCAGCTCCTGCACGCGGAAAGCGCGAATCGACTGCACAATATTGGGGCGGACATTGCGCAAGGGGACTTCCTGGTCTTTTTGAAGTGGCGACTGCATTTGCGCTACTCTTCTTTCTTCCTGAAATGCACAAGCTACTACCATAAAATGAAACAGAATGTGCGGCAAGGCAAGTTGAAAACGATTCCGGACTCTCAGTAGCTACGAAAAGCATCTAGTGCAGTGCTCGACGCTATCTGCGACATAAAACCGCGTCTTTTCGGCCTGGGCCGCGTTGCAAATCCTCGCGATACCACCCGGTATCGCTGCGGTTTGCGCCTTGCCCAGACCAAAAATCCATCGGTTTTATTTGTCGCATCAAGCATCAAACACTGCACTAGATTCACTGGACGATGACTCGGAAACTCATGTAATGGTCATCGGTGTAATAACAGACATCCGGGGCCCGCGGTGCTCCTCCGCACACGATGCGGCGTATCCCCCGATCGCTCGAGCCAGGAGTCGCAACGGTGTATTCGCGGTAGTAGCCACGCTTGCGTGGAGGAAGCAGTCGTTCACGATTGCCAAACACAGCGCCGTCTTTTTCATAAGGAAAAGGACCGCCTGCGCGGATGAGGGTGCAAGTCACGCGAGCCTCAGGGGGCAGCTCAGCCAATCTGACAGACGCCAAGCTGGCCGGGTTGCTCGGCTTCGAATGAACGTTTTGCCCCAACGCAACCCATGACATGAACAAAAGGGCGACTAGCAGAACCCATACGGATCCCACCCTTCGCGCACCTGAGGGCCGCGTATGCCGCATCTCCGAGACACCTTTCGAAAACTAAGGGTTAACCCGAAATTCCGGCCCGCTAGTGTGACGCATGGGCCCCAAAAAAGCAAGCGAAACCCCATGCTTCAGTCTGAGTTCGATGCCTCAGCAAAAAATACAACTCAAGCGAGCCAAAAAAATGCGCTACAATCCGCCTCCCCATTTATTGCATCCCCCGGCGGCTAGCTGCGCGGTAGGTGCGAGAGAAGGGGAGAAGAAGGAAGAGAAAGGCGTAGGCGGCGCGAGATCCCCTGCACTTTAGTCGGAAAACTTCTTGCGGGCTGACAAAAAAGCCTGCTACAATGCGC
>NZ_QPJU01000011.1 GCF_003337425.1 Extensimonas vulgaris
GCGCATTGTAGCAGGCTTTTTTGTCAGCCCGCAAGAAGTTTTCCGACTAAAGTGCAGGGGATCTCGCGCCGCCTACGCCTTTCTCTTCCTTCTTCCCCCCTTCTCTCGCACCTACCGCGCAGCTAGCCGCCGGGGGCGCAATAAATGGGGAGGCGGATTGTATGCCGAAATTCTGGCGCTTGCGCAAGGGCAACGAGAAAAATAGGGTTCTTGGCAGATTCGAGGCCTCCGTTCGCTGCGCTAGGCTTATTCCTTTATGATCGGTCGAGCCGGCTTGATCCGGCTTTCTCATTTTTGGCCATGGAACCTGCCGCCCCATCTTCTCTCGTTGAACTCCGCCGTGTCAGCTTTGGCTATGGGGAGCGGCTCATCCTGCGCGACTTGTCGCTGCGCGTGCCGCGCGGCAAGGTTACGGCCCTGATGGGCGCATCGGGCGGCGGCAAGACCACCGTGCTGCGCCTGATCGGCGGACAGGAGCGGGCACAAAAAGGCGAGGTGCTTTTCGATGGTCACGACGTAGGCCGTATGGACCGACGCGATCTGTACCAAGCACGCAGGCGCATGGGTATGCTGTTTCAGTTCGGCGCCCTGTTCACGGACCAGAATGTGTTTGAGAACGTTGCATTTCCCTTGCGCGAGCATACCGACCTGCCCGATGAGTTGATCCGTGACATCGTGCTCATGAAGCTGCATGCGGTGGGCTTGCGCGGCGCACGTGATCTCATGCCGAGCCAAATTTCTGGCGGGATGGCGCGGCGTGTGGCGCTCGCGCGGGCTGTGGCACTCGACCCTGAGTTGGTGATGTATGACGAGCCTTTTTCAGGTCTCGACCCGATTTCGCTCGGCACTTCGTCGCAATTGATCCGACAACTCAATGACGCCATGGGCCTGACGACGCTCCTGGTCTCGCACGATCTCGAGGCAACCTTCGCGCTGGCGGACCATGTGATTATTCTCGGCCCGGGCACGGTAGCTGCCGAAGGCACGCCCGATGAGGTGCGCAACAGTCCTGATCCTTTGGTACACCAGTTCGTCAATGCCTTGCCTTCGGGCCCCGTGCCTTTTCATTACCCGGCGCCGAATATCGAGGAGGATTTCGGGCCGCCTCAAGGGAGAGTTCGATGAGTTGGTGGAAACCGGCCGACGTAGGTTTTGCCACCCGGCGCAAGTTGGCCGATATAGGGGCTGGCGCGCGCCTTTTTGCGCGGCTGATCGCCTTGTTCCCGGCCGCGCTGCGACGCCCTGCATTGGTGCGCGATCAGGTGCACTTTTTGGGCAACTATTCGTTGTCCATCATTGCCGTTTCGGGTTTGTTCGTGGGTTTCGTGATGGCGCTGCAGGGGTACTACACCCTGGAGGATTTTGGCTCGACGGCCGCGTTGGGGCAGTTGGTCGCCTTGAGTCTGCTACGCGAGCTGGGCCCTGTGATTACGGCCTTGCTGTTTGCGGGGCGGGCGGGGACGTCGCTCACGGCCGAGATCGGCCTGATGCGCGCGGGCGAGCAACTCAGTGCGATGGAGATGATGGCGGTCGACCCGGTGCGCTATATCTTGGCGCCGCGATTTTGGGCCGGCATCATTGCAATGCCCGTGCTGAGTCTGGTTTTCAATGCAGTAGGTGTGATCGGCGGCTGGCTGGTGGCGGTGGTGATGATCGGTCTCGATGAAGGCCCATTTTGGAGCCAAATGCAAGGTGGAGTGGACGTATTCAGCGACCTTGGCAACAGCATCATCAAAAGCGTGGTATTTGCATTCACTGTTACTTTTGTCGCCTTGCTGCAGGGATATACGGCCAAGCCTACTCCGGAAGGGGTTTCGCGCGCAACGACGCGCACCGTGGTCATGGCCTCGCTCGCGGTGCTGGGGCTGGACTTCCTGCTCACCGCGGTGATGTTCAGCGTCTAGTGTAGTGTTTGATGCTTGATGCGACAAATAAAACCGATGGATTTTTGGTCTGGGCAAGGCGCAAACCGCAGCGATACCGGGTGGTATCGCGAGGATTTGCAACGCGGCCCAGGCCGAAAAGACGCGGTTTTATGTCGCAGATAGCGTCGAACACTACACTAGATGCTCCATTGGGCATCCCGATTTCGAGCCGTTCGAAAGAAGAAAGAAAAAAGTATGCAACGAACCAAAAATGATGTGTGGGTCGGTTTTTTTGTCATGCTCGGCGCTGCTGCGCTGGTATTTCTGGCGCTACAGACCGCTAACCTCTTGGCTTTGAGTTTTCAGGCCGGCTATCGGGTCACGGCAAAATTCGACAATATTGGCACGCTCAAACCCAAGGCGGCCGTCAAAAGCTCGGGGGTTTCGGTGGGAAAAGTGGTGGCAATCGCCTTCGACGACAAAACTTACCAGGCAAAAGTGACACTGGAACTCGAAAAACGATACGCTTTTCCCAAAGACAGTTCCTTGAAAATCCTCACGAGCGGCTTGCTTGGCGAGCAGTACGTAGGCATAGAACCAGGCGCCGACGAACAAAATCTGGCTGAAGGCGACACCATCACCGCCACGCAATCGGCTCTTGTGCTCGAAAACCTGATCGGTCAACTTCTCTACAGCAAGGCCGCCGAGAGCGGCTCTGCAACTGAATCGGGAGCAAAGAAATGAATCCGCCCCTGCGCTTTACGGCTTTCGCTCTGAGCTCTTGCATTCTTGGGGGCTGCGCTACTGGCCCTACGGCGGATCCGCGTGACCCGCTCGAGCCGTTCAACCGGAGCATGACCTCGTTCAATGAAGCCGTGGACAAAGCGGTGCTCAAACCCGTGGCCACGGCCTACACCGACGTGCTGCCCTCGCCCGTGCGCACCGGCGTCAACAACTTTTTCGGTAACCTGGGCGACGCCTGGTCGTTCGTGAACAACGTCTTACAGCTGCGCGGCGAGCAGGCGCTCAACAGCCTGGTGCGATTCAATGTCAACACTTTTTTCGGTTTTGGCGGCGTGCTGGACATTGCGTCCGAGATGCGCATAGAGCGCAGCAAGCAGGATTTCGGTCTGACGCTGGCGCGCTGGGGCGTGCCTTCGGGGCCGTACCTGGTGCTGCCTTTCCTCGGCCCCTCCACGGTGCGCGACACGGCAGGGCTACCCGCCGACTGGTACGGCGACCTCGCGCGCCAGGTTGACCCTGTGTCCGACCGGAACATGCTGTATGCACTGCGCATCGTGGATACGCGCGCAAGCCTGCTGAACGCCGGTGATGTGATTGAAGGCGCGGCACTCGACAAATACACCTTCACACGCGATGCCTACCTGCAAATGCGTGCCAAGCGCGCGCAAAAAACCGGCGCCGACGAAGGCAGTAGCGATGAGGGCCGTTTGCCGCCTGAACCCGAAGAGTGAGGGCTCGCCCCTGCGATACCCCGATAGCAACCATCGCGTATAAAAAGGAAATGCCCATGATGAATCGACGTCATTTCAGCCGTATGGCAGTGCTGCTTTGTACGAGCTCCATTGCCTGGGCCAGGACAGGCATGGCCGCCGCTCCCGAGGAGACACCCGATGCCATGGTGCAGCGCCTCTCGAACGAGGTGCTCGAAACCTTGCGCACCGACAAGGCCATACGTGCAGGCGACATCAATCGCATCATTGCCCTCGTGGACAAGGTGATCATGCCGCACGTGAATTTCCGCCGCATGATGGCGGCAGCCGTCGGGCCGGCATGGCGCCAAGCGACCCCTGAACAGCAGCAGCGCTTGCAGGAAGAGTTCAAAATTTTGCTCGTGCGCACTTATGCCGGCGCGCTCACGCAAGTCACCGATCAAACCGTGCGCGTGAAACCGATGCGTGCCGCGCCCGAAGACAAGGATGTGCTGGTGCGCACCGAGATCATCGGTCACGGCGACCCGATCCAGCTCGACTATCGCCTCGAAAAAACCCCCTCGGGCTGGAAGATCTACAACCTCAACGTGATGGGGGTGTGGATGGTGGAAACTTACCGCACCCAATTCGCCCAGGAAATCAACGCCCGCGGCATCGATGGTTTGATCGAGGCGCTGGCCGCCCGCAACAAGAGCAATGAAGCCGCCGCCAAGAGCTGAGGAAGCGCAAGCCGCAGGTGCGACGCCTTCGCTTGCACTGCCTGCCACGCTCACGCACCGTGAAGCCAGCGCCTGCCTGCGTGCGCTCGAGCAAAAACTGGATCAAGTTGCTGCACCGCAAATCGTGGTGGATGCGAGCGCACTTGCGGCGTTCGACACGTCGGCGCTTGCCGTGCTGCTCGAATGCCGACGCGAAGCGCTGGCACGAGGCAAATCCTTCGCGGTCAAAAATCTGCCGGCAGCGCTTGGCGGCATGTCCAAGCTCTACGGCGTCGATGTGCTGCTGCCGGCAGCTTGAGCGCGCCCTTGCCGCCGCTGCAACCACGCAGCGACGGCCGTAAAATCTCGCGCCCTTATGCCTGCAGTCTCTTTCCAAGCCGTCTCCAAAACCTTTGCCACGGCCAAAGGCCCCTTTCAAGCCCTTGATAACGTCAGCTTCGACATCGAAGAAGGCGAATTCTTTGGCCTGCTCGGCCCCAATGGGGCGGGCAAAACCACGCTCATCAGCATCCTCGCGGGGCTCGCGCGCGCCAGCAGCGGGCGCGTGCTCGTGCAGGGCAGCGACACGCAAAGCGAATTTGCCGCGGCCCGGCGCAAGCTCGGCGTGGTGCCGCAGGAGCTCGTGTTCGACCCGTTTTTCAGCGTGCGTGAAGCCCTGCGCTTTCAGTCCGGGTACTTCGGCATTCGCCACAACGACGCCTGGATCGACGAGCTGCTGTACCACCTGGGCCTCGCAGACAAGGCGCAGGCCAACATGCGCCAGCTCTCGGGGGGCATGAAGCGCCGCGTGCTGGTGGCGCTGGCGCTGGTGCACCGCCCGCCCATCATCGTGCTCGACGAGCCGACCGCGGGTGTCGATGTGGAGTTGCGCCAGACGCTGTGGCAGTTCATCGCGCGCCTGAACCAGGAAGGCCACACGGTGCTGCTGACCACACACTATCTCGAAGAAGCCGAAGCCCTGTGCGGACGCATCGCCATGCTCAAGAATGGACAAGTCGTGGCGCTCGACCGCACGAGTGCGCTGCTCAAGACGGCGTCCGGCAACGTGCTGCAGTTCAAGACCGACTCGGCCCTGCCTGCCGAGCTCGCCGCGCTCGCGCGCGTCACGGGCCGCATCGTGCAGTTGCCCGCGCACGATGCACTCGAGATCGAACGCCACCTCGCCACCCTGCGCGCAGCGCACGTCGATGTGCAGGACCTCGAAATCCGCCGCCCCGACCTCGAGGACGTGTTTTTGCACGTGATGGCCACGGCATCGCCCCTTCCGCAACCAGAACGCATCGAGCGCACCGAGGTGGCAGCATGACCGGCTGGCAAACCCTGTTTTACAAAGAAGTGCTGCGTTTTTGGAAGGTGAGCTTCCAGACCGTGGCGGCGCCGGTGCTCACGGCCGTGCTGTACCTGCTGATTTTCAGCCACGTGCTCGAAAACCACGTGCGCGTCTATGACCGGCTGAGCTACACGGCTTTTTTGATACCCGGCCTCGTGATGATGAGCTTGCTGCAAAACGCCTTTGCGAACAGCTCTTCGAGCCTGGTGCAAAGCAAGATCATGGGCAACTTGGTGTTCATCCTGCTCACGCCGCTGTCGCACTGGGCCTGGTTCGTGGCCTACGTGGGCTCGTCGGTGGTGCGCGGGCTCGTGGTGGGGCTGGGCGTGTTCGTCTGCACGCTGGTGTTTGCGCGGCCCGAGTTTTCCGCCCCCGTCTGGATCGGCGTGTTCGCGCTGCTCGGGGCGGCACTGTTGGGCACGCTGGGCCTGATCGCGGGGTTGTGGGCCGACAAGTTCGACCAGATGGCGGTGTTCCAGAACTTCATCGTCATGCCCATGACTTTTCTCTCGGGCGTGTTTTATTCGATCCATTCGCTGCCGCCGTTCTGGCAACAAGTGAGCCACCTGAACCCGTTTTTCTACATGATCGATGGCTTTCGCTACGGCTTTTTCGGGCAGAGCGACGTCTCGCCCTGGCTGAGCTTGGGCATCGTGGGCACGGCCTGGCTGCTCGTGAGCGCGCTGGCCATCCACCTGCTGCGCACGGGCTACAAAATCCGCTACTGACTTTTTTGCTGAACGCACCATGACCGCCGACGAACTCAAAGCCCTGATCGCCGCCCAGCTGCCGTGCGAACACATCGCGCTCGAAGGCGATGGCCGCCACTGGTTTGCCACCATCGTCTCGCCCGCCTTCGAGGGCCTGCGCCCCATCCAGCGCCACCAGCGCGTCTATGCCACGCTGGGCAGCAAAATCCACACCGACGAGGTGCACGCGCTGTCGATGAAGACCTACACGCCTGCCGAATGGGCGCAGCAGGCCGGCGGCTGAATTTCCAATGCTCCATTATTCATAGCTGCTTGCGCTTGATACATCTGCGCTAGAGGCCAATTTCACCCTTATTTTTGGCGATTCGCATGGACAAACTCCTGATCCGCGGCGGGCGGCGTCTGCACGGCGAAGTGCCCATCTCGGGCGCGAAGAACGCCGCGCTGCCCGAAATGTGCGCGGCGCTGCTCACGCCCGAGCCCGTGCGCCTGGTCAACGTGCCGCGCCTGCAGGACGTGGCCACCATGCGCCGGCTGCTCGACCACATGGGCGTGCGCACCGAAACGCACGGCGCGCGTGGCGGCATGGGCTTTCATGCTGCAGGGCCCATCACTCCCGAGGCGCCTTACGAGCTGGTCAAGACCATGCGCGCCTCGGTGCTCGCGCTGGGCCCGCTGCTCGCACGCTTTGGCGAAGCCACGGTGTCGCTGCCGGGCGGTTGCGCCATAGGCTCGCGCCCCGTCGATCAGCACATCAAGGGCCTGCAGGCCATGGGCGCGCACATCGTGGTCGAGCACGGCTATATCCTCGCCAAGCTGCAGCCCGGCCGCAGGCGGCTGCACGGCGCGCGCATCACCACTGACATGGTCACGGTGACCGGCACCGAAAACCTGCTCATGGCCGCGACGCTGGCCGAGGGCGAAACCGTGCTCGAAAACGCCGCGCAGGAGCCCGAAGTCACCGACCTGGCCGAGATGCTGATCGCCATGGGCGCGCAGATCGACGGCCACGGCACGAGCCGCATCCGCATCCGCGGCGTCGAGGCGCTGCACGGCTGCACGCACCACGTAGTGCCCGACCGCATCGAAGCCGGCACCTTTTTATGCGCCGTGGCCGCAACGGGCGGCGAGGCGCTGCTGCGCCACGGGCGCGCCGACCACCTCGACGCCGTGATCGACAAGCTGCGCGATGCCGGTGCCTGGGTCGAGGCCGCGGCCGACGGCATCCGCATCCAGAGCGCGGGCGGCGCCCAGCTCAAGGCGCAGAGCTTTCGCACCACCGAATACCCGGGCTTTCCGACCGACATGCAGGCGCAGTTCATGGCGCTCAACTGCATCGCACAAGGCACGGCGACGGTGGCGGAAACCATTTTCGAAAACCGCTTCATGCACGTGAACGAGCTGCAACGCCTGGGCGCACGCATCCAGACCGACGGCAAAGTGGCCGTGGTCGAAGGCGCGCAGCGCCTCTCGGGCGCCACCGTGATGGCCACCGACCTGCGCGCCTCGGCCAGCCTGGTGATCGCGGGCCTCGTGGCCGAGGGCGAAACGCTGGTCGATCGCATCTACCACCTGGACCGCGGCTACGACAGCATGGAAACCAAACTGCGCGGCCTGGGCGCCGACATCGAGAGGCTCAAGTGATCACACTGGCATTGTCCAAAGGACGCATCTTCGAAGAAACCCTGCCGCTGCTCGCCGCAGCGGGCATCACGGTGCTCGAAGACCCGGAAAAATCGCGCAAGCTCATTCTGCCCACCAACCAGCCCGACGTGCGCGTGGTGCTGGTGCGCGCGACCGACGTGCCCACCTACGTCGAATACGGCGGCGCCGACCTCGGCGTGACGGGCAAGGACACGCTGATCGAGCACGGCGGCACGGGCATCTATCAGCCGCTCGACCTGCGCATCGCGCGCTGCCGCGTGAGCGTGGCCGTGCGCGCCGACTTCGACTACGCGCAGGCCGTGCGCCAGGGCGCGCGCCTCAAGGTGGCGACCAAATACACCACCATCGCGCGCGAATTCTTCGCCGCCAAGGGCGTGCACGTCGATATGGTCAAGCTCTACGGCAGCATGGAACTCGCGCCGCTGACCGGCCTTGCCGACGCCATCGTCGATCTGGTCAGCACCGGCAACACGCTCAAGGCGAACCAGCTGGTCGAGGTCGAGCGCATCATGGACATCAGCGCGCGCCTCGTGGTCAACCAGGCTGCGCTCAAGCTCAAGCAAGCACCGCTGCGCCGCATCATGGACGCCTTTGCCAGCGCCGTGAATGCCGCCGAAAAAACGCCGGAGGCTGCATGACAAGTATCGATTTGAGAGCTACTCCCGCACGTCTATCCAGCGCTGACGGCCAATTTGATGCCAAACTCGCGGCGCGCCTGCACTGGAGCGCAGCGCAGGACGACGCGATCGAGCAGCGCGTCCAAGACATCCTCGCCGACGTGCGCGCGCGCGGCGACGTGGCCGTGCTCGACTACACCGCGCGCTTCGACGGCGTGCAGGCCGAAAGCCTCACCGCGCTGGAGCTGCAAGCAGGCGAACTTGCGGCTGCCTTCGACGCCCTGCCCGCCGCGCAGCGCGACGCGCTGCAGCAAGCCGCCGCGCGCATCCGCCGCTACCACGCCTGGCAAAAGCAGCAAGGCGGCGAAACCGCCACCTACGTGGACGAAGACGGCACCCTGCTGGGCCAGAAAGTCACGCCGCTCGACCGCGTGGGCATCTACGTGCCTGGCGGCAAGGCAGCCTACCCGAGCAGCGTGCTGATGAACGCCATCCCCGCGCATGTGGCCGGCGTGGGCGAGATCATCATGGTCGTGCCCACACCGCGCGGCGCCAAAAACCCGCTGGTGCTGGCCGCCGCGCACGTGGCCGGCGTGACGCGCGCCTTCACCATCGGCGGCGCGCAGGCCGTGGCCGCGCTCGCTTACGGCACCGCCACCGTCCCCAAGGTGGACAAGATCACCGGCCCCGGCAACGCCTACGTCGCGAGCGCGAAAAAGCACGTGTTCGGCCAGGTCGGCATCGACATGATCGCGGGCCCGTCGGAAATTCTGGTGCTCGCCGACGGCAGCACGCCGCCCGACTGGGTGGCGATGGACTTGTTCAGCCAGGCCGAGCACGACGAGCTCGCGCAATCCATTTTGCTGAGCCCCGACGCCGCCTACCTCGACGCCGTGCAGGCCGCCATCAACCGGCTGCTGCCCAGCATGCCGCGCGCCGAGATCATCGCCAAGAGCCTCACGAACCGCGGCGCGCTGATCCACACGCGCAGCATGCAAGAGGCTTGCGAGATCGCCAACCGCATCGCGCCCGAGCACCTCGAAGTCAGCAGCCGCGAGCCGCAGCGCTGGGAGCCGCTACTCAAGCACGCCGGCGCCATCTTTTTGGGTGCCTACACCAGCGAATCGCTGGGCGACTACTGCGCCGGCCCCAACCACGTCCTGCCCACGAGCGGCACGGCGCGCTTTTCAAGCCCCTTGAGCGTGTACGACTTCCAAAAACGCAGCAGCCTGATCGCCGTCAGCCAGGCCGGCGCACAAAAACTCGGCCACATCGCGCAGGTGCTGGCCGAGGGCGAGGGCCTGCACGCGCATGCCGAGGCGGCGCGGCTGCGGGTGGGGTGACTGGCAGAGCTTGCGCGTTCTCGCACCATTGCCACCGCCACGAAGATACTCCTTGGGAGTATGATTTCCCCATGTTGACGGTGGTTGAAACGCTTCTGTTCCAGCGCCAATGGCCGCTCTATTGGACGGAAGAGGAAAGAGGCGCGTTCGCCGCCTACATTGCAGCGCATCCCATGGCCGGCGACGTGGTTCCGGAGTCGGGCGGCATTCGCAAGGTGCGCTGGTCGCGTGCAGGGTCAGGCAAGTCTGGTGGCGTGCGGGTGATCTATTTCACGCGCACCTCGGCAGGGGAAGTCGTCTTGCTGACGCTGTATGCCAAAGCCAAAACCGACAACCTCACCGGCCCCAAGCTGAAGGAAATTTGCCGTGCCCTCGAAGAATAAGCCCCTTTCTGACCAGGAACTCAGCGCCTACGAAGCCGAGCGAGATCTGGCGGCTGAGCTGCTGGAAGCCGTGCAGCAAATGAAAGCCGGCCAAGTGCGCGTCGTTTCATCCCCTGTGATGGAGGCCCGCAAAAAAACCGGGCTTTCGCAATCGCAGTTTGCCGCGCTGCTAGGTGTTTCAGTACGCACATTGCAAGGTTGGGAGCAAGGACGCAAACAACCCAGCGGCGCTGCGCGCACTCTTTTGGCTATCGCGCGCACCAACCCCAAAGCTTTGCTCGCCGTGGCTACGCACAGCGCCGACTTCGCGACCAGCGACTCCAAAACCTGAATGGCTGACACCCTCACCCCGCCAAAATCTCCCCCAGCGCCCCCACCAATCGCTCGCACTGCGCATTCGTCCCAATCGTGATGCGCAGGAACTGCGCGATGCGTGGCTGCTTGAAATGGCGCACGATGATGGCGCGCTCACGCAACGCGGCGGCGAGTTGTGCGGCGTCGTGCTCGGGGTGGCGCGCGAAAATGAAGTTGGCGGCCGAGGGCAGCACCTCGAAGCCCAGCGCGCCCAGGCGCTCGACCAGCGCCGTGCGCGTGGCGATGACTTTGCGGCAGCTTTCCTGAAAATGCGCCTCGTCCTGCACCGAAGCCAGCGCGCCGGCCAGCGCCAGGCGATCCAGCGGGTAGGAATTGAAGCTGTTTTTTACGCGCTCCAGCCCTTCGATCAGCGGCGCCTGCCCGATGGCGTAGCCCACGCGCAGACCGGCGAGCGCGCGGCTCTTGGAGAAGGTGTGCACCACGAGCAGGTTCGGGTAGCGCTGCACGAGGGGCACGGCGCTTTGCCCGCCAAAGTCGATGTAGGCCTCATCGACGAGCACCACGGCGTCGGGGTTCGCGGCGACGATGCGCTCCACGTCGGCGAGCGCAAGCAGGCGGCCCGTGGGCGCGTTGGGGTTGGCAAAAACGATGGCGCCAGCGCGCTCTGCGCCGCGCGGCAGGTAATCTTCGGCGCGCAGCGCAAAGTCGTCGGCCAACGGCACCGCCCGGTGCGCGATGCCGTAGAGCTGGCAATACACGGGGTAGAACGAATACGTGATGTCGGGGAACCACAGCGGGCGCTCGTGGTGCAGCAGCGCCATGAAAGCGTGGGCGAGCACTTCGTCCGAGCCGTTGCCGACGAAGACCTGATTCGCCTGCACGCCGTAGCGCTGCGCGAGCGCGGCCTTGAGCGCGTCGGCATTCGGGTCGGGGTACAGGCGCAGGCTGTCGTCGGTGGCCGCGCGTATGGCCTCGAGCGCACGCGGCGAGGGGCCGTAGGGGTGCTCGTTGGTGTTGAGCTTGACGAGGTCGGCCAGCTTGGGTTGTTCGCCCGGAACGTAAGGGGTCAGGCCGTGGACGACGGCGCTCCAGAATCGGCTCATGGGAAAAACAGGCAGGAAGTGAATGACGGCGGCCAGGCAGCAGCTCGTAACGCCCGCTGCTGCGCTGCCGCAGCGGGCGCGGCCTGCGCGCAACGGATGGGCCAGCGCCCGCGCCGGGAAAGGCCACATTTTGTGGGGCTCGAATGCTATCATGGCCCGGTTTTTTCTTGAACTTTTCGCATGACCAGCCCCGAACCGCGGCAAGCCGAAGTCACCCGCCGCACCCTGGAGACCCAAATCACCGTCCGCGTGAACCTCGACGGCAGCGGCCAGTCGAGCCTGCACAGCGGCATCGGCTTTCTGGACCACATGCTCGAGCAGATCGCGCGCCATGGCCTCATCGACCTGGACGTTGCCTGCCAGGGCGATCTGCACATCGACGGCCACCACACGGTCGAGGACATTGGCATTACGCTGGGCCAGGCCATGGCACGCGCCGTGGGCGACAAGAAGGGCATACGCCGCTACGGCCACGCCTACGTGCCGCTCGACGAGGCGCTGAGCCGCGTGGTGGTCGATTTTTCGGGCCGCCCCGGGCTGCACATGGACGTGCAGTTCACGCGCGCCACGCTGGGCCAGCTCGACACGCAGCTGGTGTTCGAGTTCTTCCAGGGCTTCGTGAACCACGCGGGCGTGACGCTGCACATCGACA
Source organism: Extensimonas vulgaris (assembly GCF_003337425.1). Taxonomy (GTDB): domain Bacteria; phylum Pseudomonadota; class Gammaproteobacteria; order Burkholderiales; family Burkholderiaceae_C; genus Extensimonas; species Extensimonas vulgaris. The sequence goes on from NZ_QPJU01000011.1 coordinate 12,157, forward strand.
ACCTCAAGGGCGTGAACGCGCACCACCAGTGCGAGACGATTTTCAAGGCCTTTGCGCGCGCGCTACGCGCCGCGCTCGAGCACGATGCGCGCGCCGCGGACAGCATTCCCTCGACCAAGGGCGCGCTCTGAAATTTTTTAAGCAAATCGGCCCCTAGCGCTTGATACACCAGCGTAAGCAGCTATGAATACGAAAGCAAACACCGTCGCCGTGGTGGACTACGGCATGGGCAACCTGCGCTCCGTCTCGCAGGCCGTGCAGGCGGCAGCGCAAGGCAGCGGCTGGACGGTGCAAGTCACCGCGCGCCCCGAGGAAGTGCGCGCGGCGCAGCGCGTGGTGCTGCCGGGCCAGGGCGCGATGCCCGACTGCATGCGCGAGTTGCAGGACTCGGGCCTGCGCGCCTCGGTGCTCGAAGCCGCGGCCAGCAAGCCGCTGTTCGGCGTGTGCGTGGGCATGCAGATGCTGCTCGAGCACAGCGCCGAGGGCGACACGCCGGGCCTGGGCCTGATCCCGGGCGTGGTGCGCAAGTTCGCGCTCGCGGGCCAGCGCCAGCCCGACGGCAGCCGCTACAAAGTGCCGCAAATGGGCTGGAACCAGGTGCGCCAAACAGCGTCCGGCGGCCGCGTGCACCCGCTGTGGGCGGGCATCCCCGATGAAAGTTATTTTTACTTCGTGCACAGCTTTTACGCGCTGCCGCAGGACGCACGCCACTGCGCGGGCGAAACCGATTACGGCGGCTTCTTTGCCTCGGCCATCGCACGCGACAACATTTTTGCCACGCAATTCCACCCGGAAAAGAGCGCCCAGCACGGCCTGGCGCTGTACCGCAACTTCCTGCACTGGAATCCCTGAGCTTTTCCTCGTTTCTCTCTCCTACCCTGCCCTTTTTCGGCCCTAGCCTTCCTGCTCCACCATGCTGCTCATCCCCGCCATTGACCTCAAAGACGGCCACTGCGTGCGCCTCGTACAAGGCGACATGGACCAATCCACCACCTTCGGCGAAGACCCTGCCGCGATGGCGCGCAAGTGGGTCGATCTGGGCGCGCGGCGCCTGCACCTGGTGGACTTGAACGGCGCCTTTGCCGGTGCGCCCAAAAACTACGCCGCGATCAAAGCCATCCTCAAGGAAGTGGGCGACGAGGTGCCCGTGCAACTGGGCGGCGGCATCCGCGACCTCGACACCATCGAAAAATACATAGACGGCGGCCTGCGCTACGTCATCATCGGCACCGCGGCAGTGAAAAACCCGGGCTTTCTGCGCGACGCCTGCAGCGCCTTCGGCGGCCACATCATCGTCGGACTCGATGCCAAGGACGGCAAGGTTGCCACCGACGGCTGGAGCAAGCTCACGGGCCATGAAGTCGTCGATCTGGCGAAAAAGTTCGAGGACTGGGGCGTCGAATCCATCATCTACACCGACATCGGCCGCGACGGCATGCTCACGGGCATCAACATCGAGGCCACCGTCAAGCTCGCGCAGGCGCTCACCATCCCCGTGATCGCCTCGGGCGGCCTGAGCGGCATGGACGACATCGAAAAGCTCTGCGCCGTGCAGGACGAAGGCATCGAAGGCGTGATCTGCGGCCGCGCGATCTACACCGGCGCGCTCGACTTCGCCGCGGCGCAGGCGCGCGCGGATGCGCTGAGTTGACGTAGCGCCCCAGAACGGCGGGCCTTTTCTTCAGCCGTGGCCTACTCCTTGAGCACAAAGCCTGTATGGCTAAAAGGGAATGATGAAGTCTGCTCTTGCATACTGATATCGATACCCCGGACCGCCGCCCGTCCCGGCGGTAGTTTGCCGGCCTACCGAAACGTCCATTCGCAATGGCTGTTGAATCACACTTTGATATCGGATTTGCCAAGCGTAAACCGACGAATTGCTTCCATCCACGCGCTCCTGCCCGTATTCCGCATAAGCGCTCAAAACACCTCGAAGTGCAGGAATACGGCGCCGCACACTGGCACCTAAAAGATACTCGGCATAATGCTCTGGAGAAAAATAATTTCCAGAATATGCATTACTGTCACGATACAACCTCCCCCGGACATAGGCGGCGAGCCCCTGCTCTTCAGATACGACATAACTCAACTTCATCCGCCCCAAAGGACGATTGTTGTTATCCGAGAAATCGATCCACCCCAACACGCCTGCAACATTCAGACGCTCAGATACAGGGTAATCGAGCGCGACAGTAGTGGCATTATATGTCACACCATTACGCAGTGAGTTTTCCGAGTCTACAATATTGCGTTCGAAGCGTAACTCATAATTCACCCCCTGCAAATCGGCACTAATTTGGGCTGCACCAATGGCGTGAGATTTCTCATCACTTAATCGAATTTGCCCCAATTCAGCTTCGGCTTTTATCTTGCGACCAGAGTCCAATTCGAGGGTACGAGCGCCAAAAAAAACATCTGCATTGCCATGCAGACTGAATCCGGGGGCGGAAAACTGATACATGCCATGCCGAATGCCAAATTTATCGTAATCGTCATCAGGACTGGTGCGTACCCCCACCCCAAGCATGACACCGCGCACACGATTGTGATCAGTATCCTCGCTGGCAACTACATTCGAAGACACAAAAGGCTCAGCGGCGAAGCCAAAAGAATAAATGGAAAAAAGAAGGCCTACAGAAATTCGCGAAATCATGCGCATCATCATTTTGTCCCCCATCTTTTTTGCACCTTGAATAATTCCATAAAATACCCCGCAAGACAGGCCGGTTGCAATATTGCACCATACAAGAGCGCGTATATCACAAATCCCAACAAATTACGCCGAACTTTCAATCCCTGGCTACGAAACATCTGCACCTGAACAGTATACATCACATAATTAATCAACATCGCCAAAGGCAAAACAACCAGAGTCATTGGGCCCGCTATCCAGTAAACACCAAAAAAAGCCAAAACAACGCCAGGCAAAAAAACCGCCGTGTAGACGAAATCAATGTAAGGAAATAAGAGATTCCACCAAATAAATACAACACTCATCCGCGAATGGAAAAGCAACCGCCAATGATGCTTGAATGCCTCTATCAATCCACGCGACCATCTTTGCCTTTGTTTTATAAACTGCCTGAGTGTTGTTGGCGCATTCGTAAAGGCACAGGCATCTTCACAATAGCCTACACGCCAACCTCGCTCCAATAGCGCCCAGGTGAGCACGATATCTTCACCGACACACTCCTTCCAGCCGCCGACATCTCGCAACACATCGGTACGGTAAATTGAAAAAGCCCCTTGCGCAACCAATGTCCCCTGCAACAGACTTTGCACTCGCTTTATGGCGGCAATGCCATTAAAATAATCCCATTCTTGGATTTTTGTCACCCAATTGAGACGGGAATTACGCACCAAGACACTACCAGCAACCGCGGCTGTATTTGGAGGATCACTCAAATAACGCCCCACCAAGTTAACAAGTGCATTGCGATAAAGATAGGAATCAGCATCTAACGTCACAACCAACCCATAGCGCACGCGCTCTAGCCCAGCATTCAGGGCTGCCGCTTTTCCGCGGTTGGGTCGTTGGTCTATCACCTCGAGCCAGGGATAATTCAAAGCCCGGACTTTTTCCAGCGTTCCATCGCTTGAACCATCATTGATAACAATTACCTGCAACTCCCCTGGATAATCTTGCTTCGCAATACTCTCTATAGTACTTGCTATTGTATTTTCTTCATTATACGCAGCCACCAAAATACTCAAGGGCGGGTATTTTTCCATCTTCTTTTTTGGCGGCCTTCTATCTAATAGAAGCCCGACCAATAAAAAAGCATTCATCCACCCAGGAATTATCGCAATGCCAAATATAATGAAATGGGCAGCAAAATTTCCGATCAAAAATGAAAGATCGTCAATCCAACGCTTCGCCAAAATGTACGAAAATATCGCCCAAAGCAGACTTACGAGCAACATGACACAATATTTCAAAAATACCGAAAAATAAAAACTTTTCCCTGGTTTTAATTTTTTCTCGTTCATAAATTAAAATCTCCAGCCGCATCACAAAACATCTCGCCCTGACAAAAACAAAGCCACAAAATAAAAACAAGGCTAGGCGGCAGCAACGCCCGCGTCATCAAAGTACCATGCATTCGCAACGAGACCTGAACCTTTACACATTTATCTATTCTCAAAACAAAACCGGCTAGAATTCATAAAATATGCTTTTCCATCAAGACGTTTGCCATGCATGGCAACTATCCGAATGCACCCCAAGCAAGAAAGGCAACTTGTGATCCTCGTCACCGGCGGCGCCGGCTTCATCGGCTCACACACCTGCGTAGCGCTGGCCGAAGCCGGTATGCAGTATCTCATCCTCGACAATTTTTGTAACAGCCGCCGCTCGGTGCTCGACCGCCTGGCGCGCATCACGGGCGCAGCGCCGGCATTCATCGAAGGCGATGTGCGTGATGTGGCGCTATTGCAACGCCTCTTTTCCGAGCATCCGATCAGCGCGGTGATCCACTTCGCTGGACTCAAGGCCGTGGGCGAGTCGGTGCGCGAGCCGCTGCGCTATTACGACAACAACGTTGCCGGCAGCCTGACCCTGCTGCAAGCCATGCAGGCGGCTGAAGTGCGCACGCTGGTGTTTTCGTCTTCGGCCACGGTGTACGCCGAATCGGCCGTGCAGCCGCTGCGCGAAGACTTCCCCCTTTCGGCGACCAACCCTTACGGCTGGAGCAAGTTCATGGTCGAGCGAATGCTCGCAGACCTCGACCAGGCCGAGCCGGGCCAATGGCGCATTGCGCGGCTGCGCTACTTCAACCCCGTGGGCGCGCACGAAAGCGGCCTGATCGGCGAAGACCCGCAGGACGTGCCGAACAACCTGTCGCCCTACATCGCGCAGGTGGCCACGGGTCAGCGGGAAGCCTTGAGCGTCTATGGCAACGACTACCCCACGCCCGACGGCACCGGCGTGCGCGACTACATCCACGTGATGGACCTGGCCGAGGGCCATGTGGCGGCGCTGCGCTACCTGCAAACGCATCCTGGGCTGCTCACGGTGAACCTGGGCACGGGGCGGCCCGCTTCGGTGCTCGACATGGTGCGCAGCTTCGAGCGCGCAAGCGGCCGCCCCATCCCCTACCGCATCGTGGCACGCCGCCCGGGCGATCTCGCTCAATACTGGGCCGATGCTTCGCTGGCCGAGCAGCTGCTGGGCTGGCGCGCGCAGCGCGACCTCGACCGCATGTGCGCCGACCTGTGGCGCTGGCAAAGCGGCGCGGCGCAAAGTGCCTGAGGGCGCATCGCGTCGATTGTCGACAGACCGCTGATTGCCCGATCGCCTGCGTGCCCGCGCCCAGTGCAGGCGCGCGCGCCGTGGTATCTTGCGCGGCTTCTGATTTACTTTTCCCTGTTGCTTTCTCATGCTCGCCAAACGCATCATTCCCTGCCTGGACGTGACCGGTGGCCGCGTGGTCAAGGGCGTCAACTTTGTCGAACTGCGCGACGCGGGCGACCCGGTGGAGATTGCCGCGCGCTACAACGACCAGGGCGCCGATGAGCTCACGTTTCTCGACATCACAGCCACGAGCGACGGGCGCGACCTGATCCTGCACATTATCGAAGCCGTGGCCAGCCAGGTTTTCATCCCGCTCACCGTGGGCGGCGGCGTGCGCACCGTGGAGGACGTGCGCCGCCTGCTCAACGCCGGCGCCGACAAGGTCAGCTTCAACTCCGCGGCGATCGCGAATCCGCAGGTGATCGCCGACGCATCGCACAAGTACGGCGCACAGTGCATCGTCGTGGCCATAGACGCCAAGCGCCGCTTCGGCAACGACCTGCTCGACCGCGGCGAAGGCTGGGACGTGTACAGCCACGGCGGGCGCAAAAATACCGGGCTCGACGCCGTCGCCTGGGCGCGCCGCATGGCCGAGGCGGGCGCGGGCGAAATTCTGCTCACGAGCATGGACCGCGACGGCACCAAGGCCGGGTTCGACCTGGAGCTCACGCGCGCCGTGAGCGATGCCGTGGACGTGCCCGTGATCGCCTCGGGCGGCGTGGGCCAGCTCGAACACCTGGCCGACGGCATCCAGATCGGCGGCGCCGACGCAGTGCTCGCGGCGAGCATCTTCCATTACGGCGAATTCACCATCGCGCAGGCCAAGGCCTGCATGGCCGCGCGCGGGATTCCCGTGCGAATTTGAAGCGTTTTTGGCCTCTAGCGCTTATCCATAAAGCGCAAGCAGCTACTCTTTCAGAAAGCAAACGAACTGCCATGACGAACACGGACGACTCCTCCCCGAACTGGCTCGACGCCGTGCGCTGGGACGCGCAGGGCCTGGTGCCCGTGATCGCGCAGGAGCGCGGCACGGGCGACGTGCTGATGTTCGCCTGGATGAACCGCGAGGCGCTGCAAAAAACGGCGGAACTGGGCCGCGCCGTGTATTTCAGCCGCTCGCGCGGCAAGCTGTGGTTCAAGGGCGAAGAATCGGGCCACGTGCAGACCGTGCACGACATCCGCCTCGACTGCGACAACGACGTCATCCTGCTGCAGGTCACGCAGCAAGGCCACGATCCCGGCATCGCCTGCCACACGGGCCGCCACAGCTGCTTCTTCCAGCAATTGCACCATGGCCAATGGCGCGCGGTGGAGCCCGTGCTCAAAGACCCGGCTTCGATTTACCACGACCCCAAAGCATGAACACCCCCACTCTCCCGCCCGATGCGCAAGCCGCCGCGGACATCCTCGCGCGCCTTGCCGCCGTGATCGAAAGCCGCAAGCCCGCGCACGGCGGCGACCCCGAAAAGAGCTACGTCGCGCGCCTGCTGCACAAGGGGCCTGACGCTTTTTTGAAAAAAATCGGCGAAGAGGCCACCGAAGTGGTCATGGCTGCGAAAGACGCGCAGCATGGTGCCGAGCGCGCAAAAATCGTCTATGAAGTGGCCGACTTGTGGTTCCACTGCCTGGTCGCGCTCGCGCATTTCGGGCTCACCCCCGACGCGGTGCTCGCCGAACTCGCGCGCCGCGAGGGCCTGAGCGGCATCGCAGAAAAAGCCGCGCGCCCGGTGTGACGGCCCCGGCGCTTGCGGCGGCAAGCGCGCCCAACTGGAGATAAACAGCATGAACGACATCATCGACGTACAGTCGGACGAAGAACGTGCCGAGGGCCTCAAGGCCTGGGGCTGGGTGAGCTACGTGCTGCACCTGATCGTCGCGCTCGGCGCGGTGATTCCGGGCGCGCAGCCGGGCGCGGCGCTGCTCATCATCGCGCTCATCATCGACCTCGTGAAGCAAAGCGACGCCGCGGGCACCTGGCAAGAGAGCCACTACCTCTGGCGCATCCGCACCGTGCTCTGGGCGGGCATTCTTTACATCATTACGGCGCCGCTGTGGCTCTTTTTTCTGATCCCCGGCATGCTCGCCTGGGCGCTGATTTCGATCTGGTTCCTCTACCGCATCGTGCGCGGCATGATCGCGATGAACCAAAACCGCGCGATCGCGGTCTGAACGGCAACGCACCGACACCCTCCTTTTTTACAGCGACTGCGCCATGCCCGCACCCGAAGACCCCGCCACCAGCGCCCCTGCGCGCAACGCGGCGCGCCAGCCGCTGAACCTCGGGCTGCAGGGCGGCGGCTCGCACGGCGCGTTCACCTGGGGCGTGCTCGACGCCTTGCTAGCAGACGGGCAATGGGACTTCGACGGCATCAGCGGCACCAGCGCCGGCGCGATGAACGCCGTGGCCGTCGCGCACGGCTTTGCGCAGGCCGCACGCGAGCACCGCGACGCGCAGGACGCGCACGCCGCCGGTTGCGCGATGGCGCGCGCAACGCTCAGCCGCTTCTGGGAGGGCGTGGGCACCGTGGGCACGCTGTTCGCGGCGCCGCTGCTGAGCTCCAAACCGCTGCTGGGCATGATGAGCCAGTGGCTCTCGCCCTACCAGACCAACCCGCTCGACTTCAACCCGCTGCGCCGCCTGCTCGAGCGCGAGGTCGATTTCGAGCTGCTGCGCGCCACGCGCTCGGCGCAGGTGCCCAAGGTCTTCGTGTGCGCGACCAACGTGCGCACGGGGCGCGGCGAGATTTTTCACGGCAAGCGCCTGAGCGCCGACGCCGTGATGGCCTCGGCCTGCCTGCCGCTGTTGTTCCAGGCCGTGCAGATCGAGGGCGAGTATTACTGGGACGGCGGCTTTTCGGGCAATCCCGCGCTGCACCCGCTGGTCTATCAGACCGAGTGCTGCGACACCCTGCTCGTGCAGATCAACCCCATGGAGCACCCCGAGCTGCCCGACACCGTGCCAGAGATCGTCGAACGCATGAACGACATCACCTTCAACGCGAGCCTGCTGGCCGAGCTGCGCAGCATCGAATTCGTGCGCCGGCTGCTCGCCGAAGGGCGGCTCGATGCGCGCCGCTACAAAGACATGCGCATGCACCACATCGACGGCGGTGCGCTGCTGCACGCCTTCGGCCCCACGAGCAAGTCGCGGGCTGACTTGGGCCTGGTGCGCAAGCTGTTCACCCTCGGGCGCGAGGCCGGGCAAGACTGGCTCGCGGCACACCGCGCCGACGTGGGCCAGCGCGCGAGCATGCGGATCACCGAAAATATCTGACTCTCGAAACCGGAGCCGACCTGCCACCCCGCACGGAGACCCGCACCATGGACACCCTTTCGCACGACCCCAACTGCATCTTTTGCAAGATCATCGCCGGCCAGATTCCCTCGAAAAAAGTCTATGAAGACGAGGGCATCTATGCCTTTCACGACATCCACCCCTGGGCACCCGTCCATTTTCTGATGGTGCCCAAGGAGCACATTCCTTCGATGGCACAGCTCACGCCTGACCATGCCCCGCTGCTCGGACGCATGATGACGCTCGCGCCGCGCCTGGCGCTGGAGCAAGGCTGCAGGCCCTACCCCGAGGGCGGCTTTCGCATCGTCATCAACACGGGGCTTGACGGCGGGCAGGAAGTGCACCATCTACATATGCACGTGATCGGCGGGCCGCGCCCCTGGCGCAAAGGTTGAGCTTGCACTCTTTCCCATGTTGGGCGTGCAGGTGCTGCAGGGCAGCGTCATGGCCGCTGTCTACAATGGCCGCCGCCGTGCAACGCCCCGCGCACAGCGCAGGTACATTTGCCGCACGCCCCGCAAGGGTTTTTCCGAGGAGTTGATTCATGGGTTCCTTTTCCATCTGGCACTGGCTGATCGTGCTGCTGATCGTCGTCATGGTGTTCGGCACCAAAAAGCTCAAAAACATAGGCTCCGACCTCGGCCAGGCCGTCAAAGGCTTCAAAGACGGCATGAAAGACGGCGCCGCGCCCGAACAGCCCGCCACGCCTCCCGCCGCGCAGGTGACGCAACAGGCTGCGTCCGAGCCCAGCACCACCATAGACGTGCAAGCCAAACAAAAGGGCTGAGCGGCTGCGCGCATTTTCCCCATGGCCGAAAAACTCTCAGCCCCTGAGCCTGCCGCTTTGCAACTGCCATGATCGACATTGGCCTCTCCAAGATGGCGCTGATCGGCGCGGTCGCGCTGATCGTCATCGGCCCCGAAAAGCTCCCGCGCGTGGCGCGCACCGTGGGCACGCTGCTGGGCAAGGCGCAGCGCTACGTCGCCGAGGTCAAGGCCGAGGTCAACCGCTCCATGGAGCTCGAAGAGCTCATGAAGTTAAAGACGCAAGTGGAGACGGCCGCGCACTCGGTCGAGCAGTCCATCCACGGCACGGTGCGCTCGCTGGAGCAAGATTTTGCCGCCTTGCAGGGTGACGCTGGCACGGGCGCCGCGTCGGCAGCCACGCCCCCCAGCTACCGGCACCCGCGCAAGAACTGGCGCCTCAAACGCGCGGCCATCCCCCAGTGGTACAAGGCACGCAACGGCGTGCGCACCCGGGCGCTGTCAGGCGCGGCGCGCGTGGCGCGCTACCGGCCCAAGAAGTTCCACTGACGTTCCGCTATTGCCGCGCATTGGCTGATGGATCACGACTTACGCAAATCAAGATCAGGCAAGGCACGCGCCCTTTGGCAAAACACTTTGCTGCATCCTAGGAGCCTGTCGGACTTTGGAATCGTCGGCTGCGAAAGCGCCGCAGCGGCCCATTTTTTACCGTCTTCTTGCCCCATAGTCCCGCTATGGGGCGGCGAATCCGGCAAAAACTGGCCTCGCTGGGGCGCATTCTCGCTTTCGACGTCCAAAGTCCGACAGGCTCCTAGTTTGCGTAAGTCCAATGGATATTCGCCAGCGCGGCCCCGCCGCGCCACGGCCTGCCACAAACCGTGGCGCACAGACCTCCGCTGATACCTACCATGTCCGCAACCCCACCCCCAGAAGACGAGCTCGCCGGCACCGAGCAGCCCTTCGTCGAGCACCTCATGGAGCTGCGCGACCGGCTCATCAAGGCCATGCTTGCCGTGCTCATCGCAGCGGCCGTGCTGTTTTTCTACCCCGGCCCTGGCGCACTCTACGACCTGCTTGCAGCCCCGCTGGTCGCGCACCTGCCGCATGGCGCGACGCTGATCGCGACCTCGGTGATCTCGCCTTTCATGGTGCCGCTCAAAATCCTGCTCATGGCGGCGTTTTTGCTGGCGCTGCCCGTGGTGCTGTGGCAGCTCTGGGCCTTCGTCGCGCCGGGCCTTTACGCGCACGAAAAGCGCCTGGTGCTGCCGCTCGTGATCTCGAGCACCGTGCTGTTCTTCGTGGGCGTGGCGTTTTGCTACTTCTTCGTTTTCGGCAAGGTGTTCAGCTTCATCCAGAGCTTTGCGCCCAAAAGCATCACTGCCGCGCCCGACATCGAGGCTTACCTGAGCTTCGTGCTCACCATGTTTCTCGCCTTCGGACTGGCCTTCGAGGTACCCATTGCCGTCGTCGTGCTCGCGCACCTGGGCGTGGTCGAGGTGGACAAGCTCAAGTCCTTCCGCGGCTACTTCGTCGTGCTGGCTTTCGTCGTCGCGGCCATCGTGACGCCGCCCGACGTGGTCTCGCAGCTCGCGCTGGCCGTGCCCATGTGTCTGCTCTACGAGCTCGGCATCTGGGCCGCGCACTTTTCCGTGCAGCGCCACCGCGCAGCCACAGAGGCACACGAGGCAAGCGCCGACAAAGCCAACGAAGCGCCCTCGCCCTGAGCTTTGCGGGGCGGCTTGCGCCCCCCGTCGATGGCGCGCAAAAAATCTTGCCAAATCGCCATCCAGCGCTTATTTATCAATCCTCAGCAGCTATCATTAGAGTAGCATTCAAGCGTATCCCGGCTGTCTGCCAAACGCTTGAAATTCCAGACGCAGTCCCAAGATGGCCTGCGCAACTTTTGCGACCTTTCCCAACAAGAATCTGGCCAAGCGATCACACACCATGAGCAAACAAACCTTGTCTTTCCAGACCGAAGTGGCGCAGCTGCTGCACCTGGTCACGCACTCGCTGTATTCGAACAAAGACATTTTCCTGCGCGAGCTGATCTCCAACGCCTCCGACGCATGCGACAAGCTGCGCTTCGAAGCGCTGAACAACCCTGCTCTGTATGAGGACGCACCGAACCTCGAAATTCGCGTGTCCTTCGACCCCGAGGCCCGGACGATCACGATCACCGACAACGGCGTCGGCATGAGCGCGCAAGAGGCCATAGACCACCTGGGAACGATCGCCAAGAGCGGCACCAAGGAGTTCATGAACCGCCTCTCGGGCGACCAAAAGCAGGATGCGCAGCTCATCGGCCAGTTCGGCGTGGGCTTTTATTCGGGCTTCATCGTGGCCGACCAGATCACCGTGGAGTCGCGCCGCGCGGGCCTGCCGCCCGAGCAGGGCGTGCGCTGGACGAGCCGCGGCACGGGCGACTTCGAGGTCGAGCCGATCACGCGCGCGCAGCGCGGCACCAGCGTGATCCTGCACCTGCGCGAAGACGCCCAGGAATACCTCAACGGCTGGAAGCTCAAGTCCATCATCAGCAAATACTCCGACCACATCGGACTGCCCATCCTGATGGAAAAAGAGGAGTGGCAAGACGGTGCACCGATCGACCCCAACGACGAAAAAGCCGGCCGCCATCCGGGCCGCATGGTCAAGACCGGCGAGTGGGAAACCGTGAACCAGGCGAGCGCCCTGTGGACGCGGCCCAAGAAGGACATCACCGACGAGCAGTACCAGGAGTTCTACAAGGCCATCAGCCACGACTTCGAAAACCCGCTGGCCTGGACGCACAACCGCGTCGAGGGCAGCACCGAATACATCCAGCTGCTCTACATCCCCGCGAAGGCGCCGTTCGACCTGTGGAACCGTGACAAAAAAGGCGGCGTCAGGCTCTACGTCAAGCGCGTGTTCATCATGGACGACGCCGAGGCGCTGCTGCCCGGCTACCTGCGTTTCGTCAAGGGCGTGATCGACTCGGCCGACCTGCCACTCAACGTGAGCCGCGAGCTGCTGCAGGAAAGCCGCGACGTGCGCGCGATCCGCGAAGGCAACACGCGCCGCATCCTGTCGCTGCTCGAAGACCTGGCCAAGCATGACAAACACGCGCCGGACGCCGAAGTCAGCCCCGAAGACAAGGCCAAGGAAGGCAAATACAGCCAGTTCTACGCCGAATTCGGCGCCGTGCTGAAGGAAGGCCTGGGCGAGGACTTTGCCAACCGCGAGCGCATCGCCGGCTTGCTGCGCTTTGCAAGCACGCAAAGCGACACGGTGAGCGTGTCTTTGGCCGACTACAAAGCGCGCATGAAGGAAGGCCAGGAGGCCATCTACTACATCACCGCCGAGAATCTGAACGCCGCCAAGAACAGCCCGCAGCTCGAAATCTTCAAGAAAAAAGGCATCGAAGTGCTCTTGATGACCGACCGCGTGGACGAATGGGCGCTGGGCTACCTGACCGAATTCGACGGCACGCCGCTGCAATCGGTGGCCAAGGGCGCGGCCGATCTGGGCAAGCTGCAGGACGAGGCCGAGAAAAAAGCCGCCGAAGAAGCCGCCGAAGCCTTCAAGCCCCTGCTCGCCAAGCTCAAAGAGGCGCTCAAGAATGAAGTCGAAGACGTGCGCGTGAGCACGCGCCTCGTCGATTCGCCCGCGTGCCTGGTGGTCAAAGAGGGCGGCATGAGCACGCAAATGGCGCGCCTGCTCAAGCAGATGGGGCAGAAAGTGCCTGACGTCAAACCGGTGCTCGAAGTCAATCCCGAGCACCCGCTCGTCCAAAAGCTCGACGGCTCGGTGCACTTCCACGATCTCGCGCACATCCTCTTCGACCAGGCCCTGCTCGCCGAGGGCGGCCTGCCCGAAGACCCGGCCGCTTACGTGCGCCGCGTGAACGCGCTGCTCGCGGGGGCCTGAGACGATTTCGCAGCCTGTCCTGCCACGAAGCACTGCTCGATCGCGCGATCGTCACCGAGCACGATCAGCGCGAACAGCAGCTCGTCCAGGCTCTGCGCCTGCGCCGTCTTGCGCGCGAGCAGCGGCGTCGCGGCAGGGTCGAGCACGAGGAAGTCGGCCTCGCAGCCCGGCTGCAGGTTGCCGACCACGCCCGCGAGGCCCAAGGCCTGCGCGGCGCCTGCCGTGTGCTGCCACCACAGCTGCTGCGGCGTGAGGCCCAGGCCCGTCTTGGTCTGGCCTTCGCGCGCCACGTAATAGGCCGCGAGCATGGTGTGAAACGGGCTGAAGCCCGTGCCGCCGCCCACGTCGCTTGCCAAACCATAGTGAAAGCCCGCGCGCTCGGCCGCGGCGTAATCGAAAAAGCCGCTGCCGAGAAACAGGTTGCTGCTCGGGCACACGGCAGCGGCCGTGTGGCGCTGGCGCAGCAGCGCGCGGTCGGCGGCGTCGAGGTGGATGCAGTGCGCATACACGGCGCGCTCGCGCATCAGGCCGAAGTCGTCATACACCGCGAGGTAGCTGCGCGCGGCAGGGAACAGCTCGCGCGCCCAGCGCACTTCGTTCACGTTTTCCGCCACGTGCGACTGGACCCACGTGTCCGGGTAGCGCGCCGCGAGCTCGCCCGCGCCGCGCAGTTGCGCAGGCGTGCTCGTGGGGGCGAAGCGCGGCGTGATTGCATAACCGAGCCGATCGACGCCGTGCCAGCGCTGGATCAGCGCCTCGGTGTCGACCAGGCCTTGCACGGTGTCGTCGCGCACGCCTTCGGGCGAATGCCTGTCTTGCAGCACCTTGCCGGTGATGAGGCGCATGCGCCGGCGCTGCGCCGCTGCGAACAGCGCATCGACCGAGGCCGGATGCGAGGTGGCAAAGGTGAGCGCCGTGCTCACGCCGTGGCGCAGCAGCTCCTCGAGGAAGAATTCGGCCACCGCGGCGCAGTGCGCAGGATCGGCAAAGCGCGCCTCGTGCGGGAAGGTGTAGCGCTCAAGCCAGGACAGCAGGTCTTCGGCGGGCGCGCCGATCACGTCGGTCTGCGGGTAGTGGATGTGCATGTCCACGAAGCCCGGCGCGAGGATGCGGCCCGCAAAATGCGTGGTCGGCACGTGCGCAAAGCGCGGCGCCAGCGCGCCGTAACTGCCCACGGCGAGCACGCGCGGACAGGCTGTGGCGGACTCAGCGCCGGCGGCATCGACAGCACCGGTCTCGCCGGGGCCGACGACGAGCAAGCCGTCGGATTCGTAATGGGCCTGCCCAGGGCCGGTGAAATACAGCAAGGCACCGCGGTACGCTTTCATGGTCATGCCCGCAAGCGTAGCAAGTTGTCGGCCCGCCAAGTGACAAGCCGCTCAACGGCGGCGCCAAAATACTACTTATTTAGTAGCTACTGGCGCTTTCCACATCTACACAAAAGGCGATTTCGCCTCAATGAGGTGTGACGCTCGATGATCGTTTCCCGTCATTGCGAGGGCCGAAGGCACGCGGCGATCCAGCGGCCTGCGATCCAGCGCCTGCGCACGCTGCAATGGACAGAACTGGATGGCCGCGCCCCTGCGGGGCTCGCAATGACGGGCGCCTTGCAAAAGGCCGAGCGCAGCGAAGGCCCGTGGGGTATCCCCGCCCTTTTTGGCTGCGCCGAGGAGCGCAGCGCCCGGCGGATCAAGGGCGCGCGATTGTCTGAGCGAAGCGAGTTTCGCGCGACCCCGCCGGGCGTGAGCACCGCAGGTTGCCCTGGGCGCCGAGCAGGCGCCCAGGGACGCAGACAGCAGGGTCGCCTTCTTTTGCCTTCTTTTCTTGGCGAGACAAGAAAAGAAGGTGCGCCGCCGGGCGCATCTCCCGGCACCCTCCCTTTGCCCCATCACCACCACCCGGAAATTGGAATATGGCTCCCAATTTCGCCCCCGTCATCGCAAGGGCCACAAGGCCCGCGGCGATCCAGCGCCTGCGCACGCTGCAATGGGCAGCACTGGATTGCCGCGCCCCTGCGGGGCTCGCAATGACGGGGTTGCTGTGCAGCGGCCCAAGTGACCGGCAGAGGCCCGCCAGCGCCCGCGTAGGCGCGCAGCTGCGCCTCATGAACAATCTGGGTTCCACTTTCTCAGCGCGGCAGCGTTCCCTGCACGCCTTCGACGAGCCAGTTCATCTGCAGCATCTGCGCGTCGGTGAGCGCCTCGCCTGATGGAATCACGACCCGGCCCTGGGTGTCGCGCACGGCCTCGCGGCCCGCGGCGAAAGGCCGCAGGCGCCCTTCGGCGACGGCCTGTTGCGCCGCGAGCACCTCGGTCTGCACGGCGGGCGGCATCCCGGGGCCGAAAGCGCCCACGCGCACCATGCCGGCGCGCACGCCGCCCCAGAAATTGCCGCTTTGCCAGCGCCCTTCGAGCAGCGCACGCACGCGCTCGGTGTAATAGCCGCCCCACTCATGCATGACGGCGAGCAGCTGCGCATCGGGCGCCACGCTGCGCATGTCGGAGTGGTAGGCGACGGCGAGCCGGCCGCGCTCCTGCGCCGCGGCCATCACCGCGCTCGAGCCCGTATGGAACGCGAGCACCTCGGCGCCCTGGTTCATCAGCGTCACCGCGGCGTCGCGCTCGCGCGGCGGATCGAACCAGGCGTCGAGCCACACGAGCTTGACGCGCGCCTTGGGGTTGACCGAACGCATGCCCAGCGTGAACGCGTTCAGCCCCTGCAGCACCTCGGGGATGGGAAAGCCCGCCACGTAACCCGCCATGCCACTGCGCGCAAGCCGCCCCGCCGCAATGCCCGCGAGGTAGCGCCCCTCGTAGTAACGCGCATTCGCCGTGGTCACGTTGGGCGCAGTCTTGTAGCCGGTGATGGCCTCGAACTTCACCTGCGGGAATTCGCGCGCCACGCGCAGCACGGGCTCCATGTAGCCGAAGCTGGTCGTGAAGATGAGCTGGTGGCCCGACACGGCGAGCTCGCGCAGCACGCGCTCGGCGTCCGCGCCCTCGGGCACGTTTTCGACGTAGCGGGTCTGCACGCGCGCGCCCAAGGCCGCTTCGACGGCTTTGCGGCCCAACTCGTGCTGGTGCGTCCAGCCCGCGTCCGTGACCGGAGAGACATAGACAAATCCCACCTTGAGCGGCGCGACCGCAGTCGCCGCCATCGTGCAGGTGGGGGAAAAAGCTGCAGGCAGCAGCGCTGCACCAGCAAACGCGCCCAGACCCAAGCCGAACGTACGCCGGCGCATGAGGTTTTTGCACATGGTTTTCCTCGACATGGCCCCGGCAATGAACGAAAACCCCTGACCGCCGGGGCAGCGGTCAGGGGTGGGCGCCGATTATAGCGATGGATGGAAATCAAAAACAATAGCAAAAATAATCAACAAAAAACACTTCAAGCGCTTATAAATTCAGCGTCAATAGCTACTGTAAAAATAGCGAAATGGTACAAATCTAAGCTTGCGCGCCGCCGCTTACGGCGGCGGCCTTCAGCGGGTAGGCCCACACCATGCCCGCATAAATCAGCGCTCCGGCGAGCAGCGCGCCCGCGGCGACTTCGAGCGACAGCGTGAACCCCGCCGCCGCGTCGGGCAGGCGGCGCAGCAGCAGCGCGACCAGCGCCGGGCCGAGGATCTGCCCGACGCCATACACGGCCGTGAGCAGGCCGATGAAGCTCGCGGCCTGGGCCGGGCGCAGGCGGCGCACCTCGTGCATCGCAAAAAAGGTGATCGCGGTAAAGGGCAGCCCCAGCAGCACGCTGCCGAGCACGAAGCCCCCCAGACTCGGGCTGTAGAGGCTTGCCACCACGCCCGCGGCCTGCAGCACATAGCACACGATCAGGCGCAGGCGAAAGTCACCGCCGTGCGGCAGGCGCGAGACGAGCAGTGCGCCGCCCATCACGCCGAGGCCGAAAATGGGCCAGAACATGTCCAGCCAGGCCGAGCCGGGCAAGGCCGTGCGCGCGATCACGGGCAGGAAGGTTGCGGTGATGATGTAGCCAAAGCCCGCCAAGCCGTAGGCCAGCGCGAGCCAGGCCATTTCGGCGCGGCCCTGCGGCGGTGCGCTCGCGCCGCTCCCCGTCTGTCCTGCGGCCGGTGCGCCGGCGTGCAGACGCTCGTCGCTGCCGCGCAGGGTGCGCCAGACCAGGGCTGCGAGCACCCAGGCAAGCAGGCCGAACAGCCCCCAGCCCGCCGCTGCGCGCCAGTGCCAGGCCGTCATGGCGCTGGCCGCAAGGCCGCTGAGCACGATGCCCGCGCCCGGCCCCATGTAAATCATGCCGCTGAGCGCAGGCACACCCAGCCGCGCGAGCCGCGCCATGCACCAGCCCGAGGTATAGACGAACACCACGGCGCTCGTCACGCCCGCGGCAAAGCGCAGCACGGGCCAGGCCGCAGGCGCGGGCCAGGCCATCGCGAGCGTGAGCAGCCCCGTCGCCACGAGCCCGCCGCGCACCAGCGTGACGAAAGCGAACAGGGGCAGCACGCGCAGCCGCGCCCACAGCCAGGGCTGCAGCGTGCACAGCACGGCGCCGACCAGATAGCCGAAATAGTTGGCGCTCGCGAGCCAGCTCGCGCCGGGCAGGTCGAGCAGGCCGTCGTGCAGCATCATGGGCAGCAGCGGCGTGAACGCAAAACGCCCTATGCCCATGGCCACGGCAAGCGCCACCAGCCCCGCGAGCGCGATGTCCATCGGACGCTGCGCGGTGGATTCGGCGGGGGCCGCGTTTGGAGGGGCCTCGTTTGGAGCCGGGCTTGGGGCGCTTCGCATGGTGCTGTCTCCGGGGCTTGTTGTGCGTGCATTGTCCCAGCTTCGCCCGCAGCGCAAGCGCCCGCGCGCGCCAGCCTGCCCCGGCCAAACGATCAACGTCCGCACCGCAGGCGCCGAGGAGGGCGCCTACTCCTGCGCAAAGCGCGCGAACACCGCGTCGAGCCGTTCCTGCCAGGCGCGCTTGGTACCTGCATCAACGAAACTGGCCTCGAAGCTGTTGCGCGCCAGCATGTAGGCGTGCGGCACCCCCAGGCCCGTGGCGGCAAACAGCTGCGTGAAGTTGTCGTTGATGTAGCCGCCGAAGTAGGCCGGATCGTCCGAGTTGACCGTGACGCACAGCCCCGCGGCGAGCAGTTGCGGCAGGTTGTGCTGCGCCAGGCTGGCAAAGACGCAGAGCTTGAGGTTGGACAGCGGGCACACGGTGAGCGGCGTGCGTTCGCGCGCCAGGCGCTCGAGCAGCGCCGCGTCGTGCTGCGCCTGCACGCCGTGGTCTATGCGCTCGGCGTGGAGCACGTCGAGCGCGCTCCAGATGTAGGCTGGCGGCCCTTCCTCGCCCGCGTGCGCGACCAGGTGCAGGCCCAGCTCGCGGCAGCGTGCGAACACGCGCGCAAACTTTTCTGGCGGGTGGCCGAGCTCGCTCGAATCCAGCCCCACGCCGATGAATTTGTCGCGCAGCGGCAGGGCCTGCTGCAGCGTGGCAAAGGCGTCTTCCTCGCTCAGGTGGCGCAAAAAGCACAGGATCAGCGCCGCCGAAATGCCCAGCTCGGCGCGCGCATCGACGCAGGCGCGGTGCAAGCCCTGGATCACGACCTCGATGGGCACGCCGCGCGCCGTGTGCGTCTGCGGGTCGAAGAAAATCTCCGCGTGCACTACGTTTTCGGAAGCAGCGCGCGCAAGATAGGCGCGCGCCATGTCGTAAAAGTCCTGCTCGTGCAGCAAGACGCTGGCGCCCGCGTAGTAAATGTCCAGAAAGCTCTGCAGGTTGCTGAAGGCATAGGCGCTGCGCAGCTGCGCCACGCTCGCATACGGCAGCGCCACGCCGTTGCGTTGCGCGAGCGCAAAGATCAGCTCGGGCTCGAGCGAGCCTTCGATGTGGATGTGCAGCTCGGCCTTGGGCATCGCGGCGAGCAGCTCGGGCAGGCGCGCGGGGGCAATGCGCGCGAACAGGGCGGGAAGATCGGTGGTGGTCACGGGCGGGCTCCAAAAACAAACACCCTGGCGCCGCACGGGGCAACGCCGGGTTGACAGAACAAAATGCAGCGCGTCAAAATGCCCCATAATCATTGGGGAAAACATCCGCGCAGGTGCACCATGGGCAAAGCAAAAATCGGTTTCGAAGTCGATGAAGACGATCTGGCCAAGGCCAAGGCCTATGTTGCCAGACATGGGGGCTCACTCAACAAACTGGTGTCGGCCTTGTTCGCCTCGCTGGGGCGTGACGATCCCGCAGAGCCCATGGCTCTGGACCCCACGGTCAAAACCCTGCTGGCAACGAGCATGGGCAAAATTTCTCTCATGGAAGCGGCGCATCAGCTTGACCTGCCCGATGCGGGCTACGTGCTCCACCTGCTGACAGAAAAAAACCTGCCCCTGCCGCGCCTGCCGCAAGACTTCGTCTCCCGGCAACTCGAGGCCGCACGCAGCGCCCTCGACGAATGCCTGATCGAAGCCGCGCCCACTGCCCCCAAACGCCGCGGCGGCCGCAAAAACTCCACGGCTGCGACACACTGAGCCTCCCCCTTATTCGGCAGTGAAGCTGCACGCCGCAACCAGATGGCCCGCGCAATGAGCCGCCTGCTCATCCCCGACGCGGGGCCGCTGTTTTCCCTGGCTGCGGGCGATCTACTGCACTTGTTGCTGAAGTTCCGCCTGGGGCTGACCGATGTCGTCTGCGCCGAAACGGTGCACCGCGGTCTGGCCGCCAACGCCTCCATCGAGGCGCGCAACCTGCTGGCGTTCTACAACATCCATGCAGAGCACATCGAAACCTTCACCACGCAGGTGGGTGCATCCCTGGCCAGGCTGCGCGCGCAGGAGCCGAACTACCAGACTCCGCCCAACCTGGGTGAGCTCTCTATCCAAAGCCTGCTCATCGACTTGCAGCTTCAGGCACCGGCGGCGCGCCCCCTGGTCTTGTTCGAAGATGCCTGGTTTTTACGCAACGCCGCGGCTCTGCCCAAAACCTGCGTGCTGCTGAGTACGCAGGCGTTCCTGGAATACGCCGCAGAAAAGGCGTGGATCGCTTCGGCAGCGCAGGCGCGCCAACAGATTGCACTGGCGCGCCCGACGGCTTGGACCGAAAGCGTGCAGATCGCACCCGCAGGGCCCAGACCTCCGCGTTGAGCGGCTTACTCTTGCCCTTACTTCTTCTCCCCGCCCGGCACCTTGCCCTCCACGCCCTTGACGTAGAAGTTGATGCTCGTGAGGAATTTATCGTCGGCCACGGCGTCTTTTTCGAGCACGTGCTTGCCGGTGTTGTCTGCGATGGGGCCCTTCCAGATCACCAGGCTGCCGTCCTTGAGGCCGCTTTTGGCCGCTTCGACTTTGGCTTTGAGCTCGGCGGGTACGTCGTCGGCGATCGAGACGATGTCGATCGCGCCCTCTTTCACGCCCCACCAGCTGCGCCCAGTCTTCCAGGTGCCGTCGAGCACCTCTTTGACGCTCTGGATGTAGTACGGGCCCCAGTTGATGATGGAAGACGCGAGGTGCGCCTTCGGGCCGTAGGCTTTCATGTCGCTGTCCCAGCCGAACGCGCGCTTGCCCTTGTCCTCGGCGGTCTTGAGCACGGCGGGCGAGTCGGTGTTCTGGAACAGCACGTCAGCGCCGCCGTTGATCAGCGAAGTCGCGGCCTCGGTCTCCTTGGGCGGGTTGAACCACTCGTTCACCCAGACCACCTTGGTCTTGATCTTGGGGTTCACGCTTTGCGCGCCGAGCGTGAAGCTGTTGATGTTGCGCACCACTTCGGGGATGGGCACCGAGCCCACCACGCCCAGCGTGTTGCTCTTGGTCATGCCGCCCGCGATGATGCCCGCGAGGTATGCACCCTCGTAGGTGCGGCTGTCGTAGGTGCGCAGGTTGTCCGCCGTCTTGTAGCCCGTGGCGTGCTCGAACTTGACCTCGGGATGTTCGGCCGCGACCTTGACCATGCTTTCCATGTAGCCGAACGAGGTGCCGAACACGAGCTTGTTGCCCTGGCCCACCATGTCGCGGAACACGCGCTCGGCGTCTGCGCCTTCGGGCACGCTCTCGACGTAGCTCGTCTGCACCTTGTCGCCAAACTCCTTCTCGACCGCCTTGCGCCCGAGGTCGTGCGCGTAAGACCAGCCGCCGTCGCCCACCGGGCCCACGTAGGCAAAGGCGATTTTGAGCGGCTCGGGCTTGGGTGCGGGCGCCTCGGCGGCCGAGGCCGGCGCGGCAGCGGGCGCGGGGGCGGGCTCTTCCTTCTTGCCGCAGCCGGCGAGCGCGGCCGCCGCCAGCGCCGAGAACGTGGCGAGCTTGAGCAGGGAGCGTTTGTGCAGGTCAGTCATGGGAGTCCTTTCAGAACAGAAGGCTTGCAGGGACGAAAAACCGATGCGGCGCCAGCATCACCCCGGATGGAACGGCTTGCCGAGCGAGGCCGGCATGTTGACACGAATCCAGACCGGGTTGCGCGAAATCAGCGCGAGCACCACGATGGTGGCCACGTAGGGCAGCATGCTCAGCCACTGGCTGGGCAGTTCCACGCCAGTGGCCTGCAGGTGGAACTGCAGCATGGTCACGCCGCCGAACAGGTACGCGCCAAGCAAGACACGTGCCGGGCGCCAGGTGGCAAAGGTGGTGAGCGCGAGCGCGATCCAGCCGCGCCCCGCGACCATGCCCTCGACCCACAGCGGCGTATAAACCGTCGAAAGGTAAGCCCCCGCGAGGCCGCACAGCGCGCCGCCCGCGAGCACGGCCGCAAGGCGGATGCGCCGCACCGGGTAGCCGAGCGCGTGCGCCGCCGCGGGCGACTCGCCCACCGCGCGCAGCACCAGCCCGGCGCGCGCGCGGTACAAAAACCACGCGAGCGCCGCCGTGAGCAGCATGGTCAGGTACACGAGCGGGTGCTGGCGAAACAGCGCCGGCCCGAGCAGCGGCACGTCACCCAGCACCGGAATCGCGTAGCGCGGCAGCTCGGGCAGTTTGGCCTGCACGTAGCCTATGCCCACGAAGGCCGAAAAGCCGCTGCCGAACAGGCTCAGCGCGAGCCCCGTCGCGTACTGGTTGGTGTGCAGCCAGATCACGAGCAGGCCGAACGCGCCCGCAAGCAGCGCGCCCACCGCCATGCCTGCAGCAAAGCCCAGCCAGGTATTGCCCGTGTGCACCACGGTGGCAAAGCCCGCGATCGCGGCGCACAGCATCATGCCCTCGGCGCCCAGGTTGACGATGCCGGCCTTTTCGTTGATGAGCAAGCCGAGCGCCGCGAGCGCGAGCACCGTGCCGGCGTTGAGCGTAGCGGCAATGAGCAATGCGTAGGATTCCATGCCTCAACCCCCTGCCTTGCGCGCCCCGGCGCGGCCCCAGCGCACGCGGTACGCGATCAGCGTGTCGCAGGCCAGCAGCGTGAACAGCAGCAGGCCCTGGAACACGCCCGTGATCGACTTGGGCAGGCCCAGGCGCGACTGCGCGAGCTCGCCGCCGATATAAAACATGCTCATCAGCAAGGCCGAGAGCACCATGCCCACCGGGTGCAGCCGCCCGACGAAGGCGACGATGATCGCGGCAAAGCCGTAGCCCGCGGGCACGTAGGGCGTGAGCTGCCCGATCGGCCCCGCGACTTCGAGCGCCCCGGCCAGCCCCGCGAGCCCGCCCGACAGCAGCAGCGCCAGCCACAGCGCGCGCCGCGAAGAAAAGCCCGCGTAGCGCGCCGCCGCAGGCGCGAGCCCGCCCACCTGCTGCGCAAAGCCCGCGCGCGTGCGAAACAAAAACACCCACAGCCCCGCCGCCGCCGCGAGCGCGAGCACCAGCCCGACATGCACGCGCGTGCCCGGCCACAGGCGCGGAATCTGCGTCACGCGCTCGAACATGCGCGTCTGCGGAAAGTTGTAGCCCTGCGGGTCTTTCCACGGCCCGAACACCAGGTAGCTGAGCAGCAGCGAAGCCACATAGACCAGCATCAGGCTCACGAGGATTTCGTTCGCATGAAAGCGGTCGCGCAGCAGCGCCGTGAGCGCGGCCCAGGCCATGCCGCCCAGCACCCCCGCGAGCAGCAGCGCAGGCACGATCCAGCGCCCCGTCTCGGGCGTCGCGAGCAGCGCCACGCCGCCGCCACAGATCGCGCCGAGGATGTATTGCCCCTCGGCGCCGATGTTCCACACGTTGGAGCGAAAGCACACCGCGAGCCCGAGCGCGATGAGCAGCAGCGGCGTGGCCTTGACCAGCAGCTCGCCGAGCGCGTAAGCCGACTTGACGGGCTCCCAGAAAAACACCTGCAGACCGCGCAGCGGGTCTTTGCCCAGCAGCGCGAACAGCGCCACGCCTATCAGCACCGTGAGCGCGAGCGCGAGCAGCGGCGAGGCATAGGTCCAGCCGCGCGAGGGCGCCGGCCGGGGCTCAAGCCGCAGCATGCGTGGCTCCGTCGGAGGTGGACGCAGGCGCGCCGGGGTTTTCAGGCGGCGATTCGGGCGGCGATTGCGCAGACATTTCGGCCGTCTGCGCCAGGTGCGCCAGGTGCGCCTGCACCTCGGTGTGCCACAGGCCGCTCATCCAGGCACCGATCTGCGCCACCGTGGCCTCGGCGCGTGGCACCGCGGGCGACAGCCGCCCCTTGGCCAGCACGTGCAGCCGGTCGCTGAGCTCGAACAGCTCGTCGAGCTCCTCGCTGAACACGAGCACGGCGCAGCCCGCGTCGCGCAGCGCCAGGATTTCGGCGCGGATCTGCGCCGCCGCGCCCACGTCCACGCCCCAGGTCGGCTGCGCAAGGATGAGCAGGCGCGGCTGGGCATCGATCTCGCGCCCGACGATGAACTTTTGCAGATTGCCGCCTGACAGCGACTGCGCCGGTGCCTGCGGCCCCGCGGCGCGCACGCGAAAGCGCTCGATGATGCCGCACGCCTGCGCCTGCAGCGCCGCGAGCCGAATCCAGCCGCCCGCAGCCACGGCCTCCGCGCGCGTGAGCAGCAGGTTGTGCGCCAAGTCCATGCTGGGCACGGCGCCGCGGCCCAGGCGCTCCTCGGGCACGAAGTGCAGGCCCAGCGCACGGCGGGCCCCCGGCCCTTGCCGGCTCACGTCCTGCACCTGCCGACTCACGTCCTGCCCCTGCCGGCCCGCACCCGGCCCCACGATCTCGATACTGCCGGGTGCGGCGCGCGTGTCCTCGCCCGAAAGCGCGGCGAGCAGCTCCTTTTGCCCATTGCCCGACACGCCCGCAATGCCCACGACCTCGCCCGCGCGCACCTCGAGCTGCACATCGACCAGATCGACGCCGAAGGGCTCGGCGCGCCGCAGCGACAAGCCCTGCACGCGCAGCACGGGCGCGCCCGGCGGCGCCGCGCGGTGCTGCAGCGCGGGCGGCTCGGCGCCTATCATCAGGCGCGAGAGCGAGGCGTTCGATTCGAGCGCCGGGTTGCACACGCCCGTGACCTTGCCGCCGCGCAGCACCGTGCAGGCCGTGCACAGCGCGCGGATCTCGTGCAGCTTGTGGCTGATGTAGAGGATGCTGCAGCCCTCGCTGGCGAGCCGGCGCAGCACGACGAAGAGCTTGTCCACCGCCTGCGGCGTGAGCACCGAAGTCGGCTCGTCGAGGATCAAGAGCTGCGGCGCCCCGAGCAGCGCGCGGATGATCTCCACACGCTGCATCTCGCCCACGCTCAGCGTGTGCACGGGGCGCAGCGGATCGACGTCGAGCCCGTACTCTGCCGCCTTGGCGCTGATGCGACGCGTGACCTCGGCCAGCGTGAGCCCCTTGTCCAGCCCCAGCCACACGTTCTCGGCCACGGTGAGCGTGTCGAACAGGCTGAAATGCTGAAACACCATCGCAATGCCCAGCGCGCGCGCCTGCTGCGGGTTGCGCACCTGCACGGGGCGGCCGTTGAACCACACCGCACCGGCGTCGGGCTGCACCGCGCCGTAGATGATCTTCATGAGCGTGGACTTGCCCGCACCGTTTTCGCCCAGCACCGCATGGATCTCGCCCGGCTGCACCGTGAGCGACACGTCATCGTTGGCCACCACCCCGGGGTAGCTTTTGCGGATGCCGGCGAGCTGCAGGCGCGGCGGGGCGGCGGAGCGATCCGATGCGCGATCCGTGGCAACAAAAGAAGAAGATGCGTTCATGCGATGCACTTGCTTGGCTATTGCTATTTTATGGAAGCAAATTCAATGCCTCGGCGCATTGAGCATGCGCGGAAAGCTCTTTTTTTGGCAGCGCAGTATGCCCACGGAAGACGGATTTTGCGCCACCGATCCGGCATAAAACATGCTTTGGACTTACGCAAACAAGGATGCCGCAGAGTGTTTTGTTATGGGATGCGCGCCTTGCCTGACCTCGATTTGCGTAAGTCGTGATGCTATTTCACCGGCGTTCGCCATCCGCCGCACAATGGCGCAGAGCATAGACCGCTTTTTTTCTTCTTCGTTGTCCAGATTCGCCCCATGCACACCCGCCCCCTACGCTTCGTACGCCGTGCCCAGTTGGTCACGCTGCCGCATGTTCCGCCCGATCGCACCTTGCTCGACCTGCTGCGCGAAGACCTGGGGCAGACCGGCACCAAAGAGGGTTGCGGCGAGGGCGATTGCGGCGCCTGCACCGTGGTGCTGGCCGAGCGGCACGAGGGGCGGCTGCGCTACCGCGCCGTGAACAGCTGCATTCGGCTTGCGCATTCGATCGATGGCATGGCTTTGTGGACGGTGGAAGACCTGACGCGCGACCCGCTGCTGCGCCGCCAGTGCGCCGATGCAGCAGCCGATCTGCACCCCGTGCAGCAGGCGATGCTCGAATGCCATGGCTCGCAGTGCGGCTTTTGCACGCCGGGCTTCGTGATGAGCCTGTTCGGCCTGTACCAGAACCAGATCGCTGCAGGCGCTGCGGGGCGCGGAGGCCCAGAAGTCACGGCCGAGCAGGCGCTCGAAGCGCTCTCGGGCAACCTGTGCCGCTGCACCGGCTACCGCCCCATCGTGCAGGCGGCGCAGCGCATGGGCGCGCTGCCAGCCGTGGCCGTCGACGAGGCCGAATTGCTACGACTATTGGAGCTGCTAGCGCAGGATGGTAAAGCGCTGGAAGGTGATTTTGCTTATGAAGCGCCGCGCAGCCTACCGGCCCTGCTCGCGGCGCGCGCGGCGCGGCCTGAGGCGCAGGTGGTGGCCGGCTGCACCGACGTGGGTCTGTGGGTGACGCAGCAGCAGCGGCGCTTTGCGCAGGTGCTCGATGTCACGCGCGTGCCCGAGCTGCGCCGCATAGACTGGCACGCCGACCACATCGCCATCGGTGCGGCGGTGAAGCTCGCCGAGGCGTTCGGTGCCCTGGCGCAGCAATGGCCGCAGCTGCACGACTTTGGTGCGCGCTTTGCCGGGCTGCCGGTGCGCAACGCGGGCACGCTGGGCGGCAACGTGGCGAATGGCTCGCCGATCGGCGATTCGATGCCGCTGTTGATCGCGCTGGGCGCGCAGCTCGTGCTCGCAAGCACGCGCGGCGAGCGCACGCTTGCGCTTGAGGACTTTTACACCGGCTACCGCCGCACCCAGCTCGCGCCCGACGAGCTGCTGGTGCGCATCCTCGTGCCGCGGCCGCCCTCTCCATCGGCCGCGCCCGACGCCCTCGATGCGGCGCCGCACTCGCTGCAGCTGTTGCGCGCCTACAAAGTCTCCAAGCGCTGGGAGGACGACATCTCGGCCGTGTGCCTCGCGCTGCAGGTCGAGGTGGTGGCCGGCGTGGTGCAGCATGTGCGCATTGGCGCGGGCGGCGTCGCAGCCACGCCCGCACGCGCGCGCCAGACCGAGGCCGCGTTGCTCGGCCAGCCCTGGACGCAGGCCAGCATCCACGCCGCCGCGCGCGCCCTGCAGGCGGAGTTCACGCCCTTGTCCGACCTGCGCGCGAGCAGCGCCTACCGCCGCGCCGTGCTTGGGCGGCTGCTGCAGCGCTTTTGGCTGGAAAGCCAGGCCGCTGGCGCCCATGAAGATCAAGGTCAAAATGGGCTCCAACACCCGCCCCATCTGCCACAGCAGCTACCAAGTCTGGAGCACCATCATCTGCCGCTGCTGCTGCAGGAGGTCGCACGATGAAGCCCGCTACGCTGCCTGCTGCAGCTTCCGCCACGTCCATGCCGGCGTCCCCCGCCTCCTCCACCGGCCCCGCGCTGGGCCAGCCCTGGCCGCACGAGAGCGCGCGCGCCCAGGTCTGCGGCGCGGCGCCCTATGTCGATGACCTGCCCGAAACCAAGGGCACGCTCTATGCCGCGCCCATCGTCTCGCCGTGTGCGCACGGGCTGCTGCGCGGCATCGATGCGGCGCCCGCGCTCGCGCTGCCCGGCGTGCACGGCGTGGTGCTCGCGGCCGACGTGCCGGGCGACTTGTGGCTGCCCACGCCCGCGCGCGACGAGCCCATTTTTGCGCTCGAGCGCGTGCACTACCTGGGCCAGGTGCTGGGGCTGGTGGTGGCGGACAGCCCGGCGCTGGCGCGGCGCGCGGCGCGCGCGGTGCAGGCCGACATCGCGCCGCTGCCCGCGATCCTCACGCTGGAACAGGCGCTGCAGGCGCAAAGCTACGTGCTGCCGCCCGTCACGCTGCGCCGCGGCGATGCGGCGGCGGCGCTGGCGGCGGCGGCGCGGCGCCTGTGCGGGCGCTTCGAGGTCGGCGGGCAGGAACATTTCTATCTTGAGGGGCAGATCGCCTACGCGCTGCCGCTGGAGCAGGGCCAGTGGCTCGTGCATTCGAGCACGCAGCACCCCGCCGAGGTGCAGCACTGGGTCGCGCACGCGCTCGGGCTCGCGCAGCACGCGGTGCGCGTGGAATGCCGGCGCATGGGCGGCGGCTTTGGCGGCAAGGAGACGCAGGCCGGCCAGATCGCCGTATGGGCGGCGCTGGCCGCGCACAAGTTCGGCCGCCCCGTGAAGCTGCGGCTCGCGCGGCGCGAGGACTTTCTCATCACCGGCAAGCGCCACCCCTTCGCGTACGACTACGAGGTAGGCTTCGACGACACGGGGCGCATCAGCGGGCTGCGGCTGCAGATGGCGGTCAACTGCGGCTTCTCGGCCGACCTCTCGGGCCCGGTGGCCGACCGCGCGGTGTTCCACTGCGACAACGCCTATTACCTGGGCGACGTGGAAATCACCTCGCTGCGCTGCAAGACGCACACGCAAAGCCACACGGCCTTTCGCGGCTTTGGCGGGCCGCAGGGCATGATCGCGATCGAGACCATCCTCGGCGACATCGCGCGCGCGCTGGGGCATGACGCGCTCGACGTGCGGCGGCGCAACCTCTACGACCCCGACCCAGCTGCGGGGCGATGCACCACGCCCTACCAGATGGCGGTGGAAGACAACATCCTGCCGCAATTGCTCTCAAAACTGGAGCTGTCTGCCAACTACCGGCGCCGGCAAGAGGCCATTTTGGCTTGGAACCGCATGCAGCCCGTGCTGCGCCGCGGGCTTGCGCTCACGCCGGTCAAGTTCGGTATCAGCTTCACGGCCACGCAGTTCAACCAGGCGGGGGCGCTGGTGCACGTCTATACCGATGGCAGCGTGCAGGTGAACCACGGCGGCACCGAGATGGGGCAAGGGCTGCACACCAAGGTGGCGCAGGTCGTCGCCGACGAGCTCGGCGTGCCGCTGGCCCAGGTGCAGGTCACGGCCAGCGACACCGCCAAGGTGCCCAACGCGAGCGCCACGGCCGCATCGAGCGGTACCGACCTCAACGGCCGCGCCGCGCAGGACGCCGCACGCCAGGTGCGCGCGCGCCTGGCGGCGCTGGTGGCGCAGCTCGACGGCTGCCACCCCGAGCAGGTGCGCTTCGCCGACGGCCAGGTGCACTCGCCCGCGCAGCAGCGCAGCTTCGCGGCGCTGGTGCAGCTGGCCTACGCGCAGCGCGTGCAGCTGTGGAGCGACGGCTTTTACCGCACGCCCAAGATCCACTACGACAAGCACACGCTCACGGGCCGGCCGTTTTACTACTTCGCCTACGGCGCGGCCTGCACCGAGGTGGCCATAGACACGCTCACGGGCGAAAGCCGCGTGCTGCGCGTGGACATCCTGCACGACGTGGGCCACAGCATCAACCCGGCCATAGACCGCGGCCAGATCGAGGGCGGCTTCGTGCAGGGCATGGGTTGGCTCACAACCGAGCAGCTCGTGTGGAACGACGCCGGCGCCCTGAGCACCTGCGCGCCCAGCACCTACAAAATCCCCGCCGCGGGCGACGTGCCCGCGCAATTCCACGTGGACTTGTGGCCAGAGCCCAACCGCGAGGACAACGTGGGCGGCAGCAAGGCCGTGGGCGAGCCGCCCTTCATGCTCGCGCTCAGCGTTTATGAGGCGCTGCGCAATGCCATCGCCGCCGCGCCAGGCGCAGCGGGCGAACAAAGCACGGTGGGTGCGGCGACCAATCCCAATCCCTTCGCCGCACAGCCGCTGCGCCTCGACGCCCCGGCCACGCCCGAACACATCCTGCGCGCGCTCGGGGCCTTGGCACCAGACTGACATCACTGCTCAGGCTTGCCGCGCCCGCAGGCCGCGCGTCAGGGCCGCGTCGCCGCGATCTTGCAGCACCGGCTGAGTGCGCACGCAGTTGCGTCCGGCGCGCTTGGCCTCGTAGCAGGCCATGTCGGCGGTGCGCAGCACGGTGCGCAGGTCGTGCCAGTGCGCCTCGGCCAGCGGCACCAGCCCTATGCTCACGCTGAGCGTGAAGCCGTGCCCGTGGTAGGCGGCTTCGAGCCCCTGCACCGCGGCGCGCAGCTGCTCGGCCACGGCCTGGCCGCGCGCGAGCGAGCAGCGCGGCAGCACCACGCCGAACTTGTCGCCACCCAGGCGCGCGGCCCAGCCGCTGTGGCGCACCTGGCTGTCGATGAGCCGCGCGAAATGGCGCAGCACGTCGTCGCCCGCGCCGTGGCCCGCGACTTCATTGACCAGCGTGAGGTGGTCCAGGTCCAGAAACAGCAGCACGCCCGCTTCGGCCGGATCGAAGCCCGCGTGCACCACGGCCACATTGCCTGACCGTGCCGCGACCTGGGCCGCCTGGCCGCGCTCTGCCAGCAGCAGGCCCAGACGCTGCTCGAAGCTCGCGCGGTTGCACAGCTGCGTGAGCGCGTCGTGCGTGCGCTCCCACTCCTGCTGGTGGCGCACCTCGCGCAAGGCGGTGATGTCCTCGAACAGCCACAGGATGCCTGCCTCGGCATCGCCTGCCTGTATGGGCCGCGCCTGCACGCGCGCCCACATCAGGCTGCCGTCCTTGCGCAGGAAACGCGCCTCGCCGTCGAGCACGCCGTGGGCGGCAAACTCGGTCTGCACACGCGCGCGCCAATGCGCGTAGTCGGCATCGCTCGCGTGCAGGCGCCGTGCCGAGCAACCCTGCAGCTCCTGCACGCCGTAGCCGAGCAACTGGCACGCCTGGCGCCCGAGCAGCTGCAAAACGCCCTGGCGCGAGAGCGCGATACCCACCGGAGCGTGCTCCAGGATGGCCTGCAGCTGCGCCGCCAGCGCACCGCTGCGCTGCCATTGGCGCTGGCCTTCCTGCTGCAGGCGCTGCAGCCAGACCAACAGCACGTCGACTTCGTCCGCGCCGGTCGATTCATCGCCCGCCGCCTCCCGTTGCAGCGCTTGCACATCCGACCGGTGCGCGGGCCGGTGCGCGGGCCAGGGCTGCAGCAAGGTGGGCAGCGCGCAAGCCTCCGCGGCCGCCAAGGCACCCGCTGACGCGCCGTCGTGGTGCCGCAGTGCCCGCTGCGCCGCACGCCCCAGTCGCGTGAGTGGCTGCGCGAGCCAGGCCATCAACCCCAGCAGCAGCAAGGCACACACGCCCAGCAGGGCCAGCGCGGCCTGCCCTGCGCCGCGGCGCAGGACTGCCCCCGCGCCGAGCAGATCGGGCACGGCGCTCACACGCGCCACGGTCCATTGCGGCAGCGGCATGTCGGCACAACTCGCAAGGTACACGCCCTGCACTCGTGCATGTTCCTGCATCCCAAGCACTGGCGGCGCGCACATGGTGCCAGGTGCAAACCCCGGCTCGTCGCGCACACTGCCCAGCACACGGGCCGCATCGGTGTGAAAAAGAATCCGGCCCGCGCGTGTGAACACCAGCAACCGCTGCGGCCCTTGCGCGGGCGCTGCGGCGACTGCGGGCGCGAACAGGGCTGAGGTTTGCAAGGGCACACTGACGCCCAGCGCGCCCAGCACCTGCCCGTTCGCCCCGAGCAGCGGCAGGCTGAAGGCGATGTGCGCCGCGGCCGGCCCATCGCCAGGCACTTCGCCCATCTGCGCCCTGGCCTCGCGCACGGTGCGCTGCAATATTGCGCGCTCGGCGGCGCTGGCCTGGTGCAGTTCAGGCTCGTGCAGCACCGGGCCGCTGGCGCGCGCCGTGCTTGCCTGCGCTGCTTGCAGGTGCACGAGCACCGTGCCATCGGGCCGCACCATGGTCATGCTGGCAAGCCAGGGCATGGCCGCGAACTCCTGCTGCAGCGCGCGCTGCAGCACCGCGGGCTGCGCCAGCAGTTGCGGCGCAATGCGCGAGGCCGCAGCGCGCAACTGCTTTTGCAGCAGCTCGATCTTGCCCGCAAAAAGCCGTGCCAGCAGATCGACCTCGTCGCTTTGCTGGCGCGCGAGCTGCTGCAAGGCGTCCTGCTGCACCGCGCGCACCACCAGCCACCCGCCCACACCGGCGGCGAGCATGAGCAGCCCGAGTGCCACGCCCATCAGGCGCAGCACCAGGGGGCCAGGCATGCTCCAGGTGGGCGCGATGCCGGCGGTGGTGGCGGACGAGGGCGCAGCGCGAGGCATCAGGCCGCCTTCGACGCAAAAGCCGTGCCCGCAAGCGCCAGCGTCAAGGAAAGATCGAACATCCAAAACTTCCACGCGCCGCGGAATGCGGGCGCATGGATGCAGCATACGCAGTGGCAACGCGCGTGTAACTTGGGTGGAACCCGTACCCCGCCAAAGGTGCGGGCACGACGCGTGGACGGTCAGACAGGTGCGTGCACGGCGCCTGCGGGGTGCGCAGAAACCGGGAAAGGAAGAATCTGGAGCGCGGCTCAGAGGCTGAGAGTTTTTCGGCCGCGGCCGAAAGGCGCATCCAAACGCCACCGCTTAAGGCGCAAAGCGCAGCCATAGCGCGGGCTATGGCGAGCATTTGCAACGACAAGCGGGGAGTTTTGGTGCGCAAGGCGGCCATGGGCGAAAGGCTCTCAGCCTCTCAGCCACCCGCGACCGATTGCAGAGCGTGCGGCTGCGGCAGGTTGAGCACGTTGCCCGTGCCGGCAATCAGCCCATGCTCGCGCAGGTGGCGCAAGATGCGCGAAAAAGTCTCGGGCGCGATGCCCAATTGCGCGGCGATGATGCGCTTGCGCTCTTGCAGGGTCACGCGCAGGGTGCCGTTGGGTTCGGGCTGCGCGTGCTGCAGCAGCCATTGCGCGCAGCGCGCCTCGGCGTCCTGCGCCAGGCGGCTCACGGCCAAGTCCGTCTGCCGACGGCAGGCGGCGGCCATGTCGTGCAGCAAGGCGCGCGCAGGCTCCGGCAGCGCGGCGCAACCTTGCTGGAACGCATCCAAAGGCAAGCGGCGCACCTGCACCGCAGTTTCGGCCACCATATCGACCGCGCAGTGCTTGCCAAGCAAGGCATCGGCCGCGTCCAGCCAGCACGGCCCTTCGACCAGCCCCAGACGATGGCGCAACTCGCCTTGTTCGCACACGCCGAGCACCACGCGGCCGCTGTCGAGGTGCAGCACCGAATCCAGGTGCTCGTGGCGTTGGCGCAGCATGTCGCCCGCAGCCGCCGTTTCGGCTTCCGAAGGAAGGGGGAACAGGGTGGATGACAGCATGGTGCCGACTGTGCCGCGCCGCGCCACCGCCCGTGTTGAGCAAAATCAAAGGTGTAGCCTATCCACCAGCACCGCGGGCGCCGCACCCTGCACGTGCACCACTTTGCTGCGGCATGACAATTGCTTTTTGCCATCAGGCCGCTTTTGGCGCCCGATGCGTTGCCAAAACGCTGCCGTCTTTCGTGCGCCGGTGTTTTACGGACAATACCGATTTTCCATTTTTCAGGAGGGTTATCCATGCAAAAGAATCTCGTCACCCTGGCCGCCGCGCTGCTGTGCGCGACTGCCGCCCAAGCTCAGAGCTCCGTGCAAGCCACGGGCCTGCTCGATGCCTACGTGGGCTCCATGCGCTACGCGGGCGACGCCGAGCGCACCAGCACCGTGGGCAGCGGCGGCTTGACGACCTCGTGGTTCGGCTTCAAGGGCAGCGAAGACCTGGGCGGCGGGCTCAAGGCCAACTTCGCCCTGACGGGCTTCATGCGCATGGATACGGGCGAGGCCGGCCGCTTCCCGAACGACCCCTTCTTCTCGCGCGATGCGAACGTGGGGCTCTCGGGCAGTTTTGGCGCGCTGACGCTGGGGCGCGGCCTCGCGCCCAACTTCCTGCCCTCGGTGATCGCCAACCCCTTGGGCGACTCGTTCACCTTCGCGCCGCTGATCCTGCACATGAACGTGCCGCTGTTCAATGCCTCGCACTGGCAAGCCACCACACCTTCTGACACCGGCTGGTCAAATGAAATCATCTACACCACGCCCGACTTCTCCGGCCTGAAAGCCAATCTGCACTACCAGTTCGGCGAAGTGCCGGGCAACAACAGCAAGAAGAACATCGGCGTCAACGCGCTGTATTTCAACGGCCCGCTCACGCTCACGGCGTTTTACGAGCACGACCAAATCAGCAACCCCGCCCCCACCACCTACTTCGGCACGACCAAGAAGGACTGGATGCTCGGCGGCGCCTACGACTTCAGCATCGTCAAGGCTTACCTCACGTATGGCGAGGCCAAGTCCGACGACAGCCCCATCAAGGCCAAGACCACGCAGGTCGGCGCCTCGATTCCGCTCGGCGGGCCGGGCAAGGTGCTGGCTTCGTGGGCGCAGACCAAGCTCACGGACGTGGACCTCAAGCGCAAGACCTTCACGCTCGGCTACGACTACAACCTGTCCAAGCGCACCGACGTGTATGCCATGTTCATGAACGACCGCATCACGGACCAGGACACCGGCAACAGCTTCGGCATCGGCATGCGCCACAGCTTCTGACGCCGGCGGCACCGGCGGCGTCTGCGCGCGATTGCGCACTGCTCAGAGCACCAAAATCGCGCGGAAGTCGTTCACGTTGGTATAGGTCGGCCCGGTCACGAGCAGATCGTCCAGGACTGAAAAGAATCCCCAGGAGTCGTTGCGCGCAAGGTGCTCGGCCACGCGCAGGCCGGCGCGTGCGGCGCGGTCGAGCGTGTCCGGCGCCACCCAGGCGCCCGCGTTGTTCTCGCTGCCGTCTATGCCGTCGGTGTCGGCCGCGAGCGCCCAGATGTTCGGCGCGCCTTGCAGCGCCTGCGCGAGCGCGAGGCAGAACTCGCCCGCGCGCCCGCCGCGCCCCGGCAAATCGCCCGCGGCGCGCGGGTGCACCGTCACGGTGGTTTCGCCGCCCGACAAGAGCACACAGGGCGCGGCAAACGGCGCGCCGCGCTGCGCCACCGTGCGCGCCAGCGCCGCGTGCACCTTGGCCACTTCGCGCGACTCGCCTTGGATTTCATCTGACAGCACATGCGCGGCGATCCCTGCGCTGCGCGCCGCCTGCGCCGCGGCCTGCAGCGCCTGCCAGGGCGTGGCGACGAGGCGCACGGTGTTTTTGGCAAAGGCCGCAGCGCCGGGCTTTGGGGTTTCGAGCGCGCCGCTTTCCAGCCCTTGGCGCACCGCCTGCGGCAGCGCGATGGCGTAACGCCGCACGATTTCGAGCGCCTCGGCGCAGGTGCTCGCATCGGGCACCGTGGGGCCGCTCGCGATCACGGCGGGGTCGTCGCCGGGCACGTCGCTGATCGCGAGCGTGCACACCGGCGCCGGCGCACATGCGAGCGCCAAGCGCCCGCCCTTGATGCGCGAAAGGTGCTTGCGCACGCAGTTCATCCCGGCAATGTTCGCGCCGCTCGCAAGCAACTCGCGGTTGATGCGCTGCTTGTCCTGCAGCGTCAGCCCCTCCACAGGCAGCGCAAGCAGCGCCGAGCCGCCGCCCGAGACGAGGAACAGCACGAGGTCATCGTCCGTGAGGCGGCTTTGCTGCACGAGCGCCAGCATGCGCTGCGCGGCCACCTCGCTCGCGGCATCGGGCACGGGATGCGCGGCTTCCATCACTTCGATGCGCTGCGGCACACCCGCGGGCCGCGGCGGAATGTGGCCGTAGCGCGTCACGACCAGGCCCGACAGCGGCGCATCCGCAGGCCACAGCGCTTCGAGCGCCTGCGCCATCGCACCCGCCGCCTTGCCCGCGCCGAGCACCAGCGTGCGCCCGCGCGGCGGCGCTGGCAAGGCGGCCGCGAGCCCGTGCAAGGGCTGGGCGCTGCGCACCGCGACCTCGAACAAGGCCTGCAAAAAGGCTCGCGGACGGGTGCGCGGATCAGGCAGCGGCGGGGAAAGAGGGGCGCTTTGGTCTGGCATGGCACGCCTCGTGGCTGGCAAACACGTTGAAGTCTGCCCAAAAAGAGGGGGGTTCACAATCGAAATGATAGCTGCCTACGCTTTATATAAAAGCATAAATGCCGTTTTTCTTTATGAAAAAAATCATCAAAAACAATAGCATCTGGCGGACCGCCATATTCCCGTCATCGACGGAGATTATGGTTTCGTCCCTGCCCCTGCCCCTGCCCCGCTCTCATGACCCAGATACCACCGTCCGCCCGGCATGCGGCCATGCTGACCCTGCTCTCCCCTGCGCTGCGCCACGGCACGGGGGTGCTGGCGCGTCTGGTGCGCGCGGGCGCGCTGCACTGCGTGTTCCAGCCCTTGGGCGACTTGCGCGCGGGCGGGGTGTATGCCCACGAGGCCTTGATTCGCGGCCCGCGGGATACGGCCTGGCACACGCCCATAGCGCTGCTGGAGCAGGCACAGCGCGAGCACGTGCTGGCCGACTTTGAGCTTTTTTGCATCTTCACGGCGCTGCGCGACTGGGCGGCCACGCACCCGCCCGGCACCGCGCCGGGGCGCCTGTTCGTCAACATCAGCGCCGACGCGCTGGTGCTGGGCGTGTCCATTTTCGGCGCCAAGCTCGCCCAGGCGGTGCGCAGCATGGGGAGCAAGGCGCGCATGCTGGTGCTCGAAGTCACCGAACACGAGCGCGTGACCGACATGGCCATGCTGCGCGCAGCCGTCAAGACCGTGCACGCCTGCGGCATACGCCTGGCGCTCGACGACTTCGGCGATGGCCGCTCGAGCCTGCGCCTATGGTCCGAGGTCAAGCCCGACTTCGTGAAAATCGACAAGCATTTCATCCACGCCATCAGCGCGCACCCCGAAAAGCTGCAGATGCTGCAGGCCATCAAAGGCATCGCCGAGATGTTTGGCACACAGCTGATCGCCGAAGGCATCGAAACCCGCGAAGACCTGCACGCCCTGCGCGATCTGGACATCCCTTTCGGCCAAGGCTGGCTGCTGGGCCGCCCGGCGCAAGCGCCGCGCGCGCGCCTGGATGATGAGGCGCTGGCCGTGCTGAAAGACCGGCACGTAGCCGTGCTGCCCCATTTAGGACAGACGGCCCGCCCCGGCATTCTGCGCAGCCTCCCCCTGGTGCAGGCGCCGGCTGTCAGCCCCGACACGAGCAACGACGCCGTCGCCGCGCTGTTCCATGCGCACCCGACCCTGCACGCCTTGCCCGTGGTCGAAGGCACGCGCCCCATCGCACTGGTCAACCGCCTGCAGTTCATGAACCGCTACGCCACGCTCTACTTCCGCGAGGTCCATGGCCGCAAGTCCTGCCTGGCATTCGCCAATCCATCACCGCGCGTGGTCGAGCTCGACTGTGACGTGGAGCAGCTCATGGGCATCCTCACCGCGCAGGATCAGCGCTACCTCAACGATGGCTACATCGTGACCGACAATGGCCGCTATCTGGGCCTGGGCACG
Organism: Extensimonas vulgaris; assembly: GCF_003337425.1. Classification (GTDB taxonomy): domain Bacteria; phylum Pseudomonadota; class Gammaproteobacteria; order Burkholderiales; family Burkholderiaceae_C; genus Extensimonas; species Extensimonas vulgaris. The sequence goes on from NZ_QPJU01000011.1 coordinate 49,268, forward strand.
GGCGCCCAGCTGGTGCGCGCCGTCACGGAAACGCGCATCGAGGCCGCGCGCCACGCCAATCCCCTGACCTTCCTGCCCGGCAACATCCCCATCAGCCTGCACATACAGCGCCTGCTCGACAACGGCACCGAATTCACGGCCTGCTACGCCGACCTGAACCACTTCAAGCCCTTCAACGACTACTACGGCTACTGGCGCGGCGACCAGATGATCCGCCTGCTGGCCCGGCTGGCCACGGCGCACTGCGACCCGCGCCACGACTTCGTCGGGCATGTGGGGGGCGACGACTTCGTGCTGCTGTTCCAGAGCGGCGACTGGCTGCAGCGCTGCGAGAACCTCGTGGCGGAGTTCGCGCGCGAGGCCCTCTTGCTGTTCGACGAGGCCGCGCGCCAGGCCGGGGGCATCTACGCCGAGGACCGTGACGGCGTGCGCCGCTTCTTCCCTTGCACCACCTTGTCGATTGGTGTGGTGCGCATCGCGCCGGGCGCGCTGCGCCGCGCCGAAGACGTGGCCAACCTGGCCGCTATGTCCAAGCACGATGCCAAGCTCGCCGCGAGCGGCATCGCCGTGCGCGCTGGCCCCACAGCGGCAGCGCAAACCGACCCGGAGCTGGCGCGCGCAGCCTGAGAGGCTGAGCGCGGGGCACCCCGCTCAGTTTTTCGCCACGGGCGTATCCGCTTCGCTCCAGCCGCCGCCCAGCGCCTTGTAGAGCAGCACCTGGTTTTGCCGCTGCGCAAGCTGTGTTTGCGCGAGCGCCTGCTGCGCGGCAAACAGCGTGCGCTGGGCGTCGAGCAGTTCGAGGTAGCTGGCCACGCCATTGCGGTAGCGCTGGTCGGACAGGCGGTAGCTGACCAGCGCCGCATCGACCTGCTGCTGCAGCGCACGCACCTGGTCGCCCAGCGTGGCGCGGCCCGCGAGCGCGTCGGAGACTTCGCGGAACGCCGTTTGTATGGCCTTTTCGTACTGCGCCACCGCGATCTCGCGGCCCGCGCGGGCGGAATCGAGCCCGGCCTGGTTGCGCCCGGCGTCGAAGATGGTCAGCAGGGTCTGGTTGGTCTGCGTCCAGACCCAGGTGCCGCCGCTGAACAGGTCGGAGAGCTGGTTGCTCGCATTGCCCGTGGAGGCCGTGAGCGCAATGCGCGGGAAGAAGGCCGCGCGCGCCGCGCCGATGTTGGCGTTGGCCGCGATCAGCTGCTGCTCGGCCTGGCGGATGTCCGGGCGGCGCGTGAGCAGGTCGGACGGCATGCCCGCGGGCACATCGACGAATTGCACGCCTTGCTGCGTGTCAAGCAGCTGCTCGGGCACGCTTTGGCCCACGAGCAGGGTGAGCACGTTGTAGTCGAGCGCACGCTGGCGCCTTTGCTGCGCCAGCGTGGCGCGCGCCGTGGCGGCGAGCGATTCTGCCTGGCGCAGGTCGAGCTCGGACGCCACGCCCTGCTCGAAGCGCTTGCGGATGAGCGCGAGCGACTCTTCGCGCGTGGTGAGCGTGCGCTCGGTCAACACGAGCAACTCGTCGTCGGTCTGCAGGCTCAGCCAGGTGCTCACGACCGAGGCAATCAAGCTGGTCTGCACCGCGCTGCGCGCCTCTTGCGTGGCAAAGAATTGCGCGAGCGCCGCTTCCTTGAGGCTTTGCAGGCGCCCGAACAGGTCGATCTCCCAGCTCGCCATGGTCAGGCCCACGGTGTAGGCGTGCACCATGTTGCCGGTGGCGCCGGGCTGGTAGCTGCCCGTCAGACCCGCGCTGACGGTGGGCAGCTGGTTCGCACGGTTGATCTGGTACTGCGCACGTGCCTGCTCTATGGTGAGCGCAGCGACGCGCAGGTCGCGGTTGTTGGCAAGCGCCAATTCCACGAGGGCGCGCAGGCGCGCATCGTTGACGAAGTCCTGCCAGCGGATGTCTGCCGCCTGCGGCTGGGCCGTGTCGGCGACGGGGGCTGGGGCGCCGCCGGGCACGCTCGGCCACTGCGGCGCCACGGGTGCGGCGGGGCGCTCGTAGGTCGGAATCAAAGAGCAGGCGCTGAGCCCCAAGGCCAGCAGCGCCGCGCTCCAGCGCAAACGGGGCGCGAAAACGGTCGAAGCCATGGTTCAGTTTTCCTTGTGTTCAGCGGCAGCTGCGGGGGCGGCCTGCCCTGGGCGCGGCTCGCCCTTGAACAGGCTGCGCACCACGACGAAGAAGGTCGGCACGAAAAAGACCGCCAGGAAGGTGCCGGTGATCATGCCGCCGATCACCCCGGTGCCGATCGCGCGCTGGCTTGCCGCGCTCGCTCCGGTCGCAATGGCCAGCGGCACCACGCCGAGGATGAAGGCCATCGAGGTCATCAGAATCGGCCTGAAGCGCAGGTGCGCGGCCTGCAGCGCGGCGTCGAACACGCTGCGCCCCTCGGCCTGCAAGTCCTTGGCGAATTCGATGATCAGAATCCCGTTCTTCGCCGACAGGCCGATGATGGTCACGAGGCCGACCTGGAAATACACGTCGTTGGGCATGTGGCGCAGGAGCACTGCGAGCAGCATGCCGAGCACGCCCAGCGGCACCACCAGCATCACCGAGAACGGGATCGACCAGCTTTCATACAGTGCAGCCAGGCACAGGAACACGGCCAGGATGGCGAACGCATAAAGCACGATGGCCTGCGAGCCGGCGATCTTTTCCTCGCGCGACTGGCCCGTCCACTCGAAGCCGAAGCCCGCGGGCAATTGCGCCGCCAGGCGCTCCATCTCGGCCATGGCCTGCCCCGTGCTGTAGCCCGGCGCGGCGTTGCCTGCGATGCGCATCGACGGGTAGCCGTTGTAGCGCACCGTCTGCATGGGGCCGGTCACCCAGCGCGTCGTGGCAAAGGTGGAAAACGGCACCAGATTGCCCTGGCTGTTGACGGCCGTGAGCTTGAGGATGTCTTCGGGCTGCATGCGCGCGGGGGCATCGGCCTGCACGATGACGCGCTGCATGCGCCCCGCGTTCGGAAAGTCGTTGATGTAGGACGAGCCGAAGGCCACGGACATGGCGCTGTTGATGGCCGCAAAACTCACCCCCTGCGCGCTCGCCTTGTCGCGGTCTATGTCCACCTGCAGCTGCGGCGCGTCTTCGAGGCCGTCGGGGCGCACGGCGGTGAGCACGGGGCTCTTCATGGCCATGCCCAGGAGCTGGTTGCGCGCATTCACGAGCGCGTCGTGGCCATTGCTGCCGCGGTCTTGCAACCGGAAAGCAAAACCCGTACTCGTGCCGAGCTCAGGAATCGGCGGCGGGCTCAGCACGAAGATGAAGGCGTCGCGAATCTGCGAGAAGGCTGCCATGCCGCGCCCCACGATGGCGTCGACGCTGTGCTCGGCGCCGGGACGCTCGGCCCAGTCCTTGAGCGTGACGAAGGCGATGCCGGCGTTTTGCCCACGCCCCGAGAAGCTGAAGCCTTGCACGGTAACGATGTTGTCCACCTCGGACTGCTTGAGCATGAAGTCCTCGATCTGCTTGACCACGGCGCCGGTACGGCTGTCGGCCGCACCCGGCGGCAGCTGGATGTTCACGAGCGCGTAGCCCTGGTCTTCATTGGGCAAAAAGGAGGTCGGCAGGCGCAGATACAGCACGCCCACGGCTGCGATCAGGGCGACGTAGATGATCATCATGCGCCCACCGCGGTGCAGGAGCTTGGCCACCCAGCCTTCGTAGCGTTTGGCACTGCGGTTGAAGCTGCGGTTGAACCAGCCAAAAAAGCCTTTTTTCTCGTGGTGGTGCCCGGCTTCGACGGGCTTGAGCAGCGTGGCGCACAAAGCCGGCGTGAGCGAGAGCGCCAGAAAGGCGGAAAAACCAATCGACACAGCCATCACGACCGAGAACTGACGGTAGATGTTGCCCACCGAGCCGGCAAAAAACGCCAGCGGCAAAAACACCGACACCAGCACCACGGTGATGCCGACGACGGCGCCCGCGATCTGGCCCATGGCCTTGCGCGTAGCCTCGCGCGGCGGCAGGCCCTCCTCGCTCATGATGCGTTCGACGTTTTCCACCACCACGATCGCGTCGTCCACCACGATACCGATCACGAGCACCATGCCGAACATGGTCAGCACGTTGATCGAAAACCCCAGCGCGAGCAAAGCGCCGAAGGTGCCCAGCAAGGCCACGGGCACGACGATGGTCGGAATCAGGGTGTAGCGGATGTTCTGCAGGAACACGAACATCACGATGAACACCAGCACGATGGCTTCGAACAGCGTGTGCACCACCTTCTCGATCGAGATCGAGACGAACTTGGAGCTGTCGTAAGGCAGGCTCCAGCGCACCCCTTTGGGGAAATACTTCTCCAGCTCCTGCAGCCGCGCGCGCACCATCTTGGCCGACGCAAGCGCGTTGCCGCTGGGCGACAGCTGTATGCCTATGCCCGCGGCCGGTTTGCCGTTGAGGCGCGCAGTCGTCGCATAGGACTCGACCCCAAGCTCGATGCGTGCTACGTCCTTGAGCCGCACCGTGGAGCCGTCGGGGTTGGCGCGCAGCACGATCTTGCCGAACTGCTCCACCGTTCTGAGCTGCCCCGGCACGATCACGGTCGCCGTGATCGTCTGATCTTTGAGGTTGGGCTTGTCGCCTATGCTGCCCGAGGACACCTGCACGTTCTGCGCCTGGATGGCAGCGGCGATGTCGGCAGTCGAGACGTTGTAGCCCTGCATCTTGGCCGGGTCTATCCAAATGCGCATGGAGCGCTCGGCACCGAACAGCTGCACCTGCCCGATGCCGGGCACGCGCTGCAGCTCGGGCACCACGTTGCGCGCCGCATAGTCGGTCAGGTCGTCCAGGGTGACCTCCGGCGATTCGGACGAAAGCATCGCGAACTGCAGGAAGTTCGAACGTGACTTGTCCACCTTCACGCCCTGCTGCGTCACTGCCGCAGGCAGGCGCGGCGTGGCGCGCGAGAGACGGTTTTGCACGTCCACCTGCGCCATGTCGGGGTCGGTACCGGGCTCGAAGCTCAGCGTCAGCGTGCCCGTGCCGTCGGCCTGGCTCACGGCCTCCATGTAGGCGAGGCCCGTGGCGCCGTTCATTTCGCGCTCGACCACGGCGATCACGCTGTCTTCGAGCGTCTGTGCGGATGCACCAGGGTAGGTGAACGACACCACGATAGTCGGCGGCGCCACCGTGGGGTATTGCGCTACGGGCAGCTGCGTGATCGACACGCCGCCCAGCACCATGATGAAGATGGCCACCACCCACGCAAAAATCGGGCGGTCGATGAAAAAATTGGGCATGGAACGCGCTCCTCTTTTCTTTTAGCGGCTCGCGGCGTTCAGGGGCGCGCCGCTGCGGGAGCGCTGGCGGACGAGGCAGCCTTGGCCGGCGCAGGCTGCGCGGCAGGGGCTGCGCCCGCGCCGGCGCCCGGGCCACCTGCCGCCGTGGGCTGCCAGGGCACGGGCTTCACGGGCGTGCCCGGCGGCAGCATCATCACCTTTTGAAAGCCGTCGACCATGACCTGCTCGCCCGCCTTGAGACCGTCGAGCACCACCCAGCGGTTACCGCGTGCGGCGCCGATCTTCACCTTGCGCTGGCTCAATTTGCCGTCGGGGCCGACCACCGTGACCGTGTCGCCCTGCTGCGTGCGCGTGACGGCCTGCTGCGGCACCGTAATGCCGTTGGGCAGCTGCGCCTGCTCGACGCGCACGCGCACGTACAGGCCCGGCAGCAAGTCGCCCTTGGGGTTGGGCACCTCGGCACGCAGGGTGATCTGGCCCGTGGCCTGATCCACCGTCAAGTCCGAAAACAGCAGTTTGCCGGGCAGGGCGTATTCGCTGCCGTCGTCGAGCGCGATGCGCACGCGCGCCGCGTTTTCATTGCCCACGCGCTGCAGCTGCCCCGCCGCCATGGCGTTGCGCAGCTGCATCACCTCGTTGGCCGATTGCGTGAAGTTGACATAGACCGGATCGATTTGCTGGATCACGGCCAGCTGCGTGGCCTCGCCCTGGCCCACGAGCGCACCTTCGGTCACGAGCGCGCGCCCGATGCGCCCCGAAATCGGCGCCGTGACGCTGGCGTAACCCAGGTTGATGCGCGCCGTCTGCACGGCCGCCTTGCCCGCGGCCACGTCGGCCTCGGCCTGCTTTTGCGCCGCTGCGGCGTTGTCGTAATCCTGCTTGCTCACGGCATTCACGGCCACGAGCGGCTTGTAGCGCTCGGCCAGCGCCGTGGCCTGCAGCAAATTGGCCTGCGAGCGTGCCAGCGTGGCCTCGGCGCTTTGCAGCGCGGCCTGGTAGGGGGCGGGGTCGATCGCGTAGAGCAGCTCGCCCGCCTTGACGTCGCTGCCTTCACGGAACAGCCGCTTTTGCACGATGCCCGCCACGCGCGCGCGCACCTGTGCGATGCGGTACGCCTCCACGCGGCCGGGCAGCTCGGTCACCAGGCCGACTTCGCCGGGCTGCACCGTGATCACGCCCACTTCGGGCGGTGGCCGCTGGGCACCGGCACCGGCAGGCGCCTCGGACTTGCCGCAGGCGCTCAGCAATACAGCGGCGCAGGCCGCCGTCGCCACGAGTCCGGCGCGCCAACGCCACGCGGGCGCCGCGGAGGAAAACGGAAGAACGGTCTCGGCATGTCGCAAGGCAGGCATGGTGTTCCTTCGATCAAAATTCAGGCGATCGCCCCCGCCGGAACGCCCGGCGAGCGCGACAAAAAACGGGACGGCATTGCAATCCCAGGCCATGCATCCCTCATGCCAGCTGAGAGCCTGTCCATGCGCCTGGTCGCGTCATAAAGCGGCGCAGTATATATACATCCGCGAATGTATGTATATTCGCCCGATCGGCACGCACAGTGGAGGGTTTTTTATGGCTAGACGCACCAAGGCCGACGCGCAGGCCACGCGGGAGAGCCTGCTCGATGCTGCCGAACAACTGTTTCAGGCGCGTGGCGTTTCGCGCACTTCGCTCAACGACATCGCCGTGGCCGCGGGTGCCACGCGCGGCGCGATCTACTGGCATTTCAAAGACAAGGCCGACCTCGTCAACGCCATGATGGAGCGCGTGAGTCTGCCGCTCGAGCAAATGCTCGCGCACGAGCAATTCGCGCAAGCCCAGGACCCCGTGGCCGAGCTGCACGCCGCGATGCTCGAGGTGCTGCGCCTGATCGCCACCGACGCGCAAACGCGCCGCGTGCTGCAGATCGCCACACACAAGGTCGAATACGTCGATGAACTCGGCCCCGTGCAGTCGCGCCACCTGCGCGTGCACGCCGAGTGCCTGCAGCGCAATCGCCAGACGCTCGCCAAAGCCTTCGCGCTGCGCGCCGTCACACCGCCCGTGCCGCTCGATACCGCCGTGCTCGGGCTGCAGGTGCTGCTCGAAGGGCTGGTCAACCAGTGGCTGCTCGACCCGGCGGGCTTCGACCTCGTGCAGGCCGGCAGCGCCACGCTCGACGTGTACCTCGCGGGCCTGGGCCTGCCGCGCAAGCCCCCGCCGCCTACCGTGCCTGCCGCGCCAGCCACGCCTGCGCTCAAGGCCGCGCGCGCGTAGCCGCATCACTGCCTGCCGCGCCACCGGCCACGTCCACCGTGAACCACTGCGCGATGAGCGCGCGCTCGGCCTCGGTCATCTGCGTGGCATTGTTCATGGGCATGCGCTTTTCCACCACCACCTGCTGGTAGATCGCCTGCGCGTGCCGGCGCAGGTTTTCGGGCACGTCCAGGCGCAAACCCTTCATCTGCACCTGCGCACCGTGGCAGGACGTGCAGCGCTGCTGCACGATGGCCTCCACTTTTTCAGCATCATTTTGGCCTCTAGCCATTGATGTACCTGCGCTAGCAGCTATCGAAACAGGATCATCCGAAGCCTGCGGCCGCAAGCACCACACCAGGGCCGCGAGCACTGCCACGCCCACGAGCGCATACGGCAGTGGATGGCGGTTGCGCCCGAGCTTGTAGCCGTGGCGCAGAACGAAAAACTGGCGGATGCTCGCGCCCGCAAACATCATGAGCACAAGCACGAGCCAGTTCTGCGGATGGCTCCAGGTGAAGCTGTAGTGCCCGCTGAGCATCGCAAACACCACCGGCAGCGTGAAATACGTGTTGTGCACGCTGCGCTGCTTACCGCGCAGCCCGTGCAGCGGATCGACCGGCTGCCCCGCGCGCAGCGCCGCCACCATCTTGCGCTGGCCCGGAATGATCCAGAAAAACACGTTCGCGCTCATGCTCGTGGCCAGCATCGCGCCCACGAGCAAAAAGGCCGCGCGCCCGGCAAACCAGTGGCAGGCCAGCCAGGCCGCCGCCGCGACGAGCACGAGCACGAACGCGCTGACGATGGCGTCCCCGCGCGGGCGTTGCCCCCAGATGCGGCACACGGCGTCATACAACAGCCAGAACGCCACCAGAAAGCCCAGCGCCACCGCCACTGCCAGCGCCGGCGGCCAGTCCATGCGTGACTTGTCGATCAGGTAGGTGCTCGCATTCCACAGGTAAGACACCGTAAAGAGCGCAAAGCCACTGAGCCAGGTGCTGTAACTCTCCCAGAAAAACCAATGCAGGTGCGCGGGCAGCTGCGGCGGCGCGACGCTGAACTTCACCGGGTGGTAAAAGCCCCCGCCGTGCACAGCCCAGAGCTCGCCGCTCACGCCCTGGCGGCGCAAGTCCTCGTCCTGCGGCGGCGTGAGGCTGCTGTCGAGAAACACGAAATAAAACGACGACCCTATCCAGGCGATCGCCGTGACCACGTGCAGCCAGCGCAGCAGCAGATTGGCCCAATCGAGCAGATAACTTTCCATGTGCGGCACACCTTAGAACCTGTTCATGGTCTTTTCATGGGGTACGTTGCCCCGCAAAGGCAGTGGATGCAAGGCGCCCACCGCAAGCCGCACTGATGTGCGGCGAGGATGGGCAACGCCGCAGACGCTGCCTTTGCGGGGCAACCCGAAGGGCATGGCAGCAAACGGCCACGCGCGTCGTTGCCCGCCTTGCCCAGGCCACCAGCATGGGCGGCGCCGGGCGCCTCGATCGTGACCGTTTGCTGTCATGCGCACCCCATGAAAAGACCATGAACAGGTTCTTAGCAAGCTGCTCACCACCGCGGGCGCTCTGAGCAGCACACGAAAAACGGCCGCGCTTCTGAACGGGGAGAACCCTTGGACACTTCAGGCACCGCTGCGACCGCGCCGTGGAGTGTAAGCACGAATCGTTCCCGCGGCGCATTCCCGCGGCGACCTAAAATCCCGCGCATGCTCGACCTCCTCCTCCTTCGCAAAGACCTGCCCAGCGTCATCGCACGGCTCGAAACCCGCAAAAAACCCCAGCCCTTCCTCGACGTCGCGGCCTTCCAGGCACTCGAAGCCGAGCGCAAGACGCTGCAAGCGCACACCGAAGCGCTGCAGGCGCGCCGCAACAGCCTTTCCAAGCAGATCGGCCAGTGCAAAGCGCGGGGCGAAAACGCCGACGCACTCATGGCCGAGGTCGCCCAAATCAAGGATGAGCTAGAGCACTCCGCTGCGCGGCTCGAACAAATCCAGGCCGAGCTGCACGCGCTGCTGCTCGCCGTGCCCAACCTGCCACATGAAAGCGTGCCTGTGGGCGCGGACGAAAGCGCCAACGTCGAAGTGCGCCGCTGGGGCACGCCACCGCAGTTCGACTTCCCGCCCAAAGACCACGTCGATGTCGGCACGCCGTTGGGGCTCGACTTCGAAACCGGTGCCAAGCTCTCGGGCGCGCGCTTTTCCGTCATGCAAGGCCCGATCGCACGCCTGCACCGCGCACTCGCGCAGTTCATGCTCGACCTGCAAACCGGCGAGCACGGCTATACCGAGTGCTACGTGCCCTACATCGTCAACGCCGACTCGCTCCTGGGCACGGGCCAGTTGCCCAAGTTCGCCGGCGACCTGTTTGCCGCGCAAAAAGGCGGGCAGGACGCCGAACCCACGCCCGAGCAGGCTGCGCTCTACCTCATCCCGACGAGCGAAGTGCCGCTCACCAACTTTGTGCGTTACACCGTGCTCCAGGAGAGCGAATTGCCACGCAAACTCACCGCGCACACGCCCTGCTTTCGCTCCGAAGCCGGCAGCCACGGGCGCGACACGCGCGGCATGATCCGCCAGCACCAGTTCGACAAGGTCGAGCTCGTGCAGATCGTGCACCCCGATAAAAGCTACGAAACGCTCGAAGCCATGACGCGCCACGCCGAGGCCGTGCTGCAGCGCCTGGGCCTGCACTACCGTGTCATGAGCCTGTGCACCGGCGACCTCGGCTTTGGCGCCGCCAAAACTTACGACCTCGAGGTGTGGTTGCCCGGCCAAAACACCTTCCGCGAAATCAGCTCGGTGAGCAATTGCGAAGCCTTCCAGGCACGCCGCCTGCAAGCCCGCTTCAAAAACAGCCAGGGCAAGAATGAACTCGTGCACACCCTCAACGGCTCGGGCCTGGCCGTAGGCCGCACCCTCGTCGCGGTGCTCGAAAACTACCAGCAAGCCGACGGCAGCGTGACCATCCCCGAAGCCCTGCGCCCCTACCTGGGCGGCCAAACCCGCCTCGCGCCGGGTGCTTGAGACAGGCTGCTAGTTTGACTGTGTCATAAATTACTCCTCGCCCGCCCGCAGCATGGGCAGCGAGGCAGGATGCGGGCAATTCGTTGTGCCAGCATCTGCCGCAGCGTG
>NZ_QPJU01000012.1 GCF_003337425.1 Extensimonas vulgaris
GTTGACGATGGGCTCGTCGCTGTGCGCAAGCCAGTCGAGCACGAAATTGCTGCCGATGAAGCCGGCGCCGCCGGTGACGAGGAGGGTCATGGGGTAGATGGGGCTTAGCGTAACGCCGGGCCGATGCACCCGCGGCGCTTGCCACCAAGCCGATAGCAAGGAATCGCGAAGATTCTACCGGCACCCCAGGCACGCGCGCCCAGTCATCGAGAACGCAGAAGTAGCCCGAATGGATAGGCAAAGCGGCCTTCGAGCAAGATCAACGGCGGGACTCGAGGCGCAATGTATGTTGGTGGGTGATACATGGATCGAACATGTGACCCCTGCCGTGTGAAGGCAGTGCTCTACCGCTGAGCTAATCACCCAAGGCGCGAACTGCATGCCGCGCGTGAAAAACGCGGCGCACGGAAATTGGTGGGTGATACATGGATCGAACATGTGACCCCTGCCGTGTGAAGGCAGTGCTCTACCGCTGAGCTAATCACCCAAGTGCTGCGCTGAGCCCGCGATTATGGCACAGGCCAGCAGCACTTTTTGCCCTTGGAGCCCAGGGGGCCACGCAGGGGCTGAGGGCCGAGCGATCCAGCGCACGACGGCCCCAAACTCAAAACTCCACGCGCAGGCCCAGCGTGATGTCGCGCCCCATGAGCGGCGCGGCGGTCTTGATGAACGAGGTGCTCGCGTAGGCCAGGCGGTTGTTCAAATTATTGGCCTTGAGGTAGATCTGCCAGCGCTGCCCGAACGCCCCGCTCGATGTGCCACCGTAGCTCAGGCCCACATTCAGCATGCCGTAGCCCGGTGTGGGCGTTTCGAACGCGGCGGTGCGATCCTGGCGCGCCAACTGCAGCCATTCGGTGTAGCCCTGCCAAGGGCCCCAGCTGCCGTCCAGGCGCAGCCCCGCGCGCGCAGCGGGCATGCGCGGCACGCGGCTGCCGTCGTCCAGGTGCGCGCGCACCGCGTCGCCGCGCAGCGTGAGCCCCAGGTGCCGCGTGAGGCGCTGGTGCACCTGACCTTCGAAGCCGGTGAAGGTGGCGTCCTGCTGGCTGTATTGCAGCAGCTGCAGACCGCCGAGCTCATCGACGGTGCGGCCGTAGATGTAGTTGGCGATGTGGTTGCGGAACACGCTGAGCTCGAAAGTGGTGTCGCCGGCCGTCTTGCGCAAACTCAGGTCGATGTTTTGCGCCGTCTCGGCGCGCAGATCGGCGTTGCCGCGCTCGTAGGTGCGCGTGGCCAGGTGCAGGCCCTGGGCGTAGAGCTCTTCGGCCGTGGGCAAGCGCACGGCGCGCGTGAACGAGGCGCCCAGGGCGTAGCCGGGCGTGAACTTCCACACCGCGCCGAGCGAGGCCGAAGTGCCGTGGTGATCGCGTTCGATCCCGCTGCTTTGCGCCTCGACGCTCTGGCGGTCGTGGCGCAGCGCGGCTTCGAAGCGCCAGTCCTGCCACCGGTACTCCTCGAGCGCGAACAGGCCCACTTTGTGCGTGGCCGTGGGCTGTATGAAGGATTCCTCGCCGTCGGCGCGGAATTTGCGCTGCCCGAGCTGCAGCCCCACGAGGCCGCGCCAGCCCGCGATCGGCAGGTGCTCGAGCTCGATGCGGCTGTCGTAGGCTTGGTTGCTGAAGGTGGTGCCGACCGCGCCGTCCTCGATCTCGTTGTGCCGGTAATGCGTGAGGCCGCTGCGCAGGCGCACGGCGGCGATGCCGGCGAACGGGTTGCGCAGCTCGCCGCGCAAGTCCCAGCGTTCGCTGAGCAGATCGACCATGGGTGCGGTGGCATCGGTGGAAGCTTCTGCGGGCGCTGCGTCGGCGGGGCAGACCAGCCGGTTGCCCTCGGCGCCGCAGCCCGCGTGCGCGGCGTCATCACCCGGCAAGCCATATTTGGCCGTCTGGCGCGTGTAGGCTGCGCCGAGGTAGCCGTCGGTGTCGATCCACGACAGGCCCACGCTGCCCGTGTCGCCGCGCTGGTAGCTGCCGGGCACGCGCGAGCCTTGCGGCCAGCCGCTGCCGGCGCGGTAGTCCTGCGCGTCGTTGGCCGCGCCTTCGACGTGCAGCGCGAGGTGCCCCGTGCCGCCGGTGAGCGCGAACACGCCGGCTTTTTCGCGTGCGTTGCTGCTCGCGCGCAGCTCGGCGCTGCCGGTGTAGCCCTTCTCAGGGATGGCGGTGGGCACCTTGTCGTCGAGCACATTGACCACGCCGCCCACGGCACCGCCGCCATAGAGCAGCGCCGAAGGGCCGCGCAGCACCTCGATCTGGCGCGCGAGCAAGGGGGAGGACGCGACCGCGTGATCGGGGCTCACGGTGGAGGCGTCCTGCAGTTCGGCGCCGTCGCTCAGGATCTTCACGCGCGGGCCGTCCATGCCGCGGATGATGGGGCGGCTCGCGCCCGCGCCGAAGTGGCTCGCGCTGATGCCCGGCATGCCGTCCAGCGTGTCGCCCAGCGTCGCGGCGCGCCGCTGCACGAGCTCGTCACCTTCGAGCACGGTCACAGGCGTGGCCAGCTCGCTGCTGCCCAGCTGCAGGCCGCTGGCGGATACCGTGACGGTGGCGAGCGTGGGCGTCTCCGAGACGGAAACGGGAACGGGAACGGGGACAGGGGTGGAGACGGTGGCAGGCGTGGCCGTGGAGGCGCTCGCCGCAGGAGTCGCAGGCGCTGGAGCGGAGGCTGGCGCAGCGGCGGACGGAACGCTTTGGGCATGGGCCAGACCAAGGCTCGTCAGCAGCAGCCCCACGGCCAGCGCCACGGGCCGCCGCGCCAAAACAGCAGAGGATTTTTGAGAGGACTTCATGAAAGCAAACTTTGGGTACGAGGAACGCCAGGGCGGCACGCGCCGCCCTGCCCATGCGGGCCATGGCCGGCGCATGGCAGCGTTGCCAAAATAAGAATGAAAATAGGCTATAGCGCTTATCTGGTAAGCGCTAGCAGCTATGAAAGAAGGAGTTTTCAGCGCGTCGGCGGAGCGCGTGCGCGAAACGCTGCGACGTGCCGCACCACGCGCCCGACGAGGGGCCGTGCAGCAGGAGCGCCGGGCGGCAGCGCCGTTGGCAGGACGAGCGCGGCGGCGTGCAGCGCCTGCCCGAGCGCGAGCTGGTCGAGCAGCTCGCAGTCGGCCGCCGTGTGCTGCGGCAGCAGGCGCCGCAGACCTTGGGAAAAGTCTTTTTCGGAGGCGGCGGCTGCGCCGGGCGAGAGCGCACCCTGAGCCTCGGCTCCGGCCTCTACCCCAATTGCCCCAACTGCCCCTGCGGCAGTGCCGCGCACATCGAGCCCGTGTGCGCGCAGCACCGCCATAGCGCGCCCCTGCCCGGCGTGCGGCGCGAAGTGCAGCACCTTGTGCAGCTGCCCCACGGTGGGCACCAGCACCAGGGCCAGCAGCAGCCATGCAAGCGCAGCGCGGCGCACACTCTCCCAGCCACGCCGGAGCGCGTTCATTGCACAGGGGTTGCGCAGTTTGTGCACGGCTTGGCCCACGCTACGTCTGGACTCACGCAAACAAGGATGCAGCAAAGTGTTTTGCCATGGTGCGCGCGCCTTGCCTGAACCCCGATTGGCGTAAGTCGTGTTCGTATTTCGCGTCAGTGAAAGCGCGGCGCACGCTTTTCGAGAAAGGCTTGCAGCCCTTCGCGCGCGTCCTGGCTGTGCGTGCACTCTTGCAGCAAGGCTTGCTCGAGCGCCAGCTGTGCCTGCAGACCGCGCTGCATCGCGCCTTCGCACAGGTGCTTGATCTTGGCCAGTGATCCCCGGGGTGCAGCCGCAAGGCGCGCGCACAGGGCTTCGGCACGCTGCGCCAGCTCGCTGTCGGGCACGACCTCGTCGACCAGCCCCATTTCAAGGCATTGGCGTGCGTCTATCGGATCGCTGAGCATGAACAGCTGGCGCGCACGCATCGCACCCACGCGGCGCGTGACGAAATACGACGCCCCCATGTCCGGCGACAGGCCCAGCGCCACGTAGCCCGTGCGCAATTTCATGGACGCGGCCGCCAGCGCAAAATCGCCGCACAGCGCCCAGCCCACTCCACCACCGCCGACCGGGCCGTTGATCGCCGTGACCACGGGCACGGGCAGCTGCGACAAACGCAGGAGCGCCGGGTGCGCGATGTCCACGAGTGCGCGCAGGTAGGATTCCAGGGTCTCGGCATGCGCGCGCATCTCGGCGATGTTGCCGCCGGCGCTGAACAGCCCGCCGCTGCCGCTGAGCAAGACCACGCGCGGGCGCGCCTCCGCCACCTCATCCACCGCACGCGCCAGTGCCGCCGTGGCCGCCAGCGCAAGCGTGTGCGGGCCATCGCTGCGGTCGAACACGATGCGCCCTATGCCGTGTGCGACGCTCCAGCGTATGGTGTCCACGGTTTGCTCCATCACTTCATGCATGTTTGTCTCCTCTTTTTGGATGGGAAAACGGCGCCACGCTGGCGCCTGAACGCCTGGCCAGCCTGTCGTCGGCACGGTCCTCACGGTTTCAGATACTGCGCAAAGGTCTGGCGGAATTTTTCCAGCTTGGGCGCGATGACGAAGGCGCAATAGCCTTGCTGCGGATGGCGCGCGAAATAGTCGCGATGGTAATCCTCGGCGGGCCAGAACTGCTCCAAGGGCTGAACCTCGGTGACGATGGGGGCGTCGAACACCTGCTGCGCCTCGAGCTCATGGATCAAGGCGCGCGCGGCCTCGCCGTGCTCGGGGCGCTCGTAATAAATCCCGCTGCGGTACTGCGGCCCCACATCGTTGCCCTGGCGGTTGGGCGTGGTGGGGTCGTGCGTGGCGAAAAAGATTTGCAAAATTTCACGCACGCCGATCTGCGCTGGGTCGAACGTGACGCGCACGGCCTCGGCATGCCCAGTCGTGCCCGTGCAGACCTGCTCGTAGCTCGGCTGCGGCACGTAGCCGTTGCAGTAACCGCTTTGCACGTCGAGGACGCCGCGCACGCGCTGAAAAATCGCCTCGGTGCACCAAAAACAACCGCCAGCGAGCACCAGTGTCTCCGTGTTCATTCAGGTTTCCTCCATGGGTGGGCATTGGGCTGAACGTTGCCAGCGACGGCTGCAGGGCTTTGCCCCGCCCCGGCCGGGCGCCGTGCAGACGCGCGGCGGCGCACTTCACCGAGCGCCGGATAGGCCTGCGCGAGCGGCATGACGACCCCTGCGCAGGCGGGGTCGTAGCCCGGCAATTGCGACAGCACGGACTGAAAGGATGGATCGCGCAATACGGCCAGCACTTTTTGTGCCGCCGGCGTCGGCAACACGTCGTCGCGGCACAGCAGAAAGTAGCGCTCCGTGGCGATGGGCACGAAGTCGAGCTTGAAGTGCCGCGCCGGCGGCTCCAGACCGAAGCCCACGTCGGCCATGCCGCTGGCCACGTAGGCCGCAACCGCCGAATGGGTGTATTCGCCCTGCTCGAAACCGGCGATGCGCGTGGCGTCTATGCCCTGCTGCGCCAGCAGGCCCTCGAGCAGCAGCCGCGAGCCCGAGCCCGCCTGCCGGTTGATGAAGCGCACCTGCGGGCGCGTGAGGTCGGCCAGCGAAAACACCTCCTTGGGGTTGCCGCGCTGCACCATCAAGCCCTGGCGCCGCTGCGCGATGTCCACCAGGGTCAGCGCCATGCCCTGCAACCAGGGACGGTAGTGCTGCAGCGCCATGTCCTGCAGCGGCCCGAGCGGGAGGTGCATGCCGACCATGTCGCACTCGCCCTCGCGCAGGGCGGCCGCGGCAGCACTGCAGCTGGCGTAGCTGATGTGCAACTGGAGCCCCTCATGCCCCAGGCGTTCGATCAGGCGTTCGATGGCAAAGCCGTGGCTCGCGTGCAGACGCAAGGCGGCCGGTGCCTCGCGCAAGGCGTTGCGCAGCTCCTCGGAGAGCTCGGACGCCATCGTTTCCAAAATGGGCTGCAGACGCGCACGGATGCGCTTGTCGGCCCACACGATGCGCGTCCCCAGTTCGGTGAGCGTCGAGCCGCGCCCGCGCTCCATCACGAGCAGTGCGGCCCCGAAGTGCTCTTCCCCTTCGCGCACCAAATCCCAGGCACGGCGGTAGGACAGCCCCAGCGCACGCGCCGCGAGCAGCAGGCTTCCGGATTCGGACACCTGTACGAGCAGCTCGATGATCCGCGCTGGCAAGGGACGACCACCAGGCTCATGAATGCCCCAGACCGGGCGGATCGAAATTTCTTTCATAGGGTTATCACTTAAGAACTCAGCTGCCAATGCTTTTGCGGTTTGTCTTCATATTGAAGCCTTGAAAAAGTCCGGCGATGATCTGCGGGCTCGCAAAACATGGCTGCGATGGCACCATTTTCCATGCAAAGACAAATTCATACCAAAGGAGACCCGATGTCCAGCACACTCAGTCCACAGACACTTGCCCCGCATCCCTCCAAGGGCGGCATTCTGTCCAAAGAGCGCATCGTCGCCGCGCCTGGCTTCAACCGCTGGCTGGTGCCACCCGCAGCGTTGGCCATTCACCTGTGCATTGGCATGGCCTATGGCTTTTCGGTGTTCTGGCTGCCCTTGTCCAAGGCGCTGGGCATCAAGGAATCCATCAAGTGCGGCCCCGACGTGGGCTTTTTCCAGCAACTTTTCACCACCAGCTGCGATTGGCCGATTTCAACGCTGGGTTGGATGTATACGCTGTTTTTCGTCTTTCTCGGTCTCTCGGCCGCCATCTGGGGCGGCTGGCTCGAGCGCGTGGGGCCGCGCAAAGTGGGCGTGATCGCGGCGCTTTGCTGGGGCGGCGGCATGCTGTTCTCGGCCCTGGGCGTGTACCTGCACCAATTCTGGATGATGATTCTCGGCTCGGGCATCATCGGCGGCATCGGCCTGGGCCTGGGCTACATCTCACCGGTGAGCACATTGATCAAGTGGTTTCCCGACAAACGGGGCATGGCCACCGGTATGGCCATCATGGGTTTTGGCGGCGGTGCCATGATCGGTTCGCCCCTGGCGGCAGAGCTGATGAAGCATTTCGCCACGCCGACCAGCGTAGGCGTGTGGGAGACCTTCGTCGTCATGGGCGTGATCTACACCATCGCCATGCTGATCGGGGCTTTCGGCTACCGGATTCCGGCGCAGGGCTGGAAACCCGAGGGCTGGACGCCACCCGCGCAAGGGCAGACGAATGCCATGATTACGCACGGCCATGTGCACGTGAAAAAAGTCTGGGGCATTCCGCAGTTCTGGCTGGTGTGGATGGTGCTGTGCATGAATGTGTCGGCGGGTATCGGCGTGATCGGCATGGCCAGCCCGATGCTGCAGGAGGTGTTCGGCGGCAGCCTGATCGGCGTTCCCGCCAAATTCAGCGAACTGGACAAGACCCAACTGACGGCCATCGCCGGCGTGGCCGCAGGCTTTGCCGCGCTGCTGAGCCTGTTCAACATCGTGGGCCGTTTCTTCTGGGCCAGTCTGTCAGACAAGCTCGGACGCAAGATGACCTACTCGATTTTCTTCATCCTCGGTGGCCTGCTGTATTTCAGCGTCCCGATCAGCGCAGCCGCGGGGAACAAACTGATGTTCGTGGCTGCCTTTTGCATCATCCTGAGCATGTACGGCGGGGGCTTCGCCACCGTGCCGGCTTACCTGGCGGACCTTTTTGGCACGCAGATGGTCGGGGCGATCCACGGTCGTTTGCTGACCGCATGGTCCACCGCAGGGATTCTCGGGCCCGTGGTGGTGAACTACATGCGCGACTATCAGCTCGGCCTGGGAATCCCCCGTGAACAGGTTTACAACCAGACCATGTACATCCTGGTCGGCATGCTGGTGATCGGGCTGCTTTGCAACCTGATGATCCGCCCGGTGGCAGACAAGCACTTCATGACCGAGGCCGAACTCGCCGAAGAAAAACGTCTGGCGCACGAGCGCGCCGAAGCCAGCGAAGTCGGCACGAGCCTTGCGTCCTACCACCCCAGCAACCCCGCCTTGGTGTGGGCAGCCTGGATCGCCGTTGGCATCCCGCTCGCCTGGGGCGTGTACCGCACGCTCTTGAGCGCGAGCCAGTTCTTTCATTGAGCACCGTTTCCAGCATCCACCATGGGCCCGTCTGCGATGAAACCCCTTCCCCTTAAAGCTCCCGATTTGAGCAAAGTCGCCGAGGCGATCGCCGCGCACCGCGACCAGCCCGGCGCGCTGCTGCCGCTGCTGCATGCGGTGCAGGATGCGCTCGGCTATGTGCCGAGCGAGGCAGTGCCCATGATTGCGCGCGCGCTCGATCTCTCGCGGGCCGAGGTGCATGGCGTGATCAGCTACTACCACTTCTTTCGCAGCGAACCGCCGGGGCGGCAGGTGGTGCAGATCTGCCGCGCCGAAGCCTGCCAGGCCTGCGGCGCCGAAGAGCTACTCGCCCATGCCGAGCGCGTGCTCGGCTGCGCACGCCACGGCACGCGCGCGGACGGCGCGGTGACGCTGGAGCCAGTCTATTGCCTGGGCCTGTGCGCATCCTCGCCGGCGGTGCAGATCGGCGCAAAACTGCACGCGCGCGTGACGCCCGAGCGACTCGAACAGCTGCTCGCCGAATCCTTGACCGATGCGGAGGCAGTGTGATGGCTACGAACCCTGTCACCGTCTATGTGCCGCGCGACAGCGCCGCCCTCGCGCTGGGCGCCGACGCGGTGGCCGCCGCGCTGCAAGCGGGCGCCGCGGCGCGCCAGCTGCCCCTGCAACTGGTGCGCAACGGCTCGCGCGGCATGTTTTGGCTCGAGCCGCTCGTCGAAGTCGCCACGCCCGCCGGGCGCATCGCCTACGGGCCGGTGGCGCCGCAGGACGTGCCCGGCCTGCTCGACGCGGGGCTGCTGCAAGGCGCCGCGCACGCGCTGTGCCTGGGCCCGACCGAGCAGATTCCTTACCTCGCGCGGCAAGAGCGCCTCACTTTCGCGCGCATGGGCGTGACCGATCCGCTGTCGCTGGCCGATTACGAGGCCCACGGCGGCTGGCAGGGACTGGATCGGGCGCTGGCGCTGGGCGCCGCCGCCGTCGTGCAAGAGGTGCAGGGCAGCGGCCTGCGCGGGCGCGGCGGCGCGGCCTTTCCGACCGGCGTCAAGTGGCAAACCGTCGCGCAGGCGCAGGCGGCGCAAAAGTACGTGGTCTGCAACGCCGACGAAGGCGATTCGGGCACTTTTTCCGACCGCATGGTGCTCGAGGGCGATCCGTACATGCTCATCGAGGGCATGGCCATCGCCGCGCTGGCCGTGGGCGCGACGCGCGGCTACGTGTATGTGCGCGCCGAATATCCGCACGCCGTGGCGATGCTGCGCGAAGCCATAGCTCGCGCCACTGCAGCGGGCGTGATCGGTGCGCGCGTGCGCGGCAGCGCGCACGCCTTCCACCTCGAAGTGCGCAAGGCCGCCGGTGCCTATGTCTGCGGCGAGGAAACCGCGATGCTCGAGAGCATCGAGGGCAAGCGCGGCATCGTGCGCGCCAAACCGCCGCTGCCGGCGCTGCAAGGGCTGTTCGGGCAGCCCACCGTGATCAACAACGTGATCAGCTTCGCCAGCGTGCCCCTCATCCTGGCGCGCGGCAGCGCTTTTTACCGCGATTACGGCATGGGGCGCTCGCGCGGCACCCTGCCCTTTCAGCTTGCGGGCAACGTGCTGCGCGGTGGCCTGGTCGAGAAAGCCTTTGGCCTGAGCCTGCGCGAGCTGGTGTTCGACTTCGGCGGCGGCACGCGCAGCGGCAGGCCGGTCAAGGCGATCCAGGTCGGCGGCCCGCTCGGCGCCTATGTGCCGCCCTCGAAATGGGACGAGCCGCTGGACTACGAAGCCTACGCCGCCTTCAGCGCGGTACTGGGCCACGGCGGCGTCGTGGTGCATGACGACAGCGCCGACATGGCGCGGCTCGCGCGCTATGCCATGGAATTCTGCGCCCTCGAGAGCTGCGGCAAGTGCACGCCCTGCCGCATCGGCAGCACGCGCGGCGTCGAGGTCATAGACCGGGTGCTGCGCGGTGAACACCGACTGCAGCAAGTCCAGCTGCTGCGCGATCTGTGCGACACCATGCTCCACTCGAGTTTGTGCGCCATGGGCGGCATGACGCCCTACCCCGTGCTCTCGGCGCTAGAGCACTACCCCCAGGACTTCGGCCTCACCGCAACCCAAGACCTCGCCGCCTGAGTCCGACCACCGAAGGAGACCGACGATGCTGCCCCACCTCCCCCCCGAGATCGACTACGGCACTCCCGCGCGCAGCGCCGAGGAGACCGTCGCCCTGACCATAGACGGCTACCACGTCGCCGTGCCCAAGGGCACCTCGCTGCTGCGCGCTGCCGTGCACGCGGGCATCCACGTGCCCAAACTTTGCGCCACCGACAGCCTGGAGCCATTCGGCTCGTGCCGGCTGTGTCTGGTGGAAGTCGAGGGCCGCCGGGGTTTCCCAGCCTCGTGCACCACGCCGGTCGAGCCCGGCATGGTGGTGCACACGCAGACGCTGCGGCTGCAACAGCTGCGCCAGGGCGTGATGGAGCTCTACATCAGCGACCACCCGCTGGACTGCCTGACCTGCAGCGCCAATGGCGACTGCGAGCTGCAGGACATGGCCGGCGTGACGGGGCTGCGCAACGTGCGCTACGGCGTCGCGGGCGAGAGCGTGGACGGCGTCGCCGGGGCGCACCACACCTGCGCGCAAAAGGACGAGTCCAACCCTTACTTCACGTACGACCCAGCCAAGTGCATCGTCTGCAACCGCTGCGTGCGCGCCTGCGAGGAGGTGCAGGGCACGTTCGCGCTGACGATTGCGGGCCGCGGATTTGCGTCGCGCGTGTCTGCGGGCCAGCAGCAGCCCTTCATGGACAGCGAATGCGTGAGCTGCGGCGCCTGCGTGCAGGCCTGCCCGACCGCGACCTTGCAGGAAAAGACCGTGATCGAACTCGGCCAGCCCGAGCACAGCGTGATCACCACCTGCGCCTATTGCGGCGTGGGCTGCGGCTTCAAGGCCCAGATGAAAGGCAACACCGTGGTGCGCATGGTGCCGTGGAAGGACGGCAAGGCCAACGAGGGCCATTCCTGCGTCAAGGGGCGCTTTGCCTGGAGCTACGCCACGCACCCGGACCGCATCAAGACGCCCATGGTGCGCGAAAAAATTACCGACCCTTGGCGCGAAGTGAGCTGGGACGATGCGATCGACTTCGCCGCTACGCGCCTCAAGGCGATCCAGGCACGCTACGGCAAGGACGCGGTGGGCGGCATCACCTCGAGCCGCTGCACGAATGAAGAGGTGTACCTGACGCAAAAACTGGTGCGCGCCGCGCTGGGCACCAACAACGTGGACACCTGCGCGCGCGTGTGCCATTCGCCCACGGGCTACGGCATGGGCCAGACCTTCGGTACCTCGGCGGGAACACAGACCTTCAAGTCGGTCGAGCACGCCGACGTCATCATGGTCATAGGCGCCAACCCGAGCGACGCGCACCCGGTGTTCGCCTCGCGCATGAAAAAACGCCTGCGCCAGGGAGCGAAACTGATCGTGATCGACCCGCGGCGCATAGACCTCGTGCGCTCGCCGCATATCCATGCGCAGCACCACCTAGCGCTCAAGCCGGGCACCAACGTGGCCATCATCGACGCCCTGGCGCACGTGGTGGTGACCGAAGGGCTGGTCAACGAAGCCTTCGTGCAGGAGCGCTGCGACCTGCAGAGCTTCGAGGCCTGGCGGGCCTTCGTCAGCCGTCCCGAAAACTCGCCCGAAGCCTTCGAGTCCGTCACCGGCGTGCCCGCGGCCGAAGTGCGCGCCGCCGCGCGCCTGTACGCGAGCGGCCCGAACTCGGCCATCTACTACGGCCTGGGCGTGACCGAACACGCGCAAGGCTCGACCATGGTGATGGGCATCTGCAACCTCGCCATGGCCTGCGGCATGGTAGGGCGCGAGGGCGTGGGCGTGAACCCCTTGCGCGGGCAAAACAACGTGCAGGGCAGTTGCGACATGGGCAGCTTTCCGCACGAGCTGCCCGGCTATCGCCACATCAGCGACAGCACGGTGCGCAGCACTTTCGAGGCCGCCTGGGGCGTGGAGATCAGCCCCGAGCCGGGCCTTCGCATCCCCAACATGTTCGAGGCCGCGCTGGACGGCAGCTTCAAGGGTCTGTATTGCGTGGGCGAGGACATCGTGCAGTCCGACCCGAACACGCAGCACGTGGCCGCGGCGCTGAGCGCGATGGAGTGCGTGATCGTGCAGGACATCTTCCTCAACGAAACGGCCAAGTTCGCCCACGTGCTGCTGCCCGGCGCGAGCTTTCTGGAAAAGGACGGCACCTTCACGAACGCCGAGCGGCGCATCAGCCGCGTGCGCCAGGTGATGCCGCCGCTGGCCGGCCTGGGCGACTGGGAGGCGACCATGAAGCTGTCCAACGCGCTCGGCTACCCCATGCACTACAACCACCCCGAAGAGATCATGCGCGAGATCGCGCTGCTCACGCCCAGCTTCGCCGGCGTGAGCTACGAAAAAATCGAACGCCTGGGCAGCGTGCAGTGGCCTTGCAACGAACACACCGACGAGGCCGGCACGGCCATCATGCACGTCGATGGCTTCGTGCGCGGCAAGGGGCGGTTTTTCAACACGCCCTACGTGCCGAGCGAAGAAAAGGTCACCGCGCGCTACCCGCTGCTGCTGACCACGGGACGCATCCTGAGCCAGTACAACGTCGGCGCGCAGACGCGGCGCACGCCCAACGTGCACTGGCACGACGAAGACCGCCTCGAAATCCACCCGCACGACGCCCAGGAGCGCGGCATCCAGGACGGCGACTGGGTGGGCGTGAGCAGTCGCGCAGGCCAGACCGTGCTGCGTGCGCAGATCAGCGAGCGCATGCAGCCCGGCGTGGTCTACACCACCTTCCACTTTCCGGAATCGGGCGCCAACGTGATCACCACCGAAAATTCCGACTGGGCCACCAATTGCCCCGAATACAAGGTCACGGCCGTGCAGGTGAGCAAAGTGATGCAGCCGTCCGAATGGCAGCGCCGCTGGGCCGACTTCACGCGCCAGCAACTGGCCTTGCTGCCACGCCGGCAAGCGCACACAGCCGAGGTATTCGGCAAATGAAACCCCCGGATGCCGCCTTGCTGCCCGCGGGCATCCGCCGCTGTGATGTGGTCGCGTGGCACGGTGACCGCGCACAGCCACAGCCCGACTGGGTGGCACAGGAGGTGCCGGTAGCGCTGGTTTTCAACGGTATTTCGCACGCCGTCATGCTCGCCAGCCCCGGCGACCTCGAGGACTTCGCGCTCGGCTTTGCCCTGACCGAGGGTCTGCTCGACGGCCCGGCCGAACTCTATGGCTGCGAAGTGCACGAAGTGGCCGAGGGCCTGGAGCTGCAGCTCGAAGTGGCCGCGGCCTGCGCCTGGCGCCTGCAGCAGCGCCGCCGCACACTGGCCGGGCGCACCGGCTGCGGACTCTGCGGCACCGACAGCCTCGCGCAGGTGCACCGCACCCTGCCGCGCGTGCCCGCGGTGCAAGTGCCAGCGTCGGCACTGGCGTGCGCGCAGCGCGCGCTGCGCCACGCCCAGCCGATGCAGCAGCTCACCGGCGCGAGCCACGCCGCGGCCTGGTGCGACCGTGCCGGCACGATCCAATTCGCGCGCGAAGACGTGGGCCGGCACAACGCGCTCGACAAACTCGTCGGCGCGATGGTGCGCGCGCGCGTGGATCCGGCCGAGGGCTTCATCCTCGTCACGAGCCGCGCGAGCTTCGAGATGGTGCAAAAGGCTGCAATGGCGGGCGCCGGCGTGCTCGCCGCGGTGTCCGCACCCACGGCACTGGCGATAGAGACGGCGCAGGCTTGCGGTCTGGCGCTGGCGGGTTTCGTGCGCGACGATGACTGCGTGGCCTACACCTTTGCAGAACGCTTCGGCCTCGCCCCAGTTCCCCAGTCCCCGTTCACTTCCTCCACCCGAACCGCAACCTGAACCGCACCATGGACATCCACCACCTGCTGCGCATGGCCAACCAGATCGGCACTTTTTTCGAGGCCATGCCCGAGCGCGACCAAGCCCTGCAAGAAGTCGCCCAGCACCTGCGCAAATTCTGGGAGCCGCGCATGCGCCGGGAATTGCTTGCCCACCTCGACGCCGGCGGCGCGGGCCTGCGGCCCATCGTCGCAGACGCCCTGCGTGCCCACCGCGCGCTCGTCGAGCCGCCTGCAGCGACAAGCGACAGTTGATCCGTAAGATCGCGGCAGCATGATGCACTGCCGTGGCGTGGGTTCTTGCGCGAAACAAAGGCTCTAAAATCGCAGCCTCTTTGCGCACGCGCTCCGTGCAGCCGCGTGCTGCTGCGATGCCCGCCCTCCTCCTTCGGAGCCCCTGATGAATCTGCCCCTGAATTCCACCGCCGACCCGAGTGACCCCATCGTCCGCGCCCGCTTCAACATGATCGAGCAGCAGATCCGTCCGTGGAACGTGCTCGATGAGCAAGTGTTGGAATTGCTTGAAAAAGTGCGCCGCGAAGACTTCGTGCCGCCCGCGTACCGCGCCATGGCGTTCATGGACACCGAAATCCCGCTGCTCGGCGAGCCCGAACAGGCGCTGCGCCTGGGGCGTTGCATGCTGCCGCCGCGCGTGGAGGCACGCATGCTGCAAGACCTGCGCCCCCAGCCCGATGACCGTGTGCTCGAAATCGGCGCGGGCTCGGGCTACATGGCGGCGCTGCTGGCCAGCTGCACGCAACAGGTGGTGTCGCTCGACATCGTGCCCGAGCTCGCCGAATTCGCGCGCCGCAACCTGCAGCGTGCCGGCATCGGCAACGCCCATGTGCGCGTGGCCGACGGCGCGCATGACGCCTTGCCCGAGGGCCCCTTCGACATCATCGTGCTCAGCGGCTCGGTGGGCGAAATCCCCGCGCGGCTGCTCGACCAGCTGCGCCCCGGCGGGCGCCTGGGCGCCATCGTCGGCGACGAACCCATCATGCGCTTCACGCTGGTGCGCCAGGTCGAAAACCGCTTCGAAGCCAGCCAGCCCTGGGACTGCAACGCGCCGCGCCTGCTCGGCTTCCCCGAGCCCGTGGCGTTCGAATTCTGAACACCTTCATCGGCGCGGACAGCGCCGATGGCGGCGTCAATCGGCGATGCAGATCTGCGTCTGCTCGCCCAGCCCGGCGGCGCCCAGGCGCATCACGTCGCCAGGCTTGAGGAACCAGGGCGTAGGCTTTTGCCCCAGGCCCACGCCCGCGGGCGTGCCCGTGAGCACGATGTCGCCGGGTTCGAGCGACATGAACTGGCTGATGTAGGCCAGCACCGTGGGCACGTCGAAGATGAAGTTGCGCGTGTTGCCGTCCTGCATGCGCTGGCCGTTGACCTCGAGCCACAGGTTGATCGCATGCGGATCGGGCAGCTCGTCGCTGGTCACGAGCCACGGGCCTATGGGGGCGAAGCTGTCGTAGCTCTTGCCCTTGTCCCATTGGCCGCCGCGCTCGCTCTGGTAGGCGCGCTCGGACACGTCGTTGGCCAGCACATAGCCGGCCACATGCTGCAGCGCGGTGTCTTTGCGCACATGGCTCGCGCGCGTGCCTATGACCACGCCGAGTTCCACCTCCCAGTCGGTTTTTTGCGCGCCGGGCGGGATGCGCACCGGGTCGTTCGGGCCGCTCAGCGCGGTGATGGCCTTCATGAACAGCACGGGCTCGGCCGGAATGGGCATGCCGGCCTCCTTGGCGTGGTCGGCGTAGTTCAGCCCCACGCAGACGATCTTGCCCACGCCACCCACGGGGCAGCCCAGGCGCGGTTCGCCCTCCACGGGCGGCAGACGGCCCGCGTCGATCGCCGCGAGCGCAGCAAGCGTGCGCGGGCTGAGCTGCGCCGGCCCGAGGTCTGGCAGCAACATGGACAAGTCACGCACCACGCCCTGCGCATCGACCAGCCCGGGGCGCTCGGCGCCGGGTGTGCCGTAACGGATCAGCTTCATTGCTCAGTCTCCTTGAAATGCAGCGCGCCGTGATCGCTGCCGTCATGGCGCGCAAAAACCGCAGCCCTCCATCGGCTGCCGCCGCAGCTTACCATTCGCAGGCGCATGCGGTGTATGGGCTTTCGAAAGTATATTTTTGATAGCTGCTTGCGCTTGATATTCCTGGGCAAGCGGCTTATTTCATTACCAATCCATGGATTCTCCTTCGCTTTCCATGACGGCACCTGCGCGTCCGCGCAACCCTGCCGATTTGTTCTGGTCCTTCACCTGGCTGGCCCTGCAAGGTTTTGGCGGTGTGGTGGCCGTGGTGCAGCGCCAACTGGTCGAGAAAAAGCGCTGGCTCAGCGCCGAGGAGTTCGTTGAAAGCTGGGCCGTGGCGCAGATCATGCCGGGGCCCAACGTGGTGAACCTCGCGCTCATGGTGGGCGACCGCTATTTCGGGCTGCGCGGTGCACTCGCGGCGCTGGCGGGCATGCTGCTGTTTCCGCTGCTGCTCGTACTGGTGCTGGCCGTGCTCTACGCGCACTTTGCCACGCACCCCGCCGTCGCTGGCGCGCTGCGCGGCATGGGCGCCGTGTCGGCAGGGCTGATCGCGGGCACGGGGCTCAAGCTCGCGCGCAGCTTGCGCACGCACCCGCTGGGCCCGTGGTGGTGCGGGCTGTTCGTGGCGGCCACCTTCGTCGCCATGACCTGGCTGCATTGGCCGCTCGCCTGGCTGCTGCCCACGCTCGGCGGCCTGGCCTGCGTGCTCACCTGGCGCAAGCTGCCGCAAGTGCAAGCGCCGGAAGAAGCGCAAGCGAAAGTGCTGCCATGAGCGCCCCGCTGTTGCACCTGCAGCCGGCCGACTGGCTGCAGCTTTTTCTCTACTACGCCTCGGTGTCGCTGCTCGCCGTGGGCGGCGCGATCGGCACGGCGCCCGACATGCACCGTTTTCTGGTCGTGCGCCAAGGCTGGCTCAGCGACGCGCAGTTCAGCGCCTCGATCGCGATCGCGCAGGCCGCACCGGGGCCGAATCTGCTGTTCATCGCCCTGCTCGGCTGGAACGTGGGCCTGAACGCGGGCGGCGCCGGTGCGCAGCGCTGGGCCCTGGCCACCTTGGGCATGCTGCTTGCCATGCTCGGCACGCTGCTGCCCAGCACCACGCTGACCTGGTTGGCCACGCGCTGGGCGCAGCGCAACCGCACGCGACGCAGCGTGCGCGCTTTCAAGCAGGGGCTCGCACCGGTGGTGATCGGGCTGCTGCTCGCGACGACCTGGCTGCTCAGCAGCGCGCACGGCACCGTCACCCGCGCCTGGCCGCTGTGGCTGCTGACTGCGCTGGCCACGCTGCTCGTGTGGCGCACACGGTTGCACCTGCTGTGGCTGCTGGGCGCGGGCGCTTTGCTCGGCGCGCTGGGCTGGGTTTGAGCAAGGTCTATGCACGCCAGTCGCATCTGCTGCAACAATGTGCGGCTACGCTAGTGCAGTGTTTGATGCTTGATGCGACAAAAATAAAACCGATGGATTTTTGGTCTGGGCAAGACGCAAACCACAGCGATACCGGGCGGTATCGCGAGGATTTGCAACGCGGCCCAGGCCGAAAAGACGCGGTTTTATGTCGCAGATAGCGTCGAACACTGCACTAGCAGCCTGTCGGACTTTGGAATCGTCGGCTGCGAATGCGCCGCAACGGCCCATTTTTTACCGGCTTCTTGCCCCATAGTCCCGCTATGGGGCGGCGAATCCGGCAAAAACTGGTCTCGCCGGGGCGCCTTCTCGCTATCGACGCCCAAAGTCCGACAGGCTGCTAGCGCACCATAGTTTTCACTCCAAGGAGATCGCCATGACCACACCCCCTTTGCGCCCGCTGGGTCGCTCCGGCCTGCAAGTTTCGCCGCTGTGCTTCGGCGGCAACGTGTTTGGCTGGACGGCCGACGAAGCCACCTCGTTCTCGCTGCTCGACGCCTGGGTCGATGCGGGCTTCAACTTCGTCGATACCGCAGACATGTATTCAAGCTGGGTGCCGGGGCACCAGGGCGGTGAGTCCGAGACCATCATCGGCAAGTGGCTGCGCAAAAGCGGCAAACGCGACCGCATCGTGCTCGCGACCAAGGTCGGGAAGGAGATGGGTCCGGGCAAAAAAGGCCTGCGTCCCGCGTACATTCGCGCCGCCGTCGAAGATTCGCTGCGCCGCCTGCAGACCGACTACATCGACCTGTACCAATCGCACGAGGACGACCCCGACACACCGCTGGCCGAAACGCTCGAAGCCTTTGCCGCGCTCATCAAAGAGGGCAAGGTGCGCGCAATCGGTGCCTCGAACTACAGCGCGCCGCGCTTAGCCGAAGCGCTCGAGACCAGCGTCGCGCTGGGCCTGCCGCGCTACGAAAGCCTGCAGCCGCTGTACAACCTCTACGATCGCGCGGTGTTCGAAGACGAACTACGCCCGATCTGCCTCGCCCATGAAATCGGCGTGATCAACTACTACGCGCTCGCCTCGGGCTTTCTGAGCGGCAAGTACCGCAGTGCCGAAGACGCCGGCAAAAGTCCGCGCGGCGCGGGCATCGTGGCGCAGTACCTGAACCCGCGCGGTCTGCGCATCCTGGCCACGCTCGACGAAGTGGCCGAACGCTACCAGGCCACGCCCGCCCAGGTCGCGCTGGCCTGGCAGATGGCACAGCCGGCCATCACGGCGCCGATCGTGAGTGCGACCTCGGTCGCCCAGTTGCAGGAATTGGTGGGCGCCACGCAGCTGCAACTCGACCCCGACGCGCTCGAAGAGCTGACGCTGGACAGCGCCGAAGGGGTGTGAGTCCATGGGCACTCGGCTTTGCCGCAGCGCCCTCATCTGCACTTCACCGCGCAGCGGGAAATCTAAGCCTCAGCTTGCCGAGCGCTGGCGCAGCGCCTCGTACAGGCACACGCCGCTCGCGACCGAGACGTTGAGGCTCTCGACCGCGCCGCGCATGGGAATGTGCACGAGCGCATCGCAGGTCTTGCGTGTGAGCTGGCGCATGCCCTGCCCTTCGGCGCCCAGCACCAGCGCCGTGGGGCCGCGCAGGTCGGCCTGGTAGAGCGACTGCGGCGCGTCGTCGCTCGTGCCCAGCACCCAGATTGCGCGCTCCTTGAGCTCGCCCAGCGTGCGCGCGAGGTTGGTGACCATGAAATACGGCACGGTCTCGGCCGCGCCGCTGGCGACCTTGGCCACGGTGGCGTTGATGCCCACGGCGTGGTCTTTGGGCGCGATCACGGCGTGCGCGCCCGCACCATCGGCCACGCGCAGGCAGGCGCCGAGGTTGTGCGGATCGGTCACGCCGTCGAGCACGAGCAACAGCGGCGGCGCGCCGCCCGCGGCTTCGAGGCCGTCGAGCAGATCGTCGAGCGAGCGCGCCTGCGCCAGCGGCTGCACGCGCGCCGCCACGCCCTGGTGCCCTTGCGTGCCCGCGAGCCGCGCGATGCGCAAACCGTCGGCCTCGATCAGCCGCACGCCGGCGGCACGCGCGCGCTCCAGAAACTGGCGCATGCGCGCATCGCGGCGCGTGGGCTCGTAATACACCTCGACGATGGACTCGGGCGCGGTCTTGAGGCGCACGCCCACGGCGTGGAAGCCGAACAGGACTTTGGGGCTGGACATGGGGGGATTATCGGCGGCGCGCAATCTCAGAGAGCGCATCGACCAGCCGCTGCACGTCGTGCGCCGTGTGCGCGGCCGAGAGCGCGATGCGCAGGCGCGCGGTGCCTGCAGGCACGGTGGGCGGGCGGATCGCGGGCACCCACAGGCCTTGCTGGCGCAGGCTTTCCATGGCGGCCAGGGCGCGCGCGTTGTCGCCGATCACGAGCGCCTGCACGGGCGTGCGCGAATCGAGCAGGCGCCAGCCCGTGGCGGCGTTGCACAGCGGCAGCAGCCCGGCGCGCAGCTGCGCCACGCGCGCCTGCAGCTGCGCGCGCAGCGCGTCGCCCTGTTCGATCAGGTGCACGCTGGTGCGCAAGGCGTTGGCCAGCAGCGCGGGCGCGGCGGTGGCAAAGGTGTAGGTGCGCGCTTTTTGCAGCAGCCATTCGATCAGCGTCGCATCACCGGCCACAAAGGCGCCGGCCACGCCCGCGGCCTTGCTCAGCGTGGCCATGTAGAGCACGCGGCGTGCCGCCTGCGCGCCCGTGAGCCCGGCCTCGGCCAGGCTGCCGCGCCCCTGCGGCCCGAGCACGCCGAAGCCGTGCGCATCATCGAGCAGCAGCAGCGCGTCGTAGCGCTCGCACAGCGCCAGCAGCGCGCGGATGTCGGCCACGTCGCCGTCCATGCTGAACACCGCGTCGCTGATGACGAGCTTGCGCCGCTGCGTGCTTTGCGCCAGCGCTTGCTCGAGCGCCACGAGGTCGGCATGCGCGTAGCGGTGGATCTGCGCGCCCGACAGGCGTGCGCCGTCGATCAGGCAGGCATGGTTGAGCGCGTCGGAAAACAAGGCGTCGCCGGGGCCGACGAGCGCCGGGATGATGCCGGTGTTGGTGGCATAGCCGGCGTAGAAATAGAGCGCGCGCGGCAGCTGCACGAACTCCGCGAGCGCTTGCTCGAGCGCGGCGTTGGCCACGCTGTGGCCACTGACCATGGGCGAGCCGCCCGCGCCCACGCCGTACGTCCAGCTCGCATCGCGCGCGGCCTGCGCGAGCGCGGGGTGCGTGGCCAGGCCCAGGTAATCGTTGCTGCAAAAGGCGAGCATGAGCGCACCATCGACCCACAGCTGCGCGCCCTGCCCGGGCATGGTGACGCGGCGCTGACGGCGCAGCTGCGCGCGTTCGATCTCGGCCAGGCGCGCGGGGATTTCATCGAGCCACGAAGTGGGCGTAGAGGCTTCACCCGCAGCGAGCGGGGTTGGGGAAAGAGACATGGAATTTTGGCTTTTTTGCTTCTCAAAGTGTAGCTGCTTGCGCTTATCGGATAAGCGCAAGCAACGTTTTTAGGAGAAAGGTTTTTGCTATTTAAAAGATAGTCAACGGCGCAGCCATTCCGGCGGCAGCGCGAGCTCTACGGCAGCGCTTAGCGGCTGCGTCAGGTAGCCTATGCGGCCCAGCAGGGGCGCGCCCAGGTGGCGGCGCAGGTAGGCGACGTTGTCTTCGACGGCGGCCATGTCAGGGTCGATCTGGTTTGCCACCCAGCCGGCGAGCGGCAGGCCGCGCGCGCGGATCGCCTGCGCCGTGAGTAGCGCGTGGTTCAGACAACCCAGGCGCAGTCCAACGACGAGCACCACGGGAATGGCGAGCGCCTGCGCCAGGTCGGCGATGGTGCAGTCTTCGGCCAGCGGCACCAAAAAACCGCCCGCTCCTTCCACGACCACGGCGTCGGCATGCTCGCACAGCGCCTCGTAGCGGGCCTGCAGCGCGGGCACGCTGATGCGCACGCCCGCGCGCTCTGCGGCCAGGTGCGGCGAGAGCGGATCGGGCAGCAGCACGGGGTTGTCGAGCGCAGGCGGCACGGCCACGGTGGAGGCGGCGCGCAGCTGCAGCGCGTCTTCGCTTGCCGGGCCTTGCGGCGTATGAATAGTGCCGGCGGCCACGGGCTTCATGCCGACCACGCGCGGGTAGTGGCGCGCGAGCGCGCGCAGCAGCGCCGCGCTGACCAGCGACTTGCCCACGCCGGTGTCGGTGCCGGTGACGAAACAGGCGAACGCGGGTGACGGAATCAATTGCATGCGATGTGCCGCGGCCGTGTGCGTAGCGCCGTTCATGCCTGCCCCTCCTCGGCCAGCGTGGCTTCGAGCGCACCGAGCGCGCCGCGCGCGAGCCAGTCGATCGCCTCCTCGTCCATCACGTAGGGCGGCATGATGTAGAGCGCGTGCCCAATGGGGCGCAGCAGCACGCCGTGCGCGAGCGCGTGGTGGTGCAGGCGCTGGCTGAAGTCGGGCAGGCGCGTTTGCACGTCCCAGGCCCAGATCATGCCCTGGTGCCGTGCATGACGCACGCGCGGATGGTCGGAGAGCGGCGCGAGCGCCGTGCTGATCTGCTGCGCGAGCGTCTGGTTGCGTGCGATCGCCTGGGTCTGTGCAAAAAGCTCCAGCGTCGCGAGCGCCGCGCGGCATGCGAGCGGATTGCCGGTGTAGGAGTGCGAATGCAAGAAGCCACGCGCCACTTCATCGTCGTAAAACGCCTCATAGACCGTGTCGGTCGTGAGCACCACCGACAGCGGCAGCGTGCCGCCCGTGATCCCCTTGGAGAGGCATAGAAAATCCGGCCGTATGCCCGCCTGCTGGTGCGCGAACAGGCTGCCCGTGCGCCCGAAGCCCGTGGCGATCTCATCGACCACCAGGTGCACCTCGTAGCGGTCGCACAGCGCGCGCGCCTCGCGCAGGTACAGCGGGTCGTACATCGCCATGCCGGCAGCGCACTGCACCAGCGGCTCGAGGATCAGCGCGGCGGTTTCGGCATGGTGCGCCGCAAGCCAGGCCTCGAGCGTGCGCGCGCAGCGCTGCGCCACGTCGGCGGCGCTCTCGCCGGGCTGCGCCTGGCGCGCGTCGGGGCTGGGCACGGTGGCACCCAGGCGCACCAGCGGGGCGTAGGCGGTGCGGAAGATGTCGATGTCGGTCACGGCCAGCGCGCCCACGGTTTCGCCATGGTAGCCGCCCGCAAGGCCGACGAAGCGGCATTTTTCGGGCCGGCCGGCGTTGCGCCAGTAGTGCGCGCTCATCTTGAGTGCGATCTCGGTCGCCGAGGCGCCGTCGCTGCCGTAAAAGGCGTGCCCCAGCCCGGTCAGCTCGTGCAGGCGCTGCGACAGCTCCACCACGGGCGCGTGCGTGAAGCCCGCGAGCATCACGTGGTCGAGCTGCGCAAGCTGCTCGCGCAGCGCCGCCTGGATGTGCGGATGGCTGTGCCCGAACAGGTTGACCCACCACGAGCTCAGCGCGTCCAGGATGCGCCGGCCCTGGTAGTCATAAAGCCACACACCGGCGGCGCGCGCGATCGACACCAGCGGCACCGCACGCGGGCCTGCGTGCTGCTTCATCTGCGTGCAGGGGTGCCAGACGTACTGCAGGCTGCGCTGCGCCAAGGCGTCGTGCGGATCGGGGAACGAAGGGGTGGTAGGAGTTGCAGCAGAAAAAGAGGGCATGCGGTCGAAACTTGGCGAAAAACGAAGCAATGCGCAGTGTAAAACCCGGGCCGTCCGGGCGCGTACTACGGCCCAGCCAGGGCAACTACTGGGCCACGCGGGGGATGCGCGGGCGCACGGCCGGAACGACCTTGAGCTCCAGCGTAGCATCACCGCGCTGCAGCGTGAAAGTGCTGGGCGTGCCCGGTTTGAGCGCTGCAACCGTGGTGAGCAATTCTGAGACATTGGCCACCGGCTTGCCGTCGATTTGCAAAATCACATCCCCTGGCCGCAGACCTGCACGCGCTGCCGGCCCGCCTTGCAACACCCCGGTGATGAGCACGCCGCGGTCGGCCTTGACGCCAAAAGTCTGGGCCAGTTCTGGCGAAAGCTCATTGGGCTCCACACCGATCCAGCCACGCGTTACCTGGCCATCTTTGATGATGCCCTCCAACACTTGCTTTGCGGTCGCCACCGGAATGGCAAAGCCAATGCCCATGCTGCCGCCAGAGCGCGAATAAATGGCCGTGTTGATGCCCACGAGGTTACCCTGCACGTCGATCAGCGCTCCACCCGAATTGCCCGGGTTGATTGCAGCGTCGGTCTGGATGAAGTTCTCGAACGTATTGATGCCGAGCTGGCTACGCCCCAAGGCGCTCACGATACCGCCGGTGACGGTCTGGCCGACGCCAAAAGGGTTGCCTATGGCCAGCACTTGATCTCCCACGTCCAGGCTGTCGGAGTTGCCCAAGATGATCACAGGAAGTTTTTCGAGATCGATCTTGAGTACGGCAAGGTCGGTGTCGGGGTCCGTCCCCACGACGCGCGCGCGGCTGCGGCGCCCGTCCATGAGCGAGACGTCGATTTCGTCCGCGCCTTCGACGACGTGGTTATTGGTGAGGATGTAGCCCGTCGGACTGACGATGACGCCGCTGCCCAAACCGATTTGCGTTTGGTTCGGAACATCACCAAAGAAAAACCGGAACCAGGGATCATTGATGCGCGGAATGCGCACCTCTTTGCTCGTGGTGATGCTCACCACGGCCGGCAGCGCCTTGTGCACCGCGACACGAAAACTCCCGGGCGGAACCACAGAACCGCTAGTAGCTGGCGCCTCGAACAACGCCACGCCGGCTCTGGGGTACCAGGGAGATTGCCGCACCCAGTCTGGCTGCAAAGTGGCGACCACGAAATACAGCGCGACGCCTACCGTCACGGTTTGGGCAAACAACAGCCAGAAACGTTTCATCGTTGAAGTTCCAAAAACATAGTGACTCGACTTACTCGGGATTCGGCAAGGCGTTCGCGCCATGGCCACACGCCTCGCGGCATCCTTGTTGACGCAAGTCCAGCGCGCATGTGGCGTGGCTATTGTCGCTTAGCGCGGCAACGGCTGCGACATTGACACGACTCACGCAAATCGGGGTGAGGCAAGGCGCTCGCCCCATGGCAAAACACTCTACGGCATCCTTGTTTGCGTAAGTCCAGATTGATAATGGCGCTGGCATCCTGCATGCGCGTCCAAGCCCGAACATGAAACGACCAACCCCATCCAAACGAATCCACCTGGCCCGGCAGGGCGTGCTCTATTCGCTGATTTTGTGTTCACTGATCCTGGGCTTGGGTGGCGTCGGCTTTTGGGCGCTCGACCCCCAGATCGAAACCTTTTCCGACGGTTTGTGGCTGGCCTTCACCACGGCGGCCACCGTGGGTTATGGCGACTTGGTGCCGAGCACCCATTTTTCGCGGATGTTCGCTGTCATCGTCGTGCTGCTCGGTTTGGCTGTGTTGTCGATCGCCACCGCCTCGCTCGCAGCGATCTTTGTCGAGAAAGATGTGGAGGTCGAAGAAAACCAGCTGGAAAACGACTTGATGCTGGAACTCATACGGCTGCGCGAGGATGTACGCATGCTGCGCACCGAGGTACGCGCACTGCGCGATCGCATCGAATGAGGCCGAGCAGCTTGCGCATCAATCACGGTCGCGGCCATGGCCACGACCGTGATTGCCTCCGCGATCATCCCGCCATCCCCCCTCATGCGGATTCCCACGCGGCCCATGGCCCTCATGGCGATGAGCAGGAGGAGGTGGCGGGCCGTATGCGGGGGCAGGTCGACGCGGCGGCTCCTTCACGAAATACACGGGTTGGTTGCACGCGTTGTAGCGATGACAATAACGACTCCAATTCTTCACGTGGCCTGGAGGCACGTAGAGGTAGATGGGCGAGCGCGGCACCATGACAGCTGGCCGCTCGACAATCACTGGCTGCGGATAGATCAGCGCAGGCGGCGGCCCGTTGCCGATATCGATGCGGCCATAGACACCCGGTGACAGCTCGCCGCCGACGGTCGCGTTGATATACGTCTGTGCGTGGGCACCATGGGCCATTGTCAGCGCCGCCAAAGCCAAAGCGCCCGCCCATACACGGTCCCCCAAAAATCCAAGCTTCACGATATTCCTCCCGAAAAGTGATGGCCGCCGTTTGTAGCAAATCAGGTACGCACAGAAGCCCCATGGCGCATAAAAGACGTAACTTTGTGTGCCATCAGCCGAGCAAACGCGCCAAAGTCAGCAAAGCCAGCAGCAGCAGCCAGACGACCACCGAGCGCCAGACCAGCCCGACCACGCTGCGCAAATGGCCAAGTTCAGCCTCACGACCCGGCGTGCTATCGCTGTCTCCTCGTTCAACATCGACTTCGAAGTCCTCCAGCGACGGCGCTTCGGCGCGGGACTTGAGCGCAGCGCCACCCAGCCGCACGTCGATCGCCCCTGCCGTGGCTGCCAGGATCACGCCGTCGTTGTCGTTCGGGAAACGCTGCGCGTAAAAACGCCAGCCCTCAATGGCCTGCTCGAAGTCACCCACCACGGCGAAACTGAGCGCCGTCAAGCGCGCCGGCAGCCAATCGATGAACGCCCATGCCTGCATCGCCGCGCGTTGCAGCGCTTCACTGGCCGGCTGAATGAGGCGCACCCCTTTGTGGCACCAAAAACGTGCCACGAATTCGGCCATGCGGTAGAGCACGGCCCCCGCAGGCCCGAGACCGAGAGCCGCCAGGATGGAATAACAGGCGAGCACGCCAAACACGTGGCGGTGCGCGGCCAGCACGGAGTATTCGATCACGTGGCGCACGATTTCGCTGCGCGGCAAATCACCGACATCGACCTGCTGCCACTGCGCCAGACGTGCGCGCGCCATGTCTTCGTCGCCTTCCTCCAGAGCGTCACGAATGCGCGTGAAATGGTGGCTGAACTGGCGAAACCCCAGCGTGACGTAGAGCACGGCCACGTTCCACAGCACCGCCACGGGCCAGCCCACCCACTTGAGCAGCAGCCAGTGCACGAGCAGCGCCAGCAATGCAGGCGGCAATACCGTAAGGCTCCACACCACCCAGCCATGATGGGCTTTGCCGGCGTCGAAATTGCGGCCCACGGCCAAGACCCAGGCGCGCAGCGCGGCATGGATGGGGTTGTTGCGGGCCAGCGGGCGCGCCTGCTCGATCAGCAAGGCCAGCAAAATGGCGAAAAAGCTCATGGGCCGGAATCATACTGAGGTCGGATGAGCGTCCGGCGCATGTCCAGCGCAGGCCGTGTTTCAGGCCATCAGAAAGCGGTAAAAATTGCGCAGCATGCCCGCCGTGGCGCCCCAAATGTAATAGCTTTTGCTTCCATATTCATAGGGCATGGAGAACCATTCACGCCGGATTCCGCCCAATTCGTACACATGGCGCCTGTGGTGCGCCGGATTCAACAAAAATGCCAGGGGCACCTCGAAAACTTCGGCCACCTCGTGCGGGTTGGGCTGCAGCTGGCGAGGTGGCTGCACCAACCCCACCACGGGCGAGACGGCAAAGGCCGAACCCGTGACATAGGTCGGCAGCAAACCCAGCACTTCGACGATGTCGGGCGGCAGCCCCACCTCTTCCTGCGCCTCGCGCAGGGCGGTGTGCACGAGCGAGGCATCTTCGGGATCGACGCGCCCGCCCGGAAAAGCCACCTGTCCCGAATGCGAAGACAGGTGCGGCGTGCGTTGCGTGAGCAACACCGTGGGTTCCTCGCGCAAGACGATGGGCAGCAGCACCGCGGCCTGCGCCAGCGGCCGGTTGGTGAACACCGGCTCCTGCGCCACCTCGGGTGTCCATTGCGGCGGTTTGGCAAAGCGCGCACGCAGCGCCTCGGGCGTCTGCAGCTGCGCGGGCACGGCAGGCAGGTGGGCGTCGATACCGGCAATGGGAACCTGGCGCGGATCAAAACCGGGCTGGGTCAAGGAAGGCGCGCGCGCGGTGGAAGGAGATGAGTCGGAAGAAGTCACGTCAAAGAGTCAATGAGCCGCGGCACAAACAAAAAGCCGCTACAGCACCCACTGTAGCGGCTTGTTTGCAATCGCGCCTGCGGCTTATACAGCGGCTGCAGCGTTGGCCGTGGCTTTGCGCGCGGGCAACTTTTCCTTGATGCGGGCCGACTTGCCGCTGCGCTCGCGCAGGTAGTAGAGCTTGGCACGGCGCACGTCGCCGCGGCGCTTGACTTCGATGCTCGCGATCAGCGGGCTGTAGGTCTGGAAGGTGCGCTCCACACCTTCGCCGCTGGAGATTTTGCGCACCGTGAAGCCGCTGTTGAGCCCGCGGTTGCGCTTGGCGATGACCACGCCTTCGTAGGCCTGCACGCGCTTGCGCGTGCCTTCGACCACGTTGACGTTCACGACCACGGTGTCGCCGGGGCCGAACTCGGGGATGTTTTTGTTGAGGCGGGCGATTTCTTCCGCTTCGAGGATTTGGATCAGGTTCATGTGTGCCACCCAAGGATCATGTCCGCGCCACAAGCGGCTGTGTCGGGATTGACGTTTCAAAGTTTTGCAAGAGGAATCAGATCATTTTGCCGCAGCATTGCCGCAAAATTCCTGCTCGCAAAACGGCCGGACAGAGGATCGAAAAGCCCATCATTATAGCAAGTCAGCTGCGTTTTCTTGCTGATTTTTTGCCAGAACGGCCTCGTCCGCGGCACTCAGGCGTCCGGCTGCGCGCGCTGCAGCGATCAGGTCGGGGCGGTGTCTGGCCGTGAGGCTCAGGCGCTGGGTGCGCCGCCAGCGCTCGATCTCGGCATGGTGGCCCGACAGCAGCACGGCGGGCACGGTGCGGCCGGCCCATGCTTCGGGACGGGTGTAGTGCGGGCAGTCGAGCAGCCCGTCGAGCGCCTGGCTGAAGCTGTCGCATTCATGGCTTTGCGCATCGTGCAGCACGCCGGGCTGCAGACGCGCCACGGCGTCGAGCAGCGCCATGGCGGCGATCTCGCCCCCCGAGAGCACGAAGTCGCCCAGGCTGATCTGCACATCGACGTGCGCGTCGATGAAGCGCTGGTCTATGCCCTCGTAGCGGCCGCACAACAGGATGGCGCCACTGCTGGCCGCCCAGTGCTCGACCTGCGCCTGGTTCAATGGCTTGCCTATGGGTGAAAACAGCACAACGGGCGCCCGTGCGCCTTCCTCTTCATGGCGCGCCGCGCGGATCGCGGCTAGGCAGCGCGCGAGCGGCTCGGCCAGCATCACCATACCCGGCCCGCCGCCGAAGGGCCTGTCGTCGACGCGCCGGTACATGCCCTCGGCGTAGTCGCGCGGGTTCCATAGCTGCACCTGCACCTGGCCACTCGCGTAGGCGCGGCGCGTCACGCCGCTGGCCAAAAAAGGCGCGAACAGTTCGGGGAACAGGGTGATGATGTCGAAGCGCATAGGGCACTCTGGCAACGCTGCCCGATGCTTTTCAATAATCGGGCTGCCAATCGACGAAGATGCGCCGCGCAGCAAGATCGACCCGATCGACGTAGGCCGCAACGAAAGGGATCATGCGCTCGTGCGCTTTGCCCTCTTGCTGGTAGCTCAGCACGAGCACGGTTTGAGGGCCTGTGGAGAGCAGTTCGCGCACTTCGCCCAGCCCCACGCCTTCACGGTTGACCACGGCCAGGCCGAGCAGATCGACCCAGTAGTATTCGTCGGCGCCGGTGCTCGGGAAGCTCGAGCGCGGCACGAAGATGCGCGCGCCGCGCAGGGCTTGGGCCGCGTCGCGATCGGGGATGTCCTGCGCCCAGGCAACGATGGTGTCCGCGTGCTCCTTGGCCTCGCGAATGCGTAACAGGCGCGTGCCCTCGAACCCGCGCACGCCGCGCTCTGCGGGTTGCAGGTACCAGCGTTTGGACGAAAACAAGGCTTCTGGCATGGCGCTGTAGGGCAGCACCTTGAACCAGCCCTTCACGCCCCAAGCGTCCGCGATACGACCGACTTCCACGGCGTCGGCGGGCAAGTCAACCAGATCGAGCGACAAGGCGGCGGACATGAGGAGCGAAACCCCAGGAAAAAGAAAAAACGGGCCCGTCAGCGCCTGCCGACGAAACCCGTTGCATGTGCAGAAGTCGAACGACCTTCAAGCAGCCTGCTGCTTGGCCGCTTGCTTGATCAGGCGCTCGACTGTGGGCGACGCCTGCGCGCCCACGCTCTTCCAGTACGCCAGACGGTCCTGGGCGATGCGCAGACCTTCTTCGCCATCCTTGGCTACGGGGTTGTAGAAACCCAGGCGCTCGATGAAGCGACCGTCACGGCGCACGCGCTTGTCGGCGACGATGATGTTGAAGAACGGACGGCCCTTGGAGCCGCCGCGGGAGAGTCGAATGACGACCATGTTGATTTATCCTCGGGTACAAAAGCTCGCGCAAGGGCAACAGTCCATGTGCGGCAAGCCTCGGTATATGCTGCCATAGACCACAGCGGCCGAAAGCAGCGATTGCGCAGCGTTGAGACACGCGGCATGACCACCCGGCCAGCCACACGCTGCAAAACCTTTGATTATATCGAGCGATACACACAATTTTGCAACCCTTCTTTTCCCCAACCCTGGCATTCCATGCATTCCATTCGCGCCTGCTTTCCCGACGACATGGCCGCTGTTACGGCCATTTATGCCCACCATGTGCTGCACGGCACGGGCACCTTCGAAATCGATCCGCCCGACGCCTGCGAAATGCTGCGGCGCCACGCCGAGGTACAAGCCCGCGGGCTGCCCTGGCTGGTCGCGGAAAAAGAGGGGCAAATCCTGGGTTTTGCCTACGCCAACTGGTTCAAACCGCGCCCGGCTTACCGCTATTGCTGCGAGGACTCGATCTACCTTGCAGACGCGGCACGCGGCCAAGGGCTGGGGCGCGCACTGCTCGCGGCGCTGGTGGCGCAATGCGAAGCCCGCGGCGTGCGCAAGCTGCTCGCGGTGATCGGCGACTCGGCCAATGCGGGCTCGATTGGCGTGCACCGGGCGCTGGGCTTCACCGACGTCGGGATCGTGCGCTCGGCCGGCTGGAAGTTTGGCGCCTGGCGCGACATCGTGCTCATGGAAAAGCCCCTGGGCGATGGCGACCGCAGTTCGCCGGAATAATCGCGCACCATGACCACACAAGCACCCAAAACCAAGAACAAAACCCTTGCCGCCTGGCTCGCCTTCGTGGGCGGGCCGCTGGGGCTGCACCGCTTTTACCTGCACGGCCTGGGCGACTGGCTCGGCTGGCTGCTGCCCATTCCCACGGCGCTCGGGCTCTATGGCATAGAGCGCGTACAGCAGCTGGGGCAGGACGACGTGCTGAGCTGGCTGCTGATCCCGCTGCTGGGCTTCACGATCGCGGGCTGCGCGCTGCGCGCCATCCTGTACGGACTCATGACGCCCGAAAAGTGGAATGCGCGCTTCAACCCCCAGGCCGCGCCCGACGCTGCGCCGGGACGCACCAACTGGTTCACGATCTTCGCGATTGCGGGCGCGCTGATGGTGGGCACGGCGGTGCTCATGGCGAGCATCGCGTTCAGCTTTCAGCGTTATTTCGAGTACCAGATCGAAGAGGCGCGCCGCATTTCGCAGTGAGCTCGGAAATACCAATGAAAAGTGGCTGTAGTGCTCATCCATCAAGCGCTATCAGCTACCAACAAAATAGCAATCAATAAAGCTGCAAACTCAGCCAGTATGCGATCGCTGCGACGAAGGCGCTCGCCGGGATGGTCAATATCCACGCCCAGATGATGTTGCCTGCCACGCCCCAGCGCACCGCGCTCGCGCGTTGCGTCGAGCCCACGCCGACGATGGCACCCGTGATGGTGTGCGTGGTCGAAACCGGAATACCGAGCGCGGTAGCCAGAAACAGCGTCAACGCCCCGCCCGTCTCTGCACAAAAGCCACCCACGGGCTTGAGTTTGGTGATGCGCTGACCCATGGTCTTGACGATACGCCAGCCACCGAACATGGTGCCCAGACCTATGGCCAGGTAACAACTCACGATCACCCAGGTAGGCGGCGCCGCATCGCCGGCAGAAGCATAGCCCGTGGATATCAACAGCAGCCAGATCATGCCCATGGTTTTTTGCGCGTCGTTGCCGCCGTGCCCGAGGCTGTAGGCCCCCGCCGACAGCAGCTGCAGGCGCCGAAACCAGTGATCGATGCGGCTCGGGCGCATGCGGCGGAAAACCCAGGCGACCAGCACCATCATGAGCGAGCCGAGCAAAAAGCCCAGCAGCGGCGAGACGAAGATGAACAGCACCGTCTTGAGGATGCCCGCCCCGATCAACGCGCCCGCGCCGGTCTTGGCGATCACCGCGCCGACGATGCCGCCGATGAGCGCGTGCGAGGAACTGCTCGGGATGCCGTACAGCCAGGTGACGACGTTCCACGCGATCGCCCCCACGAGGGCGCCGAACACCACGTGGGTATCGACCACCCCGGGCTGCACGATGCCCTTGCCAATCGTGGCGGCCACGCTCAGGTGGAACACGAACACCGCCACCACGTTGAAAAACGCCGCGAACAGCACCGCCTGCGCGGGCTTGAGCACGCCGGTGGACACGACCGTGGCGATCGAATTGGCGGCGTCGTGAAACCCGTTCATGAAATCGAACAGGATCGCGAGCGCGACCAGCAGCACCACCACCCAAAGGGCCGTAGAGACGGTTTGCATGCGCCTTGGCTCCCTGCCCTGCTCAGGAGTTTTCGAGGACGATGCCCTCGATGATGTTGGCCACGTCTTCGCACTTGTCGGTGATGGTTTCGAGCAGCTCGTAGATGGCCTTGAGCTTGATCACCTCGCGCACGTCGGGCTCCTCACGGAACAGTTTGCTCATGGCGGCGCGCATCACGCGGTCGGCGTCGCTTTCGAGGCGGTCGATTTCTTCGCAGGTCTTGAGTGCGGCCTCGGCCACGGCGGGCTCGGCGATTTTTTCGAGCAGGTGCACGGCGTCGCGCAGGCGCTCGCAGCACTTGACGCTCAAATCGGTAAGGCGCGAAATCTCGACCGTCATGTGGTGCACGTCATAAAGTGCCATGGTCTCGGCC
The DNA here is from genome assembly GCF_003337425.1 of Extensimonas vulgaris. Classification (GTDB taxonomy): domain Bacteria; phylum Pseudomonadota; class Gammaproteobacteria; order Burkholderiales; family Burkholderiaceae_C; genus Extensimonas; species Extensimonas vulgaris. The sequence continues at coordinate 32,256 of NZ_QPJU01000012.1, forward strand.
GAGTCCTGGATCAGGTCGGCCACGTCGTCCATGGTGTTGATGAGCGAGTGGATCTGCTCGCGGTCTATGGGCGTGATGAAGGTCTTGTGGATGCTTTTGTTGACCTCGTGCGTCACGCGATCCGCAGCGCGCTCGGCGTTATCGACATCCTGGTTGTATTTTTCACGCAGGTGCAGGTCGTTGTAATGTGCGACCAACTGGGCGAAGGCGTGCGCGGCCTCGACGATGCGCTCGGCATGTTGGTCGAACATCTGAAAAAAATTGCCTTCGCGTGGCAACAGCTTGCCAAACAGCATGGGCGGGACTCCTGTGGGGATGCGTAGATTTCGCGAGCCCAAGCCGGGCTGGCGAAGGTGAAAGTTTGTGACGTTTTCGTGACGCGCGAGTTTAACCGCGCAGCTGGCTCGGAAAAATCGGGCTGCCAGGAGCCTGTCGGACTTTGGGCGTCGATAGCGAGAAGGTGCCCCGGCGAGGCCAGTTTTTGCCGGATTCGCAGCCCCATAGTGGGATAACTATGGAGCAAGAAGCCGGTAAAAAATGGGCCGCTGCGGCGCATTCGCAGCCGACGATTCCAAAGTTCGACAGGCTCCTGGAGCCCCGCCGTCGGCGTCAAGCGCCGCGAAAAACGAAATACACCGCACCGACCATGCAAAGCGCCGCCCACAGGTAGTCCCAGCGCAACGGCTGGCCGAGGTAGAACACCGCAAACGGCATGAACACCGTGAGCGTGATGACCTCTTGCAAGATCTTGAGCTGGCCCACGTCGAAGCGCGTGAAGCCGATGCGGTTCGCCGGCACCTGCAGCAGGTACTCGAACAAGGCGATGCCCCAGCTCACGAGTGCTGCCACGTACCAAGGTGCAGACGCAAGGTTCTTGAGGTGCCCGTACCATGCAAAGGTCATGAAGACATTGCTCGCTACGAGCAACAGAACGGTTTGCAAGGGAACGGGCAGAGACTGCAAGAAATGCATCACTGGCAATGCATCACTGGCCTAGATACGCCGCGCGCACTCGCGCGTCGTTGAGCAGCTCCTGCCCCGGGCCGCTCATGGTGATGAGTCCCGAGTCCATGACGTAACCGCGATCGGCCAGCGCGAGTGCGCGGCTCGCGTTTTGTTCGACGAGCAAGATCGTCACGCCGAGCGCATACACGTCGCGCACGACTTCGAAAATCTTGTCCACCATGATGGGCGACAGGCCCATCGAGGGCTCGTCGAGCAGCAGCAGTTTGGGCTGGCTCATGAGCGCGCGCGCCATTGCGAGCATCTGCTGCTCGCCGCCCGACATCGTTCCCGCGAGCTGATCCTTGCGCTCGCGCAGGCGCGGAAAGATGCCGAACATGCGCTCGATGTCAGCCTTGATGCCAGCCTTGTCCTTGCGTGTGTAGGCGCCCATCTGCAGGTTTTCGACGATGGTCATGCGCGCGAACACGCCGCGCCCTTCCGGCACCATGACCAGGCCTTTGTGCACCAAGTCCCAGGCACCCTTGCCGCGGATGCTCTCACCAAGATAGCGGATTTCACCGTCGAAAGGCAGGGTTCCCGTGACGGCCTTCATGGTGGTGGTCTTGCCCGCGCCGTTGGAGCCGATCAGCGTCACCAGCTCGCCCGCACGCACTTCCAGGTCCACGCCCTTGACGGCTTCGATGCCGCCGTAGGCGACTTTCAGCCCTTGCACTTGCAACAGGATTTCGTTCGATGGTTGGGCCATGCTCAATGTCCTCCGGTGCCCAAATAGGCGGCTATCACTTTTTCATCCTTTTGCACCGTGTCGGGCGTGCCTTCGGCGATCTGCTTGCCATAGTCGAGCACCGTGACGCGGTCGCACAGGCCCATCACGAGCTTCACGTCGTGCTCGATCAGCAAGATCGTGCGGTTGTCCTTGCGAATGCGGTCTATGAGTGCGCGCAGTTGCAGCTTTTCGGTCGCATTCATGCCCGCGGCGGGCTCGTCGAGCGCGATGAGCTGTGGATCGGTGGCAAGTGCGCGCGCGATCTCCAGGCGCCGCTGGTCGCCGTAGCTCAGCGTGCGCGCCTTGAAGCTGGCGAGCTGCCCTATGCCCACGTAGTCGAGCAATTCCTGCGCGCGCCGCGCGATCGCGGCCTCTTCTTCCTTGAAGCGCTTGGTGCGCAGCACTGCGCCGAGCAGTCCCGAGCGCGTGCGCACGTGGCGCCCGACCATGACGTTTTCGAGCGCGGTCATGTCGGCAAAGAGGCGGATGTTTTGAAAGGTGCGCGCGATACCGGCCTTGGCGACCTCGTGCACTGCCGTGGGTTCGTAGGGCTTGCCAGCGAGCTCGAAGCTGCCGCTGTCGGGGGTGTAGAGCCCGGTGATCACGTTGAAGAACGTGGTCTTGCCGGCGCCGTTGGGGCCGATCAGGCCATACACCTGGCCACGGTAAATGGTGATGCCCACGTCCGAGAGCGCCTGCAAGCCGCCAAAGCGCTTGGATACGCCCGTGACTTTCAGCACCACGTCGTTCGATGTTGGTTCCGTCATAGGGAGATTCTCTTGTGCGATCGGGGTGCTGAATCAGGTTTTGTGCAACAGGCTCTTGCCATGCTCGGGCGCGGGCCACAGGCCGCGCGGACGCAGCAGCATGACGATGATCATGGCCAGCGCGATGAGCAGCTGGCGCAAGATCGCCGAATCCAGGCGTCCGTCGGTCATGCCTTGCAGCGGCCCCGCCACGTAGCGCAACACCTCTGGCAGAGCCGACAGCAGCACGGCGCCCAGTACCACGCCCGGGATGTGTCCGATGCCGCCGAGCACCACCATGGCGACGATCATCACCGACTCCATCAGGCTGAACGACTCGGGCGAAACGAAGCCCTGAAAGCCCGCGAACATCACACCCGCCACGCCCCCGAACGACGCGCCCATGCCAAAAGCCAGCAGCTTCATGTTGCGCGTATTGATACCCATGGCCTTGGCGGCGATCTCGTCCTCGCGGATGGCCATCCAGGCGCGGCCTATGCGCGAATCCTGCAGGCGGTAACTCACGAACACGCTGAACACCACGAGCACGAGAAACAGGTAGTAGTAGAGCGTGACCGAGGCGATGTCGAAGCCAAACAACTCCAGGCGCTTACCCAGGTTCAGGCCGAAGAGCTGGATCGAATCGATCTGGCCCACGCCCTTGGGGCCGTTGGTGAGGTTGATGGGGTGATCGAGGTTGTTCAGGAAGATGCGGATGATCTCGCCAAAGCCCAGCGTCACGATGGCCAGGTAGTCACCGCGCAGTTTCAACGTGGGCGCGCCCAGCAGCACGCCAAACAGCGCCGCCACCAGCGCCGCGAGCGGCACCACGAACCAGGCCGAGAAATGCAGGCCATTGGGGAACAGCGCTGCGAAAGTGGCGAAGTTGTCGCTGAGCTGCGGCGAGGCAAGAAAGCCGAACAGATAGGCGCCCACGGCATAAAAAGCCACGTAGCCCAAGTCCAGCAGGCCGGCGTAGCCGACCACGATGTTCAGGCCCAGCGCCAGCATGACATAGAGCAGCGCCAGGTCGGCAATGCGCACCCAGGCATTGCCGAAATACTGCAGCACGAAGGGCAGCAGCAGCACGGCGAGGGTGCCGATGATCCATTGTGCGGTTTTGTTGTTTTTCATGGTATGCCTCTCAAGCGCGGTCGGCCACGCGCTCGCCCAGCAGGCCCGAGGGGCGCAGCGTGAGGATGATGATGAGCACGATGAAGGCGAAGATGTCGGCGTAGTTGCTGCCCAGGATGCCGCCCGTGAACGTGCCTATGTAGCCCGAGCCGATGGCCTCGATCAGGCCAAGCAGGATGCCGCCGACCACGGCCCCAGCAAGGTTGCCTATGCCGCCGAACACCGCCGCCGTGAAGGCCTTGAGCCCCGGCAAAAAGCCCATGGTGTGCTGCGCCGTACCGTAGTTGGAGGCGTACATGATGCCCGCGATGGCCGCGAGCACCGCGCCGATGATGAAGGTGGCCGAAATCACCATGTCGGGCTTCACGCCCATGAGCGCCGCCACGCGCGGATTCTCGGCCGTCGCGCGCATGGCGCGGCCCAGCCTGGTGTAGTTCACGAGATACACCATGGCCGCGAGCGCCACCACCGTCACGCCCAGAATCAGTATTTGCATGGAGGTGATCACGGCGCCGCCGAATTCCACCGGTTGCGCGGGCAGCAGCATGGGATAGGGCTTGTAGTTGGGCTTCCAGATAATCATGGCCAGCGTCTGCAGCAAAATGGACATGCCGATGGCCGTGATCAGCGGCGCAAGCCGCGGGCTGTTGCGCAAGGGGCGGTAGGCCACTTTTTCGATCACGAAATTGAGCGCCGCCGCCACGGTGCAGGCGATCAGCGTCGCCAGCAGCAAAATGAGCCAGCCGGGCGCGCCGGGCATGGCCTGCTGCATCCAGCCGATGCAGCTCCAACTGGTGAGCGCGCCCACCATGAGCACCTCGCCATGGGCGAAGTTGATGAGCTGGATGATGCCGTACACCATGGTGTAGCCCAGGGCTATCAAGGCGTACATGCTGCCCAAAACCAGACCGTTGATGATCTGCTGCAGCAAGATGTCCATAAAGAGTCCTTCGTTGGTAACGTGGGGTGGTCCTGCACCAAGCGCGGGATAGGCGCCGGGTTTCGCAAAAAGTAGCAAAAAACCCGCCAGGTTAGTGCAGTGTTTGATGCTGGATGCGACCAATAAAACCGATGGATTTTTGGTCTGGGCAAGGCGCAAACCGCAGCGATACCGGGTGGTATCGCGAGGATTTGCAACGCGGCCCGGGCCGAAAAGACGCGGTTTTATGTCGCAGATAGCGTCGAACACTGCACTACGATGCTGTGCGGGTTTCGGGTGGGTGCGATTGTAGTCAGAGCGGCCGACGCTTTTACAGCCGCATGACACAGGGTTTTCCCCGCTGTCAGCAGTCCCCGAGCGGGGCTGTCACGCTTCGCCAGTCTGCGAAGTGTCCTGCGCTCGCGCGGCCGCGTTGCGCGCGCGCAGATCGCGCAGCTTTTGCGCGATCTTGATCTCGAGCCCGCGCTCGACGGGCGCATAAAAATGCGGCTCGGGCATGCCTTCGGGCAGGTAGCGCTCACCCGCGGCGAAGGCGTCCTCCTCGTCGTGCGCGTAACGATAGTCCTTGCCGTAGTCGAGCTGCTTCATGAGCTTGGTGGGCGCGTTGCGCAAATGCAAGGGAACAGGGCGCGTGCCGTCTTTTTGCACCCAGGCGCGCGCCGCGTTGTAGGCGCGGTACACCGCGTTCGACTTGGGCGCCACGGCCAGATAGAGCACGCATTCGGCCAGCGCCAGCTCGCCCTCGGGGCTGCCCAGGCGCTCGTAGACCTCGGCAGCGTCGAGCGCGAGGCGCAGCGCGCGCGGGTCGGCCAGGCCGATGTCCTCGCTTGCCATGCGCACCATGCGCCGCGCGATGTAGCGCGGATCGACGCCGCCGTCGAGCATGCGCACGAGCCAGTACAGCGCCGCGTCGGGGTCGGAGCCGCGCACCGCCTTGTGCAGCGCACTGATGGTGTCGTAGAACTGCTCGCCGCCCTTGTCGTAGCGGCGCAGCTGCTGACCCAGCACCTGCAAGAGCCAGGCGTCGGTGATCTGCGCGCGCTGCTCCTGCGCGGCTGCGATGGCAAGTGTTTCGACCGTGTTGAGCAGACGGCGTGCATCGCCGTCGGCGTAGGCGACGAGACGCTCGATTGCTTCTTCTTCGATAGCTGGTAGCGCTTGCTGCGCCTGGGCTAGGGCCAGAATTTGCTTCAAATCGGCGGGCGTGAGCGGCTGCAGCACATAGACCGTGGCGCGCGACAGCAGCGCCGAGTTGACCTCGAACGAGGGGTTTTCCGTGGTCGCGCCGATGAAGGTGAACAGCCCGCTTTCGACATGCGGCAAAAAGGCGTCCTGCTGGCTTTTGTTGAAGCGGTGCACCTCATCGACGAACACGATGGTGGCGCGCGGCAGCAGGCCCGCGCGCGCCGCTTCGGCCTGCTGCACGGCGTCGCGGATGTCCTTCACGCCACCGAGCACCGCGCTGATGCTGATGAACTGCGCGTCGAATGCCTCGGCCATGAGCCGCGCGATGGTGGTCTTGCCCACGCCCGGCGGCCCCCAGAAGATGCAGCTGTGCGGCCGCCCCGACTCGAACGCCAGGCGCAGCGGCATGCCCGGCCCGAGCACATGCTGCTGCCCGATCACGTCGGCGAGCCGGCGCGGGCGCAGGCGCTCGGCCAGCGGCTGGTGCATGCGGGGGGCAGCGGCAGGGCTGGCGGAAGGGTTGGCAGAAAGGGCGCTCATCGGCTCATCCAGGCGGGCAACGGCACCCTCATTGCCGCAGCACGTCGGCGCCCGCGGGCGGCTTGAAGGCGAAGGTGCCCGGCGGCAGCGCGGGCAAGCTCTGCACGTGGCTGAAGCGAATCAGCGAGCGCTGGCCGAAGCTGTCGAGAATGTCCAGCGCCGCGAGCTGTTCGCCCGCAAAACCCACGCGCACGCGCTGCAGTTGCCCGTCCTTGGTTTTGGGCGTGGCCTGCACCCATTCGAGGCCGTCTTGCGCAGGCGCGTCTTCGAGCGTGAACTGCGCGCGCAGCGCAGCCAGGTCGGCTGCGGACGCGAGCAAGGCCGCGGGCGTGCTGCCCAGCGCGTCGGCCTGCTTGCGCTGCGTGACCTGGTTCAAGTCTGCGTCGTAGAGCCATAGCGTCTGTCCGTCGGCGACGATGGTTTGCGCGAATGGCTTTTGATAGACGAACTTGAAGCGCCCCGGGCGCTGGAAGGCGAAGCTGCCGCTCGAAGTTTTGCTGCGCGCGGCCTGTCCGTCTTTCGCGGGCATGGTCACGACCTGCGTGAATTCGGCTTGGCCGGCCTGCGTGTTCTGCAGGAAATTTTCCAGGCTTTTTAGGCCGCTAGCGCTCGCCATTTGTGCGCTGGCAGCTATCAAAAAAGTAACAATCGCTCTTTTCAACACATCACTCCTCGCGCCCGGGCACGAGCACGTCGCGCTGGCCGCTCGTGGTCAGGCTGCTCACCAGACCAGCTTTTTCCATGTCCTCGAGCAAGCGCGCCGCGCGGTTGTAGCCTATGCGCAGCTTGCGCTGCACGTACGAGATGCTGGCCTTGCGGTCCTTGAGCACGATGGCCACGGCCTGATCGTACATGGGGTCTTTTTCGCCGCTTTCACCCCCTTCGCCGAAGGCATCCACCTCGCCCTCGACGCTGCCGCCTTCGAGCACGCCGTCGATGTAGTCGGGCTCGCCCTGGCTCTTGAGGTAGCTGACCACGCGGTGCACCTCCTCGTCGCTCACGAAGGCGCCGTGCACGCGGATCGGCAGGCCCGTGCCGCTGGCCATGTAGAGCATGTCGCCCATGCCCAGCAGCGCTTCGGCGCCCATCTGGTCGAGGATGGTGCGGCTGTCGATCTTGCTGCTCACCTGGAAGGCGATGCGCGTGGGGATGTTGGCCTTGATCAGGCCCGTGATCACATCGACGCTGGGGCGCTGTGTGGCCAGAATCAAATGGACGCCCGCGGCGCGCGCCTTTTGCGCGAGGCGCGCGATCAGCTCCTCGATCTTCTTGCCCACCACCATCATCAAATCGGCGAGCTCGTCGATCACCACCACGATGTAGGGCAGGCGCTGCAATGGCTCAGGCTCCTCGGGCGTGAGGCTGAAGGGGTTGGCGATGGACTCGCCGCGCGCCTTGGCCTCGTCGATCTTGGCGTTGTAGCCCGCAAGGTTGCGCACGCCCAGCTTGCTCATGAGCTTGTAGCGCCGCTCCATCTCGCCCACGCACCAGTTGAGGCCCTGCGCGGCCTGCTTCATGTCGGTGACCACGGGCGCGAGCAGGTGCGGGATGCCCTCGTACACCGACATTTCGAGCATCTTCGGGTCGATCAGCAGCAGACGCACGTCGCGCGCCTCGGCCTTGTAGAGCAGCGACAGAATCATGGCGTTGAGCCCGACCGACTTGCCCGAGCCCGTGGTACCGGCCACGAGCACATGCGGCATCTTGGCAAGATCGGCCACTACGGGCTTGCCCACGATGTCCTTGCCCAGCCCCATGGTGAGCAGCGACTTGGCCTCGTGATAGACCTGCGAGCCCAGAATTTCCGCGAGCCGGATCGACTGGCGCTTGGCATTGGGCAGCTCCAGCGCCATGTAGTTCTTGCCCGGAATGGTCTCGATCACGCGGATCGACACCAGGCTCAGCGAGCGCGCCAAATCCTTGGCCAGGCCGACGATCTGCGCGCCCTTCACCCCCGTGGCGGGCTCGATCTCGTAGCGCGTGATCACGGGCCCGGGCATGGCCGCGACTACCTGCACCTCGACGCCGAAGTCGCGCAGCTTTTTCTCGATCAGGCGGCTGGTCATCTCCAGCGTCTCGGGCGCGACGGTTTCCTGGCGCTGCAGGGGCGCATCGAGCAAGTCGACCAGCGGCAGGTGGCTGTCGGGCAGCTCGGTGAACAAGGGCTTTTGCCGCTCTTTCGCCGCGCGGGTGCTCTGCGGCGCCTGTTCCTGCTGGGGCTCGATGATCTGCACGGGCTGCGGGTGTGCCCCCTCGGCTTCGCTACGCTCTTCGCGCACCACCTCTTCACGTGCGCGTGCAGCGCGCCGGCCCTCGGCCTTGTCCTGCGCGGCCTCGCGCGAGCTGCGGCGCGACTGCACCAGCGCGTCGATGCGCGCCCCCAGAGCCTCGGCCACCGCGCCCCAGGAAAAATCCAGCACCAGCGCCGCCCCGAGCACCATGGCCACGATGCCCAGCAGCGCCGAGCCCGTGGCACCGAACCACTGCATCGCCAACGGGCCGATCACGGCCCCGAGCACGCCGCCGGCACTCCCCGGCAGCCAATGCTCCAGCCGGTACAGGCGTGACCATTCGAGCGCCGTGCTCGCAGCCAGCAGCAGCGCCAGCCCGCCCCAAAACAAGGCACGCCGCTGCCATGCCGGGGCCGCGCCGGGCGCCTGCGCACCGCCGCGCATCCAGCGCGCGAGCGCCGCCACCCAGGCGCGCAGCGCCGCGAACACGCACCACCAAACCGAAAAACCCAGCAAAAAATAGCTGCCATCGGCCAGCCACGCGCCCACGCGCCCGCCCCAATTGCGCACCACGCCATCGCTGCCCATCCCCGCCGTAGACCAGGCAGCGTCTTGTGGTGCATAACTCAGCAAAGCCAGCAGCCAGAACACCAGCAGCACGAAGCCCACGAAAAGACCAAGTTCGACACCAAACCGAGCCGCCCCCGTGCGCGGGGCCGGGCCGGTGCGGGACGAAGCATTCAAAGTATTGAGCGAGTACGTCATAGACAAACCATCAGCAGACAACGAGCTTACCCTATGCCCAGGCGCCGCCGGTAGCGTCTGGTAACGACGGCTTGGGCATGGCCGGGCAAAGCGCGGCCACCGGTTTTTACAATCGCAGCGATAGGCAAATCTTGCCCTCGCAGTGCACCTCGCGCCCTCTTTTTGGCCGATACTGGCGCGCACGACATCTCTCTCCTTTTCACTTCAGCACACACCATGTCCAACACCCAACATGCACAAGTTCTGATCCTCGGCTCGGGGCCGGCGGGCTATACGGCGGCGATCTATGCCGCGCGCGCCAATCTGCGCCCCCTGTTGATCACCGGCATCGCCCAAGGCGGCCAGCTCATGACCACGACCGAAGTGGACAACTGGCCCGCCGACGTCAACGGCGTGCAAGGGCCAGAACTGATGCAGCGCTTTCAGGCGCACGCCGAGCGCTTTGGCACGCAGATCGTGTTCGACCACATCCACAAAGTCGATTTCAGCCGGCGCCCGTTCACGCTCATGGGCGACAGCGGCACCTACACCTGCGACGCGCTGGTCATCGCCACGGGCGCGTCTGCCAAGTATCTGGGGCTGCCCTCGGAGCAAGCCTTCATGGGCAAGGGCGTGTCGGCCTGCGCCACCTGCGACGGCTTTTTCTACCGCGACCAGGACGTATGCGTGATCGGCGGCGGCAACACTGCCGTCGAAGAAGCGCTGTACCTCTCGAACATCGCGCGCAAAGTCACCGTGGTGCACCGGCGCGACAAATTCCGCGCCGAACCCATCATGGTGGACAAGCTCATGGAAAAAGTCGCCGCGGGCAAGATCGAGCTCAAGCTTTTTTATACCCTCGACGAGGTGCTGGGCGACGCCAGTGGCGTGACGGGCATTCGCATCAAAAACGTGCAAAACGGCAGTACTGAAGAAATCGCCCTGCAAGGCTGCTTCATCGCGATCGGCCACGCGCCCAATACTGCCATCTTCGAGGGCCAGCTCGCGATGGAAAACGGCTACATCCTCACCCAAGGTGGCCACAAAGGCTTTGCCACGCAAACCAGCGTACCCGGCATTTTTGCCGCCGGCGATGTACAGGATCACGTTTATCGTCAGGCCATCACGAGTGCCGGCACGGGCTGCATGGCGGCGCTCGACGCACAGCGTTTTCTGGAACAGTCTTGAGCCGGCCAACCACAAAACAGAAATACCCCACGGCTTACGCAAACAAGGATGCAGCAAAGGGTTTTGCCATGGGGCGAGCGCCTTGCCAGAGCCTGATTTGCGTCAGTCGTGGGGCCATTTCTGCTTTGGGCTCGCAAAATCTTAGGTTGTTTGCTTGTTTCTGCCACTGCTACAATGGCAGGCTTTCCGGAGAGGTGGATGAGCGGTTTAAGTCGCACGCCTGGAAAGCGTGTGTGGGTTAATAGCCCACCGCGGGTTCGAATCCCGCCCTCTCCGCCAAAAAGTCAATAAAATCAATTAGTTGCAAAAATCCTTGGCTTCGCAGCCAAAGAAGCAAGCAACGAAATCCTCCTTCTGACAAGAGCTCGATCGGCACACGCAACCACCGTCGATCCGGTTGCATCTGCCGCACCTAGGAGCCTGTCAGACTTTGGAATCGTCGGCTGCGAATGCGCCGCAGCGGCCCATTTTTCACCGTCTTCTTGCCCCATAGCAGCACTATGGGGCGGCGAATCCGGCAAAAACTGGCCTCGCCGGGGCCCATTCTCGCTTTCGACGCCCAAAGTCCGACAGGCTCCTAGGCAAAAAGAGGCTCTGCGCCCTTTCGCTTGGAGCTTGAAAAACCAAACCCGAAAAGCCCGGAGCGAGGCCGCGTTCCATCGTTCCCGCGCATGGCGCAGGCAGCGCGCAGCCGATGCGTGCATCGCTGCGACCGGGAACCCCTGATCCGGCGTCTCGAGGCGGCGCAGGAACCCCTCACGTGCGGGTGGTTTCGCGATGCAGGCGGCAGGGTTTGGGTCGCCTTTTACATTGCGCGCAGGCCAGATTCTCTTTACTGAAAAGAAGCACTGCCTTTGCCGCGCTGACAAGGGCGGCATCTATAGTAGCGACGCCGCAAACCATTGCGGAGCCTGGAGTTTTCTCTCGCACGCACCATGCCCGAATCGACCGCTGCGCCGTCCGCCCCTTTGCCTATCTCCGCAAAACCGCCACGCCGGCGCAAACGTTGGCCTTGGATTGTGCTGCTCGCCGTCGTGCTTGCAAGCGGTGCCGTTTGGCGCTGGAAAAGCCAGGCGCCGAAGTCCAGCGACGATGCGGGCGCTGCCGCTGCCGGCCCAGCGACTGGTAAAAAAGGTAGAGGCATGGGTGGCATGCAGCTACCCCAACCCGTTTCCGTGCAGACCGTGCAGCGGCGTGACCTGCGCATTACCGTGCAGACCATAGGCACGATCACGGCACTCAACACCGCGGTGGTGCGCGCGCAGGTCAGCGGGGTGCTGCAGAGCCTGCACTTCAAAGAAGGCGAGCAGGTCACGCAGGGGCAACAGCTCGCGCAGATCGACCCGCGCAGTTTCGAAGCGAGCCTGCGCCAGGCCGAAGGCACGCTCGCGCGCGACCAGGCGCAGCTCGACAACGCGCGCATGGATTTGGCGCGTTACCGCGAACTGCTGCGCCAGGACGCCGTCGCCAAGCAGCAGCTCGACACCCAGGAAGCGCTGGTGCGCCAGCTCGACGGCACGGTACGCGCCGACCAGGGCGCCGTGCAGAACGCGCGGCTGCAGCTTTCGTACACGCGCGTCACGGCGCCGATCAGCGGGCGCGTGGGGCTCAAGCAGGCAGACCTCGGCAACATCGTGCAGACCTCGGACGCCAACGGCATCGTAAGCATCACCCAGACGCGCCCGATTGCTCTTCTTTTCGCAGTCCCTTCGGCACATCTGGCGGCGCTTAGCGCCCAATTGAATGCCCATAAAGCGCTGACCGTCGAAGCCTGGGAACGCGGCGGCGGCAAAAAGCCGCTCGCCGTGGGGACGGTGGCGACCATGGACAACGCCATAGACACCAGCACCGACACCATCAAGGTCAAGGCTTTGTTTCCTAACCAGGACGACGCGCTCTTTCCGAACCAGTCAGTGAACGTCGTGCTCGAGCTCGGCCAACTGCCGCAGGCGCTGGCCGTGCCGCAGGCCGCAGTGCTGCGCGGCGCGCAAGGCTTTTACGTCTATGTGGTAGGCGCCGACGGCACGGTGCATGTGCGCAACGTGCAGCCCGGCCCGAGCGACGGCGGCTGGACGGGCGTGCAAGGCGCGCTGCAACCCGGCGAGCGCGTGGTCGTCGATGGCACTGACCGGCTGCGCGAAGGCGCCAAAGTCGAGGTCGTGGCGCCGGCGACATCGCCCGCTACGCCATCGGCCCTGCAGTCAGGCAACGCAACGACAGGCAAAGGTCATCGCCGCACGCAGAGCATGGCGTCCAGTGGCAGCACGAGCGGCCAGCGCAACGCGACCAGCGCGCCATGAATCCGTCGCGCATCTTCATCGACCGGCCGGTGGCGACCGCGCTGCTCATGCTGGCGATCTTTCTCGCGGGTTTGCTCGCGTACCGGCTCATGCCGGTTTCGGCGCTGCCAGAGGTCGATTACCCGACCATCCAGGTCACCACGCTCTACCCCGGCGCGAGCCCCGAGGTGATGTCGAGCACCGTCACGGCGCCGCTGGAGCGCCAGTTCGGCCAGATGCCGGGGCTCAACCAGATGAGCAGCATGAGCTCGGGCGGCGCCTCGGTCATCACGCTGCGCTTTTCGCTCGGCTTGGCGCTCGACGTGGCCGAGCAGGAAGTGCAGGCGGCGATCAACGCGGCCAGCAACCTGCTGCCCACCGATTTGCCCATGCCGCCGGTCTATAGCAAGGTCAATCCCGCCGATGCGCCCGTGCTTACCATCGCCGTGACCTCGCGCACGCTGCCGCTGATCCAGGTGCACCAGCTCGTCGAAAACCAGCTCGCCCCCAAGCTCTCGCAGGTCGAGGGCGTGGGGCTCGTGAGCATCGCGGGCGGGCAGCGCCCGGCCGTGCGCATCCAGGCCGATCCGCAAAAGCTCGCTGCGGCGGGCCTGTCGCTCGAAGACCTGCGCAGTGCCATCGCCGCGAGCAACGTGAGCCAGGCCAAGGGCAGCTTCGACGGGCCACTGCGCGCGAGCACCATCGACGCGAACGACCAGCTGCAGTCCGCAGCCGACTATGAAAACCTCATCCTCGCCTGGAAGGACGGCCGCGCGCTGCGTCTCAAGGACGTGGCCGGCACGGTCGATGGCGCCGAGAACATCCGCCTCGCGGCCTGGTTCGACCGCATGCCGGGCGTGATCGTGAACGTGCAGCGCCAGCCGGGCGCGAACGTGATCCAGACCGTCGATCGCGTCAAGGCGCTGCTGCCGCGCCTGCAGGCGGGCCTGCCTGCGGCGGTTGACGTGCAGGTGATCGCCGACCGCACCGTGACCATACGCGCCTCGGTCGATGACACCAAGGTCGAGCTGCTGTTTTCGGTGGCGCTCGTGGTGCTCGTGATTTTTCTGTTCCTGCGCAGCGCGAGCGCCACCGTGATCCCGAGCGTGGCCGTGCCGCTCGCGCTCGTGGGCACCTTCGGCGTGATCTACCTCGCGGGCTTTTCGATCAACAACCTCACGCTCATGGCGCTCGTGATCTCCACGGGCTTCGTGGTCGATGACGCGATCGTGATGATCGAAAACATCGCGCGCTTCGTCGAGGCCGGCGACACGCCGCTGCAAGCCGCGCGCAAAGGGGCGCAGCAGATCGGCTTCACCATCATCTCGCTGACGATCTCGCTGATCGCCGTGCTGATCCCGCTACTTTTCATGGGTGACGTGGTCGGGCGGCTGTTCCATGAATTCGCGATCACGCTCGCCGTGGCGATCCTGATCTCGGCCGTCGTCTCGCTCACGCTCACGCCCATGATGAGCGCGCGCCTGCTGCGCCCCGCGCAAGCGCACGCACCGGGGCGCATCGGCGCCTGGAGCACGCGCCAGTTCGAGCGCCTGGTGCAAGGCTACGACCGCGCACTCGAATGGGTGCTCGACCACCCGGGCAGCACCTTGCTCGTGTTCGCGGCCACGCTTGCGCTCACGGGGCTGCTCTACCTTGCCGTACCCAAGGGGTTTTTCCCGGTGCAGGACACGGGGCTGATCCAGGTCGTGACCGAGGCCACGCAAAGCACCTCGTTCACGGCCATGTCCACGCGCCAACAGGCGCTGGCCGACGCGATCCTGCGCGAGCCGGACGTGGAGCATTTGAGCTCTTTCATTGGTGTCGATGGTGCGAACGCCACGCTCAACAGCGGGCGCATGCAGATCACGCTCAAACCCTTCGCGCAGCGCACGGCCTCGGCCACGCAAATCGTCGAGCGCCTGCGTGCGCGCACGGCGCATGTGCCGGGCATCACGGCGTACTTCCAGCCCGTGCAGGACTTGACCATCGAAGACCGCGTCTCCAAAACGCAGTACCAGTTCCTGCTGAGTTCGCCCAATGCGCAAGACCTCGCGCTCGCGAACACGCGCCTGCTGGACGCGCTGCGCGCGTTGCCCGAGCTTGCCGACGTGACCAGCGACTTGCAGGACGCGGGCCTGCAGGCCTACGTCGAAATCGACCGCGAAGCCGCGGGCCGCCTGGGCGTGACGGTGGCGGCGATAGACGCTGCGCTGTACGACGCGTTCGGGCAGCGCCTGATTTCGACCATTTACACCCAGACCAGCCAGTACCGCGTCGTGCTCGAAGCACCCGAGGGCCAGCGCAGCGGCCCGCGTGCGCTCGACGGTCTTTACGTGCCCGGCACGGCCTTGGCTGCGGACGGCAGCACGCGCACGGTGCAAGTGCCACTGCGTTCGGTCGCGCACGTGCTGGAGCGCCCCGCGGCGCTCGCAATCCAGCACGTGGCGCAATTTCCCGCGGCCACGGTGTCGTTCAACCTCGCGCCGGGCGCTGCGCTCGGGCCCGCGGTGGCGGCCATCGAAGCGGCGCAGGCACGCCTGCAGCTGCCTGCGAGCGTGGAAACCAGCTTCCAGGGTGCGGCTGCCGCCTTCAGCGCCTCGCTCAGCAGCACGCTGCTGCTGATCCTCGCGGCCGTGGTGACCATGTACATCGTGCTCGGCGTGCTCTATGAGAGCTACATCCACCCGCTGACCATCCTCTCCACGCTGCCCTCGGCGGGGCTGGGCGCGCTGCTCGCGCTCTTGCTGATGCGCCAGGACCTCGGCGTGGTGGCCGTGATCGGCATTGTGCTCTTGATCGGCATCGTCAAAAAGAACGCGATCATGATGATCGACTTCGCGCTCGAAGCCGAGCGCCTGCAGGGTCTGCCGCCGCGCCAGGCCATCCACCAGGCCTGCCTGCTGCGCTTTCGCCCGATTCTGATGACGACGCTCGCGGCGCTGCTCGGCGCGCTGCCGCTGATGCTGGGCACGGGCGCGGGCCATGAGTTGCGCCACCCGCTGGGCGTGACCATGGTGGGCGGCCTGATCGTGAGCCAGCTGCTCACGCTCTTTACCACGCCCGTGATCTATCTGGGCTTTGCGCGGCTGCAGCAGCGCTGGAACGCCTGGCGGCACCAGAGCGATGACGCAGCGCAGGCGGGCGGAGCGCAGCCGTGAACCTCAGCGCGCCGTTCATCGCCCGGCCGGTGGCGACCACGCTGCTCACGCTGGGCGTGATGCTCGCGGGTTTGCTCGGCTTTGGGCTGCTGCCGATCGCGCCGCTGCCGCAGGTGGATTTTCCGACGATCTCGGTCAGCGCTTCGCTGCCCGGTGCGAGCCCCGACACCATGGCGGCAACGGTGGCCACGCCGCTCGAGCGCGTGCTCGGCAACATCGCCGGCGTGAACGAAATCACTTCGAGCTCGTCGCTCGGCAATACGCGCATCACGCTGCAGTTCGATCTGAACCGCGACATCGACGGTGCCGCGCGCGACGTGCAGGCCGCGATCAACGCTGCGCGCACCCTGCTGCCCAGCGGCATGCCGAGCAACCCCACCTACCGCAAGGTGAACCCGGCCGGTGCGCCCATCATGGTGCTGTCGCTGACCTCGGACACGCTCACGCGCGGCCAGATGTACGACGCGGCCTCCACGGTGCTCGCGCAGCGGCTCGCGCAGGTCGATGGCGTGGGCCAGGTCAACATCGGCGGCGGCGCCCTGCCCGCGGTGCGCGTGGAGCTCGACCCCGACAAGCTCGCCGCGCAAGGCATCGCGCTCGACCAGGTGCGCCTTGCGCTCACCGCGACCAACGCGCGCCGCCCCAAGGGCAGCGTGGAGGATGAAACGCGCAGCTGGCAGATCGCCGCGAACGACCAAGCCCAGCGCGCGGCCGACTACGCACCCGTGCTGCTGCGCTACCGCGACGGCGCCGCCGTGCGCCTGCGCGACGTGGCCGAGGTGCAGGATTCGGTGCAGGACGTGCGCAACTTCGGTCTCACGAACGGCAAACCAGCCATCACCTTGTTCATCCTCAAGCAACCGGGCGCGAACGTCATCGAAACGGTGCAGCGCGTACGCGCCCTGCTGCCGCACCTGCAAGCCTCCATTCCCCCGGCGATCACGCTGAGCGTGGTCAGCGACCGCACGCCCACGATCCGCGCCTCGCTGCGCGAGGTCGAGCGCGCGATGGCGATCTCGGTCGGCCTCGTGGTGCTCGTGGTGCTATTGTTTCTGCGCAGCTGGCGCGCCACCCTGATCCCCGCGATCGCCGTGCCGACCTCGCTCGCGGGCACCTTCGGCGTGATGTATCTGTGCGGCTACAGCCTGGACAACCTTTCGGCCATGGCGCTCACCGTGGCCACGGGCTTCGTCGTCGATGACGCCATCGTGGTGCTCGAAAACATCATGCGCCACGTTGAGCGCGGCCTCGCACCGCGCGCGGCGGCGCTGCTGGGCGCGCGCGAAATCGGCTTTACCGTGGTGTCGATCTCGCTGAGCCTGATCGCCGTGTTCATCCCGCTGCTGCTCATGGGCGGCATCGTCGGGCGGTTGTTTCGGGAATTCGCCGTGGTGCTCTCGACAGCCATCCTCGTGTCCATGGCCGTGTCGCTGACCACCACGCCCATGCTCGCCGCGCAGTGGCTGCGGCCGCGCGCGCGGCAAAGCGGCGCAGCCACAGCCTCGGCGCAGCCCCAAAGTCACGGTCACGGTGCCGGCCGCGGTTTGTTTGCGCTGCGCGCGCGGCGCTGGGACGGCTGGAGCCAGGCGCTGGGCCGCGCGCTCACACGCGGCTACCGCCGCACGCTTGCCTGGACTTTGCGCCACCCGCTCGTCGCCGTGCTCGCGCTGCTGGGCGTGATCGCGCTCAACATCTACCTGTACGCGGTGATCCCCAAAACGTTCTTTCCGCAGCAGGACACGGGCTCGCTGATCGGCAGCGTGCAGGCCGACCAGAGCAGTTCGTTCCAGATCATGCGCACGCGCGTCGAACGCTTCATGGCGCTGGTGCAGTCCGACCCGGCCGTCGCTGCGGTGAGTGGCTACACCGGCGGCGGACAGCGCAATACGGCGATGTTTTTCATCACGCTCAAGCCGCTGGCCGAACGCAAGCTGCCCGTCGATGCGGTGATCGCGCGCCTGCGCAAGCGCCTTGCGCACGAGCCCGGTGCGCAGCTGTATTTCGTTCCCGTGCAGGACATCCGCATGGGCGGGCGCTCCTCGAACGCGCAATACCAGTTCACACTGCAGGCCGACGACACGGCCACACTGCGCGCCTGGGAGCCGCGCGTGCGCAGTGCGCTCGCGCGCCTGCCCGAGCTGGCCGACGTGAACACCGACCAGCAGGAAAAAGGCTTGCAAACCTCGCTGGTCATAGACCGCGACGCCGCCACGCGCCTGGGTGTGAGCGTGGCAGCCATAGACAGCACCCTCAACGACGCCTTCGGGCAGCGCCAGATCAGCGTGATCTACAACCCGCTGAACCAATACTGGGTGGTGATGGAGCTCGCCCCAGAGCACCTGCAAAGCCCGCAAACGCTGCAGCATTTGTATTTCACGAGCAGCAGCGGCGCGCAGGTGCCGCTCACGCAAATCGCGCGCCTCGAGGCCACCAACACCCCGCTCGCGGTCAACCACCAAAGCGGCGCACCGGCTTCGACCATCAGCTTCAACCTGCCGCTGGGCGTGTCGCTGTCGCAGGCCACGGCGGCGATCCAGCGTGCCACCACGCAGCTCGGGCTGCCGGCCACGGTGCGCGCGAGCTTTCAGGGCACGGCGAGCGCGTTTCAAGAGTCGCTTGCGTCGCAGCCGCTGCTCATCGCCGCGGCGCTCGTGGCCATCTACCTGGTGCTCGGCATCCTGTACGAAAGCCTGATCCACCCCGTAACCATCCTCTCCACGCTGCCCTCGGCGGGCGTGGGGGCGCTGCTCGCGCTGATGCTGTTTCGCACTGAGTTTTCCATCATCGCGCTGATCGGCGTGATTTTGCTGATCGGCATCGTCAAGAAGAACGCGATCATGATGATCGACTTCGCGATCGAACGCCAACGCCATGGCCTCACGACGCCGGGAGCCGCGATTTTTCGCGCGGCCCAGCTGCGCCTGCGCCCCATCCTCATGACCACCTGCGCCGCGATTTTGGGCGCCGTGCCGCTCGCACTCGGCCGCGGTGACGGGGCCGAGCTGCGCCAGCCGCTGGGCATCGCAATCGTCGGCGGGCTGATCCTGAGCCAGCTGCTCACGCTCTACACCACGCCCGTGGTCTTCGTGCTGATGGACAAACTGCGCCGCAAGCCGCAAGCCGCACTTTCCCCAACCGCTGCACCGCTGCCATGAACCACCGCCTGCGCCCGCCTCCATCGCCGTTTTTCGCATGCGCTGCCACGCCCAAGCGCGGCCTCGTGGGCCTCACGGTTGTCTGCACCTTGCTCGCGCTCTCGGCCTGCAGCGTCACGCAGGTCACCCCACCCGCGCCGCTGCAAGCCCCGGCGCACTTCAAGGAAGCGCAAGCGCAGGACGCACCGCCGCAGGAGCGCTCGGGCGCTGCCGCGGGTGATGCAAGCTTGTGGCAACGCGCGCCGGCCACCGCGCCCGTGCCCGACGCCTGGTGGCAGCTTTTTGCCGACCCCACGCTCGATGCGCTCGAGGCGCAAGTGCTCGTGGGCAACACAACGCTGCAAAGCGCCGTCGCCGCCGTCGCAAACGCGCGCGCCGTACTCGCCGCGAGCCGCAGCGCCATGGCACCAAGCCTGTCCACGGATTTCGGCGCCAGCCGCAGCGCAAGTCCCACCACGGGTAACGGCACGGGCAACCTGGGCGCAAGCGCAGGCAGCGTCGGCAACCCTGCCAACAGCGTCTCACTCACGGCGAGCGCGAGCTGGGAGCTGGACCTCTGGGGGCGCCTCGAACAAAGCAGCCGCGGCGCCGCCGCGCAGCTCCAGGCGAGCGCCGACGACCTCGCCGCGGCGCGCCTGTCGGTGCAAGCCCTGCTGGCACAAAGCTATTTCTCGCTGCGCACGGCCGAAGCGCAGCTCGCGCTGCTCGAACGCACGGTGCAGAGCTACGAACGCGCGCTCGCCTTGACGCAGGCGCGCTACGCCCAAGGCGTGGCCGCACGCACCGACGTGCTGCAGGCACAAACCCAGCTGCAAAGCGCGCAGGCGCAGCGCGCCGACATGGTGGCGCAGCGCGCGCAGCTCGAACACGCGCTCGCCGTGCTGCTCGGTCAGGCGCCCGCGGCCTTCGAGCTCGCAGCCACGGCCACCCTGCCCGCCGTGCCTGCGCTGCCGCCGCTGCTGCCCGCCACCCTGCTGCAGCGCCGCCCCGACATTGCCGCGGCGCAGCAGCGCGTCGCCGCGGCCTACGCGCAGATCGGCGCCGCCGACGCGGCCTTCTTCCCTGCGCTCACGCTCTCGGCGGACGCGGGCTTTCGGCGCTCCACGCTCGCCAACCTGCTGAGCGCGCCCGCGCGCCTGTGGTCACTCGGGCCCAGCATCTCGCAGGCCTGGCTCGACGGCGGGCAGCGCAAGCTCGCCAGCGCCCAAGCCCGCGCCACGGCCGAGCAAGCCACCGCCACCTACCGCCAAACCGTGCTCACGGCGCTGCAGGAGGTGGAGGACAACCTCGTGCTCGCACGCCAACTGCAGCAGGAGTTGGCCCTGCAGCAAGAAGCGCTCGCCGCCGCGCGCAAAACCCTGGCCATCACGCTGGCCCAGTACCGCGCCGGCACCGTGGGCTATCTCAACGTGGTGACGGCGCAAACGAGCGTGTTCACGAGCGAAACCACGGTGCTCGGCGTGCAAAACCGCCAGCTCGCGGCCGTGAGCCAATTGCTCAAAAACATCGCCGGCCGCTGGCAACCCGTGCCACGCGCGTGCCTGCAAGACCCCGACCTGCCGCCACGCGGCAGCGAGCCGCCGATCAACGACTGCATGCAAATGCCGGTTGCTACCAAACAATGAGCTTCTTGCGCAGGATACACAAGGGGGAAAGGGGCAAAAAAGAAAAAAACCCAACTACCTTTTCGATAGTTGGGTTTTCTTGTGTCAGTTGGGGTGGCTGATGGGACTCGAACCCACGACGACAGGAATCACAATCCTGGACTCTACCAACTGAGCTACAGCCACCGTAGCTGCGAATTATAGCCTGTCGCTGCGACCGACCTGAACGACCGACCTGAACGACCGACCTGAACGACCGACCTGAACGACCGACCTGAACGACCGACCTGAACGGCCCCTGAGCGGCCGACCTGAAAACCCGGCCTCCCGCAAATTCAGCCCTGCGTCGCAGGCGAGCGTCGGCGAAACATTACCGAGCCTTCCATGGTCAGCACCACTTCGCCATGTTGATTGAACATCTCCCACTTGGCGCGGGCCAGGCCTACGTCGGGGCGTGAGCCCATGGGGCGCGCCTCGATGATGTGCAGGCGCAGCGTGAGCGTGTCGCCGGGGAACACCGGTTTGAGCCAGCGCAGGTTGTCCAGCCCCGGCGAGCCCAGCCCAGCCGCCTGCCCCAGAAAATGATCGACCGTGAGCCGCATCGCCAGGCTGCAGGTGTGCCAGCCGCTTGCACAGAGCTTGCCAAACACCGACTGCGCGGCCGCCGCATCGTCGATGTGAAAGGGTTGCGGATCGTACTGCTTGGCAAACGCAATGATCTCCTCACGTGTGGGCGTTACGCTGCCGAGTTCGAGCGTGGTACCCACCGGCAGGTCTTCCCAGTAGTATTTGATGGTTCTGGGGGGGGCGGGCTCGTTCGTGGCTTGGGTCATGGGCTGTCTCCTGAAAAGCAAGAAAGATGGGCCGAGCTTGCCACAGCGGCGCTGCAGCACACAAGCACGTGCGCGACGCAGCGACTCAGCCGCTCTTGTTGCGCATCCAGTCGGCCGTGTTCATGAAGCTCTCGTGCAAGCGCGCGCGCAGCGCCTCGGGCACACCGGTTTCGCGCATCGCCTGGCCCATGCAAGCGACCCACTGGTCGCGCTCTTTGATGCCGATGGCAAAAGGCAAGTGGCGTGCGCGCAGCCGCGGGTGGCCGAAGCGCTCGGTGTAGTACGCGGGGCCGCCGAGCCAGCCGCACAAAAACCAGAACAGCTTTTGCCGCGCGCCGTCCAGGTCGCTGCCGTGCACGGCACGCAGCTCGGCATAGTCCGGCTCCAAATCCATGAGGTCGTAAAAACGCTCGACCAGCGCGCGCACTCTGTCTTCACCGCCCAGCCATTCGAAGGCGGTCATGACGTTTTCTGGAATTTCTTTTTCCATACAAAATAGCATCTAGTGTAGTGTTTTATTCTTGATGAAGCTTAAAATCTGGCTGGGATTTCATCGATTCACGATGATCCCCAAAAGGAGCCAGGCCATGCGGGTAGCCCCCAAAGTTGAAT
>NZ_QPJU01000013.1 GCF_003337425.1 Extensimonas vulgaris
CAAGAGTTGGGCCAAAGAACAACTCTTGGCAGAGGTGCAAGCGCTGCTGGATGGTTACGGTAAGACATTCCACATCAGTTTCAAGTGATTACTTATTTCAAATTCGTAGTCGTAGTAGAGCCGCGCCACCTCTGTGGACAAGCGCGGTTTTCTTTGGTTTGACGGGCACTTGCGGGCCTGCAAAGGCTGTGCGCTGGTGGGCTGGGGGCCCGTGCGTGAAAGGGGACAACCCGGCCGCAGCGCGTGCGCCTGTGGACAAGGCACGCTTTGCCCGATTTTTGTCCCCAGCTTTTTGCACAGCGCCACGCCCGGCGAACGGGAAATGGGGAACCTGCCCCCATTCCTGGCCACGAATACCCGTGGCAATCCATGCGGCCTCAGGCTTCCTCGTCCGGTTCGATGACCGCAACGATGGCGTTGCGCTCCACCGTCTGTCCCGGCTGGCAGTGGATCGCCGTCACGGTGCCTGCGCATTCGGCGCAGATGCGCATTTCCATCTTCATCGACTCGAGCAGCGCCACCACGGCGCCTTTTTCGACATGGTCGCCCACGGCGGCGTTCACCTTGAGGATCAGGCCCATCATCGGCGCCTTGAGCTCGCCGCTGGCCTGCGCCGCAGCGCTGATGTATGACAGATAGGGCACGGCCTGAAACGCATGCACGCCCTGGCGGTCGTGCAGGTACAGCGTGTCACCGTCCTGGTACAGGCGCACGCGCTCGCGCCGCGCCGCAACGATGGCCAAAAAGTCGTCCCCGCCCGCGGGCTGCAGCGCCACGCGCAGGCTGTCTTCGCCCACGCCTATGCACATGCTGCCGTCGGCCTGCAGCGGCGCAAAGCGGATCGCCACGCTGCCGCCGCGATACGCCATGTGCAGGCTGGGCGCGGCGCTGAGGCTCTCGTCGCCCGTGCCCAGGCTCCAGCCGCTGCAGCCCCAGCCCTGCCACAGCGGCCGTGTCGTGTTGCGGCGCTGCGCGTAGAGCCAGTAGTAGGCCGCGAGCGCGAGCGTCTGGCGCGTCTGCTGCGCGGCGCGCAAGTCCCAGCTTGCGATCTGCTCGTCGATCAGGCGCGTGTGAAAGCGCGCGCTGCGCGTCTCGGGCAGGTCGATCAGGCGCTTGAGGAAGTCGCAGTTCGTCGTCACGCCGAAGATTGCCGTGTCGTCGAGCGCCAGGCGCAACCTGTCGAGCGCGGCGTCGCGCGTGTCGGCGTGCGTGATGAGCTTGGCGAGCATGGGGTCGTAATAGGGCGTGACTTCCATGCCCGCCTCGATGCCGGTTTCCACGCGCACGCCCTCACGCGGAAAACGCACCTGCACGAGCCGCCCCGTCGAGGGCAAAAAGCCCTGCGCCGGGTCTTCGGCGCAGATGCGCGCCTCGACCGCATGGCCGTGCAACTGCACGTCCTCCTGGCGCAGCGGCAGGCCCTCGCCCGCGGCGATGCGCAGCATGAGCTCGACGATGTCCAGGCCCGTGACTGCTTCGGTCACGGGGTGCTCGACCTGCAGGCGTGGGTTGACTTCGAGGAAGTAGTAGTCCTCGCCGCCGACGATGAACTCCACCGTGCCCACGCCGCGGTACTTCAGGCGCTGGCCCAGGCGCACGGCGTCGGCCGTCATGCGCGCGCGCAGCTCGGGGTCGAGCTGGGCCGCGGGCGCTTCTTCGATGAGCTTCTGGTGGCGGCGCTGCAGCGTGCATTCGCGCTCGAACAGGTGGATCACGTGGCCCTTGCCGTCGCCCACGATCTGCACCTCGATGTGGCGGCCGCGCTCGACCAGTTTTTCGACGATCAGCCCGGCGCTGCCGAACGAGCTCTTGGCTTCGCGCATGGCGGCGTCGATTTCGTCCTCCAGCCCCGCGAGCTGCGCGATCGCGCGCATGCCCTTGCCGCCACCGCCGGCCGCGGCCTTGAGCATCACGGGCAGGCCGGTCTGGCGCACCAGCGCGGCGATTTCGGCGCGGTCTTCGCTGGGCGTGCGGCTGCCGGGCACCGTGGGCACGCCTGCGGCCTGCGCCTCCTGCTTGGCCGCGGCCTTGTCGCCCAGGCGGTCTATGACCTCGCCCGTGGGGCCGATGAAGACCAGGCCCGCGGCCTCGACGGCGCGCGCGAACGCGGCGTTCTCGGCCAGAAAGCCGAAGCCCGGGTGGATGGCCTGCGCGCCCGTGGCCTGGGCCGCGGCGATCACCGCGTCCATGCGCAGGTAGCTCTCGGACGCCGGCGCGCCGCCGATTTCGATCGACTCGCCGATCTCCTTGACGTGCAGCGCGTCGCGGTCGGCCACCGAGTGCACGCCCGCCACTTCCACGCCCAGGCGCCGGCAGGTGCGCGCGATGCGGCAGGCGATTTCGCCGCGGTTGGCTATCAGTATTTTCTTGAACATGACAACGGCCCTCACATGCGATAGACGCCGTAGCGCGTGGGAACTTCGGGCACGCAGCCGGCCAGATCGAGCAGCATGCCCAGCACGGGGCGCGTCTCCACGGGGTCTATGACCATGTCGCACCAGGTGTGGCGCGCGAAGTTGTAGGCGTTGGCGAAGTCTTCGAAGGTCTTGCGCACGGGGGCCTTGTAGGCTTCGCGCTCCTCGTCGGTCCAGCTCGTGCCGTCGCGCTTGTGCTGGTCGTCCTTGACCATCGCGAGCGTGGTCGCGGCCTGCTCGGGGCCCATGATGGCGGCGCGGCCGTTGGGCCACATGAGCAGCGCGTTGGGCTTGAACGGGCGCCCGCACATCGCCAGGTAGCCCGCGCCGTAGGAGCCGCCGATGATCAGCGTGTATTTGGGCACGTTGGCACTGGTCATCGCGGTGATCATCTTCGCGCCGTGCTTGGCGATGCCAGCCTCCTCGGCCTCACGCCCGACCATGAAGCCGTTGATGTCGGCCATGAACAGCAGCGGAATGCCGCGCTGGCAGCACAGCTCGATGAACTGCGTGGCCTTCATCGCGCTTTCAGAAAACAGCACGCCGTTGTTGCACAGGATGCCGATCTCGAAACCCATGATGCGCGCAAAGCCGGTGATCAGCGTGTCGCCGTAGCCGGGCTTGAACTCGTGCAGCTCGCTGCCGTCGATCAGGCGCAGCACGATCTCGCGGTTGTCGGTGGGAATGCGCGGGTCGGCGCTGACGATGCCGTAGATCTCGCGCGGGTCGTGCAGCGGCGCGCGCGGCGGCGCCACGTCACGGCGCTGGCGCGGCAGGTCGCCGAGGTTGGCGACGATGTCGCGCAGCATGGCCATGGCGTGGTTGTCGTTTTCGGCCAGGTTGTCCGCGGTGCCGCTGAGCGTGGTCTGGCGCTCGGCGTCGCCGGCGGCCAGCGCGGGCTCGGGGCCGAAGGCCAGCGCGCCCTGCTTGCGCACCATCACCACCTGGTCGCACAGCGCGGGTGCAAACGCCAGGATGTCAGCCGCCGGGCCGTGCACGCTCGCGATCTGCGGCACGCCGTCGCGCGACATGCGCAGCTGGTAGTAGTAAATCGAGCCAAACTGCCCGTCGTCGGGGAACACGCCCGGTTCTTCCTTTTCAGCCGGCGGCGCGGGCTGGGCGAGCATGATGCAGGGCAGGCGGTGCTGCCAGGCAAAGCGCAGCGCGCGCACGTGCTTTTTGCAGGTGATGGCGTTGTAGCTGCCGCCATCGACGCTCGCGTCGTTGGCAATCACCATGCACGGCCGCCCCGCGACCACGCCCACGCCCGTGACGATGGCCGCGCCGGGCGGCTGCCCCGGGTACAGCCCCTCGCCGCCGAGCTGGCACAGCTCCAGAAACGGCGAGCCCGCGTCGAGCAGCGCCGCGACGCGCTCGCGCGCAAGCAGCTGCTTGGCCTGGCGCAGCTTTTCCTGCGCAGGCAGCGGGCCCGCGGCCAGCGCGGCGGCGCGGCGCGCGTGCAGGTCGGCGATGCGCGCCGCGTATGCGGCCTGGTTGGCCTGAAACTCCGGCGTGCCGGCCGAAAGCGAGGATTTCATGACACTCATTGCAAACTCCTCTCGGGCCGGGGTACGTCAGCGGCGATGGGCGCGACGTGGGGGGCGCTGCGGTCGTGGTTCATGGTGCAAGGATGGTGGGGGAAAACTGCGTTGCAAAAATCGTCCGAAGGTAGGTAAGATAACAAACATTTGTTAGTTCACCAAGCCCAAGCCATGACTTCGACTGCACTGCCCACGATCGCGTCCCAGGTCGCCACCGACGATCCGGCCTTCCAGCAACGGTGCGCGGCCTACCAGCGCTTTCTGGCGCAGCTGCAGGAGCGCAGCGCCGAAGCCCTGCAGGGCGGCAGCGCCAAGGCGCGCAAGCTGCACCAGGAGCGCGGCCAGATGCTGCCGCGCGAGCGCATCACCGCGCTGACCGACCCCGGCACGCCGTTCATCGAGCTCGCCCAGCTCGCGGGCGCCGACATGTACGAGGGCGTGCCGCCGGGCGCAACCATCATCACGGGCGTAGGCTGGGTCTGTGGGCGCGCGTGCATGCTGATCATCAACGACGCCACCGTCAAGGGCGGCACCATGTTCGGCATGACCACCAAAAAGCACACGCGCGCGCAGCTGTTCGCGTGGCAGCACCGCCTGCCCTGCATCACCATGGTGCAGTCGGGCGGCGGCTTTCTGCCCGATCTGGCCAACATCTTCCCCGACGAAGGCCAGGCCGGCTCCATCATGTACAACCAGGTCAAGATGTCGTCCGAGGCCATTGCGCAGATCGCCATCGTGCACGGCCCCTCGACCGCGGGCGGCGCCTACATCCCCGCGCTGTGCGACGAGGTGGTCATCATCCGCAGGCAGGGCGCGATGTTCCTCGGCAGCCCGCAGCTCGTGTTCGCCGCGACCGGAGAGGTGATCGACAGCGAAGCCCTGGGCGGCGCCGAAATGCACAGCCGCGTCTCGGGCGTGACCGACCACATCGCCGACGACGACCGCCACGCGCTCGAGATCACGCGCCACATCGTCGCGCACCTGGGCGAGCCGCCGCGCCTGCGCTGGACGCGCGCCGCCGCAGAGCCGCCGCGCTACGAGCCGGCCGAGCTCTACGGCCTGGCGCGCACGCACGCAAGCGACCCTTACCACGCGCACGAAATCATCGCGCGCCTCGTCGATGGCAGCCGCTTTCAGGAGTTCAAGCAACTGCACGGCGAGACGCTGGTCACCGGCTTTGCGCACATCGAGGGCATCGAAGTCGGCGTGCTCGCGGGCAACGGCGCGCTCACCGCGCAGGCCGGCGCCAAAGGGGCGCACTTCATCGAGCTGTGCTGCCAGCGCGACATTCCGCTGCTGTTCCTCGTCGATTCACCGGGCTTTCTGTCGGGCGAGGATTCCGAACGCCAGGGCGTGGGCAAGCACGGCGCCAAGCTCATGAACGCCGTGGCCAATGCCGACGTGCCCAAGTTCACGCTGATCACCGGCCACGCCTGGGGCGCCGCCTACTACGCGCTGTGCGGGCGCGCGCTCAAGCCCAACGCACTGCTGATGTGGCCCAACGCGCGCGCCGCGCTGCGTGCCCCCACAGGCGCCCCCACGGGCACGGCCAGCGGCGCGGCCGAATACGCCGGCGCCATGGACTGGGCACGCCAGCTGTGGTGCGACATGGTCATCGACCCCGTGCAAACGCGCCCCGTGCTCGCCGAGCTGCTCGCCATGGCCGGACGCACTCCCGCCAAAGACACGCAGTACGCGGTGTTTCGCATGTGAATCGCCGCTGCGCGGCCAAGGCACAATGCGCGGACTGCACTGCCCGTGCTTGCTGCAAGGGTGCGCCGCTACAGCAGGCTCGCGGCGGCACCTCCTGCGGCGCCAAGGATGAGCCCACCATGTCCACTGCCGCTTTTTCTGCCCTGACCGCGTCCCCGCAAGACCCTTCCTCCCCGCCCTCCCCCCATGCGCGCCAGCAGCGCCAAGCCGAAGTCGTGCGTGCGCTGCAGCGCGTGCTGCCCGCGCACATGCTGCTGTGGCACAGCGAAGACACCACGCCCTACGAGTGCGACGGCCTCACGGCCTACCGCCAGCGCCCACTGGTCGTGTGCCTGCCCGAAACCGAGGCGCAGGTGCAAGCCGTGCTGCAAACCTGCCACGCGCTGCAGGTGCCCGTGGTGGCACGCGGTGCAGGCACGGGGCTTTCGGGCGGGGCGCTGCCGCATGACATGGGCGTGACGCTCTCGCTCGCGCGCTTCAACCGCATCCTGCAGATCGACCCGCTTGCGCGCACCGCGCGCGTGCAATGCGGCGTGCGCAACCTCGCCATCAGCGAAGCCGCCGCGCCGCACGGCCTGTATTACGCGCCCGACCCAAGCAGCCAGATCGCCTGCACCATCGGCGGCAACGTGGCCGAGAACTCGGGCGGCGTGCACTGCCTCAAATACGGCCTCACGGTGCACAACGTGCTGCGCGTGCGCGGCTTCACGGTGGAGGGCGAGCCCGTCGAATTCGGCAGTGAGGCGCTCGATGCGCCCGGCTACGACCTGCTCGCCGCGGTGATCGGCAGCGAAGGCATGCTGGCCGTGACCACCGAAGTCACCGTGCGCCTGATCCCCAAGCCACAGCTTGCGCGCTGCATCATGGCGAGCTTCGACGACGTGCGCAAAGCCGGCGAGGCCGTGGCCGAAGTCATCGCCGCCGGCATCATCCCGGCCGGGCTGGAGATGATGGACAAGCCCATGATCGCCGCCGTCGAAGACTTCGTGCACGCCGGCTACGACCTCGACGCCGCCGCCATCCTGCTGTGCGAAAGCGACGGCACGCCCGCCGAGGTTCAAGAAGAAATCGAGCGCATGACGCAGGTGCTGCTTGCCGCAGGCGCTACGAAAATCGCAGTAAGCCAGTCCGAGGAAGAGCGCCTGCGCTTTTGGAGCGGGCGCAAAAACGCCTTCCCCGCGAGCGGCCGCATCAGCCCCGACTACATGTGCATGGACTCGACCATCCCGCGCAAGCGCCTCGCCGACATGCTCCAGGCCATCGCCGCGATGGAGCGCAAGTATCAACTGCGCTGCGTCAACGTGTTCCACGCTGGCGACGGCAACCTGCACCCGCTGATCCTGTTCGACGCCAACGACCCAGACCAGCTGCACCGCTGCGAGCTGTTCGGCGCCGACATCCTCGAAACCAGCGTGGCCATGGGCGGCACCGTGACCGGCGAGCACGGCGTGGGCGTGGAAAAGCTCAACTCCATGTGCGTGCAGTTTTCCGCCGAGGAAAACGCGCAGATGCATGCCCTCAAGGCCGCCTTCGACCCCGCAGGGCTGCTCAACCCCGGCAAGGTCATCCCCACGCTGCACCGCTGCGCCGAGTACGGCAAGATGCTGGTGCGCGGCGGGCAGCTCGCGCACCCGGAGCTGGAGCGGTTTTGAGCACCCCCCGTCATTGCGCGGGCCGCAAGGCCCGCGGCAATCCATGCGCCTTGACAACAGCACCAGCGCACGCCGCGAAGGGCAGAACTGGATTGCCGCGCCCCTATGGGGCTCGCAATGACGGCTTGCTTTGCAGCAGTCCCAATGACCGTCAGACGTTCGCCAACGCCTGCTTAGGTGCGCAGCGCCGCCGAATGGACAATCTGGGTTCCACTTGACCGAGCAGGAAGTCGTGCTGCTGGTAGCGGCATATGCCAAGGCCGACCGAGCCAACATGCTTGCGGCAGAAATCAAAAAAGGGGTGTGACATGGACATCCAGAAAATCGACATTGCAAAAGTGGCAGCGGCCATCGAAGCCGATGCCGGCGAGGCCCTGCCCGATCTGCATCAGGCGCTCGCTGAAGCAAGGGCCGGCCTTGGCCGGATGACGACGCCCGCACAAATGCTGGTGCGTCAAGCACGTGAAAGAACCGGCCTGACGCAAGCGGCGTTCGCGGCGCGGATAGCAACCCCTGTGGCCACGCTGCGCGACTGGGAACAGGGAAGATTCGCCCCGCCGGGCGGAGTGGTTTGCCTGCTGAAGCTCATCATCAAGCACCCGGAGCTGGTGCAAGAACTGGCCGCTGCATAAGCAGCGCCCCCTGTCGGCGTCGGCAAGCCAGACCTGGGTTACCTCAACTCCATCAGCTTTCGCGCCTGCCCATCCCGTTCAACCTGGATGGTTCATTCGGACGCGGGATGATCGTTCCCCGTCATTGCGAGGGCCCCAAGGCCCGCGGCAATCCATGCGGCCATGGCAACAGCACTGGCGCACGCCGCGAAGGGCAGAACTGGATTGCCGCGCCCCTGCGGGGCTCGCAATGACGGTTTGCTTTGCAGCGCCGCCGAGCGCACCTCCCGGCATCCTCCCTGCGCATTCGCAGCCGACGATTCCAAAGTCCGACAGGCTCCTAGCTTCACCCGGAAATCGGGGGCAAATTCCAACTTCCACCCATGCGCAGTTGTCAGACCTTACGTCCACCGGTATAGTATCTACATTTGTTGCTACACCAAGGTGAATCGTGAAAGTTCTCGTGAAAAAATGGGGCAATAGCGCTTCGGTACGCATCCCGGCTGCTGTCATGGCGGCAAGTCGGTTGCGTATCGATCAGCCCGTGGATGTTCGCGAGGAAGGTGGGTGCATCATCATCGAGCCGCTGCGCGAAGACGAGCTCGAGACGCTCATTGAGGGCATCACGCCCGACAACCTGCATGGCGAGGTCGGCTTTGGCCCGGCGGTCGGCAAAGAGGCTTTCTGATACAGAGGGTGGCGCAAGCGATCGATCCCCCGATGGATGAGGCACGAGAGATGGGGCTCTACGTTCCGGATGCCGGCGACATCGTTTGGCTGCTGTTCGACCCCCAGGCAGGGCACGAACAAGCCGGACACAGGCCAGCACTGGTGCTGAGTCCGGCGAGCTACAACGCGCGTGCCGGACTCATGCTGTGCTGCCCGATGACCACACAGATCAAAGGCTACCCGTTCGAGGTCTTGATCGCCGGCGCCAAGCCCAGCGCCGCGCTCGCCGATCAAGTGAAAAGCGTGGACTGGAGGGCGCGCAAGGCAACGCGCAAAGGCAAGGTAACTGCGACAGAACTGTCGCAGGTGCGCCGTAAAGCCATCGCGTTGATCGGAAAGCCCTGAGTAGAACCTTGGCATCCTCTCGGGCCCTGCCGCACTCACTTCGGCAATTCATCGCCTTCCAGCGGTTGGCGATTTTTCACCTGCAACAAAAGCTTGGCCAGATCGTCTTTTTGGGCGTTCGCGGCGCGCTGTGCAAAAAATTCGGCCGTCTCCAAGGCAGACACCTTTTCGGCCACAGCCACGGTAATGAATTGATTCAACGATGCCTGATCCCGCTCGGCCAATCGCTTGGCATGGGCGTAAAGAGATTCTGGCAAACGCAATGCAAAAGTGCTCATCGCTGCTTCTCCAGCATCAGCAGTAATTCTGCAGGGGTCAGCACCTGCAAACCAAAACTTGGGGCAACCCGCACAAAATCACGGGTGTTGTGCGTGACTATGGCCTGGACTTGCCCATTCACGGCTGCCTCCAGCACCATCTCATCGCCAGGATCACGCAATTGGGGCCGCCAAACGTAGTGCAGCATCACCGGATGCACCCAAACGGCCAGTGCCGAAAGCACGGCATCCATCTCCGCGGCACTGAAGCCGTGCAAAGCCCGGATTTCATCCCGCTTGAGCACGGATTCATACTCCAGCCAAAGTGCCGTCGATGCCGCGATTTGTATCTCCTCAGTGGCGATGGCTTGCAAAACAGCATACGAAGCGCCACGGGAACTCGTCAGACCAGCGACCAGCACATTGGTATCCAGCAACACGCGGATCATGATGCTGCCGATGGTATCACCAACCACTTCGGGGAAATTGACGCTCTGCCGTGCGGCTTCCCACGCTTGACCAAAGGCCGAGCGCAGCGTAGGCCCGTTTGGTATCCCCGCCCTTTCTGGCTGCGCCGAGGAGCGCAGCGCCCGGCGGATCAAGGGCGCGCGATTGTTTGAGCGCAGCGAGTTTCGCGCGACCCCGCCGGGCGCGAGCACCGCAGGTTGCCCTGGGCGCCGAGCAGGCGCACAGGGACGCAGACAGCAGGGTCGCCTTCTTTTGCCTACTTTTCTTGGCGAGACAAGAAAAGTAGGTGCGCCGCCGGGCGCACATCCCGGCATCCTCCCTGCGCACCATTTCCACCACCCAGAAATCGGAATCTGCCCCCCCATTCCCCGATCCCCCCGTCATTGCGAGCCCCGCAGGGGCGCGGCAATCCAATTCTGTCCATCGTGGCATGCGCCTGCGCTGTTGCCAAGACCCCATGGATTGCCGCGGGCCTTGCGGCCCTCGCAATGACGGGGCGGGGGCAGGCGTGGCGGCGCACCTTCGGCGCTTTTCCCCCGTCCGAACGGCGCTGCCACTTGTCTTTCTTATGTGCTATTTCAAATTCGTAGTCGTAGTAGAGCCGCGCCGCCTCTGTGGACAAGCGCGGTTTTCTTTGGTTTGACGGGCACTTGCGGGCCTGCAAAGGCTGTGCGCTGGTGGGCTGTGGCTCCGTGCGTGAAAGGGGACAACCCGGCCGGAGCGCGTGCACCTGTGGACAAGGCACGCTTTGCCCGATTTTTGTCCCCAGCTTTTTGCACATCCCAATCCAGCGCTGCGCCTGGCAAAAAATTTGCACAAAAAGTTACACCAGCCCTCAAGTTTTGTGCGCGTCTGGCCGAAAACCCATGCATCAAGGCCAGCGTGCCTTGTGCGAAGCGGCAGCGCAGGGTGCAGTGCCCTGGGGTGCCACCAAGGCAGCAATGCCGCACATCCGGTTTTCTCTCGAAGGAGCTATCACCATGCCATCGGTCGTCAATACCAACCTGCAGTCGCTCAATGCGCAACGCAACCTGGCCACTTCCCAAAACTCGCTCGCCACCGCAATGCAGCGCTTGTCCTCGGGCCTGCGCATCAACAGCGCCAAGGACGACGCCGCGGGCCTCGCGATTTCCGACCGCATGACGGCGCAAATCCGGGGTCTTTCGGTGGCCAGCCGCAACGCCAACGACGGCATCTCGCTGTCGCAGACCGCCGAAGGCGCGCTCGGCTCGATCACCGACAGCCTGCAGCGCCTGCGCGAACTCGCCGTGCAATCGGCCAACGGCACCAACCAGGGTGTGGACCGGGCCGCCATCAACAGCGAAGCCAAACAGCTGCTCTCCGAAATCAACCGCGTGGCCACCACCACGACCTTCAACGGCAAGAAGTTGCTCGACGGCTCGTTCAAAAACGTCAGCTTCCAGGTGGGTGCGAACGTGGGCGACACCATCTCGGTGTCGGTGGGCAAGATGGACGCCAAGTCGCTGGGCAGCGCCGCCACGGCAGCCATCACCTCGGCGCAAAATGCTTCAAACAAAGCTTTGAAAGAAGGCGACCTGTTCATCAACGGCGTGGCCATTGGTGCCTCGGTGGCGAGCGCAGACACGGCGTCTTCTACCGGCAATGACTACAGCGCCATCGCCAAAGCCGCGGCCATCAACGCCAAATCGGCACAAACCGGCGTGACCGCGCAGGTCAACGCCACCGAAGTCGGTGGCAGCGCCATGACTGCCGCGGCCAGCAGTGGCAAGGTCACCATCAATGGAGTCGATATCGACGTCAGCACGACCACGGACGCCGCTGCTTCGCGCGCTTCGGTGGTGGCGGCCATCAACGCCAAGGCCCAGCAAACGGGCGTGACAGCCATAGACACGGGGCTGGACAGCGGCGGCGTCAAGCTCGTCGCGGCCGATGGGCGCAATGTGACCGTGGAATTCGGCACCGGTGTCAGCGCTGATACCACCGGTCTGGCTAAAGCAGATACCTACACCGGCTCCTACACCCTGGTGTCCGACAAGGACATCACCATCGCCAGCAGCAATGCCGGCAACATCACGAACTCGGGCCTGCGCGCCGGCACCTTCAGCGCGCAGACTGCGTACGCCTCGGGTGTGCCGCTGACGACGGCTTTGGGTACCTCAACCACCACGGCGATCAAGGCCGGTGATTTTTCCATCAACGGCACGCTGGTGGGCGATTCGCTGGCCAGCAGCGACACGGCGTCGTACAACGCTAAGAGCAGCAGCGCCATCGCCAAGGCGGCAGCGATCAACGCGATCTCGTCCAAGACCGGCGTGACGGCTGTGGCCAATGCGAACGAGGTGGCGGGTGCGGCGATGACGGCAGCTGCGACCCAAGGAACCCTGACCATCAATGGTGTGACTACGGGAACGATCACTACCGCCGGCACCTCGGCCGCCGATGATCGCCAGGCCGTGGTCGATGCGATCAACAAAATCTCTGCGCAAACGGGCGTGGTGGCCATCAACACCAATGACGACGCCACGGGCGTGAAGCTCGTGGCCGCCGACGGGCGCAACATCACGGTGACGCAAAACACCGCAGGCACCCTGACGGCTGCATCCACGGGCTTGAACAGTGCATTGCTGGCTAATCAGACCGGTGCCACTGCCACTCCTGCAGAGAACAACGCAGGCACCTTCCTCGGCAGCGTCACGCTGTCTTCGGTCAGCGCCTTCACGATCGAGCGCGGTACCACGACGGGCGCCGTGCTCACGGACAGCCTGGGCCTCAACGTGGGCACCTACGGCGCGGGCCGCAGCGGGCAGGCACTGGACACCATAGACCTGGGCACGGCGGACGGCGCCACGGCAGCGCTCACGGCCATCGACAACGCCCTGTCCACCGTGAACAGCGCGCGTGCCGACCAGGGTGCGATCCAGAACCGCTTCAGCGCCGTCACGGCGAACATTGCCTCGACGTCGGAAAACCTCACGGCCGCACGCAGCCGCATCCAGGATGCCGACTTTGCGGCCGAGACGGCCAACCTCTCGCGCGCCCAGGTGCTGCAGCAGGCCGGCACGGCCATGGTGGCGCAGGCCAACCAGCTGCCGCAAGGCGTGCTGACGCTGCTGCGCTAAAACGCGGCGGGCGGTGCTGGCTGCGCGGAGGGTATCCGCGCAGTCGGCGCTGCCAGAAAATGGAAAGTGCAATGGGCAAAAAGCGGTGTATCGGCAGGTCCGGTGGCCGCTTTTTGCGCTTTTCAAGGGTGGCAATGCTGGCATGATGCGGCTTTTGCCGGGGCGCACGGGGGCGCGCAGGTTTGCGCGCTTTCGGCCGCCCGTTTGTTGGGAGTTTCACCATGGCGACTTCTTCTGTCGGTTCCGCTTCGGGCTCGCTGTCCTCCATCGGTCTGGGCAGCGGCCTGGACGTGAACACCATCATTTCGCAGCTGCGCACCATCGAGGAAAAGCCGCTCACGACGCTGCAGACCAAGGCCACGCTGCTCGACACCAAGATTTCGGCGTTCGGGCAGATTCAGTCGCTGTTTGCTTCGCTCGGCGATGCGGCGGGCAAGCTCGCGCAGTCTTCGACCTGGAACGCGCGCACGGTGACTTCATCCAACCCCAGCGCGGTGAGCGCCACGGCCAGCAATGCGGCGGCCGTGACCACGCTCACGGTCGAGGTGCAGCAGCTTGCCAAGCCGCAGATCGCCACGACCACCGCCGTGCCCGCAGGCAAAACGCTGGGCGCGGGCACGCTCACGCTGCAGCTGGGCACTTGGGCCGACGACGGCAACGGCGGCAAGACCTTCACCGCGGGCAGCAGCACGCCGGTGACGCTCAACATTGCGGCGGGCACCAGCCTCTCGGGCGTGGCCGCGCAGATCAACCAGGCCAACGCAGGCGTCAGCGCCACGGTGGTCAGCGGCACCAACGGCGCGCAACTCGTGCTGCGCTCCAAAAATACGGGCGCGGCGCAGGGCTTTCAGATGAGCACCACGAGCAGTGGCACACCTGCTGCTGACCAAGTGGCACTTGACACGCTCACGCTCGACCAAAGCTCGCCGGGCATGCAGTGGGCGCAGGACGCCCGGGCCAGCATCAACGGCATCGCCGTGCAGTCGGCGAGCAACACGCTCAACGATGCCGTGACCGGCATGAGCATTACGCTGGCCCAGACCACGGCAGCGGGCGCACCGGTGCAGATCGACGTGGGCAACGATACGGCATCGATGCAAAAAGCCGTGCAGGACTTCGTTTCTGCCTACAACGCGCTCAACCAGATGATCACCAACCTCACCTCATTCGACAGCAGCGCGCCGCAGGGCCAGGGCGGCTCGCTGCTGCAGGGCGACTCGACGGTGCTGATGCTGCAAAGGCAGCTGCGCAACATCGTCGGCTCGGTCGTGGGGGATGGCGGTGCTTATGGCAGTTTGGCCGACATAGGCATCAGCATGCCCAAGAGCACGGGCGGCAAGGTCACGAGCACGGACTTGCAGATCGACACCGCCAAGCTCTCGGCAGCCTTTGCCGCAGACCCGGACAAGGTCAAAAATCTGTTCACCGCCGACACGGGCAATTCCGACACCAAGGGGATCGCGCTCAAGCTGAGCGATTTCACGACGGGTGTGCTGGGCGCCCAAGGCATTTTTGCAACCAAGTCGCAGTCCTTGCAAACGCAAAAAAAATCGATCACCGACCAGGAAGACCGCATCAGCGCACGCATAGACCAATGGGAGACGAACCTGCGCAAGCAATACACGGCGCTCGATTCGACCATGGCGCAGATGACGGCGCTCAACAACTACGTGTCGCAGCAGATCGCGCAGTGGAACAAGACGGGCAATAACAACAATTGAGGCTGGCTACAGAAGGCTTTGGGCTTGAGTTTTGCGCATTTGCGCCGATACCTAAGGCATCTGCTTTTGTTGCATGGACACCATCATGACGAACCCCGCTTTTTCACGTGCTGCCACTGCGTACCAATCCACCGGCATAGAAACCAGCGTGAATGGTGCCAGCCCACACCAGCTGATCGTGCTTTTGTTCGACGGCCTGCTGCAGGCCCTGAATGCAGCGCGCGTGGCCATGCAGCGCAAAGACATCGAGGCCAAAGGCAAACAGATCGTGCGTGCGGTGCGCCTGCTGGAAGAGGGTCTCAAGGCCGGCCTCGACATGGAGCGCGGCGGCGAGATCGCACGCAATCTGCGCACGCTCTACGACTATTGCACCCAGCGCCTCACGCACGCCAACCTGCACAATGACGTCGCCGCGATCGAAGAGGTGCAGCGCCTGATCGCCCCCGTGGCCGACGCCTGGAAGCAGATCGGCACGCAGGCGCAAGAAGCAACGCCCATGGCGCAGGCGGCGCAAAGGGCGGCATCGTCGGTGCCCCCTCAGGCGGCAAAGCAGCGTCCCGGTGGCGCTTACGCTGCGGGCCTGTCCGCCTACAGCGCAATGGCTTGAGATCAGGCGTGAGCTTTTTATGCTGATAGATCGCTACAAAGCCATAGAACGCAGCAGCCAGCAAATGCTGCAGGCCGCGCAGGTCCAGGACTGGGAGGGTATGGCCCGCTGGGAGGGGGTATGCAGTGCGCAGATCGCGCAATTGCAGCAGCAGGCCCAAAACGAATCCCTCGCACCTGAACAGCGCCAGGAAAAGACGGGGATTTTGCTGCGCATTCTGCGCAATGATGCGCAAGTGCGCACCCTCATGGAGCCATGGATGGGCCGGTTGGAGCCCCTGTTGCGCCCACCCCCGCAGACGCACTGAAGTCTCGACCCTGCCGGTCAGCCCCTTTGCAGCCCAGGCCATATGGCCTG
The DNA here is from genome assembly GCF_003337425.1 of Extensimonas vulgaris. Taxonomy (GTDB): domain Bacteria; phylum Pseudomonadota; class Gammaproteobacteria; order Burkholderiales; family Burkholderiaceae_C; genus Extensimonas; species Extensimonas vulgaris. Next base: position 15,517 of record NZ_QPJU01000013.1, read on the forward strand.
GGCTGTTTTGTTTTATCTGCCCTATAGCAGCGAACAAGGCGGTGAACAGGTGTTTTATTGACGAATTGAGTTGCCGCGTTGGCTCCAAAAATCGAGCCATCGACAAATCCGGCGGAAGTGCCCTGGGTTTTCGAGGTGTGGCCAGCGCCAACAGCTGGCGCTGGTTCGGCAGCAATGCCGATTTTTTGGTTTACCTCAAGGACTTGGATCATGCCTTCGATCATCAATACCAACCTGCAGTCGCTCAACGCGCAGCGCAACCTGGCCACTTCCCAAAACTCCCTGGCCACGTCCATGCAGCGCCTGTCCTCGGGCCTGCGCATCAACAGCGCCAAGGACGACGCCGCGGGCCTCGCGATTTCCGACCGCATGACGACGCAAGTCCGCGGTCTGGCCGTGGCTGCGCGCAACGCCAACGACGGCATCTCGCTGTCGCAGACCGCCGAAGGCGCGCTCGGCTCGATCACCGACAGCCTGCAGCGCCTGCGCGAACTCGCCGTGCAGTCGGCCAACGGCACCAACCAGGGCGTGGACCGGACCTCGCTCAACGCCGAAGCCAAACAGCTGCTCTCTGAAATCAACCGCGTGGCCACCACCACCACCTTCAACGGCAGAAAGCTGCTCGACGGCTCGTTCAAGAACATCAGCTTCCAGGTGGGTGCGAACGTGGGTGACACCATCTCGGTGTCGGTGGGCAAGATGGACACCAAGTCGCTGGGCAGCGCCGCCACGGCAGCCATCACCTCGGCGCAAAATGCCTCGAGCAGCCCATTGAAAGACGGCGATCTGTTCATCAACGGCGTAGGCATAGGCCCCTCTCTGGCCAGTGCCGACACGGCTTCTTACACCGCCAAGGACTCCAGCGCCATCGCCAAAGCCGCGGCCATCAACGCCAAATCGGCACAAACCGGCGTGACCGCGCAGGTCAACGCCACCGAAGTCGGTGGCAGCGCCATGACTTCGCCTAATACAGCGACCAGCGGCACTGTCACCATCAATGGAGTCGATATCGGCGTCAGCACGACCACGGACGCCGCAGCCTCGCGCGCCTCGGTGGTGGCGGCCATCAACGCCAAGGCCCAGCAAACGGGCGTGACGGCCATAGACACGGGGCTGGACAGCGGTGGTGTCAAGCTCGTCGCGGCCGATGGGCGCAATGTGACCGTTGCATTCGGCGGCACCGTCACCGCCGCCACCACCGGTCTGGCTGCACCAGATACCTACACCGGCTCCTACACCCTGGTGTCCGACAAGGACATCACCATCGCCAGCAGCAATGCCGGCAACATCACGCGCTCGGGCCTGCGCGCCGGCACCTTCAGCGCGCAGACCGCATACGCCTCGGGTGTGCCGCCGACGGCGGGTGTAACAACCACCACGGCGATCAAGGCCGGTGACTTTTCCATCAACGGCACGCTGGTGGGCGATTCGCTGGCCAGCAGCGACACGGCGTCGTTCAACGGCAATAGCAGCAGCGCCATCGCCAAGGCGGCAGCGATCAACGCGATCTCGTCCAAGACCGGCGTGACGGCTGTGGCCAATGCGAACGAGGTGGCGGGTGGCACGACACCCATGACCGCGGGAGCGAGCTCGGGAACGCTGGTCATCAATGGTGTGACTACGGGCGCCATCTCCACGACGGCTTCATCAACGACAGCGGACAACCGCCAGGCCGTGGTCGATGCGATCAACAAAATCTCCGCGCAAACGGGCGTGGTGGCCATCAACACCAATGACGACGCCACGGGCGTGAAGCTCGTGGCCGCCGATGGGCGCAACATCACGGTGACGCAAGCATCTGGTAATTTATCGGATGCATCCACGGGCTTGAATGCTGCACTACTCACGGTGGCTGGCACACCGACACAAGCGCAACTGGACGCAGCCACCTTCCTCGGCAGCGTCACGCTGTCTTCGGTCAGCGCCTTCACGATCGAGCGCGGTACTTCGACGGGCGCCGATCTGAGCCAAAGCCTGGGTCTTGGCGTGGGGACGTACGGCGCGGGCCGCAGCGGGCAGGCGCTCGAAAGCCTGGACTTGAGCACGGCAGAAGGCGCGACGGCAGCGCTCACGGCGCTGGACAATGCCCTTTCTACCGTGAACAGCGCGCGTGCCGACCAGGGTGCGATCCAGAACCGCTTCAGCGCCGTCACGGCGAACATTGCCTCGGCATCGGAAAACCTCACGGCCGCACGCAGCCGCATCCAGGATGCCGACTTTGCCGCAGAAACCGCCAACCTCTCGCGCTCGCAAATTCTGCAGCAGGCGGGCACGGCCATGGTGGCGCAGGCCAACCAGCTGCCGCAGCAGGTGCTCAAGCTGTTGCAGTAATTCTTCTCCGGCAAATAAGCCAAAACCGCGCAGGCAGTTGTTTGCGCGGTTTTGTTTTTGGGGCGGCAGCCTTGAGTTTTCTGGTGTGCAGCCGATAAAGAGGATACGACGATGACATAAGAATTTTGTGAGTGTGCAATCCGTACACTCGATAGGAAATTGATCCATGCCGAGTCAATTGATCGACTACTACAAAGCCCTTGAAGACAGCAGCCAAAAGATGTTGCAGGCCGCGCAGCTGCAAGACTGGGAGGGCGTGGCGCGCTACGAGGGCACTTGCGCGGTGTTGATCGAGCAGTTGCGCTACCAGGCCCAGCACGAAACCCTGGCGCCCGAGCAGCGCAAGCTCAAGGCCGCGATCATGCGCCGCATCCTGCGTAACGACGCCGAGATCCGCCTCTTGGCCGAGCCCTGGCTCGCGCAGTTCGAGCACCTGTTCGAAGGCCAGCCGATGGCGATGCACTGAGGCTTTTTTCGTAAGGGACTGAATTTTGACTATATTCGGTCCTTTGAACCCAGATTGTTCGTTAGGACGCGGGATGGTGGCGAGGCGGCTGGCGTGGCAGTTTGGTCGCGGGTGAGAAGTCCATGGCCAGTGCCATGGATGCCGAAGCCGCGGCCAAAATGACCGGCAGACGTCCGCCAACGCCCGCGTAGGTGCGAAGCACCGCCTAATGGACAATCTGGGTTGAATCATCAGCCGCGCCATGAAGCTATCCACCCAGGTCAAACCCATCAGCTACCTCAAGAGCCACGCCGCGCAGATCGTGAAAGACGTTTCCGAATCGCGCGAGTCCATCTTGATTACCCAGAATGGCGAGGCCAAGCTGGTGGTGATGGACGTGCATTCTTACGAGCAGCAGCAGGAAGCCTTGGCGCTGCTGAAGTTGCTCGCGCTGGGCAAAAGCGACATCGCACAAGGGCGCTTTCGCGATGTACAGGATGTATTTGCGGAGCTGGATCAGGAAGACAGCAAGTGAAGGCGGTTTTTCTGCCGGGTGCGGAAGAAGACCTGAAGGAACTGCGCCGCTATGTCATCCAGCGCTTCGGAAAAAACACCTGGAGTGACACCTACGGAAAAATCAAAACCTCTGTGCGCAGCCTCCAAGCATTTCCTTTGGCAGGTTCCGTTCCAGAGGAATTAGCCGATCTGGGCCTCGGGCAGTACCGCCAGGTGATCTCTGGCATGAACCGCATCATTTACGAGGTGGGCAATGAGGTGCTCTACATCCATATCGTTTGTGATACGCGCAGGGATATGCAAACGTTGCTCGTCAACCGCCTTCTGCGAATGACGAAAAAATAACGCAGAACGTTCATCCCCTGTCCTTATGAACAAGCAGGGTTTACCATGTTTTATGCTTCTAGTGCCCTAGCGATGGGCGCTAATTGCTATTTTTGAAATAGCAATTCACGCGCCAGCGCCAGGTATTCGTGCACCGGGACTTCCTCGGCGCGGCGCTGGGTGTCGAAGTGGCCCGCGTAGGCGCGCCCTTCGAGCCAGCGCCCCAGCGTGTGGCGCAGCAGCTTGCGGCGCTGGCTGAACGCGACTTGCACCAGCTCGCTCAGCAGCGCCGGCGGCAGCTCGGGCGCGCCGGGCAGCGGCAGCATGCGCACCACGGCGCTGTCCACGCGCGGCGGCGGCTCGAAGCTCGCGGGCGGCACGTGCAGCAGGTTTTCCATGGCGTAGCGCCATTGCAGCATCACCGACAGGCGCCCGTAGTCGGCCGTGGCGGGCTGCGCGACCATGCGTTGCACGACCTCTTTTTGCAGCATGAAGTGCTGGTCTGCAATCACGCCGACGTGATCGAGCAGGTGGAACAGGATGGGCGTGGAGATGTTGTAGGGCAGGTTGCCGACGACGCGCAGTTTGTGCGCCGGGGCGGCTGCGGCAGGGTTTGCGCCGGCGCCGCCCAGGCGCGCGGCGAGCGCGGTGAAGTCAACCTGGAGCACGTCGGCTTCGATCACTTCGAGCTGCGGGTGCTGGCGCAGACGCGCGGCCAGGTCGCGGTCGAGCTCGATCACGGCGAGCTGGCCCAGGCGCTCGACCAGCGGCTGCGTGAGCGCCGCGAGGCCGGGGCCGATTTCGACCATGGCCTGGCCCGGCTGCGGCGCGATGGCGCGTACGATGGCGTCGATGATGGCGCTGTCGGCCAGGAAGTGCTGGCCGAAGCGCTTGCGCGCGCGGTGTTGCCGGGGTTGCGTCACTGTGGCGGGTCGCGGTATTCGATGTAGGCGCGGCCGCGCAGCTCTTGCAGCCAGGTGGTGTAGGCCTGCTCGGCTTTTTGCTCGCGCACGGTGTCGCGCGCCATGTCGCGCAGCTCGCGCTGGCTGGGTTTGACTTCGCGGCGTTCGAGCACCTGGATCAGGTGCACGCCAAAGCGCGTGACCACGGGTTCGCTGATCTCGCCGGGTTTCAGGGCGTTCATGGCTTCTTCGAATTCGGGCACGAAGCGGCCGGGGTTGACCCAGCCCAGGTCGCCGCCTTGCTTGGCGCTGCCGTCTTGCGAGTATTCGCGCGCGAGGTCGGCAAAGTCGGCCGTGCCCGCGAGCATGCGCCGGCGCAGCTCGGCCAGGCGCGCGGCGGCGGCGGTTTCGCTCAGTTGCGGGCCGGTGCGCAGCAGGATGTGGCGCACGTGGCTTTGCGTGATGACGGCAGGAATGCCGGCGTTGTTGCGCTCCACGACCTTGAGGACGTGAAAGCCCGCACCCGAGCGCAGCGGGCCGGCGATGGCGCCCACGGGCAGCGTGGCGACGGCGTTGGCGAACAGCTCGGGGTAGCGCTCGAGCGGGCGCAGGCCCATGAGGGTGCCGGCGGCACCGAGCTGCGCATCGGCAAGTTCGCGCGCCACGGTGGCGAAGTCTTCGCCTGCGCGCAGGCGATCGGCCGCGGCCTGGGCGCGCGCCTGGCGCTGGGCGACTTCGGCAGGGGCAGCGTTTTCGGGCACGGGCACGAAGAAATGTGCGAGGTTGACTTCGGCCTTGGCCGCGGCGTTTTCGGAGCGCTGCTGTTGCAGGTATTGATCGACGTCGAGGTCGGTCACGCGCACGCGCGACTGCACTTCGCGGTCGCGCAGGCGCTGCAGGAGCAGCTGGTTGCGCAGCTCTTCACGAAAGCTCTTGCGGCTGATGCCTTGCTCGGCCAGGCGGCGGTAGAAGTCTTCGACGCTGAGCTGGTTTTGATGCGCGACGTTGCGTTCGGCCTGATCGACGGCGTAGTCATCGACGCGGATGCCGGTTTCCTTGGCCTCTTGCAATTGCACTTTTTCGAGGATGAGCTGCTCGAGCACTTCGCGCGCGAGCACTTCGCGCGGCGGCGCGGCAGCGCCTTGCTGGGCGATCTGCCGCTCGATGCGCGCCATGCGGTTGCGCACCTCATTGTTGGTGATGGGCTCGGAGTTGACGAGTGCGACGATGTAGTCGGCCTGTTGCTGCGTCTGGCTCGGGTTTGCGCTGAATGCGGGCGTGGAAATGGACGTGGACGCGGGCGTTTGCGGCGCGGGGCGCGTGAGGCCCTTGCCGGCGCCGGCCGCTGGGCGCAGGCCCTGCGCGGCGGCGTTTTGCAGCGCAAGGCCGCAAAGGCAGGCCAGACACGTCAGGAGCAGGGCAAGAAAACGGTGGTTCATGGTGGCGGTCAATCGTAATTGCTGAAGCGGCTGGGCAGCGCACGCGCCGCAGGGTCGTGCAGGGCTTGGTAGCGCGGCACATTTTGCTTGAGCGCCGCGAGCGGGTCCTGGCCCAGGCTCAGGCGCGAGAAGCCGACGAATTCGATCTGGAACAGCAGGCGCGTGTTGGCGCTGATGAGGCTGTTTTGCAGCCGGTCGATGACCACGCGGCCGACCCAGCAGCAGCCGTCGTACTCAAACCCTACGACCATGTCGACGAGCTTTTTGTCGCGCATGCTGTAGTCCAGCCGCCCCACGGTGTACCAGCGGCCGCTGCCCGTGTGCGCGGCTTTGCCGTCCTTGCGCGCGCCGGCGTCGGACGCGCTTGCACTAGCGCTGGAGCTCAAGGGCCATTGCCAGCCCAGGTCGATCTGCTCGCTGGTGCCGCGCTGCAGCCGGTACGCGGCGCTGAGGGTGCGGTAGTTGCCGGGCGTGTAGTTGGCGCTCACGGTGGAGCTGATGGAGCGGTGCGTATGCGGGTTGTATTGCACGACGGAGTCGAAGCCCCATTGCGGCGTCCAGTTCAGGCCCGCGCCCAGCAGGATGTCGGAGACGCGATCGGTGACGGGCGCTTCGCCGGGCATGGTGACTTGCTGGTCTTTGAAGCGCAGGCGCTGCGCGACGCCCAGGCGCAGCGAGTCGGCGCCGGTGTCGGGGTCGAGAAAGCGCGTGGTCACGCCCAGCGTGAGCAGGTTGTTGTCGGCGATGCGGTCGTCGCCGACGTAGGAGTTCTCGGTGTAGATGTTGGCAAAGTTGTAGTCCTTGGCCGCGGTGTCGTAGATGGGCAGCAGGTGCTGGTCGCGGTAGGGCGTGTAGGTGTAGAAGGCGCGCGGCTCGAGCGTCTGCAGGAAGTTGCGCCCGAGCAGCTGCGTGTCGCGCTCGAACACCAGGCCGCTGTCCAGACTGAAAGTGGGCACGGTGCGGCTCGCGGATTTGCTGCCGTTGATGAGCGGGCTATCGAATTGGTAGTTCGTGGCGTTGAGCTGCAGGCGCGGCGTGATGAAACTGCCCGGGGTCAGAAAGGGGCGGCTGACTTGCGCCTGCAGGTAGCTGCGGTCGGCGTTGGGCTGGTTGGTGAGAAAGCGGTCGGCCTGAAAGCGCGTGGTATCGACTTCGACGCTGGTCTCGAAGCCGTGGCGCAGGTCGCTCGGGGCGTAGCGCCATTGCAGCTGCGGCATGCGGTCGTAGGGCGGCACGATGGGCGCGTTGATGTCCTGCTGGGTTTGCCACTTGAGCGTGTGCACCTGCGCCGTCATGTCGTTGGCCGCCCAGGAGAGCATCATTTCGCTGGGCAGCAGGCGCTCTTGCGTGGGGTTGGTGCCCACGGTGGCGGCATGGCCGAAGTCGCGCCAGTAGTCGTTGTCGCTCACACGGTTGAGGTTCAGGTGCAGGTTCAGGTTGCCGATACCGGTGGCGTCTATGCTGCCGTCGTGCTTGGCGGTGTAGGTCCAGCGGTCGCGGTCGCGCAGGGAATCCGAGGGCATGTATTGGGCCTTGAGCTCGCCCTGGTAGTTGCTCTCGAGGTAGCGGAATTCGCCCCCCGCGTTCACGCCGCGGCGCGCCATCACGGTGCCGGTGAAGGTGGCGTCGCGGTTGGGCGCGATGTTCCAGTAGTAGGGCTGCGAGTATTCGAAGCCGCTGCGGCTGTCCAGGCCGAAGGTGGGCGGCAGAAAGCCGGACTTGCGCTTGTCCGACAGCGGGAAGCTGATGTGCGGTATGGGCAGCACCGGCATGCCCTTGAATTCGAGCACGCCGTCGTCGGCCACGCCCACGTCCTCCTCCTGGTCGAGGTGGATGGTCTTGGCGCGCAGGATCCAGGCGGGCTGCCAGCTCGCGCTGTCGTTTTTCTCGCAGGTGGTGTAGGTGGCGTCGTGCACCACGGAGCGGTCGGAGTCGATGAAGTCCACGCGCGCGGCGTCGCCGTAGGCGCCATTGGCCAGAAAGCGGTAGTGCGCGTCGGTGAAAAAGCCCTGGAACGCATCCACGTGCAGGTCGAGCGCGGTGCCCTCGAAGATGTTGCCCTCGCGGTTGATGTGCACATGGCCGCGCGCTTTGGCCAGGTCTTCGGGCGCGAGGTATTCGAGGCGGTCGGCGCGGATCATGGTGTCGCCGCGGCGCAGCTCGGCGTTGCCCTCGACCTGCACGTTCAAGTCGGTCTGGCCCGTGACGCGGTCGCCGCGCACGTAGATCGGCAGTTGCCGGCGCAGGTCGCGGGGGATGGTTTCCTGCAGCTGCACGCTCGGGTGCAGGCGCGGCCGGCCCCAGCCGTCCAGCGCTGCGCTGTCGGCCCCTGGGGCGCCAGCGCCGGAGGCGGATGCTGCGGCTGCGGGCGGCTGGGCGACATCCTGCGCGAACGCGCCCGCCGGCACGCAGCACCAGGCGAGCGCGAGCGCATAGGCTAGGGGGCGCAACCTTGGACGCGAGAGCATCCGCTGCGCTGCGGCAGCCGCAGCACGGGGGGTGGGTGGTTTCTGCACGGTGGAAAACTGGCAGCGGGGCACGGACGAGAAGGCGGTGAAGTGCGATGGAATGCGATCGAGAAACGCAAACGCGGCAAATAGAATCCGATTATCCATGAGCCATCCCAAGCCCTTGCCCCCGACCCCCGAGCGGGCCACGAATTGCGGCCCTGCTACCCCATCGGCGGCCGTCTCCGTGGCCGCCCCCGCTGCGCTACCCGCCGCTGCCACCGCTGCCCCCAGCGCCATCGCCTGGCCCGGCGCGGCGCGGCAGGCGGCCTTCGAAGCCTGGCTTGCGCCGCTCGCCGCCACGCACGGTTTGCGCCCCGAGAGCCTGCGCCCGGCCTCGGCGGACGCGAGCTTCAGGCGCTATCTGCGCATAGACCGCGCCGCGGGCGGCAGCTGCATCGTCATGGACGCGCCGCCCGAGCTCGAGGACTGCCGCCCTTTCGTGCGCGTGCAGGCGCTCATGGCGGCCGCGGGCCTGCGCGTGCCGCAGATCCTTGCCTGGGACGAGGCTGACGGCTTCATGCTGCTGAGCGACCTGGGCGCGCACACGCTCATCGAGGCGCTAGCCCCGGCTGCGCCTGCGGCCGCACAAGGCTGGTATCTGCAGGCCGTGGAAGTGCTGATCGAGTGGCAAAAAGCCTCGCGCCCCGGCGTGCTGCCCGCCTACGACGAAGCGCTGCTGCGCCGCGAGCTTGCCCTGTTCCCCGACTGGTACTTGGTCCGGCACCGCGGAATCCAGCTCGACGAGGCACAGCAAAACACCCTCGCGCGCGCCTTCGACGCCATCGTCGCGCACAGCCTGGCCGCGCCCAGCGTGTTCGTGCACCGCGACTTCATGCCGCGCAACCTGATGCTGCCCACGCGCGAAGGGGAGCCGCTGGGCGTGCTCGATTTTCAGGATGCGGTGTACGGCCCCATCACCTACGACATCGCGAGCCTGCTGCGCGACGCCTTCATCAGCTGGGACGAGGAATTCGTCATCGACATCACCGTGCGCTACTGGGAAAAGGCGCGCCGCGCGGGCCTGCTGGGCGCGGCCAGCGCCTCGGGCTGGGGCGCGGACTTTGGCGATTTTTACCGCAGCGTGGAGTGGATGGGGCTGCAGCGCCACCTCAAGGTCGCGGGCATTTTTGCGCGCCTCACGCTGCGCGATGGCAAGCCCAAATACCTCGCGGACGCGCCGCGCTTCATCGCCTACATCCGCGCCACCGCGAGCCGCTACCGCGAGCTTGCGCCGCTGTTGCGCCTGCTCGACCAGATCGAAGGGGTGCAGGAGCAAAGCGGCTGGGCCTTCGGCCGGGTTTCATGAGTCAAATCGGTCTCTAGTGCCCATCCAGCAAGCGCTAGCAGCTATCAGTATAGAAGCAATGCCGCGTTTTTACTGCCCCCTCGCGCTGCAGCTTGGCAGCGAAATCGACCTGCCCGCAGGCGCCGCGCGCCACGTGCAGGTGCTGCGCCTGCAACCGGGCGATGCCGTCACGCTGTTCCACGGCGGGCTCGAAGACGTGGGGGTGGACGCCGCAGCGCTCGCGGGTGAATTCGACGCCACCATCGTGCACATGGGCCGCAGCGCGGTGCGCGTGCGCGTGCAGCGCCAGCACGCCGTCGAACGCGAGGCCGCGCGCGCCGTGCATCTGGCCGCCGCCATCATGGCCAACGAGCGCATGGACTGGCTCATCGAAAAAGCCACCGAACTCGGCGCCGCGAGCCTCACGCCGCTGCTGGCCGAACGCAGCGTGCTGCGCCTGGCGGGGGAGCGCGCCGACAAAAAACGCGCGCACTGGCAGGCCATCGCCGTGGCCGCCTGCGAACAATGCGGCCGCAACCGCGTGCCGCGCGTGCACCCCGTGCAAACCCTGGCCGATTGGCTGCGTGCGCAGGGCGCCGGTCTGGCGCTTGCACCATCCGTTGCACCATCCACCGAGCCATCCGACACGGCACCCAGCGCCGCAGCGCAGCGCCTGCTGCTGTCGCTGCAGCCCCACGCCATCGCGCTGCGCGCCGCAGCCGCAAGCGGAGCCGCGGAAGGCAAAGACGGCAAAGCGGCGCCCGTGCACCTGCTCTCCGGCCCCGAAGGCGGCCTGAGCAGCGCCGAAGAAGCGCTCGCGCTGCGGCAGGGCTGGACCCCCGTCACCCTGGGCCCGCGCACCCTGCGCGCCGAAACCGCCCCGCTTGCGGCGCTGGCGGTGTTGACGATTTGAGAAAAAAATTCGAATCTGACCCCGCTTTCCCGCCCGTCATTGCGAGGGCCGTCAGGCCCGTGGCAATCCATGCCCCCGAACCCACGCAACGCCCCGAGCGCAGGCCGTAATGGATCGCCGCGCCCCTGCGGGGCTCTCAATGACCGGTACCTTGCAAAAGGCCGAGCGAAGCGCAGGCCCGTGAGGTATCCCCGCCCTTTCTGGCTGCGCAGACAGCAGGGTTGCCTTCTTTTGCCTTCTTTTCTTGGCGAAACAAGAAAAGAAGGTGCGCTGCCGGGCGCATCTCCCGGCATCCACCCTCAGCCCGGTCAGCTGCGCAAATAATCGGAATCTGACCCCAAATCCTGCGCCTCACCCCTCGCAACTACGCCAAGCCCTCCCCCCGAGCTGCGGCCGCAGCGCGTCGGCTTGGGGGCGCAGGGCCTCGGTGACGGCGGGCAGGCGCAGCACGTAGGCCGTGCCGGCGGGGCGCTCGGGCACCACGCGGGCGGTGCGCACGCCCTTGGCGCGCAGATCGGCCAGGGCGCGTTGGGCGGCTTCCTCGGTGCTGTAGCGGCCCAGCGACAGGCCGGGCTCCCAGGCGGCGCCGGGGCGGTCGAAGGCGATGCCGAGTTCGCGCAGCTCGGCCTTTTTCTTGTCGAGCACGTCCGCCTGCGGAAAGCGCCCCAGGTACACCATCCAGCGGCCCGCGACCGGGATCGGCTCCAGCGTCCAGCTGCCTTGCGGCCAGCGCGCCAGGGCCTTGCGCAGCGTCTCGGCCTGGTGCGCGTCGAAGGTGCCGGCCTGCAGGCATACCGCGGGCGCCGCTGCGGGGCGGGAGGCCGCGGCAAGGGGGGGCGGATGGGGGGTGGGAGGGGCCACGGAAGCAGCCACGGAAGCTGCCTCGGCAGCGGGGGCTGAAGCCGCAACGGGGGCGACACCGGCGCCGGGGTTCGCAGACGCAGCGGCTGTCGAATCCGCAGAAGCGGCAGAGCCCGGCGCCGAGTCGCTGGCCGGTGCCGTGCGCAGGATTTGCAGCGTCTCGGGGCGGATCTGCTGCAGCTGGTGCTGCGGCTCGGAAGTCTCGGCGGGCGCGAGGCCGAGCGCACGCAAGGCGCCGTGCGACCAGGCAAAGTAGCCGAGGTTCAGCAAAAAAAGGAGCAAGACGAAAAGGCGCAGCATGGGCAAATGGCTTATTCGATTGCGGATTGTGGCGCTGCGGGATGATCTGCAGTGGCCGCACGGATGGCATTGGAGTCATCCGCAGCGCCCGCATCGGCACCGGCGCCAGCAACAGGCGCTTCACCAGCAGCGCTGGCGCGCGGCCGCACGCTGACCTCGGAACTCGTGACGCTGCGCAGGCCCGCCGGCGTTTGCACCTGCAGCGCGCCGTCCGCGCCAACGCCTTGCGCCACGCCGCTTGCGCCGTCGCTGAGCAGCACTTCGCGCCCTGCCAAAAGATCACGCGCGGCGTAGCGTGGACGCAGCGGCGCAAAGCCGTGTGCGGCGAAGGCTTGCACGCCCTCCAGCAGCGGCGCCAGCAGGCGCAGCAGCGCGGCGGGCGCGTCCATTTCGGGGGCGATGTCTTGCAGGCAGGCGGGCGGCGTGGCGAGCCCTTGCGCGTCGCGCGGGCGGATGTTGATGCCAATGCCTATGACCACGTAGCGCGCCGCTGCGGCCGCGGCCGGCGCCCACAGGGAGGACGGAAAACCGCTGCCCACGCCCGGCAGCACGAAGCTCGCGGTCTCGATCAGGATGCCGCCGAGCTTGCGGTCGTCGGCCAGCCACAGGTCGTTGGGCCACTTGAGGCCGAGCTTCAGGGGCAGGGCAGACGCGGGAAGCTCCGGCTGCAGGCTCTCGGCCACGCTCAGGCCCACGGCCAGAGACAGGCCCGACCAGTCGCGCGGCGCGAGCGCCAGGCCGAGCGAGAAGGTCAGCGAATCGCCGGGGCTGCTGAGCCACTGCCGCCCCAGGCGCCCGCGCCCCGCGGTCTGCTGCTCGGCCACGAGCAGCGTGGGCGCGCAGCGCCCTTCGCGCGCGCGGCGCATGAGCTCGGTGTTGGTCGAGTCGATGCGCTCGAGCACTTCGACGCTGCCGCCCGGCAGGTGCGCCGCGAGCGCCTGCTGTAGCGCGGCGATGGGCCAGGCGGGCGGGGCCGCGCTTGCCGCGTCGCTTGCCGCGTGCAACGGCGCGCCTGTCATGGCTGGCCCCGGCGCGCGCCGCTGCGCCTGCGTTTGGGCGCGAGCAGCGTGCCGCGGCAGTCGGGGCTGCCGCAGCGGCAGGCGTATTCGGCCTTGAGTTTGGCCGTCTGGCGCGCGTCGATCACGAGCGCGTAGTCGAAGCTCAGCTCCTCGCCCGCGCGGATGTTGCGCAGCGCGGTGATGAAGATGCGGCCCGCGCGTTCGTCCGCGTAGCAGTTGGGCGCGCAGCTGTGGTTGATCCAGCGCGAGGCGTTGCCGCCCACCTTGCCGTCGATCACATGTTCGTCATCGATGTGGAAGTAAAACGTGTGCTGCGGCTGCGCCGGATCGTGCGGGTGGCGCGCGAGTGCCTCCTGCCAGCTGATGATTTCGCCGGTATATTCGATCAGCACTTCGCCCTCGGCGATGTCCTGCAGCGCGAATACGCCCCTGCCGTGCACGGGCGAGCGCCGCACCTGCAGGCGCCGCCCGCGGCCCCGCGCGGCAGTGGCAGGGAAATTTTCGGCCGCCGCGGCGGCATGCGTGCAAGACATGGCAAAACTCTGTTAACTTGAAATTTGCACCTGCGCGCGCGTATGTACGCATGCGTGCGCGCAAGGCCGTAAAGCCCTAAGGCTCCTGGCAGCCTGTCGGACTTTGGAATCGTCGGCTGCGAATGCGCCGCAGCGGCCCATTTTTTACCGTCTTCTTGCCCCATAGTCCCGCTATGGGGCGGCGAATCCGGCAAAAACTGGCCTCGCTGGGGCACCTTCTCGCTTTCGACGCCCAAAGTCCGACAGGCTGCTGGGCATTGTAGAAAACACTCCAAAGCATTCCCGCATGAGCAAAACCCTGGTCATCGCCGAAAAACCCTCCGTCGCGCAAGACATCGTGCGCGCCCTCACGCCCGTCGTGGGCAAGTTCGACAAGCACGACGATTACTTCGAGAACGAGCGCTACATCGTCACCAGCGCCGTGGGCCACCTGGTCGAGATCCAGGCGCCCGAAGACTACGACGTCAAACGCGGCAAGTGGAGCTTTGCGCACCTGCCCGTGATTCCGCCGTATTTCGAGCTCAAGCCCGTGGACAAGACCAAGAGCCGCTTGAACACCATCGTGCGCCTGGCGCGGCGCAAAGACGTGACGGAGCTCATCAACGCCTGCGACGCGGGCCGCGAGGGCGAGCTGATCTTTCGCCTGATCGAGCAGTACGCGGGCGGCAGCAAGAACGGCCGCCCCGTGCCGCTGGGCAAGCCCGTGCGGCGCCTGTGGCTGCAGTCGATGACGCCGCAAGCCATCCGCGACGGCTTTGCGGCGCTGCGCTCGGACGCGCAGATGCAGGGCCTGGCGCAGGCCGCGCGCAGCCGCTCCGAGGCCGACTGGCTCGTGGGCATCAACGGCACGCGCGCGATGACGGCGTTCAACTCGCGCGATGGCGGCTTCTTTTTGACCACCGTGGGCCGCGTGCAGACGCCCACGCTCTCGCTCGTGGTCGAGCGCGAAGAAAAAATCCGCCGCTTCGTGAGCCGTGACTACTGGGAAGTGCACGCGAGCTTTGCCGCGCAGGCCGGCCACTACCCCGGCAAATGGTTCGACCCGCAATGGAAGAAAAGCGACGACCCCGAAGCCCGCGCCGACCGCCTCTGGTCCGAGCCACAGGCGCGCGCGATTGCCGACGCGGTGCGCGGCAAGCCGGGCCGCGTGCACGAAGAAAGCAAGCCCAGCACGCAGGCGAGCCCGCTGCTCTTTGACCTGACCAGCCTGCAGCGCGAGGCCAACAGCAAGTTCGGCTTCAGCGCCAAGACCACGCTCGCGCTCGCGCAAAGCCTGTACGAGCGCCACAAGGCGCTGACCTACCCGCGTACCGACGCGCGCGCCCTGCCCGAAGACTACCTGCCCGTGGCGCGCGACACGCTGCGCATGCTCGCCGCAAGCGGCCTGCGCCACCTCGCGCCGTACGCGCAGCAGGCGCTCGATGGCGACTACGTGCGCCCGAGCAAGCGCATCTTCGACAACAGCAAGGTCAGCGACCACTTCGCCATCATCCCCACGCTGCAGCCGCCCAGCGGCCTGTCCGAGGCCGAGCAAAAGCTCTACGACCTCGTGGCGCGGCGCTTTCTTGCGGTGTTCTTCCCGAACGCCGAATACCTCGTGACCACGCGCATCACCACGGTGGAAGACACGCACCACTTCAAGACCGAAGGCAAGGTGCTGGTGCAACCGGGCTGGCTCGCGATTTACGGCAAAGAGGCCGCGGCCGAGACCGAAGACGGCAAAGAGGCAAAAGAAGGCGAGAAGAACCAGAGCCTCGTGCCCGTGCAGCCGGGCGAGCAGGTGCGCACCGAGCAGGCCGAGCCCAAGGGCCTGAAAACCCGCCCGCCCGCGCGCTACACCGAAGCCACCCTGCTCAGCGCCATGGAAAGCGCGGGCAAGCAGGTCGAGGACGAGGAGCTGCGCGCCGCGATGCGCGAAAAAGGCCTGGGCACGCCGGCCACGCGCGCGGCCATCATCGAAGGCCTGATCGCCGAAAAATACCTGCTGCGCGAGGGCCGCGAGCTCGTGCCCACGCCCAAGGCCTTCCAGCTCATGACGCTGCTGCGCGGCCTGGGCGTGGAAGAACTCTCGCGCGCCGACCTCACCGGCGAGTGGGAATACAAGCTCGCGCAGATGGAAAAAGGCCAGCTCAGCCGCGACGCCTTCATGGCCGAGATCGCCGCCATGACCGAGCGCCTGGTGCAAAAGGCCAAGGAATACGACCGCGACACCATCCCCGGCGACTACGCCACGCTGCAAACGCCGTGTCCGAACTGCGGCGGCGTGGTCAAGGAGAACTACCGCCGCTACGCCTGCACGGGCGCGCACGGCGACGGCGCGGGCTGCGGCTTTTCGTTCAGCAAGTCGCCGGGCGGGCGCACCTTCTCCACGGCCGAGGCCGAGCAGCTGCTGCGCGACAAGCGCATCGGCCCGCTCGAAGGCTTTCGCTCCAAGGCCGGCTGGCCCTTCACGGCCGAGCTCGCGCTCGTGTTCGACGAGGACAGCAAAAATTACAAGCTCGAGTTCGACTTTGGCGACGCCGCCAAGGCCGACGAAGCCGGCGCGCCGGTGGACTTTTCCGGCCAGGAAAGCCTGGGCCCGTGCCCGCGCTGCGGTGCGCCCGTCTATGAGCACGGCAGCAACTACGTCTGCAGCAAGTCCGTGCCCACGCCCGAGCAGCCCGTGCCGAGCTGCGACTTCAAGACCGGCAAAATCATCTTGCAGCAGCCCGTGGAGCGCGCGCAGATGCAAAAGCTGCTCGCCACGGGCAAGACCGATCTGCTCGACAAATTCATCAGCACGCGCACGCGCCGCCCGTTCAAGGCGCACCTGGCCTGGGACAAGGACGCGGGCAAGGTCGGCTTCGAATTCGCGCCGAGCAAATACCCGCCGCGCGCGAATGCTTCTGAATCAGGAGCTGCTAGCGCAGGTGCAGCAAGCGCTGGAGGGCAAATAGGCTCTAAATCTGCAGGCGCCAAAACCGCGGCGAAAACCACGGTGAAAAGCGCAGCAAAAACGGTCGCCAAAACGGCGACCAAAACCGCGGTCAAGTCCAGCGCCGCCAAAACCCCACGCGCCCCCGCCGCAGGCCGCACGCCCAGCCCCGAGCTCGCCGCCGTGATCGGGGCCGAACCCGTGGCGCGCACCGAGGCGCTCAAAAAAGTCTGGGACTACATCAAGGCCCACGGCCTGCAAGATGTCACGAACAAACGCGCGATCAACGCCGACGCCAAGCTGCTGCCGCTGTTCGGCAAGCCGCAAATCTCGATGTTCGAGCTCGCAGGCATTTTGGGCAAGCATTTGGGCTGAGCAGGTGCGAGCCCTTCTGCGCCCCTCGTGACCGCGATTGGCACCAATCGCGGCCCGGGCAAGGGGCGCCCTCCTTGTTTGCGTAAGGCAGGTGACATCTGCGAGTCAACGGCTGCGCGCAAAATACCTGCATGACTTCTTCTGCTCCTCCTTCTGCCCCCGCTTCTGCTCCGCTTTTTGCAGACGCCGCTGCGCCATCGCCCGCGCCCGCTTCCGACGCCTCCACCCCGCCGCGCGTGCTGGCGCTCGAAGGGCTGACGAACTTTCGTGACCTTGGCGGCTACCCCGGATTGCAGGGCCGGCCCGTGAAATGGCGGCGGCTGTTTCGCTCCGACCAGCTCGGCGCACTCACGCCGGCCGACCAGCAGCGCCTTGCAGAACTGGGCATCGCACGCGCGGTGGACTTGCGCGGGGTGCACGAGCGCGCGGCGCAGCCTTACGCGCTGCCGGGCGTGGCGCAGTACGCGCTGCACATCGAGCCCACGGTGGTGCAGCGCGTACAGGAGCTGCTGCAAAAAGGCAGCGCGCCCACCCCCGCCGAGACCGTGCGGCTGATGCAGGACACCTACCGCGCCTTCGTGCACGACAACGCGCCGCGCTTTGCCGAGCTGCTGCAACTGCTGCTGGCGAGCGACGCGCCGCTGGTCTTTCACTGCACCGCGGGCAAGGACCGCACGGGCTTTGCGGCCGCGCTGATCCTGCTCGCGCTCGGCGTGCCGCGCGCGCTGGTGATGCAGGACTACCTGCTGACCAACGCGCTGTACCGCCCGCCGTTCCTCGCGTCGTCCAGCACGCCGCGCGAGGTGCTCGAGGTGATCTGGTTCGTGCGCGAGGATTTCCTCGACGCCGCGCTGCGCCAGATCGACGCCGAATACGGCGGTATAGAGCCCTACCTGGAGCGCGTGCTCGGCCTGAACGCCGCAGCGCGCACCAAGCTGGCGCAGCTATACCTGCAGCCGCCCAAGGGGTGATTGCTTTTTTTTATGTAGCTGCTTACGCTTGATAAATCTGGGCTCACGGCCAAAAACACCTATACCCCGCCACCATCCCTACCGCTGAGGAGACCCCATGACCACCACCCTCGCCAGCCCCCAAGTGGGCGTCCACCCGGACAACCAGGTGCCCGAGCTCAAGGACTACAACCTCTACAGCAGCGACCCGGTGCTGCGCCGCGCCGTGGCGCGCGGCGGCGCGCAGTGGCGCGAAGCCGAGCTGCTGCGCCAGGGCGCCGAATACGGCGCCGAGGCCACGCTGCGTGCCGCCGAGGACGCGAACCGCTACGCGCCCGAGCTCGTCGCCTTCGCGCCCCTGGGTCAGCGCATCGACCAGATCAAGTTCCACCCTGCGTGGCACCAGATCATGGCGATCGCGCGGCGCAACGGCATCGCCAACCTGCCCTTCACCGACGCGCGCCCCTCGGCATGGACGGCCTACGGCGCGTCGCTGTTCATGCACAGCCAGATCGAGGCCGGCTCGGCCTGCCCGACCACCATGACCAAGGCCTGCATCCCGGTGCTGCGCCGCAACGCGCCGCTGTACGCGCTCACGGCGCCGCTGCTCGCCTCGCTCGAACACGACGCGCGCGACATTCCGCTCGTGCACAAGCGCTCGATCGCGGTCGGCATGGGCATGACGGAAAAGCAGGGCGGCAGCGACGTGCGCACCAACACCACGCGCGCCGTGCCCGCAGGCAGCGGCCCCTGGGGCGACGAATACCTGCTCACGGGGCACAAGTGGTTTTTCTCGGCGCCCATGTGCGACGGCCACCTGGTGCTCGCGCGCACCGACGCGCACGGCCCGAGCTGCTTTTTCGTGCCGCGCTGGCGCCCCGACGGCAGCAAGAACCCCATCCACCTGCTGCGCCTCAAGGACAAGGTGGGCAACCGCTCCAACAGCGGCTGCGAGGTCGAGTTCCACGAGGCCTGGGGCGTGCGCGTGGGCGACGAGGGGCGCGGCATCCCGACCATCATCGAAATGGCGACCTACACGCGGCTCGATTGCGCGCTCTCGAGCGCGGGGCTGCTGCGCCAGGCTTTGGTGCAGGCGCTGCACTATGCTCGCAACCGCCACGCCTTCGGCCGCGCGCTCGCCGAGCAGCCCATGATGACCGAGCTGCTCGCCGACCTCGCGCTCGAGTCCGAGGCCGCGACGCTACTGGCCATGGACCTGGCCGGGCGCTTCGGCTCGGCCGACGCGCTCGACGGCGCGTGGCGGCGCATCATGACGCCCGCGGCCAAGTTCTGGGTCTGCAAGCGCGCCGTGGCCCTGACCGGCGAGGCCATGGAGGTCTGGGGCGGCAACGGCTACGTCGAAACCAGCGGCCCCATGGGCCGGCTGTTCCGCGAGGCGCCGGTGAATTCGATCTGGGAGGGCTCGGGCAACGTGATGTGCCTGGACGTGCTGCGCGCCATCGCGCGCCAGCCCGAGGACGCGCAGCGCCTGCTCGAGCACCTGCACGACGTGGCCGCGGCTGCCGCCGCGCCGCAGCTCGTGGCGCAGGTGTGCCAGCTGCGCGCCGCCCTCGCGCAGCCGCCCGCCGAACTCGAACGCCAGGCGCGCCGCTTCACCCAGCGCCTCGCGCTCAGCGCGCAAGCCTGCCTGATGCTCCAGCACGCGAGCGCCGAAGCCGCCGGCGCCTTCATCAGCAGCCGCTTCGACCCCGACTGGGGGCCCGTCACGGGCATCAGCAGCGGCACGGGCGACCCGGCCGCGCTGCTGCGCGCCGCCTGGGCGGGCTGACGCTGAAAGAGGCCGCTGCTGCCAACCGTGTGCGCGGTGGCGTCCACGGCAGGGCGCAAAAAAGCCCGGCCCCATGGAGTTGGGCCGGGCAAGGCGGAGGAAATCGAGAAGAAAAAAGTCCGGCAGTGCGCGCGGAAGGTCAGCGGCTGGGCGCCGGGCCCTGACCATCGCGCATGCCGGCGTGGCCGGGGTGTTTGTCGTGCGAGCCCGTCATGCCTTGGTGCGGCATGAATTGCGCGTCGAAGGTTTTTTGCTGCTGCGGGCTGAGCTTGGCGTAAAAGGCCTTGATGGCTTCGGCGCGCTGGTCCATCTCGGCGATGTGCTGGGTGCGCAGCGCGCGCATGCGGTCCAGGCGCTCGGGGGTGCTGAGCTTGGCGAACTCGTCGGGGTTCATGTCGAGGCGCGCATGCTGCGGTTTGTGCTG
Source organism: Extensimonas vulgaris (assembly GCF_003337425.1). Taxonomy (GTDB): domain Bacteria; phylum Pseudomonadota; class Gammaproteobacteria; order Burkholderiales; family Burkholderiaceae_C; genus Extensimonas; species Extensimonas vulgaris. The sequence goes on from NZ_QPJU01000013.1 coordinate 35,347, forward strand.
CATGGCGTTCATGAAGTCTTGCCACGCGGGTTCCTGCTCGGGTGTGAGTTTGAGCGCTTCTTTGAGCGCGGCGGCGCGCTGGGCAAAGTGCTGCTCGTGGCGCTCTTGCCGGTCGTGCATTCTTTGTGCGCGCGGCGTGTCGGCGCCGGGGCCTGCAGCGGGTGCGGCGGGCTGGGCGAATACGGGCAGCGCGAGCGTGCCGAGCAGCGCGGCGCCCGCCAGACAGCGACGCAAGCGTTGCGGGCCTTGGAATCCTTGAAAGTGGGTCATGGTGTCGTCCTTTCTTGCAAAAGCATTGCTGTGACGCGATGCAGTGTACGCCGGCTTTGTGTCGCTTGCGTGATCCGCGGTTGAGCCTGTGTAAAGTGGCGCCCTCGGCTGGCGCATGGGGTTCAGGGCCGAATTGGCCGTTAGCCCTTTATTGATGTGCATAAGCAGCTATTTATTTGATACTCATTTTGTCGTTACAAAGGTCATCCATGTTCAAGAACATGATCGTTTACCGCATCGCGCAGCCCTGGAACCTGCCGCTCGATGCGGTGGATGCGGCGCTGGCGCGCATGCCGTTTGCGCCCTGCGGCGCCACGCAGGAGCTCGCGCTCGGTTGGGTGCCGCCGCGCGGCGAGGCGCACGGCGCGCTGGCCGAATCGGTGGGCGGGCAATGGATTTTGCGGCTCGTGCGCGAGGCCAAGCTGCTGCCCGCCGCAGTGCTGGCGCGCAAGGCGCAGGAAAAGGCCGCGCAGATCGAGGCCACGACGGGCCGCAAGCCCGGCAAGAAGGAACTGCGCGAGCTCAAGGAGGAAGCCAAGCTCGACCTGCTGCCCATGGCGTTCACGCGGCAGGCAGCGGTGTGGGTGTGGCTAGACCCCGAGGCCGGCTGGTTGGTGCTCGACACCGCGAGCCAGGCACGCGCCGACGAGGTCACGAGCTTGCTCGTGGAGCTGCTGCCGGGCCTGTCGCTGCGCCTGCTGCAGACGCAAACCGCGCCCGCGACGGCGATGGCGCATTGGCTCGCCACCCAGGAGCCGCCCGTGGGCTTCTCGCTGGAGCGCGAGTGCGAGCTCAAAAGCCCCGACGAGTCGCAGGCCGTGGTGCGCTACGCGCGCCACCCGCTCGACATCGCAGAGGTGCAGGCGCACATCGCCGCGGGCAAGCGCCCTACGCGCCTGGCGCTGGCGTGGGAGGGGCGCGTGTCTTTCGTGCTCACCGAGGGGCTGCAGCTCAAAAAAGTGACTTTGCTCGACACTGCGCTGGCCGAGCAGACGGGCGACGATGGCGGCTTCGACGCCGACGTGGCGCTGGCCACGGGCGAGCTGGGCCGTTTGCTGCCGGATTTGGTGGCGGCGCTGGATGGCGAGGCGGACTTGGCCGGGCCGGCAGGGGCGGCGCCTGGGGTGGCCGAGGGGCAAGGCGCTGGCGCGGCAGCCGGGGGAGACGGTGCCGCAGCAACCATGGAAGAAGGCCCGCCGTTTTGAATCGTGCTGCTGGTGGGTCGCCAGCTACGGCTGTGTGTCCCAATCTTGCCTGCTCGCGCTCACCAGATTGTCCCAATCCTCTGGTGGGTTGCCGCGCGCGAGCATTTTTTGGAATACGGCATAGGGGTCGGATTTGTCGCCTGCCGAGCGCAGCGTCTGGGCGTCATTGATCCAGGCATAGACGATGATTTTCGACTTCGAGTCGTAGCGGAAGAACAGCCGATAGCGCCGGCCGAGCTTTGCACGTCGCCAGTGTCGGTGTGCAGGCCCCAAGGTGTTGCCTTGGCGGTATTCGTCGCGTGCCGGATCGTTGGGCACCACGTCTTGCACCAAGTGAAGCAAGGCGCGGAAGAATTTGACGTTGAAGCCCTCGGGGTCGCCTTCTTGTGCGCGCAGCACGGCGGCGCGCAGCTTCAGCAGCTGCCCTATGAAGTGGTCGTGAAACAGCAGCGTCCAGCCATGCCTTTGCATCACAGGTCCACGTCTTCGTCGAAATCGTGGCCAAGGTTTACCGGGTGGCCCGCATGCTCGCGTAAGGTGCGGGCCAATTCCTCGGGCAAATCCCGCACGTGCCGGCCAGATGCGATGTCGCGCTCCAGCAGGTCCAAATATGCACCGATGGCCGGGTCCTGGTGTTCGGCCTCGGCACGGGTGACGACCACTTCGCCTTCGCGCAGTTGAAACGCGACCTTGCCGCCGGCATCGACGCCGAGCAGCAGACGGATGGACTTGGGGAGCGTGATCTGACCTTTGGAGGTCAGCGTGGCGACTTCATGAATGGCTGACATGGGAATTCTTTCGTCTGTGGGGGCAAAAGTATATGGTAAGGAAGATTCCTTACCTTTTCAATTCCCGGATTTTGGTGCCTGCGGTTATACATAGGGCTTTTCCCCGGAGCCTGCCCATGAACCCCCCTTTGATCTCCGACGAACTTGAACTTCTGCAGCAGCTCGTCGACTTGCCAAGCCACCCGCGCATCATCGAGCTCGGCTGCGGCGCGGCGCAGCTCGCGCGCAAGTTGTTGCAGCGCTTTCCGCAGTGCACGGTGGTGGGCTTGGAGGTCGATGCGCGCCAGCATGCGAAGAACCTGCAAAACCCCGCCGAGCGCCTGCGCTTCGTGCAGGCCGGGGCGCAGGCGATTCCATTTGCGGCGCAGTCTTTCGACCTCGCGCTGATGCTCAAGTCCTTGCACCACGTGCCGCTCGCTGCGATGGACCAGGCGCTGGCCGAGGTGCACCGCGTGCTGCGCGCGCAGGGGCTGCTCTACGTGTCCGAGCCGGTGTACGCGGGCGCGCTCAACGAGGTCGTGCGCCTGTTCAACGACGAGGGCGAGGTGCGCGCGGCGGCCTTGGCGGCGGTGCAGCGCGCCGTGGCTTCGGGCGGGTGGGAGCAACTCAGTGAGACGTTTTTCGACATGCCCGTGCACTACGACGACTTCGAGGACTTTGAGCGGCGCATGATCGACGTGACGTTTGCCGAGCGCCACCTCGACGCCGCCACGCGCGCGGCGGTGCAAGCGCGCTTCCTGCCGCACATGACGGCGCAGGGCGCCGACTTCGTGCGGCCCATGCGCGTGAACCTGCTGCGCAAAGTGGGCTGAGACCACCCACGGCCGCCTAGGAGGCTGTCCGACTTTGGGCGTCGATAGCGAGAATGCGCCCCAGCGAGGCCAGTTTTTGCCGGATTCGCCGCCCCATAGTGCTGCTATGGGGCAAGAAGACGGTAAAAAATGGGCCGCTGCGGCGCATTCGCAGCCGACGATTCCAAAGTCCGACAGCCTCCTAGACGTGCAGCGGCGCAATAGCGCAGCGGCGCGCAGTGACGGAAATCAGCGTGCCTGGAAGGTCGGCTTCTGGCGCGCGTAGAAGGCTTCGACGCCGGCGCGGAAGTCCTCGGTGCCCATGCAGTGCACGAAGGATTGCTTTTCGGCGTCGAGCTGCGCGGCAAAGCTGCGCTCGAAGGACTGGCGCATGAGCCGCTTCAGCGCGCCGTAGGCGAGCGTGGGGCCGGCGGCCAGGCGCTGCGCGAGCTCTTGCGTGGCGGCTTCGAGCTGGTCGGCGGGCAGCACGCGGTTGACCAGGCCCATTTGCAGCGCCTCGGCGGCGTCGAAGGGCTCGCCGAGCATGGTGATCTCGAGTGCGCGGCGCAGGCCCACGATGCGTGGCAGGTTCCAGGACATGCCCACGTCGCAGCAGGTGCCAAGGTGGATGTAGGCCGGGGCAAAGCGCGTGCCCTCGGCCACGAGGATGAAGTCGGCGAGCAGCATCAGACTGAGCCCCGCGCCCGCGGCCACGCCGTGCACCTGGGCGATCAGTGGTGCGTCCATGGCCGTGAGCAGCGGCAGCGCCTCGTTGAGCAGCGTGAGGATGTCCGACGCGCCCTGCACGGGGTTGGCGCGCAGCGTGGCCAGGTCGCCGCCCGCCACGAAGCCCTTGCCCGCGCCGCGCAGCACCACGGCGCGCACGCTGGCGTCGGTGCTGATGTCTTTGACGGCGCGGCAAAACGCCTCGGCCAGCGTGTAATCGACGGCGTTGAGCGCGGCGGGGCGGTTCAGGCACAGCGTGACGACGGCGCCTTGGCGTTCGATCAGCACGGGGGATTCGGCAGTTGCGGTCATGGACAATTCCTTCACGGTGGGGTAGTGCGGGTCGCATCAAGCGTCGAACACTGCACTAGTGCAGTGTTTGACGCTATCTGCGACATAAAACCGCGTCTTTTCGGCCTGGGCCGCGTTGCAAATCCTCGCGATACCGCCCGGTATCGCTGTGGTTTGCGCCTTGCCCAGACCAAAAATCCAACGGTTTTATTTGTCGCATCAAGCGTCGAACACTGCACTGGCAATCAGGGTTTTCGCCCTTGCGCATGGGCGCTTGCGCTGGGAGCATGGGTTTTCTACGGGTTTTTCACAAGAGGGTTTGTCCTATGTCCGCTCTGACACCGCTGCAGCGCTGCGATGCGCATCCTTTCATGGGCATGGACGTGCCCGGGCTGCTCGAGCAGCGTGCGCACGCGCGGCCCGACCATCCGTTCATCGTCTGGGAGCCGTTCGAGGGGCTGCCGGAAGTCATCAGCTACGGCATGTTTTGCGAGCGCGTGCGGCGCATCGCGGGCGGCTTGCAGCAGCGCGGCGTGCGCGCGGGCGACTGCGTGCTGATCCACCTCGAAAACTGCCCCGAAACCCTTTTGGCCTGGTACGCCTGCGCGTGGCTCGGCGCGATTGCCGTGACCACGAATGCGCGCGCTTCGGACGACGAGCTCCACTATTACGCCGAGCACTGCGGCGCCGTGGGCGGCATCACGCAGCCCAAGTTTGCCGCGCGCGTGGCGGCCTCGTGCAAAGGCTTGCGCTGGCTGGCCGTGACGGCCACCGACAGCGGCCACGCGCCGCTGCAGGGCGCGCCCGACGCGGCGAGCAGCTTTGCCGCGCTCGACGCCACGCCCGCGCCGCGCCGCCCGGCCGATCCGCTCGCGCCGTGCAGCGTGCAATACACCTCGGGCACGACCTCGCGCCCCAAGGCCGTGCTGTGGACGCATGCCAACGCGCTGTGGGGCGCGCGCATCAACGCCGCGCACGAGGACTTGCGCGCCGAGGACGTGCACCTGGTGCACCTGCCGCTGTTCCACACCAACGCGCAGGCGTATTCGGTGCTCGCGTGCCTGTGGGTGGGCGCCACGGCGGTGGTGCTGCCGCGCTTTTCGGCGAGCCGCTTCTGGCCCGTGTCGATCGCGCGGCGCGTGACCTGGACTTCGATGATCCCGTTTTGCATCCAGGCCCTGCTCGCGCACGAGGTGCCGGCCGAGCACTACTACCGCCTGTGGGGCGCCGCAGCCTGCGCGCTGCCCACGGACGCGCACTTTCGCGTGCAGACCATAGGCTGGTGGGGCATGACCGAGACCATCACGCACGGCATCGTGAGCGACCGCCACCTGCCCAGCCCGAGCATGAGCATAGGCCGCCCCGCGGCGGAATACCGCATCGCCATCGTCGAGGACGACAGCGTGCCGGTGCGCGAGGCGCGGCATGTGGAGCCGGGCGGCTCGGGGCAGTTGCTGATCCAGGGCGTGCGTGGTCTGTCGCTGTTCCAGGAATACCTGGGCAACGCCAAGGCCACGGCCGAGAGCTTCGACCCCGACGGCTGGTTTCGCACGGGCGACCGGGTGGACTTGCTCGAAGAAGGTTCGATCCGCTTCGGCGACCGCACCAAGGACATGCTCAAGGTGGGCGGCGAAAACGTCGCAGCCTCGGAAATCGAGCGCGTGATCCAGGCCGTGCCCGGCGTGGCCGAGGGTGCGGTGGTGGGGCGCGCGCACCCCATGCTTGATGAGGTGCCCGTGGCCTTCGTGATTGCGGCGCCGAATGCGCCGGCGGACCTGGCCGAACGCATCCTCGCCGCGTGTCGCCAGCAGCTCGCGGACTTCAAGTGCCCGCACGAGGTGCGCATCGTCTCCGAGCTGCCGCGCGCCACGCTCGAAAAAGTCGCCAAGGCGCAGCTGCGGCAGATGCTGGCGCAGGAGGGCGCTTGAACCCAGATTGTCCGTTAGGCGGTGCTGCGCACCTACGCGGGCGTTGGCGGACGCCTGCCGGTCATTTTGGCCGCGGCTTCGGCGTCCATGGCACTGGCCATGGACTTCTCACCCGCGACCAAACTGCCACGCCAGCCGCCTCGCCACCATCCCGCGTCCTAATGAACCATCTGGGTTGAACCCAGATTGTCCGTTAGGCGGTGCTGCGCACCTACGCGGGCGCAGGGGGTAGGTGCCGGTTTGCCTTCACTATCCAAAAGAGAGCTGCCTGCGCTTGATGGATCTGCTTTGGCTGGCAAAAACACCCCAAATTCTGCGCGGCTGGACGTCGGTCAGAAAACCCCGAGTTCTAGGCCGCAGGCCAGGGTGGCGCCGAGCTCGCTGCAGCGCGCGAGGTCTTGCGCGCCGATCTGCTTGGGCGCGAGGATGGCCTCGGGTGTTTGCGCGTGCGTGCAGACGATGAGTGCATCAGCCACGGCGTGCAAGCGCCAGCCCGTGGCGATGCGCTCGATCTGGCGCACCGCGTTGCTGCCGTCGCTGCCCGCGCAAACCATGGCGGCGTAGGGCCGTGCGGTGATGCGTTCGAGCGCCGCGTAGTAGCAGCGATCGAAAAAGTCCTTGAGCTGGCCGCTCATCGCCGCGAGATTTTCGGGGGTGGCGAAAAGAAAGCCGTCGGCCTGCAAGACGTCTGCCGGCTGCGCGGCGCTCGCGTGCAGCAGGCGCACCTGTACGGCGTGCGCATCGACCGCCTGCCGCGCACCCGCGCAAGCGGCTTCGACCATCTGGCGCGTGCCGCCGGTCATGGAGTGGTACACCGCGAGCAGGATTTTGGGCATGTGGGGTCGGGGGCGGCGCTGCCGGCCTGGCCGTAGGTGCCGTTTTGTGAGAGCAGGGCGGTCTTTTCCAGGCCCAAGTGCGCGCGCTGCCTGACGCTCAGGGCGGATGCATTGTCCTTGTACGAGGCGAGAAAATGATGCACGACTTACGCAAATCTGGCTCAGGCAAGGCGCTCGCCCAATGGCAAAACACTTTGTTGCATCCTTGTTTGCGTAAGTCCAGTCATGGTAACTCACGACGTGCCCAGTCCCGGCAAGGCCTAGGAGCCTGTCGGACTTTGGAATCGTCGGCTGCGAATGCGCCGCAGCGGCCCATTTTTTACCGTCTTCTTGCCCCATAGTCCCGCTATGGGGCGGCGAATCCGGCAAAAACTGGCCTCGCTGGGGCCCATTCTCGCTTTCGACGCCCAAAGTCCGACAGGCTCCTAGGTGCCGCCCCTTGCATCAGGCCGGGGCTTGTTCAAAGAGCCTGGGCCTGTTATATTCAAAAGCTTTTCGGAATTTCCGAAGGGCCTCACGTTTTCGTATTTTTACGTTCAGGGACGAATCAATGCCAACCATCAACCAGCTCGTGCGTCAGGGGCGCAAGGTCGAAACGACCAAGTCCAAGAGCCCCGCGATGCAAAACTGCCCGCAGCGCCGTGGCGTCTGCACCCGCGTCTATACCACGACCCCCAAAAAGCCTAACTCCGCCTTGCGCAAGGTTGCCAAGGTGCGCCTCACCAATGGCTTCGAGGTCATTTCCTACATCGGTGGCGAAGGCCACAACCTGCAAGAGCACAGCGTCGTGCTGGTGCGCGGCGGGCGCGTCAAGGACTTGCCTGGCGTGCGCTACCACATCGTGCGCGGTTCGCTCGACCTGCAAGGCGTGAAAGACCGCAAACAGGCGCGCTCCAAATACGGCGCCAAGAAGCCCAAGGCCAAATAAGGCTGGCGGTTCCAAGTTTTCATTTTCAGTCATCGGTGCTGCAGGCTGCGTGGCGCAGCGTGGCAGCGTAGTGGCCCACAACGCAAAAAATGCGCGGGTCGAGTAAGTGAGAGTCCCGTATGGCTCTCGCGGCACTGCGAAACGGTGTCAACTGAAGCAAATCAAGAGGTAAAAAATGCCACGTCGTCGCGAAGTCCCTAAACGTGAAATCCTGCCGGATCCCAAATTCGGCAATGTAGAGTTGTCCAAATTCATGAACGTGATCATGGAAGGTGGCAAGAAAGCCGTTGCAGAGCGCATCATATATGGCGCCCTGGAACTGATCGAGAAGAAAAATCCCGGCAAGGATCCGCTGGAAATCTTCACCACAGCCATCAACAACGTGAAACCCCTCGTTGAAGTCAAGTCTCGCCGTGTGGGTGGTGCGAACTATCAAGTGCCCGTGGAGGTGCGTCCTGTCCGGCGTCTGGCGCTTTCCATGCGCTGGATCAAGGAGGCGGCCCGCAAGCGCGGCGAAAAGTCCATGGCCCAGCGTTTGGCCAACGAATTGCTCGAGGCCACGGAAGGTCGGGGCGGTGCCATGAAAAAGCGCGATGAAGTGCACCGCATGGCCGAGGCCAACAAGGCTTTCAGCCACTTCCGTTTCTAAGCGCTTCATTCTTTTTGCCTACACAGGCCGCCGGCGATTTGCCTGCGGCCTTGTGTTGATTCTGGCTACTAAAAATTCACGGGCTGCCCTCTCAAGCGCCCACCCTCACGCACACGATCAACGAGGAACCTATCATGGCTCGCAAGACCCCCATCGAGCGCTATCGCAACATCGGTATTTCTGCGCACATCGACGCCGGCAAGACCACCACCACCGAACGTATCCTGTATTACACCGGCGTCAATCACAAGATCGGCGAGGTGCATGACGGTGCTGCCACCATGGACTGGATGGAGCAAGAGCAGGAGCGCGGCATCACCATCACGTCCGCTGCCACCACCTGTTTCTGGCGCGGCATGGACATGTCGTATCCCGAGCACCGTTTCAACATCATCGACACCCCCGGCCACGTGGACTTCACCATCGAAGTGGAGCGCTCCATGCGCGTGCTCGACGGCGCCTGCATGGTGTATTGCGCCGTGGGCGGCGTGCAGCCGCAGTCTGAAACCGTGTGGCGCCAGGCCAACAAGTACAAGGTGCCGCGCCTGGCCTTCGTCAACAAGATGGACCGCACGGGTGCCAATTTCTTCAAGGTCTATGACCAGATGAAGGTGCGCCTGAAGGCCAACCCCGTGCCCATCGTGATCCCGATCGGCGCCGAAGACAATTTCAAAGGCGTGGTCGATCTGCTCAAGATGAAGGCCATCATTTGGGACGAGGCCTCGCAGGGCATGAAATTCACCTATGAGGACATTCCGGCCGATCTCGTGGACAGTGCCCAGGAGTGGCGCGAGAAGATGATCGAGGCTGCAGCCGAGGCGAACGAAGAGCTGATGAACAAGTACCTCGAGGAGGGCGACCTTTCCGAGGACGAAATCAAGCAAGGCTTGCGCATCCGTACGATCTCCACCGAAATCCAGCCCATGCTGTGCGGCACGGCCTTCAAGAACAAGGGCGTGCAGCGCATGCTGGACGCCGTGATCGATTTTCTGCCTTCGCCGGTGGATATTCCGCCCGTGTCGGGACTCGATGAAAACGACCAGCCGGCAACGCGCAAGGCCGACGATAACGAAAAATTCGCAGCACTGGCTTTCAAGCTGATGACCGATCCATTCGTGGGCCAGCTGACTTTCGTGCGTGTGTATTCGGGTGTGCTCAGCAAGGGAGATACCGTCTATAACCCCGTCAAGGGCAAAAAAGAGCGCATCGGCCGTATCGTGCAGATGCATGCGAACAATCGCCAGGAAATCGAAGAAATCCGTGCCGGCGACATTGCCGCCTGCGTGGGTTTGAAAGAAGTGACGACCGGCGAAACCCTGTGCGACCCGGATGCCATCATCACGCTCGAGCGCATGGTCTTCCCCGAGCCCGTGATTTCCCAGGCCGTCGAGCCCAAAACCAAAGCCGACCAGGAAAAAATGGGCATCGCCCTGCAACGTTTGGCGGCCGAAGACCCGTCGTTCCGTGTGCGCACCGACGAAGAATCCGGCCAGACCATCATTTCGGGCATGGGCGAGCTGCACCTCGAAATTCTCGTCGACCGCATGAAGCGCGAGTTCGGCGTCGAGGCGAACGTCGGCAAGCCCCAGGTGGCGTACCGTGAAACCATCCGCAAGACCGTTTCCGACGTGGAAGGCAAGTTCGTGCGCCAGTCGGGCGGCAAGGGCCAGTATGGCCACGTGGTGTTCCGTGTGGAGCCCAACGAGGCCGGCAAGGGTTTCGAATTCCTCGATGAAATCAAGGGCGGCGTGGTGCCGCGTGAATACATCCCCGCTGTGCAAAAAGGGGTTGAAGAAGCTCTGCAGGCAGGCGTTTTGGCGGGTTACCCCGTGGTCGACGTCAAAGTCGCCCTGACTTTCGGCTCGTACCACGACGTGGACTCGTCCGAGCAGGCGTTCAAAATGGCCGCCATCTTCGGTTTCAAGGAAGCCTGCCGGCGCGCCAACCCCGTCATCCTCGAGCCCATGATGGCCGTGGAAGTCGAGACACCCGAAGAATACGCAGGCAACGTCATGGGCGATTTGTCCTCGCGGCGCGGCATGGTGCAGGGCATGGACGACATGCCTGGTGGCGGCAAGGTCATCAAGGCCGAAGTGCCGCTGTCGGAGATGTTCGGCTACTCCACCACGCTGCGCTCCATGTCGCAAGGCCGCGCCACCTACACGATGGAGTTCAAGCACTACGCCGAAGCACCGAAGAACGTCGCCGAAGCCATCATCGCGGCGAGGGCTAAATAACCCTTAGCGTGCCAGACCAAATTCGCGCAGCGATTTTGTCCTGGCACTCCTCTTGAATGACCCCCGGTCTGCGATCCGGTGCCGCCCTGTTCCCGTGCGGGGCGATCCAGCAACTGGATGCAGACCTTAAACCGATACACGGGATTTGCTCTTTGGAGATTGGAAAATGGCAAAAGGAAAATTCGAACGCACGAAGCCGCACGTCAACGTGGGCACGATCGGTCACGTTGACCACGGCAAGACCACGCTGACGGCAG
>NZ_QPJU01000014.1 GCF_003337425.1 Extensimonas vulgaris
GGCACTCGTGGAAGAAATGGCCGCTGCGGCCAGCAGCCTCAACGCCCAGGCGGGCGAGCTCGTGAACGCCGTGGCGGTGTTCAAGCTCGAGGCGGACACGTTGCAGGCAGTGGCCCAGCACGCCGCGCCAGCGCCGCGGCCTTCCGCTCCAGCGCCACAGACCAAGCGCGTGCCGTCGGCTACAAGTGCGGGCAAAGCGGTTGCACGGGCCGACGGCACGGCGCGTCTTGGTGCGCCTGCGGCGGCAGGCTCCGCAATGGCGAAGGCGCCTACGACCAAGGCAATCGATGCATCGGCGCCCCAAACGCAGAACGAAGGCGACTGGGAGTCGTTCTGAGCGTGTGCAGCTCGGCGGGCCGGGGAGTTGCCTGCGGCTTGGGCGCAGCAAGGGTGCTGTGGTGACGTTGCACCGGCGCCTTTGGCGCAAGGTGCCGTCCTGCGGAAGCGACGCATCGAAGCCCGGCTGCACACGCAGCGGGGTAGAGGGCACAAAAAAGGGCCGCTTGCGCGGCCCTTTGTGCGAAGGAACAGTGGTTTTTTACATGTCCATGCCCATGCCGCCCATGCCGCCAGGCATGCCGCCGGCTGCCGGGGCTTCTTCCTTCGGAGCCTCGGCGACCATGCACTCGGTGGTGAGCATCAGGCCGGCCACGGAAGCGGCGTTTTGCAGCGCGGTGCGCGTGACCTTGGTCGGGTCCAGGATACCCATTTCGATCATGTCGCCATAGGTATCGTTGGCGGCGTTGAAGCCGAAGTTGCCCTTGCCTTCGAGCACGCGGTTGATCACCACGGAGGGCTCGCCACCGGCGTTGGCCACGATCTCGCGCAGCGGCGCTTCAATGGCCTTGAGCACCAGCTTGATGCCGGCGTCCTGGTCGTGGTTCTCGCCCTTGATTTCGCCCAAGGCTTGGCGTGCGCGCAGCAGGGCCACGCCACCACCGGCCACGATGCCTTCTTCGACGGCTGCACGGGTGGCGTGCAGGGCGTCTTCGACGCGGGCCTTCTTCTCTTTCATTTCGACTTCGGTCGCAGCGCCGACCTTGATCACGGCCACACCACCGGCGAGCTTGGCCACGCGCTCTTGCAGTTTTTCGCGGTCGTAGTCAGAGGTGGCTTCCTCGATCTGCACGCGGATCTGCTTGACGCGTGCCTGGATGTCGGCAGCGGCACCGGCACCATCGATGATGATGGTGTTTTCCTTGCCCACTTCGACGCGCTTGGCTTGGCCGAGGTCGGCCAGCGTGGTTTTTTCGAGCACCAGACCGACTTCTTCGGCGATGACCTTGCCGCCCGTGAGGATGGCAATGTCTTCGAGCATGGCTTTACGACGATCGCCAAAGCCGGGAGCCTTCACGGCGCAGACCTTGAGGATGCCGCGGATGGTGTTGACCACCAGCGTCGCCAGGGCCTCGCCTTCGACGTCCTCGGCGATGATCAGCAGCGGGCGGCCGGCCTTGGCCACTTGCTCGAGCACGGGCAGCAGGTCACGGATGTTGCTGATCTTCTTGTCGTAGAGCAGGATGAACGGGTTTTCGAGGATCGCAGCTTGCTTGTCGGGGTTGTTGATGAAGTAGGGCGACAGATAGCCACGGTCGAACTGCATCCCTTCGACCACGTCGAGCTCGTTTTGCAGCGATTTGCCGTCTTCGACGGTGATCACGCCTTCCTTGCCGACCTTGTCCATCGCATCCGCAATGATCTGGCCGATAGAGGTGTCGCTGTTGGCCGAGATCGAGCCGACCTGAGCGATTTCCTTGGACGTGGTGGTGGGCTTGGAGGCCTTCTTGAGTTGCTCGATCAGGGCTTCGACAGCCTTGTCGATGCCGCGCTTCAGGTCCATGGGGTTCATGCCGGCAGCCACGTACTTCATGCCTTCGCGCACGATGGCCTGGGCCAGCACGGTGGCGGTGGTGGTACCGTCACCGGCGTTGTCGCTGGTCTTGGAAGCCACTTCCTTGACCATTTGCGCACCCATGTTCTGCAGCTTGTCCTTGAGCTCTATTTCCTTGGCCACGGACACACCGTCCTTGGTCACGGTGGGGGCGCCGAAGGAGCGCTCGAGCACCACGTTGCGGCCCTTGGGGCCCAGGGTCACTTTGACGGCGTTGGCGAGAATGTTCACGCCTTCGACCATGCGGTGACGTGCATCAGCACCAAAAATTACGTCTTTTGCAGCCATTTGGATTCTCCGTATTCAAAAATCAGGGGTTCGTCGAATGGGGGACGGGGCTTACTTTTCGATCACGGCGAAAAGGTCGTCTTCCTTCATGACCAGCAGTTCTTCGCCATCGACCTTCACGGTCTGGCCCGAATACTTGCCGAACAGGACGCGGTCGCCAACCTTGACGCTCATGGGGCTGAGTTCGCCCTTGTCATTCTTCTTGCCAGGGCCTACGGCCAGCACTTCACCTTGATCGGGTTTCTCGGCGGCGTTGTCGGGAATGACGATGCCAGAGGCAGTCTTGGTTTCGCTCTCGATACGCTTGACGATCACGCGATCATGCAGGGGGCGAAGTTTCATTGCATCTCTCCTGGTTTGCAAAAAATGGTGTGTGGATACATGACAAAGCGCCTGGCACAACGACAGACGCTTGGCTTTTTCTCCACGGGTGTTGGCACTCACCCGTAGCGAGTGCTAATGATACGGGCGTTTGTTCGGGTTTCAAGAGGGATGGATGAAGATTTTTGGGGGCAAGCGCTGGCGGATGCGGCCTTGGGACGGCTAAAAATCTGAGCCAAATTGGCACTTTGTGCAGGTACTTCAAGCGCTTACAGCTCTCAAATCAGGAGTCATTCGGGCAGCCCCAGCGCGCCGAACACGAGGCGGCAGATCAGCGCTTCGGCGGCGGCGTAGTCGGCTTCGGTAAGTGCTGGCCTGCCCAGCAATGGTGCGAACTGCGCCTCCTGCTCGGCGTAGGACTGCGTGAGCGCCCAGAGCGCGAACATCAGGTGCGTGAAATCGACGCGCGCGATGCGGCCTTCGTCGGCCCAGCGCTCGAAGCGCTGCACCTCGGCCTGCAGCAGCGGCGCCACGCGCTCGGTGATTGCTTGGGCATAGCGCGGCGCGCCCGCGATGATCTCCTTGGCAAAGACCTTGACGCCACTCGGGCGCGTGCGCGAGTAGCGCAGCTTGGCGCGGATGTAGTCGCGCAGCGCCTGCTGCGGGGCGTCGCTTTGCGCGAGGTCTTGCATGCCTGCGAGCCACTGGTCGAGCACCGCGTCGAGCACGCGCTGGTACAGCGCCTCCTTGCTCGGAAAGTAATAGAGCAGGTTGTGCCGGCTGATGCTGCAGGCGGCGGCGATGCTCTCCAGCGTCGCGCCCTCGAAGCCGAATTGCGCGAACTGGCGTTCGGCTTCGGTGACGATGGCTTCTTCCTTGCGCCGGCGCGCGGCGCTGGGGCGGCGCATGGTGGCGGGGCTTGCGGGGGAGTCGGCTTGCGGGAGCGAAGAAGGTGCGTGCATCGCACCATTGTGGGACAAGCAGCGCGGGCCAAGGCGGGCACGACTATTGCTGTTAGGGTTTTACCTATTGGTAAATTTTTACCATTGAGTAAATTGAGTGCGCGGCTTTTGCGTGCTTGCCGATGTGCTCGTTCGCTTTTGTTCGCGATTCCTTTGGCGATTCCTTTGCGACCCATTCCCTGGAGGCTTTTCTGATGCCAACCTCTGCCAGCCGCGCCAGCGGGCTGCACGCCGCACGGCTCGATGCGGCCGAATACGCCGTGCGTTTTTGCGACGCGCACCCACCCCTCACGCGCGCACAGGCGCTGATCGAGGCCGAGCGTTGCTACGACTGTTTCGACGCGCCCTGCACGCGCGCCTGCCCGACCGAGATCGACGTGCCGGCGTTCATCCAGCGCATCGCGCAGGACAACCTGCGCGGCGCGGCGCGCGCGATCCTGTCGGCGAATCCGCTGGGCGGCACCTGCGCGCGCGTGTGCCCGACCGAGGTGCTGTGCGAGCAGGCTTGCGTGCGCAGCGCCTTGCAGGAAAAGCCCGTGGAGATCGGCCGGCTGCAGCGCTACGCCACCGATGCGTACTTCACGGCGCAGCAGCAGCCGGACGATCCTTTGGGCGCGCCGCTGTTCGAGCGCGCCGCGCCCACGGGCCGGCGCGTGGCCGTGGTCGGCGCCGGCCCTGCGGGGCTCGCGTGCGCGCACGGGCTCGCGCTGCGCGGCCATGATGTGGTGCTGTTCGAGGCGCGGCCCAAGCCCGGCGGCCTCAATGAATACGGCCTGGCGCGCTACAAGGTCACGAGCGAATTCGTGCAGCAGGAGGTGCGTTGGCTGCTGTCGGTGGGTGGTATCGAATTGCGCTGCGGGCAGCAGCTCGGGCGCGACTTCACGCTCGATGGGCTGCTCGCTGCTTACGACGCGGTGTTCCTGGGCCTGGGGCTGGCGGGCGTGAATGCACTGGGCATTGCCGAGCCGCAGGCGCAGGGCCTGCGCAACGCGGTGGACTTCATCGCCGAGATCCGCCAGGCGCAGGACCTGGCCAGCGTGCCCGTGGGGCGGCGCGTGCTCGTGCTCGGTGGCGGCATGACGGCGGTCGATGCGGCGGTGCAGGCGCGCATGCTCGGCGCCGAGGAGGTCAGCATCGTCTATCGCCGCGGGCCCGAGAGCATGCCCGCTTCGGCCGCGGAGCAGCAGTGGGCGCAGACGCAGGGCGTGCTGCTGCGCCACTGGGCCGCGCCCCAGGAGCTGCTGTGCACCGACGGGCAGGTGCGCGGCCTGCGCTGCACGGTCACGGCGCTGCAGGACGGGCGCCTCGTAGAGACGGGCGAGACCTTCACGCTCGAAGCCGACATGGTGCTCAAGGCCATTGGCCAAAACTACGTGCCCGAGCCCGCAGGCGCGGCCATCGCGCTGCAGGGCGGGCGCATCGCCACCGACGCGCTGGGGCGCACCAGCGTGGCGCGCGTGTGGGCCGGCGGCGACTGCCGCGCGGGCGGGCGCGACCTCACCGTCGAGGCCGTGCAGCACGGCAAGCTCGCGGCGCTTGCGATGCACCAGGCGCTGTGCGGCTGAGCCCCGCACGCGCTACCGCCACCGCAACCCGCGTCAAACCACGGCACGCACGCCACCCACGCAACCACGGCAACCGCACAGACGCAAACGCAACCTGCACGCAACCCTTTTGCAGACCGGAGCAAATCCCATGGCAGACATCCGCAGCAATTTTCTGGGCATTCGCAGCCCCAACCCGTTCTGGCTGGCTTCGGCGCCGCCCACGGACAAAGAGGTCAACGTCACGCGCGCCTTCGAGGCCGGCTGGGGCGGCGTGGTCTGGAAGACCCTGGGCGAAGACCCGCCCGTGGTCAACGTCAACGGCCCGCGCTACGGCGCGCTGCATGGGCCCGACCGGCGCGTGCTCGGCTTCAACAACATCGAGCTCATCAGCGACCGGCCGCTGCGCACCAACCTCGAAGAAATCGCGCGCGTCAAGCGTGCCTGGCCCGACCGCGCGATGGTTGTCTCGCTCATGGTGCCGTGCGAGGAGGCGAGCTGGAAGCGCATCCTGCCCATGGTCGAGGACACGGGTGCGGACGGCATCGAGCTCAACTTTGGCTGCCCGCACGGCATGAGCGAGCGCGGCATGGGCGCGGCCGTGGGCCAGGTGCCGGAATACATCGAGATGGTCACGGCCTGGTGCAAGCACTACAGCCGCCTGCCGGTGATCGTCAAGCTCACCCCCAACATCACCGACGTGCGCTACCCGGCGCGTGCGGCCAAGGCGGGCGGCGCCGATGCGGTGTCGCTCATCAACACCATCAACTCCATCATCGGCGTCGATCTGGAGCACATGGCGATCACGCCCAACACCGGCGGCTGGGGCTCGCACGGCGGCTACTGCGGCCCGGCCGTGAAGCCGATCGCGCTCCACATGGTGGCCGAGATCGCGCGCGACGCGCAAACCGCGGGCCTGCCCCTCAGCGGCATCGGCGGCGTGACCACCTGGCGCGATGCGGCCGAGTTCATTGCGCTGGGCTGCGGCACGGTGCAGGTCTGCACGGCCGCAATGGTGTATGGCTTCAAGATCGTGCAAGACCTGTGCGACGGCCTGGCCAACTTCATGGACGCGCAGGGCTGGCGCACGCTCGACGACTTGCGCGGCCGCGCGCTGCCGAGCGTGAAGGACTGGAACCAGCTCGACCTCAACCACATCGACAAGGCCCAAATCGACCCCGCGCTGTGCATAGGCTGCGGGCGCTGCCACATCGCCTGCGAAGACACCTCGCACCAGGCCATCCGCGTGCAGGAAGCAAGCCCCGAGAGCGGCGGCGTGCGCCGCTTCGTCGTCGACGAGGCCGACTGCGTGGGCTGCAACCTGTGCGTGACCGTCTGCCCTGTGCCCGACTGCATCACGCTGCGCACGCTCGCACCGGGCGAGGTCGATGCGCGCACGGGCCAGGTGGTGAGCGGCCGCTACGCGAACTGGACCACGCATCCGAACAATCCCCAGCGCGTGGCGGCGTGAAGGCTTATGGTGTGGATATTGCGTGCCCAAGCATGCCTTTTGCGGCCATTCGCATCCTTTTTTCACTTTTCCATGACAGGAGTGCTCCCATGAACGATAGCAGCAGCGGCGCCATCCCCCTGGCGGGGCAAGAGCGCGGCGTATCCGGCGATGCGCTTACCAACGAAGATTTGCTCCCCACCACGGCCGCGCAGCGCCATTGGGACTGGAAGGACTACGCTGCGCTATGGGTGGGCATGGTGGTGTGCGTGCCCACGTACACCATGGCCAGCTCCATGCTGGACCAGGGCTTTACCTGGCAGATGGCGGTGTGGCTGGTGTTTCTTGCGAATTGCATCGTGCTCGTGCCCATGGTGCTGCTGGGGCGCGTGGGGCCGCGTTACGGCGTGCCGTTTCCCGTGCTCGCGCGCGTTTCCTTCGGCGTAAAGGGGGCCAATCTTCCCGCCGTGCTGCGCGGTCTCGTGGCCTGCGGCTGGTTCGCCATCAACTGCTACTTTGGTGCGCTGGCGCTGCACGGATTTTTGAACGTGCTAGGCATGAACCTCGCCGGCCCGGCGCCGGGGCAGACCATCAGCAGCTCGCAGTTCCTGTGCTTTCTGGCCTTCTGGGCGGTGCACATCTGGTTCATCTGGCGCGGGCCGGAGTCCATACGCAGGCTCGAAGTGGTCGCCGCTCCGCTGATGATCGTGGCTTCCGTCGTGCTCGTCGCGGTGCTGCTGGCGCGCGTGCCGGCGGCGCAGCTGTTCAACCTGCCCGCCAAAGTGGTGGAGGGCGGCCCCCGCACCTGGGGCGCGCTGACCGGGCTCGTGGGCTTTTGGGCCACGCTGGCGCTCAACATCCCGGACTTCACGCGCTTTGCCAAGTCGCAAAAAGACCAGGTGCTGGGTCAGGCCATAGGCTTGCCCATTCCCATGGCCTTGTTCTCCATGGTGGGCGTGATCGGGTTTTCGGCCTCGGCCATCCTCTACGGCAAGGCCGAACTGTTCCCCGACGGCCTGCTCACCAAAATGGGACCCATCGCAGCGGGCTTGGGGCTACTGGTGATTCTGCTGGCCAATCTGACCACCAACGTGGCCGCGAACCTGGTCTCGCCGTCCTACGACTTCAGCCAGATTGCGCCCGACAAGATCAGTTTCCGCACGGGCGGCATCATCGCCGCGCTGCTCGGCCTGCTGTTCATGCCCTGGAAGCTGCTGGCAAGCTCGGGGAACTACCTTTTCACCTGGCTCGGTGGCTATGGCACCCTGCTGGGCGCGATTGCGGGCATTCTGCTGGCCGATTACTACCTCGTGCGCCGGGGACAGCTGCAAGTCGAAGACCTGTACCGCCGCGGCGGCGCCTACGAGTACCGCAATGGTTGGAACCCGCAGGCGCTCGTGGCCTTCGTGCTCGGTGTGCTGCCCTGCCTGCCAGGCTACCTCGCGGTGTCGGGCGTGATCGACAAGGCCGGCATACCGGCGATCTGGCTCACGCTGTTCGATGCCGGCTGGTTTTTCAGCCTGGCCGTCGCGGGGGCGTACTACTACCTGACGGCGAAGAAATCATGAGCCGTGGCAGCTTGCCCGACCGATGAAGTAACGGAGACATACCCATGACCCAAGCCCTTCTGATCCGCGGCGGCACCGTCGTCAACGCCGACCGCGCCGAGCGCGCCGACGTGCTGTGCGTCGCGGGCCGCATCGCCGCTGTGGGTGCGGACGCGGCGGCGCAGGCGCCCGCGGGCGCCGCCGTGCTCGACGCGAGCGGCCAGTACCTGCTGCCCGGCGGCATAGACCCGCACACGCACATGCAGCTGCCCTTCATGGGCGCGACGACCATGGACGACTTCTTCACGGGCACCGCCGCGGGCCTGGCCGGGGGCACGACGAGCATCATCGACTTCGTCATCCCCGACCCGCAAGAGCCCCTGCTCGACGCCTACCGCAAGTGGCGCGGCTGGGCCGCCAAGGCCGCGGCGGACTACGGCTTTCACGTCGCCGTCACGTGGTGGAGCGAGCAAGTGTGCGCCGACATGGGCACGCTGGTGCAGCAAGAGGGCGTGAACAGCTTCAAGCACTTCATGGCCTACAAAAACGCCATCATGTGCGACGACGAAACGCTGGTGCACAGCTTTCAGCGCGCGCTCGAGCTCGGCGCCATGCCCACCGTGCACGCCGAAAACGGCGAGCTCGTCTTCCTGCTGCAGCAGCAACTGTTGCAGCGCGGCATCACGGGCCCCGAGGGGCACCCGCTGTCGCGCCCGCCCGCCGTCGAGGCCGAGGCCGCGCAGCGCGCCATCGCGATCGCTGACGTGCTCGGCGTGCCGATCTACGTGGTGCACGTGAGCTGCGCCGAAAGCGCCGAAGCCATCGCCCGCGCGCGCGCCCGCGGCCAGCGCGTGTACGGCGAAGTGCTCGCGGGCCACCTGCTGATCGACGACAGCGTCTATCGCCACCCCGACTTCGCCACCGCCGCGGCGCACGTCATGAGCCCGCCGTTTCGCCCGCGCGGCCACCAGGAGGCGCTGTGGCGCGGCCTGCAGTCGGGCCAGCTGCACACCACCGCGACCGACCACTGCACTTTTTGCGCAGCGCAAAAGGCGCAGGGTCGGGAGGATTTCACGCGCATCCCCAACGGCACGGGCGGCATCGAAGAGCGCATGGCCGTGATCTGGGACGCGGGCGTGAACACCGGCCGCCTCACGCCCAGCGAATTCGTCGCCATCACCTCGGCCAACGCCGCGCGCCTGTTCAACATCTACCCGCGCAAAGGCTGCATCGCCGTGGGCGCGGACGCCGACCTCGTGCTCTGGGACCCTGAGGGCCACAAAACCCTCTCGGCGCGCACACAGTTTTCCAAGGGCGACTTCAACATCTTCGAAGGCCGCAGCGTGCGCGGCATCCCCAGCCACACCATCAGCCAGGGCGAGATCGTCTATGCGCAGGGCGACTTGCGCGTCGAACCCGGCCGCGGGCGCTACGTGTCACGCCCCGCCTTCAGCCCCGACTTCCAGGCCCTGCAGCGCCGCGCAGAGCAACTGGCGCCTACGCCCGTGCAGCGCCAGAAAGTATGAAATCAATAGCAAAAAGTTGGGTATGAAATAACCTTCTGGCGCTTGATGAATGAGCGCTGGAAGCTATGTTTTTTGATTCAAATTCTGTCAAGGAGCAAAGCCATGGATACCGCAGTCCAACCCCGCATCGCCCACCTGCGCGTGAACGGCGAACGCCTGTGGGCCTCGCTCATGGAGCTCGCGCAGATCGGCGCCACGCCCAAGGGCGGCGTGTGCCGCCTCGCGCTCACCGAGCTCGACAAACAAGCGCGCGACCGCGTCATCGGCTGGGCGCGCGACGCCGGCCTGCAAGTGACCATAGACCAGATCGGCAACATCTTCATGCGCCGCGCGGGGCGCAACCCGGCGCTGCCGCCCATCATGACGGGCAGCCACATCGACACCCAGCCCACGGGCGGCAAGTTCGACGGCAACTACGGCGTGCTTGCGGGCCTGGAGGTGGTGCGCACGCTCAACGACCACGGCATAGAAACCGAGGCGCCGATCGAAGTCGCCGTCTGGACCAACGAAGAGGGCTCGCGCTTCGTGCCCGTGATGATGGGCTCGGGCGTGTTTGCCGGCGCCTTCACGCTCGAGCACGCCTACGCCGCCACCGACACTGAGGGCAAAAGCGTGCGCGCCGAGCTCGAACGCATAGGCTACATCGGCCCGCAGCGCCCCGGCGATCACCCCGTGGGCGCCTACTTCGAGGCGCACATCGAGCAAGGCCCGGTGCTCGAAGACCACGACAAGACCATAGGCGTGGTCACAGGCGTGCTCGGCATCCGCTGGTACGACTGCACCGTCACCGGCATGGAGGCGCACGCCGGCCCCACGCCCATGGCGCTGCGCCGCGACGCGCTGCAAGTGGCCACGCGCCTGATGCAGGAAGTGGTGGCCTGCGCGCAGCGCCACCCGCCGCACGGCCGCGGCACCGTGGGCATGGTGCAGGTACACCCCAACAGCCGCAACGTCATCCCTGGCCAGGTCAAGTTCAGCATAGACCTGCGCAACGCGAGCGACGCCGAGTGCGAGCGCATGGACGCCGACATCCGCGCCGCCGCCGCACGCCTCGCGGCCGAAACGGGCCTGGGCATAGACATTGCCCTGGTGTCGAGCTACCCCGCACAACCCTTCCACCCCGAATGCACCGCCGCCGTCGCGCGCGCCGCGCAGCAACTGGGCTACTCGCACATGCCCGCAGTCTCCGGCGCCGGCCACGACGCCGTGTACCTCGCCCGCCTCGCACCCACGGGCATGGTCTTCATCCCCTGCAAAGACGGCATCAGCCACAACGAAATCGAATCCGCCACACCCGAGCACACCACCGCGGGATGCAATGTGCTGCTGCATGCGATGCTGGAGCGGGCGGGGTGAGGGGAGGCAGGCCCGAAAGCGCTGCAGGCCTTCGACAAATTCAGCCCGAAAGGAGCTCGAATCGCGGTGGAGCCCAACGGCAGGGCGCCCATCGCGCTCCTTTTACAGGTGGTTTTGGGGTGACTTCAGTCGAGCGAAATCTTCGCCGCCTCGACCACATTTTTCCAGTGGACGGCGTCCTTTTCGATCTGCGCTTTGAATTCCGCGGGTAGCGAGCCCACGGGGATCAGCCCCATTTCCGTGAGGCGCTTGTGAATCTCTGGCGACTTGACGATGGAGGCAATCTCGGCGCCGAGCTTGTCCACGATGGGCTTGGGCGTACTCGCAGGCAGGAACGTGCCGAACCAGCCGTTGGCCTCGAGCCCAGGGTAGCCTGCTTCGGTCATGGTGGGCACCTGCGGCAGCGCGGGGTGGCGCTGCGCGCCGGTAATGGCAAGGACGTTGATCTTGTCGGACTTGAGGTGCGGGTAGGCGGCCGTCGCATCGACGAAGGCCATGGTGATCTGCCCGCCCAGCAAGGCCGCCATCTCGGGGCCCGAGCCCTGGAAGGGGATATGCGTGATGTCTATGCCGGCTTTTTGCTTGAAACGCTCACCATTGAGGTGCGAGGAAGTCGCGTTGCCGTAGCTGCCGTAATTGAATTTACCGGGTTCGGCGCGGGCCTTTTCAACGAATTGCTGTAGCGTGGGGATGCCCAAACTGCGCGGCACGATGACCAGATCGGCCGACTTGGCGATTTGCGAGACGGGCGCGAGGTCGCTGAGCTTGTAGGGCACTTTTTTGTAGAGCGCAGGGATTTGCACCACGGTGGTGATGCCCATGAGCACGGTGTAGCCGTCGCCCGGTGCTTTGGCGACGGCGTCGTTGCCGAGGATGCCGCTCGCGCCGGGCTTGTTTTCTACGACCACGGACTGGCCCCAGCGCTGGCTTAGTTGCGTACCGATGAGGCGCGCGATGGTGTCGGTGCCGCCGCCTGCGGGGTAAGGCACGATGAAGCGAATGGCTTTGCTCGGATAGCTCTCCTCGGCGCGCACGCTGCCGATGCCACATGCGGCGGCCAGGGCTATCAGCGGCAAGAGCAGGGTTGTGCGGCGAAGCATGGTCATGGTTTGATTCCTCGGGGCTTTCGGTTGAGGGCGATGAAGGGGGCGAGGGGGCTTACAGCGTGCGCGCGATGATTTCTTTCATGATTTCGTCGCTGCCGCCGTAGATGCGGCCCACGCGGGCGTCGGTCCAGGCGCGTCCCACCTGGTATTCGGTCATGTAGCCGTAGCCGCCGTGCAGTTGCAGAAAGTCGTCGAGCAGGCGGTTTTGCAGGGTCGTGGCGTTGAGCTTGACCATGGCGGCGCGCTCGGGGCTGAGTTCGCGCTTCATGTGCAGCGCCATGCAGTCGTCCACGAACACGCGCAGCATGGTGATCTGGGCCTTGGCCTCGGCGAGCTTGAAGCGCGTGTTCTGGAACTCGAACACGGTCTGGCCGAAGGCGCGGCGCTCGCGCGTGTAAGCGATGGTTTTCTGCAAAAAGGCTTCGACGGACATGGCGGCGCGCACGGCGACGACGAGGCGCTCTTGGGCCAGCTCGTGCATCAGGTATTTGAAGCCCATGTTTTCCTCGCCGAGCAGGTGGTCTGCCGGCACCTTGACGTTGTCGAAAAACAGCTCGGCGGTGTCCTGCGCCAAAAGGCCGATTTTTTCGAGCTTGCGGCCTTTGCTGAAGCCCGGCATTCCTTCTTCGACGACGAGCAGCGAAACGCCTTTGGCGCCGAGCTCGGGTGCGGTTTTGGCGACCACGATGACGACTTCGGAATTCATGCCGTTGGTGATGAAGGTCTTGCTGCCGTTGAGGATGTAGTGGTCACCTTCGCGCCGCGCCGTGGTGCGCACGGACTTGAGGTCGCTGCCCGCGCCGGGCTCGGTCATCGCGATGGCGCCGATCAGCTCGCCCGCGGCCATGCGCGGCAGCCAGCGGTCTTTCTGCGCTTTCGTGCCGTAGGCGTAGATGTAGGGCGCGACGATGTCCGAGTGCAGCGGAAAGCCCAGGCCGCTCGCGCCGGTGCGCGCGATCTCCTCGATCAGCACCGCTGCGTGCCCAAAGTCGCCGCCGCCGCCGTAGGGCTCGGGCAGCATGGTGTTGAGCAGCCCTTCGCGCCCGGCCTTGCGCCACACGGCTTTGGGCACGATCCCCTGGCGCTCCCATTCGGCATGGAAGGGCACGACCTCGCGCTCGAAAAAGCGCCGCACCTGGGCGCGGAATTGTTCGTGGTCTTCGCGGAAGATGCTGCGCGGGATCAGGTCTGACATGGGTGGGTGTCCGTTCGGTTTTGAATGAAATTGGCCTCTAGCGCTTGTGTATGCATCGCTGGCAGCTATTGATTCAGGAGTTTTTCAGGGCGTGGCCGGCGTGCGGCTCGGTGCGGTAGTGTTCCTTGAGCTTGCGGCGCAAGAGCTTGCCGGTCTCCAGGCGCGGCAGCGCGTCGGCAAACACCATGCGCTGCGGCAGTTTGATGCGCGCGAGCACCTCGGCTGCGCGCGCAGCGATGGCATGCGCCGTCGCCAGCGACGGCTCGACGCCCGCGCGCAGCACCACCACGGCCAGGGGGACTTCGCCCAGATCGGCATGCGGCACGCCGACGACCGCCGCGTCTTGCACGCCGGGGTGGCGCAGGAGGGCGTTTTCGATTTCCTGCGGATACAGGTTGACGCCGCCCGAGAGGATCAGGTCGGCGCGCCGGTCGCTCAAAAACAAGTAGCCCTCGGCGTCCACGTAGCCGATGTCGCCATAGGTGGCCCAGCCGTGCGCGTTGATCGCGGCGCGGGTTTTTTCAGGGTCGTTGAGGTAGGAAAACTCGCCCCCGCCCGAGAAATAAACATGGCCGAGCGCGCCGGCGGGCAGCTCATGGCCGGCGTCGTCGAGGATATGCAGCTGGCCCGTCGTGGGCCGGCCCACGGAGCCGGGGCGCTGGCGCCATTCTGCGGAGCTGATCATGGTCGTGCCGCAGCCTTCGGAGCCTGCATAGTATTCGAGCAGGATGTCGCCCCACCAGTCGATCATGGCCTGTTTGACGGCTATGGGGCAGGGCGCCGCGGCGTGGATGGCCATGCGGTGGCTGGAGAGGTCATGGCGCTTGCGCACGTCCTCGGGCAGCCGCAGCAGGCGGCCGAACATGGTGGGCACCCATTGGCTGTGCGTGATGCGGTAGCGCTCGATCAGTGCGAGCGCGGCTTCGGGGTCGAAACGCTCCATGATCACGGCCTGGCCGCCGAGCTCCAGCACGCGCAGCGTGTAGCGCAGCGGTGCCGCGTGGTACAGCGGTGCGGGTGAGAGGTAGACGGTGCGCTCGTCCATCCCGAGCAGACACCCGAGGTTTTGCGCTTCAGGGTGGGGCTGACCGCGCAGATGGCTGGGCAGCAGTGGTTTGAGCACGCCCTTGGGCCGCCCGGTGGTGCCCGAGGAATAGAGCAGATCGCGGCCCAGTGGCCGGTCGCTGAAGTCGGGCGGCGGGCCTGGCAGGTCTCGCAAAGCCGCATGCAGCGACGGCACTTGCGCCGTGGCCTCGTCCACCGTCCAACACGGCAAAGGCTGTGTGGCCTGCTGTTCGCTGAGCAGCGGCAGGGTTTTGCGCGACGCGATGACGAGCCGCGCATCGCAGTCTTGCACGATGTAGGCGATTTCGGCCGGCGTGAGGTGGGTGCTCAGCACCGCGGCGTAGAGGCCCGCATGCTGCGCCGCCAAGACCAGGGCGAGGATCTCGAAGCGGTTTTCCAGCACCACGGCAAAGCGCTCGCCGGTTTGCAAGCCTTGTGCAACCAGCCAGTGGGCCATGCGCAGCGTGCTTTGCGCGAGCTCTCCGGCGCTCAGGCGCGCACAGCTTTCGGCCAGCACGAGCGCGGTGCGGTCGGGGGTTGCGGCGGCACGTGCGAAAAAGTCGCCCTGCATCGCTTGGGTGTTCATCGATTTCGATCCCCGCGTTCCAAAAGTATTCGAATCAGTGCAAGTATTGGGGAACATCCGCGCTTTGGCACCGGGGTAAACACCGAAGTTTTGGCCATTCATTCAGAACTACCATCCTTTTTTCGAATTACCAGTCTCAAAAAAGGTGTCTCGATGAAAACTCCGGTCATCGTCGATGCGATTCGCAGCCCCATGGGGCGGGCCAAGCCCGATGGGGCGCTCGCGCAGGTACATCCGGTGGACTTGCTGGCGCAAGTGTTGGAGCAATTGGTGCTGCGCAACCAGCTCGATCCGGGTGCCGTGGACGACGTGATCTGCGGTTGTGTGAGTCAGGCGGGCGAGCAAGCAGGCACGCCGGGGCGCATGGCCTGGCTCGCAGCGGGGTTGCCCGCGCACGTGCCTTCGACCACCATAGACCGCAAGTGCGGCTCCAGCCAGCAGGCGGTGCACTTTGCGGCGCAAGCCATCATGGCGGGCGCGCAGGACATCGTGATCGCCTGCGGCATCGAGTCGATGAGCCGCGTGCCCATGGGCAGTGCGCGCATGGGCCAGAACACCACGGGCGCGCGTTTCGACGCGCGTTATGCGCCGGGCCTCGTCGGCCAGGGCGTGGCGGCAGACCTCGTCGCGGCCAAGTGGGATTTGGGTCGCACCGAGCTCGACGCCTACGCCGCGCGCTCGCACCAGCGTGCGCACGCGGCGCAAACCAGCGGCGCCTTTGCGCGCGAGATCGTCGGCATCGATACGCCCGCGGGCCGCGTGACGGCCGACGAAACCATACGCCCCAGCACCACGGTGGAAAAGCTCGCGACGCTCAAGCCCGTGTTCGAGAGCGCGGAGCTGTCCGCGCGCTTTCCGCAGATCCGCTGGCACACCACGGCCGGCAACGCCTCGCAGACGACCGACGGCGCCGCGGCCATGCTCATCATGAGCGAGCAGCGCGCACAGCAGCTCGGTTTGCGTGCGCGTGCGCGCTTCGTGGCCTTCGACGTGGTGGGGGACGATCCGCTGTACATGCTCACGGCGCCGATCCCGGCAACGCAGCGTGTGCTCGCCAAGGCACGCATGAGGCTCGAAGACATCGCGCACTACGAGATCAACGAGGCTTTTGCCTCGGTGCCCCTGGCCTGGCAAAAAGAGCTGCGCGCCGACGGCGAACGCCTGAACCCGCGCGGTGGCGCCATCGCCCTGGGCCACCCGCTCGGCGCCTCGGGCGTGCGCCTCATGACGACCCTGCTGCATGCGCTCGAAGACAGCGGTGAGCGCTACGGTCTGCAGTCGATGTGCGAGGCCGGCGGTATGGCCAATGCGACCATCATCGAGCGTCTGTGATGTCCGGTTCTTTTCGCGCTTGATATACAAGGGCTGGAGGCCTAAAAGACCTCAAAGATAGCGATATGAAACTGCAACCAGGAATGATGCTGCCCGTCACCCGCAGGGCCTACGGTTTTGGCGCAGCCACGGCGCTGCAGCGCGTGCACGCGGTAGTCGCGGACTTGATTTGGGAAGGCGTGACGTGAACGCGGACGCAGACGGTAAGCTGGTGAATGCTGTGGCGCGGGGAGTTTCCATCCTGCGTTGTTTTTCGAGCAAATGCCAGGAACTCAGCTCCAAAGAGTTGATGGATCTGACCGGCTTGCCCAAGCCCACGCTGTTTCGGCTCACGGACACGCTGTGCGAGCTGGGCTTGCTGCGTTATTCGGAGCGCTTGTCCAAGTATGTGCCAGGCGTGGGACTGTTGGGTATGTCCTCCCCGGTGCTGACGCGGCTGGCGTTGCGGCATTTTGCGCGGCCCCAGATGCAGGCCCTGGCCGATCTGACCGAAGGCCAGGTGCAGCTGGCCGTAGGCTTTCGGCGCGAGCTGTGTCTGGTGGAACAGGCCAACAGCCTGGGTAACCCCATCTTCCAGCCCGAGGTGGGCGTGCGCACTTCATTGTCGCGTTCGGCAACGGGGCGCGCCTATTTGCTGGGCTTGCCTGACGACGAGCGACAGGCGTATTTGCAAGAGCTGCGCCGCACGGAGCCGCAGCGCGCCGACTGGCTAGCGCAGCGGCTCGACGATGCCCGCAAGGATTTGGCCCGATACGGTTTTTGCCGCAGCCACGGCGACTTGCACCGCGAGCTCGAATCGATCGCCGTTCCGATGGCCAAACCGCAGGATGGAGAGCACTGGGTGTTCGCGCTCACGCTGCCCGTTTACAGCCCTTGGTGCGCCAAGTTCGAAACCGAAGTCGGCCCGCGCCTTTGCACACTGGTGCGCTCGGTCGAGGGCGTGGCTGGCACATCCGCTGGAGTGTGACCGGCGCACCGTGCCGGGCCAGCGTGCGCCTGGCGCAAGAGGCAACGACGCGGCTTGCTTGCACGATCCAGCACCACTTTGGGCACTGTTTGCGCCGCAAAAAACAAAGGCCTCCGTTGGGAGGCCTCTGTAAATCAAGCATTTAGCATGCATAAATCTGGTGGGTTCTGAGAGATTCGAACTCTCGACCTACGGATTAAGAGTCCGCTGCTCTACCAACTGAGCTAAGAACCCGAATGCTGGTCTGCGCTAGTGCAGAGCCCTCAATTATGCATGAGATTTTTGCAGTTTTGGGCAGGCGAAGCGGAATTCAGGACATCGCATTGCGCTTTGCCAACTCGACGAACAGGCCGCTGTGGTCGAGCTCTGCGAGGCCGTGCGCGACGGCTTGCGCGTACAGGGTTTCGAGCAGGGCCGTGATGGGGCCGTCGAAGCCGATGTCTTGCGCCGTGTCGAGCGCATTGCGCAGGTCCTTGAGCTGCACCGCCATGCGTGCGCGCGGCGCGAAGTCGCGCTCCACCATGCGCTGGCCGTGCAATTGCAGGATGCGGCTATCGGCGAAGCCGCCGGTCATGGCTTCGCGCACCTTGGCCATGTCGGCGCCGCCCTTGGCGGCAAACAGCAATGCTTCGGCGACGGCGCCTATGCCGATGCCCACGATCATCTGGTTTGCGAGCTTGGCCAGTTGGCCGCTGCCGTGCGCGCCTACGTGCGTGGCGCGGCCCAGCGGCGCCCACACGGGTTGCGCGCGCGCAAAGTCTTGCGCCGCGCCGCCGACCATGATCGCGAGCGTGCCGTTTTCGGCGCCCACGGTGCCGCCGGAGACCGGCGCGTCGAGGTGCGCCACGCCCAGCGCGGCGAGCCGCTGGGCGTGCTCGCGTGCCTCGCGTGGCTGGATCGAGGCCATGTCGATGAACAGGGCGCCGGGGCGCAGCGCCGCGGCGGCGCCGCGCGCAAACAGCACTTCGCCGACCACCGGGCCGTTTTCGAGCATGCTGACCGCGATGTCGGCGCCCTGCACGGCGTCGGCGGGGCTGTCGTGCACCTGCACGCCCAGGTCCTGCAGCGGTTCGGCCTTGGCGCGGGTGCGGTTCCAGGCGTGCACGCGGTGCCCTGCGGCGTGCAGGCGGCGCGCGATCGGCAGGCCCATGCGGCCCGTGCCGAGCACGGCGATGCGCAGCGCGGCGCTGGTCGGCGAAGTGGGCTCTAAAGAAGCGGGAGCAGGCGTAGAGCTGGGCATCGGGTGGTCGTGCATGTGAAGTGGCAAGGGCTCACATCAGCAGATGCTCGCCCGCGTTGTCACCGCCGAGGATCACGTAGTTCACCTTGCGGATGTCGAGCAGTTTGGTGCCGCCCGCGTAGCTGATGGAGCTTTGCAGGTCTTGCTCCATTTCGATGAGCGTGTCGGCGATCCTGCCCTTGATGGGCTCGAGGATGCGCTTGCCCTCGACGTGCCGGTATTCGCCCTTGTTGAAGTCGCTTGCGGAGCCGTAATACTCCTTGTAGAGCTTGCCATCGACCTCCACGGTCTGGCCCGGCGATTCTTCATGGCCCGCGAGCAGCGATCCGACCATGACCATGGTGGCACCAAAGCGGATGCTCTTGGCGATGTCGCCGTGCTCGCGGATGCCGCCGTCGGCGATGATGGGCCGCGTGGCCACGCGCGCGCACCACTTGAGCGCGCTGAGCTGCCAGCCGCCCGTGCCAAAGCCCGTCTTGAGCTTGGTGATGCACACCTTGCCAGGCCCGATGCCGACCTTGGTCGCGTCCGCGCCCCAGTTTTCGAGGTCTATGACGGCCTCGGGCGTGCCCACGTTGCCCGCGATCACGAACGCGCCGGGCAGCTTGCGCTTGAGGTGGGCGATCATCTTCTTCACGCTGTCGGCGTGGCCGTGGGCGATGTCTATGGTGACGTATTCGGGCGTGATGCCTTCGGCTGCGAGCCGATCGACCGCTTCGTAGTCGGCCTTTTTCACGCCCAGCGAGATCGAGGCGTAGCAGCCGCGCGCGTGCATGGCGCGGGCGAAATCGACGCTGTCGAGGTCGAAGCGGTGCATCACGTAAAAGTAACCATTTTGCGCGAGCCAGGTGCACAGCGGCTCGTCGACCACGGTCTTCATGTTTGCGGGCACCACGGGCAGGCGAAAGCTGCGCCCGCCGAGCTCCACGCGCGTGTCGCACTCGGCGCGGCTTTGCACGCGGCACTTGCGCGGCAGCAGCAGGATGTTGTCGTAGTCGAAAATTTCCATGGGATTCCAGGCTCCAAGTTGAACCCAGATTGTCCATTAGGCGGTGCTGCGCACCTACGCGGGCGTTGGCGGACGTCTGCCGGTCATTTTGGCCGCGGCTTCGGCGTCCATGGCACCGGCCATGGACTTCTCACCCGCGATCAAACTGCCACGCCAGCCGCCTCGCCACCATCCCGCGTCCTAATGAACAATCTGGGTTGAACGTCAGGGCAGCAGAGGGCGCTTGGCTTGGGGCTCGGTCTCGTGGGCGCTGGGCGTGCAGGCACAAAAAACCGGGCGCCAAGAAACTTGGGCCCGGTGCTTGATTCTATTCCCATGGCGGCTACCTACATGGGGTCGCGGCCAATCCCGCGCCGGCCATTGGGTCTGCGTCGCAGCCTGCCTGTGGCTTCCCACGGCCCGCTTTTTACAATGCCCTCATGCTTCCACACTCTTTTGCGCCGGCCGAGCCGTCCGGCCTGGCCGATTCGCCCACCTCCGAGCCATTGCTCGCGGGCCTGAACCCCGAACAGCGCGCCGCCGTCACCTTGCCCGCGGGGCATGCATTGATTTTGGCGGGCGCGGGCTCGGGCAAGACGCGTGTGCTCACCACGCGCATTGCCTGGTTGCTGCAAAACGGCTACGCGACGCCGGGTGGCATCCTGGCCGTGACCTTCACGAACAAGGCCGCGCGCGAGATGCTCACGCGCCTTTCGGCCATGCTGCCCGTGAACGTGCGCGGCATGTGGATAGGCACGTTCCACGGCCTGTGCAACCGCATGCTGCGCGCGCACCACAAGGCCACGGGGCTGCCGCAGACGTTTCAGATCCTCGACACGCAAGACCAGCTCTCGGCCATCAAGCGCCTGTGCAAGCAATACCAGATCGACGAAGAGCGCTACCCGCCCAAGCAGTTGCAGCAGTTCATAGCGAATTGCAAGGAAGAAGGCATGCGCCCGCGCGACGTGCCGCAGCACGACAGCGTGGCGCGCAAGAAGGTGGAGATCTACCAGCTCTACGAAGACCAGTGCCAGCGCGAGGGCGTGGTGGACTTTGGCGAGCTGCTGCTGCGCAGCTATGAGCTGCTGCGCGACAACGACGCCATCCGCGCGCACTACCAGCGCCGCTTTGCCTACATCCTCGTCGATGAGTTCCAGGACACGAACCGGCTGCAGTACGCCTGGCTCAAGCAGCTCGCTGGCGACGTGGTCGAGGGCCGCCTGCAGACGCAGGGCAGCGTGATGGCCGTCGGCGACGACGACCAGAGCATCTACGCCTTTCGCGGTGCGCGCGTGGGCAACATGCAGGACTTCGTGCGCGAATTCGACGTGCGCCAGCAGATCAAGCTCGAAGAGAACTACCGCAGCTATAGCAACATTCTCGACTCGGCGAACGCCCTGATCCGCCACAACAGCCGCCGCCTGGGCAAGGAGCTGCGCACGCAGCAAGGCCCCGGCGAGCCCGTGCGCGTCTATGAAGCTGCGAGCGACCTGGCCGAGGCGCAGTGGCTGGTCGATGAAATCCGCCAGCTGGTGAAAGATGGCATGGCGCGC
Source organism: Extensimonas vulgaris (assembly GCF_003337425.1). GTDB lineage: Bacteria > Pseudomonadota > Gammaproteobacteria > Burkholderiales > Burkholderiaceae_C > Extensimonas > Extensimonas vulgaris. The sequence goes on from NZ_QPJU01000014.1 coordinate 20,918, forward strand.
CGCGAGATCGCCGTGCTGTACCGCAGCAACGCGCAAAGCCGCGTGATCGAGTCGGCGCTGTTCAACGCCGGCGTGCCGTACCGCGTCTATGGCGGTCTGCGCTTTTTCGAGCGCGCCGAAGTCAAGCACGCGCTCGCGTACCTGCGCCTCTTGGAGAACCCGCACGACGATACGAGCTTTCTGCGCGTGGTGAACTTTCCGCCGCGTGGCATAGGCGCGCGCAGCATCGAGCAGTTGCAGGACGCGGCGCGCAGCGCGGGCTGCTCGCTGCACGACGCTGTCGCCGCCGTGGCGGGCCGCGCGGGCACGCACCTGGGCGCGTTCGTGGCGCTCGTCGATGTGCTGCGCGAGCAGACGCAGGGGCTGAACCTGCGCGCCATCATCGAGCGCATGCTCGATGCCAGCGGCCTGATCGAGCACTACCGCAGCGAAAAAGAAGGCGCAGACCGCATCGAAAACCTCGAAGAGCTGGTCAACGCCGCCGAGAGCTTCGTCATGCAGGAGGGCTTCGGGCGCGACGCCGTGGCACTGCCGCTGGACGAGCAGCGCGCCGCGCTGCGCCAAAGCCCGGCAAGCCAGGGGCTGAACCCCGACGCGCCGCGGCTCGACCTGCCGCTACCCGCCGTGGATGCGGCGGCACGCCCCGGCGCCGGGACCGCCGATGTGGATTTGGAGACGGGCGAAACCCTGTCGCCCCTCGCGGCGTTTCTGACTCACGCCGCGCTCGAGGCGGGCGACAACCAGGCGCAGGCCGGGCAGGACGCCGTGCAGCTCATGACCGTGCACGCGAGCAAGGGGCTGGAGTTCGACGCCGTGTTCATCAGCGGCATGGAAGAAGGCCTGTTTCCGCACGAAAACGCGCTCTCCAGCCAGGAAAGCCTCGAAGAAGAGCGTCGCCTGATGTACGTGGCCATCACGCGTGCGCGCCGGCGCCTGTACCTGAGCCATGCGCAGACGCGCCTGCTGCACGGCCAGACGCGCTACAACCTGCGCAGCCGCTTTTTCGACGAACTGCCCGAGCACGCGCTCAAGTGGCTCACGCCCCGGCACCCAGGGTTTGCCTCGTTTGCTCGCACTTCAGGAGCTGTTTATGCAGGTGTATCAAGCGCTACAGACCAATTTGGCTTGAAATCCGACAGCCCGGTGAATGCGCCCCTGCCGGCGCAGAAAACGCCCCCGGCGCATGGCCTGCGCGTGGGCACGGCAGTGTTCCACACCAAGTTCGGCGAGGGCAAGGTGCTCGCGCTCGAAGGGCAGGGCGAGGATGCGCGCGCGCAGGTGCAGTTCCCGCGCCACGGCACCAAGTGGCTCGCGCTGGCCGTGGCCAAGCTTACGGTGGTGGAGTAGTGCGATGAAGCCGACCGATCCAGGCGCAGCAGCGGCGCCCGAGACTTCGACGCCGAGCCCCGCCGCGCCGCGCTTTCTGCTCTGGCTCGTCGCGGTGGGCTTTTTCATGCAGACGCTGGATTCGACCATCGTCAACACCGCGCTGCCCGCCATGGCCGCGAGCCTGCACGAGAGCCCGCTGCGCATGCAGTCGGTGGTGGTGGCGTATTCGCTCACCATGGCCACGCTGATCCCGGCCACGGGTTGGCTTGCGGACCGCTTCGGCACGCAGCGCATCTTTTTGCTCGCCATCGTGCTGTTCACGCTGGGCTCGGCGGCTTGCGCTGCTTCGGTGAGCCTCACGCAACTCAGCGCGGCGCGCGTCTTGCAGGGCATCGGCGGGGCCATGCTGCTGCCCGTGGGGCGGCTTGCGGTGTTGCGGCATTTTCCGCGCGAGCGCTTTCTCGAGGCGATGAGCTTCGTCGCCATCCCCGGCCTCGTGGGGCCGCTGATCGGCCCGACGCTCGGCGGCTGGCTCGTGGAGTGGCTGTCGTGGCACTGGATTTTCCTCATCAACCTGCCCGTGGGCGTGCTCGGCGCGCTCGCCACGCTGCGCTTCATGCCTAACCTGCGCAGCCCGCAGCGCAGCGGCTTCGATTTTTCGGGCTACCTGATGCTGATGGTGGCGATGCTCGCGATCTCGCTCTCGCTCGATGGCATGGGCGGGCTGGGCTTTCAGCATGCCACCGTGGTGGTGCTGCTGCTGCTCGGGCTCGCGGCGCTCGTGATGTATTGGCTCTATGCGTTGCGCACGCCCGCGCCCCTGTTTTCGCCGCGGCTTTTCGAGACCGAGAGCTTTCGCGTCGGGCTGCTCGGCAACCTGTTCACGCGCATAGGCTCGGGCGCCATGCCCTACATGATTCCGCTGCAAATGCAGCTCAACATGGGCTACAGCCCCGCGCAGGCGGGCATGCTGATGCTGCCCATGGCGCTCGCGGGCATGGGCATGAAACGCGTCGTCACGCAGGTGATCCTGCACTTTGGCTACCGCCGCACGCTGATCGGCAACACGGTCTTGCTGGGCGCGGTGATCGCGACGTTCGCGCTCATGACGCGCGAGGAGCCGCTGTGGCTGCGCATCCTGCAGATGGCGCTGTTCGGCGCCGTCAATTCGATGCAGTTCACGGCCATGAACACGGTCACGCTGCGCGACCTCGACGCGGCGCGTGCGAGCAGCGGCAACAGCATGCTGTCCATGGTGCAGATGCTGGGCATGAGCCTGGGCGTGACCTGCGGCGCTGCCTTGCTCGGGGCGTTCACGCAGTGGCTGGGCACGCAGGGCGCGGCGCACTCGCTGGGCGCGTTTCGCGCGTCGTTTGTGGCGATCGGCGCGATCACGATGGCCTCGGCGGGGATTTTCTGGCAGCTCGTCGCAGCCGACGCAGTGCCAGCGAACAACGAAAAAGCCCAGCCTTGAGCTGGGCTTTGGGGGTCGTTGGCGGCGGGCCAAGCCGAGCCGCCTGCTGATGCTTCGCTTACCAGTGCAGCTTGGGCTGCGTCGGCGTGGCCGTGAGGTAGCCCACGGCGGCGCCGTAGCGGTCTTTGTAGTTCGCACGGATCAGCGGATCGAGCACGGGCTTGACCACGTCGTGCAGCGGCGACTCCCAGTCGCCCGGATGCTGGAAGTTGCTCATGATGTACGTCCAGCCGTTGATTTCATCGACCGCTTGCAGGCCCGTGGATTCGGCGCCCGAGGGGGTGGACAGCACGCGGCTGAGCTGCTTGGTGTCCACGTTGTAGGCCCACAGGAAGTTGTTCACGTGCATGCCGCTGTCTTCGCCGATGAACAGCGTGCGCATTTTTTCCGAGAACTTCAGGTTGTCTGGCATGCTGATCTTGTCGGCGTTGGCGGTGTTGCCCAGGGCGTCGGGCGTGGTCAGGTCTTCACCGAGCAGCGGCGCGATGAATTGCGAGCTGGTCGGCACCCAGTCGCTGTGGATGGCGGCGCCGGCGCTGTCCTTCTGGCCGCCGGTCATGGTGTGCTCGAGCACGCCGCCTGCGTTGATCGCGGCGGGGAAGTTCACGTTCAGCGCCGGGACGTTGCCTGACTTGCCGCTGACCATGGAATCCTTGATGGCCGAAATGGCCGAGTAGGCTTTCTTGTCCTTCACGTTGACGGTCGTGCCTTCCATCTTGGTAAAGGCCGTGCTGGCGCCCTTGAGCGCGGCGTAGCGGTGCGTTTCTAGGAAGGCGGCAGCCTTTTCCTGCCCCGGCTTGACCTTGACCCAGAGTGTCTTCTTGTTCAGCACGATCTTGGTGTAGCTGGCGTCGCCAGGGTCGGTGGTGAGCGATTCCATGATGTCGCTCGCCTTGATGCCGCCATCGACCAGCGCCTTGACCTCGGCGCTGCTCGCGTGGCCCAGGTTGATCCAGCTGATGGCGGCGGACGTGGTGGCGTTGAGCACGCTGGTGTATTTGGCCGCGTACAGCGTGCCGGCAGAGAGGTCTTTTTCCTTGTCGGCGACGAACATGAACAGCGCGCCGTTGGTCGCGTCGTCACCCATGAGTACCGTGCGGTTGTCGGGCATGACCTGGATCAGCTCGTGCGAGATGCGGCCCAGGCAGTAGTGCTTTTGGATGCTGCCCGTGCCGTCGGGGTTCACCGTGACTTCGGGCAGGTGGCCGTAGTCGTAGGGGTTGGCCTTGGCGGGGTCGCCGTACAGGTTCTGGCTGAAGCCTTTGAGCGTCGCCAGTGGCTGGCCGAGCGCGCCTTGGTCGAAGGCGTCGGGCTCGTACTCTTCGCTCGAGAGGTGCGTGCCCCAGGGCGAGAGGCTCGCGCCGCAGGTGATCCACAGGCCCTTGACGCCCGAAGTGTCGACGTTGTGGTACTTGACCAGGCTGAGCTTGCCCGTGTTCGGGTCTTGGTCGAGCGTGAGCACGGCGATCGGCGAAGGCAGCATGCCGTACATGCTGTCGCCCTTGAGGTTGCGCGTGGTGTATTCAAACTGCACCACGGCAAACACCGGCTTGCCCTTGACGCCATCGACCTTGGCATTGGGCACCGTGAGCAGCGACATGCCGTCGGGGCAGTCGGAGAAGAACTGGCGCGGCGTGCTGCCCGTCGTGTCCATGATGGGCTGGTTGTGGATGTCGTAGTAGCCGCCGGCCACAATGGTGCCGCCCTTGCCGTCAGGCACCAGGTCGCCCGTGATGAAAAAGGGCTGGTAGCCGAGGGTGTAGCTGCGTGTGGTCTGGTCGCTGAACTTGACCTGCAAGGTCGAGTCCACGGTGGTCGTGGCCATCGCGGCAGCATTGGCCAGCGTGGGCGCGGGCATCGAGGTGAACGCGGCCGAGACATAGCTCGGATCGTCATCGCCACCGCCGCAGCCGGAGAGCAGCGAAGCCATGGCGCCCGAGCCCAGCGGCAACAAAGGAGCGCCAGCGAGAACTTGCAACGCCTTGCGGCGCGAGGGAAGAGGATGTGCAGACATGTCGGGTTGTGCTCGCAAAAAGAAAGCTGGAAACGACCGGGTGCCGTTTCCTGCGCGCGATGCTAGAAACCCGATATGACAGGAATTTGAAAGCGAAAGCGTTGTGAGCCTACCCCTGCAACGATGCCACCGCGCTGTCGGGCGGCTCGAAGCAGTCGCGGAAGGTGAACACCACCGAGGTGAAGAACATGGCCGCGAGCAGCATGGCCGCGGCCATCATGATGCCCGCTGCAAAGCCGGCGCCGAGCACGCCCGCGAGCAGCCCCGTGGCGAGCGCCACAACCAGTCCCGTGAGTGCAAACACGGCCATCCAGGCGAACCCGAACACGGTAAAGGCCCAGAAATTGCGCACGCAGGCCACGATGCTGAAAAACAGCGCCTTGACGGGTGGCACCCTGTGCCAATAGACGAGCCCAGGCGCATGCCAAAACAAGAGCGAAAGCGGCAGGTACAGCGCCATCGCAAGCCACATCGCGGCCTGAAACGATGGGTCTTCGGCGAGCTCGCGCGACAGTGGCGCATTGCCCAGATACACCTTGGCAAACTGGCCGCCATCGACCAGGGCCGAGAGCGCGATCACCCCGAGAAAGCCGACGGCGTAGAGCGCGCCCAGCACGAGCATGTGGCGCAGCTGCTCGCGCCCTGCGCGGAACGCCGCGAGCAGCACCGTGGGCGTGGGAAAGTGCCCCTGCATGGCTTCGGCGGCGGCGACCATCATCGCCAGCGTGGCCGAGGGCAGCAGCGCCAGCGCGAGCGCCGGCCCGATCAGCGGCACCATGGTGGCGATGGACATGGCCGCCATGGCCATGAAGAACAGCGCGGCGAGCGCCATCGGCTGGCGCCAAAAAGCCCGGATGCCGAGGCGCACCCATTGCAGGCCGGTGCGAGCGGGAACGAGGTGGAGTTTCATGCAAAAAGGGACAACATGGCGTTGCGGAGTGCACACGCGCGATGCAAAGGAATGTAGCAGTCTTGGCCGCGAACGCGATGACGCCGTGGCATTGCTCCCTTCGACGGGGCGGTCAAAGTTGCAGCGGATGCGCGATGCGCTCGCGCAGCACGCGCTCGAAGTGGGTGGGGTCGTGCGGCGCGAGCAATGCAGCCTCGCGCGGCAGGTAAAAGTCCCACAGGCGCGAGATCCAAAAGCGCAGCGCGCCTGCGCGCAGCATCGCGGGCAGCAGGGCGCGCTCGGTGTCGGTGAGCTTGCGCTCGGCCTCGTAGGCGCCAAGCAGCGCCTGCGCGCGTGCCGGGTGGTGCGCGCCCGTGGCCCAATCGATACACCAGTCGTTCAGGCACACGGCCAGGTCGAACAGCCAGGTATCGACGCCCGCAAAGTAAAAGTCGAAGCAGCCGGTGAGCTTTTCGCCCTCGAACAGCACGTTGTCGCGGAACAGGTCGGCGTGCACGGGCCCGCGCGGCAGTGCAGCGTAATCGGCCGTGGCGGCGACGGCGTTCTGGTAGGCGAGTTCGGAGCGCAGCAAATCGGCCTGCTGCGGCCCGAGGTAGGGCAGCACCAGGGGAGCGGTCTCGTTCCACCAGGCGAGGCCGCGCAGATTGGGCTGGTGGCGATCGAAGCTGCGCCCCACGAGGTGCAGGCGCGCGAGCGTCTGGCCCATGGCCGCGCAGTGCTGCGGGCCGGGCGCGAGCTGGCTCTTGCCGGGCAGCCTGTTGACGAGGGCCGCGGGCTTGCCGCACACGCTGTGCACGATGTTGCCTTGCGCGTCGGCACGCGGGTTGGGCACGGGCAGGCCACCTTGCGCGAGGTGCTGCATTAGGTACAGGTAAAAAGGCAGCTGCTCTGGCCGCAGGCGCTCGAACAGCGTGAGCACGAATTCGCCCGCGCTGCAGGTGACGAAGTAGTTGGTGTTTTCTATACCGCCGACGATGCCTTGCAACGCCAGCAATTCGCCGAGCTGCAGACGTTGTAGCAGTGCGCGCGCCTCCTCGGGCGGGACTTCGGTGAAAACGGCCATCGGGAAAAGGAAGAATCGGTAAGGCGTCTGGGCGTCAGGCAGTGGCAAGGCGGCCCCGGTGCGCGAGGGGCGCGGCCCCCGGCTGCGGCTTCAGGCGGGAGGCTTCAGAACTTCTTGATGTTCCACACGGGCGGCGCGGTGTTGACCTGCGAATCGTTGCCGGTGCCAGCCTGGCCGCGTGTGACGTCGGGTGGTTTGACTTCGTACTCGGGCGCGTTGCCGGTTTTGGGCTGCACGGTGATGCGCTTGGTCTGCCCGCCCACGCGCAATTCTTCGATGCGGCTGCCCGCGTCTTCGACCTTGATGTGCTCAATGCGCTGATTGATGCGGCCTGCGGCGCGTTGCTCGGCTCTGCTGGGCTGGCTGCTGGCCTCGATGGGTGGGGCGGAAGTGGCCGCAGGCGCTGGCTTGGCGTCCTGGGCGAAAACGCTGGTGCCCAGGCCCAGCAAGGCGAAAAAGCAGGCAAAAAGGGGTGTGGCGCGCATGATGCACACGATTGTAGAGTGTGTCTCATCCCATCCGGGCGGATTTTGCTGCGCGCTTGCGCACCGGGCACAATCGCCGCGATGAGTGACACCATGAACACGAGCAAGCCAAAAACCCTGGTGCTGGTCGACGGCTCCAGCTATTTGTACCGCGCCTACCACGCCATGCCCGATTTGCGCGCCGTGCCCGGCGATCCGCACAGCGCCGCGACGGGCGCGATACGCGGCATGATCAACATGCTGCAGGCCCTGCGCAAGGAGGTGCCCGCCGATTACGCCGCCTGCGTGTTCGACACCAGCGGCCCGACATTCCGTGACGCGCTCTATGCCGATTACAAGGCGCACCGCCCGCCCATGCCCGACGACTTGCGCGCGCAGATCGAGCCCATCCACGAGGTCGCACGTCTGCTGGGCTGGAAGGTGCTTGCGATTCCGGGCGTGGAGGCCGACGACGTGATAGGCACGCTCGCGCGCGCTGCCGCGCAGCAGGGCGTGGAGGTCATCATTTCGAGCGGCGACAAAGACCTCGCGCAGCTCGTCGATGCGCACGTGAGCATCATCGACACCATGAGCGGCAAAAAGCGCGATGTGGCCGGCGTGGTGGCCGAATTCGGCGTGCCGCCGTCGCTGATGCTGGATTTTCAGGCGCTGGTGGGCGACGCCGTGGACAACGTGCCCGGCGTGCCCAAGGTCGGCCCCAAGACCGCCGCCAAGTGGCTGCAGCAATACGGCTCGCTCGACGCGCTGATGGCGCACGCGCACGAGATCAAGGGCGTGGTGGGCGACAACCTGCGTGCGAGCCTCGCATGGCTGCCGCAGGCGCGCGAGCTGCTGCGCATCAAGACCGACCTCGATCTGAGCCCCTACATCCCCGGTTTCCCCGCTTTGGATTCGATAGCTATCAGCGCACCAGACATCGAGGGTTTGCGCCGTTTTTATGAAAAATACGGCTTCAAAACGCTCGCCCGCGCGCTGGCGCCGGCGGCGGAGGTCGCTTCGGCAGGGCAGGGCATGAATGCGGCAGCGCCAATGCCAAGCGACCCGGCCGTGGCCGATGGCGTGGATTCTTCTGTCGGCGCGCCTGCCGCGCCCTCTGCACCTGCGCGGCGCTACGAGATCGTCCTCAACTGGCCCGACTTCGAGCGCTGGCTCGCCACGGTGCAGGCGGCCGAGCTCGTGGCGCTAGACACCGAAACCACCTCGCTCGACGAGATGCGCGCGCAGATCGTGGGTATCTCCGTGGCGGTGCGCGGCGGCGAGGCTGCGTATATCCCACTGCGCCACGACGGGCCCGACGCGCCCGCGCAGCTGCCGCTGGACGAAGTGCTCGCGCGCCTCAAGCCCTGGCTCGAGGACGCGGCGCGGCCCAAGCTCGGCCAGCACGTCAAGTACGACCGGCACGTGTTCGCCAACCACGGCGTGCAGGTGCACGGCTACGCGCACGACACCATGCTGCAAAGCTACGTGCTCGAAGTGCACAAGCCGCACAACCTGCGCAGCCTGGCCGAGCGCCACCTCGGGCGCGCGGGCATCAACTACGAAGACCTTTGCGGCAAGGGCGCGCACCAGATCCCGTTCGCGCAGGTCGCGGTCGAACGTGCCGCCGAATACGCCTGCGAGGACGTCGATGAGTGCCTGGGCGTGCACGAGGCGCTGTGGCCGCTGCTCGAGGCGAGTGCGCCGCTGCGCCGCATCTACGAGCTCGAGATCGCCTGCAGCGAGGTGCTCTTTCGCATGGAGCGCAACGGCGTGCTGATCGACACGGCAGTGCTGGCCGCGCAAAGCCGCGAGCTGGGCCAGCGCATCATGCAGATAGAGGCCGAAGCCTACGCGCTCGCGGGCCAGCCCTTCAACCTGGGCAGCCCCAAGCAGCTCGCGGAGATTTTCTTCGACAAGCTGGGCATGCCGGTCATCAAAAAAACCGCCTCGGGCGCGCGCAGCACCGACGAGGAAGTGCTGGAAAAGCTGGCCGAGGACTACCCCCTGCCCGCCAAGCTGCTCGAACACCGCAGCCTGAGCAAGCTCAAGAGCACCTACACCGACAAGCTGCCGCAGATGGTCGATCCGCGCACGGGCCGCGTGCACACGCACTACGCGCAGGCCGTGGCCGTGACGGGGCGGCTGTCGAGCAACGAGCCCAACCTGCAAAACATCCCCGTGCGCACGCCCGAGGGCCGGCGCATCCGCGAAGCCTTCATCGCGCCGCCGGGCTGCCTGATCGCGAGCGCCGACTACAGCCAGATCGAGCTGCGCATCATGGCGCACCTGAGCGGCGACCACGCGCTGCTGCACGCCTTCCAGCAAGGCCTGGACGTGCACCGCGCCACGGCGGCCGAGGTGTTCGGCGTCTCGGTGCACCAGGTCACGAGCGAGCAGCGGCGCTACGCCAAGGTCATCAACTTCGGCCTGATCTACGGCATGAGCAGCTACGGCCTGGCCAAAAACCTGGGCATAGAGCCCAAGGCCGCCGCCGCGTACATAGACCGCTACTTTCAGCGCTACCCCGGCGTCAAGCAATACATGGAAAGCACCAAGGCCCTGGCCAAGCAGCGCGGCTACGTCGAAACCGTGTTCGGCCGACGCCTGTACCTGCCCGAGATCAACTCACCCAACGGCCCCCGCCGCGCCGCCGCCGAACGCGCCGCGATCAACGCGCCCATGCAAGGCACGGCGGCCGACCTGATCAAGATGGCGATGGTCGCGGTACAAAAAACGCTGGACGCCGAAAAGCCCGCCGTCAAGATGATCCTGCAGGTGCACGATGAACTGGTGTTCGAGCTACCCGCCGCCGAAGAAACCTGGGTGCGCCACGAAATCCCGCGCCTCATGGCCAGCGTTGCCGACCTGCGCGTGCCGCTGCTCGCCGAAATCGGCACGGGGCCGAATTGGGAGCGGGCGCATTGAGCGCAGAAGCCCGATGAGGAAACTGGGGGTGGATTCCAACTCCTCCTTCGCTCCACCACTTCCGCGGATCATCGGAATCTTCGCACAGCGGCTTCATCCAACTGGGCGGGCGAGCCGTCGCCAACACTAGCAGCCTGTCGGACTTTGGGCGTCGAAAGCGAGAATGCGCCCCAGCGAGGCCAGTTTTTGGCGGATTCGCAGCCCCATAGCGGGACTATGGGGCAAGAAGACGGTAAAAAATGGGCCGCTGCGGCGCATTCGCAGCCGACGATTCCAAAGTCCGACAGGCTGCTAGTGTAGTGTTCGATGCTTGATGCGACCAATAAAACCGATGGATTTTTGGTCTGGGCAAGGCGCAAACCGCAGCGATACCGGGTGGTATCGCGAGGATTTGCAACGCGGCCCAGGCCGAAAAGACGCGGTTTTATGTCGCAGATAGCGTCGAACACTACACTAGACATGGCTTCGCCATCTTCGTGGTCAGTGTTCGTGCCCAGCGCACCCGCGGTGCAGCGGCGCCGCTTACCTTGAGCGTTCGGCCCCATAGGCAGGAGTCCTCGCGCGTGTTGACAGCCGTATTTTTAGTAGCTACATTAAAGCATGCGCATCGAGTTCGACGCCGCCAAGGACATCGCAAACCAATCAAAGCACGGCGTGTCTTTGGCCTTTGCGAGCGAACTCGACTGGGAAGCTGCGTTGGTGTGGGTCGATGAACGGTTTGAGTACGGCGAGACGCGAATGATCGCGCTCGCTCCGGAAACTGGAACCCTCTACTACGTGGCGTTTGTAGATCGTGGCAACGTGCGAAGAATCATCAGTCTTCGCCGCGCCAATCGTCGTGAGGTCAAATACTATGTCCAAAACTTCTGAGCGTCCCGTCGTTCATATGCCAACGGCCGAAGAGGATAAAGCCATTACGGCAGCGGCTCGGAGCGATCCCGATGCGCAACCGCTTACTCCCAAGCAACTCAAGGCCATGGTTCCTCTGGCTTCCGTTCGTGGACGCCCCAAGTCTGCCAACAAGAAGCTGCTCGTGTCGGTGCGTTACAGCCCGGAAGTCATCGCATATTTCAAGTCCACCGGTGAGGGTTGGCAGTCCTTGATGGACAGCGTTCTGCGCCAGTACGTTGCACGTCATTCTCGTAGTGCGTAGCCGTGTGGTCGAACACGAAAATCGGGGTCAGATTCGAATGGCACTTACTTTTCTCTGATTCACATGATCGTCACGTCTTGATCCCCGCACCCCGCAGGCCGAGCGCAGCGAAGGCCCGTGTGGTATCCCCGCCCTTCTGCCTGCGCCGAGGAGCGCAGCGCCCGGCGGGTAAAGGGCGCGCGATTGTCTGAGCGAAGCGCAGCGCAGCGAGTTTCGCGCGACCCCGCCGGGCGCGAGCACCGCAGGTTGCCCTGGGCGCCGTAAGGCGCACAGGGACGCAGGCAGCAGGGTCGCCTTCTTTTGCCTTCTTTTCTTGGCGAGACAAGAAAAGAAGGTGCGCCGCCGGGCGCACATCCCGGCACCCTCCCTCTGCCCCGTCACCTGCGCAAATCATTGGAATCTGAAGGCAATTGCCGCAGACGCCAGCGCAGCGCATAACTCGCAACATCAGGGTTATCCCTAGGTAAAGCAGCGCAGCCACCGGCGTACCATCCCACCCCAATTTGTCCGGACATTCAAATGTCCGTTTTTCGAGAACGCATCCAAGGAGCCAAGGACTCATGCAGGGCACGCGCCACAAGGCCAGTTTGGGCCGTTATTTCGAGGACTTTGCGGTGGGGGACGTGTACGAGCACTTTCCGGGCCGCACCATCACCGAGGCGGACAACATCCAGTTCAGCCTGCTGACCATGAACCAGCACCCCATGCACTGCGACCATGCGTTTGCCGCGAAGAGCGAGTTCGGCAAGCCGCTGGTCAACAGCGGGCTCACGCTGGCCATCGTGCTCGGCATGACCGTGGCCGACGTGAGCGGCAAGGCGATCGCCAACCTTGGCTGGAAGGAAATCCAGCTCGTCGCGCCCGTGCACCCCGGCGATACGGTCTATGCCGAGAGCGAGGTGCTCGAAAAGCGCACATCGCAATCGCGCCCTACGCAGGGCATCGTGACCGTGCGCACCACGGGCAAGAAGGCCGACGGCACCGTGTTCATGACCTTCGTGCGCTCGGCGCTGATCCCCATGCGCGGGCACGGCGTCGAAGACAAATTGTGAGCGCCCACCGCTTGCTGTACCTGGGCTAAAGCCCGATTGGAGCCATCAAAATGCATTTCGAACTGAACCCGCAGCAAGTCGAGCTGCGTGACGCCGCGCGCAAGCTCGCGCAAGAGGTGTTCAAGGACAAAGCGGCGCGCTGGGATCGCGAGGAAATCTTCCCCGAGGAGAACAAAAAGCTGCTGTGCGAGCTCGGCTACACGGGTCTGAGCGTCGATCCCCAATACGGCGGCGCGGGCCTGGGGCTGGTCGATACCTACCTCGTGATCGAGGAGATCGCCAAGGTTGACTTGGCCACGGCCCTGATCGTGCACGAGCAAAACGTCTCGCCGCGCATCATCGCCACCTACGGCCCCGAAGCCATGCGCGCCAAGCTGATCCCTAAGTTCGTGAGCGGCGAGCTCGAGTGCAGCATCGCCTGGACCGAGCCGCAGGCCGGCTCGGACGCGGCCAACATAAGCACGACCGCGGTGCGCGAGGGCGACGAATACGTCATCAACGGGCAAAAGGTCTTCACCACCTACGGCGACCGCGCGCACCTGCACCTCGTGTATGCGCGCTTCGGCCCTTCGAAGGGCGCGCGCGGCGTGGGCACGATCCTGGTGCCCAAGGACAGCCCGGGCCTCACGGTGCGCAAGCTCCCCTACAAGATGGGCGTGCGCGGCGCGAGCGAGAACGAGCTCTTTTTCGACAACGTGCGCGTGCCGGCCGAGAACGTGGTCACGCTGGGCGATCCGCAAAATTCCAAGGGCTTCGTTGCGCCGCTGACGGTCTATAACGCCACGCGCGTGGGCATGGGCGTGATGGCGCTGGGCGTGGCCGAAGGCGCCTTCGAGCTTGCGCGTGACTACATGAAGGTGCGCAGCCAGTTCGGCCAGCTGCTCAGCGAGATGCAGGGCCTGCGCTGGCTGATGGCCGACATGTGGATAGAGATCGAGGCCGCGCGCTCGCTGTGCTACCGCGCGCTCGCGGCCATAGACGCGGGCAAGCCCGACCCGTGTCTGTCGTCGGTGGCCAAGGTGCAGGCGACCGAGATGGCGCTCAAAACCACGCTGCAATGCCAGCAGATGTTCGGCGGCTACGGCTACTTCGGCCTGCTGCCGCTCGAACGCATGGTGCGCGACGTGCGCATGCTGACCATCACGGGCGGCACGAACCAGACGCAGAAGAACGCGATCGCGAACCACATTTTTGGAAGCTAAATAGGCTTCTAGCGCTTGATACACCTGCGCAAGCAGCTCCTGTTATTGAAGTGACCGCAGGGCTTTTTCTTGTTTTGAAAGACACCCCGCCATGACGGATTCCTCCTCCACCCCCAGCCCTACCATCGCCGAGCGCCTGGCCGAATTCACCGCGACGCAAGACGGCGCGGCGATTCCGGCGCAGGTGCGCGAGCGCGCCAGGTATTTGATCCTCGACGCCGTGGGCATCGCCTACGCCTCCACGCACTACGAGTTCGCGCAGCGCGCGCTTTCGGCGGTGCGTGATCTGTCCGCAGGGCTCGGCCAGGTGCCGGTGATCGGCCTGCCCGCGCGCCTGCAGCTGCGCGATGCGATGCTGATGAACGGCATCCTGATCCACGGCCTGGACTACGACGACACGCACTCGGCCGGCGTGATCCACGCCACTTCGGCCTGCCTGCCCGCGGCGCTGGGCGCGGGCGCGCAGGCCGGGCGCAGCGGCGCGGACCTGCTCACGGCCTACATCATCGGCATGGAAGCGGGCACGCGCCTGGGCGCCGTGGCCAAGGGCGGTTTTCACCAGGTGGGCTTTCACCCCACGGGGCTGATCGGCGCGTTTGCCACCACGCTGGTGTGCGGGCGCCTGTACGACCTGAGCGCGCCGCAGCTCGCGATGGCGCAGGGCATCACGCTGAGCACGGCCTCGGGCAGCATGGAATTCCTCAACGACGGCGCCTGGACCAAGCGCATGCACCCCGGCTGGGCCGCGGCGGCGGGTTTGACCTCGGTGACGCTCGCGCGCCACGGCTTCGTCGGCCCGCGCGCCACCTACGAGGGGCGCTTCGGCCTGTTCCAGAGCCACCTGGGCCGCTACGCCGAGGGCATGGACCTGGCGCTTGCCACCGCGGGCCTGGGCACGCAGTGGGAGCTCATGAACGTGGCCGTCAAGCCCATCCCGGCCTGCCACTTCACGCACGCCTGCGCCGACGCCGCCGCGCACCTGCGCGCGCAGCACGGGCTCACGGCGCAGCAGATCCGCTCGGTGCGCGCGCTCGTGCCGCAGGAAGTGGTGAAGACGGTGTGCGAGCCCGTGGCGACGAAAAAGCGCCCGCAAAACAGCTACGACGCGCAATTCAGCATCCCCTACATCGTCGCCACGGCGCTGCTGCGCGGCAGCTTCGGGCTCGAACACCTGGAGGACGCGGCGCTCGCCGATCCGCAGGTGCTCGATCTGGCGCAGCGCGTCGAATACGAAGTCGATCCAAACTCGCCGTTCCCCAAGTATTACTCGGGCGAAGTCATCGTCACCACCACCGACGGGCGCGAGCTGCGCGAGCGCCAGGAGGTCAACCGCGGCTCGGCCGACCGGCCGCTCGGCGCCGCCGACATCGAAAAGAAGTTCATGGAAAACGCGCGTCTCGTCGTCTCGCCGCAGCGCGCCGCGCAGTTGCGCGACCTGGTGCTGGGCATGGAAGCGCTGGACGCGCGGCAGCTCGCCGAAGGCCTGGCCGCGCGCGGCTGAAACCCCTTGGGATGCAACGGAAAGAGCACGCAAATGAACGCAGCACAGCAAGAAAGCGAAGCGCTGATCCTCGACAGCCTGGACAAATTCATCGAGGCCGAAGTCAAGCCGCACGCGCACCGGCTCGAGATCGCCGACGAGTACCCACACGAGATCGTCGAAAAAATGAAGCAGATGGGCCTGTTCGGCTGCATCATCGATGCCGAATACGGCGGCTTCGGCCTCTCGACCTCGACCTACGCGAAGATCGTCGAGCGCCTTGCGACGGTGTGGATGTCGCTGTCGGGCATCGTCAACTCGCACCTCATCATGTCCATGTGCGTGCAGCGCCACGGCACCGAGGCCCAAAAGCGCGCCTTTTTGCCGCGCTTTGCCACCGGCGAGCTGCGCGGCGGCATCGGCCTGACCGAGCCCGACTGCGGCACCGACCTGCAGGCCATACGCACCGTGGCGGTGCGCGACGGCGACCATTACGTGGTCAACGGCGCCAAGACCTGGATCACCAACAGCGGCGAGGGCAACTGCATTGCGCTGCTCGTCAAGACCGACCCCAAGGCCGACCCGGCGCACAAGGGCATGAGCCTGTTCATCGCCGAAAAAGGCCCGGGCTTCAAGGTCGTGCGCAAGCTCGACAAGCTCGGCTACCGCGGCATAGACACCTGCGAGCTGCTGTTCGAAAACTACCGCATCCCGGCCGACCGGCTGATCGGCGGCGTCGAGGGGCGCGGGCTGCAGCAGATTCTTTCGGGGCTGGAGCTCGGGCGCATCAACGTCGCGGCGCGCGGCGTGGGCGTGGCGCGCGCCGCGCTGCAGGACGCCGTGGCCTATGCGCAGGTGCGCAAGACCTTCGGCAAGCCGATCTGCGAGCACCAGGCGATACAGCTCAAGCTCGGCGAAATGGCCACGCGGCTCGAAGCGGCGCGCCTGCTCGTCGAATCCGCGGCGCGCGCCTACGACCGCGGCGAGCGCTGCGACATGGAAGCCGGCATGGCCAAATACTTCGCCACCGAGGCGGCCATGGAAAACGCGCTCGAGAGCATGCGCATCCACGGCGCCTACGGCTACTCCAAGGAATACAACGTCGAGCGCTACTTCCGCGACGCGCCGCTGCTGCTGATCGGCGAGGGCACGAACGAGATGCAGCGCATCATCATCGCCAAACAACTGATCGCGAGGAACCCCGCATGAGCCAGCCCCTGCGCGGAGTGCGCATCCTCTCGTTCGAGCAGTACGGCGCGGGCCCGTTCGGCACGCTGCATCTGGCCGACCTTGGCGCCGAAGTGATCAAGATCGAAAACCCCGCCGAGGGCGGCGACGTGGGCCGTCTGGTCGGGCCGTTTTACTTCGGGCTGGGCGACAGCCACTTTCACGAAGCCTTCAACCGCAACAAGAAAAGCCTCACGCTCAACCTCAAGCAGGACGAGGCGCGCAGCGTGCTCGCCGACCTCGTGCGCAGCGCCGACGCCGTGTTCGACAACCTGCGCGGCGACCTGCCGCAAAAGCTCGGGCTGACCTACGAGCAGCTCGCGCCCTACAACCCGCGCATCGTCTGCGCGCACCTCTCGGCCTACGGGCGCACGGGCTCGCGCACGTCCTGGCCGGGCTACGACTACCTGATGCAGGCCGAGGCCGGCTATCTGTCGCTGACCGGCGAGCCCGAGGGGCCGCCCGCGCGCTTTGGTCTCTCGATCATCGACATGATGACGGGCGTGACGGCCGTCACGGGCCTGCTCGCGGGCATCATCGAAGCGCGCAGCACGGGCCGCGGGCGCGACATCGACACGAGCCTGTACGACGTGGCCATGGGCAACCTGAACTACGTCGCCGCCTGGTATTTGAACGAGGGCCACAAGGTCGGGCGCGCGCCGCGCTCGGCCCACCCCTCGCTCACGCCGAGCCAGCTCTACCGCACGCAGGACGGCTGGATCTTCATCATGTGCAACAAGGAAAAATTCTGGCCCGCGCTGTGCCAGGCCATTGATCGCCCCGACTGGGCCGCGCACCCCGACTACGCCAACTTCGCGGCGCGGCTCGCGCACCGCGAACAGCTCACCGAGGCGCTCGACGCGGTGCTCGGCACGGCCAGCACCGCCGAATGGCTCGCACGCTTTGCCGGCAAGGTGCCCGCCGCCCCGGTGTATGACGTGGCGCAGGCGCTGGACAACCCCTTTGCGCACGAGCAGGGCCTGATCCTCGAAGCGCCGCACCCCGCGCGCGGCAGCATACGCACCGTGGCCACGCCGATCCGCTGCCCCGGCGAGGCGCCGCTGGTCGGCATCGCGCCCACGCTGGGCGAGCACACGCAGGCGCTGCTCACCGAGCTCGGCTACGACGCGCAGCGCATCGCGCAGCTCGAAGAAAAAGGCGCGGTGTGAGCGCTGCGCGCGGCGGGTGTCGGTGGAGGTGCCGGTGGAGGTGCCGCAGCTGCTCCGGCGCAAGCGGATAGGATCGCGCCCGTAAGGCCCCGATGAGGCCGCGATTGTTCGCGAAGCCGCCACGCCCGCCACCCCGAAACCGTGCATGACCACCGCCCCACCGCCCGACGCCGCTACCGAAAGCACAGCTCCCGCCGCAGACGCTGCGCCCGCGCCGCTGCTCGCCAGTCCGCCGCAGTACCTGCTGGTGGCGCAGCGCCTGATGGCCGACATCCAGTCGGGCCGCTACCCCGTGGGCAGCCATCTGCCCACCGAAATGGAGTTGTGTGCACAGTTCGGCGTGAGCCGCCACACCGTGCGCGAGGCCGTGCGCCAGCTGCAGGAGCGCGGCCTGGTGCTGCGCCGGCGCGGCGTGGGCACGCAGGTCAAGGCCAGCCGCAGCGAAGGCCGCTACGTGCAATCGACGGCCACGCTGGTCGATTTGCAGCAATACGCCGAGGACACGCGCCTCGTGACCACCGAGGCCGAGGACGTGATCGCCGACGCCGCGCTCGCGCAACTGCTGCAGTGCGCGCCGGGCCAGCGCTGGCTCAAGGTCACGGGCTACCGCTACGCGGGCGACAACCCGCTGCCCATCGCCTTCACGCAGATTTACATCCACGCCGCCTACAGCAGCATCCGCGCGCTCATAGGCACGCAGAAAGTGCCCGTGCACACGCTGATCGAAAGCCAGTGGGGCGTGCGCATCCACGAGGTTGCGCAGGAGATCGACGCCGTCACGCTCGACGCAGCCGCCGCCGCGCGCCTGCAGGTCGAGCCCGGCTCGGCGGGCCTGCTCGTCACGCGCCGCTACCTCGGGCCGCAGGGCCGGCCCATCGAGGTGGCCGTCAACTTGCACCCAGCGGATCGCTTTTCGTACCGCATGAGCTTGCGGCTGCAACTGGCGGGGCGGTAGGGTTATTTTTTGCCATACCCTTTGAGCCCCAGGGTGGTGGTGCCCGATCGCCCGCTCGGCATTTTGCTGATGAAGGGCGAAGCGGGGATGCGATAGATAGGCGGCAAAGTTCTGGCTGTGTTCGCCAACAAGATGTTGCCCGTTTACACACACTGACAATCAATGGACAGCGTGCACCTCATGATCCTTGATCCAGTTAGACCCTGGTTCGCATCGAATATCTATTTTGATATTGACATTTGGATACATTCTGTTGTCCAATCGCCGCGCCTGCTGGAGATTCCTGATAGACGTTTGTTTTGCGTCCTTCATTCACGACGGCGAAGCATTTCGAGATTTCGACTCGACGGATCTTGTTGGTAGCAGTGCTTTCCCTGTCGGTGCTCATTGTGAGCACCATGGGACTGTTTGGTGCCAGCCCAACGCGGCACTCAAAACGGTCTATGAAGACAGGGCTGTAGGCATGGCCCAGCGTGTGCCCGAATGGGCGCAGACGGACCTGTTTCCTGCGGTCATCCCGTAAAAACATGGAGCATGTCGATGATTGCGCCCACAGCCAATGATCAACAGCTCGCGCTAGATACATCGCGTATATGAAAAATTTGAAAATATCCACCCGTTTGAATCTGGGCTTTGCCGCGATCATCGCGGTTTTTTTGCTGCTGGTGGCTGTGAGCGCTTGGCGCATCGAGAAGGTCTCGCAGGCTACCGCCCGTATGGCATTAGGCAGCGAGTTGCTGGAACTGGCTGAGAAGTGGCAGGGCGATGTACGTCAGAACTCGGCGCGTTCTCTGGCCGTAGGGTATTCCGAGGGTAGTGCGATGCTGGAGTTTTTCAAGAACGCCATGACCGAGACCTCGCGCCAGACCACGGAAACGCAGAAGGCTTTTCTGGAAAAGGTGCAAGACCCCAACACGCGCAAGCTGGCTGAGAATGTCGGTGAAGTGCGCAAAGGCTGGTTAGCTGTGCGCGACCAGGTGAATGCGTTGAAGGCAGCTGGGGATGCGGAGGGCGCTCGCGCTCTCGTGCAGAGCAAGTTCGTTCCCGTGACGGACGAATACATTAAGACTACGCAGGTATTGGTAGATAACCTGGTGGAGAATGCCCGTAGCACTGCCAAGGATGTGGACGCCATGTTTCAGCAGCTCTACATGCTGGGCACTTTGATGCTGCTGCTGGTCATCGTTATTGCCACGGTGCTCAGCTGGAGCCTTTCACGCAGCATCTCGCATGGCATTGGTGAAGCTGTAGCAACTGCACAGCGAATCGGCGAAGGGGACCTGAGTAGGCGTGTCCAGTGGAGTGGCCGCGATGAAATCAGCCAGTTGCTGCAAGCTCTGGCAAGCATGCAGGGCAAGCTCGCCGATGTAGTGGCTAGTGTGCGCAATAGCAGTGAATCGGTGGCCATGGCTAGCGCCGAAATCGCCTCGGGCAACGCCGACCTCTCGGCGCGCACCGAAAGCCAGGCCAGCGCGCTCGAAGAAACCGCCGCTTCGATGGAAGAGGTGGGCGCCACGGTGCGCCAGAACGCCGACAACGC
>NZ_QPJU01000015.1 GCF_003337425.1 Extensimonas vulgaris
GTCGAGTTCGCTCTCCATTTCTTGGGGTTCGTCTCGTTCAGGAGGAAGACTTGAATTATCCGATAGATTGGGATTTTATTGACACAGTCAAACTAGTCGATGCCCTGCGCACTCTGATGCTTTCGGGTTCGTCCAGCGCCTTTGGCCTTGGCATGGACCTGGGTGTGTTAAGTGCTTTTGCACTCGTTTTCATTTTTATCGCGGCAAAACTGTACCCTACGATTCTTCGGTGAGACTTGCGCTTGGTTTGCGACTCAGATTTCGTACAGTTTTGCCTCGCGTGAAAAACAGATTTTGGATGCAAAGATCCCACCCGCCTGAAAAAGCGGGCGCCTCATCAATTACCGACAACGCACCGCACAGACAAACTAGTGTAGTGTTTGATGCTTGATGCGACAAATAAAACCGATGGATTTTTGGTCTGGGCAAGGCGCAAACCGCAGCGATACCGGGTGGTATCGCGAGGATTTTGCAACGCGGCCCAGGCCGAAAAGACGCGGTTTTATGTCGCAGATAGCGTCGAACACTACACTAGCAGCTAAATTCACCATAACGGTACCAAGTTAGCGCTGGCCCATGAAGAGGGGGCCGTCTCAAACCCCCGCCAGCCCATCCAACGCATCCGCAAACGCCACTACCAGCGCGTCGGCGTCCTGCGCGGTGTGTGCGGGGCAGGCGAGCACCATGTTGTGGAAGGGCGTAAGCAGCACGCCGCGGTTGAGCAGTGCTAGCTGCAAGGCGGCTTCGAGGTCGTCGCGGAAGGCGGCGCGGGCTTCGCTGCCGTTGCGTGGTGGCGTGGGGCGGAACTGCACTTCGCAGCGTGCGCCTATGCGTGTGACGCTCCAGGGCAGTGCACGCGCGGCGATCTGGGCCTGCAGGCCATCGGCCACGCGCGTGGCGGTGGCGAACATGCGCGCGTAGGCGGGCTCGTCCATGACTTCGGCGAGCATGGTGCGCATGAGGCGCAGCGTGAGCAGGCCCGCGGACAGTGTCGTGCCTATGCCCGAGTGGCCGGGCGCGGCGGTGGCTTTGACGGCCTGCATGCGCGCGCCGACTTCGGCGCTGAAGCCATACGCGGCGCCCGGCGTGCCGCCCGCTAGGGGTTTGCCGAGCACGAGCAGGTCGGGCTCTAGGAGCCTGTCGGGCTTTGGAGTCGTCGGCTGCGAATGCGCCGCAGCGGCCCATGTTTTACCGTCTTCTTGCCCCATAGTCCCGCTATGGGGCGGCGAATCCGGCAAAAACTGGCCTCGCTGGGGCGCCTTCTCGCTATCGACGCCCAAAGTCCGACAGGCTCCTAGCCCAAAGGCGCGCGTGTAGCCGCCGGGCCCGCAGGAGAGGGTGTGCGTCTCGTCGAAGGCGAGCAGCGTGCCGTGCCGGCGCGTGAGCGTGCGCAGCGTTTGCAAGAAGCCGGGTTCGGGCAGCACCATGCCGACGTTGGTGAGCACGGGCTCGGTGAGCACGCAGGCCACGTCGCCGGGCGCGAGCGCGGCTTCCAGCGCGGCGCTGTCGTTGAACTCGACCACGCGCGTGGTGGGCGTCAGGTCGTGCACTTGGCCCAGCAGGCTGGCGCGCATGCGTGTGCTGCCGCCCTCGGCGAGATCGACGAAGCAGTCATCGACGGTGCCGTGGTAGCAGCCGTGGAACACGAGGATGCGCGGCCGGCCCGTGATCGCGCGCGCCCAGCGCAGCAAAAAGCGGTTCGCGTCGCTCGCGGTCGCGGTGAACTGCCACATCGGCAGGCCAAAGCGCTGCTCAAGCAGCGCCGCGACTTCGAGCGCGACCGCCGAGGGCAGCATGGTGGTGGCGCCCTGCGCGCCGAACTCGGCCAGCGTGCGCGCGATGGGTGCGGGGCTGTGGCCGAACATCGCGCCCGTGTCGCCCAGGCAAAAGTCGATGATTTCGTGCCCGTCGGCATCGACCAGGCGCGCGCCCTGCGCGGCATCGACGAAGAGCGGAAACGGCGCGGGCGTGTCGGCCATCCAGTGCATGGGCACGCCGAACAGAAAATGCCGCTGCGCCTGCGCGTGCAGCGCCGCACAGCGCGGGTGCGCGGCGCGAAAGCGTTGCGCTTCGGCCGCGAAAAAGCGCGCGATCTGGGCGCTGGAAAAATCGGTGCAAGGGGCGTCAGGGCTGGTGGTGGGCATGGCAAAACGGCGTTGAGAACACGGTCGTCGTGCAAGCAAGCATGCCACGCGCCGGGCGCGTGCGGCGCGTGCGCGCAAGTGGTTTTGCACGGCGCAGGCGAATTGGCACCATGGCGCGCGCACCAGCGCCCTTATGCTGCGCTGCACCTTGCAGCCTGCCATTGTTTTTTCTTCACTCCTTGCCATGACCCCGCACGGTTTCGCCTTTTTGGATCAAGCATCTTTTCTGGCCTCAGCGCACGTCCCACCTGCGCAAGCAGCTCCTTTTGGCATAGCAGGCATCGCCTGGGACGGCGCGGTGACCTACCGTCCCGGCGCGCGCTTTGGCCCGGCGGCGATCCGCCAGGCCAGCCTGATGCTGTGCGACGCCACGCACCCGCTGTTCGACCTTTCACCGGCCGGGCAGATCGTCGATCACGGCAACCTGGCGCTGCCCAACACCAGCCTGGCGGCGCTGCGCGCGGCGCTCGAGCCGCGTGCCGAGGCCCTGCTGCGCACGCAGCACATGGTGTGGCTTGGCGGCGACCATTCGATCACGCTCTCGCTGTTGCGCGCCGCGCGCGCCGTGCATGGGCCGCTTGCGGTGCTGCACTTCGACGCGCATTGCGACACCTGGAGCGACCATTTCGGCGAGCCTTCGGGCCACGGCACCTGGGTGTATGAGGCCATGCAGGAGGGGCTGGTCGTGCCCAGCGCCTTCGTGCAGATTGGCATCCGCTCGGCGGCGCAGCGCGCGGCGCGCGAATACGTCGCGCAGCGCGGCGGGCGCATCTGCACGGCGCGCGAGCTGCGCGGGCGCGACGGCGCGGCGCTCGATCCGCTCATTACCGAAATCGCCGCGCGCCTGCGTGCAAGCGGCGCGCCGGTGTACCTGAGCTTCGACATCGATTGCCTGGACCCGGCCTTTGCGCCCGGCACGGGCACGCCCGAGCCCGGCGGGCTTGCCACCAGCCAGGCGCTGACGCTGCTCGAAGGCTTGTGCGCGCTTGATCTGCCCTTCGTGGGCATGGACTGCGTGGAGGTGGCGCCAGCCTACGACCATGCCGAGCTCACGGCCAGCGCCGCCGCGACGCTCGTGTGGACGTATCTGTGCGCGCGGCTGGCGGCGATGCAGGCGCAGCGGGCACACGGGGGCCGGCCATGATGCGGCTCGAGCGCCAGGCGCAGGCGCTGCTCGCGCGCTCGTACTACCAGGACAGCGCGCAGCCTTGGGAGCGCGGCCCGGCGCTCGCGGGCACGGTGCAGGCCGACGTGTGCATCGTGGGCGGCGGGCTCGCGGGGCTGTCGGCGGCGCTCGAGCTCGCGCGCGCCGGCATGAAGACGGTGCTGCTCGAGGCGCAGCAGGTGGGCTGGGGCGCCTCAGGGCGCAACGGCGGGCAGGCGCTCGCGGGCTATGCGAGCGAGATGGAGCCTTTCGAGCGCCAGCTCGGGCACGAGGCCGCGCGCCAGGCCTGGGCGATGTCGCTTGAAGCGCTGGACTTGATGCGCACGCGCATCCGCGAACACCGCATCGCCTGCGACTGGACGGACGGCGCGCTGACGCTGGCCGTGCGCCCGGCCAAGGCACGCGCCCTGCGTGCGTGGCACGAGCACATGCAAGCGGACTACGACGCCGCGCACCTGCGCTGGCTGGACGAAGCGCAGACGCGCGCGCAAGTGCAGAGCGAGCGCTACGT
This sequence comes from Extensimonas vulgaris, assembly GCF_003337425.1. Lineage (GTDB taxonomy): Bacteria > Pseudomonadota > Gammaproteobacteria > Burkholderiales > Burkholderiaceae_C > Extensimonas > Extensimonas vulgaris. Next base: position 3,821 of record NZ_QPJU01000015.1, read on the forward strand.
GGCGGGCGTGTTCGACCCTTTGGGCGGGCACGTGCATCCGCTCAACTACACGCTGGGCATCGCGCGCGCTGCGCGTGCGGCGGGGGTGCAGATTTTCGAAGGCACCGAGGCCGTGCAGGTGCAGCCGGCCGCGGATGCGGGCGGGGGCAAGGCGCGGGTGCGCACCGTGCAAAGGGAAGTGCAGGGTGCGGCAGAGGGCGAGGTGCGCGCGCACTTCGTGCTGCTCGCGGGCAACGTGCACCTGGGGCGCGTGGCGCCGGCGCTCGCGCGCCGCATCATGCCCGTGGGCACCTACATCATCGCCACCGAGGCCTTGGGCGCCGAGCGCGCGGCCGCGCTGATCCCGAGCCGCGCCTGCGTGAGCGACAGCCAGTTCGTGCTCGACTACTACCGCCTGTCCGCCGATCACCGGCTGCTGTTCGGCGGGCGCGTGAGCTACTCGACGGTGTCGCCGCCCGACCTGCCCGCGACCATGCGCCGCAGCATGCTGCGCGTGTTTCCGCAGCTGCACGACGTGCGCGTCACGCACGCCTGGGGCGGCTTCGTGGACATCACCATGAACCGCGCGCCCGACTTCGGCCGGCTCGCGCCCGATGTGCTTTATCTGCAGGGCTTTTCGGGGCACGGCCTGGCGCTCACGGGGCTCGCGGGCCAGCTCGCGGCCGAGGCGATCCGCGGCCAGGCGCAGCGCTTCGACCTCTTTGCGCGCCTGCGGCACCGGCCCTTTCCGGGCGGGGATTTGCTGCGCACGCCCTTGCTCGTGCTCGCGATGGCCTGGTACCGGCTGCGCGATTGGCTGTGATCAGGCGGCTGCAGCGCCGTTGGCCGCATCCACCGCCGCACGCACGACCTCGCCGAGTCGGCGCGCCCAGGGCGTGATGCGCTCGATGGGCACGTAGGCGTAGCCGATGACCAGGCCGCGCTGGTGCGGCGCGCCGAGGTAGTAGCGCGACAAGGGGCGCACGAACAGCCGGTGCGCGGCGCAGGCGGCCGCCACGGCTTCGTCATCGACCGCGTCGTCGGTAAAGACCAGGCACAGGTGCAGCCCCGAGTCCTGGCCCGAGATGCGCACACGCGCGCCCAGCGCCTGCACGAGGCTGCGCGCGAGCGCATCGCGCCGCGCCTGGTAGGTCACGCGCAGGCGCCGCACCATGGTCTGCAGGTGCCCTTCGGTGATGAAGTCGGTGAGCGCGGCTTGCAGCATCAGTTGCCCGGGGCGGTACAGGTCGTACAAGCCGGTGTTGAAGGCCGCAAGCAGGTCCGGCGGCACCACGAGGTAGCCCAGGCGGATGCCGGGGTACATGGCCTTGGAGAAGGTGCCCGAATACAGCACCTGCGCATGCGCGTCCAGCCCTTGCAGGCTCGCGAACGGCCGGCCGCTGTAGCGAAATTCGCTGTCGTAGTCGTCCTCGAAGATCCAGCAGCGGCGCTGCGCCGCGAATTCGAGCAGGGCGCGCCGGCGCTGCAGGCTCATCACGTGGCCGAGCGGGTACTGGTGCGAGGGTGTGACGTAGATCAGGCGCGGGCGCGTGTGCCATTCGGCCTCGCGCGGCGCGATGCCCTCGGCGTCCACGGCGATGGGGCGCAGGCGCAGCCCCGCCGCTTCGAGTGCGCGCCGCGCGCCCCAGTAGCTCGGGTTTTCTATCCAGGCCTCGTCACCATGGTCGGTAAGCAGGCGCGCGGCCAGGTCAATGGCCTGCTGCGTGCCGGTGGTGATGAGCACCTGCGCGGGCGTGACGCGCACCGAGCGCGACAGCGTGAGGTAGCGCGCGATGGCCTCGCGCAGCGGCATGTAGCCGCCCTCTTGCCCATAGTCGAGCAGATTGCGATCCAGGCTGCGCCAGTATTTGGTCTGCAGCTTTTGCCAGAGCTGGATGGGGAAGTCAGCAAAGTCGAGCGCCCCCGGAGCAAAAGGCTGCACTTCATAGTCCTGCGAGCCCGAATGCCGCGTAAGCAGGGCGCCGCGGTCGGAAAGGTCGCGTGGATTGTCGGCCGCAGGTGCACGCTTGGCGGCGCTGGCAGGCGGCGTCAGTGGTCTTTGGTCGGGCAGCGTGTCGGACACATAGGTTCCGCTGCCCTGCTGCGCCGAGAGATAGCCCTCGGCCACGAGCTGGCTGATCGCGGACATCACGGTATTGCGCGACAGCGCCAGCTCACACGCCAGCGCGCGCGTGCTCGGCAAACGCGTGCCGGCCTCCAAATGGCCTGCCAAAATGGTTTCGCGCAGCACGTGGTACAGGCGCCGATTGAGGGGCGCGAGCGCATGCGGGCCATCGGGCCGCTGCAATTCGGTGAGCAGCCGTTCGGTCAGGTCATAGGAACGCATGGGGCTTCAGGTGGAGTGGCCGAAACGCTTGGAAGGGCTTTGGGGACGCGCAAATGGCACCATCATAAAAGGCCATAGTGGTTCCATCGCAAGTGCCAATACACGTTTATATTTGAACCATGAAATCTCCATAACTAGTGGAAAACCCTAGGTTTTTTGGTTTTTGCGAGATTTTGTCACCGCGCATCCGAACGAAAAACGACATGACAAAAGAGACGCCTTTGGTGGCCGTGTCCACCGACCTCAAAATGCTCGCCGGCCACCCGACCTATGCGGTCGCGCAGAAATATGTGGACCCGGTGCTCGAGCTCTCGGGGTGCCTGCCCATGCTGTTGCCATCCCTGGGTGAGAGACTGCCGCAGGACGCCTTGCTCGCGGCCGTGCACGGCATCGTCTTCACGGGTTCGCCCTCGAACATCGAGCCGCACCATTACGGCCATGCGCTCACGCGCCCCGACTCGCCGGCCGATCCGGCGCGCGACGCCACCACTTTGCCGCTGATCCGCGCGGCGATTGCACGCGGCGTACCCGTGTTCGGCATCTGCCGCGGCTTTCAGGAGATCAACGTCGCGCTCGGCGGTACTTTGCTGCAAGAGGTGCACCGCACGCCCGGCTACGCCGACCACCGCGAGGACGAAAGCGCCACGCTCGACGAGCAATACGCTCCGGCACACACGGTGCACGCCACGCCCGGCGGCTGGCTCGAAGCGCTGCTGGGCACCTCGACCTGGCAGGTCAACAGCCTGCACGGGCAGGGCATAGACCAGCTCGCGCCCGACCTGGTCGTCGAGGCCACGGCACCCGACGGGCTCATTGAAGCCTACCGCCACCGCAGCGCGCCGGGCTTTGTGCTCGCCGTGCAGTGGCACCCTGAATGGCGCGCGGCGCAGGACCCGGTTTCGCGCAAACTGTTTGCCGCTTTTGGCGATGCGTGCCGGCGCTACGCCAAAAGCGCCACGGCGCACTGACCTTGCTTTTTCTTTGCAGGCACGACCATGACTACCGAACCCAACACCACGAACACCTCTTTGGAAAGCCGCAAGCATTGGACTTTCAACGACCTCGAGCGCTGGCTCAACGAGCGGCGCATCACCGAGATCGAATGCCTGGTGCCCGACCTCACAGGCGTGGCGCGCGGCAAGATTCTGCCGCGCAACAAGTTCACCGAAGACCGCGGCATGCGCCTGCCCGAGAGCATCATCGGCCTCACGGTGACGGGCAACTGGCCCGACGATCCGCAGCTCGACACGCTGATCGCCAACACCGACCGCGACATGAACCTGGTGCCCGACCCGAGCACCGCGCGCGTCGTGCCCTGGGCCACCGACCCCACGGCGCAGGTGATCCACGACTGCTACTTCAAGGACGGCTCGCCCGTCGATTACGCGCCGCGCACGGTGCTCAAAAAGGTCATCGAGCTGTTCCATGCGCAAGGCTGGGAGCCGGTGGTGGCGCCCGAGCTCGAGTTCTACCTCGTGGACAAAAATACCGACCCCGACCAGCCGCTGCGCCCGCCCATAGGCCGCTCGGGCCGTGCCGAGACTTCGCGCCAGCACTACAGCATCGACGCCGTGAACGAGTTCGACCCGCTGTTCGAAGACATCTACGATTACTGCGACGCGATGGACCTCGACGTCGATACGCTGATCCATGAAATCGGTGCGGGGCAGATGGAGATCAACTTCCTGCACGGCAACCCGCTCGACCTCGCCGACAAGGTGTTTTTCTTCAAGCGCACGATCCGCGAAGCCGCGATGCGCCACAACATGTTCGCCACCTTCATGGCCAAGCCCATGATGGGCGAGCCCGGCAGCGCCATGCACGTACACCAGAGCGTGGTCGAACGCAGCACACGGCGCAACATCTTCAGCAACCCCGACGGCACGCCCTCGGCGCAGTTCTTCCACTACATCGGCGGCCTGCAGAAATACATCCCTTATGTGATGGCATTTTTGGCGCCCTACGTGAACTCGTACCGCCGCCTCGTGGCCAACACGGCCGCGCCGACGAACGTCGAATGGGGCTCCGACAACCGCACCGTGGGCATACGCGTGCCCAATTCCAACGCTGCGAACCGGCGCGTGGAAAACCGCGTGATCGGCGCCGACGCCAACCCCTACGTGGCCCTGGCCGCAAGCCTGGCCTGTGGTTACCTCGGCATGATGGAAAAGATCGAGGCACTGCCGGAAATGAAGGGCAACGCCTACAACCACCCCAATGCCACGCCGCTGCCACAGAGCCTGTCCGAATCGGTGCGCCTGCTCGACGAAGTGCCCGAAGTCGCGCAGCTGCTGGGCAAGCGCTTTTGCGGCATCTACAAGGCCGTGAAGATGAGCGAATACGCCGAGTTCATGAAGGTCATCAGCCCCTGGGAGCGCGAGCACCTGCTGCTGCACGTGTGAGGCGCCAGCCCCTTTTTGTCCGTTGGAGATATCCATGCCATCGTCTGATCTGCCCCGCTTCGACACCGCCGCGCTGCGCGCGCAAGATGCCGCGCACCACCTGCACCCGTTCACCGACACGCAAAGCCTCAACGCCAGCGGCACACGCATCATCGTGCGCGGCGCGGGGGTGCGTATCTGGGACTCCGACGGCCACGAGATCATCGACGGCATGTCGGGGCTGTGGTGTGTGAACCTCGGCTACGGCCGGCAAGACCTCGTCGACGCCGCCACGCGGCAAATGCAGACCCTGCCGTTTTACAACGCCTTTTTCAAGACCACGACGGTGCCGGCAATCGAGCTCGCCAGCTTGCTGACCGAGATCGCGCCGCCCGGCTTTCAGCATGTGTTCTTCACCAATTCGGGCTCCGAGGGCAACGACACCATCATCCGCCTGGTGCGCCGCTATTGGGACTTGATGGGCCAGCCGCGGCGCAAGACCATCATCAGCCGGCGCAATGCCTACCACGGCAGCACGCTGGGCGGCGCCTCGCTCGGCGGCATGAGCGGCATGCACGCGCAGGGCGACCTGCCGATTCCCGGCATAGTGCACATCGACCAGCCCTACCAACTCCAGCACGGCCACGCGGGCGAGAGCGCCGAACATTTCGGCCTGCGCGCGGCTTCGTGGCTCGAAGCCAAGATTCGCGAGCTCGGCCCTGAAAACGTCGCTGCGTTCATCGGCGAGCCGGTGCAGGGCGCAGGCGGCGTCATCATTCCGCCTGCGAGCTATTGGCCTGAAATCCAGCGCATCTGCGACCACTACGGCATCTTGCTCGTCTCCGACGAGGTGATTTGCGGCTTCGGGCGCCTAGGCCACTGGTTCGGCTGCCAGCACCCGCACATAGGCACGCGGCCCGACCTCATCACCTTTGCCAAGGGCGTCACCTCGGGCTATCTACCGCTGGGCGGCGTGCTCGTGGGCGAGCGCATCGCCAAGGTGCTGATCGAGCGCGGCGGCGAGTTCCAGCACGGCTTCACATATTCGGGCCATCCGACCTGCTGCGCCGTCGCCGTGGCCAACGTGCAGGCCATGCGCCGCGAGGGCGTGATCGAGCGAGTCGCGCAAGACCTGGCGCCCTACCTCGCCACCGCTTTCGGCACGCTCGCCGACCATCCGCTCGTGGGCGACGTGCAGTCGCTGGGCATGGTGGCCGGACTGGTGCTCTACAAAGACAAGGCCAGCCGCACGCTGTTCGATGCCGAGCTCGGCGTGGGCTACCGCTGCCGCGACCATTGCTTCCAAAACGGCGTGGTGATGCGCGCCGTCGAAGAGCGCATGATCATCGCGCCGCCGCTCGTCATGACGCACGAGGACATCGACGAAATGGTGCGCCGCATCCGCCGTAGCCTGGATGACACATGGGCTGGTTTGCGTGCGGACGGGCTGATATAAACCCGCCCTGGCATCCCTATTGCATGCTTTTTGTCGACCACCTTTTCTTGGAGGAGTTTCGATGTCCCGTTTTATGCCCCCCCTCCGGCCGCGCGCGGCTGGCAAAAACCCCCAGGCATCCTGGGCGCGCAAATTGCTCGGCGCCTTCACGGCGAGCGCGGCGGCCTTGGCCGTGTTTGCAGCAGCGCCCGCGCAGGCCCAGGACAACGTCCTGAACATTTATAACTGGTCAGACTACATCGCTCCGACCACAGTTCCGGACTTCGAAAAACAGTTCGGCATCAAGGTGCGCTACGACACCTTCGACTCGAACGAAACCCTGTTTGCCAAGCTGGTTGCAGGCGACACGGGCTACGACATCGTCGTGCCTTCGTCGAACTGGGGCGCCGTCGAGCTCAAGGGCGGCCTGTTCCAGCCCATCGACAAATCCAAGATTCCCAACTACCAGAACCTCGACCCCAATCTGATGAAGCAGCTTGCGGCCGTCGATCCGGGCAACAAATACCTGATCCCGTGGATGTGGGGCTACACCACCGTGGGGATCAACGTGGACAAGGTCAAAAAGGCCCTGGGTGATACGCCCATGCCCGACAACCCCTTTGACCTCGTCTTCAACCCGACATACGCGAGCAAACTCAAGAGCTGCGGCATTTCGTTCCTCGACTCCGGTGGCGACATCATGGAGGCGGCGTTCAATTACCTGAACATTCCGCAAAACAGCAACAAACCCGCCGACTACCAGAAGGCCTGGGACATGCTGCAAAAAATTCGCCCCTACGTGAGCCAGCTGTCTTCGAGCGGCTACATCAACGACCTCGCAGGCGGCAACCTCTGCGCCTCGCTCGGCTGGTCGGGTGACATGGGCATCGCCGCGCACCGTGCCAAGGAAGCCAAAAACGGTGTGAACATCAAGGTCTTCCCGCCCACGCACGGCGCCGTGATCTTCATCGACACGATGGCGATCCCCGCAGACGCCAAGCACGCCGAGAACGCGCACAAGTTCATCAACTACCGCCTGCAGCCCAAGGTCGTTGCGGCCGATTCCAACACGGTCTATTACGCCAACCCGGTGCCGGCTTCCCTCCCATTCGTGTTGCCACGGGTGAAGGACAACGACTACGTCTTCCTCTCGCCCGAGATGATGGCCAAGCTCATTGCACCCAAGGTCTACAGCAGCGACGAGCGCCGCTTGCTCACGCGCCTGTATACCAAGTTCAAGACGGGGCTATAAGAAAATTCGCCGTCACGCCGTGCGACACATGGTGCCGCACGGCACCAGGCCAAGAACTGCCCACCACACCGCCCGGCCCGAGAAACCACACCATGGCATCAACCAGCAGCGCAACCGCAGCCTCCACGAAAGCGCAGGACGCCTTTTTGCGTATCGCCGCCGTCACCAAACGCTTCGGCGAAGTCTTCGCGGTGCATGAGGTCGATCTCGACATCGCGCAGGGTGAAATCTTCGCCCTGCTCGGCTCCTCGGGTTGTGGCAAGTCCACGCTGCTGCGCATGCTTGCGGGTTTCGAGACGCCGAGCAGCGGGCGCGTCTTTCTCGCGGGCCAGGACATCACCGAACTGCCGCCCTACGAGCGGCCGATCAACATGATGTTTCAGTCCTACGCCTTGTTTCCGCACCTCACGGTGTTCGACAACATCGCGTTCGGCCTGCGGCGCGACGGCATGGACAAAGCAGCCATAAGGCAGCGCGTCGAGGAGATGCTCGACCTCGTACAGTTGCGGCCCTACGCCAAGCGCAAGCCGCACCAGCTCTCGGGCGGACAGCAGCAGCGCGTGGCCCTCGCGCGCAGTCTGGCCAAGCGGCCCCAATTGCTGTTGCTCGACGAGCCGCTCGGGGCGCTGGACAAAAAACTGCGCGAGCGCACACAAATCGAGCTCGTCAACATCCTGCGCAAGGTGGGCGTGACCTGTGTCATGGTCACGCACGACCAGGAAGAGGCCATGACCATGGCCGACCGCATCGCCGTGATGCGTGAAGGGCGGTTCTTGCAACTCGGCACGCCCAGCGAGATTTACGAGCATCCGCAAAGCCGCTTCGTGGCCGACTTCATCGGCAACGTGAACCTCTTTGAAGGCCGGCTCGTGACCGACGAGCCCGACCATTGCGAAGTCCAGACCGAAGAAGTGCTGTTCCACATCGACCATGGCATCAGCGGTGCGCTGGGCATGGAGCTCGTGGTGGCACTGCGCCCCGAAAAAATCATGCTCGAACCGGGGCACAAGGCCTATCCGCACAATGCCGTGCAAGGGCAGGTTGCGGGGCGCCTCTACATGGGCAGCTTCACCGCCTACGAGCTGCAGCTGCCCAACCAACGCCGCATGCGCGTGGATGTGTCGAACGCCGACCGTCATGCCGACCCGTTCGAGATCGGCACGGCAGTCACCGCACACTGGATGGGCACTGCGCCCGTGGTCATCGTCGATTGAAGGGGCAGCACGATGGACACGCTCACGCCTTCCTCAGCCCCTGCTGGCACGCCCAAGCACCGGCGCCGTTTCCATGGCGGGCGCTTGCTGGTCATCGGCGTGCCCCAGTTTTGGTTCGTGGTTTTTTTGCTCGTGCCTTTCCTGATCCTGCTCAAGATCAGCCTTTCGGTGAGCAACGAGCTTGGCGTGGGTTTCGAGCCGCTCGTCGCTTTCAAAGAAGAAGCCTTGCGCATCCAGCTGCATTTCGGTGCCTATCTCGCCCTGCTGCGTGACGACCTTTATCTGCTGACGTATCTGTCCTCGATCGGCTATGCGCTATTCACCACGTTCTTGTGCCTGGTGATCGGCTACCCGTTCGCGTACTTCCTTGCGCGCTCCAACCCCAGCGTGCGCCCGGCCTTGCTGATGCTCGTGATGCTGCCGTTCTGGACGTCGTTCCTGATCCGCATCTACGCCTGGAAGAACCTGCTCGACATCAACGGCCTGGTGAACCAGTTTCTGCTCTGGACCGGCATCATCGACGCGCCGTTGCGCATGATGTTCACCACCTTCTCGTTCATGATCGGCATGGTGTATGGCTACATCCCATTCATGATCCTGCCGCTCTATGCGACGCTCGTGAAGCTCGACGGCCGCCTGCTCGAAGCCGCGGCCGATCTGGGTGCGACGCCCCTCAAGACCTTCTGGCTCGTGACCGTGCCGCTGTCGCGCGCGGGCATCGTCGCCGGGTCGCTGCTCGTGTTCATCCCTGCCGTGGGTGAATACGTGATCCCCGAGCTGCTCGCCGGCCCTTCAGTGCTCAACATCGGGCGCGTGATGTGGAACGAGTTCTTCCTCAACCTCGACTGGCAGCGCGCCGCGGCCGTGACCATCGTGATGGTGCTGCTGATCCTCGTGCCGATCGCGATCTTCAATCGCTATCAGACCAAGGTCATGGAGGCGGCGTCATGAAACCCAAGCGCCTGCTGTCCTTGTCCACGCTCTGGATGGCGCTGGTCTATCTGTTCCTCTACCTGCCCATCGTGGTGCTGGTCGTCTATTCTTTCAACGACTCGCGCATGGTCACGCTGTGGGGTGGCTGGACGCTGCGTTGGTATGCCGAGACGTTACACGACGATGTCGTGCTCAGTGGCCTGGCCTTGTCCCTCAAGGTGGCCCTGGCGACCGCCACCACCTCGGTCGTGCTCGGCACGCTCGCGGCTTTTGCGCTCACGCGCTACCAGCGCTTTCGCGGCAAAGGCTTGCTGAACCTGCTCATCAACATCCCGCTGGTCATGCCCACGGTGGTGATTGCGCTTGCTTTGCTGCTGTTTTTCGTCACTGCGCAAGAGGTGCTGGGCTTTCCGCAAAAAGGTTTTTTCACGATCTTCATCGGCCATACGGTGATGTGCATCTCGTATGGCACCGTGGTGATCCAGTCGCGCCTCAAGGAAATGGATCGCTCCATCGAAGAAGCCGCGATGGATCTGGGCGCGCGCCCTTTGCAGGTGTTCCTGCTCGTGACGCTGCCCGCGATTTCGCAGGCGCTGGTGTCGGCCTGGCTGCTGACCTTTTCGCTCTCGCTCGACGAAGTGGTCATCTCCGCCTTCCTTTCGGGCCCCGGCGCGACCGCCTTGCCCGTGGTGATTTTCTCGCGTGCGCGCCTCGGTCTGAACCCCGAGATCAACGTCATCGGCGCCGTGACGGTCTATCTCGTGATCGTCGCCGTGGTGGCCGCGAGCATCTGGATGGCGCGGCGCGAACGCCGTCGCGCCGAGGAAAGCGCCGCCGCCTACCGCCAGGAAATGGAATTGCAAACCAGCGCATAGCGCTTCTGGACTTACGCAAACAAAGATGCTGCAGCGTGTTTTGCCATGGGGCGCGCGACTTGCCCCACCCCGATTTGCGTAAGTCGTGCTTTTTACGCAGCGGCTGCACCGTTTTATCACCAAGCTGAGGGAAACCATGCAACACAAATTCCGCCTTTCCGTTTTGACCCTGGCCCTCGGCCTGGAGCCCATGTTCGCGCTGGCCGACACCAATGCCGACATCCTGCGCGAGATCGAGGCGCTCAAGGCCAAGGTGCAGCAGCTCGAAGCACAGGTCAAGAGCCAGCAAGTCCAGATTGAGGAAACCCAAAAGGCCACGGCAGAAGCCGGCCAAACCGCAGACCGCGCCGACGTGCAAATCAGCGGTGTCAAACAGACCATGGAGATGTCGGGCTTCAAGGGCCTCACGATCACCGGCATGATCGCGCCAGCGTATGTTTACAACCAGGCGCAACAATCAGGCTCGTTCGTGTTCCTGAACCGCTCGAACGGGTCGGCGGGCGACAGCTCGATCTACAACTACGACAACTCGTACTTCGGCAGCGCCTACATCTCGTTTGCCAAAGAAACCGAAGACGGCACCAAGTGGACGCTGATGCTCGCACCCGACCGCGGATCGGGCGCGCTGACCAACGGCAGCTCGATCGTGCACGAAGCCTCGGTTTCGATTCCGCTCGAAGGCGACAAGAACACGCGCCTGATCGCCGGCCAGATTCCCGACTGGGAGGGCTACGAATCGACCTGGGGCAACCAGATGAAGCCCATCACCCACAACCTGTTGTTCGACTTTGCCGAGCTCACGTCCTATACCGGCGTAGGCATAGACATGGTGCGCGGCAAGTGGGAGGTGAAGGCCATGCTGGCCAACATGAATTCCCCTCGCTATTACTACGACGGCAATGGCGGACGTGCACCCGCAGCAGTGTTTCGCGCCGACTACGCGATTCCCGGCTACGACAACGCAGGCGTGGGCTTTTGGGGCATGGTGGGCAAGCTGCCCAACACCAACGTGAACCCCGCCGACGGCACCACGGCGCTGTACCGCACGGGCACTTCGTCGGCCGCAATGTTCGAGGTCGATGGTTTCGTCACCAAGGGCGACTGGGGCTACTACGGCCAGGTCGGCTACGGCCAGCAAACCGGCGCGGCCTACAACGGCGACACCGCGAAGTGGTGGGGCCTCTCGGGCATGATGACCTACAACTTCAGCCCGCGCTTCCTCGGTTTTGCGCGCGCCGACTACCTCAACAACAAGAAAAATGGCGGCGGCCTGCCCGGCGGCTACATGAACGTATCGAGCGCAGGGCAGAGCTTCAACGGCGTCAACGGCTTCGGGCCCGGCTATGTGCGTGACCCGCTCACTGGCGAATGGGTAACGACGGACGGTAATTCGGGCGCGAACCGCTACGCCTTGTCGCTGGGCATGAATTACCTCTACAACCAGTCCACCACGCTCAAACTCGAATACCGCTACGACCGCGCGAGCCGTGCGACTTTCCTCAACACCTCCGACGGCAGCTACCGCAAATACAACAACCTGCTCGCGGCCTCGGTGGTCGTGAGCTTCTGAACGCCATGGCGGGTTTGCCGGCAGCCTGCGGCGAAGCGTCTGCACGACTTGCGCAAATCGGGGTAAGGCAAGGCGCGCGCCCGATGGCAAAACACTTTGCGGCATCCTTGTTTGCGCGAGTCCAAGTCCATTTACCCGGAGATGTCCTATGAATGCCCATTATTCGCGTGATTTCTGGCACGCGCGTGCGGCCGAGTTGCTCGCGCGCGGCATCGATGGCCGCATGTGGATCGACGGCCGGCGTGAAGACGCGGCCGACGGCCAGTGCTTCGACTGCATCTCGCCGCTCGACGGCCGCGTGCTCACGCGCGTGGCGCGCGGCCAGGCGGCGGACATCGCCCGGGCCGTCGCGTCTGCGCGCGCGGCCTTCGTCGATCGGCGCTGGGCGGGCAAATCCCCGGCCGCGCGCAAGAAGGTGCTGCAGGACTTCGCCGCGGCCATGCTCGCGGCGCGCGAGGAACTCGCCCTGCTCGAAACCCTGGACATGGGCAAGCCGATCACGAACAGCCTCTCGGCCGACGTGCCCGGCGCAGCGCGCTGCATCCAGTGGTACGGCGAGGCCGTGGACAAGGTCTATGACGAAATCGCGCCCACGGCCGACAGCGCGCTGGCGCTGGTCACGCGCGAGCCTGCAGGCGTGGTCGGCGCCATCGTGCCCTGGAACTACCCCATGCTCATGGCCGCGTGGAAGCTCGGGCCCGCGCTCGCCGCGGGCAACTCGGTGGTGCTCAAACCGAGCGAAAAGTCGCCCCTGACGGCCTTGCGCATGGCCGAACTGGCACTCGAGGCCGGGCTGCCGCCGGGCGTGCTCAACGTGGTGCCGGGCTACGGCCACGAAGCCGGCGAGGCGCTCGCGCTGCACATGGACGTGGACGTGATCGGCTTCACGGGCTCCACGCGCACCGGGCGACGCATGCTCGAATACGCCGGGCGCAGCAACCTCAAGCGCATCTACAACGAGCTCGGCGGTAAGTCGGCGAACATCGTGTTTGCCGATTTCGACGACCTCGACCGCGCCGCCGCCACGGCCGCGGGCAGCATGTTCTACAACCAGGGCGAAAGCTGTAACGCGCCCTCGCGCCTGCTGCTGCAGGAGGACATTGCCGACGCCTTCCTCGAAAAGCTGCTGGCCCAGGTGCCGCAGTACGCACCCGGCGATCCGCTCGATCCGCAGACCCAGCTTGGCGCGCTCGTCGACGCCACGCAGACGCAGACCGTGCTGGGTTACATCGCGTCGGGCCTGGCCGAAGGCGCGCAGTGCCTCGCGGGCGGCACGCGCGTGCTCGAGCACACGGGCGGGCAGTTCGTCGCGCCCACGGTGTTCGACAAGGTGCACAACCGCATGAAAATCGCGCAGGAAGAAATCTTCGGCCCGGTGCTCGCGGTGCTCCGCTTTCGCACCGAAGAAGAAGCCATTGCCATCGCCAACGATTCCACCTACGGCCTGCACGCCGGCGTGTGGACGCGCAACCTCGACCGCGCCGTGCGCGTGTCGCGCGCGCTCAAGGCCGGCACGGTGCACGTCAACCAGTACGACGAGGACGACATCACTGTGCCCTTCGGCGGCGTCAAGCAGTCGGGCAACGGGCGCGACAAATCGCTGCACGCCTTCGACAAATACACCGAGCTCAAAACCACCTGGATGCGCATCGCGCCGCGCTGAGCGTGCTTTTGCGGTCGACAGATGGTGGCGCACCTACTTTGCACCGCCGCTTCCGACATTCTGTTTTCTTCAAGAGAGGAATTCCCCATGAACCACTCCCGCAATGAACAACTGCTGGCCCGCAAGGCCTCGGCCACGCCGCGCGGCGTCGGCGTGATGGCACAGTTTTTTGCCGCGCGTGCCGAAGGCGCCGAACTCTGGGACGTCGAGGGGCGCCGCTTCATCGATTTTGCCGGCGGCATCGCGGTGCTCAACGTCGGCCACCGCCACCCCAAAGTCGTGGCCGCGCTCACCGCGCAGCTGCAGCGCTTCACGCACACCTGCTACCAGGTCGTGCCCTACGAGAGCTACGTGGCGCTCGCGGAAAAACTCAACGAACTCACGCCGGGCAGCTTCGCGAAGAAAACCGCGCTGTTTTCCACGGGCGCCGAGGCCGTGGAGAACGCGATCAAGATCGCGCGCGCCTACACGGGCCGCTCGGGCGTGATCGCGTTCGACGGCGCCTTCCACGGCCGCAGCTTGTTTGCCGTGGCGCTCACCGGCAAGGTGCAGCCCTACAAGGTGGGCTTCGGCCCGTTCCCGCCCGAGATCTACCATGCGCCCTTTCCGCGCCAGGGCGGCGGTCTGGCCGAGGCGAAAAAAGCGATCGAGCGCCTGTTCAAGGCCGACATCGAGCCCACGCGCGTCGCCGCGATCATCTTCGAGCCCGTGCAGGGCGAAGGCGGCTTCAACGTCATCGACGCCGCCGCCGTGCAATGGCTGCGCACGCTGTGCGACATGCACGGCATCGTGCTCATTGCCGACGAGGTGCAAAGCGGCTTCGGGCGCACCGGCAAGCTGTTTGCGATGGAGCACTACCACGCGCAGACCGGCGTGCTGCCCGACCTCATGACCAGTGCCAAGTCGCTCGCCGCGGGGCTGCCGCTTTCGGCCGTCACGGGCCGCGCCGAAATCATGGACGCCCCGGCGCCGGGCGGCCTCGGCGGCACCTATGCGGGCAACCCGCTTGCGGTGGCGGCGGCGCACGCTGTGATCGAGGTCATGCACGAAGAAAAGCTCCCCGAGCGCGGCGCGCGGCTCGGCGCGCAGCTGCAGGCGCGGCTCGAAGCGCTGCGCGCGCAGGTGCCGCAGATCGCCGAGGTGCGCGGCTTGGGCGCCATGGTGGCCGTGGAACTGCGCGATCCCGCAAGCGGCGCCGCCGACGCCGAATTCACGCGCCGCGTGCAGGCCGAGGCGCTGGCGCGCGGGCTGATTCTGCTCAGCTGCGGCACCGAGGCGAACGTGCTGCGCTTTCTGTTCCCGCTCACCATCCCCGACGCGCTGTTTGCCGAAGGCTTGGACATCCTCGAAGCGGCGCTGCGCGCGGCCTGAGCGCTTTTGGCGCGTCGCCTGGATACTGCTGAAAATTAAGCAAAAAGGCCAGAAAACCAAGGTGGAACAAGCGCTGGCAGCTACGATTTTTGTAGATTGCGCCGGATCACCACGGGCTTGCCGCCCAGGCGTCGCTTGCACATCCAGTGCGACAGGGCCGAGTCGAGGTAGTCGGCGTGGCCCGGAAACCAGTCGGCGAGCGCTTGCGCGAGCGAGCGGCACACGTCGCTGCGGCCTTGCGCGAGCACTTCGCGCACTTCCTGCACCGACTTCATCACCGCCGCATGTTCGTCGGCATGGCAGCCGCGCGCCGGGAAGTTGGTTTCTTCCATCCAGGCTTCCTCTTCGCTGAAATGCCTCTGCGCGTGCTCGGCAAAGGCATCGAGCAATCCCGGCAGATCGGCGTCGGGCGCGGTCTGCAATTGGTGCACGAGGGTCACGAACTCCTCGTGCAGCGCGTCCATGGGGCCGTAGCCGAGCAGATAAGCGTCGCTCCACTGCATGGGCGCGGCAACGTCGGCGATCGGAGTGTCGGGGGTTTCGGTCGGTGGCATGTTGCTTCCTGAGATGCGCTTTGGCGCGGGATCAGGGAAAAGTGTAGCGTGCGCCCGTTCATTCACCCCTGTCATGGCAAGGCTGGTTCTGTAGCGATTCTTGCCGTGCGGGCCGAGGAGCGCCGCCGGTTCGGTGGCAAAGGCTTCGAAGATCAGTGAATCGCCGCGTACATGATCTTTTCTTCCGTCGCTTCGAGGGCTGAGAATTCTTCCACGACCTTGCCTTTTTTCGCGACCAGGATGCGGTCGGACAAAGACAGAATCTCCGGCAGATACGACGAGATCACCACCACCGCCTTGCCTGCGTCTGCAAGCCGATTGATCTCGGCATGGATTTCCGCGATGGCGCCGACATCGACGCCGCGCGTAGGCTCGTCGAAGATGATGACGTCGGGCTCTTGCGCGAGCGATTTGGCGATCACCACCTTTTGCTGGTTGCCGCCCGAGAGCTCCACGACTTGCACGCTTTTATCGATGGCGCGGATGCTCAGCATCTTCGTCCAGTATTCCCCGAGGCTGCGCTCCTCGCTGGCGGAGACCATGGGCTGGCGGCCTTTTTTCTTGGCGAGCACGCCGAGGTAGATGTTGCGCGGGATCGACATGTGGTCGAAAAAGCCCTCGGATTTTCGGTCTTCGGTGATGTAGGCGATGCCGTCGCGCACGGCGGGCGCCGGTACGCGGTAGCGCACGGGGCGGCCGCGCAGACGCACCTCGCCGCCATAGAAAAAGTCGCGCTTGATCAGGCCCGCGACGACCTTGAAGGTTTCCGTGCGGCCGGCTCCGACGAGCCCGAATACGCCCGTCACCTGCCCCGCGAACACCGACAGGGAGTTGTTTTTCACCATGGAGGCCATGCGCAGGTTCTGCACCGACAGCAGGCATTCGCCCTGCGGACGCACGCGCGTCTTGTGCACGCCGTACATGGTTTGGGACATGTCGCGCCCAACCATCGCCTGAATGATGCGCGCACGGTCGAATTGGTCCTTGTCGTCGGTGACGACGAGCTTGCCGTCGCGCAAGATGGTGATGCGGTCGGCCAGCAGCAGCGCTTCTTCGAGCGCATGCGAGATGAAGATAATGGAAACGCCGCGTTTCTTGAGCTGGACGACCAGATCGAAGAAGTAGCGCTTTTCTTCCGGCGTCAGCGTCGCCGTGGGCTCGTCGAAGATGATGATCCGTGCATTGTTGAGCACGGCGCGGGCGATCTCCACCATCTGCTTTTGCGCTGCGCCGAGCATGCCGACCAGCGCCGTGGGGTTGACGTCGAAATTGAGCGACTGCAGGAATTGCTGCGCTGCAATGTAGATGCCGCGCAGGCGGTTGAAAAACGCCTCTTGCCCCAGAAACAAATTTTGCGCCACGGTCATGCTGGGCACCAGGCTGGTCTCCTGGAACACCATGGCGATGCCGTGGTGGTGGGCTTCGAGCGGCGTTTTGAAGCTCACTTCGCGCCCTTCGAGCAGCATGTGCCCCGAGCTGAGCGTGACCACACCGGCGAGCACCTTGGACAGCGTGGACTTGCCCGCGCCGTTCTCGCCGAGCAGGGCGTGCACCTCGCCGCGCCGCAGGTTGAAGTCCACGTCCTCGATCGCCGGCACCCCGGCGTATTTTTTCGTCGCCTGGCGCAGTTCCAGCACGACTTCCGGTGTCGCAGTGCTTGGCGCGTTCATGCTGCACTCCCTTGAATGGATGCGAGGGGCAGCCTGAGCAATTGCCCGCTGCCCTTGGAAGCCACGTACAAAGCCCCATCGAATTCGGCGACCGCGGTGATGCCGTGGTGGTGGCCGTCCACGCGGCTGTGCAAAGAGCTTTCGATGCGCCCCTGCGCACTCACGCGGATCACCAAGCCGTAGGAGCGCGGCGGCGCCCAGGGCTTGACGATGCCCATCTGCTTGACGCCGGCCCCCTGCAGCGGCTCCAGGTAGCTGTGGCCCGAAGACAGCGCCGGTGCGATCCAGTACGCCGGGTCGATTTCGGCCATCATGCGTTTGCGATACGTGGGCTCGCGCAGCACGAACTCCACGAGCTGCGTGCGCGCGGCAAAGCAGGTGAGCCAAAACCCCCCGCCGGCGGCGCGTGCCATGCGCGAAGGGTAGGCCGGCATGTCGTGCAGCCACGGCTGCGCTTGCCCGTCGCGCAAGGCGAGCACGCGGTGCCGCCAGCTCTCGCTCACGAGCAGCGCGCCGTCTGCGCCTTCCGCCGCGCCAAACGCGAAGGCGAGGTCTTTGGCGACCTCCTTGCTGCGGCCCTCGGCCCAGTGCCACGCACACACGCGCCCGCTGCGGCCCAATTCCATCAGGTCGTGGCTCCACTGGGCGTAATCGCGCTGGCGCGAGCCTTCGGTGATCCACAAAGTCTGCGCTCCGAACGCCAGCGCATTGACGCTGCGCAGGGGCTGCCCGGCCACCTGGTCGATCTCGGCGCCATCGTGCGCGCCACCGAGCAGCAGCACCTTCCGCCCTTGCAGCGCCACGGCCAGCGTGCCGTCGGGCGCCGCTGCCAAGGCGGTCACGGGAGCGGGGAGGCTGTGCACCTTTTGCAGCCCGTCGCCCGCCAGCCTGTACACATCAGAAACCGCGCAAACCCAGAGCTGGTCAGCGCTGCAAGCTATATCTTCGATACCGGGCAAGCGCGCCAAGACATGCGCCTCGTCGAGCAGGCGGTTCGGGCGCAAGGCGCCGTCCATGATGGGGACGGTGGTGGCGGCCTCGCCGCGCCCCAGCAGACGATCAAGCCAGGCAGAAAGCGGGTTTTTCATGCGGATTTCCCCCAGCGGCGGTCGTACTGCACGAAGTCGGGATCGGCGTCGGCCAGCTTGTAGCGCCCGATGCGGTTGTTCGAGATCCCGCCGAGGTAGAGGTAGCCGCGGTGCTCGCGCATCGAGGTGATCATCGGGTGGTTCACGCCGCCCAGGTCCCAGAAGGTTTCGAGCACCTGGCCCGATTCGGTGATCTTCATCACGCAGCCGATGTTGATGTTGGGGAACAGCCATTCGTCGAAGGGCAGACGCTTGGCCATGCGTTTGCGAAAACCAGGCATGCGCATGGCCATGTCGTAGGCGGGGCCGCGCATGCCGACCAAGGCCAGCCAGTAATTGCCGTCGGAGGCGAGGTTGAGGTTGTCGGGGTAACCGGGCAGGTTGTCGATCACGGTCTCCACGCGGCCCTTTTTCGGGCCGTCGAACCAGTAGCGCTTGATGCAGCAGCCCCAGGTTTCGGCAAACAGGATCGACTGCCCATCGCTGGCCATGGCAATGCCGTTGGGGAACTTCAGGTTGGCGAGCACCGTGCGGGTGCTCTGGTCGCGCGGGTCGTAGCAGATGATGCGACCGTTGCCGCGCGCCTCCAGCCCATCGACGGCCCATTCGTGCATTTCATAGCGCACGGTGGCCTCGCTGAAGAAAATGCGCCCATCAGGTGCGATGTCGAGGTCGTCCGCAAGTCTCAGGCGGCTGTCGTCGTTGATCGAGCGCCAGCTGCGCTGGGTTTCGTCGGTGGCCTTTTCGATCTTGCGCTCGGGCGTGACGCGGTAAAGCCCCATGCCGCCGATGCAGACGTACAGGTTGTCGTCGCGGTCGAACGCCATACCCAGCGGCTGCCCGCCGATGTGCGCATAGACCTCCATCTGCTGGTAGTCGGGCGCCAGGAAACGGATGATGTCGCCGTGGCGCGAGCCCGCGTAGAGGTTGTCGTGACGATCGAGGATCACGTCCTCGGGCGATTCGATGCGCCCCAGGCCGATCAGCTCCACGTCCTTGAGCTTGTCGTTGACCTCATAGACGGAGCCGCTGCCGGGGCTGCAATCGGGCGCGGGCGGCAAGGCCAGGTACGTCGGGCTCACATACACCGAGCTGACGATGCGGTGGCGGTTTTTGATCCAGCGGATGTCGATCAGCGCGGCGGCAAGCAAAATCCCCGCGAGCACCATGCGGTTGGCGCCGCCCGAAACCGACAGGTTCGTGAGCCCGTTGACGACCAGCAAAACCACCAGCGTGCCCAAAACGGCTTTGGCCACCGAGCCGCGTCCGCCGCCCAAGCTGATGCCGCCGAGCACGGCCGCCGTGAGCACCGTGATTTCGAGCCCGATGCCGATGTCCGCGCCCGCCGTAGCCAGGCGTGCTGCAAAAAACAAGGCACCCAGGGCCGTCAGCACGCCGCTCGCCACATAGCACAGCGCGACCGTGCGGCGCACCGGAATGCCGCTATTGAAAGCCGAGCGACGCGAGCCCCCGATGGCCAGTACATGCCAGCCCATGCGCAAACGCGTGAGAAAGACGTGGCCGAGCACCGCGACAAGCGCATAAACCCAGGCCACGGCGGGCAGGCCCAGCCAGACACCGCTGGCCATGAAGTCCCACGCTTGCGAGTCCGGCATGCTGCCGGCGATCGCCGTGGAGTAGTCGAGGCTCACGATTTCATAGATCGAGCGGTAGATGATGAGCGTGATCAGGGTCGTGAGGAAGGCGCGCAGGCGCAAATAGCCGATCAGCACACCATTCACGGCACCCAGCAAGGCCCCCGTGAGCAAAGTGGCGGCGATGGCGAGCGGCAGGGGCCAGTGGAGCACGTGCATCGCCATGAGCGCGACGAAATTCGTCAGTGCGAAAACCGAGCCCACGGAAAGATCGATGCCTCCGACGATCATCACCAGCGCCAGACCGAGCACGACGAAGCCGATCTCCCCTGCCTGGCGCAAGGTGTCGGCGATGGCCGAGAGGCTCCAGAAGTTGTCGATCGTCCGCGCCGAAAGCACCACGACGAGCACCAGCAGCAGAAACGGAATGGCCGTCTCCGTCCAGCGCTTGGAGAGGATTTCACCCAGCCAGTGGTCAGGCCAGTAGCGGTAGCGCAAACGGGTCAGCGTTTCTTGCATGGCAGAGGCGGGCAAAGGGTGCCCGAGAGCAAAGAGCGAAGAATCGCCAGGGGCGCGACGGTAGGCGGCTCGGGCCACCCATGGCGCCCCTGGCTTGGCGAGAACCGATCAGGAAGGCAATTTCCAGCAAACGCCCTGCTGACCGGCGTTGGCCTTGGTGATCGGAATCAGGGTGGTGTAGATGTTCTGGTGTGCCATCCCTGGTTTGACGTCGCCTTGCGCGAGCCACTTGATCATGGCCGCCATGTTGCTCGCTTGCGTGGGCACGTCGTAGCTCACGTTCAAGTCGTAAGCCCCGGACATGACCTGGTCACACGCGCCCTTTTGCTCTCCACCACCGGAGGTGGCCAGAAACACCTTGCCCGTGAGGCCGGCCTCCTTGATGGCGGCGGCGGTGCCTATGTCCATGCCGTCCCAAAAGCCGATGACGCCGCACAGGTCGGGGTGCTGCTTCAAGACCGTTTGCGTCAGCGCCTTGGCCTTGGCGGCGTCCCAGTCGGCGGCCTGGTTCGAGACGACCTTGATCTGCGGGTTCTGCGCGAGCACGTTTTCCACGCCCTTGAGCGTGTAGGCGCTCGTCGCGGCAGTGGGCGCCCCCTGCACGATCGCGATCTTGTTGGACTTGCCCTTGCAGGCGGCGACCACGGCGCGCGCGTTCATCTCACCCACATCGACCCAATCCGCGCCCACGAACACCGCCGAAGGCTGGGCTGAACGCATGTTGATCTGGATGACGTAGATGCCCTCTTTCTCGGCGCGTGCGATCAGGCGCGCGTAGGTTTGCACATCGGGGTTGTGTACGACGATGAAGGCGGGCTTTTCAGCGATCAGCGCGGTAAAGGCCTGCGCACCGGCGTTGGTGTTCCAGTTCGGGTCGCGCGCCACCACCTTCATGCCGGCGGGCTCGAGCTCGCGCTTGAGCCCGTTGTACCAGCCCTGCGCCAAGTCGAACCCCATGCCCAGCGGCAAAAAGGCCACGGTTTTGCCTGCCAGGGCCTTTTTGTAGGCAGCGCGAAAAGGCTCGTCCAGCCCCTTGCCTTGCGCCAAGGCGCCCGTGCCAACGGCCAAGCCTGCGGCCAATGCCAGGCCATGAACGAGGGTTCGAAAAATACGCATGCGAAGTCTCCTGGTGTTGTCAAAGCGCCAATCCCTGACGCCGTGGGTTTACGGTAAATAAAAACTCAGATGTCCCCTTGCTGCGCGGTTTCCTCGTTGCGCGGGTTCAGGATCGAATCGATCACCACGGCGATGAGCAGGATCACACCCTTGATGATGTTTTGCACCGAATACGAAAGGTTCATGATCGTCATGGCGTTGAGCAAAGTGCCGATCAATAAGGTGCCGATGAGCACGTTGCTGACGCCGCCGCGCCCACCCGACAGGCCAATGCCGCCCAGCACCACGACCAGGATCACGTCGTAGATCATGGTGGAATTGAAAATGCGCGTGGGCATGGTGTCGATCGAGGCGGCCATCACGAGTCCGGCGAACAGTCCGATCAATGCCGCCAAAACATACTGCAGCACCATCAAGGGCCGCGTGGACAAGCCGCTGGCGCGCGCCGCAAAAGGGTTGTCGCCCAGCGCATAGACGAACAGGCCCAATCGCAGCTTGCGCAGAAAGAAGGTCATCGCCAATGCGACCAACGCGAACATCACGATGGGCTTGGGCAGGCCCAAGACGGCGCCGCGCCCGAGCCAGCCTATGGCATTGAGGCGCTCGGGCCATTGCACCACGTCGAGCTGGAAAAAGGCCACCTGGCCCAAACCGGCGAGAAAGAGCCCCGAGGCCAAAGTGGTGAACAAGGAGGGCACTTCGGCGTAGGCGATGAGCCAGCCGTTGATCAACCCGAACAGCAAGGCCACCGCCGCGCCGGCAGCGCAGGCCGTCAGAACTTCGTGCCCGTTTTGCACCATTTGCAGCACCAGCCCGGCCGGCACGGCCAACGCGGCGATCAATGAAATGTCGATGCCGCGGCCGATCACCACGAGCGCCATGCCCAAACCCAAGATACCCAGAATGGCCACGTTCTGCAGCAACGTGAGCAGGTTCTGCAGCTGGAAAAAACCCTCGAGGAACAGCGAGAAGCCTGCAAAAAGAACGCAAAAAATCAGCAAGACGATGGTTTGTTGGGACCAATGCAGCTTCATCATGGACGGTATGTTGGGTGCAGAGCGAATCTCTTGAGGAGCATGTTGCAGGGAATCGACCTTGACAAAAATCAGGGTTTGTACCAGCAACGTGACGCCTGCGAGACAGTCGGTGGCCCGGGGTGCTGTTTTTCCCATTGCGCGCTGCGACGTTCGGCTGCCACAACCGCGCTGGCGTACTAGCTTCACACACTTTCTACAATCTGCACATGCCTCAACCTCACTACACCCGCGCCCAGCAGCTTCCCGACATCCTTGCCCAACGCATCGCCATCCTCGACGGCGCCATGGGCACCATGATCCAGCGTTTGCGCCTGAGCGAGCAGCAGTACCGCGGCGCGGGCTACGATGGCCCTGACGGCGCAGGCACGCGCTTTCTGGATTTTCCGCGCGAGGTCAAGGGCAACAACGAGCTGCTCAGCCTGACCCGGCCCGACGTGATCCGCGACATCCACGCGCGCTACCTCGCGGCGGGCGCGGACATCGTCGAGACCAACACCTTCGGCGCGACCTCGATCGCACAAGAAGACTACGGCATGGCGCAGCTCGCGTACGAAATGAACCTGCGCTCGGCGCAGATTGCGCGCGCCGCCTGCGACCAGTTCAGCACGCCCGAGCACCCACGCTTCGTCGCGGGCGCGCTCGGCCCCACGCCCAAGACGGCGAGCATCAGCCCCGACGTGAACGACCCGGCGGCGCGCAATGTGGACTTCGAGCAGCTGCGCGCGGCCTACTACGCGCAGGTGCAGGCGCTGGTCGAGGGCGGTGCCGATCTGCTATTGGTCGAGACGATTTTCGACACCCTCAACGCCAAGGCCGCGCTGTTTGCGATCGACGAGTTTTTCGAGGCGAGTGGCGAATGCCTGCCCATCATCGTGAGCGGCACGGTGACCGACGCTTCAGGACGGCTTTTGAGCGGCCAGACCGTCACCGCGTTCTGGTACAGCGTGCGCCACGCGCGCCCGCTCGCCGTAGGGCTTAACTGCGCGCTCGGCGCGGCGCTCATGCGCCCCTACATCCAGGAGCTGGCGCGCGCCGCGCCCGACACCTTCATCAGCTGCTACCCCAACGCCGGCCTGCCCAACCCCATGAGCGACACCGGCTTCGACGAAACGCCCGAGGTCACGAGCCGCCTGCTGCACGAGTTTGCCGCCGAGGGCCTGGTGAACATCGTGGGCGGCTGCTGCGGCACCACGCCCGAGCATATCCGGGCGATCGCGCATTCCGTGACCCAGGCGCCCGCGCGCCGCATGTTCTATCCGGCTGCGGCTTGACGGCTCTCAAAGCCTTTTTGCCGATTAGAGAAGATGCGACAAGCGCCAGCAGCTCCTTCATCAGGAGCATTTGCGGCGCTGTCGTCAAATGATCACGGGGCTGTCGGGCAATTCGTTGCGGCGCGCCTCGCCGCCCTGCGCGGGGAAGTGCCGCACCAGCAGCGCGTTCACTTCGTCTATGGCCAGCGCCAAGCCTTGCGCGTACTGGCCGGCGCGGAAGGTCTCGGCCATGCGCGCGACGAGGCCTTGCCATTGCTGTGCTGGCACATGCCGCGCGAGCCCGCGGTCGGCCACGATCTCGATCGCATGGTCTGCGAGCAGCAAGTAGATCAGCACGCCGTTGTTGTGCTCGGTGTCCCACACGCGCAGCTTGCCAAACAGCATCACGGCGCGCTCGCGCGGCGATGCGGCGCGGCGCAGGTAGCTCCAGGGCAGGCCGCCTTCGATCGCGATGCGGATCTGTCCGGTGTGCTGACGCTCGCTCGCTTGCACGCGCGCGGCCAGGTCTTGCAACAGATGTTCCGGGAAGATGCGCCGCACTTGCCCGTCATACCAACGATGGCGCAGCAGCCGGGGCCATGCCTTGCAGGCGCGGAAAAATGCTTGCATGTTCACCAATCCCCCGAAGCGCCGCCGCCGCCGAAGTCGCCCCCGCCGCCAGAGCGAAAGCCGCCGCCACCCAGGCCACCGCCCCAACCGCCGCCCCAGCCACCCGGTGGCCCGAGCACCACGCCGCCACGCGCAGCCAGCGCAAGCGCAAAGAAAAAGCCCAGCACGGCCATCACCGCGGCGAGCAGCAGACTGGTCGAGAGCCAGAACGTGAGGACACCCGCGGCGGCGCCTGTCAGCAGCGCGCCGACCGTGGTGCCAAAAAGCGCGCGCAAGACACTGCCACCCACACTGACCAGCACGAACAACAGCACGAGCAGCGAGCCCAAGTCCAGCTCCGCGCCGTCTTGCGCATTTTCTGGCGTGGGCGCGGGCAAAGGCTCGCCCGCGATGCGCGCCGCGATCTCCTGCACCGCTGCCTGCAGGCCCCCCGCGTAGTCGCCCGCGCGAAAACGCGGCTTCATGACCGCGTCGATGATGCGCGCGGCCGCGATGTCGGGGATGGCGCCTTCGAGCGCCTTGGCGACCTCGATGCGCATACGCCGGTCGTCCTTGGCCACGACGATGAGCACGCCGTCACCCACGCCGCGGCGACCTATTTTCCAGGTGTTGCCGACGCGGTTGGCAAAGCTCGCGATGTCTTCGGGCGCCGTGGTCGGCACGAGCAGCACCACGACCTGCGCACCATGCGCTTTTTCGAGCGCCGCGAGCTGCTGCTCGAGCGCCTGCTGCTCGGCCGCGCTCAGCGTGCCCGTCTGGTCGATCACGTGCGCCGTGAGCGCAGGCACGGGGCGCAAGTTCTGCACTTGCGCGTGCGCAGCGAGCACGCCAAAAACTACAATAAAAGTAGCTAGTGCAGTGTTCGACGCTATCTGCGACATAAAACCGCGTCTTTTTGGCCTGGGCCGCGTTGCAAATCCTCGCGATACCACCCGGTATCGCTGCGGTTTGCGCCTTGCCCAGACCAAAAATCCATCGGTTTTATTTGTCGCATCAAGCATCAAACACTGCACTAGCAGCGCTCGTAAAACCTTGCCGAAAGGCATAAAACGCTATGAATCTTCAAGGTTTCGAGGCGGAAAAGTCCACCTTGGGTGGTATGGCGATCTGCGCCTCATTGGCCACGCTGAATACGGGTTTGGGCTTGTAGCCAAACAGCATGGCGGTCAAGTTGGTCGGAAAACTGCGCACGAGCACGTTGTATTCCTGCACGGTCTGGATGTAGCGGTTGCGCGCCACGGCGATGCGGTTTTCCGTGCCTTCGAGCGTCACGCGCAGGTCGCGGAAAGCCTGGTTCGCCTGCAGCGTGGGGTAGCGCTCCGACACCGCCATCAGACGCGAGAGCGCGCCCGAGAGCTCGTTTTGCGCCTGCTGGAACTTGGCGAAGGCCTCGGGGTCGTTGAGTGTCTCGGGCGTCACCTGGATCGACGTGGCCTTGGCGCGCGCCTCGATCACGCGCGTGAGCGTCTCCTGCTCGAAATTCGCCTCACCTTTGACAGTGGCGACGATGTTGGGCACGAGGTCGGCGCGGCGCTGGTACTGGTTCAGCACCTCGCTCCAGGCGGCCTTGGATTGCTCGTCAAGGCGTTGGAAATCGTTGTAGCCACAGCCCGTGAGCAGCAGCGCCGTCGCGAGGAAAAGAAAAAGAAATAGGCGTTTCATAGACGACAGACCCTCCAAAAAGACGGCACACATTCTGCCCTACGCGCGCACTTCCGCAGGCCATCGTCCATGCGGCACAATGCCCGCATGGACGACATCGTGAAACAAGCCATGGCCAAGTGGCCCCAAGTGCCTGCCTGCTATGGCTGGCTCGGCTTGGACGCGCGCGGCCGCTGGTACCTGCGCGACGAGGCCACGCAGGCTGCGGGGCCGTTTCCGCAAAGCCGCGGCGCCCTGATCACGCACGAGAAGCTGATCGCTTTCATCCACCGCAACTACGAGCCCGACGAGGCCGGCCAGTGGTTCTTTCAGAACGGTCCACAGCGTGTGTTCGTCGAGCTCGAATCCGCGCCGCTGGTGTGGCGCGTGGAGGACGACTTCAGCGTGGTCGCGCACACGGGCCGCAGCGCCACCGTGCGCGAATGCGTGCTGGACGAGTCGGGGCGCCTGTACCTGGCGTGCGACCTGGAAACCGGTCAGACTTTGAGCGCCGATAGCGAAAAATGGGCCGCTGCGCCACATTCGCAGCCCGCGCTTCCAAAGTCCGGCAGGCCCCCAAGCTTTGGCATCGTGCACAGCCTGGACATTCTGCAAGCGGCGCAGGCCGTGGAACTGGGCCTGTGGACGCCCCAAGAGCTGCGCCAGGCCGAGCTGCCCGCGCGCTATGGCTACGTGCTCAGCCCGCTGGCGCGCCACCTGGGGCAAACGCAGGCTTGCACAACGCCTTAGCCCAAAAACATTCGCCCTTGCCTTGTGCTGCACGCAGCAGCCGGCAAGGGCGATGAGAAAAAAGTGAAGCATGGCCGCGCAATGCGGCCGATTTCAACCCAGATTGCCCATTAGGACGCGGGATGATGGCGAGGCGGCTGGCGAGCCAGTTTGGTCGCGGGTGAGGAGTGCATGGCCAGTGCCATGGACGACGAAGCCGCGGCCAAAATGGCCGGCAGCCGTCCGCCAGCGCCCGCGTAGGCGCGCAGCGCCGCCTAATGGGCAATCTGGGTTCAGTTAGCGCTCGCTGCCGCCTCTGGCGCTGCGGATGCGGCATCGGAAGCCGCAGCGGCCGGCGCAGCCGGCTCGGTGAACTTGGCGCCTGCAGCATTGGCCATATACGCGACGGCGCGCGCAATTTCCACATCGCTGTAATCGCTGCCACCGCGCGGTGGCATGGCGTTTTTGCCCTTGATGGCAGACTGCACGAGCGCCTCGAAACCGGGCTGGATGCGTGGCCCCCACGCTGCGGCATCGCCAAACTTGGGCGCCCCCGCCAAACCTGCGGCGTGGCAACCTGCACACACGGCTTTGTAAACCTCTTCTCCGCTTGCCAAGGGACGATTGGCATCGCGGATTTCCACCTGTCCCACTTTCTGAATGCGTGCGGCTACGGCCTTTTCGAGATTGTCGGCCCCGGCGGCAGGCTTGTTGCCCGAGCTGACGTACATGACCAGGCCGATGATGATGAATACCGGCACCACGAAGGCAAGAATCCCGGTGATCAACAACTGTTTGGGATTTTTGATCGGTCCGGTATGGGCTTCTTCGGCTTGGATATCGCTCATGGCATTCTCGAGTGCAATGGTGGGTAAAGTCGGCTTTTGATTATAAGCAACCGACTGCAACGCCACAGCAACGCCACGCGCCGCCCCACCTGCCAAGCGCGCCGCGCCGAAATGGTCGAAATTCACTGGGCCGGCGCGCCATCGGCAAGCCGAAAACTGCCACCCTCTACCACCACGGGTGATCCCACGGCAACGGCTTGCGCGCGATGAAAGTGGCGCACCGAGCCATCATCCATGCGCACGACGATGTCGTACGTCGTTTCGGTGCGGGTTTTCTTTTCGATGGTGTTACCCAGATAGCCGCCGCCCACGGCACCAGCGACCGTCGCCACGGCCCGTCCCGAGCCGCCCCCGATCTGGTTGCCCAGCACTGCACCGAGCACGCCACCAGCCACGGCACCCAAGCCCGTGGCCGGCGCAGATTTCTGGATGGGGCGCACCGCCTCGACGCGACCGCACACCGCGCACACAGGCGCCACCGGCACGGGCTGCGGCGCGGGCCCGGCGGCGACGATGGGCGCTACGGGTGTGGGAGGCGCCGCGGACTCCGCTGCCGTCTGCGGCGCCGCCTTGTGTGCGGGGCGGACGGCCTTGGCGACATGGGTGCGCGCTGCGGGTGTCGCTTCTTTGCTCGTCGCGGCTGGCGCGGACGCATCCGTTGCCGCAGATGCTCCTTCTGAAGGAGCGGATTGCGCTTGCTGCGCGGTGCTTTGCGGTGCTTTTTCTTCGATGACCTCGGACTCCGGTGTGCGCTCGGCCACGGCTTCGCGAGCCTGCATTTCGGAGGCGGCCTTGTGCTGCTGCGCGATCAAAGTGCCGCCCAGCGCAAGGACGGCCAATGTGAGTGCGCCCACCGCGCCCCAGAGCCATTTGAGTGCCGCAGGCGCAGGCGCGGCTGCTGGCTGCGAGGTGCCCGCAGGCGGGTTCGAAGACGGAAATGGTGTGCTCATCGTTCTCTCTCCTCATCAATGTATACAGACTGGTTTCGAGATGGTGGCGGCAATTCGTCAAATGCAAGCCGTGAAGATGTGAGCGGTTTGTAAATTTTGCGCGCACTTTTCTATGCCTTCGTGCAGCGCGCGGCCGTGGGGTGCGTGCTGCGCCCATTACACTCGGCGCCATCGCACGTGCCCTCGTGCTTTTGCCTTTTTCATACCTCCCATGGCCTTGGACACTGCGGGTGCAGACCGCACCAGTTTTGAACTCAAAAGCGCGTCGCTGCCTGTGGTGGCGGTGCTGCTCAAAACGGCCGATCTGGCGCAGGTGGCGAGCGAGCTCGCTGCGCGCCTGGCCGCCGACCCGGGGTTTTTCGACAACGACCCGGTGCTGATCGACCTGACTGCGCTGCGCGAGAGCGACGCACCCATCGACTTTAGCGCGCTTGGCGCCCTGCTGCGCCAATACCGCACGCAACCCGTGGCGGTGCGCGGCGGCAGTAGTGCACAAATGGCCGCCGCCCACGCTGCAGGTTTGGTGGCCGCCCCCGATGCGCCTGCCGCGCGTGAGCGCGGCGCCAGTGCAGCGCCGCAGCCCCCCGCGCGCGCGGTCGAGGTCGTGCGCGAAGTGGTACGTGAGGTGGTGCGCGAAGTGCCCGGGCCCGGCGCGGCCGCCGTGGTGATTGATAAGCCGCTGCGCTCGGGCCAGCAGGTCTATGCACGCGGCGCCGACCTCGTGGTGCTGGCGGTGGTGAGCTTCGGCGCCGAGGTGATCGCCGACGGCAACGTACACGTCTATGCGCCGCTGCGCGGGCGCGCCATCGCGGGCGCGCGCGGCAACACTGAGGCGCGCATCTTCAGCACCTGCATGGAGCCGCAGCTCGTCTCGATTGCCGGCATCTACCGCACCACCGAAACGGCCCTGCCCGCGCAAGTGCTGGGCAAGCCCGCGCAGGTGCGCCTCGAAGGCGAAAAGCTGCTCGTCGAGCCACTTTGATTACCATTCACGGCTCTGACACCCATTCACATCCTCATCCCTCAGGGACTTTGCAACACATGGCCAAAATCGTCGTCGTGACCTCCGGCAAAGGTGGCGTGGGCAAAACCACCACCAGTGCCAGCTTTGCCTCCGGCCTCGCGCTGCGCGGCCACAAGACCGCAGTGATCGACTTCGACGTCGGTCTGCGCAACCTCGACCTCATCATGGGCTGCGAGCGCCGTGTGGTCTATGACCTGATCAATGTGATCCACGGCGAGGCCAACCTGAACCAGGCGCTGATCAAGGACAAGCAGTGCGACAACCTGTTCATCCTCGCCGCGAGCCAGACGCGCGACAAGGACGCGCTCACGCTCGAAGGCGTCGAAAAGGTGCTCAAAGACCTGGCCGATATGGGCTTTGAATACATCGTCTGCGACTCGCCCGCGGGCATAGAGACCGGCGCGCTCATGGCCATGCACTTCGCCGACGAGGCGCTGCTCGTGACCAACCCCGAAGTTTCCTCGGTGCGCGACTCCGACCGCATTCTGGGCATGCTGGGCAGCAAGACCCGGCGCGCCATCGAAGGCGCCGAGCCCGTCAAGGAGCACCTGCTCATCACGCGCTACAACCCCAGCCGCGTGCAGGA
Source organism: Extensimonas vulgaris (assembly GCF_003337425.1). GTDB lineage: Bacteria > Pseudomonadota > Gammaproteobacteria > Burkholderiales > Burkholderiaceae_C > Extensimonas > Extensimonas vulgaris. The sequence goes on from NZ_QPJU01000015.1 coordinate 34,078, forward strand.
CGGGCAGATGCTCTCGCTCGAAGACATCCAGGACATTCTGCGCATCAAGTTGATCGGCGTGATCCCCGAATCCGAAGCCGTGCTGCAGGCGTCCAACCAGGGCATTCCGGCGATCCACCTGCAAGGCACGGACGTGGCCGAGGCGTACAAAGACGTGGTCGCGCGCTTTCTGGGCGAGGAAAAACCGCTGCGCTTCGTAGAAGCCGAAAAGCCCGGCTTTTTCAAGCGCCTGTTCGGGGGCCGCTGAGCCATGGCCTCTTTTCTGTCCTTTCTGCTCGGCGAGAAAAAGAAGACGGCCACCGTGGCCAAAGAGCGCCTGCAAATCATCCTCGCGCACGAGCGCAGCGGCCGCAACGACGGCCAGCCCGACTATCTGCCCGCACTGCAACGCGAACTGATGGCCGTGATTTCCAAATACGTGGCCATTGACCCGAACGACATCAAGGTGCACCTCGAACGCCAGGACAACCTCGAAGTGCTCGAAGTGAAGATCGAGCTGCCCGAAGCCGGGCGCTGAAGCGCGCACATTTTTCAATAAAAAACGGGTATTGAGCCCATCCAGCTTGCGCAAGCAGCTCTTTTTACAAGAGCATCAAAGCGGGTGCTCGGTGTAAAAGCGCCCGCCGAGGTACACGAGCGGCGCCAGCCACGTCGAGTGGAACGAGCTCGCCGTCAGTCCGACCATCTCACCCCCGGCCCCGCGCGCCGTGACGATGGTCACGCCCGTGGCGAACATGCCCAGCGCCGCACGGAATTCGCGCGACGAAAACGCAGGCGCGCGGCCTGCAAGGAGCGCAGCATCAATGGGGACATGGGTCGTCAGGCCACGGCGGATAAAGCAAGGCGGCCGCCATGACTGGCAGCCATGGTTCGCCTTGCCCGAGGGTGGGTGTTGGGCGAAGCCGAGGCGCATTGCCTGCCGCGCATCCATCCGAGACGCCTCACGCAAAATATGCAAGGTGTGCGTCACACTACGGCCTCGCCGCCCACACCAAGAAACAAGCCCATGCCTCCACCAGAACCCGCCAGCACCTTCCACGCCACCCCGCCGCGCGTCGGCGTGGCGCTGGGCAGCGGCTCGGCGCGCGGGCTTGCGCACATCGGCGTGTTGCGCGCGCTGCAAGAGGCCGGCATCGCCGTGGACTGCGTAGCGGGCACGAGCATGGGCGCGGTGGTCGGCGCGGTCTATGCGTCGGGCAAGATCGAGCGCATGGCCGAGCGGCTGCGCAACCTCGACTGGGCGGGCATCGTCGCGCTGCTCGATCCGGTGTTTCCGCGCTCAGGGCTGATCGACGGCCAGCGCGTGGCCGAGTTCGTGCGCGCCCACGTGCCGGGCGCGCTGATCGAAGACCTGGCGCTGCCCTTTGCCGCTGTGGCCACCGACTGGGAAACCGGCGCCGAAGTGGTGGCGCGCAGCGGCGAGCTGACTGAGGCTGTGCGCGCGAGCATTGCTGTGCCCGGCATCGTCACGCCGGTGCGCAGCAACGGCCGCCTGCTCGTCGACGGCGGCCTGGTCAACCCGGTGCCCGTGAGCGTGGCGCGTGCATTGGGCGCTGAGGTAGTGATCGCGGTGGACCTGAACCACGACATCGTAAGCGGCCGGCGCAACCGTGTGGCAGCAAAGGGTCGGGGCGTCAATGGGAATGGCACGAATGGGAGCGGCGTCAACGGCAATGGCGCGGCCAGTGCTGGCATGGCAGGCGGGAACGGCGAGGGCAATGGCGGCCACGGCAAAACCAGCGGCACTGCGCTCACGCCCATCCTCACGCGCCTGCTCGACAGCCTGCGCGCCAAAGAGAGCCCCATGTTCGCGCAAATCAGTTCCTGGCTGCGCCGCACGCCGCAGGAGCCGCTGCCCAGCATCTTCGAGGTGCTGCTGGGTTCGCTCTACATCATGCAGGCGCGCATCACCGAAGCCAGCCTGCAGCAAGACCCGCCCGACATCCTGATCCAGCCGCCGCTGGGCGCGGTGCGCTTCATGGAGTTCGACCGCATCGAGGAGATCATCGACATCGGCTGGCGCAGCGCGCGCGAGCAGCTCGCGGCGCAGTGGCCCGCTGTGGCGGCGCGGGCACGTCAATAGCTATCGTTTACGTAGCAAAAAATGGATAATGTTTTAGCTATTTAGTGTTTGTCAAACCAGCGCGAACAGCTCTGTAAAAAAGAGCGAAAACCATCTAATCATGGCGCTCGTCGCCACCGCGCGCATGGCGTGCGCCGGCAAGGATTACAGTCTTGCCCTATGCCAAATTCACCTATGGCGCCGTTGCTGTGCTCTTTGCAAGGGCCTTGGCGGCGCGTGATCTTCGTCGCCACGTACGAGTCCATCGCGATCGCCGTCTCGGCGCTGGGCTTCATGTGGGCCACGGGGCAGGGCGCGGTGCATTCGGGCGTGATCTCGGTCGTGTGCTCGGTGATCGCCATCGTGTGGAACCTGTTCTTCAACACGCTGTTCGAGCGCTGGGAGCGCCGCCAGCGCGTGCGCGGGCGCAGCCTGGCGCGGCGCGTGGCGCACGCCATCGGCTTCGAGGCTGGCCTGTCGCTCGTGCTGGTGCCGCTGCTCGCCTGGTGGTTTGACGTGCGCCTGTGGCAGGCGCTTGTGATGGACTTCGGGCTGCTGCTGTTTTTTTTGGCCTATACCTTCGTCTTTACCTGGGCGTTCGACCACCTGTTCGGCCTGCCGGCAGCAGCGCGCTGAAGCATATCGGCGCGCATATCAGATCAGCCCACAATACGCCCCATGCTCACCCTGCACGACATCCAACAAGCCGCCGCACGCCTGCGTGGGCAGGTGCTCGAGACGCCTTGCGTCGAATCACGCACGCTCAGCGAGGTGTGCGGCGCGCAGGTGTTCCTGAAGTTCGAAAATCTGCAGTTCACCGCCTCGTTCAAGGAGCGCGGTGCCTGCAACAAGCTCGCCCAGCTCACGCCCGAGGAGCGTGCGCGCGGCGTCATCGCGATGAGCGCGGGCAACCACGCGCAGGGCGTGGCATTTCATGCGCAGCGACTGGGCATTCGGGCGGTGATCGTCATGCCGCGCTTCACGCCGGGCGTGAAGGTGGCGCGCACTCGCAGTTTCGGCGCCGAAGTCGTGCTGCACGGTGACACGCTGGACGCCGCCCGTGCGCACGCGCAGTCACTCGCGGCCGAGCAGCAGCTGGTGTTCGTGCACCCCTACGACGACGAGGCCATCATGGCCGGCCAGGGCACGCTGGCGCTCGAAATGCTCGCCCAGCAGCCCACCATCGACACGCTGGTCGTGCCTGTGGGCGGCGGCGGGCTCATCGGCGGCGTGGCCACAGCGGCCAAGGCACTGCGCCCCGACGTGCAGGTGCTGGGCGTGCAGACCATGCGCTTTCCGGGCGTGTTCAACGCCCTCACGGGTAGCGCTCTGCCGCAGGGCGACAGCACCATCGCCGAGGGCATCGCCGTGAGCGGCCCCGGCGCACACTGCCTTCCAGCCATCCGCGCGCATGTGGACGAGGTACTGCTCGTCGATGAGGGCGACGTGGAGCAGGCCATCGTCATGCTGCTCGAGATCGAGAAAACCCTGGCTGAAGGCGCGGGCGCCGCGGCCCTGGGCGCGCTGCTACGCCAGCGTGCGCGCTTTGCCGGGCGCAAGGTGGGGCTGGTGCTCTCGGGCGGCAATATCGACCCGCTGCTGCTCGCGGCCATCATCGGGCGCGGCATGGTGCGCTCAGGCCGCCTCGTGCGCCTCGTTGTGAGCACGCGCGACGTGCCCGGCTCGCTCGCGCGCATCACCGCGCTGGTGGCCGAGGCCGGCGCCAATGTGCAGGAAATTCACCACCAGCGCGCCTTCACGCCGCTCGCAGGGCAGTACGTGGACATCGAACTCGTGCTGCAAACGCGCGACAGCGCGCATGTGCAGGAGTTGCTCGCCACCTTGGCCGCCCAGGGCTTGCGCGCGCGGCTACTGGCGCAGGGCTGACGATTGAATTTGCCAACTGCTGTAAATCAGTAGGAGTTTGGCTACCGCTGCGAATTGGCGATGAAGCTGGTACCCCCCAAAAAAACACCCCCCAAGCCGAAGGCGAGGGGGGAGTTGCAGGAGGAGCCTGACGATGACCTACTTTCGCACGGGGAACCGCACTATCA
>NZ_QPJU01000016.1 GCF_003337425.1 Extensimonas vulgaris
CAAGAGTTGGGCCAAAGAACAACTCTTGGCAGAGGTGCAAGCGCTGCTGGATGGTTACGGTAAGACATTCCACATCAGTTTCAAGTGATTACTTAATGTTTCTTCATGTCGATCTCCTTATTGAAAATACGGGGGTGAAATTTCGGCAAAGACACCTTGTGGGAGTCATTGCCACAGTGAACATTTGCTTTCGGCTTTGGTCGTCCAAACCTGCTCTGGTGGCAGCTTGGCGAGCAGCTTGAAATAGTCCCACGGCTCCTTGGATTCCGCCGGTGCTTTTACCTGCATCAAATACATGTCGTGGGCGAAACGCCCATCGGGGCGCACGCGGCCCTGACCGTAGAAATCGTTGATCGGCAGGGACTTGATTTTGGCCATCACGGCATCGGCGTCGGTGGTTTTCGCGGCCTGCACGGCCTTCAGGTACGTCATGACCGAAGAATAATCGGCCGCCTGCAGATCGGATGGCATGCGTTTGGTTTTGGCGAAAAATTTGCGCCCGAAAGCGCGTGTCTGTTCGTTCAAATCCCAGTACCAGCTCGTGGTGAACATCAGCCCTTCGGCAGTTTTCAAACCCAGTCCCTGGATATCGGTGATGAAAATCATCATCGCTGCCATTTTCATGGTTTTGTCGATGCCGAATTCCTTGGCGGCCTTGACGGCGTTGATGGTGTCGCCGCCGCCATTGGCCAAGGCCAGGATTTTGGCCTTGGAGTTTTGCGCCTGCAGCAAAAAGGAAGAGAAATCCGAGGCATTGATCGGATGGCGCACGCTGCCGAGTACGCGCCCGCCCTTGGCCTCGATGACCTTGGCGGCGTCCTTTTCCATTGCGGTACCGAAGGCGTAATCGACGGTCAGAAAAAACCAGTCCTTGCCGCCCTGATCGACGATGGCCCCGGCCGTGCCCTTGGCCAACGCCACGGTGTCGTAGGCGTAATGCACGGTGTAAGGATTGCATTGCTCGTTGGTCAACAGCGAAGTGCCCGCACCATTGACCATGTAAACGCGCTTTTTGTCTGCCGCGAGCTTGGCCAGCGCGAGCGCGACGCTCGAATTGGTACCGCCCACGAGCATGGTGAGGTCCTGGTTGTCGATCCAGTCGCGCGCCTTGGACACGGCGACATCGGCTTTTTGCTGATGGTCGGCCGTGAGCAGCTCGATCGGTTTGCCCAGCACCTTGCCACCGAAATCGTCGATTGCCATCTGGATCGCCAGCGCGCCGTTTTTGCCGTCGGCATCGGCGTAGTTGCTGGCCATGTCGGTGATGAAGCCGATTTTGACTTTTTCGTCTGCCGCGGCCCCACCACAAAAACATGCAAGCAAAGAAACTGCCAGACCAGCGCGCTGGAAATGTCCCATTTTGGTCTCCGGGCGTTTTATTGCGAGATTTATTTTGCGATCGGCTTCATTTCCAAAGGGCGCATTTGCTTTCCGCTTTGGTCGTGAAAACCTGCTCCGCGGGCAATTTGGCGACCACCTTGTAATAATCCCAAGGTTCCTTGGATTCGGCGGGCGACTTCACCTGCATCAGGTACATGTCATGCATGAAACGGCCGTCCGCGCGCACGTAGCCTTTGGCATAAAAATCATTGATCGGCATGGATTTGAGTTTGGCCATGACGGCATCCGCCTCCGTGGTTTTGGCGGCTTCCACGGCTTTGAGGTATGTCATGGTGGCAGAGTAATTGGCCGCCTGAATATCGGTGGGCATGCGCTTGGTTTTGGCAAAGAATTTGCGCCCGAAAGCACGTGTCTGGTCGTTGAGATTCCAGTCCCAGCTCGTGGTCAGCAACAAACCTTCGGTGTTCTTGAGGCCCAGCGAATGCACGTCGGACAGGAACACCAGCATGCCAGCCAATTTCATGGTCTTGGTGATGCCGAATTCCTTGGCGGCCTTGATCGCATTGATGGTATCGCCGCCGGCATTCGCGAGCCCCAGAATCTGGGCTTTCGAGTTTTGCGCCTGTAACAGAAACGACGAAAAATCCGAGGCGTTGATCGGATGGCGCACGCTGCCGAGCACGCGCCCACCCTTTTCCTTGATGACTTTGGTCGCGTCCTGCTCCATGGCGCTACCAAAAGCATAGTCTGCGGTCAAGAAGAACCAATCCTTACCGCCTTGGTCGACGACAGCACCGGCGGTTCCCTTGGCCAGAGCCACGGTGTCGTAGGCGTAGTGCACCGTGTAAGGGCTGCATTGCTCGTTGGTCAGCTGCGAAGCGCCGGCGCCGTTGACCATATAGACGCGCTTTTTTTCCTGTGCCACGCGGGCCAGGGCCAAACCCACCGCAGAGTTGCTGCCACCAAACAGCATGGTCAAGTCCTGCGTGTCTATCCACTCGCGCGCCTTGGTCGCGGCGAGGTCGGGCTTGTGCTGGTGGTCCATGGTCAAGAGCTCGACCGGCTTGCCGAGCACTTTGCCGCCGTAATCGTCAATCGCCATCTGGATGGCGAGCGCACCATTTTTGCCATCGACGTCGGCGTAGTTGCTCGACATGTCGGTGATGAAACCGATCTTCACCTTGTCCTGCGCGTGCGCGAGTGGGCCTGCAGCGACGAGGCCTGCGATGCCCAGAAAGGAAACCAGCTTGCGTAGAGGGTGTTTCATGCTTGCGACCTTGGAAGTGAAGTGAAAGAAAGGCGAAAAGCGCGCATGCAAAAGGGCTCAGACACCGAGCAACTCGTTGAGCACCGGCATCTTGACGTCGAGCTCCGCGGCGGCGAATTGCTCGACGATGCGCCCATGCTCCATGACGTAGAAACGGTCGGCCAGCGGCGCGGCAAAGCGGAAGTTCTGCTCCACCATGACCACGGTGTAGCCTTTTTCGCGCAGCGTGGTGATCATGCGCGCGAGCGCCTGCACGATCACGGGCGCGAGGCCCTCGGAGATTTCGTCGAGCAGCAGCAGGCGTGCGCCCGTGCGCAGGATGCGCGCCACTGCGAGCATCTGCTGCTCGCCGCCCGACAAACGCGTGCCCTGGCTGTGGCGGCGCTCAGCGAGGTTGGGAAACATGGCGTAGATTTCTTCGAGCGACATGCCGGGCGTGCCGGTCTTGAGCACGGGCGGCAGCAGCAGGTTTTCTTCACAGGTCAGGCTCGAAAAGATGCCGCGCTCCTCGGGGCAGTAGCCCACGCCCAGATGTGCGATGCGGTAGGTGGGCAGGTGGATGGTTTCGGTGCCGTTGATCTTGATCGAGCCTTTGCGCGCACCGACCAGGCCCATGATGGCGCGCAGCGTGGTCGTGCGCCCGGCGCCGTTGCGCCCGAGCAGCGTCACGACCTCACCGTGCTCCACGCGCATGTCAACGCCGTGCAGCACGTGCGACTCGCCATACCAGGCGTGCAGACCATGAATTTCGAGTGCAGGCGCTGCGGATTTGCCGGCCGTGGCGCGCGCAATGGCGGGTGCGGGAGAGGATACGGTGGCGACCATCTCAGTGCGCTCCTTGCAGTTGGCCGTCGGTCGTGCCCATGTAGGCCTCCATCACCTGCGGATCGTTCGAAACCTCGGCATACGAGCCTTCGGCCAGCACGGCGCCGCGTTGCAGCACGGTGATGCGGTCGGCGATGGTCGAGACCACTTTCATGTTGTGCTCGACCATGAGGATGGTGCGCCCGGCAGACACTTTTTTGATCAGGCGCGTGACGCGATCGACGTCTTCGTGCCCCATGCCTTGCGTGGGCTCGTCGAGCAGCATGAGCTCGGGCTCTGCCGCCAGCGTGGTGGCGATCTCGAGCGCGCGCTTGCGCCCGTAGGGCAAGTTCACGGTGATTTCGTCGGCCAGGTCTTCGAGGCCGACCTCGGCGAGCAATTGCATGACACGGTCATTGAGCTGGTCCAGCGTGCGTTCGCTGCGCCAGAAGTGAAATTCGGTGCCGAGCTTGCGCTGCAGGCCCACGCGCACGTTTTCGAGCACTGTGAGGTGCGGGAACACTGCCGAAATCTGAAACGAGCGGATCACCCCACGCCGCGCGACCTGCGCGGGCTTTTCGGCCGTGATGTCGTGGCCGTTAAAAAAAATGGTGCCCGAGGTTGGCTCGAGAAACTTGGTCAGCAGGTTGAAGCAGGTGGTCTTGCCCGCGCCGTTGGGGCCGATCAGCGCGTGGATGGAGCCCCTGCGCACGGCCAGATCGACCTGGTTGACGGCGGTGAAGCCCTTGAACTCCTTGGTCAGCTTGCGGGTTTCGAGGATGACGTCGCTCATGGCACCTTGGCTACTTCATGGAGGGAAAAATGGCAATGCGCCCCTGGCAGAGGCGAATGGGAGAGGCCGGACAACCGCCGGGAGCGTGCATCCTAACCGCTTTTGCTGCAAAGCCGCATCAGGATAAATGCTGATGTAATTGCACGAACTTGTCACCAGAAAAAATTGCTTTTTTAGCGATTTTGTGCAGGTGCAGCAAGCGCTGATAGCTACCAAAAATGCAGCTTACGGCGCGTCTATGGATGCACTCCAGCGGTCATCCCATTGGCGCAGCTGCTCCATGTCGCGGCGCTGGCGCTTGGTCGGGCGGCCTTCGCTGAGGCTGGCGGCGGGCTCGGGCGCGAGGCGGCGCTGCTCGGCGGCCCGCGCGCGGGCGGCGAGGCTTTGCGCGGTTTCTTCGTAGAGCTGCTGCGCCACCGCGGCCGGGCCACGCTGGTTGCTGAGCGCGCGCACCATGACTTCGCGCACCACCGGCCCCTGGCGCAGCAGCACGGCGTCGCCGGGCCGCACTTCGCGCGCGGGCTTGGCCGGCTGGCCGTTCACGCTGATGCGGCCCTTGTGGATTTCTTCGACGGCCAGGCCGCGCGTCTTGTAAAAGCGCGCGCACCAGAGCCATTTGTCCAGGCGCATGCCTAGCAGCCTGTCGGACTTTGGAATCGTCGGCTGCGAATGCGCCGCAGCGGCCCATTTTTTACCGTCTTCTTGCCCCATAGTCCCGCTATGGGGCTGCGAATCCGGCAAAAACTGGTCTCGCTGGGGCGCCTTCTCGCTTTCGACGCCCAAAGTCCGACAGGCTGCTAGAAGTTCGTGTTTGGACATGCTCAGGGCCGATGGGTGCTGCCAGTGCCGGACGTGCCAGCCGCGCGCTTGGACTGTCCCAGGCGCGACTCCGTCCCCCGCAGCAGGCGCTGGATGTTCTCCTGATGGCGCCAGATCAACAGCAAAACCATGGCGCCTATGGCCGCGGCGATGCGAGCGTCGGCATCCCAGAGCACGCCGTCTAGCAGCAGGTAATACGCTGGCGCGCAGACCGCGGCAACCAGCGCCGCGAGCGAGGAATAGCGCGACACCAAGGCCACGAACACCCAGGTCAGCGCCACCGCCAAGCCAAGCCAGCCGCTCACGCCCAGCAACACGCCAAGCGCCGTGGCCACGCCCTTGCCGCCCTGAAAGCGAAAGAACACCGGCCACAAATGCCCAAGAAACGCCGCGAGCCCCACTAGCGCCAGCGTGCCCTCTTCGAGTCCATAGGGCTTGCCGAACCAGCGCACCAGCACCACGGGCAGCCAGCCCTTGGCGGCGTCGAGCCCCAACGTGACGACGGCGGCGGCCTTGCTGCCCGAGCGCAGCACGTTGGTCGCGCCGGGATTCTTGCTGCCATAGGTGCGCGGATCGCTGAGCCCCATGGCGTGCGAGACGAGCACGGCGAAGGACAACGAGCCCATCAGATAGGCCGCCAGGGTGGCGGAAAGCGGAAGCAAGAGCGAGAGCATGGTGTTCAAGGACATTCCTTCAGAGATGAAAACCGCACGCACAGCATCGCGAATGCGGCACCGACGATGGCCAGCAAGCTGTCTTTTTGGGCATCCCACATATCCCCTTGCGTGCCCAGATAGGCTACGCCGAGTTGTGGCTCCACCAGCATCGCAGCGATGGCTTCTATCACCTCGTAGCCGCAACTGAGGCCCGCAACGGTCACCACCGTCATGCCATAAGACCAGCTGCGCCGCAAGCCGCCGCCGCGCAAAAGCAGCTCACGCAGCGGATAAGCCAGCAGCAGGCCGAAAGCGCAATGCACGATGCGGTCGTAATGGTTGCGCGCGAGCCCGAGCGCGTGCTGAAGCCAGAAACCCAGCGGCACCTCGGCGTAGGTGTAGTGCGCGCCGACCAGATGCAACGACAGAAACACGGTGAACAGGCCGTAGGACAGATTCGAAAAGGCAAACCGGCGGTACGTGAGCGCCAGCAGGCCGCAGGAGGCGAACACCAGCAGATTTTCCAGCAGCCAGTCGCGCGGATAGCGCGGTGCGATCGCGGTGAGCACCCACAGGGTGACCACCCACAGCACCATCCACTGCAGCGGCCTGTTCTCACGAAAAGGCCGCTGCGCCGTTGGACAACGCTTGCCCTTCGAAGCCTGATGGACGGCAGGATGCGCTTTGACCATGCACTCTGACGCTACGACAACTAAACCGGAAATTGGAATCTGCCCCGCATGACCGGCACGTCCTCAGTTCGCGGTATAGCCCCCATCGACCACGAGCTCGGCGCCGTGCACGAAAGAAGACTCGTCCGAGGCGAGAAAGAGCACGGCTTGCGAGACTTCGATGGGCTGCGCGGGGCGCTGCAGCAAGGTGGGGCCGAGCAAGGCCGGGCGTTGTTCGGGGATCGCGAGCAGGTCTTTGGTCATGGGCGTTTCGATCACGCCCGGGTGGATCGAGTTGACGCGGATGTTGAACGGCGCGAGATCGACCGCGCAGGCCTTGGTGAAGAGGCGCACCGCGCCCTTCGAGGCCTCGTAAGCGGCAGCGCTGGGCGCGCCGACCAGACCATAGATCGACGAGATGTTGATGATGTTGCCCTTGCCCGCTTTTTGCATGTGCGGAATCACCGCGCGCGTGCCAAGAAAGACGCCGCGCACGTTGACGGCGAAGATGCGGTCCCACTCGTCGTTGGTGGTGTCCTGCACGGGTTTCATGATCAGGATGCCGGCGTTGTTCACGAGCACGTCGATGCGTCCGGCACGCTCGATGATCTGCGCCACGGCAGCGTTCCAGTCGGCCTCCTGCGTCACGTCGAGCTTGAGGAAGTCGGCCTTGCCGCCCTTCTTGCGTATGCCTTCGACCACTGCCTGGCCTTTTTCCTGGTTCATGTCGGCAGCAAACACCCATGCGCCTTGCTCGGCGAGCAGTTCGCTGTGGGCCTGCCCCATGCCCATGGCCCCGCCGGTGACGAGGACGACTTTGTCTTGCACGCGTTTCATGACACCTCCTGGATTGGTTGGTTCAACCCAGATTGTCCGTTAGGACGCGGGATGGTGGCGAGGCGGCTGGCGTGGCAGTTTGATCGCGGGTGAGAAGTCCATGGCCCGTGTCATGGACGCCGAAGCCGCGGCCAAAATGACCGGCAGGCGTCCGCCAACGCCCGCGTAGGTGCGCAGCACCGCTTAACGGACAATCTGGGTTCAACCCGCTCAAACAAACGTTCGAACGAGCCGAACCATTGTAGGCGCAGCCATGCACCGCACTGGGGTTATGTCTCCGGTGCGGCCAGCAACGCCCGCAACCCCGCCTCGTCGAGCACGGGCACGCCGAGCTCCTGCGCCTTGGTGAGTTTGCTGCCGGGGTCGGCGCCGGCGATGACGTAGTCGGTTTTCTTGCTCACCGAGCCGCTGACCTTGGCGCCTGCGGCTTCGAGCAGGTCTTTGGCTGCTTCGCGGCTCAGCGTGGGCAGGGTGCCGGTCAGCACCACCGTCTTGCCCGCGAGCGGCAGCGCGGCAGGGGCAGACGCCGGCGGCCCCTCGGGCCAGGTGATGCCGCAGGCGCGCAGTTGCGCGATCACCTCGCGGTTGTGCGGCTGGGCGAAAAAGGTGTGGATGCTTTGCGCGACCACGGGGCCGACGTCCGGCACCGCGCACAATTGCTCGACCGAGGCGTTCATGATCGCATCGAGGCTGCCGAAGTGGCGTGCGAGGTCTTTGGCCGTGGCTTCGCCGACATGGCGTATGCCGAGCGCGAACAAAAACCGCGGCAAGCTCGTATGCTTCGACTTTTCTAGCGCATTGAGCAGATTTTGCGCCGACTTTTCGCCCATTCGATCCAGACTTGCAAGGGTGGCCAGGTCGAGCCGGTAAAGATCGGCCACGGTTTGCACGATGCCGCCATCGACGAGCTGATCGACGAGCTTTTCGCCCAGGCCCTCGATGTCCATGGCGCGGCGCTGGGCAAAGTGCAGCAGCGCTTGCTTGCGCTGCGCGGGGCAGAACAGGCCGCCGGTGCAACGGTAATCGACCTCGCCTTTTTCGCGCACCACGGCGCTGCCGCACACGGGGCACTGGCGTGGCATGCGGAAGTTGGGCACGTAGCGGGGCCGTGCCTGTGCCGATACCTGTTGCGGCACGACGCCCACGACCTCGGGGATCACATCGCCCGCGCGGCGCACGATGACCTGGTCGCCCACGCGCACTTTTTTGCGGCGCAGCTCGAACAGGTTGTGCAGTGTGGCGTTGGTGACCATGACGCCGCCCACGAGCACGGGCGTGAGCCGCGCCACGGGGGTGAGTTTGCCCGTGCGCCCGACCTGCACGTCTATGCCTTCGACGCGCGTGACCACCTCTTGCGGCGGGTATTTGTGCGCCACGGCCCAGCGCGGCTCGCGCGTGACGAAGCCCAGGCGGCGTTGCCAATCGAGCCGGTTGACCTTGTAGACCACGCCGTCGATGTCGTAGGGCAGTTGGTCGCGCAGGGCGCCCATGGCGGCATGGTAAGCTACCAATTCAGAAGCACCATGCGCAAGTTTGACGTGCTCTGAGACCGGAAAACCCCATTTTTTGAGGGTTTGCAGCAGCGCGTAGTGGGTGCCGAAATCGGGCCCGCCTTCCTCGGGCGGCGTGAGCGCACCCGTGCCGTAGGCAAAAAAGCGCAGCGGGCGCTGCGCAGCGATGCGCGCGTCGAGCTGGCGCACGGCGCCGGCGGCGGCGTTGCGCGGGTTCATGAAGGTCTTGCCGCCGCGCGCGCGCTGGCGCTCGTTGAGGGCCTCGAAGTCGGCGCGCGCCATATAGACCTCGCCGCGCACTTCGAGCAGCGGCGGCACGTCCGCGGGCAGCAATAGCGGTATCTGGCGAATCGTGCGAATGGTGTGCGTGACGTTTTCGCCGACCTCGCCGTCGCCGCGCGTGGCTGCGAGCACGAGACGGCCTTGCTCGTAGCGCAGGTTCATGGCCAGCCCGTCGAACTTGGGTTCGGCCACGTACTCCACGGGCGGATCGGCGTCGCCAAGGCCCAGTTCGCGGCGCACGCGCGCATCGAAGGCCAGCGCGGCGCCGGGGCCGGTGTCGGTTTCGGTGCGTATGCTGAGCATGGGTACGCTGTGGCGCACCGGCTCCAGCCCCTGCTTGACTTCGCCGAGCACGCGCTGGGTGGGCGAGTCGGGTGTGACGAGGTCGGGGAATTCGGCCTCCAGCGCCTGCAGCTGCTGGAACGCACGGTCGTATTCGGCATCGGGCACTTCGGGCGCGTCGTGCACGTAATACAGCCGCGCCCAGCGCTCCAGGCGCTCGCGCAGTTCTTTGATTTTGATAGCTGCTTGCGCTTTTCTGTCCTGGGCTGAGGCCGAAAAAGATGCTTTATTTTCTGGCATGGCGCGCTGCCTCCGGCTCAGCTGAACAGGCGCCGTGCGAGCGCCGAGCCCGCCGCCAGGTCGCGCGCGGCGAGCTGCGCGTAGAGCGCCTCGAGGTCGGCAGCGATGGCATCGAGCGCCATGGCCGGCAGCGGGTTCCCTTCCTGGTCGCACAGCACGCCGTCCATGGCTTCGCACAGCGCCATGGCCACTTCGCGCAGGCGCGCAAAGGGCTGCTCGGCCGGCGCCACCTGGGGCACGTCCAGGCTCAGCGTGAGCTCCCAGAGGGCGGACTGGTCCAAATCCTCGGCCTGCGCGGCCTGCATGTCGAAGCCCAAAGTCAAGAGCGGCGGCAGGCCGGGCCCCGCAGGCAACAGCATGCGCCCCGGCATCGCGCTGGGCACGAAGCCCAGGCGCGCGGCGTTTTGCTCCACGTAGCCGGGGCTCCAGGCCGTGCTGCGCGCGCGCAGCGCGAACGCAAGCTGCGCGTCGTGCTCGCCCGCGAACTGGTCGAGCTCGCGGGCGCGTGCGACCTCGTGGCGCATGTCGGGAAAGTCGGGCATCGCATGGATCGCGTCGGCAAAAGCCTGCGTCTTGGCAACGAACTCCGAAAACTCGATTTCGTTGAGTGCGCCGAGCCGGTTGGCAAGCTGCACGCCGGCCTGAAAGCGCTGGTAGCGCTGCCCCGGCGCGGGCCGCTCCCAATGGCCGGTGGCGGCGTTCAGGCCCTCGATGGCAAAAGGCTTGCTACCGGCGCGGCGCGTGGGCGGCAGGGCGGCCAGCGCGGCTTCGCCCGTGACTTCGTGCTCGGGCTGCAGAGGGGCGATGGCGTCTATCAGCGCGTCGAGCACGAAGCGGCTTTCTGCCACCAGCCCCGGGGGAATGGGCGCAGGCACCGGGCGCACGGGCTCGGCCAGCGCATCGCGCGCGTCGACGGTGTGGCTGGCCGGGTGGGGGCCATGTTCGAGGCCGGCGGGCGCGAGCGCCGCGTCAAAAACGGGCTCCAGGCGCAGGCCGGGCTCCTCTGGCAGCGCGGCGCCCTGCCCTGCCCTGCCTTGTACCCCGACAGCCGCCGGCTCGGGCGCAGCGGCAGCGGTGTGCGTATCCTTGTGCGCATCGCCTGGCGTTTGCGCGCGCCGCGGGGCGTTGCGCCGCAGCGTCCAGGCGTTGTAGGCGACGAGCACGGCCAGCACCAGGCCGCCGATGATCGCGAGGCTCCATTGCAATGTGCTCATGGGTGCAAAAAATGGGTTTGGTTCAGGACGCGTCGGCCAGCGACAGGGCCGACTCCATATCGACCGCCACGATACGCGAGACGCCCTGCTCCTGCATCGTCACGCCCACCAATTGCTCGGCCATTTCCATGGCGATCTTGTTGTGGCTGATGAACAGGAACTGCGTGTCGCGGCTCATGCGGGTCACGAGTTTGGCATAGCGCTCGGTGTTCGCGTCGTCGAGCGGCGCATCGACCTCGTCGAGCAGGCAAAACGGCGCGGGGTTGAGCTGAAAGATCGCAAACACGAGCGCGATCGCCGTGAGCGCCTTTTCGCCGCCAGAGAGCAGGTGGATGGTCTGGTTTTTCTTGCCCGGCGGCTGCGCCATCACCTGCACGCCGGCGTTGAGGATCTCATCGCCCGTCATGATGAGCCGCGCCTGCCCGCCGCCGAAAAGCTCGGGGAACATGCGGCCGAAGTGCGTGTTTACGGCGTCGAAGGTTCCCAAGAGCAGCTCGCGTGTTTCGGCGTCAATGGTGCGAATTGCGTCTTCGAGCGTCTGCATGGCCGCGTTCAGGTCGGCCGTCTGCGCATCCAAAAACTGCTTGCGCTCGCGCGCGGCGGCGAGCTCTTCGAGCGCGGCCAGATTCACGGGCCCGAGCGCCGCGATCTCGCGCTGCAGGCGCTCGATTTCGGGCTGCAGGCCCGCAAGGCGCACCGGGCCTTCGGCGACGGAGCGCGCGAGCGCGTCCAGGTCGGCCTGCGCGTCGGCAAGCAAGCCGGCGTATTGCTCCAGCCCCAGGCGCGCGGCCTGCTCCTTGAGCTGCAGCTCGGTGATGCGCGCGCGCAACGGATCGAGCGCGCGTTCGAGCTGCATGCGGCGTTCGTCGTGCGCGCGCAGGCGCTGCGTGAGTTCGTCGTAGGCGCTGCGCGCCGCCGCCAGCGCCTGCTCGCGCGCGCTTTTTTGTTCGAGCGCCTGCTGCAGTCCACCCTGCGCCGCCGCGTCGGACAGGCGCGCGAGCTCGTCGTTGGCACGCTGCAGCTCCGCGTGCTGCGCGCGCAGCTGCTGTTGTGCAGTGTCGTAGGCGCGCGCGAGCTCGGCGCGGCGTGCCTCCAGGCTGCGCTGCGCAAAGTCCGCCTCCTGCGCCTGGCGCTCCAGGCCGCGCTGCTGCTCGCGCGCCGCATTCCAGCGCAGCTCGGCTGCGCGCACGCGCTCGGCCTGCTGCGCCTCGAGCTCCTGGCTGTCGGCCAGCTGCAGGTCGAGCTCCTCGAAGCGCGCCTCGGCCGTGGCCTGGCGCTCCTGCAGTTCGGCGCCTTGCGCTTCGAGCTCGGCGCGGTCGGCGGCGATCTGCGCGCTGCGCGTGCGGCTTTGCTCGGCCTGCTGCGTGCGCTGCACGAGCTGCACCTGCAGCGCGTGCGCCTGCTTTTGCGCCTCGGCTGCGGCGCGGCGCGCGGCCGCGAGCTGCTGCTGCGCTTGCGCGTACGCAGCCTCGGCGCGTGCGAGCGCGCTGCGTGCCTGTTCGCCCATGATGGCTTGGGCGCGTAGTTCTTTTTCGAGGTGTTCGATCTCCTGCGCGCGCGCGAGCAGGCCGGCCTGCTCGGAGTCGGGCGCGTAAAAGTCCACGCTGTGCGCGCTCACGGCGTGGCCGCTGGGCAGGTAGATGCGCTCGCCGGGCGCAAGCTGCTCGCGTTGTGAGAGCGCCTCGGCCAACGTGTGCGCGGTGTAGCAGCCATGCAGCCAGTCGGCCAGCACGGCCTGCAGCCCGGGGTCGTGCAGCCGCAGCAGGTCGGACAGGCGCGCGCGTGTGGCCGCTGTGGCCGGCTTGGGCGCGAGCGGCGGGCTGAAAAACACCAGGCGCGCGGGCGGGCCTTCGCCCCCATCCGTCTTGCCCGTCCCGGCAAAAAAGCCATGCACGCGGTCGAGCTGGCCGACTTCGAGCGCGCCCAGGCGCTCGCGCAGCGCGGCCTCGAGCGCGCTTTCCCAACCGCTCGCAATGTGCAGGCGCTGCCACAGCGCAGGCAGGCCGTCGAGCCCGTGGCGCGTGAGCCAGGGGCGCAGCTTGCCGCCGCTTTGCACCTTTTCCTGCACCGCCTGCAGCGCGGCGAGGCGCGCGGCGAGCGTGGCCTGGTGCGCGGCCTCGGCCTGCACGGCCTGCTGCTGCGCCTGCCGCTCGGCATCGCGCTGGGGCACGCTGTCCTGCAACTCGGCCAGGCGCGCCTCGGCCTGCGCTGCGGCTTCTTGCGCCGCCTCGTGTTCGGCGCGCAGGGCCTGCAACTGCGCTTCGTCGGGCGGCGTGAGCTGGCGCTGCTCGCCGTGCAGGCGCTCCAGGCGCAAGTCGAGCTGGCGGCTTTGTTCGCCCAGGCTGCGCTGCTCGGCCGCGAGCAGTTGCAATTGCTGCTGCAGCTGCAGCACGGCGCGGTGCTGCTCGGCCGCGCGCGCCTGCGCCGCGCGCCAGGCTTCTTCGAGCGCGGGCAATTGCTCGGCCTGCTCGGCCAGCTGCGCTTCGAGCACTGCAGCCTGCTCCTGTGCAGCTTCGAGGCGCGCGGCGAGGTCTTCGCCCTCTTGCGCGGCTTCTTGCGCGCGTTGCTCCCACTGCGCGATCTGCTCCTGCAGCGTTTCCAGGCGCTGGGCCACGCGCGTGCGCCCTTCGACCACGTAGCGAATTTCGGCCTCGAGCCGCCCCACTTCGGCCGAGGACTCGTAAAGCTGCCCTTGCGCCTGGTTCAAGGCCTCGCCCGCAGCGTAGTGCGACTGGCGCAGCGCTTCGAGCGCGGCTTCGACCTGGCGCAATTCGGCCGTGCGCGCCTCGAGCTCGTTCACGGCCTGCAGCCCTTCGGCACGCACGCGCTCCTGCTCGGCGGCGGCCTCGGCGCGCTTCAAAAACCATTGCTGCTGCTGGCGCAGCGTGGCAGCGGCCTGCAGCGCTTTGTAGCGCTGCGCGACTTCGGCCTGGGCCTCGAGCCGTTCGAGCTGGCCGCCCAGCTCGCGCACGATGTCTTCCACGCGCACCAGGTTGTCGCGCGTGTCGGCCAGGCGGTTTTCGGTTTCGCGCCGGCGCTCCTTGTATTTGGACACGCCCGCAGCTTCTTCGAGAAAAAGGCGCAGCTCCTCGGGGCGAGACTCGATGATGCGGCTGATGGTGCCCTGGCCGATGATGGCGTAGGCGCGCGGCCCCAGGCCCGTGCCCAGAAACACGTCCTGCACGTCGCGCCGGCGCACGGGCTGGTTGTTCAGAAAGTAGCTGCTGCCGCCCTCGCGCGTGAGCACGCGGCGCACGGCAATCTCGGCATACTGGCTCCAGGGGCCGCCCGCGCGGTGGTCGGCATTGTCGAACACCAGCTCCACGCTCGCGCGGCTCGCGGGCTTGCGCGTGGTGGTGCCGTTGAAGATCACGTCCTGCATGGACTCGCCGCGCAGCTCGCTGGCCTTGCTCTCGCCGAGCACCCAGCGCACCGCGTCCATGATGTTGGACTTGCCGCAGCCATTCGGCCCCACCACACCCACGCGCTGGCCCGGCAGCGCGAACTGCGTAGGTTCGGCAAAAGACTTGAAACCGGAGAGTTTGATCGAGGTGAGGCGCATGGGTCAGTGCACTGCGGCCGACACGTACACGGCTCGGGCAGGGCAAGAAAGGCGCGCATGATACCTGCTTGGAATTTCAGGCATCAAATAAGCCTCTAGCCCTTGCAGGATAAGCGTTAACAGCTATCAAATCGAGAAATCCGTACCACGCTCGGATCCCTAGGAGCCTGTCGGACTTTGGACGTCGAAAGCGAGAATGCGCCCCAGCGAGGCCAGTTTTTGCCGGATTCGCCGCCCCATAGCGGGACTATGGGGCAAGAAGACGGTAAAAAATGGGCCGCTGCGGCGCTTTCGCAGCCGACGATTCCAAAGTCCGACAGGCTCCTAGTGCGCCTGCGCCCGCACGGTGTGCTCGAAGTCCTGCTCGGGCATGGGACGGCCCAGCAGGTAGCCCTGCCAGCTGTGACATTGGTGGCGCTCCAGAAAGGCGCGCTGCGCCTCGGTCTCCACCCCTTCGGCCATCACGCTCAGACCCAGGCTCGCGCCCAGGGCCACGATGGTGCGCGCGATCGCGGCGTCGTTCGGGTCGGTGAGCACGTCGCGCACGAAGCTCTGGTCGATCTTGAGCTGGTCGAACGGCAGGCGCTTGAGGTAGGCAAGCGACGAATACCCCGTGCCGAAGTCGTCGAGCGCAAAGCCCACGCCGTAGCGCTTGAGCTCGCCCATCTTGGCAATGGTGGCTTCGGTGTCTTCGAGTAGCAGCCCCTCCGTCAACTCGAGCTTGAGACGGCGCGGGTCGGTGCCGTGGCTTGCGAGGGCCGCCAGCACCTGCGCCACGAAGTCGCTTTGCCGGAACTGGCGCGGGCTCACGTTCACGGCCAGGGTGAGCTGCGCCAGCGCCGGCTCCTGCGCCCAAAGTGCAAGCTGCGCGCAGGCCTGCTGCAGCACCCAGGTGCCCAGCGGCACGATCAAGCCCGACTGCTCGGCCAGCGGGATGAACTGCGCGGGCGAGACAAAACCATCGTGCGGATGCAGCCAGCGCAGCAGCGCCTCGGCCCCGACGATGCGCTCGCGCTCCCACTGCGGCTGGTAATAAAGCACGAACTGGCCCTGGGCCAAAGCCGTGCGCATATCGGCCTCGAGCGCGGCACGGGCCGTGACCGAGGCTTGCATGGCCGGCTCATAAAAGCAGAGCGTGTCACGCCCGGCTGCCTTGGCCTGGTACATGGCAAGGTCGGCGCGTTTGAGCAACTCATTGACGGTTTCTGCGGCATCCTGCCCGCTGAACAGCGTGACGCCCATGCTGATGGAGCTGTGGTGCACCTCGCCGTCGAGGTCGAAAGGCTGGCGCAGCGCGGCAAGGATTTTTTCGCCCACCGCGCCGCTGCGCAGCGCCGCCTCATGGGCTGTGTCGCCCAGGTCTGCAAGCAGCACGGCGAACTCGTCGCCCCCCAGACGCGCCACGGTGTCGTCGCCGGGCACGACCTCGCGCAGCCGCTGCGCGACCTGGCGCAGCAGCGCGTCGCCTTTTTCGTGTCCCTGGGTTTCGTTGAGCGTCTTGAAGTCGTCGATGTCGAGCAACAGCAGCGCGCCCAAGGCCCCATGACGGGAAGCCGTCACGAGCGCCTGCTGCAGCCGGTCGCGCAACAGGCGGCGATTGGGCAGCTGCGTGAGCAGGTCGTAAAAAGCCAGGTTGTGGATTTCTTCTGCGGCGGCCTTGCGCTCGCTGAGGTCGCGCATGGATACCACCATGCGCTCTCCGAGCGGCACCCCCGTGACTTCGACCGGGCGCTGACGGCCGTCCTTGCAATGGATCAGGTACTCGGCTGCGGGAATGGTGCCGTCGCTCAGCATGGCGGTGTGTGAGAGTTCAGCCCACAGCTCCTGGTAATGGGCGCGCAGCCCCAAGTCAGGGTAGGCGTGCTCCCACCAGGCGGCTAGCGTGGGCACCTCTTGCTCGGTGTAACCGCTGATGCGCACGAACTCCTCGTTGCGGTAGCTCAGGCGCCCGTCGGCCTCCAGCAAACACACGCCCACGGGCAGGCGCTGCAGCACCATGCGCAAGCGACTTTCGTTCTCGCGCAGAGCTTGCTCCATCTGCTTGCGCTGCGTGATGTCCTGCACCACGGCCACGTGGTAGTCGGGCGTGGCGCCGTGCTCCCACAACGCCGCAACGCTCAAATCCACCCAGATTTGGCGCCCGTCTTTGTGGAAATAGCGCTTTTCCAGACGGTATTCGCTGATTTCGCCGGCGTGCAGACGCCGCATCTGCGCCAAGTCCTGCACCAGATCGTCAGGGTGGCTGATGTGCGTAAAGTCGAGTTGCAACAGCTCTTGCATCGGGTAACCGACGATGTCGCAAAAGCGCTGGTTCACGCGCTCGAAACGGCCCGTGTGGGTTTCCGAGAGACTGATGCCCACGGCGGCGTGGTCGAACAGCCGCAGGAAACGCCGCTCCGTCGTGCGCAGGGCAGCTTCGGATTCGCGCACCTGCAGATGCTGGCGCCACAGCAAAACGATCAGCAAGGCCAAGGCCAGCGAAAGCCCGGCCACGAAGCCGCTACCCAACGAATAGCCGAAAGCGCCCCCCGCCAACGCCACGAGCAGTCCGGGCAACAAGCCAGGCCCATAGCGCTTCAAAAGAGCGCTAAAACCGCTGGAGTGGCGCTGACCAGAAACCGCCTTAGAAGATGAATCCATAAGCCTTGAAAGCCATGCAATTCACAGCAAAAAAGACAAAAAACCGGAGCATGGCGCAAAAAACAAGCCCCGGCCGAGCACGGTGCCGGGGCTCCATGGACGCACGCAATGCGCGGCGCCCGAGAATCACATGTTGTCTATCATGACCTGCCCGAAACCCGAGCAGCTGACCTGCGTTGCGCCTTCCATGAGGCGCGCGAAGTCGTAGGTCACCTTCTTGCTCAGGATGGCCTTCTTCATCGAAGCAACGATGACGTCCGCCGCCTCGACCCAGCCCATGTGGCGCAGCATCATCTCGGCCGAGAGGATTTCCGAGCCGGGGTTCACGTAGTCCTTGCCCGCGTACTTGGGCGCGGTGCCGTGCGTGGCTTCGAACATCGCGACCGAATCCGACAAATTGGCACCGGGGGCGATACCAATGCCGCCCACCTGCGCGGCGAGCGCGTCGGAAATGTAGTCGCCGTTGAGGTTCAGCGTCGCGATCACCGAATATTCAGCCGGGCGCAGCAGGATTTGCTGCAAAAAGGCGTCGGCGATGCTGTCCTTGATGGTGATTTCCTTGCCCGTCTTGGGGTTCTTGAACTTCATCCACGGGCCGCCGTCGATCGGCTCGGCGCCGAACTCACGCGCTGCGAGCGCATAGGCCCAGTCACGGAATGCGCCTTCGGTGAACTTCATGATGTTGCCCTTGTGCACGATGGTCACGCTGGGCTTGTCGTTGTCGATCGCGTACTGCACGGCCTTGCGCATCAGGCGCTCCGTGCCCTCGCGCGAGACGGGCTTCACACCTATGCCCGAAGTCGCCGGGAAGCGGATTTTCTTGACGCCAAAATCCTCTTGCAGAATTTTGATGAGCTTCTTGGCCTTTTCGGACTCGGCCTCGAACTCGATGCCGGCGTAGATGTCCTCGGAGTTCTCGCGGAAGATCACCATGTTGGTCTTGTGCGGCTCTTTCACGGGCGAGGGCACGCCGTCGAAATACTGGATCGGACGCAGACACACGTACAAGTCGAGCTCCTGGCGCAGCGCGACGTTGAGCGAGCGGATGCCGCCGCCCACCGGCGTGGTCAGCGGGCCTTTGATGGAGACGACGTAGTCGCGCACGGCGTGCAGGGTTTCTTCGGGCAGCCACACGTCGGGGCCATAGACCTTGGTGGATTTTTCGCCGGCATAGACCTCCATCCACTGGATCTTGCGCTTGCCGCCATAGGCCTTGGCCACTGCAGCATCGACCACCTTGATCATCACGGGCGTGATGTCCACCCCCGTGCCGTCGCCCTCGATGAATGGAATGATGGGCTGGTCCGGCACATTGAGCGACATGTCGGCGTTGACGGTGATTTTTTGGCCCTGGGCGGGCACTTTGATGTGCTGGTAGCTGGTCATGGACGGGGTCTCCGTGAAGGTGCTGAACTGAAAAAGACGAGGGGATACCCTCTGGCTCGGGCATTCTACCGACAAAAATTTTTCCGTCAGAGCCTGTCAACGCCCTCGAAACTGCTATCGTTATGTCTGAGACTGTGCAGCTTTTCGCACGGTTTCATCCCTCGTAATTTTTCCTTTCAATCCAGGATTTGGCATATATGAAAAAACTCCTCGCCCCCCTGATGGCTGCCGTGTTTGCTGCGGGCGCTTTCGCCCAGGCTCCGGCGGCTGCACCCGCACCGGCCGCCCCTGCTGCCGCTCCTGCCTCTGATGCTGCGGCTCCTGCCAAGAAGGCCACCCACAAGAAGGCCAAAAAGCACGCCAAAAAGTCTGCTGCCAAGGCATCCTGATCGGGCTTGGCCGAGCACTGGCAACATGCCGGTGCTTGGCAAATACCGCAAAATCGCCCCTCGCGGGCGATTTTTTTCGTCCATTTTTTCCTTGCCTCATGGAGCAACTTCGATGCTCACCCCTGCCGTTTTTGCCGCCCTTCTGCGGCGCCTGGTGTGCGCCGTTCTCTCCCTCGGACTGGCCAGCGCTGCGCTCGCGCAGGCGCCGCAGCTCGATTTGCCGCACGTCGAACTCACGGCCGGGATGTACCGCATCGACGCTCAGGTGGCGTACACCCCCGAGCAGCGCGAGATCGGCCTGATGTGGCGCAAGCAGATGCCCATGCAAGAGGGCATGCTGTTCGTGTTCGAGCAGCCCGCGCAGCAGTGCTTCTGGATGAAAAACACGCTGCTGCCGCTGACGGCGGCTTTCGTGCGCGACGACGGCACCATCGTCAACCTGGCTGACATGCAGCCGCAAACCACGAACTCGCACTGCTCGGCCGAGCCCGTGCGCTACGTGCTAGAGATGAACCAGGGCTGGTTCGCGCGCCACGGCATCAAGCCGGGCTTCAAGCTCGGCGGGGCGCCGTTCGCGCGACACTGATGCCCGGCACCCCCCAACAAAAAACGGCCCGCAGGCCGTTTTTTTGTGCTGTGCGCGCAAAACTCAGGCGAAATTTGCTTCGGCAAACTGCCAGTTGACGAGCTTGTCGAAGAAGGTTTCGACGAACTTCTGGCGCAGGTTGCGGTAGTCGATGTAATAGGCGTGCTCCCACACATCGACTGTGAGCAAGGCCTTGTCGGGCGTGGTCAGCGGTGTGCCTGCGTTGCCCGTGTTGACGATATCGACGCTGCCGTCGGGTTTTTTGACGAGCCAGGTCCAGCCCGAGCCGAAATTGCCCACGGCCGACTTCACGAAAGCCTCTTTGAACGCTGCATACGAGCCGAACTTGGCGTTGATGGCCGCCGCGAGCGCACCCGTGGGCTCGCCGCCGCCCTGCGGCTTCATGCAGTTCCAGAAAAAGCTGTGGTTCCAGACCTGCGCAGCGTTGTTGAAAATGCCGCCGCTCGACTTCTTGATGATGTCTTCGAGCGCCATGTTCTCGAACTCGGTGCCTTTTTGCAGGTTGTTCAGGTTGACCACGTAGGCGTTGTGGTGCTTGCCGTGGTGGTATTCGAGCGTTTCCTGGCTGTAATAAGGGGCGAGCGAGTCGATCGGGAAAGGCAGAGGAGGCAGTTTGTGTTCCATGGTCGTTTTCCTTTCATTAGAGGGGATGGGCCCGGAACGTCCGGGTTCATATGAACTGGCGAGCTGCGATTGTAGGAAGGAATCGGCCATCAGTGCGGCGCTGCGACCAAAAGCTCCAGCGTGCCGTCGGCCAGGCGTGCGCGCACCGCGTCGCCGGGGTGCGCGGCGTGGGCGCTCGTGAGCACGTGGCCGTCGGCGTCGCTCAGCAGCGCATAGCCGCGCTGCAGCACCTGCTGAGGATCCAGCAGCTGCAGGCGCAGCGCGAGGCGCGCGAGGCGTTCTTGCTCGCGTGCGAGGCGCTGCCGTGTTTTTTGCATGAAATCGGCCTCCAGCACTTGACTAGTGTGCGCAAGATGCTGCAAATGAAGGAGCATCGCATGGCGCAGCCGCTGCGCCTGCTGCGCAAGCCGCAGCTGCGCACGCACGGCGAAGGCCGAAGGCCGCCCCAGGCGCGCCGCTGCCTGGTCGAGCCGCTGCCAGCGCGCATCGAGCTGGCGCTGTACGGCGTCGGCCAGGCGCTGCTGCAGCAGATCGAGCGCGCCCAGCCAGAGCGAACGCGGCTGCGCCACGAGCTCGGCCGCAGCCGTGGGCGTGGGCGCGCGCAGGTCGGCGCAGAAGTCGGCGATCGTGAAGTCGGTCTCGTGCCCCACGCCGCTGACCACGGGCACCGGGCTTTGCACGATGGTGCGCGCGAGCTGCTCGTCGTTGAAGGCCCAGAGGTCTTCGATGGAGCCGCCGCCGCGCACGAGCAGGATCACGTCGATGGGCGGCGCGCCCGGCGGTATATTTAGAGCCAAATCGGCCTCTTGTCGGCTTGCAGCCTGCGCAAGCAGATACAACTTTGAGAGCGCAGCGATGATCGACGCCGGTGCCCCCGCGCCCTGCACGAGTGCAGGCACAAGCACCACGGGAATGTGCGGCACGCGCCGGCGCAGCGCGCTCACCACGTCGTGCAGCGCCGCCGCGCCCAGCGAAGTCACCACGCCTATGCCGCGCGGCAGCAGCGGCAGCGGACGCTTGCGCGCGGCATCGAACAGGCCCTCCGCTTCGAGCTTGGCCTTGAGGCGCAAAAACTGCTCGAACAGCGCGCCCTGCCCGGCGCGCTGCATGCTCTCGACGATGAGCTGGAGGTCGCCGCGCGCCTCGTACACGCCCAGGCGCCCGCGCAGCTCGACCAGTTCGCCGTCACGCGGCGCGAAGTCGAGCAGGCTCGCGGCGCGGCGAAACATCGCGCAACGCAGCTGGCCTTGCGAATCCTTGATGGCAAAGTAGCAATGTCCACTCGCGGCGCGCGCAAAACCCGTGATCTCGCCACGCACCGCGACGGGGTTGAAGCGCGCCTCGAGCGCGTCAGCCACGGCGCGGCACAGCGCCCCAACCTCCCAGACCTGCACGGCGCCAGTCGCCGCGAAAGGCCCGCTCATGCCGCACCCCGGCCATGGCTGCACACTGGCGTGCCGGGCCCAGAACATGCACTACTCCACAGCGCAGCGCGCTCGGCAGCTGCGAATTGCAGAGCAGCCCAACCCCCTCGGAGAGCACGAAAATACGTGCAACCCATTGATTTATAAGTATTTTTTGCTGCGTAAATTTTCATCATTGTGACCGACGCACGGCCTGGCGCGGGTTTTGGGGCACTCTGCAGGGGTTTACCCACAAAGTTATCCACAGAAATTGTGGGCGGCCCGCGGCGCGGGTGGCCCATCGCTGGTGGGCAGGAATGCGCCGGGCCGTGCGTTTTTCGTGGGCCATAATCGCCGCCTGCCCGATTGCCCGTGGAGAGAGAATTGCTGTCGATCATACAAGCCGCAGGCTGGCCCATCTGGCCGCTCATCATCTGCTCGATCCTCGCGCTGGCGCTGATCGTGGAGCGTTTCGCCGCCCTCAAAACATCGCGTGTCGCGCCCCCCACCTTGCTCGATGAGGCCATCGCCGTCTCGTCCCGCGGTCTGCCCGCTCCTGCCGTGGTGAACCAGCTCGCGCACAACTCGGCGCTCGGCGAGGTGCTCGCGAGCGGCTTGCGCGTGCTCTTGAGCAACCCGCGCGCAGACGAGGCCGAGTTGCGCGCCGCTATGGAAGGCGCGGGCCGCGCCGTGGCGCACCGGCTCGAAAAATACCTGAACGCGCTCGCCACCATCGCCTCGGCCGCGCCGCTGCTGGGGCTGCTCGGCACGGTGATCGGCATGATCGAGATTTTCGGCGCGCAAGCAGGCTCGGGCGCTGCGGGTGGCGGCATGGGTTCGAGCAACCCGGTGCTGCTCGCACACGGCATTTCGACGGCGCTCTACAACACGGCCTTCGGACTCATCGTGGCCATTCCGTCGCTGATTTTCTGGCGTTATTTCCGCGGCCGCGTCGATGCCTACCTGCTGCAGATGGAGCTTGCGTCCGAGCAGTTCCTGCGCCATCTGCTGCGCCGCAACGCGCACTGACAAGCCCTGCGAGCTGCCGGCCATGAACTTCCGCCCCCGCCCCAAGGACGAGCCCGAGATCAACCTGATCCCGTTCATCGACGTGCTGCTGGTGATCCTGATCTTCTTGATGCTCACCACCACCTACAGCAAGTTCACCGAACTGCAGCTGACCCTGCCCGTGGCCGACGCCGAGCAGCAGCGCGAGCATCCGCGCGAGATCATCGTCGCCGTGGCCGCCGATGGGCGCTATGCCGTGAACCAGACGGCCGTGGACGGCAAGAGCGTGGACGCAGTCGCCGCAGCACTCGCGCAGGCGGCAAATGCACAGACTGCGGGCGCGGGGCGCGACAGCGTGCTCGTGATCAGCGCCGACGCCACCGCGCCGCACCAGGCCGTGATCAGCGTGATGGAAGCCGCGCGGCGCGTGGGGCTGTCGCAGATCACCTTTGCCACGCAGCCCTCGGCCGCGGCGCGCTGAGCGCTCCACCTGCGCCCGTTGTTGGGCGCTCCTTTGCTCCCCCTCGCATGCCAGGCCCCCCCTCCTCCCAAAGCTCCGCGCTTGCCGCACGCCTGCGCCGCATCTGGTTGCGGCGCGGCTGGGCGGCCTGGGCCTTGTGGCCGCTGTCGCTGCTCTACGGCGCGCTCGTGCGGCTGCGCCGGGCGCTGTACGAGAGTGGCGTGCTCGCCTCGGCGCATCCCGGCTGCCCCGTGATCGTCGTGGGCAACGTGATCGCCGGCGGCGCGGGCAAAACCCCCGCGGTCATGGCCCTGCTCGCGCATTTGCAGGCCCAGGGCTGGCGCCCCGGCGTGGTCGCACGCGGCTATGGACGCAGCGCTGACCGTGGCAGCGGCGACTGCCGCGCCGTCACGCCCGCAAGCAGCGCGGCCGAGGTCGGCGACGAGCCGCTGCTGCTCGCACGCCGCTGCGGCGTGCCGGTGTTCGTGGCGCGCCGGCGTGTCGAGGCGGCGCGTGCGCTGCGCGCCCAGCATCCCGAGGTCAACCTGATCGTCTGCGACGACGGCCTGCAGCACCTGGCGCTGGCGCGCGACCTGGAAATTTGCGTCTTCAACGAAGAAGGCGTGGGCAACGGCTTTTTGCTGCCCGCCGGCCCCTTGCGCGAGCCCTGGCCGCGCCCGGTCGATGCGGTGCTGTTCGTGGGCACACCGCCGCCCGCAATCGCACCCGGCACTGCGCCCGCCTTTGCGCTGCAACGCCGTCTCGCGCGCTGCGCGCTGCGCGCCGACGGCAGCACGGTGCCGCTGGCGAGCCTGCGCGGCCAGGCCCTGCATGCCGTCGCCGCGATTGCCCGCCCGGAACGCTTTTTTGCCATGCTGCGCGCCCAGGGCCTGACGCTCGCACGCGCCGAGGCCCTGCCAGATCACTACGATTACGAGAGCTGGCAGCGCACACCAGACAATGGCTACACCTTGATTTGCACCGAAAAAGACGCGGTCAAACTCTGGCCCCGCTACCCCGAGGCTTTGGCTGTGCCGCTCGAGCTCGACCTGCCGCCCGCGTTTTTCGCGCTGCTCGACGCGCGCCTTGCGCCGTCGCCGCGGGTGCGGGAAGGGGCACAATCCGCGCCACAGAGCCCACCTCCATCGCATCCATGACTTCCACCACAGCCCCCTCGCCCCCACCCGCCAGCCCCATGGACTCCAGACTGCTCGAACTGCTGGTCTGCCCCGTCACGAAAGGCCCGCTGCGCTATGACCGCGAACGCCAGGAGCTCATTTCGCACAGCGCACGCCTGGCCTACCCTGTGCGCGACGGCATCCCCGTGCTGCTCGAAACCGAAGCGCGCACACTCAGCGACGAG
The DNA here is from genome assembly GCF_003337425.1 of Extensimonas vulgaris. Classification (GTDB taxonomy): domain Bacteria; phylum Pseudomonadota; class Gammaproteobacteria; order Burkholderiales; family Burkholderiaceae_C; genus Extensimonas; species Extensimonas vulgaris. The sequence goes on from NZ_QPJU01000016.1 coordinate 24,220, forward strand.
GAGCTGCAGCGGTGAGCGCGGCTACATCTCCATCCACCCCGCCTGCGCCACCCTTCACCGTACTGATCCCGGCACGCCTTGCGTCCAGCCGTCTGCCAGGCAAGCCGCTGGCCGACATCGCGGGCCTGCCCATGGTGGTGCGCGTGGCGCGGCGCGCCGCGCAAAGCGCCGCCACGCGCGTGGTCGTCGCGGCCGACGACGCGGCCATCGTGCAGGTTTGCGCCGCGCACGGCGTCGAGGCTGTGCACACGCACCCCGCGCACCCGAGCGGCAGCGACCGCCTGGCCGAAGCCTGCACCTTGCTCGGGCTGGACGGCGAACACATCGTCGTCAACGTGCAAGGCGATGAGCCGCTGATCCCGCCCGCGCTCATAGACGCCGTGGCCGCGCTGCTGGCCGCGCGGCCCGAGGCCAGCATGGGCACGGCCGCGCATGCGCTCACCAGCCTGGATGACTACCTGAGCCCGCACGTGGTCAAGGTGGTGCTCGATGCGCGCGGCCTCGCGCACTACTTCAGCCGCGCCCCGATCCCCTACGCGCGCGACCATGCGGGCACGGCCTGGTGGCAGGCCACTTCCAGCGCTACGGCCGATGCCGATGCTGCAGCGCATGCACTGCCCGCGGGCTTTGCGCCCTTGCGCCACATCGGCATCTACAGCTACCGCGCGGGCTTTTTGCGCCAATTTCCGACGCTCGCACCGGCGCCGACCGAGCAGGTGGAGGCGCTCGAGCAGCTGCGCGCGCTGTGGCACGGCCACCGCATCGCCGTGCACCTCAGCGCCGACGCGCCCGCCGCGGGGGTGGACACTCCCGCCGACCTCGCACGGGTGCGCGCCTTGCTTGGCTGAACGCGGCGTTTGGCGCGCCGTGGGGCGCAGAAACAGCAGCCCCAGTTCCATCAGACGGCCCCCGCGCCATCATCCCGCGTCCTCATGGACAATCGGGGTTCCATCGAGCAAGCCGAGCAAATACTGCCCGTAGCCGTTCTTGCGCAGCGGCGCCGCGAGCGCCTGCAGTTGCTCGGCGTCTATCCAGCGTTGCAAGAACGCAATCTCCTCGGGGCAGGCAACCATCTGGCCCTGGCGTTTTTGCAGCGTGGCGATGAAACTCGCGGCGTCGAGCAGGCTGTCGTGCGTGCCAGTGTCCAGCCAGGCATAGCCGCGGCCCATGATTTCTACGCTCAGCTGCCCTTGTTGCAGATACAGCCGGTTGAGGTCGGTGATTTCGAGCTCTCCGCGCGCCGAGGGTTTCAGGCCCTTGGCCAGCTCAACCACTTGCGCGTCGTAGAAGTAGAGCCCGGTGACGGCGTAGTGGGACTTGGGCTGCGGGGGCTTTTCTTCCAAAGACAGCACCCGGCCTTGGGCGTCGAACTCGGCCACGCCGTAACGTTCGGGGTCTTGCACGTGGTAGGCAAAAACGGTGGCCCCCGCGGTGCGTGCATTCGCACTTTGCAGCAGCTTGACGAGGTCATGGCCGTAGAAGATGTTGTCGCCGAGCACCAGCGCCGATGGATTTTGGCCGATGAAGGCTTCACCGATCAGAAACGCCTGCGCGAGCCCGTCGGGGCTGGGTTGCACGGCGTAGTGCAACTGCATGCCCCACTGGCTGCCGTCGCCCAGCAGTTCGGCAAAGCGCGGCGTGTCGTGCGGGGTGCTGATGATGAGCACCTCGCGGATGCCCGCGAGCATGAGCGTGCTCAGCGGGTAGTAGATCATGGGCTTGTCGTACACGGGCATGAACTGCTTGGAGACGGCCTGTGTGACGGGGTACAGGCGCGTGCCGGAGCCGCCGGCGAGGATGATGCCTTTGCGCGGGCTCATGCGGGCTCCTTGGTGGTGCTGGCGTCAGTGTCGGCGTACTGCAGGTCGATCCACTGGCGGTAGGCGCCGCTGGTCACGCCGCGCACCCAGTCCTGGTGGGCCAGGTACCACTGCACGGTTTTGCGTATGCCGCTTTCGAAGGTTTCGGCGGGCTTCCAGCCGAGTTCGCGTTCGAGCTTGCTGGCGTCTATGGCATAGCGGCGATCGTGGCCGGGGCGGTCTTGCACGAAGGTGATTTGCTGCGCGTAAGACTGGCCGTCGGCGCGCGGCGCAAGCTC
>NZ_QPJU01000017.1 GCF_003337425.1 Extensimonas vulgaris
CCTCCTGGACTATCCCGGCTCGGCCCTGGTGCTCGACGTGAAGGGCGAAAACGCGGCCGTGACGGCCCGCGCCCGCCGCGAGCTGGGGCATAAGGTTTTCGTGGTCGATCCGTTCGGAGTGACCAAGGGCGAGGCGCACGCCTTCAATCTGCTGGATCGCCTCGATACGAGTGACCCGGAATGCGTCGGTGAATCGGCCGTGCTGGCTGACTGCCTGGTCATTCCAGACCCGAAGGGGCAGGCGCACTTTGACGAGTCGGCCCGGACGCTGCTGCAAGGGCTGATGCTGCACGTTGCCGGACTGGATGAAGGCCGGCGCAATCTGCCGGAAGTGCGGCGCATCCTGACCGCCGGCGAGGAAGTGCTTTTTGAGACCCTGGCCGAAATGGCCGCCGACGAAAAGGCCGCTTTCGGCCTTCCGGCGCGGGCGGCAAACACCATCATGGGGATGCCCGACCGTGAACGCGGCTCGGTGATTTCGACGGCGCAGAAGAGCACGGCCTTTATGGATGATCCACGGATCGCGGCGGCCGTATCGCGCTCCGATTTCAACCTGGCGAACATGAAGGCCGAACTGATGACGGTCTACATGGTGCTGCCCGCCAACAAGATCGGCCCCAATGCCCGCTTTGTCCGGGCCTTCATCGGCTCCGTGATCGCGGCCATCACGTCGAGCACCACGCAACCCATGCACCGGGTCGCCTTCCTGCTCGATGAGTTCGGCCAGCTCGGCTACATGAAGCAGATCGAGGACGCGGTTAGCCTGATGCGCGGCTACGGCCTAGCCTTCTGGGTGTTCATCCAGGACTTGAGCCAGTTGAAGGGCGTCTATCCGAAGTGGCAAACCTTCCTGGCGAACAGCGCCAAGTCGTTCTTTGGCACCGACGACTACGACACGGCCAAGTACATCAGCGACAGCCTGGGCAAAGCCACGATTGAGTTTGAGACGGAGAACACCGGCCGCAACAGCGGCACCGGCGTTTCCGGCGGTGGCGGTTCCCTGAACCGGGGCAAGTCCAGCGGCTCAAGCCAGCAGTTCGCCGGCCGCGAGCTGCTGACGCCGGATGAGGTCATGCGCCTGGGGCCGGAAAAGCCGATTGTCTTGGTGCGCGGCGAACGTCCGTACCTGCTGGATCGGCTGAACTACCTCACTGATGCAGAGTATGCGGGCCTGTTCGACCCGAACCCCTACCATAGCTGACGGGCGCGGCCATGTGGGTTTTCGTCGTCATCGGTTATCTGCTGCTGCTCGGCCTGGCCGTCTGGTTCGGCGGCGGCGCGGTGATGACGGTCGCCGCCGGCGGCTTCGTCCTGGCCGTGGCGCTCTGGCTGCTCGACGGCCTGCTGGCCGATCTGCTGCGCGGGCCGCTGCGGTGGCTCGCCAAGCCCTTCCGGGCGCTGGCCTCGGCCCTGGGCGTCCTGATCGTGCTGCCGTTCATCCCCGGCATCTTCCTGGGGTCGTTCCTGCTCGAACTGTTCCGCCGGCGGCAGCGCCTGGCGGAACCCGGCCGCCCTGCCCCGGCCACACCGATGCAGACTGCGACGCGGCGCACGGCGGACGTGATCGACCTGGCGGCATTTCGCCAGCGGCGCGGCGGGCAGTAATCTTTAGCGGCTAAAGCCGCCCCTCAAGAGTCAATATCAGCCCGATAGATGCACTGGTTTTAACATTAAAAACAGTGCATTTCCTAATCGTTTCGCCCTGTATTCCCACGGCGGCACCGGCGCGGTGTTGATCCATAGGCCACGCCGAGCCGCCCTCGCCTCGTCCTGGATCGCGTACAGCCTGCGGTCGGTCACATAGCGGTCGAAAACCCATGCCATGCCGCGCCGCACCTGTTCGGCGCTGGCGTCAATGCCCGCGCAGCTCACGCGGCCAATGGTGCGGCCGTAGCGGTCGCGCCCGCCGTCCTCGATGGCGGCATCCCGTCCGTAGCAAAGATCGGAAAGCGATTGCTTCGACCGCTGGCCGAAGGGCTGCCGCTTTTCGGGCGCGTCGATCTCGGCCAGCCGGATACGGTGCTGCTGTCGGCTGGCGTCCAGAATGGTGAGCGTGTCGCCATCGGCGACGGCCACCACCCGGCCGCGCAGCTCGCCGGCGTGGGCGGTTGTCGCCGCCAGGATGACCGCGAACGCGGCCAGCCCTGCCCGCATCACTTGCGCCCCTTCGGCTTGTCCTGGTCGGCCGCCGGCTGGATGCGGGCCAGCAGTGCGGCGTTCTGTTCCTGGTGCGCGGCGAGCTGCCCGGCCAGGCGCGCGGCTTCCTCGCGGACGCCCGCCAGTTCCTCGCGCGCCTGCTCGGCGTCCTGGTGCGCCCTGTCCAGCTCCGTGCGCAGCTCGCCGGCGCGGCGCTCGATCTCCTGAGCGCGGGCCTCGGCGGTGTGCGCCTGTTCCTGGGCGGCGGCCAGTTGGCCGCGCAGCTCGTCGGCCTCGATGCGCGCGGCCTGCTCGGCCGTCTCGATGGACGCCAGGCGGGATTGCAGGTCATCGACCTGGGCGGCCAGGCGGTCGGCAAGCTCGGTCGCCTCGGCCCGGTCGGCTTCCAGCTCGGCGCGGGCTTTCTCCAGCGCCTCACGCTCCACGGCCAGGCGGGCGTTCGCCAGGTCGAGCGCCACGGCCCACACATCCGCGCCCAGATCGGCCAGGCGGTCGGCGACGGCCTGGGGCGCAGGCTCGCGCAGCGGCGCGGCGGCGGTGGCCTGCCGAGCCTTCCATTCGTTCAGCGCCGGGGAAATGGTGGTGTAGCTGCCGCCGGTGCGCTGGCGGATGGCCTCAAGGGTGGGCTTCTGGCCGGCGGCGGCCAGCTCGTCAGCGGCGGAAAAAATCTGCTCTTTGGTCACGGCCATGATGCGCTCCTGTAAAAATGTAGCATTGTAGTATGTTGTATGATACTACTACATACTACATTTTACAAGCATACAGGCGAAATACTACGCGCCCGCCCGGCCAGGTCGGCCGCCGCGCACCTGGCCGGCGGATTCCGGGGCTGCATACGGGCCGTAGAGGCGTTTTTCGAGGGTCGGACGGCCCAACCCCTGGCCTTGGGCGTGATCGTGCGTCCTGGGCGCGCTCCGGCGGCGCTGGGGGCCGGTGCCAACCTTGACCAGCCTCGCCATTTCTAGCGATGCCAGATCCAGGTCGACCATTTGACTCTTGAGGGGCGGCCCCTCTTCTTGGCGTCCAACCTTGCGGCCTTCCGTCCTGTGACGCTGTTGGATCGAGGCGCAGACGGTCGGCCTGCCCCATCTTGCTGACTGCCTTTTGCGGCCGTTGAGCTGCTGGGATGCTTGATCTTGGCGGAAGCGGGGGAGCTGCGGCGGGGGGGCTGGTAGATCGGCCCCCCTGGGGGGGCCTCGATGAACGGGAGGGGGAGCCGCCGAAGGTGGGGGAACCCCGGAGGGGTGCCCCGGCCGTTAGGCCGCTTGGGCGGTTCGGTTTGCGCTGTCGGTTGAGTTTTCCACTGATTTTGCCTGCCAATTACAGGCAAATATTTATAGGAAAACTTAAAGGCTTAACCGTACCGGTTTAGGGGGGGTCTGATCTAACGACCCTGGGGGGGTCTGATCTATCGGAGAAAACAGGGGGTGGGGGGGTCTGATCTATCGGAGCGGGGGGGTCTGATCTATCGTGGATAAGTGCGGCTATCCACAGGGTTTATCCCCAAGATTGGCCGCCAAGAGGGGCGCCGGCCAGAAACGACGCGGCCGCCTCGATCTCGGGCGGCCGGTGTGCTGCGTGTGGGGGGTCTGATCTATCGGAGTTTAGCTAAACTTCCCGCCGTTCTTAGGGGCAATGGGCGGCGGGGAGCCAAGCAACAGCAGGCCACCAGTGACGGGCTTCACCTTCGCTTGCGGATAGACGGTCAGCACCTTCTTGAGTGCCGGCACAAACTTCTTCTTGAAGTCCTTGTCTGCATCCTTCCCGGTGTATTCCTGGGCGAACTGCTCCCGCAGGGACTTCCAGTGCAGCGTTACGCCCCTGCCCTCGATGCGGTGCAGTCGGTGAGCCAGCCAGGTGTAAACGTCCAGCGCAAGCGCGGAACCTTTCAGGGCCATCAGGGCGCGATTGTCCAGCGGGACGGCGCTATCCATCAGCGAGTTGAAATAGCCCTCTGATAGAACCATCGTGCCGGGCCAAAGCGATTTCTGCTGCGTGCCGCCATTCGCCAGCCAGGCATCGAACTGTTCGACGGGTTGGCCGTTGTAGGTGCGCCCCTTGAATCCAAGTTGCAGTCGGCAAGCGGCCAGGGCGTGCATTTGACGGCGCAAGGTGGTGTAACGCGCCCCCTGGTCATCCATGCCCATGAGCCGCAAGAACTCGGCTGCGCTGTCACCGATGGGGATTTCCCGCGTGTTGTCGCGCTTGGCGTAGCTGGACACCCAAGCAAGGGCCAGGCGTGGCATGACGCCATAGGGGATAGGTTGCAGCACCGGCCCCCTGCCCTCGTCCAAATAGCCGGCCTGCACATTGACCCAGGCCGCGCCAGACTGGCGCATGAACTCGCGTCCATCGACCTTCGAGCGAGGTAAACCGACCTGGCACAGCACGGCATGGGTGAAAGCCATGTCCTCGCCGCTCGGCGGGTTGGTGGCGATCTCTGCGCCGGCCTCGATCAGCTTCTGGTCTTGCTCGGTCAGGATGATGCCGGCCGGGGTGATCTTGGCCCCGGCGCGGGGCTTCCTGGTCTTGTCCTCTGCCTTGGCCTGCGCCTTCACGATCAGGCCGCCCACCAGGTCGCCAATCTGCTGCGGGCCGTTGTTGCGCTTGGTCATGTGTTCTCCCCTTACCTGCTGGGCCGCCGCCACGGTGTCGGCCCTATGGGCTTCACGCGGCCGGATTCGAGCGGCACCAGCCAAATGCCATTGAGCCGCCACGGTGCCGGCAAACCGAGCTGCGCGTTTTCGCGGGCCGCTTGGGCCAGGTTCTGCGCTATCCGCTCGGCCTTCTTCGCCCTGGTTTTAGCCGCTAAAGCGGCGCAAATGCTCATGGGTTGCCCTTGGATATTAATTTCATTCTTTATGAATGTCGTTTAGCTCTGGAAAATATCGCCTTCCAAGGCGCGGAAAATCGCCATGTTGATGACGGCGGCGCGGGCCTGGCCGGTGCGCTTGGCGACCTCATCGACCTTGCGCAGCAGCTCGGGCGCAATGGTCAAGGTGATCTGCCGCTTGTGCCCCTTGGAGATGCCCTTCTCATAGGCGGCCGCCGGTTCGGCCTTGCTGGCGTCGGGTGCCCCCTGGATGAAAGCATCCTGGGCGGCGGTTGCCGTGGCGGTCTTGGGTTTGCGCTGTATTGACATGCTAAAAACTCCCGTTAGGCGATTTGTTGGATATTAAAAAGCGATGAAACGAGACTATCAATCTCGGCTATCGCCTTCGGGTCGCGGGGGGCCAGCTCGGACACGGCCAGGCCCGCGCCGCCGGCATTACTGAACGCTTTGCGCCGCCGGATCGGGGTTGCCAGGTACTCGAACTGTGGAACCTCGGCCACGGCTGCCGCCGCGTCGGCGTTGTCGGCCGAGTGCTCGCCGGGGTCGGCTTGGTTCATCACGGCGAAGGCGCGCAAGCCGTCGCGCACGCTCCGGGCCTCATCCACCAGCGCCGCCATGTCATCGAGCGCCCACACGTCATAGGAACGCGGCGCGAACGGCACCAGCAGCACATCGGACAAGATCAGCGCCGCCCGCAGCGCGGTCGAGTCGCGGCCGCCGGCATCGATGATGATGTCCTGCCACTTGTCCCGCTGCTGCTGAACCTGGCCGCGCAGGGCCGGGCCGTCCGCGTATTGCGCACAGGCAATCCCCGGTTGCCGGCCACTCTCGGCCCGCGCGGCGATGGCCGCCGCTGCCGTGCCCTGGCGGTCGCCGTCGATCAGCCACACGTCGCGCCCTGCCAAGGCGCGGGCGATGGCGAGCTGAACGGCCAACGTCGTCTTGCCGACGCCGCCCTTGGTGTTTCCTACTGTAATAATCACATTGGCACCTCAGAAGAATATTAACTGACAGTGCCTAATTGTGCCGACCCGGCTCGGTTGCGTCAATAGGGTTAGCGCACTTTTTGAACGTTCTTTTAATATTAAAAGCGACCGTTAAAAACGGTCTTTAGCGGCTAAAGTCCTGCGCCTCCCATAGCGCCCGATAGGCCGCCTCGTCGGCGGTCGGCTCGCGGTCGAGCTGTTCCAGCAGCCAGGCCACGCCGGCGGCCATCGCTTCGTCGTGGTCGAGATACCGGCCATCGAGCGCGGCATACATACCGCCTTGCCTGGTGGTCACTTCCCAAGCCTGGCCGTCATGGGTGCGGCACACGGCATAGGCGAAGTAATCCCCCTTGGCGTCCATCTCGTCGTGGGCTGCTTGCAGCTCGGGCCGAAGCGGGGGCAAGGGATAGTGTCCGTTTCTCATGCCTTCATGCCCTCCTGGTCGCCGGCGGCCAGCGCGTCGGCCTCGGTCAATGCGTCCTCAACAAACGCGCCGCGCCGGCGGGCCTCGGCCTGGCTGGTTTCCTGGCCGCGCAGCGCCCGGTAAAGGGTTGCCCGATGCACGCCCAGCAGCTCGGCCGTTTCAGCCGCCGTGCGGCCAGCGCCCAGCAGCTCGCGGGCATGATCGACCTGGCCGGGGGTGAGGGTAGGGCGGCGGCCGAACTGCACGCCTCGCGCTTTGGCCGCCTCGCGGCCGTTCCTGGTGCGGTCGATGATTAGGGAACGCTCGAACTCGGCGATGCCGGCAAACACGGTCAGCACCATGCGCCCGGCTGGGGTCGTGGTGTCGGCCCACGGCTCGGCCAGGCTGCGCAGGCCTGCGCCTTTCGCCTGCAACTGCTCGGCAATGTCTAGCAGGTCGCGGGTGCTACGGGCCAGCCTGTCCAGCCTCGTGACCGTCACCACGTCGCCGGCGCGTAGGTGGTCAAGCATCCGGCCCAGCTCCGGCCGCTTGGCATGGGTGCCGGTGATCTTCTCGGCAAAGATGCGCGTGCAGCCGGCGGCGTGCAGCTCTGCGCGTTGGTTCGTCAAATCCTGGTCGTCGGTCGATACCCTGGCGTAACCGATCATCGGCTTGTCTTTCATGGTGCGCCCTTCGTTGCAAATATCGTCGCAAATAATAGACCATTTGCGACTGACTTTTGCAACGCGATGACGCCAGAGAAAAGGGCAGGGCGGGTGTCGTTTTCAGAAGACGGCTGCGCCAAATGTCAGAAGCCGAATGCACTACAGCAGCAAAGGGGGTTGAACCCATCAGGGAATGACGGGCGGCAGGCGGCCAGGAGCGGTCGTTCGCGCTCGCTCCTGGCGGCCACTCAATGCCCCTCTGCAAACGCTCGGGTATTCTCATAAGATTACGTTCGTAATGTTATTATTCGTACATGAAGAATGGTGTACGACGGCCGAAGCGGCCAGAACTTGTTAAGGCTTTACTTTTAGATGCTGGCGCGCAGTTGCTCGTCCATGGCGAGCAACTATCTATTGGCGCCGTCGCTGAAATTGCGGATGTGACCAAGGGTGCGGTGCAGCACCATTTCCCGACACGCGAGGCTTTGGTGATGGCGCTCTATGACCACCTCGTCGCTGAGTTTCAAGACCGAGTTGCAGACGATGGCTCGGGCGAGCCCGCAGCTTGGCGCTATGCCAGATTGGCTCTTGAGTCCGCTGATGAAGCGTCGTCCGATCAAGGCAAAGCGCTTCTAGCCGCTTGTGTGGTTGAGCGCTCAGTCTCGACTAATTGGGCTCAATGGGTTCGGGATGACCGAGCCCTTGACGGATCCGACACAAACAAATTACTTGCCCGGCTAGCCGCCGATGGCCTATGGCTGTCTGAGGTTCTCGGCATCTATGAGCTGTCCGCAGCAGAAAGAGAGGCGCTCTCAATTTCCATCAAGAAACTTACCCAAGGGAGCTAAACGATGTCCCCTTATATCCCGCTGTCCATAGCCATCGTTGCAGAGGTGATCGCAACGACCGCCATGAAATCCTCCGACAACTTCACGCGGCTGGTGCCAAGCGTCATCGTGGTGGTCGGCTACGTGGTTGCTTTCTATTTCTTGTCGATTACCTTCAAGTTCATCCCAACTGGCATTGCTTACGCGATATGGGCCGGTGCGGGCATCGTGCTCATCACACTGATGGGTTGGATAGTGCACAAGCAGACGCTCGACCTAGCCGCCATGCTTGGCATGGGCCTCATCGTTTCAGGCGTATTGGTCATTAATATCTTCTCCAAGAGCGGTGCACACTGACGCGAGTTCCGGCACAGCATGAGTCCGCTCCGGGTCGACACCGGCAATCGGATCGTTGCCGCACTGAACAGCCTCGTTCCAGGTCGCCGCTACTATGCGGCTGAACCTCGGGAGAGCAGCTTTACGCCGTCTGGTCGCAGCTCTCCCTTGGGTGACACATGCCGGTAGAGCGTCTGCCGGGTAATCCCCAGTTCTTCGCAGAGATCGCCCACCTTGGTTTCCGGTTGCCCCATGCTGGCCATCGCCAGGCGTAGCTTGGCGGCGGTCATCTTGAAGGGGCGCCCCCCTTTCCTGCCGCGAGCGCGCGCCGAGACAAGCCCGGCGACCGTTCGCTCGGAAATCAACTCCCGCTCGAACTCTGCCAGCGCAGCAAAAATGCCGAACACAAGCTTGCCGGCGGCAGTCGTCGTGTCGACCGCTGCACCGTGACCGGTCAGGACCTTCAGTCCCACGCTACGCGCAGTCAGGTCGTGCACGGTATTGATCAGGTGGCGCAGATCGCGGCCGAGCCGATCGAGCTTCCATACGATCAGCGTATCCCCTTCACGAAGCGCCTTCAGGCAAGCAGCCAACCCTGGGCGATCATCGCGTCGGCCTGATGCCAGATCCTCGTAGAGATGGGCAGGACTCACGCCGGCGCCGATGAGCGCATCGCGCTGCAAATTGGTGGATTGGGATCCGTCCGCTTTCGACACCCGCATATAGCCGATCAACATCTCTTCGCCTGTCACATATACGTTCGATTATGTGACAGTGTGAGCCAGAACGTGCCGGTCGTCAAAAATTGTCACTTAACCCGTAATTCTGTCTAAGGCATACAAAGGGTGTTTATGGTTAGTAAAGTGACGGCGCAAGACAGCATCGTGCAGGGGACTCCTGAGCAATCCCATCCCCTCGCGGCGGCTCGTGCATACGACTACTGAACAGGTCGTGTCAGCAGTCCTATGCACTCGGTACGGCCAACCCAATGAACCGGTGCAGTCGCCTTCTGAAAACGACAGCGGGGCGTGTCGCAAAAATTAGGACTTATGCGACACAGCCGGCTAACTTTTTGGATACACAAACGTGTATCCATGCGATACTGTCGCCCTATGTCGAGCAAAGACGTTGGCCTCCGTATCCGTGTTGAAAGGGAACTCCGCGAGGCGTTCCAAGGGGCCTGTCTGGCTGAAAACCGGAATGCATCGGAAGTGCTGCGCGAGTTCATGCAGGCGTTCGCCGACAAGCACCAAGGCGGCTTGCAGCCGGATATGTTCGCAGCGTCGCCAGCCAGAAAGCCACGTCGTTCAACCAAGAGAAAATCAAAATGAGCCAACTCACTTCACTGGAAATGTGCGCGGGAGCAGGGGGGCAGGCCCTCGGTCTGGAAATGGCAGGCTTCGACCATGCCGCCCTGGTCGAACTGGAACCGGCAGCATGTGCAACGCTGCGGCTCAACCGCCCGGCCTGGAACGTCATTGAGGAAGACTTACGCCGCTTCGATGGCCGCCCCTACCAGGGCATTGACCTGGTGGCCGGCGGCGTGCCGTGCCCGCCGTTCTCCAAGGCTGGAAAGCAGCTCGGCGCAAAGGATGAGCGCGACCTGTTCCCCGAAGCTATCCGCCTGGTCGATGAGTGCCGCCCGCAAGCCGTGATGCTTGAGAACGTGCGCGGCCTGCTCGATGCCGTCTTTGACGACTACCGGAACAAGGTCGAAAAGCAGCTCAAGAAGCTGGGCTATGTGCCTGGTTGGCGGCTGCTCAATGCCTCGGACTATGGCGTTTCCCAGCTCCGCCCGCGTGTGGTGTTCGTGGGCATCCGCAAAGACCTTGCCGCCGGGTTCTCCTGGCCGGAACCTCTCAAGACTGAGCCGCCGACCGTGGGCGAGCTGCTGCACGATCTCATGAAGGCCAACGGCTGGCGCGGCGCTGACCGCTGGCGCGAACAGGCCAGCACCATTGCCCCGACCTTGGTAGGCGGCTCCAAGAAGCACGGCGGGCCAGACCTTGGTCCGACTCGCGCAAAACGCGCCTGGGCCGCCCTCGGCGTCGATGGAATGGGGCTGTGGGACGAGGCCCCGCCGCGTGACTTCGTGGGCATGCCGCGCCTGACGCCGCGCATGACGGCACGGATTCAGGGCTTCCCCGATGACTGGCAGTTCTACGGGCGCAAGACGGCCGCCTATCGCCAGATCGGCAACGCCTTCCCGCCGCCGGTCGCTGCGGCCGTGGCCCGTCAGATATTCGCGGCCCTGTCCGTGAAGCGCATTTTCAAGGTGGCGTGATGACGACGGCCGCCGGCTTCGTGGAAGCCCGCAAGGCGTTCCATGCCTCGCTGCTTCAATCAACCCTGACCATCAACAGCGCGGGGGTGGTCAGCAACGCCGACAGCAGCAACACGACGAGCAAGGCGATTGCCAAGGGCATTGCCGATCTGCTCAAGGCCGAAACCATCGGGGAGCGGATCGCGGGCCAGACCTCGGGCAACCAGTTCGAGGGCATTTGCGCGGCCTTCGTGCAGGAAACCTTCCTCAAGCTGGGGCACCTCCGCCCCGGCACCTGGGACGTGCATCAAGTCTCCGGCCGCAATCGCTTGGAAATCGCCCGGTATGAGCAATACGCGCACCTGGTCGCCCTTGACCGGGCTGCCAAGGCCGATGCCGAACTGGCCGCCGCCCTGGGAAGCGACTACACCATCACGCCGGATATCGTGGTCGTGCGCGACACCGAGGACGACGGCACCATCAATGCGCCGGCGTGCCTGGTCGATGACACCGTGACCACGCTTGCCAGCCTGCGGAAGAAAAACGGCGGCCTGCCGCTGCTGCATGCAAGCATTTCCTGCAAGTGGACGATCCGCAGCGACCGGGCGCAAAACGCCCGTTCCGAAGCGTTGAACCTGGTACGCAACCGCAAGGGCCGTCTGCCGCATGTGGTGGTCGTCACGGCCGAACCAACACCGAGCCGCCTGGCATCTATCGCCCTGGGCACGGGGGACATTGATTGCGTGTATCACTTCGCCCTGTATGAGCTGCAAGCTACCGTGAAAGCCCTGGGCATGGACGATGCGGCCGACCTCCTGGCGGTGATGGTCGATGGCAAGCGCCTGAAGGACATTTCAGACCTGCCGCTTGACCTGGCAGTGTGAGCCATGACGGTCGGCCAGCGCGAACAGGACGAGGCCGCCGGCGGGCCTGAGCGGCGCGAGCTGCGCCTAGCCGATGGAACGGTCGTCACGGCCTCGGTAGCTGCCCGGCACTATTCCCGCTCGCATCAGTTGTACGGCTATCTGCAATTCAAGGCCCACGGAAAGACCGTTACCAAGTACATCGGCCGCGTGACGGCCGAAAGCCGGGCCGAGTCCCTGCGCCTGGGCTGGGAGCTGCTGCGCTCGCGGAAGCTGGTCGAGTCTTTCGGCTGGTCGTGGGTCGTGAAGCGGGGCAAGTAGGGGCCAGCGCATGGGGATGAACCGCAGCGAGAACATGCGGCGCATCCGCAGCAAGAACACCGCCCCGGAAATGGCCGTGCGCCGCCTGGCGCATGGCCTGGGCTACCGCTACCGGCTGCACCGCAAGGACATTCCCGGCAAGCCCGACCTGGTGTTTCCCGGCCGCCGGAAAGTGATCTTCATTCACGGCTGTTTCTGGCATCAGCATCCGGGGTGCAGGGAAGGGCGGCCGCCCAAGTCGAATGCCGCCTACTGGCTTCCCAAGCTCGAACGCAACATAGAGCGCGACAAGGCCGCGCTTGCGCAGCTCGCCGCCGCTAGGTGGGAAGTGCTGGTGATTTGGGAGTGCGAAACCAAGAACCATGAGGCCACGCGCCAAGCCCTGCTAGATTTCCTAGGGCCGCCGCACCTGGCCGGAAAGGGGCAATAGGACATGGGCAGGAAGAAAACCGAAGAAGCGATTGCAGATAGCCGCGTCGGCCGCGTTGCCGGGCCGTTCGGCTCGGTCGATGAGCTGCTGGCCGATCTGAAAGCTGACGACACGCCGGAGAACCTGGAAAGCTGGCTGCATGAGAAGGCCGGCCCAGCCTACGACGCATTGAAGGCCGACCCGGCCCGCGCCGTCACGCCCGACCAGGTACGCCGCACGCTCGATGAGCTGCTGGCCGAAGCCGAAGCATCCGGCCAGTATCCATTGCCGCCCGAGCAACGCGAATGGGTGGATGCGCCGGCGGTCGGCCATGAAGTGCTGACGCCCTATGACCCGGCCGAGTTCCTGACCAGTGCCGAGGCCGTGGCCGCATTCCTGGCCGACGCCGAAGCTACGGCCGACCCGGCCTATATCCAGCACGCCTGCGAAGTCGCGGCGCGGGCCAGGGCCATGCACGGCCTGGACGGGTAGGGCTGGCCAGCATCGCCATTTCTGACGGTGCAGGCCCGGAAGCGAAAAGGGCGGCGACCTGGCCGCCCTTGCTGTTCCTGGTTGCCTCTACAAGCCCGCCACGGCCAAGGCGCGGCCGATGGGCACGGCCTGGGTGAATGGCCCGGCGCTGTGGCTCACAAGGCCCACGGCCTCGCCCCGGCCATTGACGACAACGCCGCCGGAGTTGCCGCCCGCTATGGGCGCGTCGATCTGCAACATGCCCGCCGCGCCAATCAGGCCGCCGACCTGGCCGTGACGGCTGACGATGCCCGCGCTCATGGAGAAGTCCAAGCCCTTCGGGGAGCCGATCGCGGCGATGGCCTGGCCTTGGCGTGGCAGGGCGGGGGCCACGCGCACCGGCTGGCCCGGCTCGCCGTCGATCAGCAGCGCGGCCACGTCGCGCACATGGTCGATGCGCGCCACGCGGGCGCTGCGCCATTCCCCGCTTGCCAGCTTCACCCGCACGCCCTCGATGCCGGCCAGGACGTGCGCGGCCGTCAGCGCCGTGCGGCCGTCGCCGACAAGGAAGCCCGCGCCCAGCGTCACCCATTCGCGTTCCTGGTCGGCCTTCGCCCATTCGTGTTGCCAGGCCCGGTAACGGGTCAGCAGCTCGGTTGCCAGGTTGGTTTGAACGCCAGGGACAAGCCATGCCCGGTTACGGCTGCCGTCGCCCTTGGCGCGCTCGATAACGGCCACCATGACAACGGACGGCATCACCTGGCCGGCCACAGCCGCCCAATCGGCGGCGGCAGGGTAGGGGCGGGCGTCCAGCGCCACGCCTTCGCCGGCGGCGCTGCGGGCGCTGTCGGTCTTGGCGTGCGCCTGATGCTTGCTCCACTCGTCGTCATCAAGACGCTTCTGCGCGGCCGCGATGGCGTTCACGTTCGCCTGCGTGGTGGCAAGGGCATAGCCGCCCGAGGCCAGGCCGGCACCGGCCAGGACGTAGGCCGCCAGGGCAGCGCGCCGCCAGGATTCAACGCTGCCCATGCTCCGCGCCCTCCTGGTCGTGGTTGAGGCCGCGCATTTGCAGGCGCTGGCCGGTGTCGTCGCCGATCTGCAAAACCTTGATGTGCTGCTCATAGGCCGCCTGGAACATCCAGCCGGCCCCGGCCAGGCCGATGACGGCGGCCGCGAAGGTCACGCGGTATTTCGTTAGCTCGCGGCGGGCGCCGCCGGTAACATTGGTTTCAGCCATGATTTCATCCCTCTGTCGGATGGGGTTGTGGTTAGGCGCCTGGGCCGGTTGCCGCCGCCCTGGCGCCGCCTTTCAGCGGCTAAAGCTGCGGGACTGCTCCCGGTCGCGCGCCGCCTTCTCCTTGAACCGTTCGGCGATCTCGCGGGCGCGGGCCTGCTTCACCTGGTCGCCGTTCTCGTTGTCCCGGTTTAATTCCTTTGCCAGCGTCTTTGCCTGCTGGCCGTTGATCTCGTTCAGCTCGACTTTCTGGCTGGCGTCCAGCTCGAAGCCCTGGCCCTGCTGGCCTTGCTTCTGCTCGGCCTCGATGGCCTGGGACTGCTGCGCGGCCGCCTGGCCGTGGCGTTCCAGCCGCTCAAGGTCTTTCGCCTCGCGCCGCTGCTGCGCCTGCTCGATCTGCTTGGCGTAGCCCTGGGCCAGCTCGTCGTTCGTCGGTTCTGTGCTCATGGTGCGTGCTCCTGGTTGGTTGAAAACGGCGCGTCACCGGCTCAAACCGCCGTTGCCGCGTTCCTGCTCGCGCTGCCGCTGCCGGCTGCGCTCGATCTCCTTCGGGTCGCGTGCATACCTGTCGGCAAGCTCGCGCTGCATCTTGTCCAGCTCGACGGCCTGGCGCTCCTTCGGCAGAGCGTTGAACCGCTCGATGCGCTCGCGCAGCTCGGCCGGCAGCTCGCGCCAGGCGCTCGGGTTGCGGTCGGTGTAGCCCGCAAAGCCCGCCTGCCGCTTCACGGCCAGCGCCTTGAACTGGTCGGCCTCTCGCTTGGCGTACATCTCGGCCCGCTTGCGGTCTTGCTCGCTGACCTGGACGGCCGCAGGGCGCTCCGGCTCGGCCTTGGCCTGGGACGGCTGCGCCAGGCCCGCAAAGGCCCTCTGCTGGCCTTCCTGCATGATCGCGGCCGCATGGTGCCGGGGGTCTTTCCCGGCCGCCTGGAACTCCTGGGCGACGGCAAGCTGTGCCTTCGCCACGTCCAGCGCCAAGCCGCCGCCGGCCGCCTCGGCACGCTCGACGCCAGCGCGGAACCCGGCCAGCGGGTCGGGGGCCGGGCGCTCGGCCTGGGGCCGCTGCGGCGCTGCCGGCTGCTCGATCTGCTGCGGCCGCTGCACGGCCGGACGGCCGGCAATGTCGGTCGCGGGCATGAGGTCGGGGCGGCCGTGGCGCTCCAAGCTGCGGCGCATGGCGCGCTGCATCTTCCCGGCCAGCTCGGCCACCTTGGCCCGGCCGCGTTCGAGCCAGCGGCGCATGACGTTCTCGCCGTCGAAGCCGCGCCGGTCGGCAAAGTCCAGCGTGCTTTCCTTCGGCCGCTCGCGGCCCAGCACCTGGGCCAGCTTCCCGGCGGCCAGCTCGGCCGCGCCGCGAACGTGCCAAGTGTTGCGCTCGGCCGTGGTGCCATCCGGCAGGCGCACGGTTTGCGAACCGCCGTGCTCCAAGCCGATGCGGTCGCCGCGCTGCGCGCCGCTGGCGGCAATGGCGCGCTCAAGATCGACGCCCCAAATGGTGTGCCGCTCGCCCTTGTCGTTCTCCAGGGTGGCAAAGTAGCTCGGCCGGTTCTCCGGCTTGTTCTCGTAGGGCGCTGCGCCGTGATCGACCAGCCGCCCGGCCCGCCGGTCGGTGAAGTCGTCCGCCCCGGCAAACAGGGTAGCGGCCTCGCGGTGCCGGGTCATGCCGACATAGGCCAGGCTCCTATCCATGCCGGGGGTCGCCAGCAGGTAAGCCCTATCGACGGTGACGCCCTGGGCCTTGTGAATCGTGACTGCATAGCCGTGATCGACGGCCGCATATTGGGACGCCTGCACCTGGCGCGCTTCGCCGCTGTCCAGCCGAACGGCCAGGCTGCCATCCTCGGCCCGCTCGACGGTGCCAAGGGTGCCGTTCTTCACGCCTAGATCGCGGTCGTTTTTCAGGAACACGATGCGGTCGCCGGCGGCGAACTCGCGGCCGCCGCGCTCGGTCACGAACCGGGCGGAACCGGCCAGCTCGCCGCGCTCCTTCCGGGCATCGCGCACGGCCTGGTTAAGCGCCTGAACGTCCGCATTGGAATGGGCAAGGATGATCTGGCTTCCCTTGCCCTGGTCGCCGACATAGGACGCCGCCAGGGCGTCGCGCGCTGCCTCCCGGCTGCCGTGGATTTGGACGTGGCCGCGCTCGGCGTAGGCCGCCAGGCCATCGGCCACGGAACCCCGCGCAAGCTGCTGGCCGGCCTCGCGCATCCAGGCGTGTTTCTGCCGGCGCACCTCGGTAATTTCGGCCGCTCCGACGTGCTGCACGACGGCACGAAACGCCGCGCCTGCCTCGATGGCGGCAAGCTGCTTGTCATCGCCCAGCAGGACGACTTTTGCCCCGGCCTGCTCGGCGGCTTTCAGCACGCGGCCAAGCTGGCGGCTGCCTATCATGCCCGCCTCGTCGATCACGAGAACATCGCGGGAAGTGAGCTTGTCCTTTCCGTTCTTCCACGCAAATTCAAGACTGGCGAGCGTGCGGCTTTCGATGCCGCTGCCAGCCTGCAATTCGTCGGCCGCCTTGCCTGCCAGCGCCGCGCCTCGCACGTTGAAGCCCTGGGCCTGCCACGCCTCGCGGGCTATCTTCATGGAGAAGGATTTGCCCGTGCCGGCGTCGCCGATGACAACGGCCAGGCTGCCCGGCTTGAGAACGTGCCGGACAGCGTTTTGCTGCTCGGCCGACAGGGTGCCCGCGCCATCAATCGCGGCGTTCGTGATCGGGCCGGAAACGCCATGCCGTCCGGTGCGCGCCAGGCGCTCGGCGCATTCCACCATGCCGCGCTCAGTCTCGATCATTTCGCGGGTGGAGAACTTCGCCGGATCGCGGCCGTTCGCCGGTTCCATCTCGACCAGCAGCGGCGAGTTTTCCAGCTTGGCAAGCAAGCCCTGGAACTGCCCGGCGTCGTCAATGTAGCGGTTCAGCTCGGCGGCAATGTCGCGGCGCGTGAATACGGCCTGCGTCGCCGTGATCTTGTCTAGGATGATCTCCGGCCGCTCGGCGATCTGCCGCGCCTGCTCCTGCCGGTCGGCGTTGTGAATGTCGATGCGGTCGGCTTCCAGGCCGCGCCTATCCATCGCCACGGCGTCGCTGCCGATGTGCTTGGTTGGCGTCAGCTCAACGCCTTGATCCGCATAGCTGCGATGGTCGATACGGGCGCTGATTCCGGCCCGCTCTAGCGCCTCGTTTGTTAGCTCGGCCCACTGCTGGCGAATCTCGATGATGTCGCCCTGGCTGGTGCCAGGAATGCCCGCCTTCTGCCTGTCCTTGTTCGCCAGCTCAATGACGGCCTTCGCGCCTAGCGTTCCATCGGCCTGAATGGTGCGCGTGGTCGCCAGCATATGAACGTGAAAATTCCGGTCGTCGCCCTCCTTGTCTGGTGCGTGAATGCACACATCCACGGCCACGCCGTAGCGGTCTGCGATAGCCTGCCCCATGCGCGTTGCCAGCTCTTTACGGTCGGCTTCGTTCAGCTCATGCGGCAGGGCCGCCCGCCACTCGCGGGCCACTCGCGCATCCTTGCGCTTCTCGGCGGCTTCGGCGGCATTCCACAAGGCGGCGCGCTCGGGAACCGGCACGCCTGCGGGCGTGACGATCTCGGCCGACAGGACGCCGCCTTTCCGGGTGAAGTCGAACACTTCCCCGGTGCGCTCATCTACCAGCTTCGACGCGGATCGATAGGCGGCAGCAGCCACGGCGCTATGCCCGGCCGCCCGTCCTATCGTGTGCGTGTTCAGGTGGTAGATCGCCATTTCTTCCCTTGGCGTTTTAGCCGCTAAAAAGGGGTGCCGGGGTATCCCCGGCCGCAGGAGGGTTGCGCAGCAACCCGTAAGTGCGCATTTCGCTTCGCTGCATGACTATACCAGCGCCACGCCTTCCCTACCAGCGTTGCAAAGTGCTAACATCACGCGGGCATAACCCGCAATCACGAAAGGAGCTGTAACGATGGCACGAAAAACCCTGTCCGAACGCAAGGCCGACAAGCTGGCCGAGCTGAACCGCATCAAGGCTGAACTGGCCGAACTCGAAAGCAAGGCCGCCGAACGCATCGGCAAGATTGCGATTGCCGCCGGTCTTGGCGATCTCGACATCGATGACGCCGCCATGCGGAAGGAGTTTGAGGCTATCGCCTCGAAATTTCGCAAAGGCGAAGCCAAGCAAGCTGCTCCGGTTCCGGCAGCGACTGGCGCGAACTGAGCGCGATTTAGGACGCCTTCGGATGAACGCCAGGAGAGAGGATGCACGCCGCAAGATTCAGCTTGGCGGCTTGGTCATCAAGTCCGGCATGGCGGACTATCCGGCATCCGTGATCTTGGGCGCTTTGACCCTCGCGGCCGGCGCGCTCAAGGGTCCGAACGCTGACGCCGCCAAAGCGCGCTTTGAGGCGGCGGGAGACGCGGCTTTTTCCGATGATGGAGAGGACGGCGGCAACCGTTCCTAGCCGTCAATTTCTACCTGACAGAGAGGTGAAGCATGATAGATTTTGAAGCTCTAGCAGCGCGATTGTGGGCCGCCGTGGCGGCGGTGTTTTTCGGCGTGTTCTGCCTGTCTCTGGCGACAACGGCGCACGCCCGCGTTTTCCCCGAATGCAACCCGGCGGCCGAAGCCGGAAAGCTCTACGGCGCGGCGGATGCTGACGCCTGGGTGAAGCGCATTTGTGACGCGCAGGAATCGACCTACCGGACGTGGGAAGCGAACCTGCAAAAGCTCGACATTGGGCAGCAGGATTTGGCAATGGCGACGAATGCCGGAGACTGGAACGCCTACCGCGCCAAGTGGGCCGAATTGCTGCCCATCTTGAAGGAAATGGAAGCGGCCGCGCTGGCAAGCCGGAACGCCGTTGGCGCGGCGAACATCCTTAGCCTGTACCGCTCCGATCTCGGCCTTTTCTTGCAGAACGCGGGCCTGGGAACGGCGGCGAACCTGGACGAGTTCAGCGCCCGGATTTCCGGCGGCCTGGACGGCCAGCGCCCGGCGGCGGCCGCTACCGCCGGCGTCAATGTGGTGCAGCAGTCCGTGACGCGGGGCGTTGAGTTCGTGAAGGGGCTGGCGGCTGCGGAAGGCGACAAGGTTCTAGCGGAGTATCGCGGCCAGGTCGAGCAGAGGGCCGAGACCCGCCGGGAGCAGCTTTCAGGCAACACGGCAAGCGGCTATTTCGGCGGCTTTGCCCGGCGCATCACCGAAGTTTGGGGTATCTTCTTCTTCGTTCTGTTCGTGCTGATGCTTGGCGCGGTCGTGGTGGCCGTAAAGCGCAAGCAAAACCCGATCACGCTGGCGGGCGCGGCCTCGCTCGCTTACCTGCTGCCGGGGTCGGCTATGGTGCTGGCGTTCGTGCTGGTTCCGTTCCTGCCTTCCTGGGCCATGATCGCGGCAACCCTGGTCGGCACCTATGCCATGTATGCGCAAGGCGGCCGCATTTGCGGCGCGCTGGCGTCCAGGCTCGGCGACGGCTCTACCCTGGGCCGTCGTCTGCGCGTCCTGGGGGCCTGGCTGGACAATCTGCGGGCCGGTTTGCGGGGTGAACCGGGCGGCGCTGCCAGCATCGGTGCGGCCGCCGTTCAGGCCGCTTCCGCTCCCGGCGCGCAGCCGGTCACGCATGGGTCGGCCAGGTGGGGCACGGTCGCGGAAATCCGCCAGGCCGGGCACCTGGTCGCGCCCGGCAAGCCCGCCGGTTTCGCCCTGGGCAGGGTAGCCGGTGCGCCCGCCGGCCTCGATCAGCGTTTCCGCTTTACCGGCCACGTCGTGACTGTCGCCCCGACCGGCTCCGGCAAGGGCATTGGCGCGGTAATCCCTAACCTCCTGGACTATCCCGGCTCGGCCCTGGTGCTCGACGTGAAGGGCGAAAACGCGGCCGTGACGGCCCGCGCCCGCCGCGAGCTGGGGCATAAGG
>NZ_QPJU01000018.1 GCF_003337425.1 Extensimonas vulgaris
CTGCCGTCAGCGTGGTCTTGCCGTGGTCAACGTGACCGATCGTGCCCACGTTGACGTGCGGCTTCGTGCGTTCGAATTTTCCTTTTGCCATTTTCGGACTCCGAAAAAACTGTACCTAATACAACCGCCGAAACTCGGCGCAACCAAACTTGGACACACCAAAACTGGTGCCCATGGCGGGAATCGGACCCGCGACCTCTCCCTTACCAAGGGAGTGCTCTACCACTGAGCCACATGGGCAAGATGCCACTTCCTGAGTGGCACCATCGAAACCTATACCATTGGAGCGGGAGACGGGAATCGAACCCGCGTCATTAGCTTGGAAGGCTAGGGTTCTACCATTGAACTACTCCCGCACACCTTGCATGAGCCAACGGACTTCACACACGGGATGGTGGAGGGGACTGGATTCGAACCAGTGTAGGCGTAAGCCAACAGATTTACAGTCTGCCCCCTTTAACCACTCGGGCACCCCTCCACAGAGTCGCGCATTCTAGCACGGTTTTTGATTTCGTTCGAAGACTGGCGAAGGCAATCGCATGAATGTGTTGCCATGCCGCATCCTGGCTGCCTGTCGTTGGAGTGCTTGCGCCGCCGCGCTTTCAGGTCTGACTGCCCGTGCAGCCAACGCCTGCGTCGATCTGCCCTCCAGCACGCGGTTGATTGCCACCAACCGGCCTACTTCCTTCGCGCTCAGCATCACCTCTGCTTGCCCCATCGCTCATCTCCCTCCACTTCGACGGGGACATTTGTCATTGAGGCAAAGAGGACATTACTACTTTGGGCTCACGAGCTCTTGAGACAGCGGTATTTCAGGTTATACTCTTCGCTCTTGGCCCGGTAGCTCAGTTGGTAGAGCAGAGGACTGAAAATCCTTGTGTCGGTGGTTCGATTCCGCCCCAGGCCACCACTATTCAGCGCCCAACCGTTCTCGGTTGGGCGTTTTCATTTGCGGGTTCCCCAAGCCGCGCGGGCTTCGGGGTCGTTCTGCGTGTGCCAGCCGCTCCGGGCACGGGCGACACAACACGACAAGTTCGCCCCTGTTTCGCCCTATCTTCTCTCGAAACCTGCGCCAACTTCTTCGCCGTGGCACACGCAGACGGCGTTTTCCGTCAATGGTTTGTGCCTGTGCCGATGGGAATGGTTGGCTCGCGGGTTTGCTGTTCCAGATTGCCCGTGCAAACCCACGAGACCAACCCCAACGTCAGCCCTTGGGCGGGAACAGATCATGACCGTAGCTGTTGCGCTCACGGATCTGGCCATCGCGCCCTCGGATGAGCATCTCGCTCTGCTGGTGGATGGCGATTCCTCGTGCACGGTCAAGCGCCTGTGCCTGTGCCTGTTGCTGTGTGTCGTGGACGGAGGTGAGGCGGTCGTTGCCTTCACCACGCAGCCCATTGTTCACCGCCGTTGACGGGTACGACCCATTGATTCTTTCTGCGGATTGTCAAGTCGGCAAAAAGCCCTCGACCGACAAATAACGCTCGCCCGTGTCGTAGCAAAAGCCCAGCACCTTGGCGCCGGCGGGCAACTCGGGCAGTTTTTGCGCGATCGCCGCGAGCGTGGCGCCTGAGGAGATGCCTACGAGCATGCCCTCTTCGCGCGCGGCGCGGCGGGCGTATTCGCGTGCGGGTTCGGCGTCGATCTGGATCACGCCGTCGAGCAAGGAGGTGTCGAGGTTCTTGGGCACGAAGCCCGCGCCTATGCCCTGGATGGGGTGCGGTGCGGGGGCGCCGCCCGAGATCACGGGCGAGGCCGAGGGTTCGACGGCGAACACCTTGAGGCGCGGGAATTGGGCCTTGAGCACGCGCGCCACGCCCGTGAGGTGCCCGCCCGTGCCCACGCCGGTGATGAGCGCGTCCAGCCCTTCGGGGAAGTCGGCCAGGATTTCCTGCGCCGTGGTCTGCATGTGAATGGCGACGTTGGCCGGGTTCTCGAACTGCTGCGGCATCCAGGCGCCGGGGGTGCTGGCGACGAGTTCCTGGGCGCGCTCGATGGCGCCCTTCATGCCTTTTTCGCGCGGCGTGAGGTCGAAACGTGCGCCGTAGGCCAGCATCAGGCGGCGCCGCTCCATGCTCATGCTCTCGGGCATCACGAGGATGAGTTGGTAGCCCTTGACCGCAGCCACGAGCGCAAGGCCGATGCCGGTGTTGCCCGAGGTCGGCTCGATGATGGTGCCGCCGGGGCGCAGCTGGCCCGTGCGCTCGGCCTCTTCGACCATGGCGAGCGCGATGCGGTCCTTGATCGAGCCGCCGGGGTTGCTGCGCTCGGACTTGATCCATACCTGTGCGTCCGGGCCGAACAGCCGCTGGATGCGCACGTGGGGCGTGTGGCCTATGGTTTGCAGGATGTTTTCGACTTTCATGGCGTCTCCGAAAAAGCAGGCAAAGGTGGAAAAAAGGAAAAGCCATTGTGAAGCAGCCGATGCGCGGTTGGCGCGATATGGATATTCCTGCAGTGGATAAGTGACACTTGACGAGCATCAAGACAAGCCGGCGCAGTGGCTGCATGATGCGGGGGAACTTCAACACGTAGGGACCGCGCGTCCGACCATTGCCATGAACATGCTGCACCTGAACATTTTTTGGTTGACCTTCGGTTGCGGATTGCTTCTGATCGGCTTTTCGGGCCGCAAATACCGTTGGGGGCCGGGGGTGATGCTCGTGGGCATCATTGGCGTGCTGGGCATGATCGGCTACAACATCTATCAATTGCTCTACCACCCTTGAGCATCGACGATGAGCCCATAATTGAGTCTTGTGAAGCACGCCAGACCGCCGCTGGTGCAAGCTGGGAAACCAGGCACTGGAGGAAGGTCCGGACTGCACAGGACGGCGTAGCAGCTAACGGCTGTCCACCGTGAGGTGAGGATCAGAGCAACAGAGACGAGTCTGGGCGACTGGGCATTCCGGGGTGTTCTGCGACGTGTCAGCGCAAGCTGGCGCGTCGCAGCCGCCTTGGGTGCACAGCACCCAGGGTGAAACGGGCAATCTCTACGCGCAGCAATACCAAGTAGGCCAGCCTGAAGCCCTCGTGGCTTCGCCCTGTGGTTCCGCAGGGAGCGCTGGCGGGTAGGTAGCACCGAGCCGTGGTGGCGACACCCGGCCCAGATTAATGGCGGTCAGCTTCGGGCGACCGAAGCCACAGAATCCGGCCTATCGGCGTGCTTCACTTTTTCTCTGGACTTACGCAAACAAGGATGCAGCAAAGTGCGTTGCCATTGGGGCGTGCGCCTTGCCTGACCCCGATTTGCGTCAGTCGTGTTTCTTTTCCCCAGATCAGTCATTCCCCGGCTGCATGGCTTGGATACGCTCCACGTGTGCGAGCAGCGAGCGCTGCGCCATGGGCCAGAGCTGCTCGGGCACGTCGTCGTAGGCGATGCGCACCCAGTCTTCGAGGCTGCCGTCGGGGTGGGCCTGCATCGCGGCAAGCACTTTGGCTTCGCGCGCGAGGCGGTGCGCCTTGAGGTGCGCGATCGCCTGGCGCGCAAAGCCGAGCACGTGGCCGTGCGCAGGCAGGATGAACTCCACGCCGTGCTGGGCGCACAGGGCGTCCAGCTTGTCGAGCGATTCGAGATAGTCCGTCATGTTCCCGTCCGGCGGGTTGACGATGGTGGTGCTGCCGTTGAGGATGTGGTCGCCGCTGAACAGCAGGGCGTCTTCGCGCAGCAGCAGGCACAGGTGGTTGGCCGCGTGGCCGGGCGTGTGTATCACCTGCAGGGTATGAGTGATTTTGCCCTCTGGCCCTTGTCCTTCCAGCGTGAGCAGCTCATTGTCTTGTAGCGCACGGTCAGGTGTGAAGGCCCAGGCGGCGAGCGCCGTGGGGGCCGAGGGCAGGCCCAGCACCGGCGGCTTTGGGCGGCCGTATTGCGCGACCAGCGCCGCGAGCGGCGCGGCGCCCGGCGAATGGTCGGGGTGCGAGTGCGTGCACACGATCATGCGGATGTCGCCACCCGCGGCGCGCCAGAGCCTTTCGAGGTGCGCGTGGTCGGCCGGGCCGGGGTCGAGGGCGATGTAGCCCGTGGCCGGGTCGCCCACGAGGTAGCTGTTGGTGCCGGGGCCGGTCATCACGCCGGGGTTGGGGGCCGTGAGGCGTTGCAGGTTTTTCAAAAGCGGCACGGGCTGCTCGCTCTGCCAGTCGAGCGTGTGGTGCAGTTGCCCGTCGGGGCAGACCAAGGCCAGCTCGCCGTAGGGCATTTCGTCTTCCATGTAGTGCGCGGGTTTGCCCGCGAGCATGCCGCCGCGCGGGCAGCTGGTCCACAGCGGCTGCTCGCTCGCGCAGGCGCGCAGCACGGCATCGACGCTGTCGAAGCGCGCGAGGCGCTGCAGCGTGCGGATGGTGGGGAAGATCATGAAAAACTGCCCGGCCTCGTGGCGCGCGAGCGCATCGGCGGGGCGCACCCAGACGGGCTCGAACTGCTCGGCTTCGTCGGCCACGGGCGTTTGCCCGGGCGGCATGCGCGCGACCAGAAAGGCCACGTCGAAGCGCTTGGGCATGTCGCGGTCGGTGATCCAGCGCGCGAGCGTATAGACGCCGTCGGCCGCGAGGCGCAGGCCGCGCGCCTGGCATTGCGCGAAGAACGGCGCATGCCGATCGAGCGCTGCGAGGTCGGCCTCGCCCGCCATGCGGCCGTCGGCGTGGCGCGCGAGCAGCACGCCCAGCTCTTCGTAGCTCTCGCGGATCGCTGCGATGGCCTGCGTGAGCTGCGCGTCGTCTTGCGTCGCGCGGCGGTCGGCGAGCGCATGCGCCTGTGCGTCTTCGGCGTCGATGCTGCCGCCGGGAAAGACGTAGGCGCCAGGCACGAAGCTGGCCTTGGCCGAGCGGCGCGTCATCAGCACTTCGAACTGGTTTTTGCCATCGGGGCTGGGCGCGTCGCGCAGCAGCAGGACGGTGGCGGCGGGGCGCGGCGTGACGAGCTCGCGCTGGGGGTACAGGTATTGGCTGGGACGTGGCATGCGCTGCATTATGGAGACTGTTGTGGCGCTTGTCTAACGGTCGTTTGGTTTGCGCGAGGCCTGCAGATTGGCTGGCGCAAAACGGCCCGGCGGCTGGCGAGCCGCGATAATCGGCCCCATGCAGATCCGCTTCACCAAGATGCAAGGCGCGGGCAACGACTTCGTCGTGCTCGACGAGACGCAGGGCCGCTTGAACCTCACGCCTGCGCACTACCGCCTGCTGGCCGATCGCCACTTCGGCGTGGGCGCCGACCAGATTTTGAGCGTGCGCCCCGCGCCCACGCCCGAGGTGGACTTTGAATACGTGATCCACAACGCCGATGGCGGCGAGGTGCAGCAATGCGGCAACGGCGCGCGCTGCTTCGCGCGCTACGTGCGCGAGCGCGGCCTCACACACAAAGACCGCATCCGCGTGCAAACCCGCGCCGGCGTGATCACGCTGCAGCTCACACCCGATGGCGAGGTGACGGTCGACATGGGCTGTCCCGTGTTCGAACCGGCGCGCGTGCCCTTCGACACGCGCGGCCTGCAGCCCGTGCCGCAAGGTTCAGGGCAAAAATGGCCGCTAATGCTTGATGGACAAGCGCAGGCTGCTCCTGTTTTCGTTAGCGTTGTGTCCATGGGCAATCCGCATGCGGTGCTGCTCGTCGAGGACGTGGATACGGCCCCGGTCGCGCAGCTCGGGCCCTGGATCGAGAGCCACCCGCGTTTTCCCGAGCGCGTGAACGTGGGCTTCCTGCAGGTCGTGGCGCGCGACCACGTGCGCCTGCGCGTGTACGAGCGCGGTGTGGGTGAGACGCTCGCGTGCGGCACGGGCGCGTGCGCTGCCGTGGCCGTGGGCGTGCGCTTGGGACTGCTAGACCATGCAGTGCAGGTGGATACGCGCGGCGGGCGCCTGCGCATCGCCTGGGGCGGGCGCGACGCCGACCCCGTTTTCATGACCGGCCCGGCGACCACCGTGTTCGAGGGCCAGATTCGACTCCCCGACACCTTATGACCACTCCTACGCCACCGACCAGCCCGCTTATCGCCCCGCCGATTGCCCCGATCACCGAGGACGACATCGCCGAGTTCCTCATCCAGACGCCGGGCTTTTTCGAGCGCCACGCCGAGGTGCTCGCGAGCGTGCAGCTCACCAGCCCGCACGGCGGCCGCGCGGTGAGCCTGCAGGAGCGCCAGGCCGAGCTGCTGCGCGAAAAAATCAAGGGCCTGGAGCTGCGCACCATGGACATGGTGCGCCACAGCAGCGAAAACGCCGCCATCGCGCACAAGGTGCACCAGTGGGCGTTGGCGCTGCTGCAGACAGCCGACGCGTACGACCTGCCCCAGGCCGTGGTCGATGGCCTGTGCACCTTGTTCGACGTGCCGCAGGTCGCGCTGCGCGTGTGGGGTGTGGCCGAGCCTTACGCGCAAGCGCCGTTCGCGCAGGGCGCGAGTGCCGACGTGCAGGCCTTTGCGACCTCGCTGACCATGCCGTTTTGCGGCCCCAACCTGGGCTTCGAGGCCACGGCCTGGCTGCCCGACGCGGCGCAGGTGGCGTCGCTTGCGCTGCTGCCATTGCGCGCCGGTGCGCTCGAAAATGCCACGCCGGCGTTCGGCCTGCTGGTGCTGGGCTCGCCCGATGCGCAGCGCTTTCAGGCCACCATGGGCACAGAATTCCTCACGCGCATCGCCGAACTCGCGAGCGCGGCGCTCTTGCGCCTGCGCTGAGCGCCACGGAACGTCGCGCCGGGCCGCAACCGCTTTCTTTCACAACCGCTGTGTCCGAATCCGCTTCGACCGCGCCAGCCGCAACTGCGACCACGCCAGCGTCCCCATCGCCGACTGAATCTGGCGCATCCGCCGCATCCGCGGAACCCGCGGTGCAGCGCTATCTCGACTACGTGCGCTACGAAAAGCGCCTGGCCGAGCGCACCTGCACGCTCTATGCGTTGGATCTCGACAAGCTTGCGCGCTGTGCGGCCGACGCTGGCGTGCCTCTGCTGCAGCTGCAAAGCGCGCACATCCGCCGCTGCGTCGCGCAGATGCACGCCGCGGGGCGCAGCGGGCGCGGCATTGCGCTGATTCTGTCGGGCTGGCGCAGCTTTTTCCGCTGGGCCGCGCGCCAGGGCCTGGTGCCGCACAACCCCGTGCAGGGCGTGCGTGCGCCGCGCGTGCCGCGGCCCTTGCCCAAGGCGCTGGGCGTCGATGAGGCCGTGCTGCTGGCCGACTTTGAAAAACCCACGGCCGACCCCTGGCTCGAAGCGCGCGACGCCGCGATGGTCGAGCTGCTCTACGGCAGCGGCCTGCGCGTGGGCGAGCTCGCGGGCCTCGACGTGGCGCCCAGCCCCGCAGCCGAGCGGCAAGGCCGCGGCTGGATCGACCTGCAGGCCGGCGAAGTGCACGTGCTGGGCAAGGGCGGCAAGCGCCGCAGCGTGCCCATGGGCGCCGCCGCGCAGCAGGCGCTGCAGGCCTGGCTTGCGCTGCGCGCCGTGCCGTTTGCGCGTGGCGCAGTGGATGCCGCGCTGTTCCTCGGGCGGCGCGGCAAACGCCTCACGACGCAATCGATCTGGGCGCGTGTGCGCCAGCGCAGCCAGCAGGCGGGCCTGCGCAGTCCCGTGCACCCGCACATGCTGCGCCACTCGTTTGCCAGTCACGTGCTGCAGTCCAGCGGCGACCTGCGCGCCGTGCAGGAGCTGCTGGGCCACGCGAGCATCGCGAGCACGCAGGTCTATACGCGGCTCGACTTTCAGCACCTCGCCAAGGTCTACGACGCCGCGCACCCGCGCGCGCGGCGCAAGCCATAGTTCCGCTTCGGCGCCCCACGCGCCATCCTCACCATGAAAACCATCCGCCTGCACCCCGGCAAAGAGCGCTCGCTGCTGCGCCGCCACCCCTGGATCTTCGAGTCGGCCATCGCGCGTGGCGGCGGCGACAGCGGCGAGACGGTGCGCGTGGTCTCGCACGAGGGGCAGTTTCTCGCCTGGGCGGCGTTCAGCCCGCACTCGCGCATCCGCGCGCGTGTGTGGAGCTTCGACGAGGCGCAGCGCATAGATGCTTCGTTTTTCGAAGCTGCTTGCGCCCGTTCCGTGGGCGCTAGAGCCCGATTTGGCATTGAAAGTGACGGCCTGCGCCTGGTGCATGGCGAGTCCGACGGGCTGCCCGGCCTGGTCGTGGATCGTTACGCGGACACGCTGGTCGCGCAGTTCACGAGCGCCGGCGCCGAGCGCCACAAGCAGACGCTGGCCGACGCGCTGCTGCGCGCCACGGGCTTGCACAAGCTCTACGAGCGCTCCGACGCGAGCGCGCGCAAGCTCGAAGGTCTGCCGCCCGCAACGGGCTGGCTGCGCGGCGGCCCGGCCAGTGCCGAGATGCCAGCGCCGCCGCTCGAGCTGCGCATCCGCGAGCACGCCTGGCAGTTCTCGGTGCATATCGCCGAAGGGCACAAGACGGGGTTTTACCTCGACCAGCGCGACAACCGCCGGCGCTTTGCCGACTACGCCGAGCGCCTGCGCTTTGCGCGCGTGCTCAATTGCTACTGCTACACCGGCGGCTTCACCGTGGCCGCGCTCGCGGGCCTGCGCGCCGCGGGCGTGCAAGGGGCGCAGGTCTGGTCGATCGATTCATCGGCCCCGGCGCTGGCGCGGGCACGCGCGCACGTGGAGCTCAACGGCTTGGACGCGAGCCAGGCGCATTTCCTCGACGCCGACGTGAACGCCGCGCTGCGCCAGTTCTTGCAGCAGGGCGAGCGCTTCGACGCCATCGTGCTCGACCCGCCCAAGCTCGCGCCCACCATCGCCCACGCCGAGCGTGCCGCCCGCGCCTACAAGGACATCAATCGCCTTGCACTGCAATTGCTCGCGCCGGGCGGGGTGCTGTTCACCTTTTCGTGCTCGGGCGGCATCAGCGCCGACTTGTTCCACAAAATCGTCGCCTCCGCCGGCGCTGACGCGGGTGTCGATGCCTACATCCTCGAGCGCCTGGGCGGCGCGCCCGACCACCCGATGACGCTGGCCTTCCCCGAAGGCGAGTACCTCAAGGGGTTGATGGTGATGCGCAAATAGCGCTGCGCTGCAAGGATTCTCAGGCCACGGTGCCGAGCAGCAGGTACTCCATGAGCGCCTTTTGCACGTGCAGGCGGTTTTCCGCCTCGTCCCAGACGACGGACTGCGGGCCGTCGATCACCTCGGCGGCGACTTCTTCGCCGCGGTGTGCGGGCAGGCAGTGCATGAACAGGGCGTCGGGCTTGGCGGCGGCCATCATTGCGGGGGTCACGCACCAGTCGGCAAAGGCTTTTTGCCGCGCCGCGTTCTCGGCCTCGTAGCCCATGCTGGTCCAGACGTCGGTGGTGACCAGGTCGGCGCCTTTGCAGGCCTCATGCGGGTCGCCAAAGAATTGATAGCTGCTTGCGCTGATCCCACCTGCACTGGAGGCCATTTTGGCATCGATTTCGTAGCCGCGGGGCGTGCTCACGTGCACCTTGAAGCCCAGGAGCGACGCGGCCTGCAGCCAGGTGTTGGCCATGTTGTTGCCGTCGCCCACCCAGGCCACGGTGATGCCTTTGAGGCAATCGGTCGGCCTCGCCTGCCCGGGCGCGCTGCGGTGCTCGATGAAGGTGAACAGGTCGGCCAGGATCTGGCAGGGGTGGTATTCATTGGTCAGGCCGTTGATCACGGGCACGCGCGAGTGCGCGGCGAAGCGCTCGATCTTGGTCTGCTCGAAGGTGCGGATCATCACCAGATCGACCATGCGGCTGATGACGCGCGCGGTGTCCTCGATCGGCTCGGCGCGGCCGAGCTGGCTGTCGCCCGTGGTCAGGTGCACGACCGAGCCGCCGAGCTGGTACATGCCGGCCTCGAAGCTCACGCGCGTGCGCGTGCTGGCTTTTTCGAAAATCATCGCGAGCGTGCGATCCACGAGCGGGTGGTGTTTTTCGTAGGCCTTGAACTTCTTTTTGATGAGCGCGGCGCGGCGAAAGAGGTAGGCGTATTCGTCGGCGCTGAAGTCGGTGAATTGCAGGTAATGTTTCATGGGGATGTCCGAGTCCGGTTCATTCGGCCAGGAAGGCTTGCACCAGCGGCGCGAGGCGCGCGACGATGTCGTCGGCTTCGGCGGCGGTGAGGATGAGGGGCGGCACGATGCGGATCACGCTTTCTGCCGTGACGCTGATCAACAGGCCCGCGTCGGCCGCGCGCTGCAGCAATGCGCCGCAGGGCTTGGCGAGCTCCACGCCCAGCATCAGGCCCTGGCCGCGCACTTCCTTGACGCCCGGCAGGCCGCCGAGGGCGCGCTCCAGCCCGGCCTTGAGGTGCGCACCCACACGCGCGGCGTTCTCGAGCAAGCCGTCTTCTTCCATGATGCGCAGGGTTTCGAGGCCCGCGCGCATGGCCAGCGGGTTGCCGCCAAAGGTGCTGCCGTGGTTGCCCGGCTGCAGCACGTTCGCGGCCCTGGGGCCGGCCACCACCGCGCCCACGGGCACGCCCGAGCCCAGGCCCTTGGCCAGCGGCATCACGTCGGGCACGATGCCCGCCCACTGGTGCGCAAACCACTTGCCCGTGCGACCCATGCCGCATTGCACCTCGTCGGTCATGAGCAGCCAGTCGCGCGCGTCGCACAGGCGGCGCACTTGCTGCAGATATTCGATGCGCATGGGGTGGATGCCGCCTTCGCCCTGGATCGTTTCGAGGAACACCGCGACCACGTTGGGGTTGCCCGCGGTGGCGCGCTCGAGTGCGGCGATGTCGTTGAGCGGCACGCGGATGAAGCCCTCGACCAGCGGGCCGAAGCCGGCCTGCACCTTGGGGTTGCCCGTGGCCGAGAGCGTGGCGATCGAGCGGCCGTGGAAGGCTTTTTCATAGACCACGATTTCGGGCCGCTCTATGCCTTTGTCGTGGCCGAACTTGCGTGCGATCTTGAGCGCGGCCTCGTTCGCCTCCAGGCCCGAATTGCAGAAGAACACGTTGCTCATGTGCGCGTGCGCGGTCAGCCTGGCGGCCAGCGCCTCCTGCAGCGGCACGTGGTAGTAGTTGGAAGTGTGGATCAGCTTGCCCAGCTGCTCCTGCAGCGCCGGCACGAGCTTGGGGTGGTTGTGGCCCAGCGTGTTGACCGCGATGCCCGCGAGCGCATCGAGGTATTCCTTGCCGTTCACGTCCCACACGCGGCAGCCCTGGCCGTGCGAGAGCGCGATGGGCAGGCGCCCGTAGGTGTTCATCACGTGGGGCGATGCGGCCTCGATGAAAGCGGTCATGCGCGAATCTCCTGGCGGTGCAGTGGTGGCGGGTTGGCCCGCGGTGCGCGAGACGCCACACGCGCCGGGCTGGAAGGCAAGGATTCTAGTGTAGTGTTCGACGCTATCTGCGACATAAAACCGCGTCTTTTCGGCCCGGGCCGCGTTGCAAATCCTCGCGATACCACCCGGTATCGCTGCGGTTTGCGCCTTGCCCAGACCAAAAATCCATCGGTTTTATTTGTCGCATCAAGCATCGAACACTACACTAGCCAGCCTGAAATGGCGGCTGAAATGACAGCTCTTATATAAGAGCTAGAATCTTCGCTGCGGTGCAACATGCAGCGATCCTGCCATGCGTGCGAACGGCCGCCCACCAATCCAACCCCGATGGTTTCCCCTTCCAGCAAAGAAGTCTTCATCCTGGGCCTCACCGAGGAAGGCAAGAGCTTTCGCCCCAGCGACTGGGCCGAGCGCCTTGCGGGCGTGATGAGCCAGTTCCGCCCCGGCGGCGCCGCACCGGGCACCCATTTGAATTATTCCCCCTGGTGCATCCCGACCACGCTCGATGGCGTGAAATGCGTGGTCGTGAACAGTGAGTTGCGCGAACACGAGCCCATGGCGTGGGATTTCGTGATGAATTTCGCGCGCGACAACCATCTGCAAGTACGCGAGGGCTGCCTGCTGCCGGATGCAGTGGAAAAACCGGCGGAAAAGCCCGCTGCAAAGAAGCCGTGAAGACCACCCCGCAGGTTGATCAGATCGCCTTCTGAATCCACCAGCCGCGAAACAGATACGGCAGGCGCGGCCCTTGGCGGTCGGACACGCCGCCTTTGTCTTCCACGCTCACGGCGAGCTCGACCACACCCTGCAGCGCCTGCGGCTGCACGGGAATTTGCAGCGTCTGGTATTTGCTCAGCACGAGACCGAGCGAGCGTGGCGGGTTTTTGCCGTCCAGTGCCCACAACTGCATGCTGTCTTCGGGGCCCTCCCGCACCGCATTGAGGCGCTGCACCTGCAGGGCGGCTGCCTTGGGGTCGTAGGTGACGAGCAGGGCCGGGCGCTGCTGGTCGTTGACGAGCACGGCCACGTAGTGCACCTGCGGCAGCGCCACGATCTTGGCCTGCAAATGGCGAATCTGCGCTTTGAGCTGCTCGTACAGGCTCGCGCTCGTGGCCCAGCCGAGCGCGAGCACGAGCAGCAAGGCGACGCTGAGCGCCCGCCACCAAGGGCTGACGCGGCGCGTGGGCGGCGCCGACGCCGTCGGACTGCCGCCCGCGGACTGGGGGTCGGGTGCGGGCGTGGTGGAAGGTGGGGCAAGGGGATCGGTCATGGCGAAAGTGTGTCTTCAGCCGAAGTATGCCTGCGGCGCGAAATGGCTTCTCCACCCCAGCCGCCCGCCAGCGAGCGGCTGACGCACAATGGCGAGACAGCGGCGCCGCAAGGCAAACCATGGGCGCGCCGCTCTAGTAGCCTGTCGGACTTTGGGCGTCGAAAGCGAGAATGGGCCCCGGCGAGGCCAGTTTTTGCCGGACTCGCCGCCCCATAGCGGGACTATGGGGCAAGAAGACGATAAAAAATGGGCCGCTGCGGCACATTCGCAGCCGACGATTCCAAAGTCCGACAGGCTGCTAGATATTTTCTCACCCAAGGAGTTTTTGCATGGACTTGATCGAACGTTTGCAATGGCGCTACGCCACGAAAAAGATGGACCCGACGAAAAAGGTGCCCAAAGAAAAAGTCGAGCGCATTCTGGAGGCCGTGCGCCTGGCGCCCACGTCCAGCGGGCTGCAGCCGTTCGAAGTCCTCGTGGTGACGAACGCCCCGTTGCGCGCAAAAATCCAGGCCATTGCCAATGGCCAGACGCAAATCGGCGACGGTTCGCATCTGCTGGTATTTGCCGCCTGGGACGACTACACCGCCGAGCGCATCAATGCCATGTTCGACCTCACCAACGCCGAGCGCGGCGGCACCAACGAGGGCTGGGAGGCCTACCGGCAGATGCTGCTCGCGCGCTATCCGCAGCGCGGCGCCGAAGTCAACTTTCAGCACGCCGCACGCCAGGCCTACATCGGCCTTGGCGTGGCCTTGGTCGCGGCAGCATTCGAGGAGGTGGACAGCACACCCATGGAAGGTTTCGACGCGGATGCGCTCGACGCCCTGCTGAACCTGCGCGCCCGCGGCCTGCGCAGCGTCGCCATCATGCCCTTGGGCTACCGCGATGCGGCCAACGACTGGCTGGCTCCCCTCCAAAAAGTGCGCCGCCCGCGCGAGCAGTTCATCACCTGGCTGGAGTGAGGCCCTGAGCCAAGCGGCGCGTCTGCCGCGCCAAAAGAAAAACCCCAAGTAAATCAATTACTTGGGGTTTTCAATTGGCGGAGAGGGTGGGATTCGAACCCACGGTACGCTTGCGCGTACGCCTGATTTCGAGTCAGGTACATTCGACCACTCTGCCACCTCTCCTTGGTGTCGAAGCGCGCAATTCTAGCAGCCTGTCGGACTTTGGGCGTCAATAGCGAGAATGGGCCCCAGCGAGGCCAGTTTTTGCCGGATTCGCAGCCCCATAGCGGGACTATGGGGCAAGAAGACGGTAAAAAATGGGCCGCTGCGGCGCATTCGCAGCCGACGATTCCAAAGTCCGACAGGCTGCTAGTTTGACTGTGTCAATAAAATCCCAATCTATCGGATAATTCAAGTCTTCCTCCTGAACGAGACGAACCCCAAGAAATGGAGAGCGAACTCGAC
>NZ_QPJU01000019.1 GCF_003337425.1 Extensimonas vulgaris
CACGCTGCGGCAGATGCTGGCACAACGAATTGCCCGCATCCTGCCTCGCTGCCCATGCTGCGGGCGGGCGAGGAGTAATTTATGACACAGTCAAATTAGGCGGTGCTGCGCACCTACGCGGGCGTTGGCGGACGTCTGCCGGTCATTTTGGCCGCGGCTTCGGCGTCCATGGCACTGGCCATGGACTTCTCACCCGCGACCAAACTGCCACGCCAGCCGCCTCGCCACCATCCCGCGTCCTAATGAACAATCTGGGTTGAACGGTTGTCTGGCAGCCTGCCGGGATCGGGCGCCGCGGCGCGTCAGCCGAGCAAGGCGCCAAGCCGTGGCAGCGCGGCACATGCGTTCGCGGTGCTGGCGCGTGCGAGTTCGTCGAGCGGCAGAGCGCGCAGATCGGCCAGCACTTGCGCGATGCGCGGCAGCTCGGCAGGGCTGTTGCGCCCTTGGGGGTGGCCGGCAGCGCGTTGCGCCGCCGGGGTGTAGAGCCATTGCGGCGGCATGTCGGGCGCATCGGTTTCGAGCACCAGCGCATCCAGCGGCAGCTGCGTGGCCAGGCGCCGCAGCTGCAGCGCGCGCGCGAACGTGAGTGCGCCACCAAAGCCGAGCTTGAAGCCCAGCGCAACGAAGGCTTGCGCCTGCTGCCAGCTGCCGTTGAACGCATGCGCGATGCCGCCCGGCACGGGGATTTCGCGCAGCGCGCGCAGCAAGGCGTCGGCCGAGCGCCGCACGTGCAGGATCACCGGCAGGCCGAAGCGGCGCGCGAGGCGCAGCTGGGCGCGGTAAAAATGCAGCTGCCGCGCCGCATCGAGCCCCGGCACGAAATGGTCGAGCCCGATCTCGCCGACCGCCACGAGGCGCGGGTCACCGATCTGCTGCGCGAGCCGCGCCTCGAGCGCCGCCAGGTCTTCGTCGGCCGCAGCGCCGGTGTAGAGCGGGTGGATGCCCAGCGCGTAGCTGTCGCCAAAGCGCTGCGCAAGCTGCTGCACCGCGGGCCAGCCGGCGCGCGTGACGGCGGGCAGCACGCAGTGGCGCACGCCAAGCGCCGCGGCCTGCCGGCGCACGGCGTCCACGTCGGGCGCGAACTCGGGGGCGTCGAGGTGGCAGTGGGTGTCTATGAAGGTCTCGAATTTCATAGCAAAATCACCACTCAAGCCTTGATGAATCTACGCCAGCAGCTCTTTTTTTGAGAGTATCAGGCGAACGTGATCCAATCCGCGTGCTCGACTTCGTGCAGGTGTGGCAGGGTGTTGAAGGTCTGCAGCATGAGCCGCTTGCGCGAGATGCTGAACTCGGTCACGGCGCTGTTGCGTATGCGCATGTTGAGCGCGATCGTCACCTCGGGCGCCGTGCCCAGCACCTCGCCCACGGCGGTGGAAATGGGCCCGCCGCTGCTCACGAGCAGCACGTTCTTGCCGGCATGCTGGCTGCGCACCTGCTCGAGCACGGCGCGCACGCCGCCTGCAAACTCCGGCCAGCTCGGCATGCCGGCGGGGCTGATGGTGCCGGCCATCCACTGCGCGAGCGCGTCGCACAGCAGGCGGAAATGCGCGCGGTACAGCTGCGGCGTGTCCGGGCGCGGCAGCGGCTCGGGGTGGATGGCGTGGATCAGCGCCTGGCTGTCGTACTCGTTGAGGCTGGGCAGCTCGATGGGCTGCGGCGCGATCTGCAGGCCCGCGGCGATGCCTGCGAGCGTCTGGCGGTGGCGGCGCAGCGTGCCCGTGAGGATGGTGTCGAACTGCAGGCCGCGGGCGCGCCAGTGTGCGCCCAGGCGCTCGGCCTGGCGCTGGCCGAGCGCGCTGAGCTGGTCGTAGTCATGTGCGCCAAACGAGGCCTGGCCGTGGCGCACGAGGTAGAGGGTTCCCATTCCTGAATTTTGAGTGAAAATGGCCTCCAGCGCTTGTCGCACGTGCGACGACAGCTACCACCATCGTAGCAACCAAACCGCATCTGCCAAGCCCCACCAGTCAAGCGCAGCCTACAAACGCAGCATCCAAACCGCCGTGGCCACGAGCACGAGCGCGAGCGCGCGGTTGAACCACAGCAGGCGCTGGCCCTGCGCCAGCCAGCGGCGCAGCAGCACGCCGAGCAGCGCGTAAGTGAAATTGCTCGCGAACGCAAAGGCCAGCATGACCGCGCTGACGATGGCCAGGCGCTCGGCAGGGATGGCGGCACTTTGCTCTGCGGTGTTCACGACCCAACCCGCACTGAGCGTGAGCGCGAGCATCCAGGCTTTGATGTTGACGAACTGCAGCGCCACGCCTTGCCAAAAGCCCAGCCCTAGGAGCCTGTCGGGCTTTGGAATCGTCGGCTGCGAATGCGCCCCAGCGGCCCATTTTTTACCGGCTTCTTGCCCCATAGCACCACTATGGGGCGGCGAATCCGGCAAAAACTGGCCTCGCTGGGGCGCATTCTCGCTTTCGACGCCCAAAGTCCGACAGGCTCCTGGCCGCGCCTCATCGGCCTGCGCGAGCCGTGCGCTGGTGCTGAGCCGGTAGGCCAGCCACAACATGTACGCCACGCCCAGCAGCGTGATGGCCCAGCGCAGGGCGGGCACGCGCGCGATCAGCGTTGCCAAACCCAGGCCGCTGGCGAGCAAAATCAGGCTCCAGCCGGTGGGCACGGCCAGACAAAAGCGCAGTGCCCGGCGCAGCCCGAGGTTTGCTGCCAGCGCCGTGGACAAGGTGGTGTTGGGCCCGGGTGAAAAGGTCATGGCCGCGCAAAACAGCAGCAGCGTCGTGAACTCGGTGGCATTCATGGTTGGCAAGCGCGTGCCGGCCGGGCACGTCAGGGGTGCTTCACTTCGAGGTCGGCCAGCATGCGCAGCAGGCAGCGGTTGACGTCTTCGAGGTCATATTCGTGGGTTTCGCACAGCTGCAAAATCGCCTGTGCATCTTCGGTTTCGAGCGCGCACGCCATCTCCAGTGGTGGCGCATAGGGGCCCGTGTGCAACACATTGGCGTCGTAGATACGGTCGGACAGCGGGATGCGCCGCAAGATGGCGCCCAGCGGCTCGCCGAGCAGCAGGTCCAATTGCGAAAACAGCCCGCACAGATAGACCTCTCGGCGCAGGTCGTTTTCCACCCCCGCGTCGAGCAAGCGCGAAGTGAGCTCGGCGCGCATCACCATGCTCTCGCGCACGGGGCGCAGGTCGGGCTCGGTGTCTGCATGCGGCAGTTGTTGCGCTAACCATTTTTGCAGCGTGCCGTAGCCCATGAGCACCAGACCGCGGCGCAGGGAACTGATGCCCGTGCGCAAGCCGAAGGCCGCGGAATTGACGTGCGTGAGAAATCGGTAGGCCAAAATGGGATCGCGGCTCAGGATGTCCTCGAAGGATTCTATGGACTGCTCCTCGTCTATGGCCTTCAGGAGCGCGAGCACGACCTCGTGCGCCGGCTGCAGGGGCTGACGGCGCAGGCTATAGACCACATCCTCGGCCGGCCAGCCCGCCAGTGCCAAGGCATCGCACTGGTCGAAGCAATGCGCGACCAATGCCCGGCTGGGCACGTTTTCGAACATCTGCCGCGCGGGCAAGGGGCTCGCGCCGGGCGCGGACTGCAGCGCGGCGAGCGCGAATTCGGGCGGGATGCTGAGCAGGCAGTGGTCGAAGCAGTCCAGGATGTCGGGCGCGGGCTGGCGGCCCATGTCGCCGCGCCAGACGAGCTTGAGGCCGCGCCGGTGCGCTGCCTGCACGCGCGCCAGCACCTCGGCGTCCTGCAGCCAATGGTCGCGCACCTCGATCCAGGGCGCGACGCGCTCGGGGTGGTCGAGCAGGCTGCATAGCAGCTGCCTGGTTTGCGCCGCGATGAGCACGGGCGGCGAGGTGGACGACCACAGCTCCCGCATGGTGCGCAGCAGGTGGGCGCCGTCGGGTGGAAGCATTCCCTCTTGCACATGGGCATGGGCGTACAGCTCAATGCCCGCCAGCCGTCGCTCATGGTTCCATAGCGGACGGTAGCCCAGCACCAGGCTGCGAAGAACGGATTGAAGCATCTCGGGACGGGCCATGGGGCTTGAGGGGCGCAACGCTGGAGGGGCTCGGCTGCCCTGCCAAAGTCTCAGCCAAGGTAGTTGAGCAAGGAGAGTTTTTGTACCTGCGCGTACGACTGCAGCGCAGCCTGGTAACTGGTGTTCTGGTTTTGGAAGTCTGAAATGCCTTTGATCATATCGAGGTCTTCGGCGCTCGAGCGCTGGGCTTCGAGCTGCGTGCCGCGTGTGTCGAGGTCGCTCTGGATACGGTCGGCGCGGTTCAGCAGCTCACCCGCGAGGCCACGCGCATCGGACAGCCGGCTCATGGCGAAGTCGATCTGGCTCAGCCCCTGTGCGATGCCGCTGCTCACGGTGACCGGGTTGCCGCTGCGAATGGCTGCAATGGTGTCGTCGAGCACCTGGAACACGCTGGTCTGCGTGCTCGGCGCGACCGTGAAGCTGTCGCCATTGGCGGGTGCGCCGGTGATGTCTATCGCGCGGCCCGCGAAGCTGATGGTCGTGGGGGATGTGTAGGTTTGGTTGGTGGGTAAGCCGCTTGTGGGCGTGGCGGGCGGAGGAGTCTGATCGATGACGTCGTAAGTGGTGGCTCCCGTCGCGACATCGACGGCGAACTGGATTTGGTAGGTGTGGCCATCGCCGGCCAGGGCAGGGTTGGTCACCTGGTCTGCCGTCACTTGCGCCGTACCGGCATTGTCGGGCGCCGCCGTCACGGCATACACGCCGTTGCCTGTGGGCACGCT
Source organism: Extensimonas vulgaris (assembly GCF_003337425.1). Lineage (GTDB taxonomy): Bacteria > Pseudomonadota > Gammaproteobacteria > Burkholderiales > Burkholderiaceae_C > Extensimonas > Extensimonas vulgaris. The sequence continues at coordinate 4,728 of NZ_QPJU01000019.1, forward strand.
CATCCAGGCGGCGTCACCGTCGAGCACGGGCGCGATGCTGCTGGTGCCGCTGGCAACTTGCCCGGGCAGGCCGTTGAAAGTGGGGTTGAAAGTGGCGGGGGGCAAAGCGTCGGTGAACGGGGTGCTGGCACTGCCCAGCGCCTGGAACAAGGGGATGCCGTTCGCGTCCTTGGCGTTGGCGTAGCTGAGGATCTGCTCGCGCAGGCCCTGCAGCTGCAACGCGATGGTGTTGCGGTCGGTGGCCGAGAGCGTGCCATTGCCGGCCTGTACCACGAGTTCGCGAAACGCCTGCATGGCGTCCATGGCGTTGCCGAGCGTCGATTCGGCCAGCGCCATGCTGTCCTTTTGCGCATTCAGGGCGCGCAGGTCGGTTTCGTTGCGGCTGATGCGCGTGCGTGCGCGCTCGGCCTGCGCCGCGGCCACGGGGTCGTCGCTCGGCCGCAATACGCGTTTGCCGGCGCTGAGGTGCTCCTGCTGCTGCGCAAGCGAAGTCTGCTGCGCCTGCAGGTTGCGGATCGTGTTGTCGTAGAGGTTGGCCGTGCCCGTGCGGGCAATGAGGTTGTTGCTCATGGCATGGTGCTCCTTGCTCCTCGGGCGGTTCAGCCCATGGTCTGCAGCAGACTGTCGAAGACGGTTTGCGCCACCTGGATCATCTTGGCCGATGCCTGGTAAGCCTGCTGGTACTGGATCAGCTTGGCCGCCTCCTCGTCGAGGTTCACACCCGAGACCGCGGTGCGGTCGCTTTCGAGGTTTGCGGCGATGGTGCTCGACGTCTGCGCTGCGAACTGCGCACTCTGCGTGCGTGTGCCGACCTGCGCCATGGCGCTGGCAAAGCCGTCGCTCAAGGGTGCGCCGTCGAACATGGGCGCATCGCGCAGGGCCAGCATGGCTTTGGCGTTGCCGGCGTCGCGTTGAAAGTAGTCGCCAGCAGCCAGCGCGTCCCCCACGGTGACGGTGTCGTCCTTTTTTGGAGTGCCACTCAAGGTGACGGACCAGCCCGTGGGCGGCACGGCGCTGTCGTAGCTGATGGGCTGCCCGGAAACATAGCTGTAGGTGGTGGGCAGTGCTGGGGGGACGGCCGGATCATCGCTGCGGGTGTAGGTGTTGGGCCCGGTGAACGTCAGCGTAACGGGAACCGTCGCACCCGGAGGGTTCGACAGTGCCTGCAGGCTCACCAACTGCAGCGAGCCGGTGTTTGCGGCTCCCATCGCCGCATTGACCGAGTTGGCCGCGGCGAGCTGGCTCGGTGTGTGCACCAGCGCCTGCATTTGACCGGCTGCGTCATGCACTGGCTGGATCAGAAATTTGTCACCCGCCTGGGGCGAGCCCGTCACCGTGGCCGTGAGCCCTTCACCCCGCAGTACGTCCTGCAGCGTATTACCGGTGGTGCCATCGAAGGACAAGGCCACGCCATCGGACTGGCGCACGACCGTGCCGACCCCGGCCGCCGTAAACGTGACCGTGTAAGCCGAGGCCTTGAGCTTGGCGGGGTCGGCTACTGCCAAACCGATTCCGGCGCTTGCACCCGAAGGGTTACCTGCGCCCGCAATGGCATCTTTCAGAGCGATGGGTTGGAATAAGTCGCCGCCCGTCTTGCCGTCGAGCGTGAGGCCCAGGTGGTTTTGCGCATTCAGCGTCTGCGTCAGGCCGAGCGCCATGCGCCCGAGCTGATTGCGCGCGTCCTCCAGATCGTTGTTGTAAAACTTGAGCTGCCCGGCCATGGAGCCGCCGCCTATGGCTTGCTCGTCGAGCACCTGCGCTGTGCCGCCTGCGGCTGTGAAAAACAGCTTCCGTTGCCCGCTGCCCGGAAAATCGGGCGCGTCGCCTACCGACAGCGTCGCTGCCGTATTGCTGAGCACGAGCGGCTGGTTGCCCACGAACACGCTGAGCGAGCCGTCGTCGGCCGGCACCTGGGTGGTTTGTACGTACTGGTTCAGGTTGCGGATCGCCTGATCGCGCTGGTCCAGCAAGTCGTTGGGGGCTTTGCCGCTGCCTTGTGCGCGCACGATCTGCTCGTTCAGGCGCGCGATCTGGCTGGCGAGGTCGTTGACGGCTTTGACACCCGTGTCCAGATCGCTTTGCACGCTGGCAGCGATCTGGTCGAGCTGATCGGACGCCGAGCGCATGCGCGTGGCGGTCTCGTCCATGCGCGTGAGCGTCACGGTGCGCGCAGCAAGGTCGGTGGGGGCGCTCACCACGTCGGAGAGCGCATTCATCATGTCGTTGATCGCGGCGCCAAGGCCGTTGTCACCGCCGCTGAACACGTTGTCTTGCAGACGTTGCAGGTTTTGCAGGCGTGCGGCGTCGGCGGCGCTCACGGCAGCCGCGGCCGTGGCCTGGCGCGTGAGCATGTCGCTCTGGTTGCGCACGATGGCCTGCACCTGCACGCCCTGGCCGATGAAGCCGGAGCCGGTGAACTGGCCCGGCAGGTTCTGTAGCGCCACGGTCTGGCGCGAATAGCCGGGCGTGTTCACGTTGGCAATGTTGTTGCCGGTCGTCTGCAAAACCACCTGGTTGGTCTGCAATGCGCGCACGCCGATGTTGAAGAGGCTCATGGGTCGTCATCCTCCGGAGTGCTACACGCCCTGCGCGCTGTGGATCGCGCTGCTGAGCTTGCGCGCGTAAGCGGGGTCGGTGGCGTAGCCGGCCTTTTGCAGCTCGGCCGCATACGCTGCTACCGAGCCGACCTTGGCGCGCGCCGCGGCGTAGCGCGGGTTGTCATTGATGAGCCGCGCGTAGTCACGGAAAGCGTCTTCATACGAGTCGTAGGCGCGGAATTTGGCCACCACCTTGCGCGCCACACCACCTTCGTATTCGGTCGTCGTCACCGTCGCCACCCTGCCCGTCCAGCCCTTGCCAGCCTTGATGCCAAACAGGTTGTACGAGGGCGAGCCGTCGGCCTGGCGGATTTCACTCTTGCCCCAACCCGTCTCGTGCCCAGCCTGGCCGAGCATGAAGTGCGCGGGAATGCCGCTTTCCTGCGCTACGCGCTCGGCCGCGGCACGGTGGAACTGCACGAAGCTCTCGCGCCCCGCAGGTGCGGCAGAGCCAGCGTTGCCACCGCCGGCGGCGCCGCCCGCAAAGCGCGCGCGGTTCGTGGCCAGGCTCAGCGTCGAAGGCACGGACAGTGCCGTATTGCCGCTACCGCCCATTTGCTGCGACAGCTGGCGCACGATGGCGTCCGACAGGCCGCCGGGCTGGCCCGCCATCTGCACCGAGAGCTGCTGATCGAGCAAATCCGTGGCCAGATCGCCCTGCGCGCCTTCGAGCAGGCCGGATTTCATGGTCGCCTCGCGCATGCTCTTGATGAGCTCGCGCATGAACAGCGACTCGAACTGCTTGGCCGCCGCGCGCACGGCCTGCGGGTCGTTGCGGCTTGCAGCGTTTTTGAGTGCATCGAGCGAGCGCGCGTCGGCAGCCAGCGTATTCGCCGTGCCGGCGCTCAGGCTCGCGGGGGCCGAGGGCAGCGACATCAGATCACCTCCAGCTCCGCATTGAGCGCCCCCGCCGCCTTGATGGCCTGCAAGATGGCAAGCAAATCCTGCGGCGTTGCGCCCAGCGTGTTGAGCGCGCGCACCACGTCGGCAAGCTGCGGCGAGGGTGGCATTTGGATGACGCGGCCCGGCTCCTGGTTGATCTGGATGTTGCTCTTTTGCGCCACCACGGTCTGCCCTTGCGAAAACGAATTGGGCTGGCTGATCACGGGCGTCGAGCTGATGGTGATCGACAGGTTGCCGTGCGCGATCGCGCAGGGCCCTAGCGTGACGGCCTGGTTGAGCACCACCGAGCCCGTGCGCGCGTTGATCACCACCTTGGCCGCGGGCGTCGGGGCCTGCAGCTCCAGGTCTTCGAGGTCGGCAATGAAATTCACGCGCGCGGCCGGGTCTTGCGGTGCGCGCACCTGCACGGTGCGCCCGTCGAGCGCACGCGCCAGGCCTGCGCCCAGGCGCGCGTTGATGACCTCGGCGACGCGGCGCGCGGTCTGGAAGTCCGAGGCGTCGAGCCCGAGCTGGATCGTGTCGCCATCGTTGAGCGGCGTGGGCACGCTGCGCTCGACCTGCCCGCCCTGTGGGATGCGGCCCGCGCTCAGGTGGTTGATCTGCACCTTGCTACCGCCCGCCGCCGCGCCTGCGCCGCCGACCACGACGTTGCCTTGCGCGAGCGCATAAATCTCGCCGTCCGCGCCACGCAGCGGTGTGGCGATCAGCGTGCCGCCCTTGAGCGACTTGGCGTTGCCCATCGAGGAAACGACCACGTCTATCGCCTGCCCCGGCTGGGCAAACGCGGGCAGCTGCGCCGTCACGATCACCGCGGCCACGTTCTTGAACTGCAGCTGCGAGGCCATGGAGGCCGGCAGCGTGATGCCCAGTTGCTGCAGGTAGTTCGACACGCTCTGCGTGGTGATCGGCATCTGCGTAGTCTGGTCGCCCGTGCCGTCCAGCCCCACGACGATGCCGTAGCCCGTGAGCTGGTTGCTGCGCACGCCCTGCACGGCCGCCACCTCCTTGATGCGCAACGCCTGCGCGGGCCAAGTCGCGCCCGCAAGCACCAGGGCCAGCAGCAGACCACGCCACAAAGAAAGAGCAGACAAGGCTTTCATGCCCCCGATTGTGGACACCCGCGCGCGCACCGCAAGCCCCAAAAAGCAGCATGAAAACCCGCCAATTGCCACGCTGGTATGTACGGCAGACGCAGCGCTGCGGCAAAATCCGGCCATGAACGCCACCGACATCGTGCACTACACGCAAACCCTGGGTTTGCAAGCAAAAACGGCCTCAGCCCTTATGGCGAGTGCGTCAACAGCTACTAAAAACAAAGCATTGACGGCGCTTGCCCAATTGCTGCGCACGCACAGCGCCGCGCTGCAGGCCGACAACGCGCAAGACCTCGAGCGAGCGCGCGCCGCGGGCCTCGCGGCGCCGCTGGTGGACCGGCTCAAGCTCACACCCGCCGCCATCGAAACCTGCGCGCAAGGCTGCGAGCAGCTGGCCGCCATGCCCGACATCGTCGGCGAGGTGCTCGAGCTGCGCCAGCAGCCCAGCGGCATCCGCGTGGGCCGCATGCGCGTGCCCATAGGCGTGTTTGGCATGATTTACGAAAGCCGCCCGAACGTGACCATCGAAGCCGCGAGCCTGTCGATCAAGAGCGGCAACGCCTGCATCCTGCGCGGCGGCTCCGAGGCCATCCACTCGAACCAGGCGCTTGCGCGCCTCGTGCAGCAGGCGCTCACCGAGGCCGGCCTGCCGCCCGAGGCCGTGCAGCTCGTGCAGACCACCGACCGCGAAGTCGTGGGTCAGCTCATCGCGATGCCGCAGTACGTCGATGTGATCATCCCCCGCGGCGGCAAGGGCCTGATCGAGCGCATCAGCGCCGGCGCCAAGGTGCCCGTGATCAAGCACCTCGACGGCAACTGCCACACCTACGTCGATGACCCGTGCGACCTCGACATGGCCGTCACAATCGCCGACAACGCCAAGACGCAGAAATACAGCCCCTGCAACGCCACCGAAAGCCTGCTCGTGGCGCGCGGTGTGGCCGCGGCGTTCTTGCCGCGCATAGGCGCCATCTACGCGCAAAAAGGCGTAGAAATGCGCGCCTGCCCCGAGAGCCTCGCACTGCTCGCGCCCGTGCCCGGCGCGCGCGTGGTGCCCGCGACCGAGCAGGACTGGTTCGAGGAATACCTCGCGCCCATCATCAGCGTGAAGCTCGTGGCCGACGTCGAAGAAGCCATCGCGCACATCAACCACTATTCGAGCCACCACACCGACGCCATCGTCACGCGCGACCACATGCATGCGCAGCGTTTTTTGCGCGCCGTCGATTCGTCCAGCGTCATGGTGAACGCCAGCACGCGCTTTGCCGACGGCTTCGAATACGGCCTGGGGGCTGAAATCGGCATCAGCACCGACAAATTCCACGCGCGCGGCCCCGTCGGCATCGAGGGGCTGACTTCGCTCAAATGGGTAGTGCTGGGCGAAGGCGAAGTGCGCGGGTAGCACGCGGGGCGATGTTTCCCCGTCATTGCGAGGGCCGCAAGGCCCGCGGCAATCCATGGGGCCTTGGCGATAGCCCCTGCGCCTCTTGCTGAACCCGGGCCTGGATTGCCGCGCCCCTGCGGGGCTCGCAATGACGGCACGCTTTACAGCCGCACGGCGCCAAGCAAAAGGCCGAGCGCAGCGAAGGCCCGTGGGGTATCCCCGCCCTTTCTGGCTGCGCCGAGGAGCGCAGCGCCCGGCGGGAAAAGGGCGCGCGATTGTTTGAGCTGCAGCAGCGCTGCAGCGAGTTTCGCGCGACCCCGCCGGGCGTGAGCACCGCAGGTTGCCCTGACCGCCGCGAGGCGGGCAGGGACGCAGACAGCAGGGTCGCCTTCTTTTGCCTACTTTTCTTGGCGAGACAAGAAAAGTAGGTGCGCCGCCGGGCGCACATCCCGGCATCCT
>NZ_QPJU01000020.1 GCF_003337425.1 Extensimonas vulgaris
GCGGCTGGAGGATGAGCGAGCGGGGGCATGGACGGTCATGGTACGAAATTATTGCGCCAATCAAGGAATCCATGATGGTTTCGAACGTTTACTTATGGGGCAAGAAGCCGGTAAAAAATGGGCCGCTGCGGCGCATTCGCAGCCGACGATTCCAAAGTCCGACAGGCTCCTAGCCGCCGATTCACAATGAAATCGGCCGCTATGGCAGGTACATCAAGCGCAGGCAGCTACTTTATGCGTAGCACTCGTCATCCAGCACGTTCTCTTATCACTTGCTGCGGAAGTCGTCGTGGCAGGCTTTGCACGTGTTCGCCGTGGCACCGAAAGCGGTCTTGATCTGCTCGAGGTTGCCGGTTTTGGTCGCGGCCAGGAGCTTTGCCGCCTCGGCCTGGAATTTTTCCGCACCTTCATTGAATTTGGCGGATTCCTTCCAGACTTCCGGCTTGGCCTTGCCGCCCTCCGTGCCCGGCCCGAAGGCGGCCCAAGGCAGCTTGGCCAGGTTGGCCACCACTTCGGCATTCTCCTGCGCGGCCTTGGCGTCGAACGGCGCCTTGCCGTTGACCATCGCGCCTATGCGCCCGAAATGCTGGCCGATCACGAACAAAGCACCCTGGCGATAGTGCACGGCATCTTCGGCTTTGGCGAATTGCGCCGCAGCGGGCAGGCTCACACACACCGCGGCTGCGGCAAGAGTCAGGGCGGCAAAAGTTTTCATCGTCAATCTCCTTGGCGTTGCGAACGGAAAATTTCCAGCGCGCAGTATGCCGTGATTTGTCCATGCGCGAGCACGCCGCTCGGGCATTGCAGGCCGGCCGGGGCTCTCTTGCACAATGGGGCCTCGTCGTGTATCTAAGACTTTTGGAAGGAGCATTTTCATGGCTTACACCGTTCGCGTCTGGGATCTCCCGACGCGCCTGTTTCACTGGGCGCTGGTGCTGTGCGTCGTCGGCCTCGTGGTTACGGGCGAAGTCGGCGACAATGCCATGGTGTGGCATTTCCGCTTTGGCTACACGGTGCTCGCGCTACTGCTGTTTCGGCTGGCCTGGGGCTTCGTAGGCGGGTACTGGTCGCGCTTTGGCACCTTTTTATCGTCTCCCGCCCGGGCATTGCGTTACCTGCGTGGCATCCACGAGCCCACCGACATGGTCGGACACAATCCACTCGGTGCTTGGTCCGTGCTTGCCATGCTGCTGCTTTTGGCCGCGCAGGTTGGCTCGGGCTTGATGAGCGACGATGAAATCGCCTTCGCCGGGCCACTCACGCGCTTCGTCTCAGGGGCCACCGTGGAGCTCGCCACGGCCTACCACACGGAGGTCGGCAAGGTGCTGCTGCTGGCGCTCGTCACGCTGCACGTGCTGGCCATCGTCTTTTACACCGTCAAAAAGAAACAAAAGCTGGTGCCTCCCATGTTGCATGGCGACAAGCAGCTTCCCACGCCCGCGCCTGCCGCGCGCGACGACGTCTGGACGCGCCTTGGCGCGCTGCTGCTTTTTGGTCTTTGTGCTGCAGCAGCATGGTGGGTGTCTCGGCTCGACGCCCTCTGACCAGCGGGCCGGCGATACACTTTGCGGCTCCAGCGCTTTTTCCGACTACCGTGGACAAGCCCCAAATCACTTTGCTGACCCCTTCGAGTGCCGAGGAAATCGAGGCCACGCGCGAGATTTTTCGTGAATATGCCGACAGCCTCGGTGTGCCGCTCGACTTTCAGGGCTTTGAGGAAGAACTGGCCGCGCTCCCGGGTCACTACGCAGCGCCGCGCGGCTGCCTGCTGCTCGCGCAGGTCGATGGCGCAATCGCGGGCTGCTGTGCCTTGCGCCCGCTGGACAGCGCCGACTACCCGAATGCGGCCGAGATGAAGCGCCTGTACGTGCGCAAAGCCTTCCGCGGCTTCGGCCTCGGGCGCGAACTCGCGCAAGCCGTGCTCGACGCTGCACGGCAGGCGGGCTACGCCTGCGTGCTGCTCGACACCCTCGACGAGATGGAGGCGGCGCGCGCGCTCTACGCCGATCTCGGCTTCACCGAAATCCCACCCTACTACCACAACCCGCTGGCGGGCGCCCATTACCTGAAAGCGGACATCGCCTGAAAGACTGAGAGCATTTTTGGCCCTCAGCCCTTTATCCTCCTGCGCTGAAAGCTCCCATTACAGGAGCTTTCTGCGGCCTCAGGTTTTGAGCTTTTTGGCTTGGGCCAGCAAGGTGTCGGCGTCGCTGACCTCGAATTTGCCCGGCGCCTCGACGTTGAGTGCCAGCACCGTGCCGTCGCGTACCAGCATCGAATAGCGGTTGCTGCGCAACCCCAGACCCTTGCCAGTCAAGTCCAAGGTCAGCCCTGTGGCCTTGGCAAACTCCGCATCTCCATCGGCAAGCATGCGCACCTTGCCTTGCACATTTTGCTCACGGCCCCAGGCACCCATCACGAACGCGTCATTCACGCTCACACACCAGATTTCATCGACACCGGCGGCCTTGAATTCAGCGGCCTTCTCGACGTAGCCCGGCAAGTGCTTGGCCGAGCAGGTGGGCGTGAAGGCACCGGGCACGGCGAACAGGGCAATGGTCTTGCCCGCTGCCGCCTGCTGCACCGGCACGGGGTTGGGGCCCAGGCTGCACCCTTCGGTGGGCGTGTCTATGTATTCCATCAGCGTGACGGCAGGCAGCTTATCTCCGACTTTGATCATGAAGTTTCTCCTCCGCGGCTTCCGCCGGGGCGCACCATGCGCCCGCCAAGCAAAGCCCGTAAAAACAAAACGACCCACGATGTGGGTCGCACATTGTGGGTCGTTTGCCGGGGCTTTGCAGCCCGCGCGGCGATGGGCTTAAAAAAGCTGGGCTTAAAGCAATCCAGCCTTTTGCACCAAGCGGGATGCGACCCAGTTCTTGGTCTTGGAGAGCGGGCGGCTCTCGGTGATTTCGATCAGATCGCCGAGATGGTATTCACCATTCTCATCATGAGCGTGGTATTTGCTCGACTTGATCACGATCTTGCCGTAAAGCGGGTGCTTGACGCGGCGCTCCACGAGCACGGTCACGGTTTTCGCACGCTTGTCGCTGACGACCTTGCCGACCAGGGTGCGCTTGAGGGATTTTTTTGCTTCCGTCATGTTCGCTCCTTAAGCCTTGGAGGTTTCAGCGGCTTGCTTTTCGGCAAGAATGGTTTTGGCGCGCGCAATCGCACGGCGCGTTTCGCGCAACGTGGCAGTGTTTGCGAGCTGTTGCGTGGCTTTTTGCATGCGCAGGCCGAAATGGGCTTTTTGCAAAGACTTGATTTCGGCTTCGAGAGCGGCCACGTCTTTTTGGCGCAGTTCAGAAGTTTTCATGATGATGGCTCCTGCACTCAAGCGCCGACCAGGCGGCTGACAAAGGTGGTGCGCAGCGGCAGCTTGGCTGCAGCCAAGCGGAAGGCCTCGCGGGCGAGTTCTTCGGGCACGCCCATGATTTCGAACACGACCTTGCCGGGTTGGATTTCGGCCACGTAGTACTCGGGGTTGCCCTTGCCGTTACCCATACGCACTTCGGCCGGCTTGGTCGAGATCGGCTTGTCCGGGAACACGCGGATCCAGATGCGGCCACCGCGCTTGACGTGGCGCGAGATGGCGCGACGTGCGGCTTCGATCTGGCGCGCCGTGAGGCGGCCGCGGTCGGTGCACTTGAGGCCGAAATCACCGAAGGCCACCGTGTTGCCACGCGTGGCGACACCGGTGTTGCGGCCTTTTTGCTCCTTGCGGTATTTGCGACGAGCAGGTTGCAGCATGTTTATTCTCCTTTACCGTCCGCTGCTGTAGCGGGCGCGTCTTTGCGAACGCGCTTAACGGCGGTGTTGGCGTCGGTGCTAGCGGCACCGGCAGGTTTGTCGCTGCCATCGGCAGGCGCAGCGTTCACAGACGGGCGGCGTGCGCGGCCAGCGCCGGCACGGTCACCTGCGCGATCGCCAGGACGGCCATCGCGGCGCGGGCCACGTGGACGGCGCTCTTCCTCGGCACGCGGCGCTTCGGCTGCGGGCAGGTCGTTGCGGCCCAGCGTGTCACCCTTGTAGACCCACACCTTGACGCCGATCACGCCATAGGTGGTCTTGGCTTCAGAGGTGCCGTAGTCGATGTCGGCGCGCAGCGTGTGCAACGGCACGCGGCCTTCACGGTACCACTCGGTGCGCGCGATTTCGATGCCGTTCAAGCGCCCCGCAGACATGATTTTGATGCCCTGGGCACCCAGACGCATCGCGTTTTGCATCGCGCGCTTCATGGCGCGGCGGAACATGATGCGCTTTTCGAGCTGCTGCGTGATGCTGTCTGCGATCAGCTTGGCGTCGATCTCGGGCTTGCGCACTTCTTCGATGTTCACCGCCACGGGCACGCCCAGACGCGCCGTGAGTTCCTTCTTCAGGTTCTCGATGTCTTCGCCCTTCTTGCCGATCACCACGCCCGGGCGGGCCGAGTAAATGGTGATGCGCGCGTTCTTGGCGGGGCGCTCGATCAGGATGCGCGAGACGGCGGCGTTCTTGAGCTTGGACTTGAGGTACTCGCGCACCTTGATGTCCTCGGCAAGCATGCCGGCGAAATCGCGGTTGTTGGCGTACCAACGGCTGGCCCAGTTGCGGCTGACCGCAAGTCGGAAGCCGGTCGGATGGATTTTCTGTCCCATGGTATTCCTTCAGGCTTTCAGGTGCCAACGGTCACGTACACATGGCACGTGGGTTTGCTGATGCGATTGCCGCGGCCCTTGGCGCGCGCCGTGAAGCGCTTGAGCGTGGTGCCCTGCTCGACGTAGATGGTCTTGACCTTCAGTTCGTCGATGTCGGCACCGTCGTTGTGCTCGGCGTTGGCGATCGCCGACTCGAGCACCTTCTTGATGATTCCTGCCGCTTTTTTCTGCGTGAAATTCAGGATGTTCAGCGCCTGATCCACTTTTTTGCCGCGAATCAGGTCAGCGACCAGGCGCCCCTTGTCAACCGACAACCGGACGCCCCGGAGGACTGCACGTGTTTCAGACATGGTCGTTCCTTATTTCTTCTGGACTTTCTTGTCCGCGGGGTGACCCTTGAAGGTGCGCGTGAGGGCGAATTCGCCCAGCTTGTGCCCCACCATCTGGTCGGTGATATAGACCGGCACATGCTGCTTGCCGTTGTGCACGGCGATGGTCAGCCCGATGAACTCGGGCAGGACCATGGAGCGGCGCGACCAGGTCTTGACGGGCTTCTTGTCCTTGGTGGCGATGGCCTTTTCGACCTTGGCCAGCAGGTGATGGTCAACAAACGGACCCTTTTTGAGCGAGCGAGTCATTTGCTACCCCTTACTTCTTGCGGCGCGACACGATCATGTTCTGCGTGCGCTTGTTGTTGCGGGTGCGATAGCCCTTGGTCAGATTGCCCCAGGGATCGACAGGATGGCGGCCCTCGCCGGTACGCCCCTCACCACCACCGTGCGGGTGGTCGATCGGGTTCATGGCCACGCCGCGCACCGTCGGGCGGATGCCCATCCAGCGCTTCACGCCGGCCTTGCCGAGCTGGCGCAGGCTGTGTTCTTCGTTGGCGACCTCGCCAATCGTGGCGCGGCACTCGATATGGATCTTGCGCACTTCGCCTGAACGCATGCGCACCTGCGCATAGGTGCCTTCGCGCGCCAGCAGCGTTGCCGAAGCACCCGCAGCGCGCGCAATCTGCGCACCGGCACCGGGCTTGAGCTCGATGCAATGGATGGTCGAACCCACCGGAATGTTGCGAATCGGCAGCGTGTTGCCGGCGCGGATCGGCGCCTCCGAGCCACTCAGCAGCGTGGCGCCTTCCTGCACCCCACGCGGAGCGATGATGTAGCGGCGCTCGCCATCGGCGTAGCACACCAATGCGATGTGCGCCGAACGGTTCGGGTCGTACTCGATACGCTCGACCTTGGCCGGAATGCCGTCCTTGTTGCGCTTGAAATCGATCACCCGGTAGTGGTGCTTGTGCCCACCGCCTTTGTGGCGCGTCGTGATGTGACCGTTGTTGTTGCGACCGGCTTTCTGGAACTGGGGCTCCAACAGCGGCGCATAAGGCTCGCCTTTGTAGAGGTGATCACGCGAGATCTTCACCGCAGCGCGCTGGCCCGGCGAAGTGGGTTTCATCTTGATGACAGCCATGGTTTACGCAGCTCCCCCGGTGATGTCCAGCACTTGGCCGGGCTTGAGCGTGACATAGGCCTTGCGCACATTGTCGCGACGACCCATGGTTTTGCCAAACCGTTTTTGCCGGCCCTTGGTGTTGAGCACGGACACGCCCTGCACCTGGACTTTGAACAACATCTCCACAGCCGCCTTGATCTCAGGCTTGGCGGCGTCTTGCAGCACCTTGAAGGCCACGGCATTCGCTTTTTCTGCGACCATGGTGGCCTTTTCAGACACGATGGGCGCGACCAGCACCTGCATCAGGCGGCCTTCGTCAAACTTGGGCGCGCTCATGCGAACATCTCCTTGAGTTTGTCGATCGCGCCTTTGGTGACAAGCACCTTTTTGTAAAACACGAGCGACACGGGGTCTACGTAACGCGGCTCGACGACGCAGACGTTTTTCAGGTTGCGCGAGGCCAGGTACAGATTTTCATCGACTTCGTCGGCGATCACCAAAACCGAATCCAGATTCATGGCCTTGAACTTGCTGGCCAGTGCTTTGGTCTTGGGCGAATCGAGCTTGATCGAATCGACCACAGCCAAGCGACCCTCGCGCGCCAGCTGCGACAGGATGGAAGACATCCCGGCGCGGTACATCTTCTTGTTGATTTTTTGCGAAAAATTCTCGTCGGGAGAATTCGGAAACACTCGACCGCCCCCACGCCACAGCGGCGAAGACGTCATACCTGCACGTGCATTGCCCGTGCCTTTTTGACGAAAAGGCTTTTTGGTCGAGTGCCGCACTTGCTGGCGGTCTTTTTGGGCGCGCGTACCCTGGCGTGCATTCGCACGGTACGCAACGACGATCTGATGAACCAAATCTTCGTTGTAGGCACGACCGAAGACCGTCTCCGGCACCTCGAGCGTGGACGCGGACTGGCCTTGTTCATTGAGGAGTTCGAGCTGCATCAGTTCGCTCCTTTCGCAGCGGGCGCCTTGACGGCGGGACGAACGGTGACGAAGCCACCCTTGGAGCCCGGCACCGCTCCTTTGATCAGCAGCAGCTGACGCGCCTCGTCGACGCGAACAATGTCGAGGTTTTGCGTGGTGCGCGTGACGTCACCCAGATGGCCCGTCATGCGCTTGCCCGGAAACACACGCCCCGGGTCTTGCGCCATGCCGATCGAGCCGGGAACGTTGTGCGAACGGCTGTTGCCGTGCGAAGCACGCTGCGAACCCATGTTGTGGCGCTTGATGGTGCCCGCATAGCCTTTACCGATCGTCGTGCCCTGCACATCGACCTTTTGGCCCGCGGCGAACAGCGAGGCAACAGGCAAGGTCGCGCCAGCCTGGTACTGCGCCGCGATTTCGGCGCTGACGCGAAATTCGCGCATGATTTCACCGGCTTCGACGCCTGCTTTCGCAAGGTGGCCGGCTTCGGGCTTGGTCACGCGCGAAGCTTTGCGCGCGCCATAAGTGACCTGCAGGGCCACATAGCCGTCGTTCTCTTGGGTCTTGACCTGGGTGACGCGGTTGTTCGACACATCGACCACCGTGACAGGCACTGCATCGCCGTCATCGGTGAACAGACGCATCATGCCCACCTTGCGCCCCAGCAACCCGAGGGAGTTGCTCTGACTCATTGGTTGTTTCTCCAAAACTCCCACCATCGCAACTGCAATTGGCTGCGACGTTGCGCGACTGCAGTCCCAACCCGCCTATAAGGCGAAGCTTTGACCACTACCAGCGCATGGAAGAAGGTTGATAAATACTTCATTTTTGCCCGATTGCGCGGCGCAAAAACGAAGCCGCAAATTATAACGCGAACCTCGCTTGTGGACAAGGCTCGCGTGTGGCTTCAGCTATGCACAGGCGCGGCGCCGCCGCGCGTGCATACTCACTGCAGCTTGATTTCGACGTCCACACCCGCTGGCAAGTCCAGCTTCATGAGCGCATCGACGGTCTTGTCGGTCGGATCGACGATGTCCATCAGGCGCTGGTGCGTGCGGATTTCGAGCTGGTCGCGGCTCGTCTTGTTGACGTGCGGCGAGCGCAGGATGTCGAAACGCTTCATGCGTGTGGGCAGAGGAACCGGCCCCTTGACGATGGCGCCGGTGCGCTTGGCGGTGTCAACGATCTCGGCGGCAGACTGGTCGATCAGTTTGTAATCGAAAGCCTTGAGGCGGATGCGGATTTTTTGTTTGGACATGGCTCTTTCCTTGCTCGACTGGCTGCTCAATCAAGGATCTTGGCCACGACGCCGGCGCCGACCGTGCGGCCGCCCTCACGGATGGCAAAGCGCAGACCTTCTTCCATGGCGATGGGGTTG
>NZ_QPJU01000021.1 GCF_003337425.1 Extensimonas vulgaris
GCGCATTGTAGCAGGCTTTTTTGTCAGCCCGCAAGAAGTTTTCCGACTAAAGTGCAGGGGATCTCGCGCCGCCTACGCCTTTCTCTTCCTTCTTCTCCCCTTCTCTCGCACCTACCGCGCAGCTAGCCGCCGGGGGCGCAATAAATGGGGAGGCGGATTGTAGCGCATTTTTTGGCTCGCTTGAGCGCGCTTGAGCTGCTGTCAACGCAAAATAGAAATGTCCCCTTCTGGAGGAAGTGGTGACCTGACCAGAGTGCCTTGCACACATGATTGGAAGCCCGGCCATGCCGCACTTCCAATCATGTTTCAGCATAGGGCCGCCTGCCCTGCTTCAAGGGTGCGCTGCGCCAGACTTCGTCTGCCCTTGACACTGCTCCGTGTGCCAAGGGACATTTGTATTTGGCGCAGGAGGGGACATTTCTACTTTGCGTTGACACGCGCCAAGGGTGTGCACTCGCGCTCGTAAAATCGCCCCCTTGCCGCCAAGGAGCGTTGCAGCCGGCCCTGAGCCGGTCAGGCTTGGTGTGCTGTCCTATCCTGCCCAACGACGCTCACCTGCCTTGGCTTTTTCAGGTGAGTCCTTTCATGACGCAAGCTGCCCTTCCCCCGCTGCGCCTTTCCGGCCTCGAGCCGCTGGTCATCGGCCCCGATACCCTGTTCGTCAACATCGGCGAGCGCACCAACGTCACCGGCTCCAAGGCGTTTGCACGCCTGATTCTGAACGGCCAGTTCGAAGAGGCGCTGGCCGTGGCGCGCCAGCAGGTGGAAAACGGCGCGCAGATCATCGACGTGAACATGGACGAGGCCATGCTCGACAGCGAGGCCGCGATGGTGCGCTTTTTGCGCTGCATCGCCTCCGAGCCCGACATCGCGCGCGTGCCCATCATGATCGACAGCTCCAAGTGGAGCGTGATCGAAGCGGGCCTGCGCTGCGTGCAGGGCAAGGGCATCGTCAATTCGATCAGCCTGAAGGAAGGCGTGGCCGAGTTCCAACGCCAGGCGCGGCTCGTGCGGCGCTACGGCGCGGCGGCGGTGGTGATGGCCTTCGACGAGCAGGGCCAGGCCGACAGCTTTCAGCGCAAGATAGAAATTTGCGAGCGCGCTTACCGCATCCTCGTCGATGAGGTCGGCTTTGCGCCCGAGGACATCATCTTCGACCCCAACATCTTCGCCGTGGCCACGGGCATCGAGGAGCATGCGAACTACGCGGTCGATTTCATCGAGGCCACGCGCTGGATCAAGCGGCACCTGCCGGGCGCCAAGGTGTCGGGCGGCGTGAGCAACGTCTCTTTCAGCTTCCGCGGCAACGACCCGGTGCGCGAGGCGATCCACACGGTGTTCCTCTACCACGCCATCCGCGCGGGCATGGATATGGGCATCGTCAACGCGGGCATGATCGGTGTCTATGACGAGCTCGAACCCGGGCTGCGCGAGCGTGTCGAAGACGTGATCCTCAACCGCCGCCCCGACGCCGCCGAGCGCCTGATCGAGGTCGCCGAAAGCGCCAAGGGCGCCGCGCGCGACGACAGCAAAAAGCTCGCCTGGCGCGCAGGCACGGTGCAAGAGCGCCTCACGCACGCGCTGGTGCATGGCGTGACCGACTTCATCAGCGCGGACACCGAAGAAGCCTACCGCGAGGCGCTCGCGCGCGGCGGGCGCGCACTGCACGTGATCGAAGGGCCGCTGATGGACGGCATGAACGTGGTCGGCGACCTGTTCGGCGCGGGCAAGATGTTTTTGCCGCAGGTCGTCAAGAGCGCGCGCGTGATGAAGCAGGCCGTGGCGCACCTGCTGCCCTATATCGAGGCCGAAAAGGCCGCCCTGGCCGAGGCCGGCGGCGTGGTGCAGAGCAAGGGCAAGATCGTCATCGCCACGGTGAAGGGCGACGTGCACGACATCGGCAAGAACATCGTCACCGTGGTCTTGCAGTGCAACAACTTCGAGGTCGTGAACATGGGCGTGATGGTGCCCTGCCACGACATCCTGGCCAAGGCCAAGGAGGTGGGCGCCGACATCGTGGGCCTGTCGGGCCTGATCACGCCCAGCCTCGAAGAAATGCAATATGTGGCCGCAGAGATGCAAAAAGACGCGTACTTTCGCGAACGGCAGATTCCGCTGCTCATCGGCGGCGCCACCACGAGCCGCGTGCACACCGCGGTGAAGATCGCGCCGCACTACGACGGCCCCGTGGTGTATGTGCCCGACGCCTCGCGCAGCGTGGGCGTGGCGCAGAGCTTGCTGGGCCAGCAGCGCGCGCAGTTTCTGGCCGACTTGCGCGCCGACTACAACAAGGTGCGTGCGCTGCACGCAGGCAAAAAGCAGACCCCGCTGTGGCCGCTGGCCAAGGCGCGCGCCAACAAAACGCCCATCGATTGGACCGGCTACCAGCCGCCCGTGCCGCACTTCATCGGCCGGCGCGTGTTTCGCAACATCGCGCTGGCTGACTTGGTACCCTACATCGACTGGACGCCGTTCTTCCAGACCTGGGACCTGGCGGGCAAATACCCCGCGATCCTGCACGACGAGGTGGTGGGCGCCGAGGCGCAGCGCGTGTTCGCCGACGCGCAGGCCATGCTGAAAAAAATCGTAGCTGGCCGCTGGCTCACGGCCAACGCGGTGGTCGGCTTTTGGCCCGCAAACCGCGTGGGCGACGACGACATCGCGCTCTACGCCGACGAGGCGCGGCAGACGCCCGTGCTCGTGTGGCACGGCCTGCGCCAGCAGACCGAAAAGCAGCCCGGCCCCGACGGCCGGCTGCGCCCCAGCCGCTGCCTGGCCGACTTCGTGGCGCCGCGCGAAGCTTCTGTTTCAGGAGCTACTGGCGCATATGATACGGGCGCTGGAGGCCAAAATGATGCTCAAAACGGCAGCCCGGCGCCGCTGCGCGACTACCTGGGCGCGTTCGCCGTCACCGCGGGCCTGGGCGTGGACGTGAAAGAGGCCGAATTCCTGGGCCAGCACGACGACTACAGCGCCATCATGCTCAAGGCCCTGGCCGACCGCCTGGCCGAAGCCTGCGCCGAGTGGCTGCACGCGCGCGTGCGCCGCGAGCTCTGGGGCTACGCAGCCGACGAGGCGTTGAGCGTGGAGCAGCTCATCGCCGAGCAATACCGTGGCATCCGCCCCGCGCCCGGCTACCCGGCCTGCCCCGACCACAGCATCAAGCGCGAGCTGTTCGCGCTGCTGCAGGCGCACGACATCGGCATGCACCTGACCGACAGCCTGGCCATGATTCCCGCCGCGAGCGTGTGTGGCTTTTACTTCAGCCACCCCGAAAGTCGGTACTTCAACGTCGGCAAGATCGGCCCGGACCAACTGCAAGACCTCGCGCAGCGCCGCGGCATGGACGAGGCTGAACTGCAGCGCCTGCTCGCGCCGAATCTATAGACCCGCGGTGGCGCGCGCGCTCAAGTCGCCGGCAATGTCGCCACCGCCTCGCCCGTGAGTACCTGCTGCGCCCAGGGCGCGAGGCGGCGCGTGTCGGCGCGCAGCACTTCCTGCTTGACGGCCAGAATCTGTGCCGGGTGCATGGAAAAGCTGCGCAAGCCCAGCCCCAGCAGCAGTCGCGTCATGGCCACGTCGCCGGCGGTTTCGCCGCACAGGCTGACGCTCTTGCCGTGCGCATGGCCCGCAGCAATGACGTCTGCCACCAGGCGCAGCACGGCCGGATGTAACGGGTCGTACAGGTGTGCCACGGTTTCGTCGGCGCGGTCGATCGCGAGCGTGTATTGAATCAGGTCGTTCGTGCCAATCGAGAGAAAGTCGAAATAGCGCAAAAAGGTATCCACCGTCAGCGCCGCAGCGGGCACTTCGATCATCGCGCCGAGCTGCACGGCACCGTAGGGCACGCCCCGCGCGTCGAGCTCGGCCCGCGCGAGATCCACCTGCGCGAGCGTCTGCTCGATCTCGTGCACGTGTGCGAGCATGGGAAACAGCAGCTTGACCGGGCCGTGCCGCGCCGCACGCAGCACGGCGCGCAGCTGCGTGCGGAACATGGCCGGATCGGCCAGACTCCAGCGGATCGCGCGCAGGCCCAGCGCCGGGTTCAGGTGATCGTCCTTGAAAGCCTTGTCCAGCGGTTTGTCGGCGCCCACATCGACGGTGCGTATCGTCAGCGGCAGGCCCTGCATGCCTTCGAGCGCGGCGCAATAGGCGCGGTATTGCTCGTCCTCACCGGGGAGTTTGCCGCCGCGCCCCATGAACAGAAATTCACTGCGAAACAGCCCCACGCCCATCGCCCCGGCCTGCACGGCCGCGGCGGCATCGGCAGGTTGTTCGATGTTGGCGAGCAATTCGATCGCCTCGCCGTCGAGCGTCACTGCAGGGGTGTGGCGCAGGCGTGCCAGGCGCTCGCGCTCGAGCGCCGATTGACGCTGATGAAAGCCGTATTCGGCGAGGATGATGGGTGACGGATCGACAATCAGCACGCCGGCATCGCCATCGATGATGACCCAATCATCCTGGCGCACGAGCTGGCTCGCGGTGCGCGCGCCCACCACGGCGGGGATGTCCATGCTGCGCGCGATGATCGCGGTGTGGGATGTCTTGCCGCCCACGTCGGTGACGAAGCCCGCAAACACGCTTTGCTTGAATTGCAGCATGTCGGCGGGCGAGAGGTCGTGCGCGAGCAGCACCAGCGGGACATCGGCGCTGTCATCGAGCAGCAGGTCTTGCGCAGTCTGCCGCCGTGCCGCGCGTGCAGGCGCTGCCACGGGGTGCGGCGCGCCCTTCATGTGGCGCAGGATACGCTCGACCACCTGCTCGAGATCCGCCTTACGCTCGCGCAGGTAGTCGTCCTCCATTTCGTCGAACTGGCGCGCGAGCACTTCGAGCTGCGTGGTCAGCGCCCACTCGCCGTTGTAGAGGCGCTGGCGGATCCAGTGCTTGATCCCGTTGCCCAGCGCCTCGTCCTGCAGCAGCATCAGGTGCACGTCGAGCAGCGCAGAGATTTCGGGCGGTGCGTCGGCGGGCATCTCGGCCTGCAGGCGCAGCAACTCCTCGACTACCGCATTGCGCCCCTGGCGCACGCGCTCGATCTCGGCCTCGACTTGGTCGGGTTCGATGAAGTAGTGCGCCACATCGACGTGGCTCGAAGCTGCAAGCACGGCGCGCCCGATCGCGATGCCGCGCGAAACCGCGAGACCGTGGATGGCAAAGCTCATGGGTGCGCGTCCTTGGCGGGGTCGTCGATGGGGCGGGCGGCGTGGCGGATGCTGCCTGTGGAACGTGGCGCGCTCATTCACCTTCGCCGAACTTATCGGCAATCAGGGCCAGCAGCGCGTCCATGGCCTCTTGCTCGCGTTCGCCGCTGGTTTCGATCTCGACCTCGCTGCCCATGCCCGCGGCGAGCATCATCACGCCCATGATGCTTTTGGCATTGATGCGGCGCTCGCCACGGCGCAAAAAGACCTCGCACGGAAAGCTGCTCGCGAGCTTGGTCAACTTGGCCGAGGCGCGGGCGTGCAGCCCCAGCTTATTGCTGATGAGAGTACGGGTCTTGATCATGGGCGTTGCGACGAAACGTCTGGTACTGCGGCGCAGTGGCAGCGACTTGCATGACCCCTTGCATGCCGCCGGTCACGGCGCGCGAGGCCACGGCTTCGAGGGGCTCGTCTCGATAACTGATGGCGCGCAGCAGCATGGGCAGGTTCACCCCCGCGATCAGGCGCGCCTGCACGCCGTCGATCAAGCGCTGCGCGATGTTGCAGGGCGTGGCGCCGAATACGTCGGTCAGGATCAGCACGGGGCCGGGGCCAAGCCGCTCGAGCAGGGCGTGGGCGAGCGCGAGCGTCTCCTCGGGCGGCACGTGGGGCTGCACGTCGAGCGCCGCGACGGCCGGGCCGCAATCGGCAAACACGTGCAAGGCGCATTCCCGCAGCGCATGGGCCAGGGGCGCGTGGGCGATGATGAAAATGTTGGTGCTCATAGAGACTTGCTTCGCACATTATCGCGTGCGGCGCGGCATGTCGCGGCTTGCAGGCTTGCAGAGCTATGGCTCCAGCTTCAGTCCCTCGAAAAAGCGATCGGCCAGTTCGGGACGCGGTCTGTCGGTATAGAGCGCGGCATGGTACAGCCGCACCTGCGTACCCTGCACGCGCGCAAACCACACGGCCTGCAGCGTCACGGCACCGCCTTCGGGGCGCTGGCCAAGCGCGATGATGCGTACAGCGCCCGGCAGCGATAGCGCACCCACAGGCACGAAGGGCTGCTGGGCGCTGACCTGAACGCCGGTACCGAGCCGCGCCAACACGGCAGTGCGCCAGTGCAACAGCATGCTGCCCGCCTGCGCCGGGTCGGGCAGCGCAAAATTCGAGACCGCGAACAAGGCACCGTCGGCCTCGCAGCCCACCATGGCCAGATCGGCCTTGACACCGCCAAGATCGACCGCACGCACGGCGCGGTCGGGTTTACAGGGCAGCGCGACGGTCAGCGCGGCGCCTTCGAGCGGCACGTTGCGCCAATTCAGCGCCGGACTGCAGGCCACCAGCAGCCAGGCCAGCAAGCCGCCGGCGCACAGCGCGCGCAAGTTTCGTTGGATGCACATGGTTTCATTATCGACAGCACAGCGCGCACCGCGAACTTTTTTACGCCCCGCCCTCTCAAACATAGCCCAGCTCGCTCTTGCACAATCGGGTTTTTAGGGGAAATGCCATGCACACCAAATTCTGGAAACGCGGGGCCGCCGGGGCTGCACTGGCCGTGTTGGCTCTCGTCGGGGCCTGGAGCTATCTCGGGACGGAGCGCGCGCCGGCACCCGCATCCACGTTTATCCTGCTCGACGGAGCGCAGCAGACGAGCGCGCAGCTGCGCGGCAAAGTGACGCTGGTCAATTTCTGGGCCACGAGCTGCACCACCTGCGTCGCCGAAATGCCACAGCTCGTCGCCACTTACGACAAATACCACGCCCGCGGCCTCGACACACTCGCCGTGGCCATGAGCTACGACCCGCCAAGCTACGTGGTCAACTTTGCGCAAACCCGCAAACTGCCTTTCAAGGTCGCGATCGACAACACCGGCGCCGCGGCACGGGCCTGGGGCGACGTGCAACTCACGCCGACCACCTTCGTCGTGGACAAACGCGGCCAGATCGTGAAGCGCTACGTCGGCGCGCCCGACTTTGCAGAGCTACACCAGTTGATCGAAAAGCTTCTTGCAGAAAGCTGAAAACTAGGAGCCTGTCGGACTTTGGGCGTCGAAAGCGAGAAGGCGCCCCAGCGAGGCCAGTTTTTGCCGGATTCGCCGCCCCATAGTGGTGCTAAGTAATCACTTGAAACTGATGTGGAATGTCTTACCGTAACCATCCAGCAGCGCTTGCACCTCTGCCAAGAGTTGTTCTTTGGCCCAACTCTTG
>NZ_QPJU01000022.1 GCF_003337425.1 Extensimonas vulgaris
AGTGGGTACTTACATACGAGTGCATGCATTGGAACTTTGCTTTGGTCAGTCAAAGTTATAGGGTCAAGCCGCACGAGCAATTAGTACTGGTTAGCTGAACGCATTGCTGCGCTTACACACCCAGCCTATCAACGTCCTGGTCTAGAACGACTCTTGAGGGGGCTCGGGGCCCCGGCAGATCTTATCTTGAAACGAGTTTCCCGCTTAGATGCTTTCAGCGGTTATCTCTTCCGCACATAGCTACTCGGCGATGCCACTGGCGTGACAACCGATACACCAGAGGTGCGTCCACTCCGGTCCTCTCGTACTAGGAGCAGGCTTTCTCAAATCTGCAGCGCCCACGGAAGATAGGGACCAAACTGTCTCACGACGTTTTAAACCCAGCTCACGTACCTCTTTAAATGGCGAACAGCCATACCCTTGGGACCGGCTACAGCCCCAGGATGAGATGAGCCGACATCGAGGTGCCAAACACCGCCGTCGATATGAACTCTTGGGCGGTATCAGCCTGTTATCCCCAGAGTACCTTTTATCCGTTGAGCGATGGCCCTTCCATACAGAACCACCGGATCACTATGTCCTGCTTTCGCACCTGCTCGACTTGTCGGTCTCGCAGTTAAGCACGCTTATGCCATTGCACTATCGTCACGATGTCCGACCGTAACTAGCGTACCTTCGAACTCCTCCGTTACGCTTTGGGAGGAGACCGCCCCAGTCAAACTGCCTACCATGCACTGTCCCCGATCCAGGTGATGGATCCAGGTTAGAACCTCAAACGCACCAGGGTGGTATTTCAACGTCGGCTCCACCAGAACTAGCGTCCTGGCTTCAAAGCCTCCCACCTATCCTACACAGATCCGTTCAAAGTCCAATACAAAGCTACAGTAAAGGTTCATGGGGTCTTTCCGTCTTTCCGCGGGGAGATTGCATCATCACAAACATTTCAACTTCGCTGAGTCTCAGGAGGAGACAGTGTGGCCATCGTTACGCCATTCGTGCAGGTCGGAACTTACCCGACAAGGAATTTCGCTACCTTAGGACCGTTATAGTTACGGCCGCCGTTTACTGGGACTTCGATCAAGAGCTTGCACCCCATCACTTAATCTTCCAGCACCGGGCAGGCGTCACACCCTATACGTCCACTTTCGTGTTTGCAGAGTGCTGTGTTTTTATTAAACAGTCGCAGCCACCGATTTTTTGCAACCCCTTTGGGCTCCCTTTGTTCAAGTTCACCTACTTGGGGCATACCTTCTCCCGAAGTTACGGTATCAATTTGCCGAGTTCCTTCTCCTGAGTTCTCTCAAGCGCCTTAGAATACTCATCTCGCGCACCAGTGTCGGTTTGCGGTACGGTCGTCAATAGCTGAAGCTTAGTGGCTTTTCCTGGAAGCTGGGTATCACTCACTTCGGCTGCAAGCAGCCTCGTTATCACCCCTCATCTTAGCCCGGCGGATTTGCCTACCGGGCACGACTACAGGCTTGAACCAACTATTCCAACAGTTGGCTGAGCTAACCTTCTTCGTCCCCACATCGCACTATTGAGCGGTACAGGAATATTGACCTGTTTCCCATCAGCTACGCATCTCTGCCTCGCCTTAGGGGCCGACTCACTCTACGCCGATGAACGTTGCGTAGAAAACCTTGCGCTTACGGCGAGCGGGCTTTTCACCCGCTTTAACGCTACTCATGTCAGCATTCGCACTTCTGATACCTCCAGCATCCGTCACCAGACACCTTCACAGGCTTACAGAACGCTCTCCTACCACGCACGATTGCTCGTGCATCCGCAGCTTCGGTAACTGGCTTGAGCCCCGTTACATCTTCCGCGCAGGACGACTCGATCAGTGAGCTATTACGCTTTCTTTAAATGGTGGCTGCTTCTAAGCCAACATCCTGACTGTTTTAGCCTTCCCACTTCGTTTCCCACTTAGCCAATTTTAGGGACCTTAGCTGGCGGTCTGGGTTGTTTCCCTCTTGAGTCCGGACGTTAGCACCCGGTGCTCTGTCTCCCAAGCTCTACTCTGCAGTATTCGGAGTTTGCCTTGGTTTGGTAAGTCGCCATGACCCCCTAGCCAAAACAGTGCTCTACCCCCGCAGGTAATACTTGAGGCACTACCTAAATAGTTTTCGGAGAGAACCAGCTATTTCCAGGTTTGTTTAGCCTTTCACCCCTATCCACAGCTCATCCGCTAGTTTTGCAACACTAGTCGGTTCGGACCTCCAGTACCTGTTACGGCACCTTCATCCTGGCCATGGATAGATCACCTGGTTTCGGGTCTACACCCAGCGACTAATTCGCCCTATTCGGACTCGGTTTCCCTGCGCCTGCCCTATTCGGTTAAGCTTGCCACTGAATGTAAGTCGCTGACCCATTATACAAAAGGTACGCCGTCACCCGCTCATCGCTGAGTTGGGGCTCCGACTTTTTGTAAGCATGCGGTTTCAGGATCTATTTCACTCCCCTCCCGGGGTTCTTTTCGCCTTTCCCTCACGGTACTAGTTCACTATCGGTCGATGATGAGTATTTAGCCTTGGAGGATGGTCCCCCCATGTTCAGACAGGGTTTCTCGTGCCCCGCCCTACTTGTTCCCAGCTTGGTACCACACGTCTGTTTTCGCATACAGGGCTATCACCTGCTATGGCCGGGCTTTCCATCCCGTTTTGCTAACAATCGTGCTATCTCTGGCAGGCTCTTCCGATTTCGCTCGCCACTACTTTCGGAATCTCGGTTGATTTCTTTTCCTCGAGCTACTGAGATGTTTCAGTTCGCCCGGTTCGCCTCGTTGGCCTATGTATTCAGCCAACGATACCCTCGCGGGTGGGTTTCCCCATTCGGACATCTCCGGATCACAGCTTATTTGCCAGCTCCCCGAAGCTTTTCGCAGGCTATCACGTCCTTCTTCGCCTATCATCGCCAAGGCATCCACCACATGCTCTTTGTCACTTGACCCTATAACTTTGACCTCTCTTGCGAGATGATCAAGCTACTTTTCAAGGACTTGCGAGGTCTTGCACCTCGCGCGTTAATGCATGCTATGCACGTCATGCAAGTATTCACGCCGCATCGATTTTCGCCTTTGCAGGCCAAAATCGTATGTGTCGAATTCCAAACTTGGTTTGAATATTCGTTTTGACGCAATCAAAAATTCTTGTCACTGATGATTTTTGCTCCAGCATTTTCACTGGCGCAGCTTTCATCAGCAACGCTGATTCGACTCTATGATTTTTTAAAGAACAGCCGATGTGCTTCAGGTGATCCTGAGCAACAGCAAAATAGCCTTTCGCAAAGCTATTTTGGTGTTGCGTTTTGTCTTTGCGCTTTGGACGCCTTGGTTTGGTGGAGGATGACGGGATCGAACCGACGACCCCCTGCTTGCAAAGCAGGTGCTCTCCCAGCTGAGCTAATCCCCCCTGTGGCAATCCTCGCATATTGGATTGTCTGGTGGGTCTAGTTGGGCTCGAACCAACGACCCCCGCCTTATCAAGACGGTGCTCTAACCAGCTGAGCTACAGACCCCAGGCCATCTGAACTCGCAGGTTCGATGGTGCATCCAACAACCGATAAGTGTGGGCGTTTAAACTGTTGCGCTTTTCCAGAAAGGAGGTGATCCAGCCGCACCTTCCGATACGGCTACCTTGTTACGACTTCACCCCAGTCACGAACCCTGCCGTGGTAATCGCCCTCCTTGCGGTTAGGCTAACTACTTCTGGCAGAACCCGCTCCCATGGTGTGACGGGCGGTGTGTACAAGACCCGGGAACGTATTCACCGCGACATGCTGATCCGCGATTACTAGCGATTCCGACTTCACGCAGTCGAGTTGCAGACTGCGATCCGGACTACGACCGGCTTTGTGGGATTGGCTCCCCCTCGCGGGTTGGCTACCCTCTGTACCGGCCATTGTATGACGTGTGTAGCCCCACCTATAAGGGCCATGAGGACTTGACGTCATCCCCACCTTCCTCCGGTTTGTCACCGGCAGTCCCATTAGAGTGCCCTTTCGTAGCAACTAATGGCAAGGGTTGCGCTCGTTGCGGGACTTAACCCAACATCTCACGACACGAGCTGACGACAGCCATGCAGCACCTGTGTGCAGGTTCTCTTTCGAGCACTCCCAAATCTCTTCAGGATTCCTGCCATGTCAAAGGTGGGTAAGGTTTTTCGCGTTGCATCGAATTAAACCACATCATCCACCGCTTGTGCGGGTCCCCGTCAATTCCTTTGAGTTTCAACCTTGCGGCCGTACTCCCCAGGCGGTCAACTTCACGCGTTGGCTTCGTTACTGAGTCAGCTAAGACCCAACAACCAGTTGACATCGTTTAGGGCGTGGACTACCAGGGTATCTAATCCTGTTTGCTCCCCACGCTTTCGTGCATGAGCGTCAGTGCAGGCCCAGGGGATTGCCTTCGCCATCGGTGTTCCTCCGCATATCTACGCATTTCACTGCTACACGCGGAATTCCATCCCCCTCTGCCGCACTCTAGCCTTGCAGTCACAAAGGCAGTTCCCAGGTTGAGCCCGGGGATTTCACCTCTGTCTTACAAAACCGCCTGCGCACGCTTTACGCCCAGTAATTCCGATTAACGCTTGCACCCTACGTATTACCGCGGCTGCTGGCACGTAGTTAGCCGGTGCTTATTCTTACGGTACCGTCATGGGCTCCCAGTGTTAGTGGCAGCTTTTTCGCTCCGTACAAAAGCAGTTTACAACCCGAGGGCCTTCTTCCTGCACGCGGCATGGCTGGATCAGGCTTGCGCCCATTGTCCAAAATTCCCCACTGCTGCCTCCCGTAGGAGTCTGGGCCGTGTCTCAGTCCCAGTGTGGCTGGTCGTCCTCTCAGACCAGCTACAGATCGTCGGCTTGGTGGGCCTTTACCCCACCAACTACCTAATCTGACATCGGCCGCTCCGCTCGCGCGAGGCTCTTGCGAGTCCCCCGCTTTCATCCGTAGATCTTATGCGGTATTAGCTACTCTTTCGAGTAGTTATCCCCCACGATCGGGCACGTTCCGATGCTTTACTCACCCGTTCGCCACTCGCCACCAGACCGAAGTCCGTGCTGCCGTTCGACTTGCATGTGTAAGGCATGCCGCCAGCGTTCAATCTGAGCCAGGATCAAACTCTTTTGTTTGATCTTTTGGTTTGCTCTCTCCAGAATCGAAGTTTCCTTCTTTTCTTGCTTTGAGCGTTTGTGTGCTTGTCGCACTTGCCCCACAGGCTTGCACCCGCAGGGCTTTTGCGCACAATTCAAACGCCCACGCTTATCGGCTGTATGTTTTTAAGGATCCGGCCTCTTGACTCCACACAAATGCCTTCTTGCCTTTGCGTTTTGCCTTCTTCGCTTCAGCTGCGATCAGCTGAGCCGCGCATTGTAGCAGGCTTTTTTGTCAGCCCGCAAGAAGTTTTCCGACTAAAGTGCAGGGGATCTCGCGCCGCCTACGCCTTTCTCTTCCTTCTTC
>NZ_QPJU01000023.1 GCF_003337425.1 Extensimonas vulgaris
GAGCTTGCGCCGCGCGCCGACGGCCAGTCTTACGCGCAGCAAATCACCTTCGTGCAAGACCGCCCCGGCCACGATCGCCGCTATGCCATAGACGCGAGCAAGCTCGAACGCGAGCTCGGCTGGAAGCCCGCCGAAACCTTTGCCAGCGGCATCCGCAAAACCGTGCAGTGGTACCTGGCCCACCAGGACTGGGTGCGCAATGTCACCAGCGGCGCCTACCGCCAGTGGATCGACCTGCACTACGCCAGCCCCGAAGAGGCCGACGGCGACGCCAGCACCCCCACCAGCACCCCCACCAGCAGCACCAGCAAGGAGCCCGCATGAGCCCGCGCAAAGGCATCATCCTCGCCGGCGGCTCCGGCACGCGCCTGTACCCCGTCACGCAGGCCGTCTCCAAGCAGCTCATGCCTGTGTACGACAAGCCCATGATCTACTACCCGCTGAGCACGCTCATGCTCGCGGGCATCCGCGAGGTGCTCGTCATCAGCACACCGCAGGACACGCCGCGCTTTGCCGAACTGCTGGGCGACGGCAGCCAGTGGGGCATGCAGCTGCACTACGCGGTGCAACCCAGCCCCGACGGGCTCGCGCAGGCGTTTTTGATCGGCGAAGCTTTTATCGGCAATGACCCATCGGCGCTCGTGCTCGGCGACAACATCTTCTACGGCCACGACCTCGTCAAGCTGCTGCAAAGCGCGAACGCGCGCACCGAGGGCGCCACGGTCTTTGCCTACCACGTGCAAGACCCCGAGCGCTACGGCGTGGCGGAGTTCGACGCCCAAGGCCGGGTGCTGTCCCTGGAGGAAAAGCCCGCGCAGCCCAAATCGAACTACGCCGTCACCGGGCTCTACTTCTACGACCAGCAAGTGGTCGAGCTGGCGAAGGGCCTGAAGCCCTCGGCGCGTGGCGAGCTCGAAATCACCGATCTCAACCGGCTGTATCTGCAGCAAGGGCAGTTGAGCGTCGAAATCATGGGCCGCGGCTACGCCTGGCTGGACACCGGCACGCACGAGTCTTTGCTGGAAGCCAGTCAATTCATCGCCACGCTTGAAAGTCGCCAAGGGCTCAAGGTGGCCTGCCCCGAGGAAATCGCCTTCCGGCAAGGCTGGATCAATGCCGGACAATTGGAGACACTGGCCAAGCCCCTGAGCAAAAATGGCTATGGCCAATATCTTTTGGGAATTCTCAAGGAAAACTTACTCTGATGAAGGCTACACCGCTTGCTATTCGCGACGTCATTCTCATTGAACCAAAGGTTTTTGGCGACGAACGCGGCTTCTTTTTTGAAAGTTACAACCAGCGCGACTTTGCCCAGGCCACGGGCTTGCAGGTCGCATTCGTGCAGGACAACCACAGCCGCAGCGCCAAAAACGTGCTGCGCGGCCTGCACTACCAAGTCCAGCAGCCGCAAGGCAAGCTCGTGCGCGTGGTGCAGGGTGAAGTTTTCGACGTTGCCGTCGATCTCCGAAAAAAAAGCAAAACCTTTGGTCAGTGGGTAGGCGAAATCCTTTCGGCAGAAAACAAACGCCAGCTGTGGATTCCCGCCGGGTTTGCGCATGGCTTCGTCGTGCTCAGCGACACGGCGGAGTTTCTCTACAAAACCACCGATTACTATGCCCCCGCGCACGAGCGTTGCATCCGTTGGGACGACCCGGCCATAGGCATCCGCTGGCCCATTGCCGCGCCCCCCATTCTTGCCGCCAAGGATGCGGCGGGCAAGCTGCTCGCCGAGGCCGAGGTGTTTGCTTGATGCGTCAATTTTCAATTAGTCCAGTTGAAATGTGCGCCAGCCTATGGCGCAACCGCGGCCTCATTCTTGCCTCAGCCAAACGCGAAGTGCTCGGGCGCTACAGGGGCTCTGCGCTCGGATTGCTGTGGTCTTTTTTCAATCCGCTGCTCATGTTGGCTGTTTATACCTTCGTGTTCAGCGAAATTTTCAAGGCCCGCTGGAACGCAGCCAGCGAATCCAAAACCGAATTTGCCCTCGTGCTGTTTGCCGGGCTGATCGTGTTCAACCTGTTCGCCGAATGCATCAACCGTGCGCCAAGCCTGGTCCTCTCCAACGTCAACTACGTCAAAAAAGTCGTTTTTCCGCTGGAGATACTTCCTGTTGTTGCGCTGCTCTCGTCGCTATTTCACGCAGGCATCAGTCTGGCCGTCTGGCTTCTGGCCTATTCCGTGTTGGTAGGTCTTCCGCATGCCACGACACTCTATTTACCGTTACTCGTGATCCCCTACCTGCTTTTTATTATGGGCTTAGGCTGGGCGCTGGCCTCGTTAGGCGTGTATCTGCGCGACGTGACACAGTTCATTGGCGTTCTGACCACAATGCTCATGTTCCTCAGCCCCATTTTTTACCCCGCCACCAATCTGCCCGAAACGTATCGATCCTGGCTCTATCTCAATCCCCTCACGGCAGTCATCGAGCAAACCCGCGCCGTACTGTATTGGGGGCAAGTGCCAGACTTTGCGCTGCTCGCAATCTATTGGGCAGCTACTTTCCTCATCGCATGGTTAGGCTTTGCCTGGTTTCAGAAGACTCGCAAGGGGTTTGCCGATGTCCTTTGAGATTGCGATCAAAGTCGAGAACCTCAGCAAGTGCTACCATATTTACGACCAGCCACGTGACCGGCTCAAACAGTTCGTCCTGCCGCGCCTGCAACGCGCTGTGGGGATGCAGCCCAAACAATACTTTCGCGAATTTTGGGCACTCAAAAACGTCAGCTTCGAGGTAAAAAAAGGCGAAACCGTTGGCATCATTGGCCGTAACGGCAGCGGTAAATCCACCTTGCTGCAGATGATCTGTGGCACCCTCAATCCGACCAGCGGAAACATTCAAGCGCAAGGCCGTATCGCCGCGTTGCTGGAACTTGGCTCCGGTTTCAACCCTGAGTTCACCGGGCGCGAAAATGTTTACCTTAACGCCGCAGTGCTAGGACTTGGCAGGGATGAAATCGACGCCCGTTTTGATGAAATTGCTGCTTTTGCCGAAATTGGTGACTTCATAGAGCAGCCTGTCAAAACCTATTCAAGCGGGATGATGGTGCGGCTGGCGTTTGCAGTAGCAATCAATGTCGATCCGCAAATACTGGTTGTTGACGAAGCCCTTTCTGTGGGCGATGAGCTTTTCCAGAGAAAATGCTTTTCTCGCATCGAAACGATTCGCAAAGCGGGCGCAACGATTCTTTTCGTTTCTCACTCCGGAGGGACGGTTGTCGAACTTTGTGATCGCGCTATTTTATTAGACATGGGTGAGCTGCTGGCCACCGGAGTGCCAAAGCAAATCGTTGGTCGTTATCAAAAGCTGCTGTACGCACCCGCCGAAAAGCGTCAGCAATTGCGTGACGAAATCCGCCAGAGCAGCGCTTGCGCAGACACATACAGAGAGGATATTTCACAAGCTGGCGACACTAGGCTAGAAGCATGCGATGCGCAGATGCAGCAACAGGAGTTGCAAGACAGCTACGACCCCGCCCTGAAACCGGCCAGCACCATTTCCTACGCATCTTATGGCGCTATCATCCATGATCCTGCCGTTTACACTCTGGGTGGCGAACGCGTCAATAACTTGACCCGCGGCAAGACCTACTACTACCGCTACCGCGTCAAATTCGAATATGCTGCAAGTAACGTACGATTCGGCATGCTCATCAAAACCACCAGCGGCGTCGAATTAGGTGGTGCTGCATCAGCCTCATCAAATAGAACCAGTTTGCCGTTTGTGAGCGCAGGAAGCGAATACATGGTTGAATTCGCTTTTTGTTGCAGGCTGAATGCAGGTGTTTATTTCTTGAATGCAGGCGTCCTGGGAGAGATAAATGGCAGCGAAACTTATTTACATCGATTGATTGACGTTGCCATGTTTCGCGTCATGTCCGAAACCGCAAGTATAGCCACCGGCATTGTTGATTTTTCTTGCGTTTCACGCATAAAACAGGATGCATGAATTGAAGTCCCGTATCGAGAAAAGCACAGCGTGCTCTCTAGTTATTGTTTTGGGCATGCATCGTAGTGGCACCAGTGCGATAACCAGGGGCCTGCAAGCGCTTGGTGCAAATTTAGGCGACACATTGATGCCGCCTGTTCCTGGAAATAACGACAAGGGATTCTGGGAAGACATTGATATCAATGCGCTTAACATTGAAATGCTCAAAACCGTTGGTGGAGATTGGTTCTCGTTGACGCCTGTTGGCATGCCGGATATTGAGCTTCTGCGAAGCCGCGGCTTTCTTTTGCGCGCTACCGAGCTGTTGCGCGAAAAAATGAATGCCAGTGCAGTCTTTGCATTCAAAGACCCCAGGGTTGCCAAACTCTTGCCTTTTTGGAATCAAGCTGCAGAACACCTGCGAGTGAATGCTGGTTATGTATTGGCGCTGCGTAATCCGCTCAGCGTAGCCAAATCATTGGCAAAAAGAGATCATTTATTCGCTGAACATAGCTATTTGCTTTGGCTGGGCCATGTGCTGGAAAGTTTGCGTGGCAGTGAGGGCAAGCCTAGGGTCATGGTTGACTATGACAGACTCATGCAAAACCCCGATGTTGAATTGGGTCGGGTTGCTTGCGCTCTGCATTTAGAGATGGATGCCGCTGAGTTCGAGGACTACAAAACCAACTTCCTTGATCACCAGCTACAACATACCGTCTATCAACCTGAGGATTTATGGCTTGATAATTCCTGCCCGCCTATTGTGCGCGAAATTTATGCGCGCTTATTAGATGTCGCATCGGATCGGACAAGTATCGACGATCCCGTTTTAGGGTCTGAAATTCGCAAATGGCTGCAAGAGTTTGAGCGGTTTTCTGCAGGTCTAAAGCTCGCGGACAAGCAGCTGGAGCGGCTTACCAGTCAGCATCAGGCGCTGGCCGAGCGGGAAGGGCAAATTAGCAGCCTCAACCAGGCAATACACGAGCGCGACGCGCAGCGTGGTTCGCTCCAGCAGACACTGGCCGAGCGGGAAGGGCAATTGGCGGGCTTGCAGCAAGCCGTTGCGCAAAAGGATGCGCAGATCGAGGGGCAGGCTCAGGCGTTGGCCGAGCG
>NZ_QPJU01000024.1 GCF_003337425.1 Extensimonas vulgaris
TAGTTTGACTGTGTCAATAAAATCCCAATCTATCGGATAATTCAAGTCTTCCTCCTGAACGAGACGAACCCCAAGAAATGGAGAGCGAACTCGACCGATACCTGGAACGCCTGGCGAGCGTGCTGGGCCATGCCGACCGGCGGGCCGGATTGCGGGACTACTGCCGGGGCCTGATGCTGCCGATCCACAGAAAGAGCGTGGAGCCGCTGGCCGCGCACATCGAGCCGCAGCGTGTGCGGGCCAAGCACCAGTCGCTGCACCACTTCGTAGCCAAATCGGCATGGTCGGATGCGGCGGTGTTACGCGAAGTGCGCGCAGTGGTGCAACCGGTACTGGGGCTCGAGCATGGGGCGTACTGGATCATCGACGACACGGGGCTGCCCAAGCAAGGCCGACACTCGGTGGGGGTGGCCCGGCAATACTGCGGCCAACTGGGCAAGACCGAGAACTGCCAGGTCGCCGTCAGCCTGTCGCTGGCCAGCGATGCAGGCAGCCTGCCGATCCAATGGCGGCTGTACCTGCCCGAGACGTGGACGAGCGATCCGGCCCGCCGTGCGAAGGCGGGCGTGCCCGAGACGCTCGCCTTCGCCACCAAGACGGACATCGCGCTTGCCCAGGTCGAACAAGCCCTGGCCGAAGGCGTGCCACGGGGAGTGGTGCTGGCCGATCCGGCCTATGGCGACAGTGCCGCGTTTCGTGACCGGCTGAGCGAGTGGGGCCTGAGCTATGCGGTGGGAGTGCGCGCAGCTACGGCCGTGTGGCTCCCGGACTCTGCGCCCGCCATGCCAGCGCCGGGCGCGGGCCGGGGACGTGCGCGCACACGGCTGCATCGCAATCCCGAGCAACCGCCCGTCAGTTTGAAAGAACTGGCTCAGTCACTACCAGAGCACGCGTGGCAGACCGTGGCCTGGCGCGAAGGCACCAATGGGACGCTACAGTCGCGCTTTGCCGCCGTGCGGGTGCAAGCGGCTCACGGGGGCACACCCCGCGCGCAGGAGTGGGCGCTGATCGAGTGGCCCGAGGGCGATGCCGAGCCGCTCAAGTATTTCCTCTGCAGTCTGCCCGCAGACACGCCGCTCGAGCGTCTGGTGCACGTCAGCAAGATGCGCTGGCGCATCGAGCGCGATTACCGGGAATTGAAGCAGGAGTTCGGTCTGGGCCAGTACGAAGGGCGCAACTGGCGGGGGGTGCATCACCATGCCACGCTGTGCATCGCGGCGTATGGCTTTTTGCTCTGGCAGCGACTGAGCCGGAGTGATAAAAAAAAATTCGCTCGACCACAAGCGCCTGTCTTACCCGAAAGCTACCGCCCACGCGGCAGCCGCGCGAATGCAACGGCATGTGCCGGACTCGATTGCCACGCTGCGGCAGATGCTGGCACAACGAATTGCCCGCATCCTGCCTCGCTGCCCATGCTGCGGGCGGGCGAGGAGTAATTTATGACACAGTCAAA
>NZ_QPJU01000025.1 GCF_003337425.1 Extensimonas vulgaris
CTCAATCAAGGATCTTGGCCACGACGCCGGCGCCGACCGTGCGGCCGCCCTCACGGATGGCAAAGCGCAGACCTTCTTCCATGGCGATGGGGTTGATCAGCTTGACGGTGATCGTCACGTTGTCGCCAGGCATCACCATTTCCTTGTCGGCCGGCAGCTCGATCGCGCCGGTCACGTCGGTGGTGCGGAAGTAGAACTGCGGACGGTAGTTGTTGAAGAACGGCGTGTGGCGGCCGCCTTCTTCCTTGCTCAGCACATAGACCTCGGCGGTGAAGTGCGTGTGCGGCTTGATCGTGCCGGGCTTGGCCAGCACCTGGCCGCGTTCGACGTCTTCACGCTTGGTGCCGCGCAGCAAAATGCCGACGTTGTCGCCCGCCTGGCCTTGGTCGAGCAGCTTGCGGAACATTTCCACGCCCGTGCAGACGGTTTTTTGCGTCTCGCGGATGCCGACGATTTCGATTTCTTCGCCGACTTTGATGACGCCGCGCTCGATACGGCCCGTGACCACGGTGCCGCGCCCGGAGATCGAGAAGACGTCTTCGACGGGCATGAGGAAGGGCTGGTCGATTGCGCGCTGCGGCGTGGGGATGTAGGTGTCCAGGGCTTCGGCGAGCTTGAGGATGGCTTGCTCGCCCAGGGGGCCTTTGTCGCCTTCGAGGGCGAGTTTGGCCGAGCCGCGGATGATGGGGGTGGTGTCGCCGGGGAAGTCGTATTTGTCGAGCAGTTCACGCACTTCCATTTCGACGAGCTCGAGCAGCTCTTCGTCGTCGACCATGTCGCACTTGTTGAGGAAGACGATGATGTAGGGCACACCCACCTGGCGGGCCAGCAGGATGTGTTCGCGCGTTTGCGGCATGGGGCCGTCGGCGGCGGAGACGACGAGGATGGCGCCGTCCATCTGGGCTGCGCCGGTGATCATGTTCTTGACGTAGTCGGCGTGACCGGGGCAGTCCACGTGGGCGTAGTGGCGGTTGGCGGTTTCGTATTCGACGTGTGCGGTGTTGATCGTGATGCCGCGGGCTTTTTCTTCAGGCGCTGCGTCG
The DNA here is from genome assembly GCF_003337425.1 of Extensimonas vulgaris. GTDB lineage: Bacteria > Pseudomonadota > Gammaproteobacteria > Burkholderiales > Burkholderiaceae_C > Extensimonas > Extensimonas vulgaris. The sequence continues at coordinate 1,044 of NZ_QPJU01000025.1, forward strand.
ATTTCGTCGTATTTCTTGGCTTCACCGCCAAATTTGTTTGCCAGCACCGTGGCGATGGCTGCCGTCAGCGTGGTCTTGCCGTGGTCAACGTGACCGATCGTGCCCACGTTGACGTGCGGCTTCGTGCGTTCGAATTTTCCTTTTGCCATTTTC
>NZ_QPJU01000026.1 GCF_003337425.1 Extensimonas vulgaris
TAAGTAAACGTTCGAAACCATCATGGATTCCTTGATTGGCGCAATAATTTCGTACCATGACCGTCCATGCCCCCGCTCGCTCATCCTCCAGCCGCATCGAGGCATCTGCTGCTGATGCAGCGTCTACGCCTGTCCCTCGTCCCTCCAAGCTCCTGGGCAAACCCCTGGACGAACACGAAATGCTCACACTGCAAGAGATGGCTGCACATCACCCCTATGCCGACTTTCGCCGCCGTGCCCTGGGATTGCTCGCCTTGCAGCGAGGCCACAAAGTAGCGCACATCTGTGAGCTGCTGCAAGTGAGTGACCAGCCGGTGTACAACTGGGCCAAGAGCTACAGAACCCAAGGCTTGGCAGGCATACTGGACGGCCACAAAGGGGGCGCACCACGCAAACTCAGTGAGGAGATGGTTGATGCAGCAGTGCAAATTGCCCGCGAGCAAGCCCTCTCGCTGGGCCAGATTGCCCAGCAACTGCACCAGCGCTATCCCGATGCACCCAGCTTCAGCTTGGCGCGCCTGTCGGTGTGGCTCAAAAAACGGGGGCTGAGCTACAAAAGGGGGCGAAGGTCGCTCAAAAAAAGCGCGATGCCAGCGAGTTCGAGCGCGTAGGCCAAGTCCTGGCCAAGCTCAAGCAAGCGGCCCTCGATGGCAAGCTTGAGCTGCTGTACTTGGACGAGACGGGCATGAGCTGCCAGCCCAACGTGCAGCGCAGCTGGTCGCCTCTGGGTCAGCCCCACTGCATGGATGCCAGTGCCAGCCGCCGCCGCGTCAACGTGCTGGGGGCACTCAACTGGGGCACAAAAAAGCTCGACTACCGCCTGCACGAGGGTAGTGTTTGCCGCACTCACTACACACAGTTTCTGGACGAACTGGCACGCAGCAGTGACCCAGAAAAATGGACATTTGCGGTGATGGACAACGCCAGCATCCACCACAACTTGGACACTCACCTGTGCCAAGAGTGGCTGCTACAGCACAAGTTCTTGCCGCTGTACTTGCCACCCTACAGTCCCGAACTCAACCCCATTGAGATGCTGTGGAAGCAGGCCAAGTACCACTGGCGCTCCTTCAAGAGTTGGGCCAAAGAACAACTCTTGGCAGAGGTGCAAGCGCTGCTGGATGGTTACGGTAAGACATTCCACATCAGTTTCAAGTGATTACTTA
>NZ_QPJU01000027.1 GCF_003337425.1 Extensimonas vulgaris
CTAGTGTAGTGTTTCATTCTGTTTAGAACTTAATCGCGAGTTTGCCCGGATGACCTTCTGCAGGATGTCCTTGGCGCTCTTGGTCCAAATGAAAGGCTTGGGGCATTCGTTGTGATGGCGCACATAGTCCTCGATAGCCTCTTCGAGCTCGCGCACACTAGTGAACACGCCGCGGCGCAGCCGCTCGGTCGTGAGGTCGCGAAAGAAACGCTCGACCATGTTCAGCCAAGACGCCGAGGTGGGTGTGAAGTGCATGTGAAACCTCGGATGCTTGTGCAGCCACTCCTGCACCTTGGGATGCTTGTGGGTGGCGTAGTTATCGGCAATCAGGTGCAAGGTTTTGTCCGGGGGCGTCTGTTTGTCAATCTGCTTGAGAAACTTCAGCCATTCGACGTGCGTGTGCCGCTGCTGGCACTGGCTGATGATCTGTCCATCGAGCACGTTGAGGGCTGCAAACAACGTGGTCGTGCCGTGGCGCTTGTAGTCGTGCGTGAGGGTCTGGGCGCGGCCCTTCTTCAGCGGCAATCCGGGCTGCGTGCGATCCAGCGCCTGCACCTGGCTCTTTTCGTCGCAGCACAGCACCAGGGCATGCTCGGGCGGCGCCATGTATAGCCCCACGATGTCTTCGAGCTTTTGCACAAACTGCGGGTCACGCGAGACCTTGAAGCTGCGCGCCAGGTGGGGCTTCAAGCCGTGGGCCTGCCAGTGACGCATCACCGTGCTGGGACTGACGCCCAACTCGGCAGCCATCTTGCGCGTGCTCCAGTGTGTGGCGGCCGCGGGCTGGCTTTGCGTGGTCAGCTCCACCAGTTTGGCCACATCCACCTTCTGCGGCGGTGCGCCTCTGGGCAAGTCCCGCTCGATGCCGGGCAGACCCAAGTCGATAAACCGCTGACGCCAGCGGGCCACCGCCACCCGCCCAAGACCCACTTGCCGCCCTATGTCCTTGTTGTCCCAGCCTTGCGAGGCCAGCAAAATGATGTTCGCGCGCTGTGCCTGTCTGACGCTGGTACGTCCCGAGCGCGTGAGCTTTGTGAGTTGGGCTCGCTGTTCCTCGGTCAATTCAACTTTGGGGGCTACCCGCATGGCCTGGCTCCTTTTGGGGATCATCGTGAATCGATGAAATCCCAGCCAGATTTTAAGCTTCATCAAGAAT
>NZ_QPJU01000028.1 GCF_003337425.1 Extensimonas vulgaris
AAGATACTAAGCAATAAACAAAATTAGTTCACAAACCCGCATTCAGGATGCCTAAAGAATCCGCGAATGATGTCTGGCAATCCCTTCAACCTCTCAAGCGCTTCTCGCAGCATCTTGCGCATATCGTATTTGTCGCGCGGAAATTGCTTGGCAACGCGTTCTTTGACATTTTTCCATACCTGTTCGTCAGGGTTGAGTTGCGGCGAATAAGGCGGCAAATAGCACAACTCCAATTTTCCGTTGGTTGAATCAACGAATTCCTTCACCAGCTTTGCCTTATGAATCGGATGACCGTCCACTATCAGGATGATGGGTTTGTCTGTTCCGATGAGCAATTGCTGAAGGAACGCCTTGAAGGTTTCGGCATTGCTGCGTCCCTCGACGAGCATGAACTGGAACTGTCCGTCCATGCCAACAGCCGACATCATGTTGACCGAAGGGCGCTGACCGGAAGCTCGGACGATAGGCGTACGCCCCTGGGGAGCCCAGGTGGTTCCAGCATGGTAGTCGGCGCGCATGCTTGCCTCGTCGGCGAACATGATCACGGCACCCTTGGCCTTGGCACGCCTGCGCAGCGCGGGCAACTCCGTGTTCACCCAAGCCTGTACCAGCGTAGCATCCTGCTCGTACGCGCGATGCAGGGGACGCTGGGCAGTAAAGCCCAGCCGGGCCATGATCTTCCCCAACGTCGGCAAGCTCAACTTCGTACCGAATTGCCGCTCGATCAGTTGCCCAATCAGGCGCAACGTCCACAATCCAAAATCAAATCGCAACTGATTGGGCGTGCTATCCCTGACAGTCAAGGCAATCCAGCGCATTTGCTCCTCATTGAGTTTGGGCGGGCGGCCCGCACCCTCTTTCGCCAGAAGTCCGTTCTGCCCGAATTCCACAAAGGTCGCCAGCCAGCCATACACGGCACGCGTAGAAACCTCGAAGTAATCAGCAATCTCCTTGACCGTGAATCCAGACCCGGACATTTTGACAGCCTGCATTCTGTTCCATTGCTGCTCCATACGGCGAGAAACGAAAATCGGCTTGCGAGGTGGTTCTTTATTCATGCGCCGATTTTAACTTATCAGTAGAAACTTGTGAAATAATTTTGTTTATTACTTAGTA